>NZ_CP086253.1:0-2400000 GCF_003382565.3 Pectobacterium aquaticum
GTGTCACTTTCGCTTTGGCAGCAGTGTCTTGCCCGTTTGCAGGATGAGTTACCTGCCACAGAATTCAGTATGTGGATACGCCCGTTGCAGGCGGAGCTGAGTGATAACACTCTGGCGCTCTACGCCCCCAATCGCTTTGTGCTGGATTGGGTCCGTGATAAATACTTAAATAATATCAATATTCTGCTGAATGATTTCTGCGGGACGGATGCCCCTTTACTGCGTTTCGAAGTGGGAAGTAAACCGTTGGTTCAGACGGTAAGCCAGCCTGCGCAGTTGCATCACACTCCTGTCAGCGTGACACGGCAACAGCCAGTGCGTACGGCTCCGGTACGGCCAAGCTGGGATAACTCGCCTGTACAGGCAGAGCATACCTACCGTTCGAATGTGAACCCCAAGCATACGTTTGATAACTTCGTTGAGGGTAAATCAAACCAGTTAGCCCGCGCAGCGGCACGTCAGGTGGCCGATAACCCTGGTGGCGCATATAACCCGCTGTTTCTTTATGGTGGCACTGGCTTGGGTAAAACGCACTTATTGCACGCGGTGGGGAATGGCATCATTGCCCGCAAGCCCAACGCAAAAGTGGTTTACATGCACTCCGAGCGTTTCGTGCAGGATATGGTTAAAGCGTTGCAGAACAATGCGATTGAAGAATTCAAACGCTACTACCGTTCTGTTGATGCGCTGCTGATCGATGATATCCAATTCTTTGCCAATAAAGAGCGTTCACAGGAAGAGTTCTTTCATACCTTTAATGCGCTGCTGGAAGGCAACCAGCAAATCATCCTGACGTCTGATCGCTACCCGAAAGAGATCAACGGCGTGGAAGATCGCCTGAAATCCCGCTTTGGTTGGGGATTAACGGTCGCGATTGAACCGCCAGAGCTGGAAACCCGCGTGGCGATTCTGATGAAAAAAGCGGATGAAAACGACATTCGTCTGCCTGGCGAAGTGGCGTTCTTTATTGCTAAACGCCTGCGTTCTAACGTGCGTGAGCTGGAAGGCGCGCTGAACCGCGTTATCGCGAATGCCAATTTTACCGGCCGCTCGATCACCATTGATTTTGTGCGTGAAGCGCTGCGCGATCTGCTGGCGTTGCAGGAAAAACTGGTTACTATCGACAATATTCAAAAGACCGTGGCGGAATACTATAAAATCAAGGTAGCCGACCTGCTGTCTAAACGTCGTTCCCGCTCGGTGGCGCGTCCGCGCCAGATGGCGATGGCGTTGGCGAAAGAACTGACGAATCACAGCCTGCCGGAAATCGGCGATGCCTTTGGCGGGCGTGACCATACGACGGTGTTGCATGCCTGCCGCAAGATTGAGCAGTTGCGTGAAGAAAGCCACGACATCAAAGAAGATTTTTCCAATTTAATCAGAACTCTATCGTCATAACACTATGAAATTTATTGTTGAACGCGAACGTCTGTTAAAGCCATTACAACAGGTCAGCAGCCCGCTGGGCGGCCGACCGACTTTACCGATTCTGGGCAACCTGTTGATTCAGGTGACGGAAGGCGTGCTGTCGCTGACCGGTACCGATCTGGAAATGGAGATGGTAGCGAAGGTCGCGCTGACGCAACCGCATGAACCGGGTGCCACGACCGTCCCTGCCCGCAAACTGTTTGATATTTGCCGGGGTCTGCCGGAGGGCGCGGAAATCACGATTATGCTGGATGGCGATCGCATGCTGGTGCGCTCCGGCCGCAGCCGTTTCTCGCTGTCCACGCTGCCCGCAGCGGATTTCCCTAATCTGGACGACTGGCAGAGCGAGGTTGAATTCTCTCTACCGCAGGCGACGATGAAGCGTTTGATCGAAGCGACGCAGTTTTCGATGGCGCATCAGGATGTTCGCTACTACCTCAACGGCATGCTGTTTGAAACCGAAGGCGAAGAGCTGCGCACGGTCGCGACCGATGGTCACCGTTTGGCGGTTTGCGCCATGCCGGTTGGCCAATCTTTACCATCACATTCGGTGATCGTGCCGCGTAAAGGCGTGATGGAGTTGGTGCGTCTGCTGGATGGTGGTGATACCCCGCTGCAGTTGCAAATCGGCAGCAACAATATTCGTGCGCATGTCGGTGACTTCATTTTCACGTCGAAGCTCGTTGATGGTCGTTTCCCTGATTATCGCCGCGTATTGCCGAAGAACCCGGATAAAACACTGGAAGCCAGCTGCGACCTGCTCAAGCAGGCCTTCTCCCGTGCGGCGATTTTATCGAATGAAAAATTCCGCGGTGTGCGTCTGCATCTAATTAAGAATCAGCTCAAAATTACTGCTAACAACCCAGAGCAGGAAGAAGCCGAAGAGATTCTGGATGTACAATACGACAGCACCGAGATGGAAATCGGCTTTAACGTGAGCTATGTACTGGATGTGCTGAATGCGCTGAAATGCGAAGGTGTGCGTTTACTGCTGACCGATTCCGTTTCCAGCGTGCAAATCGAAGATAGCGCCAGCCGAGCGGCGGCCTATGTCGTCATGCCAATGCGGTTGTAGAATTATCGGGCAAGTTGACTTGCCCTTTCATCATTAAGATAACTGCAACATGGCCCTTACTCGTCTTCTCATCAAAGATTTCCGCAATATTGAGGCGGCCGATTTGGCGCTGGTTTCTGGCTTTAATTTTTTGGTCGGCGCCAATGGCAGCGGTAAAACCAGCGTGCTGGAAGCGATTTATACGCTCGGGCACGGGCGAGCGTTTCGTAGCATCCAGGCGGGGCGCGTGATTCGTCACGATCAGCCGGAATTTGTGCTGCATGGTCGTATTGACGGTATCGAAACGGAGCGATCCGTCGGGTTAAGCAAAAACCGTCAGGGTGACAGCAAAGTGCGGATTGACGGCAGCGACGGTCATAAAATTGCTGAACTGGCGCAACTGCTACCGATACAACTGATCACCCCGGAAGGATTTACCCTGCTCAACGGCGGCCCGAAATTTCGTCGCGCCTTTCTCGACTGGGGCTGTTTCCATAATGAACCCGGATTTTTCGCGGCCTGGAGCAACATGAAGCGTTTGTTGCGCCAGCGTAATGCAGCGCTGCGTCAGGTGAGTCACTATGGGCAGCTTAGAGCCTGGGATCAGGAATTGGTGCCGTTGGCAGAACGTATCAGCGAATGGCGTGCGCAATACGCTGAGGCGATTGCCAATGATATTGCCACGACCTGTACGCAATTTTTGCCTGAATTTTCGCTCAGTTTCTCTTTCCAGCGCGGCTGGGATAAAGAAAGTGAGTATGCAGAACTGCTGGAACGGCAGTTCGAACGCGACCGTATGTTAGGTTATACGGCGCTGGGGCCGCATAAAGCCGACTTCCGCATCCGCGCCAGCGGCGTGGCCGTCGAGGATATGCTGTCCCGTGGTCAGCTCAAGCTGCTGATGTGTGCGCTGAGGCTGGCTCAGGGTGAATTTCTCACCCGTCAGAACGGACTGCGCTGTCTGTATCTGATCGATGATTTTGCTTCCGAACTGGATAGTACCCGCCGCCGTTTGCTGGCTGAACGGTTAAAAGCCACCCATGCACAGGTTTTTGTTAGTGCCGTCAGCGCTGAACAGATAGAGGACATGGTTGGTGAAAAGGGCAAGATGTTCCGCGTAGAACAGGGTAAAATAACGGTTCAATCACAGGACTAAAATGAGCGAGAAACGTTGATGTCGAATTCTTATGACTCCTCAAGTATCAAGGTATTGAAAGGGCTGGATGCGGTACGTAAACGCCCAGGTATGTATATCGGCGATACGGACGACGGTACCGGCCTGCATCACATGGTATTCGAGGTTGTGGACAACGCTATCGACGAAGCACTCGCTGGCTATTGTAAAGACATTATCATCACCATCCATGCTGATAACTCGGTATCGGTGCAGGATGATGGCCGTGGTATTCCTACTGGCATTCATGAAGAAGAAGGGATTTCCGCGGCTGAAGTTATCATGACTGTGCTGCATGCGGGCGGTAAATTCGATGATAACTCATATAAAGTCTCTGGTGGCCTGCACGGCGTAGGGGTTTCCGTGGTTAACGCCCTGTCAGAAAAACTGAAACTGGTTATTCACCGCGACGGAAAACTTCACGAACAAACCTATAAACACGGCGTGGCGCAGGCTCCGCTGGCGGTTACGGGTGAAACCAACAGAACCGGTACGACGGTACGCTTCTGGCCGAGCCATGAGACGTTCACCAATGTGCTGGAATTCGAATATGAAATTCTAGCCAAGCGTCTGCGTGAGCTGTCGTTTCTGAACTCCGGCGTCTCTATTCGCCTGATTGATGAGCGTGAGAAAGATAAAGCCGATCATTACCATTATGAAGGCGGCATCAAGGCGTTTGTTGATTACCTGAACCGTAACAAGACGCCAATCCACCCGAACGTGTTTTATTTCTCGATGACGAAAGACGACATCGGTGTTGAAGTGGCGTTGCAGTGGAATGATGGCTTCCAGGAAAACATTTACTGCTTTACCAACAACATTCCGCAGCGTGATGGTGGTACGCACCTTGCCGGTTTCCGTGCCGCGATGACCCGCACGCTGAATAACTACATGGATAAAGAAGGCTACAGCAAGAAAGCCAAAATCAGCGCCACCGGTGACGATGCGCGTGAAGGGCTGATTGCCGTGGTGTCCGTGAAAGTACCCGATCCGAAATTCTCCTCGCAGACCAAAGACAAACTGGTTTCCTCCGAAGTGAAAACCGCTGTTGAATCGCTGGTGAACGAAAAGCTGGTGGATTACCTGATGGAAAATCCGTCAGACGCCAAAATTGTGGTCGGTAAAATCATCGATGCCGCACGTGCCCGTGAAGCGGCGCGCAAAGCGCGTGATATGACGCGTCGTAAAGGTGCGCTCGATCTGGCTGGCCTGCCGGGCAAGCTGGCGGACTGTCAGGAACGCGACCCAGCACTGTCTGAACTGTATCTGGTGGAAGGGGACTCGGCGGGTGGCTCTGCTAAGCAGGGGCGTAACCGTAAGAATCAGGCGATTTTGCCGCTGAAAGGTAAAATCCTGAACGTCGAGAAAGCCCGTTTTGACAAGATGCTTTCCTCGCAGGAAGTCGCGACGCTGATCACCGCGCTGGGCTGTGGTATTGGCCGTGATGAATACAACCCGGACAAATTGCGCTATCACAGCATCATTATCATGACCGATGCCGACGTCGATGGTTCGCACATCCGTACCCTGTTGTTGACCTTCTTCTATCGCCAACTGCCTGAAATTGTTGAGCGTGGCCACGTGTATATTGCGCAGCCGCCGCTGTACAAAGTGAAAAAAGGCAAGCAAGAGCAGTACATCAAAGACGATGAAGCGATGGATCAGTACCAGATCGCACTGGCGCTGGACGGCGCGACGCTGCACACCAATGCTGAAGCGCCTGCGCTGGCGGGTGAACCGCTGGAAAAACTGGTTTCTGAGCATTATGCCGTGCAGAAACAAATTGGCCGCATGGAACGCCGCTTCCCGCGTGCGTTACTGAACCGTTTGATCTATCAGCCTACACTGTCCGAAGCCGATTTAGGCGAGCGTGAAAAAGTACAGGCGTGGGCGGAATCGCTGGTTAGCAGCCTGAACGCAAACGAAGTGCACGGCAGTACGTACAGCTTTGTGATTCACCACGACGAAGAGCGTAGTGTATTCGAACTGGCACTGCGCGTACGTACGCACGGTGTGGATACCGATTATCCGCTGGGCGCAGGCTTTGTTGCCGGTAGCGAATATCGCAAGTTGAATCAGTTGGGTGAAAAATTGCGCGGCCTGATTGAAGAAGATGCGTATATCGAACGTGGTGAACGTCGCCAGCCGGTTGCCAGCTTCGAACAAGCGCTGGAGTGGCTGGTGAAAGAGTCCCGCCGTGGCTTAACCATACAGCGTTATAAAGGTCTGGGGGAGATGAACCCCGATCAACTTTGGGAAACCACGATGGATCCGGCCAGCCGCCGCATGCTGCGTGTAACAGTGAAAGATGCCATTGCTGCCGATGAGCTGTTCACGACCCTGATGGGTGATGCGGTTGAACCGCGTCGTGCGTTTATCGAAGAGAACGCCCTGAAAGCGATGAATATCGATATCTAATTCGATCTACGTTGTTATCGTTATCTGAGCCAGCTCCCTGTGGAGCTGGCTTTTTTACGCCACTAAACTTACCAAGTCCGCAGTCGATCCCGCTACAGAGAAGGCGGCAGTGCTGGCTAACCGTCGGATAGCGCTTCTACTGTGACTGAATGGCAGCCATCAATCGGCAGACCAGTGTTTTCGCCATCTCCGGTTCGGTCACGTTGGCGAATCCCATCAGTAGCCCACTGTGTGATGTCCTGCGAATTTGCCACTGGCTCAGAGCCTGAATGGCAAGGCCGTTAGATTGGGCCGCCGCAGCCAGCAATTTGTCATCCTCCCGCTGAGCCAGCTTCGCGAGTACATGAATACCACCTGCCTGCGGCTGGATGTCCAGACGTGAACCTAACGCCTGCAAGAGTGCATCGACCAAATAGCCGCGTCGCGTTGCATAAAGCGAGCGCATCCTTCGTAGGTGGCGAGCAAAGTGCCCTTGATCCATGAAATCGGCCACCGTTGCCTGAGGCAGAATCGAACCAGGGCCACAAAGGTGATTTGCCGCGTCCCTAAACCGCTCGACCTGCGGTTCAGGAACAACCAGATAGGCCAGACGCAAGCCTGGGAACAGCACCTTGCTGAAGGTGCCTGTATAAAGCACGCGTCCATCGCGATCCAGGCTTTTTAGCGGTGGTAGTGGTCGGCCGTGGTAACGGAACTCACTGTCGTAGTCATCTTCAATGATCCACGCTTGGCGGTGGCTGGCCCATTCTAGCAGTTGTAACCGCCTTGGCAGGGATAGTGCTACCCCCATCGGACTTTGGTGCGTCGGTGTCACCAAGGCAAAACGTGCATCGGCAGCTCGCTGTTGGCCGATGTCTACATTCAAACCGTCTTCATCTACGGGCACAGGCTCCAGATTCATGCCCGCACGCTCCAGAAACTGGCGGGCGAAAATGTAGCCAGGATCTTCGTACCACCCAACATCACCGGGTTGTAACAATGCGCGGCATACCAGTTCCAACGCACCCCGGTAGCCGGGTGTAATGAATACCTGCTCGTGCGTGCAAGTGATGCCACGTGAGATAGCGAGATAGGTCGCAATGGATCGGCGCAGAGGTTCGTATCCCACAGGATCGGGATAATTCATGGCTACCGTATCCAGCGTGCGAAGATTGTGGCCGGACAAACGTGTCCAAACCTTGCGTGGAAACGCATCTAGTGCCGGCAAACCCAGTTGGAAAGGCTGGGGGGAATCGACCGCCAGCGCTTTCGGCTGAGAATGCGCCTTGGCGGCAGGTTGGGACACCGTGACAGGCAGTGACTCGCCAAGACTGTCCAGATGGGGCGAAACGATCGTGCCTGCCGGGCCACGAGCCAGAAAATAGCCCTCACTGATGAGAATCTGGTAAGCCATTTCGACCGTACCCCGTGCCAGATTCAGTTCACTGGCGAGGCTGCGAACGGAAGGTACGCGATCTCCTGGATGGAGTTTTCCGGCGGCAATCGCGTCTCGGTAGCGTCGATACAACTGCAAATAGATCGGCGCATCGTGCTTTCGGATTGGTCTCAACGGCTGAATATTCATATGCCATGTCCTATTTATTTATTCATTTTTTGCACCTTTTTACTAGGTCATTATTTTCCTAAAGTACGGATTCCATGACAAGGAGATCGACATGAGCCACTTCCGATTGAGCCTTATTGACAGCGAGCAGGACTACTTGGCCTGTTTTGACAGCATGCACGAACTGCGACCTCATCTTCTCGATGCTGCCACATTCGTGGCACAGGTTCGCCGCCAAGCCCTGCAAGGCTATCGTCTGATGGCAGCTTGGCAGGGCGATCGGGTCATGGCGGTGGCGGGTTATCGCATCCAGGAAAACCTGCTGTATGGACGGTTCCTCTACGTCGACGATCTGGTCGCCGTTGCGGGAGCCCGCCGTCAGAGTCTGGGCGGCATGCTGATTGAGGCGCTGCGTGAGGAAGCTCAGCGGCAAGACTGCGCCCATCTGGTTCTCGATACCGCCTTGGGGAATGCCCTTGCGCAACGTTTCTATTTCCGCCAAGGTCTGCTGTCCAAAGGGTTGCATTTTAGCCAAGCGTTATAGGTACAACGAACGATGCATCCACTTCTTTTTCTGGAATACCGCCCTGTTCGTCATGGATATTCGCAACATGCAGCTCGTGTACTTGCAGAGCTGTCCGAAGCATTGGCCAAAACACGCCATGCGTTGATTTCGTTTCTTGTTCTTTCACTTCCTACCGGAGACCTTCCATGAGCACACTTCGCTTGCCTTACCAAACTCTCTCGCCTGAAGCCTACCAAGGGCTTACCCTCACCAAGAAAGCGCTGGACAAGAGCAGTCTTGGAAAACCGTTGATCGAACTGGTCTATTTGAGGATTTCGCAAATCAATGGCTGTGCCTTCTGCCTGGAGATGCACGCAGCGGCCTTGCGTGCTGGCGGCGTACCGGATGCTAAGCTAGACAGCCTGGCTGGCTGGCGTGTGAGCGATCATTTCAGTGAACGCGAGCGCGTGGCGTTGGCCTGGACGGAATCGCTGGTGGATGTGGCTCGTAGCCACGCACCTGATGAGGATTTCGAACCACTTAAGGCACATTTCAGCGATACGGAAGTTGCCGACCTGAGCTTTGCCATCTCGCTGATGAGCGCTTTCAATCGCTTGGCGATCGGCATGCGTCAGTAAGACGTGGGTATACGGATGGCTTTGCCGCCATCCGCCGTTTGAGCATGTGCCGTGTCTCTTCACCGCCTTTCATCAGGCCAGCGCGCGTCGTTTGGCGCTGCGCATTTCCTGTAGCAGGGTGATGAAAGACGTGATCAACATAAAGATGACGGCAGACCAGAAAATGGCGTGAGGATGGCCGTTATCCAGCAGCCAGCCGAACAGCACGGGCCCCGCTGCGCCACCCAGATTAAAGCCGGTGGAGACAATCCCAAACACCCGACCTTCCGCCCCCGGTGGGGATGCGGCACGCACCAGCATATCCCGAGAAGGGGCAATCATGCCGGAGAGGAAACCGGCAGCTGCCAGCAATGGCACAAGCACGATAGTCGGTAAGGAATACATGGCAACGATACTGACCAGCACGGCGGTTACGGCTAGCGCAGCCGTCGCCACCAGCCCGTGACGCTTGGTTTTATCCGCCAGTGAGCCGCCAGCCAATACGCCAAAGGCGCTGGCGAACAGGAACGCGGTCAGCGCTACGTTAGCCTGTGACAGCGACAAATCGTAGCCCGTGACTAGCGCCGTCACCGAGAAGTTCTGGATTGAACCCGTACTTAAATTCAGCAGCAGGAACAGAATGAGCAGCGCCAGAATCGGCAGCGTGAAAACGGGTGCGCGCGATTTGCTTGGCTGGGTGCCTGTTGCTGCCGCGGGTTTCACTCGGATGGGCTCATCGCGATCGGTCAGAAGCAGCGGTATCGTCAGCAAGCCGAGAACGCCGGAAACGATGAATGCGCTATTGATGCCGGAAAAGGCGGCAACGGACAGCAAAATACCGGGCGCAATGGCCGTGCCCAGAAAGCCGGAAAACGTATGCACCGAGAACGCGCGGCCCATGCGTTTCTCATCAATCCCGCGCGACAGCAAGGCGTAATCCGCCGGATGGTAAACTGCGTTCGCTACCCCAGCGAGTCCCATCGCGGCGATCAGCCAAACGTAGCTGCCTGAAAAACCGAGCGAGAGAAAACAGAGGCTTCCGAGCGTGATCCCGGCGGTTAACGTACGGCGTGCGCCGATACGGTCCACCATAAAACCAATCGGTGTCTGCACGCAGGCGGAGACAATGTTGAATACGCTGAGCGCAAAACCAAGCTCGACAAAACTAATATCACGCTGGGCTGACAGCAGCGGAATGAGCGCGGGCAGCACCATCATATGGAAGTGACTCACCAGATGCGCTGATGAGATTTGCGCTAGTAGCGGTAGTTTTATGAATTTCATGTTGTTTTTGCAGCTTACAGGTCTGTAGATTTTATTATCGTGAGAGCTGGCGCAGGAACAGGGCGTCACTCCCTGGCAAATGGATCATAAGGTTAGCCTATTACTTATATCATCTATGGCGAATATTGATACCCGCCTTTTCGACAGAATAGGGAGAGAATGGCATGACGAGTAAATCGTATTTGGGAGGGTATTTGGTCAGATTCGTTCGAGGATTGCTGTCCACGCTGGGAATAACGCACAGGCCGTTTCCGGCCCGTGCGGGTGAGTTGGTGAAGGAAGAAATGGTGATTACGAGAGCTTAAATACCAGCACCGTTTGCGCGAGCTGTCTGGCCTGTTCTTCCAGTGACGCCGCCGCCGCCGTGGCTTCCTGCACCAGCGCGGCGTTCTGTTGGGTGACACCATCCATCTCGTGAACGGCCTGTGTCACCTGACTGATCCCGCGCGATTGTTCATCCGACGCTGAGACGATCTCATCCATGATGTCTTTTACCGACGTGACGGCACTCAGCATTTCTTGCATGGTCTCACCGGCGTTCTGCACCAGCGTGACCCCGCTATCGACGCGGCTGGCGGACTCTGTAATCAGCGCGGTGATATCTTTTACGGCACTGGCGCTGCGCTGCGCGAGATTACGCACCTCGTTGGCAACAACGGCAAAACCGCGCCCTTGTTCGCCCGCTCTGGCCGCTTCCACCGCCGCGTTGAGTGCCAGAATATTGGTCTGGAACGCGATGCCGTTGATGATACTGGTAATGTCGGCAATTTTCTTCGAACTGTCGTCGATCTCATTCATTATATGAACAACCTGACCGACAATCTTGTCGCCTTTCTGGGCAATGTGAGCCGCGTTCTGCGCCAGCGTTGTGGCGTTATGGGCGTTATCCGCATTCTGTTTCACCGTCGCCGTAATCTGTTCCATGCTGGCGGCGGTTTCTTCCAACGCCGCTGCCTGCTGCTCGGTGCGCGAAGCAAGATCGATGTTGCCTGCCGCAATTTCCGTCGCACCGTGGCTGACGGATTCGCTGGTGCTAATTAGCTGCTCGGCGATATCTCTCAACTGTGCCTGCATGGTGTGCATTGCGTAAAAAATACTGCCGTCGTCCTTTGGCTGCACGGGGATAATTTGCGTTAAATCCCCTTGTGCCACGGACAGCGCGATCTGCGCGGCCTGAGCGGGTTCCCCGCCGATAGGACGGGCAACCTTGTGGTTAAAGATGATGCCCAGTACACCGGAAACGACCACGATACTCAGCACCATAAGCAGTAGCGCCATGTTGCGCTGCTGCACCGTTTCCGCCATCACCACATTAACGGGAGCAGACAGGCCGAGCATCCAGGGCGTTCCGGTATCGCCGATGGTGACTGGCACATACACGTTAAACGCCGGCGTGTTCAGCACGGCACTGTTACGTTCGATCTGATAAGGCTGACCGGTGGTGGCATGTTCAAGCAGCGTTGGGTCATTTTCAATTTTTTTGGTCACCCGAGCGTTGTCGGGATGAGAAATATAGGCACCCGTATGGGACAGCAGCTGTGCATAGCCTGAGCCTTTATAGGGTTTGATGTCGTTAGTGAGCCGTTGCAGTGTATCCAGCGAAAAATCAGCGGTGACGGAGCCGTAAAATTTGTTGTTGATGATGATAGGCACGGCAATGGAGGTCAGCAGGACATCGACGCCGTTGTAGGGGTAGCTATACGGTTCCAGAATCACTTCTTTCTGGAGCTTCTTCGGCAGCAGGTAGTAGTCGCCGCTGCCGGGCGTTTCATAATCCACAAGATTATGCAGAGCAACGTTGCCTGCGGTATCGCGATCGACATAGCGGACGAAGCGGCCTTGAGGGTCCTGATCGGGTTGACTGGCGAACTCCCGATCTTTGCCGTCAAACGCATCGGGTTCCCACGCCAGCGACATCGAAAGGAAGTCGGGATGACTCTTCAGCGCATTCTTCAGCAGTGTCTCCGCAGTTTTTCGATCGGCGTTACCTGCTTCTTGCAGGCTGACCACGCTCTGCACCAAATTACGTGCCGCATGGAGTGCGACATCCAGTTTTTGCTGAATCAGGTAGCTGTTGGTATACGCCGTTTGCTCAAGATACTGCTGTGCGATGGTCTTTTGCTGCTGGCCAGATTGCCAAATCAGCAGGCCGATGGTGAGAATAAAACCGAGTGCGATGGTGGTGACGCCCGCCAGGAGCATCAGCATCCGTGTGCTGAGTTTTCTTCTTAACGCGGTTGGCGAGGAATGAATGGGTAGATTGCTGTGATTAACCGGTAACAGTGTTGTAGACATATGCGTAATATCCTCGAGGATATAAGCGCCTGTAGGCACCTTGTTTCATAAAAGAATCAATCGATTGTCTTCCTTTCTGTTTTGGCGTCATTCCCTTGCGCGACTCGTCATTATTTGTGATGTAAGTCACAAATAAATTATCGGCAAGAAACACTACGTCTTTAGGTTATTCACGAAAATGTCACAAATCAGGTGGTACTTAAATCAAGATAGCAGTGAGGCAGGACGCCTCACTGCGTGAGCGAGGATTAGGCGGCAGGGCCTTTGTTGACGGAATCGCGGATAATCAATTCGCCTTTGAAGGCTGGCGTAGGCGCGATGGTTTCACCCTCCAGCCAGCACAGCAGTTTCTCAAGGGTATAGCTGATCATCTCGGCGACGGGCACATGCACGGTAGTGAGGGGCGGGTAGAACCATGATGCCATCGGTAAATCATCGAACCCCAGTAGCGAGACATCCTGCGGAATCGCGAGGCCGTGTTCGCGTAGCGCTTTGGCCGCGCCAATCGCCATATCGTCATTACTGGCGACCAGTGCACTGAAGGTGGCTGACCGCTGAAGCAGGGTTTTTGCTGCCGTATAACCGCTGTCATGGGTCCAGTCGCCTGACGCAACCAACCTGTCATTATAGGGAATCCCGTTTTCCTCCAGCGCCTGCCGGTAGCCCGCCAGTCGGCTTGTACCCGTGGGGGAGTTCGCCGATCCACAGACAAAGGCGATATCACGGTGGCCCTGTCCTATCAGGTAATTGACGGCATCATGGCAGTGCTGCTGGTGATTGGCGCAGATGCCATTATCGCCGTGCTGATGCAGTGTGCGGTTCACGACCATGATCGGCTGATCGTGCTGTTCGATAATCTCTTCCAGTTCATTCGTAGAGAGAAAACGCGGATAGATAATGACGGCATCGCAGCGTAAATCGAGCAGGAACTGGATCGCTTCGCGCTCTTCTTCCGCGCTGTGCTTGCCATCTGCCATGATGAGCTGCCGCCCGTATTTCTCCGTCATGGTTGCCGTTTGGAACAGCAATTCGCTGAAATAGGGGCCGCTGTACAGCGTGTTGGTCACAACCAAACCAATAATTTGCGATTTGCTCGTGGCGAGCTGGCGCGCCAGCAGGTTGGGCCGGTAGCCAATCTCTTCAATCGCCTGGAATACCCGATCCCGCGTGGTTTTACTGACGTAGTTATTCCCTGTCAGCACGCGTGATACGGTGGCTTTGGATACACCGGCTTTTTTCGCTACATCGAGCATGGTTACCATCGTACTTTCTCGTTTTCCTGTGCTGCCTGATGTCGTCATTATAGGGAAAAATCCTCCTTTTTTATCACCAATAACAAGTGTAGGGATAAAAATATTCCCCGATTGCGCTATTTATGATCGCCTTCAAAAAACAGTAAAAACAATATGAAACCGGTTGCATATTATTTTTTGTCTTGCTTGAATAATAAAAAAAAGGACGGTGAGGTGCAGTATGAATAAGATTTTACTCTGTTGCGCAGCAGGAATGTCTACCAGCATGCTGGTACAGCGGATGGAAAAGGTCGCCGAGAAAAAGGCGATCGCTGTTGAGATAAAAGCCGTGGGTTTTGAAGAGTTTAATGAGCTAATTGATGAATATGATTGCTGCCTTCTTGGGCCGCAAATTAAGTATAAACTGCCTGAATTCAAGGCGATAGCTGACGAGAAAGCGAAGCCGATTGCGGTCATTAATATGGTCGATTACGGCATGATGAATGGGGAAAAAGTCCTCAATGATGCCCTGGCGATGATCAATTAGTATAACGGGAGGAATAATGAGTAAATTAACCGAGTCATTATTCAGCATTATCGAAAACCGTATTAGCCCCATTGCGGCAAAACTCTCCAGCCAGCGTCATGTTGTGGCAATTAAAGATGGCTTTATTGCCTCGATGCCGTTTTTAATTGTCGGTTCTTTTATGATGTTATTCGCCCATCCGCCTTTTAGCCCGAATAGTGAATGGGCTTTTGCGCAGTGGTGGCTGGGGATGGTGGAACGCCACGGCGAACAAATCATGATGCCCTACAACATGACGATGGGCATTATGGCGGTGTATATCACCAGCGCCATCGCTTATAACCTGGCGCAGAGCTATAAAATGAACGGTTTTATGGCGGCCAGTCTGTCGCTGATGTCGTTCATGGTGGTGGCCGCTCCGCAAATCGACAAAAGCCTGCCGGTGGGGTCGCTGGGCGGCGAGGGGATTTTCACTGCGATTATCGTGGCGATCTATTCGACGGAGCTGATGCATTTCTTGCAGAAGCGCAATATTGGTATTCGCCTGCCTGAACAGGTGCCGCCGAAAATTCGCCAGTCTTTCGATCTGCTGATCCCGATTCTTGCCATCTTCCTGACGCTCTTCCCGCTTAGCCTGTTTATGCAGAGCCAATTCGGCATGCTGTTACCGCAGGCGATCATGGCCGTCTTCGCGCCGATTATCTCGGCATCCGACTCGCTCCCTGCCATCCTGATCGCGGTGCTGCTCTGCCACCTGCTGTGGTTTGCCGGGATTCACGGTGCGGTTATCGTCGGCGGCATTTTGCAGGCGTTCTGGCTGACCAACTTAGGGATCAATCAGGAAGCGTTTAACGCGGGTGCACCGATCACCAAAATCTTTATTGAACCCTTCTGGCAGTTCTTCATTACGGTGGGCGGCTCGGGAGCGACCATGGGGCTGGTCTTCCTCTATCTGCGCAGCCGTTCTGCTCACCTGCGCGCCATCGGCAAGTTGGCCGTGGTGCCGAGCATGTTCAACATCAACGAACCGGTGATTTTTGGTTCACCTATCGTGATGAACCCGCTGATGTTTATTCCGTTTATTACCGCGCCGTTGGTGAACGCTACCCTTGCCTATATCGCGTTAAAAACCGATTTGGTGCACCGCGTGATTTCTCTTGCGCCCTGGACAACGCCGGGCCCGATTGGCGCCGCCTGGTCTACGGGGTGGGACTGGCGTGCGGTGGTGCTGGTGGGGGTACTGATTGTCGTCTCGTCCCTAATCTATTACCCCTTCTTCAAAATGTATGAACGTCAGCTGATCGCACAAGAAGTGGGGACAGCAGAGGAGGCAGTGAGTGATGCGCGATGAAACCATGCTTGATGAAACGACGGTAATGGAACTGATTATCTATGCGGGAGAAGCGCGCTCCAGCTCGATGGAAGCGCTGAGCGCCTCCAGAAAATACGACTGGGACAAGGCTGAGGAACTGCTGAACACCGCTTCCGTTGCGGCGCGCAAAGCCCACCAAATTCAGACGGCCTTGATTGGTGCCGATGAGGGCAGCGGGAAAATCCCGGTCAACCTGATTCTGGTTCACGCGCAAGATCACCTGATGAACGCGATGCTATGCCGTGAACTGGTGGAGGAGCTGATTCAACTGCATCGGGAAATCTCTACCCTGAAACAGCTTATAAATTAATAGTATGCAAACCTGAAATGAGAAGGAAATAACATGTCTGTTCAACAATTACCGAAAGACTTTCTGTGGGGCGGCGCGGTAGCGGCGCATCAAGTTGAAGGTGGTTGGGATCAAGGTGGCAAAGGCGTCAGCATTTGCGATGTCCTGTCCGGCGGTGCCCACGGCGTTGACCGTGTGATCACCGATGGCGTACAGCCTGGTGTCAGTTATCCAAACCATCAGGCGGTGGAGTTCTACTCCCACTATAAGCAGGATATTGCTCTGTTCGCCGAAATGGGCTTCAAATGCTTTCGCACCTCGATTGCCTGGGCGCGTATTTTCCCCAATGGTGATGAGCTGGAGCCGAATGAAGCAGGCCTGCAATTCTATGACGACCTGTTTGATGAGCTGTTGAAATACAACATCGAGCCAGTGATTACGCTGTCTCACTTTGAAATGCCGCATCATCTGGTTAAGCAATACGGCGGCTGGCTGAACCGTAAAGTGGTGGATTTTTTTGTCCGCTACAGCGAAGTGGTCATGAAGCGTTACCAGTCCAAAGTGAAATACTGGATGACTTTCAATGAGATAAACAACCAGCGTAACTGGCAGTATCCGCTGTTTGGCTACTGCTGTTCCGGCGTGATTTTTACCGATCACGACAAGCCGGAGCAGGCGATGTACCAAACGCTGCACCACCAGTTTGTCGCTAGTGCGAAAGTGGTGAAGCTGGGTCATGAAATTAACCCGAATTTCAAAATTGGCTGCATGCTGGCGCTGGTGCCGATCTATCCGTGGTCATGCCATCCAGATGACGTGATGTTTGCACAGGAAGCGATGCGTGAGCGTCACCTGTTCGGTGACGTGCAACTGCGTGGCTACTACCCGTCCTACATCCTGAAAGAGTGGGCACGCAAAGGCTATCAGATTGATATGCAGCCAGAAGATGAACAGACGCTGCGCGAAGGCTGCACGGACTATCTGGGCTTCAGCTACTACATGAGCAGCGCGGTGCAACTGTCGGCGAAAGGCCAGAAAAAGGAAGATGCGATTACGGGCTTTGACGGCGGCGTGAAAAACCCGCACGTGAAGGCATCGGAATGGGGCTGGCAGATTGACCCGGTTGGCCTGCGCTATACGCTGAACAGCTTCTACGAGCGTTATCAGAAACCGATGTTCATCGTCGAAAACGGCTTTGGCGCGGTAGACAAGGCGGAAGCCGACGGCAGCATTAACGATGATTACCGCATCGAATACCTCAAAGCGCATATCGATCAGATGAAGAAAGCCGTCGTCGAAGACGGCGTGGAACTGATGGGCTATACCCCGTGGGGCTGCATCGACTGCGTGTCGTTCACCACGGGCCAGTACAACAAACGCTACGGTTTCATCCATGTGGATAAACACGATGATGGCACTGGCACGTTCAAGCGCTCGAAGAAAAAGAGCTTTGACTGGTATAAGAAGGTGATCGCCAGCAACGGCGCCGAGCTATAACAGCGATTGCAGGAAACGTTGGTCACAGGGCCGTGCTTAACCGCACGGCTTTTTACGTTGCATGTCATACGCCTGTCACCCTGCCGTATTTCACTAACGACTTCATCGCTGAATCGCGTTAGCATGAAAACAGATAACTTGATGCTGGAAAAATTATGTCTGTAAAACTGATCGCTATTGATATGGACGGGACGTTGCTGACGCCCCAAAATCAAATTTCACCTGCGGTAAAAGCCGCGATTGCCGCTGCCAGAGAGAAAGGCGTGCAAGTTGTGCTGGCTACCGGTCGCCCTTATATCGGCGTGGAACGCTACCTGAGGGAGTTGGATTTGCAGCAGGAAGGCTGTTACTGCATCACCAATAACGGTGCGCTGGTACAGCGTACGGTCAATGGCGACTGTGTGGCGCAAACGGCGCTGAGCTTCGATGATTATCTCTATTTCGAAGCGCTGGCCTGCAAACTTGGCGTCCATTTCCACGCGTTGGACTTCAATTTTGTCTACACCGCCAATAAAGATATCAGCCCTTACACCATTCATGAATCTCACCTGACCGGGATGCCGTTGAAGTATCGTGCGGTAGAAGAAATGGATCGCAGCCTGACGTTCCCGAAAGTGATGATGATTGATGAGCCAGAGATCTTGGATCGCGCCATCAGTCAACTTCCACCGGAAGCCTTTGAACGCTATACCATTATGAAGAGCGCTGAATACTATCTGGAAATTCTGGATAAGCGCGTCAACAAAGGTGAAGGCGTGAGGATGCTGGCGGAGCACCTCGGCATTCCACGCGAAAGTGTCATGACGCTGGGTGACCAGCAGAACGATCTGGCGATGATTCGCTATGCGGGTATCGGTGTCGCGATGGGCAATGCCATCGATGAAGTGAAAGAAGCCAGCCAGTTTGTCACCAAAACCAACATGGAAGACGGCGTCGCCTACGCGATCGAGAAATTTGTGCTGAATGCCTGATTATTTACATATAAAGCCGAATAGCCATCAACGATGGCTATTCCATGACTAATTACTTTTCACGATATTTAATATCATGGTTTTTAATGGTAGCCAGTCAAAAAATACTAAAATTAAATACTGTTTAATAAAATAAAACCTGTTATTAATTTCAATTTTATATTGAGCTGTTTTATCATTTTTTCTTGCTATTTATGTGGTGTATGATTTCCTTGATAAAAATAATTTAATCTAAACTAACAAGGATAGTGTATATGTCATACCTCATTTATCTCACCTTAGAAGGTGATCAGCAGGGGTTAATTTCCTCTGGATGTTCGACGGTTAATTCTATTGGCAATCGTTATCAATCTGGGCATGAGAATCAAATTCAAGTCTTAGGGTTAAACCATACAATAACGAGGGAAGAGAATATATCGCATCATCCTATACAACTCATTAAACCTATAGATAAGTCGTCTCCATTACTCGGCGTGTCAGTGACATCAAATGAAAAGCTAACGGCAAGTTTTTTCTTCTATCGAACCAATATGGCAGGGCAATTAGAAGTATTCTACGAGTTAATATTGACTGATGCGCGAATTGTATCTATTTCTTCATCATATCCTAACTCAATAAATAATAATGATTCTATTCCTTATGAGGAAGTCATGCTGAAGTATGCCAGTATATCTTGGTCGCATAAAATAGCAGGCACATCGGGTTATAGCATTTGGAATTAGAGAGCTGATTATGAGCGATATAAATGATGGAGCATCACTAATAAAGGATGGGAAATTAACATTTAACTCTGAAGGAAATAATATAAAAGGCTCAAAATATTATAGTAGGGTTATTCACTATCCAGAAAGAGGTGGGTTGTCGGGTGTGACCATTGGCCGAGGATACGATATGGGGAAAAGAACACGACAAGAAATTTATTCGGATTTAACGATGGCTGGAATTTCTCAGGAAAAATCCACTATAATATCTCATTCAGCAGGACTGATAGGATTTCAAGCTAAAGAATTTGTTAGGGTGAATAAGGATAAAATTGGAGAAATAACAGAGCAACAGCAGATTTCTTTATTTAAACACACGTATAGAAGTTATGTAATAAGAGCGAGATCGGTATACAATCAAAAGACAAAAGATATGCGGGAAAAGCCTGACTGGGAAGAGCTTCAGCCAGCGATAAGGGATATCTTGATTGATATCGTATACCAAGGCTATAGGGGGGATACAATAATGTTGGCAGCAACAACGAATAACATAGATGATATCATTTCTTTAATAATGAACTCATCTGAGCTTAGAAGGGATGAAAATAGCAGGAATAGGGTGAAATATCTAAACGAAAGCAGGGCTAGATGATGATTATAAAAAAAGTACTTTTCATTTTTTTTCTTCTATTTCCATTTTTTTTAAATGCAAAAACGACTGACGATTATCTGAACGAGAGTAAAATGGGAATATGCAAAGAAATGATAGAGCAAGAGGGCGAAATTAGCGTGTATGAGTGTGCTTATTTAATGGTGAAAGAGTCTGATAAAAAACTCAATAAAAGGTTGTCAGAAAGAACTTTAGAATTAGTTAAAATAAATGACAACGACATCATCAAGGCATTCAAGAAGCATCAACGTTCATGGGAAAGGTATAAAAAAGACCGATGTACATACGTAACATCAGGCACGGAAAAAGATAGCGCAGCGTATCAATTCCACTTAAATCTCTGTAATGCAACCGAAAACTACCGAAGAATCGAGACGTTGGAAGATGAGCCTGGGTTCCCATAATTGCCATGTTAAATATTCAAGCCTTCAGTGTGGCACGCCCAAATACTATTTCAACGCCAAACTTTCCGCTATTTTTTCTTTCATCACCTGAGTGATGTGATTCACCACCTGGCTGCGGGGAATTTGCGGGGGATAAACCGCGCAATACGCCATTTTTATATCAGGATTGAAAGGCTTAACGATAACTGGCGAAGGGCTGTTCAGGGCGGTAATAAAATCCACCACGCCGATGCCGACGTTTCTTGAAGCCAGCACGCAGCAGTTAGCCATTGAGGTTTCGATGGGGTTATGCAGATAGATTTGCTCTTTTCTGGAGGAGATATCAAGCTGCGCCCGCAGTGGTGTGGTTCTTCCTGGCAGAATAGCGCGCGTACTGGCCAGGTCGGCAAGCGTAATTTCATCCGCTGTGGCAAGAGGGTGATCCACCGCTAACACCGCGACAGCACTGGCGTCCGCCAGTGGTTCAGCTTCCAGCCCTTTGATGCCCGGCTGGCCAAAAATAAAGCCGACGTCATACTGATTTTCAGAAATGGCGCTCGTAATATGGCTGCTGCTTTCGATGTCTAAAAACAGGGAAAGATCGGGGTATTTCTTGAGTAAGGTAGGGAGAACCTGATCTGAACAAAGAAACGAGAGCGCCTGAACGGCGGCGATGCGCAGCACGCTGCCCTTGGCATGGCGAATTTCATCCGCAATCATCCCGATGTGATCCAACCCCAGATAAAGACGCTCGACTTCGCGATACAGCTTCATCGCCTCCGCGCGTGGAACTAGGCCGCGTCCGTCCCTATCGAACAGCTTAAGGTTCAGTGCGTCTTCAAAGTCCTTAATGAGTCGGCTGACCGCGGGCTGGGTGATGTACATCATGTTTGCGGCAGCGGTGATGCCTCCAGTGAGGATGACTTTATGAAAGGCTTCAACCTGGCGGGGATTGATACGCATGCTCGTCACCTTAAAACATAACATTTAGTTATCAATTTAACACAAAATGCAATTTTTCATTATCCAATCTCGCGCATAGACTGACAATCATAAGATTTAATACACTTCACTAGTAATCAATCATGGAATAGAGGGTTAGTGAATGAAGAAATCAACGCTGGCGTTATTGTTTACCGTTTTATTTTCATCTTCACCTTTGGTTTATAGCGCGGACCTGAATATCGGTTTGGCTTCCTCCACCACATCAATGGATCCACAGTTTTATGTGAGTGGGGCGAATAGCGCAATGGCGCGCAATATTTTTGACGGTTTGGTTGTACAGGATGAAAAACAGCAGATTGCATCTGCCCTGGCAACCAGTTGGAAAGTGATTGACGACAAGACGTGGGAATTTGCATTGCGTCCTGGCGTTAAGTTTCACGACGGCAGTGATTTTACGGCTAAAGATGTGATTGCCAGCATTAAGCGTGTTGCGCTGGCATCGAAAAACAGCCCTAGTTCTTATGCACCTTACGTCAGCGACATTGCTGAGGTAATAGAAGTAAATCCACTAACGGTGCGGATTAAGACAAAAGAGGCTTCGCCGCTGCTGCTGAATAATTTAAGTCGAGTTTCCATTTTGCCTGCTCGACTTGAGAACGTCCCAACGGAAACGTTGAATTCAGGAAAAGATGTGATTGGTACAGGGCCATTCAAATTTGTTTCCTGGGTGCCGGACGACCGGGTAGTCCTTGTTCGAAATGACGATTACTGGGGAGGAAAAGCAGAGTGGGACAACGTTACTGTCCGTGTATTTAAAAACAGTAGTGCACGTGTAGCAGCTGTATTATCCGGTGATGTGGACATGATTGAAAACGTTCCAACAGCCGATAGCAGTAATATTGAAAAAAATCCGCAGTTAAAAACGATTTCAACACCAGGGAATCGTGTTATTTACCTTCACATGGACCAGCAGCGAGAGGAATCACCGTTCGCCAAAGGTCCTGATGGTAAAAACCCATTACTAAAAAAAGAAGTACGCCAGGCGATGTCTTTAGCTATTAATCGCCAGGCAATCGTCGACCGTGTGATGGAGGGGCAGGCTGTTGTTGCCTCTCAGCTTGTACCGAAGGGGTACCTAGGCTATTCCGCTTCCATTCCTGCGCCGGTTTATAATCCGGAGAAAGCCAAACAGGAACTGGCGGCGGCGGGTTACCCCGACGGCTTCACGCTGACCTTCCACGCGTCGAACGATCGTTATCCTAATGATTCTAAAATTGCTCAGGCCATTGGCCAAATGTTCACACGGGCTGGTATCAAAACCGAGGTGGTTACGATGCCCGGCAGTGTGTACTTCTCACGTGCGTCCCGTCTCGAATTTAGTTTGATTATGGGCGGGGCCGCGATTGAAACCGGGGAAGCTTCTGGCGTATTGGGGCCATTGTTAGAAACCTTTGGCCCCAATGCAGGACAGGGTAATCGTGGTCGCTATTCCAATCCTGTCTTTGATAAAACGCTGAACGAAGCACGTGTCACGCTGGATGAAACCAAACGTGGTGCGCTGCTGGCTGAGGCGATGAACATTGGCATGAACGATCTGGGTGTGATTCCGGTGATGTTCCTGTCCAACACCTGGGCGATGAAAAAGCAGTATACCTACGTGGGCCGTTCCGATGCCTACACGCTGCCGTACTTCGTCCGTTCCGCGAAATAGTCACCTGTCATTTATGATTCAAATAAGGGGTGAGTATTCACCCCTTATCTATCCGTAACAAGGAGAACGGAGTGAATACATTTAGCGGTGTTTTTCCCTATCTGGTGTCACCCGGTTCTCTTTAACACCTAATAGCTTTGTTATTTTTCACGCTATATAGAGGTGTGGGGTTTTCTGCACCTTGATGTTCGGCAGTACCGATTAAAAAGAGAAAAGGAATCATCGAAGGATGAGCGCTTTACCTATTATTATTGATTGTGATCCGGGGATAGATGACGCGATTGCGTTATTAAGTGCATTTGTGGCACCAGAGTTGGATATTCGCGGTATCTGCACGGTGTGCGGTAACCAGTCGCTGGACAAGACGGTGCATAATGCGCTGCAAATTGTTGAACTGGGGCAGCGCACGGATATCCCCGTTTTCGCTGGCTGCCATCGGCCGCTGCTGCGCGACCCTATTCATGGCCAGTTTCACGGCGAAAGCGGACTGGGCCAGACGGTGCTTCCTGCGCCACAAAAACAGGCCGACGCGCAGCATGCGGTGAATTTTATCATTGAGCAGTGTCGTCAGGCGATCGCTGACGGCATGCCGATCACGCTCTGTACATTAGGGCCGTTAACCAATGTCGCGATGGCGCTGCGTATGGCACCTGAGATTGCTGGCGGTATTGCACGCATCGTGATGATGGGCGGCGCGTACCGCGAAGCGGGCAACCGCAGCCTGACGTCTGAATTCAATATGATTGCCGATCCGCAGGCCGCCAAGGTGGTGTTTGACTCGTCGATTGCCATCGTCGCGCTACCGCTGGATGTCACGCATCAGGTGATTTTAACGCCGGAATTAGTGGCGCGTTTCATTGCGTTATCCGGACGCATCTCCGCGCCGTTGGGTGAAATGATGGCGTTTTGGGATCGCAATGATATCCGCCGCTACGGCTCACGCGGCGGCCCGCTACACGATCCGCTGGTCATCGCCTGGGTGCTGGCACCGCACTGCTTCACGACGGAAAAAGCCAGCGTTTACATTGAGCAGGAAAGCGAACTGTGCATGGGGCAGACCGTTGCCGACTGGTACGGAAAAACCGATCGTCAGCCGAATGTCGATGTGGTGACGGGGGTTGATGCTAAACAGGTTGTCGAGCTGTTTGCCGGCCTATTGAGCCGCTACAGCGAGGGTGTCTGACATGGTTCGAGAACGCATTATTATTGATACCGACCCCGGCGTCGACGATGCGATAGCCATCTGGCTGGCATTGGCGTCGCCCGAGCTGGACGTGCTTGGGATTACCGTGGTGGCAGGCAATGTGCCGCTTGCCGCCACGCTGCCGAACGCCTGCAATGTGGTAGGGGTGACGGGCAGAACTGATGTGCCGATTTTTGCGGGTGCCTCGCGCCCACTCATCCGCGATCAGGTGTTCGGTAAATATGCCCATATCGGCAAGTTTTCCTCTGAGTGGTTGCCAGAAAGCACGCTGTCACCGGAACAGGAACACGCCGTCGATTTTCTGGTGCGGATGACGCGTCAGGCGGCGGCCGACAATAACCCGATCACCATTTGTTCACTGGGCCCGCTGACGAATCTGGCGTTGGCGCTGTGTTTTCACCCTGATGTCGCTCGCGGCATCAAACAGATTGTGTCCATGAGCTGCGCCTTTACCGCGATGGGGAATCGCGTGCCGTGGGCGGATTTTAACGTTTATGCCGATCCGCATGCGGCGGAAATCGTTTTTTCTTCCGGTGTTCCGATTGTCATCATGCCGCTGGATGTGACCTTTCAGGCGCTGATTCAAACAGAACAGGTTGATGCCATCGCACGTAGCGGCGGTGCGCCGGGTAAGGCCATGGCCGCGCTGCTGCGCATGTTTGACCGTAGCGAAGTTGAGCGCTTTGGCCGTGAAGGTGGACCGATTCATGATGCGACCGTCATTGCGTGGCTGTTGAAGCCCGAGCTATTCAAGTCAAAACACGTTCGCGTCGGGGTGGAAATTTCCGGTAAGACCATGGGTTACGTGTTTGCCGATTTTTATCACAAGCTGGGTGAGCCAGCGAATGCGCTGGTCATGCGGGAAATCGACGAACAAGGATTCCTCGGGCTGATTGCCGATCGCCTGCGTCGCTATGGCTCTGAAGCAATCAATGATGTTAAAGCAATCAATGGATCTGAGGAGCGCTGATGGTCGCCTACCTGCTGAGCCGAATCGGACAAACGCTGCTGACGCTGGCTGTGATGTCGGTGCTGGTGTTTGTGGGGGTTTATCTGGTCGGTAATCCGGTCGATATGCTATTGAGTGCGACGGCCACGCCAGCGGAACGGCTGGCGGTGATTCAGTCCTTTGGTCTGGATAAGCCCGTCTGGGAACAGTACGGGCTGTTTGTCTGGAACGCCTTTCAGGGCGACATGGGCAACTCGTTTATCTTTAACCAACCCGCGCTGACACTGATTTTTCAGCGCATGCCTGCCACGCTCGAACTGGCGATGGTGGCGTTCGTGATGGCGCTGGTTGTCGGTATTCCGCTGGGGATTTACGCTGGCCTGAAGCCAGACAGCGCGGTGTCCAAATCCATCATGACCTTTTCCATCCTCGGCTTTAGCCTGCCCACGTTCTGGATTGGGCTGGTGATGATCATGCTGTTCAGCGTGAAGCTCGGCTGGCTGCCGTCCTCTGGCCGGGGCGATACTCACGATCTCTTCGGTATTCCATTCAGTTTTCTGACCCGCGATGGTCTCGAACACCTGCTTTTACCTGCGTTTAACCTTGCACTGTTTAAAATCTCGCTGGTTATCCGCCTAATGCGTGCGGGCGTGATGGAGTGTCTGCAACAGGATTATGTACAGTTTGCCCGTGCTAAAGGGCTGTCAGAAACCCGCATCGTGCTGGTTCATGTGCTGCGCAACACGCTGATTCCACTGATTACCGTGCTGGGGCTGGAGCTGGGATCGCTGATCGCGTTTGCCGTGGTCACGGAAACCATTTATGCCTGGCCGGGCATGGGCAAGCTGATTATCGACTCGATTGCCGTGCTCGACCGCCCGGTTATCCTGGCTTATCTGATGATTACCGTCGTGATGTTCAGCGTGATTAACCTGCTGGTCGATTTGCTGTATGTGCTGGTCGATCCGCGTGTGCGGCTGGGAGGAGACAAGGGATGACGGGGAATACGATACACCAGCCCGCTGCGGTGCAAAAAACCACACATCCGGTGATGCGCGTCATCGTGGCGCTGATTAACGATCGGCTGGCGCTATGCGGACTGATCATGCTGGCGATTTTTGTGCTGCTGGCACTGCTTGCTCCGCTTCTTTCGCCGCAGAATCCCTACGATCTGATGCAGCTCGATATCATGGATGGCCGGCTTGCACCGGGTGCGCAGAGCATGGCGGGCATGACGTATTGGCTGGGGACGGACGATCAAGGGCGCGACCTGTTCAGCGCCATTCTGTACGGCACCCGCATCAGCCTGATAGTGGGCTTCTCCAGTGCGGTGCTTGCGCTGCTGATTGGTGCCTCGCTGGGGCTGATTAGCGCCTACGTCGGCGGAAAAACGGATGCCACGATCATGCGTATCGTGGATATCCAGCTCAGTTTCCCCCCCATCCTGATTGCGCTGATCCTGCTGGCGGTGCTGGGGCAAGGGGTCGATAAGATTATTATGGCGCTGGTGGTGACCCAGTGGGCTTACTACGCGCGCACGATTCGCGGTTCGGCGCTGGTAGAGCGTCGCCGCAGCTACGTGGATGCGGCGCGCAGCATGGCGTTGTCCAACCGCCGTATCCTGTTTCGCCATATTTTACCGAACTGTCTGGCACCCCTTATCGTGGTGGCAACGATGCGCATCGCCTACGCCATCATGCTGGAAGCCACGCTCTCGTTTTTGGGGATCGGGCTGCCCGTGACGGAACCGTCGCTGGGGCTGCTGATCTCAAACGGTTTTGAATACCTG
Organism: Pectobacterium aquaticum; assembly: GCF_003382565.3. NCBI lineage: Bacteria > Pseudomonadati > Pseudomonadota > Gammaproteobacteria > Enterobacterales > Pectobacteriaceae > Pectobacterium > Pectobacterium aquaticum. The sequence goes on from NZ_CP086253.1 coordinate 26,558, forward strand.
ATGTCGGGCGACTACTGGATCAGCTTCTTTCCGGGGCTGACGCTGCTGCTGCTGATTGTGGCGATCAATCTGGTCGGGGATGCGCTGCGCGATATCCTCAACCCGCGGAATTAATCTGTGGGAACGCCCATAGGAATAAGGGGTAACGAACACATGACAGCGCCGATTATGTCCGTTTCGCATCTGACCACCGCCTTTCAGGTGAACGGCGAGTGGATGAACGTGGTGCGGGATTTGTCCTTCACGATTGGCGAGAAAGAGACGGTCGCCGTGGTGGGAGAATCTGGTTCAGGGAAAAGCGTGATGGCGAAATCCATCATGCGCTTGCTGCCACCCGGCCAAAGCCGGGTTGAGGGTCAGATTCATTTCGGCGACACCGAACTGCTGTCGCTCCCCAATAAAGCGATGCAGGACGTGCGCGGGAACCGCATCGGCATGATTTTCCAGGAGCCAATGACCAGCTTGAATCCGGTGTTGCCGATTGGCTACCAGATTACAGAAGTGCTGCGTCGCCATCGTGGCATGGGCAAAGCCGAAGCGCGTGCCGAAGCGGTGCGCCTGCTGGAAAAAGTCCGCATTCCGGCGGCGAAATCACGGCTGAACGAATACCCGCAGAGCTTCTCCGGCGGGATGCGCCAGCGCGTAGTGATTGCGATTGCGCTGGCCTGCCACCCGAAACTGCTGATTGCCGACGAGCCGACGACGGCGCTGGACGTCACGATTCAGGCGCAAATTCTGACGCTGATAAAAACCCTTCAGGAAGAAGAAGGGATGTCGGTGCTGTTTATTACCCACGACATGGGCGTGGTGGCGGAAGTGTCCGACCGCACGCTGGTGATGTATCAGGGCGAAATGGTGGAAAACGCCGTCACGCGGGAGATCTTTCATCACCCGCAACAGCCCTATACCCGCATGCTGCTGTCCGCGGTGCCCAAATTAGGCTCGATGTCCGGCAGCGCGTGGCCGCAGCGCTTCCCGCTGGTCGACCTCAAGACGGGCGAGCGCCAGCCAGTGCCGGAGGCGGTGAATACCGTGTCGGGCGAGGAGCCAGTGCTGACGGTAAAAAATCTGGTTACTCGATTTGATATCCGATCAGGGTTTTTCCGTCGGTTGTCCGGGCGCGTTCACGCGGTGGAGAATGTCTCGTTCGATATCTGGCCGGGAGAAACGCTCGCGCTGGTTGGGGAATCGGGCTGCGGTAAATCCACTACTGGTCGGTCGATTATTCGCCTCAATGACGCTGTCAGCGGCGACATTCAGTTGCTGGGAAAAAATATCCTGACGGCGGATAAGCGTGAGCTGACGGATTCGCGGCGGCAGATTCAGATGGTGTTTCAGGATCCATATGAAAGCCTGAACCCGCGCATGCGGATAGGGGAAGCTATTGCCGAGCCGATGCTGCTGCACGGTCTGGCGACCCGACAGAATGTGAATGCAAGAGTGAGCGCGTTGCTGGAACAGGTGGGGTTATCCGGCGATATGGCCTCGCGTTTCCCGCATCAGTTCTCCGGCGGGCAACGGCAGCGCGTGTGTATTGCCCGCGCGCTGGCGCTGGAGCCAAAAGTGATTATTGCCGATGAATCGGTATCGGCGCTGGATGTGTCCGTCAAGGCGCAGGTGATCAACCTGATGCTGGATCTCCAGCAGAAGCTGGGGCTGTCATTCCTGTTCATCTCGCACGATATGGCCGTTGTCGAACGAATCAGCCACCGCGTAGCGGTGATGTATCTCGGTGAAATCGTGGAGATCGGGCCACGTTCGGCGATTTTCGACAATCCGCAGCATGACTATACCCGACGTCTGATTTCCGCGGTGCCCGTGCCGGATCCGGACACCCGCCCAGTGCGCAATATCACTAATGATGAACTGCGCAGCCCGGTACGCGCCCCTGATTTCCACCCTCCCGCACGTCGCTATAAGCAGGTCGGAGAGGGGCATTTCGTTTTGGAGTGAACGAATCGCGTTTACTGAAAATCCAGGACGACTTAATTACAAAGTCAGCGCGATACGCTTACCATCAGGCAAGGTCACATCTAGCGTAAGCTTGCCGCCTAGGGCAGTGACATAGCGTTTCAGCGTTGACAGTTTTGGGTCATTCTCGACCTTCTCCATCTTAACAATAGATGGCTGCTTGACGCCCAGAGCTAACGCAAGCTGAGTCTGCGACATGTTCAGCTCTTCGCGTAATTTCGCTAAAGTGATTTCCTGACGGATCTCAGCCGTGCGCGCTTCAATGCGGGCGCGGCTCTCCGGTGAACGTTTAGCCATCATTTCTTTAAGCGTCGCCATCTTCTTTTACCTCCGGTGATATCAGATGCGATGCAAACTCAGCGTCTGCGATCTTAATCATACGTTCGTAGAACAACTTTTCATCTTCGCCTTTCTTATCTCCTGCACATAAAACAATCGCTTTACGTGTCCGGTCAAACGCGAAGAATGTTCGGAATGGGTTGCCGCTAACCTGAACTCGAAGCTCCTTCATATTTTTGTATTTTGAGCCTTTAATCTGATCAACCTGTGGTCGCCCTAGCTGTGGGCCATCCTCTTCGAGTATAGAGAGGTGTGCCAAAATTTCTTCCTGTACCGTTTCAGTTTGCTCATCAAACCACGTATCGAATAGTGCCCGTGTGACTATTTCCCATGCCAATCTGTAAACCTCCATGTCCTACACGCCGTAAATACATTATAACCCACAGGCTATATTAGCAAGCAATCCTTGTTAGGAATAATGGAGCCGCCTTCCACCTTCGCTCAACCCAATTCCTCTGGATGTTGAAATTCGGTAATGCACGATGTTGCAAAGCTGTATCAGTTGTCCGTTTTGTGATCCAGATTGTAGTGCAACATATAATAATGGTACTACAATAAAGCCAAGAAAAGAGGGAAGGATGCGGTTATTGTGCAACAGTTCGACGACGTCAGGCGGCATGGCAGGTAAAGTAAGTGCAGTGATATCAATCCGTTTTGTCTCGTTGAGGTGATGATGAATAAGCAAGAATTAAGCAAAACCGACCGCATCATTCTGGATATTGGCCAACAGATCGTTGGCGGGAAATACGCGCCGGGCACGCCGTTACCCGCAGAGGCTGAACTGTGTGAAGAGTTTCAGACCTCGCGCAACATCATTCGCGAAGTGTTCAGAGCGTTGATGGCGAAAAGGCTGGTGGAAGTGAAACGGTATCGCGGTGCGTTTGTCGCCGCGCGTAATCAGTGGAATTACCTGGATACCGACGTTCTGCAATGGGTTCTGGCAAGCGATTACGACCCGCGGCTGATCAGCGCGATGAGCGAAGTACGTAATCTGGTGGAGCCGACGATCGCCCGCTGGGCCGCCGAACGGGCGACCTCAAGCGAGCTGGCGGTCATTGAAGCGGCGCTGAATGACATGATTTCTAACCATCAGAATCGCGACGCATTTAATGAAGCGGATATTCGCTTCCATGAGTCGGTATTGGCGGCGGTGCATAACCCAGTACTACAGCAGTTGAGCGTCGCGATCAGTTCGTTGCAGCGTGCGGTGTTTGAGCGCACCTATATGCCGGACGAAGACAACATGCCACGGACATTGCGTGAGCATCAGGATCTCTACGATGCCATTCGGCATCAGGATATTGAAGCAGCAGAGCGGGCGGCATTGACCATGATTGCCAGCTCGACCAAACGGTTAAAGGACATTACATGAGTGAAAGCTATATCGCCATTGACTGGGGTTCGACCAATCTGCGGGCGTGGCTGTATCTGGACGGCGTCTGTATCGACAGTGTGAAGTCTGAAGCGGGCGTCACGCGTTTGAACGGTCAGACACCGCAGCAGGTTTTTCAGCAGATCGTTGTGCCGTGGCAGCAGCACAACGTGCCTGTCGTGATGGCGGGCATGATTGGCAGCAATGCGGGCTGGCTTTCCGTGCCGTATCTGTCATGCCCGACTCGCCTGACGGATGTCGCCCATCGCCTGACGCGCGTGGAAGAAGCCCAGCCGCTGGCCGCCTGGATCGTGCCGGGGCTGAGTATTGCGCAGGACGATAACTGCAATGTGATTCGCGGTGAAGAAACCCAACTGATTGGCGCATATAGCGAATGTCCTTCCTCTCTTTATTTAATGCCGGGAACCCACTCGAAATGGGTGCGGGCCGATGACAGTAACGTGCTGGATTTCCGCACGGTGATGACCGGTGAACTGCATCACCTGCTGATGACGCAGTCGCTCATTGGCGTGGGGCTGACCGAGCAGCAGCCGTCCCCCGAGGCTTTCCAGCAAGGGCTAGAGCTGGGCTTTGCCGACGACAATATCATCCGCTGCCTGTTTGAAACCCGCGCGGCGCATGTGCTGGGGCGTCTGGAGAAAAGTGCTGTGAGCGACTGGTTATCTGGGCTGCTGATTGGCAACGAAGTCTCACAAATGCAGCGCCACTATCAGGTGGCAGCCGGAGACAGCATCACACTCATCGGTTCCCCTGCGCTGACCGCGCGCTACGAAAAAGCATTACAACAAGCTGGATTGCGCTGGCAGCCGCTGGATGGCGATCGGGCTTTTCAGGCAGGAATAAGGAGCATTGTTAATGAGCTGGAATACTAATCTTCCCTTGATTGCGATTCTGCGCGGTATTACGCCGGACGAGGTGCTGGAACACGTTGCAGCGCTGCTGGATGCCGGATTCGATGCGGTAGAGATCCCTCTGAATTCGTCGAACCCGTATGAAAGTATTCAACTGGCGGTAGAACATTTTGGCGATCGCGCCCTGATTGGCGCAGGCACGGTACTGAAAGCCGACTATGTCGATAAATTACAGGAGATTGGCAGCAAGTTAGTCGTTACGCCTAACATTTCTCCCGAGGTGATTAGCCGGGCAGTGGGTTACGGCATGATGGTGTGCCCTGGCTGTGCTACTGCGACGGAGGCCTTCACGGCGCTGGATGCGGGGGCGCAATCGCTGAAAATTTTCCCGTCATCCGCGTTTGGACCTGACTACATCAAGGCACTGAAAGCGGTATTGCCAAAAGACGTTCCCGTCTTTGCCGTCGGTGGCGTCACGCCCGAAAACCTGAAGGATTACCTTAGTGCGGGCTGCATCGGTGCCGGGTTAGGCAGCGATCTATATCGAGCCGGTCAGTCGGTTGACGTCACCGCGCAAAAAGCACATGCATTTGTTAACGCCTATAAGGACGCTGTTCAATGAAAATTACCAAAATCACCACGTACCGGCTGCCGCCACGCTGGATGTTCCTGAAGATTGAAACCGATGAAGGCATTGTCGGCTGGGGCGAGCCGGTTATCGAAGGCCGTGCACGCACGGTTGAAGCTGCCGTTCACGAGCTGTCTGACTATCTGATCGGGCAAGACCCGGCGCGCATTAACGATATCTGGCAGGTGCTTTACCGCGCGGGCTTCTACCGCGGCGGCCCGATCCTGATGAGTGCTATCGCGGGTATCGATCAGGCATTGTGGGACATCAAAGGCAAGGCGCTGGGTGTACCGGTTTATCAGTTACTGGGCGGGCTGGTGCGCGATAAGATCAAAGCGTACAGCTGGGTGGGCGGCGATCGTCCTTCCGAAGTGATCGCAGGCATCAAGAAGCTGACTGACATTGGCTTCGATACCTTCAAGCTGAACGGCTGTGAAGAGATGGGCATCATTGATAATTCGCGCAAAGTGGATGCGGCAGTGGCCGTGGTCGCGGAAATCCGCGAAGCCTTTGGCAACAGCATCGAGTTCGGTCTGGATTTCCACGGTCGTGTGGATGCGCCGATGGCGAAAATCCTGATCAAAGAGCTGGAGCCTTACCGTCCGCTGTTTATTGAAGAACCCGTGCTGGCTGAACAGGCGGAATATTATCCTCGTCTGGCGGCGCAAACCCACCTGCCGATTGCGGCGGGCGAGCGTATGTTCTCACGCTTTGATTTCAAACGCGTGCTGGCAGATGGCGGACTGGCCATTATTCAGCCTGACTTGTCTCACGCAGGCGGTATTACCGAGTGCTTTAAAATTGCTGCCATGGCGGAAGCCTATGATGTTGCGTTGGCACCGCACTGTCCATTAGGCCCAATTGCACTGGCTTCCTGTTTGCACCTCGACTTTGTGGCACGTAATGCCGTATTGCAGGAGCAAAGTATGGGCATCCATTATAATAAAGGTGCCGAGCTGTTGGATTACGTCATTAATAAAGAAGACTTTGCTATGACCGACGGTCATTTCTATCCGTTGAATAAGCCTGGCCTCGGTGTGGAAATTAATGAAGAGCTGGTTATTGAACGTAGTAAAAATGCGCCAGACTGGCGTAACCCGGTGTGGCGTTATCCTGACGGTGCTGTCGCCGAGTGGTAATACCCGTCATTCGCGTTGGCTTGCCTGCAACTCGAATTATTTTAGGGTATAACGAAAACAATAGGTTAGGTTTTGAATAACCAGTAATACATAACGCATTTCCCCGGCACGACGGAATAGAACACTCATGGATTATCACGAAATACATTATTTCGTGAGGGATTACTGTTTTATTTTATTAGCGCTGGGGAAAGTAATCCTCCATTTATCATGGGTAAGCCATCACCGGGATTTTAAAAATAAAACGCCATGATCAATAAGGGAATGTATTGACTGTGTGCGGTTATTTATTTCATTAGAAAAATAAAGCATATCAACTGCTGGTGTTGTTGATCGTTCAAAAATAGCGGGCAATAAGTATTACCGTCCGTTTAATAAATAACAGGAACATAAGATGGATATGACATTAACTACCCGTCCTACAAAACGGCGTTATTTCACCTTGCTGATGATTTTTATTACGGTCGTCATCTGCTATGTGGATCGTGCCAACCTGGCTGTGGCGTCGGCACATATTCAGGAAGAGTTCGGCATTACAAAAACACAAATGGGCTATATCTTTTCCGCGTTTGCCTGGACCTATACGTTATGCCAAATACCTGGCGGTTGGTTCCTTGACCGCGTCGGTTCAAAGGTCACTTATTTTATCGCCATCATGGGGTGGTCGATTGCCACGTTGCTGCAAGGTTTCGCCACGGGTCTGGCGTCGTTAATTGGTTTGCGCGCGGTGACTGGGCTGTTTGAAGCGCCTGCGTTTCCGACGAATAACCGTATGGTGACCAGCTGGTTCCCTGAGCAAGAACGCGCTTCTGCCGTTGGATTCTATACGTCAGGGCAGTTTGTTGGTCTGGCATTTCTTACGCCATTGCTCATCTGGTTGCAGGAAATCCTGAGCTGGCACTGGGTGTTCATTGTCACCGGCGGCGTCGGCATTGTCTGGGCAATTATCTGGCACTTTGTTTATCAGCCACCGAAGAAAAGCAAAGGGATCAATCAGGCTGAGCTGGATTACATTGCCGAAGGCGGCGGTATCGTTGATGGCGATGCCCCGACTGAGAAAAAAGCGCGTACGCCATTAACGGCAGCCGACTGGAAGCTGGTGTTTAACCGCAAGCTGGTGGGCGTGTATATCGGGCAGTTTGCCGTGACCTCTACGCTGTGGTTCTTCCTGACGTGGTTCCCGAACTACCTGACGCAGGAAAAACAGATTAGCGCACTGACGGCAGGCTTTATGACGACAGTACCTTTCCTGGCGGCATTCGTTGGCGTGCTGTTGTCCGGCTTTGTGGCGGATCGTCTGGTGCGTAGCGGAAAATCGATTGGTCTGGCGCGTAAAACGCCGATTATCTGTGGCCTGTTGATTTCAACCTGCATCATGGGGGCGAACTACACGAACGATCCAGTATGGATTATGACGTTGATGGCAGTGGCATTCTTTGGCAATGGTTTTGCCTCCATCACCTGGTCGCTGGTGTCGTCGCTGGCACCGATTCGTCTGATTGGCCTGACGGGCGGGGTATTCAACTTTGTCGGCGGTCTGGGCGGTATCACGGTGCCATTGATTATTGGCTATCTGGCGCAGGATTACGGTTTTGCTCCGGCACTGACCTATATTGCTGGCGTAGCGCTGGTCGGCGCACTGTCTTACATCTTACTGGTGGGTGAAGTGAAGCGTGTAGGGTAACTCGCGCCCTTCAGAGTTAAGACGAAACCATAACAAAACGGACTTTCCTCTTGATTGAGGAAAGTCCGTTTAATTTTTTGATTGTTTTTTTGTGCGCATTATTTGTAAATAATGGCGACGCCGCGCAGTTGGTTATCACCGGTCGCAGACGTGATGGTATAAGCTTTAGCGCCCGCTTTTTCTGCTTTCGCTGCGAGCTGAGCTTGCAGTGAGCTCAGGTCCTGAGCCGTCGCGGTAACGACGCCCGCTTTTTCCAGATTCTGAGCCTGAGAAGCAGATACGTATTCAGCAGCAGAAGCACCGAAAGTCATGGTAGCGAGAACAACAGCAGCGGCGATGGTTTTTACGTTTTTCATGATGTCTTATCCTTTTCTGTTTGATAGGTGAAAGGGGGCTGCCCTTTCGATATGAAGAATGTTACGCCGATGCTAATGAATTAAAAAACGGATGTTATTGAGAGAGTCTTTCTATTTTTTTGAATGAAAATATCCGTTGTTGTTTGTTTTTTTTAAATTAAAAACAATAAGTTATACATAAAACTGAAATTGATTTACAAACTATTGACTGATATTGAATAAGTGGGGTGATGTCTTGCCTATTGAGGTTCAATTAACGTTTAATTCTGCTGGTCATCAACTTACCAATATTAATTGCTGGTCATGTGATGGGAATTGGCTGGTTTATGACATAAGACCCTATGGATCTTCATTCACAGGGCTGACCATTGAGCGCATACACCTGAAAAGCCGGGAAACCGAGGTGATTTATCGGGCGACGGCGGGGGCGCACGTGGGCGTGGTGACCTGTAGCCCGCAGGAACCGCTGCGCTATGTCTTTATCCACGGGCCAGAAAACCCAGATGGCGAGTGGCAGTATGATTTTCACCATCGGCGTGGAACGATAGTGGCGGATCGCCAGCGCGATGAGGCCATCACGCTCGATGCTTTCTCCATTACGCCGCCTTATCAGGCCGGTGCGCTGCGCGGCGGTACGCATGTCCATGTCTTCAGCCCGGATGCCAGCCGCCTGAGCTTTACCTATAACGACCATGTGTTGCATGAGCGCGATCCGGCATTGAACTTGCGCAATGTGGGCGTAGCCGTGCCGCTACAGGCCGTCACCGTTGAAAAACATCATCCGCGTGAATATGACGGTAGCCACTATTGTGTGTTGGTTAGCAGAACGACGCCGCAGCCGCAGCCTAGCAGCGATGAGATCAATCGCGCCTATGAAGAAGGTTGGGTCGGAACGGCGGGCTATATCCGACAGGATGGTTCTCGGCAGCGCTGGGCGCTGGCGTTTATTGGCGATACGCGGGCGGCGGATGGAACAACGGTACCGGAGATTTTTATTGTCGACTTGCCGGAGGCGCTGGAAGAGTACGCCAAAGCGGGTGATGCGCCACTGGCGGGGACGGCAACGTCAATGCCTGCGCCGCCAGCGGGCGTGCAGCAGCGGCGTTTAACGTTTACGCACTCGCGTCGTTATCCTGGCCTGGTGAACCAGCCGCGCCATTGGCTCCGAGCCTCGCCCGACGGCAGTGAGATTGCTTTCCTGATGCGGGATGAGGCAGGCGTGGTGCAACTGTGGACGCTTTCCCCGAACGGCGGTGAGCCGAGACAGGTCACGCGCACGGAACACGGCGTACAGTCGGCCTTTAACTGGCACCCGGATGGACGTTCTCTGGCATTTGTGTCTGACAACAGCATCATGCTGTGTGAGGCGAAAAGCGGTGAGCTTGTTCGGCTAACAGCGCGGACGGACAGCGCACCGAGTGCAGATGCGGTGGTCTTTTCCCCTGATGGGAAACAGATTGCGTATATGCGCGAGATTGACGGTTTTAATCAGCTTTTTTTTGTAGCAATAACGTAACCCTTACGCGCGAATTCATGGCGAGTGCGGTGCTATCAAAGCTGATTATGCGGCATCGTGGCGAGCTGCGAACTGGCGGTCTGGTTTTGCTCTTCGCTGTGTGAAATGCGTTCGCGCGTCGACAGTTTGTCCTTATCGCTGCCTGTGCGGTAGTAATCGTACGGCAGCAGCAGCGTGTCGGCCACCGCCGAGAACGGCAGGTCGATAGCGACCAGTGGCATCATCGCCCAACTGGTATCGTCGTCACGCAGCATATCCACACTGGCGCGCGTGCCGGAATAGTATCCCTGATCGCCTCCGGTATGCGTCATTACGCTGGAGCAACCGCTGGTTGCCACCGCACCGCTACCGGTAATGATGAAAGAGAACAACGCACTTTTCAGTAAGGTCATATTCCTGTCCATTAATAACCGCTGTCAGAGCGGGTTCCAGAGCCCGTCTATCTTGAGTGTATGTGATAAGACCAGCAACGTAAGTGAATATTGCATGAAACCCAGCGATTTTTCCTTTTTGCCTCTTGAAAGTCTGAGGGGGGTCACCATATTGATGATAAGCCGAAAGAAAACGATACGCCGTCAGGGTATCTGTCTCGGCTGTGAACCTGTCCTTATGAGGAAGGTAAAAATAAATCCTCGCTGCCTGTTTAGGAGGCTGTTTTATGCGTAACCCCGATTTTTCCCCACTGTACCGTTCTGCTATTGGTTTCGATCGTCTGTTTAATCTCTTAGAAACTGGGCAGACCCAGAGTAACGGCGGCTACCCTCCCTACAACGTCGAACTGGTTGACGAGAACCAATACCGCATTGCGATTGCCGTAGCTGGCTTCGCCGAGCAGGAACTGGACATCACCGCGCACGACAACGTATTGATTGTAAAAGGTGCCCACGCCGGTGAGCAGGTTGCCCGCAACTACCTGTATCAGGGGATTGCCGAGCGCAACTTCGAGCGTAAATTCCAACTGGCCGAACATATTCAGGTAAAAGGCGCCAATCTGGAAAACGGGCTGCTGTACGTCGATCTCGAACGTATCGTGCCGGAAGCGATGAAGCCGCGTCGGATTGAAATCAAGTAAACCCACATCACGTTATTTGCACGAATCGTGCATTGCCTGAAAAGGTAATGCCATGAATGAACGCTTCGTCTGCCGAATGGGGACGACGCCAGCTATGGAACCGTGGCTGGCATAGGGTACGCCCGCATGGGCATCTTAATCTCGCTTCTTAGAAGGAGTCATATTATGCGTAACTACGACTTATCACCTTTACTGCGTCAGTGGATCGGTTTTGACAAATTAGCCAGCTCAATGCAGGGCAGCCAGGAACCGATTGATTTTCCTCCGTATAATATCGAGAAGAAAGACGACAACCACTACCGCATCACGCTCGCGCTGGCGGGGTTCCGGCAGGCCGATCTGGATATTGAAGTGGAAGGCCCGCGCCTGACGGTGAAAGGCAGCCCGGCACCGTCCGAAAAAGCCGTGGAATATCTGCATCAGGGGTTGGTGTTTAAACCTTTCACGCTGAGCTTTACGCTGGCCGAACACCTGCATGTGTCCGATGCACATTTTGAAAATGGCCTGCTGCATATCGATCTGGTGCGTGACGTGCCGGAAGCCTTGCAGCCTCAGCGTATCGCCATCGGCGGTGGTCGTCCGGCCTTGAACCAGCAACCTGCTGACGACGCGTCATAACGCGATATCTGCATTGTTTGTTTGATGATTTCCCGCGCTCGTATCATTACGGGCGCGGTTTTGTGTTGCCCGCCACGTTTCCCACCCCGGCATTCTGCCAGAATCAAAATATACTCGTCATACTTCAAGTTGCATGTGCGTTGGCTGCGTTTACTCACCCGAATCACTTACTTGAGTAAGCTCATCGTGCTTCGTTCTCTTGCCGCCTGCCTGAAACTCGAATTATTTAGAGTATAGCGGTAGTGGTACTTCCCAATAAAAACGTCCGCAAAGGATATGGGCATGAGTGATATCGCACTTACTGTGAGTATGCTGGCGCTGGTGGCGGTTCTGGGGTTATGGATCGGCAACTGGCGGATTTACGGCGTTGGTTTAGGGATTGGCGGGGTCCTGTTCGGTGGGATCATCGTCGGGCATGTTGCCCATCACTACCAGATTCAACTGAATGATGACATGTTGCACGTCATCCAGGAGTTCGGGCTTATCCTGTTTGTCTATACCATTGGTATTCAGGTCGGACCGGGTTTCTTTTCTTCTCTGCGGGTATCTGGCCTGCGCCTCAATGCATTTGCTCTGCTGACGGTGTTCCTCGGCTGCGTGGTGACCGTTCTGCTGCACAAACTGCTCAATATTCCTTTGCCCATTATCCTCGGCATTTTCTCCGGTGCGGTGACCAACACGCCTTCGCTCGGCGCGGGTCAACAGATTCTGACCGATCTCGGGTCGAGTTCGGCATTGGTGAACCAGATGGGAACAGGCTACGCGATGGCGTACCCGCTGGGGATCTGCGGCATTTTACTGGTGATGTGGTTGATGCGGGTCCTGTTTCGCGTGGCGGTGGAGAACGAGGCAAAGCAGTTTGAAGTCAGCAACGGTTTGAATCATGAGCAACTGCACACGATGAATGTGTCGGTGACGAATACCAATCTGCAAGGGTTGGCGATTCAGGCTGTGCCGATTCTGAACCGCGACACGATTGTTTGTTCCCGCTTGAAACGCGGTGATGAACTGATGGTGCCGTCGCCGCAAACGCTGATCCAACTGGGCGACTACCTGCATCTGGTTGGTGCGAAAAACGATCTGGAACAAGCGCGTCTGGTCATCGGTAATGAAGTGGAGGCATCGCTCTCAACTCGTGGCACCGATCTACACGTTGAACGCGTAGTGGTGACGAATGAGAAGGTGCTGGGACGCAAGATTCGCGAGCTGAATCTGAAGCAAAACTATGATGTGGTGATTTCGCGCTTGAACCGTGCGGGCGTCGAGCTGGTCGCCAGCAATCAGGCCAGTCTGCAATTTGGCGATATTCTGAATCTGGTTGGGCGGAAAACGGCGATCGATGCCGTCGCGGATATCGTGGGAAACGCGCAGCAAAAACTCCAGCAGGTACAGATGTTGCCCGTCTTTATCGGCATTGGGTTGGGTGTTCTACTGGGCTCGGTACCGCTGATGATTCCCGGTTTTCCCGTCGCGCTGCGGCTCGGGCTGGCGGGGGGGCCGCTGGTGGTCGCGCTGGTGCTGGGGCGCATCGGTAGTATCGGTAAACTTCACTGGTTTATGCCGCCCAGCGCAAACCTAGCGCTGCGTGAACTCGGCATTGTGCTGTTCTTATCGGTCGTAGGGCTAAAATCTGGCGGCGACTTCGTCGAGACGTTATTGAACGGCGACGGGGTGTGGTGGATTGGCTATGGCGCGCTGATTACCATTGTGCCGCTGCTGCTTGTCGGCATATTGGCGCGAACGTTGGGTAAGATGAACTACCTGACGCTGTGCGGCATGCTGGCGGGCTCCATGACTGATCCACCTGCGCTGGCGTTTGCCAATGGGCTACACCCGACCAGCGGTGCGGCGGCGCTGTCTTATGCGACGGTTTATCCGTTGGCGATGTTTCTGCGAATTATGTCGCCGCAGCTGTTAGCCGTGTTGTTCTTGACCTTCTAAATGTTATCAGCTGGATAAAAACTACTATTTTTTCGCCGAATAATGGCGATTTATTTTTTTATTTTTGAATAGCGGAATACTTAGTTGAATAAATAAGAAAGGGATAACTGACTGTCTGGAAAAGAATTATATTGTCATTATTAGGTATAAGGTTTTTTTATCATTGCTTTGTCGTTGGTTTCGTTAATTTTATGTTCGCAAGATGTCAATTATTATTGAATTTTAAGGTTTTTTATCGGGAAATTAAAACCACAACAGTTTCTTAAATAAATTAATGAACCATTTTAGTAACTAAAGTAACGCTATTTTATAGGCGCATTATAATACTATCTCTTCATTAATCACTTGATTTGATAAGACGAGAGAAGCACCCTGAACCCTTGTTTTCTCGTCTTTTTTTTCCGCAGATGATTCCTGTTGCGTTGTTTTCAGCAGGGTGACGAAGGAAGAATAACGAAATACCCACTCCTCCGCACGGGACATCCGTTGTGAATATCTCCTGAATACTTTGAGTGTGACTCGAAGTATGACGGGAAATACAGAATCCGTTTTAATGAAGAGTGGTGTTCTTATGTCTGCGAATAACAGCAGGTTGATAAAGCTTCTAGTTATCCTTTGTATCGCCGGTGGCTTATGGTTATTGCCGGTTCCTGATGGGGTAAAACCCGATGCCTGGCATCTGATGGCGATTTTCATTGCCACAGTAGTCGGTCTGATTCTCTCTCCTTACCCGCTTGGCGCGATGGCGATGTTCAGCCTGACCTCGGTCGCCATATTAGGGTTATTACCCATTAAAGATGTGTTGGCAGGCTTTAGCGATCCCACCATTTGGATGATCGCCTGCGCCTTCTTTATTTCTCGCGGCTTTATCAAAACCGGCTTTGGCCGACGTATTGGTCTGCTGTTCATCAGCAAGCTGGGGAATAGCTCTCTCGGTCTGGCGTATGGTCTGGTGTTTACCGACCTGATGTTCGCTCCGGCCATGCCTTCTACGTCTGCACGCTGCGGTGGGATCATCACTCCGCTGTTCCGGTCCATTGCCGAAGCCTATGATTCCACGCCGGAAAAAGGCACGCAGCGTCGCATTGGTGCGTTTCTGGTGCAGTCCATTTTCCAGTGCAACGCCGTGACTTCCGCGATGTTCATGACCTCCATGGCGGGTAACCCGATGGTGGCGAAGCTGGCTTCTCAGTTTGGTATTCACATCAGTTGGACGGATTGGGCGTTGGCGACACTGCTGCCGGGCTTCCTGTCTTTGGCGCTGATTCCTTACCTGATCTACCGTTTCTATCCGCCTGAACTGAAGAAAACCTCAGAAATGCGTGCGATCGCCGTCGAAAGACTGCGTGAAATGGGCAAAATGACCCGCGACGAGTGGGTGGTGCTGGGTGTGTTCCTGGGTCTGGTGACCTTCTGGGTGCTGGGTTCTACGCTGAATATCGATGCAACCCTGACCGCGCTGGCGGGCCTGAGCGTGCTGTTGCTCAGCCGTGCGCTGACCTGGGATGATGTGGTCAGTGAGAAAGAAGCCTGGCACACCGTGGTGTGGTTTGCCGTACTGATGACGCTGGCGGGTCAGCTTAACAAGATGGGCTTGATTGCCTGGCTGGGCGGATTGGCCGGTAATGCCGTGAGTGGGATGCACTGGCTGCCGATGCTGGGTCTACTGCTGCTGGTGTACTACTACAGCCACTACCTGATGGCGAGTGCGATTGCCCACATCAGCGCCATGTATGCGATTTTTGTCTCTATCGCGCTGGCAGCCGGTGCGCCGCCGATGCTGACTGTACTCGTATTCGGTATCTTCAGTAACCTGTTTATGTCCACGACTCACTACTCCAGTGGCCCAGCACCGATTTTGTTCGGCACCGGCTACGTGCCGCTGGGAACCTGGTGGAAGATTGGTTTCCTGGTCAGTCTGGTCATCATCCCTATCTGGCTGGGTGTTGGCGGAGTGTGGTGGAAACTGCTCGGTTTCTGGTAAAACGCAGATACCCACAGGCTTTCGATGCGAAACATTCCTGACACAAAAAATGTACCGCAACGTTAAGCCTGATTTCCTTTCTTCACGCCTACGCCCTGTCCTTGTGACGGGGCGTATGCATCACGGCACGCGAAACGCGACGAAACAGTATAAGATAACGGTGTGATGATGGTGGTTTCGGAGAGTGACATGGGCAAGAAAAAGGCACCGCTAAAGCTGGGAACATCGGTGTTTCTGATGGTGTCAGTTGTGCTTGGCGCGGTGTTGCTGGTGGTCTATTCCTTGCTGTTTTTTCGCATTAATCAGCTTTCAGAAGATCACCTGCGAGAAAAAGCCTTTGCCATTGCTCGCACATTTGCTTCTTCTCCCGTGGTGATTGATGAACTTAAAGGGATTGGTCGGCCTGAGGAAGTGCAGGTGGCTGCGGAGACGATCCGACTGCGTAATCAACTGCTCTTTGTCACGGTCACAGATATGGACACGGTGCGCCATAGCCACCCTGAACCTGAAAGAATTGGTGAACATTTTGCCGGTCGGGATATCTACCCGGCGCTGTTGGGTATGGAAAATACCGCCATCAACCGGGGGACGCTCGATCCCGCGCTGCGGGTCTTTACGCCGGTTTTTGACAGCAACCATAAGCAGGTTGGCGTTGTTGCGCTGGGGATTGCCTTAACCAGCGTGCAGAAGGTGATCAGCGATAACCGCTGGATGATTCCCTGGACGCTATTGGCAGGGGCGCTGGTCGGCTGGCTGGGCACGTTGATTCTGGTGAAGGTGCTCAAGCGCATTATGCTGGGATTCGAGCCGTTTGAGATCTCGAACCTGTTTGAACAGCGTAACGCGATGCTCAAACACATCAAAGAAGGCGTTATCGCGGTCGATCAGCATGGTCGAATTACGGTCATCAACGATGAGGCGCGACGGCTTTTCCGGCAGAATAAGCCACAGGGCAGTGAAACATCGGCTCCGAAGACAGCCGAACGCGTCAGCGACCAGTGGCTTGAACATCTGCACCTGAAACAGGTACTGGAGAGCGGTACGCCACGACGCGATGAAGAGATTAACTTTAACGGTCACCTGCTGCTGACCAACACCGTTCCGGTTTTTGTGAAGGGCGACATTATCGGCGCGATTGCGACGTTCCGTGATAAAACAGAGATCAGCCAACTGCTGCAACGGTTGAGTGGGATGTCCTACTATGCGGATGCGCTGCGGGCGCAGTCGCACGAGTTTATGAACAAGCTGCACGTGATCCTGGGGATGCTGCACTTAAAATATTACTCGCAGTTGGAAGATTATATCCTGAAGACCGCCAATAATTATCAGGCGGAAATCGGTTCGATTATTCGTAAAGTGAAATCGCCAGTGATCGCCGGCTTCCTGTTGGGTAAAATCAACCGCGCGCGCGATCTCGGCATTACACTCTCCATCAGCGAAGAGAGTCTGCTGCCGGATACCGATGATGTCGATGCGACGAATGAATTGATTACCGTGTTGGGTAATCTGATTGAGAATGCGATGGACGCGATTGATCGGCAGGAAAACTGCGAAATCAGCGTGAGCTTTCATCATCAGAATGGCCGCCTTCACTGTACCGTGGGGGATGACGGCCCCGGCATTTCGCCGGAGAGTCAGGCGCGCATTTATGAACAGGGATTCTCTACCAAAGGCAGCGGGCGCGGTATCGGCCTGTACCTGACCAAGCAGAGTCTGGAGAAGATTGGCGGCACTATCGAGTTTGAATCAGAACCTGAGGTGTACACCCAGTTTTTCGTTACTATTCCTTATCAAGCAAGGCTGTTTGACCATGATTAATGTACTGATTGTTGATGACGATGCCATGGTTGCAGAGCTTAACAAATCTTATCTGAACCAGGTTTCTGGATTTAGCTGCTATGCGACGGTTCCCACGTTGCAACAGGCGCGAAACCTGCTGATGCAACCTGACTCGGAAATCGATTTGGTACTGCTGGATATTTATATGCAGCAGGATAATGGACTGGATTTGCTGCCGACTATCCGTGAATTCAGTGAGAAAACGGATGTCATCATCATCTCGTCTGCCAGCGATGTGTACACCATCAAGAAAGCGCTGCATTACGGCGTGGTGGATTATCTGATTAAGCCTTTCCAGTTCTCGCGTTTCGAACAGGCGCTGACCGCCTATCGCGAAGAGGCGAACTTGTTCAAGCACCGCGATTTTGTTGGGCAGTCGGATATTGATAACCTGATTCGCCGTACCAGCAGCACGGTCAGCGAACGTAAGAAATTGCCAAAAGGGCTGACCAGCCTGACGTTACGTACCGTCTGTGAGTGGATTGAAGGCAATCAGGGTATTGAGTTCTCTACCGAAATGCTGGCGAATGCGATTGGTATCTCCCGCGTCTCCTGCCGTAAATACCTGATCTATCTGTCTGATACTGGCATCCTGACCACCAATATCCTGTACGGCTCAACCGGCCGACCAGTTTATCTGTATCGTCTGCTGCCAGAAAAACAGGACTCGCTGCGCCAATACTGTGAATAAAAAGCGGTGAGTAATTATCAGTAAATAAGGTAAACAGAAACGAGGCGGGAGCGATCCCGCCTTGTGCTATACACCATTCAGTGACGATGAAACCAAATGGAGTTGGTTGAGTGGAACACGATAAATTTATGCAGTACGGCCGTGGGTTAGGGCTGTGGCGTAACCCACGGGAAAATATTAAGCCCGAACCAACAAATTACTTCAGAGATGACCCGATTTACCTCACGCCTTCAAAAGGGGAATGGGTTAATCATGTCCAAGAGTGCAAAAAAGAAAATAACCCGTTAGAGAACGGTGTATTTATCTGGACAGAAATTAAGGGTACAGGTCACGCCTTTGTCTCTGTGCATGAGGATAATAATGCTTCTGTTTTCACTTATGGTCGCTTTGGTAGACGGTCTGGTGCTGGCGGGACTGTCGGTGATGGCATCTTAAATTTTTTGCAGTTTGAAGATGCGCGAACATATTACCGAGAAGAGCTGTACCAAACAGAAGCTAAGGTTTTTCTTATTACAGATGCGGATCCTACGATTGCTCGATTGTACTTTGAAAAGCTATGGCGCTCAGGGGGCAAAGTGAAAGAAACAATCAAGATGGGAGAAAGCACTAAAAGAAATGGCCGTACAGTCGATCAATATGATGTGACAGGGGTTAACTGTACAACTCATACAAAAAAGGGCGTGAAGATAGCGGGATCACAAGTATTTGAGGGCGGATATACCACTCACACTCAGATACGGATTAATTACGAAGAAGATTTTGCCGTGCCGGTATCGCTACAGCGGTATTTAGAACGAAAAAGCGGTGAGTCATCCATGCTTGTTGTTGATATGACCAATGAGTTTAGAAAGCAGTACCCGAATACCGATAACTACACACCGATAAGCGAAGATACCGCGTTAAGGGTCGTCTCCGAGGTTATTTCTGGTATAGGTAAAATATCACCTTATTCTGGTGGTACTGTTGGTGGGTTATTAGAAGGGATGCATGATGTTAACAAGTAAATGCAAGACGTTTATTCGATGGTTCAGTATCTTCCTTGTCTCTTTTTTTTATTTGATAAGTATTGCTCTTTTTTCTTTTGGACATGTTCAAGATAAGGAAAGAATGGTTTTTTTATCTGATAAAACAGTGCCAGTTGAATACCATTTTGCGATATTAGCTGATATGCGAGAGTCTATGGATTCCATGTATTCAGCTGTATTAATTGGTTTCCCCATCTGTATGAGCCTGATTCTGATCATTTTCAAAAAGGTTAGGTAGTTGCGGTAAGCCAAACCGTTACCAATGGTTGCTGGCAGTGGCGTTTTTGTGGGTTGGATTCAAGTCGGCAGTGACCGAAACAGGCGCGGTGGTCGGACTGAACGGGGTCGTGTATACAATAAGCTTTACCTTTATTCTGGTGGTACTGTTGGTGGATTATTAGAAGGGATGCATGGTGTTAACAAGTGAATGTAAGACGGTTATGCGCTGGGGAGGTATAGCCTTAGTATCTTTTGCATATTATCTGTGGCTCTTTCTTGCTATTTTTCCGTTAGATGACAAGAGTCCCATGCTACAAGATAAGGTGGTTACTATCGAATATCATGAGGCTGTTATAGAAAATATTTACAAGGCCACAGATAACGTTATTGCGGTTGCTTTAATAGGTTTTCCTGTGTGTATGATCCTGATTCTGATCATTTTCAAAAAGGTTAGGTAGTTACGGTAAGCCAAACCGTTAACAATGGCTGCTGCCGGAAAAGCAGGACTCGCTGTGCCAATACTGTGAATAAATAGCGCTGAATAAATAAAAACGCCACGGCAATCACCGTGGCATTTTCGTTAGTGGGGAACCGTGGTTGGGTTAGACAACCCAGCCCAGCAGCAGCGTTGCGGCGATGACGGTAGAGGCACCGCCGATACGGGTGGCGATCTGTGCGAACGGCATCAGAGACATACGGTTAGAAGCGGACAGAATAGCCACATCACCCGTACCGCCCAGTCCGCTGTGGCACGTGGTCACGATGGACGCTTCAATTGGGTACATGTTCAGGTAAGGCGCAATCAGGAAGCTCACCAGCGCCATAGACAGCACCACAGAACCACAGACGATGACATAACCTACAGAGAATACTGCGACGACACTTTCCAGCGGGATATACAGCATGCCCAGCCCAATCATCAACGGCCACACCAGAGAGCTGGATACGAACTTGTAAACGCTGTGCGCGCCAGTTTCCATAATCGCAGGAATCACGCGTCCATATTTGCAGAACACGGCGATCAGAATCATCAGAACCGGGCCAGGGATGTGTACCAGTTTCTCAAACAGGCCACCGACGATGAAGAAGGCGCAAATCATCAACAGCCCGCCGCCCATCAGGTGAAAATCGACCGGTTTTGGCGCTTCGTTGACGGCAAACATTGTGTTGTCTTCATCGCTGCGAACCAGACGGCCTTCGCCGTTCAGATCCTTGCGGCGCATACCCAGACGGGACAGCACGCCGGCGCACAGAATCGCGAAGATGTTACCGACGACGGCAGCAGGCGCTAACTGAGCCACATACACATCTGGGGTTTGTCCCAGAATGGCAGAGTAGGCGAGAGATAATGGCAGGATGCCTTCACCAATACCACCACCGATGATTGGCACGATAATGAAGAAGAAGGTGTGATAGAAGCTGTAGCCGCAGAGTTTACCGACCAGTAAACCGGTTGCCAGCGCGGTTGCGGTGCCGACAACCAGCGGGACGAACATGCGCACCATTCCCTGAATCAGGATTTTGCGGTTCATACCCAGAATACTA
Organism: Pectobacterium aquaticum; assembly: GCF_003382565.3. Classification (NCBI taxonomy): domain Bacteria; kingdom Pseudomonadati; phylum Pseudomonadota; class Gammaproteobacteria; order Enterobacterales; family Pectobacteriaceae; genus Pectobacterium; species Pectobacterium aquaticum. The sequence goes on from NZ_CP086253.1 coordinate 47,369, forward strand.
CCGACCACCAGACAAGCGATGACGAAATATAGGAAATTCGCCTCTTTCATCAGCAGGTGGACGGTTTTCATGGTGTTATCGTTGAACAGCTCAAAATACACCATCACGGAAGGCACCATCAGGCACAGAATGGCCGGGCCGCCGATATCTTTGAACACGGGAATGTTGCTGCCAATGTGCGCCAGTAAAAAACCCATCGTCATGATGACGGCGAAACCGCCAATCATATTTTTAGGCAAATATCCTTCGTAGGCCGCGATAGCGACAATGGCGGCAATCGCCATAAAAAGTGCAACGGGAACGGAGCCGATTTTCTTTTTAAAAAATCCCCCGATAAACGATTCTTGTGTTTCCAGAGCGAGATTGTTCTCACATAAAATATCAGTTTCAATTTTTTTCATTATATTCACCCTGCTAGGACAGTTGGTACAGAAAGAAATGACATACCTGCCGTGTAATATCGGTACGATATTGTTCGTGCATCGTTATTGATGCATCTTATTGGCTTTTTGCTCACCGATATCGGTGCGGCTATCGAGCATTGCTAATGCCAATGGCGGCGCGATATTTATTATCAGAAAGCAGAAAAACTCGTTTTTTATCAGTTAATAACAAAAAATAAGGAATGGTTGATATTATTTAACAATGAATCATTTAGGAGGGTAATCTAGCATGAGTAAATGTTAAAAATAATACGTTAATTACGTATTTGTGAACTTATCAGCAACTCTATTTTAAATAACTTATATTATTTTTTTGTAATTAAAATAATCTATTGAGAGGGAGTGGGGAATTAAAACAGAAGGAGAGGTAACTCACAGAGTGAAAAATACCACTTTATAGGAATAAGTAAATAGCGTGTTTTGATTTTAGTGAAAATATTTATTTAACTAAAATAGCCAATTAATTGTTGAGCAATATCATTGTCTCGCGGCTCGCCACCCCTGGCGACCCTACTGCGAACAGAATGCGTCCTCAACCCTGCATCAGTTACCTTTTTATCTATGCTTTATCTAACGGATGTCTTCAGCAACGGATCTCTGGTAACGGTTATCCCACAGATAAACAACGCTGGAGAAGGCCAGTTGGAGGAGGGGGAAAAGGCGTTTCTTCTGCCTCATAGAGTTTTTTTATGTAGCGTAGATAGTCATTTGGCTACTTATGGCATCGTGGTAAATATCAGAATTTCTTATTATCTGTCAGGATTTTCACCTGCCGTTAACGTTTTTAACAAAAAATAGTGCTCAAATCTTGGACATGTAAGACCAGATAACTATAGTTTTTTTAATGGTGATAATTTCTTTATGTCCGCAATGTATCAGTTTCTATCGCTGTTTTTTCATCAAAAAACAGGGAATATGCCTTACTTGAGGTGATGAACTTGTATTTTCTCTTTTAAGAAAATGTAAGGAAATTTTGTAAATCCTTACGGCTTATATTGACGTCACCGCCATCTGTTGAGAAATTGAGGGCGTCATAGGGATATAAGGAGGAAAGCAGCGGCTTGTCTGAATGATTCTACGTCTTCATCCAGCATCCGTGAGCGGGTTGTGGCGCTTCAAGGTATACGTTGTAGTTATTATGACTATATCTAACAGTGTGCGACTATCGGTTGTGGCAATCACCATTCCTCTCCCCATTATTTTAATTTTGCCTTCGGGCGACAGGGTACAGACCACAGTTCTTAAAAATACAGGTCTGGCCAACCATACCCAATTGATTTCGAGATGCAGGACGGACTATCAGCGCTGTTAACCACTACGTTTTTAACGACAGTATTAACGCGTATGCAGCTTGGAGTATGGCGGGTATAGCACACAACATCATCCACAATGGAGCACAAGTAATGGAAAAATCCCTAGTTAGATCAAGGGTGTTGAAGTTCGGCCTTGGCTTGCTCGCCATGTCCGTCGCTGCAGGCGTTCAGGCAAAAACGCTGGTGTACTGCTCAGAAGGCTCCCCAGAAGGTTTTAACCCGCAGCTGTTCACCTCCGGTACAACGTTTGATGCCAGCTCTATTCCTATTTATAACCGCCTGGTGGAATTTAAAGACGGCACCACGGACACCGGTCCGGGTCTGGCTGAAAAATGGGATATTAGCGAAGACGGCAAAACCTATACTTTCCATCTGCGCAAAGGCGTGAAATGGCAAGACAGCAAGGATTTCAAACCTTCTCGTGAATTCAATGCCGATGACGTGATTTTCTCCTTCATGCGTCAGCAGGATGCCAACCATCCGTACCACAAAGTATCTGGCGGCAGCTATGAATACTATCAAGGTATGGGTATGCCGGAACTGGTCAGCAAAATCGAAAAAGTCGACAATTACACCGTTCGCTTTGTGCTGAACCGCCCTGAAGCGCCGTTCCTGGCAAACCTGGCGATGGACTTCGCTTCCATCATGTCAGCGGAATACGCGGATAAGATGCTGAAAGCCGGTACGCCAGAGAAGATTGACCTGAACCCAATCGGTACAGGCCCGTTCCAGCTGCAGCAGTACCAGAAAGATTCCCGTATTCTGTACAAAGCCTTTGAAGGCTTCTGGGGCACCAAGCCGGGCATTGACCGTCTGGTCTTCTCTATCACGCCAGATGCTTCCGTACGTTACGCCAAGCTGCAAAAAGACGAATGCCAGATCATGCCGTATCCAAACCCGGCCGATCTTGCCCGCATGAAAGAAGACAAAAACATCACGTTGCTGGAAAAGCCGGGCCTGAACGTCGGCTACCTGTCTTACAACGTTGAGAAAAAACCGCTGGATAACGTCAAGATTCGCCAGGCGCTGAACTATGCGGTGAACAAGTCTGCCATCATTGAGGCGGTCTATCAGGGGGCTGGTCAGTCCGCAACTAACCTGATCCCGCCGACTATGTGGGGCTACAACAACGACGTTAAAGACTACAGCTACGATCCTGAAAAAGCGAAAGCCCTGCTGAAAGAAGCAGGTATGGCTGACGGTTTCGCTATCGACCTGTGGGCAATGCCAGTACAGCGTCCGTACAACCCGAACGCCCGTCGTATGGCGGAAATGATTCAGTCCGACTGGGCGAAAGTGGGCGTGAAAGCCAAGATCGTCACCTACGAGTGGGGCGAGTATCTGAAGCGCGCGAAAGACGGCGAGCACCAGACCGTGCTGATGGGCTGGACTGGCGACAATGGGGATCCAGATAACTTCTTCGCGACCCTGTTCAGCTGCGACGCGGCCAAAAATGGCTCCAACTACTCCAAGTGGTGCTACAAGCCGTTTGAAGATTTGATCCAACCGGCGCGCGCTGTTTCCGATCACGAAAAACGTGTTGAGCTGTACAAGCAGGCGCAGGTTGTGATGCACGATCAGGCTCCGGCGCTGATTGTTGCGCACTCCACCGTGTACGAGCCAGTGCGTAAAAACGTGAAAGGTTATGTGATTCAGTCGCGTGGCGTGCATAGCTTCAACAACGTGACGTTGGATTAAGTCAGCCACTCGTTTTTCACGGACATTAAAAACCCCGACCTTGCGGTCTCTCGTTAGAGGAGCCGTGGAGGCGGGGTTTCTTGCCCGTTAAATTTTATGGTGGACTTCCTGCCATCACCCTGTTGGCCGTCGCGCACGACGTTAAAATCGCATCTGGCGATTTTTTATCTGTGAGCAATGATAAGCCTGATGGCCAATGAGCCAACGGGCATGAATAGAGAGTTCGGGATATGTTGCAGTTCATACTCCGGCGTTTGGGGCTGGTTATCCCAACGTTTATTGGTATCACCCTATTGACCTTCGCATTCGTGCACATGATTCCGGGCGACCCGGTGATGATCATGGCGGGGGAACGAGGTATCTCCGCCGAGCGCCATGCGCAATTGCTGGCTGAAATGGGGCTGGATAAGCCGCTTTGGCAGCAATACCTCCACTATATTGGCGGTGTGATGCAGGGCGATCTGGGGATCTCCCTCAAGAGTCGCATCCCCGTGTGGGAAGAATTTGTGCCTCGCTTCAAAGCGACGCTGGAACTGGGTATCTGCGCGATGATGTTTGCTATTGCAGTGGGGATTCCTGTTGGCGTGTTGGCTGCGGTCAAACGCGGTTCCATTTTCGATCATACCTCTGTTGGCCTGGCACTGACGGGCTACTCCATGCCTATCTTCTGGTGGGGTATGATGCTGATTATGCTGGTTTCCGTTCAGCTCAATCTGACGCCCGTCTCGGGACGCGTCAGCGACACGATTTTCCTTGATGACAGTATGCCGCTGACCGGCTTTATGCTGATCGATACCCTGTTCTGGGGTGAGGAAGGTGACTTTATCGACGCCGTTCAACACATGATCCTGCCTGCCATCGTGCTGGGCACCATTCCGCTGGCGGTGATTGTGCGTATGACGCGCTCTGCGATGCTGGAAGTGCTGGGCGAGGACTACATTCGTACTGCTCGCGCCAAAGGGCTGAGCCGTCTGCGTGTGATTGTGGTGCACGCGTTGCGTAATGCGATGCTGCCGGTGGTAACGGTGATTGGTTTACAGGTCGGCACCATGCTGGCCGGGGCGATCCTGACGGAAACCATTTTCTCCTGGCCGGGGCTGGGACGGTGGTTGATCGATGCATTGCAGCGTCGTGACTATCCGGTGGTTCAGGGCGGCGTACTGCTGGTGGCAACCATGATCATTCTGGTGAACCTGCTGGTCGATGTGCTCTACGGTGTGGTTAACCCACGCATCCGTCACAAGAAATAAGGGGAAGGCTAAGATGACACACGTCACTGAACCTGTTGTAAATAGCGCACCGAAGCCGATGACCCCGCTACAGGAATTCTGGCACTATTTTAAACGTAACAAAGGGGCGGTCGTTGGCATGGTGTATGTCGTGCTGATGCTGATTATCGCCATTGGTGCCAACGTACTGGCACCGCACGCGCCCGCCGAGCAGTTCCGCGATGCGCTGCTGCGTCCGCCGGTCTGGCAAGAAGGCGGAAGCTGGCAGTTTATTCTGGGAACGGACGACGTCGGGCGTGATGTCCTGTCCCGTCTGATGTACGGCGCGCGTCTGTCGCTGCTGGTTGGCTGTCTGGTCGTCGCGCTGTCGCTGGTGCTGGGGGTGATCTTCGGCCTGCTGGCCGGATATTTCGGCGGTGTGGTCGATGCGCTCATCATGCGTATCGTCGATATCATGCTGGCACTGCCAAGCCTGCTGCTGGCGCTGGTGCTGGTGGCCGTCTTTGGGCCTTCGATTGTGAATGCCTCGCTGGCGCTGACCTTCGTGGCGTTGCCGCACTATGTCCGTTTGACCCGTGCAGCGGTGCTGGTGGAAGTTAGTCGCGATTACGTCACGGCTTCACGCGTGGCGGGAGCGAGTTCGGCACGCCAGATGTTCGTCAACATTCTTCCTAACTGTCTGGCACCGTTGATTGTGCAGGCTTCTCTCGGCTTTTCTAACGCCATTCTCGATATGGCTGCTTTGGGTTTCCTCGGTATGGGTGCACAGCCGCCAACGCCAGAGTGGGGCACCATGCTGTCGGACGTTTTGCAGTTTGCGCAAAGCGCCTGGTGGGTGGTAACGTTCCCCGGTCTGGCAATCTTACTGACGGTATTGGCGTTTAACCTGATGGGGGACGGCTTGCGTGACGCTCTCGACCCCAAACTCAAGCAGTAGTAGAGGTAGAGAGATGGCGTTGCTCAATGTAGATAAACTGTCGGTTCACTTTGGTGATGAAGATCTGCCGTTTCGTGCGGTCGATCGTATCAGCTACCAGGTGGAACAAGGTCAGGTGGTCGGTATCGTCGGGGAATCCGGCTCCGGTAAATCCGTCAGCTCGCTGGCGATTATGGGACTGATTGATTACCCCGGCAAAGTGATGGCCGACAAGCTGGAATTTAACCAGCGTGATTTAACAAGAATTTCTGAGAAAGAACGGCGTAATCTGGTGGGTTCTGAAGTCGCGATGATTTTCCAGGACCCGATGACCAGCCTGAACCCGTGTTACACCGTGGGCTACCAGATCATGGAAGCTATCAAGGTGCATCAGGGCGGTAACCGCAAAACCCGTCGTCAGCGAGCGATTGACCTGCTGACGCTGGTCGGGATCCCCGATCCGGCTTCGCGTCTTGACGTGTATCCGCACCAGCTTTCCGGCGGGATGAGCCAGCGCGTGATGATCGCAATGGCAATTGCCTGCCGGCCGAAGCTGCTGATTGCCGATGAGCCAACGACGGCGCTCGACGTGACCATTCAGGCGCAGATCATCGAACTGCTGCTCGAATTGCAACAGCGCGAAAACATGGCGCTGATCCTGATTACGCACGATTTAGCGCTGGTGGCTGAAGCGGCACACCACATCATCGTGATGTATGCCGGGCAGGTTGTGGAATCAGGCAAAGCCGCGGATATTTTCAGCGCGCCGCGTCATCCGTATACCCAGGCGTTGCTGCGTGCGCTGCCGGAGTTTGCGGCAGATAAATCCCGACTGGCATCGTTGCCGGGTGTGGTACCGGGTAAATATGACCGCCCGAACGGCTGTCTGTTAAACCCGCGCTGCCCCTATGCGCAGGACCGCTGCCGTCAGGAAGAACCAGCACTGCGCGATATTCCTGGTCGTCAGGTGAAATGTCATACACCGCTCGATGATGCGGGGAGGCCAACCCTATGAGTGAACTGAACGCACCATCGCAGCCGTATTTGCTGCATGCGATTGATTTGAAGAAACACTATCCGGTGAAAAAGGGCTTTTTCGCGCCAGAGCGGATGGTGAAAGCGCTGGACGGCGTATCCTTTACGCTGGAACGCGGTAAAACGCTGGCGGTGGTGGGAGAATCTGGTTGTGGAAAATCCACGCTGGGTCGCCTGCTGACGATGATTGAAACCCCATCGGATGGCGAGCTGTACTATCAGGGGCAGGATCTGCTGAAGCACGATCCGCAAGCGCAGAAACTGCGTCGGCAGAAGATCCAGATCGTTTTCCAGAATCCGTATGGATCGCTCAATCCACGTAAGAAAGTCGGTCAGATCCTGGAAGAACCGCTCCAGATCAACACAGAGCTGTCAAAAGCCGAACGCCGTGAAAAAGCGCTGGCGATGATGGCGAAAGTGGGGCTGAAAACGGAGCATTACGATCGCTACCCACATATGTTCTCTGGCGGCCAGCGTCAACGTATTGCTATCGCCCGTGGATTGATGCTGGACCCAGACGTGGTGATTGCTGATGAACCCGTTTCAGCGCTGGACGTGTCGGTTCGCGCACAGGTGCTGAACCTGATGATGGACTTGCAGCAGGACTTGGGGCTGTCTTACGTCTTCATCTCGCACGATCTTTCCGTCGTTGAACATATCGCTGATGAAGTGATGGTGATGTATCTGGGCCGCTGTGTGGAGAAGGGCAGTAAAGATGCCATTTTCAACAACCCGCGTCACCCGTATACGCAGGCGTTACTTTCCGCGACGCCGCGCCTGAACCCAGATTTACGCCGCGAGCGTATCAAGCTGACGGGTGAGCTGCCTAGTCCACTGAATCCACCACCGGGCTGCGCGTTCAATGCCCGCTGTCAGCGCAGCTTCAGCACCTGCACCCAGTTCCAGCCGCAGCTTAAAACCTACGGTGAACAGCAGGTCGCCTGCTTCGCTGTCGATCAGGACGAACAGGGTACCGCTGTCGCCTAGTTTGCCTTCAACTCACCTACGCTGTTAAGGCGTAGGTGAGTGGGAAGTGGGTTTTACCTGACTGCTGCTGTGTATGTATTCCGCTAAATTTAACCTGACTTCAGCGATTCGTCTCTCCTGTTGCTGACCGCTCATGTCACGGGTCAGCCTGCCCATCACGTCATATTCCCGCTGCTGTAGGAACTCACCGCCTGAACGGGAGGCTTCGCGCCCGGCGGCATCATGAGCAAGGGTGAGCTCTGCGCCGTCTGGCAACTGTACCTGCCGCAGCTCACCCGCTGCGCTGTAGCTGAAGGTGCTGGTCAGCTCTTCATCGCGCTCATCTTCTCTGGCCAGCGTTCGCGTTACGGTGCGTGCGGTATCATCAAACTGTCGGGTGATAAGCGAGCCGTTCAGCCACTCCCGCACCACCCGGTCACGGAGGTCATACTCCAGTTGGAGATGACTGGTAGCAGAGGTGACTTCGACTAGCCTGCCAGCCGCGTCATAACGGTAGTGCAGGGTATCGTCTGGTGCGGTTTCTTTGATGAGCAACCCGCGTCCGTCATACAGGAAGTGGCGGGTTTCGCCTTCGCCATTACGGATGGCGATGCAGTGGCCGTCTTCGTCATAGGTGTAGTGGGTGTCGGTGCCCGCCATATCCCGCTCGCGGATGACCCGCGCATCGGCATCCAGCCACCATTGCCAGCGGCTGCCGTCCGGGGCGACAACGGCGACCAGTTGCTGGCTCTCTTTGTCGTACTCGTAACGCCAGGTGTCATAGTAAATAAAACAACCAAAACAGCGCGTTACTACACGGTGGGATACGCCCGCACAAACCTGTTATAACAGGTTTGAACAGCTTGAGCTGGCCCGCAAGGGCGAGTCTCAGAATGAGACGAGTAAAACGGCAGGCCCAACCCGCCGTCAGCGATTAACCTTAAAGGTCGCTGGCTGGAGGAGTCGGGTTTTATGACCGGGATGCCGATCACCGTGACGGTGGAGCGCGGAAGGATAGTGATTGAGGTGGAGATTAATCTCTGATCGTTGCACTTAACAGCAGGTAAAATAAAGCCGGAAGGATCGTGGGATCGCTTCCGGTTTGTTTTATTAGTCACCACTAACTCTGATATAGATTATTTTTTTACTTAGCAACGATTTTATTTCTTCTATTTTTCTTTCTTCCAATGAATTATTCTCACAGATCGCAATAAATTCATTTATAAACAAAACAGCATCACCACCTTTAAATAAACAGTCGGTGCGATAATAATCTTTTATTTTCCTTAATTGTTTAAAGCTACTCCATCTTGTTGAATTGGAAAATATTGAAGAATGTAAAGATTCACTAATATTAAAATGAAACATCTCATCGTCAAATTTTATTTGAAAATCCAAAGACATACTTTTCCTCACAATATTAAGTCAGTTGTTTTTACATCCCTGAATACACTTTGTGGGAATGCAGTAACCAAATCACCATTAGATTCAACAACAACCCTAACCTTTGTCGAAGCCTCGCCTTCAGGTGTTCGCCCGACAGTTCTTGGCAATGTTTTTTCATAAACAAACCTAGACCCATCCCGCGTAATTCGGTCAGGATTACGGAATACATTTCTTACCGTTGATTTCCATTCAGCATTTCCTATCGTCCATTTACTTTTATGATCCCAGCCAATTTTATTACCCACATGTCGATCTTTAACGTGCTGTACTCCATCACGAGTTAAATTGACTTTAGATGGCAATGGACATTTAGCGAGACCTAGTGGGTCGATCCAACTAATAGGATTAGGCGCGTAAGCATAGTTACTCTCACCCCCCGCTACCCCTATCGGGTCAGGCGAGACGTAGCATCCACCCGTCGGGTCGTAGTACCGAAAACGGTTATAACATAGCCCGCTTTCGGTGTCACGGTACTGTCCGGCAAAGGCAAGGCCCGGGTCGGCAGGGTCTTCCGTGGAGCCTGGTCGCTGGCCCCAGAGGGTGCTTTTGGGTGCCTGCCAGCGCAGGGTACCGTCGGGCCGGTACAGAGCCTGCGGTTCACCGTTCTGGCTGCTGGTGACAAAGTCGGTTTCCCAGCGTCCGTCAGCATTCTGGCGCTGCTGAACCAGCAACTCCCAGCCGTTGTGTACCCAGTGGCGGCGGGCAACGCGTTCACCGCTGCGGTAATGGCGCACTTCGGCTATCTGGTCGCCGTCCCACAGGTAGAGGATATCGTCCTGCGTCTGCTCACAGCGTTTGCCGGTGCGCCGCCCGAACGGGTCATAACGATAGAACCAGCGTTCGCCCGTCGGGGTGTCAACGACTCTGAGCTGGTTACGGCTGTCCCAGCGGTAGTGCCAGACCTGAGGACGGTAGCCCGGCTGAACCACCTGTTTACGGATGAGCCGCCCGGCTTTGTCATATTGGTAGTGGGTATCGTCGTGCTGAGTCAGCCTGCCCGCCTGCCATTCGGTGAGTCGTGCGGTATCCTGCGGCAGGCCGTTACGGGTATAGCGATAGGCTTCGTCGGTTTCGACCGCACGCCCTGCACCGCCGCTCAGGACGGACAGCACGCGCCCGGTAGCGTCCAGACGATAGCCTCGGGTTTCACGGTTATGGCGAACGCCAGCCAGATTGCCAGCTCCGTCATACAGATATTCCCTTGTCTGTGTGGCATGCAGGCGCCCATCCTGCTGCTGACCGCTCATCTCACGCGTCAGCCAGCCCATCACGTCATATTCGCGGTGCTGGACAAACGCCCCGCCTGAACGGGAGGCTTCCCGCCCGGCGGCGTCATGGACAAGGGTGAGCTCCGTGCCGTCCGGCAACTGTACCTGTTGCAGTTCACCCGCTGCGCTATAGCTGAACGTGCTGGTCAGCGCGTCATCACGCTCATCTTCTCTGGCTAGCGTCCGCGTTACGGTGCGTGCGGTATCATCAAACTGCCGGGTGAGCAGGGTGCCGTTCAGCCATTCCCGCACTACCCGGTCACGGAGGTCATACTCCAGTTGGACGTGGCTGGTAGCAGAGGTGACTTCGACTAGCCTGCCTGCGGCGTCATAGCGATAATGCAGAGTATCGTCCGGCGCGGTTTCTTTGATGAGCAACCCGCGTCCGTCATACAGGAAGTGGCGGGTTTCGCCTTCGCCATTACGGATGGCGATGCAGTGGCCGTCTTCGTCATAGGTGTAGTGGGTGTCGGTGCCCGCCATATCCCGCTCGCGGATGACCCGCGCATCGGCATCCAGCCACCATTGCCAGCGGCTGCCGTCCGGGGCGACAACGGCGACCAGTTGCTGGCTCTCTTTGTCGTACTCGTAACGCCAGGTGCGATCTTGTGCATCCGTCCGCGAGGTGAGCAGGTCAAAGGGGCCGTAGCTCTGACGCCACAGTGCCCCGTTGCCGTCCACCGTGCTCAGCAGGTTGTTATGCTTGTCGTATTGGCGTTGTTCTTGTTTGTCGTCGGGGCGTATCAGTTGCTCCGGCAGCTTCCAGCTTGCACGGCGGTATCCCAGACGGAATTGTGCTCCGTCTGGCCGCTGCCACTGCACGACTCTGTCCTGCTGGTCATAGCGTAGCTGCTGGGTACGCCCGAGCGCATCGCTGGCACTCAGCAACCGTTGACGATGATCGTAACGCAGCCGTGCCTGAACCTCGCCCGCCTGATCGCTCACCTGCGTCAGCAGGCCGTGGCGGTTCCAGGTAAATCGTACTTCGCGAGTATCCGGCCCCGTGAGCTTCTCCGGGTTGCCCGCCTCATCGAACGCCCATTGCCAGATACGCCCCAGTGGGTCGGTGATACCGCATAACCGCTGAGCGTCGTCGTAGTCATAGGCCCAGGCATGACCGCTGCCGTCGGTGAAAGCGCTCACCAGACCGCTGTCGTCCAGATAGGTGAACTCAACCACCCGGCCTGCGGGGGAAATCTCACGCAACAGGTTGCCGTGGTCGTCGTAGTCGTAGCGGGTGACGTGCCCTAACGGAGATTTTTCCCAGCTCATCAGCGACAGCGCGTTGAAACCAAATTCGCTGCGCTGACCTAATCCGTCGGTCATGACCACGCGGTCATCGAGATAGTCAAAACGCGCGGTCAGGTAGCCGTCAGCACAGGTGGTGTAAACGCAGCGACCCTGATAGTCATACTCGTAACGCGCCCAGGTCTGGTCGTTGTCATGCCAGCGCGTGAGTCGGTTTTCGTTGTCATAGTCGTAGAACAGGTGATAGGCATGGGTGGCATCGGCCTCAATCAGTCGCCCCTGTTCATCCTGCCGGTATTCGGCCAGTACGGTTTTTTGTCCGGCATCAATGCGCTGTATCTGGTGTAGGTAATCTCCCCGCCATACCAGCAGCAGCTCGATACCATCACTGTGTTGCACTTTGCGCAGATAGCCTTTTGGATCGCGGATCAGGGTAATGCGGTTGTCGTGCGGGTCGCGCACGGACGACAGAAGCAGCCGATCGCCCTGAGGCACATCGAACTCACGCCAGGTGAGGCTGTCACGGTCCCACAGGCTAAATCCCTCTGCACGCCGATGCAGAGTAAAGGCCGGATAGAGCGGACAAAATACCGCCTGCACATCCTGATGGAAGGTGAAATCAATGTCGTATCCCTGTGCCAGCGTGATAACGACGTGGGTATTCAGGCCGTCGTGGCTGACGTATGCGGCTTCGCTCCAGGTGTCATACCAGCCGCGTCCTAGCAGGCCGGTATGGGTGGCGGCAGAGCGGTAAGTGCGCTCAAAAAGCAGAGGAAGTGTTTGCCCCAGTTCGAGATCCAGACGCATCTCGATCACATCCCCGCTGGGAATATAGACCGGATCTTTTAGAAAGCCCCGAGTGGCTTCCTTAATACGTGCCAACCCTTTGCTATTTTTAAACCCTTTGCTGGCACACCGAGCCGCTCTCCGTAGCCCCACCGCCGTTCTTAACGCCCCCATGCGAATGCCTTTGAGCACCGCGGTTGGCCCACGTGTAAATAGCTTCCCTAGCCCTTTGAACATGCCCCGGCTGGGCGGTACCAGAAATTCCACGGCTATCAGCAGCGCTTTTTCCCACCAGCTGAATTCGTCACTAATATCCAGACAGGTTTGCTGACCGGAGCCAAAAAAGACGGTGGATGCCCCTTCTTTGATGGTGGCACCACAGACGGTTTTATCGTCGATACGTGCTGCTGGCGAGCCATTGACGTAGACGGTTTCACTGCCTTGCGCAATCAACTGGGGCGAGTTGTGTTTGGTGCAGGCTACCGTATCAACCTCAGCACGGGAAATGGGCTTTTTCTCCGCAAACACGGTGTCTGAGCCAGAATCGACGGGCCCAAACGGCGGGGCGCCGCTGTCTACCATGGCAGAAACTTTGCTGGAGACGCTGCTAATCAGTCCCCCTAGCAGGCTGACTGCACCAAACCCCACCGCAAGTTTGACTGCCCCGACAACCAGTGCCGCCCCCATGCCGCCCGTCCCGACAACAGCGACGGCAATGGCACCTGCCACGGCAGCCGCTGCGGCAAAGGCTACGGCTGCTACAACCGCCCCTGCGATAGCCCCAGCCAGCGCACCGAGAAAACTTTTGTGCTTGATGGTTTTGCCCGGTGATGTCGGTGCTTTTCCCTGGCCCGGTTGAGGACGACCGGCCGGCGGTGTCGGGCCTTTGCCTGCATGCATGGCCCCCACGCGGGCAACACGGTTCAGAATATCACTCAGCATGATGACTCCTTTCAGGCAGTGGCTTTAAAGGTCTCGACCACCGCCAGCATCGCCGTTTTCTGCTCCGCACTGAGCTCGCCCGCCACGGTTACGGTAAACGTCAGCAATAACTCACCGCGTACCTGCATCACGACAACCTGATGCATCGGCCCTTCTGGTGACCGCCAGGTATATTCCAGTCCGTGTGCGGGTTGCCCATCCAGCGTCAATACCCAAACGCTGCGCTCTTCATACCCTTTTAGGTGTGCCGCAAACTGGCCCAACGTCTGCTGATAAACCGTCTCTGCTGTCAGGCCGAAGTCAATCGGAGTCCGGTTGACAACCAGGTTGATGGCATCGCCCGGCAGAACAAAAACATGGAGTGATTCATCGCGCCAATCGGCGGGGATAGCCAGCGTCCCTTCATTCATCTGATACATAGTCATCCTTAATTCAAATCGATACGGGTGCCGTTCAGCGTCAGGTTATTCCCGACGATCTCAATATCCCCGCTGTGCTTGATTGATATATAGCCCGCACCCGTACCAATCTGAATGCTGCCATCTTCGGCGTGGATAAAGATATCGTTCGTCACCCTCAGCGTTTCGTTGTCTTCCACGACGGTGCTCCGGTTTTTCTTCACCACCACCGTTTGCTCCCCCTGGATCTCAGTAATCTGATCGGCAATGACGGAAACCGTCTGGTTCTGCTGCACGACGACCGTCTGATCGCGGCCAATGTTTTCGTTGTGATCCACATTCACCGATGTACTGCGGTTATTCAGCACTACGGTGTTCATGTCTTTCTGAGCATGAATAAACACTTCTTCCTGACCAGCCTGATCTTCAAAGCGCAGTTCGTTGAACCCTGCGCCTTTGTGGGTTGATGTGCGGATTGAGGTGCGCGTCTTGTTGGCGGGCAGCGGATAGGGCGATGGATTGGTGGCGTGGAAGGTTCTGCCCGTCACGATCGGCTGGTCTGGATCGCCTTCGAGGAAACTCACAATGACTTCATGGCCGATGCGCGGAATAGCGATCAGGCCGTACTGACCACCGGCCCAGCCTTGGCTGACGCGAACCCAGCAGGAGCTCTGGTCATCGCTCGCACCGTAGCGATCCCACGGGAATTGCAGTTTTACCCGGCCATACTGGTCGCAGTAAATCTCTTCACCCGCCGGGCCGACGACGGTGGCGATTTGCGGGCCGTCTACCATCGGCTTGTACGGCAGATCAGCACGCCAGGTGCTTTTGGCGCTGATGACCTCGAAGCTGTTGCTGTAGGTGGTCGGTTCACCGCCACTTTCTTCTTCCAGCGCCTGCGGCTGCTGCCCGCTGTGGGTAATGGCCACCAGTTGCCAGCCGGTATTGAGTGCCGGGTTGGGGTGTTCGGTTAAAGCAAAACTGCTGCCGGGCATCAGTTCAGCGGCATTGGATTCACCGGAACCGGTCATGGCACCCGCCCGCAGTGCGTCCAGCCGGTAGCCGGTAAAGGCCTTGCCGCTCGGGTCTTGTTTAAAGCGCCCCGGGTAGTCGAAGTGCTGATAGCTTTCGCGCTGGTGCGTCAGCTCGCCGCTCATCTTGCTGTGCAGCAGACCATAGGCGGGGGTTTTGAAGCTGTAATCCTTGAGGGCGACTTCTGCGGTACTGACGGCTTCGGCATAGCGGAAGCGGTTTACGTACGGCCCTTCGCTGAGACCCTGTGTGGCAAGGTTGAAAAACAGTTCAGAGCCTTTGCTGAGCGCCCCGGCATCATCCGCAAAGACGACGCGGTGTTTGCCTTCCTCAAATTCATGGAAGAAGTACAGGCCTTCTTCTGCGGCCAGTCGGGTGACGAACGCCAAATCGCTTTCCCGATACTGCACGCAGTATTCGCGGGGCGCGTGGTCGTGACGCAGCGCAAAGGCATAATCGGTAATGCCAGACTCTTCCAGCAACGTACCGATAATGACTTCCGGCTTTTGCGCCTGAAAGATGCGGGCGTTGGTACGCAGCCCCAGCCGCCACAACGCCGGACGGACTTCCGCCTGATAGCGCGTGCGGCGAAAGCCGGTGTCGCCCTGTGCAAAGGCGCTGACAATGCCACTCACTCGCCGTTGGAGTATGCCTTCATACCACACCATCAACTCACACGGCTGGTCAAGCACCGTACCAAAATCCATATCCGGCAAGGCACTCGCCAGATTCAGCGACAGGGCAAACGGCTGGTTAAGCGCTTCGCTGAGCTGAAAATCCACCACGGCAAATGTCGGGGCAGGCAATGCGCCGACCTTTACCGTGAACTGTAATCCTGTACTGTTTGCCACGTTTATTCCCTCGCGTCCCGTGATGAAAACCGTGTTGTCTGCACTCAGGTCTGGGAGAATCAGACCTCAGGGCAGTGCACGCAAAAAACCCGGGACAAGCCCGGGTTGAATACAACAAAATTACGCTTCGACCGGTGCACGCCAGTCATCAGAGCCGGAAGTCCCGGCAACGGTGTGCTCCCAGTCAATTTTGCGGTAGGCCAGCGACACTTCAATCAGTTGGGTGTAGTCCAGCTTGGACGGGTCCTGACAGTGTGGCATTTTGCAGTCGATATCCACGATGGTGGCATCGGTCAGGATGGTAGAGAAGAAGTGCTCCTGCTTGCCTTCCACCGAGGTGCGATACCATTTCAGGGTCACGGTCGGCAGCATTTCACCAGATGCCAGGGCGTTGTACATCAGCGGTACGGCTTTGTTCAGCGCGACAGTGAATTTGAACGGCTTGTGCACACGCTGACCGGATGGCTGACCAGACTGCGGGTCGGTCGGTACGGTGACGATGTGTTTGAATTCCTGCACCAGCATTTCATCTTCGTGGCCTTCCACATAGATGTTGCCGACAGAGTCAGAGGTGAAAGCACCCGCGGTGATGTTGCCCTGCGTTTTCCCTTCGATGCTGATATAGCATGGAGTTGGCATAGTCTTGCTCCTTGTTGTTGAACGAAATGAATTGTTGAACGAGTTGAATAACTTCACGTTCTGTATAGCAATTCACGTGCCAACTTTTATCTTATTGTTTTTAATATAAAATAACTTAACTCAAATTTTCCTTAAGCAAAATTTGAGCAAAAAGTTGCGCAGACCTCGTGAAAAAACGGCATCCATTGCGCAAAAAGTGATTTCAACCAGAAAGTGAGCAAGAAGTTGCGCAGAATGCGCAATTATTCTGAAAATTTTGATTAGACATGTGAGATTAGCGTCTTTTTTGAAGGAGTTAGCTATTGATTGGGGGTAAATAAATGTTATTACCGATTAAAAATGCAA
Source organism: Pectobacterium aquaticum (assembly GCF_003382565.3). Lineage (NCBI taxonomy): Bacteria > Pseudomonadati > Pseudomonadota > Gammaproteobacteria > Enterobacterales > Pectobacteriaceae > Pectobacterium > Pectobacterium aquaticum. Next base: position 63,924 of record NZ_CP086253.1, read on the forward strand.
AACATAATTCAACTGGCTAATCGTTAGTCGCCTAATGTGGTGGGCGGTAAGGACGGGATGGCAAAAACTGGGAGAGTGAATAAAAAGAGGGAAATGCCTGGCCTTAGCATGCTGAAAGTAGGCGGTAAAAATAGTGGGGCGGTGCGTTGCCCCAACCGTATTTCGTTTAATGACGCGTCTATTCTTGCGGCGAGTTAGCCTTCCTGCATCGCCTTTTCCACTTCTTCCGCCAGAATCGCAATACCGCGTTCGATTTTTTCCGGCTCCGGCACATAATTCATGCGCATGCACTGGTGAGCGTGCGGCCAGTCCTGATCTAAGCCGGGGAAGAAGTAGTGACCCGGCACCATGAGAACGCCGCGTTTTTTCAGGCGCTGGTACAGAATTTCCGTCGTGATAGGCAGATCCTTAAACCACAGCCACAGGAAGATCGCACCTTCCGGCTTATGAATCAGGCACTGCTCGGGCGATAGATAGCGGCGAATGATTGCGATGGTTTCTGTTACACGCTGCTGGTAGAACGGGCGGATGACGTCATTAGATAAGCGCAGCAGATCGCCACGCTGAATCATCTCGTGTGCCAGCGCCGGGCCGACCGCACCCGGAGACAGGCTAATGATGCCGTTCATGTTGCCGATGGCGGAGATCACCTTTTCATCCGCAATGACGATACCGCAGCGTGAGCCGGGCAGACCCAGCTTGGACAAGCTCATGCACAGGATGATGTTCGGGTTCCACAGCGGCGTCGCATCGCTGAAGATAATGCCGGGAAACGGCACGCCATAGGCGTTATCAATCAGCAGGGGAATGTTGTGCTGCTGCGCCAGAATATCCAGACGCATTAGCTCGTCGTCGGTCAGCACGTTACCAGTTGGATTGGTCGGGCGGGATACGCAGACCAGCCCGATATCATCGGTAATCGACAAGTTATCGAAATCGACGTGATATTTAAATTGCCCCTCGGGCAACAGCTCGATCTGAGGACGAACGGAGACGAACATATTGTCGTCCAGCCCGGAATCCGAATAGCCGATATATTCCGGTGCCAGCGGGAACAGCACCTTTTTCAGGCTGCCATCGCTGTGGCGACCGGCAAATAAGTTAAATAAGTAGAAAAACGCACTCTGGCTGCCATTTGTTAGCGCAATGTTCTGTGGTCCAATCTGCCAGCCTAATTCATTACTCAGCAGCTCGGCCAGCGCCTTAAGCAGCGTATCCTTACCTTGCGGGCCGTCGTAGTTGCATAGCGCTTCCGTTAATTTCCCTTGTTCCAGCATATCCTGACACAGCTGTTTGAAGTAGCTGTCCATCTCCGGAATATGCGCCGGATTGCCGCCGCCCAGCATGATGGCGCCTGGCGTACGCAGCCCTTCGTTCAGATCGTCCATTAATTGAGTGATGCCAGCGTGGCGCGTGAATTTCTTACCGAAAAGAGAAAAGTTCATAGTTTAGTTATCAGTGGTCGTACACAGGTTAGCGGCAACCATAGCGCTTGCGCCAATAGGGTGCAATGTGGTCAAAAAACAGCCCGACAATTTTTTATCCTGTTTAGTTTTTGATTGTCAGAGTAAATCGCTGAGATAAATAGGCGCGTGGAAATGATTTCAGACGGTCGGCTTTATTTTGCTGAAACGATGTCAGCTTTTACCGATCGATGTCTCAATAATTCTGCAATTATAGATGCCATTCATAGTGAATTAGTGATGCTAATTGGATAAATAACGCGACAATGCCGAATTTTTCCATCTGGTGATAGCTATCACATTCTGACCATCTGCTGATTTGTAGTCTTTAGCTCGCATTAGCTAAAACAATTCAGCAGAGAGGGATGGTTAACATGAAAAAATTACTGGCTATAGGCATTACACTGGCGCTGACATCATGGCAACTATCGGCACAGACGTTTGTGCTGACAGATGCTGAAGGCAGTGTGGAAAAGGGAAACTGGCAAATTGGCAGTGATGCCCTGAAGATACAAAATCAGCATTTCAGCATTGAGCAAAAAGTCCTGCACGGCGGACGTCAGGAAGGCAGTAAAGTGATCACAATTACCAGCCAGGACGGCCTGAAAATTGCCCTCAGCCCGACGCGAGGGATGAACTTGCTGCATGTAACGGGCAAAAACATCCGCTTAGGGTGGGATTCGCCAGTTGATGAGGTCGTCAACCCGAATACCATCAATCTGGAAAGCCGTAATGGATTGGGCTGGCTGGAAGGTTTCAATGAGATGATGGTGCGCTGCGGCTTCGAATGGACGGGGCACCCGGTTGTCAGCGAGGGCATGATCTATACCCTGCATGGCCGTGCGGGCAACACGCCAGCGTCAAAAGTGGTGGTGGAAGTCAGTGATAAAGCGCCGCATACCATTACGGTGCGCGGCCTGCTGAAGGAAAACAGCTTTAAGAAGTCGAATCTGGAAACCTGGACTGAGCTGCGTTACGTCCCCGGCAGCGAGTCGTTTACCGTGCACGATGTGCTGACCAACAAAGCCGACTATGCGCGTGACTATCAGATTATCTACCACAGCAATTTCGGTACGCCGATTCTGGAAGAAGGTGCGCGTTTCATCGCACCGGTAAAAGATATTTCTCCGTTTAATGACCATGCCAAAGCGGGTCTCGCAACCTGGCAAACCTACAAAGGGCCGACAAAAGACTTTGATGAAATGGTGTTCAACATTACGCCGTATACGGATGCACAGGGTAAAACGCTGGCGGCGCTGGTGAACAAGGCGGGGGATAAGGGCGTGTCGATTGCCTTTGATACCCATCAGCTGCCGCTGCTGACGCTGTGGAAAAACACGGACACGGAAAAACAGGGTTACGTCACGGGGATCGAACCCGGCACTAACTACGCCTATCCGGTTACGATTGAACGCGAACAAGGGCGGGTCAAAAAGCTACAGCCCGGCCAGAGCACGACGTTTGAGCTGACATACAGCCTGTTGAGTAGTGCAGAGGCAGTACAGAAAACGGAGCAGCAAGTGAAAGCCATTCAGGGTGACAACAAAACCACGCTGACGGAAAAACCTATTGCCATCGAGTAACGTTATCTATGCCGACCACAGAATCTGGTGGTCGGCTATCTCACGTTGGTTACGCTGAGTCATTGTCACGTAAAGCCATAATTATCTTTTCTTATCCGTATTTTCATTTTACGCGTACCTTGAAGAAGGTATTTGTTACGTATTTGATCAGGGGATGAGAATGTCGTTGAAAGATGCGCTGCTCGCGCTGTGTGTTGTCGTGCTATGGGGCGTGAACTTCGTGGTGATCAAGGTTGGGCTGAACGACATGCCGCCTTTCTTACTGGCAGGGCTACGTTTTTCGCTGGTGGCGCTCCCGGCTATTTTCTTTGTTCCTTTCCCACGTATTCCCCTGAAATGGCTGCTCGCCTATGGCATGACGATCAGCTTTGGTCAGTTTGGCTTCTTGTTCCTCGCCATCAAGCTGGGTATGCCTGCGGGGATTGCGTCACTGGTGTTACAGGCGCAGGCCTTTTTTACGCTGCTGGTTGGCGCGGTCTTACTCTCCGAAAAGCTGCGCTGGAATCACGTGGTCGGCATTCTGGTGGCGGCGCTAGGGATGGTCGTGCTGGCAGAAGGTCGCACAGCGCTGCAAATGTCCTCTGGAATGACTACCACCACGCTGCTGCTGACGCTGGCGGCGGCGCTGTCATGGGCGGTGGGCAACATTATCAATAAAGTGATCATGAGCCAAAACAGCGATGTGCGCATCATGTCGCTGGTGGTGTGGGGGGCGCTGGTGCCTGTCGTGCCGTTTTTCATCAGCTCCTGGCTGTTTGAAGGTCGGGACGCGATTGTCCATAGTTTAACGACTATCCAACTGCCGACGATATTATCTCTGGTTTATCTGGCATTTGCGGCAACCATCATCGGCTACGGGATTTGGGGAAGCCTGCTGGCGCGCTATGAAACCTGGCGTGTGGCCCCGCTGTCGCTGCTGGTGCCAGTGGTTGGGCTGGTCAGTGCCGCCATTTTTCTGGGTGAATCGCTCTCGTTACTACAGATCGTGGGCGCGGTGCTGATTATGGTCGGCCTGTTGGTGAATGTGTTTGGTGCGCGGCTGCGTTTATGGCTGCCCGTGCGGCAATCGTAGCAGAACGTATTCTCTTGCCAGAGAAACAGCGCCCGGCGGGCGCTGTCGATCATCGCTATTCCCGCGCTTTCACTGCCTGGCGCATCCCTTGCGCCAAAATATCGTTCAGATCGGCTGTCACCTGCTCCACTAAACCTGACCGTTGGGTGAGATCTTCACCCCAGTGCGCGGTATTGGCGAGCACCTCGTTGACCAATTCATGCACGGTTAGATCGGTCCCAACACGTGGCCACCGCTGGCGGTAACGGCTGAGCCACTGCTCATCATCTTGTAAAGGATAAGTCTCGCCCGCTCGTTCTCCGCGGTAGAAGGCAATCAGCGCGGCCAGTGCAAACGTCAACCGTGCCGGAAAGCGCCCGTCGCGGTGGCCTGCCAGCAACTGCGGCAGAATACGTGTGCGGAATTTAGTCATGCCATTGAGTGCGATGGAGAGCAACTGATGGCGAATATAGGGATTCTGAAAACGTCCGGTGACGGCATCGGCAAATTCACGCAACTCATTCGCCGGTAAATCCAGCACCGGGATGATTTCTTGATGTAGCGTATTTTCTACAAAGCGACGCACATCGGCATCCTGCATGGCTTCACCTACCGTATCTAGCCCGCAGAGCCAGGCAACTGGAACCAGAGCGGTGTGTGCACCATTCAGAATCGCCACTTTACGTTCTTTATAGGGTCTGATGTCGTCAACAATGCGGATATTAAGCGGGCATTCTGCAAGTTTCAGTTCATCCGCTAGCCAGTTGGGGCCTTGAATGACAAAGAGGTAAAAATGTTCGGCGGTATCCAGAAAGGCATCGTGGTAGCCCAGTTTCTCTTCCAGCGCTGACGATTCTTCATGCGGGTATCCCGTTACGATTCTGTCCACGAGCGTGGAACAGAAGGTATTTGCCGTCTCAATCCAGTCGATAAACGCGGGTGAGAGCTGCCATTCCTGGGCATAGCGCAGAACCAGAGCTTTAAGCGCTTCACCGTTATAGTCGATCAGTTCGCAGGGGATGATGACCCAGCCTTTATCGCTCTCACCGTTAAAATACGTAAAGCGTTCCAGCAACAGTCGTGTCAGCTTGGCGGGAAAACTGACTGGCGGCGTATCGTTGAGGCTGTCTCCAGCGTGATAGCTGATGCCCGCTTCCGTGGTGTTTGAAAAAACAAAGCGAGTGGCGGCATTATGGGCCAGTGCCAGGTAATCGGCAAAATGCTGATACGGGTTAATCTCGCCATTCACCGATCGGATCAGACGCGCATCGCTGACTGCCTCGCCCTGTTCGTTAAGCCCCCTAATGACCGTGGTGTAAAGCCCATCTTGCGTATTGAGCGACGGTGGAAAATCGGTATTAATCGGGCGCACAATCGTTACGCCCGCCTGAAGATCGGTCTTCTCATTCAGCACATCTAACTGCCAGTCCACAAAGGCGCGCAAGAAGTTGCCTTCACCAAACTGAATCACTTTTGTTGGATAGCATGCGCCGGGAAAGTCTTTCCGATTCAATGTCTTCATGATTATTCCCTCATCAAAATGTGATGACGCCTTTGATTAGCTCACGGTTGTTAATGACATCCTTTTCATAGATGTCAGCCAATGTGGCAAACGGGTAACGGTGCGTCAGCATCATTTCTGCGGTGAGTTTGCCTTCAGACATTAGACGTCCCACTTTGGCAAAATCTTCCGGTGTGGCGTTACGGCTGCCCATCATCGTGGTTTCTTTCTTATGGAATTCAGGGTCGGAGAACTGTAAATCACCTTTAAACAGACCGACAAACACGATGCTGCCACCGTGTCGGATCAGGTTAATGGTGTTGTTCATCGCATGCTGGTTTCCCGTGGCATCAATCACTTTTTCAGCCAATGAACCACCAAATTCGGCGCGTAGCTGGGCCTCAAAGTCCTCGGCAGAGGGATCGACGACCGGCAGATTCAGGTTGGCAATGACGTGTTCGCGGCGGGCAGCGCTGGTATCCGCAACCACCACCTGAGCGCCATCTGCTTTGGCGATGGCCGCTGCGCCGAGGCCAATGGGGCCGGCACCGACGACCAGCACCTGTTCGCCACGTTGCACTTTCGCCCGGCGAACAGCATGCGCGCTAATGGCATATGGCTCGATCAATGCCGCCGCTTGTGGATCGATCCCTTCTGCAAGCAGTACGTTTGTGGCGGGCACAGCTAGATATTCGCTGAATCCGCCATCCTGATGTACGCCAATGACTGAAATTTTCTCGCAGCAGTTGGTACGGCCGCTTTTGCAGGCAGGGCATTGCTGACAGGCTACGTAGGGAATAACGGCAACCTGCTGGCCTTTTTTAAATTGATGTACATTTTTGCCTGTATCGACAACCTCACCACATATTTCGTGACCTAATACGCGTGGGTAGCTAAAAAAGGGTTGATTCCCTCCCCAGGCATGAATATCTGTTCCACAAATACCCACAGACTTAATTTTAATTAATGTTTCACTCTCACCCGGAATAGGTATTTCACGTTTTTTCCAGACAAGTTTTTTCGGTTCCTGGCAAATCAATGTATTCATTGTTGACATGATTTTTCTCTCCTGTTTTTTGTTTTTCCAGATATTGATGAAAAAAAATATTGATGAGAGATAGGAGCTGTAAATTGTGAGTGCGGACTCATAAAAATGTTTTAAATCGGTTTTTAATGTGTGCAAAAAAGGAGATCTCTCATGAGTCGTTCACAAAATTTACGTCACAATGTTATTAATCAGATTATCGACGATATGGCCCGTGGTCATATTCCGTCGCCTCTGCCGTCGCAAAATGCGCTGGCGGAGATGTATAACATCAGCCGCACGACGGTGCGTCATATTCTGGTTCACCTGCGTGACTGCGGTGTGCTTACACAGGTTGGCAGCGATTATGTGATTGCCCGAAAACCCGACCACGACGATGGGTTCACCTGCATTACCGCGCCGATGGATGAGCAAAACCGCATTTTCGAGCAGGCATTTTTCACCATGATCAACCAGCGTCAGCTCCGTGTCGGTGAGGTCTTCTCCGAGCTACAACTCGCGCGCGACGCGGGTGTCAGCCCGGTGGTAGTACGCGAGTATCTGTTAAAATTTGGGCGCTACAACCTGATTCAGAACGAAAAACGTGGGCAGTGGAGCATGAAAGAGTTCGATCAGGCATATGCGGAACAGCTCTTTGAATTGCGGGAAATGCTGGAGACGCATGCTCTGCAACATTTCCTCAATTTGCCGGACGACGACCCCCGTTGGCTACAGGCCAGAACCTTGCTGGAACGCCACCGTATGTTACGTGACAGCATTGGTAACAGCTTTCGCATGTTCTCACAGCTCGACCGTAGCTTTCATGCGCTTTTACTCTCTGCTGCTGAAAATGTCTTTTTTGATCAGTCTCTTGAAATCATCTCTGTAATATTCCATTTCCACTACCAGTGGGATGAAAGCGATCTCAAACAGCGCAACATCATTGCGATTGACGAGCACATGACCATCCTCAGCGCGTTGATCTGCCGAAGCGATCTGGATGCCACGCTGGCGCTACGTAACCATTTGGATTCAGCTAAACAATCGATGATTCGCTCAATTAATCAAACAGCGCGGGCTGACTATTAAAAACCGATTAAAAACCGTAAATCATTATCAAGAGCACGGTTTTATCAAAATAAAAACGCCTGAGAAATATCTCTTATCTATGCTCACGAGAAGTCGAATTTATTAATAAAAATTCGTGAGTGGTGATGACATATTTCATTGCTTTCCGTTTAAAACCACTTTACTCAACCCTGCGTTGAGTAAAGATAAAATTATAATATCCAGGAGCCAGACGTGGAAAAGAATAATATAACGCTAGACCCGCGTTCTTCGTTTGATACCCGTTCTTCAGCACCGCCAGAGGGAATAATTAAACGCAGTAGTCGAATTAAACGTATTCAAACTACCGCAATGATTCTGCTATTTTTTGCTGCGGTGATTAATTATCTCGACCGAAGTTCTCTGTCGGTGGCTAACTTAACGATTCGTCAGGAATTGGGGCTAAGTGCGACAGAAATCGGGGCATTACTCTCCGTTTTCTCTCTTGCCTATGGGATTGCACAGCTCCCTTGTGGGCCGTTGCTGGATCGTAAAGGCCCGCGCATTATGCTGGGCCTTGGGATGTTTTTCTGGTCACTGTTTCAGGCGCTGTCTGGCATGGTACACAGCTTCACTCAGTTCGTACTGGTTCGTATTGGTATGGGAATTGGTGAAGCACCGATGAATCCATGCGGCGTGAAGGTGATCAACGACTGGTTTAACATCAAAGAACGTGGCCGTCCGATGGGATTCTTTAATGCGGCTTCAACCATTGGTGTTGCGATAAGTCCACCCATTCTGGCGGCGATGATGTTAGTTATGGGCTGGCGCGGCATGTTCATTACCATCGGCCTATTCGGCATTTTCCTCGCTATCGGCTGGTATATGTTGTATCGCAACCGTGAGCAGATTGAACTCACCGCGGATGAGCAGAATTACCTGAACGCGGGCAGTGTGAACGCTCGCCGCGATCCGTTGAGTTTTATTGAATGGCGCAGTCTGTTTCGTAACCGCACGATGTGGGGCATGATGCTGGGTTTTAGCGGCATCAACTATACCGCGTGGTTATATTTGGCCTGGCTGCCCGGCTATCTGCAAACGGCTTATAATCTGGATTTAAAAAGCACGGGTCTGATGGCGGCGATCCCTTTCCTGTTTGGTGCCGCCGGAATGCTGGTGAACGGCTATGTCACGGATTGGTTAGTGAAAAAAGGAATGGAGCCGATCAAGAGCCGTAAAATCTGCATCATTGCTGGTATGTTGTGCTCAGCCGCTTTTACTTTTGTGGTGCCACAGGCGACAACCTCAATCGAGGCTGTGTCACTGATTAGTATGGCGTTGTTCTGCATCCACTTCGCGGGAACATCGTGCTGGGGGCTGATCCATGTTGCCGTTGCGTCGCGTATGACGGCATCGGTCGGCAGTATCCAAAACTTTGCTAGCTTCATCTGCGCATCATTCGCCCCGATTGTGACCGGCTTTATTGTGGATACCACGAATTCCTTCCGTCTGGCGCTGATCATCTGTGGTTGTGTGACGGTATTGGGTGCGCTGGCCTACGTTTTCCTCGTTCGCCAGCCGATTAGCGATCCCCGTAAGGATTGATTCTCCGCCGTCCCGCATCCTTATTTGTTCCTTTCTTTTGCGGGGCGGTTTTTTGTCACGTTGCTTTATGACGGTGCGTATAGATCGTGCCGGGTCGCAAAGGTGGCACGACATACTCGCAATTTCTCATGCCTTTCCTACGCTTTTTACTGCTGCTGGTGAATCCGTTAAGCCGTGTCTGTTTATTGGTGTGGATTTTGCAAGTTAGCCAGGCAAGAGGGTAAGAAATAAAAGCAGTGAGTGAAATCAACGGGATAAAGGGGTCGGAATGAGAATAAAAAACAAAACATCGGGAAAATGGCTGCTGTCACTGAGCGTGACGGCGTTGCTGGTGAGTGGAACCGTGCAGGCCGCATCGGCCCCTGCGGTGGAAGCGAAAAACGGTATGGTGGTCAGCTCGCAATATCTGGCTTCGCAGATCGGCGTCGATATCCTGAAAATGGGCGGCAATGCGATTGATGCCGCCGTGGCCGTGGGTTACGCGCAGGCTGTGGTGAACCCCTGTTGTGGCAATATCGGCGGCGGTGGGTTTATGACGCTGCACCTGGCCGATGGGAAAGACACCTTTATCAACTTCCGTGAAACGGCACCTGCGGCAGCCAGCGCCAACATGTATCTGAACGCTGATGGGAGCGTGAAAAAAGACGCGAGCCTGTACGGCTATCTGGCCGCTGGCGTACCGGGAACGGTGCTGGGGCTGGATACTGCGCTGCAAAAATACGGCAAATTGACGCGCGAACAGGTGATGGCACCCGCAATTAAACTGGCGCGTGAAGGTTTTGAACTGACGCGAGCAGACACCGATATTCTGGACACCACCGTCAAGCGCTTCAAAGCCGATCCTGAGGCGGCGCGCATTTTCCTGCGTCCTGACGGTAGTGCGTTGCAGCCCGGCGATAAGCTGGTTCAAACCGATCTGGCGAATACGCTGGCGGCGATCGCCGCTAAAGGGCCGGATGCTTTCTACAAGGGCACAATCCCGCAGATGGTGGAGAAAGCGGCAAAGCAGGGTGGTGGGATTCTGACGGTAGCTGATTTTGCCGATTACCGTATTACCGAAACGGCACCGATAACCTGTAACTATCGCGGTTATCAATTTGTCTCTTCGCCACCGCCCAGCTCCGGTGGTGTCACGATGTGTGAAATTCTCAATATTGTCGAAGGCTACGACATTAAATCGACGGGCTTTAACTCGGCAGCCACCGTGCATGTGCTGACGGAAGCGATGCGCCACGCCTACATGGACCGTAACACGTACCTCGGCGATCCGGCGTTTGTGAGTAATCCCGTCGAGCGCCTGTTGAGTAAGGATTATGCCGCCGAAATCCGCAAAAAAATCGAACCGGAGAACGCGACGCCGTCCGAAAACGTGCAGCCGGGGATTGGCCCGCACGAGCGACCAGAAACGACGCACTACTCCATCGTGGATAATCAGGGCAATGCGGTGTCCACGACTTATACCGTCAACGGGCGTTTTGGTTCGGTGGTAATTGCGCCGGGTACGGGCTTCTTCCTCAATAACGAAATGGATGACTTTACCGTGAAGGTTGGCGAGAAAAACCTGTACGGATTAGTACAAGGGGAACGTAATTCGATCGCCCCCGGTAAGCGCCCACTTTCGTCCATGAGCCCGTCACTGGTGACGAAAGATGGAAAAGTCTTCATGGTGCTCGGTTCGCCCGGCGGTTCGCGCATTATCACCATCACGCTGCAAACGGCGCTGAATATTATCGATCACGGCATGGCGCCGCAGGAAGCGGTGGACGCACCGCGCATCCATCATCAGTGGCTGCCGGACGAGGTGTATTACGAACAGCGTGGGCTGTCTGCGGATACGCTGAACCTGCTGAAGCAGCGCGGCTACAAGATGGTGGAACAGACGCCTTGGGGCGCAGCAGAGCTGATTCTGGTTGGCTTACCAGGTGCGGCGGGCGTGACGCCTGCGGATTCGGGCAATGACTCGGCGGTATCCGGGAAAGTGCGTGAAGGTTACCTGTACGGCGCAAATGATATCCGCCGCCCGGCCGGGGCAGCGATAGGGTATTAATTTTACTTTCCTATAAGTTAGCGGCCCAGAAAGGGCCGCTCTATTGAATCTATTCTGATTTTTTATCAATTAGCCCGAGTAAAGACATATCATAGAGAAGATCTGATTTTTCTTCCTCGGTAATATCTTGGGTTAGTTTATCCAAACCTTGATTTGAGAGGATACTGTTTATACTGTTACGTAAATTTTTTTCAACCTGTTGTGGTCCCCTTCCTGCCATTAAAACCAATGTGACCACGTCGAGCATTAGGTTTTCTATATCTAATGCATAGGCATTTTCAAACTGATAGTATGCATAGCCGATCTCTGACTCATGTTCAGCCCATCTTTCACCTCGGCGATTAAACGACTCAATTTTATTCCTGCAATAGGCATAATAATATCTTAAAAGAGAGTTTTTAATTTCTTCATAATTAATTCTTTCCTCTGTCATTTTTTTGCTCCTGGTCTCAATGTAATCCCGTTGTTGTCAAGTATTTTCACTTCAATCCCAGGGTATCTTTGCTGAAATTGCTCTACAACTCCTAAGCAACTTCCACAGGCTGGACGCTCTGTAAAGATAGTAACCGTTCCTTTAGCTGATATATTACCAGCTAATTTGTCTGAAATATTATCCAGTATCTTATATTCTGAATCCGTATTTCTGGCTATTATAAACCCCTTATTGTTAGGTATCTCTTGGTATTTGAAACTCTCACTTCCTTTACCAACTAAGCCATTACCGGATACATTCACACCACTATGCGCAGCTAGTGTTTTTGGAATGCCGGGGATATTAATATCTGCGACGGCAACATTACCACTACGTTTGGGATCTGATGGTAGTCCTGCTCTTAGGTCTGTCACCTGTTGTTTAAATGCTACCGTCTGCTGTATGGTCTTCTCATTAACCAGATAACTTTTCCAGCCTGCGGTTGGCGTCACGAGGCTTTTTGACAGGTATTGATTACCAACGCCTGCCTTCCCGATGCCCGCGAATGTACTCGCTATCGAAATACCAAAACCTAAAGCTTCTACTGTGTCCTTAGACCAGCCTGTCATCTGGCTAAAATTTTCAATCCATTGGTTTCTGGCAAACATCTGACCATCAGAAATGCTGTCGCCTGTAGTATAGGTAAACAGCTGTTCCATGTCATAGCCTACATAAAGCGGGTAATTGCTTGTACGTTGCCGATCTTTTTGCACCCAATAATTGGCGAGTATTCCATCTTCTTCGCGTGTTGCAGGGTACAGCGCCATCAACGTTTCATATTGCTGACGTTCTTCTGAATTTAACGATTCCTGCGCCACACAGTTAACTTTGCGACAGGATGCTGCCAACAGGCGCATTTCTTTCTCTTTGTTACCCTCGGCAAGCTCTTTGATGGCCTGAATTTCATCAAGGTGCAATTGTCGATTAAAGCGTTCAACAATTTCAGCAGCGTTGGCACCGCTATTTACGCCACTGGCTTTGCCTGTGGCGACTGCGCCCATAATCGCACCCGCGAAGCGGCTAATTTGAGCCTGCTTTTCTTGCCATCCTTCTGATTTTACAAGGTTATCGTTAATAATTATGCCAGCCAGCTCTGCTGCCAGTGCGCCTGCCGCAGCGCCTTTGACGTTACCACCGCTGATTTCAGCCGCTATGCCCGAAACGACAGCATGGCTGAGTGCTTTGCCCGGCACATCAAGGACAGAGCCGTTATCCCCTATAAACTTCGCCCCTTCAGCGTTAATTTGGCTGCCGATATTACTTAGGAGCGCGGTGGTGAAATTATCTTTGAAGCTACCGCCGTTAATCGCGGTGCCGATGCTGGAGCTGATAACTGACTGTCCGGCGACACGTTGCGCCACCTTACTCCAGTCACCGTTGCTGAGCATGGGTAATTTCTCTGCGCCAACAACCGCACGGCCAGTTTTTAATATGTGATCAAAACTGGCTAACGCACCACCCACAGCCATTGAAGTCACCAGCGATTGAACAGAGGCGCTGCTACCTAATGCCCGCATGGTTTTGGTCAGGTTGCCTTTGTTGTCGATCAGCGCGATGGCTGCCTGTGAGGTTAGTGCCGTCATCCCAGAGTAGACAGCTCCAGACATCACGGTGGCTGTCATCCCTGAAGTCGTACCGGCTGCTGCTGTCGCCGCCATCCCTGCCAATCCCGCTCCTGCGGTAACTGCCGCAACGGCAATGGCAATCACGGCACCCACTACGGGGTTCAGGCTTTGTGTGGTGTGGTTCCAACTGCTGTAGGCATCCTGTACTGCGTTCCATTGCACGTCTTTACGACTATTCAGCCCTTTGAGCCACGTTGCTCCTGGTGTATTGCTGAGTATCAGCAATGCTTCTTGCAGCGATTTAGCATTGTGTGTTTTTACGTCAGCGGAAATCCCTGTTGCGGCATCAACGGTAAACTGACCACCTGCATGGATAGATGGCAATAGCCATGTGTCCTTGGTGTATCCCTTATCGGAATTTTTAATGAAAAAACCTTTCGATGTGGTGATGGTTTGCTCGAACGTGGTATTTTTTACCGCTTTAAAGATGACCTGACCCTTAGTGCTGGTGAGTTTGGCGTTCTTGCCTGCCGCTATTTTGCTGGCTTCATAGATGCTGTCATCGCGGCTAAGCAGACTGATGTCACTTCCTGCAGTAAACTCAGCTACTTTGTTGCTGACACTATGATATGTCTGTTTACCTTTTTTCTTTTTGCCATACCAGGTGCGGCTACTGGATTCTGTTTCATAGTGATTGGTTTCTTCCATGGCCTGCGCATACAGGAATCCCCCTTTAGCAGCAACATCCATTGCGCCTTTTGCAACTAAACTCGTTGCCTGGAATAAGATGCTGCTGTTGGATAACAGCGTCAGCACACCACCGCTGTTTAACACGACATTTTGTTGTGTCGTAGACTCATTAAATTCATTATTGCCTTCTCGCATCGCGTAATTTTTTAGTGCGTTAAATTCCATCTTTCCACGGGAGCTTAACGTCATATCCCCTATTGAGGACAATGAACTTCCGTATGCAATGAGATCGCCATTTGTGGCAAGGGTAAGATTTCTCCTTGCATTAATCTGAGTGATAGCATGGCGATCGTCTCTATTGTCCTCATCAGGAGTGGCGATGGCAGAATACGCGGTAGAAAGTAATGAAAGAGTGTTACCAGCCAAGAGAGTGATATTACTGGCGGATAAGTTTGCTGATTTAATACTAAGTGTATTTCCTGAGTTTATTAATAGATTTCCGTTACTCACAATTCGACTTGACAATGAAGGGTGGCGTGTTGATGGAAGATATTTTTTATAAGCCTCATCTGTCTTTTTAGAGTCGATAGTCAGGATGCCATTGGCGATTAAATCAATATCCCTTCCTGAGTTAAAAAATACTCCAAATAAAGATAGGTTACCTTCTGCTTTGGCAAGGATGCTGTTTCTTGAAAATATTTTATTTAACTTAGATAATGTGTTGTCAAATCTCTCTTGATCGTTGTTCTGCGTTACTCCCGTCCCCGTTTTATGAGTGATTAAATCGTATTGATGATTGTTAATTATGATGTCTTTTTTGGCAGTTAATGCAGTGTTTGTGTTATCTCCAAAAATAACACCTGATAAATTTATATTCCCACCCGAATTTAAAGAAAGCGTATCTCCTGCGTGGAGTGATGCATACTGACGATCGCCATTATCATTAAATGTTGGTCGCGTGCCTGTGGAGTAATAGATATTACCTTCACGGCTGTTAAGACTAACGTTATTTGCTTTCAAAACCGATATCGTTGAAGCAATTGTGGCAATGGAGTTGATGTTTATATCTTTGTTTTTTGATAGTAAATTTGAGTTGTCAATAATTGTTTGATTTTTAGAAATCAAATTTATATTATTTGATGATTCAATTATACCATTTATTTTTATATCACCAGCATTCAGTAAAACTTCATTTCCATTAATGTTTATTGTGTCAGGAGTGACAACCGTTGGAGAGGTTGGTTGCAGGACATTTCCTATTTTTATTAGCCTTTCAAAATCTGCAACGACATTCCCAGTGGCATGTACCTTTGCCGATAGCAACTGCTCGCCTTTAAAAACGCTCTCTTTGTCTTTGACTTTATAGTAGGCAAGGATAAGCGGTATACCATCATCCAAAATAGTTGTACTGGCCGATTGTGGCGTATTCGAACGTCTAATGGCCTGTTCTTGTGCCGTTTCTGAGCGGAAATTGGTTGTATGTTCAGTTTGTTTTAACAACGGGGAGATATTTAAAAATTCCTGTCCTGCCAGAAAGATATTTCCATAGGATTTCAAATTGCTGGCGTTATTCTCCAACCGTGTAGCATTAATATAGAGGTTTTTTGCTCCGTGAATTTCGGATTCAGATGTAGCAACGTCCCCTTCAAGCTCTTTTTTAACAATTAAAGGGATATATGTTTTTGCATCGGAAAGCGATCGTATTGGTAATTCATTGCCAACATTAAGGTTGGCGTAAGTTAAATCCTTCTTCTCTTTTACAACGATCTGATCTCTGACATTGTTAAGCGATCTCGTCCGAATCACCAAATCCCCGATATTGGTTTTAATCGTCCCTGAACGATTTTCGACCTTAACGCCTTTATTCCCCGTCGCGTCTTTTTGGATCCACAGGTTGTTGTTGGCCTGAATGGTGGCCTGCGTGTTGGTCAGGTTATCGTTGAACAGGCGCATATCTTCGCCTGCTATAATATTCCCTTGGTTATTCAATACGGTACTGGCAAGCGTGATATCACGATCGCTTTTCACCGTATTGCCTGCGGCGATGTCGACCTGTTGTGCAGTCAGATTAATATCGGTTTTCGCGTGCACATTACCGAGCTGGATTTTACCTTTGCTGTCTAGCGTAATGCCTTGCTGAGAGCTGGTCAGGTTAGCGACGTTCGCACCAACGCCATCCTCGGTTGCCACGAGTCGGATACGTTCAGCGTACATGCCGCCAAGCGCTTTGGTGTCGACTGCCAGTAGTGGTTTTGCACCTTCTCCGGCGATAGGAACGATCGTGCCGGTTTTGAAATCGACCCGATTGCTGCCTTGAGTTAGCGTCAGGTTTTTCGCGTTGATTTTGCCGTTCAGTTCGGTTGCCCGGCTGAGGATATCGACATAATCCGTTGCTGAACCGTCCAGGCCTTTGCCACCAATGGTGATGCTGCCTTTTTTCACTTCCAGCGCTTCAAGTGCGCCTTGCTGATCTAACACCGGTTTACCCGTCGTCAGCGTGGCTGAAGGCGTGTTGATAAACCCACATCCGTCACAGGTGATGCCGTTAGGGTTAGCAATCAATACGTTGGCTTTATTCCCGAAGACTTCTATTTTCCCTTGCAGGTCTGAGCGGGTGGAGCCCGTCACCTCGTTGATAATCAAATCGGCCGCTTTGCCATTGAGGTTGGCGTTAGCGTTTACCTGTCCGGCCAACTGCGATTGACCTGCGGCAATGCTGTTATTTAGCACGGCACCAGGTGTTCCGACGCTGAAATCTTTATAGGTATTGTGAGAAACACCTGCCGCATTTGGCGTCGCGATATTGATGACCGGGACGGCACCCGCGTTGTTGACCTGCGTACGTGGGCCGTCTGGCGTGAGCGCCGCGAATGCAGGGTGTAAGGGTTGAATTGCGGTCAGGTAGATCAGCAGATAGCTAAGCCCGCGTGTGGTGCGGTTATTGAATTTTTCCATGTGACTTTCCTTGTTTTCCTTTTGCTGTGAATCAATGCTTAATCAAAAAGTGCTGTAACGGGGAGGGAGGCGTTCCAGTAAACGACGGCGTTATCGGGATGGAGATCGTCCGGGAAATGCAGCGGCACACCGAGCGACACGGATTGGCTTACCCAACGTGAAGACGCGGACAGACCAACGGAAGCGCCGGTCATATTGCCGCCATCGACTTTGCCGGTTTTCCCGGCGATCCATCCGCTATCCACTGCCGTTGTGAGCGCGATATCGCCCAGGAACGGCAGCGTGGCGAATTGCCAGTTCACTTCGTTACGCCAGTAGAAACCCCGATTGCCGGTCAGCGTTTGTTCCTTAAAGCCCCGCACGGAATACTCGCCGCCGAGCGAGACGCGTTCGCTGGTATACAGGTTGTCCGGCGTGGTTTGGCCGTAGAGGGAGGTCAGGAAGGTCAGCGAAGGTGCAAGCGGGTAGAAATAGCTGCTGCTGACGCTAAATTTACGGAACTCGCTGCGTGGCAGGCCACTGTTTTCCTTTGTGTCATCCGTCGCGCCCCAGCTCCTCAAGCCGTGGCTTAGCATCGGGTTGAGCGTAAAATATCCACCTGCCAGCGTGGTGCTGTAGCTGAGTCCAATACTGGCGCTGCTGACCGTAGGGCTGCTGACTTCAAGGCGTTCGCCTGCCATGCGGTTCTCGGTGCGTCGACGAGAAAGCGCGCTATCCAGCGCCAGCTTTTGCTTCCCATCCCGATAGAGCGTTCTGTTGAGGTTGAGTCGATGGGTATTGCTTTGGCCTTCATAGCGATACGCGCTGCTGCCAATCGGGATCGGCTGGAAAAAGTCGTTCCAGGCGTATTGATAGCCGAGTGTCCAGTAGCCATAAGGCAAGGACATCCCGCCCGATAAGGCTTTGCTGCCGTAGCGATGGTTGAATGCGCTATCACGGCTGGCGGTGAGCCACCAGCGGTCAGCGAGTCGCAGCGGGTTATCGAGCGTGAGATGAGTGGAAAGTTGTTCGCGGCCCGTGCTTTTTTGTCCGCTGTTGTCCGTGCTGAGAGACAAGGCCACAGGGCGGGATTTTGTGGTGCGTTTTAGATAAACAATCGAACTTCCGGCTTGTTTTCCCGGCTGAATATCAATCGCCACCTGTTGCGAAGGCAGGCGATTAATCTGTTCCATCCCTTGTTCGATATCGCGCAGATTAAGAATACGTCCTTCCAGCCCGGGGAATGCCATCTTGATTGCCAGTGGTGTTTCCCCTTCCATGCGGATGGCTTCTATTTTTCCCTCGCTGACGCTGATGATGAGCGTGCCGCCGGAGAGGTCTTGCTCCTGTAAATAGGCCTGACTGGTGACAAAGCCGTGATTGAGGTAGGTGTTGGTGGTTTCCCTCACGACGTTATGGATGGTGGCTAAATCAAGGCAGCGATTTTGGTAGCGTTGCTGGAGAGCGGTCCGATCTTTCGTCGAGAGAGTGTTTGCACCGTGAAAGACAATGCTTTGGATGGGGAAGCAGACGGCATCCTTTGCTGCTGATGCTGTGACCGTGGGTATCGTTAAGGTGGTGCTGTTTTCCAACGATAAACGCTGCTGCTTGGCCTGCTCTAATAATGCTTTTTGCTGGAGCTCCAGCGCATCTCGATCCGTTGGGCTGATGGCAGTGGCGGCAAAGGTTGAGCTGCTGACGCTCAAAAAAATAAGGCTTATAAAAGAAAGGGTTTTACACAAAATGAACGCAATCCTTACGTTGATTTACATTTTGCGCTTATATACACAAATGCCATATTCCGTGGCTAGGTAAAATCAATGGCCAGTAGAAATTCGACAGAATGCATTGAGAAACTCAATTCATGAGAATAAAAATGATAGTCATTATCATTTTTATATAGATAGAAAGGTAACTATATCGTAAGTCAGAGTAATTTTTATATTTATCATAGGGTTTCCGCTGCGATGGAAACCCTATGAGGAGGAAGAGATCGAAATCAAGTACGCGTTAGCGCCCCCAGACAGTCATCCAGTGCGCCGACCAGCCAGTCGATATCTTGTTTCTGGAATGCCAGCGGCGGACGCAGTTTAAGCACGTTGCCATAAGGACCCGCCACGGACGTCAGTACGCCGTTGTCGCGTAGCGCTTCCGTTAGATTCAGCGCCAGTGCTTTATCCGGCGTTTTGTTCTCTCTGTCACTCACCAGCTCAAACCCGATGAATAGCCCAGCACCGCGCACGTTGCCTACACTGGCGTATTTTTCTTGAAGAGTAGTGAGTTCCGCCAGCAACTGTGCACCCACGATGCGGCTGTGTTCCTGAAGCTGCTCATCGTGAATCACCTTCAGCACCGCCTGTGCCGCGGTCATCGCCACCGGATTCCCACCGAACGTATTGAAGTAGGGGATCTGGTCGCTGAAGGCGGCGAGTACGTCGCTTTTTGCCAGCAGCCCAGATCCGGTGCATTGACCCGATAGGCATCCGGTGGTGGAACCAGCTGCGTGGTCGCCGCCAACGGCTGGCCGCTGCCCAATGCAGGTGAGACGCCGGAGGTCAGATCGCTGGTGCCGTGGTAGGCTTCACGCGTCACGATCACACCTGTGCCTATACATCGAGGTATTTCTTGCCGTCGGCATGTTCGGCGCGGAAGCTGTTGGTATCCATGATGGTTGAACGTGTTGACATACTCTCTCCCGTTATAAAATGTGCGCCGCAGTGTTAGTTGGCATCGGCGACAAGCGGCTCGAGCAGATGTTCCCGTCGTGCTTTGGTCGTCAGGAAATAGAGGTAGCCGAGCAGCATAAAGGTGCAGAACAGCCCCCCGATCACTGGGTTGAACCAGAGCATCGCAATCAGGCAGATGATGGCGCAGACGAGTGCGAACGCGGGGACGATAGGGTAACCGGGGGCACGATAGCTGCGTGCCATATTGGGGGCGCTACGGCGCAGGCGGAACAGGCTTAACATGCTCATGATGTACATGACGATGGCGCCAAAAACCGCCATGGTAATCATCGCTGCCGTCAGGTTCATGCCCTGTAGGTTAATCCCGTCGCAGAAGATGGCGGCAATCCCGATTGCGCCACCAGCCAGAATGGCGCGGTGTGGGGTGTGGAAGCGGGACAGCTTGGCAAGCCCCGGCGGAAGATAGCCTGCGCGCGCCAGTGCGAAGAACTGGCGAGAATAGCCCAAAATAATGCCGTGGAAGCTGGCGATAAGACCGAACAGACCAATCCACACCAGCATGTGCATCCAGTTGGAGTTTTCCCCGACGATGAGTTTCATTGCCTGTGGCAAAGGATCGTTGAGGTCGGAGAGCTGACGCCAGTCACCCACGCCGCCAGCCATCACCATCACGCCAATTGCCAGCACCACCAGCGTCAGGATGCCGCTCACGTAGGCGCGTGGGATGGTGCGTTTCGGATCTTTCGCCTCCTCGGCAGCCATTGCTGCGCCTTCGATGGCGAGGAAAAACCAGATGGCGAACGGTATCGCTGCAAACATACCGGAAATGGCCGCGGGTGAAAATTCATGTTGTCCCGCCCAACCGTGTGCCACGAAATTACTCAGGCTAAAGCCTGGCGCAACCACACCCATAAACACCAGCAGTTCCATGACGGCCAGCAGCGTGACTACCAGCTCAAACATCGCCGCCAGCTTCACGCCGAGAATGTTCAGGCTCATAAAGATAAGGTATGCGCCAACGGCCGCGAATTTGGGATTCAACTCAGGGTATTGCACGTTCAGATAGGCACCAATCGCCATTGAAATGGCTGGTGGTGCGAAAACAAATTCAATCAGCGTGGCCATACCAGCAATCAGGCCACCCAGATCGCCGAACGCGAGTCGGCTATAGGCAAAAGGGCCGCCAGCATGGGGGATCGCCGTAGTGAGTTCGGTAAAGCTAAAAATAAAACAGGTGTACATGGCGGCAATGAACAGCGTCGTGACTAAAAATCCCAACGTGCCAGCGACACCCCAGCCGTAGCTCCAGCCAAAATATTCACCAGAAATTACCAGTCCTACCGCGATACCCCACAAATGCAGGGTGCCCAGCGTGGGCGTTAATTTGCTCGTCATCACATTATCCCCGTCAGTCTGCTCATGGTTATTCAGGGCCAGTACGGCAACCCCTGTTGGCTTGTGTAGCGATAATGCCCACGCTTGTTGGTGGAAAACTTGACGCTGGCGCATCGAATGCTGCGCGCTGAAGTCAACTTTTACGGTGGGTATCGCGCCTGCGCCTTCTGGGGTCAAACTGGGGTTCTGGTGCGTCAAGTTTCTCTGTACGACACACGCCATGCTGAACGCTCGTTGAGTCGCGTCGGAGTGGGAACCATGAGTGCTAAACAATATGACACCTTAAATAATTCAGAAATTACCTCGCTGGCGCACCGTGCGCTTGCTTGCTACCCAGCGGCGCTACAAGGCGAAGTGCGGCTGCTGTGCCGCTCGGAAAATGCGACGTTTCTTGTTTCGTCGGCAGGTAAGCGTTATGCACTGCGACTACATCGTAGCCACTATCACCAGAAAGCAGAGATTGAAAGCGAGCTGCTGTGGCTGGATGCGCTGCGAGAGACGGGCATTGCCGTGCCGGAAGCGGTTCGTAATGTGGACGGGGAGCGTGTGCAGTCACTGGGTTTATCCGACGGTTCCTGTCGCTATGCCGTGCTGTTTCACTGGATTGACGGCGAGATGCCGACCACCCGCATTGATCCGCGAGCGTTCCAGCAACTGGGCGAGATCACTGCTCGCCTGCACCAACATAGCCGCCAGTGGCAGAAACCTGACGGTTTCCAGCGTATTGTCTGGGATCATCACACGATGGTCAGCGCGCAGAGTCATTGGGGAAACTGGCGTGACGCGCCGAACCTATCGCATGGCGAACACGGTATTGTCGAAGAGGCCATCGGGCGTATGGGGGCGGAAATGGCGGAATTTGGCAAATCGCCGCACCGCTACGGGTTGATTCATGCCGACCTGCGCCTGACCAATCTGCTCCTGCATCGCGGCGAAACGCGAGTTATCGATTTTGATGACTGCGGTATGGGGTGGTATCTGCACGATCTGGCCGCGGCGATCAGCTTTGTCGAGCACCATCCGCGTGCGGCGGAGTGGGTTGAAAACTGGCTGTGTGGTTATGAACGTGTGGCGCACGTCAGCGATGAGGAATTGGCGCTGTTGCCGACGCTGTTGATCCAGCGGCGCATCCAGCTTACGGCGTGGGTAGGGTCGCACGCAGAAACCGAGATGGCGCAGAGTCTTGGGCCAGACTGGGCAAAACACAGCGTGCGCCTGTGTCGGCGCTATCTGGAAACCAGCGATCTGCCGATTGGCGTGGCCTGAATGCACCACGGACGGGCAGCGTGCGCTATCGTAATGCCTGCTCGTCCCACAAGAGATTTGTAACCCATTGATTTCGCTTCCTCACGCTCTGGTATGAAACTTGCTGGTATGAAGTCTGCTGATCGTTTCATGGCCCGTTGGCGGGTTGTGTGATACGGCGAGGTGAAAGGCAATGGAAAACGTGACGTACTCTTCGGCGCTGAATGCGGCGTTCTCCCGCAACTGTGGCGTGCTGGCGGCGGCGGCAACCGGACTCGGCGACTTTATCCATGATAATGGCGGTGATGCCGATCGTATATTCGGCATCAGCGGCGTCGATCCCGAGCAGCTCGCCAGCCCGACGCTCAGTCTGGGGCTGGTGAACTATTGCCGTGTGATGGAGGAAGCCGCGCGTAATTCAGGCGTTGATAATTTCGGTTTACGCTACGGCAAGCAGTTTAAACCGCAGTCATTAGGCCTGATCGGCTATATCGGTTTATGTTCGGATACGCTGGAGCAGGCGCTGCACAATGTGGTGAAGGCGTTTCCCTGCCATCAGCACGACACGCTGACGCGCATGGTGGATAAAGGCGACTGCTGGCGGCTGGATTACCAGGTTCGGCACGGCGCTATTCTGCATCGTCGGCAGGATGCTGAACTGACGCTGGGTATGCTGCTCAACCTGATTCGCCATGTCTTGGGCAAGCACTGGGCGCCGCGCGAAGTGCATTTTGAGCATCCGCGACCTGAAATGTGGCATGAGCATTGTAAGGTGTTCGATGCACCAGTTTATTTCGACCAACCCTATAACTCTCTGCTTATGCCCAAACACCAACTGGTCCGTACTATGCCGGATCGCGATATGACATTGCTGTTGGTGATGCAAGATGCGATTCGCCGTCTGAATGAGACGTCACCGCAGCAAAGTATTGTCGATCAGGTGCGTACGCAGGTTCATCTGTTATTGATGCAGAAAGAGCCGACGCTGGAAGAGGTGGCGGAGAAGGTGGGGTTGTCCAGTTGGTCGCTCCAGCGTCGTCTGCGGGAGGAGGGGCTCAGTTTCTCTCTGCTGGTAGACAAACTGCGCTGTGAAATGGCGACGCACTATCTTCAACAGAAGCAACTACCGATTTCGGAAATGGCGCTGTTGCTCGGCTATTCCGAGGTGAGCGCCTTTTCCCGTGCATTCCGTCGCTGGTTTGGCATTAGCCCGCGCCAGTGGCGTAAAGGTGAAGCCCTCAACGTTTCCTGATGCTGTCACTTAAAGTCCGCCTCAGGCAGGCGAGAATCCTGCCCGATTCTTCAGTCTGCTCCCCGAATAGCGCGGGGGATATCCCCTATTTTGAGGCCGCGTTACTGCTGCTAGCCTAGGATTAAGATGAAATCCCCCGAACATCAACAGAAAACAGCATTAAGGCGACGATAAGCTGCCTTATACTATTTGCCGCGTATCAATCGTGTTGCTGTGTGTAACGCGTGCGCATTTTTCGCGTTGTATATTGCTCACCTGTTTGTGGTTTGGTGGGTCAGGCATCTAGGTTTGTATAAAGGTTGACGGAGAAAGCGCTTGCGGCTCAGACGTTCATTAACGATTAAACAGATGACAGCCGTGTCTGCCGTGGCACTGGTAACGATCAGCCTGTTTATCGTCATACAGCTCTTTCACTTCGTTCATCAGCGCCGTGAAGATTATGCCAAGCAGTTGGAGAGTATCGCCTATTCCGTGCGTCAACCGCTGACGGATGCGGTGTTACAAGGGGAAGTGCAGCGGGCGGGCAATATTCTGGACAGCTTATTACCCGTTGCCTTTCTGAGCCGGGCAGATGTGCTGCTGCCGGATGATTTCCAGACGCTGCACGCGAATTTCCCGAAAGAGCGCCCAGTGCCGGATTGGATCGCGCGAGTCTTTAAGTTACCAATTCGCATTTCTATTCCGCTTTATTCACCGCCACAGACGCAGTATTCGGCTCCGCTGGCGCATCTGGTGTTGCAGGCGGATTCCTACCGGATGTATCAATTTATCGTCAGCACTTTTTCAACCATGCTGGCGACGTATCTGCTGCTGGCGTTGATTATGTCGATCGCCATTACTTGGTGCATTAACCGCCTGCTGATACACCCGCTGCGTGGGATTATTGTCGAGTTACAGAATCTACCGCCAGACGACATGCTCCACCGTCCGCTTACGCTGCCGTCCTGGCATCAGGATGATGAGCTGGGCGCGCTGGTGCGCAGCTATAACCGCAATCAACAGTTGCTGGTGCAGTCGCTTTCTGCCAGAACGGAAGGGGCGGGGTTGCCGGACAACGCGCACTTTATGCGACGCCTTGAACAGCGTCTGGCCGACGCGACACCGTTCAGTCTGATGGTGTTCGGGCTGGATTCCTCTGCTGGCAAACAGGATAAGGTAGACACGCTAGCGAAGCAGCTCAGCGCAGTGATTGAAGAACAGAACGAGGCTGGGCTCATCTATCTGGCGCGTCTCGACTGTGATGAGTTCGCTATCATCGGGAAGCAACTGCAATCCGCCGGACAGGCACAATATTGGGCACAGAATGTGATGCTGGCGATTAATTCACCTTTTTTGCCTGCGGGCTCCCAGCCTGCGCGGGCTGTCAGCGTGGGTATCCTCACTATTACCGATCCTCGACCCGAAGACGCGGCGCTGCTTTTATCACAGGCACGTTTTGCTATGCAGCTGGCGCGGCGTGATAAAAAATCCGGGATTCATCCTCTTACGGTGCCTTCCTGAGTATTTGCAGGTAACGTAAATGTTACTTTTCATAGAAAGGTTTCCTGAACGGCACATTCCCCGTATGACGGGGGTTTGAGGGTTTTTCAAGGCAATATTTCTGCCGAAAAAATGTGCATCTGTTACAGGTAAATTGCACTGATGTTTCTTTATAATTCCTGCTGACGTGATTCAGCTCTTGTTTTTAACCTGTTGTTCACAAACTAAACTTATAAAACATTCTCAGCTTGTTATTGCAATGTTACTTTTCGGCGCAATCACAGGCGGCATTTTCGTACCCTATTCCCCTCCTGTGTTTTCCCCACCATAGGACGTATGTATGAAAACATCAATTTTTAAAAGTCTTTATTTTCAAGTTCTTGCTGCCATTACAATAGGGATACTGTTGGGGCATTTCTACCCCCAGCTTGGTGAGCAAATGAAGCCGCTGGGCGATGGGTTTGTTAAATTAATTAAAATGATTATTGCGCCGGTTATCTTCTGTACGGTAGTAACTGGTATTGCAGGCATGGAAAGTATGAAGTCGGTCGGTCGTACTGGCGCGGTCGCCCTGCTGTATTTTGAAGTCGTGAGTACGATTGCGCTGATTATCGGCCTGATCGTGGTCAACGTGGTGCAACCTGGCGTGGGCATGAACATCGATCCAAGTACGCTTGATGCGTCTGCGGTGGCAGTTTATACCCAACAGGCTTCGCAACAGGGTCTGATTCCGTTCCTGATGGACGTGATTCCGGGGAGCGTGGTCGGTGCGTTTGCCAGCGGTAATATCTTGCAGGTTCTGCTGTTTGCTGTGATGTTCGGCTTTGCGCTGCACCGCTTAGGGCCAAAAGGCAAAGTGATTTTTGACGTGATCGATAGCTTCTCCAAGGTCATTTTCGGCGTCATTAACATGATCATGAAACTGGCTCCGCTGGGTGCGTTCGGTGCAATGGCCTTCACCATCGGTAAATATGGTGTCGGTACGCTGATACAGCTGGGACAACTGATCGCTTGCTTCTACATCACCTGTGTACTGTTCGTGTTCCTGGTGCTGGGCAGCATTGCCAGAGCGACGGGCTTCAGCATCTTCAAATTCATTCGCTACATCCGTGAAGAACTGCTGATCGTACTGGGCACATCCTCTTCTGAATCCGTGCTGCCACGTATGCTGGAGAAGATGGAGAAGGTCGGTTGTAAAAAATCCGTCGTGGGTCTGGTGATTCCTACCGGCTACTCGTTCAACCTGGATGGCACCTCCATCTATCTGACGATGGCGGCGGTATTTATCGCTCAGGCGACTAACAGCCACATGGATATCTGGCACCAGATTACGCTGCTGGTGGTGCTGCTGCTGTCTTCTAAAGGCGCAGCGGGCGTGACGGGAAGTGGATTCATCGTGCTGGCGGCAACGCTGTCTGCCGTAGGCCACCTGCCTGTTGCCGGTCTGGCGTTGATTCTGGGTATTGACCGCTTTATGTCAGAAGCCCGTGCGCTGACTAACCTGATTGGTAACGGTGTGGCGACCATCGTGGTAGCAAAATACTGCCGCGAGCTGGATGAGAAGAAACTGGATGCTGAGCTGTCTGGCACCAACAAAAACGATAACGCAGCCACACCGACTGCACAGTCATAATTCCAACGTGTAGTCATCATTCCGGTATCGTTTTCTAAATCAATTCCCCACGGCGCTAACGCTCTGTGGGGAATTTTTTTGTCTGCCAACATATCGAACCAAACTGTTTCCCTTCCTTTTCTTGCTCGCCAAGAAACGTAAAAATATTGTTAAATATGACTATTTTTTCCTTTTTTGCGGATTATTTCGCCTCTTGAGGTGACATAGACAAAAGCGCGCTGTCCAAGGGAATGGTACACTTCGCGTCTTCAATTTTTTCCGTGATATATCCACGAGAGTGTGCGGTGGCAGACGCAAGGCCACTATAATGATCAACAATAACCACATTTATTATGTTGGATAGCTATGAGTAGGGGTTCACATGCAGGGCACCAAAAAGGCGCTTTTCGTTGGTGGTTTGTTGCTGGCCGTGGTCAGCAACGGCGTGCAGGCTGAAGCACTACAGCCCGATCCTGCCTGGCAGCAGGGTAAGCTTGATAATGGTTTTACCTGGCAGTTATTAACCACGCCACAGCGCCCCAGTGATCGGGTTGAACTGCGTCTGGTTGTTAATGCTGGGTCGCTGCTGGAAAACGCCCAGCAGGTAGGCTTTGCCCATTTTCTTCCCCGTCTGGCCTTAGCGCCCGGCGATAAGCTGTCCGCCGCTCAGCGACCTTCCATGTGGATGCGGGACGCTAACAGCTCACGCGTCTTGCCTCCGGTCATTGTCTCGTACGACTTCACGTCGTATAACCTGAGTTTGCCGAATAATCGCCCCGAACTGCTGAAAGAAGCGCTGACGTGGCTTTCGGAAAGCGCAGGGCAGATGACGTTTGACGAAAAACGCCTACAGGCTGCGTTGAAGGTGCCCGATCAGGTGGCAACCTTTCCAGTTAACCCACAGGATCCGAGCTGGCGCTATCGCCTGAAAGGCTCACCCTTGCTGGCGCACGATCCTGCTCAGGACGTCAAACCGCCGTTGAATGGCGAGCAGCTCCAGCAGTTTTATAAAACCTGGTACACGCCAGATGCGATGACGCTCTACATCGTCGGTCATGTGGATAACCGCAGCGTGATCGAGCAGATCGGGAAAGTCTTCTCCCCGCTGGAAGGGAAACGTGAATCACCCGCGCCGTTGCCGACACTGAGCCCGCTACCGCCGCAGGCGATCAGCCTGATGAATAACAACGTCCAGCAGGATACGCTGTCGTTGATGTGGGATGCCCCGTGGCACCCGATTCGTGAATCGCAGGCGCTGGTTCGCTACTGGCTGGGTGATATGACGCGGGAGGCGATGTTCTGGCACCTACAGCAGGTGCTGGAGAAGAGCTCGCTGAAGAGCAATAACCTCCGCTTCGACTGCAATGTGTTTTATACCCGTTCTCAGTGTGCGATTCATATGGATGTACCGAATAGCGACGGTGTTGAACCGGGCGTGACGTTTATGGCACGTGAGCTGGCGACGCTGCGTGAAAAAGGGCTGACACAGCAAGAGTTTGATGCACTGATTGCGCGCAAGACGGACGAGCTGAACAAGCTGTTTGCGACCTATGCGCGTACCAGCACGGACATCCTGATGGATCAGCGGCTGCGCTCTCAGCAGAATGGCGTCGTAGATATTTCTCCCGAGCAGTATCAGAAACTGCGCCAGACCTATTTGTCCGCGTTGACGCTCGATATGCTGAATCAGGAACTGCACCAGCAGCTGGTACAGGATACAACGCTGATGTTGATCCAACAGCCCGGTGAACCGGAAGCGAATATGAAGGCGTTGCAAGAAGCGTATAACCGGATTATGACGCCGGTGGCCGAACCGGTTGCCCGCGCTGGGGCAGCGGCATCTGAAGGCGCAGTTTCCGAAGAAACAAAACCGCAGGAAACGGCGCCCACCGCACAGTAAGTCATTAATCAGTAAATCTTTAATCAGCAAATAGTAAAGGCCGCGATTGCGGCCTTTACTATTACCACGCTACGTACGGTTTACGCAGGCATTGCCTCAAGCGGGATAATCGCGCCACGGTATTGAATGACCGTGCTGGCCGTCAGGTGGCCGCGCTGTGCGGCTTCCTGCGTGCTGCCGCCGTTCAGACGTACTGCCAGATAACCTGCGCTGAAAGAGTCGCCTGCGGCGGTGGTATCGACCACTTTCTCTTTTGGCAATTTGATCGCGGGAACATCAACCAGCTCTTGTCCGCGTTCAGACACGATGCAGGAATCAGCACCGCGTTTGATGACCACTTCGTTAACGCCCAAACCGTGCGTCCGATCCAGCACCGTTTCCAGTGGCTTCGTGCCCCACAGCATGTCTTCGTCATCCAGTGTCAGGAAAGCGATATCGGTACAGGACAGGATATCGGTGTAGGCCTGCTGCGTTTCTTCCTTGCTCTGCCACAGACGTGGGCGATAGTTGTTATCAAAAATCACTTTACCGCCGTTGGCGCGGCAGGCGCGCAGCAGGGCGAGGAGACGCTGACGGCTTTCGGCGTTCAGAATCGCCAGACTGATGCCGCTCAGGTAGAGATAGTCAAATTGTGCTAGCGATTGACCGATTTTTTCTGCTTCTGGGCTGTCCAGCCAGTAGCGGGCCGCTGCATCATTACGCCAATAGTAGAATGTACGCTCGCCGCTATCGTCGGTTTCAATGAAGTATAAACCGGGTAATTTGTTGTCCAGTCGCTGAATCAGGTCGGTTTTCACCCCTTCTTTTTGCCAGGCAGCCACCATCTCGGTACTGAAGCTATCGGTGCCGAGTGCGGTCACGTAATGCACACCCAGCTTATCGGCGTTTACCTGGCGGGCAATGTAAACGGCAGTGTTCAGCGTATCGCCGCCAAATCCACGGTTAAGATCCGTGCCCTTCTGCGACAGTTCGATCATGCATTCGCCGATTACGGCAATGTTAGTAGTTGTCATCACTTTTGGCCTGTTTGAAAAGGTACCCTGCACCTGATGTTATTGGGGATAAAAAATGCGGAAATTAACGTCAGTCTCAACATTACGCGAGACTGAGTCAATAGCCTTGAAACGATGTTTTATTTTTTCATGACGCAGATCGGAAAACCAGTGCTTTCACGCTGCTTTTAGCGATCGGAGGACGGTTCTTTTTCTTGCTCATTCTTATCCGTCGAGGTGTCGCCTTTGTAGTTCGCCGTTGCGATCCAGGCAGCGCAGAAGAGCGTCAGACGCGCGAAGAAATAGAAGAACGCCATCAGGCCAATGACCGAACCGAACGCGGCACCGGAAGGGGAGCTGGCCAGTTTAGGCAGCGCGACGGTCATCGCGAACTTGATCACTTCAAAGCCCACGGCGGCGATTAGCGTGCCGCGAAAGAGCGCTTTTCGCTTGGGTTTATGGCGCGGTAAAACGAAAAATATCCACAGGAATAACAGATAGTTGGCGAAGATGGAGATGGACAGGGCAATCAGTGTCAACGCGGGGCGCAACCACTCGATGCCATCGAGCCCCAGCGCGTTCACAATCATGTTTTGCGCGGTGCCGGCAACAGAGGTCAGGAAAAGCGTAATAATGAGCGCAATGACCAGGCCGATCAGCGACAGGAAATCCCGCGTGTACTGAAAGTAAATCTTCTCTTCATCTT
Organism: Pectobacterium aquaticum; assembly: GCF_003382565.3. NCBI lineage: Bacteria > Pseudomonadati > Pseudomonadota > Gammaproteobacteria > Enterobacterales > Pectobacteriaceae > Pectobacterium > Pectobacterium aquaticum. The sequence goes on from NZ_CP086253.1 coordinate 94,174, forward strand.
TCGGGTTTCGTTCCCACACGTCGCGCGACTGGGCGCGAATCGCTTCACGCAGGTTTCCCATCCAACTGATGCCGGAATAGAGTGCGATCAGTAACCCAGTAAGCCCCACGGTGGTACGCTGCTGCACGGCGGTGTTAACGGTACTTTTCAGCGTATTGGCCAGGTTAGGATCGCTGATGCTGTTGACGATACGGTTAATCAGCCCCGTCAGCAGGTCAGGGTTGGAGGCCAGCACGAAACCCACGGCGGCAAAAGACACCATGAGAATCGGGATCAGCGACAGAAAGGAAAAGTAGGTAATCGCTGCGCCAAACTGGTTGCCCATCCGATCGTTGAAACGTTCGCCCGCGCGAATCAGGTGCGCCACGCTGGGAATGGCCTGAATACGTGCGATCAGGCGTTTGCTTTTGCCAAGCAACGAGTGCGGTTTCTGCGGTGACGCGTTTTTCTCTGGCGTTGAGGATGTTGACTGACGATCCGGATCTGCCGGTACAGGCATTGCGTTTCTCCTGTGTTCGGGATTATAAGTTTGATTATAACCAACAATATAAGAATGTTACTTTTCGATGTTTTTCTGAACGTACGTCATACACGGACGTTAAGCGAGTGAATTTTCCATGCCAACACCTTCCCCATCCGAACCGGCGCTGAGCGGTCTGCGCCTTAATCTGCGCATCGTTTCGATTGTGGTGTTCAACTTCGCCAGCTATCTGAATATCGGCCTGCCGTTGGCGGTGCTTCCAGGGTATGTGCACGATCACCTTGGCTACAGTGCATTCTGGGCCGGGCTGGTGATCAGCCTACAGTACTTCTCCACGCTACTGAGCCGGCCGTACGCAGGTCGCCGCGCCGATGAAAAAGGACCGAAGAAAATCGTCGTCTGGGGATTAGCTGGCGTCATGCTGAGCGGAGTGTTTTACCTGCTGGCCGCCTTTAGCGACGCCTCGCCTGCAATCACGCTGCTGTTGTTGTGTCTTGGGCGTATTGTGCTCGGCGCCGGACAGAGCTTTGCCGGTACAGGTGCAACGCTCTGGGGCGTCGGTGTGGTCGGCTCTCGACACATCGGGCGCGTGATTTCATGGAACGGTATTGCGACTTACGGCGCGATGGCAATTGGCGCACCGCTCGGCGTCTGGCTCAACCATATCGGTGGGCTAAAACTGCTTTCCGTATGCATTATCCTGATCGCAGCCGTGGCGATTGTCCTCGCGCTGCCGCGCCCCACGGTGCAGGTCGCGCCGGGGAAAAAGATTCCCTTCCGCGAAGTGCTGGGGAAAGTCTGGGTTTACGGCATTATTCTGGCGATCGCCTCTGCGGGTTTTGGTGTGATTGCGACCTTCATCACGCTGTTTTATGCCGATCGGAATTGGGAAGGTGCGGCGCTGACGCTGACCATTTTCAGCTGTGCCTTTGTCGGTGCACGGTTGGTGTTTCCTAACAGTATTCAGCGGTTTGGCGGGCTGCGTGTAGCGATGGCGTGCTTTGTGGTTGAGATCGTGGGGTTGCTGTTGGTCTGGGGTGCGACGCAGCCGCTGATGGCGGAAGTCGGTGCGTTTCTCGCGGGGGCAGGTTTCTCTCTGGTGTTCCCGGCATTAGGCGTTGTCGCCGTTCAGGCCGTATCGCCGCAGAATCAGGGTAGCGCGTTGGCAACCTATACGATATTTCTCGATTTATCGCTGGGCATCGTCGGGCCGGTAGCGGGCGTGCTGATGGCCTATACCGGTATCGCCTCTATTTATCTGGCGGCGGCTCTGCTGGGGCTAGGCGGTCTGGCACTGACATGGCGACTGACCCAGCGCACGGTAGAAGACTAGGGCAAGCCATAATAAAATACCTGAACATTGTGCCTCCATATTGCCAGAAGGCAACGCAACAGGCCCTCGTCCAACCTGTTGCGTTAGTGACATCGTGTTATTTAATCGGCTGTTGATCGGTTTTAGGCTGGTTGGCGCGGTAGGCATCCATGATCGGTGCCCAGTCCATGCCTAATGGGACAGGGTACTGTTTAAACAGTTCGCCGTACTCTTTGTCAAAGTTTTGAAGCGTTACCGTATATTGACTCACGCCGATTGGAAATTTTTTATCATACCAATTGTCAGTGACCTCTTCGGCAATGCCACGGGCAAGCAAGAGGTCTGGACTAACGCCAAGCCCACGCCCCATCAAGACCACCTCATAATAACCGCCGGGGGCCAGACCAAAATAAAGCCGGTTACGTTGGTCAATGCGCTCGCCAATCTGATAACGCTGCTGCATTTGTTGTGCTAAATTTGCAGGTAAATCAACCGTGATTCGGTACCGCTTACGATCGTAAAAGGACACCATTTCTATCACGGCTTTGTCAGGAACAACAACGCCTTCGGTAGGTAATCCTCCCCCTCCTGCCCAATAGTAACGTTTGCCTGTGATCCGATCACTCAGCAGCCCACCCGCTCCACCGCCCGCTTCACGATCGGCATAAATAAGTTTTCCACCACGATAAAATTCCGTTCGCGTATTGTTAGTGATATCAATATTGCTGCCAGTGCCATAACGCCAGTTAACCGGAGTTCTGACATTTGGGCTTGAGCAGGCGGCCAGCGAAATGCATAACCCCACCGCTATAATAAAATATTTAAACATCATGCCTCCAAATTGCCGATTAACTGCCGCCGTTCCTTGCTGACGGTGGTTTCCTGTTTGTGGGTTCCCGCTGGACTGGATATGCCCTGGTTGCCAGAAGGCAACGCAACAGACCCTCGTCCAACCTGTTGCGTAGTGACATCGTGTTATTTAATCGGCTGTTGATCGGTTTTAGGCTGCTTAGCGCGGTAGGCATCCATAATCGGTGCCCAGTCCATACCTAATGGGATAGGGTGCTGTTTAAACAGTTCACCGTACTCTTTGTCAAAGTTCTGGAGAGTCACCGTGTATTGGCTCACGCCGATTGGGAATTTTTTATCATACCAATTGTCAGTGACCTCTCCGGCAATACCTCGGGCAAGCAAGAGGTCTGGACTGACGCCAAGTCCACGCCCCATCAATACCACCTCATAATACCCGCCGGGAGCCAGACCAAAATAGAGCCGATTTCGTTGATCAGTGCGTTCGCCAACTTGGTAGCGCTGTTGCATTTGCTGGACTAAATTTGCCGGTAGATCAACCGTGATTCGGTACCGCTTACGATCATAGAGGGACACCATTTCGACCACTGCGTGATCGGGAACCGCCATTCCTTCTACAGGCAAACCACCACCGCCGGCCCAGTAATAACGTTTTTCCGTAATCCGTTTTACACTGGCACCAGGGCCTACTCCGCCCCCAGGATAGCCGCCAATAAATGCCCCAGTACGATAAAACTCAACGTTGGTCGTCCACGTTTCATCAATATTACTGCCCGTACCATAACGCCAGTTAACCGGAGTTCTGACATGTGGACTTGAGCAAGCGGCCAGCGAAATGCATAGCCCCACGACCATGATAAAATACCTGAACATCATGCCTCCTGATTACCGATGATATGCCGCCGTTCTTTGCTGACGGTGGTTTCCTGTTGGTGGGTTCCCGCCGGACTGGATATCCCCTGGTTACTGGCACTGCGGTGTACATAGTCACGACGTAGCGCCCGATAAACCTCGGGAGAAAGCTGCTGACTCAGGTTCTTTATCACGCCCTGCTCGGTTGCTGCCAATGCCCAGAGTTGATCCAATTTAGCCAGATTAACCGCTGGCAATTTGATGGCTCCAGATTCAAGAAGATGCCCGTTTATTGTGGGATCCCACACCTTAAACGGCACCCCAGCAGAACGTCCGGCCTCCACCATCATATGTAACGGGATACGCGAGTATTCCCCTTCTACCACGCGGTTCATCACCACCTCCACATACACGGCCTTTTTCGGCCATACATCATCCTTACCGCGCTTGCGGATAAACGAATAGGGGATCAAACTGATTGCCCCCACGGGGGGCGTGGCCGCACGCGGTAAATGCGGGTGAAGCCGATCCACCCAGCCCTGCGCGATCTTCTCTTCGGCATAGGCTTTCGCCTGACGGTAGGCGCGACTTTCCGTCTCCGGCGTAGTCGTCGCTTCTTCGCTCATAAAGCGCTCCAGTTCAAGGCACTCGGTTAGCGCTGGGTCACTGTTCGGGTTACGCAGGCTCCAGCGGCTGTAATACCCGCCGCCGATATCTGAGTGTGCACCCGGCAGCGCCAGTTCGGTAAAATGCGCGGGGATGCTGGTACCAATCGCCGTAGGCGTGATGCGTGTTAAGGGGAAGTGCTTGCGCACCTCATCCAGTGCGGTTAAATGCACCACCCGTTCGGCGCAGTCATCCTGCAAACGGATGTTGAGACTGGGATGATACGATGAAGCCACCGTATCAAAAATCCCGACAAAGGTGATACGCACATCGTCACGACTGGCCCAGTCAAATCCGGCTTTCAGGCGGATGGTGCTGGTTTTGTCCACCGCTTGCACCAGCGGGTGATCGGCCTTTTGGTCGATCACGTTAACAAAATGGCGTGCCGCCGCCGCCCCACGGCTAAAGCCAAACACATCGAAGACAATACGGTGGATGCAGTCGATGTTAGAAAGAGCCTCCTTCAGATCATCATCTATCGCTTGTACGATAGACTGTTCGCAGGCCTGATTCACCTTGCCAACGATAGAGGTATTTTCACTGCCAAAGTCCAGATCCAGCCCTTTTGTCAGCATATTGTCCGATCGGTACTCCTGGCCCTCGTTTCCTGCAACCGGATCGCGCGTACCAATGCCGCTGATATAAGCATGCGCACTTAACGTTTCGCCACCGACGTTAAACTGCTCATAGAGTTTCCAGACATTGGTTTTATCGTTCGCCGCACTGTCACTCACCGGAAGCCGCCCCATCTGGCAGCCGCGTAGCTCTTTCTCCCGCTGTACTGGGTCGGAACAGGTTTCGGCCAGCCATTGCTCCACTTTTTTAAGGCCGGATTCGGCGTTATAGGTGTTATTCCCCGTACCGTCGAAGAACACACCAATGCGTAACACGTTGATCGGGTAACCTTTGACTTCGATAACGTAGGAATGTTTGGTAAATAGGCGAACCTTGCCGGCTTTTCCTTCCTGATGCGCCTCTGGCAACGGGTGTTCAGGCGCGGTCAGGCACAGGTCACCCGTGGTCGCTTTAATATGTTCCCGTGGAGTTTCCTCATGCCCGATCTTCTCTGTTACATAGGCGGGCACGGCACTTTGCCCTTCCTTCAAGGCCTCACGGGATTGCGCCGCCTTGAGCCAGGGTTGCGTCTCCAGTTTGACCGTTATCGGGCCAACGGCAAAACCGCGCACCAGCGTCGGCCCGTCGTTAAGCTTCACCGTTTCAGACTTGCCAGTATCGTCGGTCAGTGTCGCTTTTAGCCCTTTAAACGAACGATTGTGTTCATCACGAACATCAATCTCTATCCAGCAATCGTAATGTTCGCAGGGGATACAGTAAGGATCGGCTGCCATTAGTTAACTCCTGTTAATTCATTATGCTGCACCATCCAGTGGTTGACCTGCGCGAATTCAGCTTCGGTCAGCATCAGCGGCGCTCGAATACTCTCCAGAGGAAGCCCGACTTGTAAGGTCAAGGCTCCAGCTACCACTCCATCGAGCACGTCTTCCTGAAGCTTCTCCGCATTGGCTTGCCTGAGAACGGACAAAATAGCCCCGGCCGGATCGGGATGACGTGCCATCATGCTCGTCATGGTCTGCCACAGACGCCGACGAAGAATATAGGCATGACGATCCTCGTCATACAACGCCGCCAGATGAGGCGGACGAATGTGAAACCAGGGAGTTTTTAACGCGGGATGAAATGGCGTATCGGGATTTCGTGTAAACCCGGTGTCGTTGATCCAGAGTCCAGTGCACGGACCCAGGACGGCATCTTGCTCTGCTGGGCTCATGGCGCAGAGCATCGGCAGGAAGATTTGGGGTTCAGAGAAACGAAACCAGACCGCCTCTCCTTCACGGATAGCCAATATCAGGCTTTGCCAATGGCGGCGAACGACGTCTGTCGACTGTTCGCTGACCAGATAAAAACCACTCAGTGCTGGAGAATCCGACACGAATGCAGGTGAAGGGTTAGACAACAGCCAGGGACCAAGTGCCACTTGTTCGTCAAATTCTGTCCCCGCAAAGAGGGGGAAAGCTTCACCCTGGCTGAGTTCATAGAAACGGGATACCGCCGCGCGATCTAACGCGCCGTCGACAATAGCAAAGAGGGTGCCGCTATGCTGTGCTTGCCACGTATTCAGACTCATGCTTTGCCTCCCTTCGCAAGGGGGCAAGGTTTGACCAACGGTGACATCGATTCCATGCTTTTATGAATGGCGGGTGCAGGTAATGTCGCGGGTGGAGCAAGGGGGACGGCAACACCGCCCGGCAGAATAGGGCTCTGTCCGGCCCAACCCGAACCACTACCCGCGCTGCCCCCTGAGTTAATATTGATCGCTGGACCAACGATGCTCACGCCGCTGGGATCGATCTTCACGAAGCTTCCCCCGACTTTCAGCGTCAGCTCCGCGCCCGCTTCAAGAACCACCTTAGCCCCCGCTTTTACATGCACTTCCTGTCCGGCCTCAACCAGCAAAGCCTGTCCCAGTTTCTGGTGCATTGAGGCATCAACGGTCAGCGAGTAGTCCCCTTTAATGTGGTCACGTTTCTCGTTCTCGACCGTCAGGTGGTCGTTTGCTTTGATGCGGGTCACTCGCTCATGATCAATATCCGTATGCGCGTCGTGTTTGATGTGCCAGACGACGTCATTTTCAATAACCGCGTTGAGATCCTTCTGACCGTGAAGGTAAATCTCCTCCTGTCCGGCCTGATCTTCAAAGCGCAGCTCGTTAAACCCTTCTCCCTGATGCGTCTCCGTGCGCAGTACGGTACGTGTCTTGTGGGCTGGCAGGTCATAAGGCGGGCGGTTGGTGGCGTGAAAGGTTCGCCCAGTCACAATCGGCTGATCCGGATCGCCTTCAAGGAAGCTGACGATCACTTCATGCCCGATGCGCGGGATCGCAATCATGCCGTACTGGCCGCCCGCCCAGCCCTGACTGACGCGCACCCAGCAGGAACTCTGGTCGTTACTCGCCCCGTAGCGGTCCCACGGGAATTGCAGTTTTACCCGACCATACTGGTCGCAGTAGATCTCTTCCCCCGTTGGACCGACGACGGTGGCGATTTGCGGGCCGTCCACCATCGGTTTGTAGGGCATGGCGGCACGCCACGTCGTCGTGCCTTTCACCACAGTAAAACTGTTGCTCATGGTCGTCGGTTCGCCGCCGCTTTCCTCTTCCAGCGCCTGCGGCTGTTGCCCGACGTGCGTGACGCTCACTGTCTGCCACACCGCGTTCAGCGCCGCATTCGGGTGTTCCGTCAGCGTAAACGTGTTGCCCGGCATCAGCCCCGCACAGTTGGATTCCCCTTCGCTCGTCACCGCCCCTGAGCGCAGCGCATCCAGCCGGTAACCGCTGAACGCCTTGCCGCTCGGGTCTTGCTTATAGCGCCCCGGATAGTCGTAATGCTGGTAGCTTTCGCGCTGGTGCGACAGTTCGCCGCTCATTTTCTTGTGTGACAGCCCGTAAGCCGGTGTCTTGAAGTTGTAGTCTTTCAGCTCGACGTCCGATGTGCTCACCCGCTCCGCATAGTGGAAGCGTCGAACATATTCGCCCTCACTCAGCCCTTGTGTCGCCAGATTGAAGAACAGCTCGGGGCCTTTGGTCAATGCACCCGCATCGTCGGCAAACACCACGCGGTGCTTACCTTCTTCGTATTCGTGGAAGAAATACATACCCTCCTCGGCGGCCAAGCGGGTGATAAAGGCTAAATCGCTTTCCCGATACTGCACGCAGTATTCGCGGGGTGCGTGGTCGTGGCGCAGTGCAAAGGCGTAGTCGGTAATGCCAGCTTCCTCCAGCAACGTACCGATAATCGCCTCCGGCTTCTGCGCCTGAAAGATGCGGGCATTGGTGCGTAACCCCAGCCGCCACAGCGCCGGACGGACTTCCGCTTGATAGCGCGTGCGCCGGAATCCGGTGTCGCCCTGCGTGAAGCCGCTGATAATCCCGCTGACCCGACGTTTTAGCTCGCCCTCATACCACATCATCAGCTCACACGGCTGGTCCAGCACCGCACCAAAATCGACATCCGGCAACGCGCTCGCCAGACTCAGCGACAGGCTGAAAGGCCGATTCAGCCCTTCATCCAGCCTGAAATCCACCACCGCGAAAGTGCCTGCTTCCAGGGCACCGACCTTTACGGTGAACTGTAATCCTGCACTGTTTGCCACCTGTCCTCTCCTTTTTCCTTCGCCATGGCTACCGCACGCCCCGAGTTTTCCCAGAGCGGCACGTCACTATCCTGATTAAAATAAAAACCTGCGCGGTGGTCTGCATGAGGTTTTCGCGATGAGGTATTCACGCTGGAACGGGCAAATAGAGTGCGGAATGGGGACAATAGAAAAATTGTGAAGACGTTCCCTGTAACATCTGATCCTACCCACCAATCCTTGGCATGAATCCTGTTGCTTAATGAGTCTTCAAAGGATAGCAAGCGAAGTGGGAACTCAATAGTACGAGGAAAGAACTAAAAACAATGTAATCAATTGATTAATATTGAAATAGTTTCATTTTTAAATAAAACACATAGAAAAAGAGCTGATCTTTCTCCCATGTCGGCATAGGTAGAGCGATGCTGTGTTTCTCAGGTTAAAAGCTAAGCTGGCAGGAACCTAAAATCCCCAATGAGCTGGGGATTTATTAAGAGACTGGTGGGGAGATTATTTCAGCTTCAGCGTGTGGATGATGCCTTCAGCTTCGGTCTGTGCCTGCTGCTGATTATCCGCTGGCAGCGTGATCTGCAAGGTCAGTAGTTGGTTTTCCACTTTACCCAGCACGACGGAGGAATAAGCCTGCTGCCCGCTGCTGGTGATAATGCTGTCGAGCTGTTGCAGCTTCTTGCCGTCAACGTCGATGGTCTTGTTGGTAACGACCTGGAGGTTGGCGTCGCGCGTGCGCTGTTGATCTTCCAGACGCTGTGCCAGCACGGTCAACTCTTCCGTGGTGTTGTCGCCAAGAATCACGATGACCGCTTTCTGCCCATTATCATTGGCGTAAACGTGCATGTTGTTCGCCTGCGTACCGACTTTACCGCTTTGATCACGCATATCGGCTGGCAGGGTAAACGCAATCTTACCATTCATTAATTCAATATTCTGACCTGCGCTGGCTTCTGCGGCAGGCTTATCTTGCGCGCCCGATTTTGCAGCGTCATCCGTTTTGCCATCACAGGCAGCAAGCAGGCCGACAAGCAAGCCGACACCGAGGTATTTAATGATATTCGACATGGGATCCCTTTCTCTCGTTTTTGAAACCGATAATCGTTTTAAACAGGTAATAACAGTATGGCACCCTATTCAGATAGCAAAAACAAGCATTTTGTTGTTGCAAACCGTTGTTGTTGCCTGCGTTATTTTTACAAAACGATGAGTGACTTGATGAGAAAAGGCGGCACAAATGGCCGCCTGATTGGCATTAATGGTGGCTGCTGACGGAACGGTAGTCGGCCGAGTCTTTCTGTTCGCTTAGACGTTTAAGCACCATGTTCAGCATGACGCCGTACATCGGCAGGAAGAATGCCAAGCTGATCAGCAGCTTGAAGGCATAATCCACCATCGCAATTTCAACCCAGTTTGCCGCCATGAAGGCATCGGTACTGCGGTAAAACGCAATGAAGAAAAAGGCCAGCGTGTCGCTGAAATTACCAAACACGGTCGACACAGTCGGCGCGATCCACCACGCGCGTTTCTGACGCAGTCGATTAAAGACATGAACATCCAGAATCTGGCCGAGAACATAAGCCATGAAGCTGGCGCAGGCGATACGTGCCACGACGATATTTATCTGATTGAATGCCTCGAACGACTGCCACGATCCCTGATAAAACAGGCTCGACACCAGATAGGAAATGACCAGAGCAGGCACCATCACGGTGAGAATGATACGACGCGCCAGCGGCGCACCGAAAACTCGTACCGTCAGGTCAGTTGCCAGAAAAATAAACGGGAAGGTAAACGCGCCCCAGGTGGTATGAAAACCGAAAATCAATACCGGGAGCTGAACCAGATAATTACTCGACGTAATGATCAGGACATGGAACAACGATAGCCAGATCAGCGCCGTAAGCCGCTGCTGGGGAGTAAAACGATACATAATGTGACCTTTTTGGTTATTGGGGTTAGGGAACCCAAGGGATAACGTGCAGATTTATGCTGCAACGCGGCGGCATAATACGCAATTGTTTCGTTAATGCAATTATTTCGCTACGGGCATGTGTTTTGCCTATAAAAAATGGTTGTTTTATGCGCAAATGTTGTCGTCGCTTGCGTCGGGAAATCCTCAGCGTAAACTAAGGCGGTTTTTTGATTCCTGTACTGAGAACGTTGATGACCGATCCCTTTACCAACCCGGATAAAACCCTTGATGCACAGGGGCTGCGCTGCCCTGAACCTGTAATGATGGTGCGTAAGACGGTACGCCAGATGGAAACTGGGCAAACGCTGCTGATTATTGCCGACGATCCGGCCACCACCCGCGATATTCCCAGTTTTTGCGTGTTCATGGAGCATGAGCTTCTGACACAAGAGACCGAGCAAGTTCCCTATCGTTATCTGCTGCGCAAAGGTTAATAATACTCGGTGCGTTATATCGTTCGTTGACGTGTGTGATTAGGAGAAACACGGGGATGAGGTTCCCGTAGGGAGGCCTCGCCCCGTGGTCGCTCCGTGTATCTCGATCCTTCAACCAACAGCCAGCAACGGTAATATCAGTCCTGTTTTCTCAGCAGCCGCAGCGCGTTGGCGGTGACCAGCGCCGTTGCGCCGGAATCCGCCAGCACGGCGAGCCACAGCCCGGTAATACCCAGAATGCTGGTGACCAGAAAGACGGCTTTCAGCCCCAGCGCGATAGTAATGTTCTGGTGAATATTGCGCTGCGTCGCCCGCGACAGGCTAATTATCGCCGCCAGACCGGTCAGGCGGCTGTGCGTTAAGGCTGCATCGGCCGTCTCCAGCGCCACATCCGTACCGCTTCCCATCGCAATCCCGATCGTTGCGGCTTTCATCGCCGGTGCGTCGTTGATGCCGTCGCCGACCATTGCCACAGGATGCTGCTGACTCAATTCGCTGACTGCCGCGACCTTATCGGCGGGGAGCAGGCTGGCGCGGTAATCGATCCCTAATGTCGCCGCAATCGCCGCCGCCGCGCGGGGATTATCGCCCGTGAGCATGACCCCACGAATCCCCAACTGCTGTAAGGCATCCAGCGCTTCACGCGCATCGTGACGTAGCGTATCGCTCAACGCCAGCACGCCGAGCAGACTATCGTCCTCTTGCACCACCACGACGGTTTTTCCTTCGTTTTCCAGCGCCTCAACCCGCTGTAACCAGTCGGTATCAAGCAAGTCGGACGCGACACGAGTCGGCGCGCTGACCTGAATTCGCTTGCCGCCAATCGTACCTTCCACGCCGACACCCGCCAGCGCTTTGCGATTTTCCGCCATTGGCAGGAACGTGCTGCTGGATCGCGCATGCTGGACAATCGCTTTGGCAAGCGGATGGTGTGAACCGGACTCCACGGCGGCGGTGCGTGTCAGCAGCGCCGTTGCGCTCACGCCTGCGGCGGGCAATACGTCCGTCACCTGCGGTTTGCCTTCTGTCAGCGTGCCCGTTTTATCGAACGCGATAGTCTTGATGCTGCCCAGCGATTCCAGCGCCGCGCCGCCTTTAATCAGCGCTCCACGGCGCGTTGCAGCGGCTAGCCCCGACGTAATCGCCGCAGGCGTTGAGATCACCAGTGCACACGGACAGCCGATTAACAACAGCGTCAGGCCGCGATAAATCCACTCTTGCCACGGCTGCGCCAGCAGCAACGGCGGCACCAGAATCACCAGCAGCGACAGCAGCATGATGGCTGGCGTGTAATAGCGGCTGAATTTATCGAGGAAGCGTTCTATCGGCGCACGGCGCTCTTCCGCTTCTTCGATCAGTTGCAGAATGCGGTCGATCGCGCTGTTGCCCGGCTGTGACACCACGCGCAGTTGCACGACCCGATCGACGCACAGGCTGCCTGCGGCAATTTTCTCACCGGGCGTACGTTCAACGGGAACCGATTCACCGGTCAGCGCGCTTTCATCAAAGCTGGCGTCGCTGTTCAAGAGTTCCGCATCGGCGGGGAGCCGGCCACCGGGGGCGACTTCAATCACGTCACCGGGAACCAGACTGGCGACGGGAACGAGGCGTCGCTGCCCGTTGCCGACGACCGTAGCATCTTCGGGAAGCAGCGCCATCAGCGCCGTTACGCCCCGCCGTGCACGGTTTGCCGCGTAAGATTCCAGATGTTCGCCCAGCATAAACAGCAGCAGGATGACGGTGGCTTCGGTGGTGGCGCCAATCAAGAGCGCCCCGATGGAAGCCACGCTCATCAGTGTTTCAATCGCGAAGGGCGTACCCGTGCGAATGAGCTGCACCGTTTTCTTCAGTATCGGAATCAGCCCGATGATGGTGGTCGCGATAAACGCGATCTGCCCGCCGCGCTCGCTTAGCAGGGAAAGTCCCCAGCTTGCAGCAGCCAGCAGAGTGAAAAGTATTAAGAAACCATATTCATGTACGAAGCGACGTACGGTCGAGGTGTCGGGTGGGGCGAGTGGGAGTGCGGTGTCCTGCAAGATGAAGCCCACTTGCTGAACGGCATGTTGAACCTGGAGTCGAATATCGGTGTTGGCATCAACAACCAGTTTTTCGGTGGCGAACAGCACTTTGGCCTGTTCAATTCCGGTGAGATTTTTTACGGCATTTTCGATTTTACGTGCGCAACTGGGACAATCCATCCCGCTGATTTTCCAACTGAAACGCTGGTGGGATCGGGGCCTGTCGCTGTCTCCGCCGTCGGGGTCGTCTGAATCCGTGCTACCGCCGCTGTCTGACGACGACTGATCTGTACCGCACGTGCTTTGCACTACGGCGTCAGATGTGTGTTTGGTTGAACAGCAGCTGTGGTCGGCGTGGTTCGAATGCTGCGTGTGTTCGTTGCAGCAACTTTTGGCGCGGCGTGGCGCGCGGTGAACGCTGTTATTGCAGCAGGCTGATTTCTCAGTGCTGTGGTTATGCTGATGAGAGTGCATCTCTTCCTCCATTGTTAGTGACTTACATTCTCATCAGGAACTTTACACCGCCGCTTAATGCTTAGCCAGATTTTCGTGAGCGCCGCGAACGTCAGAAATAGAGGGAGCGAACGATCAGGAAATGGCCGCCAAAATAGCCCGCCGCCACAATCGCTTGATGGGCACGGAATGGAAAACGGTAATGGTGAATCAGCCAAGCCGCATGGGCGATAAATAGCAGTACGGTGCCCGTCAGCAGGGAGACATTCGCGTTTGTCCCCAGCGCAAAATACCGCTCGCCAGCAATCCAGACCATTAACGTCGTCATGATGATGAATGCGCAGGCGGGCCAACGCTGTGTTTCTAATCGTCCCCAGATAATGGCGATCAGGATCACGGCCAGAATGACGAGCGTTAATGCCAGCGGCCAAAAGAAAGTCAGTGAAATCTGTCCGGTAAAAAAGCTAATGGTGTACAGCAGATGGGAGAGGAAATAGGCGCCAAATGCGTAAAGCAGACGCTGAGTCGGCAGCAACAGCAGGGTATCTGCGACGAGCGTGGCCAGCAGCCCCAGCACAATCAGATAGCCCAGCACACCAAGTAGCGGCATCTGCCAGGCTAGCGCCAGCAGCAGTAGCATCGTGACCGGTTTGAATAACCAACGTTGCCACGTTGGACCACGGTAGCTGGCGTCCACATACAACCAACCAGAAAAAAGCACAGCAATAAATGACCAAAGCATAGCGTGTCCTTTTTGTGTTTTTGTTTGTGTCAGGATAAAAATAAACCGTTCTTTGTTCAGTGTAGGGGATTGTGGGGAAGTTAAACAACACGGGGTGAGACGGATGCGATTTCTGTGAGCTTCATGGTATGTTATCGCCTGTTTTTATTGTAGATGGGCGCCGTGAAGTCTTGTAAGGGAGCATTGTGTTGAATGAGTAATGAATCCGCGCTTTATCGTATTCAATTTATAAATAACGGTAAGAATTACCAGCTTTACGTGCGTGAGTTGGTGCAGAGCAGCCTATTCGGTTTTATTGAAATCGCCGACGTCGTGTTTGATAGCCAGTCTACGGTGTTGGTTGACCCGTCAACCGAGAAACTGAAAACGGAATTCTCCGGCGTGAGCCGCAGTTTCATCCCTCTACAGGCGATCATTCGCATTGATGCCGTGACGGAAAAAGGCAGCGCACGCATTTCTGATTTAGGCGATAACGTTGCCGCGTTCCCTTATCTTCCCGGCAAGAAACCCTGATTTTCTCGGCGCGTGTCCTTTGAGCGAAAGGGCACGAGCTTTATTCGCATTGTGCCTCAATTCGGATTGTGCCCCAGCAGAGGTAGCGATTACGGCTTCGGTGGCTTAGGCTGCTTTTTCTGCCACGCCAGCAGCTCAAACACGCCAAAAAGGAAAATGCGTGCCTGAAGCGCGCGGCTCAGCGCAGGGCTGTCTTTCGGCTGGCTGGATTTTAACAGCAGCAGTTGAAAACCATGCATCAGGATCATAAATACCATCGCCACGGTCATGAAGATATTCAACGGCTTGGGGAACGGCTGAATCAGGTTAAGCAACAAAAATCCCCACACGCCCAGCATCAGTAATCTGCCAAGGTTAATCAAAATCATCTCTTACCCTTACGTCGCTGCGAAGATCACTGACGGATGTATAAACGGTAGGCGACCTGGCCCGCAATTTTTTCACGGTGCAGTTGCCAATTCTCCGGGATAGTCAGTTGCGCATTTTCCGCTTCTGTTTCCACGTAAATCCACGCGTCGGGTGCCAGCCAGCCCTGTTGTTCCAGCAGAGCAAGCGTGTTGTTCAGCAGTTCTTTGCGAAACGGTGGATCGAGAAACACAACGTCAAACGGTGTGCCCGGCTTTGCCAGCCAGCTCAAGGCATCAGTATTGATCACCTCGGCGTTTTCCGCCCGAAGCAGCGCCAGATTTTGCGTTAATTGCTGGGCGACTGCACGCTCCATCTCCAATAATGTGGCGTGTGCAGCATAACGAGAAAGGGCTTCCAGCCCGAGCGCACCGCTGCCAGCAAAACAGTCCAGACAGCGCGCCTGTTGAATGACGGGAGCCAGCCAGTTAAACAGCGTTTCCCGTACGCGATCGGTGGTGGGACGTAAACCGGGGCTATCAGGAACCGGAAGTTTTCTGCCGCGCCATTGACCACCGATGATTCGGATTTGTCCGGCGGCTGACGATGCATTTTTTTTAGCCATAGCTCACAGGGTTATTGTTGTGCCGCATCATCATGGTGTGGATGCGGGCAGGAAATTTCTGGCGCTATTCTAGCGGCGGTTACGTGTAGAGGGAATGTTAAGATGGACGTTAAGGCGCTTAACCCAAAATTTTGTGCTGTCTGCGGCCTTTCGATCACGTACGGTGTTTGACACACTTCGTTACGGACAGTGCCTTTCGTTACGAAGATTGTCGGCAGCGCGGAGAATTGTCTGCCATTGCCCCCGTTGGCTGCGTGTTGCTGTCGGCCGGAAAGTGTTAAACTTGTTGTTTAAATATGATTTTCATTGATTGATTCGCTGCGGTGAGCAGCGTGGAGCGCGATCGCACATGTCAAAAGAAAAGAAGCGCGGTTTTTTTTCCTGGCTGGGATTAGGGAAACAGGAAGAGAAACAACAGGAACAGCCGCCAGAGCAGCCAGTTGTTGAAGAACAGATAAAGGTTGAAGAACAGATAAAGGTTGAAGCGGAAGACGTGATCCAATCGGTTGCTGAGCGTGATGTTACCGCCTTTGCTGACGCGATCGACCATGACGTTCTCGATCGTGATATCGTCGATCCGATCGTGCAGACCTCGATCGCCGACAGCGCGACGGTGGTTAATGCTGAGTTGGACGTTGCGCAGCAGGAAGAACAAGAATACGAAGAACCAGAACCTACGCAGCCGGATGATCTCCCGGCTGTGGCGCAAGAGCAGGAACGTCCGACGAAAGAAGGTTTCTTCGCTCGCCTGAAACGCAGTCTGGTAAAAACGCGCCAGAACCTCGGTTCCGGATTTATCGGATTGTTTCGCGGTAAGAAAATTGACGACGATCTGTTTGACGAACTGGAAGAACAGTTGCTGATTGCCGATGTTGGGGTTGAGACGACCCGTAAAATTATCGGCAGCCTGACTGAGCACGCTAGCCGCCGCCAACTGAAAGATGCTGATACGCTTTTTGTGAAGCTGAAAGAAGAAATGGCGGAGATTCTTGCTAAGGTGGATGCCCCGCTGAATATCGAAGGCAAAACGCCGTATGTCATTCTGATGGTTGGCGTTAATGGCGTGGGTAAAACCACCACCATCGGGAAAATGGCACGCCAGTTCCAGGCACAGGGCAAATCCGTGATGCTGGCGGCGGGGGATACTTTCCGTGCGGCGGCGGTCGAGCAACTGCAGGTCTGGGGACAGCGCAATAACGTGGCGGTGGTGGCACAGCATACCGGTGCGGATTCGGCATCGGTGATTTTCGATGCGATTCAGGCAGCGAAAGCGCGCGGCGTTGATGTCCTGATCGCGGACACCGCCGGTCGCTTGCAGAACAAAGCGCATCTGATGGAAGAGCTGAAAAAGATTGTACGCGTAATGAAGAAGCTGGATGAAGACGCGCCGCATGAAGTGATGCTGACGCTGGATGCGAGCACCGGGCAGAACGCAGTGAGCCAGGCCAAGCTGTTTAATGAGGCGGTTGGGCTGACGGGCATTACCCTGACTAAGCTGGACGGCACCGCGAAAGGCGGGGTGATTTTCGCCATTGCTGACCAGTTTGCTATTCCTATCCGCTATATTGGGGTCGGTGAAGGTATTGAAGATTTACGGCCATTCAAGGCCGATGATTTTATTGAGGCACTTTTTGCCCGAGAGGATTAAAACGGATGATTCGTTTTGAACAGGTCAGTAAAGCTTACCTCGGTGGGCGTCAGGCATTACAAGGGGTGGATTTCCATCTGCGCCCCGCGGAAATGGCGTTCCTGACTGGCCATTCCGGCGCAGGGAAAAGTACCCTGCTGAAACTGATTTGTGGCATTGAACGTCCTAGCGCGGGTCAGATTTTGTTTGGCGGCCACAATATCAGCCGCCTGAAAAAACGCGAAGTCCCGTTCCTGCGACGCCAGATCGGCATGATCTTTCAGGATCACCACCTGCTGATGGAACGCACGGTCTATGACAACGTCGCGATGCCGCTCATCATCGCGGGCGCCAGCAGTGAGGATATCCGTCGCCGGGTATCCGCCGCACTGGACAAGGTTGGCCTGCTGGATAAAGCGAAGAACTATCCTATTCAGCTGTCCGGTGGTGAGCAGCAGCGCGTTGGCATTGCACGTGCGGTGGTGAACAAACCTGCGGTATTGCTGGCGGATGAACCGACCGGCAACCTGGACGACGTGCTGTCAGAAGGCATTTTGCGCCTGTTTGAAGAATTCAATCGTGTTGGCGTTACCGTCCTGATGGCGACGCATGACACTGGGCTTATCGCCCGCCGTAATTACCGTGTGCTGACGCTGTCGGATGGCCGCATGGTGGGGGGAAACCACGATGGCGAATAACGTCCGTAATGCGAAAAAACCTGTCGCAAAAGCGAAAGCGCTGCGCGGTGGCTGGCAGGAACAGTGGCGCTATGCCTGGGCCGATACGTTAGCTGATATGCTGCGCCAGCCGCTGGCTACCTTTCTGACCGTGATGGTCATCGCTATCTCGTTGGCGTTGCCCAGCATCTGCTATCTGGTCTGGAAAAATGTCAGTCAGGCGGCCACACAGTGGTATCCCTCGCCGCAGTTGACGGTGTATCTGGACAAATCGCTGGATGACAACGCAGCACAGGCGGTTATCACGCAGCTTCAATCTGAAGACGGTGTCGATAAAATCAATTATCTGTCGCGCAATGAAGCGATGGGCGAGTTCCGCAACTGGTCCGGTTTTGGTGGCGCGCTGGATATGTTGGAAGAGAACCCGCTGCCAGCCGTGGCGATTATCACGCCGAAAATGAGTTTTCAGGATTCCAACACGTTGACGACGCTGCGCGACCGCGTGGCGGCGACGCAGGGCGTGGATGAAGTACGGATGGACGATAGCTGGTTTGCGCGGTTGGTGGCATTGACCAATCTGGTTGGGCAAATTTCCGCGATGATTGGTGTCCTGATGATCGTCGCCGTCTTCTTGGTGATTGGCAACAGCGTGCGTTTGAGTATTTTCAGCCGTCGCGAAACCATCAATGTGATGAAGTTGATCGGTGCGACGGATGGCTTTATTCTGCGCCCGTTCCTGAATGGCGGGGCGGCGATGGGCGTAGGTGGCGCGGTGCTGTCGCTGATTTTATCGCAGGCGCTGGTTTGGAAACTGGGTGCGGTGGTGGCGCAGGTGGCGTCCGTCTTCGGTACGACGTTTGCCGTCAAAGGATTAAGCTGGGATGAATCTCTTCTGCTGCTGTTAATCGCTGGCATGATTGGCTGGTTGGCCGCCTGGCTGGCAACGGTGCAACATTTACGCCGTTTTACACCACAGTAAGCGTTTTCTGGTATAATTATCCCCTGTAATTCAGACCGTATTGCAGGGGAAATCTCCTCAGCGACATCTCTTATTTGTTCTTCCCGCTGTGTTTTCCCCTTGGTTTAGCGTGTGTGAGTGGCTCGTTTTCCCCCAGCTTGATCTCTGTCATGAGGTGAATAAAATGATAGGAACTTGTGAGCGAAATCACAGTCTGAATAGACAGATTTTAGGATTTGATTAATCTGGTTTTAGGTTTTTCATAAAATAAGCTTTTAAGGTGCCGCATTTTGCCATTTTCGCGCAAAACGATGCGGTTAAGCAGTGCTAAGATAGCCAACTGCAATATGACGAGTAGAGCAACTGAGAGGGTTGAATGACCAAAGATATGCAAACTTTCACCTTAGTTCCCCAAGGCAGTTTGGAAGGATATATTCGTGCCGCCAATGCCTATCCGATGCTGACGGCGGAGGAAGAGCGGGCGCTGGCTGAACGGCTGCATTATCAGGGCGATCTGGATGCGGCTAAGCACCTGATTCTGTCACACCTGCGTTTTGTTATTCATGTTGCCCGTAACTATTCCGGCTACGGCCTGCCGCAGGCGGACCTGATTCAGGAAGGGAACATCGGCCTGATGAAAGCGGTACGTCGCTTTAACCCTGAAGTCGGCGTGCGTCTGGTTTCTTTCGCCGTGCATTGGATCAAAGCCGAAATTCATGAATACGTGCTGCGCAACTGGCGTATCGTGAAAGTCGCGACCACTAAGGCACAGCGTAAACTGTTCTTTAACCTGCGTAAGTCGAAAACGCGCCTCGGTTGGTTTAATCAGGATGAAGTCGAACTGGTTGCGCGTGAGCTTGGCGTGACGAGCAAAGACGTGCGCGAGATGGAATCCCGCATGGCGGCGCAGGACATGACGTTCGATCCGACGCCTGAAGAAGATTCACACGACGGCAAGGCGATGTCGCCGATGCTTTACCTACAGGATAAATCGTCTGACTTTGCCGATGGCATTGAAGAAGATAACTGGGAAACGCATGCGGCCGATAAGCTCACCTACGCGCTGGAAGGGCTGGACGAACGCAGCCAGCACATTATTCGCGCCCGCTGGTTGGATGATGACAACAAATCCACCTTGCAGGAGCTAGCCGATCAATACGGCGTTTCCGCAGAGCGTGTGCGTCAGCTAGAAAAGAATGCGATGAAAAAACTGCGAGCGGCCATAGAAGCTTAATCGCTCTCATCGCCTCTTTCTTTCGCGGCCGGGTAATAATACCCGGTCGTTTTGTTTTTTTGTCTGATGCCAGCCCGCAGTGCGTGAGCTATGGCTTCTCTGGGTTGAGTTGGTCAAGAACCAACGGCGTTTCTTTTCTACGAATGTAGCGCCAGCCGCCGGATACAGGTGAAAAGCCGCAAGACAACATAAATCGCGCCAGTACCTCCTCTTTGATCGTCGCGTGATCGGCTGTGGCCAGCCACCACTCGTTCACTTCAGGAAGCTGACGACGCACTTCATCAATCAACAGTTTCCCTACGCCCCGTCGCCGCGTGACGTCCCTCACCATCAGATCGCTTAGCTCTGCATAGTCCCCTTCAATTTCGACCAGCACACCACCTAACAGCCGATCGTTAAAACGGGCTGCAAATAATCGCCAATCGAGTGAGAGGTCTTCTTCTAATAAATCAATGTTCTGATGTGGCCAGATTTTTGCCAGATCAATTTTATCCTGAGGGCTGAATCGGGTGAGGCATTCAACGGTTAGTTTCATTTTTATCGGCACTCCATCATATGAGTGAAGAATAATGTCGTTGTTTTGTAGTGGTTCGGTGATGTAATTTGATCGTTATGGTTAATAGGGCAAATGTTTTTCTCATTCTTTGTTTTTCGAGTAATCCATCAACAATTAATGCACAAAGTAGAATATCTGACTATATATAAATTAAATGCTGGTTGTTGCATCTGGTGTTTTGTGCTGTTTGCTCCGCTTGTTTCTGACAGTGTCAGTTGATTTGCAGCATAAAATTCCTGTTTAATAATATGAAAAATAAAGCCTTATTAGAAATTATTACTAATAATAACCTAAGCCTTTCTTACTTATAAGAAAATAGCAGGTTATGGCGGAAGGCGGTCAGGTTTTCGGCAATATCCATAATGACAGATGGGGTAAAAAGAATGAAGCTCAGTAAAGGTAAAGTATTGCTGATGGGTTGTATGGCTGCGGCGTTGAGTCACGCAGTCAGCGCTGCCGATATTAAGGTTGCGGTTGTTGGTGCCATGTCTGGCCCCGTTGCACAGTATGGCGATATGGAGTTCATTGGCGCGCGTCAGGCCATTGAAGACATCAACGCAAAAGGCGGTGTAAACGGTAACAAACTGGTTGGCGTTGAATATGATGACGCGTGCGACCCTAAGCAGGCCGTTGCCGTCGCGAACAAGGTCATCAATGACGGTATCCGTTATGTGATTGGTCATCTGTGTTCCTCCTCAACGCAGCCTGCGTCTGATATCTATGAAGAAGAAGGCGTGATCATGATTACGCCTGCGGCAACCAACGCCGACTTAACCACGCGCGGCTACAAAATGGTGCTGCGCACGACGGGGCTGGATTCCGATCAGGGGCCAACCTCAGCAAAATACATTGTCGAAACCATCAAACCGCAGCGTATCGCCGTGGTTCATGACAAACAGCAATATGGTGAAGGGCTGGCCCGCTCTGTTCAGGATAGCCTGAAAAAAGCCGGTGCGAATGTTGTACTGTTTGAAGGTGTGACGGCGGGTGATAAAGATTTCTCCACGCTGGTTGCGCGTCTGAAGAAAGAGAACGTCGATTTCGTCTATTTCGGCGGCTACTACCCAGAAATGGGGCAGATTCTGCGTCAGGCGCGTCAGGCTGGCATGACCACCAAATTCATGGGCCCGGAAGGCGTGGGTAACTCGTCGCTGTCCAACATCGCAGGCGATGCCTCTGAAGGCATGCTGGTGACGCTGCCGAAGCGTTACGATCAGGTTCCTGCTAACCAACCGATTGTCGATGCGCTGAAAGCCAAGAAGCTGGATCCAACCGGTCCGTTCGTTTGGACGACCTATGCCGCGCTGCAATCGCTGACCACGGCGATGACGCGTACGGGTAGCGATGCGCCGGAAAAACTGGCCGCGGATCTGAAAGCGAACCCTGTGGATACAGTAATGGGACCATTAAGCTGGGATGCAAAAGGCGACCTGAAAGGGTTTGAATTTGGCGTATTTGAGTGGCACAAAGACGGTACGTCCAGCGCAGTGAAATAATCATCATGCCGGTAGGTGGGTAACGGATAAAGATGCCGTTGTCCGCCTCTTCGGCGTGAAGAGTATTCTTCGCTCGCTGCGTGTATACCAATAATAATCCCTCAATACCGAAGCCCCCGTTGCCGCAAGGCGCGGGGGCAGCATTTAAGGTTTAAGGTATGTCCGAGCAGTTCCTTTACTTTTTTCAGCAGATGTTCAACGGCCTGACGTTGGGCAGCACCTATGCGCTGATCGCCATTGGCTACACCATGGTTTACGGCATTATCGGCATGATTAACTTCGCACACGGCGAAGTGTATATGATCGGTAGCTACGTCTCCTTTATTGTGATTGCGGCCCTGATGATGATGGGTATCGATGCTGGCTGGCTCCTGATTGGTGCCGCTTTCATTGCCGCTGTGGTCATTTCCAGCGCCTACGGCTGGAGTATCGAACGGGTGGCTTACCGACCTGTTCGAACGTCAAAGCGCCTGATTGCGCTGATTTCTGCCATCGGGATGTCAATTTTCCTGCAAAACTACGTCAGCCTGAATCAGGGCTCGCGTGATGTTGCGCTGCCGAGTCTGGTGACCGGCCAGTGGGTGCTAGGCGAAAGCAATGGCTTTGCCGCGACGATTAGCACCATGCAGTTGACCATCTGGATTGTTACGTTCCTCGCTATGCTGGCCCTGACGCTATTTATTCGCTATTCCCGTATGGGTCGCGCCTGCCGCGCCTGTGCGGAAGACCTGAAAATGGCTAGCCTGTTAGGGATTAGCACCGATCGCGTGATCTCCCTGACCTTCGTCATTGGTGCGCTCATGGCCGCCGTTGCTGGCGTGCTGCTGGGGCAATTCTACGGCGTCATCAACCCCTATATCGGCTTTATGGCCGGGATGAAAGCCTTTACGGCGGCGGTACTGGGTGGAATCGGCAGCATCCCTGGTGCAATGATCGGTGGGCTGATTCTGGGCGTAGCCGAAGCGCTGACGTCTGCTTACCTGAGCACGGAATACAAAGATGCGGTGTCGTTTGCGCTGCTGATTGTGGTGCTGTTGGTGATGCCAACCGGTATTCTGGGTCGCCCGGAGGTTGAGAAAGTATGAAGCAGCTCAACCTGTTTAATGCGTTGGTTTCCGCGTTCATGCTGCTGGTGCTGGCCTCGTTCTTAATGGGCATGCAACTGGCGCTGGATGGCACCAAATTGGTGGTGCGCGGTGCCGATGAAGTGCGCTGGTATTGGATTGGTGCGGGCTGCATCGTGGTGTTCTTCTTCCAGTTGATCCGCCCGTTCTTCCAGCAAAGCATCAAGAAATTTTCCGCTCCGTCACTGGTGCTGCCGAGCTTTGATGGCAGTACGCCACGGCAGAAGATATTAGCTGCGGCGTTGATTATCGCGGCTATCGCCTGGCCGTTTCTGGTATCGCGCGGTTCGGTGGATATCGCCACGCTCACGCTGATTTACGTGATGCTGGGTCTGGGCTTGAACGTTGTGGTTGGCCTGTCCGGTCTGCTGGTATTGGGCTACGGCGGGTTTTACGCCATTGGCGCGTACACCTATGCGCTGCTGAATCACTATTACGGCTTGGGCTTCTGGGAAAGTCTGCCGCTGGCAGGAATGGTAGCGGCGCTGTCCGGCTTCCTGCTAGGGTTCCCAGTGCTGCGTTTGCGCGGTGACTATCTGGCGATTGTGACGCTCGGGTTCGGTGAAATTGTTCGTATCCTGTTGCTGAACAACACTGAAATTACCGGTGGTCCGAACGGCATCAGCCAGATCCCTAAACCGACCTTCTTTGGTCTGGAATTTGGCCGCAGCGCGCGCGATGGCGGTTGGGATACGTTCCACAACTTCTTCGGTCTGCAATATGACCCCAGCGATCGCGTCATCTTCCTGTATCTGGTCGCGCTGCTGTTGGTGGTGTTAACCCTGTTTGTGATTAACCGCCTGCTGCGTATGCCGCTGGGACGTGCCTGGGAAGCGCTGCGCGATGATGAAATCGCCTGCCGCTCTCTGGGGCTGAGCCCAACGCGCATCAAGCTGACGGCCTTTACCATCAGCGCCGCGTTCGCCGGTTTTGCTGGGACGCTGTTTGCCGCGCGTCAGGGTTTCGTCAGCCCGGAATCGTTCACGTTCGCTGAATCTGCTTTTGTGCTGGCCATCGTTGTACTGGGTGGAATGGGCTCGCAGTTTGCGGTCATTCTTGCTGCAATCTTGCTGGTCGTCTCCCGCGAACTGATGCGCGATCTGAATGAATACAGCATGCTGTTGCTGGGTGCGTTGATGGTTCTGATGATGATTTGGCGTCCGCAAGGCCTGCTGCCGATGAAGCGTCCTGAGATGAAGTTGAAAGTCGCGAAGAAGGAAGAGCAAGCATGAGCACGCAGCCACTATTATCAGTCAGAGGTCTGATGATGCGTTTTGGCGGCCTGCTGGCGGTCAATAATGTTGAAATGGACATTCATGCTGGCGAAATCGTCTCGCTGATCGGCCCGAACGGGGCGGGGAAAACCACGGTCTTTAACTGCCTGACCGGTTTTTATCGCCCAAGCGGTGGCACTATCATGCTGCGCGATCGTCATCTGGAAGGGTTACCCGGACAGGCGATTGCCCGAATGGGCGTGGTGCGCACATTCCAGCACGTTCGCCTGTTCCGTGAAATGACGGTGATCGAGAACCTGCTGGTGGCACAGCATCAGCACCTGAAAAGCGGCGTATTTGCCGGGCTGTTGAAAACGCCGGGCTTTCGTCGTGCGGAAGCAGATGCGCAGGAGCGCGCCGCGGTGTGGCTGGAGCGTATCGGCCTGCTGGAGTTAGCGAACCGTCAGGCGGGGAATCTGTCTTACGGCCAGCAACGCCGTCTGGAAATTGCCCGCTGCATGGTGACGCGCCCTGAGCTGCTAATGCTGGATGAGCCTGCGGCTGGTCTGAACCCGAAAGAAACTGACGAGTTAAATCAGCTGATTGCGGAACTGCGCGGTAGCCATCAGGTGTCCGTGTTGTTGATTGAACATGATATGAAACTGGTGATGGGAATTTCCGACCGGATTTATGTCGTCAATCAGGGAACGCCGCTGGCACAAGGCACTCCAGCTGAAATTCGTAACAACCCAGATGTCATCCGTGCCTATCTGGGTGAAGGATAACGTTTATGCTGTCATTACATCAGGTTTCGGCCCACTACGGAAAAATTCAGGCGCTGCATCAGGTGAGCCTGCACATTGATCAGGGCGAGATTGTTACGCTGATCGGCGCGAACGGCGCCGGTAAAACCACGCTCCTGGGCACGCTGTGCGGTGACCCGCGCGCCACAGAAGGCACCATCACGTTTGATGGCAAGGACATCACGAACTGGCAGACCGCGCAGATTATGCGTGAAGCTATCGCGATTGTGCCGGAAGGGCGTCGCGTCTTTTCCCGCATGACGGTAGAAGAGAATCTGGCGATGGGTGGGTTCTTTGCCGAGCGCGATCAGTATCAGGAACGGATTGCGCGCGTCTACGATCTGTTCCCGCGTTTGTATGAACGACGCGCCCAGCGTTCCGGTACGATGTCCGGCGGTGAGCAGCAGATGCTGGCGATTGGCCGTGCGCTGATGAGCCAGCCGCGTTTATTGCTGCTGGACGAGCCGTCGCTGGGCCTGGCACCGATCATCATCCTGCAAATTTTCGATACGATCCAGCAACTGCGCGAAGAAGGCATGACCATCTTCCTGGTAGAGCAAAACGCCAATCAGGCGCTGAAACTGGCCGATCGGGGTTATGTACTTGAAAACGGCCATGTCGTATTGGAAGATACCGGAGCGGCATTGTTAGCTAATGAAGCGGTACGTTCGGCCTATCTGGGCGGATAATTTTAGAGCAGATCTACCCTAAATCATTCGAGCGGCGGAACGCCAACGCGCATGCTGCTTGAAGGATGACAGGGAGAATCGTTATCGGGCCGGTTTACCGGCCTGTTTCGTAGAAGGGTTAAGAAGAAATGGCCATTGAAGGGTTGTTAGCGCACCGCATCGCTCGGTTAAAAAGTTCCGCCATCCGTGAACTGCTGAAACACAGCAAGATGGAAAATATTATCTCGCTGGCTGGCGGGATTCCGTCAGATGCATTATTTGATTTCGAAGGGCTAAGCCAGGCCACGCAGTTAGCGATTACCGAACAGCCGAAAACGGCATTCCAGTATGGTTTAACCGAAGGAAGCGGCGTGCTGCGCGATCGCATTGCCGAACTGTGTGCCGTACGCGGCGTAAAAACGCGCGGTGACGATATTGTCGTGACGGCCGGTTCACAGCAGGCGCTTGACCTGATCATGCGTGCGATGGTCGATCCGGGCGACGTGTTCGTCGTTGAACGCCCGACTTATCTGGCGGCGCTGCAAACGCTGGAACTGGCGCAGGCGCAGGTGATGTCGGTGTCGTCCGATGCCGACGGCATGGTCGTTGATGAGCTGGAAGAGCTGTTGAAGAAACAGCGTATCAAAGGCGTTTATATCGTTCCGAACTTCGGTAACCCGAGCGGCGTTACGCTGAGCTATGAACGTCGCCTGAAATTGATTCAACTGGCGGAGCGCTACGGTTTTGTCATTATCGAAGACGATCCCTATGGCGAGTTACGCTTCACCGAAGAGCGCAACCCGACGCTGTTCCAACTGGCGCAGGAGCAATTGGGCAGCACCGAATATGTGCTGTATACCTCTACGTTCTCGAAGGTGCTGGCGCCGGGATTACGTCTCGGCTGGGCGATTCTGCCGGATTGGCTGTTGCACAAAGTCGCGATTATCAAACAGGCCGCTGACCTGCATGCCAGCGCGCTGTCGCAGACCGTCGCGGAATGCTATCTGGGGTTGGGACGTCTGGATACGCAGATCGAGAAAATTCGCCACGCGTATAAGCACAAAGGCGAACTGCTGGCAAAACTGGTCGAGAAGGAACTGGGTGATGTGATCACCTTCAACCAACCGAAAGGTGGGATGTTCCTGTGGGCGAAGTTCCGTCAGGACGATTTCAACACGACGGAATGGCTGAAGAAGACGCTGGAGCAGGGCGTTGTTTTCGTGCCAGGTGAGTTCTTCTTCCCAGACAATATCGATTACTCAACGCTGCGTCTGTCCTTTGCGACGGCTACGGATGAGCAAATGCATGAAGCGGTAGCACGCCTGCGTCGGGCGCTGTAATCGCCGATAACGGATTACCCGCTAATGTAAAAAGCCGCTGAAGAGTCAGCGGCTTGAGGTTGCTGACAAAGTCGTAGAGCGGGAATAACGGATAGATCGTAAAGACGCTGTAAACACGTCCCTGTGCGCTCGGATTGCGCCATCCCTGGCGCAAACGCTTTACTCTTCTATTCCGTTATGCCCGTTTTCATTCGGTAAATAGGTTTGTCAACGGTCTGAAGCCGCTGAAGAGTCAGCGGCTTTATTTTGTGTGCTAAGTGGCTTGGGAATCTATCACTTGGCCGCGTTCGTTAAAAGGTTTCCCAATTATCACGGCTTGTGCTGCCTGATGTACCCGCCAGAGCCAGCCTCGGTGCCGTCGGCTTCTTCGCTTGTGATGTCAGCCGTGGTGCTGGCGTTTGAACGCCGCTGATTTTGAACACGCCCATTAATTCCAGCAGCGTTCTGGCTTGCTCACTCAGGCTGTCTGCGGCGGAGGCGGATTCTTCAACCAGCGCGGCGTTCTGTTGCGTCACCTGATCGAGCTGATTCACCGCATCATTCACCTGAGCAACGCCCTGTTCCTGCTCGTGCGTGGTCAGGCCAATTTCACTGAGCAGGTTGGCAACATGCTGAGACTTTTCGACGATCTCTTTGATGGTGATGCCCGCATCGTTAACCTGTTTCTCCCCCATTTCCACGTTGGCCACACTTACGCTAATCAGATCTTTGATTTCACGCGCGGCAGAAGCGGAACGCTGTGCCAGAGATCGCACTTCACCCGCGACTACGGCGAAGCCACGGCCTTGTTCACCGGCTCTGGCCGCTTCAACGGCAGCATTGAGCGCCAGGATGTTGGTCTGGAAAGCAATGCTGTCGATGACGCCGATAATATCGCCGATCTTACGTGAGCTGGCGGTGATATCTTCCATGGTACGCACAACGTTATTGACTGCATCGCCGCCTTTTTGCGCCGTGGTGCTGGCGGAGTGGGCTAGTTCTGTGGCGGTGCGTACGGTCGCAGCGTTCTGCTTCACCGTGGTATTCATTTGTTCCATTGAGGCGGCGGTTTCCTGAAGATTTGCAGCCTGTTCTTCCGTGCGCTGGCTCAGATCGGTGTTGCCCATCGCAATCTGCGTCGCGCCCGTGGCGATAGATTCGCTGCTCTGGTGCACTTGACCTACGAGGTTGCTCAGGTTTTGACGCATATCTTCCATCGCCGCCAGCACGCTAGTGGTATCACCATCGCGCAGTTCAATCGCAACGGCCAGATTCCCTTGTGCAACCTGACGCGTGACTTCCAACGTGTAGGCCGGTTCTCCCCCGAGCTGACGTTTAATGGTTCGAGTTATCCACCATGAAATCATTGCGCCCAACACAACAGCAAGCAGAGCGATGATGACCATCAGCGTGCCGGCACGTGTGGCATTCTTTAAGGACTGGTTAGCAGCATCAACCGTAATCTTCTCTTGCCAACTAACCATGTCATTCAATGCGCTGAAGACGATATCCTGCTTAGCCTGAACGTCGGTTAATAGTAGATCTTGAGCTTCTTTGTTCCTGTGTGCTATGACCAGTGCGATGGCGCTTGTTATGCTGTCGTTATAGGTTGGCCGTACGCGATCCAGTGCCGCAATCAGTTCCTGTGAATGTTGATCGATAGCGCGGTCGCGTATTTTTGCGAGTAATGCGTTATTACGGGCGATCATATTGTCGATGTGGGTTTTCTCTTCCTGCATTTTCCGGCTGTCTTCCCGCATCGTCAGGTTTCTGATGACGATCGCGTTAGTGTTTATGTTGTCTTTAAACTCCTTCATCATCATGAGGTTGGTAATGCGGACCTGCGACAGCAGTTGAATGTTTTCCCCGAGCTTGTCGAGTTGGATACGGCCAAATACCGCCACCAGAAATCCGATAGCGATGATCAGGGTAAAGCCGATCCCTAGCATTTTACCCAGGCTACTCTTTTTGATGAGATTCATTGTGTCCCTTATTATATGTTGAGAATGAATATGGTTGGTGTCGGCGTGCTTTAAACGTGAAATAGGGGTTGCGCAAATGTATTTATTTTGCAAGTACCATCACGTTGATACCCTAAAGACTCGCGTCGCAGAAAGATAAATAAACATGCGACTTGAAGAATGACAGGTATATCCTTTCCCGTAATCGTTGCCTGTTTTCCTTGGCTAATAAACTTATCCTAAGTTTACTTTTTCCTGTCACGCTTTCCGGTAAGTAGTCGTCGTGTCTGGTGCGCTAGAACATAGACAAATAAGGGTAAATGATGGCGCAGGAGTATAAAAGGTGGCGGTAAAAGCCGCAATATCTCTGTGGGTTAGAGAAAAAATAAACTGCGGTCATGCTGTAATGCTAAATTGACAATCATGTTAATAAACGTTGTGGTTATGATTTTTTGCTTATTTATTCAACGCTGAGGGGTGTTTATTTTTTATTCATTCTTTTTTTTCGAACAACATGATGTTTTTACCTTCATATATTTGATGTTTTTATCATCGAAAATTGCCATTCCTCGTTTTTTATTGATTTTATTCCATCGCGCTTAATATAAAACGCATTGCTGTTTTTTCTCTTTATTCATTGTCTTTCCCTATTGAAAGATTTCGCTCGTCATCGTCGATGAGGGTCGGAAAGGTAATGTGAGACGTTCGGGTCATAACGGGATAAAAAACCGCTGATCGCTCAGCGGTTTTGGGGGGACTTGGCTGGCTGTTAAAAGGTTTCCCAGTTTTGCTTATCGCTTCTCGTGCTGCTTTTAGGATTAGCGAGAGAGAGTTTGGCGCTGTCAGGCCGTTTCAACGGCGGTGTAATACGCTGTGACGATCCGCCTTCAACGATGAACACTTTCATCAGTTCGACCAGACGGGCAGCCTGATCGCTCAGGCTATCGGCGGCAGAAGCGGATTGCTCAACGAGTGCGGCATTCTGCTGCGTGACCTGGTCAAGTTGGTTCACGGCATCATGAATCTGCGAGACGCCGGATTCTTGCTCCTGCGTAGTGACGCCAATTTCGTTAAGCAGACCCGCAACATTGTGTGCCTGACGTACCAGCTCTTCAATCGTCGCGCCAGCGCTGTCTACCATGGCGGAACCGGCTTCCACCTTCTCGACGCTGTGGCCGATCAGCTCTTTGATTTCTTTTGCCGCAGAAGCGGAGCGTTGTGCCAGAGAACGCACTTCACCCGCAACCACCGCAAAACCACGGCCTTGTTCGCCAGCCCGTGCGGCTTCCACCGCGGCGTTGAGCGCCAGGATGTTGGTCTGGAAGGCGATGCCGTCAATGACGCTAATGATATCGCCAATTTTACGCGAGCTGTCGGTAATCTCTTTCATGGTGACAACGATATTGCCAACGGCTTTGCCTCCTTTGGCGGCGGTATCGCTGGTGGCCTGCGCCAACTGCGTGGCATTACGTACCGTCTCGGTATTTTGGCGCACGGTCTGGCTTATTTCTTCCATTGACGCTGCGGTTTGTTGCAGATTCGCCGCCTGCTCTTCCGTGCGCTGGCTGAGGTCGGTACTGCCTGCGGCAATCTCGCTGGCACCGGTTGCGATAGATTCGCTGCTCTCACGCACCTGTTCAACAATCCCACTCAGGCTTTTGCGCATACCGTTCATGGCAGCCAGCACGCTGTGGTTGTCGCCGGGGCGCAGATCGACGCTGACGGCTAGATTTCCCTGCGCAACCTCTTGGGCGATGTGTGCCGCGTAAGCCACCTCACCGCCCAGCAGGTTTTTTATCGTGCGGGTAATCAAGATGGAGATAAAAATCCCGACGAAGACTGCGAACGCAGCGAACAGCAGCAGCGTATTGCCATCGTCTCTGGCTTTATGCATGGCGTTGGTCGTCGTTTCCATCGTTTGTTTTTTCTGCAACGCCGTCAGCCCGTCCAGAGCAGCAAAAACTGACGCTTGTGCGGGGGGTAATTCATTGACCATAACTAACGCGGCCTGCACTTTTTCTTCCGGCACCCCGGAGAGGCTTAATGCAATAGCGTTATTCACCGCTTTCAGATAAACCGGCCGAGCCTGCGTAAGCTGTTCCAGCAAGGCACGCGCCTCCGGTTCGGCAAGCTGTTTATAGACTTTTTCCAGCGCTTCACTATTACGGGTAATTTGCTGATCTAAAATGCGTTTTTCTTCCTGGATACGCGCGCTGTCTTGTGACAGCCCGATATTACGGACAACACGGGCGACAACCTCAAAGCCACTCTTGGTGTCCTGAATGAGGAGCAGGTTGGTCAGGTTTTTTTCAGAGAGTGATTCAATATCTTTACCCAGATTGGCGAGATGGACGCGCCCCAGAATGGCAACCATCAGACCGATAATGATGACAGAGGCGAAACCCGTGCCCAGCATGGCACTAAGTTTCATTTTTGATAGAAAATTCATAATGTTCCTTTATTATTTTTCATTGATTGATGCAGGCTTTACCTTACAGATTGGTCATCCTTTACGACAGGTCAGGAATGGGGTGCGCTTCTGATTGCATACTGCGGTATGCCAATTTGCGAGAGCGGGCAGGAGAACGCGTTGTTTCTTACCCAAGCGATATTATAAAGGCAGAATAAAAACGGGTAGATGCGGAATACGGGAGTAAAAAGGGCGCATTTTTCAGCATAAAGGAGGTATGTACATGCATTATTCAGTTGATACCAACGGGGAAGCTGCAGCCTCCCCATTGTGAAATTTCACACTTTACAGCACCAGCGCTATTACAGCACCAGCCACAATGCCCATGTGAAGAGGAACCCGGCCAGCCCGAGGATAGTCGTCAACACCGTCCAGGTGCGCAGGCCGTCGGCGACGGACAGCCCCAGATATTTGGTGACAATCCAGAAACCGGAGTCATTGACGTGCGACAGACCCAGCCCGCCAAAGCAGGCAGAGAGCGTCACCAGCACCAGTTGCATCTGGTTCAGGCCGCTGACGGCTTCGCTCAGCAGGCCGCAGGTGGTGAGAATGGCAACGGTAGCGGAACCTTGCGAGGCACGCAGCGCCAGTGACAGAAGAAACGCGGCAGGCACCAGCGGCAGGTGAATGCTGGTCAGCGTATCCGCCAGCGCCTTACCGACACCGGATTCCACCAGCACTTTACCGAATACGCCGCCCGCACCTGTCACCATGATGACGACCGCCGCGGCAGGCATGGCATCGCCCATAATGTTGCCGGTCTTTTCAAGCGACCAGCCTCTACGCATGGCGATAAAGTAAAAGGCGAGTGCTAGGGCAATCAGTAGCGCAACCGCAGGGGAACCGACCAACGTGGTGATATTACGCAGCGGGTGGCCTGCTGGGAACAGCGTCGCCGCCACGGTGCCGAGCATAATAATGGCGATAGGGATGACAATCAGCGCCGTAACCAGACTAGCGGAAGGCGCATTCTTATGTGGTGCCACCTCATTTTTTTCTTCAGTTTTTGCTAATTGCAGTTGCTCCAGCACATCAACAGATAGCGCGTACTGCCGACGGTTAATATATTTTGCAACCCAGAAACCGATGATGCCGACAGGAATAGAGATCGCCAGCCCTAATATAGTTAACCAGCCCACATCGGCTTTTAACAAACTGGCTGCCGCAACCGGTCCAGGATGAGGGGGCAGGGCGACGTGAACCGTCAACATCACTCCCGCGACGGGCAGACCGAATTTAAGTGGAGAGACCTTGGCGACTTTTGCGAAACCATAAATAATAGGTGCCAGAATAATAAAGCCGACATCAAAAAATACCGGAATGCCGAGAATAAATGCTGCCATGGTCAATGCGGCAATGACGCGTTTTTCTCCCAGTGTTTGCGTGAATTTCTTTGCCAAAGACTCAGCGCCACCAGAAACTTCGATCATTCTGCCCAGCATGGCACCTAGCCCAATGATCATGGTGATCGAACCGAGTACCCCGCCCATTCCACTGGACATCACTTTCATTATTTCTTCTGTGGGTATTCCGGTTGCTAATGCAACCAATAGGCTGACGACCAGCAGGGCAACAAAGGGCTGAATTTTAAATTTAATGACCATCAGCAGCAGGAGTAATACCCCGGCGATAGCGATGCAGAGTAAGAGCGAGGTGGCCATGTTCTTATCCTCATTGATCCCGTCTTTTCAATTCAGAGGCTGAAAAGGTATTGGGTTATTGTTTTATTTGAAGAAAAGGGTGACCTGATTCCCGCATCGGAATAATGCGGGAACCTGACCTTTTCTCGATATTTTATAAATATGTCTCTGGTGTTTATTCTTTTATGGGAACAGCAATATTTTTCCGCGATAACTTATTTCTTTAGATAGGGTTTAGCCCATCCCAACCCGTCTTCCGTTTTACCGCGTGGGTTATATTCACAGCCAACCCAGCCGGAATAATTCACGCGATCCAATTCGGCAAAGATGAACGGATAATTAATTTCCCCTTCATCGGGTTCATGTCGCGCAGGAACCGAAGCAATTTGAATATGTCCGATGCGGCCAGCCAAATCGTGAATAATTTGCGTCAGGTTGCCATCGACAATTTGTGCGTGGAAGAAATCCAGCTGGATATAAACGTTCGGCCTGTCGATCAGATTGGCTAATTCCAGCGCCTGATATTGACTAGCGAACAGGTAATTCGGCTTCACCTTCGCGCTCAGCGCCTCAATCATGATGTTGATGCCGTGCGGTGCAAACTTATCGGCGGCGTAGCGCAGGTTATCGATGAAGGTTTGCTGATAGGCAGCACGGTCTTCACCGGGCGGCACGACGCCCCCCATCACCAGCACCGAAGGGCAATCCAGAGCCAGCGCATATTCCAGAGCGTTATCGATATCTCGGCGGGCATCTTCAATACGGTCGGGCAGGGCAGAGACGCCCCATTCGCCCGCCGCAATATTGCCGGGCGCGGTATTGAACAACACCTGCTTCAGGCCATTTTCCCGCAGCTTTTCCGCCAGCAGCGGTGCTGGATAGTCATAAGGAAACAGGTACTCGACCGAGGTGAAACCCGCATCGGCAGCGGCTTTAAAACGATCGAGAAACGGCACATCAGTAAACAGCATAGAAAGATTGGCAGCAAACTTAGGCATGGTTAACTCCATAGCTCAGTAAAAAGTCACTCATCAAGAGAGCTCGGTAATTTCGTCAGCGGTGAGGTAGCGAATTTTTCGATCGCCGAGAATAAAAATCAGCTTGGCGGTTTCTTCCAACTCTTCCATGTTGTCCGCCGCCGCTCGCAGATCTTTACCAGTGACGACCGGGCCGTGGTTAGCCAACAAAAACGCCTTGTAGCGCGAGGCCAGCTTCGCCAGATCTTCACCGAGTCGCGCATCGCCGGGGCGGTAATAAGGCACGACGGGCACTTTACCGACGCGCATCACCACATAGGGCGTGAACGGCTTGATGGCATCCTGCGTGTCCAACCCTTCCAGACACGAGAGCGCCGTCAGATAGGTGCTGTGCAGATGAACGATCGCTTTGCATTCGGGATCGTTACGGTAAATCGACAGGTGAAAACTGACTTCTTTCGACGGTTTATCCCCGGAGAGCCACTCGCCACTCAGGCTGACTTTGGACAGCCGCTCGGCATCCAGTTCGCCGAGGCAGGAGCCGGTCGGCGTTGCCAGCAGCGTGCCGTCATCCAGTAACAGTGAGAGATTGCCCGCGGAACCGGTGGCATAGCCGCGCTGGAAAAAGGACGCGCCCAGCTTGACCATTTCCGCGCGTGCGCGCTGCTCGTTGTTCAACGCGGCTTCGGTGCTGTGGTGTGTTTCACTCATGCGGCAAACTCCTTTTGGGCGCGGGCAAAAAAGTCTTCATCACCGAAATTGCCGGATTTCAACGCCAGAGAGAGTGGATGATTGGTGGATCGCACCCACGGCACGCCGGGAGAAATGGACGGCCCGATATGGAATGCGTGGATGCCCAGCGTCTGTACCACGATGCTGGAGGTTTCACCGCCCGCGATGATGAAGCGCTGGAAACCGTCTTGCTGAAGCTGGCGGGCAACGGCGGCAAACAATTTTTCCACCGCCTGACTGCTGGCTTCCGCGCCCCAGCGCTGCTGAATTTGCGCCAGTTCATCGGGTGATGAGGTGGCGTACAGCAGCGGCGCGAGTGTGTCGTCACGGTGTGCCTTCACCCAGTCGGCCAGTTCCTGAACGTAGGCTTGCTGGGCATCATTGCTCTCTAAGCAGCGTGCGACGTCAATCGCGCGACCCGCCGCCTGTTTCAGATAGTGGGCGACCTGCTTGTTGGTCATCACCGAACAGGAACCGGACAGCACAACGCCTGCGCCGGACTGCGGCTTGCCTGCGCCGGTGGCGGAACCAGTCTGTGTCGCAGACTCTGCCCACTGACGCGCCAGCCCAATCGCCAGGCCGGAACCACCGGTGACCAGCTTCATATCGCGCAGCGCCTCACCCTGCGTTAACAGGTGCTGTTCGTTCAGCGTATCCAGCACCACATAGCGTATGCCTTGTTCTTTCAACTGCGTCAGCCGCTGCTTAACGGCCTCTGCCCCCTGATCCATCACGGCATACGGCACCAGCCCGCAGCGTCCGGCTGCCTGCTGCTCCATGACGCGCATCAGGTTACTGTCCGTCATCGGCGTGACGGGATGGTGGCGCATCCCGGATTCAGACAACAGCTGATCCATCACGAATAAATGCCCTTGATAGACGGTTCTGCCGTTCACCGGCAGCGCCGGAGAAATGATGGTTTGCGTTTCGCCAAGCTGTGCTAACAGCGCATCGGTCACCGGACCGATGTTGCCTTTCGCGGTGCTGTCGAAGGTGGAGCAATATTTAAAATAGAACTGCTGGCAGCCCTGCTGTTGCAGCCACGCCAGCGCCTTGAGTGAATCTGCCACGGCTTGTTCCGCCGGGCAGGAGCGCGATTTTAGGCTAATCACCACGGCCTGCGTGTCGACCTTAAAGTCTGACGGCGGTACGCCGTTGAGCTGCACGGTCGGCAGCCCGTTGTTCACCAGAAAGCTGGCGATATCTGTGGCGCCGGTAAAATCGTCGGCAATCACACCTAGCTTGATCATGGCGCCTCCTTCTTTTCCGGCAGCGTAATGCCGTTAAAAATCTTGATGACCGCGCTGTCGTCTTCTTTACCGAATCCGGCGTTGCTGGCGGCGGTAAACATATTGAATGCGGTGGAGGCCAGCGGCAGCGGGAAATGGAGCGATTTGGCGGTGTCGGTGACCAGCCCCAGATCTTTCACGAAAATATCAACGGCGGATTTCGGCGTGTAGTCGCCATCGACAACGTGACGCATGCGGTTTTCAAACATCCAGGAATTCCCGGCGGCGTTGGTCACCACGTCGTACATAATATCCAGCGGGATATCGGCACGCGCGGCCAACGCCATCG
Source organism: Pectobacterium aquaticum (assembly GCF_003382565.3). NCBI lineage: Bacteria > Pseudomonadati > Pseudomonadota > Gammaproteobacteria > Enterobacterales > Pectobacteriaceae > Pectobacterium > Pectobacterium aquaticum. Next base: position 130,592 of record NZ_CP086253.1, read on the forward strand.
CTTCTGCGCCGGCGGCGATGTGTACGCCTGCCAACAGCTGGTGGATAATTTTAACGGTCGCACCCAGCCCGATCTCTTCACCGATGCGATAGACCTTGCCCGCGACGGCATCGAGCACGGGTTTCAGTTTCTCAAAAGCCAGATCGGAGCCGGATGCCATCACCGTCATGTCGCCTGCGGCGGCTTTCACCGCACCGCCGGATACGGGTGCATCCAGCATGATGAGCTGATGCTCAGCCAGACGCTGTTCAATGTTTTTGGCATCCTGCGCGGAGATAGTAGAAGACACCATAACCACGGTGCCGGGCTTGAGTTTCGCAGCGACCTGCGGCTCACCGAACAGAATCCCGTTAACTTGCGCGGCGTTCACCACCAGCAGCACGACGGCATCCAGCTTGTCAGCGAAGGCATCAATACGTGTGTCAGCCTGCGCCGCACCCGCCTGACGTAAGCGTTCCAGTGCCTGCGGGTTGATATCGACACCGTATGTCGTCAGGCCAGCGTTGATGCAGGACGCCGCAGCGCCAAAGCCCATGGAACCCAGACCGATAACGGCGACAGCATAATCAGAAGTCTTTTTCATCGTGGTTGCCTTGTTAAAATTAGTGATTTTTTGTTCTCTGGTGTTAAATATAAGGACTATCAGAACAAATTGTGGTGATTTTTATCACATAAATTAACATTGAGATCGTGATGATTCAGTGTAGTTGAACCTCGCCGGGAAGGTTATTTCCATTATTATATTTATATATCAGTAGATTATTTCTATTTTGGCATTGAGTGATGAGAAAGGTTGTTATGTCTGGCGTGGTTTATGACGTGAATTTATGATAATTATCGTCATCAAACGGGGTGTTTCTCACAATATTTATCAGCCACCCTATTTATCAGACCAGCACAACCAAACAGGGAACGGACAGCGTGATTCCAGTAGAACGTCATCAACAGATTCTGGCGCTGATCGCCGAGCGCGGCGCGGTAAGCATTAACGAACTGACCGAGCGACTGGGCGTGTCGCACATGACGGTACGGCGCGATGTGCAAAAGCTGGAGCAGGACGGCCTGCTGCTGAGTGTCTCCGGCGGCGTGCGCTCGCCTGAACGGCTGGCGATTGAGCCGTCGCATCAGGATAAATCGGTGATGTTCAGCCAGCAGAAAGAGGCAATTGGCAAACTGGCGGCGCAGCATATCCCGTTCAATAGCTGCATTTATCTGGATGCGGGCACTACCACGCTATCGCTGGCGCGCGAACTGGCCGATCGTGACGATCTGCTGATTGTCACCAACGATTTTGTGATTGCTGCTTTTCTGATTGAGTCCAGCCAGTGCCGCATGATTCACACGGGTGGCACGCTGTGTCGGGAAAACCGCTCCTGCATTGGCGAAGCAGTGGCACAGGCGCTGCGCAACCTGTTTATCGACATCGCTTTTATCTCCGCGTCTTCCTGGAGCCTGCGCGGGCTGTCCACGCCGAATGAAGACAAAGTGGTCGTGAAACGCGCGGCGGTGGACGCCAGCAGCAAATGCGTCCTGCTGTGCGACACCTCAAAATACGGCCGCATCGCCACCCATCTCGCCACGCCGCTTAGCGTCTTCGACAGCATCATCACCGACGACGGCCTGCCCGCTGCTGCTAAAGACGCCTTGAGCAAAATGGGGGTTGAGGTGCTGGTGGCGGGGTGAGGGGGTTATTTAGGCGAATATTTTAGAGATATGAAAAGAAGAATAAGCATACTGCTAAGTATATCGATCCTAATTGCTTTGCCGCTTCTCTATTATTGGCCTGCAATGGTTATTCTGACGGAAGGGAGTTCTCGCTACACGGAACAGGACGCCCGACGATATGAAATGCTTACAGACGACATCATTAAAAATAGCCCGCGTATTTCTTCTCTCTATGATTTTGGCTATGCAACGGTTGATGGCCCTGCGTTGGAAGTCAGCAATATTACGTTTCAAAATACCAATGATGCGACAAACATACGCAGCTATCTAGCGTCGCTTGGTTTTACGCTGAGTTACACAGACACGACCGGTGAGTATTGGAAGTCTACGGATTCAGATAAAACGATACATATAGGAATCATCAACGATCCTAAAATCGTTATCGTTGATGTTATTCGAAAATAGCCCTGAGCGTGGTAGTCAGTGCGTTTGAATGTATGGGTGATGTTCCGGTGTGTAGCATTTTTGTACACGTCATGTAGGGTTGTAGAGAGATTCACTACACAGGCATGATGATGAAACCTGAAACTAAAGAAGCGCCAATCAATATTCGGGCCAAAGCCTCCCAGCGGGACTTGATCGATATGGCTGCAAACCTTGTGTCAAAATCACGTACCGATTTTATGCTTGAAGCCGCCTGCCGCGAGGCGCAGGACATCTTGTTGGATCAACGTTTGTTTATTCTGGACAACGAACAGTTTGACGGATTGTTGGCCGAGTTGGATGCGCCTATCACCGCAGAACGTCATGCCCGCATTAACGATCTGATGAGCCGCAAATCTCCATGGGAATAACTGCACCAGAGCCATTACTGATTATTGTTCTTGGTGGCATGCTATTGATTGAATACATCCTTATTTAGCCACTTTTTAAATATCAAAAAAGTGGCACATAGGTTCCATTTGCTGATGCAGGATTCGGATGATAAGAAGATCTTCTTCTCGTATGCGGTAGAAAATAGCGTGTTGCCTATGATCGAATCGGCGCACACCATTGCTAATTTCAGGGTACTCTTGGCCTATATAAGGGGATTCTGCTAGCAGAATCAGCGTATTCTCTAGCGACTCTGTATAATTGTCAGCCTGACTGATGCCATAGTTGATCAATGTGTACTCAAAGATGCCTGCGAAATCTTCTGCTGCAAGATTAGAGAGTTTATACATTCCGTTCGCGCTTCTTTTTTGCCGCAATTTCACGCAGCGTCAACGAACTTTCTCCACTTTGCTCCCCTGCATAAATCGCTTTTTTCAGAGCCTCTGTTTTGGATTCTTGTTGCTCAAGAAGGCGAAGCGCTGACCTGATGACTTCACTGGTAGAACTATAGCGACCGCTATCTATTAATTTGGAGACAAAGTCATCCAGTTGTTCGCCGATCGTAATACTTGTCGTTCTAGGCATAAAACCTCCTGTGTTATCTATTAACACAGATGGTAGCACAGAACAGCCTACTTAGTAGCCAATAAGAAGATAGTAGCCAATAAGAAGACCTTCTTTCCTTGTCACTTTCCCGTCATCTTCCAGTTATTTTTCTGTCATGTGCTCATGTCATGTTTACCTTCGCATAAAAAACGCCGTGATGATGGCGCATTTAATTGATTGCAGGAGACAGGCATGTTCAACAACACAATTCGTAAAACACATGCTATTCGCACCGCCGCGGCGTGTGTGGCATTAGCGCTGATGAGCGCCAGTGCGCAGGCCGCGACAGAAATTCCTTTCTGGCACTCCATGGAAGGCGAATTAGGGAAAGAAGTGAATTCTCTGGCTGACCGTTTTAACCAAGCGCACAGCGATGTAAAAATTGTGCCGGTCTACAAAGGCAACTACGAACAGAATCTGGCCGCTGGGATTGCGGCCTACCGCGCGGGGAATGCGCCCGCCATTTTGCAGGTCTATGAAGTCGGTACGGCGACCATGATGGCAAGTAAAGCCATCAAGCCAGTCTATGAAGTCTTCAAAGAGTCAGGCATTAATTTCGATGAGTCGGTGTTTGTACCGACCGTCTCCGGTTATTACACCGATGCGAAGAGCGGTCACCTGCTGTCGCAGCCGTTTAACAGCTCCACGCCGGTGCTGTACTATAACAAAGATGCCTTCAAGAAAGCCGGTTTAGATCCAGAGCAGCCGCCGAAAACCTGGCAGCAGATGGCTGAGTACACCGCCAAACTGCGTGCTGCTGGGATGAAGTGCGGCTACGCCAGCGGCTGGCAGGGTTGGATTCAGATTGAAAACTTCAGCGCCTGGCACGGTCTGCCAGTTGCGAGCAAAAACAACGGCTTTGACGGCACCGATGCCGTGTTGGAATTCAACAAACCAACGCAGGTTAAGCACATTCAGCTGTTGCAGGACATGAACAAGAAGGGTGACTTCACCTATTTTGGGCGTAAGGATGAGCCGACCGAGAAATTCTATAACGGCGACTGCGCTATTACGACCGCCTCTTCCGGTTCGCTGGCGAACATTCGGGAACACGCCAAGTTCAACTACGGTGTTGGCATGATGCCGTATGACGCCGATGCGAAAGGTGCACCGCAGAACGCCATTATCGGTGGTGCCAGCCTGTGGGTGATGGGTGGAAAAGATGCCGCGACCTATAAAGGCGTCGCTGAGTTTATGAAATTCCTGGCCGAACCGGAAAATGCTGCTGAATGGCACCAGAAAACCGGTTACCTGCCAATCACTACTGCGGCGTACGAACTGACGCAGAAGCAGGGCTTCTACGAGAAAAACCCAGGTGCGGATATCGCCACGCGTCAGATGCTGAACAAGCCACCGTTGCCGTTCACCAAAGGTCTGCGTTTGGGCAACATGCCGCAAATTCGTACCGTTGTGGATGAAGAATTAGAAAGCGTATGGACCAATAAGAAGACGCCACAGCAGGCGTTGGATAGCGCAGTAGAACGCGGTAACGCGCTGCTGCGTCGCTTTGAACAATCGACGAAGTAACACGCTTCTGTTGAGCAATATCGGGCCGAAGGGAATCGGCCTGTTTCTTTTCTGTTTGCAATGAGTTACCGCATGACATCATCCCGCCCCGTTTTTCGCAGCAGCTGGTTGCCCTACGTGCTGGTGTTGCCCCAACTGCTGATTACCGTGATTTTCTTTATCTGGCCTGCCGGTCAGGCGCTGTGGTATTCGGTGCAGAACCTGGATCCATTTGGGTTATCCAGCGAATTTGTCGGCATGGAAAACTTCAGACAGCTGTTCAATAACCCTTACTACCTTGATTCGTTTTACACCACGCTGATATTCAGCTTTCTGGTGGCAGGGTTTGGCATGCTGATTTCACTCTTTCTGGCCGCGCTGGTGGACTACGTGATCCGTGCCAGCCGCCTGTACCAGACGTTGATCATCCTGCCGTATGCCGTGGCACCCGCCGTTGCTGCCGTGTTGTGGATGTTCTTGTTTAACCCCGGTCTGGGGCTGATCACCCACTTTCTCGGGCTGCTGGGCTATACGTGGAACCACGCACAGAACAGCGGTCAGGCGATGTTTTTAGTCGTACTGGCGTCGGTCTGGAAACAGATTAGCTATAACTTCCTGTTCTTCCTTGCTGCGCTGCAATCGATCCCCCGTTCGCTGGTGGAAGCGGGCGCGATTGATGGTGCTGGCCCCGTTCGGCGCTTCTTCAATCTGGTGCTGCCGATGATTTCTCCGGTGAGCTTCTTCCTGCTGGTGGTCAATCTGGTGTACGCCTTTTTCGATACCTTCCCGATTATCGATGCCGCAACGGCTGGTGGACCGGTGCAGTCGACGACCACGCTGATCTACAAAATTTATCGTGAGGGCTTCGCAGGGCTGGATTTGTCCAGTTCGGCAGCGCAGTCGGTGGTACTGATGATACTGGTTATCGGGCTGACCGTGATTCAGTTCCGTTTTGTTGAGCGGAAGGTGAATTACCAATGAAGATAAATCTACAAGGTCAATGCCAATGATTGAGAATCGTCGCGGGTTAACTATTTTCAGCCACGTCATGCTGATCGTCGGCATTCTCGCCGTACTGTTTCCGCTGTACGTGGGGTTTGTGGCCGCCACGCTGGATAATCAGGAAGTCTTTCAGGCTCCGATGACGCTCATCCCCGGTTCTCACCTGTGGGAAAACCTGCGTTATATCTGGCTGCACGGCGCGGGCAATAACACCACGCCGTTCGGACTGATGCTGCTTAACAGCTTCGTGATGGCGCTGGCGATTACGATAGGCAAAATCACCGTATCGATCCTGTCCGCTTACGCCATCGTCTATTTTCGTTTTCCGCTGCGCAACCTGTTCTTCTGGATGATTTTTCTGACGCTGATGCTGCCGGTGGAAGTGCGTATTTTCCCGACGGTGGAAGTGATCGCGCGGCTGGACATGATGGACAGCTACACCGGTTTAACGCTGCCGCTGATGGCTTCGGCGACCGCGACCTTCCTGTTCCGCCAGTTCTTTATGACGCTGCCGGATGAGCTGATGGAAGCGGCGCGTATCGACGGTGCCAGCCCGATGCGTTTCTTCTTCGACATGGTGTTACCGCTGTCGAAAACCAATCTGGCGGCGTTGTTCGTGATCACGTTCATCTACGGCTGGAACCAATACCTGTGGCCGCTGCTGATTGTCAGCGATGCCGATCTGGGCACCGCAGTCGCCGGGATTAAAAGCATGATTGCCTCCGGCGATGGGGCCACGCAGTGGAATCAGGTGATGGCGGCCATGCTGCTGACCATGTTGCCGCCGCTGCTGGTTGTGCTACTGATGCAGCGCTGGTTCGTTCGCGGTCTGGTCGACAGCGAAAAATAAATCGAGACGAATTTCGGAAACGCTTATGGCATGTTTAAAACTTCAGGCCGTCACCAAGTCTTACGATGGCAAAACACAGATTATCCAACCTATCGATCTGGACGTCGCGGACGGCGAATTCGTGGTGATGGTCGGGCCGTCAGGCTGTGGCAAATCGACGCTCCTGCGCATGGTAGCAGGCCTCGAACGCACCACCAGCGGTGATATCTACATTGATAACCAGCGGGTCACCAATCTGGAACCGAAAGATCGCGGTATTGCGATGGTGTTCCAGAACTATGCGCTTTATCCCCATATGAACGTGTTCGACAATATGGCCTACGGCTTGAAAATCCGTGGCTTCGGCAAGGCGCAGATCCGCGAGCGCGTGGAAGATGCGGCGCGAATTCTGGAACTGATGCCGCTGCTGCAACGCAAACCGCGTGAGCTATCGGGCGGTCAACGTCAGCGCGTGGCGATGGGACGGGCGATTGTGCGTGAACCGGCGGTATTCCTGTTCGATGAACCGTTGTCGAATCTGGATGCCAAACTGCGCGTACAGATGCGGCTCGAATTACAGCAACTGCACCAGCGTTTGAAAACCACCAGCCTGTACGTCACGCACGATCAGGTTGAAGCCATGACGCTGGCACAGCGCGTTATCGTCATGAACAAAGGGATCGCCGAACAAATCGGTGCACCGGCTGAGATTTATCGCCGCCCGGCATCGCTGTTTGTGGCCAGCTTTATTGGTTCACCGGCCATGAACCTGTGGTCAGGTCGCATTAGTGATGACGGCTGCCGCTTTGAAATCGATGGCGACATCGCGCTGGCGCTGTCTGAACCGAAGCCGCAATGGCGCGGTAAAGCATTGACGCTGGGGGTTCGACCAGAGCATATTCAGCTGGCGACGAGTGAAACTGGCGGTATCCCGTTGCAGATTTCAACACTCGAACTGCTGGGCGCGGACAATTTAGCGCACGGCAAGTGGGGCGGGCAGAACGTGATTGCGAGGCTCTCTTATGAGCACTGCCCCGCGATCGGTTCAACGCTCTGGCTACAATTACCGACGTCATCATGGCACCTGTTTGATTCGCAAAGCGGATTACGGATGGAATAATGGAAACAATCTGGCCTTACCCGAGCATTGTCGCCCATCGCGGCGGCGGTTCACTGGCACCGGAAAACACGCTGGCGGCGATTGATGTCGGTGCCAGCCTCGGTCATAAGATGATCGAATTTGACGCCAAGCTGTCGCAGGACGGCCAGATTTTCCTTTTACACGACGACACGCTTGAGCGCACCAGTAACGGCTGGGGCATTGCAGGTGAACTGCCGTGGGACAAGCTGGTCGGGCTGGACGTCGGCGGCTGGTACGGTCATAAATTTGTCGGTGAACGCCTGCCGCTGTTATCGGAAGTAGCAAAACGCTGTGTGCAGTACGGCATGGCGGCCAACATCGAAATTAAACCCACCACTGGATATGAAACAGAAACCGGACGGGTTATCGCGCTGGCGGCGCGCCAGCTGTGGGCCGATCATCCGGTCGCACCGCTGCTGTCATCGTTTTCTATCGAAGCTCTGGAAGCGGCGCAGCAGGCGGTGCCAGAACTGCCGCGTGGGTTGCTGCTGGATGAGTGGGAAGAGGACTGGCTGGCGTTAACGCAGCGTCTGGATTGTGTGTCCATCCACCTGAATCACAAACTGCTGACGGCAGAACGCGTCGCGTCGCTGAAAGCTGCGGGTTTGCGTATTCTGGTTTATACCGTCAACCAACCTGATCGCGCGCAAACTTTGCTGGATTGGGGCGTTGACTGTATCTGTACTGACCGGATAGATTTAATCGGGGCTAACTTCGCGACCGGCTGAGGTCTGCCTTATACCCGTCATACTTCAAGCTGCTTGTGCGTTGGCTGCCTTTGCTCACCCCAGTCACTTACCTGAGTAAGCTCCTGGGGATTCTCGCAGTTGCCGCATTACAAGGCCATAAATGGGCCTTGCCCTAAAGGGTCAACGCATAGCGTTGTTCAAAACGCTAACGTTTTGTCACGCAACTCGAATTATTTAGGGTATATCTCCGTAATAACGGATCCTCTTTCTGACTTGGTGCCGGTAATAAGGAAGTGGCGTCATGCCCGCATTTATTGTTTCGCTTTGGCACCAGATTTTTCTGTCGTTACCCCTCTTTGTTCTTATCGCACTCGGCTATAGCCTGATTCGCTATGGTAAATGGCCGACCACTGTGACCGACGGCATGACACGCTTTGTCTTCTCCGTCGCCATGCCCGCGATGCTATTCCGCCTGATGTCGGATTTTTCCAAACGTCCGGTGGTGGATGCCCGACTGCTGATCGCCTTTTTTGGCGGCTGCCTGCTGGTGTTTGTCTTAGGCCGCATCGTGGCGCGCAAGGTCTTTCATCTCGATGGCGTCTCTGGCTCGCTGTTTGCGCTGAGCGGTATCTTCTCCAACAACGTGATGCTGGGGCTGCCGATTGCCACGCTGATGCTGGGCGAAAAGGCGATTCCGTCTGTCGCGCTGGTCGTCGTGTTCAACGGGCTTATTTTGTGGACGCTGGTGACGGTGTCGGTGGAATGGGCGCGTAACGGCGCGCTGTCGCTACAGGGCTTTACCAAAACCGCGCTGGGCGTGCTGAAGAACCCGCTGATTATCGGCATTCTGTCCGGGACCTTATTCAGTCTGACGGGTCTGCCGCTGCCGTCGTATGTCGATCAGCCGCTTGCCATGCTGGGACAGATTGCCGCGCCGCTGTCGCTGGTGGCACTGGGAATGGGACTGGCGGAATACCGCGTGCGTGATGGCTGGCAGATCAGTACGGCGATTTGCACGATCAAGCTACTGGTTCAGCCGCTGGTGATCTGGGGGATTGCGATTGCACTCGGCCTGCCGGAAATGGAAACGCGTGCGGTCGTGCTGCTGGGGTCGATGGCGGTGGGCGTCAACGTCTATCTGATGTCGCGCCAGTTCGATGTACTGGGTGGCCCGGTGGCATCAAGCCTATTGCTATCAACGGCGATGGCGGCATTAACCACGCCGTTGATTCTGACGCTGATGGGTGTGCGGCTATAAGGCCGCCATCGAATCAGGGATTCTGTTTAATCGGCGGCGGTGGTGTGGTTTTCTGCGAGCGATCTAAATCCTTCTGTAGCTGCTGCTGGCGCTGTTGCTGCAACTGCTGATTGCGCTGTTGGAGCTGCTGATTCAACTGCTGTTGCTGTAATTTCTGGTTCTGCTGCATATTTTGCTGCAACTGTTTCTGGCTGCTGATACCACTCTCAAATTGCTGCTGAGGCGTCGGTGCTTGCGTCGTGTTAGCGCTTGCCAGAAGCGGCAGGCTTAGCAGGGCAGCACAGGCCAATAGTGTCTTAGGGTGTTTCATTAAACCTCCACGCAGGCTATACCCGTCATACTTCAAGCTGCTTGTGCGTTGGCCGCCCTTACTCACCCCAGTCACTTACCTGAGTAAGCTCCTGGGGATTCGCCCGGTTGCCGCCTTCACGCAACTCGAATTATTTAGGGTATACATGCCCGCATCGTGTTTTCATCAGCACATTATCCTGATGTATTTACTTAAGTGTAATCGTTGTGGATGAAAACGTCGTGCAGAGTAATCCGCAATCCTGCGTGCACAGGTTTTGGGCTGCCCTGTGGGAATGCGTTATACTGCGGCGGAATTTTTCTTCGTGGTTGACGCTATCTCATGTTCCATATCGCGCTCTATGAGCCTCAAATTGCACCGAACACTGGCAATATTATCCGACTGGCGGCCAACAACGGCTGTACACTTCATTTGATTGAACCACTTGGGTTTGATTTTGAAGAGAAAAAGCTGCGCCGCGCAGGGCTGGATTATCACGATCTGGCGAACGTCAGCCGTCATAAAAACTATCAGGATTTTCTGGCTGCGGTTCCCGGCAAACGCATCTTCGCCTGTACCACCAAAGGCAGCCGCCCGTATGACCAACCGAGCTACCAGCCAGGTGATGTATTGCTGTTTGGATCGGAAACGTCCGGTCTGCCAGACGAGATTCGCAACGGCTTTGAATCAGATTTCCGTATCCGCATTCCCATGCAGTCTAATAACCGTAGCCTGAATCTGTCGAATGCCGTGGCGATAATTAGCTATGAAGCCTGGCGGCAAAATGGCTTCGGCGGCTGCCTATAGCTGTTGCTTGCTACAGCCTGCCATTGGCGGATTTTTTCAGGGGTGGATTCACCAGAAACACCACTTCCCCGCGATAATACGGTGAAGTGGCAAGGCGCTGCTGCCACTGCGGTTCCCACTTGCCGTGTTGCACCAACCCGACCCGGAACGGCAGGGTCAGCTTCATCAGTGCAGGCAGGTACTCTGCGTAATTGGTAATGGTGCTGCGCCCCTGATAGATCTGCACCACCACTTCATCCAGCTTGCCCTGTAAGCGGTTCAACGCCGCAACATCACCGGTTTTCGACCAATCGAGCAGCCCTGTAATACTGAGCTGACAATCTTCGGGTAAACGCTCGCGTAATTGCGTCAGAAACGCGACATAGCCTGCTAACTGATAGCTTTTCGCGTCAAAATCGATCTGAATCCCAACCACTTGATTGCCCTGACTCTGCCACTTTTCCCGTAACTTTAGTATCCGGTTCAGGTGGCGATCGGAAAGCTCCAGCGTGGTCATGCGGAAAGCCAGCCAGACGCGGTTAACGCGCAACTGGCTGGGCGGGATCCCCTGACGCAGGAACACGACCTTGCCTTGGCGGCGCGCCACTTCGCCCTGATGCAGATACAGCGTCTGTGCCTGATGCAGAATCGGCTGGGGCCGCACCGCCGCCCACAGCCAGAAATTCTGATAGCGCGTTGCGTCGACGATGGGGGGGGCCGTGTTGATGGCTGAAGTGACTGCGTTAACGGAAGCGGCCTGCGAACAGAACGAGAACAGGCCGGCCAACACGATTAACGGCGTTACCAGTAATAATCGAGCTTGTCTGCCCACACGCTGCCTTTGTACTTGGTTTTCAGTTGGGTAAACCAGGCTTTGCGGGTTGCCTTGCTGATGTCCTGCGGACCACAGTCGTTATAGCCGCTTGGCGCATAGCAGTTAACCGCGCGATACAGGGCATAGGTTTTGTCTTCCGGCGGCGCTTTTGGGTCGGCAATCACCCGCATATACCCATCCAAACGGTTATATTCGGTGCCGACGAACTGCGTTGGCGCGTTGGTGAGTCCACTCAACATGCTGCCTTCTCCCCAGTCGAAGCCCACACTGTTATTGGTGCGCAGGAAAAACTCGCCGAGGCAGTTAATCGAACGAGCATCATTGGGGCGTTGATTCAGCGTCTCGACCACGTCATTCAGCGCCGGGCATTGGTAGTCTTCTTCGGTATCGCTGCCGTCCCAGTCAAATGCTGTTAAATCTTCCTGATTCCAGCTTTGATTTTCGCTGCTGACGAGCGGCGCAATGTCTTTCCTCAACTGAACATCTTTGAGATAGCTGGCGTAATCACCGTGGGTCAGCGACTTGGTTAACAACGTATGCAGTGCGATAGCCCGTTCTTCATGGGTTTGCTGCGGGCCCGTTTGCTGACGCAGCAGCTCGGCGTTGGCACTAATTTTCAGCACGGCGGAACGGAAACGCAGATTTTTCACTGGGCTGTCGGCGGCAAAGATCCGCTCTGGATGACCTGCCTTGACCAACGTTTCCGCCAGCGCCAGTTGCAGGAACTGATTTTGCGTGTACCCCATATTGCGTGTTAAGAGTTGACGCCAATGCGCTTCCGCCTCATCCCAGCGCTCCAGACGCACCAGCGCCCGACCGCGTAAGACTTGCAGGCTGAAACGCACAGTATCAGTCAGATCGTTCGCCTGTGTCGCGGGAACGCTGTTAACCACGGCAGCGTAATCTTTTTGACCATAAAACAGCTGTGCTGCCTGAAGGTAGCTGAACGCATCCTGCATGTTGTCTTGCGCAAACAGCGGTTTCTGCGCGGCCAACTCGTCAGCGGATAAGGCGGGTAATGCCAGCCAGCCGTCATCTGAACGCAAGCGTTTGAGGTCTTGCACCATCGTCAACGGCGGGCTGCCCGGCGCGCTGGTGAATTGCCGATTTTCCAGCAGCTTGTTGTCGATCTCGTCGCTCAATTCAAGGAGTGCTTCGACGTCGGCGGTGTTGTCCAGCTCGTGTTGGTACGTTGTCGCTAAGGCATTCATATCGTCCATAATCCAGTAAGCACGGCGATACAGCCCGTTAGCGGACTCGATGTATTGCCCGTCTGGATACTGTTTCAGATAGTCGCCAATATGCTGAATGGCAAGCTGTGCAGCCGCTTTATCGGCTTTACTGGCATCGAACATATTGTATTCATCAAGCGCGTTTTCCATCGCTTTATTGATCGCTACGCGAATCAACATATAGCGCGAGGTTTCCGCGACCCACGGCTGTGGTGAAGATGTTAGCGCCTGAAAGCCGCTTTCCGCCTCATCGAAGTGGCCCTGATAAAACGCCAGCGCCGCGAACAGATACTGAGTGAGTGCGCCGGCATGTCCTTCACCCGGCAGGCTTGCAAGACCTTTGTTCAGCGCCTCTTTGGTATACAACGGGCTGAGAAGATTCACCCGCTGATGTGCCAGCAGTGTGCGCTGTTCATGGGTGAGCGGTGTGTCAGCCCGCAGGACGTCGAAAAACGCTTCCAGCGTGGAAAGCGCATTGGAAATATGGCGACCTTCGTTATCGTCAGGCGAAAACGTGGAGATCGTGCCCTGAACGGCTGAAGAGAGGTTAAGCTGCTTCGCTTTATTCAGCGTTGAAAGGTAGGGCGCATCAGCCGTGACATCTTCCCCAGAATCGGAAGATGGAACCCCTTCTGTGGCGGCAATCCCCATGACTCGGTAGGCCGTAAAAGGGTCGATACGTGAACGCGTTTGATCGGGTAAAGGATGGGGTAACGGAAGCGACATCTTGTGGAGACGGCTTTGCAGCAACATCAGGTTAGCACGCGTGTCGTTGCCCGGCTGCAAATAGGGCAGGGCAGACACGCCACATTCCGAGTCGGAAAAGCCGCACACTCCATCGCTGGAACTGAATGCCTGACTGCTCATTAGCGCGGTCAGTACGCCAGCCAGCAGCGTTACTCCTTTCATGGTTTGTATCCTTCATTCAACACGTGTCTTGCCTGTTTTCGGCATGAGTGACGATCACTCTACGCAATCGCCGAAAAAACTCAATGCAGTATAACCGTTAGAAGATAAACAGAAAGTGACAGGTGCCCATGTCGGGCACCTGAGAGCGTGTTATAGAAGTAAACGTCGGCAGTAGGGAACGTGCCTGCCTGATTTACCGCTGATGCAGTGGCAGCCAGATGATCAGACGCAATCCACCCAGTGGACTGTCTTCCGCTTTTACCCAGCCTTTGTGCTGTGTAATGGCGGTTTCCACGATGGCGAGCCCTAAACCGCTGCCGCCGGATTCGCGGTCACGCGCTTCATCCGTACGGTAGAAGGGACGGAAAATCTGCTCGCGATCTTCCGGGCTCACGCCGGGGCCATCGTCATCCACTTTAATGGTGATGCCCTGATTATCCACTGAGAAGGCCACTTCGATGTGGTTGTGAGAATAACGCAGCGCGTTGCGCACGATATTTTCCAGCGCACTGTCGAGCGAGGCGGTGTTGCCAAAGAGCGTCCACGGCCCCGGAGGATAGGGCACTTCCAGCGTTTTCCCCATCTGCTCGGCTTCAAAGGCGGCATCATCCAGTACATTGCCCCACAGTTCATCGGCACGCAGGAACTCACGGGTCAGTTCGTTCTTGTGTTGATTACGTGAGAGCACTAGCAGATCGTTAATCATGCTGTCGAGCCGCTGAGTTTCCATTTCAATGCGGTTCAGCTCATTGCCTTCACCCTGACGCCGACGCAGCAGCGCCGTTGCCAACTGCAAGCGTGTCAGCGGCGTACGCAGTTCATGGGAGATATCCGACAGCAGGCGTTGCTGTGCGGTGACCATCCGCTCCAATGCGCTGACCATCTGGTTAAAGCTGACGCCCGTCGCCTGAAATTCCTGCGGACCAGATTCCAGCTCAGGGCGCTGGCGTAAATTGCCTTTGGCGACTTCGTCGGCAGCATGTTTGAGCTTACGTGCGGGTTTCGCCAGACTCCAGGCAAGCCAGAGCAGTAGCGGTGAACTGATCAGCATGGTGAAGATCAGCAGTAGTAAAGGGCGGTCAAACAGCAGGCTGATGAAATCGGACTGTGGGCTGCTGCTGGGGCGGCTCAGGTAAAGTTGGTAGTTGTCTTCACCATCACGAATAGAGAAGGGGCCAAGCAGTTCAATACGGCCATAGTTTTTCTTTTGTGGATGATCGGCGTTATCTGACAGCCCGATAAAGTTGCGCACGATCTGCATTTCATTCTTTTGTGCACCCAGCACGCGTCCTTCGCTGGTGACTAACAGGAGGCGCTGCCCCGGTGGAGCCCACTTTTCCAGCACCCAGAATAGCCGTAACCACCAGCGCAGATCGTTGGCTGGCGTATTGGCAAGGTCTGCTTCAATGTGCTGTTCCAGCATGATGCCCTGCCGCTGCTCGTTCTCCAGCAAGGCGGTAAGCTGGCGCGAGTCCAGCTTAGGCACCATCAGGACCAGCATGAGTACCAGCGCCAGCGTCAACCAAAAAATGGCAAAAATACGGGCGGTCAAGCTATTGATCATGCAGCCGATACCATCAAATAGCCTCGTCCACGCAGCGTTTTAAACCAAGGCAGACCGTCCCTGCGCTCTGGCAACTTACGCCGCAGGTTCGAGATATGCATATCGATCGCGCGGTCAAACGGTGTCAGCCGTTTCCCCAGCACTTCCTGACTTAAATGTTCGCGGGACACTACCTGTCCCAGCCGCTGTGCCAGCAGATAGAGCAGCGTAAATTCGGTGCCTGTCAGGTCCAGTACGATATCGTCGAAGCTGGCTTCCTGTCGTCCGGGGTTCAGACGCAAGCTGTCGACTTCCAGCGTCGGGGCGCTGTTATCACCCGCCTGCTGTTGATCGGTCCAGTTGGAGCGGCGGAGAATTGCGCGAATCCGCGCCACCAGTTCCCGGTCGTTAAAAGGCTTTGGCAGATAATCATCGGCACCCAGTTCTAAACCAAGAACGCGGTCTAATTCGCTGCCGCGGGCGGTCAGCATAATGACCGGCGTTTGATGCTGCTGTCGTAGTTCTTTTAATGTATCGATACCGTTTTTCTTCGGCATCATCACATCCAGTAATAACAGGTCAATGGTGTTATCTAATATCTGTAACGCCTGCTCGCCGTCATAGGCGACAACGACGTTAAAACCTTCCATTTCGAGCAATTCTTTCAGTAAAGCGGTCAGCTCTCTATCGTCATCAACCAGCAGAATTTTATTCATGTTTTCTCTACCTCCAAGGGCAAAATACGACATAGATTAGCGCTATTCCATGACTTTACGTAGTTTTACATCCTCTGACGCATGTTTGCAGCAAGATGCGTAGACTCCTGTTCAGTGATTCACAAAATGACGTACCGCTCTGGAGAGTTATTGATGCAACAGTTCGCAACCTTATCTCTTACTTCACTGCTTATGTTAGGCACTTTTACCGCCTTTGCAGCAGAAAGTGGAGACGCCTCGGCGAGCGGCTGGCATATCGATGATTCCGTCACAAAAGGCACATCCGTCCAGCAAGGTATGTTCGATGGCGTGAGGCTGACTGAGCAACAGCGTCAGCAAATGCGTGATTTGATGCACCAGAGCCGTCAGGACAAGCCGACGTTTAATGCCGAAGATGTTAAAGCCATGCATAAGCTGGTGACGGCAGAAACGTTTGATGAAGCGGCGGTACGAGCGCAGATAACCCGAATGATGAGCGTGCAGCTCGAGCGTCAGATTCAGATGACCCGAGTGCGCAACCAAATGTATAACCTGCTGACGCCAGCGCAGAAAGAGATATTAGAGCTGAAGCATAAGCAACGCATGAAAGAGATGCAGCAACAGATATCGATGTTGAGCCAGATGGCCGCGCCAGCACCAGGTATAACAAGCCAGGCCGAGACAGATAATCCCGAGTAGTAGCGCTAGTGTAGTAAGTAGTCTGTAGTAAGTGTAGTGCAGTCCGAGTAGTCATGTGTAGTAGGTACACACCCTGTTTTTCCTTGCCATAGACACCATCCCTGTCTTTTCGCCCTCCATGATGGAGGGCTTTTTTTGCCTAAAATTCGGCACGAAAAAATCAGCACAATATGAGATATAACGCGTAGAATGTGAGCACCAAAAAATGATGCTCATGAATGTTCCCTTACCTGTCTTCAGGCTTTTGGCTGACATCCTCATAAAAGCACGCTGAAACACCCTTGGCCGCTCGCCGATTACACGGCGATGTCATACTTTCCCTGTACCATTGCTTCATCGCGTTAGCCTCTGCCACGACAGGGGGCGCATTCTTTTATTTTAACTTTTGATATCAATACCATGACCCGTTCTTCCCGTTCGACCGCCTGGTTACGCGTCGTCAGCCTTTCTCTGGCGGCCTTCATTTTTAACACCGCTGAATTTGCCCCCGTCGCGCTGTTGTCAGATATCGCTGCCAGTTTTTCCATGAGCGCCGCGCAGGTCGGGCTGATCATCACGATTTACGCTTGGGTGGTTGGGCTGATGTCGCTGCCCTGCATGCTGATGTCCAGCGATATGGAGCGACGCAGCCTGCTGATCAAAATCTTTATCCTGTTCGCCGTCAGCAATGTGTTGTCTGGTCTGGCTTGGAACTATTGGGTGTTGGTAATCGCTCGTATCGGCGTGGCGCTGGCTCACGCGATATTCTGGTCGATTACGGCATCGCTGGTGGTGCGTTTGGCACCTGCGGACAAAAAAGCGCAAGCGTTAAGCTTGCTGGCGACCGGCACGGCGCTGGCGCTGGTGCTGGGGTTACCGCTGGGGCGTGTGGTCGGGCAGTATCTGGGCTGGCGTGTGACGTTCGTTCTGATTGGCCTGATTGCTGCGGGGATTATGGTGGGTCTGATTAAACTGCTGCCTGTGCTGCCGAGCAGTAATTCCGGTTCGTTGAAGAGTTTGCCTCTCCTGCTTAAACGTCCGGCGCTGCTGTGCGTGTACGGCCTGACCGTCATGATCGTTACGGCGCATTTTACCGCCTACAGTTATATTGAGCCGTTTATCCAGAAAGTGGCGTTGTTGAGTGAAAACTTCACGACCATCTTGCTGCTGATTTTTGGTGGTGCTGGCATCATTGGCAGCATGCTGTTCAGCCGCTACAGCGGCAAATATCCGGCAGGCTTCCTGATTGTCTCGTTCGCGTTTCTGGCGGTGTGTTTACTACTCCTGCTGCCTTTGTCATTCAGCGGCTGGAGCCTGTCGACGCTGTGTGTCGTCTGGGGGATCGCCATTATGGCGCTGAGTCTGGGAATGCAGGTCAAGGTGCTGACGCTGGCATCGGATGCTACCGACGTGGCGATGGCGCTCTACTCAGGAATTTATAACATTGGGATCGGCGGCGGTGCGCTGCTGGGCAATCAGGTGATTATCCATTTGGGCCTGCCCGACATCGGTTTCATGGGTGCGGCGATGGCGATACTGGCAACCGTGTGCTGTATTTTTACGTTTGTCCGCTATGCCCGTGTGTTAAAAACATCATTGGCGAACTGAATACGGGCAATGACCCAAGCGATCCTTGTTTCTGTCAACGTCTCCGTTTTCTGTAAGGGCATTCGTTTTACGTGAGGGCATGATGAATCCACACTATGCACGTCTGGTGACGCTGGCAGCCGTGAGCGCAACGGTCGTAGCGCTGGTACTGTTCATAATGAAAGTGTTTGCCTGGTGGCATACCGGTTCGGTAAGCCTGTTGGCGTCGTTGGTTGATTCGCTGGTAGATATCGCCGCGTCGCTGGTGAACCTGCTGGTGGTGCGCTATTCGCTGCAACCCGCAGATACTGAGCATGCATTCGGCCACGGTAAAGCGGAATCGCTGGCTGCGCTGGCGCAGAGCATGTTTATCTCCGGCTCGGCGCTGTTCCTGATTCTGATGGGGCTGCAACATTCGCTGGAGCCCCAGACGCTGCACGCACCGGAAGTGGGCATGTGGGTGACGCTCATTGCGCTGGTGGCTACGCTGCTGCTGGTAGCGTTCCAGCGCTGGGTCGTGAAGCGTACGCACAGTCAGGCGGTGCGTGCGGATATGCTGCATTATCAGTCCGACCTGTTGATGAACGGTGCGATTCTGGTGGCGCTGGCGCTCAGTTGGAAAGGTATTATGCGCGCCGACTCCCTGTTTGCATTGGGTATTGGCGGCTATATTTTATATAGCGCGTTACGCATGGGGTATGACGCCGTGCAGTCGCTGTTGGATCGCGCCCTGCCGGAGGACGAGCATCGCGCGATTGCTGAGGTGATTGTGAACTGGCCGGGCATTCGCGGCGCACATGCGTTGCGTACCCGACGTTCCGGCCCAACGCGCTTTATTCAACTGCATCTGGAAATGGATGACACGCTGCCGCTGGTTCAGGCGCATCAAATTGCAGATGATCTGGAGCAGGCATTACGTGAACAGTTTCCGGGGGCCGATATTATTATCCATCAGGATCCGGTTTCTGCCGTGCCGGAAAATCAGCGTGGCAGATTGACGGCGTAGTCGGCTAGGTTTCAGCATTTTATGTTAAAAACGTGATAGGCCATGAAAATTTATGCACAATTTAGCCTGACCTGAATCAATTCAGCTTCGGGTGTTTGTTATAATATGCTAATAAAAGAATAAGGCGTTGCTGCCGTGTTTCACGGCGGCGGTGAATTTACGATAGAAGAATCCTGCAAAATTACATCTACAAGTCCAGAGGTTGTCATGATTAGAAGAATCGGAGTGTTGACGAGCGGTGGCGATGCACCAGGTATGAATGCGGCAATTCGTGGTGTAGTTCGCGCTGCACTATCGGAAGGGTTAGAAGTTTACGGCATTTATGATGGTTATCAGGGCTTGTACGAAGATCGCATGGAGCAGTTGGATCGTTACAGCGTGTCGGATGTGATTAACCGTGGCGGCACGTTCCTGGGTTCCGCGCGATTCCCGCAGTTTCGTGATGAAGCGGTGCGCCAGGTCTGCGTGGAAAATATGAAAAGACGCGGCCTGGATGCGCTGGTCGTTATCGGCGGTGACGGTTCCTATATGGGGGCTAAGCGCCTGACCGAAATGGGTTTCCCTTGTATCGGCTTGCCCGGCACGATCGATAACGACGTTGCGGGTACGGACTACACTATCGGTTACTTTACCGCGCTGGAAACCGTGCTGGAAGCGATTGACCGCCTGCGCGATACCTCCTCTTCACACCAGCGTATTTCCATTGTTGAAGTCATGGGACGCCACTGCGGTGACCTGACGCTGGCGGCGGCGATTGCCGGCGGCTGTGAGTTCATCGTTCTGCCGGAAGTGCCATTCAGCCCAGAAGATCTGGTCTGTGAAATTAAAGCGGGCATCGAGAAAGGCAAGAAACACGCGATTGTGGCGATCACCGAACTGGTGTGCGATGTCGATGAACTCGCGAAATACATTGAGAAAGAAACGGGACGCGAAACCCGTGCGACCGTACTCGGCCACATTCAGCGCGGCGGCTCGCCGGTTGCCTACGACCGTATTCTGGCCTCACGCATGGGCGCCTACTCTATTGAGCTGCTACAGCAGGGTTACGGCGGCCGCTGTGTCGGTATCCAGAATGAAAAAATGGTGCACCACGACATCGTTGATGCCATTGAGAACATGAAGCGTCCTTTCAAAGGCGACTGGCTGGATACAGCGAAAAAACTGTTCTAGTTTTAATTTTTCTGACCTAAGAAAGCTGATGCACTCTGTCTCTTCGTCCATTTTATGCGGACGAAGAGACAGGGTGCGCAATTAATGTCATTATTTTCATGCTACCTCGTAGCACGCGCCTGGTACGGGGCGGCTTGTATCTTATCCCACGTGGTGATGAATCCAATTAGTAGAACATGTATTTCACAATGAAAGCTGTGATGACTTTCTCATGTAACTCAATCGAGTGTGCGAAGCCGATTGTTTTTCGGGCCAGACGTTTAATGCGCGTCCTCAATGTCAGGTTGTTACGCTCAATACGTTGAGTGAAGATTTTGCCTGTCAGATGCGTATCCTTTGGCACTTTTCTGGCATCACTGCCCCACTCATTGCGGGTTATCATTCCGATGTTAAATGGTGTAAGGCGTGCCAATAACTCACAGCAGGTTTCATCCGTGTGGGGCCAAATGTATAGGCCAGTACACCGCCCGTCCTGCTGCTGAAAGCTCATGTCACGGGTCAGCCTGCCCATCACGTCATATTCCAACTGCTGGACGAATGCACTGCCTGAACGGGACGCTTCCCGCCCAGCGGCATCATGAGCAAGGGTGAGCTCTGCGCCGTCCGGCAACTGTACCTGTTGCCGGACGGCGCAGAGCTGTATACGAAAGTACTGGTCAGCGCGTCGTCACCTTCGTTTTCCCCGATCAGCGTTCGCGTTACGGTGCGTGCGGTATCCCGCTCGCGGATAACCCGCGCATCCGCATCCAGCCTACTAGTAATGTTTAGCATTGAACATTACTGATGTAACAAAATATTCTGCATCGCAGGGATATAACCGTAATCAAATACTTCTCTCACAAAAGAACGATTGCCCTCTAGCATGATCTTTACCGTAGGCGCCTCGGTACCGCCGATACGGAAATCTTGACCGCTGGTCGGGACACTATCGATAAACGATGTCACCAAACCATTCGGCATCATATAGTGTGAATAAGTCTGGAACGGTTGCTTAGGTGGGTTACCAAGTATTAAACCGGAAGTATTCATGGGCGTGTAAGGGCCAAACAAACGGTCACTTACAAAACCGTATAGCCCGTCGGGTCCAGTCAACCCGTCGGCGTAGGTGAACTTATGACTGATTGTGAACAGGTAATATTTTCCATCCTGAAACACATAGTGTGGGCGTTCAGTCTGGTCATTGACACCAACCGCTGTGATTAGGGGCGGCAGAATCTCCCATTCATCGCCTTTTAGATCTTTAGCTACAGCCAAACCGATACAACCAACCTGAAAGCGCGCACCACCTACATATTCATAGCCTGGTGGCACTAGCCCTACTTCAGCCGGTCCTACAACATGTGAACCTCTATCGCCAGCCACATTACCTTCAAACACCATATATAATTTACCGTCCTTCGGATCGATAAACGGGCTTGGATCACGAAAGTTCCAGGTAGCATTCTGAGCTTCAGTCTGGTAATAAACCCCATCCGCCTCGAACAGTCGCTTGACCTCGTTGAAGTCCAACAGTTGAACGCCCTCGTCAGACGTCACAATCCGACCACGGACTTTGGCAATTGTGGAGCCTGGTGTGACGCATGTATAATAAAGGTCGATATCGCCCTCGCTATTCAGCAGTATCGGCGTCCCTGCCCATTCGCGAGCTGTCGGTGAAACCCCTTCGGCCATCACGCGGCCACCGAAAATCCAGTCTTTACCGGTTCGAGAATACCAATAACACATCCGTGCGCGTCCATGCCGGTCCTCCCAGTCGGCCTTGATATCATAATTGCCTTGACCATCAATATACTGCGGATCATGCGGATGCCGGTCAGCCGTCAGGGTTAAAATTACAGACCAGCCGTTGATGGATACTATAGTACCCTCCAAGGTACGCAGCGGCATGGTGTCCCAGATAAATATATTATTATTCATGACTGGAAAATCAGGGCTAACCAAGGGTTGTGTGGTAGTTGGATCATTTTCATTAATTTTCAAGACATCTGCACGAGTCCAGATGGTTGGTTTATAATTTACCGCTTTCATAAGGTTTACCTTTTAATAAGTGAGTAATACGGTGGTGGGCATAACAGCGAAGTATATATTACTGCAACCCGTTTAACTGCATGGCCAATTTGCTTTTGTTGACTATGTCAGTATATTTTCATGGTCCTGCTGTATTTATATGTATGATAGGATTCAGCTACATCGTAACTATCCACACCTGACCATGCCTGAGATTGATAGTCAATTAAAACGCTGTAAGAAACTATTTATATGAAGGTGATTCTATATGAAGGTAATTTTTCAAATAGTAGGTGGTACTCATCAGCGGTCACCACTTTCAGAGCGTGAGTTTTGGTCCAATTAATTTCAATTGTTATGAAAAATTAGCATCTGATATAAATAATTTATGATTATTTATCAGTGAGTTATTCTTTTTGTAAAGAAAGTCAAGAACATGGTTTTCGCTATTTCCCCCAGATCACGCCACCTTCTTACTAGTACATTTTATTAACATGGGTTACTACGTGTAAATTACGCACATATAAAATAATTGTAACTTGAAAATAATTAAATTTCATTTAACAAAAAATGACATGCAACAATACAAAAAATAATTATGTAAAAAATAATAAAATTTAATATATTTTACGGAATGATAGTGAAATTCGCATGAATATTATTTTTTATTTCGTTATGTAAATTCAGATTATATTTTTTTCAAGTTGTGTCGAATCTCTTTGTGATGGCTATTGCACACGTTCCTCACGTATATTTCGGCGATGAAAATAATTAGGTGGTGACTTAAAAGCGTTAATTTTATAAAGTCTTTTTTTAAGGATACGTTTTATGACAGTCACTATCGAAGTGCCGTGCCGATATTGTCAGCAGACAGAACCCGTTCATTTGAACTACATGAAAAAATCATTGGTACCGATATCGAAAATACCATTACAACGTATTTGAGTCATAACCAAAAACAAGTGCTGTTATTGATTAGAGAAAGCCGATGATTTTGAGGGTGCCGTCAAATTACGTGCCGATTTTTCCTGTGGAATCCATCACGCAGATCATTCATTTTCAGCATAGTGAAGTCTCGTCATTAACTGGCATAATGCGTATGTCATTTTCGGTCAATACCTTAACGGAACGTTCCCGTCGGACATGAGTCGGCGTGTTGGCCTACACTCGTTAAGGGCGCGCCTGTTGGTGCCGATGCATGATAGCGCCCATTGCCGAGAAAAGTGCTTACTTGCCAATATCTGCCCGGCGTGAAAGGGCGGGTATACATAGAGATTATTGAGGTTTTCGCATGAAAAAAGTTACCGTTGCCGCAACACAAATGGCGTGTTCCTGGGATCTGCCCAAGAATATCGAAAACGCTGAAAAACTGGTGCGACAAGCGCATGCAAAAGGCGCGCAGGTTATCCTGATTCAGGAACTGTTTGCCGCACCGTATTTCTGTATCGATCAAAGCCCAGAGCACTATGCGCTGGCGCAGGAGCTGGAAACCAGCCCGCTGATTAAGCATTTTTCCGCACTGGCGGCGGAGCTGAACGTGGTGTTGCCGTTGAGCTTCTTTGAGCGTGCCAATAACGCCTATTACAACTCGCTGGTGATGATTGACGCGGACGGTTCTGTGCTGGATGTTTATCGCAAAACGCACATTCCGAATGGCCCGGCGTACCAGGAGAAGCAATTCTTCATTCCGGGCGATACCGGTTTTAAAGTCTGGCAGACGCGCTACGCAAAAATCGGCGTGGGCATTTGCTGGGATCAGTGGTTCCCAGAAACCGCACGCAGCCTGGCGTTGAAGGGTGCCGAGCTGATTTTCTATCCGACCGCGATTGGTTCTGAACCCGCTTACCCAGACATCGACAGCCAGCCGCACTGGACCCGCGTTCAGCAAGGTCACGCCGCCGCGAATCTGGTGCCGGTAATCGCATCCAACCGTATTGGTACAGAAGCCAGCAAATACATCGACGGTCTGGAAATGACGTTCTACGGCTCGTCCTTCATTGCCGACCAAACGGGGGCGCTGTTGGCACAGGCCAATAAGACGGATGAAGCGATTTTGGTGCATGAATTTGATTTAGAAGCCATTGCGGCACAGCGTGCGTCATGGGGCCTGTTCCGCGACCGTCGCCCGGAAATGTACGGCACGATTGCCACCTCTGACGGCAAGACCGGGAGATAAGTGATGTCACAGTTAGCTACTCCTCATCTCACTACGCCGCAGCAGGATGGCTTTGCGATGCCCGCCGAATGGGCACCGCATGATGCCGTGTGGATGATTTGGCCGTATCGTACCGACAACTGGCGCGAGCAGGGTGTTCCGGCGCAGAAAACGTTCGCGCGCGTGGCGGAAGCCATCGCCCAGAACACGCCGGTTATCATGGGCGTGCCTGCACGCTACATGGCAGATGCGCAAAAAGTGATGCCGGTGAACGTCACGTTGGTGGAAATGGAAAGTGACGACGCCTGGATGCGTGACACTGGTCCAACCATCGTGCTGAATCAGGCCGGTCAGCGTCGGGGTATCGACTGGCAGTTCAACGCCTGGGGCGGCGAGCTGGGCGGTCTGTATGAAGACTGGCGTCAGGATGAGAAAGTGGCGGCACAGGTGCTGGACTATCATCAGGCCGCACGCTATGCTGCGCCGCTGATTCTGGAAGGTGGGTCGATCCATGTTGATGGTGAAGGCACCCTGTTGACCACGGCAGAATGCTTGCTCAATCCGAACCGTAACCCGCATTTAAGCAAGGCGGAAATCGAACAGCTGATGCGTGATTACCTCGATATTTCGACGGTTATCTGGCTGGAAGAAGGCGTGTATAACGACGAAACCGACGGGCATATCGATAATATGTGCTGCTTCGTGCGCCCCGGCGAAGTGGCGCTGCACTGGACGGATGATGAAAACGATCCGCAGTATGTGCGCTCTATGGCCGCTTATCGTGTGTTATCTACGGCCAAAGATGCTCAGGGTCGACAGTTGAAAATCTGGAAATTACCTGCCCCCGGTCCACTGTATGCAACCAAAGAGGAAGCACAGAGCGTGGACAGCGGCGATGCCGTTGAACGACTTGCCGGTTCCCGCCTGGCGGGTTCTTATGTGAATTTCCTGATCAGCAACCAGCAGATTGTTTTCCCGCTGCTGGATGAGAAGACGGATGATGTTGCACGCGATCTGCTGCAACAGATGTTCCCTGGCTACGTGATTAGCGGCGTGCCTGCGCGGGAAATCCTGCTGGGCGGGGGAAATATTCACTGCATTACGCAGCAAATCCCTGCGGCGAAGTAACGTTTCCTATTCTCTGACGGTGGGCGATCACGCTAGCCGTGATTATTCCCCCTGTTAGCATGCGGCTCACAGGGGGATCATCTCATCAGGATTAGCGTAAAAGGCTGGTTTTAGAAGTTGCATCAAATTTTGATGTCGCTTGGGGAATGGTTTTTAAGCCAATCCGCCATCGCTGCATCCATGCGGGTTTGCCAACCGCGACCAGTCGCTTTGAAAGCTGCGATAACTTCCGGTGAGTATCGAATACTGACTTGTACTTTTGGTGCAGGTTTAACGGGGCGTCCCTGTTTGCGCATTGCTTTCAATTTACTGAAAGGCATAAGCTGCACGTTCTCACCTTCAAGCGAGCGTGTATCAGGATCTTGTGCGATAGCTTCCTGAATTTTACGGTCTTCCTCATCCGTAGGGAGGATAGTACCCTGCTTAAGTTTTGGCATATTTTTCCACCTCCGCTTTAGTGGCTTTCCGCAAACTGATGATGCGGTAAATTTCTTCGTCGTCTCCATCGCTGTAAGTAAATACTACGACATAAATTCGGTTGTTGAGATAAGCAAGGCCGTAAGTGATACCGATGTAACGGTCTTCGCTGTAGTTACCAAGAGAGTCAGATGCGGCAACCATTCGGTCCCAATCAAGATATTTAGCATCGGCCAAGTAAACGCCGTGTTTTTGCTTATTACTCTGATTCTTAATCGGGTCGAATATAATTTTCATTTGTTTATTGTAGCTACAATAAATATGAAGTCAAACGTATAGAAATAGCCAGACAAGCTGACAGTGAATCTAGTGGTGCTGATAGTTGAATGAGATCAAAAAAAGCCGGTTGGCGCGACAGCACGAACCGGCTTTTTCATTGGACGAACAGATGTCCGTCCGTTTTCTGTCAACGCTTAGCCGCGTTTAGCGTCGGCTGCCGCTTTCACGATGACAGCAAAGGCGTCAGCTTTCAGTGATGCACCGCCAACCAGCGCGCCGTCGATGTCCGGCTGGGTGAACAGCTCGGCGGCATTCGCCGCATTCACCGAACCGCCGTACTGGATGATCACTTGCTCAGCAACAGCTGCATCTTGCTTAGCGATGTGATCACGGATGAATTTGTGAACCGCCTGAGCCTGTGCTGGGGTTGCAGATTTGCCGGTACCGATGGC
Organism: Pectobacterium aquaticum; assembly: GCF_003382565.3. Classification (NCBI taxonomy): domain Bacteria; kingdom Pseudomonadati; phylum Pseudomonadota; class Gammaproteobacteria; order Enterobacterales; family Pectobacteriaceae; genus Pectobacterium; species Pectobacterium aquaticum. The sequence continues at coordinate 157,329 of NZ_CP086253.1, forward strand.
CCATACAGGTTCGTAGGCGATAACGGTGTTTTCAAATGCTTTCGCGCCCAGTGTATTCAGCACAGCGTCCAGTTGACGTGCACAGACGGCTTCCGTCTGGCCCGCTTCGTTTTCTGCTTCGGTTTCGCCAATGCACAGCACCGGAATCAGACCGACATTTTTCAGCACGCCAAATTTCTTCGCAATGAATTCATCGCTTTCTTTGTGGTAGGTTCGGCGCTCAGAGTGTCCGATGATGATGTATTTCGCGCCGATGTCTTTCAGCATCTCGGCAGACGTTTCGCCGGTGAAAGCGCCGGAAAGGTTCACGTCAACGTTCTGCGCGCCCAGCGCAATGCGGCTGCCGGCCAGTTGGTGATTAGCTTGATCGAGGTAGATAGCCGGTGGTGCAATCGCTACGCCACAGCCGTCAACGGTGCTGAGCTCTTTACGCAGACCCGCGATCAGTTCGTTGACCATGTTAGTGCTGCCGTTCAGCTTCCAGTTACCCATAACTAATGGATGTCGCATCTTTTTTCCTCCAGCCGGAATCGCGAATGAATCAATATGTTAGTAAATCAAGGTGTTAATGAACCGATGCATAAATTTTACTGCCGTTAGGCAATATGACCTGCCCACAGTATAGAGACGAAATGTGACCGTGGCTCTGTTTTTCGTCATTAATTACCGTGTTGATCACGGTTCAGATAGCGTTAGCTTAATCGGTTCAACAGCAAAAGTTAGCCCTTTTTCACCATCATCTGCAACAACATAACGCAAAGCTCCTTCCGTTTGCTGATAAAAGCGCTGTCCCTTGCCTTTTTCCAGCAGTCCTGTGACTTTTTTCACACTCTGTTCTTCCGTCAGTGACGGTGCGAATGTGCGCGCCAGCGCAGCCATATAGTCGATGGCCTGCTTACGACGCACTGCGGTTTCTTGTTCACTTTGCGGTTGCGGTAGCCAGGTAATTTGCAGCGTTTTGATTTTCCCGGTGCCTTTTTCCAACGCGGTTGAGGCATAGAGGTTGTCGTTGATCCGGCTGGCGGCGCGGGTCAAGATGCTGGTGATATTACCGGTGTCGACAACCCTAAATTCCCCGATCGGCAGCGTCGGATTACTCAGATTATAGCGAGAACGAAACTGCGTGATGGTTTGATCGAAGGTGGGGGCTCCAGCCAGCAGATACGGCGCATTGGCTGAGGTTTTAGGCGGGAACGTCGGATCGGCTCCTGCGTGAGTCTGGTACAGCACTAGCGATGATAAAACCAAAAGTGAAGCGATGCGTTTTCGTGTCATAGGGATTCGGGTCAACCACTGCAGAAGATGTCCAGGCCGCTAACGGCGGAATACGTTTGATTAAAACGGCATTTGTGCGTTGTTGTCAAAAATAGTACGTCGTTGTCAAACATAATACGTTGTTGTCAAACATAGTACGTCGTTGTGAGAAATCACACGTGGCTGACAAAAATCGCGTAAAGATTGCGGGCAACTGTCTCGGTTGAGGTAAAATCAGCCAGCGTAAAATACAGATTAATTCGGCCAGAGAGGCCGACAATTCAGGGCGTTATCGTTAATGACATTACAGCAGTGGTGCTTCTCGTTTAAAGGCCGAGTCGGTCGTCGTGATTTCTGGCTTTGGATGGCGATTTGGGTCGCATTGATGGCGGTGCTGTTTACGCTATCTGGCCAAAGCTGGCTGGATACGCAATCGACGGCGTTTGGTTTGGTGGTATTACTGTGGCCGACGGCGGCGATCATGGTGAAACGGCTGCATGACCGTAATAAGAGCGGCTGGTGGGCGCTTCTGCTCGTGGTGGCGTGGATGTTGGTTTCGGGGAATTGGACGATGTTCTCGCCCATCTGGCAGTGGGGCATTGGCCGTTTCTTGCCTATCCTGATTGTCGTGATGACGCTGCTCGACTGCGGCGTTTTTCTGGGGACAAAAGGAGAAAACCGCTTTGGGGCAGCGGCGGAGCCGTTTCGTTTCCGCCGCTAGTTGGTATAAAACGCGGTTTACCAATAGTTTTCGGCGGTCATATGGCCGGGCCTGCGGCGCAGGTGCTTGGTCATCTGACGTTCTTCTTTCAGCAACAGCTGAGTGTCGCGTACCATCTGCGGGTTACCGCACAGCATGACGTGGCTGGTTGCTGCATCCATCGGCAGGCCCACGGCGGCTTCCAGCGTACCGCTGCTGATAAGCTGGGGAATGCGGCCCGTCAGCGAGCCCGTTTCTTCTTCCCGACTGACGACCGTTTGAATACGCAGTTGACCGTGGTAGCGCTGCTGTAATTGCTGCATCAGCGGCAGATAGCTCAGATCGCGTGAGAAGCGGGCGGCGTGCACCAGCACAATATTCTTAAAACGCTCCAGACCCTTGCCTTCCTGAAGAATCGACAGATAAGGGCCAATGCCCGTCCCTGTTGCCAGCATCCACAGCGTTTCACAATCAGGCACTTCTTCCAGTACGAAAAAGCCGGCAGCCTCTTTGACGATCAGGACGTCTGAACCGGGCTGAAGCGCATGCAGATGCGGGCTGAGCTTACCTTCTGGCACCGTCACCAGATAGAACTCAAGCGTGGGATCGCTGGGCGCATTCACGTAGGAATAAGCGCGCTGCACCTTCTCGCCATCAATCTCCAGCGCCAGTTTGCCATACTGCCCGGCAGTGAATGCATCGGTGGGCGCGTGAACCCGAATGCTAAACAGACTTTCTGTCCAGTTTTCTACCTGAACTACCTTGCCTGTCACCCATTCAGCCATATTTTTCTGCTCCTGTAGCTTGCATTAGACGCTGCTATTTTTGCATGTAAGTCGAGCATCTACGATACGCCATTTATTAACAACTGTGAAACAATCAGTCAGCCGATCGGTGGTCAGCAGAACGTTTTCAGAGCGGAGTCGATGGTGTCGATGTTAAAGGCACTAAAGAGACGCTTGGTGATAAAATGAGAGTTAAGTAAGCACGAGGTCATAAATAAAAAAAACCGCTTCGGCGCTGGATTATCCCCCTCTTTGAGCCACTGTCGGTTTAAAGCCTGTTTTTAGTTAGATTAATGCATTTGCATTTCACAATGCAGATGCATTATAATTGCTGTGCTCATCCGGGCAATCGCAACTCATGCGACTTAAACTTAAGAGGAGAAACCCCAGCGGTTTAGCAAACCGATGGCTCCGCAGTATGGGAGTTTCTGGGGACATGGCATGAACATATTCCCGGCGAATGAAGAAGTGGGAATAAATACAAGAGGGTTTAATCAATGACTATTCACATTAATACAGCGGACGTGTCACTGCGCGCGGAGTCTCGACTCACCGAACGCAGCCAGACAACGATTCCGGCAGCAATACGCGATGCTTTGCATCTCAAGCCAGGTGAGTACATTAAGTACACCTTACTTGCAGGCGGCAAAGTCATCATGTCCCGACAGGAAGAAGAACAGGACGACCCAGTTATATCGCAGTTTCTGGCTTTTCTCGAAAACGACATGAAGAAAAACCCACAGAACATTTATCCCGTACCGGTAGTGTTCTGGGAAAGCATCAAAGCATTAACTGCTGGAGTTGAGGTCGATTTAGACGCGCCGCTTACTGATGACTAACTAAAAAAGCAAGGCGGTGAGACATGGAGTATTTAGAAGTAAATGGTTGGAAAGTCTTCTTTCATTCATGCTTTTTGCTGCAAATAGCAGAACTTACTCAAAAGGTTGTTGAGCTAAAGGCTGCAAAACCCGGTGAATACCTTGGCAAGAAGGAAACAAAGCTCCTACATGCGATTGAGCGTGTGATTGAGGAATGGATAGCAGCCGATCCCCTTAACGCGCAATACCGTCAGGGAGACACTCTAGGCGATGAATTCAAACATTGGTTCCGCGCAAAGTTCTTGTCGCAGTTTCGTTTGTTCTATCGTTGCAGTGCGGAGCATAAGACCATCATTATCGGTTGGGTAAATGATTTTGAGACACTTCGCGCTTACGGTTCAAAGACAGACGCCTATAAGGTGTTTTCAGGAATGTTAAAAGCGGGCGATCCGCCAGATGACTGGGAGAAACTTCTCAGTGAGGCAAAAGCAGCCACTGCTACCTCTTCTATTTCTGGTTTCCTCGGAAAATAAACCTCACATATAGCCCGTGATGACGGGCTTTGTTGTTTATCCAAATGAACCATCACATTGCTGGTGGTTGAGTTTAATAATTTAGTTTCCTGTGTATCGACTTCACCCGAGCGCGGTTCAACTCTTGCTTTGAAGTTACTTTCTGATTTTAAATGTCATTTTCTGCTGCTTTCTGATTAAGGCAAAAGGCCGTGAGGCCATTTTTCCTGTCTGGGTTTTGAAGCGCGAATGTTCCGCCAAAAGCCGGGGTTCATAGGGGCTGGCGTAGCCCCCTATGTCGGGCGTGTGCTACGACTTAGCATGAAGAGAACAGTGCTCTGACTTTTGGGATATGACGCTGAAACATCTTAGATATCAGGCCAACAGTCTGAAATCGCGGCATGTCATATCGTACCTGACATTAGCGGAGAATGTCCTGCGACACTTTCCGCTAATGTTAAGAACGGTGCTGAGCACCGTACCTCCTCGCCAACACTTATCGAAGTATGGTGTTGCTTTATTAGCACTGATTTATGGGAATCCCTCAGCGCTTCGGAGGGTTTTTTTCCGTATATCGGTCAGCCTTTTTTAAAGGGCAGAACATTCCCGTTATGGTAGATATACGGCTGGTGGCTATCATAACCCGGAATAAACAGGGCGCGTTTATCACCCAGTTTCACACTCATATCAATCATCAGATTTTGGTTTGATGGTTTTGATGCGATATTAAAGAAGCATTGGGTTAAACCAAACGGTTTTAACATTGAAGCCGTGTCAATTGGTGGTCTTGGCAGGCGTTCAGGGCTGAGATCCACCGGCTTACCATTAGTGCCTCGATGTTTATTCATATAAAAAACATTTATTCCTCCCTCAAGGCAGGTCTTGGTTGTTTTGTAACCATCCATTTTTGGCAAGATTGTTTGTACGATATCGTAAATTTTCTTACCGTCTTTATACTCGTCATCACTAGTCCATGAACCAATACGCGGAACACCATCCATTACTACATTTGGCCCACGAGCTGTTAACAAACCAATTAATGGAACGACCGTCGTATTCGTAACCAGCCCGGCAATCGCATCAGCCATCCCGTTCCCTGCCTTTTGGGTTTTACCTGCTTGCCCGGCACGGACAGGTTTTTCTAATGGGTAGATATGGTTGCTGTCTGCGAGCTGGTTATAAATGAGGTAGTCATCCCCTTCATCGGTGATGACCATCAAATCCATTGCCCGAGCGAACTTCAGCGCTGTAGACGGATTCTGATCCACAGGAATGGGAGGCTGATTGCTGGCACACCCGCTCAGCACGGTTACAGCCGTCAGTAAACCAATTGTTAGTGTGTTTAGCTTCATCACGATTTCCCTTGTAATGTTTTATTTTACCTATTCAACCTTCGCAAAACGGACACTTATGCTTTGGCATATCATCATATGGCGAAATGAAATGACTATCGCAGTGAGGACATGTAACCATCTTTATCTCTTCTGTCCTGTAGTCGCGAGCTAGTATCCACGTCGCGTTCGCATCTAACATGATACCAGATGAATTTCTAGGCCGAAATTTATGGTGTACTGTCAGGTAGACCTCATAGGCAGTGATTATCTCCCTAATATCAACCACTTTGTCAGGGTCTTTTGCGATCCGCAGATAGATAGTCATGAAGTTTGTTGCTTCAATTACAGCAGGAACTTGTGCAGCATACGATCCTTACGATCCAGATAGTGCGTCGATTTAATCCGGCGGATCGTGCGGGATTTGCCGCGGATCAGCAGTGTTTCTGTGGTAGCCATGTTGCCTTTACGCGCGATCCCGTCCAGCAAATCACCTTTGGTGATGCCGGTTGCAGAGAAAATCACGTTATCGTTGCGCGCCATGTCATCAAGCTTGAGGACGCCACCGGCTTCGATGCCCATTTGGCGGCAGCGTGCCAGCTCATCTTCACCGATGCGGCGGTTTTCAGCGCTATCGCCTTTGACCTGATGACGTGCCAGCAAACGTCCCTGCATATCGCCATCAAGTGCGCGAATAACGGCCGCTGAAATCACGCCTTCCGGTGCTCCGCCGATGCCGTACAGCACGTCAACTTCGCTGTCTGGCATGCAGGTGAGGATGGATGCCGCAACGTCGCCGTCTGGGATCGCGAACACTTTCACACCCAACTGCTGCATGTCCACGATACAGGTATCGTGGCGCGGTTTAGCGAGTATAGTCACCGTTAATTGGCTTAGCGGTTTACCCAGCTTCAGCGCGACATTACGCAGGTTGTCTGCCAGCGGCAGGTTGAGGTCAATCACGCCTTTTGCCTCGGGGCCGACAATCAGCTTTTCCATGTACATATCTGGCGCGTGCAAAAACGTGCCTTTTTCGCCAACGGCCAACACGGCCAGCGCGTTCGCTTGACCCATTGCCGTCATCCGTGTGCCTTCAATCGGATCGACGGCAATGTCGACGGCATCGCCCTGACCGGTACCGACCTGCTCGCCGATGAACAGCATAGGCGCTTCGTCGATTTCCCCTTCACCGATGACAATCTGACCGTTGATATTGACCTGATTCAGCATGATGCGCATTGCCTGTACGGCCGCATTGTCGGCGGCATTCTTGTCGCCACGGCCTAACCACTTATAGCCTGCCAGCGCGGCTGCTTCGGTGACGCGCGAGAACTCGATGGCTAATTCACGTTTCATAAATACCTGTCTATTGTCGATCGGGAAAAGGAGCGGCCTCATGTTAACCACTTAAGTATGGATTTAGGGGAAACACGGTGATGAGGTTCCCGCAGGGACACCTCGCACTGTGGTCGCCCCGGTATCTCGGTTCTTAAACGAGCAACATTAGGATGTGGGCAGGATTTTATCACAACGATGTAGGGAGGCGGTTGGGCGATAGGGAAAAAACGGGCGCGACAGGCGCGCCCGATGTGGATAGATGCGTTGGCGGATTACGCGTCGTGGTCTTCCCAGTTACGAGCACGAGCCACGGCTTTCTGCCAGCCGCTGTAGCGCACGTTGCGCTCTACCGTTTCAATGCTGGGGCGGAATTCACGCTCGATCGTGGCTTTGCTCTTCACTTCATCCAGATCGTTCCAGAAGCCTGTCGCTAAGCCCGCCAGGAAAGCGGCACCCAGTGCCGTGGATTCACGCACTTCTGGACGTTCCACGCGCGTACCGAGAATATCGGACTGGAACTGCATCAGGAAGTTGTTGGCGACCGCGCCACCGTCGACACGCAGCGCTTTCAGGCGCGTATTGGCGTCCGCCTGCATGGCATCCAGTACGTCGCGGGTCTGGAAGGCAATGGATTCCAGCGTTGCACGAATGATGTGGTTCGCATTCACGCCACGGGTCAGACCGAAGATCGCGCCACGGGCATACGGGTCCCAGTAAGGGGCACCCAAACCGGTGAAGGCAGGGACGACGTAAACGCCGTTAGAATCCTTCACTTTCGTTGCGAAGTATTCGGAGTCCATTGAGTCGCCGATCAGCTTCAACTCGTCACGCAGCCATTGGATAGATGCGCCGCCAACGAACACCGAGCCTTCCAGCGCGTAGTTAACTTCACCGCGTGGGCCGCAGGCGATGGTGGTCAGCAGGCCGTGTTTGGATAGTACCGCCTCTTTACCCGTGTTCATCAGTAGGAAGCAGCCCGTGCCGTAGGTGTTTTTTGCCATGCCCGGATTGACGCAAAGCTGGCCGTACAGCGCCGCCTGCTGGTCACCCGCGATACCAGCGATAGGAATACGCGTACCGCCTTTACCACCAATGTTGGTCTGGCCGTAGACTTCTGAAGACGCGCGCACTTCCGGCAGCATTTCGCGCGGAATATCCAGCGCTTCCAGCATGCGGGTATCCCATTCCAGCGTATGAATGTTAAATAGCATGGTGCGGGAGGCGTTGGTGTAATCCGTTACGTGGACACGCCCTTGCGTCATTTTCCAAATCAGCCAGGTATCGATGGTACCAAACAGCAGTTCGCCGCGTTTGGCGCGTTCACGGGAGCCTTCAACGTGATCCAAAATCCATTTCACCTTGGTGCCGGAGAAGTAGGGATCGACCACCAGACCGGTGGTGTTGCGAACGTACTCTTCCAGACCGTCTTTCTTCAGCTTTTCGCAAATTTCAGCGGTACGACGACACTGCCAGACGATGGCGTTATAAATTGGCTTGCCGCTCTCTTTTTCCCATACGACGGTGGTTTCACGCTGGTTGGTGATGCCAATGCCCGCGACTTCATCCGCGCTGATGTCGGCTTTAGCCAGCACTTCGTTCAGCGTTGAGCTTTGTGATGCCCAAATCTCCATTGGGTCGTGCTCTACCCAGCCTGCTTTTGGATAGATCTGGGTGAATTCACGCTGTGAAACGCTAACGATATTGGCATCGTGATCCAGTACGATGGCGCGGGAGCTGGTTGTGCCTTGGTCGAGCGCGACAATGTATTTTTTTTCCGGGTTCATAAATCCAATCCTGTAATGATTAACCGTGAAATAGGATGGTCGTAGCGTTAAGTTTAACGGCTTTCACGACGCGGGGTACTTTCTGCCTCGGGTTCGCACACATCGCATGGCAGATTGTGGCCAATCAGTGCGCGATAGCCGAAGGCACCCAGACAGGCACCGATAATGGGGCCGAAGATGGGAACCAGGAAGTAAGGAATGTCGCGTGCACCGGTGAAGGCTACGTTGCCCCAGCCCGCCAGAAACGCGAACAGCTTAGGACCAAAGTCACGCGCGGGGTTAAGGGCGAAGCCGGTCAGCGGCCCCATGGATGCACCGATAACGGCAATCAAAATACCGATCAGCAGCGGAGCGAGTGGCCCGCGTGGGATACCGTTACCATCATCGGTCAGCGCCAGAATCAGGCACATCAGTATGGCGGTGATGACGGTTTCAACCAGTAGCGCCTGCATGACAGAAATGTGTGGGTTCGGATAGGTTGAGAAAATGCCCGCTAAACTCAGGCTTTCGGTGCTGCCGCGCACCATATTGTTGGTTTGTTCATAATCCACGAACAGATTGTGATACAGACCGTAGACCAGTGCAGCGGCACAAAAGGCTCCTGCAATCTGCGCCAGAATGTAAGGCACAACCTTGTGCCCATCGAAGCAGGCAAACAGCCACAGGGCAATAGTGACGGCTGGGTTGAGGTGAGCACCGGAAATGGCGGCGGTCAGGTAGATTGCCATCGCAACCCCCAGACCCCAAATGATGCTGATCTCCCACTGTCCGAAGCTGGCTCCCGCCAGTTTCAAGGCGGCGACACAGCCGACACCGAAGAAAATCAGCAGGCCAGTGCCGAGAAACTCGGCGATGCACTGGCCTTTTAGCGTTGAACGTTCTGCTTGGCTCATATTTTTTCCTGCTGGGTAACATACAGAGTGGTAGGTCTAAGGATACCGTTGGGGGCATCCTCTGTTTTAAATGTATTTATGATGTGAATTTATCGTTAGCGCGCGAAAACGAGAAATATCGAAATTTAAATGTGTGTTGTGCGTCAATAAAATGAGCGTATTCGCTTATAAAATGACTCGCGGTGGTTTTTCGCCCACGGTTGATAGTAACGCTCAGGTTAAATTTATTAACACAATAGGAGTCATGGAGAAGCGAACAGGAGTCGTTTTCAGTTTGTGCTGCCTGTTTTTCAGTTTGTACTGATAGTGTTACGTAAGAAAAGCTGCCACACTCGCGTAATGGGGGATGTGTGCTAGACAGGTGGCGGTTGGCTACATACAATTTCGCTATGGTCTGTCTTGCCAGCCGTCCCGCGGTCAGGATTATGTTTACGGGCGGATGACGCGACACCGTTGAGTGTTGGTTATGGAGTCCGAAAGCCAGCGTTAACCGATCTTTGCCTTGTTGCGATTAAAAGGGGTTTGAAGAATGTCATTTGAAGTGTTTGAAAAGCTGGAAGCGAAAGTTCAGCAGGCGATTGATACCATCACGCTGTTGCAAATGGAAATTGAAGAGCTGAAAGAGCAGAACAATGCGCTGTCGCAGGATGTTCAGGCGGCAGCGGGTTCACGTGAAGCGCTGGTGCGCGAGAACGAGCAATTGAAAGAAGAGCAAGTGGTATGGCAAGAGCGCCTGCGCGCGCTGTTAGGCAAAATGGAAGAAGTCTAATAGGACTTGCTGGCTCAGATGAAGTAACGGCTTATCGATTGAGCCAAATAAAAAAGGGCGTTTATCGCCCTTTTTTGTGCTGATGTCACCGCAATAAAAACGCAGGAATTCAACGATATTATTCAATATCCAGCGGGTCTTCCGCCAAAATAATACCGGTATTATCGGCATACAGATGGTCACCGGAGAAAAAAGTGACACCACCGAAGTTGACGCGAATATCGCTCTCGCCGATGCCTTCGCTACCCGCGCCGACCGGAATGGCCGCCATCGCCTGAATACCGATATCCAGCTCGGCCAAATCGTCAACCTGACGCACCGCGCCATAAACGACAATGCCTTCCCACTCGTTTTGCGTCGCTAACCGAGCGATTTCCGCGTTAATCAACGCGCGGCGCACGGAGCCTCCGCCATCGATCACCAGCACGCGCCCGAGACCGTTCTCTTCAAGGAGATCGAACAGCAGGCCGTTATCTTCAAAACATTTCACTGTGGTGATTTTGCCACCAAATGAAGTACGCCCGCCAAAATTAGAGAACAGAGGCTCAACAACATTCACCTCTTCGTGGTAGATATCGCACAGTTCGGAAGTATCGTATTTCATAGGATTAACGTCTGTTTGCCGCCGGAATCATGAGTATATCCCTTTCTGGCGGCTGTTGGCAAAATCATCAAATGTTAACTTGATGCGTATCAGTAAATACGCACCGCTTTTCGCCTGTGCTTACTTTACCCGCACTAACTCAATATCACGCCGACAGCGAACAGAATGTTGGTCAGCAGCGCGCCTTTCACCGTTTTTTCCAGCATCGGACGCATACTGAATGCGCTGGTTTCACGCAGTACATAGCGTGCCTGCTGAATGAGTAACGGAAGCGTCAGAATAAAGAGCCAGCCTGCCAGACTGTGCAGATAAAACGTTGCAAACAGACCGAGACAAACCGGAGCCAGCAACAGCAGCATCGTATGGTAGAAGCGCGCTTTTTCCGCTCCAAGACGCACTGCCAACGTGTTTTTTCCGCTGATGCGATCGTTATCGATATCGCGCAGGTTATTGATATTCAATACCGCCGTCGCCAACAGACCGCAGGCCGTTGCTGGCAGCATCACGACGCTGTCGAAATACCCCGTTTGCAGGTAATACGACCCTGCGACGCTGAGCCAGCCGAAAAAGATCAGCACCGAAATATCGCCAAGTCCGATGTAACCGTAGGGCTTGTTGCCAACGGTATAGGTGATGGCGGCGAAAATCGCCAGCAGCCCCAGAATCAGGAAACCAAAGATATCCGCTGGCTTTTCACACGCCAGAATCACCAAGCTCACACCGGAAATGATGGTGAGTGCCACGGTCACGATTAGCGCATTGCGTAGCTGTGCCAGTGTAATCGCTCCGGTCTGAATACCGCGCAACGGCCCGATGCGTTCCTCGGTATCGCTGCCTTTTATCGCATCCCCATAGTCGTTCGCCAGATTGGAAAGGATTTGCAGCAGTCCGGCTGTTAACAACGCCAGTAATGCTACGCCCGGTTTAAAGCTGCTATGCCAGCTCGCGATCGCCGAGCCGGTGACGATGGACGCAAAAGCTAATGGCAACGTCTTTGGACGCAGGCTATCCAGCCAGGCTTTGGTTTTGCTGCTATGGGTCGATAAGGTCATGGTGTGCTTCAATTTTATTGACGATTCAATTGCGTGAATCATCCGTTTATAAACAAGAAAAGTCAGTGATGGCGCGTCAGAAACAAAAGTGGGAGGCCAACGCCTCCCACTTTATCGTTAATCGTGCGATCCGCGAAAACGGATTATAAGATAAATCGACTCAGATCTTCATCTGCTACTAATTCATCCAGATGATTACGTACGTAATCTGCGTCAATGGTAACACTTTGACCGTTCATTTCGCTGGCGTCGTAAGACACGTCCTCGATCAGACGCTCCATCACAGTATGCAGACGGCGTGCACCGATATTTTCGGTGCTTTCGTTGACCTGCCAGGCGGCTTCGGCAATACGGCGGATACCATCGGGGGTGAACGAAATATTCACGCCTTCCGTCGCCATCAGCGCTTTGTACTGCTCGGTCAGCGAGGCGCTGGGTTCCGTCAGGATGCGCTCGAAATCTTCTGTGGTCAGCGCCTGCAACTCTACGCGAATCGGCAGACGCCCCTGCAATTCTGGAATCAGATCGGACGGGCTGGCAACCTGGAATGCGCCGGATGCGATAAACAGAATGTGGTCAGTTTTGACCATGCCGTGCTTGGTGGACACGGTGCAGCCTTCGACCAGCGGCAGCAGGTCGCGCTGAACGCCTTCACGGGAAACATCTGGGCCGGAGCTTTCGCCACGCTTACAGATTTTGTCGATCTCATCGATGAACACGATACCGTGCTGTTCAACAGCTTCAATCGCCTGCTGTTTCAGCTCTTCCGGGTTCACCAGCTTGGCGGCTTCTTCTTCTATCAGCAGCTTGAAGGCGTCTTTAATTTTGACCTTACGGGCTTTCTGCTTCTGTCCTGCCAGGTTCTGGAACATGGACTGGAGCTGGTTGGTCATCTCTTCCATGCCCGGAGGAGCCATGATCTCTACGCCAACGGGAGCGGCTGCCAGATCGATCTCGATCTCTTTGTCATCCAACTGGCCTTCACGCAGTTTCTTGCGGAATGCCTGACGGGTTGAAGACGGCTCCGGTGTGCTTTCAGCCTGTCCCCAGTTGTTTTTCGCGGGGGGAATCAACACGTCCAGAATGCGGTCTTCCGCCATCTCTTCCGCACGGAAGCGGTTTTTTTCGATGGACTGAAGGCGCACCATTTTGATCGCGGAATCTGTCAGATCGCGGATAATAGAGTCAACTTCTTTACCGACATAGCCGACTTCGGTGAATTTGGTGGCTTCCACTTTGATGAACGGTGCGTTGGCTAGCTTCGCCAGACGACGAGCGATTTCGGTTTTACCGACGCCGGTCGGGCCGATCATGAGAATGTTTTTAGGCGTCACTTCATGACGAAGTGCTTCGTCCAACTGCATACGGCGCCAGCGGTTACGCAGCGCGATGGAAACGGCGCGTTTCGCTTTATGCTGGCCGATGATATAGCTGTCGAGCTCGCTGACTATCTCGCGCGGGGTCATTTCAGACATAGTTGATCCTTACGCCTTGGAGGCTAATTCTTCTATCGTGTGGAACTGATTGGTGTAGATACAGATGTCGCCAGCAATCCCCAGAGATTTCTCGACGATATCACGCGCACCCAGCTCTGTGTTTTCCAGTAAAGCACGCGCTGCGGCCTGTGCATAAGGACCGCCGGAACCAATCGCGATCAGATCGTTTTCAGGCTGCACGACATCGCCATTACCGGTAATGATCAGCGAGGCGTTTTCGTCCGCAACGGCTAACAGGGCTTCCAGCTTGCGTAGCATACGGTCGGTACGCCAGTCTTTCGCCAGCTCGACGGCCGCTTTTACCAGATGACCTTGATGCAATTCCAGCTTGCGCTCAAAAAGCTCAAAAAGGGTGAAGGCATCCGCCGTACCGCCTGCGAAGCCCGCGATGACGCGGTCATGGTAGAGACGACGCACTTTACGCACGTTGCCTTTCATCACGGTGTTGCCCAGAGTGGCTTGTCCATCACCGCCAATGACCACCTGGCCGTTGCGGCGTACGCTTACAATTGTTGTCACGAGTCAGTCCCCGTTTGAAGAAAAAGATCCCCGCATGATTCGGGGCACATTGATTTTATAGATGGGGGAAAGCGTGGGGTTTTTCAACCCCCGCTGGCAAGAGGAATACAGTTTGATGCGCCTGCGCCTTTAAGACGTTGGATCATGCTATCTGCGGCAGCACGGGTGTTATAAGGCCCAAGCAGAATACGGTTCCAGCCGCCGTTAGAGGTGATGCGGCTTTCGATACCGGCAAACGCCAGCTGTGCTCTTACCGATTCTGCAGGGTCCATCGTTTTGAAGGAGCCACACTGAATCGCCCAGTGTTGGACTTTCTCGACTTTTGGCGCTTCAGGCTGTTTAACTGGCAGTTGCTTCGGTGCTTCCTGTCTTGGTGCTTCTTGTTTTGGCATGTCTTGTCTGGAAACAACAGGCGCCGTTTGCGTGACTACAGGCGCCCGCGTGGTGGGCTGAGTCGTTACGACAGGCGGCTGCTGCATTAATTGCGTCGGTGGCTTAATCGTTACCTGCGAGCGCGGAATCTGCGTCTGGTCGTTATACGGCACCTCGGAAAGCTGCGTTGGCTGACGACGCATATCAGACTGCATCTGTTCCAACAACTGGCGCTGCTCGTCCGTCAACTGCACCGGCGACTGAATCTCGCCACCCGCGGAAGGCTCCGTTGGCGTGGTGACGCCCAACTGACGGTTTTCCAGTTCTTTAATATAGCGCCAGCGTTCTTCCGGCTTGGGTGGCAGTCCGTTACCTTTGCCTGCATTCTGATGCGGCAGGACGGGGGATTCGTCCGGTTTATTATGGGCGATAAAGTACAGACCGCCTGCGAAGGTGACCAAAACGGCAACAGCGAGTGCGACCATCGTTTTGGACGCGCCTGAAGCGTTGCTTTTTTTCCGGCTATTTGTCGTTTTCCGATGCGTTCCTGATGAACGTCCTCGGCTCACGTAGTCTCTTTGTGCCACTGTCGTTTCGCTGTGAATTGATAGGTAAATAACATAATTAGGGGGTAATGTTACTGAACCCTCAAATATTTGACCAGCACCTGAAGTCTTAAAGCCGGTTACGGGCGTAATTCGGGGCGGCGACGCTGTCGCGTATGACCAGCTCACTGGATAACAGACGGGAACCGCTTTGTACCGTGTTACCTTGCAACTGTTCTAAGAGTAGCAGCATTGCCTCGCGTCCGATCTGATAACGAGGCTGGGCGACAGAAGTCAGAGGTGGCCAGCTGTACTGCGCCTGTTCGATATCATCGAAACCGATAACGGAGAGATCGCGTGGGATGTCCAGCCCCATCTTTCTGGCCTGCGCCAGAACACCCAATGCCATGAGGTCGCTGTGACAGAAGATTGCGCTGGGCGGTTGCGGGTGCTGCATCAGCGCAATCAGGCCGTTAATCCCAGTTTCGTAGTTGAAATCGCCTCGAAAAATGTACTGGTTATCGATCAGAATTCCATTGCGGCGCAAGGCCTGAATGTACCCCTGCAGGCGATATTGGCTCAGGTGCATGTGCTCCGGACCCGCAATGCAGGCGATGCGCTGATGACCCGCCTGATAAAGATAATGTACGGCTTCAAAGGCGGCGGTCAGGTTATCAATATGCACGGTGGGCAGCGCCAGATCCGGTGAGAACTCATTCGCCATCACCATCGGCGGCAGATTACGCTGCTCTTCCTGGCCTGCGTCAAACGGCAGATTGGAGCCGAGTAACACCATGCCGTCGATCTGCTTGGTAATAATCAGGTCGACGAAGGTTTTTTCTTTTTGATGTTGGTGAGCGCAATCGCCAATCAACACCAGATAGCCGTGTTCGGCTGCCGTTTCCTCGATCCCGCGAAATATTTCGGAGAAATAGGGATCGCAGATATCCGGGACGATCGTCAGGATCGTGCGCGATTCGTTACGTTTGAGATTCCTGTTGAGCGTGTGGGGCGAATAGCCAACGGCGATGACGGCCTGCTCGACCTTCCTACGGGTGGTCGCAGAGACTTTCTCTGGGTTCATTAACGTTCGGGATACGGTCGCGGTGGAAACCCCCGCTTCATCCGCCACGTCTTTCATCGTCGCCGTGGTGACGCCTTTCTTTTGCTTCAACGCTTTTCTCCTTGCGTCAGCGTTAACTGGCGCTGACTGCCAGCAGAACGCTCCTGTCTGCTGACTTTCTATGATTATGGGTATCGCTTTTCTGCGCAGACAGTGATAACAGATTGAACGCAGGTTTTGTTGCTTAATTTGCACAAAAAGTGTGATGAATATCGTGTTCTCGACGCCGATCGCAAAAAATGCGTGGCAAGAAACCGAAATGATCTAACAGGAAGCGCTAACCGTCCGTGGGGTCGACATCCAGCATCCATTTCACTTTACGCGCCTGCGGCAGCGTACCGATTAGCGTCAGCGACGTTCTGACCAGTTTCTGCAATAGCGCTCTGGAAGGGTGCTGTAGTAAAAGCTGCCAGCGGAAGCGCCCCGCGCGTTTGGGTTGTAAAGCAGGTACCGGGCCCAGTAACCAGAGTGATTCATCTCGCAGCGGGCTCGCCTCCAGCAAATTACGCAATTGCTGAAGGAATAAGGCGGCCTGCTGATTATCGTGATCGTCAGCGCGAAAGAGGATATGGCTGGTAAACGGCGGCAGAAAAACGCTTTTTCGTTCGGTAAGCGCCTGGCTGGCAAAGGCATCGTAGCCCTGTTGCAGCAGCGTTTGTAATAGCGGATGTTCCGGATGGTGAGTTTGCAGTGCCACTTCGCCCGCCTTGCCCGCACGTCCTGCGCGACCCGCCACCTGAGTATAGAGCTGCGCAAAACGCTCGGCTGCGCGGAAGTCGGCAGAGAACAGCGACCCGTCAACGTCCAGCAAAGCGACCAGCGTCACGTCAGGGAAGTGATGCCCTTTCGCCAACATCTGTGTGCCGATGAGAAGGCGTGCACCTCCCTGCCTGACCTGCGAGAGCTGCTGCTCAAGCGCCCCTTTACGGCTGGTGGTATCACGGTCGATGCGGGTGATCGGGACATCTGGAAAGATCGGCGCAAGGCTTTGTTCCAACTGCTCGGTTCCCAGACCTACGGGCACCATATTGGTCGAGCCGCAGCCGGGGCACTGTTGTGGAACCGGACGCTGACTGTCGCAGTGGTGGCAGCGCAACATCTTCTGATGCTGGTGGTAGGTATAGTAGTGATCGCAGCGCTGACACTCTGCAATCCAGCCGCACTCGTGGCACATCACCACGGGGGCGAACCCGCGCCGATTGAGGAACAAAATAACCTGATTATCGTTCGTTAGATGGTGGCGGATACGGGTAATCAACGGCTGGGATAACCCGGCTGTTAACGGCAGCCCTTTCAGATCGATGATGTGCTGTTTGGCGAGCGCGGCATTACCCGCTCTTTTGGTCAGATTCAAGCGTCGATACTTGCCGATCTGGACGTTATACAGCGTTTCCAGCGCGGGCGTCGCCGTCCCCATGACGATGGGAATGTCTTCTTCTCTGGCGCGGAACACCGCCAAATCACGGGCGTGATAGCGCCAGCCTTCCTGCTGTTTGTAGGAACTGTCGTGTTCTTCATCGATCACAATCAGCCCCAAACGGGCAAAGGGCGTAAATAACGCTGACCGCGTTCCGATGACGATAGCCGCTTCACCGCTGCGGGCGCGTAGCCAGACGGCGAGGCGTTCGCTGTCGTTGAGTGCCGAGTGCAGCACCTCCACCGGAGCGTTAAACCGCTCGCGAAAGCGGGCGATCGTTTGCGGCGTCAGGCCAATCTCCGGCACTAACACCAGCGCTTGCTTGCCCTGTGCCAGCACGTTTTCCAACACGCTGAGATAGACTTCCGTTTTGCCCGAACCGGTGATGCCTGCGAGCAGCCAGGCGGCAAAGTGGTTATCTTCGCTGCGGATCGCGCCGACAGCAGTGGCCTGTTCGGTATTCAGGCGTAGGCGGTCGGTTGCCAGACTAAAACTTTGACGCCAGTCGTGAAGCGTTTGCTCTGCGGCCTGTAATTCGCACAGCCCTTTGCTACGCAGCGCCTGCAATGCTGTCTCCGTCAGCCCGATTTCGCTCACCTGATGGCGATAAAGCGGCGACTGAAGTAAGGCCGCCAGCGCCTGCTGCTGTTTTGCCGCGCGTTTGAGCGTGCTGAGCGGCGTCGCTCGGCCTTGTTCGGTGGCAAACCACTGCCAGAGCGGCGCGCGGTGTGCAGGTTTCCCCTGACGCAGTAGTATCGGCAGCGCATGGAACAGGACTTCGCCAATTGGATAATGATAGTACTCAACTGCCCACAGCAAAATGCGCCACAGGCTGGGCGGGAACAGTGGCTGCTCGTCCAGCACGTCATGCACGGGTTTTAATTGCTCAAGCGGAAGGTCGCTGGTGTTGCTCAGAGCCGTAATAATGCCGATCGCTTTACGGTGACCAAAGGAGACGCTGACGCGTGCGCCGACCTGCGGAGTCACGCCTCCTGCGGGTAGCAAATAATCGAATGTACGTGCCAATGGCACGGGCAAAGCGACCTGAGCGACAGACATAACCTCTCCGTGATAGTCGACGTGATTTGCGTGGCGATCAATGACATAACCGAGCGGTTTGTATCATGTGCGACGCAGGGTGAAAATAAGGCAAGGCGCTAGTGTACATGCTGCGAGGGATAATGTGTGGATGCGATTGCATCGTGGTAGCGGATTCTGTATGATCCGCCGCCATTATGCCATTTGCATAATGAAACTTACTTATACAACTTTCGTGTGGTGTCTGGCGGAACAGGGCTGGATAGCGACACGGCCTTAACTGAGGTTTCCCATGAAAAAAGGTATTCACCCGAATTATTCTGCAGTTACTGTAACTTGCTCTTGCGGTAACGTGATCAAAACCCACTCTACTGTGGGCCGTGACCTGAACCTGGACGTTTGTGGCGAATGCCACCCGTTCTACACTGGCAAACAACGTGATGTTGCAACCGGTGGCCGTGTTGACCGCTTCAACAAGCGTTTCTCCGTTCCAGGCGCTAAAAAATAAGTTTTACTGGCCAATTGGTACAGTAACTTTCTGCAAAGGCACCGAATGGTGCCTTTGTTGTTTCTGGCGTATCAGCATTGTTCATCGAGAAATTGTTCATCGAGAAGACGAGATTCGTTCTAATGCCGCCTGTGCGAGAAAACCCGAACGACTTTTAAATTCTGGGTTACTCGCCACGCAACGATCAATGCGGTCAATCAGCGACTTAGGCAGCGTGACGTTAATTTTTTCTGAACCGCCCATTAAACGCGTCACATCAATATCAACAACCGCCCACGTGTACCCAGCGTATTCTGCGTTTTTTGCTAGTTGGCCTACTGACGACACGGTGGGAATATCCTGACCCATCTCGATCAGCAGTTCGATATGTCCGGTAATCGCCTCTTTAGCATTCGCGATGGCATCGTCTAGCGTATCGCCTGCAGAAAAACAGCCCGGTAGATCTGGCACGGTTACACCGTATGCGTGGGTATCGTCGCCTGCTTCAATTGCAATCGGATAAAACATAATTAAGCCTCTTCGAGTCAGCGATGATCATATTCCTGCCTGTTTCCTGATGCTTTTTACCGTGCCTATCGGTAAATCCTTCTTCGGGTGGGGGATGGTGACTAACCCCGGTTTGCTGGGGTGCATAAGATGGTGACTAACCCCGGTTTGCTGGGGTGCATAAAATGGTGGTGGCTTCCGTTCACTCTTATCAGCTCCCACCCATCGGCCTTGATTTCTGCTATTAACGTCCTGCTATCCATCCCTGCACCCCGTTGCCCTTTACTACGATAACGATAACCCCGATAACTCCATCTGGCAATATTTTGGGGTTATTGGGGTTATTTTTAAGCCTGCATTTTTCATCCCTGCTGGCGTTTTACCAGCATCCCCAGAACGAAGATGCCGCCCAATCCCGCTGTAATAATCCCGATAGGCAATTCCTGGGGGGCCAGCAACTGTCGGCTGAGCCAATCGCCGCCGCACAGCAGTATCGCGCCCAGCACGGCGGTCAGCGGCAGCAGCTTCTTGTGCAGTACGCCGCTCAACGGGCGAGCCAGATGGGGAATCATCAGGCCGATAAAACCGATCACGCCGGTCAGCGCGACTAACAGCGACGTGGCGAACGCGCAGCAGATAAAAATTTCCACCCGTACGCGGGACAGATTAACGCCCATTGAGGCCGCCGTTTGTCCGCCCGCCAGCAGAGCATCGAGCGCACGCCAGCGTAAGGCAGTGAGGCCGAATAGCAGCAGGACGCTGAACACCGCGAACGGTAATGTATCCCAGCGGGCAAGACCCAGCCCGCCCAGTGACCAGAAAAGAATCGAGCTGGCGGTCCGCTGATCGCCGGAAAACACCAGATAGTTCGTCAGGGCACCGAACAGAAACGAGATCGCCAATCCGCAGATGATCAGTCGCTCTGCACCCCGCGCCTGTTGCAGCAGGAACAACACCGTCACGGCGACGGCCGATAAAATGCCGCCACAGAAGGCCGCCATCGGCAGCGCCCAGTCACCGAGTTGCTCGCCAAAGCGGGTGATGACGGAGACCGCGCCTGCCGAGGCTCCGGCAGACAGGCCGAACAGAAAAGGGTCGGCCAGATCGTTGCGGGTTGCCGTTTGCAAAAAGGCACCGACCATCGCTAAACCCGCACCACACAACGCTGCCAGCAGGCTGCGGGGAATGCGCAGTTCCAGAATGATGCGTGACGTCATCGGCGAGACGTCTGCCGACGATAGCCCCAATACGCTGGCGACCTGCGTAAGGGGAATCGTCGTGCTGCCTGTCGCAATATTTAACAGCATCAGCCCAACCAATATCAGCAGCGCGATAACGACGGTCGCGGCATAACGTGAAGACGTTGGGTTCACTTAAAGGCATCCGGGTAGAGTGCGCGTGCCAGTTTATCAATAGCGGCGATATTCGCGGGGCCCGGCGTAAGTTCTGCATATTGCAGCTTTAGATAGCGATGCTGTTGTACGGCTGGGGTAAATTTCATTAGCGGATGTGATTCCAGAAAGCGCCTTAACGCATCTGCACCGTTGCCCGTCTGGTAATCCAGCAAAATGATAAAGTCGGGCTCGCGTGCCGCCACGCTTTCCCACGATGTTGAAGCCCAGCTCGTTTCCATATCGTCCATCACGTTCTTGCCGTCCGCAGCCTCAATGATGGCGGTTGGCATGGCGAATTTCCCACTGGTAAAGGGCTTATCGTCGCCAGAGTCATACAGAAAAACCGTCTGCTTTGGCTGATTGCCAATACGGGTTTGCAGTTCGGCAATATGCTGCTTCCAGCCATCAATCTGTTCCTGAGCCTGTTCCTGCTTACCGAAGATTTTCCCCAGTTTCAGCATGTCGCCGTAGAGCAGATCCATGCTTGCTCGTGGCCGCTGTTGCTGTTGTTCGGTGAAAACACAGCTTTCGCTGAGTACCAGTGTCTGAATACCGTATTTTTGCAGCGCTTGTGGGGTGACTTCGCCACCGACCTTCATGCCGTAGTTCCACCCTGCAAAGAAGAAATCCGAGTGTACAGCCAGCAGGTTTTCCAACGTCGGGTATTTTGCTGCCAGTTCAGGGATTGTACCCTGCTGCTTGATAAAGTCTGGGGGCGCTTTATACCAGCCGGTGATCCCCGTCAGTCCGACAATATTTTTTTGCAGCCCAAGCGCAAACGCCATTTCCGTCATGTTCAGGTCATGGATAACGGCTCGCTGCGGCGGCTGGGTGAAGGTCAGCGGTTGCCCACAGCTGTCGACCGTGACCGGAAAACCAGAAGCGTGCGCCCAGCATGACGTCAATGCCAGCAGTCCAGACAGAAGCGTTATTTTCATCAGGGTTCCTTAGTGCAGTTCAGGGGCTTCAAAGATGCGAATGGGCGAGCCGTTTATCGGATGCGGCACCGTAAAGCTCTCCATCCCAAATACGGATTTCACACAGTCGGCGCTCAGCGCGTGTGCGGGCGTTCCCCAGCGGAGTAGCGTTCCCTGCTGCAAAACGGCGACGCGGTCGGCAAAAGGGGTTATCAGTGGCAGATCGTGCAGCACCGCCAGCGTTGAAATACCGCGTTTCCGCACGAGAGACAGCAACTGCGCACGCGCTAACGGATCGAGATGGTTAGTCGGTTCATCCAGCAGCAGGAGTTGCGGCGTTTGTGCAAAAGCACGCGCCAGCGCCGCACGTTGACGTTCCCCGCCGGAGAGCGTGCCCAGCAGGCGGTGGCGCAGCGGTAATAAGCCAGTATCGTCCAGCGCTTCTTCGATGAGCTGGCGATCCTGCGCAGGCGTGTTGAATCCGTGGTGGGGAATCCGCCCTAAGGCGACGTATTCCGCGACCCGCAAGCGCAGATCCGGTGCATCGTTCTGCGCCAGAATTGCGATGCGTTTTGCTCGCTCATGGCGGCTGAGTGTGTTCAACGGCTGGCCGTTCAACTGGATGTACCCCGTTGTCGCGCCGAGTTCGCTGGTTAACACGCGTAACAGCGTGGACTTGCCGCTGCCGTTGGGCCCAACCAGCGCCAAACGCTCCCCAGCCTGCATGGACAGCGAAATATCACTGAGTCTCGGCGTGCGATTGGCATCGGCAACGGAAACATGGTGAAGCTCTAGCAGCACAGGTTTGTTGGAGAGCGGCTCTGTCATGATGCGGGGATATCACCGTTAAAGGCTAAAATGGTATGTTATAACATAACAAATTAAATGCAATCCCGATTCACAACGTGAGTGGAAGACGAAGCGTTCGGAAGAAGTGCGAGCGGTGGAGGGTAGAGGTTTTAGAGGTTAATGAAGCGCGATATGTTGAGCGGGATTCTCTGCATAGCAAAACCCCGCCGGAGAAGGCGGGGTTTTGTTAGAAAATTGACAGCGTAAGCGCGATCAGTATTCCCACGTATCCGGGTCGATACCCATTTCACGCATGATGATTTTCGCGGCTTCAGGAATTTCATCGCTGCGTTCTTTACGCAGGTCTTCGTCATTCGGTAACGGTTGACCGGTGAACGCGTGCAGAAACGCCTCGCACAGCAGCTCGCTGTTGGTGGCATGGCGCAGGTTGTTCACCTGACGACGCGTGCGTTCGTCAGTTAGTATTTTTAATACTTTCAATGGGATAGATACTGTTATCTTCTTGACTTGCTCGCTTTTTTTACCGTGTTCAGCGTAAGGGCTGACATACTCGCCGTTCCACTCAGCCATGGGATACCTTAAAAATTAATCTAATGAAGACAGCATCTGTCATGAAATGCCACAATTCTAACGGTTATTCTGCTTATGCTCAATCTATACGCAAAGAAGTTTAGATGTCTAGATGTGTTGACGTCTATTAAAACTGCGTTTACTCTTAACTTCCTATCTTTTCAGCCTCAAGCCAGGAAATGAGCCGATGACGCGTAAACAGGCAACGATCGCAGTCCGCAGCGGGTTAAATGATGATGAGCAGTATGGCTGCGTCGTCCCCCCCATTCACCTTTCCAGCACGTATAACTTTACCGGATTCAACCAGCCACGCGCACACGACTATTCGCGTCGCGGTAACCCCACGCGTGATGTGGTGCAGCGTGCGCTTGCCGAACTGGAAGGTGGTGCGGGTGCGGTAATGACGAGCAGTGGGATGTCGGCGATTATGCTGGTTTGCACGGTGTTCCTGCGTCCCGGCGATCTGCTGGTGGCACCGCATGATTGCTACGGTGGCAGCTATCGTCTGTTTGACAGCCTGAGCAAGCGCGGCGCGTTTCGCGTCAAATTTGTCGATCAAAGTGATATCGCTGCGCTCAACGCAGCATTGGCAGAAAAGCCGAAGCTGGTGCTGGTGGAAAGCCCGAGCAATCCGCTGCTGCGCATCGTGGATATTGCTGCGATTTGTCAGGCTGCGCGGGAAGCGGGCGCGGTCAGCGTGGTGGATAACACCTTCCTGAGCCCGGCGTTGCAGAAGCCGCTGGAGCTGGGTGCCGATCTGGTGGTGCATTCGTGTACCAAGTACCTGAATGGTCACTCTGACGTGGTGGCGGGCGCGGTGATCGCCAAAGATGCCGACACCATTACTGAACTGGCCTGGTGGGCAAACAATATTGGTGTTACAGGTGCGGCGTTTGACAGCTATCTGCTGCTACGTGGCCTGCGTACCTTATCGCCACGTATGGCGGCCGCGCAGCGTAATGCGCAACAAGTAGTTGAGTTCTTACAGACGCAGCCGTTGGTGAAGGCGCTGTATCATCCTTCACTGCCGAACAATCCCGGCCATGATATTGCCCGCCGTCAACAATCTGGCTTTGGCGCTATGCTAAGTTTTGAGCTGGATGGAGATGAAGACACGCTGCGCCGTTTTCTGGCATCGCTGGAGCTGTTCACGCTGGCGGAATCGCTGGGCGGCGTTGAAAGCCTCATCTCTCATGCGGCAACGATGACGCATGCCGGCATGGCGCCAGAAGCGCGTGCGGCGGCGGGTATCTCTGAAACATTACTGCGTATTTCCACCGGCATTGAAGACGGCGATGATCTGGTTGCCGATCTGGATCGTGCGTTTCAAGCCGCTGCCAAGAGGTAAGAATGAGTGCATTAGGAGTAGCGCCATCGGTAACGGGCCGACAGCTGCATAAGTTTGGCGGTAGCAGTCTGGCCGATGTGAAGTGTTACCTGCGCGTAGCCGGTATTATGGCGGAGTATAGCCACCCCGGTGATTTGATGGTGGTGTCTGCCGCTGGCAGTACCACAAATCAACTGATTAGCTGGTTGAAACTGAGCCGAAGCGATCGCCTGTCGGCGCATCAGGTTCAGCAGGCATTACGCCGCTACCACAGTGAACTGATTGCCGGGCTTCTGCCTGCGCAAGAGGCAGAAGCGCTGACCGCCCAGTTTATTCGCGATCTGGAGCGTTTGGCTGCGCTGCTGGATGGCAAGATGACGGATGCCGTCTACGCCGAAGTGGTCGGGCACGGTGAAATCTGGTCGGCTCGCCTGATGTCTGCCGTGTTGAATCACCGGGATATGAATGCAGCGTGGCTGGATGCGCGTGATTTTCTCTGTGCGGAGCGTGCCGCGCAGCCGCAGGTGGATGAAGGGCGCTCCTGGCCGCTGTTACAGCAATATCTGACGCAACATGCAGGGCAGCGTTTAGTGGTAACGGGTTTTATCTGCCGTAATGATGCAGGTGAAACGGTGCTGCTGGGGCGCAACGGCAGTGACTATTCCGCCACACAAATTGGTGCGTTGGCGGGCGTTGAACGCGTGACCATCTGGAGCGACGTCGCTGGGGTGTATAGCGCTGACCCGCGCAAAGTGAAAGATGCCTGCCTGCTGCCGCTGCTGCGTTTGGATGAAGCCAGTGAACTGGCACGTCTGGCAGCTCCGGTATTACATACGCGTACCTTACAACCTGTTTCCGGCAGCGATATCGACCTGCAACTGCGTTGCAGCTATCAGCCTGAACAAGGATCGACGCGCATTGAGCGCGTGCTGGCCTCGGGTACGGGTGCCAAAATTGTCACCAGCCATGATGACGTGTGCCTGATTGAAGTTCAGGTTCCCGCAGGACATGATTTTGCGCTGCTGCAAAAAGAAGTCGAACAGCTTCTGAACCGTGCGCAGTTGAAACCGCTGGCGATCGGCGTTCATCAGGATCGTAACCTGCTGCAACTGTGCTACACCTCCGAAGTGGTGGATAGCGCATTACAACTGCTAACACAGGCCGCGTTATCCGTTGAGCTCAACCAGCGTGACGGGCTGGCGATGGTGGCGATGGTGGGTGCGGGCGTGGGTAACAATCCGCTGCACAGCCACCGTTTCTATCAGCAGTTGAAAGATCAGCCGATTGAATTTGTCTGCCAGGCCGATGATGGCATCAGTCTGGTCGCTGTGCTGCGTGTTGGTCCGACGGAGCATTTGATTCGTGGGTTGCACCATTCGTTGTTCCGAGCAGAAAAACGTATTGGGCTAGTGCTGTTTGGCAAAGGGAATATTGGTTCACGCTGGCTGGAGCTGTTTGCGCGTGAGCAGAGTAATCTGTCTGCACGTACCGGCTTTGAGTTTGTACTCGCTGGCGTGGTGGACAGTACCCGCAGCTTGCTGAACGATGATGGGCTGGATGCCAGCCGTGCATTGGCTTTCTTCGAAAGTGAAGCGCAAGAGCGGGATGGCGAAGATCTGTTCCTGTGGATGCGCGCGCACCCCTTCGATGATTTGGTGGTGCTGGACGTCACCGCCAGTGAGTCGGTCGCCGATCTGTATCTGGATTTCGCCAGCTATGGTTTCCATGTTATCAGCGCCAACAAACTGGCGGGGGCGTCCGGTGGCAATAACTACCGCCAGATCCGCGACGCGTTCGCGAAAACGGATCGCCACTGGTTGTATAACGCGACCGTCGGTGCAGGGTTGCCGGTCAACTTTGCCGTACGCGATCTGCGGGAAAGCGGTGACAGTATTCTGGCGATTAGCGGGATTTTCTCCGGCACGCTTTCCTGGTTGTTCTTGCAGTTTGACGGCACGGTGCCGTTCACCGAACTGGTCGATCAGGCTTGCCAGCAGGGGCTGACTGAACCTGATCCGCGCGTTGACCTTTCTGGTCAGGACGTTATGCGTAAATTGGTGATTCTGGCGCGTGAGGCTGGCTATGATATCGAACCGAGTCAGGTTCGGGTTGAGTCGCTGGTGCCGCTGGGCTGTGAGCAGGGTTCTGTCGATTACTTCTTCGAGAACGGCGATTCGCTGAACGAGCAGATGCTGCGTCGTCTGGAAGCCGCACAGGAAATGGGTCTGGTTCTGCGTCACGTCGCACGCTTCGACAGCAATGGTAAAGCGCGTGTGGGCGTTGAAGCCGTTCGCCCCGATCATCCGCTGGCCTCGCTGTTGCCGGGTGATAACGTGTTTGCGATAGAAAGCCGCTGGTATCGGGATAACCCTCTTGTTATCCGTGGGCCGGGCGCGGGGCGCGATGTTACCGCCGGTGCGCTTCAGTCTGATCTGAACCGTTTGGCGCAGTTACTGTAAATCTGCTGTAAGCGTAAGCTACCGTTGGCCGTCTCTTAGTCATATTTTTATGCAGACCAAGAGACGGTTTCGTGCGCCACAACCCCGCCATTTTCATGCTACCTCGTAGCAAACGCCCGACACGGGGCGGCTCACGCGCCGCTCGCCCCGTGACCCCAGGCTTTCCGGCGCAAATTATGCCGCTGGCGCGGTGCCTTCTTCGATATCCGGCTTAACGGACCGCTTGCGACACGTTTACTCGTCCCATAAATGGGACTCGCCCTTCGGGCCAGCACAAGTGCTGTTCAAAAACGTTGCTGACGTTTTTGTCCGACGTGGCGCAAGCTTGAGCCGCTTCCCTGCGGCTCATCCTAAGCCTGCTATCTCTTCAGCATAATTTTTTACGCCGGATAATGGCAAACTCCGCAGAGCTTTCGCGTACTTATATAAGGCGAGCGTTAAGCGTATTTCCCCATATTCTCCACTAGTCCTGTCATTGAAATGTCACAGTGACAACACGCCACTGACACGATGTCACCGCACAATCAGCGCATTGTTTGATTATCGTGGAATGCACAGCTGTGCAAAAAACAACTTCCTCTGCGGCAGCCCCGCACATTGTCATCGACCATCTACATGTTGGATACGGCACGACAGCGGTATTGAACGATATCCATCTGGAGATTGCACAGGGCGAATTCGTGGCGTTGCTCGGTTCGTCAGGGTGCGGCAAGACGACGTTACTGCGTACGGTTGCTGGCTTCTCGTCACCGCGTGCGGGGGCGATTCGCGTTAACGGACAGGACATGACGCAAGCGCCGCCAGAGAAACGCGGAATGGCGCTGGTGTTTCAGAGCTATGCGCTGTGGCCGCACATGACGGTGGCGCAGCATATTGCTTACGGACTGCGTTTGCGCCGCGTCCCACGTGCGGAAATTGCCAGCCGTGTAGCGGAGCTGGAAACGATGCTCGGTTTAACGGGCCTGAGCGCCCGTAAGCCAGCGGAACTGTCCGGTGGACAGCGGCAGCGCGTCGCCTTGGGTCGTGCGCTGGCGGTACGGCCCGATATTCTGCTGCTGGACGAACCGCTCTCCAATCTGGATACCCGTATTCGCCTACAGCTACGTGATGAGATTCGTGCGCTGCAACAGCGGCTGGGGCTGACAGCGATCCACGTGACGCACGATCGGGAAGAAGCGATGGTGATGGCGGATCGCATCGTGATTTTGAATCAGGGTCGCATCATGCAGGCGGGTAGCCCGCAAGAGGTGTACCACCATCCGGCCAGCGCGTTTGTCGCAGCGTTTATGGGTGCGGAAAATCGGCTTGTGCTGGAAGCGCGTTATGACGGCGATACGCTGATGATTCCCGGTGATGCCGAGAGCCATTCGCTGGTCCCTGAGAATACGTCGCTACCGCCCGGCCCGATAGAAGCGCGCTTTCGTGCGGAAGCCGCTCGTCTTTACGATCCGGCGGACGTCCCGCTTATCCAGCCCGGTATGTTGATGCGCTATGGCACGGTACAGGCACAGAGCTACCCCGGCGGATACTGGCAGCATACGATTTCCAGCGGCACTTGGCGGATACAGGTTCATGCGTCGCACCCCTATGCCATCGGGCAGCGGGTTGCCGTGCAGATCCCTGCCGAGGCGCTGTTTCTTTTCCCGCTGGCAGAAGAGGCTATGCCTTTGACGGCGGTACCAAATACCACTTCACGTTATTCCTCGCTTCCAGGCCTGATCCTGAATTGGAGACAAATGAGATGAAACGCATTTTTGCTGCAACGCTGATGATGAGTACGCCGCTGGCGGCGGTACAGGCACAGGAATTAACGGTGTTGACGGCGGGTGACCAGAACATGGTCGATTATGTGAATGAATACTTAGGGCCGCTGTTTGAGAAGCAGCATCTCGGCGTAAAAGTGCGCGCTGTCGGTACTGGGCCAGGTGATGCGGGGTCGCAGAAGATTCTTGAGCGTTTCAATGCACAGCAGGCCGCTGGTGCCAAAGTCTGGGACACCGATGTGGCGGTTGTGCATGAGAAGTTTGTCGGCCCGATGGTGCAAAAGGGCGACCTGCTGAAATATCGCGATGATATCGCCAGCGGCAAGCTGGTCAGCATGGCTGCTGCGGATAAAGCCATGGGTACGGACGTGAAAGGCTACGTCATGCCGATGTTCAGTAGCCAGACGGCGCTGGCCTATAACCCCAGCATGGTAGCGAATCCGCCTAAAAGCTATGACGAAATCCAACAGTGGGCAGCCGCAAATCCGAAGATGTTCGGCTACAACGGCATTAAAGGCGGCGCATCGGGAGTGAGCTTCGTCATGGGCTGGATTTACGCTTACGGCGGCGATGCCCAGAAGCTGATGAACGGACCGTTTGATGAGGCGGAAGCGAAGAAATGGCAACCCGCGTTTGAACGCCTGAAAGCCTTTAACAAGAACGTGACGCTGACGCCGGGCAATGCTGGCACGCTCGACATGCTGAGCCGCGGTGAAATCGCGATGGGGCCGGTGTGGGTCGATATGTTCTATTCCTGGAAAGCGAGCGGGCAACTGCCGGACAATTTCAAGTTGCTGCTTCCTGCGCCCGGTATGCCGGGGCAGCCGATGCACTATGTCATCCCCGCGCAGGCACCGAACCGCGAACTGGCTAAACAGTTTGTCGAATTGGCAACCAGCGCCAAAGTGCAGGCCGAAGGGATCGTGGAACGCTTTAACTGGTATCCGGGGGTCGATGCCAAGTACGTTCAGGCTGAGCTGAAGCCCGCCGTCTGGCAACGCCTGTTCACGGATGTGACGCCTGATGAACTGGCGAGCAAAGGGAAGACATTCCCTATCGCGCCTTATCACACCGCGATTTTAAACGCCTATGAGCAGGCGATGGCGAAGTAATCATTCCCTAAATTTTTATACCCTTAGCATCACATGCGCACTGGCGGGATGAGGCCAGAGCGCGGAGACATTCATGTTGCAAGTATCCCAATTCTCTTCCCGACTGGCGGGTATCGCGCTTGTGCTACCCGCGCTGGCGGTGGTGGCTGTCTGTTTTATCACGCCGCTGGGGCTGTCGGTTGGGGGCGCTTTTGTCAGTCAGAATGGCGTGGGCATTGATAATTTTGTCACGGCATTGACGCTGTATCTGCCCGATATCCTGTTTACCTTACTGATTGTGAGCCTCGCGACGCTACTGATCGGCCTGCTGTCCGTCATGATCGGCGGCTACCTGACACTGGGGGAAAGCCCGCGCATGGTGGCGCTGCTGCGCTGGGTCTATCGCTGGCCGCTGTTTATCCCGTTTATCGTGACCGGGCAAATTTTACGCACGTTTCTGGCCAAGAACGGCTGGTTGAATGGCGCGCTGGATACGCTCGGTATTGTCGATATGGCCAGCGCCAGCAACTGGCTGGATTGGCGCGGCATTGTGTTCGCTTTCGTCTGGAAGCAGACGCCGTTTGTGGCATTGCTGGTTGCGGGCGCGATGGCGTCGCTGGATCGCACGATGATAGAGTCCGCCCGTAATTTAGGCGCATCTCGCCTGCGTATCCTGTGTGAAATTGTGGTGCCTCAGGTTGGGCAAACGCTGCTCACCGGGCTCATTCTCTCTTTCGTCACCATGATGTCGGTACTGTCCGTACCGATGATGATCAATGCCCAGTCGCCAACGATGCTCACTGCCAACATTGCCTTTCGCATTAACGCCTACGGCGATTACGGCGTCGCGAATGCGTTGGGGGTGATTTCCCTGCTGATGACTGGCCTGTTTGCCGTGATTTATCTCCGCTTGAACATGAGGGAGAAGGCATGAAGAACGTACTGTGGTGGATCCCGAGAATGCTGATTCTAGGGACGCTGATCTTCTTGATCTTTGGGCCTTTGGCTAACCTCCTGCTGTGGTCGGTGGCGGAGAAATGGTTCTATCCTCACCTGCTGCCCAATGAGTGGGGTTTTGCCTTCTGGAAGCGGGTGTTTTCGCCGCGCGGTGTGGCCTGGGAAGCGCTGGGGAATAGCGTGATGGTGGCGGTGTTCACCGTGCTGGCCTCGCTGTCGCTGGCGATTCCGGCGGGATATGCGCTGGCGCGCCTGCCGCTGCCTGCTCGTGGATTGATACTGCTGGTATTCCTGATCCCGCAGGCATTCCCGAATTTGACGGTGTACGTCAACATCGCCCGCCTGTTTTATCAGTGGGGACTGAACGGCACGTTGCTGGGTGTCGTGCTGGTTCACACGGTTCACGGGCTGGTGTTTGCGGTCTGGATTGCTTCGGCGGCGTTCTCGGCGGTGGGGCGTGAAATGGAGCAGGCGGCGCGTTCAATTGGTGCCGGGCCATGGCGTGCTTTTGTTGATATTACCCTGCCGCTGGCTATGCCAGGGCTGATGGCATCGGCCATCTTCGTTTTCCTCGAATCGCTGGATGAATTTACCGGCAGCTACTTTGTGGGAGCACCGGATGTGCAGATGATGCCGCTGCTGCTCTATACCGCGGGGGCGGGCGGTAACTATCAGATCGCTTCTATTACTGCGTTGGTGCTGCTGATTCCTTCTGTGCTGTTCATGCTGGTGGTGGAACGTTTTTTAAAGGCCGACGTAATGGCAAGGATAGGGAAATGACGGTGGGTAAACCGGGTTACGTCAGCGCACAGGATGTTGCGCGTCGGGCTGGTGTATCGCGCTCGGCGGTGTCCCGCAGTTTTACTCCCGGCGCCAGCGTGTCGGCTGCCACCTATGCCAAAGTGATGACGGCAGCGCAAGAGCTGGGGTATCAGGTTAACGATCTGGCGCGCGGCCTGCTGGCGAACAGCAGTCGTCTGGTTGGGCTGGTGGTGACACACCCCGAGGTCGGGTTTCGCGCCAATTTGGTCGCAGAGCTGTCGCAGGCGTTAATCCAACGCGGCTCGATTCCTGTGCTCATCAATACCGGCCATGTGCGGGAAGCGATGGCTGCTGCGCGCTCCATTCTGTTTGGTCACCGTGCGGAAGCGACGATTGTGCTTTCCGGCTCGCCGCCAAAAGAATTTGTCGAACTGGCACAGCTAAATGGCCAGCCGCTGATTGTTATTGGGCGGCACGAACCGGCGTGTGACAGCGTACACATCGATAATGACACCGCCGCGCGTATGGCCGCGCGGCTGTTTGCCTCATCGGGCAGAACGCGTTTGGCTTTGGCTGGAGCGGCGTCGGCAACGCCCAATATTATTGAACGCGAGCAGGCGTTTTGTGAGGAGGCATGCGCGTTAGGGCTGCCCGTGGCCGTAGTGCGCGGCACTGATACAGATTATGACGATGGGCTGGCGGTGGGGCAGACGCTGTTTTCGCTCCCGGAAAGCGTCAGACCAGATGCGGTGTTCTGTGTTAACGATTTAGTCGCGTTCGGCGTGATCGATCGCGCAAAGCAGTGTGGGCTTGCCGTTCCGCAGGATCTTATGGTCATCGGGTTTGATGATATTCCGGCCGCAGGGTGGGATGCCTATGCGTTGACGACATTCCGTCAGGATCCCGCAACGATGGCGGCTCAGGCATTGGCGTTGCTCGATCGACGCCAGTCTCAGGTACAAGAACCTGCGTGTCGAGCGAAAGTGGCTGCCCCGCTCATCCGCCGCCAGTCGGCATAACGGTACTGGCAGGCGATAGCGCGTCGATAGTGAAACCGAGGATACATATGAAACTGATTCAACTCTCCGACCTCCATCTGACCGCACAAGGCGGCAACTTGCATGGCCGCGACCCAGAGCAGCAGTTGAAGGCGGCGATTGCCGATATCAACGCACACCATCGCGATGCCGATCTGGTGGTCATCTCCGGCGATCTGTCCGATGACGGCAGTGCGGCATCTTATGCGTTTCTGGCCTCGGCGCTGGCTGAACTCCAGCTTCACTGGCGTGTGACGATGGGGAATCACGACGACAGGGAGACGTTTTTAGCCCAGTTCCCGACGCTGGCGGATGAAAACGGGTTTGTGCAGAGCGTGACGTCCGTGGGGGATGATTGCGTCATTCTGCTGGATTCGTTGCAGGCCGGTGGCGTTGCCGGAACGCTGTGTTCAGTGCGGCTAGCGTGGCTGGAACAACAGCTTCAGGCTGCGGAAGGCAAGAATGTGTTCCTGTTCCTGCATCACCCTCCGATGTCGATTGGGCTTCCGGCGCTTGATAGCGTTCGATTGGCACCCGAAGCGGCAGAGGCGCTGTCTCAGGTGTGTCATCGCTTCGGTAACGTACGACATATTTCTGCGGGGCACGTGCATAGGCCAGCCAGTGGCGGCTGGCGAGGAATATCGTTCAGCACGGTACGCGGCACCAACCATCAATCCGCGCTGCGCTTTGCTCCGGGATTTGAAACCAGTCTGGAAGCCCCGCAATACGCCATTTTTCTGACGACAGAAGAAGGGCATACCGTACATTTTCACGATTTCCCCTGTGGCTGATGGCGTGCTCTTTCGTTTAATCATATTTTTTATGCAGTCTGAGAGACGGTTTTGCTGTTATCCGGCGTAAAAAATTATGCTGAGGAGATAGCTGGATTAGGATGAGCCGCAGGACGCGGCGAGAGCTTGCGCCACGTCGGGAACGTGTCGCAAGCGGTCCGTAAAGCCAGATACCGACGAAGGCACCGCGTCAGCGGCATAATTCCCGCCGAAAGCCTGGGGTCATGGGGCGAGCGGCGTTTGAGCCGCCCCATGTCGGGCGCGTGCTACGAAGTAGCATGAAAATAACGACATTATCGCGCACGAAACCGTCTCCGCGTTGACATAAGAATGTGACTACAAGACAGCGCGTTGCGGAAACCCATCATGAACTTTTTTCATTTACCGTGAGCAATCATCACGGCTTGTCGTGCTAAAAAACGTTGACTCTTTAAGCGGATTACGTCATTTTCTATATAGACGTCTAAACGTATAGACGTGTAGCGAATGATAATAACAGTCACGGTCAACGGGGTAGCAGGTATGAGCTTTTTTCACGCAAACCAGCGGGAAGCGCTGAATCAAAGTCTGGCGGAATTACAGGGGCGCATTAATGTGTCATTCGAATTTTTCCCGCCGCGTACCAGTGATATGGAAGAAACCCTGTGGAGCTCTATTGATCGACTGAGCAGCCTGAAGCCCAAGTTTGTTTCCGTGACTTACGGGGCGAATTCTGGCGAGCGTGACCGTACTCACAGCATTATCAAAACGATTAAAGAACGTACCGGTCTGGAAGCGGCACCTCACCTGACCTGTATTGATGCCTCGCGTGAGCAACTGCGCGACATCGCTCAGGATTACTGGCAGAGCGGTATCCGCCATATTGTCGCGCTGCGTGGCGACTTGCCTCCAGAAGGCGGCAAACCGGACATGTATGCGGCGGATCTGGTTTCGCTACTGAAAGAGGTCGGTGATTTTGATATTTCGGTTGCCGCCTATCCTGAAGTACACCCTGAAGCGAAAAGCGCACAGGCTGACCTGATTAACCTGAAACACAAGATTGATGCTGGCGCGAATCGCGCTATCACACAGTTCTTTTTCGACGTAGAAAGCTATCTGCGGTTCCGTGACCGCTGCGTGGCGACGGGCATCGATGTAGAAATTGTGCCGGGCATTCTGCCAGTGTCGAACTTCAAGCAGTTGCAAAAATTTGCCACGATGACCAACGTCCGCGTGCCGAACTGGATGACGAGCATGTTTGACGGCCTGGATAACGATCCAGAAACCCGCAAAATGGTGGGGGCGTCTATCGCTATGGATATGGTGAAAATTCTCAGCCGCGAAGGCGTAAAAGATTTCCATTTCTATACGCTGAACCGCGCTGAACTGAGCTACGCGATTTGCCATACGCTGGGCGTCCGCCCTAATGTGGCACGCTGAGGCGACACGCAAGGTTTCAGGAAGAAAAAGGCCGCATGCGGTGACGAAGAGTAACGATATTGGGATGCCTTTCAACGTCACTTACGGCGGCTCTGAAAAGGAGGAGTTTCAGGATGAGATTCCTATTCATGCGGCTCGGCCGTCTGGCTAATCTTTATCTCCCGCGCCTGTTTTTATCTCTTATCCCATTTTTATTGCTAGTCGTTCCTATAAATAATCGTTTCTATCACTCATAACAGTACGATGACCGCTCGGCGGCGTTATGAGCCATCCGCCTGACTATTCGAATCCCTCTTTCTCTCCACCTATCCTCATCCTGTTAATGGCTTTGCCTGCTGGTCAGATTTCCAGGTATCGATCGCGGGAGTATCGTTGGCCGATACACACAAAATGCTGTTGCTGCCAAGTCGTTTGAAGACGTTAGTCTGGTTGTTATAGCGTGGCGGAAGGCAAGAGTAGGTATACCCGTGGTACCGAAATCGTAAAAATATTGTTTTATTCCTGTAGAAATAAATAGATACGCTTTGGTGGGATATATTATTCATTTTGGCTGTTGATAGGGATTATCGTTCATTGATATCCTATCTATTGCTGTTAGCTATCATGATAAGGAGAATAATAATGAATATTCGGGACTTAGAGTATCTTGTCGCGCTGGCAGAACATCGTCACTTTCGGCGTGCGGCAGATTCCTGCCATGTGAGTCAGCCAACACTCAGTGGACAGATTCGTAAACTGGAAGATGAACTCGGGGTGATGCTACTGGAACGAACCAGTCGCAAGGTCTTGTTTACGCAGGCTGGGCTGTTGCTAGTCGAGCAGGCCCGAACGGTATTACGTGAGGTCAAGGTACTAAAAGAGATGGCAAGCCAGCAGGGCGAAGCCATGTCTGGGCCGCTGCACATTGGCCTGATCCCCACCGTGGGGCCTTATTTGCTGCCCCAAATCATTCCGATGCTGCATCGCACGTTTCCCAAACTCGAAATGTACCTGCACGAAGCGCAAACCCATCAACTACTAGCCCAGTTGGACAGCGGCAAACTGGACTGCGCCATTCTGGCGATGGTGAAAGAGTCCGAAGCTTTCATCGAAGTTCCTCTCTTCGACGAGCCAATGAAACTGGCGATTTACCAAGATCATCCTTGGGCGAACCGCGAACGTGTGGCGATGTCCGATCTGGCGGGTGAAAAACTGCTGATGCTGGAAGACGGCCACTGCCTGCGCGATCAGGCGATGGGTTTTTGTTTTCAGGCGGGGGCGGATGAAGATACGCATTTCCGAGCAACCAGCCTGGAGACACTGCGCAACATGGTTGCAGCTGGAAGCGGTATTACGCTGCTGCCGGCGTTATCGGTTCCGCGCGAACGCGAACGCGACGGCGTCTGCTATTTGCCGTGCTATAAGCCGGAGCCCAAGCGCACTATCGCGCTGGTGTATCGCCCCGGTTCACCGCTGCGCGGACGTTATGAGCAACTTGCTGATACCATCCGCGAGCATATGCAAGGCTATATGGAAAACCTGTCAAAATAAGCGGTTAAGCCCGTTCAGCGCGGCTACACGGTACGCTTCTGCCATGGTTGGATAGTTGAAGGTAGTATTAACGAAATATTCGATAGTATTGCCTTCACCTTTCTGTTCCATGATGGCCTGCCCGATGTGGATAATCTCAGCGGCGCGCTCACCAAAGCAGTGAATACCCAGAATCTGTTT
Source organism: Pectobacterium aquaticum (assembly GCF_003382565.3). Classification (NCBI taxonomy): domain Bacteria; kingdom Pseudomonadati; phylum Pseudomonadota; class Gammaproteobacteria; order Enterobacterales; family Pectobacteriaceae; genus Pectobacterium; species Pectobacterium aquaticum. The sequence goes on from NZ_CP086253.1 coordinate 193,680, forward strand.
CGTTTCACGATGGAACAGAATCTTCAAACTCCCCACATTCATCCCAACAATCTGCGCCCGTGCCAGATGTTTGAACTGTGCCCGCCCGACTTCATAAGGCACTTTCATCGCGGTGAGCTCTTGCTCGGTTTTCCCCACGGAGCTGATTTCTGGGATGGTATAAATGCCGGTTGGGATATCTTCGATCAGATGCGCGCTGGCATCGCCTTTGATGATCGCCTGTGCGGCGAGTCGACCCTGATCGTACGCCGCCGATGCTAGGCTTGGATAGCCAATGACATCGCCGATGGCATAAATATGCGCCAGCGCCGTCTGGTACATGCTGTTGACCTTGAGCTGCCCGCGGCTGTCGGTGCTCAGGCCGATATTCTCTAGCCCCAGCGTTTCCGTGTTACCCGTGCGTCCGTTGGCATAAAGCAGGCAATCCGCCTTCATCTTTTTGCCTGACTTCAGATTAACGATAACGCCGTCAGACAGCCCTTCAATACTCTCGAACTCTTCGTTGTGGCGAATCACCACGCCGTTATTCCAGAAGTGGTAGGACAGGGCATCCGACATTTCCTGATCGAGAAAGGCCAGCAGCCTATCGCGGGTATTGATTAAATCGACCTTAACGCTCAGGCCGCGAAAGATCGAGGCGTATTCGCAGCCGATAACGCCCGCACCGTAAATGATGACGTGCTGAGGCTCATGGTCGAGTTGCAGAATCGAGTCGCTATCGTAAATGCGTGGGTGGTTGAAATCGACGTCTGCCGGATGATACGGACGTGAACCGGTCGCGATAATGATATTCGCGGCGGTCAGCGTTTCATGGGTGTTGTCTGGGTAGTGAACAGCGATCGTGTGTGCATCGATGAAGCTGGCTTCGCCGGAAAACAACTCGCACTGATTACGCTCATAAAATCCTTGTCGCATACGGGTTTGCTGACCAATGACGCTGTCGGCGTGGCGCAGGATGTCGGAAAACGAGGAGCGAATAATGCGGGAGTTGTCACTGTAGAGGGGGTTTTGATTGAACTCGATAATACGGCTGACGGCGTGGCGGAGGGCTTTAGAAGGAATCGTACCCCAGTGGGTACAGCCGCCGCCGACATTGTAGTGACGTTCAATCACCGCAATTTTGGCCCCGTGCTTGGCCAATCCCATTGCTGCACCTTCACCGCCGGGACCGGAACCAATCACAATGGCATCATAATCGAATTGATGTTCTAGAGTCATGGTAGGTTAAACCTGTTTTTATACAAAATAATAACGTGGCTGTAACATTGTGCATTGTAACATCGACTGCGGCAGAACCCAATCATCCCTGCCTTTACTATGGAAACAGATTCTCACATTCTTAATATGGCAAACTTTGTCTCATTCTGCGGACAATAAAGTTTGCTATAGTGCCCCTCTGGAAAAGGGAGTAGATCATTTGGGCAGCATAATGGGTGTCAGAGCACAACAGAAAGAACGGACTCGTCGTTCCCTTATTGAAGCTGCATTTAGCCAGTTAAGCGCTGAGCGCAGCTTTGCCAGCCTGAGCCTGCGTGAAGTCGCTCGTGAAGCGGGTATCGCACCGACGTCTTTCTATCGTCATTTTCGTGACGTGGATGAGCTGGGGCTGACAATGGTTGACGAAAGCGGGCTGATGTTGCGCCAGTTAATGCGACAGGCCCGGCAGCGTATCGCCAAAACCGGTAGCGTGATCAAGACGTCAGTTTCCACCTTTATGGAATTTATCGGTAATAATCCTAATGCGTTCCGGCTGTTGCTGCGTGAACGCTCAGGGACGTCGGCGGCGTTCCGTGCGGCGGTCGCGCGGGAAATTCAGCATTTTATCGCTGAATTGGCGGATTATCTTGAGGTGGAAAACCATATTCCCCGCAGTTTCGCGGAAGCGCAGTCGGAAGCGATGGTGACCATTGTTTTCAGCGCGGGGGCGGAAGCCCTGGATGTTTCCTTGGAACAGCGTAAACAGCTAGAAGAGCGGCTAGTACTGCAACTGCGGATGATCGCTAAAGGTGCTTATTACTGGTACAGAAAAGAACACGATAGCAGCTTTACCGTGCCATAAATCCTCTATACCAACATGAGAAGGGATAAACCATGACACACAAACCTCATCAAGAAAAAGGTACGCTGGTGCTGGCGTTGATTGCGGGCCTATCCGTAAACGGCGCATTTTCCGCCCTGTTTAGCAGCATTGTTCCATTCTCGATTTTTCCCCTGCTTGCGCTGATATTATCCATTTATTGTCTGCATCAACGTTATTTGCACCACAGTATGCCGGAAGGTATTCCGATGCTGGCAGCGGCCAGTTTTCTGCTGGGATTGTTGATTTACAGCGCCATCGTGCGCGTTGAATATCCCGCGATTGGATCGAACTTTATTCCTTCAATCCTGTGCGTGGTGTTAGTTTTCTGGATTGGCCTGAAGCTGCGTCGCAGAAAAGAGACGGATGCTGTATCTGCAGAAGAGAGCGAGACGCTGTAGCGGATGGATACTGGCGGGGTGACCCGCCAGATTATGTGCGTTACTGACGTTTTTCCAACAGCACGCCGCACTCCATATGATGGGTGTAAGGGAATTGATCAAACAGCGCCAGACGGCGAATGTCGTGGGTTTCCGATAGCGTTTGCAGGTTGTTGCTCAGCGTTTCCGGGTTGCAGGAAATATAAAGAATGCGCGGATACGCCTGCACCAGTTTCACCGTTTCGTCATCCAGTCCGCTGCGCGGCGGGTCAACAAAAATGGTCTCGCACTGGTAGCTCGTCAGATCGATACCCTGTAAGCGGTTAAACTGGCGTACGCCCTGCATAGCCTGAGTAAATTCTTCCGCTGCCATACGGATAATCTGCACGTTCTCTATCTGGTTCGCCGCGATATTATACTGTGCCGCCGCGACGGAGGGCTTGGCGATCTCCGTCGCCAGTACGCGTTCGAAATTTCTTGCCAGCGCGAGTGAAAAATTGCCGTTACCGCAATACAGCTCCAGTAAATCTCCTGTTGATCCCGCTGTCGCATCCAGCGCCCATTCCAGCATCTGAATATTTATCGCGGCATTCGGCTGCGTGAAGCTGTTTTCTACCTGTCGGTAAATCATATCCCGACCTGCAACCGGCAGGCACTCATCGACATAATCGCGATCGAGGCAGATTTTGGTTTTTGTCGCGCGACCAATCAACTGTAGACGGAACCCCTGCGCTGTCAGGCTATCGCGCAGAGCGCGGGCATGTTCCTGCCATTCCTCATCCAGTGCGCGGTGATACAGCAGCGAAACGATCACTTCGCCGCTCAGGGTGGACAGGTAGTCTATCTGGAACAGTTTGCGGCGCAGGACAGAATCGGGCTTAATGACGGTAAGCAGCTCCGGCATCAGGCGGTTGATCAGTTCACTGGCAGCCGGAAAGCGATCAACCCGAATGCGCTGTTTGGTTTGCTGGTCAAACATGATGTGATAAAGCTCGTCGCCATCGTGCCAGATACGGAATTCGGCACGCATCCGATAGTGAGTGACGGGAGAACGGAAGACGACAGGCTCCGGTGCATTGAACGGTGCCATCATCCCACGCAGACGCTCGGTTTTCTCTGCAAGCTGGTCGTCGTATTGTTCGATGGGCAGGATTTCTGGCGTCATGGTTTTCTCGTCAACAGCGTCTAAAAGGGTGTTATTGGCCGGGAATTGTAGGGAATCCGGCCAGAAAGTCCAGTTTTGTTACGTGATTATCCTGTAGTGATATAGAAGTCTAGACTTCCACAATTCGCGATTGTAGGATGAGCGTCCGGCCTTGTACCACAAGTTAAAAGGGAATCCAGTGTAAATCTGGAGCTGACGCGCAGCGGTAAGGAATGCCCCAGCGATAGCATTATTATGCAGACACTGTCTTCAACTTTTGAGGATGGGAAGTCATCGCTTTCGTTGTATCCCCTACCGTTGTTGACGATTTGTGGGACAACGGCATCCAAGCCCGAAGACCTGCCGGAATACGTCGCAATTGGTTCTGCATATCGCGTGCTATTAACAGAGCCTGCGGCATCCTTATTATTTCTCGGATGCTTTAACAATGATTAAAAAAATTTCGCTGCTGACGGCGCTTTCCGTCACGGCATTTTCTGGCTGGGCACAGGAAAGCCAAAATCCGTCATCGGAAAAAAATGCCGATGATATGGTAGTCACAGCAAATCGTTTCGCACAGCCGGTTTCTTCGGTGCTGGCGGCAAACAGTATCGTAACTCGGGCTGATATCGACCGTTGGCAGGCCAAGTCGCTCAATGATGTGATGCGTCGTTTACCGGGAGTAGATATTGCTGAGAATGGTGGCCGAGGACAACTTGGTTCGATGTTTATTCGTGGCAGCAATTCTAACCATGTATTGGTGCTGGTTGACGGCGTTCGTCTTGCCTCTGCAGGAGTCTCTGGCAGTGTTGACTTCAGTCAGATACCTATGTCGTTAGTACAGCGTATTGAATATATTCGTGGCCCTCGTTCTGCTGTGTACGGTTCTGATGCTATCAGTGGCGTCATCAATATTATTACTGAACGTGCTCAGGATGGAGGCGTGCTAAATGCTGGTTACGGTTCTCATGCTTATCAAAACTATGATGGTTCAGTACGTGGTCATGTGAGTGACAATACCGTTGTCAGTGTTGCAGGAAGCTATGAAGCTACCCATGGATATAATGTCTATCCTTCCTCGCCTTGGCCAGCTGACAGAGATAATGATGGTTATCGCAGCAAATCTTTTTGGGGATCGCTGGAACAGCGTTTCTCTGAAAATACTTCCGGTTTTTTCCGTGCCTATGGATATGACAATAATACGGATTATGATGTTGTTGGTACCGCTCAAGGAAATGATAAGCGTTATTTGAATACTCGAAATTATGACGCGGGTCTGAAGTTCAACGAAGGTATATATTCAAGCCAATTAATTGCTAGTTACCAAACCTATGATGATCTCAATTTTAATGATGTGACCGGAAAATATAACGGCACGATTACGCAAATTGAGCAACGTAATCTGCAATGGGGCAATGTCTTCAGTGTAGGAAATGGTAGCGTAAGTGTCGGAACTGACTGGCGCAATGAACGAGCGCAACCAGGAGGCAGCGCCGCCTATAATCAGGCTCATAGCCGTGACAATACAGGCATCTATTTAACAACTCAGCAGCAGTTTGGTTCTGTTACGTTAGAGGGCGCTGTTCGTGGTGATGATAATCAACAATATGGCCGACACGGTACGTGGCAAACCGGTGCCGCATGGGAGTTTATTGACGGTTACCGAATTTTAGGCTCTTACGGTACAGCATTTAAAGCACCGACATTTGACAAGATATATGACACTGCATACTCGCAGGGGAATCCCAATTTATCGCCTGAAGAAAGTAAGCAGTGGGAACTTGGCGTAGAAGGCTTAAGTGGTCCGGTGAACTGGCGGGTGTCCGGTTACCGTAATGAAGTTGATAACCTCATTAACTTTCGTTCACTCCCTCTAGGCCAGAGTACCTACGATAATATCGGTAAAGCGGTAATGACTGGGGCTGAGTTTACTGCAGCGTATGACACTGGGTGGCTTTCGCATCAAGTCACTTTAGAGTACCTAGACGCCAAAGATAAAACTACAGACAAAGGTTTGGCTCGCCGTGCCCATAAGAAAGCGAAGTATGAACTTGCTACAACATTGGAAAATAATGTCAATGTGTCGTTGACGTGGCTTTACCAAGGTGCTCGTTCCGATTCGGATTTTGATCCTATTACTTTCCAACCTAAACCCGTGAAGCTTGGAGGATATAGCCTTTGGGATCTCGCTGCCTCATATCCGATCACCTCTCATCTGACAGTTCGTGGTAGAATCGCAAACCTGTTTGATAAAGATTATGAGACGGCATATGGCTACCGCACGGCAGGGCGAGAATACTATCTCACAGGAAGTTATACCTTCTAACCTGCCATCCCGTCCTACGATTCTGGTCTTCGATTCCGGCGTAGGCGGGCTGTCTGTTTATGATGAAATCCGGCAGCTCTTGCCGGATCTTCACTATATATACGCATTCGATAATGAAGCGTTTCCCTATGGTGAGAAATCACAGCAGTTCATTATCGAGCGCGTGGTTGAGATTGTTAACGCAGTTCAACAACGCCATCAGCTTGCATTAGTTGTGATCGCCTGCAATACGGCGAGTACGATTTCCCTTCCTGCGTTACGTGAGCGCTTTACTTTCCCTGTCGTGGGCGTCGTCCCAGCGGTTAAACCAGCGGCTAAGCTGACGCGCAACGGTGTTGTTGGCCTATTGGCGACGCGCGCAACGGTTCAACGCCCGTATACGCACGAACTTATTGCCCGTTTTGCGACGGATTGCCAGATTTTGTCATTGGGATCGTCAGAGCTGGTCGAGTTAGCAGAAGCGAAATTGCAGGGGGAGACGATCTCTATTTCCGAACTGCAAAAAATTCTGCGCCCTTGGTTACGTTTACCGGAACCGCCAGATACGGTCGTGCTCGGGTGTACGCATTTTCCATTATTAGCAGAAGAGCTGAAAATGGCCTTGCCAGATGGAACACGTCTTGTCGATTCCGGTGCCGCTATTGCCAGAAGAACAGCATGGCTGATTGCTAATCTGGATAATCCTGCACTTTCGACAGATAAGAATCTGGTTTATTGCTTAGCGATTACACCTAAAGTCGCTACGCTGTGGCCAATATTGCAGCGTTATGGCTTCAATTCGCTGGAAAAATTGCCACTTTGATAGCCTTGTGGGCAAATAGTAGACAAGCGATAATTTTTTTGCATTTAGCGCTTGTCAGTGGCCGAGAAGTCCCTATAATGCGCATCCACTGACACGGCAACAGCGACACGCGGTTGTGGTGACAGCAAAAAGATTCAACGAAGCAGTCAGTAATGACTTGACTTCACAGCGGAAAAGCATAGTATGTGCAGCCCGCGCCACCGATGAAGTGGCACTGCTCTTTAACAATTTAATCAGACAATCTGTGTGGGCACTCACAAGACCGTATCTTAACGATATAAAAAAGTCTTGAAGAGTGAACAACAGTAAAATTCATTACGAATGAACAGTGACTAATTCTTTGAGCATCGCTGACGAGTTCAGCAAATCAAACAAATCTTAAATTGAAGAGTTTGATCATGGCTCAGATTGAACGCTGGCGGCAGGCCTAACACATGCAAGTCGAGCGGTAGCACAGGAGAGCTTGCTCTCTGGGTGACGAGCGGCGGACGGGTGAGTAATGTCTGGGAAACTGCCTGATGGAGGGGGATAACTACTGGAAACGGTAGCTAATACCGCATAACGTCTTCGGACCAAAGAGGGGGACCTTAGGGCCTCTCGCCATCGGATGTGCCCAGATGGGATTAGCTAGTAGGTGAGGTAATGGCTCACCTAGGCGACGATCCCTAGCTGGTCTGAGAGGATGACCAGCCACACTGGAACTGAGACACGGTCCAGACTCCTACGGGAGGCAGCAGTGGGGAATATTGCACAATGGGCGCAAGCCTGATGCAGCCATGCCGCGTGTGTGAAGAAGGCCTTCGGGTTGTAAAGCACTTTCAGCGGGGAGGAAGGCGGTGAGGTTAATAACCTTATCGATTGACGTTACCCGCAGAAGAAGCACCGGCTAACTCCGTGCCAGCAGCCGCGGTAATACGGAGGGTGCAAGCGTTAATCGGAATGACTGGGCGTAAAGCGCACGCAGGCGGTCTGTTAAGTTGGATGTGAAATCCCCGGGCTTAACCTGGGAACTGCATTCAAAACTGACAGGCTAGAGTCTTGTAGAGGGGGGTAGAATTCCAGGTGTAGCGGTGAAATGCGTAGAGATCTGGAGGAATACCGGTGGCGAAGGCGGCCCCCTGGACAAAGACTGACGCTCAGGTGCGAAAGCGTGGGGAGCAAACAGGATTAGATACCCTGGTAGTCCACGCTGTAAACGATGTCGATTTGGAGGTTGTGCCCTTGAGGCGTGGCTTCCGGAGCTAACGCGTTAAATCGACCGCCTGGGGAGTACGGCCGCAAGGTTAAAACTCAAATGAATTGACGGGGGCCCGCACAAGCGGTGGAGCATGTGGTTTAATTCGATGCAACGCGAAGAACCTTACCTACTCTTGACATCCACAGAATTTGGTAGAGATACCTTAGTGCCTTCGGGAACTGTGAGACAGGTGCTGCATGGCTGTCGTCAGCTCGTGTTGTGAAATGTTGGGTTAAGTCCCGCAACGAGCGCAACCCTTATCCTTTGTTGCCAGCGATTCGGTCGGGAACTCAAAGGAGACTGCCGGTGATAAACCGGAGGAAGGTGGGGATGACGTCAAGTCATCATGGCCCTTACGAGTAGGGCTACACACGTGCTACAATGGCGTATACAAAGAGAAGCGACCTCGCGAGAGCAAGCGGACCTCATAAAGTACGTCGTAGTCCGGATTGGAGTCTGCAACTCGACTCCATGAAGTCGGAATCGCTAGTAATCGTAGATCAGAATGCTACGGTGAATACGTTCCCGGGCCTTGTACACACCGCCCGTCACACCATGGGAGTGGGTTGCAAAAGAAGTAGGTAGCTTAACCTTCGGGAGGGCGCTTACCACTTTGTGATTCATGACTGGGGTGAAGTCGTAACAAGGTAACCGTAGGGGAACCTGCGGTTGGATCACCTCCTTACCAAGAAGATGTGTGTTAAGTGAAGTGCTCACACAGATTGTCTGATGAAAATAACGAGCAGAAATACCTTAATAGGCTTGTAGCTCAGGTGGTTAGAGCGCACCCCTGATAAGGGTGAGGTCGGTGGTTCAAGTCCACTCAGGCCTACCAACTCTTCCGTGAGTGGTATCTAAGGTATCTGTAAGCAACGATGGGGTTATAGCTCAGCTGGGAGAGCGCCTGCCTTGCACGCAGGAGGTCTGCGGTTCGATCCCGCATAGCTCCACCATCACTACTCGCTGTATAGAAAACTTCAGAGTGTACCTGTATGGGTGCACTGCGACGTTTTGCTCTTTAACAATCTGGAACAAGCTGAAAATTGAAACATGACAGCTGAACATACTGACACAACAGTAATGTAGTGTGAGTGATGAATCAGTTTGTCAATGAGTCTCTCAAATAATCGCAGCGCGACGTTGGCTTTATTTATTAAAGACACCTTCGGGTTGTGAGGTTAAGCGACTAAGCGTACACGGTGGATGCCTAGGCAGTCAGAGGCGATGAAGGGCGTGCTAATCTGCGATAAGCGTCGGTAAGCTGATATGAAGCGTTATACCCGACGATACCCGAATGGGGAAACCCAGTGTGTTTCGACACACTATCATGACATGAATACATAGTGTCATGAGGCGAACCGGGGGAACTGAAACATCTCAGTACCCCGAGGAAAAGAAATCAACCGAGATTCCCCCAGTAGCGGCGAGCGAACGGGGAGGAGCCCAGAACCTGAATCAGTTTGTGTGTTAGTGGAAGCGTCTGGAAAGTCGCACAGTAAAGGGTGATAGTCCCGTACACAAAAATGCACAAGTTGTGAGTTCGATGAGTAGGGCGGGACACGTGACATCCTGTCTGAATATGGGGGGACCATCCTCCAAGGCTAAATACTCCTGACTGACCGATAGTGAACCAGTACCGTGAGGGAAAGGCGAAAAGAACCCCGGCGAGGGGAGTGAAATAGAACCTGAAACCGTGTACGTACAAGCAGTGGGAGCCTACTTGTTAGGTGACTGCGTACCTTTTGTATAATGGGTCAGCGACTTATATTCTGTAGCAAGGTTAACCGTATAGGGGAGCCGCAGGGAAACCGAGTCTTAACTGGGCGTTAAGTTGCAGGGTATAGACCCGAAACCCGGTGATCTAGCCATGGGCAGGTTGAAGGTTGGGTAACACTAACTGGAGGACCGAACCGACTAATGTTGAAAAATTAGCGGATGACTTGTGGCTGGGGGTGAAAGGCCAATCAAACCGGGAGATAGCTGGTTCTCCCCGAAAGCTATTTAGGTAGCGCCTCGTGAATTCATCTTCGGGGGTAGAGCACTGTTTCGGCTAGGGGGTCATCCCGACTTACCAACCCGATGCAAACTCCGAATACCGAAGAATGTTATCACGGGAGACACACGGCGGGTGCTAACGTTCGTCGTGAAGAGGGAAACAACCCAGACCGCCAGCTAAGGTCCCAAAGTCATGGTTAAGTGGGAAACGATGTGGGAAGGCATAGACAGCCAGGATGTTGGCTTAGAAGCAGCCATCATTTAAAGAAAGCGTAATAGCTCACTGGTCGAGTCGGCCTGCGCGGAAGATGTAACGGGGCTAAACCATGCACCGAAGCTGCGGCAGCGACACTTAGGTGTTGTTGGGTAGGGGAGCGTTCTGTAAGCCGTCGAAGGTGGCCTGTGAGGGCTGCTGGAGGTATCAGAAGTGCGAATGCTGACATAAGTAACGATAATGCGGGTGAAAAACCCGCACGCCGGAAGACCAAGGGTTCCTGTCCAACGTTAATCGGGGCAGGGTGAGTCGACCCCTAAGGCGAGGCTGAAAAGCGTAGTCGATGGGAAACAGGTTAATATTCCTGTACTCGGTGTTACTGCGAAGGGGGGACGGAGAAAGCTAGGTTATCCGGGCGACGGTTGTCCCGGTTTAAGCGTGAAGGTGGATGACCTTGGTAAATCCGGGTCGTCATTAACACTGAGGCGTGATGACGAGTCACTACGGTGATGAAGTAACCAATGCTACGCTTCCAGGAAAAGCCTCTAAGCTCCAGGTAACATCAAATCGTACCCCAAACCGACACAGGTGGTCAGGTAGAGAATACTCAGGCGCTTGAGAGAACTCGGGTGAAGGAACTAGGCAAAATGGTGCCGTAACTTCGGGAGAAGGCACGCTGATGGTAGGTGAAGTGACGTGCTCACGGAGCTGAACTCAGTCGAAGATACCAGCTGGCTGCAACTGTTTAATAAAAACACAGCACTGTGCAAACACGAAAGTGGACGTATACGGTGTGACGCCTGCCCGGTGCCGGAAGGTTAATTGATGGGGTCAGCCGCAAGGCGAAGCTCTTGATCGAAGCCCCGGTAAACGGCGGCCGTAACTATAACGGTCCTAAGGTAGCGAAATTCCTTGTCGGGTAAGTTCCGACCTGCACGAATGGCGTAATGATGGCCAGGCTGTCTCCACCCGAGACTCAGTGAAATTGAACTCGCTGTGAAGATGCAGTGTACCCGCGGCAAGACGGAAAGACCCCGTGAACCTTTACTATAGCTTGACACTGAACCTTGAGCCTTGATGTGTAGGATAGGTGGGAGGCTTTGAAGCGAGGACGCCAGTTCTTGTGGAGCCAACCTTGAAATACCACCCTTTAATGTTTGATGTTCTAACGTGGGCCCGTAATCCGGGTTGCGGACAGTGTCTGGTGGGTAGTTTGACTGGGGCGGTCTCCTCCCAAAGCGTAACGGAGGAGCACGAAGGTTAGCTAATCCTGGTCGGACATCAGGAGGTTAGTGCAAAGGCATAAGCTAGCTTGACTGCGAGAGTGACAGCTCGAGCAGGTGCGAAAGCAGGTCTTAGTGATCCGGTGGTTCTGAATGGAAGGGCCATCGCTCAACGGATAAAAGGTACTCCGGGGATAACAGGCTGATACCGCCCAAGAGTTCATATCGACGGCGGTGTTTGGCACCTCGATGTCGGCTCATCACATCCTGGGGCTGAAGTAGGTCCCAAGGGTATGGCTGTTCGCCATTTAAAGTGGTACGCGAGCTGGGTTTAGAACGTCGTGAGACAGTTCGGTCCCTATCTGCCGTGGGCGTTGGAAGATTGAGAGGGGTTGCTCCTAGTACGAGAGGACCGGAGTGAACGCACCACTGGTGTTCGGGTTGTGATGCCAATTGCATTGCCCGGTAGCTAAGTGCGGAAGAGATAACCGCTGAAAGCATCTAAGCGGGAAACTTGCCTCGAGATGAGTCTTCCCTGGGCACTAGATGCCCCTGAAGGGCCGTTGAAGACGACGACGTAGATAGGCTGGGTGTGTAAGCGTAGCGATACGTTGAGCTAACCAGTACTAATGACCCGAGAGGCTTAACCTTACAACACCGAAGGTGTTTTGAGAGTGACTCATAGAGATGTGTTTTGATATTTAGCTTGTTTTAGGATTGGTTCTGATGGTTGTGCGAGAGCGTAAGCAAAGCATGACGGTTAGAATGAAACAGAATTTGCCTGGCGGCGATAGCGCGGTGGTCCCACCTGACCCCATGCCGAACTCAGAAGTGAAACGCCGTAGCGCCGATGGTAGTGTGGGGCTTCCCCATGTGAGAGTAGGGAACTGCCAGGCATCAAATAAGTGGAAAGCCCCTGTCGCAAGACAGGGGCTTTTTGCTATGGATGTTAGGAATAGTTGTTTATACGTATCCGGTGGCAAAAGACAGCCGGTATCTTGCGTAGATCAGGTAGACTATGTGATATCTGAATTAGTAGGTATTTCTATCATGGCGTCGAGCGTTATTTCATTAAAGTCTTATAACTCTTTCTCGTTACCTGTTTCCGCATCTTGTATTAAGGTTGCGGATACTCAGGAAAAATTGATTGAAGGATGGCGCGTCGCCAGTGCATCACAAGAGCCTATTTTGTTGCTAGGGGAAGGGAGTAATGTCCTTTTTCTTGAAGATTTTTTAGGTACTATTCTGCTAAATCGGCTCAAGGGTATAGATATTCGAGAAGAAAGCGATGGGTGGTATCTTCATGTTGGTGCAGGTGAGAATTGGCATCAATTAGTTGAATATACGCTTAAGCGTGGCATTGCTGGGTTAGAAAATCTGGCATTAATTCCCGGATGTGTGGGCTCTGCACCGATACAAAATATTGGTGCGTATGGTATTGAATTACAACATGTCTGTGATTATGTGGAATTGCTGGATCTGACTGAAGGTAAGGTCATGCGTCTTAGCTCTGAGGAATGTCAATTCAGTTACCGTGAAAGCATATTCAAGCATAAATATCGCTCTGGGTTTGCGATTACTGCTGTAGGGTTTTTTTTAAAGAAAGAGTGGAATCCAGTACTCAACTACGGTGATTTGGCAAAACTGAATCCTGAAACCGTGACGTCACAGCAGGTATTTGATTTTGTTTGTCATATGCGTCGAAGTAAACTTCCAGACCCTGTAGTGACAGGTAATGCTGGTAGCTTCTTCAAAAATCCAATAATTACACAACAGCATGCCGAACGTATTTTACAAGACTATCCGAATGCTCCTCAGTATTTACAAGCTGATGGTAACGTTAAATTGGCCGCTGGATGGTTAATTGATCAATGCAAACTTAAAGGATTCCAGCTTGGTGGTGCTGCTGTTCACGAGAAACAGGCATTAGTTCTGATTAATAAAAATAATGCAAAAAGCTCAGATATTGTTGAATTAGCTCGTTACGTCCGCAACCAGGTTTCTGAAAAATTCTCCATACAACTGGAACCTGAAGTTCGCTTTATTGCTGCGCATGGAGAGGTCAATGCCATCGAGGTATTATCATGAAAGATATTACGGTTCCTCTTAAATTAATTAAAATCCTATCTGATGGTGAATTTTATTCCGGTGAGCTACTGGGCGAAATGATGGGGATGAGCCGAGCTGCGATTAATAAACATATTCAAACTATACGTGATTGGGGAATTGATGTTTTTACTGTAACGGGTAAGGGCTATTCTTTGCCAACGCCTATGCAGTTACTAGATGAAGAAGTTATTCTTAAGCGCCTACCGGAAAGTGGCGTGACGGTTTTACCTGTCGTTGATTCTACGAATCAGTACATTTTAGAACGATTGGATTCGCTGTCATCCGGTGATGCATGTATTGCTGAGTATCAGCAATCTGGGCGTGGTCGTCGGGGGCGGCAATGGTTTTCACCCTTTGGTGCGAATTTGTATTTATCCTTATATTGGCGTTTAGAGCAGGGACCAGCTGCGGCTGTTGGAGTGAGTCTGGTTATCGGTATCGTAATGGCCGAAGTGCTACATAAGCTTGGTGCTGATGGTGTTCGAGTCAAATGGCCTAATGATTTATATCTGAAGGATAGAAAATTGGCTGGTATTCTTGTTGAACTGACTGGGAAAACTGGGGATGCTGCTAATTTGGTAATTGGTGCAGGCATTAATTTACAAATGAGGGCACCTGCCCCAGATACGATTAATCAAGGCTGGATAAATTTACAAGAGGCAGGTATAGAGATTGATCGTAATACTCTCGCTTCGGCTCTTATTTCTGAATTAAGAAGCGCTTTGGCCGTCTTTGAACTACAAGGTCTTGAACCATTTATTCCCAGATGGGAAAAATTGGATAACTATTTTAATCGTCCGATCCGTTTGATTATCGGTAATCGCGAAATACATGGGATAGAACGAGGAATCGATCACCAAGGTGCATTGTTATTAGAAAACGATGGTTTGATAGCACCGTATATTGGTGGGGAAATTTCTCTGCGCGGTGTATAAAAAAAGGGGGGGAGATATCCCCCTTTTATATATTTATTTTCTTAATCTAACACATTCAACGGCATGGTTGGCGCTTTTGGTCATAATAAGACTAGCTCTCTCCCGGGTAGGGAGGATATTTTCTTTTAGATTAAGTCCGTTAATTTCCTTCCATAATTGAGATGCAATACCGATAGATTCTTCTTCCGTCAATTTTGCATAATTATGAAAATATGAGTTTGGATTTGAGAATGCACCCTGCCTAAACTTCAAAAATCTATTTATATACCATGTCTGTAACAGTGTTTCAGACGCATCCACATAAATAGAGAAATCTACGAAATCAGAAACAAAAACTCTATGTGGATCATGTGGATAGTCCATTCCACTTTGTAAAACATTCAAGCCTTCTAATATTAAAATATCAGGTTGCTCCAGCACTTTATTGTTATTAGGAACAATGTCATATGTCAGGTGGGAATAAGTTGGGGCTGTGACTTTGTGTGTCCCTGATTTTATATCAGAAACAAATTTCACCAAGCTATGCATATCGTATGACTGCGGAAAACCTTTTTTCTTCATCAAATCGCGTTCTTTTAGCACCTTATTTGGATGAAGAAACCCATCGGTTGTAATAAGTTCTACACTGCGGTGTTCCGGCCAACGGCTTAATAACGCTTGAAGCACACGAGCTGTGGTACTTTTTCCTACAGCGACACTGCCTGCAATACCGATTATGTAAGGTATTTTTTGGCCATCAGTTCCTAAGAACTGCTCAAGCACAGCCTGACGTCGTAAATTAGAGCTGATATAGAAATTGAGCAGGCGAGATAGCGGCAGATAAATTTCTGCGACTTCGTCTAATGAAAGGTCTTCGTTAATCCCTTTGAGCTTAACGATTTCTTCCTCTGTCAGCGTTAACGGGACGGAATCGCGCAAGGCGGCCCATTGGCTGCGGTTAAATTGTAGATATGGCGTGGCCAAGGATTGCTCTCTATTGCTCATAAGTCGTGTTCTGCCTGCTTCACAGGTAAGAAAAGGGACTCTTCGCCCAGCGAAGAAAACGGGCTATTAGTTTAGTCAACGCGATGATCGCGGCACCTTCTCTTATGTAATAAATTTTTGATAATGGGCAGGTTAACACTTTGCTGCTAGAAAGAAGAAGAGAAAATCGGTGCTGTACCCGATGCTTCTATGTTTACGCATCGAGTGTTTGCTAACTAGCGATGGCTTTACCTAAACCATTCACGGCAAAGAGGCGCTTATAATAAATGGCCGTTGGGTGATAATAGCCATCGGGTGTGCAAGCATAGTCTGGTAATTCTCCCAGATGGCGATAGCCCAATGCACGGTAGAACGCTTCTGCGGGGGAACCTGCTTGAGTATCTAAGTAGAGTAATCCCCTCTGTTGTGAAAGCGCGCTCTGTTCCAATAGTTGAATGAGCAGTCGGCCTATTCCTGCTCTTCTTGTGCGACTGTGAACCAATAATTTTTGAATTTCAGCTCTGTTTTTCCCATTTGGCTTTTGACACAACTCAAGCTGTACGCTTCCGACGACACCATTCTCATCGCGCGCTACCCATAACATGCGTTCACCGCTGGCGACGAATGTTTGCAAACTATGAAAATATTCTGTGGCTTCTTTGTGGGACAGTGGCGAGTGGTACCCAACAGAAGCACCTTTTTCTACAGCATCTATGAGTAGGCTAGCCAGTTCCTCACGATAGGCAGGTAAGGTTGCGGCATTGAGTTGAACGGTTTTCATCGTATTTTTCCTCTTCGACAGAAATTTATTTCTAACCGAGCAAAATGTATTCCAGGTTCATTCCCTTAGAAAAGCGAGCAAAATAGCATCGATCAGTGCAGTGCGTGCTCTTCTAAAGAGCAAAATCGTATTTTAGGTGCTAGAGGCATCGGCGGAAATTTGATGGCGAAACCTCCACTTTACTGGATAGAACTGGTGGTTCTTTGCGCTAATTCTTACTGTTACTCTAGATTTATAGCTGTATTTGGATAAAATCTAAGCGATAGCGCATTTTACGCAATTTTTTTGTTGCATCGAGCGTTCTGTCTACCTAGAATGCGCAGCACTTGAAGCCGGCTTAGCTCAGTAGGTAGAGCAACTGACTTGTAATCAGTAGGTCACCAGTTCGATTCCGGTAGCCGGCACCATCAAGTACACAATCAGGTGGGGTTCCCGAGCGGCCAAAGGGAGCAGACTGTAAATCTGCCGTCACAGACTTCGAAGGTTCGAATCCTTCCCCCACCACCAAATTCAATCCTGGCAACAGGATACTCGATACGGTAGTAAAAGTAAGCCGGATCGACGAAGGCGGGGTCTATAAAATCTTATTCCCCAACTTCAAAATCTACAGAAAAATTAGGTAGCCGAGTTCCAGGATGCGGGCATCGTATAATGGCTATTACCTCAGCCTTCCAAGCTGATGATGTGGGTTCGATTCCCACTGCCCGCTCCAAGATGTGCTGATATAGCTCAGTTGGTAGAGCGCACCCTTGGTAAGGGTGAGGTCGGCAGTTCGAATCTGCCTATCAGCACCACTTCCTTTTCCTCCTCCTGATTTTCTTTCTGTGAATAAATTCAGCGAGCTATCGCTTGGTTGATGTGGTGATACCACCGATTTATCCGTGTCTTAGAGGGACAATCGATGTCTAAAGAAAAATTTGAACGTACAAAACCGCACGTTAACGTCGGTACTATCGGCCACGTTGACCATGGTAAAACAACGCTGACCGCTGCAATCACTACCGTTCTGGCTAAAACCTACGGTGGTAACGCGCGTGCATTCGACCAGATCGATAACGCACCAGAAGAAAAAGCACGTGGTATCACTATCAACACCTCTCACGTTGAATACGATACCCCGTCTCGCCACTACGCGCACGTTGACTGCCCAGGGCACGCCGACTATGTGAAAAACATGATCACCGGTGCTGCCCAGATGGACGGTGCGATCCTGGTTGTTGCTGCGACTGACGGCCCAATGCCTCAGACCCGTGAGCACATCCTGCTGGGTCGTCAGGTTGGCGTTCCTTTCATCATCGTGTTCCTGAACAAATGTGACATGGTTGATGATGAAGAGCTGCTGGAACTGGTTGAGATGGAAGTGCGTGAGCTGTTGTCTCAGTACGACTTCCCAGGCGACGACACCCCAGTGGTTCGTGGTTCTGCTCTGAAAGCGCTGGAAGGCGACGCTGAGTGGGAAGCAAAAATCATCGAACTGGCAGGCTACCTGGATTCTTATATTCCAGAACCAGAGCGTGCGATTGACAAGCCGTTCCTGCTGCCAATCGAAGACGTATTCTCCATCTCCGGTCGTGGTACCGTTGTTACCGGTCGTGTAGAGCGCGGTATCGTTAAAGTGGGTGAAGAAGTTGAAATCGTTGGTATCAAAGATACGGCGAAATCTACCTGTACTGGCGTAGAAATGTTCCGCAAACTGCTGGACGAAGGTCGTGCAGGCGAGAACGTTGGTGTTCTGCTGCGCGGTATCAAGCGTGAAGAAATCGAGCGTGGTCAGGTACTGGCTAAGCCGGGTTCAATCAAGCCGCACACTCAGTTCGAATCAGAAGTGTATATCCTGAGCAAAGATGAAGGCGGCCGTCATACTCCGTTCTTCAAAGGCTACCGTCCTCAGTTCTACTTCCGTACCACTGACGTGACGGGCACCATCGAACTGCCAGAAGGCGTAGAGATGGTAATGCCGGGCGACAACATCAAAATGGTTGTTACCCTGATCCACCCAATCGCGATGGATGATGGTTTGCGTTTCGCAATCCGTGAAGGCGGCCGTACAGTAGGCGCGGGCGTTGTTGCTAAAGTTATCGCTTAATCGCTGATAACGTTTGACGCGACACGCGATAAAAGGGCATCATTTGATGCCCTTTTTCTACGCTGTCATGGTAGAACCTATCTCATCAGCGATTGTGAGATATAATCATTGGTGAGATAGGCTCTGTAGATACGGCGTAAATACCGAATTATTCGTTTTACAGAACATCTTTCGGTTTGGTTGCTCCGTGGTTACGGGGCAAAGTTATTTGTCTGAATCATTGTGACAGGTTGGTTTATGAGTGCGAATACCGAAGCTCAGGATAGTGGGCGTGGCCTGGAAGTGATTAAGTGGCTGGTAGTAGGTGCCTTGCTGGTCGTTGCGATTGTTGGCAATTATTATTACCGCGAACTTAGTCTTCCTCTGCGTGCATTGGCTGTTGTTATCCTGATCGCCGCAGCTGGTGGTGTGGCTCTGCTGACCACAAAAGGCAAAGCAACCGTAACGTTTGCTCGCGAAGCGCGTACTGAAGTACGTAAAGTAATTTGGCCGACTCGTCAGGAAACGTTACACACCACGTTAATCGTTGCCGCAGTTACTGCCGTGATGTCACTGATTTTGTGGGGGCTGGATGGTATTCTGGTTCGTCTGGTATCGTTTATCACTGGCCTGAGGTTCTAAAAGATGTCTGAAGCTCCAAAAAAACGTTGGTACGTCGTTCAGGCGTTTTCTGGTTTTGAAGGTCGCGTAGCACAGTCTCTGCGTGAACACATCAAACTCCATAATATGGAAGAGCTTTTTGGCGAAGTCATGGTTCCTACTGAAGAAGTCGTTGAGATCCGTGGTGGTCAACGTCGCAAGAGCGAACGCAAGTTTTTCCCCGGTTATGTTTTAGTACAGATGGTTATGGAAGATGCGAGTTGGCATCTTGTGCGCAGTGTACCCCGTGTTATGGGGTTCATTGGCGGCACATCTGACCGTCCTGCTCCAATCAGTGATAAAGAAGTGGATGCGATTATGAATCGTCTCCAGCAGGTTGGTGACAAGCCTCGTCCGAAAACGTTGTTTGAACCGGGTGAAATGGTTCGCGTTAACGATGGTCCATTTGCCGACTTTAACGGCGTTGTTGAAGAAGTTGATTACGAGAAGAGCCGCCTGAAGGTGTCTGTTTCTATATTTGGTCGTGCGACACCTGTTGAACTGGACTTTGCTCAGGTCGAAAAAGGCTAATTGCCTGACAAGACTTGCTGAAAATAGCGACTTGCCTATGGCGCGAAATTAACCTATAATTTCGCGCCTTTTGTTTTTCAGTGGCCTTAACGGCGTCTGAAACGTAATACAAACCACGGGGAGCCTTTTATTAGGCGCTATTACCCAATCGAGGAAAGTTAAATGGCCAAGAAAGTACAAGCCTACGTCAAGCTGCAAGTTGCAGCTGGTATGGCTAACCCGAGCCCACCGGTAGGTCCTGCTCTGGGTCAGCAAGGTGTTAACATCATGGAATTCTGTAAGGCGTTCAATGCTAAAACTGAAAGCCTTGAGAAGGGTCTGCCGACTCCGGTTGTTATTACCGTTTATTCTGACCGTTCTTTCACCTTCGTTACCAAAACGCCTCCAGCAGCTGTTCTGCTGAAGAAAGCGGCTGGTATCAAGTCTGGTTCAGGCAAGCCGAACAAAGACAAAGTAGGTAAAGTAACGAGCGCTCAGGTTCGTGAAATCGCAGAAACTAAAGCTGCGGACATGACTGGTTCTGATGTAGACGCCATGGCGCGCTCTATCGCAGGTACCGCTCGTTCCATGGGCCTGGTAGTGGAGGATTAATAAATGGCTAAGCTGACCAAGCGCATGCGTGTGATCCGTGACAAAGTTGATGTAACTAAACAGTATGACATCAACGAAGCTGTTGCTCTGCTCAAAGAGCTGGCCACTGCTAAGTTCGTAGAAAGTGTAGACGTAGCTGTTAACCTCGGCATCGATGCACGTAAATCTGACCAAAACGTTCGCGGTGCAACTGTTCTGCCTCACGGCACCGGTCGTTCTGTTCGCGTAGCTGTCTTCACCCAAGGTGCAAACGCTGAAGCTGCTAAAGCAGCTGGCGCTGAATTCGTGGGCATGGAAGATCTGGCTGATCAGATCAAGAAAGGCGAAATGGGCTTTGACGTTGTTATTGCATCTCCAGATGCAATGCGCGTTGTTGGTCAATTGGGCCAGGTTCTGGGTCCACGTGGCCTGATGCCAAACCCGAAAGTGGGTACTGTAACTCCTAACGTTGCTGAAGCTGTTAACAATGCTAAAGCTGGTCAGGTTCGTTACCGTAACGACAAGAACGGCATCATCCATACCACTATCGGTAAGGTTGATTTCGATTCTAACAAATTGAAAGAAAACCTAGAGTCTTTGTTGATTGCGCTGAAAAAAGCAAAACCATCTCAGGCGAAAGGCGTGTACATCAAGAAAGTTAGCTTGTCTACCACTATGGGCGCTGGCGTTGCCATCGACCAGAGCGGTCTGAACGCTGCTGCTAACTAATAGCTTTTGTTCCGCTTTACTCGGGTGTGAGATTTACCTATAATTTTACGCCCGTTGTTCCTCAAGTGGAATGACGCAAGAATTTTTCGGTTGGAGCCTGGCCTATCCAGGCCTCCGTCCAAGACCGCAGGTGTTTCGTAAGAAACTTAATTCTCCTGCGTAGACGGTGACAGAGCCTAAATAACGTTTTTCTTTTTTATAAAGAATAATTTTTTACTGGATTCTGCTCACCGTGTTTCAACGCTTATCTCTAATTTTGGCGATAAGTGAAGTGAGTTCCGGAGAGTTTCTCCGGCTAAATCCAGGAGCAAAAGCTAATGGCATTAAATCTTCAAGACAAACAAGCGATTGTTGCTGAAGTCAGCGAAGTAGCCAAAGGTGCGCTGTCTGCGGTTGTTGCGGATTCCCGTGGCGTTACCGTTGATAAAATGACCGAACTGCGTAAAGCAGCGCGTGAAGCTGGCGTTTACATGCGTGTTGTTCGTAACACCTTGCTACGTCGCGTTGTTGAAGGTACTCAATTTGAGTGCCTGAAAGACACGTTTGTCGGTCCGACCCTGATTGCATATTCTCTGGAACACCCGGGCGCTGCTGCTCGTTTGTTCAAAGAGTTCGCGAAAGCGAATGCAAAATTCGAGGTCAAAGCTGCAGCCTTTGAAGGTGAGCTGATCCCGGCGGCTCAAATTGACCGTCTGGCAACGCTGCCGACTTACGAAGAAGCACTGGCACGTCTGATGTCGACCATGAAAGAAGCCGCTGCAGGCAAACTGGTCCGCACTCTGGCTGCTGTTCGCGATGCAAAAGAAGCTGCGTAATAGCACTTTCTTTTCTAACGTACTTGCTAACGTATAAACTATTTCTGATTCTTAGGAACAATTGTTATGTCTATCACTAAAGATCAAATTCTGGAAGCAGTAGCAGCTATGTCTGTAATGGATGTTGTTGAGCTGGTTTCTGCTATGGAAGAAAAATTCGGTGTTTCTGCTGCTGCTGCTGTAGCTGTTGCTGCTGGCCCAGCTGAAGTTGCTGAAGAAAAAACTGAGTTCGACGTTGTGCTGAAAGCTATCGGCGCTAACAAAGTTGCTGTAATCAAAGCTGTGCGCGGCGCAACTGGTCTGGGCCTGAAAGAAGCCAAAGATCTGGTTGAGTCTGCACCAGCCGTGATGAAAGAAGGCGTGAGCAAAGATGACGCTGAAGCACTGAAGAAATCATTGGAAGAAGCTGGCGCAGAAGTTGAAGTTAAATAAGCCAACCTTTCAGGTTGCAGCCTGATTTATTAGGCTGATGGCTGGTGACTTTTTAGTCACCAGCCTTTTTGCGCTGTAGGGCATTAATGGGATTTCACACTGTTTAGCCATTGATTTCCCCCAATATTTTTTTCTATTGACGACTTAATATACTGCTTTCCTGCATGGGCTCCATGCCTAAGCAAGAGCAACGAAATGGTTTAAGAGTAATAGAAAGACGTATTACGGAAAGTTCTCTATTTTCCGACCAACATAAATAGTGTTGCATGAACTGTCCTTGTTAGGGCAGACAGAGTGGTTCGACTTGTCAGCTAGCTGAGGAACCCTATGGTTTACTCCTATACCGAGAAAAAACGCATCCGTAAGGATTTTGGTAAACGTCCACAGGTTTTGGACATACCTTATCTCCTTTCTATCCAACTTGACTCGTTCCAGAAGTTTATCGAGCAAGACCCAGAAGGTCAGTACGGTTTGGAAGCTGCATTCCGTTCTGTTTTCCCTATAAAAAGCTATAGCGGCAATTCAGAGCTGCAATACGTTAGCTATCGCTTGGGCGAGCCTGTATTTGACGTCAAAGAATGTCAGATCCGTGGTGTGACGTTCTCTGCGCCGCTACGCGTAAAACTGCGCTTGGTGATCTACGAGCGCGAAGCGCCTGAAGGCACCGTTAAAGACATCAAAGAACAAGAAGTTTACATGGGCGAAATTCCGCTCATGACTGATAACGGTACCTTCGTGATCAACGGTACTGAGCGCGTAATCGTGTCTCAGTTGCACCGTAGCCCAGGTGTGTTCTTCGATAGCGACAAAGGTAAAACCCACTCTTCAGGTAAGGTGCTGTATAACGCACGTATTATTCCTTACCGTGGTTCCTGGCTGGATTTCGAGTTTGATCCGAAGGATAACCTGTTTGTCCGTATCGACCGCCGTCGCAAATTGCCTGCGACCATTATCTTGCGCGCGCTGGGTTATTCCACCGAACAGATTCTCGATCTTTTCTTCGATAAAATTGTCTATGAAATCAATGGCAATAAATTGCAGATGGATCTGATTCCTGAGCGCCTGCGTGGTGAAACCGCATCGTTTGATATTGAAGCGAACGGTAAAGTTTATATCGAGAAAGGTCGCCGCATCACTGCGCGCCATATCCGTCAGTTAGAGAAAGACGGTATTGAGCGCATTGAAGTGCCTGTTGAGTATATCGCTGGCAAAATACTGTCCAAAGATTATGTCGACGAGAGCACCGGTGAACTGATCGGCGCAGCCAACATGGAACTGTCGCTGGATCTGCTGGCTAAACTGAGCCAGTCTGGCCACAAACGTATTGAGACACTGTTCACCAACGATCTTGATCATGGTGCATACATGTCTGAAACCGTGCGCGTCGATCCGTCAAACGATCGTTTAAGTGCGTTGGTTGAAATCTATCGCATGATGCGTCCTGGTGAGCCACCAACGCGCGAAGCCGCGGAAACGCTGTTCGAGAACCTGTTCTTCTCTGAAGACCGCTACGATCTGTCTGCGGTTGGTCGTATGAAGTTCAACCGTTCTCTGCTGCGTGACGAGATCGAAGGTTCCGGTATCCTGAGCAAAGATGACATCATCGAAGTGATGAAGAAGCTCATTGATATCCGTAACGGTAAAGGCGAAGTGGATGATATCGACCACCTCGGCAACCGTCGTATCCGTTCCGTTGGCGAAATGGCAGAAAACCAATTCCGCGTTGGTCTGGTGCGTGTAGAACGTGCTGTAAAAGAGCGTCTGTCTCTGGGCGACCTCGATACGCTGATGCCACAGGACATGATCAACGCCAAGCCGATTTCGGCTGCCGTGAAAGAGTTCTTCGGTTCAAGTCAACTGTCACAGTTTATGGACCAGAACAACCCGCTGTCTGAGATTACGCACAAACGTCGTATCTCCGCATTGGGTCCAGGCGGTCTGACGCGTGAACGTGCTGGCTTTGAAGTTCGTGACGTACACCCGACTCACTACGGTCGCGTTTGTCCTATCGAAACGCCGGAAGGTCCAAACATCGGTCTGATCAACTCCCTCTCCGTTTATGCGCAAACGAACGAATACGGTTTCCTTGAAACCCCGTATCGTCGTGTGCGTGAAAATGTGGTGACGGATGAGATCCATTACCTGTCTGCGATTGAAGAAGGTAACTTCGTTATCGCACAGGCGAACACCAATTTGGACGAAGAAGGCCGCTTCATCGACGAACTGGTTACCTGCCGTAACAAAGGCGAGTCCAGCTTGTTCAGCCGCGATCAGGTTGAATACATGGACGTTTCCACACAGCAGGTGGTTTCCGTCGGTGCATCCCTGATTCCGTTCCTGGAACACGATGACGCCAACCGTGCCCTGATGGGTGCGAACATGCAACGTCAGGCCGTTCCGACCCTGCGTGCTGATAAGCCGCTGGTTGGTACCGGTATGGAACGCGCCGTTGCGGTTGACTCCGGTGTAACTGCCGTAGCCAAACGTGGTGGTACAGTACAGTACGTGGATGCATCGCGTATTGTAATCCGCGTTAATGACGATGAAATGTATCCGGGCGAAGCTGGGATCGACATCTATAACCTGACCAAATATACCCGTTCTAACCAGAACACCTGCATCAGTCAGATGCCGTGTGTGTCTTTGGGTGAGCCGGTAGAACGTGGTGACGTTCTGGCAGATGGCCCGTCCACCGATCTGGGTGAACTGGCGTTGGGTCAGAACATGCGCGTGGCATTCATGCCATGGAATGGTTACAACTTCGAAGACTCCATCCTCGTTTCCGAGCGTGTGGTTCAGGAAGATCGCTTTACGACCATCCACATTCAGGAACTGGCCTGTGTGTCTCGTGACACTAAGTTAGGGCCTGAAGAAATTACTGCGGACATCCCGAACGTGGGTGAAGCAGCACTTTCTAAACTGGATGAATCCGGCATCGTTTACATCGGTGCGGAAGTGACCGGCGGTGACATTCTGGTTGGTAAGGTAACGCCGAAAGGTGAAACCCAACTGACGCCAGAAGAGAAACTGCTGCGTGCGATCTTCGGTGAGAAAGCGTCTGACGTTAAAGACTCTTCTCTGCGTGTACCAAACGGTGTTTCCGGTACGATTATCGACGTACAGGTCTTTACCCGCGATGGCGTGGAAAAAGACAAACGTGCGCTGGAAATCGAAGAAATGCAGCTGAAGCAGGCGAAGAAAGACCTGACTGAAGAATTGCAGATTCTGGAAGCGGGCCTGTTTGCACGTATCCATGCAGTCCTGGTTTCTGGCGGCGTAGAAGCTGACAAACTGGACAAACTGCCGCGCGAGCGCTGGTTGGAACTGGGTCTGACTGATGAAGATAAACAGAATCAGTTGGAACAGCTGGCAGAACAGTATGATGAGCTGAAGCACGAGTTTGAGAAAAAACTCGAAGCTAAGCGCCGTAAAATCACCCAAGGCGATGATCTGGCACCAGGCGTGCTGAAAATCGTTAAGGTTTATCTGGCCGTTAAACGTCAGATCCAACCGGGTGACAAGATGGCAGGTCGTCACGGGAACAAAGGTGTTATCTCCAAGATCAACCCGATCGAAGATATGCCTTACGATGAGAACGGTACGCCGGTCGATATCGTACTGAACCCGCTGGGCGTACCTTCACGTATGAACATCGGTCAGATTCTGGAAACCCACTTGGGTATGGCTGCGAAAGGTATCGGCGAGAAAATCAACGCCATGCTCAAACAGCACGAAGAAGTGACCAAACTGCGTGAGTTCATCCAGAAAGCCTATGACCTGGGCGACGATGTGCGTCAGAAAGTTGACCTGAGCACTTTCTCAGACGAAGAAGTTATGCGTCTGGCTGAAAACCTGAAGAAAGGTATGCCAATTGCAACGCCAGTATTTGACGGTGCAAAAGAGAAAGAAATCAAGGAACTGTTGCAGATGGGCGGTATCCCTACCTCCGGTCAGATTACCCTGTACGATGGACGTACCGGTGAGCAATTTGAGCGTCAGGTTACCGTGGGCTACATGTACATGCTGAAACTGAACCACTTGGTTGACGATAAGATGCATGCTCGTTCCACCGGTTCTTACAGCCTGGTTACTCAGCAGCCGCTGGGTGGTAAGGCGCAGTTCGGTGGTCAACGCTTCGGTGAGATGGAAGTGTGGGCGCTGGAAGCTTATGGTGCAGCTTATACCCTGCAAGAAATGTTGACCGTTAAGTCTGATGACGTGAATGGCCGTACCAAGATGTATAAAAACATCGTGGATGGCAATCATCAGATGGAACCAGGCATGCCGGAATCCTTCAACGTATTGTTGAAAGAAATTCGCTCGCTGGGTATCAACATCGAGCTGGAAGAAAAGTAATTCCAGCCTGTTGTATTGCTGGCATTCGTCATAGGGACACCTGAACGTTGTTTTTAACGACAATATTGTTGTTAACGGCATAGATCAGGTGTCTATCAGGTCTAACTCCGACAGGAGCCAATCCGTGAAAGACTTATTAAAGTTTCTGAAAGCGCAAACTAAGACCGAAGAGTTTGATGCGATCAAAATTGCTCTGGCCTCGCCAGACATGATCCGTTCGTGGTCTTTTGGTGAAGTTAAAAAGCCAGAAACCATCAACTACCGTACGTTCAAGCCTGAGCGTGACGGCCTTTTCTGTGCCCGTATCTTTGGGCCAGTAAAAGATTATGAGTGCTTATGCGGTAAGTATAAGCGCCTGAAACACCGCGGTGTTATTTGTGAGAAATGCGGCGTTGAAGTGACCCAAACTAAAGTACGTCGTGAGCGTATGGGTCACATCGAGCTGGCTTCTCCGACTGCGCACATCTGGTTCCTGAAGTCACTGCCTTCCCGTATCGGTTTGCTGTTAGATATGCCGCTGCGTGATATTGAGCGCGTGCTTTATTTTGAATCTTATGTCGTGGTTGAAGGCGGTATGACCAACCTTGAGCGCCGTCAGATCCTGACTGAAGAGCAGTATCTGGATGCGCTGGAAGAGTTTGGTGATGAATTCGACGCCAAAATGGGTGCCGAAGCGATCCAGGCTCTGCTGAAGAACATGGATCTGGAGCAGGAATGCGAGCAACTGCGTGAAGAGCTGACCGAAACCAACTCTGAAACCAAACGTAAGAAGCTGACTAAGCGTATTAAGCTGCTGGAAGCATTCGTACAGTCTGGTAACAAGCCAGAGTGGATGATCCTGACCGTTCTGCCAGTACTGCCACCAGATTTGCGTCCTTTGGTTCCGCTGGATGGTGGTCGTTTCGCGACTTCCGACCTGAACGATCTGTATCGTCGCGTGATCAACCGTAACAACCGTTTGAAACGTCTGCTGGATCTGGCTGCGCCGGATATCATCGTACGCAACGAAAAACGTATGTTGCAGGAAGCGGTTGATGCCCTGCTGGATAACGGCCGTCGTGGTCGTGCGATCACCGGTTCTAACAAACGTCCTCTGAAATCTTTGGCCGATATGATCAAAGGTAAACAGGGGCGTTTCCGTCAGAACCTGCTCGGTAAGCGTGTTGACTACTCCGGTCGTTCTGTAATCACCGTTGGTCCATACCTGCGTCTGCATCAGTGTGGTCTGCCGAAGAAAATGGCACTGGAGCTGTTTAAACCGTTCATCTACGGCAAGCTGGAACTGCGTGGTCTTGCTACCACCATTAAAGCCGCCAAGAAAATGGTTGAGCGCGAAGAAGCTGTCGTATGGGATATCCTGGACGAAGTCATCCGCGAACACCCAGTACTGCTGAACCGTGCACCAACACTGCACCGTTTGGGTATCCAGGCATTTGAACCGGTTCTGATCGAAGGTAAAGCGATCCAACTGCACCCGCTGGTTTGTGCGGCATATAACGCCGACTTCGATGGTGACCAGATGGCTGTACACGTACCGTTGACGCTGGAAGCCCAGTTGGAAGCGCGTGCGTTGATGATGTCGACCAACAACATCCTGTCCCCTGCGAATGGTGAGCCAATCATCGTTCCTTCTCAGGACGTGGTATTGGGTCTGTATTACATGACGCGTGACTGTGTTAACGCCAAAGGCGAAGGCATGGTGCTCACGGGTCCGAAAGAAGCTGAACGCGTTTATCGCGCTGGTCTGGCCTCTCTGCATGCGCGCGTTAAAGTGCGTATCACGGAAGAGATCAAGAGCATCGAAGGTGAGGTTACGCATCAGACGTCGATTATCGATACGACTATCGGTCGCGCCATCCTGTGGATGATCGTACCGAAAGGTCTGCCGTACTCGATCGTTAACCAGCCTCTGGGCAAGAAAGCGATCTCCAAAATGCTGAACACCTGTTACCGCATTTTGGGTCTGAAGCCGACAGTTATCTTCGCTGACCAGACTATGTACACCGGTTTTGCTTACGCGGCGCGCTCTGGTGCTTCCGTAGGTATCGATGACATGGTTATCCCGGAGAAAAAAGCCGAGATTATCGAAGAAGCCGAAACCGAAGTTGCCGAGATTCAGGAGCAGTTCCAGTCTGGTCTGGTTACCGCGGGCGAACGCTATAACAAAGTGATCGATATCTGGGCAGCGGCGAACGAACGTGTTGCGAAAGCGATGATGGAAAACCTGTCCGTTGAGGATGTGGTTAACCGTGATGGCGTGGTTGAGCAGCAGGTTTCTTTCAACAGCATCTTTATGATGGCTGACTCCGGTGCGCGTGGTTCTGCAGCACAGATTCGTCAGTTGGCGGGTATGCGTGGTCTGATGGCGAAACCAGATGGTTCGATCATCGAGACGCCAATTACCGCAAACTTCCGTGAAGGTCTGAACGTACTCCAGTACTTCATCTCGACGCACGGTGCGCGTAAAGGTCTGGCGGATACCGCACTGAAAACGGCGAACTCCGGTTATCTGACTCGTCGTCTGGTTGACGTTGCACAGGATCTGGTTGTGACCGAGGACGATTGTGGTACCCACGAAGGTATCATGATGACGCCGGTTATCGAGGGTGGCGATGTTAAAGAGCCACTGCGTGAGCGCGTACTGGGCCGTGTAACGGCTGAAGACGTGATCAAACCGGGCACCGCGGACATTCTGGTTCCACGTAACACGCTGCTGAATGAGCAGTGGTGTGACATGTTGGAAGAGAACTCCGTTGACGCCGTTAAAGTACGTTCAGTGGTAAGTTGCGAAACCGACTTTGGCGTGTGCGCCAATTGCTACGGTCGCGATCTGGCTCGTGGTCATATCATCAACAAAGGTGAGGCTATCGGGGTTATCGCGGCACAGTCCATCGGTGAGCCAGGTACACAGTTAACCATGCGTACGTTCCATATCGGTGGTGCGGCATCGCGTGCGGCAGCTGAGTCCAGCATTCAGGTGAAAAACAAAGGTAGCCTGAAACTGAACAACGCGAAGTTCGTTATGAACAGCAACGGTAAACTGGTTATTACTTCACGTAATACCGAACTGAAACTGATCGACGAATTCGGACGTACCAAAGAAAGCTATAAAGTGCCTTACGGTGCAGTGATGGCGAAGGGTGACGGCTCAGAAGTTAGCGGTGGCGAAACCGTCGCAAACTGGGACCCGCATACCATGCCAGTGGTGACCGAGGTAAGCGGTTTCATCCGCTTTGCTGATATGATTGACGGTCAGACCATTACTCGCCAGACCGACGAACTGACTGGTTTGTCCTCTATCGTGGTTCTGGATAGCGCAGAGCGTACCGGTAGTGGTAAAGACCTACGTCCAGCACTGAAAATCGTTGATGGCAAAGGCGAAGATGTACTGATTCCAGGTACTGATATGCCTGCTCAATACTTCCTGCCGGGTAAAACAATTGTTCAGCTGGAAGATGGGGTTCAGATTGGTGCCGGTGATACATTGGCGCGTCTCCCTCAGGAATCCAGTGGTACCAAGGACATTACCGGTGGTCTGCCACGCGTAGCCGACCTGTTTGAAGCCCGTCGTCCGAAAGAGCCGGCTATTCTGGCAGAGATCAGCGGTATCATTTCCTTCGGTAAAGAAACCAAAGGTAAGCGCCGTCTGGTAATTTCTCCGTTGGATGGCAGCGATGCTTACGAAGAGATGATTCCGAAATGGCGTCAGCTTAACGTGTTCGAAGGTGAAGTTGTGGAGCGTGGTGACGTTGTTTCCGACGGCCCAGAGTCTCCGCACGATATTCTGCGTCTGCGTGGTGTACATGCAGTAACGCGTTATATCACCAACGAAGTTCAGGAAGTTTACCGTCTGCAAGGCGTTAAGATTAACGATAAACACATCGAAGTTATCGTTCGTCAGATGTTGCGTAAAGGCACCATCGTTAGCGCTGGTGGCACGGAGTTCCTGGAAGGCGAACAGGCAGAATTCTCTCGCATCAAGATTGCTAACCGCAAGTTGGAAGCGGATGGCAAGATTACGGCAACGTTCAGCCGCGATCTGCTGGGTATCACCAAAGCATCTCTGGCGACCGAGTCCTTCATTTCTGCGGCATCGTTCCAGGAAACCACTCGCGTACTGACCGAAGCTGCTGTTGCTGGTAAGCGTGATGAACTGCGTGGCCTGAAAGAGAACGTTATCGTAGGTCGTCTGATCCCAGCGGGTACGGGTTATGCGTATCATCAGGATCGTATGCGCCGCCGTCAGGCGGGTGAAGCGCCTATCGTACCTCAGGTGAGTGCCGATGAAGCTTCTGCTAACCTAGCCGAACTGCTGAACGCAGGCTTTGGTAGCAGCGACGACGAGTAAGTCTCTTTACGCTGCACTATCATGCGGTAAATAACAAAAACCCCAGCTATCATGGCTGGGGTTTTTTTATTGCGCACATCCCTGTGCGCTACCTAAAGGCCGTCGCAAGCGACGTTAAAAATTGATGGAAGGCGTCCTTGCCTTCCACCCTGGCGGGCCAACGCTGTGCGTTGTTATAAAACGCTCCCAGCGTTTTATTTCTTCCTGAAATTTTTTGTTGTACAGTAGTGTAAAGTAAATAGAACGGAACCGACATGGACACCTCAACTACGCCAACACTCTCACAGCCTGGCGGCTCATTACCTCAGCAAGATGACTCACTTTCTTCTGATAAAACCTTACAAACACAGACAGTAAGCCATTTTCAACATCGAGCAAAACGCGCAGCATGGGGAAGTTTTGTGGGGGCCGTTGTCGATTGGTACGATTTTCTACTGTACGGAATTGTTGCCGCTCTTGTATTTAATACCGAATTTTTCCCACAGGTCAGCCCGACAATGGGGACGCTGGCGGCATTTGGTACGTTCGGCGTTGGTTTCCTGTTTCGACCGCTAGGCGGCATGGTGTTTGGCCACTTCGGCGATAAGCTGGGTCGTAAACGAATGCTGATGATCACGGTCTGGATGATGGGTATTTCTACTGCGCTGATTGGCCTGTTACCCTCGTTTGATTCGATTGGCTGGTGGGCACCGGTGCTGCTGGTTACGCTGCGGGCAATTCAGGGCTTTGCGGTGGGTGGTGAATGGGGCGGTGCGGCGCTGTTGGCGGTAGAGAATGCACCGAAGAAGAAGAAAGCGTTTTACAGCAGTGGCGTACAGGTTGGCTTTGGGGTCGGTCTGCTACTTGCTACAGGGTCGGTATCGGTGGTGAGCAATTTGACGACCAACGAAGAATTTACCACCTGGGGTTGGCGTCTGCCGTTCTTATTCAGCCTGATTCTGGTGGCTATCGCCTGGTGGGTGCGTAACGGGATGGATGAGTCTCAGGAATTTGAGGCGAATAAAACGCTGGGAGAAAGAGCCAATAAATTGCGTTCGTTCCCTATCATGGAAGCACTGCGCCAGCACCCGAAGGCATTTCTGCTGATTATTGCGCTACGGCTTGGCGAACTGCTGACGATGTATATCGTCACCGCGTTTGCCCTCAATTATTCCACGACTCATCTTGGGCTATCGCGGGATATCTTCCTGAACATCGGGCTGCTGGTGGGGGCGATCAGCTGCGTATCTATTCCTTTCTTTGCCTATCTGGCAGATAGCTTTGGCCGCCGTCGGATCTACGTTACTGGTGCACTGATTGGGGCGGCGAGTGCGGTGCCATTCTTTATGGCGCTGGAAAGCCATAACACACTGCTGATTCTGTTCTTTGCCATCATGTTGGCGAATATTGCTCACGATATGATTGTTAGCGTACAGCAGCCCATGTTTACTGAGCTATTTGGTACGGCGTACCGCTATAGCGGGGCGGGTGTGGGTTATCAGGTCGCCAGCGTGGTTGGCGGCGGGTTTACACCTTTTATCGCTGTTCTACTGGTGCAGTTTATGGATGGCTCATGGCACGCGGTGGCGGCTTACCTTGCTATTGGTTGTTTGCTGTCGGCGATTGTCGGGATGCAGATGAAAGCAAAACCGACGGATGCTTCACCTCACTAAGATCCCCGTCTCTCTAATCCAAAATGCCGATACAGATGCAGAGTCTGTATCGGCATATTTTTTACTGCTTTTTAGTCTACTGTTTTTTGCCGTGGCGCTATCTGAACCGATCAAGATCGCTTCGCTTTAGCCCAATATCCTTAAGCCCGTCATCGCTCATATTTCGTAGTATCTTCAGCGTTTGTGCCCTTGCCCGCCAGGCTTTCCACAAGCGGTAAGGCAAAATCAGCATTAGCCAAAATGGTGACTCGCGGAACGGTTTTTGTGATCGATTCTCATGAAATTCCATATTTTCCCCCTCGCCAGTGAATGATCGCTATGATGAGGTGAAAGGTATTTTCAATACAGACTCAAAAAATCAATTTTTTTAGCATACAGATTGTGTGATATTGCATCTGAATGGTGATTTTTATTTGAATCTGTACTGGTTACTGCTGTGAATCTTGATAGGGAATGATACTGATGACGCGTTATCAACACTTGGCTGGGCTGTTAGAACAGCGGATCGAACAAGGGTTGTACCAAAGCGGAGAGCGGCTGCCTTCTGTACGGGCACTGAGTACAGAGCATGGTGTGAGCATCAGTACCGTACAGCAAGCCTATCATCTGCTGGAAACCCGGCAGTTGATTATGCCGCAGCCGCGTTCGGGATATTTTGTCACACCGCGTAAGGCAACGCCGCCCGTACCCGCGCTGACGCGTCCTGCTCAACGCCCGGTTGAGATCACGCAGTGGGAATCGGTGCTGGAGTTGGTGAACGTGCGTCTGGAAACCAACGTGCTGAAATTTGGTAGCGGAATGCCGGATGTAAGCCAGCCGACCATCAAACCACTGTGGAAAGAGATGAGTCGCCTCTGCCAATATCAGGATCCTCGGGTTTTACAATATGACAGCGTGTATGGCGTGCCTGCGTTGCGCGAACAGATTGCTCGTCTTACCGTCGACTGCGGCTGCCAACTGACTCAAGATGATATTGTGATCACGACCGGATGTCAGGAAGCCTTATTTGTTGCCGTCCGCGCCGTTTGTCAGCCTGGTGATATCGTAGCCGTTGAGTCACCGGCTTTTCCGGGCACGATGCAGATCCTCCGTGGACTTGATGTCAAAGCGATAGAGATCCCAACTGACTCAGTCACGGGGATCAGTCTCGAAGCATTGAGGCTGGCGCTGGATCAGTGGCCGATCAAAGCCGTACTTCTGGTGCCGAGCTGTAACAATCCGCTTGGCTTCATCATGCCAGACGCCCGTAAAAAATCGCTGGTGACGCTGGCGCAGCATTTTGATATCGCGATTATTGAAGATGATGCCTATGGCGAGTTGGCCTATGAATATCCGCGTCCCCGTGCGATCAAATCATTTGATGAAGACGGACGTGTACTGTTGTGCAGTTCGTTTTCAAAGAATCTGGCTCCCGGTTTGCGCGTTGGCTGGATTGCTCCGGGGCGCTATCTGGAGCGGGTGATTCATACAAAATACATCAGTACAGGATCGACGGTGGTGCAGCCCCAGCTAGCCGTGGCGGAATTTATTCGTAACGGACACTATCAACCTCACCTACGCCGCATGCGTGCTCAGTACAAAGCGAATCTGGATACGTTTACTTGCTGGGTGCGTGAGTATTTTCCGTCAAACATCTGTGTGAGCCGTCCCCAGGGGGGCTTTCTGATGTGGATTGAACTGCCCGAATATTTTGATTCGCTCAAGCTCAGTCGTGAGGTCAGAAAAGCAGGCATACAGATAGCCGCTGGCTCGCTCTTCTCCGCCTCAGGCAAATATCGCAATTGTATTCGACTCAATTATGCCAATCGCTTTACGGAAGAAATGAGAGAAGGGCTGCGCATTGTGGGCAATGAAGTCGCGAAGATGATGCACACTTTTCCTGACCAGAACGCACCCTGATAATTTTAAGGAAGGGCCGATACGGGTAAGGATAAGCCCCGTATCGGCGGGTTGATGTGCAGAGCCGATAAGTAGCAAACAGCTCCGGCCAGCACGCTCTGTAATCATGCTCAGGCTTGCCAACGACGCTACTGTATTACTCAGCGAATGCCGTGACGATAGGCCGAATGTCATGTTGCGCAGCGCTATCCTGAGAATGTTGCCTTCCGTGTAATTCTCATTTCAGCTTGCGAACTGCATCCCAAATCATGCGTATCACGCATACCGATCGCTTAAGATCCGAGATGCGAGGACTACCACGGTGCGAGGTGTCCCTGCGGGAACCTCATCACCGTGTTTCCCTCTCACTTCACGCTTCTGTGACCACTATCAGGCATATCGCCGCGTTACCTGCGCAATGACTCTCTGCCTAAATAACTGTCCCAGTCTTTCCATACGGGCTGGAGACCTGCTCGTATGATGGCCTGCGCTACCTCTTCAGGGCGTCGTGAATCATGCGGTGAAAACTGTTCCAGTTCAGGATGGTCGTCGGCGTAGCCACCTGGCTGGGTTTTGGAAAATGCGCTGACGGTGTTAATTGCGATAGGAATGGCATGATCGCGAAAGAAAGGCGATTCACGCGTGGAAAGCGACAGCTCAATATCCGGTGACAGCAACCGGAATGCACAAATGACCTGCATGAGCTGCGCTTCATTCATAAGCGACGCCGGTTCAATGCCGCCTGCACAGGGGCGCAGGCGCGGGAACGAGATAGAATACCGGCTCTGCCAGTAGTTCCGCTGTAAGTGCAGCAGGTGTTCCGCCACCATGTAGCAGTCGGTGCGCCAGCTATTGGACAGGCCGATTAAAGCGCCTAGCCCGATCTTGTCGATCCCCGCACGACCCAGTCGATCCGGCGTGGCGAGTCGCCAATGGAAATCCTGCTTTTGTCCTTTTAGATGATGCAGTTGATAGGTCGCCGGATGATAGGTTTCCTGATAGACCATCACGCCATCTAACCCCAGCGTTTTCAACTCGGCATATTCGTCTTGCGACAGCGGCTGAACTTCAATCATCAGCGAACTGAAGAGCGGTCGGATGAGTGGAAAGACGCGACGAAAATAATCCATGCCTACTTTACGCTGGTGTTCGCCGGTCACGAGCAACAAGTGTTCAAACCCCAGTTTCTTGATAGCGGCGCATTCACGCAGGATCTCTGCTTCATCCAGCGTTTTTCGCTTGATGTGGTTACTCATCGAAAAGCCGCAGTAGGTGCAGTCGTTAGAGCACAGGTTGGACAGGTACAGCGGGACATAGAAGCTTACCGTATTGCCGAAACGCTGGCGGGTGAGCTGTTGCGCCCGCTGAGCTAGCGGTTCCAGATAGGCGCTGGCGGCAGGTGAAATGAGCGCCATAAAATCGCCACGTGTCAGGTGTGGGGCAGCAAGCGCTCGCTCGACATCACGTGCGGTTTTACTGTTGATGCACAGCGTCAGGTCATCCCAGTCGAGCTGTTCCCAGACGGTTTGGAAATCGACGCTCATCGCTCCGCCCCTTCTGTTTGCTGATGCAGAAAACCGGTGAGCGGGCTGGTGGCGCTGGCGACAAATTGCTTACTTCCCAGACCGGCCTGACAGGCAAGCCCACCGGCATCGACTGCCAGTCTGAATGCGTGTGCCATCGCTACGGGATCGCGGGCAACGGCGATGGCCGTGTTGACCAGTACAGCGTCGGCTCCCATTTCCAGTGCCTCGGCCGCATGACTGGGCGCGCCAATGCCCGCATCGACAATCACCGGAACACGCGCCTGTTCGATGATGATGCGGAGAAAATCTCGCGTTTGCAGTCCTTGATTGGAGCCGATCGGTGCGCCCAGCGGCATCACTGCCGCACAGCCGACTTCTTCCAACCGTTTGCACAACACAGGGTCGGCACCGCAGTAGGGCAGCACCGTAAATCCCTCTTTTACCAGCTGTTCGGCGGCTTTCAGGGTTTCGATAGGATCGGGCAGCAGGTATTTCACATCGGGGTGAATTTCCAGCTTCAGCCAGCGAGTGCCCAGCGCTTCTCGCGCCAGTCGGGCCGCAAAAATGGCTTCGTCTGCGGTTTTGGCCCCTGAGGTATTCGGCAGCAGCGTAATACCGAGCTGGCGTAGCGGGGCGAGAATGGCGTCGTTGCCGCCGTTCAGGTCAACGCGTTTCATCGCCATAGTGACTAACTGAGAACCAGAAGCCTCAAGTGCTGCCAGCATCAATTCTGGCGTGGCGAATTTCCCAGTGCCGGTCAGCAGCCGTGAAGTGAATGTCGTATCGGCAATGTGCAGCATGTCATCCTCCCGCGATTGCCTGAAAAAGCAAAATATCATCACCGTCTTGCACCTGATGTTGTGGCCAGGTGGCGTGCGGGATAATGGTTTGGTTGATGGCCAGCGCTGTGCCAGGCTGGAGCCGATTGATCTGGCTCAGCAGCGCTTCAACCGTGGTGGCCTCTGGGCATTCAAAGGGTTCGTCATTCAGCGTGATTTTCATGCTTCCCTCCACATACTGGGCAATGGGGGGCACGCGTCAGTTGGAGCGTGTTCCAACTCTGCTGTTTGCCATTGAACATCCTCAGCTTGCCGTCTAGCGCGGACGGTATACCGGCCAGCAGTTTTATCGCTTCCAGTGCCTGAAGCGTGCCAATCACGCCGACCACCGGCCCCAGCACGCCGGCGGTGCGGCAGTTGCGCTGCGGTTCGGTCGTATCGGGGTACAGGCAAGCGTAGCAGCCAGCGTGATAAGGCGGTGTGAAGACGGCGAGCTGGCCGCTGAAACCGACGGCGCTCCCGCTGATGAGCGGCTTGCCTGCGCTAAAACAGGCGGCGTTAACCGCGTGGCGCGTGGTCATGTTGTCGCTGCAATCCAGCACCAGATCGACGCGGCTGACGGCGCTGTATAACGCGTCACCGCTGAGCCTTTCGGTAATCGCAATCGCTTCTGAGTGCGGATTTAATGCCTGTAGCTGACGCTGCGCCAACACGGCTTTGGGTTTGTCGGTGTCGCTGGTGCGATACAGAATCTGGCGTTGCAGGTTGCTGATGTGCAGTGAGTCATCGTCGGCAAGCAGTAGCGTGCCGACCCCAGCGGCGGCCAGATAGAGCGAAGCGGGCGCCCCAAGCCCACCCAGCCCAACGAGCAGAACGCGGGCGGCTTTGAGCTTCTCCTGACCTTCCGGGCCAATATCTTCCAGCATTAGTTGACGGCTGTAGCGCATGAATTCGCTATCGCTCAGTCCGGCAGGCGCTGGATGGTGAGTCGTTACCATATCATGCCTCCCGTCCTTCAATCATTTTGAGCAGCGTCGTGGTGGCCTGCCGCCAGTCTGGTGCCTGAGTAATGGCGCTGACGACGGCAATGCTGCCGACGCCCGTTGCCAGCACCGCAGGTACTCTGTCGATGCTGATGCCGCCAATTGCAACGGTGGGAAAACGGTCCTGCAGATCGGTTATGTGCCGCGTTAGTTCGGCCAGCCCCTGCGGCGCTGATGGCATATCCTTGGTTTGCGTCGGGAAAATATGCCCCAGCGCGATATAGGACGGGTTTATCGCCACCGCGCGTGCCAGTTCACGATCGTCATGCGTAGAGACGCCTAAGCGCATACCCGCTTGTTTAATCGCGGCCAGATCGGCAGTATTCAGGTCTTCCTGACCCAGATGTACGCCGTATGCCTGATGTTTTACCGCTAATTTCCAGTAGTCATTGATGAAGAGCTGCGCCTGATAGCGGCGACCCAATGCGATCGCCTGGATCACATCGGCTTCGGCTTGTTCATCTGACCGATCTTTGATCCTAAGCTGGATCGTTTTCACCCCGACGCCGAGTAGTCGCTCGATCCACTCCACGCTATCGACGACGGGATAAAGCCCCAGTCGCTGTGCCGTTGGGGCAAAAGTCGTCGAGTCCGTCATTTGCTTTCCTCGGTTTGCAGGCTGGTGGCGCTGTGATAAAGCTCGCTGCCGCGCGAGCGGAATTCTTGCGACATCTGCGCCATACCCACTTCAACTGGTTTGGCTTCTGCTTCCTGTTTCGCGGCGTAGTCGCGTACTTCCTGTGAGATTTTCATCGAGCAGAATTTAGGGCCGCACATGGAACAGAAGTGGGCGACTTTGCCGGATTCCTGCGGCAGCGTTTCATCGTGGTAGGCACGGGCGGTTTGGGGATCGAGCGCCAGATTGAACTGGTCTTCCCAGCGGAATTCGAAACGTGCTTTTGACATGGCGTTATCACGGATCTGCGCACCGGGGTGGCCTTTCGCCAAATCAGCGGCGTGAGCGGCGATCTTGTAGGTAATCAGCCCCTGTTTGACGTCTTCTTTGTTCGGCAAGCCAAGATGTTCCTTCGGCGTCACGTAACAGAGCATCGCACAGCCGAACCAGCCGATCATGGCGGCACCGATGCCAGAGGTGAAGTGATCGTAACCCGGAGCGATATCGGTGGTCAGCGGGCCGAGCGTATAGAATGGTGCTTCGTGGCAGTGTTCAAGCTCTTCGGTCATATTGCGGCGGATCATCTGCATCGGAACGTGGCCGGGGCCTTCGATCATCACCTGAACGTCGTATTCCCAGGCAATTTTGGTCAGCTCACCTAACGTATGCAGCTCGGCAAACTGGGCTTCGTCGTTGGCGTCCTGAATGGAACCCGGGCGTAAGCCGTCACCCAGCGACAGCGCAACATCGTAAGCGGCACAAATTTCACAGATTTCACGGAAGTGTTCGTACAGGAAGCTCTCTTTGTGATGCGACAGGCACCACTTTGCCATAATGGAACCGCCGCGTGATACGATGCCGGTCAGGCGTTTGGCGGTCATCGGCACGTAGCGTAACAACACGCCAGCGTGGATCGTA
This sequence comes from Pectobacterium aquaticum, assembly GCF_003382565.3. Lineage (NCBI taxonomy): Bacteria > Pseudomonadati > Pseudomonadota > Gammaproteobacteria > Enterobacterales > Pectobacteriaceae > Pectobacterium > Pectobacterium aquaticum. The sequence continues at coordinate 232,784 of NZ_CP086253.1, forward strand.
AAATAGTCCACGCCCTGTTCTGCCTGCTCCAGCAGCGTATCGCGGAACATTTCCCAGTTCAGGTTTTCCGCCACACCGTTCACTTTTTCCAGCGCCTGATAAATCGGTACCGTCCCGATTGGCACGGGGCTGTTACGCAGAATCCACTCGCGGGTCTCGTGAATATAGCGGCCGGTGGAGAGATCCATCACGGTATCCGCGCCCCAGCGGGTAGACCAGACCAGCTTTTCCACCTCTTCTTCGATGGAAGACGTCACGGCGGAGTTACCGATATTGGCGTTAACCTTCACCAGAAAATTACGGCCGATAATCATCGGTTCCGATTCGGGGTGATTGATGTTTGAGGGAATAATGGCACGCCCGGCGGCCACTTCCTGACGGACAAATTCCGGCGTGATGTTTTCTGGCAGAAGGGCGCCAAAACTTTGCCCTGGATGCTGCTGGCGTAGTACCTCGCCGCGAATACGCTCGCGCCCCATATTTTCGCGAATGGCGATAAATTCCATTTCGGGGGTAATGATCCCCTGTCGGGCATAGTGGAGCTGGGTAACGCGTTGGCCTGCTTTGGCACGCAAAGGTCGTGGCAAATGTTCGAAACGCAGATGATCCAGACCGGCATCCGCCAACCGCTGTTGGGTGAAATCGGAGCTGACGCCGGATAGCGACTCGGTGTCGTAACGTTCTGCAATCCAGCTGGCGCGCAGCTTCGCTAGCCCAACGCGGACATCGGGTTGCGCAGCGGGGTCGCCATAAGGCCCTGACGTATCGTAAACCGGAATTGGCTCATTGGGTTCGTATTGGGGGTTGTCTTTACTGCCGCCAAGCAACGTCGGGCTAAGCTGAATTTCTCGCATCGGTACGTGGATGTCATCGCGTGAACCTGTCAGGTAAATGCGTTTGGAATTGGGAAAGGCGGTTCCCTGTAAGGTTTCAATAAACTGCTGGGCGGCGGCACGCTGTTCACGGCGACCGGATTTGGATGCTGTAGATAACTCTGTCTTTACCGACGAGGTTTTTATAGACAAGGGTTCTGTAGACATAGCAAGTTCCTGTAAGACGTAAAGGGAAGATTGCTTGTCTGGAGCCGGAGGGAGTAATAATGATATTGGGCGTCAGAGCAGGTATGTAGGAATACGCAGCCTTGGGCTCAATAGGGGTGCATTACTCTTGTTCCCTTCGCAGGTATTAACCCGATCAGGTTCCGCGGATCCCGAATTAACGGTCTCAGCCTGTGCGCTCATAAGTTTCGTCATAACGATTGATTTCGTAAAACAAAACACGAGCACGCTAGGCACTCCGACAAGATATGCCCGTCTCTTAAACGGGCCAATAAAACCCCTACACTGTATGTCGGCAAAACGCGGATGTCAAAGCGTGCCGCTTTTGCTTTTACAATGTGTGATGATGTCCTGAAATAACGTCAAATGACGGCTATTTGTCGTAAACCTGCTGAATCATTCTGTCTTCTAACGTAAAACGTTCCTCCAGCGCTTCGCCGACGTGGGAGAGTGCCTGCTGGAATTCGAGGCAGTTATCATGGTCGATGGCTGCCGCCAGATGGCTATCGTAAAACGTCATAATTTGCTGTGTGTTATTTTGCAGGGCGAAGTCGAGCTGGGTGGAAAGCGCTAATACTTGTTCGCTGTGCGTCGCTGCTTCATGCAGCATTTTTTCGTATAAATGAAAGTGGCCGGTAGAAAGATAGTCCACCAGATTCTGGCAAAAATTATCCAATGCCTCTTCATCCAGAAGAGAAAGCGTTTCCTTGTTCGGCTTGATGCCAACCAGATGATAGTAAGCCACCAGAAGCCGCTTACGCGCTTGTAGCCATTGGTCGATTAACGCATTATTGCCACCAACGTATTCAGTTAGACTTTGTAGCTGGTTTAGCATTGTTGACTCCGTGAACGGTAAGAAATAACTGAAATCCCAGTTATAAAACTTATGTAATCACTCTGAATGTAAAATGCCAGTGAAGTGGCAGTGGAGCAATAAAAAGATATGGAACAGACGCTAAAAGGTGATGAAACCGGCTGGTGGGTGGTTAGCGACGCGGTACAAATCTGGCTCCCTCAGGGAGAATTGCCGCGCGGAACGGCTACGGCGTGGTCGTTGCAGGGGAAAACGGCTCGCCAAATCGGTGAATGGCAAGGACTGCCTGTCTGGTTGGTGTGCCAGGGCCGCGATACCGATATGGCATCGGTTCGCCAACTGCTCGATCAGGACGTGGATTTATTCCAACTGGCAGGGCGAGGCGTACAGTTGGCTGAGTTCTATCGTTCTCATCGTTTTTGTGGTTATTGCGGCCATGATATGGTGCGGAGCAAAACGGAGCTGGCGTGCTTATGTCACCACTGCAAAGAGCGCTATTATCCGCAGATCGCGCCTTGCATCATCGTTGCGATTCGCCGTGGTGATGAGATTCTGCTAGCGCAGCACAATCGGCATCGCGGAAACATGTACACCGTGCTGGCTGGGTTTGTAGAAGTGGGCGAAATGCTGGAGCAGACGGTCGTGCGTGAGGTAATGGAAGAGAGCCAAATTCAGATAAAAAACTTGCGCTATGTGAGCTCGCAGCCTTGGCCATTCCCTCATTCTCTGATGATGGCGTTTATGGCCGATTATGCAGGTGGTGAAATCAAGCATGATCCGAAAGAGCTACGTGACGCGGGCTGGTTCCGTTATGACCAACTCCCGCAGTTGCCTCCACCGGGCACCGTCGCGCGTCGGCTTATTGAAGATACGGTGGTACTGTGCCGCACTTATCACGAGAACGAAGGCTGACGTGGTACTCTTTGCGTCATAAAGCGTTTGCCTTATAACGCATCCGTTTCATCACATCTATCCGGTGTAGAACCGCCGTGAGGTTGAAAGGAAAAGAACATGATTGATCTGAAAAACGATCGCTATTTGCGGGCGTTATTACGCCAACCCGTTGATGTCACCCCGGTGTGGATGATGCGTCAGGCGGGGCGTTATCTGCCGGAATATAAGGCAACGCGCGCGCAAGCGGGTGATTTTATGTCGCTGTGTAAAAACGCAGAGCTGGCTTGTGAAGTCACGTTACAACCTTTACGGCGCTATGCGCTGGATGCGGCGATCCTGTTCTCTGACATTCTCACTATCCCTGATGCCATGGGCTTAGGGCTTTATTTTGAAGCGGGTGAAGGCCCACGCTTTCACTCCCCGATCACGTCGCATGCCGATGTGGTTAACCTGCCTGTCCCTGATCCAGAACAGGAACTCGGGTATGTGATGAACGCGGTGCGGACGATCCGTAAAAATCTCGCGGGTGAAGTGCCGCTTATCGGCTTCTCTGGCAGCCCGTGGACGCTGGCGACCTATATGGTTGAAGGCGGTAGCAGCAAAGCGTTTACCGTCATCAAGAAAATGATGTTCGCCGAGCCTAAAACGCTACACCTGTTGCTGGATAAGCTGGCTGATAGCGTCATTCTTTATCTCAACGCGCAGATTCGCGCGGGTGCGCAGGCGGTGATGCTCTTCGATACCTGGGGCGGCGCGCTGAGCGGACGCGACTACAAAGAATTTTCTCTGCATTACATGCACAAGATCGTTGATGGTTTGCAGCGCGAGAATGAAAGTCGCCGTGTGCCCGTGACGCTCTTCACTAAAGGTGGCGGCCAGTGGCTGGAAGCGATGGCAGAAACGGGCTGCGACGCGTTGGGGCTAGACTGGACGAGCGATATTGCTGACGCACGCCGTCGCGTAGGCGATAAAGTCGCGCTACAGGGAAACATGGATCCGTCGATGTTGTATGCCGGTCCGGCACGGATCGAGCAGGAAGTGGCGTCGATCCTGGCTGGATTTGGACAAGGCAACGGCCATGTTTTCAATCTGGGTCACGGTATTCATCAGGATGTGCCGCCGGAGCATGCGGGCGTTTTCGTTGAGGCCGTGCATCGGTTGTCTCGCCCTTATCACGCATGATTCACAGGAGGTGATGTGATTGATACACAACGGCTGCGGGCTGAACAGTTGGCCCGCGCTTCTGATGTGATTCGGCACGACGATTTACCTTTTGAGCAGCCCACGTTTATCGCGGGTGCGGACGTTGGCTTTGAGCAAGAAGGCTCCGTAACCCGCGCTGCGATTGCGGTAATGCGCTATCCTTCGTTGGAACTGATAGAATACAAGATTGCGCGTATCAGCACGACAATGCCTTATATCCCCGGCTTTCTTTCGTTTCGTGAATGTCCTGGGCTACTCGCCGCGTGGGCGTTGCTTAAACAGAAACCGGATCTCCTGTTTGTTGATGGGCATGGGATTTCCCATCCACGTCGTCTCGGCGTTGCCAGCCATTTTGGTCTGCTCGTTGATGTTCCGACGATTGGCGTGGCGAAAAGTCGGCTTTGTGGCCGATTTGAGCCATTGGCGGAGAGCGTTGGCAGTCAGCAGCCGTTACTGGATAAAGGCGAGCAGATTGGCTGGGTATGGCGCAGTAAAGCGCGCTGTAATCCGTTGTTTGTGGCGACGGGGCATCGAGTCAGTCAGGATAGTGCATTGTACTGGGTGCAATCTTGTATGCGCGGTTACCGTTTACCGGAGCCGACTCGTTGGGCTGATGCTGTCGCATCAAATCGTCCCGCATTTGTTCGTTGGCAACGGCAGTAAGTGGCTAACGTATTGTCGTAAAACTTTAGGAATTCAGGCATAGGGCGTCACTGTGATTTCAGGTACACTGCCGTCCGTCGCCGTTAATGAGCATAAAAATGTTACGTAACCCCATTCATTTACGTCTGGAAAAGCTGACGAGCTGGCAACATGTCACTTTCATGGCATGTCTTTGTGAACGTATGTATCCAAATTACCACGAGTTTTGTCGTCAAACAGCATTCGGCGACGCGATGGTGTACCGTCGTATTCTCGATCTGGTATGGGAAACATTGGTTGTTAAAGATGCGAAGGTTAATTTCGATAGCCAGTTGGAAAAACTGGAAGAAGCGGTTCCCGCTGCGGAAGATTACGATCTTTACGGCGTCTATCCAGCTATTGATGCCTGCATCGCTCTGGGTGAACTGATTCATTCGCGTTTAAGCGGGGAAACGCTGGAACATGCAATAGCGATTAGCGAAACGTCTATCCGCACGGTTGCCATGCTGGAAATGACGCAGGCGGGCAAAGAAATGACCGACGATGAGCTCAAGATTTTACCTGCGATTGAAGAAGAGTGGGACATCCAATGGGAGATTTTTCGCCTGTTGGCGGCCTGTGAAGAACGCGACATTGAACTGATCAAAGGGCTCCGGTCCGATGTGCGCGAGGCCGGAAGTAGTAACATCGGGATAAATTTGCATCAATAACGCGATAAAACGTGATTTAAGGCCTGAAATGGCCCGTCTTAAGGCTTCACATTCGCACCCTGTCTGGTCTACATTTGGGGGGCGTAAAAAAGTGGCTGTCGGTGCGTGTATGCAGGAGAGTGCTACTACACCCTAAAACGGGATGGGGCATATCCATCGCACTCGATGCTTAGCAAGCGATAAACACACTGTAAGGATAACTTATGAATAAGACTCAACTGATTGATGTAATTGCGGACAAAGCTGATCTGTCAAAAGCACAGGCTAAAGCAGCTCTGGAATCAACTTTGGCGGCAATTACCGAGTCTCTGAAAGAAGGTGATGCAGTACAATTAGTTGGTTTTGGTACGTTTAAAGTGAACCATCGTAATGAGCGCACTGGCCGCAACCCACAAACCGGTAAAGAAATTAAAATTGCTGCAGCCAACGTGCCAGCATTTGTTTCTGGCAAGGCTCTGAAAGACGCTGTTAAATAACCCCATGCCGGTTAAAAGTTTAAGCAGAGGGGCGTTTTCGCCCCTTTTGCTTTTACGACGCTGGTGTGGCGCAGGCCTCGTGCTTATAGCCGTGGTGGCCTGCAGTAGCCGCACCGCACCGCCAGACGTTTTCGCCAGCGGTTACGTTGCCGATCGTGGTGTTGTGCGTTTGTGGCGCAAGGATGATGCGCAGAATACGGCTGCACTGACCACCGTATACAACCCGCTTCAAGGTAATGGTCTGGTAGTGACTCGCTATACGTTCCAGCAGGATAAGCTACGCGAGATACAGCGTAATCAGCTCGGTGCACAACAAGAAGATATGCGTTTGCGCTTTGCAGAAGATGGCACTGTCAGCTTTATGCAGCGGCAGCTTGCCGAAAGGCGTGAATCGGTTTCTGATGATGAAATCGCGCTTTACCACTTTGATGCTAAGCGCATGCTGGAATTAAGCGATGTACTGCGTGCAGGCAAGGTGATGCTAAAGCAAGGGAAATGGCTGGAAGGGCAGGTGCAGTCGTGTGACGGTACGGTGGTTCGCCCTGATTTTGACAATGACTCGCGTGAATGGCTCGCACAGCAAAAAGCGCATGCCACGCGCCCGCTAAACGTCGCGTGGCTGGACGCGCCAGAAGGAACGCAGTTATTACTGGTGGTGGAAGATGACGTCTGCCAGTGGCAGCCTAAATAGGCATTAGCGATAAAAAACCCGGATTTCTCCGGGCTTCAGTATTTATCAGACAATCGTTATCGGACCATCGTTTTATCAGGCTTGCTCGCGCTCAATGGCACGGTAGCCGATATCTTTTCGACAGAATACCCCTTGCCACTGAATGCCTGCTGCTATTTCATAAGCGCGTTGTTGCGCTTCAGCGACGGTATTACCTAACGCAGTGACGCACAGTACACGGCCACCGTTGGTGACGACATCAATGCCGTTCAACTTGGTGCCAGCGTGAAAGACTTTGCCATCTTCGGCATCATGCTGTGGTAAACCGGAAATCACATCGCCCGTATTGTAGTCAGCCGGGTAACCGCCTGCAGCCAATACCACGCCCAGAGACGGACGTTCATCCCAGACAGAATCTTTCTGATCCAGCGTGCCGTCACAGGCTGCCAGACACAGCTCCACCAGATCGGAACGCAGGCGCAGCATAATTGGCTGTGTTTCTGGATCGCCAAAGCGGCAGTTGAATTCGATCACTTTTGGCTGACCATCGGCAGAAATCATCAGACCAGCATACAGGAAACCGACGTAGGTATTTCCCTCAGCGGCCATGCCGTTCACGGTCGGCCAAATTACCTGATCCATCACTCGCTGGTGGATTTCATCGGTCACGACCGGAGCTGGCGAATAAGCGCCCATACCACCGGTATTCGGGCCAGTATCTTTATCCCCAACACGCTTATGGTCCTGACTGGTTGCCATCGGCAAGACATTCTTGCCATCTACCATCACGATGAAGCTGGCTTCTTCGCCATCAAGGAACTCTTCCACCACGATACGGTGTCCGGCATCGCCGAATGCATTCCCCGCTAGCATATCCTGAATGGCGTTCTCTGCTTCCTGCAACGTCATGGCGACAATCACGCCTTTACCCGCAGCTAGTCCGTCGGCCTTGATGACGATAGGTGCGCCTTTGCTGCGTACATAGGCCAGCGCGGGTTCAACTTCGGTGAAGTTCTGATATTCCGCTGACGGGATATTGTGGCGTGCCAGAAAATCTTTCGTAAAGGCTTTAGAGCCTTCTAACTGTGCAGCGCCCTGCGTTGGGCCAAAGATTTTTAGCCCCGCGTTCTGAAACGCATCCACAACACCGATAACTAACGGTGTTTCTGGGCCAACGATGGTTAAATCGATGTGGTTTGCCTGCGCAAAGGTGACTAACGCTGGAATATCCGTTGCGGCGATATCGACGTTGGTCAGCGCAGGTTCAAGTGCGGTGCCCGCGTTTCCCGGAGCAACATAAACATGTTTCGCCAGCGGTGACTGTGAGGCTTTCCAGGCCAGCGCGTGTTCGCGTCCGCCATTACCAATTACTAAAATGTTCATTTCGGTCAGCTCCAGAATTAATGGCGGAAATGGCGCATGTCGGTAAAGATCATCGCAATGCCGTGTTCGTTGGCGGCGGCAATGACTTCATCATCACGAATAGACCCGCCCGGTTGGATCACACAGGTAATGCCAACAGCAGCCGCGGCATCAATACCATCACGGAATGGGAAGAACGCATCAGACGCCATGGCGGAACCTTTTACTTCCAGCCCTTCGTCGCTCGCTTTGATGCCGGCGATTTTCGCTGAGTAAACGCGGCTCATCTGGCCAGCACCTATCCCGATGGTCATATTGTCGCGTGCGTACACAATCGCATTGGATTTAACAAACTTAGCCACTTTCCAGCAGAAAAGGGCATCACGTAATTCCTGTTCGCTCGGCTGGCGCTCGGTGACGACACGCAATTGAGATGCATCGACCATGCCCAGATCGCGGTCCTGTACCAGCAAACCACCGTTGACGCGTTTGAAGTCCAGTCCAGGAACGCGTTGTTGCCAACTGCCGCTGGTCAAGACGCGTACGTTTTGTTTGGCTGCGGTCACCTTCAATGCGGCCTCGCTGGCAGATGGCGCAATAATCACTTCGACAAACTGGCGGCTAATGATGGCCTGAGCCGTCTCTTCATCCAGCTCGCGGTTGAAAGCGATAATGCCGCCGAATGCAGATGTTGGGTCGGTTTTATAGGCGCGCTCGTAAGCATCAAGAATTGAGCCGCCAATTGCTACGCCGCACGGATTCGCGTGTTTAACGATAACGCAGGCTGGTTCTGCAAATTCTTTCACACATTCCAGCGCTGCATCGGTGTCGGCGATGTTGTTATAAGACAGCGCTTTGCCTTGTAACTGTGTAGAGGTGGCGACAGAGGCCTCGTGAATATTCTCTTCTATATAGAAGGCCGCTTGCTGATGGCTGTTCTCACCGTAGCGCATGTCCTGCTTTTTGATGTAGTTCAGGTTCAACGTGCGCGGGAAGTGGCCCGATGGTTTATCGGTATCACCATGGTAAGGCGGAACCAGTGCACCAAAGTAGTTGGCAATCATACTGTCATAAGCGGCAGTGTGCTCGAAGGCTTTAATGGCTAAATCGAAACGGGTTTCGTAGGTCAGTGAACCCTCGTTGGCGTCGATTTCGTTAATGATGGCGCTGTAGTCGCTGCTCTTGACCACGATAGCCACATCTTTATGGTTCTTGGCGGCGGAGCGGACCATCGTCGGGCCACCGATATCGATGTTCTCAACCGCATCTTCTAACGTGCAGTTCTCACGAGCGACGGTCTGGGCAAATGGATACAAATTCACAACGACGATATCAATCGGTTTGATGTCGTGCTGCGTCATGATCGCATCATCTTGATCGCGCCGTCCCAGAATGCCGCCGTGTACTTTTGGGTGCAAGGTCTTCACACGCCCATCCATCATTTCCGGGAAACCGGTGTAGTCAGAGACTTCAGTCACCGCTAACCCAGCATCGGCCAGCAAACGGGCTGTTCCACCCGTTGAAAGGAGCTCGACGCCACGGTGGGACAGAGCTTGAGCAAATTCGACAATACCTGCTTTGTCAGAAACGCTGAGCAGAGCGCGGCGAATTGGACGGCGTTGTTGCATGATGATGTTATCCCCTGGATTTGGGTAGTCAGTAAAGAACGGTATGTGAATATCGTCTTTGTCAGAGCAATAATTGCGGAATAAAGAGAAATATTCAGTTAGCGTTCGCAAAAATACGACGATTTTGAACGGGGTGAATTGTAGCGAAAACGTTTGCGTGATGCTCGTCAATTTTTGAGTAGAATGCTTTCTGTGGATAAGTTTGTGCAAAAATAGGTATAAAGCGGGGTTTTGCTGTGGAATGCAGCAAACAGTCATTTTTCTTTAAAACACCTATTGCGGCCTGACGAGAAGTCCCTATAATGCGCATCCACTGACACGGCAACAGCGACACGCGGTTGTGGTGACAGCAAAAAGATTCAACGAAGCAGTCAGTAATGACTTGACTTCACAGCGGAAAAGCATAGTATGTGCAGCCCGCGCCACCGATGAAGTGGCACTGCTCTTTAACAATTTAATCAGACAATCTGTGTGGGCACTCACAAGACCGTATCTTAACGATATAAAAAAGTCTTGAAGAGTGAACAACAGTAAAATTCATTACGAATGAACAGTGACTAATTCTTTGAGCATCGCTGACGAGTTCAGCAAATCAAACAAATCTTAAATTGAAGAGTTTGATCATGGCTCAGATTGAACGCTGGCGGCAGGCCTAACACATGCAAGTCGAGCGGTAGCACAGGAGAGCTTGCTCTCTGGGTGACGAGCGGCGGACGGGTGAGTAATGTCTGGGAAACTGCCTGATGGAGGGGGATAACTACTGGAAACGGTAGCTAATACCGCATAACGTCTTCGGACCAAAGAGGGGGACCTTAGGGCCTCTCGCCATCGGATGTGCCCAGATGGGATTAGCTAGTAGGTGAGGTAATGGCTCACCTAGGCGACGATCCCTAGCTGGTCTGAGAGGATGACCAGCCACACTGGAACTGAGACACGGTCCAGACTCCTACGGGAGGCAGCAGTGGGGAATATTGCACAATGGGCGCAAGCCTGATGCAGCCATGCCGCGTGTGTGAAGAAGGCCTTCGGGTTGTAAAGCACTTTCAGCGGGGAGGAAGGCGGTGAGGTTAATAACCTTATCGATTGACGTTACCCGCAGAAGAAGCACCGGCTAACTCCGTGCCAGCAGCCGCGGTAATACGGAGGGTGCAAGCGTTAATCGGAATGACTGGGCGTAAAGCGCACGCAGGCGGTCTGTTAAGTTGGATGTGAAATCCCCGGGCTTAACCTGGGAACTGCATTCAAAACTGACAGGCTAGAGTCTTGTAGAGGGGGGTAGAATTCCAGGTGTAGCGGTGAAATGCGTAGAGATCTGGAGGAATACCGGTGGCGAAGGCGGCCCCCTGGACAAAGACTGACGCTCAGGTGCGAAAGCGTGGGGAGCAAACAGGATTAGATACCCTGGTAGTCCACGCTGTAAACGATGTCGATTTGGAGGTTGTGCCCTTGAGGCGTGGCTTCCGGAGCTAACGCGTTAAATCGACCGCCTGGGGAGTACGGCCGCAAGGTTAAAACTCAAATGAATTGACGGGGGCCCGCACAAGCGGTGGAGCATGTGGTTTAATTCGATGCAACGCGAAGAACCTTACCTACTCTTGACATCCACAGAATTTGGTAGAGATACCTTAGTGCCTTCGGGAACTGTGAGACAGGTGCTGCATGGCTGTCGTCAGCTCGTGTTGTGAAATGTTGGGTTAAGTCCCGCAACGAGCGCAACCCTTATCCTTTGTTGCCAGCGATTCGGTCGGGAACTCAAAGGAGACTGCCGGTGATAAACCGGAGGAAGGTGGGGATGACGTCAAGTCATCATGGCCCTTACGAGTAGGGCTACACACGTGCTACAATGGCGTATACAAAGAGAAGCGACCTCGCGAGAGCAAGCGGACCTCATAAAGTACGTCGTAGTCCGGATTGGAGTCTGCAACTCGACTCCATGAAGTCGGAATCGCTAGTAATCGTAGATCAGAATGCTACGGTGAATACGTTCCCGGGCCTTGTACACACCGCCCGTCACACCATGGGAGTGGGTTGCAAAAGAAGTAGGTAGCTTAACCTTCGGGAGGGCGCTTACCACTTTGTGATTCATGACTGGGGTGAAGTCGTAACAAGGTAACCGTAGGGGAACCTGCGGTTGGATCACCTCCTTACCAAGAAGATGTGTGTTAAGTGAAGTGCTCACACAGATTGTCTGATGAAAATAACGAGCAGAAATACCTTAATAGGCTTGTAGCTCAGGTGGTTAGAGCGCACCCCTGATAAGGGTGAGGTCGGTGGTTCAAGTCCACTCAGGCCTACCAACTCTTCCGTGAGTGGTATCTAAGGTATCTGTAAGCAACGATGGGGTTATAGCTCAGCTGGGAGAGCGCCTGCCTTGCACGCAGGAGGTCTGCGGTTCGATCCCGCATAGCTCCACCATCACTACTCGCTGTATAGAAAACTTCAGAGTGTACCTGTATGGGTGCACTGCGACGTTTTGCTCTTTAACAATCTGGAACAAGCTGAAAATTGAAACATGACAGCTGAACATGCATTGGTACCTGCGGGTATGAATGGTGTATCAGTGCGTCAATGAGTCTCTCAAATAATCGCAGCGCGACGTTGGCTTTATTTATTAAAGACACCTTCGGGTTGTGAGGTTAAGCGACTAAGCGTACACGGTGGATGCCTAGGCAGTCAGAGGCGATGAAGGGCGTGCTAATCTGCGATAAGCGTCGGTAAGCTGATATGAAGCGTTATACCCGACGATACCCGAATGGGGAAACCCAGTGTGTTTCGACACACTATCATGACATGAATACATAGTGTCATGAGGCGAACCGGGGGAACTGAAACATCTCAGTACCCCGAGGAAAAGAAATCAACCGAGATTCCCCCAGTAGCGGCGAGCGAACGGGGAGGAGCCCAGAACCTGAATCAGTTTGTGTGTTAGTGGAAGCGTCTGGAAAGTCGCACAGTAAAGGGTGATAGTCCCGTACACAAAAATGCACAAGTTGTGAGTTCGATGAGTAGGGCGGGACACGTGACATCCTGTCTGAATATGGGGGGACCATCCTCCAAGGCTAAATACTCCTGACTGACCGATAGTGAACCAGTACCGTGAGGGAAAGGCGAAAAGAACCCCGGCGAGGGGAGTGAAATAGAACCTGAAACCGTGTACGTACAAGCAGTGGGAGCCTACTTGTTAGGTGACTGCGTACCTTTTGTATAATGGGTCAGCGACTTATATTCTGTAGCAAGGTTAACCGTATAGGGGAGCCGCAGGGAAACCGAGTCTTAACTGGGCGTTAAGTTGCAGGGTATAGACCCGAAACCCGGTGATCTAGCCATGGGCAGGTTGAAGGTTGGGTAACACTAACTGGAGGACCGAACCGACTAATGTTGAAAAATTAGCGGATGACTTGTGGCTGGGGGTGAAAGGCCAATCAAACCGGGAGATAGCTGGTTCTCCCCGAAAGCTATTTAGGTAGCGCCTCGTGAATTCATCTTCGGGGGTAGAGCACTGTTTCGGCTAGGGGGTCATCCCGACTTACCAACCCGATGCAAACTCCGAATACCGAAGAATGTTATCACGGGAGACACACGGCGGGTGCTAACGTTCGTCGTGAAGAGGGAAACAACCCAGACCGCCAGCTAAGGTCCCAAAGTCATGGTTAAGTGGGAAACGATGTGGGAAGGCATAGACAGCCAGGATGTTGGCTTAGAAGCAGCCATCATTTAAAGAAAGCGTAATAGCTCACTGGTCGAGTCGGCCTGCGCGGAAGATGTAACGGGGCTAAACCATGCACCGAAGCTGCGGCAGCGACACTTAGGTGTTGTTGGGTAGGGGAGCGTTCTGTAAGCCGTCGAAGGTGGCCTGTGAGGGCTGCTGGAGGTATCAGAAGTGCGAATGCTGACATAAGTAACGATAATGCGGGTGAAAAACCCGCACGCCGGAAGACCAAGGGTTCCTGTCCAACGTTAATCGGGGCAGGGTGAGTCGACCCCTAAGGCGAGGCTGAAAAGCGTAGTCGATGGGAAACAGGTTAATATTCCTGTACTCGGTGTTACTGCGAAGGGGGGACGGAGAAAGCTAGGTTATCCGGGCGACGGTTGTCCCGGTTTAAGCGTGAAGGTGGATGACCTTGGTAAATCCGGGTCGTCATTAACACTGAGGCGTGATGACGAGTCACTACGGTGATGAAGTAACCAATGCTACGCTTCCAGGAAAAGCCTCTAAGCTCCAGGTAACATCAAATCGTACCCCAAACCGACACAGGTGGTCAGGTAGAGAATACTCAGGCGCTTGAGAGAACTCGGGTGAAGGAACTAGGCAAAATGGTGCCGTAACTTCGGGAGAAGGCACGCTGATGGTAGGTGAAGTGACGTGCTCACGGAGCTGAACTCAGTCGAAGATACCAGCTGGCTGCAACTGTTTAATAAAAACACAGCACTGTGCAAACACGAAAGTGGACGTATACGGTGTGACGCCTGCCCGGTGCCGGAAGGTTAATTGATGGGGTCAGCCGCAAGGCGAAGCTCTTGATCGAAGCCCCGGTAAACGGCGGCCGTAACTATAACGGTCCTAAGGTAGCGAAATTCCTTGTCGGGTAAGTTCCGACCTGCACGAATGGCGTAATGATGGCCAGGCTGTCTCCACCCGAGACTCAGTGAAATTGAACTCGCTGTGAAGATGCAGTGTACCCGCGGCAAGACGGAAAGACCCCGTGAACCTTTACTATAGCTTGACACTGAACCTTGAGCCTTGATGTGTAGGATAGGTGGGAGGCTTTGAAGCGAGGACGCCAGTTCTTGTGGAGCCAACCTTGAAATACCACCCTTTAATGTTTGATGTTCTAACGTGGGCCCGTAATCCGGGTTGCGGACAGTGTCTGGTGGGTAGTTTGACTGGGGCGGTCTCCTCCCAAAGCGTAACGGAGGAGCACGAAGGTTAGCTAATCCTGGTCGGACATCAGGAGGTTAGTGCAAAGGCATAAGCTAGCTTGACTGCGAGAGTGACAGCTCGAGCAGGTGCGAAAGCAGGTCTTAGTGATCCGGTGGTTCTGAATGGAAGGGCCATCGCTCAACGGATAAAAGGTACTCCGGGGATAACAGGCTGATACCGCCCAAGAGTTCATATCGACGGCGGTGTTTGGCACCTCGATGTCGGCTCATCACATCCTGGGGCTGAAGTAGGTCCCAAGGGTATGGCTGTTCGCCATTTAAAGTGGTACGCGAGCTGGGTTTAGAACGTCGTGAGACAGTTCGGTCCCTATCTGCCGTGGGCGTTGGAAGATTGAGAGGGGTTGCTCCTAGTACGAGAGGACCGGAGTGAACGCACCACTGGTGTTCGGGTTGTGATGCCAATTGCATTGCCCGGTAGCTAAGTGCGGAAGAGATAACCGCTGAAAGCATCTAAGCGGGAAACTTGCCTCGAGATGAGTCTTCCCTGGGCACTAGATGCCCCTGAAGGGCCGTTGAAGACGACGACGTAGATAGGCTGGGTGTGTAAGCGTAGCGATACGTTGAGCTAACCAGTACTAATGACCCGAGAGGCTTAACCTTACAACACCGAAGGTGTTTTGAGAGTGACTCATAGCGACGTGTTTTGATATTTAGCTTGTTCAAAGATTGGTTCTGATGGTTGTGCGAGGGCGTGAGCGAAGCATGACGGTTGGAATGAAACAGAATTTGCCTGGCGGCGATAGCGCGGTGGTCCCACCTGACCCCATGCCGAACTCAGAAGTGAAACGCCGTAGCGCCGATGGTAGTGTGGGGTTTCCCCATGTGAGAGTAGGGAACTGCCAGGCATCAAATAAAATAAAAGGCCCAGTCGAAAGACTGGGCCTTTTATTTTATCTGTTGTTTGTCGGTAATCGCTCTCTGGAGTAGGACAAATCCGCCGGGAGCGGATTTGCACGTTGCGGAGCAACGGCCCTGAGGGTGGCGGGCAGGACGCCCGCCATAAACTGCCAGGCATCAAACACGTGGAAAGCCCCTGTCGAAAGACAGGGGCTTTTTGCTATGGGGTGTTATCTGCAATAGATTTCCGAGCTGTGTATTTATTTAGGCGTATCAGGTAGATAGCCGTAACAAATACGGGATAGAGAAGCAGTGATAGAGGGGCAGTTTTAGTATGCAGAAACCTTCCTAACTTATCCAGTTCGCGTTAATTATGCGTTAACGCGAGCAGTGAGATCCATCATAATGGCGATATTGGGGAAGGCCTGCGTAGGACACGCAGGCAGGATGCTTCAGATTAGTGCAGGATTTGTGAAAGAAATGATTGCGTGCGCTCTGAACGAGGGCTGGAGAAGAAAATATCTGGTGGGGCTTGTTCTACGATCTCACCTTGATCCATAAAGATCACCCGATCAGCGACGGTTCTCGCGAATCCCATTTCATGCGTGACGCAAAGCATCGTCATTCCATCCTGAGCTAGCCCAAGCATAGTATCTAGCACCTCTTTTACCATTTCAGGATCCAGCGCAGACGTCGGCTCGTCAAACAGCATAATCTTGGGCTTCATGCACAGTGAACGGGCGATGGCCACACGTTGTTGCTGGCCTCCAGATAGCTGCCCCGGAAATTTATGCGCATGTGCGGCGATACGCACGCGTTCCAGATAGTGCATTGCCAGCTCTTCCGCTTCTTTTTTCGGCGTGTGGCGCACCCAGCATGGTGCCAGGGTGCAGTTCTGCAACACAGTTAAGTGTGGGAAAAGATTGAAGTGTTGAAAAACCATGCCAACTTCAGTACGAATTTTTTCGATGTTGCGCAAATCATTATTTAATTCAATCCCATCAACGACAATTCGCCCTTGCTGATGCTCTTCGAGATGATTAATACAGCGTATGGTGGTTGATTTCCCCGAGCCGGAAGGGCCACACAGCACAATGCGTTCCCCCTGCCTGACCTGAAGATTGATGTCTTTAAGCACATGAAATTGCCCGTACCACTTATTCACATTCTCTAAGGTAATCATGTGATCGGTTGATTGAGTTAATACAGTCTGATTCATGGATGGCCTCAGTGTGACTTGTGTCCGGTGTTAAAACGATTTTCCAGATGTTGGCTATAGCGCGACATGCTGAAACAGAAAATCCAATAGACCATCGCGGCAAAGACATAGCCTTCCGTCGACATGCCCAGCCAAGTCGGATCGACCGTTGCTTGTTGGATACTGCTGAAGAGATCGAAAAGACCGATGATGATCACCAGACTCGTGTCTTTAAAGAGAGAAATAATGGTATTCACCAGACCCGGGATAACCATTTTCAGCGCTTGCGGGAGAATGACCAGCCCCTGCATACGCCAATAGCCTAAGCCCAGTGATTCAGCGGCTTCATATTGTCCTTTCGGCAGTGCCTGCAAGCCACCGCGAACCACCTCTGCGACATAAGCGGACTGGAATAAAATAACGCCGACTAATGCCCTCAGCAGTTTATCGATCGTGGTGCCTTCCGTTAGAAATAGCGGTAGCATCACGGATGACATAAAAAGCACGGTGATGAGCGGTACACCACGCCAGAACTCGATGAACACGACGGAAAGCATACGGACAATCGGCAGCGTGGAACGACGACCTAATGCGAGCAAGATACCAAGTGGCAGTGCACCCGCAATACCCACGGCGGCGATGATCAGCGTCAACGTTAGGCCACCCCATTGATAGGTTTCCACTCTACTGAGTCCGCCAAAGCCGCCGTAAAGCAACCACCAGGCGATGAGCGGATACGCCACTGCCCAGACGGCAAGATAGCGTCCGCGATAGGGGATGCTTTTCAGGAACATCGGCAGGATACTGAGTAGCCCGATAGCGAGTGCAAAGTTGATGCGCCAGACTTCCTCTGCCGGATACAGTCCATACATGAAATGACTAAATCTGGCATGGATGAAGACCCAACAAGCACCATCACGCGTACAGTCATTCCGAGTTGTACCGATCCAGTTCGCCTGAAAGATCGCCCAATTAAGCAGCGGCGGTATGGCAACCCACAACAGCCAGAGGCAAAATAGCGTTAACAGGCTATTGCTGATACTTGAGAAGAGATTACGTCTAGCCCACTGCATCGCTTTGAACAGAGGGGACTGACGGTCTTGCGTATAATGGTTCATCGTCATGACGTCCTCTTAGCGTTCGACTAACGCGATTTTGCGGTTATACAGATTCATCAGCAGCGAGATCAGTAGGCTGATAATGAGGTAAACCGACATGGTAATGGCGATGGTTTCAATAGCCTGACCGGTCTGATTCAGCACCGTTCCTGCGAACAGCGACACCATATCGGGATAACCAATCGCGGCAGCCAGCGAAGAGTTCTTCACAATATTCAGATACTGGCTGGTCAGTGGCGGAATGATGACGCGTAGCGCCTGTGGGAGTATGACTTTACGCAGCGTCACGGGATTCGGTAAGCCGAGAGAACGTGCCGCCTCGTGTTGACCGTGGGAAACCGATTGGATGCCTGAACGAATGATCTCGGCGATAAACGATGAGGTGTAGACCGACAGAGCGACGGTCAATGCCGCCAGTTCAGGGATCAGTACCATACCACCGCGGAAATTAAAGCCTTTTAATTCCGGCATGTCCCAGTGAAAGGCTGCACCAAAAATCAGATGGCTGAGTGCACACAGCCCAAGCAGCAGGCCTAGCGCCAGCGGCCAGGTTCTGCGTGGCTGGCCGGTTAACGCGTGATAGCGTTGGTTACGCCGGAAAACACCCCATGTCACGACCAACGTAATAATGAGAGAAAGAAAAAATGCCGCTGCACCTGATTCCAATTCAGGGGAGGGCAGATAGAAGCCACGATTGCTGAGAAAGGCGACATCAAACGCGCTGATTGACTGACGCGGTCCCGGCAGATTTCGTAGTACAGCAAAATACCAAAAAAAGATCTGCAATAGCGGCGGAATGTTACGGAATATCTCAATGTAAATGTTAGATATTTTTCGCAGTAACCAGTTGTCGGATAATCGGGCCAGACCAACTGTGAAGCCGAGAATCGACGCAAACACGATACACAACGCTGAAACCAGAAGCGTGTTGAATAGCCCAACAAGAAAAACGCGGGCGTAGGTGTCACCTTGTTGATAGTCAATCAGGTGCTGGACGATGCCAAAGCCAGCGCTTTTATTCAGGAAATCGAAGCCAGAGGTAATGCCCCTTTGTGCCAGATTGGTCACGGTGTTGTGCAACAGGTAGGCTGCGACAGCCAATACAGCGATAACAACGACAACTTGATACAGCCAGGCGCGCACCGCTGGATTAGTCAGTGATAAATCACCTTTTACGGTTGGGCGTTGTAGCATGCTTGAACCTCGAAACGGGGCTACTGAAGGGCGCAGCGATCCACTACGCCCAGGGTTTTCTGATAATTAACGTACCGTTGGCGCGTACTGAATCCCGCCTTTGTTCCACAGTTCGTTCAGGCCGCGTTTAATTTTCAGTTCGCTGCCCATGCCGACATTACGTTCAAAGACTTCGCCGTAGTTGCCGACTTGTTTGATGATTTTGAATGCCCAATCGTTCGGTAATTTGAGATCTTTACCGTAGCTGCCTTCATGACCCAGCAAGTGAGACATATCTGGCGTGGTTGGTTTTGCTGCTAGTTGATCGACGTTTTTCGAGGTCACGCCCATCTCTTCCGCGTTCAGCATGGCGAACAGCGTCCAGCGTACAATCGAGAACCACTCTTCATCGCCACGGCGTACCACTGGGCCCAGCGGCTCTTTGGAAATCACTTCTGGCAGAACGATGAATTCCGCAGGTTTGCTCAGCTTGATACGCAGTGCGTACAGCTGTGACTGGTCTGATGCCAGCGTATCGCAGCGGCCAGACTCCAGCGCTTTGGCGCTTTCATCAGAGCGGTCGAACGTGACAGGGGTGTACTGCATTTTATGGGTCTTGAAGTAGTCAGCGACGTTCAGCTCGGTATCGGTGCCGGCCTGAATACAGACGGTTGCGCCGTCCAGCTCTTTGGCGCTGGTTAAGCCCGCTTTGTTGTGTGTCAGGAAGCCAATGCCGTCGTAGTAGGTCACGCCAGTAAAGAGCATGCCCATGCCGCCATCACGGGAAGACGTCCAGGTGGTGTTACGTGATAGCACATCAACCTCGCCGGATTGCAGCGCAGTGAAGCGTTCTTTTGCCGTCAGCGGCGTGTATTTAACTTTATTGGCGTCGCCGAATACGGCGGCTGCAAGGCCGCGGCACACATCAACATCAATGCCGGAGTATTTGCCGCTGGCGTCTGCATAGGAAAAGCCGGGCAAACCATCACTGATACCGCATTGCACAAATCCTTTCTTCTGAATGGCGTCCAGCGTTGCGCCCGCATGGGCTTGATTGATGGCGGCAAAGAGTGACGCGCCAGCAACCAGAGTAGAAATCACTATTCTTTTCATAATCATCCTAGCGTCTAGAGTTATCTGCTGTTGTTGCAGTACACCGTTGTGTTGCGGTGCACAATGAGGTGCACCCTACCTGTCTGTCGGGATGCCGACGTGAGCAGAGCAAAGCAAATAAAATGCCAATTTTCTATTTGATTGATAATCAAGACGAAAATGAAGGGTTGCTGATCTAAGTAGGTAATTCTAAATAGGTATGAACGCACCGTGATAAATGCAAAGCGGGCAATGTGCCCTTTTTTGGTGCGTCAAAATGGAGAGCGCGAGATGCCTTCAGCCACTCTGCGCGTTGTGGAGAACAGTGAGTAAGGCTGAGTGTTAAGTGGGGGGGAGTGCCATCAGCCCAGCGGTGGCGTGGGTTGATGGCGTGAATGTTAGTGTGTGATGTGGCGCTGATAATACTTTTCGAGCTTAACCTGTAGCTGGCTTAGCACGGTGCTGAACATCAGGTAAATCAGCGCCGCCTCGACGTACAGAATCAAGGGTTCATAGGTAACAGAAACGATGCGTTGGGCGGATAAAAACATCTCTGGCACGGTGATCACGGCGGCCAACGACGTATCCTTGATTAAGGAAATAAACGTATTGGAGAGCGGCGGTAGCGACACAAAAACGGATTGAGGGAAGATGACCCAGCGAATCGCCTGCTTGCCATTCATACCGAGAGAATAGGCAGCATTCCATTGACCTTTCGGGACAGACAAGATGGCTCCGCGCACGATCTCCGAGCTATAAGCACCCACGCTGATAGTGAAACCAATGAGTGCGGCAGGAAAGGCATCCAGAGTAATCCCCGCGCTGGGCAGCCCATAAAAAATCAGGAAAAGCTGCACCAGTAATGGCGTGCCACGGATAACCCAAACGTAGAAATCCCCCAGCCATTTCAACGGCTTTGGGCCATAAAGGCGAACCAGCGCGATGAGAATACCGAGGGCTAAGCCAAATATGAAAGACAGAATCGCCAGAGGGACAGTGAATTTAAGTCCCGCAGAAAGCAGACTCCAAAAGGAGTCTGCCATGAGTTGTAGCCAAGGCGGCATGAAAACGAGCTCCGATAACGGTATGCGCTGATAACAGTGCGATTATTGAGAAACATCCTCCCCGAAGTATCGCACAGATATCGTTTTATAGGTGCCGTCTGCTTTAATTTCATCCAGAGCTTTATTCAATGCCTCCACCAACGGAGCCTGATTTTTACGTACCAGAATCGCAGAAGGCTCACCGTCTTTTGAGGTTGCCGCAATCTTCACGTTGGCATCCGGCTTCTGCTTTTTGAAATCCAGGAATGACAGATTATCGTTCAATGTGGCATCGGCACGGCCGCTGAGAACCAGATCCAGCGACTGGTTAAAACCATCCGTTGGTACAATTTCCGCACCATAGCTGGTGGCTTGCTTAGAGTAATTACTGGTCAGGCTCTGGGCAGATTTTTTGCCTTTCAGATCGCTGAAATCTTTGAGGGTGGTGTTATCGCCACGGACAACCAGCACCGCCTTGGAATCAATATAAGGCTTGGAGAAATCATACTTAGCCTGACGCTCTTTGGTTACACCAACCTGATTGATGACCGCATCGTAGCGCTTGGCATCAATACCGGCGATTAACCCGTCCCAGCGTCCTTCAATGAACTGGGCTTTCACGCCAAGTTTTTCCGCCACTGCACGGCCAATATCCACATCAAAGCCAACCAACTGGCCGGATTTATCATGATAGGTGTAAGGCGCGTAGGTGCCTTCTGTGCCGATCTTGATAATCCCTGCGGACTTGATGGCGCTAAGGTCATCGGCATGAGCGAATACGCTGGTAGCAAGCAGGGCGCTGGTCAGTAAAGCAAAACGTATTTTTTTCATTATGAATTCCTGTGAGTAGTGTGCAGTGATGCGCTTATAACTTTTATTAATAACGAATCTACGCGACAAAACACCTGTTTATAAATCACGTTGTGTGATGGTTTATATCAGAAGTGAATATAGTGGCTTTGCGTCGTTTTGGCGATGTTGCTCACCTTACTGCGTGAACAGACTATCCGCCTCATTTGAGGTGTTTTGGGCATGTAAAATGGAGGGGAGGTTGCCCTCTATCCATAGAGCCAGTCCCTCGACAAGTTTGCTGACTTCTCTGCCCATTGGCGTTAACGAGTAATCGACATGCGGCGGGATCACGGGATGTGATACGCGCAAAACAAAACCGTCATGCTCCAGCGTTTGCAACGTTTGCGCCAGCATCTTTTCGCTAACGCCGCCCACTGTTCGCCGTAGTTCACTGAATCGATAGGTGCGCTCACGTAGTGCCAACAATACTAATACCCCCCAGCGGCTCGTCACATCGCGCAGAATGGTTCGTGAGGGGCACGCTTCTGCCATCACATCAGCACAGGTAAAACTAGGTGAGGATTCTGGCGTCATGTTTCTCTCCTGATTCAGTCATATGACACTAACTTTTTGGTGCGTACTTGTAAAAAAGTTAACGACATCGTAATTATCTCAAATGTTATTTCCTGATACCACCGTACACGATTCCCGACCACTCAATAGCAAGGTGATTCTTATGATAAAGACGCTGTTTCTGACGGCAACGCTGGGATTAAGCCTCACGATCGGTGCCGTATACGCACAAACGCCGGCGTCCGTTTCCCGTAACCCTGAGGCGCTGTTTACCAGCCCCGATCCCACACTGAACGCGAACAAGCAGGTGGTTTACCGCATCCTCCGTGAATTGCTTGACGCGGGGCATTGGGATAAAGCGGATGAACTCCTTTCTGCTGAGTATTTACAACATAACCCGAATGCCCAGAGCGGTCGTGCCGCGGTTGTGGATTACTTTACCAAGGTGCTCAAGGTTAAGCCTCAGCCGCTTCCTGAACGGCTAAATATGAAAATCATTGCCGTGGTAGCGGAAGGCGATTTGGTTACGGTGCTTTATCCGCGCACCGTTCGTGACCCGAAAGCGGCAGGGGGTTCCTATACCACAACATGGTATGACACGTGGCGTATTAAAGGCGGTAAAGCGGTAGAGCATTGGGATCCGGCGTTACTGGGTGAAGCGCCCGATTTACGTTAACAAGCGATCTTGCACCGTTTCTCTGTAGTGAACATAGCGTAATCAATAGATATAGGCGAAGAGGTACTCAGTATGGAACGCAGAAATTTTCTGAAGCTGGCTGCTGGAAGTGCCGCCCTTGTGGCAACTGGGCGCGCGTTTGCCCAAACGGATAATGCGAATGGGGTTAGTTCCGCTTTTCAACCCCTGACGGTGCAGGGAACGGTGTTGCCGACGCGTGGCAGGGTTACAGGTACGGCATTACCACTCAATGCCGCTGCAACGAAGGATACCCGTTATCGGACACCTTTCCGCTTCGGTATGGGGGGCACACAGATTGGCAATATTTTCGCCCCTATCAGTGATGAGCAGGCACACTCTACGCTACAAGCCGCGTGGGACGGCGGTGTTCGCTACTACGATACTTCACCTTTCTACGGTCACGGCCTTTCCGAACATCGGCTCGGGAGGTTCCTGCGTGACAAGCCGCGCGATCAATATCTTGTTTCTACAAAAGTGGGACGTATTTTTCATCCCAGTCGAACGCCGTTGCCTGACTCGCTATGGGCGGACAAACTTAACTTTTCTTATAAATATGATTATACCGCTGCTGGTGCCCGACGCTCTGTTGAGGACAGCCTGCAACGGTTAGGGCTGTCCAGTATTGATATCGTCTACATCCACGATCTCAGCCCAGATAATACAGAATTGCCTACACCGTGGACGACCTCATTTGAGATTGCGCGTAACGGTGCGATGGTTGAACTGGAAAAGATGCGTTCGGAAGGGCTCATCAAAGCTTGGGGTTTCGGTATCAACCGCGGTGATGCTGCGGTGATGGCGGCTGAATTGGACAAGGGGCCAACACCGGATATTGTTTTACTTGCCTGCCAGTACAGTATTATCGACCATCAGGAAACACTGACTAAAACGTTTCCGGCTTTGGCGAAAAAAGGCATTACGGTGACGGTTGGTACGCCGCTTAACGACGGTTTTCTGGGGGGGAGAAATCGTTACCACTTCAGCAATGATCTTCCTCCTGGCGTAGTTGAGAAGCGGGCTCGTTTAGCCACTATCGCGGATCGGCACGGTATCGACATTCGTACTGCGGCGCTGCAATTTGCTGCTGCGCCACCTATCGTATCGGCCATTATTCCTGGTGCTCGTGTTCCTGGGCAGGTCGAAGCCAATATCCAGTCGATGAAGGTGAGTATTCCCAAAGGCTTTTGGGATGAGCTCAGGGAACAGAAATTAATCACGGCCGATGCGCCGATACCCACCTGATTTTGATAAGAAACATCAGATCGTCGCATTGGGTTTGTTGAATACAAACGGTGATAATAGGGTCGTTGAGCAACGCGCCTTCACCAGGGCAATTACCTATTATCACCGTTCTATACTCGTAATACTTCAAGTTGCATGTGCGTTGGCTGCGTTCACTCACCCGAATCACTTACCTGAGTAAGTGATTCGGGATTCCTTCTCTTGCCGCCTTCCTGAAACTCGAATTATTTGGAGTATATATGGTGGGTTTTATCATCACGTATTTTCACGTTTTTACTGGTTTAACGGTGTAAAGATAAAACCTTTTGCGTGGTCCGGCTGTCACAATGGGATGCTACGCTAAAGAGGACTATTGCTTCTGTCGTTATCCGTTAAGGAGACAACAATGAAGATCCGCATCGCCAGCTATAATGTCGAGAACCTGTTCCACCGTAGCGCGATTCTCAACCTCCCTGATTCCCGGCAGATTGACACCTTGTTGCAGCAGGTCAGGCAGCTTCAGCATCTTCTTGAACAGCCTCAATATGACGATGCCCTGAAAGATCAGGTGTTCCGCCTTTCTATCGCACTGCGCCCTTATATTGATATCCGTACTGATGCCGGCACGCTAGGACGATGGAAAAAAGAGGACGCCGGCACTGGATTTAGGATCAATAAAAGCTGCCGGGGTCGTGGCGATTGGATCGGTGAAATCATCTTTAAGGCGCAGGAGTTCAGCAGTCAACAGCGTAAGAATACGGGCAAGATTATCACCCTGCTTAACGCCGACATCCTGTGCGCGGTTGAGGTCGAAAACATGGATGTCCTGCGTGATTTCAACAATCAGGTGCTGGGGGACGATAAATTCAGCCAGTTCGTGATGATCGACAGCCCGAACGATCCGCGTGGTATTGATGTCGCCTGCCTGACGCGCTATCGGATTGCCCAGCTCCGCACGCATATTTTTGATGCCGGAAAGCGTTTTGATCCCGTATTTAGTCGTGACTGCCTCGAAGTCACGCTGGATGCCGGCCTCAAACAGCCGATTTATATTCTGTGTAACCATTTCAAAAGCCAGAGCGGTCAAACGGAAGAAGAGCGGCTGCGTGGGGCGGAGAAGCGTCGCGATCAGGCCGAACGCGTGGCGGAGATTGTTCAACAGACTTACGATCTCAAGAAGGACTACGTGGTCATTCTCGGCGATTTGAACGAGGATTCGTCAAACCCCTGGCACAGTTTGGCTCCGCTGTTTTCTCTGTCGGATTTACACCCGATTATCGACCCTGAACGCCCGGAAAAAGAGCGCTACACCTACTATTTCGCTGGCGGAAAGAAAGGTGCTCGGTTAAACCAACTGGACTACATTTTCTTGTCTGCACCGCTGCATCAGGCGGTGGTGGAGTGGGGCGTCGAGCGTCGGGGGATTTATAATATCGACAAGATTGCCGCCAAAGAGGGCGCGGAACCCGTTACGCCGCTACCGGAAGTCACCTCATGGGACACGGCTGCGTCCGACCATGCCGCGCTCTGGGTGGAAGTGGATATTACCTGATGGTCGCTTTAAGGCTATGATTGCGTAATAAAAGAGAGCAATCATAGCCGTATAAACCGAGGAAGATGATGAGCAAACAAGGATTGGAAAACTACCCAGACGCGCTGCGCTGGTCGTTTGGCGATAGCCCCGAGCTGGCGGATGAGCTGCTGCAACTGGTACTGGAAGGACATAAAACGGCAACCTGTAGCTCGTACCACGCATTCAAAAATGAGCAAACGCCGCAGGTCGGTGATTACAACATTGTGCTGGACGGTGCCGGACAGCCTTCCTGCGTGATTCGGACGCGCTCGTTAACGCTGGTGCGCTACTGCGACGTCACCGCTGAGATGGCAGCCAAAGAAGGCGAAGGCGACAAAAGCCTGGCTTTCTGGCGGCAAGTGCATCAGGAGTTTTTCGAACGAGAAGGCACCTTTGCCCCAGATATGCTGCTGGTGTTTGAAGAGTTTGAGCTGGTTGAGGTGTTTTGATTCTGGGTTAGCCGCTGATAAAAAACCAGACAGTGTTTTTTAGTTGGAGTGGCTGAGTTTGGCAATCGGGTAGAGATATATTATATACACTCTTGTGCTAATCAGCTGCAGGTAATGCTATACGCAGTATATTCGGCAGGGACGTGGGAGCGACGCGAGGCTAGATAGAATTCTGGTTTGCACTGTTGGGGGAAGGAAATCAACGGGCAGAATTAATTAAAGCCGCAGTTGCGGCTCATTCGGTAGACGGTACTGTTAATCCAAGCTCGGTATGATAGTTTATCAGGGTAGTAAAGCGGTAATCGCGGCGCAGTATGTTCGTATCATTTTTTCTGACGGCCTCAACATAACGAGCCACATATTTGGAAAACTGTTTGGTAATATGCGATTCTTTAGAAAGCAGGTCTTTCGCGGCTTTTTTACTTTTCAGAAGGAAGACTTCGGTGCTAACGTAAGACGGATCGGTTATTAGCATGGCTTTAGAGTAGTCCAGCCCCATTCCCCTGACGTCGTTCCTGCTTGTGTCGCGCTCAATGATGTGACAGTCATCATGGCGGATATGCGACCTGACCGGAATGGCGAAAGTTAGTCCATTCAGCTGTATCTGAACAATTCCATGGCCTCTGATTTTATCGCCACCGAGCCATGAATTTGATCTGGCGTCGAAATCGAGTGCTTCATGCACCACGGGATTATGCTGATAAAAAGTGTTATCTAGCTTTCTAAGTTCCATAAGTATCCGATTTTCGATACAAAAAAACCCTGACAAATAGACAGGGTTTTTAGGGTAGTTATCTTACAAGGAATTTGGGTTTTTACCGTGGGGATGTTCCTACCGCCACAAACAAACAAGGAATTTGGGTTTTTACCGTGGGGATATTCCTACCGCCACAACTAAACTACGACTTAATCATGACACAAATAGGACAAGAATGCAACACCAGTCAGCCTTAGGATTCATCTTTAGGATGTTTGCGCTGTCGGCGTTTGATCTCACCTTGCATGGCAGAAACGATAAATTGCCCTGTGCTTTCATCTGGCTCTTTTACTTTTTCCATTGCTTCAGCAATATCATGCGGAACTCTCGCCTCAAGCTTTCTTGATTTTGCATTTACTGCTTTCGTTGCCATGACTATTCCTAATGCTGATTGGTGCCAGACAGTATACACAATAAAGCACAAAAAATAGCGTTGACGTGGCTGACACTTAATTTTATAGTGGCTGACACCTTGAGTGATTCAAGGTTAAAAATAGCGAAGCCCGCAGGTGCTACCAACACCTACGAGCCTCTAACCACAATGTTATTGGAGCTAACACTATGGCTGATATCCAGTCTACCCAAACTCACCCCGAATTTCAGTATCGCTTTCTTGCTTTGGGAACATCTTCCCAACGTGTTGTGCATATTATCGCTACCACAGAACGTCAGGCGCGGGAACATTCCCCTGATGGTCATGTCATGGTCTTCGCAGGTCGCCTGCCTGTTCAGGAGGTGCGCCATGTTTGATAACACGCCGTTAGAGCCAGAAGAAGCGCTCGATCAGTGTCGTGCGCTGGCTTACGCCATTGTTGAATTGAACAACCCAGAGTCGAAAGAGATTTTAACGTTCGTGTTGGCAGAGCGATTAGACAATCTGCACCGACTCTTTCATGCGCCGGAAGTTGATCAATAAGAAGGGATGAGTCATTAACAACCGATTCCCCATCTCACAGACGCCAATGCTCATCGCGTCCACGCTAAGGCCGTTGTTACCTTAATCAACGGCAAAGAAAAAGGCGCTTAACCAGAAAGGTAAAGCGCCTTTTTTCAAATGCTTAACTGATTAGCATCAGTTCATGCCGTATTTTTTCAATTTCTTACGCAGAGTACCGCGGTTGATGCCCATCATCAGGGCGGCGCGGGTTTGGTTACCGCGGGTGTATTGCATCACCATGTCCAACAGTGGCTGTTCAACTTCAGCCAGTACCAGCTCATACAGGTCACTTACATCCTGACCGTTCAATTGAGCAAAATAGTTCTTCAGTGCCTGTTTAACCGAGTCGCGCAGGGGTTTTTGGGTTACCTGAGCCTGAGAGTTTACAGTGGAAACGGTCAGTACGTCAGAATTCACGCGTTGTTCGAACATAGTTCTGTCAGCTCTTTTTCTGTTTACGCAAGATTTTCAAAATATGCCTTCAACGCCTCCAGCTGCTCGCTGGCATCCTCAATGGCGTTGAATGTGCGCCTAAACTGGTCGTTTGGGGCATGCTCCTGGAGATACCAGGATACGTGCTTACGAGCGATACGAAATCCCTTGCCTGGACCATAAAAGTCGTGCAATTCCCGTATGTGCTCGATCAACAAGCGCTTAACCTCTGCCAACGGCATTGGTGCCAGCAACTCCCCTGTGTCCAGATAATGCTGGATTTCCCGAAAGATCCAGGGTCTTCCCTGAGCGGCTCGTCCTATCATCAGGGCGTCAGCCCCAGTGTAGTCAAGAACCGCTCTGGCTTTATGCGGGTCTGTAATGTCGCCATTCGCAATGATAGGAATGGAAACGGCCTGCTTAACTGCCCGAATGCTGTCGTATTCGGCGAAACCATTGAACAGGCACGCACGCGTGCGTCCGTGAATGGTTAACGCCTGAATGCCACAGTCTTCAGCCAGTTTGGCAATTTCTACACAGTTGCGGTGCTCTGGTGCCCAACCGGTACGGATCTTCAGTGTTACCGGTACGTCTACCGCTTTCACTACCGAAGAGAGGATCTGTTTGACCAAATCCGGATACTGCAACAACGCAGATCCTGCCATCTTGCGGTTAACCTTCTTCGCCGGGCAGCCCATATTGATGTCAATGATCTGCGCGCCGGAATCAGCGTTAATTCTCGCTGCCGCCGCCATCTCATCGGGGTCACAACCGGCGATTTGCACGGCTCTGATACCCGGTTCATCGCTATGAACCATTCGCAAACGCGACTTGTCTGAACGCCACACTTCCGGGTTGGAAGAAAGCATTTCAGACACGGTCATTCCAGCGCCCATCGCATGACAGAGTGCTCTAAATGGGCGATCGCTAATACCAGCCATTGGGGCTGCTATCAAGCGATTACTAAGCTGAAATTGTCCAATGTGCATAGACAAAAATTGACCATACTGTGCCTGCAAGGGCGCGTATATTACGCATTTTTTACGTCAGATGAAAGGCCAAACTTTGACCAATTTACGGCTATCGATCAATGAAAATGCACTTCGTGAGGATGTGTAAAAATATTATCCATATTTAACATGTAGTTATGTTTTTATGTCGATTTTTTGCTCTGGGAAATATTCATCTGTTTACAGAATTTTATCTGCAAGCGCGGCCATTTTTAGTGGAGATACAGCAGGCTATCAATGCTTTATCAGTGAAATGCGTTGGTTAATGTGGCAAAAAAGGGTACTGATTTACCTGAGGCTGGCCGACAGACCGTCTGACCAGCCTTGTGAAGTGGCTTAATGGATGATGATTCGGCCATTAAGCGGCTGTGTAGGGCGGTTATTGGCGTGATGCATGACCGAGCGGAACTGGTTTATTTGTTCAGCAGAGGCGGTGACAGGGTGATCCAACACGAGCCAGCGAATGCCTTCTGAGCAAGGTGGCGTGGTGAGCGACCCACTAAACCGATAGTAGTTTAATGACGTCGGCAATAGGCTCTGAATCGCGATTGGTGTGCGCACGTCCTCTGCCTGATTAACCTGAGCCGGAATCTGCTGCCATGTCGTGGCTAGCGGCAGATTGGCTTCTCCTTCCTGAAACATCAGCGCGATAACGGTGAGCGCGCCAGTTGCATCTTTATAGACAAAATGGCCTTCCAGCGGAAACTGCTTACCATCGATTTCATTTTCACTCGGTGCGTGAAAGTGAAACTGCTGCAAGGTGAATGTCTCGTTATCCAAAACCAGCGTATTCCCCGGGCTGACGTTAACCTGAACGGTATGCCCGTTGTTGATAATTTGCTGTGTCCCAGACTGGAACGCTAACTGTAAAGGGGCGTGTTGGGCGTCCAGAGCCTGGCGGATATTGATGGGAGATTGGTTTTTACCGGTTTCACATAGCGAGAAGTCTGGAGACAGCTTTCCCCAGTGTGCCGGATCGCCGTTGCCTTCGTAGCCCCAGTGCACCGGATCGGCTGCCAAGGCGGAAGAGCAGGCAGATAGCATCAATACGATAGAGAGTTTACCTTTCATTTTTCATCCCTTGAAAATAACGATATGGCATCGTTGAGCGCTGGGCGCAGGTGCGTCCAGTCGCTTACCGAGCGGAATAATACGCCTGTTTATGGGGATCAATCGTGAGATATAGCAAGAAGAAAGGTGCCCACCGTTGCACATACGGTGGGCGGGACTCGCGGGATAATGTTATTACGATGCGCGGCGTTGGCCGGTAATGCGGCACCACTCTTCGCGTTCAGCCACCGGATCGAGCGTGAACTTGTCTGCGTAGGCTTCCGCGACGCCATCGGCCTGCGTGGCCAGTACACCGGAAAGGCCGAGGTGACCGCCTGCTTTAGGTAAATCGCTAATCAGCGGTGCCAGTTCGCGCAGCGGGCCAGCAAGGATATTGGCAACGACGACATCGGCAGACAGGTCGGCAGGCTGGTCTTTCGGCAGATAAAGCTCCAGACGCTCAGAAACGCCGTTACGCTGCGCGTTATCGCGGCTGGCTTGAATCGCCTGCGGATCGATATCAATCCCGATGGCGCGTGCTGCACCCAGTTTCAGAGCCGCAATCGCCAGAATGCCGGAACCGCAGCCAAAATCGATGATGGTTTTCCCTTCCAGATCCAGCCCATCGAGCCATTGCAGGCACAGCGCGGTTGTCGGATGGGTGCCAGTGCCAAATGCCAGGCCAGGATCGAGCATGACGTTGACGGCAGTCGGGTCAGGAATGTCACGCCAGCTTGGGCAAATCCACAGACGCTTGCCGAACTGCATCGGGTGGAAATTATCCATCCACTCGCGTTCCCAGTCTTTGTCTTCCAACTGCTCGATTTTGTGCTTAAAACCCGCGCCCAGCAGCGGTTCTTGCTCCAGTATGGCGATAACAGCGTTCATATCGGTTTCGGCATCGTACAGCGCAATCGCGTCAGTATCGCCCCACAGGCGAGTCTCGCCCGGCAGCGGTTCAAACACGGGGGTATCGTGCGTATCCTGAAACGTAACGGATACCGCACCGCTTTCCATCATGACGTCACCCAGTTGTTCTGCAACCTTTCCTGAGGTGTTTATTTTCAGTTGAATCCACGGCATAGCAGTCTCTATTACATTTAAAGTGAAGATGAAGCGGCAACCGGCGCTGGTGGATTATGACCAAAGCGGTTGCCAATAATAAACGCCATCAGGCTGAGTAGCAGCGATGGCACAATCGGGTGATACCCAGCTAGATGAAGATTGAAGCTGGCCAGTAAGGTATAGCAAATTGCGCCAGTGAACATGGCGCTAAGCGCACCCGCGGCATTCGCGCGTTCCCAATACAGACCCAGCACCAGCGGCCACAGGAACACCGCTTCCAGCCCGCCAAACGCCAGCAGGTTCAACCAGATGATCATATCTGGCGGCCGTAAGGAAGCCAGTAGCACCAGCAGGCCCAATAGTAGGGTGGTCATGCTGGACAGGATCTTGATGCGGCGTTCGTTATGGATCTGCTGCGGGCGTACGCTGAGGTAGAGATCTTTGATGATCGTGGCGGAGGCCTGAAGCAAATGCGCATTAATGTTGGACATGATAGCGGCCATTGGCGCGGCGAGAAAGATCCCTGCGGCCAGCGGCGGTAATACGGTGACCATCAGCGCCGGTAAAACCTGATCGGGAATCGTCAGATTTGGCATCACGGCGCGGCCCAGCGCACCGGCCAAGTGCATGCCGAGCATCAGAATGCCGATGACGATCGTGCCGATAATAATCCCGCGGTGCAGCGCTTTGCTGTCGCGATAAGAGATGCAGCGCACGGCGGTGTTCGGCAAGCCGATGACGCCGAAGCAGACCAGCACCCAGAATGAGGCCATAAACGGCATCGACAGAATGCCGTTGCTGCCCTGTGGCGATACCAGCATCGGGTCGATTTGTTGCAGTTTATCGACTGCGCTATGCAAGCCGCCGGCGGCATAGATCACGCCGACCAGCAGGATGACGGTGCCGATCAGCATCACGATGCCCTGCATTGCATCATTAAGCACGCTGGCGCGGAAACCACCAAACGTGGTGTACAGCGCGATGGTGACGCCGAAAATCAGCAGGCCGATGTCGTAAGGGATGTTCGCTGCGGTTTCCAGCAGACGCGCGCCACCAATGAACTGCACAGCCATGGCGCCGATAAACGCGACCAACAGGCTGATGCTGGCGAACCAGACCAGCAGCGGACTGTTGTAGCGCGCGTATAGCATGTCGTTCAACGTGATAGCGTTGTAACGCCGCGCCAAAATGGCGAATTTTTTCCCCAGAATTCCGAGCGACAGCAGCATGGTGGGAAGCTGGATCATCGAAAGCAGCACCCAGCCCAGCCCGTATTTATATGCCGCACCCGGCCCACCGATAAAAGAGCTGGCGCTGACGTAAGTGCCAATGAGCGTCATCGCCAGAACAAACCCGCCCATTGAGCGGCCGCCGAGGAAATACTCGTTAAGAAAGTTACCCGCCTGACGGCGACGGTACGCATAGACCGACAGCCCGAACACCAGCAGTAGATAGCCAATCAGCGGCAATAAAATTTCAATTTGCATCGTCACTCTCCAGTGAGATATCGCGGAAAATGACGCGCACCATCAGCCAGCACAGCAGCGTAAACACGAGCGGCAGCAGCAGGCAGGCCATCTCAAACCAGTGTGGCAGGCCAGTGATCCCTTGTGTGTTGTCAGGCAAATAGGCGGCAAGCACCCAGGCCACTAAATAAACCAGCGTCAGGCCGAAAGCCCAGCGGGCCTCTTTGTGCGCCTGAGGAAAGCGTGTATCCATGTTCTTCTCCACCGTAAATGGGAGGATTGGCATCGTTATGAACGTCGTGATGACGAAAGCGGGAATTTTACGGCATGTGGGCCAATTGACTAGTAAGAATTACGCCAGAAGCGTAAAAGCCAGCCGTGGGGTACCATTACTTGACGCGAGAACATTTTACTCCAAGCGCCAACAGGGAGTGAGCATGACGGTTTTTTCAGAGTGAAAACGCGGAAAAGGAGCCGAACGGTTTAATGATTGTCACTTTTGCGTCATTAGTTGTCACCTCCGGATGAGCGTGCTCATGGCTCTCTGGATAACACTGAGGTTCCATTAAAAGGAGCCCGATCATGTTGAATAACCCTTCATTGAAATACAAAGCGCATCCACCGATTGGCCTAAAAGATCGGCAATGGCCTAGCAAGACATTAACCCAACCACCACGTTGGCTTTCCACCGATTTACGGGACGGTAATCAGGCTCTTGCTGAGCCGATGAATGAAATGCGTAAACTGAAATTTTGGGATCTGCTGATTGCCTGCGGATTCAGAGAGATTGAGGTCGCTTTTCCGTCTGCTTCACAAACTGATTTTAATTTTGTTCGCTTATTGATTGAAGAAAAGCGTATTCCGCAGAATGTGACAATTCAGGTTTTAACGCAGGCGCGAGAAGATTTGATTACGCGTACATTTGAATCGCTGAGTGGTGTACATCGCGCCACCGTTCACTTATACAACGCGACTGCACCGGTTTTCAGGGATGTGGTGTTTCGTCAGACACGTGATGAAATTATTCAGCTTGCGGTCAATGCGACGAAGCAGATCCGTCAGTTATGTGCTGAGGCGCAGGAGACTGACTGGACCTTTCAATATTCACCGGAAACGTTCTGCTTTACCGAGCCAGATTTCGCGCTTCAGATTTGCGAGGCTGTCGCCGATGTCTGGGAGCCTGATGCGTGCCGCCCCATGATTATCAACCTTCCCGCGACCGTTGAGGTCAACACGCCCAATGTGTATGCCGATCAGATAGAATATTTTTGCCGACATTTTTCCCGTAGAGATAAGGTCTGTATCAGTGTGCATCCGCATAATGACCGCGGTACAGGCATTGCCTGCGCTGAACTTGCTTTACTGGCTGGCGCTGAAAGAGTTGAGGGCTGCCTGTTTGGTAATGGAGAACGTACCGGTAATGTCGATTTAGTGACGCTGGCGCTTAATCTTTACACGCAGGGAATCTCTCCTGAGCTCGATTTCAGCCACATGAAGAAGGTGGTGGAAGTGGTTGAGGAGTGTAATCAACTCCCCGTCGCACCACGTCACCCTTATGCCGGAGAACTCGCTTTTACGGCTTTTTCCGGATCGCATCAAGATGCGATTAAAAAAGGGTTTGCAGCACGACTGCATTCGGCCTCGCCAGTATGGGAAATTCCCTATCTTCCGCTCGATCCGGAAGACATCGGTTGCAATTATGAGGCCGTTATTCGCGTAAACAGCCAGTCAGGAAAAAGCGGTGCTGCCTGGCTGCTTGAGCAAAACCATGGCCTCATCTTGCCTCGTCAACTTCAGAAGGCATTCAGTCTGCTGGTACAGAAAGCGTCTGAATCTGAGGGGAAAGAGATGTCGCAGATGGCTATCTGGATGCTATTTCGTGAGGCTTACGGTTTAGTCGAATTACCGCTGATTCGGTTAACTAAATATACCTGCGATAATCAGCTTGGGCAGAACACAACGCTTTCAGCTGAAATCATTTTCCGCGAGAAAAGACTGAATTTGAAGGGCGCAGGAAACGGTTTTCTCTCTGCGGGAATGACGGCTCTCTGCCGAGAGGTGAAAGCAGATCTTAATATTGTGAGCTATCAGGAACACACGTTAGGTCAGCGTAGTGACAGCCGTTCTGTGGCTTATGTGTGCTGTCAGAACCATGCGGGTGAATGTGCATGGGGTGTCAGCATTGACAGCGATGTTACCCGAGCCTCTTT
Source organism: Pectobacterium aquaticum (assembly GCF_003382565.3). Taxonomy (NCBI): domain Bacteria; kingdom Pseudomonadati; phylum Pseudomonadota; class Gammaproteobacteria; order Enterobacterales; family Pectobacteriaceae; genus Pectobacterium; species Pectobacterium aquaticum. The sequence continues at coordinate 267,875 of NZ_CP086253.1, forward strand.
GCAAGCGATGCTGAATGCCGCAGGGCGTTTGATTATGGGTTGAAGTAATTGCCGGGCGTCACGCCCATGACTCTGCGAAACATGGCAGTGAAAGCTCCCGGGTTGGCATAGCCTAAATCAAGCGCCACTCGGGTGACTTGTTCGCCCTGTGCCAGACGCGTTAGGGCAATCAGCAAACGTGCACGACGAACCCACTCACTAAATTGCATACCGGTTTGCTGATAAAAATGTCGGCTGAGTGTTCTTACGCTGACGTTGGCTTGCTCGGCAGCGTTGGCCACAGTCCAGGCCTCATAGGGGGCCTGACGGACGGCATTGCACAATAATTTCAGGCGCTCAGAAATCGGCTCAGGAAGACAAAAAGGAAGCGTATTCATCAAACGTATTTCATCAAGGATAAGTTCATAAATACGTTCGGTCCGACTTCCTGGCTCATAATTAGCGGGAAGTTTCAGGACATCGATGATGAGTTCTCGTAATAAAGGTGTTATCCCCACGACCTGACAGATAACAGGGAGGTCTGCTCTGGCAAGCGGTTCGACAAAAAGTACTCTGGCCTTAACTTCACCCACAATATGTAAGGCATGTGGAATATCTGCGGGTATCCATACCCCACGCGAGGGTGGAACCACCCAGATTCCCTGTTGGGTTTCAACCCGAATAACCCCACTAAGCGTATGAATTAACTGAGCGCAACTGTGAGTGTGCCAGCTTTCATAATCCCCGTGATTATAGTTGTGTGCGTACGGAATTAATGGTCTGCACGAGAAATCAAAATCGGATTGTCTTGTCACTCTGCAACCACCATCTCATCCTAAAAAAGACGATATATCCTACCTCGTTTGCTTGCGGGTTGCTTGTGCTAGTCAGCGTTTGCGAACGGCATGACGACTCGGAGGCATAAATAACAAAGGCCAGCATAAGCTGGCCTTTTGACTCGATTGCGCAGTATTTACTGCAAGCCGAGTTTCTTCTCCAGATAGTGGATGTTAGTGCCACCTCTCTGGAAGTTTTCGTCGCTCATGATCTTCATCTGAAGTTCGATGTTGGTTTTGATGCCATCGATGATCAGTTCAGCCAGCGCGTTCTTCATACGGGAAATCGCGATTTCGCGGGTTTCGCCGTAGGTAATCAGCTTGCCGATCATGGAATCGTAATACGGCGGTACGGTATAACCGGCGTAAATATGCGATTCCCAACGGACACCAAAGCCACCCGGCGCGTGGAAACGCGTGATTTTACCCGGGCTTGGCAGGAACGAGTTCGGGTCCTCGGCGTTGATACGGCATTCCACCGCATGGCCGCGAACCTTAACGTCTTTCTGCTTGATGGACAGTGGCAGACCGGCAGCGATGCGCAGCTGCTCTTTGATCAGATCCACGCCGGTAATCATCTCGGTAACCGGATGCTCCACCTGAATACGGGTGTTCATTTCAATGAAGTAGAACTCACCGTTTTCGTACAGGAACTCAAACGTACCCGCACCACGATAGTTGATATCGATACAGGCTTTGGCGCAGCGCTCGCCGATATTGCGGCGCAGCTCGTCCGTAATGCCCGGTGCTGGCGCTTCTTCCACCACTTTCTGGTGGCGACGCTGCATGGAGCAGTCGCGCTCGGCCAGATAGACGGCGTGGCCCTGACCATCAGCCAGAATCTGAATTTCCACGTGACGTGGGTTTTCCAGATATTTTTCCATGTAGACCATGTCGTTGTTGAAAGCCGCTTTGGCTTCCGCACGGGTCATGTTGATGGATTGTTCCAGATCTTTGTCGCTGCGCACGACGCGCATACCACGACCACCGCCACCGCCAGAGGCTTTGATGATGACCGGATAACCGATGCGTTTTGCATGAGCACGGTTAGCGTCCATGTCACCGTCTAACGGACCATCAGAGCCTGGTACGGTCGGAACACCCGCTTTTTTCATTGCGGTGATGGCTGACACTTTGTCGCCCATCAGGCGAATGGTTTCTGCGCGCGGGCCGATGAAGATAAAGCCAGAGCGTTCAACCTGCTCGGCAAAATCCGCATTTTCGGACAGGAAACCGTAGCCAGGGTGAATCGCGACGGCACCGGTGATTTCCGCAGCGGAAATAATCGCTGGGATGTTCAGATAGCTTTTTGTTGACGGAGCCGGGCCGATACACACGGTTTCGTCCGCCAGCAATACGTGTTTCAAATCGCGATCCGCACTGGAGTGAACGGCGACGGTTTTGATGCCCAGTTCTTTACAGGCACGCAAAATACGCAGCGCAATCTCTCCGCGGTTAGCGATAACGATTTTATCTAGCATGATAAGCCTCGTTATTCGATGACAACCAGTGGCTCGTCAAATTCGACCGGCTGACCGCTTTCGACCAGGATGGCTTTCACCACGCCTGATTTGTCGGCTTCGATCTGGTTCATCATTTTCATGGCTTCGACGATGCACAGGGTATCGCCGACGTTGACGTGCTGACCCACTTCCACGAAGGCTTTAGCATCCGGGCTTGGGGTGCGATAGAAGGTTCCAACCATTGGAGAACGAACGATGTGTCCACTGATGGCAGCCGGTGCGGCAGTTGCTTCCACTGGCGCTGGTGCAACGGCGGCGGCCAGAGCAGGCTGTGGCTGCATCATTGGTGTCGCGTAAGCCTGTTGCATCATCGGGTAGTTAACCGCTGCTGGGGCACGACTGATACGTACTGATTCTTCACCTTCAGAAATTTCCAGTTCGGCGATGCCGGACTCTTCAACCAGTTCGATCAGTTTTTTGATTTTACGAATATCCATGGATGTGGTTCCGTACTCTTTTGTTTAATTGGAAGTTGACAGGCGTTTTACCGCCGTCTGTAAAGCATACTGATAACCATCTGCCCCGAGGCCACATATCACGCCTACCGCAACATCAGAAAGATAGGAGTGATGACGAAAAGGCTCACGTGCGTGCACGTTGGACAGATGAATTTCGATAAACGGAATCGCGACCGCCAGCAGGGCATCACGCAGCGCAACGCTGGTGTGGGTAAATGCCGCTGGGTTAATCAGAATGAAGTCTGTGTTTCCTCTGGCCTGATGGATGGTATCGATCAGAACATGTTCCGCATTGGATTGCAGATGGGAAAACTTCACGTTCAATGCCTGCGCCTGTGTTTCCAGCTCGCTGACGATGTCTGCTAACGTCGTGTTACCGTATTTGTCGGGCTCTCGGGTTCCTAGCAGATTCAGGTTTGGACCGTTCAAGAGCAAAATGTGAAATTTTTCTGCCATTGTGCTGCTATCTCCCGCGATTGACCAAGATTGCCAAAACCGTGTCGCACAAAATAGCGCGAAGCTATTCGTTTGTCACCTTTCGTGACGCAAATTGTCCGGCCCGAGAAATTAAAGTCGTGCATTATAACCATATCGTGGCAATTCGCAGCTAAATACTGGTCTTATCTGCGGAGATATTCCTGCACCAAGCCGTGAGAAGGCGTGAGTTTCACTGCGGTCCGTAACCTGCTTGTCCTGTATTGCTGCGGCGTTTAGCGCCACCATTGGCGAAATTTCTTATAACGTAACAGCAGCAAGATCAGCGCCGCGAGCGCGTACAAAATAGGCTGTGGGGAGAGCGTTTTAACTGACCAAAGATAGTGGATAGGCGCAAGGATGGCGACTAAATAGACGAAATTATGCATTTTTTGCCAGTGCGATCCCAACTTGCGCATCATTATCTGTGGTGATGTCACTGCTAGCGCCAGCAAAATCAGCCAGCTTATGATTCCCAACGTCAAATACGGTCGGGATATCAGTTCGCTCCCCAGCAGTGCCAGATGATCCAGACCCAACTCCAGCAGCGCATAGCTCACCAGATGCAACGTCGCCCAGAAAAAGCACCACAGCCCGAGGAGGCGTCGGCAGCGAATCAGCAGCGGCTGTTTACCGTAGCGCGCCAGTGGCGTGACCAAGAGCGTTGCCAGCAGCAATTTCAGCGCCATTCGGCCGGTAAAATGCTGGATATCTTTGGCGGGGTCGGCGCTGAACCACCCTTGGTCGACTGACAATATCAGCCACAGCAGCGGCAGAAAACCAGCCAGATGGAGTAGCACTTTTAACCGGGTAATGTGTTGTAACGTCAGTCTCATGCTGATGTGGATTCCTATCCTGACAGGATGCTGTAGCGAGAAGTTTTGTGTTATTCGCTAAAAGTTGTCGCGCAGATTCAGACCACGATACAGCGAGGCGACCTGATCGGCATACCCGTTGAACAACAGCGTGGGTTGACGTTCAACGTTCAGCAAACCACCTGAGCCAATGACGCGCTCTGTCGCCTGCGACCAGCGGGGGTGATCCACATGCGGGTTAACATTGGCATAGAAGCCATACTCATCCGGAGCCGCCAGATTCCACGTGCACGGGGGCTGCTCGCGAGTAAGCCGGATATGCACGATGGATTTGATGTTCTTGAAGCCGTATTTCCACGGTGTAACTAACCGGATGGGCGCACCGTTCTGCGGTGGTAGTGTCTTGCCGTAAACACCGATGGCCAGCAGCGCCAGAGGATTCATGGCTTCATCCATCCGCAGCCCTTCTACATAGGGATAGGCCAGCCCGCCGCCCATGAAGCGATCTTTTTGCCCCGGCATCTGTTCCGGGTCGTAAAGCGTTTGAAACGCCACGTATCGGGCGTTGCTGGTGGGTTCGGCGAATTTAATCAGCTTAGCCAGCTCAAAGCCGACCCACGGAATCACCATCGACCACGCCTCGACGCAGCGGAAACGGTAGATCCGCTCTTCCAATGGAAAGCGTTTTAGCAAATCGTCGATATCCAGCGTGAGAGGCTTAGCGACGTCACCGTCTATCTTAACGGTCCAGCCTTCGGTTTTTAGCCCGCCCGCATTGGCTGCCGGATCGGCTTTGTCCAACCCGAATTCATAGAAGTTGTTATAGCGCGTAACTTTATCTTCCGGCGTGAGCGGCAGATCGAGCTTCCAGTCGGCGGGTTGGCTAAACGTGAGCGGTTTACCCGGTGGCGCTTTGGGTTTATCACCATCTTTAAACCAGGCTAGCAGGTCAGCCTGTGCAGAAAACGGCAGTGAGAGCGCCGCAGCGGAAATACCCAGCGCTTTTAAGACGCGCCGACGCTGATAGAAGAGGGATTCTGGGGTAACGTCGGCTTCCGTGAATTTGCGATGTTTGTGCATGTGAACTCCCGCCAGTCATTATTATTGTTGACGCAAAGTGGCGTTTTTAATGCTTACCGTTCACTTAGTTATAGATGACTTGCGGTAGAAACTGCGACAGGAGAGATGAAATACTTTTTTGCAGGGTGTAACAGCGCTCAAGATTACTGATAATGCGTTGGGCGATGATAATGGATAGATCGTAAAGACGCTGTGAATACATCCATGTACGCTCGAGCCGCGCAGATATGAATCTCATCCCTGAGATTCACCCTTTCAGGGCCGTCGCAAGCGACGTTCAAAGGCGTTCCTGACGCCTTTGTCCCTGTCGCGGACGCTTTACTCTTCTATTCCATTATCACCGTTTTCGTTCCGCAAATTAATACGTCAACGAAAAGTGTTAGCTGATTTTCACCAGCGTGCGGCCAGTGACTTTGTTTTCCAGCAGCGCAGCGGCAACAGCAGGGACGTCTTCCAACCCGATTTCCTGCGTGACTTGCTGATAGAACGATTCAGGCAGGATGGCAGCCAGACGCTCCCACGCTTGCTGGCGGCGAGCCAGCGGTGCCATCACGGAATCCACGCCTTGCAGGCGAACATTGCGTAAAATAAAGGGCATCACGGTCGTTGGCAGTGCAATACCGCCAGCCAGACCGCACGCGGCGACCGTCGCGTTGTAATCCATCTGCGCCAGCAGCGTCGCCAGCACGTTGTCGCCGACGGTATCCACCGCGCCAGCCCAACGTTGTTTTTCTAACGGGCGAGGGCTGCCGCTGAATTCGCTGCGATCCAACACCTGTTTGGCACCCAATTTTTTCAGGTAATCAGTGTTGTCGGCACGGCCGCTGACAGCAGTAACCTGATAGCCTAGCTCTGCAAGCAGGGCGACTGCCGTGCTGCCGACGCCGCCGCTGGCACCCGTCACAATAATGTCGCCGCTTTCTGGGGTGATGCCACCGTCTTCCAACGCCATCACGCACAGCATCGCGGTAAAGCCTGCGGTGCCAAGAATCATGGCTTTACGCGCATCCAGCGACGCGGGGAGAGGGACCAGCCAATCGCTCTTCACACGCGCCTGTTGTGCCAAACCGCCCCAGTGGTTTTCACCTACGCCCCAACCCGTCAGAATTACGGGCTGGCCGACGCTAAACCGATCGCTGTCGCTGTGGCTTACTGTACCTACGAAGTCGATCCCAGGAACCATCGGGAAGTTACGAATAATTTTGCCTTTGCCAGTAATGGCAAGCGCATCTTTATAATTAATACCGGACCAACTGATATCAACAGTCACATCCCCGGCGGGAAGCTGCTCTGCGCCAATCTCGCGAATCTGAGCGTGGGTCAGTCCGTCTGACTGTTCAAGAACTAAAGCCTGCATGGGCTATCTCCTGTAGCAGGATTAAATATGGGGAAGTCATTAACGACTATATACCCGTCATACTTCAAGCTGCATGTGCGTTGGCTGCGTTCAGTCACCCGAATCACTTACTTGAGTAAGCTCATCGGGCCTCCCTCGCTTGCCGCCTTCCTGCAACTCGAATTATTTAGCAACTGTCTTGAACACTATTTTTCATGAGGTAATCAGGTGAAAAGACGCATCCCATTCCTTACCCGTTTTGAGCATAGCGTTCAGAATAGTCAGAAGTTTGCGCATGCAGGCAACCAGCGCGACTTTTTTCGGTTTGCCCGCCGTCACGAGACGCGTATAAAACGCGTGAATCACCGGATTAAACCGAGTCGCGACCAACGTTGCCATATACAACACGCTACGGACGTGGGCCCTACCACCAAATATTGTCCGCTTGCCCCGCATTTTGCCAGAGTCCCGATTGAGGGGCGCGACGCCTGCCAGCGCACTAATCTCGCGGCGCGAGAGTTTTCCCAGTTCGGGTATCTCTGCCAGCAACGTAGCGGTGGTCGTGGTTCCGACGCCTTTGACGCTATTGAGTAAACCGGACAAGGCGCTGAAGTGAATCTGAACATGCCTGTTCATGTCGTGGTCTATGCGAGCCAGCTCGTGTTTCAGCGCATCAATAATCGTTTTTATGCTCTTACGAGCCTGAGGATGAGCCTGAGTAAGGCGGTTACGTTCAGCGACAAGCATGGTCACGAGTTGGCGTCGGCGAGTGACGAGAGCCGCCAGAGCCTGACGTTGAGGGTCTGGCAGCGGTTGAATAAAACGTTCGCGCTCAGGATGACGGTCGATGACCTCGGCCATCATAGCCAAGGCTTTGGCATCAATCGTGTCGGTTTTGGCGAGGTATCCCATGGCCCGCGCGAAGTCTCTGGCCTGACGTGGGTTGATAACCACGACCTCAAACCCAGCGGCTTGTAACGAACAAGCGAGTGGGGCTTCGAGGCCACCAGTAGCCTCCATGAGGATAAGGGAAACAGGATGTTTTGCCAGTTCAGCCAGAATAGCGTCAAAGCCATCGAGGTCATTCCTGGCGGAAAAGGGCGGCAATGCGGAACCGATAGCGACATCGAGGGAGGCTTTGGAAACATCAATGCCGATGTGAAGTAAATTTGGCAGACTCATTTTTACCCCTCCTTGCAAATACGAAATGAGGTCAAACAACTGTACGGGTTTCAGATGAGTGACGCGGTTCATGCGCAATGAGCTAAATAACGGGCTTAGAAACCCCAGGGTAAACCAGGCTACATGAACCGTGCCAAACCTACATTGTCAATAATACCTAAACTTCAAGATACAAGGGTATAGTTATTACAGCTACCTTCGTTAGTATTGGTACTATGCGTTGTAGCTGGCCTATGCGAACTGATAAAAAACAACAAACTCGCAGAAATGACAATTATTTGGAATAGGACGCAGGGATGGGATTTACGACCAGGTTCTCGATACTCATAGTATTGCTGACGGTTATCGCCATTTTTCTTATGTTTTTCAGTAGCATATTTAGCCTCTGTTATTATAGCCAGTTGCGAACCGAGCAGCAGCTACGCGAGGTCACGGCCAGTATCGATCAGGCGCTATTAGTGCAATCGCCCGAAAATATTCAATATTGGCTGCCGGGAATGATGAAGTCGGTAGGCATTGTTGCGTTGGATATTCAGGATAATGATTCGACCCTCTATTCCATACAACTGCCCGAGGCCGGTTGGGAACGTACCCACCTCTATCATGAGGTCGAATTTCCGCTGATGCACCATTTGAATATGGCGATCGTCTTAAAATATGTCGACCCGTTGATTGGTTTACCGCGGTTCGTGGTGTCGACGTTATCGGTATTGCTGGCCGCAGGCCTGATGCTGCTGATGCTGTACTTCTCCATTCGCTGGCTACGTCGGCAGGCTGCCGGACAGGAAGAATTGGAAAAACGCGCGCAGCGTATTCTCAAGGGCGAGCGTGAATCGGTTATGCAGGGGTCGGTACGTGAATGGCCGGTCAAGACCAGCGGAGCGCTCGATCAACTGTTGTCCGATTTAGTGGAAGCGCGGGAAGAGCGTGGCAGGGTTGATACCTTAATCCGTGCTTTCGCCGCGCAGGATGCTGAAACCGGGCTGAGTAATCGTCTGTTTTTTGATAATCAATTGACCACACAGTTGGAAGATGGCGAAGAAGTGGGGACGCACGGCGTCGTCATGATGATTCGCGTACCAGATTTTGAAACCTTGCAGGAAACGCACGGCTATACCAATGCGCTTCAGGAATATCGTTTCACGCTGGTCAACCTGCTATCGACGTTTGTCATGCGCTACCCCTCTGCGCTGCTGGCGCGTTATTTCAGCAGCGATTTCACCGTATTACTCCCCCATAGCACGCTAAAGGAAGCCACTGCAATCGCCACGCAGTTGGTGAAGTCTATCGATATTCTTCCGGCCTGCTCGTTGATCGATCGTGAGGATGTTCTCCACATGGGTATTTGTGCCTATCGCGGCGGGCAAAGCGCCGAACAGGTGATGGAAAGTGTGGAAGACGCGACGCGCAATGCGGTATTGCAGGGGGGGAACAGCTGGTGCGTGTTTGATAGGCAGGTACCTGATAAAGGGCGCGGCAGCGTAAAATGGCGGACCTTGCTCGAACAGACGTTAGCACGCGGCGGTCCACGGCTGTATCAGAAACCTGCGGTGACAAAAGAGGGCGTGGTGCATCATCGCGAAATGATGAGCCGGATTTACGACGGAGAACAGGAACTGCTCGCGGCGGAGTATATGCCGCTGGTTCAACAACTGGGGCTGGCAGCCAGCTATGATAGGCAGCTTGTGGCTCGAATTATTGATCTGTCAGCGAGCTGGCCCGGAGAAACACTGGCCTTACCGGTAAGTGTGGACTCACTTTTGCAAAAGCCGTTCCTGCGCTGGCTAAGAGAGATGTTGCTGCAATGTCCGAAAAGACAGCGTCAGTGCATTTTATTTGAACTTGCAGAGGCAGATGTCTGTCAATATATCGGTCGACTGCGCCCAGTGCTCAATTTGATCCTGGGATTAGGCTGTCGCCTAGCGGTCACGCACGCGGGTTTAACGCTGGTCAGTACGACGTATATCAAGTCACTTCCCGTGGAGATCATCAAGCTTCATCTCGGTTTGGTCCGCAGTCTTGAGCGCCGCCCAGAAAATCAGCTGTTTGTACAAAGCCTGACCGAGGCCTGTAAAGGCACGCAAACGCGGGTGTTTGCTGCAGGTGTACGAACCAAAGAGGAGTGGCGGATGCTGTTGGGCAAGGGCGTTTATGGTGGGCAAGGCGATTTTTTTGCCGCATCAGTCCCTGTAACGGATGAGCTGAAAAAATATTCATCGCGGCATCGTGTTTAATATAAACGTCCCGTGCAAATTGACGTAGAATGAGGCGGTTGTTAAATCGGTTAGTGTGTGCTTACGTTAGCGCCAATCCGATTAAATGTTAGATTTTATGTCCTGTGTTAGCGCAATTTTGTCGGGTGGACAGTGGTAAGATGCCTTGCCGCCTGAGGTGAAAGCATGCTGTGCCTTCTCCCTGACGCCGACGTGCGCAACGCAGACTCATTTTTCACCGAAGCAGAGCCTTTTCGTGCCTTGTCGCTGCTTCGTGTGGTTGGTAAAGTAGGCGGATTTATTTTTCGCCCCCAGCTTGCAGGATTATCCTTTCGTTATGTTTAAGAAATTTCGTGGCATGTTTTCCAACGACTTGTCCATCGACCTGGGTACCGCCAATACCCTGATTTATGTTAAAGGGCAGGGCATCATACTGAATGAACCCTCTGTGGTTGCGATTCGTCAGGATCGTGCGGGTTCTCAAAAGAGCGTGGCAGCAGTCGGCCATGACGCTAAGCAGATGCTAGGCAGAACGCCTGGGAATATCGTGGCGATTCGCCCGATGAAAGACGGTGTGATTGCCGATTTTCAGGTTACAGAAAAAATGTTGCAGCACTTCATCAAGCAAGTGCATAGCGACAGCTTTATGCGTCCTAGCCCGCGTGTGCTGGTGTGTGTGCCGGTTGGCGCAACGCAGGTTGAACGTCGCGCCATTCGCGAATCCGCGCTGGGCGCAGGTGCCCGTGAAGTGTTCCTGATTGAAGAGCCGATGGCGGCGGCGATTGGTGCTGGCATGCCAGTATCCGAAGCGACCGGTTCCATGGTGGTGGATATCGGTGGTGGTACTACGGAAGTTGCGGTGATCTCGCTGAACGGCGTGGTGTACTCCTCTTCTGTCCGTATTGGTGGTGACCGCTTTGATGAAGCGATCATCAACTACGTTCGTCGTAACTACGGTTCACTGATTGGTGAAGCGACGGCAGAACGTATCAAGCATGAAATCGGCTCTGCTTACCCAGGTGACGAAGTGCTGGAGATTGAAGTGCGCGGCCGTAACCTTGCAGAAGGTGTTCCACGTGGATTCACGCTGAACTCCAACGAAATACTGGAAGCGCTGCAAGAGCCGTTGACGGGTATCGTCAGCGCAGTCATGGCGGCGTTGGAACAGTGCCCGCCGGAACTGGCCTCCGACATTTCCGAGCGCGGTATGGTGTTAACCGGCGGCGGTGCGCTGCTGCGTAACCTGGATCGTTTGCTGATGGAAGAAACCGGTATTCCGGTTGTGGTGGCTGAAGATCCGCTGACCTGTGTTGCCCGTGGTGGTGGCAAGGCGCTGGAAATGATCGACATGCACGGTGGCGATTTGTTCAGCGAGGAGTAATCCTGTCTGGAAAAGGGGGGGACCGGATGGATGAACGCCTGCGTTTTTCATCTCTCGTGGTTACCCCTTTTTTATTTGCCTGAGCAATGAAATTCGCCCTACGGGGTATCGCTTTGTGACGTTAAAAATCGCCAGGTGCGATTTGAGGTTGCTGTCGAGGAATACGCAAATTTTATGAAGCCGCTTTTTAGCAGGGGGCCTTCCCTGCAATTACGACTTTTTCTTGCTGTCGTTACCGCGATTGTCGTGATCGTTGCGGACAGTCGGCTCGGTTCGTTCGTCAAAATCAGAACGTACATGGACACCACTGTCAGCCCATTCTACTTTCTGGCGAATGGACCCCGTCAGGTTTTGGACAATATGTCTGCCTCACTGGCAACCCGTGAACAATTAAGCCTTGAAAATACTGCGCTGCGTCAAGAACTGTTGATGAAAAACAGTGACCTGTTGCTGCTAGGCCAGTTCAAGCAGGAAAATGCGCGGTTACGTGAACTGCTCGGCTCGCCGCTGCGTCAGGATGAGCAGAAAATGGTGACGCAGGTGATGTCCGCCGGAACCGACCCTTACAGCGATCAGGTGGTGATTGATAAAGGTCAGGCGAACGGCGTGTATGAAGGGCAACCGGTCATCAGCGATAAAGGCGTGGTAGGTCAGGTTGTGGCGGTTGGTCAGTTTACCAGCCGAGTTTTGTTGATTTGTGATGTTTCCCACGCGTTGCCGATTCAGGTGCTACGCAATGATATCCGCGTGATTGCCGCCGGCAATGGCTGCGCCGACGATCTGCAACTCGAACACCTGCCTAACAATACCGATATCCGAGTGGGTGACGTACTGGTCACATCGGGTCTGGGCGGTCGTTTCCCAGAAGGCTATCCGGTTGGTGTTGTGTCATCGGTCAAGGCCGATACGCAGCGAGCCTATACGATTATTCAGGCACGTCCGACTGCGGGGCTACAGCGCCTGCGCTATCTGCTATTACTGTGGGGCGTGGAAAACAACGCCAATACGGCGTTACCGCCAGCGGAAGTGCATCGGGTTGCCAATGAGCGTCTGATGCAGATGATGCCGCAGGTTTTACCGTCGCCTAACGATATGGGACCGCCGCTTCCTCCTGATATCGCTACGCCCACCGCTGAGCCGCAGAGAGGCCGCCAATGAACCGTTATCGTAGGCATGGCAACTGGATTATCTGGCTTTCTTTTCTGATCGCCATGGTTTTGCAGATTATGCCGTGGCCGGATGAAATCTACATGTTTCGCCCCTCCTGGCTGACGCTGTTCCTCATTTACTGGGTGATGGCATTGCCACACCGTGTGAATGTCGGCACAGGATTTATATTAGGCCTGATTATGGACCTGATTCTTGGGTCTACACTAGGAGTACGGGCGCTGGCGCTGAGCATTATTGCTTATTTGGTCGCTTTTAAATTCCAGCTATTCCGAAATATGGCGCTATGGCAGCAGGCGTTAATCGTTATGTTGTTGTCGCTGCTGATGGATCTCACGGTATTCTGGGCAGAATTTTTAGTTATTAATGTCTCTTTCCGACCGGAGACATTCTGGAATAGCGTCGTTGATGGCGTACTCTGGCCGTGGCTGTTCCTGCTGATGCGTAAAATTCGTCGTCAGTTTACTGTGCAATAAGGTGATTCATGACTCAGCTTTATCTGGCTTCCGCTTCTCCCCGCCGTCGCGAACTGCTCACGCAGCTCGATATTCCTTTTTCTGTACTCAATGTCACGGTGGAAGAACAGCGGTTACCGGAGGAGGCAGCGGAAGTGTATGTCCGGCGTCTGGCGCATGAGAAAGCGGCCGCCGGTGTCGTAGCGGCACTGTCCGATTTACCGGTTCTGGGCGCCGACACCATTGTGGTACTGAACGGTCAGGTATTAGAAAAACCACAGAATGAAGCTCATGCGGCAGAGATGCTGAGTCAACTGTCCGGCAAATCACACAAAGTGATGACGGCCGTCGCGCTGGCAGATAAAGATGATGTCTTGAGCTGTCTGGTGATAACCGATGTCGTCTTCCGCCCGCTTTCGCAGCAGGATATCGCACGGTATATCGCCAGCGGAGAGCCGATGGATAAAGCCGGGGCTTACGGTATTCAGGGCAAAGGAGGATGCTTTGTCCGGTCGCTTAACGGGAGCTATTACGCGGTGGTTGGGCTGCCGCTGGTAGAAACTCATGAGCTATTCAGTAATTTTGCTGCGTTGCGGAGTGCAAGAGGAAAACATGACTGCTGAGTTACTGGTAAACGTCACACCGTCAGAAACGCGCGTTGCCTATATCGACGGCGGTATTCTGCAAGAAATTCATATTGAGCGCGATGCGAAGCGCGGCATTGTCGGCAACATCTATAAGGGCCGCGTGAGTCGCGTCCTGCCGGGCATGCAGGCTGCTTTTGTGGATATCGGTCTGGATAAAGCGGCATTCCTGCACGCGTCCGATATTATGCCGCACACCGAATGCGTTGCCGGTGACGAACAGAAGAATTTTCACGTCCGTGACATCGCCGAACTGGTACGTCAGGGGCAGGATCTCATGGTGCAAGTGGTCAAAGATCCGCTGGGAACCAAAGGCGCACGGCTGACGACGGATATCACGCTGCCGTCGCGCTATCTGGTGTTTATGCCCGGTGCATCGCATGTCGGCGTGTCACAGCGAATAGAGAGCGAGGCAGAACGCGAGCGCTTAAAGAAGACGGTCGCCGAGTATTGTGATGATGACGGTGGTTTCATCATTCGTACCGCAGCGGAAGGGATTGGTGAAGAAGAACTCTCGCAGGATGCGGCGTTTCTGAAGCGTCTGTGGGGCAAGGTGATGGAGCGCAAAAAGCGCAACCAGACCAAATGTAAGCTCTACGGTGAAGTGGCGCTCGCCCAGCGAATTTTGCGTGATTTCGCCGGTGCTGCGCTGGATCGCATTCGGATTGATTCTCGGCTGACGTATGAAGCACTGCTGGAATTTACCGTCGAATATATCCCAGAGATGACCCGTAAACTCGAGCACTATGCGGGCAAACAGCCAATTTTTGACCTGTTTGACGTGGAAAATGAGATCCAGCGTTCGCTGGACAGAAAGGTTGAGCTGAAGTCTGGTGGCTATTTGATCATCGATCAGACTGAAGCGATGACGACCATCGACATCAACACAGGGGCGTTTGTCGGCCATCGCAATCTGGATGAAACCATTTTCAATACCAACACGGAAGCGACACAGGCGATTGCGCGACAGCTGCGTCTACGTAACCTTGGTGGCATCATCATTATCGATTTCATCGATATGAATAACGAAGATCACCGTCGGCGGGTGCTGCATTCACTGGAGCAGGCGCTCAGTAAAGATCGGGTTAAAACCAGTATTAACGGCTTCTCTCAACTAGGGTTAGTGGAGATGACGCGCAAACGCACGCGTGAGAGTATCGAACACGTGCTGTGTCATGAATGCCCGACGTGCCATGGTCGTGGCACGGTGAAAACGGTCGAAAGCGTCTGCTATGAAATCATGCGCGAAATCGTGCGAGTCCACCACGCTTATGACACCGATCGTTTCCTGGTCTATGCCTCACCGGCTGTCGGGGAAGCGCTGAGAAGTGAAGAGTCGCACGCGTTAGCTGAGGTTGAAATTTTCGTCGGCAAACAGGTCAAAGTACAAATCGAACCCCTGTATAGCCAGGAGCAGTTTGACGTTGTCATGATGTAAATTCGTGCGCTTGTCGTCGGCGACGAAAGAAGGAGAAATTAGTGAGGCGACTGCCCGGAATACTCATCATCACGGGTGCCACTCTTGTCGTGATGGTTGCGCTGTTAGTCAGCGGCTTAAGACTGGTGCTGCCACAGCTCGATCACTTCCGGCCACAACTGGTGGTCTGGGCGCAGTCTGCTGCCGGTGTTCCGTTAGAAATCGGTTCGATGACGGGGCGCTGGGAGTCCTTTGGCCCCACGCTGGAAATTGAAAAATTTCGCACGTCCCTGCCGGAATCGGACTGGCAGGTTGACCGCATTACGCTAGCGCTGGATGTGTGGCAGTCGCTGTTGCACGGGCGCTGGCAGTTTCGCGATCTCACATTTCACCAGTTAAAACTGGATATTAATAGCCAATTTACTGGGCAGCAGCAGGATAGCAAGCTGATGGCGTCAGGGAAGGTCAGCGATCTTTTCCTGCGCCAGTTTGACCACTTTGACCTGCGTGACAGCCACATTACCTTTCTTACCCCTTCTGGTTCCCGCGCGGAGCTGAGCATTCCTCAACTGACCTGGCTGAATTCCGAGAAGCGTCACCGAGCGGAAGGCTTGATCAGCCTGTCGAGTTTTAATGGTCAGCACGGCGTCGTGCAGATGCGTATGGACTTGCACGACGATCATGGGCTGCTCAGCAACGGCACGTTCTACCTGCAGGCTGACAATATCGATATGAAGCCCTGGCTTAGCCGCTGGATGAAAAGCACAACCGGGCTGGAAAGTGCCGATTTTAGTCTCGCAGCGTGGCTCAACCTCCGTGATGGTGACATTCACAGCGGCGATGTGTTCCTCAATCACGGAACGGCAGGTTGGGGTGAAGGCCGCGATGCGCATCGCCTGAATGTGGATGATATGACGCTGCACGTCAGCCGTCAGGAAAATGGCTGGCAGGTGGATGTGCCTGAATTGAATCTGGCAACGGATGGCGTCGCCTGGCCGAAAGGTCGGCTCTCCGCACTCTGGCTGCCAAAGAATGAACACATGTTAGGGCCCGATCGGCAGGAAGAGCTGCGCATTCGAGCCAGCAACGTGGCATTGGCGCGAGTAAGCACGCTGCTTCCGCTGCTGTCCGGCACGACGCCAGAATTGAAAGCGCGCTGGGATGAACTGCAACCGACGGGCACATTGAATACCGTTGCTGTTGATATCCCTCTGCAACAGCCTGAGCGAAGCCGCTTTCAGGCCGACTGGCAGGATGTGAGCTGGAAGCAGTGGAAATTGCTGCCGGGGGTCGATCATTTCTCCGGCTCTGCCCGCGGTAGTACCGAACGCGGTCAGGTCAGCATCGCGTTAAAGCAGAGCTCGCTGCCCTATGTCGATATGTTCCGTGCGCCGCTGGAAATCAAACAGGCCAGCGGCACGATAGACTGGCGTAATGATGCACAGGGTCTGGCGCTCTGGAGCCATGGGCTGGACGTGCAGGCGAAATCGCTATGGGCTAACGGCGATTTCCGCTATGAACAGCCAGTTAAGCAGGAACCGAAACTGGATATTCTGGCGGGCATTCGGCTGACCGATGCGGCGGATGCCTGGCGCTATTATCCTGAACGGTTTATGGGCACCGAACTGGTGGATTATCTGAGCGGCGCACTGAAAGGCGGACATGTCGATAACGCCACCTTGATCTTTGCCGGTAATCCGCAGCATTTCCCTTATACGCATAACGAAGGCCAGTTTGAAGTCTGGGTGCCGGTTAAAGAGGCTACCTTCGAATTTCAGCCGGGCTGGCCTGCGCTGACGCCGCTGGATATTAATCTGGATTTTGCCAACAACGGCCTGTGGATGTTTGCGCCGCAAGCCTGGCTGGGCAAGGTGGAAGGCAAGAATATTAGCGCGGTCATTCCCGATTATGAAAAAGAGATGCTGCTCGTCGATGGCGAACTGGACGGTCCGGGGCCTGAGGTAGGGAACTATTTTCATCAGACGCCGCTGAAACCCTCGCTGGGTACGGCATTGGATGAGCTGAAAATTGGCGGACCGGTGAAAGGGACGCTGCATCTGGATATCCCGCTTGCCGGTGACGACGTCCACGCCAGTGGCGACATTACGCTGAACAATAACAGTCTCTACATCAAGCCGCTGGATACCACGATTAAGAATCTCACGGGTAAGTTCCGCTATGAGAACGGCAACTTACGCAGTGAAACCCTTCAGGCGAATTGGCTGAATCAGCCGATGGCGGTCAATTTCACGACGGAAGAGCACGCGAAGGCTTTTCTGGTGAATGTGGGTTTGCAGGGTGACTGGCAGCCTGCGCGCTTGCCCGGTTTACCTGCATCGGCCAGCAAAGCCCTGTCCGGCACGGCAGGCTGGAAAAGTACGATTGCCGTCAACCTGCCGCATTCTGGTAAGACAACTTATGATGTTGATGTACAAACTGATTTCAATAAAGTAAGTAGTCACTTACCTAACCCGCTAAATAAACCCGCTGGCGAGAGCCTGCCGCTGGAGGTAAAAGCCAGCGGCGACCTGAATGGTTTCGCGATGAAGGGACGGCTGGGCAAGGATAACCACTTCAATAGCCAATGGCTGCTGAAAGGCGACACGGTGACACTGGCGCGGGCAAGCTGGCAGAAAGGGACAGCGGTGGCGCCTGGATTGCCAGAAGACTCCTCGTTGGTACTCGATCTTCCGCCACTGGATGCTGAAAGCTGGCTGGGGCTTTTGCCTTCTCTGCGTGCTTCGACACCAGTGGAAGGGAAAAAGGCGCACAGTACGCTTCGTTTTCCAGAAGCCGTGACGTTGCGAACGCCTGAGCTACAGCTGCTGGGGCAGCAGTGGCACGATCTGGAAATCACGCGTAAAAATATGCTTGCTGGCAGTGAAGTGCAGGTAAAAGGGCGCGAAATTGACGGAACGGTTGAGATACCCAATCGCGGCATATGGCGTAGCGACATCCATTATCTCTACTACAATCCTCAGTGGAAAGGGAATGAAGCGACCAACCCAGTTGCATTAGCAGAGAAAAAATCACCGCTAAACGATCCGAGCATCAGCTTCGACGACTGGCCGTCGCTGGCGGTTAACTGTCGCCAATGCTGGATTATCGGGCAGAATATGGGACGTATTGAAGGAACGCTGCTGACAGAAAAGGAAAAATTAACGCTGACGGATGGCATCATTGATACGGGCAAAGCCCGTATGACGGTAAACGGTTCCTGGCAGGAAAACGCGGAAGGCGTGCGGACGGCGCTAAAAGGCCGCCTGACAGGGGAGAATCTGGAGCAAAACGCTAACTGGTTTGGCGTTGATTCACCGCTGAAAGCCGGTTCTTTCGATGTGGACTACGATCTGTACTGGCGCGGTACGCCTTGGGCACCGGATATTGCCAGCCTGAGCGGAATATTGCACACGCGCATCGGTAAAGGTGAGATTGCCGAAGTGGGGGCGGGTCAGGCGGGTCAATTGCTGCGTTTATTGAGCTTTGATGCGCTGATGCGTAAGCTGCGGTTCGATTTTAGCGATACGTTTGGTCGTGGATTTTACTTCGATTCAATTAGCAACACGGCATGGATTAAAGATGGCGTGTTACATACTGATGATATGTTGGTTGACGGTCTGGAGGCGGATATCGCGATAAAAGGCGATCTCGACCTCGCTAAGCGACAGGTCAATATGGAAGCGGTTATCGCCCCGGAAATTTCCGCGACGGTGGGGGTAGCGACCGCATTTGCTGTTAACCCGGTTGTCGGGGCTGCGGTGTTTGCTGCCAGTAAAGTGCTGGCACCGCTATGGAACAAGATTTCGCTGATTCGCTACCAAATTTCCGGTAGCCTCGATCAGCCAAAGATTCAGGAAGTGCTGCGTGAGCCGAACAAGAAGAAAGGCGAATAATGCCGTTGGGGCAGCGCAGCGTACTCAGCCGATTATCTGATAAAGAGTGAAAAATTATGAGCCTTTCGTTTGTCAGTGAGCAGTTACTCACCGCCAATAAATTGAATCTTGACGATCTCGCCGCTGTGCTGGGGTCACTTAATGAACGTCGACTGGACTATGCCGATCTCTATTTCCAATCCAGCTACCATGAGTCTTGGGTGCTGGAAGATCGCATCATTAAAGACGGGTCTTACAATATCGACCAGGGCGTGGGTATCCGTGCGATTGACGGTGAAAAGACTGGGTTTGCTTATGCCGATCAAATCACGCTGAACGCATTGCATCAGAGCGCGCAGGCTGCGCGCAGTATTGTGCGGGAACAAGGTACAGGGACTGCGCACACGTTGGGTGCAGTATCGCATCATGCGCTTTATCCAACGTTGAATCCGTTGGATAGCCTGACGCGTGAGGACAAAATTGCGTTGTTGCAGCGTGCCGACACGGTCGCGCGTGCCGCCGATGCGCGTGTACAGGAAGTGTCAGCCAGCCTGACCGGCGTGTATGAGCTGGTGCTGGTGGCGGCGACGGACGGTACGCTGGCGGCGGATGTGCGCCCGCTGGTTCGTCTGTCGATCAGCGTGCTAGTTGAATCTGAGGGCAAACGTGAACGCGGTTCCAGCGGCGGCGGCCTGCGTGGCGGCTATGACTATTTCTGGGAAGTGGCTGACGGCGAAGCACGCGTCGACGCCTGGGCGAAGGAAGCCGTGCGAATGGCGCTGGTTAACCTGTCGGCGGTGGCCGCTCCTGCCGGGCCAATGCCAGTGGTGTTGGGTGCCGGCTGGCCGGGTGTACTGCTGCATGAAGCCGTTGGTCATGGTTTGGAAGGTGATTTTAACCGTCGCGGTACGTCAGTATTCAGCGGGCAGATGGGGAAACTCGTTGCGTCAGAGCTGTGCACGGTGGTGGATGACGGCACGCTGACCGGGCGTCGCGGTTCGGTTTCGATGGACGATGAAGGCGTTCCGGGGCAATACAATGTCCTGATCGAAAACGGTATTCTGAAAGGCTATATGCAGGACAAGCTGAATGCGCGTCTGATGGGCGTTGCGCCAACGGGCAACGGTCGCCGCGAATCTTATGCGCACCTGCCGATGCCGCGCATGACGAACACCTACATGCTGGCTGGGAAATCTACGCCGGAAGAGATTATCTCCAGCGTTGAATACGGTCTGTATGCGCCAAACTTTGGCGGCGGTCAGGTCGATATCACTTCTGGTAAGTTCGTCTTCTCGACATCCGAAGCCTACCTGATCGAAAAAGGCCGTATCACTACCCCAGTCAAAGGTGCGACGCTGATTGGCTCCGGCATTGAAGCGATGCAGCAGATCTCGATGGTTGGTAACGATCTGGCGCTGGATAACGGCGTCGGCGTGTGCGGTAAAGAAGGGCAAAGCCTGCCCGTCGGCGTGGGTCAACCTACGCTGAAACTGGAAAGCCTGACCGTCGGCGGCACCGCGTAATTTGCTCTGAGTCCTGAGTACCCTTTAAGACCGCGCGTTATTAGCGCGGTTTTTTTTCTGGGTTGGCTATGTCGCGGAGCACGATATCAGGATACCGCAGCAATGATCGATTTAAGCTGTTTGATGTGAATTTCGTCTCGCTGTACCAAAACATCTTCCTTAATCTTGAGAACAATGCCCTTTAGCAGGTCTGTTGTGCTGGAGATATTGGTCGTGGTTTTTAGTACGTCAATGTCTGTCGCGACATGTCTGCCTTTAAGCGAAAGACGTTTCTCGGATTTTCCTCTTGCCAAATCACTTTGCAGAAAACGCGGAATGTCTTTTGCTGCTGTGTGGTCAGCCGCCAGCGTATGCAGATAATATTTCATCAGCGTGGGAATAAAATCCGGTTCCCCACCCAATTCGCAACTTGCCAGATTCAGAATGTCTATCATGTGCGCGGGAACCCTGCTTTCCAGCGCTTTACGCTGCACATCCAGTGCTTTCTTAATCATGGGCGTAGACTGATGGGGGATGATGGCAACATTTCCGCAGCGTTCGCAAACGCCAACCAAAACTTGTCTCACCACGCCGCTGTTATCACTGAATGGGACGTCTTTAAGCTGAAACGTCGCAGTTTCAAGTGACTGGCATGTGTTACAGAGAGCGGACTGGGTATCGCCGACTTTAAAAATTTTCATGTCATCGCCTCAATGGTGGACGCTAATAAAGACACAATCCGGCTCGGTAAAATACCATTTGATATACCACGGTATTCCCCGCTGGCGGCAGCGGATGATATGAACACCAATATGCGCTGCAAAATGGTGGGGTGAAGAGGAATAAAACGACCCCGAAGATTGATAAATAATATCAATGAGTTCTGTTATTGATATTTGTCCGGTTGCCAGCAAATTCTTCGTGCTGATATTCCCTCTGGCCTCATGCAGTACATTACCTGACTGCAAACAGACAATAAGCTGCTTTTTGGCATTCTTAAATCCCATCCCTCACCTATATTGTACGAATTTATTCGTACGTTATCCATGTGATTTTACTTTCCTGAACGAAGGGAAGAGATATAACGCAAGGATGGTGGGATCGGGATGTGTTTTGTATGAAAGAGGGAAACGCCTCGCATTTTCCTCTTTGCAAAACCTACTTTTTTTCCTCGCTATGATTCTGTCGATAGCCCTGATATGTCAGGGCGACGTTTTTGAAGTATTCCGTCATGTAGTTAATGCAGACCTGTACTTTTAGCGGCAGGTTGTCTTTGCGGGTGTAGAGCGCGTAGACCGGGCGCGGGTCGGAGTGGTAGCGGTTGAACAGGATCTCAATTTCGCCGCGATTGATTTCGTCCACGATCCACATGAGCGGCACGTACGCGATGCCTGCACCGGCCTTGAGCCAGCGCACCAGCGTTTGCGGGTCGTTAGTGACAAAGCGTCCTTGTGGTGTGACGCGGGTCGAAATGCCTTCTGGGGCGATCAGCTCGAATTCGCTGTCGGGACGTACGCTGTATTCCAGCCAGGAAAAATTCACCATATCTGCCGGTTTATCCGGCGTGCCGTGCTGTGCCAGATAGCTTTTTGCGGCACAGACCACCATCGGCATCGAGCCTAATCGTTTCGAGAACAGGCTGGAATCCTGTAGCGCGCCGACGCGGATAACGATATCCAGCCCGTCGGCAATCAGGTCGGGCGCGGGAATCCCGGTGACCAGATTGACGGATAAACCGGGATATTCCTTCAGCATAGCGGCAGTCATGGTGGACAACACATTCTGCGCCATCGTGGAAGAACTGCCGATGCGCAGCGTGCCGATCGGCGTGTTGTTGAAGGCGTAAAGCTGCTCATGGACCTCATGCGCCTCGTGCAGCATGCGGCGACAGCCGTGGTAGTAAATTTTCCCCGCTTCCGTCAAACCAATGCTGCGCGTACTGCGATTAAGCAGCTTAATCTGTAGCTCATCTTCAAGCTTGGTGACGGTCTGGCTGACGGCGGATACGCTCATCTGCAACTGACGGGCAGCGGCGGTAAAAGAACCAAATTCCACCACGCGGGCAAACACCGACATACTCTTTAGTCTTTCCATTATTCACTCTGGCTTAAAAGTGATTTAGATCACACTATGTAGATAAGGTGATAATAAGCATCCATAATATAGCCTATCCGGTGGTTCTGGGCAGAACAGAGCCATTCAATGATTGTGTTTATTTACCTAATTAGAGTAATACGCTGATTTCCCATCGTTAGTCAGCCCTTGCTGGCATCGCTATTCATCAGTTTAACGTTATCCCATCCGTTGGTTGCCCGCCTGCGGGATGAGGCTCTGTTGTCGGTGCTGAAAGGCCGCGCCAGACGACATAATTTACCACTCGGTAGCACACTTGCTCGCTACCGTTACCTAATAGAAAAAGGAAAAGAGGATGAGTTCACTCCCAGTTATGGTGCTGTTCGGGCTGTCATTTCCCCCCGTATTTTTTGTCTTGCTGGTATCGCTGACTCTGTTTTTTGTCGTGAACCGCCTGCTGCAACCAACGGGGATCTATGACTTCGTCTGGCATCCGGCGCTGTTTAACAGCGCGCTGTTCTGCTGTCTGTTTTATTTACTGTTCCGTTACGGTCTGTGAGGTGTCTGTGAAAGCGTTCTTTTTACCCTTGTTTAGACAGCAGGCCGTGCTGATCAAAAAACTGAGCCGCGTGGTCATCACGCTGGTGATTGTGCTGTGTGCCATTGTGGCAATCTTCCGTGTCTGGGCGTTCTATACCGAATCACCCTGGACGCGTGATGCCAAATTTACCGCAGATGTGGTGGCGATCGCACCAGATGTCAGCGGGTTATTGACCGATGTTCGCGTCACGGACAATCAACTGGTGAACAAAGGTGACGTGCTGTTTGTCATCGATCAGCCGCGCTACCATCAGGCCGTGGCGCAGGCGGAAGCCGATGTTGCCTACTATCAGGCGCTGGTAACGGAAAAACGTCGGGAATCAGGACGTCGGGCGCGACTGGGCATCAGTGCGATGTCACAGGAAAATATCGATCAGTCCAGTAATGCATTGGAAACCGCCACGCATCAGCTTGCTAAAGCACAGGCGGTATTATCGCTGGCGCAACTGGAGCTGGAGCGCACCGTGGTTCGTGCCCCTGCCGACGGCTGGGTCACCAACCTTCATGTGCAAAGTGGGGAATTTATCGAACGCGGTAATACGGCGGTGGCACTGGTGAAAAAGAATTCGTTTTACCTTCTGGCGTACATGGAAGAGACCAAACTTGAAGGCGTGCGTCGTGGCTATCGTGCGGAAATCACCCCGTTGGGTAGCGAAAAGATATTTTACGGCACGGTGGATAGCGTGGCGGCTGGGGTCAATAACAGCAGCAACAGTGCGAACACGAAAGGCCTGGCTAACGTGGATTCCAATCTGGAGTGGGTGCGTTTGGCGCAGCGTGTGCCGGTAAAAATCCGTCTCGATCGACAAATGGGCGATCTCTATCCGGCTGGCACGACGGCGACCGTGGTGATTACCGGCGAGCAGGTTAACAACGACAAAAAACCGTCGCCGCTCATTCGCCTGCTTTATCGCCTGCGTGAGTTTGGCTAAGAGGCGATGATGAAAACCCCGTCGTTGGCAGTATCCAGATTCTATACCACACCAAAGTTTGCGCGTTCTCGCTTTGCCTTCAAGCTGAGCTTTGCGATTGTGCTATCCCTGTTTCTAGGTTTTCACCTCCAGTTGGAAACGCCGCGCTGGTCGGTGCTGACGGCAGCAATTGTCGCCGCTGGCCCGGCGTTCGCTGCGGGTGGTGAACCGTTTTCTGGTGCGATCCGCCATCGTGGTATTCTGCGCATCATCGGCACGTTTATTGGCTGTATCGGTGCACTTATTATCATTATCGCCACCGTTCGTGCACCGGTTGTGATGTTAATGCTGTGCTGTATTTGGGCAGGCCTTTGCACCTGGGTTTCCTCGCTGGTTAAAGTCGAAAACGCCTATATCTTCGGGCTGGCAGGTTATACCGCGCTGATTATTATTGTATCAACACAGGGAACGCCGCTGCTGACACCGCAGTTTGCCGTGGAGCGATGTAGCGAGATTGTACTGGGCATCGTCTGCGCCATTCTGGCGGATTTACTGTTCTCACCGCGCTCGATCAAGCAGGATGTTGACCGCAGTATCGGTGAACTGCTGGTGGATCAGTATCGGCTACTGCAACTCAGCATGAGCGGGGCGGAGAGAGAAGTGATAGATACGGCATGGCATACGCTGGTGCGTAAAACGACCGCGTTAAATGGCATGCGCAGTAGCCTGATGCTGGAGTCTTCACGCTGGCAGAACAGCAATCGCCGCTTAACATCGCTGCATACGCAATCGCTCACGATGATCACACAGGCGTGTGAAACCTATCTGATGTTGCAGGATGTCCCTATCCCTGTAAAAAGCAGCCTGAAATTGGTGTTGGATCAGCCTGTTGAATCGCTCCGCGATGTGCATTGCCGTGTGAAAGCATTACGTCACTTGATTGCGGCTGATAGCCGCGATGTGCCGCCTACGTTGGTCAGTTGGGTTGGAGCGGCAACGCGCTATCTGCTGCTGGCGAAGGGCGTGCAGACCAATGGACGCATTAGTACGATAGAAGCTGACGTGCTGAACAGCGAGGTGGAAATCAAAGCGCCTTCGGCTGAAACCCATCATGCCATGATCAACGGTTTACGCACCGGAGTGGCGACGGCGCTGGGCTGCCTGTTCTGGCTAAGTACCGGCTGGACTTCCGGCAGCGTGTGTATGGTGATGATTGCGGTGGTGACGTCGCTTGCCATGCGTTTGCCGAATCCACAGATGATGGCGAGGGATTTTCTTTTTGGGACGATCTACGCGCTGCCGCTGGGCGCATTGATGTTCATGTTTATTATGCCGTCAACGCAGCAAAGCATGCTGCTGCTGTGCCTGAGTCTGGGGGCGATGGCTTTCTTCCTCGGGCTTGAGGTACAAAAGCGTCGGTTGGGCTCGCTGGGCGCATTAGCCAGTACGATCAATATCCTAGTACTGGATAACCCGATGACGTTCAACATTAGCCAGTTTCTGGACAGCGCGATCGGCCAGATCATCGGCTGTTTTCTGGCGTTGATGGTGATCTTGCTGATCCGAGATAACACCAAGGCACATACGGGGAGAACGCTGTTGAACCGCTTTGTGTATGGTGCAGTCTCGGCACTGACGACCAACACCGTGCGGCGAAAAGAAAATCACCTGCCAGCGCTGTATCAACAGCTGTTCCTGCTGCTGAGCCGCTTCCCTGACGATATTGCCAAGTATCGCCTTGCGCTGTGGCTGATCATCATGCACCAACGTTTGAGAACGCTGAATATTCCGCAAAATGCGGCGCTATCTGCCTTTCATCGTCAGATTCGTGCAACCGCAGAGCAGGTGATTTCAGCTCGGCGCGATACTACGCGCAGCCGCTATTTCACGCAGTTGTTGGACGAGCTTGAACGTTATCAGCAGATGCTGACAGAACAGCAGCTTCCCCCGAGCGTGACGGCACCTGTAGGGCGACTAAGCGGGATTCTGCGTGATTATCAGCATGCGTTAAGCCGCTAATTTTGGTGGACGGTGCGGAGCCGAGCAGGAGATTGTTTACGTGGTGCATGGCTAACCGCTTCAGCAAGGCAAATGTTTCTTGCTGTTTTTCATATTCAGTGATGTCCATAACCACCATTTTGGCTTCACTATCTTGGGTGATAATACACGGGATGAGTGAGATAGACTCCTCACCCCGCTTTTGCCATTAGTCTGTGGTCTCAGCCAGTTCGCGCAGATACTGGAAGATCTGGCGGGCGGATTTCGGCGGCTTATTCGTCGCTTTCTCTTTCTGCGCATTACGCACCAGAGAACGCAACTGCTGACGGTCAGCATGAGGATATAGCGCCAGAATATCGGGGACCACATCGTCACCTTCTTCAATCAGACGGTCACGCAGCTGTTCCAGTTTGTGGAATAACGCCACCTGCTGATTATGGCGGTTGTTCAGCTTATCCAGCGCGGTTTGGATCGGCTCTGGATCGCGGGCGCGCAGCATTTTACCAATCAGCTGTAGCTGACGACGACGGCCTTCTTTCTTGATCCGCTGTGCCAGTTCCACCGCTGCACGCAGATCGTCGTCCAACGGGATCTTTTCCAGAGCGTTCTTGCCCAGATCGACCAGTTCCGCGCCGAGATCTTTCAGCGCTTCGGCATCGCGCTTTATTTCACTTTTGCTGACCCAGATAATTTCATCATCTTCGTCGTCTTCTTGGTTATCGGGGACGTCATTCAGCCAGTCTTCGTACTTTTGCTTCATGGTTGGCTCCTAAAAAGTGTCCAGGAGCAATTCGTAACGCTACGTGTAGCGGCTCCGGGATGGTGAACAGCGCGCCCACCAGAAAAAGAGGCTGATACTAACAGGTTTGGGCTTTGTGCGAAATTGTCCGTAGATCCTGTTAGACTAGAAAGCATTATGCTACACCTTTTTATGCTCGTCATACTTCACGTTGCATGTGCGTTGGCTGCGCGAAGTCTGTAGAGTATACGCCCCTTTTGTGCTCGTTGCGGGGATGATGATGGTGAGCTTTCTTCCACTCATTATGGCAGAACAATGACGATAACTACTCAGGTTGCAGAGCAGCGTAAAGCGCTGGAGCTCGCGGTTGCTCAGGCGCTGGAACTGGCGCGTGCCGGTTCTGATGCAGCAGAAGTCGCGGTGTCAAAAACGACGGGCATTAGCGTCAGTACCCGTTATGGCGAGGTTGAAAATGTTGAATTCAACAGCGATGGCGCGTTAGGCATCACGGTTTATCACCAACAGCGTAAAGGTAGCGCATCGTCTACCGATCTCAGCCCTGATGCGATAGCCCGTACCGTACAGGCCGCGCTAGATATTGCGCGTTATACCTCTGTCGATCCTTTTGCTGGCCCAGCAGATCGAGATCTTCTGGCGTTCGACGCGCCGGATCTGGATCTATTCCATCCAACCGAGCTGGATGCGGATCGCGGTATTGAATTAGCCGCTCGTGCAGAGCAGGCAGCGTTACAGGCTGACAAGCGCATCACTAACACCGAAGGCGGCAGCTTTAACAGCCACTATGGCGTGAAGGTGTTCGGCAATAGCCACGGCCTGCTGAAAAGTTACTGCTCTAGCCGTCATTCCATGTCCAGCTGTGTGATTGCTGAAGTGAATGGCGATATGGAGCGAGATTATGCCTACACCGTTGGCCGTGCGCTGGATGACTTGCGCAGCCCGGAATGGGTGGGCGAAGAGTGCGCGCGCCGCACATTATCCCGCTTGTCACCGCGTAAACTGCCCACCATGCAGGCTCCGGTGATGTTTTCTGCGGAAGTGGCGACGGGTCTGTTTGGCCATTTGGTTGGCGCCATCAGTGGCGGCAGCGTTTATCGTAAATCCACTTTTCTGCTGGATAAGCTGGGTCAGCAGATTCTGCCGGAGTGGCTGACGATTGAGGAACAGCCGCATCTGCTGAGAGGGCTGGCCTCTACGCCGTTCGACAGCGAAGGCGTGCGGACGCAGGCGCGTGACATTGTGAAGGCGGGCGTGTTGCAGACCTGGCTTATGACAAGCTACTCCGCGCGTAAGCTGGGCATGCAGAGCACCGGCCATGCGGGTGGTATTCATAACTGGCGGATTGCCGGACAGGGTCTGGATTTCAACGGTATGTTGAAACAGATGGGCAAAGGCCTGCTGGTGACCGAACTGATGGGGCAAGGCGTGAGCGGTGTGACGGGGGACTATTCCCGTGGCGCATCCGGCTTCTGGGTCGAAAATGGCGAAATTCAATATCCGGTTAGCGAGATTACGATCGCGGGTAACCTGAAAGACATGCTGCGTAATATTGTGACGGTGGGGAATGATATCGAAACCCGAAGCAATATCCAGTGTGGTTCCGTTCTGCTGCCATCAATGAAGATCGCAGGGGAATAAACCTGCTCTGCGTGAGTCACCGTCGCCGTCGGCAGTGTCCGACGGCTGTTACTCTATCCCTGGCTTAGCGGTGGTACTCGCCCGCGGCTTCTGGCTGATAGAGTAGTTCTAGTACTTCAATTCGCGTTTCTTCACCGTTTGGCAATTGCCAGGTGATAGAATTTCCCACATGCATTCCCAATAGTGCCGCACCCAGCGGAGCCATCACCGACAGCGGTTCTTTGCTGTCCTTCACTGCGGCTGGATAAACCAGCGTGCGGATGTGCTCTTCGTTGGTATTCAGATCGCGGAAACGCACCCGACTATTCATGGTGACGACATGTGAGGGAATCGATGCCGAAGGCAGAATGTCCGCCCGATCCAGCTCCTCATTCAACGCCTGTGCGATATCGCTGTCCGCAAAGGCGGGCTGCTCCAATAACATATCCAGACGTTCTGCATCCAATTCACTGATTGTCAGGTTAGGTTTCGTCATACTCCTCTCCAGTTGGTATTTTTCAGATGATATAAAAATAACCCCCGCGCCCAAAGGAGCAGGGGTATAAGAAAATATTATGATTTATAGAGGTAGATAGTAGGAGGTTCGGAAGGGAAAGTGAAGCACTAAGGCTAGCAGATAGCCTGCTAAGGAAATGCTAGTCCTCGTCGAACCCCGCTTCAAACAGCCCGATGACGGCGGCAAGCGCCTGTTCTTCATCTGGGCCTGTCGCTTCTACTTCGATGAGTCGCCCTTTGGCCGAGTCCAGCATTAGCATGGCAATCACGCTGCTGGCTTCGGCTTCGGTGCCGCTGTCATTACGCAGTATCACTTCGGCACCAAAGCTCTGCACCAGCTCGAACAGCTTCATGGCTGGGCGAGCGTGCATGCCTAGCTTGTTTTTGATTTCAACCGTTTGCCGGACTGTCATAGGTTACCTAGTTGTACTGGTTTGCTGACTATTATGAGGGTTTACGTTTTTCCAGCGTACGGTGGCGCGACTGCACGTTCTTACCGCGTGAGCGGAAGTAATCTGCCAGTTGTTCGGCGACATAGACGGAACGGTGTTTACCGCCGGTACAGCCAATCGCGACAGTCAGGTAGCTGCGGTTATTGGTTTCCAGCATTGGCAGCCACAGTTCCAAATAGCTGCGGGTCTGGTAGATGAAGTTGTGAACTTCGGTATGCCTGTCGAGGAAAGACGCAACGGGCTTATCCAGACCGGTCATCGGGCGCAGTTTCGGATCCCAGTGCGGGTTCGGCAGGAAGCGCACGTCAAAGACGTAATCCGCATCGATAGGGATACCGTGCTTGAAGCCGAACGATTCGAACACCATCGTGAGCTCGCGTTCTCGCTTGCCGAGCAGCCGGGTACGCAGCATTTCGGCCAGTTCATGTACCGACATCTCTGAGGTATCGATAATCAGATCGGCACGTGAACGCAGCGGTTCCAGGAGGTCGCTTTCTTCATCAATGGCGCTTTCCAGTGACAGATTTTTGCTGGAGAGCGGGTGAAGGCGGCGGGTATCGCTATAGCGGCGAATCAGCGTATTGCGATCGGCATCCAGAAACAGCAGTTGAGGCGAGAAGCTGGGTGGCAGTTGCTCCATGGCATGCTCGAAGATCTCTGGGGATTCCGGCATATTGCGCACGTCAATGCTGACTGCTGCGGAAATGTTACGTGCCGCAAGCGTATTAGCCAGTTCTGGCAGTAGAACCACTGGTAGGTTATCTACGCAGTAGAACCCCATATCTTCCAGTGCGCGCAGGGCGACAGATTTCCCTGAACCTGAGCGACCACTGACAATCATCAGCACCATCTGACGACTCCCCTCTGGCAACGTGATGGCGAATTTTCATTGCCACTGTTTTTATAAAGTGATGTATAGCTAAAAAAATGACGGCTTAGCGCATGGATTGCAAGCATTCTCTGAATCCATGGCAAATCGCCCGTCATCGTGAACATGACAACCATCCGGCTTAACCAGCTTCCGTCATAATCTGGTACAGCTCTTCATCGCTTTGCGCCGCACGCAGGCGCCGGCAAACCGTTTTATCCGCCAGCCGCTTGGCAACAAGCGACAGGGTATGCAAATGGGTTTTACATTGTTCCGCTGGAACCAGCAAGGCAAAAAGCAGATCAACGGCCTGATTATCAATGGCATCGAAAGCGATCGGTTGCTCTAACTGGATGAAAACACCGATGGCGCCCAGCGCATTATCGTCTTCCAACTTACCGTGAGGAATGGCAATGCCGCCGCCGATTCCCGTGCTGCCCATCCGCTCCCGGGTCAGGATGGCATCAAAGATAATCTGCGAAGGAATGTTAAGCTGCTTGGCAGCGAGCTCACTGATAATTTCCAATGCCCGTTTCTTACTCTGGCAGTGGACGGTGCTTCGGGTGCACTCAGGACGTAATACGGTGCTGAGCTGCAATACGGGATCGTGGTTCATTTTATTTTCACTTAACGACGCTTTCACTTCTGGTGATCCCGACCCACCCGATGGATGGGCCGAGTTTGTTCCTTTGCCAAACGGCAAAGGAGAAAATTAGTGTTGCTTGAGTTTATCTTTATGCTTATTGAGCTGTCTCGCCAGCTTATCAATCAATAAATCTATCGCGGCGTACATATCTGCCGCCTCTGAGGTCGCATGCAGCTCGCCGCCATTAACGTGGAGCGTGGCCTCGGCAATTTGCTGAACTTTTTCCACTCTCAATACCACATTGACCTGATTAATCCGGTCAAAATACTGCTCTAATTTGGCAAACTTGCCATTCACAAAATCACGCAGTGGTTCAGTGATCTCGATGTGGTGGCCGGTAATGTTGAGCTGCATAGTGTCTTCCTTCTCTGTTGAAATCAAATCAGTTGTTTACGCTGATTCGATGGTGGGATAGATAAAGACTCTCGGTATTTTGCAACGGTTCGACGCGCCACGATGATGCCCTGCTCGGAAAGCAGCGCCGTCAGCTTGCTATCGCTCAGTGGCTTCACGGGGTTTTCCGCCGCAATAAGCTTCTTCACCAACGCGCGGATTGCCGTTGATGACGCTTCTCCGCCACTATCCGTATTAACGTGGCTGGAGAAGAAATATTTTAGCTCAAAAATGCCGCGTGGGCTGTGCAGGAACTTCTGTGTCGTCACGCGTGAGATGGTGGATTCATGCATATCCACCGCTTGCGCGATGTCTGCCAGCACCATGGGCTTCATGAATTCTTCACCCTGATCGAAGAAATCCTGCTGCTGTTCGACGATGCAGCGGGTGACCTTCAGCAGCGTGTCATTGCGGCTTTCCAGGCTTTTGATGAGCCAGCGCGCTTCTTGCAGATTGCTGCGGATAAACTGCCCGTCGCTATCGTTGCGCGCGCTGTTACCCAGCGCAGCGTATTGCTGGTTAATTTGCAACCGGGGAACGCTGTCGGTGTTTAGTTCGACGGTCCAGATCCCCTGAACTTTACGTACCAGCACGTCAGGAATCACGTATTCGGATTCACCGGTGTTGATCGATTGTCCTGGACGGGGATCGAGTGATTGGATCAGCGCCAGTGCTTCTTTCAGTACCTCTTCTTTCAGGCGCGTGATGCGGATTAAACTGCGGAAATCATGGTTGGCTAACAGATCGAGATGATCGCTGACGATCAGGCGCGCTTCGGTCAGGCGTGGCGTGTCGTCGGCAAATTGGGAAAGCTGCACCAGCAGGCAATCACGCAGATCGCGAGCGGCAACGCCAACGGGATCGAAGCGCTGCACGCGTTTGAGTACGGCTTCAACTTCTTCCAGCGTCACGTCGTCGTCACCGATGCTCTCAAGAATGTCCTGCAGCGGTACTGTCAGGTAACCGGTGTTGTCCACCGCATCGACGATAGAGGTCGCGATAGCCGCATCGGTGTCGGAAAACGGCGTCAGCTCAACTTGCCACATCAGGTAATCCTGAAGCGTTTGCGTGGTTTCACCTTGATAAATCGGCAGTTCTTCATCGCGATAGTCGGTGCCAGTGCCTGACGGTGTGCCTGCGGAGTAAATTTCATCCCAGGTGGCATCGAGCGGCAATTCTTCTGGCATGTCCCTTTGTTCAAGGGCTTCACCGGTATCCAGTGAATCGCTGTCTGCCTTTTCAAATGACTCGATTTCGTCGTGCTGATCCGTTTGTTCGAGCAACGGATTACTTTCTAACGCCAGTTGAATCTCCTGTTGCAATTCAAGCGTGGACAGTTGCAACAGGCGGATCGCCTGTTGGAGCTGTGGAGTCATGGCCAGTTGCTGGCTAAGCCTGAGTTGCAAACCTTGCTTCATAAATCGCGCTAACGTCCCATAAGTACTGCAAAGAGAAGATATTACCCTATCAGAGTCGGAAGCCTTCGCCCAGATAGACGCGTTTCACTTGTTCATCGGCCAGAATATCGGTCGGTGAACCGTGGGCGATCAGGTTACCCTGACTCACGATGTAGGCTCGTTCACAAACATCAAGCGTTTCGCGGACGTTATGATCGGTAATCAACACGCCAAGCCCGCTGTCACGCAGATGCTCAATGATTTTTTTAATATCCAGTACGGAGATCGGGTCTACGCCTGCAAACGGTTCATCCAGCAGGATGAACTTCGGATTCGCTGCCAGCGCACGCGCAATCTCTACGCGGCGTCTTTCTCCACCGGACAGCGATTGTCCCAGACTATCGCGCAAATGAATAATATGGAATTCTTCCATTAGCTCATTGGCACGATCTTCCTGCTGTTCGGTCGTCAGATCTTTACGGATCTGTAATACCGCCATCAGGTTGTCATAGACGCTTAAGCGCCGAAAAATAGAGGCTTCCTGCGGCAGATAGCCGATGCCGCGCAGGGCGCGTTCGTGCAGGGGAAGCAGGCTGATGTCATTGTCGTCAATGACGATGCGGCCTTCATCACGCGGGACGATGCCTACGACCATGTAGAACGTTGTCGTTTTGCCGGCCCCATTCGGTCCGAGCAGGCCGACGATTTCACCAGAATTAACAGTGAGGCTGACGTTTTCCACGACTTTACGGCCTTTGTACGCCTTGGCTAGATTTTCTGCGGTTAGTGTTGCCATAACTTATTCAGTGACCCGTGGTTGCGATTGCTGAGAACGAGAAGGCTGGTTCTTGTTCTCTTTCTCCTGAAGCTGAGAAGGGACCAACACCGTCGTCACGCGTTTTCCTTTGTCGCTGGTCGCTTCCATCTGCTGCTGTTTCACCAGATAAGTGATGCGATCGCCTTTGACATTGCTGTCCTGCTGTTCCAGATAGGCATTGCCTGTCAGCACCAGAAAGTCGGTGGCCAGCTCGTAGCGGATTTTCTGCGCACGCCCTTTTACCGGTTTGCCGTTGTCCTGCATCTGGTAGAACGTCACGGGGTTGCCGTAACCTTCGACCACTTCGCTGCCTTGCGTGCCCTGTGGACGCGTCACGACGACTTTGTCGGCTTTCACTTCAATCGTCCCTTGCTTCACGACAACATTGCCAGTGAACGTCACCGTGTTGCCCTGCATGTCCAGAGATTGCTGCGCTGAATCAATGTGAATAGGCTGATTGCTATCGCCCGTTACAGCAAAGGTGGAAACGCTGACGGCGAACAGCGAGCTGGCGATCAGGGTGTTACGCATCAGATTATTGGTTTTGGATTTCATAAGAGGTTTTTACCTTTTCGATCAACTCGGCCGTTTTGTTACGCAGATTTCCGCGCATTTTCATTCCGCTTGAGGTAAAGCTGGCACCGTACAGGGTCACTTCATCATCGGAAGCGATGTCCTGCGTGACCAGATTCACCTGGGCATTATTCGTTGTGATGCGCTGAAGCTGTGCGTCTTTCGCCAGGCTATTCACCTCGACGTTGCCGTACAGATAGAGCATCTTGTCTTTTGTCAGCTTGGCGCGATCGGCGCGGACTGACCAAGTTGCCGTGCCTTGCTCATTGAACAGCGTAGCAACAGGCGTGGTAAACCAGCTCAACTGCTCGTCGTTGAAATACTCCGCTTTTTCCGAAACCAGTCTGTAGCTCAGCTTACCCGCAGGGCTGTATACCTGCGTGTTGGTCTTTTCGCTGGTATAAACCGGCACGGCGGGGTCGTTTGCATCCGGTGCTGCTACCGTGTCGTCATCTGCAATATTCCAGCCGATGAGGATAAGCACCAATAGGGCCAGAAAAGCGGTGAGCCAACGCTTGGTTTTGCTCATATTGACAGCCCTCTGGCATGCTCCAGTTTGTCCTGCGAGAACAGAATCAAATCACACAGCTCACGCACTGCGCCACGACCTCCCGCAATGCGGGTGACATAATCTGCGCGTGGTAACAGCAGCGGATGGGCGTCTGCCACGGCAACACTCAGCCCGACCTGCGCCATCACTGGCCAGTCGATCATATCGTCGCCGATATATGCCACCTGATTTGCTGTTACTGACAGTTTATCCAAGAGATCGTTGAAGGCCAAAACCTTATCCGATTGCCCTTGATAAAGATGGTTAATGCCCAGTGTCTTACACCGATCTTCCAGCAGTTTTGCTGAACGACCGGTAATGATGGCAACCTCAATATCGGACGTCAGCAAACAGCGAATACCATAACCGTCGCGGACGTTAAAGGCTTTCAGCTCCTCGCCGTGGTTGCCCATATAAATCAGACCATCGGACATCACGCCGTCAACGTCGCAAATTAACAGGCGAACCTCACGGGCTTTATCCAGTACCTGTTGATCGACAGGCCCATAGCAGGTATCGGTTTGCGCCCTGACTTCACTCATTCACTATTATCCTTTCTTTTTAAACCACGCCAGCCCGCAGCATATCGTGCATATGGACGATCCCGACCAGACGATCGTTTTCTGCCACCAGCACTGAGGTGATGTGGCGCGACTGCATCAGGTTAAGCGCATCCACCGCCAGCGTTTGCGGTGCGACCCGGATGCCGCCCGCGGTCATCACATCAGCAATGCGCGCGCTGTTCAAGTCAATATTCATGTCGAAGATGCGGCGCAGGTCACCATCGGTAAAGATGCCCTGAATTTTCATATCCGCTTCGCAGATTACCGTCATACCCAGATTTTTGCGCGTAATTTCCACCAGCGCATCACGTAATGAGGCATCGTGTGGGACATGGGGAATCTCGTCGCCCGAATGCATGATATCGCTGACGCGCAGTAAAAGTTTGCGGCCGAGTGCGCCACCGGGGTGAGAAAGGGCGAAATCTTCGGCAGTAAAGCCGCGCGCCTGTAACAAGGCTACTGCCAGCGCATCTCCCATGACCAGCGTCGCAGTCGTGCTGGTGGTGGGGGCCAGACCGAGCGGGCAGGCTTCCTGCGGGACGTGAACGCACAGGTGAATATCCGCCGCTTTACCCATCGTACTTTCCGGTGCGCTGGTCATGCAAATCAGGAACACGTTTTGGCGTTTCAGAACGGGAATCAACGACAGAATTTCATGGGACTCGCCCGAGTTGGAAATCGCGATCACGATATCGTGCGGCGTCACCATGCCGAGATCACCGTGGCTGGCTTCGCCCGGATGAACAAAAAAGGCAGGCGTACCGGTGCTGGCGAAGGTCGCAGCAATCTTGCAGCCGATGTGGCCGGATTTGCCCATTCCCATCACCACCACTTTGCCCTGGCAATCGAATATCTTCTTGCAGGCGAGGGTAAAATTGTCATCAATGTACTGGTCTAATTGCGCAAGCCCATCGCGTTCGATACTCAGTACCTGCTTGCCCGCCTGCTGGAAATCGAAATCTGCTGGTAGTTCATGAGCCTTTTGTTGTCGCGTGTGATCGGCTTGTGGTGCATGATCGGATAGTGCACGGTCAGACTGCTGTTTTAGATGAGCATCTTGTTCAAACTGTGACATACCAATAGTCCTGATTATGATGGAAAACAAAACTTCTTATGAAAAGCAAAACTGCTTATGAAAAGCAAAATAGGGCCGCCAGATAGGCGATAAACGCACCGCATAATAATGCGCCTGCGCCCTGTCCTATACGGCGTTTTTTGCTGAGGCACAGCGCGGTTAACAGTACGCTTGCCGCCAGCATGACCCAATAGTCGCGCTGAAAAGCCTGAGGATTCAGTGCGCCCGGCGAGAGCAAAGCAGGTACGCCCATAACAATCGCGATATTAAAAATGTTCGAGCCAATCAGGTTGCCCAGCGCGATATCATCTTCTTTCTTCAACGTCCCGACGATAGCGGTAGCAAGCTCAGGCAGGCTGGTGCCAATCGCCAATATGGTCAGCCCGATGGTCAGTTCGCTGACATCGAAGTAGCGTGCAATGACGGTAGCGTTATCCACCACCATGCGGGCAGCCATGGGTAAAATAATCATGCCGAGAATCAGCCACAGCACGGCGGCCATCTGGCTGCTGTCATCCTGCGGGAGTTCTGCTAGCTGTTCACGTGTCAGGCTATCGCCGCCTTCCCGCTGCGCCTGTTGTGCCATGCGGAGTATCAGCACCAGACACAGAATGGCGGCTACAAGCAACATTGTGCCGTCGGTGCGGCTCAGGTAGCTATCATGCAGTAAAACGCCACACAATAAAGTGACGGACAACATGAGCGGCAATTCCCAGCGTAGGATGGTTGAATGTACCGTTAGCGGGCGAATGAGCGCCGCGCTGCCGAGAATGAGTAAAATATTGGTGATATTGGAACCCAGAACATTACCGACGGCCATGTCGCTCTGATCGTTCAAAGCCGCAGTAACCGAAACGATGAGCTCGGGTAGCGAGGTGCCAAAGCCGACAATGGTGATGCCAATGACGAAAGGCGGTAAGCCAAGAGAACGCGCAAGCACGGCGGCACCATAGACAAGACGATCGGCACCGTAAACCAGTAAGAGCAAACCAACGAACAAGAGTAGTGTTGCAAAAAGCATGCAGCGTCCTTTAATAGGATATATACCCGTCATACTTCAAGCTGCATGTGCGTTGGCTATACTCGCTCACCTCAGTCACTTACTGGTGTAAGCTCCTGAGGATTCACTGCGCCGCCGCCTTCCTGCAACTCGAATTATTTAGTGTATAATCACCGGCCTGTTGTCGAATAAGTCAGTATTTCTGGGCGACTTTCGCACAAAAAGCATTTTCTGTGATGAGTGCTAATTCTGACGGTGCTTGGCGAAAAAGTAAAACCTGTCGCGATAAGTAAAACCCAGTAACGGTTTGTGCCGCCATTTTGGACAAGAACTTACGGTAAGTTTTTGTAAAACTCGCACCTTGATGAAAGCCAGCCGTTAGGCTGGAGTGAAAAGACCTCTTTATGAGCGTACTGATGGGTAAGGAATGGAAATAATGAACCATGAGGCAACTAATCTGGTCGAGATCCGTGGTCTTAGCTTTCGGCGCGGAGAGCGAGAGATTTTTACGGACATCACGCTGAATGTGCCTAAAGGCAAGGTCACCGCGATTATGGGGCCTTCCGGTATCGGTAAAACCACGCTGTTGCGCCTGATTGGCGGACAGCTACCGCCAGACAGCGGCGAAATCTGGTTTGATGGCGAGAATATCCCGACGCTGTCGCGCAGCGAGCTGTACAACGCACGCAAGAAAATGAGCATGTTGTTTCAGTCCGGTGCGTTATTCACCGATTTGAACGTGTTTGATAATGTCGCCTGGCCGCTACGTGAACATACCAAACTGCCGGAAGAACTGTTGCGTAGCATCGTCATGATGAAATTGGAGGCTGTGGGACTACGCGGCGCGGCGAAACTGATGCCAGCGGAGCTTTCCGGCGGCATGGCGCGGCGTGCGGCGTTGGCGAGAGCCATCGCGCTCGACCCACAGCTGATTATGTTTGATGAGCCTTTTGTCGGGCAAGACCCGATTACGCTCGGGACACTGGTGAAGCTTATCGACGAGTTGAATCATGCATTGGGCGTGACCTGCATTGTGGTTTCTCACGATGTACCAGAGGTGATGAGCATTGCCGATTACGCGTATATCGTGGCCGATAAGCGGGTGATCGGAGAAGGGACTGCAGATCAACTGAGGGCAAATAATGACCCGCAGGTTCGTCAGTTCCTGGATGGTATCGCCGACGGGCCAGTGCCTTTCCGTTTTCCGGCTGGTGACTATAAAACGTCGCTGCTAGGTTCAGGGGGTTAACGTAGTCATGTTATTACGGACGTTGGCGTCGTTGGGGCGTCAGGGAATCTCCACCAGCGCCTCGTTTGGGCGTGCCGGGCTGATGCTGTTTAATGCCTTGGTGGGTAAACCCGAATTCAGAAAACAGTGGCCGCTGTTGGTGAAACAGCTTTACAGCGTTGGCGTGCAGTCGCTGCTGATCATCATGGTTTCCGGTCTGTTCATCGGCATGGTGCTGGGGTTACAGGGCTATCTCATCCTGACGACTTACAGCGCTGAGGCCAGCCTAGGCATGATGGTGGCGCTGTCGCTGCTGCGTGAACTTGGTCCGGTGGTGACGGCACTGCTGTTCGCCGGGCGTGCGGGTTCCGCGCTGACGGCGGAAATTGGCCTGATGAAGGCGACAGAACAGCTCTCCAGCATGGAGATGATGGCGGTTGACCCGCTGCGCCGCGTTGTCGCACCGCGCTTCTGGGCGGGGTTAATCAGCATGCCGCTGCTGGCGGTAATTTTTGTCGCGGTGGGCATTTGGGGCGGCGCGCTGGTCGGTGTGGACTGGAAAGGCATCGACAGTGGGTTCTTCTGGTCTGCCATGCAGGGCGCGGTTGACTGGCGTCAGGATGTCTTGAACTGCGTGATTAAAAGTATCGTATTTGCGATTACCGTGACCTGGATTGCACTGTTTAACGGCTATGACGCGATCCCGACCTCTGAAGGGATCAGCCGTGCAACGACCCGAACCGTCGTGCACTCGTCGTTAGCGGTACTGGGATTGGATTTTGTGCTGACAGCACTGATGTTTGGGAACTGAGTCGATGCAAACAAAGAAAACTGAAGTCTGGGTTGGTGTGTTTATGTTGATCGCGCTGGCTGCCATCCTCTTTTTATGCCTGAAAGTCGCCGATCTCAAATCGATCGGTAGCGAGCCGACGTACCGCTTGTATGCGACGTTTGACAACATTGGCGGGTTAAAATCGCGTTCTCCGATCAGAATTGGCGGCGTGGTGGTTGGCCGCGTAGCGGATATTTCGCTGGACGAGAAAACGTACCTGCCACGCGTGGCGATGGATATTCAGCAGCGCTACGATCATATTCCTGATACCAGCTCTCTGGCCATTCGTACCTCCGGCTTGCTGGGCGAACAGTATCTGGCGCTGAACATTGGGTTTGAAGATGAGGAAATGGGCACCGCGATTCTGAAAGACGGAGGTGTGATTCAGGACACCAAGTCTGCAATGGTGCTTGAAGACCTCATCGGCCAATTCCTATATAAGAGCGGTAGCAATAGCGAAGATAATGCCAGTCAATCGGGTACGGAACCGGGTGGCAATCCTGCGGCAACCCCTGAACACAACAACGAACCTGTTCCTTCACATCCATAAGAGGATATCTGCATGTTTAAACGTTTACTGATGGTGGCTTTACTGGTGGTCGCGCCATTAGCCAACGCGGCGGATCAAACGAATCCCTACAGTTTAATGAATGAAGCGGCGGAAAAAACGTTTAACCGCTTGAAGAACGAACAGCCAAAGATCAAACAAAATCCTGACTATCTGCGTACTATCGTACGTGAAGAGCTGCTGCCGTATGTTCAGGTGAGATACGCTGGTGCGCTGGTGTTGGGGCGTTACTACAAAGACTCGACACCGGCACAGCGTGATGCCTATTTCAAAGCGTTTGAAGCCTATTTGGAACAGGCCTACGGGCAGGCTTTGGCGATGTATAACGGGCAAACCTATCAGATTGTGTCGGGACAGCCGCTGGGCAATACTGATATCGTTTCCATTCGGGTGAACATTGTTGATAACAGCGGCCGCCCTCCGGTACGTCTGGATTTCCAATGGCGTAAGAACAGCCAAACTGGCCACTGGCAGGCGTTCGACATGATTGCCGAGGGTGTCAGTATGATCACCACTAAACAGAACGAGTGGGCGGCAGTACTGCGTCAGAACGGCGTGGATGGCCTGACTAAACAGCTGGAATCCTCGGCGAAGCAGACCATCACGTTGGATCAGAAAAAGTAATTTGGGTACGAACATGGCGAACGCATTGAACTGGCAGGCACAGGACTCCACGCTGGCGTTAACGGGCGATCTGGATCGAGAAACGCTGTTACCGTTCTGGCAGCAGCGTGAATCGTTGCTGGCGGGTAAAACGACGCTGGATGTGTCTGGATTAAACCGCGTTGATTCTGCCGGGTTAGCATTGCTGATGCACGTTTATCAGCAGCCGCCTTCAGGCGGAGAGATAACGAT
Organism: Pectobacterium aquaticum; assembly: GCF_003382565.3. Taxonomy (NCBI): domain Bacteria; kingdom Pseudomonadati; phylum Pseudomonadota; class Gammaproteobacteria; order Enterobacterales; family Pectobacteriaceae; genus Pectobacterium; species Pectobacterium aquaticum. The sequence continues at coordinate 308,498 of NZ_CP086253.1, forward strand.
TGTCGGTGCCAGCGATCGGCTAAAAACGCTCATTGCGCTCTATAACCTGAATGAAATCATTCCTGTGTCTTAAACGGTAACGCGGGTTACCGGATTCGCCCCTTTAGGCATCGTCTGAAGGGGCGTATTCTTTGTTTAAGATAGCGTCATATTCATCTAAGATACCTCCCTGTAAATCATCTCCCCCTGACATAGAAATCGAGAGCGATGGAAAATAACGAAATTAAAGACGTGCTGATGAACGCATTGGCACTGGAAGAAGCCCATGTTTCTGGTGATGGCAGCCATTTTCAGGTCATCGTAGTGGGCGGACTTTTTGCTGGAATGAGCCGAGTCAAAAAACAGCAGGCTGTTTATGCGCCGCTGATGGAGTACATCGCGGATAACCGTATTCATGCGCTGTCGATCAAGGCTTATACGCCTGAAGAGTGGCAACGCGACCGTAAACTGAACGGCTTCTAAGTATTGTTCCCCGTGCGAGTGGGAATAAACTGCCAGTATCAGTGTGACGACACATTGAATTAAGACATCGAGATACAAAGACTATGGATAAATTTCGTGTTCAGGGCCCAACCCGTTTAGCGGGGGAAGTGACCATTTCCGGCGCCAAGAATGCTGCGTTGCCCATCCTGTTCGCTGCGTTACTCGCAGAAGAGCCGGTAGAAATTCAGAACGTACCGAAACTACGCGATATTGATACCACCATGAAGTTGCTGGGTCAGTTGGGTGCGCGCGTTGAGCGTAACGGTTCCGTCCATGTGGATGCCAGCGAGGTAAACGTGTTCTGCGCGCCGTACGATCTGGTGAAAACCATGCGCGCCTCTATTTGGGCTTTAGGGCCGCTGGTGGCGCGTTTTGGTCAAGGTCAGGTCTCACTGCCCGGCGGCTGTGCGATTGGCGCGCGTCCGGTAGATTTGCACATTTACGGCCTTGAGCAGCTCGGTGCGCAGATCGTACTGGAAGAAGGCTATGTCAAAGCAACGGTTGATGGCCGCCTGAAAGGTGCGCACATCGTGATGGACAAAGTGAGCGTGGGTGCCACGGTCACCATCATGAGTGCGGCGACGCTGGCGGAAGGCACTACGATTATTGAGAACGCCGCGCGTGAACCAGAGATTGTCGATACGGCAAACTTCCTGAATACGCTGGGTGCGAAAATCAGCGGCGCAGGCACGGATAAAATCACCATTGAAGGTGTTGCGCGTCTGGGCGGCGGTGTCTACCGCGTGGTGCCTGACCGTATTGAAACCGGGACATTCCTGGTCGCGGCTGCGGTATCTCGCGGTCAGATTATGTGTCGTAATACCCGTCCTGATACGCTTGATGCGGTATTGGCGAAGCTGCGCGAAGCGGGCGCGGAGATCGAAATTGGCGAAGACTGGATCAGCCTGGATATGCACGGTAAGCGTCCAAAAGCGGTTACCGTTCGTACTTCACCGCATCCGGGGTTCCCGACCGATATGCAGGCGCAGTTCAGCCTGCTGAATCTGGTCGCGGAAGGGACCGGTGTGATTACCGAGACCATCTTCGAAAACCGCTTCATGCATGTACCTGAGCTTATCCGTATGGGCGCGCAGGCGGAAATTGAGAGCAATACGGTGATTTGCCACGGCGTGGATAAGCTGTCTGGTGCGCAGGTGATGGCGACCGACTTACGTGCGTCAGCCAGTCTGGTGTTAGCCGGTTGTATCGCAGAAGGTGTGACGATAGTGGATCGTATTTATCACATCGATCGTGGCTATGACCGCATCGAAGATAAGCTGCGTGCGTTAGGTGCGAATATCGAGCGCGTTAAAGAGCACGAGTAAGTGTTTCAGCTGCTTCATCTTCACAATTAGGTTTGCCAGCCGGGTGGGTTCCCACCCGGTTTCTTGTTTACCTGCTGATGTGACTCTATCGACCGACCTGACATGCCGTTATTGGGTAGGAAATTCCTGAATCGTCATTTGCAGCGTGACTTGATTTTTATCACGCACAATCGTGACTGGAATGACAGTGCCGGGACGTATTTCCGAAACCTGTTCCATCGTTTCAATAATCGAGCGCGCAGGCTTATTGTTCACGCTAACGATGACGTCTTCGACACGAATACCTGCTTTATCCGCCGGTCCACCGGGGTCGATAGTCTGAACGAGAATCCCGCTTAACCGATCCTGCGCATCACGATTGTTGGTCAGCGTGCTGTTCTCAATATTTTCGATCTGTACGCCGTTGACGCCAATATAGCCACGCACCACGCGACCATCGCGGATGAGCTTGCTCATTACCTTGGTCGCCAGCGCGACGGGAATGGCGAAGCTAATGCCTTCCGGCGTTTCGCCATTGCTGCTTTTATCAAACGAAAGAGTATTAATCCCGACCAGCTCACCAAGCGTATTGACCAGCGCACCACCGGAATTCCCGTGGTTAATTGAGGCATCGGTTTGCAGCAAATTTTGGCGTCCTACCTGGCTTCTTTGCTGACCATAGGTGCTAAGGCTGACGCGGCCAGTGGCGCTGATGACGCCCTGTGTGACGGTTTGCCCCAGATTATAAGGGTTGCCGATTGCCATCACGATATCGCCGACGTGCGGTATGCGGTCTGGATTTATCGGAATAACGGGCAGATTGATGCCGTCAATTTGCAACACGGCCAGATCAGTCAGGCTATCGGAACCGATCACGCGGGCTTCGTACAGCCTGCCGTCTGATAGCTCTATCTGGATTTGTTGCACGTTATTAATCACATGCTTATTGGTTAAAATGTACCCTTTTTCATTCATGATGACGCCGGATCCGAGAGGATGAATGGCGACTTCGTTGGGCTTACCCTCTTTGGCAACCCGGTTATAAACGTTCACCACAGCAGGCGCCGCATGGCTGACGCCCTGATGGTAGCTTATGGGTGAACCATCAGTATTTTTGTCATTGCCTTTCAGAAACGACGTGCCGGACCCGATAAAGGGCAGTACGGCCAGAATAATACCGGCGACGAGGGCACCAAAGAGCGCTGAACGTAATAACTTAGCAAGCATGACCGTGATTTACTGTGGAAAAGGGAGGTAAGGGGAGGATATCACGAGAAGTTCGGACACCGCATGACTCGGTGTCCGATTTTTTATGGCGTGCCATCCCTGGCCGCCACCCTTACGAGCCGTTGCTGATGCAACGTTAAAAATTTCTCTCGGAAATTTTTTAACATCGGCGATGTTCTGGCCAGTTAAGCTGCCGAAAAAGACGGCAAGTGATTAACGTAGCAGCAGATAAATTGTTTCTTCGCCCCGGACGATATTCAAAGCCAGAACGGAAGGTTTCGCTTCCAGCAGTTTGCGCAGTTGCGTGATGTTTTCAATGCGCTCGCGGTTTACACCGATGATGATATCGCCTTTTTGCAGACCAACCTGCGCGGCAGGTGTGTCCTTAGCGACGTTATCAATCTGCACGCCTTTGCTGCCGTCTTTCAATTGGCCATTGGTCAGAGAAGCCCCCTGCAATGACGGTGAAAGCGTTTCAGCGCTGGTTGATGCCGATGAGCTGTTATCCAACACGACGGAAACTTCCTGCGGTTTGCCATCACGCAGCAGACCGATTTTCACGGTCTTGCCCGGTGCGGTGGTGCCGACTTTGGCCCGTAGTTCTGCAAAGCTGCTGATCGGTTTACCATCCAGCGTCGTCAATACGTCGCCAGCCTTGATACCGGCTTTGGCTGCGGCCGATTTCGGTAAGACTTCGCTGACGAAGGCGCCGCGCTGTGCGTCGACGTTGAAGGCTTTCGCCATCTCAGACGTCATCTCGCTGCCTTTAATACCCAGCAGCCCACGTTTCACTTCGCCAAATTCAACCAACTGCTGCGCCAGATTCTGGGCCATATTGCTAGGGATAGCGAAACCGATACCGATGTTTCCGCCGCCCGGCGCCAGAATCGCCGTATTGATACCGATCAGCTCACCATTGAGGTTAACCAGCGCACCGCCGGAGTTACCGCGGTTGATGGACGCATCGGTCTGGATGAAGTTTTCCAACCCTTCAAGATTCAGGCCGCTACGTCCCAGGGCGGAGATAATACCGGAGGTCGCGGTCTGGCCAAGGCCGAACGGGTTACCCACGGCAACGGCGAAATCACCGACGCGCAGTTGATCGGAATCCGCCATTTTTACAGAGACCAGATTCTTGGCGTCATTCAGCTGTAGCAGGGCGATATCGGTTTGCTCATCACGACCAATCAATTTCGCCTCATATTCACGTCCATCATTAAGCTGAACGCGGATCTTGTCGGCGTTATTGATCACGTGGTTGTTGGTGAGCACGTAACCTTTTGCAGCATCAATAATGACGCCAGAGCCCAGCCCTTCGAACGGACGAGAATTTTGTTTGTCCGTCGGGAAGTTAGGACCAAAGAAGAATTTGAATTCTTCCGGTACGCGCTGACGCTGTATCTGTGTACCTTCAACGTGCACGCTGACGACGGCTGGCAAGACTTTCTCCAGCATCGGGGCCAGACTCGGCGTCTGTTGACCTTGAACCACGGCAGGCAGCGCAGCATTTGCAGCGGGAAGCGTGGACAGGGCCAAACCTATACTCATTGCCAGTGCACTAAATAGTAATGATGTTTTTTTCATTGTTATTAACTCTCTCACGGCCTGCGGATGAATAAAACGATGATATATAAACTTAAAGACACGGTGAAGAGTCAGACTGGCGATCAATGTGTAAAGTTCACTGCTGTTTCGTCAGCAGATTGTAACTATCGCTATTTTAGTGCGTGATCGGGCGATGACAGCCTGCGGTACGCATCTTAAACGTACAAGCGTTTTAAGCGTAGAACAAGAGAGGGGAAAGCGTGAGACAGAAAGCCCCACGCTTAAGGTAATTGAATGAATTATTTGCGAATCGGGCGTTCGCCCCGCAGCAGGCCTGAGGCACCGTCTGAATAATCGCGCGGCGGCATGTTCACCGGAGCCTGATCGTTATCCGCTTCTGATTTGGTCAGACGATATTTAAACGGATTATCCTGACCGGGAACGTGAGGTAACAGGTTATTGGAGCTTTTCGCCATGTGCTGATAAAGCTGACGATAATCATCCGCCATGTTATCCAACAGCTCTGCACTGCGGGCGAAGTGACCCACCAATTCCTGACGATAATCTTCCAGTTCGGTTTTGCTTTTCTCCAGCTCATTTTGCAATACCTGCTGTTGCCGCAGCTTACGGTTACCAAAGCGCATAGCGACAGCTCCAATAATAATACCGACAACTAAACCTATCAGCGCATACTCCCAAGTCATAATAGCTCCTATTTTGACGTCGTTGTCCCGTAGGGTTTTTCACTTAATAATAGTCACTATAACCGTTAACCTTGCCTGAGTGGAATCCTGATACTCGATGACAGAAAGGAATGTTGACCTACCGCAGACATCAAGGTTGTTAACTGCGACGATTACGGCTTAAATCGACGACAACACACAGCAAAATACGACTAACTTTTTTCTCAGGGATTGCGATGGCTATGGTTATTCCACAGACAACACAGCAGCAAACAACACCCTTAGCGCTTTACCAGCAGGCGCTTTCCGCTGGTGAATATCAGCCGGACGAGGTGCAGCGGCAAACCGTTGTGCATCTGGAAGCGATACATCAGGCGTTATGTGAACGTGCTGCTGATGGCGATGCGGGCGCATCCGAGCGCGTGGGGAAATGGCGTAGCTGGCTGGGGCGGCGTAATAAACGGGAATCTGCGCCGGTTCAAGGGCTGTACATGTGGGGTGGCGTCGGGCGCGGTAAAACCTGGCTGATGGATATGTTTTTCCACAGCTTGCCTGCTGAGCGAAAAATGCGCCTACATTTTCATCGTTTTATGCTGCGCGTGCATGAAGAACTGAATCAGTTTCAGGGTCAGGAAAATCCGCTGGAGAAAGTGGCCGACGGTTTTAAAGCGGAAACGGATGTGCTGTGCTTCGATGAGTTTTTCGTCTCTGATATTACCGATGCGATGCTGCTGGCTGAACTGTTGCGTGCGCTGTTTGCTCGCGGCATTACGCTGGTGGCGACGTCGAATATTCCGCCAGACGATCTCTACCGTAATGGGCTGCAACGCGCGCGTTTTCTGCCTGCGATTGAGCTGATTAAGCAGTATTGTGAAGTGCGTAATGTCGATGCGGGTATCGATTATCGTCTGCGCACGCTGACGCAGGCACACCTTTATCTCTCGCCGCTGAATGAAGAGACGGATGCGGCGATGCAGCAGATGTTTACCCGTCTGACTGGGAAACTGTGGCAGACACCAGGGCCGGTGCTGGAGATCAATCATCGTCCGTTATCGACACTTGGCGTGAGCGACGGCGTATTGGCGGTCGATTTCCACACGCTGTGTACAGAAGCGCGTAGCCAGAATGATTACATCGCACTGTCGCGCCTCTACCACACAATGCTGTTGCACAATGTGACGGTGATGGAAACGAAGGAAGAGAACACCGCCCGCCGTTTTCTGGCGCTGGTGGACGAGTGCTACGATCGCCGTATCAAATTGATTATTTCTGCGCAGGCATCGATGTTTGAAATCTATCAGGGAGAACACCTGAAATTTGAATATCAGCGTTGTTTATCCCGTTTGCAGGAAATGCAAAGCGAAGAGTACTTGCGTCAACCCCATTTGGCGTAACGCAGGCTGCGGTTTTTTAGTCATTTGCGTGTGAAAAAAGGTCGATCTTTGAGAATGACTTCTCTATAATCTTGCGACCCCACGTTACAACAAAGTTTTTTTCCCAAAAACTTTATAGTGCCGGCAATGGCTATTCGAAGGGGTAGGTTTGCTGGACTTGATGGTCGTGTGAGCCTCAACTGTTTTCGAGCGTTCGGGTGTTCACCAACGTGTAACTAATTATTGGGTAAGCTTTTAATGAAAACTTTTACAGCTAAACCAGAGACCGTAAAACGTGACTGGTACGTTGTTGATGCGAACGGTAAAACTTTAGGCCGTCTCGCTACTGAACTGGCTCGTCGTCTGCGCGGCAAGCATAAAGCGGAATACACTCCGCACGTTGATACGGGTGATTACATCATCGTTCTGAACGCTGACAAAGTTGCTGTAACTGGCAACAAGCGTACTGACAAGATTTATTATCATCACACCGGTCACATCGGTGGTATTAAACAAGCGACCTTTGAAGAGATGATTGCCCGCCGTCCTGAGCGTGTGATTGAAATCGCGGTTAAAGGCATGCTGCCGAAGGGCCCGTTGGGTCGTGCTATGTTCCGTAAACTGAAAGTTTACGCGGGCACCGAGCACAATCACGCGGCACAGCAACCGCAAGTTCTGGACATTTAATCGGGATTATAGGCAATGGCTGAAAATCAATACTACGGCACTGGTCGCCGCAAAAGCTCCGCCGCTCGCGTGTTCATCAAACCGGGCAACGGTAACATCGTTATCAACCAGCGTAGTCTGGAACAGTACTTCGGTCGCGAAACTGCCCGCATGGTAGTTCGTCAGCCGCTTGAACTGGTCGACATGGTTGGTAAATTTGATCTGTACATCACTGTTAAAGGTGGTGGTATCTCTGGTCAGGCTGGTGCGATCCGTCACGGTATCACCCGCGCTCTGATGGAGTATGATGAGTCTCTGCGTAGCGAACTGCGTAAAGCTGGTTTCGTTACTCGTGATGCTCGTCAGGTTGAACGTAAGAAAGTCGGTCTGCGTAAAGCACGTCGTCGTCCTCAGTTCTCCAAGCGTTAATTTCTGGCTGCTTTGCAGCGAAATCAATGCAAAAAACCCGGTGCTGGTCACCGGGTTTTTTATGCTTAAAAATAAATTTCCTCGAAATATACGCTTTACTTTCAGTGTGTTATCGATGAAGTTGCGCTTATATCCCCACAAAACGAACAAAATCTGATAAGCTATCTGCCGATTTTATGCCTGTGTGTAAGCTATCGTGTAGCGGTTTAAACCAGCTGGGTTTTATCCGGTGACGTTTACACACATTGGCGAGCAGCATTTCGAATAGCGGTTTGCAGGTTACGGACTGCGCGGTTATTCGCCATATTTTCTCAATAAACTTGGAGGTTTTCATGGCTGTCGCTGCCAACAAACGTTCGGTAATGACGCTGTTTTCTGGTCCATCCGACATTTTTAGCCATCAGGTCCGCATCGTATTGGCGGAAAAGGGTGTGAGTGTCGAGATTGAGCAGGTAGACATGGATAATCTGCCTCAGGATCTTATTGACCTCAATCCTTACGGTTCCGTGCCAACGCTGGTCGATCGTGAACTGACGCTCTATGAATCACGTATTATCATGGAGTATCTGGATGAACGTTTTCCTCATCCGCCGTTAATGCCTGTCTATCCGGTTGCGCGCGGTAACAGCCGCCTGATGATGCACCGCATTGAGAGCGACTGGTATTCTTTGCTGAAGAAAATTACGCACGGCAGCGCTCAGGAAGCGGATGCCGCGCGTAAGCAATTGCGTGAAGAACTGCTGGCCATTGCCCCCGTGTTCAATGAAGCGCCTTATTTCATGAGTGAAGAGTTCAGCCTGGTAGATTGCTATCTGGCTCCGCTGCTGTGGCGTCTGCCGCAGTTAGGCATTGAACTGAGTGGTTCGGGCGCGAAAGAGCTGAAAGGCTACATGACTCGCGTCTTTGAACGTGATGCGTTCCTGGCTTCCCTGACGGAAGTGGAACGTGAAATGCGTTTGCAAACCCGAGGTTAAACCGTATGGCGTTGTCTCAACTGTCTCCGCGTCGTCCGTATTTATTACGGGCTTTTTATGATTGGTTACTGGATAACCAATTAACGCCTCATCTGGTGGTCGATGTGACTCTGCCTGGTGTTATGGTGCCGATGGAGTTCGCCCGTGACGGCCAGATTGTGCTGAATATCGCACCGCGCGCTGTTGGTGGCCTTGAGTTAGCTGATGACAGCGTTCGTTTCAATGCCCGTTTTGGTGGTGTGCCGCGCCAGGTTTATGTGCCGATGGCAGCCGTCATGGCGATCTATGCACGTGAGAATGGGGCTGGAACGATGTTTGAGTCCGAACCTGCTTACGAATCCGCAGGTGAATACGACGACTTTCAGGAAGGTGCACCCGCTTCAGGGACGGTCATGTCGATTGTCGATAACTCACCTGATTCTGAAGCGCCTGACGATGGCTCTGGTTCGGATGATGAACCACCACAGCCGCCTAAAGGTAGCCGACCGTCGCTACGGGTCGTGAAGTAATTTGTTTCTAAGGGCACTTTAACAGTGCCCTTTCTTATCCCAGTTGTTCGCTGAATATATGGTTAACTGAACACCATTCCGCCATCAATCAATAGCGATTGTCCCGTCATATAGTCGGAATCGTGGCTGGCCAGATAGGACACGCAGGCAGCGACATCTTCCGGTTCGGAAAGGCGGCCCAGCGTGATGCGTTTGGCGAATTCTTCCGTCGCATAGCCACGCGGTTTTCCTGCGGATTCAGAGATCTTCCGATCGATTTCATCCCACATTGGCGTTTTTACGATACCCGGACAGTAACCATTGACCGTGATGCCCAGCGGTGCTAAGTCGCGCGCGGCAGTTTGCGTTAAGCCACGAACTGCGAATTTACTTGAGCTGTAGACGGCGAGTTCAGGGTTGCCCACATGCCCAGCCTGAGAACAGGCATTGATGATTTTGCCGCCGTGACCCAGAGATTTGAAGGCATCTAGCGCAGCCTGAATGCCCCAGATAACGCCTTTGACGTTAATGTTATAAACGCGATCGACGATTTCTGGCGTGATGTCTTCAATCAGGGTTGATGGAGCAATGCCAGCGTTATTAACGATGACGTTAAAGTCACCAAAGCGCTCTTTGGTTGCGGCGACAGCAGCAAAAACCGCCTCACGATCTGCGACGTCCGCCTGTAGTGCGATGGCCTGTCCGCCGGATTTTTCGATTTCCTGCGCCACGTTGTGTGCGGTTTCTTGGTTATAGTCCACGATAGCGACGGCAAAACCGTCTGCCGCCAGTCTGAGAGCAATAGCGCGGCCAATACCTTGGCCGGCCCCTGTTACAAGAGCCACTTCGACTGCCATACTTTCCTCCTTAATGAAATCCCATCTCAATAAAGACAAATCAATGTAGTAGGTAAGTGTAGGTCTTTAACGTGATATTGCAGGATTTATTACGAAAGGTTCTTTATAACCCAGTGGAAAGATGAAGTTTTTATTAGTCAATCTGGTGTGATATTCCGCAGAGGGAAATATAGAGCTGATTACTATCGGAACTGCAATTTCAGATCACGACGAAAAAAAGGGCAGCTAGCGCTGCCCTCAAGAGACGAAATGTGTTTCTACACTTCCAGATAGTTCATGATGCCGTCAGCGGCCTTACGACCTTCAGCGATAGCCGTAACTACCAGATCGGAACCGCGAACTGCATCGCCACCCGCAAAAATTTTCGGGTTGCTGGTCTGGAAGGCGTTATCGCAACTTTCTGGTGCGACAATACGACCTTGGTCGTCCAGCTTGACGTCATGTTCTGCCAGCCACGCCATTTTGTGCGGACGGAAACCGAACGCCATGATGACCGCATCGGCTTCCAGAACGTGCTCGGAGCCCTCTACGATTTCAGGACGACGACGGCCGTTTGCATCTGGTGCGCCCAGCGCAGTACGCGCCATTTTCACGCCGCACACTTTGCCCGCGCCATTGATCTCGACGCTTAACGGTTGCAGGTTGAATTTGAACTCGACGCCTTCTTCACGCGCATTTTTCACTTCGCGTTTAGAACCCGGCATGTTCTCTTCATCACGACGATAGGCACAGGTAACGTGCGTTGCGCCTTGACGAATCGAGGTACGCACGCAGTCCATCGCGGTGTCACCACCGCCCAGTACCACAACGCGTTTACCTTGCATGCTGACGTAAGGTTCGTCAACGGCGGCTTCAAAGCCCATCAACTGCTTAGTGTTGGCAATCAGGAACGGCAGAGCGTCGTAGACGCCCTGAGCATCTTCATTGTCCAATCCGCCACGCATAGACTGATAGGTACCGACGCCGAGGAATACCGCATCGTACTCGTCCAGCAGCGCTTTCATCTGCACGTCTTTGCCGACTTCGGTATTCAGACGGAATTCGATGCCCATCTCAGTGAAGATCTCACGACGTTTCACCATCACTTCTTTTTCCAGCTTGAAAGAAGGGATACCGAAGGTCAGCAGGCCACCGATCTCAGGATGACGATCGAAGACGACAGCTTGTACGCCACTGCGTGCCAGCACGTCGGCACACGCTAGTCCTGCTGGGCCCGCGCCAATGATGGCGACGCGTTTGCCGGTCGGTTTGACGTTGGCAACGCTTGGCTTCCAGCCCATCTCTATCGCTTTATCATTGATATAGCGTTCGATGTTGCCGATGGTGACCGCGCCGAATTCATCATTCAGCGTACAAGATCCTTCACACAGACGATCCTGCGGACATACGCGACCGCAGACTTCCGGCAGGCTGTTGGTCTGGTGCGATAACTCAGCCGCTTCGATAATGCGGCCTTCGTTCGCCAGCTTCAGCCAGTTCGGGATGTAGTTATGTACCGGACATTTCCACTCACAGTAAGGGTTGCCGCATGCCAGGCAGCGGTCTGCCTGCGCTTTGGACTGGCTTTCTGAGAACGGCTCGTAGATCTCAACAAATTCAATTTTACGAATCTTCAGCGGTTTCTTGGGCGGATCAACGCGCTGTAAGTCGATAAACTGGTAAACATTCTGACTCATGATGACCTCTTACTGCGCCTGAACCCGCAGCTCGGCTGCGGAACGACTACGGTGACCCAACAATGCCTTCACATCACTTGACTTCGGTTTCACCAGAGCAAATTTCGGTGCCCAGGTCGGCCAGTTAGCGAGGATCTCTTCTCCGCGGTGTGAACCGGTATTTTGTACATGCTCGGTGATCAGGCCACGCAGATGCTCTTCATGAATAGCCAGCTCTTCCACATCCAGCACTTCCACCAGTTCCGGGTTAACGCGTTTGCGGAATTCACCGTCTTCATCCAGCACGTAGGCGAATCCACCGGTCATCCCTGCGCCAAAGTTCACGCCAGTGCGACCCAGCACGCAGACGATACCGCCCGTCATGTATTCACAGCCGTTATCGCCGATGCCTTCTACCACGGTGATACAGCCGGAGTTACGTACGGCGAAACGCTCACCAGCACGGCCTGCGGCAAACAGCTTACCGCCGGTAGCGCCGTAGAGGCAGGTGTTACCGATGATGCTGGCCTCGTGGCTGCGGAAGGCTGAACCCACCGGAGGACGTACGGAGATGCTGCCGCCTGCCATGCCTTTGCCCACGTAGTCGTTGGCATCGCCGATTAATTTCAGTTCTAGGCCGCCTGCGTTCCAGACGCCAAAGCTCTGCCCTGCGGTACCAGAGAAGTGCACTTTAATTGGATCGCCAGCCAGACCTTGATCGCCATGTTTCTCGGCAATTGCGCCAGACAGCGTCGCGCCGACGGAGCGATCGGTGTTGCGGATATCGAAGTAGAGCGCTTTGCCCTGTTTCGCATCAAGGTGCGGCTGTGCCTGTGCCAGAAGCTCTTTGTTCAATAAGCCTTTATCGAACGACAGATTGCTTTCCGTGCAGTACAGCGCTTTGCCCGGCTGAGGCTGTGCGGCGTACAGCAGCGGCGACAGATCCAGCTTGTTCTGTTTCGCAGTGAAACCGTCCAGCTCGACCAGCAAGTCGGTACGGCCAATCAGGTCCACCAGACGGCTGACGCCCAATTCTGCCATCAGCACGCGAGTTTCATGCGCGATGAAGTGGAAGTAGTTAGCTACACGTTCAGGCAGGCCGTGGTAATGATCGCGGCGCAGCTTCTCATCCTGCGTTGCAACGCCTGTTGCACAGTTATTCAGGTGACAAATACGCAGGTATTTACAGCCCAGCGCAACCATCGGTCCGGTGCCGAAACCGAAGCTTTCTGCGCCCAGAATCGCCGCTTTGACTATATCCAGACCGGTTTTCAAGCCACCGTCCACCTGAAGGCGGATTTTGTGGCGTAGGCCGTTGGAGACCAAAGCCTGTTGCGTTTCAACCAGACCCAACTCCCACGGGCAACCCGCGTATTTCACGGAGGACAGCGGGCTAGCGCCAGTACCACCGTCGTAACCGGCGATGGTGATCAGGTCGGCATACGCCTTGGCAACGCCCGTCGCGATAGTGCCAACGCCCGGCTCGGACACCAGTTTTACCGAAATCATCGCTTTCGGGTTGACTTGTTTCAGATCGAAAATCAGCTGTGCCAGATCTTCGATAGAGTAAATATCGTGGTGCGGCGGTGGTGAAATCAGCGTCACGCCAGGGACGGAATAACGCAGACGAGCAATGTACGGCGTGACTTTATCACCCGGTAACTGACCCCCTTCGCCCGGCTTCGCGCCCTGCGCCACTTTAATCTGAATCACATCGGCGTTAACCAGATAGGCTGGTGTCACACCAAAGCGACCAGAAGCAACCTGCTTGATACGGGACACTTTATTGGTACCGTAACGTGCGGGATCTTCGCCGCCTTCACCGGAGTTGGAGAAACCGCCCAGTCCGTTCATCGCCTCAGCCAGCGATTCATGGGCCTCGGGGCTGAGTGCACCGATGGACATGGCTGCGGTATCGAAGCGTTTGAACATTTCAGAGGCCGGTTCAACGCTGTCGATCGCGATAGCCGCGCCCTCTTGTGGTTTCAGTGCCAGCAGGTCGCGTAAGGTTGCTGCTGGGCGCTCGTTAACCAGTTTGGCGTATTGCTCATAATCGCTGTACTCCCCAGTTTTCACTGCGGTTTGCAGCGTAGTGACCACATCTGGGTTGTAGGCATGGTATTCGCCGCCGTGAACAAATTTCAGCAGGCCGCCTTGTTCCAGCGTTTTACGTTTCAGCCAGGCACGCTTGGACAGGTTCAACAGATCCTGTTCGAAGTCGCTGTAGTTTGCCCCGCCGATGCGGCTGACAACGCCTAGGAAGCATTGCGTCGACACATCTTTATGCAGACCCACGGCTTCAAACAGTTTGGAACAACGATAAGACGCAATCGTCGAGATGCCCATTTTGGACATAATCTTGTACAGGCCTTTATTGATGCCGTTACGGTAGTTCAGCATCACGGCACGATAAGGTTTGTCGATGGTGTGGTTATCGACCATCCGTGCCAGCGTTTCGTAGGCAAGGTAAGGGTAGATAGCCGTCGCACCAAAGCCTAACAGTACGGCAAAGTGGTGCGGGTCGCGTGCACTGGCGGTTTCAACAATGATGTTGGCATCACAGCGCAAGCTCTTTTCGACCAGACGGCGCTGAACGGCACCCACGGCCATCGGCGCAGGGACGGGCAAGCGTGACTCGCTAATGCCACGGTCGGACAGCACCAGCAGAACGGCACCGTCTCTGACTTTACTTTCTGCTTCGTCACACAGCTTTTCGATCGTCTGTTGCAGCGTTTGCTGTGACGGATCAAACGTCAGATCCAGCGTGACGGCACGATAGTGCAGCTCATCTTGTGAGGTCAACTGGGTGAAGTCGGAGTAAAGTAGGATCGGTGACTTAAAGCTCAGGCGGTGAGCCTGACCTTCTGCTTCGCAGAAGACGTTCATCTCACGGCCAATGCTGGTCGCCAGCGACATCACATGGGCTTCACGCAGCGGGTCGATCGGCGGGTTGGTTACCTGCGCGAACTGCTGACGGAAGTAGTCATAAATGATGCGTGGACGGCTGGACAGCACGGCGAACGGCGTGTCATCGCCCATCGACCCCGTGGCTTCCTGACCGTTCTCGCCCAGCACGCGGATGACCTGATCCAGCTCTTCGCTGCTGTAACCGTACTGTTTCTGGAAGGTCTCCAGCAGCTCATCGTTGAATTCACGGCTGCCGACCTGATCGTCTGGCAGCTCTTCAAACGGCACCAGACGCTTAACGTTTTTCTCCATCCACTCTTTGTAAGGGTGGCGGCTTTTCAAATCGTCATCGGTTTCGGCTGAGTGCAGGATGCGGCCGCTGCGGGTGTCGATCACCATCAGTTCGCCCGGACCGACGCGGCCTTTTTCAACCACTTCGTCCGGCTGGTAATCCCAGATACCGACTTCAGAAGCACAGGTGATCAGCTTGTCTTTGGTGATGACGTAGCGCGCAGGGCGCAGGCCGTTACGATCCAGGTTACAGGCGGCATAGCGCCCATCGGACATCACGATACCGGCTGGGCCATCCCACGGCTCCATGTGCATGGAGTTAAAGTCGAAGAAGGCGCGCAGTTCAGGATCCATATCTGGGTTGTTCTGCCAAGCTGGCGGAACGAGCAGACGCATAGCACGGATGATATCCATCCCGCCGCTCAGGAACAGTTCCAGCATGTTATCCAGTGAGCTGGAGTCAGAGCCGGTTTCGTTGACGAATGGCGCGGCATCCTGCAAATCTGGGATCAGCGGCGTTTTGAACTTGTAAGCACGCGCGCGAGCCCACTGGCGGTTACCCGCGATGGTGTTGATCTCGCCATTGTGCGCCAGATAGCGGAACGGCTGCGCCAACGGCCAGCGTGGAACGGTGTTGGTTGAGAAGCGCTGGTGGAACAGGCAAATTGCCGACTCCAGACGCAGATCGGCCAGATCGAGGTAGAAGCGCGGCAGATCCGCCGGCATGCACAGACCTTTGTAGATCGTGACCAGATTAGAGAAACTACAAACGTAGAACTCTTTATCTTCAATGCGCTTTTCGATACGGCGACGCGCCATGAACAGGCGACGTTCCATATCACGTTGACGCCAGCCAGCCGGGGCGTTAACGAAAATTTGCTCAATACGCGGCATGGACGACAGGGCAATTTCCCCCAGTACATCCGGGTTGGTTGGAACTTCACGCCAGCCCAGTACGGACAGCGTTTCATTCTGCAACTCTTCTTCTACAATCCGACGCGTGGCGCGAGCCAGCTCTTCGTCTTGATTGAGAAACATCATGCCAACGGCGTAGTTTTTGGCTAAACGCCAGCCGTGCTCTTCCGCCACGAGACGAAAGAAGCGATCGGGCTTCTGAAGTAATAAACCGCAGCCGTCGCCAGTCTTGCCGTCAGCAAGGATTGCGCCACGGTGCTGCATGCGTGCGAGTGCGTGAATGGCAGTACGCACTACTTTATGGCTCGGTTCACCTTCTATATGGGCGATTAATCCGAAACCACAGTTATCTCTCTCTTGGGATGCATCGTACAACATGTTAGTGAACCTCCCCAGGCTCTGTGTGACTCTCACAACCTACTGCGAGAAAGCACCGTGGCGTTGAGCGACTAATATTACGCTCTCTTCTTCGGCCTCTCGTGACGGTCTCACAAGTGGTAAATGACTTGTTTTTAGAGGGAGTCTTCATTTACTGCATAAATATGACGAGTCGTGTGCCCGTCAGGAAAGCTTCCAGCGGATCCCCAAATTAGCGAGAAAGCCTGTTCAGGTCAAATACCAGTGTAAAATGTGCTGATAAGCGATAGTTTTTAATTATACCTATGAAAGATAATGATTTTTTTAGAAAAACTATCTCGATAAATGAATATGGAGTTTAATTGAAGTGTGAGCTGTATCACTATACAAAAGCGTGAGAACCCTTCTCCATGCTATGTTCTTTCTACGTTGCAGCATATTATGCCAAATATGGTCACTTTTAGATTTTATGAAACTATTTTTAAGTGTTGCTTCATCTTTTCATTAAACGAGCATGCGTGATAAGAAAAATTAATTAGCACCGACATGAGTTTATTTTCACTAAAAGCGAATAAAAATTCATTTCATTGGGATGTGTGTGATTGATCGCGGTCATCGCGAAGGGGGCGAGAGAAAGGTAGTCTGCTGTCCCTCAAGGGAGCAGGTTAGAATATGCAATTGCAAAAATTAATCAATATGTTTGGCGGAAATCTTCAACGTCGCTATGGCGAGAAGATCCACAAGCTGACGCTGCACGGCGGGTTTAACTGCCCAAACCGTGATGGCACGCTGGGGCGGGGCGGCTGCACGTTTTGTCATGTGGCCTCGTTTGCCGATGAGCAGATGCAGCAACGCAGCATCGCGCAGCAGTTGGAAGTGCAGGCGGGAAAGGTAAACCGAGCTAAACGTTATCTGGCCTATTTTCAGGCGTATACCAGCACCTATGCCGAGGTTCAGGTTCTGGAAAGCATGTATCAGGAAGCGTTGAAGCAGGCCGAAATGGTGGGGATTTGCGTGGGTACTCGCCCCGATTGCGTGCCCGATGCGGTGCTGGATTTGCTGTCCCGCTATCATGAACAGGGTTACGAGGTCTGGCTGGAACTGGGGCTGCAAAGCGCATGTGACAAAACGCTGCACCGAATTAATCGCGGCCATGATTTCGCCTGCTATCAGGAAACCACCCGCCGTGCGCGTGATCGCGGTCTGAAGGTGTGCAGCCATCTGATTGTGGGTTTACCGGGAGAAGACGCACAGCGCTGTTTATCGACGCTGGAGCAGGTTATCGAGACCGGCGTGGAAGGTATTAAGCTTCATCCTCTCCATATCGTGGAAGGTAGCACGATGGCGAAGGCCTGGCGAGCGGGAAGGCTGCCCGAGCTGGCGCTGGATCGCTACGTGGAGATAGCGGGAGAGATGATTCGCCATACGCCACCGGAGGTGATTTATCACCGCATTTCTGCCAGTGCTCGCCGCCCGACCCTATTGGCACCGCTCTGGTGTGAAAACCGCTGGACGGGCATGGTGGAGCTGGATCGCTATCTGCAAACGCAGGGTGTACAGGGTTCCGCGCTAGGTTCGCCTTACCGTTACGATGGGGCTTGATGTGTCAGAAGACAGGGGCGGTAGACGCCGATATTTCATGCCGTGAATCTGCGTGGCGGCACCGTATACGTCGCCATTTTACGTTATGATGCGCGGGTGGGTGACTAAGGGAAATCGCTATGAAGCAAATTCGTCTGTTGGCGCAGTACTATGTTGATTTAATGGTAAAACTGGGGCTTGTCCGTTTTTCACTGCTGCTGGCCTCGGTATTGGTGCTGCTAGCGATGGTGGTGCAAATGGCCGTCACCCTGTTGCTCAGCGGGGAAGTCGAAAATATCGACGTCGTCCGCTCCATTTTCTTCGGGCTGTTGATTACGCCCTGGGCCGTTTATTTTCTCTCCGTGGTGGTGGAACAGCTTGAAGAGTCGCGTCAGCGGCTGGCGAAGCTGGTGGCGAAGCTGGAAGAAATGCGCCATCGGGATCTGGAGCTGAATGCGCAGCTTCAGGAAAACATCGCGCAGCTCAATCAGGAAATCGCTGACCGTATCAAAGCGGAAGAGGCGCGCGTGCTGGTGATGAGCCGACTCAAAGAAGAGATGTCCCACCGTGAACAGGCGCAGATTGAACTGGAGCAGCAATCTGCGCTGCTGCGTTCGTTCCTCGATGCCTCGCCGGATTTAGTTTACTACCGTAACGAAGAGAAAGAATTCTCCGGCTGTAACCGCGCAATGGAACTGCTGGTGGGTAAAAGCCAGAAGCAGCTTATTGGCTTGACGCCGCAGGATGTTTACGCCCCCGATATTGCCGAGAAAGTGATGGAGACGGACGAAAAAGTGTTCCGCCACAACGTTTCTCTGACCTATGAACAATGGCTGGTGTATCCCGATGGCCGTAAAGCCTGTTTTGAGCTGCGCAAGGTGCCGTTTTATGACCGGATGGGCAAGCGTCACGGGCTGATGGGTTTTGGACGCGATATCACGGAGCGTAAGCGTTACCAGGACGCGTTAGAGAACGCCAGTAGGGAGAAGACCACTTTTATCTCAACAATCAGCCACGAGCTTCGTACGCCGCTTAATGGCATTGTCGGGTTAAGTCGCATCCTGCTGGATACGCAACTCGACCCTGAACAGCAAAAATACCTGAAAACCATCCACGTCAGCGCGATCACGCTGGGCAATATCTTTAACGACGTGATTGAGATGGACAAACAGGAGCGCCGCAAGGTGCAACTGGATAACCAACCGATCGATTTCACCGGTTTTCTGGTGGATCTGGAGAACCTCGGTGGCCTGCTGGCAGAACCGAAAGGCCTGAAGCTGATTATGGACCAACACCAGCCTCTGCCGCAGAAAGTCATGACTGACGGAACGCGCCTGCGGCAGATTCTGTGGAACCTCCTCAGTAACGCGGTGAAATTCACGCCGAAGGGTGAGAACGGTAAAAAAGGCGAAATTGTGGTACGCGTCTGGCATGAAAAGGACGATCGTCTGCGCTTTGAGGTGGAAGATTCCGGAATGGGCATTCCGGCGGATGAGCTGGAAAAAATCTTCGCCATGTATTATCAGGTCAAAGACCAGCACGGCGGGAAGCCCGCAACGGGCACGGGAATTGGTCTGGCGGTGTCGAAGCGTCTGGCACAGAACATGGGGGGCGATATCCAGGTTTCCAGCACGCAAGGCCAGGGTTCCTGCTTCACCCTAACGGTGATTGCACCGAGCGTCGATGAAGTGGGAAGCGGTCTGGAAGACGACGATGATTTGCCGCTACCGGCACTGCATGTCCTGCTGGTGGAGGATATCGAACTGAACGTGGTGGTCGCGCGTTCGGTACTGGAAAAACTGGGGAACAGTGTGGATGTCGCGATGACTGGGCAGGAAGCACTGGACATGTTCGATCCCGATGAATTCGATCTGGTGCTGCTCGATATCCAACTGCCGGATATGACCGGGCTGGATGTCGCGCGTCAGCTGCGTTCACGCTATGGCAAACGTAGCATGCCGCCGCTGGTGGCGCTGACGGCGAACGTACTGAAAGATAAACGCGAATATCTGGATGCGGGTATGGATGACGTGCTCAGCAAGCCGCTGTCGGTGCCAGCGCTGACTGCTGTCATTCAACAATTCTGGGATACGCACTCGGTGTGGACGGAAGAACCGGTGGTTGAGGAGGAGGATGAAATGGCAAACGCAGAAGACGATCTGCTGGATATCCCGATGCTGGAACAGTATCTGGATTTGGTGGGGCCGAAATTGATTCACCAGAGTCTGGAGATGTTTGAACAGATGATGCCAGGCTATCTGGCGATTCTGGATTCCAACATGACGGCGCGCGATGAGAAAGGTATTACGGAAGAAGGGCACAAAATCAAAGGGGCGGCGGGTTCCGTCGGGCTACGACATTTGCAGCAAGTTGCCCAGCAGATTCAGACTTCATCGCTACCGGCATGGTGGGATAACGTGCAGGAATGGGTTGATGAGCTTAAGCACGACTGGCGCCATGACGTTCAGGTACTGCGTGATTGGGTAGCAAAAGCAGAAAAAGAATCCTGATACGGTCTATTGCGGCCACAGGGACGTGGCGAGCAAAACGGTTAGACAATTTTTTTCGTCTTACGCGGTATCATGAAAAAAATGCAAAACGGCGTGAGATTAAGTGGTGTTTACGATTGAATAAGGGTCGGGGATGCGAGGGATTTGCACGTTTTCATTCGGTAGAAAAAAATGACCCCAGCCGAAGCCGGGGTGCGCGAATTATGCGCCAACACCAGGGAAAACATGCACCTGCATTTAGATCTCAGGGTTTGTAAACTCGCAAGTGCGGATATTCGTGTCTTAACTATGTTCTTACTACCAACGTTTTTACTACCAACGTTCTTACTAGTACAACTTACAACAGCGACTACAACCTCGTTACTGTAAATCTTCGTCAAGCAACAAAATAGCAAATGTAGAAATCTTTGTTACAAGAATCATTAAAATGTGTGATGTAGATTAGTGTTTGTCAATTAAAAAATCAATTAGTTGATGTAATGAAATGAAGGAAAAGATGATGAAACGAGTCGGCATTGTCCTTAGTGGCTGTGGTGTTTATGACGGTTCCGAGATTCATGAAGCCGTGTTGACGTTACTTGCGCTGGATCGCGCGGGCGCGCAAGCCGTTTGCTTTGCGCCAGATAAACCACAATTACAGGTGGTTAATCACCTGACGGGTGACATAACTGGTGAGAATCGCAATGTTTTAGCAGAATCAGCACGGATCGCCAGAGGAAAAATCCAGCCGCTTTCTGCAGCAGATGCGCAAGACTTAGATGCGCTGATTGTGCCAGGTGGTTTTGGCGCGGCGAAAAATTTAAGTGACTTCGCAACGCAGGGAACGGCGTGTCAGATTGATGAAACGCTGCAATTGCTCACACAGGAAATTTATAAGCAAAATAAACCAATTGGTTTTATTTGCATCTCACCTGCGCTGCTACCGACGATTTTGGGTATTCCTGTTCGCGTAACCATTGGTAACGATATTGATACCGCTGAAGCCGTCGAAGAGATGGGCGGTATCCACGTGGTTTGTCCGGTCGATGATATCGTGGTCGATGCGGAACATAAAATCGTGACCACACCGGCCTATATGCTGGCTAATTCCATCAGCGAAGCGGCACAAGGCATTGATAAGCTCGTTGCTCGCGTCTTGGATCTCACCGAATGAGGGGGAACCGAGGGCATGGAGGCTTATTCACGTGGCTGAAGCGCCTGATTGTTCGGAGTGTTTTGGTTGTCATCGGAGCGTGGTTGGCTGGCATCATGCTGTTTTCCTTCCTGCCCGTGCCGTTCTCTGCGGTGATGGTCGACAGGCAGATCAGCGCATGGCTGAAAGGCGAATTTTCCTACGTTGCCCATTCTGACTGGGTGGCTATGGAGGCGATTGTCCCTGAAATGGCGCTAGCGGTGATGGCGGCGGAAGATCAAAAATTCCCTCAGCACTGGGGCTTCGATCTTGATGCGATTGGTCAGGCATTGAAGCACAACGAGCGCAACACGCAGCGGATTCGCGGTGCCTCTACGCTGTCACAGCAGATGGTGAAGAACCTGTTCCTGTGGGATGGGCGTAGCTGGGTGCGCAAGGGGCTTGAGGCGGGTATTACCACCGGTGTTGAACTGGTCTGGACGAAACGGCGGATTCTGACCGTGTATCTGAATATCGCCGAATTTGGCCCCGGCATCTTTGGCGTGGAAGCCGCTGCCAGACGTTATTTCAATAAATCGGCCAGCAGGCTGACGGAAAGCGAATCCGCTTTGCTCGCGGCAGTGCTACCGAACCCCATTCGCTTTCGTGCGAATGCGCCCTCCGGCTATGTTATTCAACGCCAGCAGTGGATTTTGCGCCAGATGAGGCAGATGGGCGGCGACGCATTTTTGCGAGATAACGATCTGTTGTGAGGTAACAATCTGAATTAAGTCGCCTTGTTCGTTTACTATACCGAGAAATTTTCGCGTTAACGGTCGTGTTTTCGACATCAGGAGAAAGTATGCGGTTACGTTATTGGTCAGGTTTACTGGTTGCATTGTGTTGTGTGGCTTCCGTTGCCCGTGCGGACGCGGAGCCTAAAGCGTCATCCCCCGATAATCCCTACGCCTTCTTGCAGCAGCCTCAGCTATCCTCGGTGAAACAGCAGCTACAGCAGAAAACGGAAAAGCCGCAGACGCGAATGGCGTACGAGCAGCTTATTTCGCAAGCCGATCGCGCGCTGAAAATAAATAATCCCAGCGTGACGGAAAAGAAATCTACGCCACCCAGTGGTTCAAAGCATGATTATTTGAGCCTCAGCGCCTACTGGTGGCCCGATCCCGACAAAGCTGATGGTTTACCTTGGATTCGTCGTGATGGGCAGGTAAACCCTGCCAGTAAGGATGAGGAGACCGATGGGGTAAGACTGGCAAAATTCACTGCCCAAACGCAGGCGTTGACGCTAGCGTGGTACTTCTCTGGCAAACAGGCTTATGCCGACAAGGCCATGTCGATGATCCGTACCTGGTTTATCGACCCCGCTACGCGCATGAACCCTAACCTCGACTTCGCGCAGGGCGTGCCGGGCATCGCGCCGGGCAGAAGCTCGGGCGTGCTGGACGGGCGTTATTTTTCCACCTGCATCGTCGATTCACTGATTATGCTGCGTCACGCTCCGGGCTGGACGGCGCAGGATGAACAGCAGATGCAGACATGGATGAGCGATTATCTGCACTGGTTACAAACCAGCAAGCTGGGGAAAAAAGAGGCTGCAGCCCAGAACAACCACGGTAGCTGGTATGCCGTACAGGTTGCTGGGATCGCCTGGTATCTGGGAAAAATCGACGTGGTGAAATCCATGGCGCAATTGCAGCGGGAGAAATTAGATCACCAACTGCAACCAGATGGTGCCCAGCCTGAAGAGCTGGCGCGTACCCGCTCTTTCCATTACAGCTACTTCAACCTTCAGGCGATAACGGATATGGCGATGCTAGCTTCCCGCGTCGGCGAAAATATCTGGCAGTACCACACGCCGAAGGGAAGCAGTGTGATAAAGGCGCTGGATTTTATGGCACCGTATCTGGATGAAAACAAGGCGTGGCCGCGCAAAACGATGGACAGGCAAAGCAGCCGCTTGATTCCGCTGCTATTGCAGGCAGAACGTGGTTTGAAAACGCCGCGTTACCAGATGCAAATCAGGCAGGCGGGCTTTGCGGACTTGCTCACCGGGGAGGCGAGTGTGCGCGATAAAGAACCGAGTCATATCAGCGTTGAAACTCGTCGTGAGCTCTGGCTGCTTAATCCAGCTACGTCTTGATCTCAGCGGGTAAGATATGTGTCCCTGAACTGGGATAAAAAGTGCACAGATAAAAAAACCGCTGATGAAGGCATCAGCGGTTTTTTAAAAAGACAAAATATTAAAGAGATAACAGCGTTATTGCAGGTAGGTGAAGGCCGTCGTGACGTGCTTCACGCTGCCAACTTTACTGGCGATTTCTGCGGCGGAGGTGCCTTCACGCTGTGTCACCAGACCTAACAGGAAAACTTCACCGTTTTCCGTTGTGACTTTGACGTTAGAGGATTTAACCGTGTCGCTTGCCAGGATCTGCGAGCGAACTTTAGTGGTGATCCAGGTATCCATGGAGGCGGTTCCCATTGAAACTGGCGTACCTTGGCGTATTTCGTTGTAGACTTCGGCTGCGCCGTCCACGCCGAGGGCGATTTGCTTAGCTCGGCTTGCCATTTCTGTGCTCGGCGCTTGCCCTGTTAACAACACTTTCCCCTGATAAGCCGTTGCAACGATACGGGCATCCTTTTTCAACTGCTCGTCTTTGCTAATGGCATTCATCACTCGGACTTCCAGTGTGCCATCGTCAACCTGCGTGCCTACAGTACGCGGATCAGTGGCCGTTTTGGTTGCCACAGCACTGCCAACAGCAACAACCCCAACACAGCCTTGTAGCAACAGGGCGACAGACAGCACGGCAAATGCAGAACTTATCCTCATGTAGTGCTCCTTCAATCGTTCTGGTGTGGAAAAAGTGTGTTATCAATTAAATCGCACAGGCAATTTACTGTCAGCATGTGCATTTCCTGAATACGAGCGCTGCGGTGTGATGGGATGCGAATCTCCACATCCTGCGGCCCGAGCAGCCCAGCCAGTTCTCCGCCATCGTAGCCTGTCAGGGCGACAATCGTCATGTCGCGGGTAACGGCAGACTCTACAGCTTTAACAATATCGCGGCTGTTGCCACGGGTTGAAATCGCCAGTAGTACGTCGCCAGCCTGACCTAATGCTCTGACTTGTTTGGCATAGACCTCTTCATGCAAACGGTCATTCGCTATCGCAGTTAAGACCACATTATCCGCATTAAGTGCGATAGCCGGTAAGCTGGGGCGCTCTGCTTCAAAGCGGTTAATCATGCTGGCGGCAAAATGCTGCGAATTGGCTGCTGATGTTCCGTTACCGCAGCACAGAATTTTGTTGCCGTTTAGCAGAGACTGAACCATCGCAATCGCGCCACGGGAAATGGCGTCTGGCAAGGCTTCTGCCGCTGCAATCTGCGTTTGAATACTCTCGGTAAAACAAACTTTTATTCTATCCAGCACGTTGAGTTAACCTACGTAAATTGAAATTCATCAAGGATATATTATCCCTGTGCGGCAAAGGCATTGGGGATCCAGTCGAACCGATCGCCCGTAATGGCCAGCACGTCAAAACGGCAATCCACCGTGTCAAAGCTGGCACCTCGCTGTGCCAACCACACGGCGGCGGCGTGCAACAACCGCTGCTGTTTGCGTCGGGTGACGCTGGCTGCGGCATCACCAAAATGGGCGTTGCGTCGATAGCGAACCTCGACAAATACCCAAATATGGCGATCGCGCATGATCAAATCCAGTTCACCGCCGCGTAGCGTAACATTCGCCGCAGTGAAGGTCAGGCCCGCGCGTTCAAGATAACGCCGGGCCTGTTGTTCGTAAACTGCGCCAGCCGCTCGCTGATTCAGAGAACGGGGACCAGTTGGCCCTGACGATATTGCTGCCAGGTTAGCTGCCGATTGATGGTGCAATCCGGCCCTGCGCTTAACATCCCCGTAGCGCCAGGAATCTGGTGGCCCGGAATCTGGCGCATTTCACCAAAGTGGCTGGCGAGCGTCCAGGCATCCATCCCCATCGCATACAGGCGGACTAACGAGTAATCGTTTTTAAACTGGCTGCTGACCTGCTGCATCAGCGCTGGGTTAGCGCCGGCTAACAGTGGGATATCGCTGAACTGCAACCCTTCCATTTCGAGGCGGAAGTCTGGCCCTAATCCAGCCTGGAAGCTACGTGAGCTGGCGTAGAGCGCTGGACGTGCGTGTGACGTGGTGCGCATATCGATCATCGGCTTAATCAGCGCCAACTCATCTGGCGTTGCGATGATATAGACCGCATCAATGTTGCCACTTACGGACGAAGTGGACGTCGGTTGAACCTGAGAAGGAATGGTTAAGCCACCGATGGTGGTGCCCGATGGTGCCTGCTGCTGCGACACGCTAACAGGCTGGCCGCTCAGGCTTAAGCCCGCGCCGCTATTGATGGCCTGTTTTAACTCTGCCGTGTTGCCAAAGCGCTGTTGCAGAGCGCTGGTGCCGCTTTGCTGGTTCCAGGCCTGAGCGAATGCGTTAATGATACGGTCGCCCAGCGCCCCGCGAGGGGCTAAGACCAGCGGCTGCTGTTTACCCTGCTGATGGATAAATTTTGCCGCGTCTCGGGCTTCATCTTCTGGAGAGAGGGCGAAATAGCAGATGTTAGGGCTATTTTCGACGTGTTCCGGCTGGTTCAATGCCAAAATATTCAGCGGTGACTGGCTGTTCGTTAACTGATCCACTTCATTTTTCAGCAGCGGACCGATGACCAGCGAGGCGCCATCCTGCTGAGCCTGATTGAGAATATTCGCCAGCGGCTGTGAAGACGTATCATACACTTTAACTGGGAGCGAACTGGACAGCCCCGCGCTGGTCGCCGGTGCTTGTGGTGCAGGCGTCGGGGAGGCTACCGCCTGATCGCTGTACGGCGCGGGCGATTGGGTACTCTGCCCCCCTGACGGAGGGGTAACCTGTTCGGTTTGTGTGGCATCCGATGGTGGTGCGACAGAGGCAGAGACGGCTGCGATGGCTATCTGACCGTTCTTTGCTGCGTTAAAACCTTGCTGGATGGCATTAGCGAAAACCTGCGCCTGACCATTGAGTGGCAACAGCAAGGCGATGCTGTTCACCGATGACTGCTGGTAGTTAATGACCTGATTCAACTGCGTAGGCAGCGTTTTTGTAGCCGGATGGTGCGGATAGCGGGTTTGCCAATCCTGAATCGCGCTCTTTAACTGATCGGGAGAAGTCCGGTTATCCTGATAGTTATTAAGCAGATCGACCCAGCCTTGCAGCACATTTTCATTCGCATTAATCAGCAGCGAGTTCGACTCCTGTGGCGACATTTGCGTCAATGCCAGCCAGGTTTGATCGAGGTTCATCTGATGCTCGTCGCCTTTCAGCAGCGGCTCTTGGGCGATATAGGCCCGCAGCAGCTCAATGGAAGGGCGCCCTTGTGCTGTTTTGATTTGCGTCTGGTAGTAACGCTGCTTTTGCTGATCGGAAAGCGCGCCCACATCAAGCTGGCTCAGCGCTGCCTTGGCCGCATCCATATTGTTTTGGGTGACGGACAGTTCCGCACTGAGTAACTGCCGTTCTTGCTTTTGCGTCGCACTCAATTTTTCTGGCAGCGTGTTGAACTGCTGGCTTGCCTGAGGGGCTTTCCCTTCCTGTAGCAGGGAACGAATAGCAAGTAATTGCCAGTCAGCCTTGTTATTATCGCTACTTTGCTGCATCTGCTGCAGATAATAATCGGATGATGCGTCAGCTTTGCCCTGAACCTCGGGTGGCGGGCTCTGCGGTGCATGGCTTGGACAGCCTGCGAGAAACAGTGCCGCTAACAAAACAGGGATAACACGCCCTGCCTGGGTACGGACGAAATGAAAGGGAAGCATACTGTATCCAGTGATTTTTTTTAAAGATGCTCAATATTAAATCGGCAACCCGGATGAAACAATGAATCAAGACCAACAAGCAGACATTTCTGCATCTACCCTCTACATTGTCCCCACGCCAATCGGCAATCTGGGCGACATCACGCAGCGTGCGCTGGCGGTATTGGCGAGCGTTGATCTGATCGCCGCAGAGGATACCCGCCATACCGGTCTGCTGTTACAACATTTTGCGATTAATGCGCGACTGTTCGCATTACACGATCATAACGAACAACAAAAAGCGGATGTGTTACTGGCTAAATTACAGTCAGGACAAAGCATCGCGCTGGTTTCCGATGCGGGCACGCCGCTGATTAACGACCCCGGCTACCATTTGGTTCGACGCTGCCGCGAAGCGGGCGTTCGCGTGGTGCCGTTACCGGGGGCTTGCGCAGCGATCACGGCGCTCTCCGCGTCCGGTTTGCCGTCTGACCGTTTTTGCTATGAGGGTTTTCTGCCTGCCAAAACCAAAGGACGCAAAGATAAGCTGCGTGAGCTAGGGGAAGAAACCCGCACCCTGATTTTCTATGAATCCACACATCGTCTTTTGGACAGCCTGCAGGATATCAGCGAAGTGCTGGGAGCCGAGCGCTACGTGGTGTTAGCGCGTGAAATCACCAAAACCTGGGAATCTATCCACGGCGCGCCCGTGGGCGAACTGCTGGCTTGGGTGAAAGAAGATGAGAACCGCCGTAAAGGGGAAATGGTGCTGATTGTGGAAGGGCATCAGGTTGATGACAGCGCGCTGTCGGCGGAAGCGCTGCGCACGCTGACGCTATTGCGTGCTGAGCTGCCGCTGAAGAAAGCGGCTGCGCTGGCGGCTGAAATTCACGGCGTGAAGAAAAACGCGCTTTACCGCTACGGGCTGGAGCAAGAAGGCGATAGCAGTGAATCGGGGGATGACAAGTAGGGTAATTTACCCTATTATCCGCGCCGGAGTTGACCAGACAGTCGCCGCTTCGCTGCCGTCCCTTTCGGGGGAGACAGGTGGAGGGGAGGAAAGTCCGGGCTCCATAGGGCAGGGTGCCAGGTAACGCCTGGGAGGCGCAAGCCTACGACTAGTGCAACAGAGAGCAAACCGCCGATGGCCCACGCAAGTGGGATCAGGTAAGGGTGAAAGGGTGCGGTAAGAGCGCACCGCGCGACTGGCAACAGTTCGTGGCACGGTAAACTCCACCCGGAGCAAGGCCAAATAGGGGTTCACATGGTACGGCCCGTACTGAACCCGGGTAGGCTGCTTGAGCCAGTGAGTGATTGCTGGCCTAGATGAATGACTGTCCACGACAGAACCCGGCTTAACGGTCAACTCCCTTCATCATAAAACCCCGCTTCGGCGGGGTTTTGTTTTTTATGAAAGAAAGCGGCTTAACGGTCAGTGTAAAACGATGCTTAGGAAATACTATAATGAGTGCTTTTAAAAGTGCTATTATTAGTGTGTTTAAGTCACCTTTGACTAACCGAATTGAGTGAATGAAATTATGGCTTTCAACATCCTGACTAACACAGCCGCCAGTATTACTGAGTTGAAACGTGACCCGATGGGGACGGTACGGGCTGCTGAAGGTGAAACTATCGCTATACTGAACCGGAATGAGCCAGCGTTCTACTGTGTGCCTCCTGCCGTATTCGCTTATTTAATGGAACTGGCTGAAGATGCCGAACTGGGGCGTACCGTTGATGACCGGATGTCAGAACTAGCTGACGCGGAAGAGATTTCGCCCGATGACCTATAAGTTAAAATTTGTGCCTTCTGCATTGAAGGAATGGAAAAAATTAGGGCACCCTGTCCGGGAGCAGTTCAAGAAAAAGCTGGTTGAGCGTTTGGAAAATCCTCGTGTTCCTTCAGCCCAACTTCATGGCCGTAAAGACCAGTATAAAATTAAACTGAAGTCCGCTGGCTACAGGCTGGTGTATTTGGTCCAGGATGAGACCATTACTGTGATGGTTATGGGCGTTGGAAAGCGCGAAGGTAGCCAGATTTATTCTGATACTAAAGGTCGCTCTGCTTAATCTGGTCTTTTGCGAGTCCTATCCCTGTCGGTGGTTTTTCTTGCCGCATTATACCTTTCAAATTAATTGATGTTCTCCATCACATAACTCTGACTTTTTCTGTGTCATAAAGCGCGTAAAGTAAGGCCATCGCGTGCGGCTGCACGCTCGCTGACATCTTTCAGAGGATATGACTATGAACAACACTTCCCGGATGCCTGCACTGTTCCTCGGCCACGGTAGCCCGATGAACGTGTTGGAAAACAATGTGTATACGCAGGCATGGCAACGGCTTGGTGAGACGCTGCCGCGTCCGAAGGCGGTTATCGCGGTTTCCGCCCACTGGTATACCCGTGGTACGGCTGTGACGGCGATGGAAAACCCGCGCACCATCCATGATTTTGGCGGTTTCCCGCAGGCGCTGTTCGATACCCAGTATCCGGCACCCGGCTCGCCTGAATTGGCGGCGAGAATTCAGCAGGTGTTGGCGCCGTATCCCGTTACCGCTGATAAAAGCCAATGGGGTTTGGATCACGGCTCTTGGGGCGTACTGATCAAGATGTATCCCGATGCGGATATTCCCGTTGTGCAACTGAGTGTGGACGGTACGCAGCCTGCCGCATATCACTACGAATTAGGGCGCAAGCTGGCGGCACTGCGTGATGAAGGCTTCATGATTGTGGCCAGTGGTAACGTCGTGCATAACCTGCGGATGGTGAAATGGGATGGTGATGCAGAGCCGTATCCGTGGGCTATCTCATTCAATCAATTTGTGCGTGATAACCTGGCTTATCAGGGCGACGACCATCCGCTGGTTAATTTTATGCAGCATGACGGTGCCGCATTATCCAACCCGACGCCCGATCACTATTTCCCGCTGCTCTATGTGCTGGGAGGCTGGGACGGCAAAGAGGCAATCAGTATTCCGGTCGATGGGCTTGAAATGGGATCGCTGAGTATGCTGTCGGTGCAGGTGGGGTAATCCGCTTTTTTGCGGTGGAAATGAGTAAGGCACGGTTCTCACCGTGCCTTATATACTCGTCATACTTCAAGCTGCATGCATGTTGGCTGCGCTTAAATACTCGGCCCGTCGTGGGCCTCGCCCTAAAGGGCCGCTGCTGGCAGCGTTCAAATCTGCTCTCGGCAGATTTGTCACCCGAATCACTTACCTGAGTAAGCTCATCGGGATGTCTTCTCTTGCCGCCGCCATGCAACTCGAATTATTTAGAGTATATTCTGATGCTTAATCCAGAATGGTGTGCGGATAGAAGCGCGAGAGATCCTGTGTGATCAGGGCGCGATCTTCACGTACGCCGATACCACAAGGTTGATCGTTCACCAGCCAGCTACCAATCAGCGTGTAGCTGTCGCCGAATTTTGGCAGTTGATGGTACTGCTGGACGATCATCCCTTCTTCGCCGTAAGGGCCGTCGGCTGACGCAATCTCTTTGCCATTTTCGACGATCTTGATGTTCGCCCCTTCACGTGAAAACAGCGGCTTAATGACGTAGCTGTCTAGTTCTGGGTGTTCATCTTCCGCGAAATAGGCAGGAAGCAGGTTGGGGTGGTTTGGGAACATTTCCCACAGCATTGGCAGCAATGCTTTATTGGAAATGATGCTTTTCCAGGCCGGTTCCAACCAGCGCACGCCGGCATCTTCCAGCTTGGTGGAAAACATCTCGCGCAGCATGAACTCCCACGGATACAGCTTGAACAGATTACCAATTACCTGATTTTCAGGGTCGGTAAACTGGCCTTTCTCACCGAGGCCAATTTCCTCGATGTACAGAAACTCGCTCGGCAGACCGGCTTCCAGCGCGCAATCCTGAAGGTATTGTACCGTACCGCGATCTTCTTCCGTATCCTGACAGCAGGCGAAGTGCAGCAAGCCGAAGCCGTGATTGAGCTTTAGCTCCTCAAAGCGTTCGATCAGCTTTTCCTGAATGCTGTTGTACTGGTCTGAATTCTGCGGCAGGTTTCCGGCGTTGATTTGATCTTCCAGCCAGAGCCATTGGAAAAAGGCCGCTTCGTACAGCGACGTCGGCGTATCCGCATTGTTCTCCAGCAGCTTGGCTGGAGATTTGCCGTCATACGCCAGATCGAGGCGTGAATACAGCGAAGGCTGATTGGTGCGCCATGAATGTCTGACGAATTCCCAAGTGTGTTTGGGAATACGGAATTTGGCGAGTAGCGCGTCGCTGTTGACGACTTTTTCCACCACCTGTAGACACATCTGGTGCAGCTCGGCGGTGGCTTCTTCCAGTTCTTCGATCTGAGCAAGCGTGAACTGGTAGTAAGCCTCTTCGCTCCAGTAGGGCTCGCCATACATAGTGTGGAAACGAAAACCAAACTCGGTGGCTTTTTCCTGCCAGTCAGGGCGCGCTGTAATATTTATCCGCTTCATTCGATACGCCTCAGCCGCCCATGCTACGGGAAGCGCTGGAACTTGAACTGGTGCTGCTGCGTTGCATGCTGTTTTGCTTCGCGACGGTTTCACCAAAGCCACCACGCGTGATGGTTGAGGTGGTTGCAGGCTTTGGCGCCAATGCGGTTTTTGGCACGGTCATTGAGCGGCCTGTGGTGGCGTTGCCGTAGTTTTTACCCGCGGCATCAACGAACTGACCATTGGCCGGGCTGGTTGGCGTTTTTGGACTGAACAGTGGCTGTTGTGCGAAACCAGCACCGCCACCCATCATTCGACCCATCATGTAACCCGCCATCAAGGGCATCCAGGACATACCGCCGCCCTGCTGAGATTCTGCTGCCATACCGGCCTGCGCCGGTGCAGGTGTTTGAGTACACTGCGCTTCACCAAATTCTGCTACACAGTCTTCTTTCGTGGCGTATTTCGGTGCCGTTTTTTCTGCTTCTTTTAACGCATTATTGTATGCAGTGGTGCACTGGGCAGCCATTGACGGGTTAGCGGAAGAACAGTCATCCGCATTCTGGTAGAGGGAGACGGTTTCATCAGTTTGCTCGCAGCCCGCGAGGAAAAATACGGCGCTGACGGCCAAAGCAACAGGTGCCAGACGGTGCGTCCGCCATTCCTTGCGGAACGTTTCCTGATTAATATTTTTTGTACGTTTCATCGTGTTTATCCCAGAGCAAAGCATCACGGCCAATAACCAATAAGTGTGCCTAAGAATAGGGGAACGCTGCTTGAATTTAAAGCGGCAATAGGTGTAACGGGAGGTGCATTTACGTTGCTATACATTCTGTCGTGCAACGTTTCGCTTTATAAAGAAAGAAGACGGTTCCTGTGTTCTGGTGCTGTCGCGTTATTTTGTGGGGAAAGCGCGGGTATAAAAAGGGGGAACCGTGGTTCCCCTCTATTTTATACTTGTAAACGTAGCTACCGATTAACGTTGTGCCGAGGCGGTAGTGGCCTGCGGAGCGCTGTTGTCGGTTACGGCCGGTGTGGTTGACACCGGTTGACCCAGCGACGCATTCAGTGCCTGCAGATCATTTTCATTCAGCGTGCCTTGCGCGGACTTAATGTTTAACTGATTGATCAGGTAATCATAACGTGCGCTGGAGAGCTGTTGTTTGGCGTTATACAGCGTGGTGGTGGCATCCAGCACGTCAACGATGGTGCGCGTTCCTACCTGATAACCGGCTTCCATCGCATCCAGAGAGCTTTGTGCAGACACTTCAGCCTGTTTGTAAGCGTTGATGCTGCTGATGGACGCAGAAATGTTGTTAAACGATGAACGTACTATCTGGATAACAGAACGGTGTGCGCTTTCCAGCAGTTCACTGGAACTGACGTAGCTGTGCTGCGCCTGTTTCACCTGAGAGTTAGTTGCGCCACCGCTGTAAAGTGGCAGAGTGAAGTTGATCCCCACTTTGTGTTGCCCTGCGTCTGAATCGTTAAACGAGTTGCTGTTATTCGTCCGAGAACCGGAATAGCGAGTATCACTCACGCCCGTTGAGGCGGTTAGATCCAACGTTGGCATATAGCCTGTTTCGGCGGAGCGAATCTGCTCGCGCGCCAAATCCTGACTCAAACGTGCGGACAACAGGTTCAGGTTGCGGTTTTCGGCTTCTTTCAGCAGGTTATTAACCGCTTCAGGTTTCTGGGTAGAGAAACGCTCGATGTTGAGCCCAGCCAACTGCGGGTAGAAGTTGCCAGTAATCTGACGCAGTGATTCCAACGCGTTATCCAGCGTATTGCGCGTTAACACTTCATTGGCCAGCACGCTGTCATACTGTGCACGGGCGTTCTGGACATCGGTAATTGCCACCAGACCCACGTTGAAGCGCTGTGTTGTTTGATCTAACTGGCGATAAATCGCCTGTTTCTGTGCACTGATGTAGGACAGGGAGTCAATGGCGCGCAGCACGTTGAAATAGGCTGTTGCCGTGTTCAGCATCAGATTTTGCTGGGCGGTTTGATAGGTGACGTCTTCAATACCCGCTTGTTTTTCCTGCAACGTTAGCGCACGCCATTTGGACATGTCGAACAGCGTCTGGGTTAGCTGCAATGCTGCGCTTTTCTCATTGCTGTTGACGCCATTACTGTCGCGGTAACCTTTGTTGTAGGTATAACCTGCGTTGATTCCCAACTGCGGCAGTAACGGGCTGCGCGCTTGATTAATTTTTTCAAACGCGGCGTCGCGGGTTGCCGCAGAGCTGCGTAAATCAGGGTTGGTGCTTTTTGCCTGCTGGTAGACCTGTAACAGGTTTTCCGCCTGACTCATGGCGCTAAAACCGCCCAGGCTCAGACCAATAAGAAGAGGGAGCAATTTCTTCATTTGCATTCCTTGTTGTGCAGCAATCTCGCTATGGTAGCGCTGTCTGTAGACGAATAATTGTCGATTCTATCAGAATCTGCCAATAGGATAAGGTAGCTGAACGTGCCATCTTTCAGCGGAATATGCCCACAGGGTCAGGTAAATTGACCTGTTGGATGATTCAGTGCGGCGCTTTGCTGTTTAGTAAGGCACCGCAAAGTGATGCGATGGGTGAGAATTCCCCTCACTTGGCTGACGTCACGCCTAATAAACGTTCAAAAACAATGATGAGTATAATGACAGCGGATTCCGCCATACAATACCGGATTCTATTAATACTTGTTACAGGAGTACAGCCATGTCGTCTTCCGCATCCAGTTCGGTTACTTTCACTAAAGATGATGTAGAAATTATTGCACGCGAAACGCTGTACGACGGTTTTTTTTCGCTGGAGCGTTACCGTTTCCGTCATCGCCTGTTTAATGGTGGTATGAGCGGTGAAGTCAGCCGTGAGATTTTAGAGCGCGGTCACGCTGTGGTGCTGTTGCCTTACGATCCGGTGCGTGATGAAGTGGTATTAATAGAACAGATTCGTATCGCTGCCTACGACACCAGCGCGTCTCCCTGGCTGTTTGAGCTGGTGGCTGGCATGATTGAGCCAGGAGAAAGCCACGAAGAGGTGGCGCGGCGCGAAGCAGAGGAAGAAGCGGGGTTAAGGGTTGGCCGTTGCCGACCGATAATCAACTATCTTGCTAGCCCCGGCGGCACCAGTGAGCGTTTGGCGGTGATGGTGGGCGAAGTGGATACGCGTACGGCGAAAGGGATTCACGGCCTGGCGGAAGAAAATGAAGATATCCGCGTACATGTGGTGAGCCGTAAACAAAGTTATCAATGGGTTGAAGAAGGCATCGTTGATAATGCGGCGTCTGTCATTGCCTTGCAATGGTTGGCATTGCACCATGAAGAACTGAAACGTGAGTGGGTGGATTGAATTTATGAAACGTTATACTCCGGATTTCCCAGCCATGATGAGGCTATGTGAAACCAACTTCATGCAATTGCGGCGTTTGCTGCCAAAAAATGATGAAGTCGGCGAAATCGCGGTTTATCACGTCAATAATGCGGTCTATCAACTGACGATTCTTGAGTCTACTCGCTATACCTCATTGGTGGAAATTAAGCAGACAGCGCCCACTGTCAGCTATTGGAGCCTGCCAATGATGAGCGTTAGGTTGTATCATGATGCGTTGGTTGCGGAAGTGTGTGCCAGCCAGCAGATCTTTCGCTTCAAAGCACGTTATGATTATCCGAATAAGAAGTTACATCAACGTGACGAAAAGCACCAAATTAATCAGTTTCTTGCTGATTGGCTAAAGTATTGTTTGGCGTATGGTTCGATGTCGATACCGGTTTTTGATACCCAATAGATTTCAACACGCAGGAAAGTGGCTGGCGAGCCACCAAGGGAAACCAACGTATTCTGCAATTTGAAAGATGACGGGTAGAGACAGATTTACGTAACCAAGGACACCATTTGGAAAGCCTGTTGACACTGCCTGTGGCGAGTGGCGCCAGAGTCAGGATTTTACAAATAACAGATACCCATCTTTTTGCGGGCGAGCATGAAACCTTGCTGGGTATCAACACCTATCGTAGCTATCACGCTGTGCTGAATGCCATCAAGGCTCGGCAGGATGCGTTTGATTTGATCGTCGCGACGGGCGATTTGGCACAGGATCACACGCTGCAAGCCTATCACCATTTCTCACGCGGGATTGCGCATATCCCTGCACCTTGCGTATGGCTTCCGGGTAACCACGATTTCCAACCGGCGATGGTCGATGCGCTGGCTGACGCCGGCATTGCACCGTCCAAGCATGTGCTGCTGGGCGACAAGTGGCAGATCATACTATTGGACAGTCAGGTGTTCGGCGTGCCGCACGGTGAGCTGAGCGAATACCAGCTTGAATGGTTAGAGCGCAGCCTGAAAAGTCAGCCTGACCGCTTTACGCTGCTGTTGCTGCACCATCATCCGCATCCTTCCGGCTGTACCTGGCTCGATCAGCATAGCTTGCGTAACGCGCATAATCTTTCTGCGGTACTGGATCGCTATCCACAGGTGAACACCGTGCTGTGTGGGCATATTCATCAGGAAATGGATTTTGACTGGCATGGTCGCCGCTTACTGGCCACGCCGTCGACCTGCGTACAGTTCAAACCGCACTGCACTAACTTCACGATTGATGATGTGGCGCCGGGCTGGCGCTATCTGGACCTGCTGCCGGATGGCCGTCTGGAAACCGAGGTCTATCGTCTCTCAGGCAGCGAATTTCTGCCTGACATGGATTCGGACGGTTACTAATGCCAACGCTTCTTTATCTGCACGGCTTCAACAGTGCGCCACAGTCGGCGAAAGCGACGGCCCTGAAAACGTGGCTGGCAGAGCGGCACCCTGAAATTGACATGGTGATTCCCCAGCTTCCACCGTATCCGTCGGAAGCAGCTGAGATGATGGAGTCGCTGATTATGGAGCGGGCCGGTCGTCCGGTGGGCATTGTTGGCTCTTCCCTCGGTGGTTATTATGCCACCTGGCTATCCCAATGTTTTATGCTGCCTGCCGTGGTAGTGAATCCTGCGGTGAAGCCGTTTGAACTGTTGCTGGACCATCTCGGCGACTATCAGAACCCCTACACCGGTGAACAATATGTGCTAGAGTCTCGGCACGTTTACGATCTGAAGGTCATGCAGGTTGACCGACTGGAATCGCCGGATTTGCTCTGGCTGCTGTTGCAGACAGGGGATGAGGTTCTGGACTATCGTCAGGCAGTCGCGTATTACACGGCCTGCCGTCAAACTGTGGAGTCAGGGGGCAATCATGCCTTTGTCGGATTTGAGCACTTTTTCACACCGATTGTGAATTTTTTAGGGCTCACGACAGACTGAATCACCACACATAGGCATTGAAAAACGAAGCGCCGAAAGCGGTTCGTTAAACACCATTCACTGAACTCAAAGAATTAACGCAAACTATGGCTCAATCAAGTTATAACGCTGATGCGATTGAAGTACTCAGCGGACTGGAACCGGTGCGCCGTCGTCCGGGAATGTACACCGATACCACGCGTCCTAACCATCTGGGACAAGAGGTCATAGATAACAGCGTTGATGAAGCGCTGGCGGGCCATGCACGCCGTATTGATGTGATTCTGCACGCCGATCAGTCGCTGGAAGTCATTGATGACGGCCGTGGGATGCCGGTGGATATCCACCCGGAAGAAGGCGTACCTGCCGTTGAGCTGATCCTGTGTCGCCTGCACGCGGGCGGCAAATTTTCCGGTAAAAACTACCAGTTCTCGGGCGGTTTGCACGGCGTAGGGATTTCCGTGGTGAACGCCCTGTCTACCCGTGTTGAAGTCACTGTTAAGCGCGACGGTCAGGTTCATGACATCGCGTTTGAAAACGGTGACAAAGTGCAAGAGCTCACCGTCACTGGCACCTGTGGACGTCGCAATACCGGTACGCGCGTGCATTTCTGGCCTGATGAGAAGTTCTTCGACAGCCCCCGTTTTTCCGTATCCCGTTTGACGCACCTGCTGAAGGCCAAAGCGGTCTTATGCCCCGGTGTGGAAATCATCTTCAAAGATAAAGTTAACAACACCGAACAGCGCTGGTGCTATCAGGATGGCCTGAAGGACTACCTGTGCGAAGCGATAAATGGCCTGATCACGCTGCCGGAAAAACCGTTTCTAGGGTCGATTACTGGCGATACTGAAGCCGTGGACTGGGCGCTGCTCTGGCTGCCGGAAGGCGGTGAGCTGCTGACGGAAAGCTACGTTAACCTTATCCCGACGCCAATGGGCGGGACGCACGTTAACGGCCTGCGCCAAGGGTTGCTGGATGCGATGCGTGAGTTCTGCGAATTCCGCAATATTCTGCCGCGCGGCGTGAAGCTGAGTGCAGATGACATCTGGGAACGCTGTGCTTACGTGCTGTCGGTCAAAATGCAGGAACCGCAGTTTGCCGGGCAGACCAAAGAGCGTCTCTCTTCTCGTCAGTGTGCCGCGTTTGTGTCCGGCGTCGTGAAAGACGCTTTCAGCCTGTGGCTGAACCAGAACGTGCAGGCTGCGGAGCAACTGGCTGAGCTGGCGATTTCCAGCGCGCAGCGCCGTATGCGCGCCGCCAAAAAAGTGGTGCGTAAAAAGCTGACCAGCGGGCCGGCGTTGCCAGGCAAACTGGCGGATTGTACCTCGCAGGATCTCAACCGGACGGAGCTGTTCCTGGTGGAAGGGGATTCGGCGGGCGGATCGGCGAAACAGGCGCGCGAGCGTGAATTTCAGGCGATCATGCCGCTGAAAGGTAAGATCCTGAATACCTGGGAAGTCTCCTCCGATGAAGTCTTGGCGTCGCAGGAAGTACATGATATTTCAGTCGCGATCGGTATCGATCCTGACAGTGCCGATCTCAGCCAACTGCGTTACGGGAAGATCTGTATTCTGGCGGATGCGGACTCCGATGGTCTGCACATTGCCACGCTGCTGTGCGCGCTGTTTGTCCGCCATTTCCGGGCGCTGGTTCAGGGCGGACACGTTTATGTCGCCATGCCGCCGTTGTACCGTATCGATCTGGGCAAAGAGGTGTACTACGCGCTGGACGAAGAGGAAAAAGCGGGCGTGCTGGAACAGCTTAAGCGCAAGAAAGGCAAGCCGAACGTACAGCGCTTTAAAGGTCTGGGTGAAATGAATCCGCTACAGCTGCGCGAAACCACGCTGGATCCGAATACTCGCCGTCTGGTGCAGTTGACCATCAGCGAAGAGGATATGGATCAGACGATGGCGATGATGGATATGCTGCTAGCGAAGAAACGTTCGGAAGATCGCCGCAACTGGCTGCAAGAGAAAGGCGATAAGGCGGAGATCGAGGTCTAACGCTTGAGTAAACACCTCATCGAGGCAGGTATATTCGTTTATGAAAGTCACGCGGTGTATTATCGCAATAGTCAGCTAGTGGCGCGCATTACCTGCTTTCTCGATTTTATGAGCGAGGAACTCACAGAAAATCCGCTGTGAGGCGTTGCCCACAGCGGTAGAAAGGTACCTAAAACGTCGATCTGGCAAAGTGTTCGTCCAGGTGCCTGCGTTAATCAGCAAAATGCGCGCTCGCGCATAACACTATTGATTAAAAGTCCACATTCACACCCAGTTGGAAGGAACGACCAGGCTGCACGGAGAGGGCGCGGTCATACTGTCCCTGCCGATCGTTGGTTTCAATCTGACGACTGCTGAGATAATCCCAATACTTACGGTCAGTCAGGTTATACACGCCACCGTTGACTTTCACGTTTTTGGTCACGCGATAGTAGGCGGTCAGGTCAACCATGCCATAGCCGGGAATCCGCATATATTCGGTATTCGAGGTGGCGATCGCGTTGCCAGCATTGGTATAGCTTTCGCGGCTGGTATCCTTCGCCTGCTTACCTTTCTGGAAGGTAGACGTCAGGGCAGCACCGTAGCGTTGGGAAGGATCGTCATAGGCGATACCTACCACGGCTTTCATTGGCGCAACGCTGTCGAGATCGACATAGCGGTCGCCGAGGTAGCGCGATTGCGATTGGCCTTTGGTGTAGCCAAACGCCAGCGTGGTGCTGAGCCCATCAACCGCTGGGAACCAGGTACCTAGCTGTATTTTGCTGCTGACCTCACCACCGTAGATGTAGGCTTTATCGCGGTTTTCCGCCTGATATATCGTGCTGATATTACTTGGCACATTGACGAATTTATCGGGGTTGGCGCTACGACGGTAGCGGGTATTGGCGATAAAGTTCTTATACGTGTTGTAGAACAGCGCGGTACGGAAGGTGATCCCCTCCGTCACTTCCCCTTTTAATCCCCACTCTACGTTGTTGCTGGTTTCCGTCTTGAGGTCGCTATTGCCGATAAAGGCATACTGAACTGGTCCGGCATAGTTGGCATCCAGGTTGGTGCTGCCATAAAGCTGGCTGGCATCCGGGAACTGCGCGCCACGGCGGTACTGCACATAGGTCGTTAGCGTCGGCGTGATGTCATAGAGGAAGCTCAAAGAAGGCAGGACTTGCGTATCGCTGTTGGCTTTGCCGTACAGTCTGTTGACATCGGATTCACTGATGACGCTGCCGTCACCGCTCAAACGAACTGTATTGGTCGGTTTGGTACGCTGATGGATAGTGCGCACGGCAGGGACAACCGAGAAGGCGTGCCCTGCCAGATCCCACGTAGCGGTATCCTGCACAAAGCCGCCGACGGTATAGCTGTTGCTGTCAGCTTCCGGCTGCATGATGTTGTTGGCACCCGTTTGGTTAGGCGACTGCCTGAACGGACGCTCTGTTTTGCTTTGGCTGGCGTTAAGGCCCCAACTGAACTCGTGGCGATCCCAGCTTTTCACCATATGGGTATCGAATCCATAGGTGGTGACATTGTAGTCAGAATAGACGCGGTGGCTATCTGCTGCCGCCATCCCTGTGGTTGCGGGCAGCCAGGTATTGTCGTGTGATTCGCTGTTTTGGAAGTAAATGCGGCTATCAACCAAATCGACCAGCGTGTTGTTGACGGGCGTCCAGCGATCTTTCAGGCTGGCGGTCCAGCGGCGTGTCTGGCTGCTCTGTTGCGCCGTGCCATAAATGGTGTTGTTGCCGCTTGGCAGACTACCCCAGTAGTCATAATGGGTATGATTGGTTTTATGGTAATAATCCAGCGTACCAGTGAGCTGATGCTCGTCGTTGGCCTGCCAAATACCGGACGCCAAAATAGCGTTAGAGTGTCAGTTGGCAGGGTAAGCGGCGATCTCGTCGCTGTTATTACGCGTTTGCTGGCCGTCACGGCGGCTGAGTACGACAACGCCGCGCAATTCGTCATCACCGCCTGCTGCGGTGATGCCATTATGCCAACCATGGTTGGCGGAATCGTAGTCGCTCTGAAAACCGAAGTAGTCCTGCTTGCCTGCTTTCAGATAGTCATCGGCAGATTTTGGCCGAAAGGAGACGCTGCCCCCGAGTGCGTTGACAGTATTTTCTGCGGAGGTGACGCCCGACTCAATATCGACGCTGCTGTACACGTAAGGGTCGATATAGTCCCGTCCCATGCCGAAGGTATTGAATCCGGCACGGCTGGCGTAGCTGCGGCCCGTGGCATTAGGCAGGGCGATGCCATCGGTATCGATCGCTACACGGTTGCTTTCAATGCCGCGAATGTTGTAGCCCGTGTAACCGCCGCGGTCGAAGCCGCTTTTCCCTGTATTGCTGCCGCCGCTGGACCCTGTTGCGCTCACCAAAGGTTGATAACGCATGATCGTGCCAAAATTGTTGCCGCCTTCTCTTTGCATGTCTGCGGCAGTCAGCGTCGTAATTGAACCGGCTTTTTTCTCGACTTTTGGCGAGTGAACCGTCATCACATCGTCAGTCTGTCCCGTTTTCGACGCCGAATCGTCTTGATTCTTCACGTTGAGTGCGTTGTTACCTGTGGTGCTATCCGCTGCCATCCCGTTCAGCGCAACGCCAGTCAAGATGCCGGTGAGAAGAATTTTATTTAAATTCTTGTTAATTAACATAATGATACTCTGCTATAAGGTTGTTCTGGCCAGCGGCGTTGGGGAAACATGGCGTGCTGGTCGCTAACGTCTGCAAGGGAAATGCAAAACGGCAAATAACATTAATTATCATGTGGTAATGATAACTATTATCAATATGCTAAGCATTATCATCTGTTGTTGCAACGATGATGAATAATTCTTAATGAAACGGGATGGTTGCTATCAAAATGGAAGCGACTGGCTATGCCTCAATGAGGCGTAACGAAATGACTGACTTATGAAACCGAACACTACGAGCTGGACGATGATGACGCGCTTAACCGCGAGTACCCGGGCTCATTCTGGATACTGGCTAAAGAAGTACGTGACTCACTCCTGTGGCGCGGTTCCCTGCGAATGGTTCCCTGTGACATCACCTCATTAGATAAGGTACTATTCTCGCCAAATATACCGCCGCTATGGCGTGCCGGAAAGCGTAACCATCGCGCCGCGATGTGAGGGAAGTGAGATAAATGAGTGAGATGACTCATGACGGCGCAGAAAGCCTTGCGCTGCGCACGTTTACCGAAAATGCATACCTAAATTATTCCATGTACGTCATCATGGACAGGGCATTGCCGTTCATTGGCGATGGCCTGAAGCCTGTGCAGCGTCGCATTGTGTATGCGATGTCCGAGCTGGGACTGAATGCCAGCGCCAAGTTTAAAAAATCCGCCCGTACCGTGGGTGACGTGCTGGGTAAATACCACCCGCACGGCGACAGCGCCTGCTATGAAGCGATGGTGCTGATGGCGCAGCCGTTCTCTTACCGCTATCCGCTGGTGGATGGTCAGGGGAACTGGGGGGCACCGGACGATCCGAAATCCTTCGCCGCCATGCGTTATACCGAATCGCGGCTGTCCAAATATGCGGAACTGCTGCTGTCCGAACTCGGGCAGGGTACGGTCGATTACACCCCGAACTTTGATGGCACGATGCAAGAGCCGAAGATGCTGCCTGCGCGTCTGCCTAACATTCTGTTGAACGGCACCACCGGAATCGCCGTTGGGATGGCCACGGACATACCGCCGCACAACGTGCGTGAAGTCGCCGCCGCCGCAGTGATGCTGCTGGAAAACCCAAAGGCCT
Organism: Pectobacterium aquaticum; assembly: GCF_003382565.3. Lineage (NCBI taxonomy): Bacteria > Pseudomonadati > Pseudomonadota > Gammaproteobacteria > Enterobacterales > Pectobacteriaceae > Pectobacterium > Pectobacterium aquaticum. Next base: position 351,166 of record NZ_CP086253.1, read on the forward strand.
CGCTGGAAGAGTTATTGCAGCATGTTCAAGGGCCGGATTTCCCAACAGAAGCCGAAATCATCACGCCACGCGATGAAGTGCGCAAACTCTACCAGAATGGCCGTGGTTCCGTACGTATGCGTGCGGTGTGGAAGAAAGAAGACGGTGATGTCGTCATTACCGCGCTGCCACATCAGGTTTCTGGTGCCAAAGTGCTGGAGCAGATTGCCAGCCAGATGCGTGCGAAGAAGCTGCCGATGGTCGAAGACCTGCGTGATGAATCGGATCACGAGAATCCAACCCGTCTGGTATTGGTGCCGCGCTCGAACCGGATCGATATGGATCAGGTGATGAACCACCTGTTCGCCACGACCGATCTGGAAAAAAGCTATCGCGTTAACATGAACATGATCGGTCTGGATGGTCGCCCGAGCGTGAAAGGGCTGGTCGAGATCCTGAGTGAATGGCTGGTCTTCCGTCGCGATACCGTGTGCCGCCGTCTTAACTACCGTCTGGAAAAAGTGCTCAAGCGCCTGCATATCCTTGAAGGCTTGCTGATCGCGTTCCTGAATATTGACGAAGTCATTCATATCATCCGCACGGAAGATGAACCGAAGCCCGTTCTGATGCGCCAATTCAGCCTGAGTGAAACACAGGCTGAAGCAATCCTGGAGTTGAAATTACGTCATTTGGCCAAACTGGAAGAGGTGAAAATCCGCGGTGAGCAGGGCGATTTGGCAAAAGAGCGCGATCAGCTTCAAGCACTGCTGGCGTCAGACCGTAAGCTCAGTAACCTGATTAAGAAAGAAATTCAGTCCGATGCGCAAGTCTATGGTGACGATCGTCGTTCTCCGCTGCATGAACGCAGCGAAGCCAAAGCGATGAACGAGCACGAGTTAACGCCTTCCGAACCGGTCACCATTGTGCTGTCGGAAATGGGCTGGGTACGCAGTGCCAAAGGGCATGATATCGACCCAACTGGGCTGAGTTATAAAGCGGGTGATAGCTTCCGTGATGCAGCGAAAGGGAAAAGCAATCAGCCTGTGGTGTTTATTGACTCTACTGGCCGCAGCTATGCACTGGATCAGAATGAGTTGCCTTCTGCTCGTGGTCAGGGTGAACCGCTAACAAGTAAACGCACGCTGCCGCCGGGTGCGAAGGTGGAACAAGTGCTGATGGCCGCAGACGATCAACTGCTACTGATGGCATCGGATGCAGGCTATGGTTTTGTGTGTACCTTCAGTGATTTGGTTACGCGTAACCGCGCAGGAAAAACGCTGATCACGCTGCCGGATAATGCGAAGGTGCTGGCACCGATCGAGATCAACGGCGACGATAATCTGCTGATGGCGATCACTGCCGCAGGCAGAATGCTGCTGTTCCCTGTATCCGAGCTGCCACAGCTGTCGAAAGGCAAGGGCAACAAGATTGTCTCCATCTCTTCGGCTGATTTTGCGGAAGGCAAAGATCGTCTGGCTCAGTTGCTTCTATTACCGCCGCAGGCTTCTGTCACGCTCTACGTTGGTAAGCGCAAGCAGTTGCTACGCCCCAATGATTTTCAGAATTATCAGGGCAAACGCGGACTGAAAGGCACGTTGCTGCGTGGGTTAAAAGGTATTGACCGGATTGAGGTGGATGCACCCCAGCAGGTTGACACCACCGGCAGCAGTGAAGAATAACGCTTCCGTATTGTCTTGTGCATGTTGAGAAAGGCGGTGTCATATCGCCTTTCTTTAGTTTCTGGTTGCCATCCCGCTGCAAATTGAATCACCGTGTGTTTTAGCGCGGAATCGCTATACTAGCGGCGGCTGTCGGCTCATGAGGTTGCTATGTTATCCATTTTGCGTTTTTTTATTGTCATTATATTTTCGATTTTGATCTGTATTTTTGGCTTGTTTTACTGCCTGTTCAGCCCTCGAAATCCCCGCCATGTCGCGACCTTCGGCCATCTTTTTGGTCGCTTGTCTGTGGTGTTTGGCTTGAAAGTAGAAATGCGGATACCGGAAGAAGCGGCGCATTACGGCAACTGCATCTATATCGCGAACCATCAGAACAACTACGATATGGTCACGGTATCTAGCGCGGTTCAGCCTCGTACCGTTACCGTGGGCAAGAAAAGCCTGTTGTGGATCCCGTTCTTCGGGCCACTTTATTGGCTGACGGGTAACTTGCTGATTGACCGTGAAAACCGCGCCAAAGCGCATGGCACCATTACCCAAGTCGTGAAGCATATTAAAGAGCGCAACACGTCTATCTGGATGTTCCCTGAAGGTACGCGCAGCCGTGGACGCGGCCTGATGCCATTCAAAACCGGTGCCTTTCATGCTGCGATTAGCGCAGACGTGCCAATTGTGCCGATTTGCGTTTCTACGACCAGCAACAAGGTGAAGTTGAACCGCTGGAATAACGGACTCGTTATCGTAGAAATGTTGCCACCCATCGATACCCGCGGATATACCAAAGAGCAGGTTCGCGAACTGGCTGCACACTGCCATGATGTGATGGCTGCTAGGATTGCGGAGCTGGATGCGGAAGTCGCGGCACGCGAAGCAGCAGACAAAAAATAAACTTACCCCATCGAGTTACGCGATTATTGCTTCCGATTGCCTATTCAAGAACGAATCGGAAGATAAACTTTGCTTACGGTTTATTGGAGTTACGGAGTCATTATGTCACTCAGCCGACGTCAGTTTATTCAGGCATCGGGCTTTGCGTTATGCGCGGGTATGACACCACGGGTGGCGAAAGCCAGTGGGAATCCCATCGCATTGCCGATACCGCCATTACTGGAGTCGCGCCGAGGCCAGCCTCTTTTTCTAACCATGCAACGTGCCCATTGGGCATTTTCCGGTGACCGTAAGACCGCCATTTGGGGAATCAATGGCCGCTATTTAGGGCCGACGGTGCGGGTCTATGACGGCGATGACGTTAAGCTGATTTATAGTAACCGCCTGAATGAGCCTGTCGCGATGACGATCGGTGGGTTGCAGGTGCCGGGGCCGTTGATCGGTGGCGCGGCTCGTATCATTTCTCCAGGAAGCGACTGGTCACCGGTGTTGCCCGTTCGTCAGCCAGCAGCGACCTGCTGGTATCATGCGAATACGCCGAACCGCATGGCCCCGCATATCTATAACGGGCTGGCTGGGCTCTGGCTGGTGGAAGACAGCACCAGTAAATCCTTACCGCTTCCCAATCACTACGGTGTTGATGATTTCCCACTGATTATTCAGGATAAACGACTGGATAACTTTGGTGTTCCTCTCTATAACCCGCCTTCTAACGGTGGATTTGTGGGGGACTCGCTGCTCGTCAACGGCGTGCAAAATCCTTTTGTTGAAGTGTCCCGTGGCTGGGTTCGCCTGAGATTGCTGAATGCCTCGAACTCCCGGCGTTACGTGATGCGGTTGAGCGATGGGCGAGCGATGCGTGTGATCGCCAGCGATCAAGGGTTGCTGCCTGCACCGATGGCGGTGAACCAGCTTTCTCTCGCACCCGGCGAACGGCGCGAAATACTGGTCGACATGTCGCAAGGCGAAGACGTCACGCTAACGGCAGGTGAGTCGGCTGGGATTATGGATCGTCTGCGCGGGCTGTTTGAGCCTTCCAGCATGCTGATTTCGACTCAAATACTCACGCTGAAGCCGACGGGGCTGTTGCCATTAGTCACGGATAACCTGCCGATGCGTTTACTGGCCGACAACATCATTGAAGGCAGCATTAGCCGCACGCGCGAATTCCGGCTGGGTGACAGTCTGCCCGGCATCAACGGCGCGATGTGGGACATGACGCGTGCCGATGTACAAACCCTGCTTGGCCGCTGTGAGCGCTGGATAATCCACGCTGACACGCCGCAGGCTTTCCACATTCAGGGCGTCAAGTTCCTAGTGCGCAGTGCGAATGGTAGACCACCGGCGGTGGAAGACAGCGGCTGGAAAGATACGGTGTGGGTGGATAACGATGTCGAGCTGTTAGTTTATTTCACGCAGCCCTCCTCAATGGCGTTCCCTTTCCTGTATTACAGCCAGACGCTGGAACTGGCCGATCGCGGTTCGACGGGACAGCTCATCGTACAGTCTGCGATGTAAACCAACCGATAGCCTGCCGGTTTCTCTGCGTTACCCTCCACCGTGGCAAATGTGACGCCCGCCCCGTCTGACGCACCGCTCGCTTGTCAGACGGCAACGCTTCCGAGACTCATCTGTTTCTTAATGTGATCCACCTCTATTCAGACAAACGAAAATTAAAGATGCGAAGCTGTGCGGACGATACCTTACATATTGATGTTGCTATTAATTAAGGGTGAATAGCGTTTTTGCGTCGTGCGCTGCTTCGGATCGGATTGTGCTAAAAGAACATTTTTTATTACAACAATGCCAGAGCCCGTGCGTTTCGTTTCGTCATGAAATCAGGTCCACTTTCTGTTTTAACCTGTACGTAGCCAGAACGCTGCGTCACTAAAAGGGCTGCACTATGCGGGAATTACTGCTTTGGGTCAGGGATCAACTGGCTGGAGCGCCGTCGGCGCCTCGCTACATGCAGCTCGCGTCGTTGCTTGAATCAGAAATCAGCCGTCGTAAGACGTTATCTGGCCAGTTCTTACCCGCCGAAAGACTGATTGCTCAGCAGTTGGGATTGTCGCGCGTAACGGTTTCCCGTTCCTTGTCGCTGCTGGAAGAAAAAGGGCTGATTGTGCGACAACAAGGGGTGGGAACCCGCGTGGCCCAACGGCTTAACTACACGTTGAGCGCCGAGGATGAAGGTTTCACCGCGCTGATATTGAAACAAGGCGGCGTCGCTGGCAGCCTGTGGTTAGAAAAGACAATACAGATTCCATCCGCCGCCATTGCCGCGAAAATGTCTCTGCCGGAAGGCGAGGCTGTCACCTATCTGCGACGCGTCCGGCTCAGTAATGGCGAGCCCGTTTCACTGGAAACGACCTGGATACCGCAAGAATTCCTACCCGACCCCGAAGCGCTTGAGCAGTCTCTCTATCAGTATTGGATGACGCGTGATATAGCGCCTGACAAAAAACGCTATCGTTTCAAAGCGATTGCCTGTACGGCAGACATTGCCACGCTTCTTGGTATCGTGGCGGAGTCCCCAGCGCTGTATTGCCAACTGCATGTTTATAACGAACAGGGTGAACTGTTGGAATACAGCGAAGCACACTGCCGTAGCGACGTGTATGAGATTCAGTTTGCTGATTAGGATGAGAAGAAAAATGCCAGCTCGGTGAAGGCTGGCATCGAAGGGGGATAGAGTCGATCCCAGTAGCACTAATGGGATGAGTTCTTAGTCGTTTCTGGGTTCATCAGGGTCTGATCCCAGACGTTTCCCACAGTCCAGCTTGGCAATGTCACTAAGCTCGTCTTTATCCAGACGGAAATCAAACACCTCGAAGTTTTCCTTGATACGCGACGGCGTGACCGATTTAGGAATCACCACCAGCCCACTGTCCAGATGCCAGCGGATCACGATCTGTGCTGGCGTTTTGCCGTATTTGCTCGCCAGTTTACGGATAATGGGATGGTCGAAGACGCCTGCGCCACCCTGCGCCAGCGGGCTCCAGGATTCGGTCTGGATATGGTGCGTGGCGTTCCAGGAATGAAGTTGCTTTTGCTGGAGAAGAGGATGCAGCTCGACCTGATCGATGACCGGCAAGACGCCCGTTTCTTCTTTTAACCGCTGTAAGTGGTGAGTATGGAAATTACTGACGCCGATACTTTTCGCCAGACCCTGCTCTTGGAGTTTGATGAGTCCACGCCAGGCATCCACGAAGGTGTTCTGCTGCGGGAGCGGCCAGTGAATCAGGTAGAGATCGATATAATCTAACCGAAGTTTTCTCAGGCTCTCTTCCAGCGCTTTTTGGGGATCGGTGTGATCGCCATTCCAGAGCTTGGTGGTGATGAACACCTCTTCACGCGGCAGGTTCGCGGCACTCAGTGCCTGACCAACGGCCTCCTCGTTCTTATAAATCGCGGCGGTATCGATCGCCCGATAACCGATGGACAATGCTTCAGTCACGGCGATCACTGTGTCCTCACTGCTTGCTCGCCAGACACCAAGGCCCATCTGGGGCATGATATTGCCGTCCGCCAGTTTAACTTTCGGTTGCGTCATCTCACTCTCCTTTTATATCCATTAATCCATGCAAATATCATAGGGTTAACGGGATGGGCGACCTGTTCATATCACGGGCAGAGAGGAACGTAATCCCACGCAGGAACAGGCATATGATTTTAGTTTAGTAGAAAAATTCGCAGGCTATAGATTGCATGATGATAAAGGGAGCCGATTGGCTTAATGCCGATCGTTTAAGCATCGAGATACACGGGGCGACCACAGGGGTGAGGCGTCCCTGCGGGAACCTCCCCCTGTGTTTCCCCTAATAACGGGCTTAAGTGACCACTATTAGCCGAGCGGCTCCCCTTAACAGACACAGCATTGAGGGTATATCGCGTGATATAGGCGTGGTTTAACCGATAGCGTTTTCTCCTGTCACTCGAATGATTGGGATTAGAGGGGCTTAACGTGCCGCCTCGTAAATCTTCTGGCTTTCTTCCAGCGTGATGTCGCGGTGCTCGCCCAGGGCAGTCAGGCCATGTTCGTTGAGCTTGGCGACCAGCGTCGGAATGGCGCTGCCATCCAACTGATAGTCAGACATGCGAGTCGGCACGCCCATTGTCTCGAAGAAGTCACGCGTGGCAGCAATCGCGCCGTCGATGCGCTGATCTTCGCTACCGTCACGCAGGTTCCAGACGCGCTCGGCGTATTGCAGCAGTTTGTCGCGCTTCTGGGATTTTCTTGCCGCCAGCATGGCAGGCAGAACGATAGCCAGCGTCTGGGCATGATCAAGACCGTGCAGCGCCGTTAATTCGTGTCCCAGCATGTGGGTTGACCAGTCCTGCGGCACGCCTGCGCCAATCAAGCCGTTCAACGCCATGGTGGCGCTCCACATCACATTGGCTCTGACCTTGTAGTTTTCCGGTTCAGCCAGTGCGCGCGGGCCTTCTTCAACCAGCGTCAGCAGTAAACCTTCCGCAAAACGGTCCTGTACTTTGGCATCGACGGAATACGTCAGGTACTGCTCAACGGTGTGAACGAAGGCATCGACCACGCCGTTCGCGATCTGACGAGCGGGCAGGGTGTACGTCACGACCGGATCGAGCACGGCGAAAAGCGGCTGCGTGTGACGTGAGCGGAAAGCGAGCTTATCGTTAGTCGATTTGCGCGTGATGACCGCGCCGTTGTTGGATTCCGAACCGGTCGCTGGCAGGGTGAGCACCGCCGCCATTGCGACGCCGCGATCGATTTCCGCGCCGCCGGTTTGCAGAATATGCCAGGGGTCTTGTGCGGCCTGATAGTCTGCGGCGGCAGCGATAAATTTCGTGCCATCAACCACAGAGCCACCGCCAACCGCCAGCAGGAAATCAATCTTCTCCGCCCGGACGACCTCGACGGCTTTCATTAGCGTTTCGTAGGTCGGGTTGGGTTCAATGCCGGAAAACTCACGGACATTACGGCCTTCTAAGGCACGATAGACCTGATCCAGTACGCCATTGTACTTCACGCTGCCGCCGCCGTAGGTGATGAGGATACGGGCGTCGGCAGGGATTTCTTTACCTAATCCAGCAATCTGGCCTTCGCCAAACAAAATCTTGGTAGGGGTATGGAGTGTGAAATTTAGCATAGGTTATTTGTCCAGTTTAAAGCCCTGTTGGAGGATCGTGGGCAAAACTTTCGGGAAGTAGATGTGCTGATAGTAACTGGCGGTGTTATCACCCCAGTTGTCGCCGTCTGCGCGGCCGGTTTGCTGCCAGTGTGCCACCAGCGTGTGGTTATATTGCTCAATCGCCGCAGGCAGAACGTCCTGATGATAGGTTTCATCATGGCGGAAGGAATTCAGTGGCAGGCGCGGTTTCTGATGCGCAGGGGTATCCACGTAGCCAATCGCAACGCCTGCAACGGGGAACGTCAGTTCAGGCAGTCCCAGAAAGTCGATCATCGCCTGTGGTTCGCGACGAATACCGCCAATCGGGACGATGCCCAGCCCAAACGAGCGTGCGGCGGCCATCAGCGTGCCGAGCGCGATGCCGACATCCGTTGTGCCGGAAATCAGGCTTTCGAGGCTTTCATGCGCGTGCTGCTGCTTGTCGCTCATGGCAATCCCAACCTGCGTTTTATGCATGTCCAGTACTACGGTGATGAAGATCGGTGCTTGGGCAATCCACGGCTGGCCGCCAGCCAATTCGGCAATGCGTGCTTTGCGTTCTGGGTCGCGGGTGACGATGAGCGAGACCTGCTGAGAGTTTACGGACGTCGGTGCCAGATGGGCGGACTGAATAATGGCATCCAGCACATCATCGGGAATCGCTTTATCAAGATAGCTACGTTCACTGCGGTGTGAGGTGAACAGCTCAATCGTTTTATTCATATCTTTTCCCGTGGGATGAAAGGATAACGGTATGCTCAATATTGTCATCAACCTACGTAAGACGTTCAATGCACATTTCTGTTTGCTTATTGCCTATTTCTCCAAAATGTAGGAGAAAGTGGTGATAATAGCTCGCTAGTATGTCATTTTATTTCTTCTGTCAGGAGAGAGGCTTCGGGCAGGAAAAACGAACTAGTAGCGAGAGAACACCATTTTGACGCAAACCCCATACATGTTGACGGACAGCCAAAGCATGTCGACGGAAAACCCATGTGGGCAGCTTGTTCAGAAACAAGATGTTCAGAAGCAAGACGTTCAGAATCCAGTAGAACAGCAGCAGACCGTGCGGCAGCGCATCGTGCAGCAGGCAATACGCTGTTCAGCTAAAAGCTGGACCACGCCTTCGCTCGTCCCGCAGGTCAGAATTCTGTATACGGAACAGCACCATCCGCGTGTGCCGGTGATGTATGAACCGACGATCGTCATCATTTTTCAGGGGCAAAAGATTGGTTATCTGGGCGGGAAAACGTTCCAGTATGACCCAGAAAACTACCTGTTGATGACCGTGCCGCTGCCGTTCGAATGTGAAACGATAGCCAGCGTTGAACACCCGCTGGTCGGGATGGCGATTCGTATTGATATCCAGATGCTTCAGGATTTACTGATCGATATCGGTGACGACGACAGCGCGATCCGCCCCTGTTCCTGCACGTGTGGAGTGAACAGCGTGTCGCTGACCGATGAGATTTTGTGTGCCGTTGAACGACTACTGGATGCGATGAATAACCCGCGTGATGCCCGTGTGCTGGGCCCAGCGATTGTGCGCGAGATTATCTATCATATGCTCTGCGGTGAACGCGGTGCGGCGTTACAGGCGTTGGTGAATCGGCACACGCATTTCAGCCAGATAGCAAAATCTCTGCGACGTATTGAAAACCACTATGCCGATAGCCTGAATGTGGAACAATTGGCGGCTGAAGTGAACATGAGCGTCTCGGCGTTTCATCACAACTTTAAGGCCGTCACCAACACATCGCCGTTGCAGTACCTGAAATCCTACCGCTTGCATAAAGCGCGGGTTCTGATGATCAACGAGGGGCTGAGAGCGGGCGTTGCGGCAGCTCGCGTAGGGTATGAGAGCGTGTCGCAGTTTAGCCGGGAATTTAAGCGCTATTTCGGTGCGACGCCAAGCGATGAAGTCACGAGAGTAAAGGCCAGTAACATGGCGGTTGAGGGAAGCTGAAGACGTGAAGAAAACGTGCCGTTGCGCGATTAGGCGACCGCACGTTTTTTGCGCCACACCATAACAGCCATGCCGATCAGGCCGCTAACCAGCAAAATAATCGGGAGCAGGATCAGCGCGGTCATCACCTGATCTTCATAGCGTTTGACTAGCGGAATGTGGCTGAGCGCATAGCCGAGCGTGACAATACCCCCAACCCACAGTAGACCACTGAGCCAGTTGAAAATCTGAAAGCGCGTATTGTTTAACCCAGAAATGCCCGCCATCGTTGGCAGCAGCGTGCGGATAAACGCTAAAAAGCGGCCAACCAGCAGCGCCGCCAGACCGTGCTGGTGGAACAGATGATAGGCGCGCTGGTGGTAATGGGCGGGAAGCTGTAACAGCCAGCCCTTTACCAAGCGCGTATCACTCAGCCAGCGCCCTTGAAGGTAGCTGAGCCAGCAGCCGAGGCTGGCGGCGATGGTGAGCAGAATCATTGTAGGGAAAAAGCTCATCACGCCTTTGGCAATCATGGCGCCCGTGAGCAGCAACAGGCTATCGCCGGGCAGAAAAGAGGCAGGGAGCAGACCGTTTTCCAGAAACAGTGTCGTGAACAGAATGCCGTAAACGACCCAAACAACGTGGGGATCGGCCAGTGCACTAAAATCCTGCTGCCAGAGCGCCTGAATAATGTCGTGAACCACACTCATATGACTTCCCGCAAGTGACGATATTCACTATCTCTCAGGCTGCGGCGTGGAACGCTGGGCTACCTGAAATCTACTGCCTATCAAGCCCTAATGGGCAAAATGCCTTGCCGCATGATGAGAATGCGACAGGGCTTAATGCTTAATTTTGGTTAAGGTAACGCAGTTTTTTGGTAAGCGTTGACTCACGGTTATCATAACGCATTACCCACCGCGCCGCAGGGGAAATCAAGACGCGTCGGTTTTATGGCCGTCACACTTTCTCTATTTTGTTTCCTGCAGGTCGTTTGGCTGCGTTGATTCTGCTGACGACTTGCTAGGTTCTCAGTCTGCTGAAACCCGCAGCCAGATCGTCAATCAGATCGTCACTGTCTTCAAGTCCAATATGTAACCGAATAAGAGTACCAGTAAAATCCACGCCGCCAGCAGGGCGGATGGCGGCCAGATCTTCCGGCTGATTCGCCAGAATTAGCGACTCAAAGCCGCCCCAAGAGTACGCCATGCTAAAGTGCTCAAAGTTATCCAGATAATGCGCCAACGCTTCTTTGCTTAATTTCTCTTTCAACACAAAAGAGAACAAGCCGTTGCAGCCCTTAAAGTCGCGTACGTAGAATTCATGCCCTTTGCACTCTGGTAAGGCTGGGTGGTTAACCACTGCGACGTCGGGTTGTTCCGCTAGCCATTTCGCAATGCGGATGCTGCTTTCCTGATGCTGTTTGAGTCTAACGCCCAATGTGCGCAGGCCACGGCTGGCGACATAGGCGGTATCGGCATCGACCATTTGTCCCATCAGGTAAGAGTGTTCACGTAGTTGCGCCCAGCAGCGTTCGTTAGCGACTGCCGTGCCTATCATGGCATCGGAATGGCCGACAATATATTTGGTGGCGGACTGAATGGAGATATCAATATCAAAGTCGAATGCCTTGAACAAAATGCCTGCCGCCCAGGTGTTATCAATCATGACAATAATGTCGGGATTGATGCGGCGCACGGCTTGTACGATGGCGGGCACATCGTGGACTTCCATCGTGATGGAGCCGGGCGATTCGAGAAAGACCACTTTGGTATTGGGCTGTATCAGCTCGGCAATATCGGCACCGATCAGCGGGTTAAAGTAGGTGGTGCTGACGTTCATCTTGCTGAGAACTTTATTACAGAAATCCTGCGTGGGTTCATAGGCCGAACCGGTCACCAGCACATGATCGCCTGCTGAGACGAAAGAAAGAATGGCGTTAGAGATAGCCGCTGCACCGCACGGGTACAACACACAGCCCGCGCCGCCTTCCAGCTCAACCATTGCTTCCTGAAACGAAAAGTGTGTCAGCGTACCGCGGCGACCATAGAACAGCGCCCCCTTTGCTCGGTTAATCGTGGCGTTTTTTTTGTCCTGCACGGTATCGAATACCAGAGAGGACGCGCGCTGAATCACGGGGTTGACGGAGCCGTGGGTGAATTTCTTGCTGCGTCCTGCGGCGACTAATACTGTTGCCGTTTTTTTGCTTGTCATAACCACTATCACCTTTTCTGTTCAGTTCTGCCGGATGACTCACTACACCGACGATTACCAACGGCGAATGCAGAGGGAATCGTGGGGCGGGGCATGATTGGATGTATAAGCGTTCGATTGATGAGGTCTACGTTATCACGGCTTGGACGGCGTGTGGGCGGGTTTTGTCACGGCGGGAAAATGCGCCGCACCGCTGGCATACCCGTGGAGAACGGGCTTTCTGCCCGTTCTGCGGTGAGAAGGTCGGAAGTAGGTGAAAATATTTCAGGTCAGAAAATGTCGGGAAAGCGCCATGTTGTTTGCATTGCTGCGAACAACATGGCGCAATGGGGCGTGCGTTAACCCGTATGGACGCCAAAGAGCTTAGGCAGCCAGAGCGAGATGGCCGGAATATAGGTGACCAGCATCAGCACAAAGAAGAGCCCGCAGTAGAAGGGCAGCATCGCTTTAACGACCTGTTCTATTTTCTGCTTACTGACTGCACTGGCGACGAATAATACTGAGCCAACTGGCGGTGTGATTAGGCCAACGCCCAAATTCACCATCATGATCATACCGAAGTGAACAGGGTCAATGCCGAGTGATACCGCTACCGGTAAAAGTACTGGAGTGAGGATTAAGATTAACGGCGCCATGTCCATCAGCGTGCCAAGTATCAGCAGCATGATGTTAATGTACATCAGGATGACGTACTTGTTATCCGAAATGGAGGTGAAAAACGCGGTAATGCGGCTCGGTAGCTGCATGTAAGTCATAACGGCCCCGAATGCGGCGGCAAAACCGATCAGGATCATCACGATCGTAACGGTTTTAACTGTGCGGTACATTAGCGTAGGCAGTTCAGACCACTTATAGTCCTTGTAGATAAACATGGTCACGAAGAAGGACCACAGACAGGCGATGGCTGCTGACTCGGTTGCGGTAAAAATGCCTGACAGAATTCCGCCCATAATGATGACAACCGTCATCAAGCCCCACAGGGTATCAACAAAGATTTTCAGCGCTTCACGAAAGGGAACCACTTCGCCTTTTGGATAACCCCGTTTATGCGCAAAACCTACACACATGACCATGAGTGTTAAACCCAGTAGAATACCCGGTAGAATGCCTGCGATAAATAAAGCAGCGATAGACACTGAACCGCCAGCAGCCAGTGAATAAATAACGGAGTTATGGCTGGGAGGGATCAATATTGCCTGAACGGAACCGCTGGCAGTAACGGCGGCAGCGAAATCACGTGGGTAGCCTTTTTTCTCCATCTCAGGGATCATCACTGAACCAATCGAGGCTGTATCTGCTACCGAAGAACCGGATATGGCACCGAAAAACGTGGAAGCGACAATATTAACCAGCGACAGGCCGCCGCGAATAAAGCCAACGAAGATATAGGCAAAATTAACCAGACGGCGGGCGATGCCGCCTTCGGCCATAATGGCTCCAGCCAGAATAAAGAACGGGATAGCCAGTAATGAGAACTTATTGACTCCACTGGTGATTTGAATCATCACCGCTTCCAGCGGAATGTCGATCCAAAAGGCACCGATAATGGCACTCAAGCCAACGGAATAGGCGACGGGCACACCAACGGCGAGCAATATCGCTAATGATGCAAGTAAAACAAAGGCATCCATAATACTCGCTCCAGATTAGGCATTGCCCATTATGACCACAGGGCGTTTATCCTGTGGGCCAAAGCAAATGCGTTCGATGATGAATAAAAAAGTGATAAATGAACCGATCGGAAGAGGTAAATAAGTTTGCCCAGCACTTAATAACGGAAATTCGGCAACCTGTTGTTCCCAAAGTTCAAGGCAAAGCTGAATGCCGTAATAAAGAATAAATAGTGTAATTAACATCATTAAAAGATCGGCTAGAAAAGCACAGCCTTTTTTCATCGTTTCTGGTAAACGATCGGTTAACATCGTGACAGCAATATGCGTACAGGCTCGGTAACTGACGGCAGCACCAACAAAGGTGAACGTCACCATACAAAGAATTGATATGGGTTCTGGCCAGGATATCCCCTCATTCATGATGTAACGAGAGAATATGCCTATTGGAATAATTATAGTCATGATGAGTAAAGCAAGGCCAGATACCCACATAGCAATTTTATAGAGGATATCCATGGCTAAAATATATTTATTTGCCATCTTATTTACCTGATGAAGATAAGAACGGGTAAATGCATCGTGATTTACCCGTATTTTTAGCGGTTATTTCACGTCGGCGACGGCTTTAATCAGATCCTGATATTTGGCACCAAACTGATCGCGTACGGGCTGAGTGGCTTTGAAATAATACTCGGTATCAATGTCATGGAATTGAACGCCGCCGGCTTTCATTTTATCCAGAGATTGTTGCGTATATTCCTTCCACAGTACACGCTGTTCCTGCTGCGCTTCTTTCGCCAGCTTCAGGATAAGATCCTGATCTTCTTTGGAGAGCTTGTCCCATTTGGCTTTGGAATACAGGAACAGCTCAGGAATAATGAAGTGACGGCTCCAGGTATAATTTTTCGCTACTGGCAGGTAGTTGTGTGCGACAAACGTTGGTGGGTTATTTTCGGTGCCGTCAATCACGCCGGTTTGCATGCCGCTGAAGACTTCACTGACGCCCATGGCGATTGAGTTAGCCCCCATCGCTTTGAGTGTGGCCAGCGCAACTGGGCTACCCTGTACGCGAATTTTCATGCCTTTGAGGTCTTCTGGTTTCACCACCGGATCTTTGGTGATTAAGTTACGCGTTCCCGCGTCCATCCAGCCCAGGAAAACCAATTTTGATTTACTGCTCTGGGTAATCTTGTCACCAATTTCCTGTCCGATTTGGCCATCCAGCACTTTATGCAGATGATCTTCATCACGGAAAATATAGGGCAGTGTGAAGACTTCTATTTCCGGTAAAATCGCCGCAACAGGCGTCATTGATACGCGAATAATATCAATGGCACCGAGCTGCGCCTGCTCAATCATTTGTTTCTCATCACCCAATACTCCGCCGGGGAAGGTTTTAATTTCCAGTCTGCCATTTGTGGCAGCTTTTAATTTCTCTCCCATTTTCTGAACGGCGACGACATTCGGATAACCTTCAGGGTGGACATCAGAGGCTTTAATTTGTTGTGCCTGAATCGCGTGGCTCATCAGGAGTGCAGTAGAACCCAGACAAACGCCGATCAATGTTTTCGACAGCTTCATTGAATTATCTCCAGAGGTGGGGTGATATTATCGATAATCAAATAGTGATTTAAAAATATAAACCCATGAAAAATAGAGTAATGAGCAGCGGGTTTAATGATGAGAACACGGAAATCTATTACGTATTATTGTGGCACACGTCAGCATTCTCTGCGAGTTAAGCTAACCTATTATACAACTTCGTAGAATGACTCGCGTCACAAAAGAAAAAGCTAATATGAAATACTGTTTTATATGGACTTAATTCCTATTTGACTTATAGGAGTATACGTAAATTGTTGTTTTTGTTTTCTTTATTATGCGCTTGTGTATCTGTTTATTTCAGTAAACTTATCGCCAGTCATCATGAAATGGTGTGATAACTTAATGTTGATCACAAAAAGCCGATCGTAAAAATCTTTGCTATCACACCGTGTTTTAGGGGGATCTCCCGCCGGATATATTCCTGAATGCTCTTCTTCTTGTCGTTCTTATGCTTTTCCTGCTGATGTGCGAGCAATACCCTCTGAAATCCTGTCAAAACGCAAGGAAAGTGTGTTATCTGGTGTAAATAATAATGAGAACGACTATCAATTCGTTCAGGGTTTGGTATCATTTCAGGCTGCGTTATTGCGGCATTATACCTGCGGGTATGTGCAGGTATTGTACAGAACAGATGATTGTACAGAACGAACGGTGGAGGCACAGCGTGAAGACGGCTGTCAGTAATACAACTCAACAGGTGTTATCAACCTGGCAAAAAAAACGTGGCGCGTTCAGCGCATTTTCCCGTAGCGTGCTGGTTATCCTGCTGTGTACGGCAGGACTAAGTGGAAATGCGTTTGCGGCTCCGGCAACGGCACCGTTATCGACAGAGAATGCAGCACCAGCCGTTCAACCTGCTGCTGCGTCCCCTTCTGCTCCTGTGACGACCAACGCACAGGCTCCGGCATCAGCACTTGCGCTGCCTGCTAGTGCGGCACCGGGCACCAATAACCTGATGAAAACCGATTTGTCCGTCTGGGGTATGTACCAGCACGCCGATGTCGTGGTGAAGACGGTGATGATCGGTTTGCTGCTGGCCTCAGTGATTACCTGGGCGATCTTCTTCAGTAAAAGCGTTGAGATGGCTGGCGCGAAACGCCGCCTGCGCCGTGAGTATCTGGCGTTGGAAGAGGCGAAAACACTGGACGACGCGCTGGAAACCGCGGACGCGTTCAAAGCTGGCAGCGTCGCACAGCAACTGCTGGTTGAGGCTCAGAACGAACTGGAGCTTTCCGCACGTTCTGATGACAACAACGGAATTAAAGAGCGCACCGCGTTTCGTCTGGAACGTCGCGTGGCGGCTACAGGGCGTTACATGGGGCGCGGTAACGGCTATCTGGCGACGGTCGGCGCGGTTGCCCCGTTCGTGGGGCTGTTCGGTACGGTATGGGGCATCATGAACAGCTTCATCGGTATCGCACAGACGCAAACCACCAATCTGGCGGTAGTGGCGCCGGGGATCGCAGAAGCTCTGCTGGCAACGGCGATCGGTCTGGTTGCTGCGATTCCTGCGGTGGTCATCTATAACGTCTTTGCTCGCTCGATTGCTGGCTACAAAGCGATGGTCGGCGATGTGGCTGCACAAGTGCTGCTGCTGCAAAGTCGCGATCTCGACGTGGCTGCCAGCAACGATAACCGAGCGTCTTCAGTTACGCATAAACTGCGGGTGGGCTAAGTCATGGCGATGCATTTGAAGGAGGACGTGAGTGATGACGGTGAAATGCATGACATTAACGTCACGCCGTTCATTGACGTCATGCTGGTTCTGCTGATTATCTTCATGGTGGCTGCGCCGTTGGCGACGGTCGACATTCGTGTCGATCTGCCTGCTTCATCGGCAGCACCCCAGCCGCGACCGGAAAAACCGCTCTATCTTACGGTAAAAGCGGATAAGCAAATGTTCCTGGGGGAAGAAGTGGTTAGCGAGCCGTCGCTGGCGCAGGTGCTGGATGCGAAAACCAGTGCTAACAAAGAAACGACCATCTTCTTTCAGGCGGATAAAAGCGTCGATTATGAAACCATCATGAGCGTAATGGATTCACTGCGTAAAGCGGGCTACCTCAAGGTCGGCCTGGTCGGTGCGGAAACCGCTGCCGCTAAATAACGGCAGCGGGTTGTGTTTCAAGAAGGAATGCGGGGTGAACGTTCAAACCGCGTTCCTTTTTTTACGTCTGTAGGTTTACGTCTAGATGATTTGGGCGTTAGCCTACGCTCGCGAATCAGGATGACGCCAGTGAATACGCGTCGGGATATAGCGTCGATCTTCTTCAAGCGGCTGTTGTGCAATCAGGCTGGTCACCATCTCAAAGCTGTTGCGCGCCAGATTTTCACAATCCTGTGCCACGGTATCGATCTTCAGCGGTAAGCAATCAAACAGATAGTGATCGTCAAAGCAGCACAGCCGTATGCCGCTTTCCATCAGGTTATGCTGGTTCATATAGCGTAGGACACCTTCCATCAGGCCACAGGCGGCAACAAACAGCGCTTTGGGTGGACGACCCAGCGTTGCACACAGCTGAGCAAACATTTCATAACCCGCGCTGGGGTGGTAGCTGCCGTGAATAATCCACTCCGGCTTGCAGTCGATGCCCGCGCGCGTCAGGCCAAGCTGGAAGCCTTCCAGACGGTGGCGAGTTGGGGAGATTCGCGGCTGGCCGCCAAGGAAATAGAATTCATCACGATGCTGACGGGCGATACGCTCGACCATTTCCGCCGTGGATTCTACCGCTTCGGAAATCACCATTGGCAGCGTGGAATCACCAATCACTCGGTCAAACTGTATGACGGGCAACTGCTGATTAATTTTCTGATATTCGACATCGCTTAACAGGCTGGAAGCGACAATCAGGCCATCGACCTGACGCTGTACCAGACTGTTGACCGCCATCATCTCTTGGCTGGCGTTTTCGTCGGTGCAGGCAATCAGCAACTGTAGCCCCGCTTCACGGCACAGCATTTCCAACTCGCGCGAAATCACGGCAAAGCCGTAGTTGGTCATTTCTGGCACCACCAGCCCCAGCGTGTTGCTGCGTGAGGAACGCAGCGAACGGGCGTGAATACTGGGCTGATAACGTTGTTCATGCGCGACGGCTAAAATGCGGTCGCGGGTTTCATCAGAAACGCGAAACTCTTTGCTGCGCCCGTTAAGTACCAGACTGGCGGTAGATTTTGATACACCAGCCAGCGCGGCGATATCACTGATTGTTATGCGTTTAGTCGGTTTCACCGCGAGGTCTGCTATCAGAAAAAAGGGACGTTATTCTATCACGCATGGCGCTAACAGCCAGTGCTGTAGCGTTAATTGCCCCGAGCCGCTGAA
Source organism: Pectobacterium aquaticum (assembly GCF_003382565.3). Classification (NCBI taxonomy): domain Bacteria; kingdom Pseudomonadati; phylum Pseudomonadota; class Gammaproteobacteria; order Enterobacterales; family Pectobacteriaceae; genus Pectobacterium; species Pectobacterium aquaticum. The sequence goes on from NZ_CP086253.1 coordinate 369,552, forward strand.
CGTCATGATCGCCTCGCTTTCCGGGAAATAGCGTGCAGACATCACGGTTTCACCGTCGTTGATAAAAATTTCAACGCTGGAGCAATCGCACAAGATCTGCAATTGGTTCAGAACGCCGCGCCAGTAACGATGCTCGGGCTCGCCTGTACGACGGTTACGTCGGCTTAGCGTGACGCGTTCACCGTCCCAACAGAGAACCAACTGGGAAGTGAGGCTGAGCTGGAATTCTCCCTGCACGGTGATGAGAATTTCTGCGCTGCTAGCGTCTAGCGGAGACGCGTAGTCTGCGGCGCCCTGCCAGGCGCAATGCTGTCTGCGCAGCAATTGCAACTCGCGCGCAGGACGTTGATAAACGCGATCGTCATGCAGCGTGAGCTCACGCGGACAGGTCATGGTATGGAGCCAGCCATGTTCGATTGTCGGTTCAAAAAATTCATTGTCGTCAGGAATCGACATCCAACCGAACAGCAGGCGTCGCCCGTCTTCACTCAGCGTGGTTTGTGGCGCATAAAACTCGAAGCCGAGATCCAGTTCGTGGAAATCCTGATGCGGGTAAGCGCCGTTTTCGTAATTGAGTGAGCCGATGAAATAGCCAGCCTGAAAGGTATTCAGGTAGCGTTCCTCTTCGGCGGGAACGCCCTGTGGACAGCAAATCAGTATGTCTTTGCCATCCAACGGGAACAGATCTGGGCATTCCCACATATAGCCAAAATCACCGAGCCCGCCCAAACGGGAACCGGCGATCTCGCCGATCTTTTCCCACGCCAGCAGATCGGCAGAACGATAGAGCAGCACTTTACCTTGTCGATCGAGATCCTGTGCACCGAGCACCATGTACCAGTGGTCGTCATGACGCCACACTTTGGGATCGCGAACGTGGCCGGTGTAGCCGTCGGGGAGCGTCAGAACCGCGCCCAGCTTGTCATATTCACCGTTAGGGTTCTCACGGGCGAGGCACTGAAACGCGGTACGTGAACCGTCATCATATTTGACGTTACCGGTGTAAATCAGCGTGATCGCGCCCTGATCCACCACGGCAGAACCGGAGTAGCAGCCGTGGCTTTCATAGCTTTCGCTCGGTACCAGCGCGACGGGTTCATGCGTCCAGTTCACCAGATCGGCGGAACTCCAGTGCCCCCAAAATTTCGCTCCGTGGGCACAGGCTAAAGGATTCCACTGATAAAACAGATGGTAACGCCCATTGTGATGAATAAATCCATTCGGATCGTTGAGCAGACCAACGTTCGGAGACAGATGCCATTCCGGGCGATACGGATCTTCCTGTTTCCGTGAATGGCCTGACATCAGGGCCTGCGCCATGCGCTTTAGTAAGTGGACTTCCTTCATTATTCGCTATCCGTTTTATATTTCAGCAGTAAGGAAAGGATAAAGGCAGCCCCGAACGCAATTAACATCCCAATCAGGTAGTTAAGCATTGAGCCCCCTTGCACAATCGCCAGTCCCGGAAAACCGGTCAGCCCGACGGCCGTCATATTGACGTGATTGAAAACCACCCATGCGCCACCGAGTGCACCGCCTGCCAGCGCCGCCAGGAACGGTTTAATGAAGCGCAGGTTGATACCAAATATCGCGGCTTCCGTGATGCCTAGCAGACAAGATAGCCCAGCGGGAACGGCAATCGCTCGGGTTTTGGCATCACGCGTTTTGAAGTATACCGCCAGACACGCGCCGCCCTGCGCCACGTTCGCCATCGCCCAAATCGGCAGCAGGAAGTTGACGCCGATATTCGGGTTGCCAAGCAGTCCAGCTTCAATGGCATGGAAGCTGTGATGGACGCCAGTGATCACGATAACTGAATAGAGGCCGCCGAACAGTAAACCGGCCAGCCAGCCAGCGTGAGCAATCAATGTGCTGAGAACCAAAGAAATGCCATCGCCCAGCGCCCGTCCAGCGGGACCGATGAGCAACATGGCGACAAAGCCGGAAATGATGACGGTCAAGAACGGTGTGACGATGATATCCAGCGCGTCTGGTACGACTTTACGCAGGCGCTTTTCCACGATGCTCATGAACCAGACGGCCAGCAGGACCGGAAACACGGTGCCCTGATAGCCGATCATGGCGATGTCCATGCCGAAGAAATGCATGGTCTGGAAGCCCCCGGCGACGCCCCAAGCGTTGGTCAGCGCCGGATGGGTCAGGATACCGCCCAGCGTCGCGCCCAGATAAGGGTTGCCGCCGAATTCCCGTGCGGCGGTAAAGCCGATTAGAACAGGCAGGATAATAAATGCCGCGGAGCTGAACATATCCAGCATGACGAAGATCGCGCTGCTGGAATCGACCCAGCCGTAGGTCTTGATCATGCCGAGCAGTCCCATCAACAGACCAGACGCGATAATCGCTGGCATGATGGGGACGAAGATGTTCGACAGCAGGCGCGCCAGACGTTGCAGCGGATTCAGCTTTTTCGCGGCAATCGAGGCGGCTTCGGATTTGCTCGATTCACTGATGCCTGCCACTTTGATGAACTCGGCATACACCTTGTTGACTAGCCCGGTGCCGAAAATGATCTGCATTTGTCCGGCATTCTGGAAACAGCCTTTCACGCCGTCAACGTTCTCGATCGCTTTCTTGTCAGCCAAATTGTCGTCATTCAGTACCAGACGCAGACGAGTCGCACAGTGAGCCGCGCTGGCGATATTCTCTTTCCCGCCGAGAAGGGGGATGAGCGCGGCGGCGGTTTTGTTGATATCCATATTATTCCTCTTGTTCAATCGGATATGCAGTTTCTTTGGCGTCGATTAGCGTGTAATCGACGCCAAGGCTGGGCAAGGGTTAGAACCAGGTTTCCATCTGGATACCGAAGTTCCATTCGCCGCCTGCTTTAAAGCCGGTGGAGCCAAACGTATCTTCACTGGAGTAGTTATCCAGCCGTTTATCCCAGTCCATGTAGCTGGCAAACACGCGCAGCTCAGGGCGGCTAAAGAAGTTACCGATATCGCCGACCTTGAACGTTGGTGCAAAGGTCAGCTTGTAGAAGCCGCCGCTAACCTGATTCAGGCTCCGATAACCGCGCGGATCGAGGTCCATGTATTGATAGCTGCCTTCATAGGCCAGTGCAAAGTTTTCGGTGATTTCCTGAATCAGGCGCGCATTAAACGTCACCCATTCGTAGCTATCCCCGCTGACGTAACGGTCTTTGCTGGTTTGCGCCAGAATGGACGGCGCGAAGCTCCAGGTCTTGTTCAGCGCCGTTGTGCCGTAGGTCGCAAAGCGCCAGGTGTTGGCATCGTTAGTCAGGTTGCCATCGGAGCCGATGTTCTTCACTTCGCCGCCCAGCCCGTGGCCGTAAAGGATCGCGGTTTTCGATGTCCCGTCGCGCAAGCCGTAGAAGCTGTCGCCGTGGTAAGCCACCATTGCGTGATAGCCTTTGTCGCCCGCATTGGTGTTAGTAATCCAAGTTGATGTATTTAGGGCCTTGGCGTTTTGGATGTCGTTTGCTCTGGCTTGCTCTACGCTGTTATTTTTAGCGCTTAACCCGCTCAGCATGAACTGGAATGGCCCGACGTAGTTATTAGCGGTAAAGACGTAGTTTTTGATGTCGTTATCCAGCGAGGTAATTTCGCCGAGGCTGCGGCCATACAGTGAGAAGTTACTCTTGGCGCTATCTGCCCATTTCACGTCATAGATTCCGCCGCCGGTGCCCGCGAGGAAGACCACGTCGCTGTCCAGCCAGTGAATATCGAAGTTATCGCGATCGAAGCGTTTACCCGCCCACAGCGTGGTGTCCTTAAAGGCACCAGTGAAGGTTGGCAGTGAACCCAGCTCGACGAAGGCTTCACGGATGTTCAGGTCGCTGGTGGCCGCCGTCCAGTCGTTATAGCTGCGTTGGCCATCCGCCATCATCACCTTGAAGCGGGTGGTTGCGCCGTTATCCAGCTTCTGTTTGTGCTCCAGTTTGAGCTCGACGTAGGTGTCATCTTCATTGCCTAAACGGCCAATATGTCCGCCAGTCTGACCCGCAGGGGACATCCCCGGCCCGATATCGGTTTTAGCACTGGTGGCAGAATCATTCATCGACAGGCCAGAACGTGCGTAGCCGTGGAATTCAAATCCATCAGCGAACGACTTCTGCTTGGCCAGCGCTGTTGTACGCTGTTCCACCTGCTGGGTTTTTTGTTCGGTTTGCGTAGTGCGGGTGGTGAGCTGTTGGGTTTGCTTTTCAGCGGCGTCAGCTCTGGCTTCGGCGGCCTGAGCGCGGGCTTCAGCCTGTTGCAGACGCTGCTCCATGGCGTTCAGACGGGCTTCAATACTGTCGGGGTTGGCAGCGGAAACATAAAACGGGGAGGAAAGTAATAATCCTATCGTCACAGCAAGGTGGCTTGGTTTCATTTTTTCGTTCTCGTCGTGAAGGCGATTTATTGTTTTTGGATTTCTCGTGTTTAGCTAAATTGCTAAACCGGTTTTTCAAGAGGAAAATAAAAGCCAGCAGAAGGGTTAGCAAGAAATTTCATTCGCCCGATTCTGTAACTGTGATCCTGACTACAAAACCGGGCGGTAACCGTATCAAACGAGGGGATTAGGGCTTGGCTAGGGGCGTGCGTGCAACTGCTGAGCGTGGGGGAGTGCGGTCATTGCGCCTTTTGCCGTGGTAGCCAGTGCACCGCACCGCTGCGCCTGCTCGATAATGGGATCCCAGCTAAGTGGCTGCGACAGGTCATCATACTGCGCCAGACCGTGCAGCAAACCGGCGACGAAAGCATCGCCCGCGCCAGTGGTATCGACGGGCGTTACCGACGGCGCGGCAAAGTGTTGTAGCCGATGGCGATCGTGCAGCCAGACACCTTCGCCGCCCAGCGTCACTAGCAAGAGTTGGGTGGGGTAGCGCTGCATAAACTGCTGAATTCCCGCTTCAACATCCGGTGTCGAGCAGAGAAAGGCCAGTTCTTCACGCGATAGCTTCACCACGTCGGCCAGCATCAGCGCCTGTGCCAGACAGTCGCGCAGTTCCTGCTCGCTTTGCCAGAGGTCGTCACGAATATTCGGGTCGAAGCTGATCCATCCCTGTGCGGCTTTCACCTGCTGCATCGCCGCAAATGCGGTGCTGCGCGAGGGCTCCTGCGAGAGTGCAATCGAGCAGAGGTGCAGCCATTCTCTCTGGCTGAACACCGGCAGGTCTTCCGGTTGTAAAAACAGATCGGCACTCGGGCGCACCATAAACGTGAAGGTGCGTTCCCCTGTTTCATCGAGGCTCACGACCACGGTTGAAGTTCGATGGAACCTGTCGTGTGCCATGTAGCGGGTATCAACGCTTTCCCGTTCCAGCACCGTTTTTAGAAAATGGCCAAAAACATCGTCACCGACGCGACCAACAAAGGCGCTGTTTCCCCCCAGTCTGGCAATGCCGACCGCCACATTGGCGGGTGCACCGCCTGGGCATTTCAGATAGCGTTCCGTATCTTCCGGGATGAGATCGACAACCGCGTCGCCCATGACCCAAACTCTGTTTGCCATAACGTTACTCTTATCAAGGATAATTAGACTGTTTGCTAAAATAGAAGAATCGGTTTAGCTAAGCAATATCATTATGAGAATGTCTACAGGATAAAATAGCAGGGAGGAAATAAACTGGGGAAGAGATTGTGAGTTACAGGAATATTTTAAGTGTATGGGTAATCATGTTTTTTTGACATAAAGGCGTAGAAAAAGGAAAGTGAACGCGATCGAGTTTTCGAACACGTGGGCTAAATAAAATACCTTTTTGCCCGATACTCTTTATGTCATTTGGCGGTACTGCGCGGCTGTCATAAGAAGGAAGATACCAAGAAGGAGAGAATGGCATGGCTCATAAAATCTTGGATAACATGTTGGATGAATTAAAAACGGTAGTGAAACAGCACGTCGGTGAGAGTGCTGATGTTCAGATTGACATACGCTATCTGGAAGGTGGACGTAAAGCGCTTCGTATTACCATTCCTGATATTTCCACCCTGGAAATTGAATTTAATCGGCGTTCCGATCGTGCGTAGTTACAACCTGCTTTGGGGAATATGGGCGATATGGGCTTTATTGGTTATCGCTTGGCTTATTGATATTTATAGCGAATTTCCCCTTCACTATTACGGTCAGGGAGTGGCCGTTGTACTCGCCACAAGTGCCACGATCGCATTTTTCTATACTGTTAAAAGGAATAACACGATGTTTTCATTCGATAAAAACAAAAAAGACGCCAAAGAATCGCAAGAGCGCAGTGAAATAAACAGCTCTCCCGCTATCAGCCCATCGAACGAGTTGATTAATTCAGTGAACCCTGTGCGCGTGAAAAAAGACACCTTCATTTCTCAGGGCGCGCGTATGACGGGCTCTCTGGCCGTGGATGGCAACATTACCGTAGAAGGCCGAGTAGAAGGTGATGTGCAGTGTGATAACACGATTAAAGTGGAGCACACCGGTCAGGTCAACGGCGAAATGAAATCGCAGCAGATCGTCATCAACGGTCGTGTTGAAGGACGCATAGCCGCAAGCGTCGTCGCCATTCTGGCACAGGGAACAGTCTTCGGCGATATTTTCACCGATGAACTCTCTATCGAAAAAGGCGGCGTCTTCACCGGCCAATCCCACCCGCTTACCCCGCCAGCGCAGAATCAGGAAAAACTGACCTACGTGGAAAAGAAAAAAGAGAAATCCAGCAAAGCACCCGCAGAGCAAGAGAACGTCGTCGCGCTAGCGAGCAATGCGCCAACGGCGTGATATTGTCGGAAAAGCTCACTCTGACAGGTAAAACCTATGGACAAGGAAGACATCATCGGCCGGCGCTATTTCCAGTATTGGGGAAAAGCAAAAAGATCGACAGATGCGCTGGAGGGGGATGATTATCATCTGCTGCCTTATCACGGTTTGGATGTGGCAGCCTGTGGCTATTTCCTATTAAAGGGAAACTATTTTCAGGCTAACCATGTGCTGCGTGAACTGGCAGCGGGCGATGATGATGTCGCTGCATGGTTTGCGTATTTTTTGGCCTGGCACGATATCGGAAAATTTGCCCGTGGTTTTCAGGGCAAATATGCCAACCCTGATTCCCCGTTAGTCCAGTATTCGGGGCAGTCAGGGAGAGACAGGCATGACGATCTGGGCTTCTGGCTATGGACGATGCGTGATGACATTCCCACTTTATTTCCTTTAGGGACGAAAAAGCCCACTTCGGTGGTGAAAAATACGCTGGAGATCTGGCTGAACATTGTTACCGGGCACCACGGCAAACCGGCGGCGGAATGCAAAGGCAGTTTGGCTTTTCATCGTGATGACTATCTGGCGGTAGAGCATTACCTGCATGATCTGGAAACGTGTTTTCCCGATGCGTCTACGCTCCCTGCCTGTTTCGCTGATAAAGGCTGGCGAAACCGGCTGAAGCAGCAAAGTTGGGCGCTGGCTGGCTTGACGGTGCTGGCAGATTGGCTGGGCTCGCGCCAGCAGGATTTCTGCTATTGCAGTACGCCGATGCCACTCGAAACCTATTGGCGTGAACACGCGCTGCCGACGGCAGAAAGGGTCATCTCGCGTTTGCCACGATCCCCGTCTCCTGCCCCTTTTCATTCTATCCCACAGCTCTTTCCGTTTATCCAGCGGCCAACGCCGCTGCAACAGCACGCGTTGGAGGCTGATATCTCCGCTGACGGGCCGCAGCTTTTCATTCTGGAAGACGTGACTGGCGCGGGGAAAACGGAAGCGGCAATGATACTGGCGCATCGGCTGATGGCGCAGCAAAAAGCGAGCGGTATTTATGTCGGCCTGCCGACAATGGCGACGGCGAATGCCATGTATCTGCGGCTTGCCAAGGCCTACCGTGCATTATATTCACCAGAGCACAACCCTTCTCTGATGCTGGCGCACGGGGCGCGGCATATGTCATCAGCGTTTATGCAATCGCTGTGGGAAGGTGACAGTCAGGGGCAGGCGCAGTATGACAAGGAAGAAAATGCCGCCAGCAAAGACTGCAACATCTGGTTTGCGGACTCGCGCAAGAAAGCGCTGCTGGCGGATATCGGCGTGGGTACGCTCGATCAGGCGTTGATGGCAGTGATGCCGTTTCGCCACCAGTCGCTACGGGTGTTGGGGCTCCAGAACAAGTTGCTGATTCTGGATGAAGTACATGCGTATGATGCCTACATGAGCAAGCTGATCGAGCTGTTGATTGGCTTCCATGCGCAGCAGGGTGGTAGCGTGATTATCCTCACCGCGACGTTGCCGCTTAATCTGCGGGAAAAGCTGACGTGGGCGTTTTCGCAGGGGATCGCGTGTGAGGCTGTGCAGCCTGACCCCGACGCGGCTTATCCGTGGTTGACGCAGCTAACGCGTGAGGGACTACGGGAAACGCTGTTGGATACGCGGGCGGAAGTGAGACGCGAGGTCAAGATTGGCTGGTTGACGGAACGGTTGCAGGGCATTGAACGCGTGAAGGCTGCCGTGGCGGCAGGGCAATCGATCTGTTGGATCAGGAATACGGTGGATGACGCCATCGCCGTGTATCGCCAGCTCATTGAAGCGGGGATTGCAGAGGAAAATACGTTGCTGTTCCACAGCCGCTTTGCCTTTTGCGATCGTATGGCGATTGAGGAACAGGCGCTGACGTGGTTTGGCAAAGACAGCACGCCGGAACAACGTGCTGGCAAGGTGCTGATTGCCACGCAGGTTGTCGAGCAGTCGCTGGATATTGATGTTGATAACATGATTAGCGATCTTGCGCCGATCGATCTGCTGATTCAGCGTGCAGGGAGGCTACAGCGGCATATCCGGTTGCCCGACGGGCGTCGTAAAACTGAAATGGACACTGCACCGCTGAAGGATGAGCGCCCGGCGGCGGTGCTGCACATTATGGCACCGGTCTGGCAGCCGGAAGCAGGAGCCGACTGGCTGGGTGATGAACTGCGCAACAGCGGCTACGTTTACTCCGATCATGCTGCACTGTGGCGCACGCAGGCGATATTACGCGAACACGGTGCGATAAAAATGCCGGAAGCGGCGCGGCTGCTGATCAACAGCGTGTATGAAGAACAGATCGCGGTGCCTCCGGCTCTGGAAGCGATAGCCTGCACGGTTTTGGGGAAAAACTACGGTCAGCGTTCTTTCGCACTACAGTCTGCGCTGGCGTTGGTACACGGTTACTGTGCTCAATCCAGCGAAGCAGGCTGGAGCGATGCGGTGGATATCTCCACCCGTATGGGAGAGGAAACGCTGGATCTGTATCTGGCATGGAAAGCGGAAAATGACGGTGAACTTCCACAGCCTTACGCCACATCGGACACCTTCGCCTGGGAGCAAAGCCGCGTGCAGGTGCGCTTAAGTTGGTGGCAGAAATGTAAAACTGGATTACCAATATTGGAAGGTGACGCATTGGAGCGGTTTCGGCAGCAATTACACCGTCCACAGGCCGAAGTGCTGCTGCTGAATCGGGGTGAAACCCACGCGTTTTATAGCGAGCGAGTGGGGTTGATGCTCAGTCAATAAATGTCTCAACAGGCACATTAAAGTAGCGAGAAAAATCCTTAACTTGCTGTAATGTCATGGTTCGCTTACCGTTAATAATGTCAGAGATGACGCTTTGCGTTGCAATTTGCTTTAAATCTGACTGTTTCAGCCCTCTTTCTTCAATAAAAAAAGCTAAGGCTTCAGCCTGACTGACGTGGGGCACATCTCGGTGTTTCTTTTCATATTCATAGACTCTGTGCGCGATGAGCTCTGCAAAAGTGGCTGGAATATCATTGACATCAGAAGAATAGAGGTAAAGTTGATTGATGCACTCCATTCTTTCCTGAAGATCATTATCGTCTTCAATAGGTTCCATACAGGCAGAGAGTAAAACAGACAAGCTGTTAAGCTGCTCAGAGGCTTCCTGAAGCAGAAGCGGTAAATTTTCGATGAGCTCACTGATTCCTACAGAATGGTTAGAACCCAGAGATGTATTTCGCATAATTCACCTTTTTGTCTTCGTTTGAGCTTTCCACCACTTATCGTACTCGGCGTGAGAGCACACGTCTTTTACATACAAAGAACCTGTATTTTTGCTAATTACATAACGATTGATGAGCGAACCTGACAAACGTTAAGCGATTGTGTGACGCCCCGGCGTGACGCTTTGAAGTCATTCGGATTCTCACGTCCGGTATAGCAAGATTAAACGAGACCGAAGCCTATTTTTATGCGGTAAATGACATCACTAATAGAGCCACGTATACCCAAATTTCTTAAATTAACGTTTTCGTTGGGTAGAGCAGCTAAAAATATCTCCATGTGGATTCGAATGTCATCGGGTATTTCTATTGCGTTTTCAGTTAGTTGACCAGAAAGTCGAATGACATCGTTGCGATGTTTATTTATGGTTTTGGTATCGATGGTTTCACCTGCTTTTTTACGATTTGAAAGATCGAGCCAAGCATGCATTTTGAAGGGAATTAGTCGGTCTGCACCGATGTACGATAAGCGTTCAGTTTGTTGAAGACCATTCTTCAGAAAAGCGTAGTAATTGTCGTCGAGCAGAATAGCCGAAAGGCTAGAAATATCCTCTCCCGTTGGTATGGGAATGATAGATGCATCTTTAGGTGGAGTTATACCTTCTGGTGAACGTGAAAAAATCTCTATTTGTACTGGATAAGTGCTGTCTTCAGGGTTCTTAAAACGATAGAAGATTGATTTTTCGCCACCGCTTTGGCGATGTTCATAGCCTCCTGCTTTGATGAACTCCCAGAATTTATTCAAAAACTCAGGGGTCAAGGTTTCAATGATCAAAACGATGTCTAAATCTTTAGTCGATCGGAATGGCTCCCCGACCTCATCGAGAGTAATCCAGGAGGCTACTCCGCCGATCAACACATATTGATCTTGATAATCCTTGAAATATTCACCAAAAAGGCCTAGTCCGCGAATTTCATCCATGGGTAATTTTCCTTAATTTCATCGAGCGATAGTTGAATTCTTTCATCAGGATTATCCTTAAAAGCCAGATAAAGGGATACTTCATCAACGACATTAGTTGAAGATTTAGGGCTACGATAGCGCCAGATCTCGATAGTGGCTTTTGCACTGTCAATATCCGTCACCTCTTTAAACTGGCCGCTCTCCAAAAATGTTGTGTAGATTTTCTGCGTCATCGCGAATACAGGGTGTCGGCCTGATGAAAGTAGGGTGTATTTCGCCAGAGCAGTATCACCGCTATAACATACGTCTTTACCTAATTTTGGGATTTTGTTCACCATAACCGTTTTCTTAACAGGGCTACGCATCATCGGCAGGGCTTTTTTAAAGGTATCTTTTTGCGAATGGGTAAAAGTATAACGTTTGGTTGTAAATGCCTCTTCAGTATCAGGAATGAGTATATCTGCGTTGATTAGTTCTGTAGTGACTTTGGAAAGCGTTACCCTGCTGTACTTATAAGGTGCCATGAGTTCATAAGCGTTGTAGGCTAAACCAGATTGGTTCCATCCGTCATAAAGTAACCGGATTAGTATGGCTTGGGTTGCGGGAGAAAATTCAGTGCCCCTTTCCTTATTCTGTTTCCTCATTCTGAATGCTTCGCGCAAATCCATAGCTAATTCAGGAATAAAGAATTGCCGGTCAATGGAGATGAAGTTAATTTGTTGTTCAATAAGGCTTTTCCGTTCTACAAAGGAGAGCGTATTAGTAACGTAAACGACAACCCTTTCCGTTTTTTTCTCGATAACAGCGAGGCGTTTTTTTAGGGCAACAATACCTGGGTATTCTCCATCGTGCTGGATGATGGCCAACAGAGGTATGAGTGCACCGTTTGGCAGGTAGATGTCTAATTCGAAGAACTGGAAAGCATCCTGGATGCTGAATGGGACATTGAGCTTTGTTTTAGCAGCCTTAATTTTAAATCCTAATGCAGATTGAATATAGTTTTTTAACCCGGTTATTTTCATTGTCATTTTTGCTCTCCGTGTAAACTTACTTTTTGTAATGTATATCAGGTAACTTTCAACGGCAAAAAATTACTTTACACGAAAAGATATCACAGGTGTTTTGTCTGTTATTGCTGCTTTGGCAAAGGAAAGATATAAAGGGGGTTTTGCAAGTGCCGCCACACCCCGCCTGCACTATCCTAGTGCTGAGCCACAAACGTGAGCCATCTCTCTGGCGTCGCGGGCTGAATGCGTTAAAAAAGAGACTGTAGAACCAGCCGTAATCGGCTTGCCGCAGGGATGCGGCGTACACAGGAGGTACGATGTTTTCATTGATTGAAGAACCCTGGTTACCCGCTGTATTCGCGGATGGCAGGATGGGTAACATTTCCCCGCAGCAACTCCCCGACGACACGATTATCGATCTCGCCTGGCCGCGTGCCGATTTGCAGGGGGCGGGTTATCAGCTTCTTATCGGTCTGCTGCAAACTGCCTATGCGCCCGTCGATGACGATGACTGGAGTGAAATCTGGGAAGAAGGACTTGGCTCCGATTTTCCGCAAGCGTTAGCCACGCTGGCATCGGCGATGCAGTTTGGCGCACAGAAGCCTGCTTTTATGCAGGATTTCACCACGCTCGACAGCGACCCGACGCCAATTTCCGGCCTGCTGATCGATGCCCCCGGCGGCAATACGCTCAAGCTGAATAAAGATCACTTCATCAAGCGCGGTACGGTAAACGCAGTTTGCCCACACTGTGCGGCAATGGCGCTGTTCACACTGCAAACCAATGCGCCATCCGGTGGGCAGGGGCATCGCACCGGGATGCGCGGCGGCGGGCCTATTACGACGCTGCTTATGCCGGAAGATACCAGTCTGCCGCTGTGGAAAAAACTCTGGATGAACGTGGTGACGCAAGAGGTGATGCCCAAGGGTAAACCCGATGCCACGGTGTTCCCGTGGTTAGCGGATACGCAGACCAGCGATGGCGCTCACCCACCCGTGACGCCGGAAAATGCGCATCGGCTGCAAGCCTATTGGGGCATGCCTCGCCGCATCGAGCTGGATTTCACCACGCTACAGACGGGTGAATGCGACCTGTGTGGCACGGAATCGGCTGTATTGCTCACGCAGTATCGCACCAAAAACTACGGTATTCAGTACGACAGTTGGCGGCACCCGCTCACTCCCTATCGTCATGCTCTGAAAGGCGATGCCCCTTTTCTTTCGGTGAAAGGGCAACCGGGCGGGCTGGCGTACCGTGACTGGCTGGGGCTGCTGGTTCAAGGGGAAGATAAGCTTAATAGCACCTTTCCCGCGACGGTCGTGCACCACAATACCCGGCGGGATGAGCTGCGTAGAGACTCTGGGCTGTGGTGTTTTGGTTACGATATGGACAACATGAAGGCGCGCTGCTGGTATGAGCACCATGTTCCGCAGTTGTTTGCTTCTGCCCGTTTTCGTGATGATCCCCTAGCGTTACGTGAATATAAAGATCATTTGCAACTGGCGGTAGAACTGGCACGGGACAGTGCCACGCTGCTGCGTCAGATGATTAAGGAAGCCTGGTTTTCGCGCCCGAAGGACGCAAAAGGGGATTTCAGCGCCATTGATATTGCGTTCTGGCAGGAAACGCAGCCCGGTTTTATGCGGCTCTGTCGGTCTCTGGCTCAGGGCGATGCCCCCGCCACTGCGCTGAAAACGTGGCAAAAGGCACTCTATCGCTACCTGTTGGAGAACTACGATGCCCGCGTGTTTAGCAACCCAGACGAACACCGCGATCTGGTTAAGGCGGCGGGAACGCGGAAAAAGCTGAGTGCGTTTTTCTATAAGCAAAAAGCGGCAGAATCCATTAAACAAATGCAGGAGGCAGTGGATGGCAAACACGGCTGATTTTTTGGTCATCAACAAGGATGACGCAAAAAAGATTAGTGACTGGTTCGAGGCGCTACAAAATCGCCACAGCGCTGCGGGCAATGGTCGTGCGCGTCGGGCAGAGTTGCGCCGCGCTGCACCGCCTTTTGGCGTGTTGACCTGTCCGGGGTATCACGCTTTGGCGGGAAAGCTCACCGCGCGGCTGGAAAAGGAACACCACATCGTGGCGCTGGCGATTTTTGTTTCTGTCGCGGCACATGCGGAGAAAAACACGTTGAAGACCAGCTTCGCTGCCCAGCTAGGTGAAAAGCAGGGCGGCGACCGTCCTTTTCTTTCCCCTTTGCGTTTTGAACGGCTCCAGCGGGCGCAAACGCCGGAAGAACTGCATCGCCAGCTTTTTCGCGCTGTACAAATACGCGGTGAGGCAGGTGTAAACCTCCCTTCACTGGCGGACGGTATTTTCCTGTGGGTGGATGAGTGGCAGGCACGGCAGGAAAACCGTGCGCCGACGCTTCATCCTTTACGACGCAACGCCGTGCGCTGGGCGTGCGAGTATGCGCAGGCGTCACAAAATATCACCGCCGATGAGCCAGACACGACAGCAATGTTAACGACAGAAACGTCAACGACCGCTTCAGACAAGGAATAACTGATGACCACTTTTATCCAGCTTCATTTTTTAACCGCCTATCCGTCTTCTAACCTGAACCGTGATGACGCGGGACGTCCGAAAACTGCCATCGTTGGCGGCGTCGAGCGTTTGCGGGTGTCCTCGCAAAGCCTGAAACGTGCATGGCGTACCTCTGAGGTGTTTGAATCTGCGATGGACGGCCATATCGGCACCCGCAGCCGTCGCATAGGGCGTGATATTTATGCTGCGCTGATTGCCGGAGGCATGAGTGAAAAGCTGGCCGATGAAGCGGCGAAAAACATTGCTGAGCAGTTCGGTAAACCGAAAAAAGAAGAAAAAGGCAGTAAAGACCCACTGGAAAAATACGATATCGAACAGCTTGCTCACTTCAGCGTGCAGGAAAGGGCATTGATCGACCAACTGGTTGCGCGTCTGGTCGCAGAATCCCGTAAGCCGAATAGCGAAGAGCTAAAACTTTTGCGTAAGGATGCCACCAGTGTTGATATCGCGCTGTTTGGTCGGATGCTGGCCTCCAGCCCTGAATTCGATATCGAAGCAGCCTGTCAGGTGGCACATGCGCTGGGCGTGAGTGCTGTCACCATCGAAGATGACTTTTTCACGGCGGTGGATGACCTAAATACGGCAACTGACAGCGGATCGGCGCATATGGGCGAACAGAGCTTTGCTTCGGCGCTGTTCTATCACTATGTCTGCATTAACCGCGATCTGCTGCTGGAAAATCTGAATAATGATGAAGCGCTGGTGGTGCGTACCCTGCGTGCGCTGACGGAAACGGTGCTGACCGTATCGCCGGGCGGCAAGCAGAACAGCTTTGCCAGTCGGGCGCTGGCAACCTATGCGTTGGCAGAAAAGAGCACCGATCAGCCGCGTACCTTGTCGGTCGCGTTTTTCAAACCCATCCGCAGTGACGATCAGGTCAATGACGCCATCGATCTGTTGCGTAAACAAAAAAACAAATTTGACCGGGTGTACGCCTCTGCGGGCAGCGTTCCTTCCTATGAGCTGAACGTGGAAGCCGACAGCGAGGGCGGTTCGCTGCAAGGGTTACTGGATTTCATCAGCCAGTAGGAGCGCGCTATGGATAACTATTTGGTCTTCCAGGTCTACGCCCCGCTAGTGTCGTGGGGGGAAGTGGCGGTCGGTGAGGTGCGCCACACCTCGACGGTACCCAGCCGTTCGGCGCTGCTGGGGCTGTTGGCGGCGGCGCTAGGGATCCGGCGTGACGATCGAGCCGCGCTGACGGTTTTCAACCAGCATTACCATGTGGCGGTGCGACCGCTTTCCGATCGTGAAACCTGGCTGAATGACTACCACACGGTGCAGATGCCGAAAGAAAACCGCAAGGTGCCGCGCTACACAAGGCGTGATGAATTGCGGCCGGAGGCAGGGCAATCGCTCGAAACCATGCTGACCTCACGCGAATACCGCTGTGATGCCTATTACCATATCGCCATTAGCGCCACGCCGGATGCACCTTACTCGTTAAGTGCGCTGCGGGATGCACTGTTATCACCGGTGTTTACGCTTTATTTCGGGCGTAAAAGCTGTCCGCCTGCGCTGCCGCTGGCACCGCACCTGTTTGCTGGCACGTTGGCCGAGGTGTGGCAGTTAGCAAAGCAGACGCCTGCGCTGAACGATCTCGCGTTAGAGATGATCGGCCGTGCCGAGGGCGTGTGCTACTGGGAGCAGGAAACCGACACGGGGCTAACAGAGCAATATCGGGTCTCACGAAACGATCAGCCCGCCGATCGACGGCGCTGGCAGTTCACCTCCCGCGTGCAATATGTCGGCAGTGAAAAGGGAGATGAATGATGTATTTTTCCAGAATAACGCTGAAAACCAATGTGTTGCCGCGCGTGATGGCGGAAAAGCGGCTGCACGCGGGGGGCTATGCCAGCCACCAGTGGCTCTGGCAGCTTTTCCCTGACCAGCCGCAGCGGTCGTTCTTGTTCCGCGAGGAAGCGCATGAAACCAAAAGCCTGTTTTACCTGCTTTCTGAACAGGCTCCACAGGCGGGTCATAACCTGTTTCAGGTGGAAACCAAACCCTATCAACCTCAGTGGCGTGACGGTATGACGCTGGCGTTTTCGCTACGAGCTAATCCGGTGGTCACGCGGGACGGCAAGCGTAGCGATGTGTTGATGGATGCACGTCATCAGGCGAGAGCTGCCGGGCTATCTGGCGTGGAACTGTGGCAGCACCAGCAACGACGCGCCCATGACTGGCTGGTGCGCCAAGGGGAAAACGCAGGCTTTGCGGTGTCGTCGTGTCGGGTCGATGGGTATCAACGCCATCGCCTGAATAAGCCCGGCCAGTCGGCGGCGATTATGTTCAGCAGCGTGGATTATGACGGCGTGCTTCACATTACGGATGCTGAACGCTTTGCGACGGCTGCCCGACAAGGGTTAGGAAAAAGCAAAGCATTGGGGTGCGGCCTGCTGCTGCTGAAACGGGCGTAGCCTGCCCCGTTACAGGGAGAGTTGACGATGTATGTTCCGCTTAACCCGATCCCGCTTAAGGATCGGGTTTCACTCATCTTTCTGCAATACGGGCAGATTGATGTCATTGACGGTGCGTTTGTGCTGGTGGATAAAACCGGCGTGCGCACGCATATTCCCGTGGGGTCGGTGGCCTGCATCATGTTGGAGCCGGGAACGCGGGTTTCTCATGCTGCCGTGCGACTGGCGGCAACGGTCGGGACGCTGCTGGTGTGGGTCGGCGAAGCCGGTGTACGGCTGTATGCGTCTGGCCAGCCCGGCGGCGCGCGGTCGGACAAGTTGCTCTATCAGGCTAAACTGGCGTTGGATGAGGAACTGCGCCTTAAAGTGGTGCGCAAAATGTTTGAGCTGCGCTTTGGTGAACCTGCGCCGAGCCGTCGTTCGGTCGATCAGCTCAGGGGGATTGAAGGTGCCCGCGTGCGCCAAACGTATACGCTATTGGCGCAACAATATGGCGTGAAATGGAATGGCCGACGTTACGATCCGAAAGATTGGGAACGAGGCGATAAGGTTAACCAATGCATTAGCGCGGCGACGTCCTGCCTGTATGGCATTACTGAAGCCGCTGTGTTGGCGGCGGGCTACGCGCCAGCGATCGGGTTTGTTCACAGTGGTAAACCGCTCTCTTTTGTTTATGACATTGCCGATATCATCAAATTTGAGGGCGTGGTGGCGAAAGCCTTTGAAATTGCAGCCCGCAACCCTGCCGAGCCGGATCGTGAAGTACGGCTTGCCTGTCGTGATATTTTCCGCAGCCAGAAAACGCTGAGCAAACTGATTCCCTTGATTGAGGAAGTCTTGTCTGCGGGTGGCATTACGCCGCCGCTCCCGCCGGACGATGCACAGCCGCCTGCAATTCCAGAACCGAAACCGTTTGGTGATAGCGGCCACCGGGGGCAGGGTTAAATGAGCATGCTGGTGGTTGTGACGGAAAATGTCCCGCCGCGTTTGCGCGGCAGGCTGGCGGTGTGGCTACTGGAAGTTCGCGCAGGCGTGTATGTCGGCGATACCTCACAGCGAGTGAGGGAAATGATCTGGCAGCAGATTATCGAACTGGCAGAGCAGGGCAACGTGGTCATGGCGTGGGCAACGAATACGGAATCCGGTTTTGAGTTCCAAACCTGGGGCGAAAACCGCCGAATGCCGGTAGATCTGGATGGTCTGCGGTTAGTCTCTTTTTCACCTATTGAAAATCAATAAGTTAGCGATCTTTAACAATATGGAAAAATCGGTGGGATTTTTTATGCCGAAAAAAGTATTATAAAACAATGCTCTACTTTTAGAGTGTTCCCCGCGCCAGCGGGGATAAACCGCCAGTTTTAACGCGGCACATACCGAGCGTGCATGTGTTCCCCGCGCCAGCGGGGATAAACCGCGTTGCATTCTTAACGTTTTTTACTGGTACCAGTGTTCCCCGCGCCAGCGGGGATAAACCGTGCTAGTTATATGTATAACATTGTGCATGCACGTGTTCCCCGCGCCAGCGGGGATAAACCGCTGTGTGTGCAGCAGGGAGGGATGAGCCATGAGTGTTCCCCGCGCCAGCGGGGATAAACCGCATTGATTCATCGACTAGTGTTGACATCTTAGGTGTTCCCCGCGCCAGCGGGGATAAACCGGAATCATAAATCGTGGCCACAGAATTTTCCATGTGTTCCCCGCGCCAGCGGGGATAAACCGATGCGGATCTGTCAAATAGTTGGTATATCGGTGTGTTCCCCGCGCCAGCGGGGATAAACCGCAAGTTGTTAACGGCATCCACTAAACCGCCTGGTGTTCCCCGCGCCAGCGGGGATAAACCGCTACGCATGTGCTTCTGGGCTTCTCCTAATCCGTGTTCCCCGCGCCAGCGGGGATAAACCGTATTGGAGAAAAACCCAAGCAAGCTATTACAAGTGTTCCCCGCGCCAGCGGGGATAAACCGTAGGCGTTGGATGGCATAGCCAAACGCATTGAGTGTTCCCCGCGCCAGCGGGGATAAACCGTCCAACCAGATGTTCTCCCGCTGCCAGAAATAGTGTTCCCCGCGCCAGCGGGGATAAACCGCCGATAATCATCTACTCCCCCTTATGCTGCGGGTGTTCCCCGCGCCAGCGGGGATAAACCGAAACGCGCACGTCTGTATTTAAGTCTGTTAAAGTGTTCCCCGCGCCAGCGGGGATAAACCGTCAATGCAGGTGTAGATGATACTGTTATAGTAGTGTTCCCCGCGCCAGCGGGGATAAACCGATCGAAATCGCGGTTACTTGTTCACAGCGTATGTGTTCCCCGCGCCAGCGGGAATAAACCGCAATTGCGCTAACTTCTGTGCGTAATTTTTCCGTGTTCCCCGCGCCAGCGGGGATAAACCGTTAGATCCTCGCGCAGTTGAACTTGTCAGAGAGTGTTCCCCGCGCCAGCGGGGATAAACCGATCTTAACAACACTCCACCATCACCATTAAGAGTGTTCCCCGCGCCAGCGGGGATAAACCGTCTGATGGTGGTGTTAGTTCAAGTGTAGTTCAGTGTTCCCCGCGCCAGCGGGGATAAACCGTAAAATAATGGAATCATCCGAATTTAAAGAATGTGTTCCCCGCGCCAGCGGGGATAAACCGCAGCGGCCAGCCGTTAACCCAACGCGCCCCGCGTGTTCCCCGCGCCAGCGGGGATAAACCGCACGTCCCGTACAATTTCGCGCCGATGCTGGCGTGTTCCCCGCGCCAGCGGGGATAAACCGCTGCCGACCGATGTCCGTTCTCACATCGAGCGGTGTTCCCCGCGCCAGCGGGGATAAACCGAATACTACTAGCTCTAAAATCAGCAGCATCATGTGTTCCCCGCGCCAGCGGGGATAAACCGCAGTTGGCCTTCATCATCAGGATCGCCGGCATGTGTTCCCCGCGCCAGCGGGGATAAACCGCTGAACAAACATGGCAACCTGACTCGTAACAAGGTGTTCCCCGCGCCAGCGGGGATAAACCGTCTGCATCAAATCGCAGGCTATCTGCTGAAATGTGTTCCCCGCGCCAGCGGGGATAAACCGCAGACAGAACGGGTTATGACCGGTGACGTTCGGTGTTCCCCGCGCCAGCGGGGATAAACCGGGGTATGATGGCTTTCTCACGGCTCTCTCTGTGTGTTCCCCGCGCCAGCGGGGATAAACCGCCTGTCGATTAATGGCAAGTCATTCACCACTGGTGTTCCCCGCGCCAGCGGGGATAAACCGGCTCTGGCAGCTTCTCAGGAATTTTCCAGCGAGTGTTCCCCGCGCCAGCGGGGATAAACCGAATGGCCTTTCGCTCTGCCTTTCCATTCTCAGGTGTTCCCCGCGCCAGCGGGGATAAACCGAGTAGTAGAGATGTAAATTACACATGTTTCCATATTGTCAACTCGTTCCGTTTACGGCATAGTGTTTCCAATTTGGAAACAACAGGGAAGGCGTCAGAATGCATGTTATTTCGCGGGCACCTTTCGACACTGCAACCACTCAGTTTCCGAATCAGGCGGCAGTACTTGATGACCTATATCGGGTTATCAAACGCGAAATGTATGCAACGCCGGACGATATGAAAAAACGCTTCCCCAGTCTGGATAGGATGAAATACCGGGAAAAATGGTGGGTTATTGATATTGGTGGCGGGCATCTTCGAGTGATGTTTTTTGCTGATTTTGAGCGAGGGAAAATCTTCATCAAGCACATCACATCCCATGCAGAGTACGACAGGCTGACAGAGTATTACCGGAGGAATAAAGAATGATGTACGCAGACGCCATCAAGGCAGCTAACAACCTGACGAGTATCGTACCATTCCTTGGAGGCAGCACCTCTCGTAAGGATTATGAGGATGCGCTGAAACTAACCGAATACCTGATCGAGAGTGAACCTGACAGTCCGCTAATCGATATGCTGACTGCCAAAATTGACAAATACGAAGATGATGCACCGGAGTTTGCAGCCTTCAACGAACGTGTTAAAGCACTCCCAGCCGGTATCGCTTTACTGCGCGTCCTTATGGATCAGCATCAGCTAACGCAGAGTGATTTTGAAGCTGAGATTGGTAAAAAGTCTCTGGTATCCCGCATTCTAAATGGTGAGCGCACTCTAACGCTTGATCACATGAGAGCGCTTGCTAAACGATTCGATATTCCTGTGAGTGCTTTTGTTGATTGACACGACTCACTGATACGTGTTCCCCGCGCCAGCGGGGATAAACTGGGCTTATACCCCTTGTTGCATGTTGGTCTAAATATTCTCCGCACGGAACCAAATCTCGCTTCTGGCTGGCGCGATGGGGGATTGCGTGTCAGTATTAGAGTACGCCATTTTTTTGCCCACCGTCACGGTGATGTGCTATGCCCATAATTTTGTCTTCCATACGTTACCGTAAGGAGGTGATATGAAAGTTGAAGCCGCAGAGTCGTCCGTTTTTGCCAGCCAGCAGGTGATGGCGAAGCGTTCTACCGAGCATGCAGAGAAAGCGGCGCTGTCCGAACAACTTCAGTCTTATCAGGCGGGCAGCGGTGCCGTTCCTGCTGGTCAGACGACGCGGTATGATTTCACCCGCATTAGCCCTGCCGATTTGTATGAAACAGTAGAAGGCCTTGTCAGCAGTGGGCGGTTGGGGCGTGAAGAAGGGTCCGCGCTGTTGGGTTTTGTCTCATCGCCGAGAGCCGAAGGGGGAAGTATTCCGCCTTCCAACGTGTTCCAGCCGATTAATGTTTTCGACACCATTCAGCAAGGTGTCGCGGGCGCATCATCCCGTAGTGAAGTGCAAAATACCGAAAGCCTGCAGCGTGCCGCCGAGGCGTTAAACCGCTTTCAGGGGCAGGTCTCCAGTATTAGCGTTTACGTCTAGCGCATGTCGGCACGCATAATTTGATGAAGTCCCTTTTTCTATCCCCGCGCTTGCGGGGATAGCCGTTTTATAGCACCTCATCGTTTTAGGCTTCGTTCAGCGCATCGAGCCCCAGCGGCTGGCGAGGCGTTCCAGCGCGCTGGATGAAGTTGGCGATCGCTGGGGGTTGCCAAAAGTATGCCATGTTGCCGCACTCCGCGGCAGAGCAGTTAGTGGTCGGGCAGGATA
The DNA here is from genome assembly GCF_003382565.3 of Pectobacterium aquaticum. Classification (NCBI taxonomy): domain Bacteria; kingdom Pseudomonadati; phylum Pseudomonadota; class Gammaproteobacteria; order Enterobacterales; family Pectobacteriaceae; genus Pectobacterium; species Pectobacterium aquaticum. The sequence continues at coordinate 391,513 of NZ_CP086253.1, forward strand.
CGTTCGTTCAGAAAGTGGATTGAGGCAGCGTAATGCAGAAAGAACCGAGAGAAAAAAGCAGCGATCTTGAGGCAATCTCCCGCTATTTGAAGAAGTTGCACGTACTGACGTTATGCGTGGGTGAAAATTCGGAATTATGGTGTGCGAGTTGCTTCTATACTTATGACGATCAACAAATAGCCTTCTATCTCATGACAGAGTTGCAGACGCGCCACGGTGAAATAATGGCAAGGTTGCCGCAGGTGGCCGGCACGGTCAGCGGCCAGCCGAAGAGTGTGATGCTGATTAAAGGCGTGCAGTTTCGGGCACAGGCGGTGCAGTTGGAGGGGGATGACGCGCAGCAGGCCAGAGCGCGATACAACGCGCGTTTCCCTATTGCCCGAGCATCGCAAGCGCCGATCTGGCGGCTCGATCTGACAGAAATCAAAATGACGGACAATACGCTGGGCTTTGGTAAGAAACGCCACTGGCAGCGCTAACGTTTGTCATAACTAACATTTTCCATACATAACAATTTTCCATACATAACAACAGCAACGTAAAAGATGGGATAGTGAAAGACGCTGAGTAAGAGGGAAAACCGATGAGCCGAGTACTGTTGTTAGGTGCAACGGGGTTAGTGGGGCACGAGTTATTACAACTGTTGAAAGCCAATAATCGGGTTGAGACGATCTATGCGCCGACCCGTAAGCCGCTGGCACCGTCGGAGAACGTGGTCAATCCACATGATCCCGATCTGTCTGCCGTGCTGGCGCAATTGACCGATCCTGTCGATATCGCCTTTTGCTGTCTGGGATCGACGCTCAAGACGGCAGGCAGTAAGCAGGCGTTCCGCTATGTGGATTACACGCTGGTGGTGGAAGGCGCAAAAGTGGCGTTGGCGCTGGGTGCGACACACCTGTTGGTCGTCAGTTCGCTGAGCGCGAGTGCGACGTCGCCTTTCTTCTATTCGCGCGTGAAGGGAGAAGCGGAAAAATCGCTGCGTCAGCAAGGCTGGCAGCATCTGACATTGGCGCAGCCGTCGATGCTGCTAGGAGAAAGAGAGGACAGCCGTCCGCTAGAAAGTCTGGCCGCCCCGCTGTTCCGCCTGTTCCCAGCAAAGTGGCGAGCCATTGAGGGGAAAACGGTCGCGCAGGCGTTGCTGAATCAGGCGTTCTCACCCGAGCCCAAAGCGCGGGTTACCGTGCTGGAGTCCGATCAATTACGCTCACTGGGTAAACAGCAGGCGCTTCAGTAGCTTCCTGTCGATCAACGCAGGCGGTGGACAACCTGATTGCTGCTGCCGCGCCAGATCAGTGCGGGATCTTTCAGGTCTTGCACAAATTTTCCATCGACTAACACGTTGATGAGATCGACCACCCGCTGCTGCTCCGGCGTGAGTTCCGCCAGCACGTAGCCCGTCCAGACCCAGATATCTTTGCCGGGGCATTCCGCGCGTATCCGTTCGACCAGCCGCAGGATGTCAGGCACGTTCTGTGGGTGAAGCGGATCGCCACCAGACAGCGAAATGCCCTGCCGTGGGATCGTCGTATCCTGGAGATCGGCGATGATCCGATCTTCCTGTTCCTGCGTAAACGGTTGACCGGAGTTGAGTCGCCAGGTGCTTTTGTTGTAGCACCCCACACACTCATGCACGCAGCCAGCGACAAACAGCGTGCAGCGGGTGCCGGGGCCGTTGACGACATCAACGGGATAATACTGGTGGTAATTCATACGGTAGAGCCCATGTTATGACGCGGGCGCGTGTTGACGGTGCCGCGGAAGGTGGGCCGCATTGCGGCGGCCCGGAAGGGATCACCCCAGTTGACCGTTGCCTAAGTGCTTGATTCGACGCTTCACTTCTTCCTGCTTACCGGCGTTGAACGGGCGTGCATCCGGGCTGCCGAGGTAGCCGCACACGCGGCGCGTGACGGAAACGCGGGCCGAATCGTGGTTGCCGCATTTCGGGCAGGTGAAGCCTTTGCTGGTGCACTCGAATTCACCGGTAAAGCCACACTCATAGCATTCGTCGATCGGCGTGTTGGTGCCGTAGTAAGGCACGCGGCTGTAGCTGTAATCCCACACGTCTTCCAGCGCTTTGAGGTTGTGTTGCAGGTTCGGGTATTCGCCGTAGCAAATGAACCCACCGTTAGCCAGCGGCGGATAGGGCAGCTCGAAGTCGATTTTCTGGTAAGGGTTCACCTTCTTCTCCACATCAAGATGGAAGCTGTTGGTGTAATACCCTTTGTCCGTCACGCCCTGCACGACGCCAAACTCGGCGGTATCCAGACGGCAGAAGCGGTCGCACAGGTTTTCACTCGGCGTGCTGTACAGGCTGAAGCCATAGCCCGTTTCGTCTTTCCACTGTTCGGTGGCGGCTTTCAGGCGAGTGATAACGGCCACGGCTTTGGCACGCAGCGCTTCGTTATCAAACACGTGCGTTTGGCTACCGAAGAGGGCGTTAATCGTTTCATGCAGGCCGATGTAACCCAGTGAAATCGAGGCGCGCCCATTCTTGAAGATGTCCGCAATGCAGTCGTCCGCTTTTAAACGCACGCCGCACGCGCCTTCCATATACAGGATGGGTGCGACGCGGGCTTTCACGTTTTCCAGCCGCGCAATGCGCGTCATCAGTGCTTTCTTCGCCAGCGTCAGACGCTGATCGAGCAGCGTCCAGAAGCGGGTTTCGCTGCCTTCTGCCTCCAGCGCGATGCGCGGCAGGTTCAGGCTGATCACACCTAAGTTATTGCGGCCGTCGTGAATCTGCTGGCCGTTCTCTTCATAAACGCCGAGGAAGCTGCGGCAGCCCATTGGCGTTTTAAACGAACCGGTGACGTTCACGACCTGATCGTAATTCAGAATATCCGGGTACATGCGCTTGCTGGCGCACTCCAGCGCGAGCTGTTTGATATCGTAATTTGGATCGCCCGCTTTGTGGTTCAGACCGTCGCGAATCGCAAAGACCAGTTTCGGGAATACCGCCGTTTTGTGGTTTTTACCCAGCCCGGCAATGCGGTTGCGTAGGATCGATTCCTGAATCAGACGCGATTCCCAACTGACGCCGAGCCCGAAACCAAAGGTCACGAACGGCGTCTGGCCATTAGCGGTGTGCAGCGTGTTGACTTCGTATTCCAGTGACTGGAAGGCGTCGTAGCACTCTTTTTCCGTGCGGGTTAAGGCATAGTTTTCCGCATCGGGAATCTGCCACTCTTCTGCCACCGCTTTGTGTTTCGCATGGCTGGCGGTGACGAACGGCGCCAGAATTTCATCAATACGGTTAATCGTGGTACCGCCATAAATGTGGCTGGCGACCTGCGCGATAATCTGCGCGGTGACGGCGGTCGCGGTTGAGATTGACTTCGGTGGCTCAATCTCCGCATTACCCATTTTGAAGCCGTTGGTCAGCATGCCATCCAGGTCGATCAGCATGCAGTTAAACATCGGGAAAAAAGGCGAGTAGTCGAGGTCGTGATAGTGAATCTCACCGCGCTCGTGCGCCAATACCACATCACGCGGCAGGATGTACTGTTTGGCGTAATGCTTGGCGACAATGCCGGCCAGCAGGTCGCGCTGGGTGGGAATCACTTTACTGTCTTTGTTGGCGTTTTCGTTCAGCAGCGCCATGTTGCTCTGCTCAACCAGACCGCGAATTTCCTGATTCAGACGACCGTGGCGTTCACGCGCAATATCGCGGTCATGGCGATATTCGATGTAGGTACGCGCCAGTTTTTTGTAATTGCCGGACATCAACAGGTTTTCGACCGCGTCCTGAATATCGCGGATATCTACGCGCGATTTATCCTGCATTTGTTGAGCGACCGCACAGGCCACCGTTGCGCAGTAGTCTGCATCGTTGATACCCGCCGCATGTGCCGCGCGTTCGACTGCCTCTTTGATACGCACTTCATCAAAAGGCACCTGGCAACCGTCCCGTTTAATCACGACTGGTTTCACGTTTTCTTCCTCTGGAAAGGTTATCCACAGGCGAAAACCGTAACTGGCAAGGGTTACAGGGGGCTGTGGATGACATTGTGGATAAACACTATATGTAGTTCATGTTTACAGGATAGGCACTATATATTGAAATTGCGTCGGGGTGTTTGCGCTTTTATCGCTGTAAAATTGATGTAGAGCAAAGAAACCCTCATGTCGCGGGGAATTTGAGCCTGAACAAAAAATAGTCAAAAAAGGCGATGAGACTGGGAAGGCTTGCTACACGCGGCCTGGCGGAAATTCGTTGTTTTTTTGACCGTGATGTGCGCTGGGAATGTCAATAATGTTGTTGTGGTGAAAGAAAGAACTGAAAAAAAGCGCATCGGTTACCGTGCGCTTTGTAGGGATATTGCGGTGATATTTAGCGACGAACGGCGATCGCTTCGATTTCAATCTTCACGTCTTTTGGCAGGCGTGCAACTTCAACGCAAGAGCGAGCCGGGAACGGCGCGCTATGTTCGTTGAAGAAGGCTTCATACGCGGTGTTCACGAGAGCGAAATCGTGCAGGTCTTTCACGAACACGGTCATTTTCACGATATCGGAAACTTTCAGGCCAGCGGCTTCCACAATCGCCTGAACGTTTTCCAGTGACTGACGCGTCTGAGCGGTGATGTTATCTGCCACCAGGCCGCTTTTCGGGTTCACGGGGATCTGGCCGGACGTGAAGATCATGCTGCCAAGGTCGACGCCCTGAACATAAGGGCCGATGGCGGCTGGGGCGTGCTCAGTGCTGATAATGCGTGACATGGTATCTCCTTGATGGGGGCGTAAAAGAAACGCGGACGCCGCCATTATTCAAAAAAGCCCCGCCACAGGCAATGTTCATCGCGGGGCAATGCAGAAAACTAGCGATCTTGCAGCACTGCCTGACGCTCAAACTCTTTCTCGCAGTACTTACACTTCAGGTGAACGTCGCCGTCGCGCTGCTTCACGCTGAATGACGACGACACCGGCTCGCTGCGGCTGATGCAGTTGCTGTTCGGGCAAGTGAGCACGCCAATAATGTGGTCTGGCAGCGTCGGCACCAGCTTGCGTACCACGTCATACTCATCAATCTGATTGACGGTAGCCTGCGGTGCGTAGATTGCCAACTGGTTCGCCTGCTGTTCAGTCAGGAAGATGTTCTCGATCTTGATCAGATCTTTGCGCCCAAGGTGGTTGGACGGCAAGTTCAGGCCGATAGTGATGCGCTGGTCTGTCGCGGTCAGTTTAAACAGCGTCAGCAGCTTAAAACCCACCTGTGCGGGAATGTGGTCGATCACCGTGCCACGTTTGATCGCTTCAACCTGTAATTTATTATCGTGTGTCATGATGGTTTCTTCCTCTTACAGAACCAGTTCGCGATTCAGGACCAGCGCCAGCAGCGCCTGACGGGCGTAGATTCCGTTGCCTGCCTGTTGGAAATAATAGGCGTAAGGCGTGGCATCCACATCAATGGTGATCTCATCAACGCGCGGCAGCGGGTGCAGCACTTTCAAATTCGGGCGGGCGCTGTGCAGGTCGGCGGCGCGCAGGACAAACTGGGATTTGATGTTGATGTATTCAGACGGATCCAGACGCTCTTTCTGCACGCGCGTCATGTACAGAATATCCAGCTCGCCGACGACATCGTCGATGCTGTTGTGCAGACTGTAAGCAATATTCTTCTCTTTCAGCATGCTCAGAATGTAGTCCGGCATCGCCAGCGCGTCCGGGGCGATGAAGTAGAAGCGATTGCCTTCAAACTTCGCCAGCGCCTGCGTGAGTGAATGTACGGTGCGGCCATATTTCAAATCACCGACCATCGCGATATTGATGTTATTCAGCCGGCCCTGCGTTTCCTGAATGGTGAACAAATCGAGCAGCGTCTGCGTCGGGTGCTGGTTCGCGCCGTCGCCAGCGTTCAGAATCGGAATACCGCCGGAGAACTCGGTCGCCAGGCGGGAAGCGCCTTCCTGTGGGTGACGCATCACGATGGCATCCACGTATTGGCTGATGACGGAAATGGTGTCGGCCAGCGTTTCGCCTTTTTTCCCCAACGACGTGTTGTTGCTGTCAGCGAAACCGACGACGGAGGCGCCGAGGCGATGCATCGCGGTTTCAAAGGATAAACGCGTCCGGGTTGAGGCCTCGAAGAAGCAACTGGCAATCACTTTATGTTTCAACAACTCAGGCTGAGGCTTGGCTTTCAGGCTGGCGGCGACACGCAACGCCAGTTCCAAATCTTCCCGACTGAGGTCGTTAATCGAAATAATATGTTTTTGATAGAGCGGATTGACCATGTTGCCTTTCTCCTAACGAGTAAACAGGAAATGTCGTATCTGGCTGCCCAGATTGTGGGCCAAAAAAAAGCCCCTCATTGAGGGGCTTTCTTCATTGAATCATTGAGCAACGGAAAGGAAAACGCTAGCTGGCTGCCGGATGGCAGTTGTGGTTGAGAACCAACATAAGCAGCGGATTTTTTGGTGTAACGGCGCATGACCCCTCCCAGCAAACTGTCGGGAATTATACGCGCCGACTAGGCTATTTCAAGCAGAAAACGTGGTTTTTTACGTATCGCAATCGGTTGCGGGTCGCGTGCTGTGTGCATAACGTTCGTCAGTGAAAGAAGGCCGATGGGGAAGAGTGACGCGCAGTTCACTTTTTCGTATTAACACGCTGGCGGGCGTCACATTTGGAGAGTATAAGGTTTGTAAAACAGGGTTTCATTTTTATATCAACGAGGTTTTTTATGATTACTGGCAACGTCCACCACCTTGAACTGGTTCCTTATCTGCCTGCCAAACTGCGCGAAGCGATTGAATACGTGAAGCAAAACATTACGGCAGACACGCCGCTGGGCAAACATGATATCGAGGGCAACAGCGTGTTCGTCCTGATCTCCAACGATAGCACCGACCTGCTGGAAAAACGCCGCGCCGAGTATCATGCCAAATATCTGGACATTCAGATCGTGCTGTCTGGTGTGGAAGGGATGACGTTCAGTAACCTGCCAGCAGGCAAGCCGGATACCGATTGGCTGGCGGATAAAGACATCGCTTTCCTGCCTGCGGGCGAACAGGAAAAACAGTTTGTGATGCAGGAAGGGGATTTTGTCGTCTTCTTCCCAGGGGAAGTGCACAAACCGCTGTGTGCCGTTGGTGAACCTGCGCACGTGCGCAAAGCCGTAGTGAAAATCGACGCGTCGCTGGTGTAGGATTGCTGTGAACAAGGACGTTCAATCATAAAATGGAGAAAATAATGGCAATAATTCCTCAGATGCCCGCTGGTGGTTTTCCTCTTCTGCTTAAAAATCTCTATGAGGCTCGCAGAAATGGTATGCCACGGAGTATGGCTGTTCCGCAGACCTACTATTGGTTTTATCAGCAGGTTCGTAATGGTGGCCCGTGGGATTACAAGCAGCGTGATCGTTCGCTGGCTAACTTCGGTAATTTTAATTACGGTGCGGCGGGTACGGCTGCGGGAATTATGCCAAATATATTGTTGATGGGAGCTGGCTGGGCCCAGAGTCGGGCAGGCACTTCTCGACCTGACTGGGGATATTGGTATCATCGGCTACCCTATGGTGATGATCCACGCGATCAGTTCTGGATTCAACAAGGAATAGACTATGCACGCCAGCACGGCTATTAAGTGGGGGCATCGTTTATTGACAGCGGTACTGCTCGTTGCTGTCGTCGGTTTCTGTATGATTCAGTTCTTATCATCTGGCCGCTATAATGATCGGCTTTACAGCCAAAAACCGCTTACTGATAAAATCTGGCTCTATGTGACCCAGTACCAGAATGCTGGCGCGACGGATTCTGACGTTTATCGCTACTATCTTTACCGTCATATTGATGGCGATCCAATGAACGTACTTGGCGATTCTGCGCCATTTCTGACGGCAGACCGTAGCGACGTGTCAGTTTCCGGAGTGGGGAGCCGTATTACGGTCAAAATGACAGGCAAAATTTATTCATTTAGCAATTCATCATTTTTTTATGACGGTAAAATGCCAGTCATGCCTACGATTGATATTGATGCAAAAGGGATCAATGCTTGGAGAGAGTAGCGGCTTGTTTCAATATGCAGAATTAAGGCAAGAATCGTGTTTTCTGTGGTTCAGCAACAAAAACTATTACTGTTTTGAGCGATGAAACAGTCTGCCTCTGATCTGTTTTTAAAACATCTCAGAGGCAGGTTAAACCTTAATCCTGTACCAGCGTAGCGACCATCACCGCTTTGATGGTGTGCATGCGGTTTTCCGCCTGATCGAACACGATGCTGTGCGCGGATTCAAAGACCTCATCCGTGACTTCCATTCCACCGTGCAGACCATATTGCTCCGCCATTTGTTGGCCCATCGTCGTCTGATCGTCGTGGAACGCAGGCAGGCAGTGCAGGAACTTCACCTGCGGATTGCCCGTCTCGGCGATCATTGCCATGTTCACCTGATACGGTTTCAGCAGCGCGATACGCTCTTTCCAGGTCTCTTTCGGTTCCCCCATAGAAACCCAGACATCGGTATAAATGAAATCTGCGCCCGCGACGCCCGCAGCGATATCTTCCGTCAGCGTGATGCTGCCACCAGTTTGTTCTGCCGCCGCCTGACACTCAGCCACCAGACCAGCATCCGGCCAGCAGGCTTTTGGTGCCACAAGACGTAAATCCAGCCCAGTTAATGCCGCTGCTTCCAGCATGGTATTACCCATATTGTTGCGTGCATCACCGACATAGACGAGCGTCATCTCTGACAGCGATTTACTCGGCAAATGTTCCTGCATCGTCAGCAGATCTGCCAGCAGTTGCGTAGGGTGGAATTCGTTCGTCAGCCCGTTCCAGACCGGCACGCCCGCGTATTGCGCCAGCGTTTCGACAATTTGCTGGCCGTAGCCGCGATATTGAATACCGTCGTACATTCTTCCCAGTACGCGTGCAGTATCCTTGATGGATTCTTTATGGCCGATTTGGCTGCCGCTTGGGCCGAGGTAGGTCACTTGCGCGCCCTGATCGTATGCAGCAACTTCGAAAGAGCAGCGAGTACGAGTCGAATCTTTTTCGAAGATGAGTGCGATGTTTTTACCTTGTAGGCGGCGGGCTTCTGTCCCGTTTTTTTTGTCGGCTTTCAGTTTCGTTGACAGGGCTAAAAGATTGGCAATTTCTGCGGGTGTAAAATCCATTAACCTTAAAAAGTGACGCTTATAGAACGGTTGCATGATGTACCTCTCCATGTGGCTCAACACTATCCCCGTCATACTTCAAGCTGCATGTGCGTTGGCTTCTCTTACTCACCCCAGTCACTTACTTGAGTAAGCTCCTGAGGATTCGTGCGATTGCCGCCTTCCTGCAACTCGAATTATCTAGGGTATATCTATCGGATTAAAAGCTATTCATTGAATTAAAATTCACTTTATATGTGTAATTATTCAAATTCAAGTGGTGATATCAAACTTTGTGGTGGAGCAAGCCGCAGGGCTGTGGGACAATAAGTAATATTACGTCGTTTAATGAGGACTGAGGCATGGCAAACCGCGAATTACTGGAAGAGCAACGGGAAGAGACACGCCTGATCATTGAAGAACTGCTGGATGATGGCAGCGATCCTGACGCGCTCTATACCATTGAACACCATTTCTCTGCTGAGAAGTTTGAAGTGTTGGAAAAAGTCGCTGTAGAAGCCTTCAAGTTGGGTTATGAAGTGACGGATGCGGAAGAACTCGAAGTGGAAGATGGCGTCTTGCTGATGTGCTGCGATGCCATCAGTGAAGTTGCGCTGAAGGCGGAGCTGATCGACGCACAGGTAGAACAGCTGCTGGCGTTGGCAGAACGCCACGGCGTGAATTACGACGGATGGGGCACCTACTTCGAAGATCCTGATGGTGAAGGCGAAGAAGACGGGGATGATGAAGATTTCTATGACGAAGATGATGACGGCAAACGCCATTAATCCTTCGTCGAGCCGTTTGCTGAAAACGCCGCAGGAAGACACTGCGGCGTTTTTTATTCGGTATGACAACGCGTGATTACTGCATCTTAAGCCGATTACAGTACTTTCAACATCGTCACTTCACAGTCGGTGTGGCCCGTGTTACCCATTGAGTGGGGAATCAGCTCGAAGCCCAGTGACTCATACAGCCGAATTGCGCTGGTCAGGTGCCCGGTTGTTTCCAGATAGCAGCGGCGAAAGCCGTGCTGACGCGCAAAATCAAGCGCCTGTATCGCCAACTGACGTGCCAGCCCTTTGCCCCGTACGACGGGTAAGAAATACATTTTCTGTAATTCACACACATCTTCTTCGCCTGCGACCAGCGGGGCAATGCCGCCACCGCCAACCACGCGGCCTTCATATTCAACCACCCAGTAGGCGCTTTTCGGCTGGTTATACAGGGCAAACAGCGCGTCCAGATTAGGGTCGGAAACGGTATAGCCTTTATCGGCTGTCAAACCAAATTCAGCAGAAACCTGGCGGATGACCTGAGCGATAGCGGCATCGTCCTGCGCAGTGATTGGGCGTACCTGAAGATTGGCGGAGGTCGCGGTTGTCATAATACGTACTCTTGTTCTTACGGTTTACGAGGGGGACTGATCTTAGCCGATTGTAATACCATTTCAGACCACATGGATGCAACGTCTATACCCGTCATACTTCATGTTGGCTATGCGTTAACTTCTTTGCGGGCTTCCTTATTCCTTGTAATTAATAAGTATATGAACTTGTTTGGTTGCCGTTAACTTTTATTGTTGTCATTTATTCCAATTATTGTAATCCGCAACTGGCGTTATGACGCCATTATGTCCAGCTACCGTGGCATCCGTTTTAACTATCATTGCCAGACTGGCCGCGCGTATTGGGTATTACTGCTTTGCCCTATTCTGCTGCTGCTGGCGTTTTACGCCGTGTTGGCCGTAGCGCTGTTGATTGGCTCGCAGAGCGATAGCCCGATTCTGATTGGATTCATCGTGCTGGTAATTGCTATTCCAGGGTTTGCCGCAGTAAACGGCATCATGAAAATGATGCAACTTGATTTTTATGTGAATAACCTGTTCTTCGGCAAAACAGCGTTTAAAGCGGAATTGACGAAGGCAGCATTTATTAAATTCACCCTCATTAGCCTGCTGATTTTTGTTCCTTTCTTGATCGCGTCGCTGTCATTTATGAGCTCATTCTTTTTCACGCTGTTCCAAACGATGATGATGGGTGGTGGAAATGAAGAACTCGTGATGATGATGCTGCTGAGCAACATCTTCAATATGGTCATGATGGTTGTCGTGGCGCTGTTGGGTGTGCTGGTTTCCAGCAGCTATCTAGTGGTCGCACAGCGTAATTATCTGTTTAATCAGACGTCGCTGAATGGCGGTGTGAAATTGCACTCTTCCATGCAGACGCTGTCTTACATGGGGCTGCTGATAACCAATAGCCTGATCACTATTTTCTCTTTTGGCTGGGCTGCACCGGTGGCAGAGATTCGTCACGCGCGCTATATTGCGAATGCGACAGCGGTTGAAGGCGATCTGGCACTGCTGCATGTTCAGGCTCATCAGGACACAGCAAACAGCGCACTGGCCGAAGAAGCCGTGCAGGCGCTCGATTTGGGTGTCGGTCTCTAAGGCAGGAATATGAATATTGAGGGGCATTATCAATACCCCGGATTGGCGGCCCGCGTGGCCGCTTCTCTTCATTTAACGGACAACGGTTCGATAATGGTGTTGAACACTGGGTCATCGAATACGACATTTGCATTAGAGCAGGTCACGGTTTCCGATGCGCTGGGCTCGATTCCTCTAACGCTCACCTTTCCTGACGGTGGTCGCTTTGTTCCTGCCGACGATCCCACTTTTCGTGCGTGGTATTCCGCACGACGTCGCCCGGGACTTGTCCATCGCCTGGAACGCCATAAGCGTGGCGTCATTCTCACGCTATTTGCCACGATCTTGCTCGTCATAAACTACGTTTACGTCGTTCTGCCGTGGGCAAGTTCTGCGCTGGCGCTACGGATGCCTAGCGCTATCGAACAACAGCTGGGACAACATACGCTGAAGTTATTACGCCACAGTGATTTTAAGCCTTCGAAACTGCCTGTTGAACGTCAGCAGGCGATGCAAGCGCTGTTTCAACAGGTTATGCCTGCTGATATGCGGGAAGACAAAACGCCACTGCGCCTAGAAATGATGTCTGCGCCTATCGGGCCGAATGCCTTTATGCTGGCGAATGGCGCCCTAATTATCAGTGACGATCTGGTGAAGCTGGCGAAAAATGACAACGAGCTGGCCGCCGTGATGTTGCATGAAATGGGGCACCACGCCTATCGCCATCCAATGCGCATGGTGGTGCGTTCATCGCTGGTATCCCTGACTTTCATGTGGATGACGGGGGATGTCAGCGGCGTGGGGGATACCTTGTTGCAGTCTGCCGCTTTTATCAACGAGATGCAGTTTTCCCGCGATATGGAACGGGAAGCCGATGCATGGGCAATAGCAGAAATGCAGCTACAGGGCCGTTCGCTTCAGTCGATGCAGGCAATGTATCGGACCTTGATCGCTCACGACCACACTCAGGATGAGATTGATTCGCTGGATTTACCTGACTGGCTGAGTACGCACCCCGATATGGATGAGCGGCTGAAAGTCATTGAAAGCGAGATGAATAAGCACTAATCCTCAGGTCTCACCTCTCACCTCTCACCTCGATCTAACCCTACCTTATGCCGATCGTGTGTGGTTTCACAGTACACGATCCCTTTCCTGTTAGATGCTTGAACAAAAAAAACACGATTTGCTGTTTTTATAAACGAGAATGTCGAACGAAAAGCATGAACTACGTAGCCAGTCGATTAACAAAAATGCGTTAAATATCATCCTATTAAAAACTATCTGTAGAATCTCTCGCGATAAATAAAAAAATCAGAGAATAATATCTTTTTATTATTAGCTTGCTTATGTTTATTGGGATTTTTCCTAATAGGCATTAAAATCGCTGCTTCACGACTTCATGATTACCGACGAGTTATTTATGATTAACCGAATTTTATCAGGGGTGGTGGGTGTATTTCTGTTAATGCTGTCACCATTAACGCATGCACAGGCCAATTTCCCAGAGCCCCAAGAAGGCGACTGGATTGCGCCAGAATTTACCTTCAACAGCGGCGAAAAATTAAAAGATCTGCGTATTCATTACTACACGATCGGTGATAAGACCAAGCCCGCCATCTTATTGTTACATGGAACGAACCAGCCGATTAAGTCACTGCTAGCCAATGGCTTTGGCGGGGAGCTGTTCGGACCAGGTCAGGCGCTGGATAGCAGCAAATACTTTATTATCATGCCGGAGAGCATCGGTTCTGGAAAATCGTCCAAACCGTCAGACGGCTTACGGATGAAATTCCCACAGTACGATTATAACGATATGGTGCAGGCACAATATCGCTTAGTTAAAGAAGGGCTGGGCATTAACCACCTGCGCCTGGTGATGGGATATTCCATGGGCGGCATGCAAACCTGGCTCTGGGGTGAGAAATTCCCAGACATGATGGATGCGCTGGTGCCAATGGCATCGCTGCCGAATGAGCTGTCTGGTCGTAACTGGATGATGCGCCGCATTTTGATTGAAGCCATCAAGAACGATCCAGTGTGGAACAACGGCGACTACACGCAGCAGCCGCCAACGCTGAAAACGGCCAATATTATGTTCAGTATTGCCACCACTGGCGGTACGCTCGCGTATCAGAGCAAAGCGCCGACGCGCGCGCAGGCGGACAAACTGGTAGAAGAGCGCCTTGCGGCACCATCTACCAGCGATGCGAATGACTTTATTTATATCTGGGGTTCGTCTGCAAATTATAATGCGGCACCGGAACTGAATAAAATTAAGGCCCCTGTTCTGGTGATTAACTCTGCGGATGATGAGCGTAATCCTATTGAAACAGGCATCCTAGAGAATGAGCTTAAAAAAATTAAGCAGGCGACATTGTTCCTTATTCCCGCCAGTAAAGATACCAGCGGACATGGCACCATGATGTCGGCGAAATTTTATAAAGATGAGTTGCAACGCTTCTTAGAAAAGAATCATTCTCAGAAAAATAATAAAAAATAAAAATTAATGGTCGGCAGAAATCTTTTTCTGTCGGCCATCTTTTTCTTTATACGTTTCTTTGTTTTATTACGGTTTTATAACAAGTTTATTTCAGTTCGTGGAAATTCACACGTCTGGAAGATGAACAACGACTATTACGTAAATAACGGAACGGCTCTGCTCTGGAGCTGGTGCTCATCCTTTCTTATTCTCAGACTACAGGGATAATTTATGTTTCGTAAGATAAAGATCCGTACTGCACTTAGCATGATGGTGTTTTCGTTAGCGGCATTACTGCTTTTCGTCGGCGTGTTAGGGTTGGTTGCCGTTCAGTCAGGGAATAAATCATTTGCTCGCGTTGATATGGACGTGCTGCCAGGGCTGGTTGCACTGAATGACAGCTCCGAACTGCTGTTGCGTGGTCGGTTGGATTTGCGTCTGTACGAATCATTAATGGGGAAAGGGGATGTCGAGGCGGCTAAAGTCGCGCTAGGGCGTGCCAGGGGCAAGGTCGACGGTGCCAGTGAAAAGTGGCAGGAATACCTGAAATACCCGCAGTCCGAAGCGGAGAAGGTCATTTCGGCGGACATGGCTGAAAAGCGTAACACGCTGATGCAGGAGTTTATCGATCCGGCATTTACGGCGCTTAATGCAGGGAATCTGGATGAATATCGCCAGCGTGCTGGGAAATCGACGGTGCTGTATGCCGCGTTTGATAAATCCTCTAAAGCGCTGGTTGCCTTTAAGTTGAAGAGCATTGATGAAGCCTACGCAGATTCAAATGGGCGTGTGGCGCTGATGGAAACCATCCTGTACGGTGCGATCGCCTGTGCTCTGCTGCTGGCGGTGCTGGCTTGGTCTGTGGTGACCAACATGATCGTGAAACCGCTGAATCAGGCGATTTCCGTCTTTGATCGCATCGCCGAAGGCGACCTGCGGGCACAGATTGATAGCAGCGGAAAAAATGAAATTGCACAGTTGTTTGCTGCGGTTCAACGTATGCGTGACGGGCTGGAAAATATGGTGCGCGTGGTGCGTAACGGTACCGATGCAATCAGCGTAGGGGTTGAAGAAATCGCCTCCGGCAACATCGATCTTTCCAGCCGTACCGAGCAGCAGGCGGCTTCGTTGGATGAGACGGCTTCAAGTATGGAGCAGATCATGTCGACGGTGAAAAACAACGAAGACAACACGCGTAAGGCTAATCAACTGGCGCAGAAGGCCTCTGACTCCGCGTCTCGCGGCGGGAACGTTGTCTCCGAAGTGGTGGATACCATGCGTTCCATCAAGCAGAGCTCTGCCAAGATCTCCGACATTGTTGGCGTAATCGACGGCATCGCTTTCCAGACCAACCTGCTGGCGCTGAACGCGGCGGTGGAATCTGCGCGTGCGGGTCAATACGGTAAAGGCTTTGCGGTGGTGGCTTCCGAAGTGCGGATGCTGGCTGCGCGCAGTGCGACGGCCGCGAAAGAGATCGGCACTATGATCGATGATTCGCTCAGCCGTATTGAAAAGGGCGCGGGGCTGGTTGAAGTCGCGGGCAACACGATGGACGAAGTGCTGATGGATGTGAAAAAAGTGGTCGATATTATGGATGAGATCACGCTGGCTTCCAGCGAGCAGAGTCGCGGTATTTCACAGATCAATATTGCCATCAACCAGATGGATGGTGTGACGCAGCAGAATGCGTCTTTGGTATCCGAAGTCGCGACGTCAGCGAATTCACTTCAGGAGCAGGTTATTAATCTGCAACAGTCCGTTTCCCGTTTCCAGATCGCAAGAGAAAGCATGGAAATGGACAACGTGCTGCCCGGCTTGCGCCGGAACACTGTGCTGGCCGATGCCCGTTAATTGTTAAATGACTGAATCACCTGTTTTGACCCCTGACAAACGTGTTTGTCAGGGGTATTTTCAACATTAGAAGCTGGTCCAGTCCCCTGAATTTTGGTGTGCAGCGCCAGCCGCCGCAGGAAGCATCGCTTTTGGCGATAAGGCTCGGTGTGTTAATTGTGGTGCAGAGATTGACGACTGATTGCCTGCCACTTTAAACACGGAGACCGCTCTAACAAGTAGGTCGGCTTGATCCTGAAGACTCAGTGCCGCTGCTGCTGATTCTTCCACGAGTGCGGCGTTCTGCTGTGTTGTCTGATCCATCTGATTGACCGCGATACCCACCTGATCAACCCCCGTAGATTGTTCCGCGCTGGCTGAGCTGATTTCTGCCACCGTATCAGTTAACTGACGAATAGCGCCCACGACTTGTTGCATGGTTTCCCCGGCTTTATTCGCCAAATCGGATCCCTGTTCTACGCGCTCGACGCTTGTTGTGATCAACGTTTTAATCTCTTTTGCAGCCTCTGCGCTTCGCTGTGCCAGACTACGCACTTCCCCTGCGACAACCGCGAATCCACGCCCTTGTTCGCCCGCTCGTGCTGCCTCTACCGCGGCGTTGAGAGCCAGTATGTTGGTCTGAAAAGCAATACTATCAATGACATTGATGATGTCTGCAATGCTCCGGGAACTTTCGTCAATGGCCTTCATCGTTGCTACGACGTCATCAACCACCTGGCCTCCCTGCTGTGCCACCGTGCTGGCGTTTTTGGCTAGCTGATCGGCCTGACGAGCATTATCGGCGTTATTTTTCACCGTCATGCCCAGTTGAGTCATGGTGGAAGAGGTTTCTTCTAACGCACTTGCCTGTTCTTCGGTTCGGGATGAAAGGTCCGCATTGCCTTGGGCAATTTGTATACTCGCGGTGGCGACACTCTCCGCATTATCTCTGACAGTGATGACCGTTTTGGTCAGCGAGGATTGCATATCACGCATTGCTTCCAGCAACTGGCCTACTTCATCACGGCTATCGACTGCAATCGTTCCACGCAGGTCACCTTCGCCAATGCGCTGAGCAGAAGATAGCGCAATGGATAAAGGCGCGGTCACACTGCGCGTCAGCAACCAGGCAATCAGCATCCCTAAAATGGCTGAAAAGGCTGACAGTAAGAGTGTCCAGAACAGGGCTTCGGAAATAAATAACTTTGTCTCAACTTTGGACTTGTCGACGTTTTCTTGTTGATAATCAAGAAGCTCGCCCAGTTTAGTGAAATAACTTTTTTGAATTTTAGCGACATCATTGAATAAAAATGCCGTTGCCTGTTCATCCGTCCCTTCAATGGCATAGGTTATGGCTTGATCAATAGTAATGCCATATTGTTTTCTTATGCCTGTTAATTCATCAAACAGTTCCCGACCTTTCCCAAATTTTATTATGTTGTCTAAATGACTATATGTCGCGTTTGAGGTTGTCGTTATAGCAGTGATAGTTTGTCTTAAATTCTGTTTTTCCTGACGTTTATCACCGGGGAGTAGGATAATATCCCGTACTGTCTGGATGTTGTTATTTAAATGGTCTCTTATATCGCGTAACAGATTGGTCTTAACTATTCT
Organism: Pectobacterium aquaticum; assembly: GCF_003382565.3. Classification (NCBI taxonomy): domain Bacteria; kingdom Pseudomonadati; phylum Pseudomonadota; class Gammaproteobacteria; order Enterobacterales; family Pectobacteriaceae; genus Pectobacterium; species Pectobacterium aquaticum. The sequence goes on from NZ_CP086253.1 coordinate 408,960, forward strand.
ATCTTCGGTAATTTTATCGACCTCTTTTTCTATGTTTTTTATAAAAACATATTCGAGCGACGACAGTGTCAACGTTAGTGTAATCAGTAACCCGAACCCCAGAAAGAGTCGATTGCCAATTCTCATATTCTTCAAAAAATTCATTATGGTACTAATCCTTTCTTATACTGTTTATATTATTTTTTACATACATAATGATCGCTCTATACGTGGAGTGATTCATCATTTTCTGCACCTGGTTTATTCCCCTGACGTTTACGTCAGAGGAATGAATTGGCAGCTTCCCTTTACCTGCCATGAACGTTTGCGTGAACACGTTACTTTTTCATTCATTTTAGCCCTATGGATACTGTCGGCAGAGCTGAGACATTCTTTATTTATATTTTATGTTATTGATATATATGGTTTTTACTCCGTTACTGGATCGGTCGGGGCGCAATGTGTAATCGCTTTTATCAACCCTATTCTGATTTGAAACATAACCAAGTGTAATGTTTACCTATAGCCTCACGCTATAGTAATCCTATTATCGATCGAATTCACCAATCATTAGGCCGTTCAATTTTTCATATTCGATCGTTAATTTCTATCAAAAATAAGCAATAGATTTTTAGAAATAAAGTAAGGGATTAGATAATTCATCTGTCGTTACGCTAAATAGCGTTGTTTTTATTCACGGCTATTCGGCGGTATTTAGTGGATAACGCTTAATTAGAGAAAATTTGCATAGTAAAATGAATTGAATAATGAAGGAGACATGCTGCTAGTTCTTTATCGGAACACTGTGCTGGCCGATGCCCGTTAATTGTTAAATGACTGAATCACCTGTTTTCGCTACTGTTATGTGGACAGCGAAGACAGGTGACTCATACACGTATTCATTCATCGATAAACGGCATGGGAACCGTCAGGGTTAACCAGACGCCGTTATCCGCCTGATAAAAAATTATCCCTTGTTGATGCATTTCCTGCGCCCTTATTTTTAATACTACGGGCTTGCCATGCCGCTGGCCGACGTTTATCGCCGTGGCTTCATCGGCAGACAAGTGCACATACTGACGTGAACCAGAAAGCAAACCCTGCTGATTTATCGAGTCGACAAATCGGGTTGCTGTGCCGTGGTAAAGAAATTCGGGCGGCACTTTGGGCTCATAACGCATATCGACCTGCGATGATGAGTGCCCCTGCGCTGCACGGATCGATAACCCATCCGGCGAAATAGAAAACCGCTTTTTGTCACTGTTATCAACGACAGACTGAATCACTTCTCTGGTAAGAAGCCGTCCATCTTTAGCCGCAGCCGTAATCAGTCCCGCTATGTTTGCCCAGCCGTCGCTGTTCAGCGTTAACCCAATAGCTTCGGGCTTGTGCCGTAAAACGTAGCTAAGAAACTTGCTGACCTCAGCATGATTCGTGTTGCTCATTGTGTTACTCCCTTCATGCATTTTGTGAGGTGAATCAGTGTGAAGTGAATAAAATAAAAAGCCTCGTTTTGCAACGAGGCTTTCGTACTTGCCGTACTACCGCTAGAAAATCGGTGAGCGTTACAGCGCAGCGATGACCGCGTGCTGATCCAGCAGTTTGGCTTTCGCTACGGCGTAACCGTCCAACTTCTCGCGCTCTTTGGCTACGACCGCTTCCGGTGCGCGAGCCACAAAGCCTTCGTTGGACAGCTTGCTTTCGATGCGCTCAATCTCTGCTTCGATTTTCGCTACTTCTTTCGTCAGACGATCCAGCTCTGCCGCTTTATCGATCAGGCCTGCCATCGGAATTAACAGCTCGGCACCATCAATGAGTTTAGTGACGGAAACCGGACCTTTATCGCCCGCAGGCAGCAGCGTAATGCTTTCCAGACGCGCCAGCGTTTGGATGAAGCTGCGGTTCTCTTCCACGCGACGCTGTGCTTCACCAGTGACATCACGCAGTAACACTTCCAGCGGTTTGCCCGGGGCGATGTTCATTTCTGCGCGAATGTTACGCACTGCGATAATCGCCTGCTTGATCCACTCCAGATCGTTCAGCGCCAGCGTATCTTCCTGCGCTGCATCGAACTCAGGGAACGGCTGCAACATGATGCTTTCATTTGTACGAACAGCGGCGCTAATGCCTTTCAGCGTTTTAACGCGTAGCCAGATGGTTTCGGTAATGAATGGAATAATCGGATGCGCCAGACGCAGCAACGCTTCCAGTACGGTAACCAGCGTGTGACGCGTACCGCGCAGTTCCGCTTCTGAACCGCCATTCATAACGGGTTTCGTCAGCTCCAGATACCAGTCACAGAACTGGTTCCAGGTGAATTCGTACAGAATGTTGGCCGCAATATCAAAGCGATAGCCGTCCAGCGCCTCGCGGTAGGCTTTCACCGTGCGGTTGAATTCTGCCAGAATCCAGCGGTCGGCCAGTGACAGCACTTTCTCGCCTGCGCCAAAGCCACAATCCTGATCTTCGGTGTTCATCAGCACAAAACGGCTAGCGTTCCACAGCTTGTTACAGAAGTTGCGGTAACCTTCCAGACGCTTCATGTCCCAGTTGATGTCGCGACCGGTAGAGGCCAGCGCCGCCAGCGTGAAGCGCAGGGCGTCCGTACCGTGAGGCTCGATACCGTTCGGGAACTGTTTCTCGGTACGCTTGCGGATTTTTTCCGCCAGCTGCGGCTGCATCATGTTGCCAGTACGTTTTTCCAGCAGGACTTCCAGCGAAATGCCGTCCACCATATCCAGCGGGTCGATAACATTCCCTTTGGATTTGGACATCTTCTGGCCTTCATCATCACGGATCAGGCCGGTCATGTAGACGGTATGGAATGGCACCTGTGGTTTGCCGTCTTCATCTTTGATGAAGTGCATGGTCAGCATGATCATGCGGGCAATCCAGAAGAAGATGATGTCGAAGCCGCTGACCATCACACTGCTCGGGTGGAAAGCTTTCAGATCTGGCGTTTGTTCTGGCCAACCCAGCGTAGAGAACGTCCACAGCCCAGATGAGAACCAGGTATCCAGTACGTCTTCATCCTGATTCAGAACGACATCGTCAGCGAGGTTGTTTTCACTGCGTACTTCCGCTTCGGTGCGACCGACATAGACGTTGCCATTGGCATCGTACCAGGCCGGAATGCGGTGACCCCACCACAACTGACGGGAGATACACCAGTCCTGAATGTCGCGCATCCAACTGAAGTACATGTTTTCGTACTGTTTTGGTACGAACTGGATGCGACCATCTTCCACCGCTTCCACCGCTGGCTTAGCCAGCACGGCAGCACGCACATACCACTGGTCGGTCAGCATCGGCTCAATCACAACACCGCCACGGTCACCGTAAGGAACGGTCAGATCGTGCGCTTTGATCTCTTCCAGCAGGCCGAGCTCATCGAATGCGGCTACCAGCGCTTTACGTGCGGCAAAACGCTCCAGACCCTGGAAGGCTTCGGGAATGTCGCTGCTGCAAGTGGTGCTGGCTTCGCCATTGGTATCAAAGATTTCAGCGCTCTGGCGGATATCACCGTCGAACGTCAGGATATTGACCATCGGCAACTGGTGGCGTTTACCGACTTCGTAGTCGTTGAAGTCGTGCGCTGGCGTGATCTTCACACAGCCGGTGCCTTTTTCCATATCGGCATGTTCGTCGCCAACGATCGGAATACGACGGCCAATCAGCGGCAAGATCACCTCTTTGCCGATCAGATCTTTATAACGCGGATCTTCCGGGTTAACGGCGACACCGGTATCACCCAGCACGGTTTCCGGGCGGGTGGTCGCGACGACCAGATAGTCTTTACCGTCGGCGGTTTTCACACCATCGGCCAGCGGGTAGCGCAGGTGCCACATCGATCCTTTCACTTCGCGATTTTCTACTTCCAGATCGGAAATCGCGGTGCGCAGTTTCGGATCCCAGTTCACCAGACGCTTGCCACGGTAAATCAGGTCTTCTTTATACAGACGGACGAACACTTCTTTCACCGCGTTGGACAGGCCTTCATCCATGGTGAAGCGCTCGCGCTCCCAGTCGACGGAGTTACCCAGACGACGCATCTGATTGGTAATGTTGCCACCGGATTCACCTTTCCACTGCCAGATTTTGTCGATGAACGCTTCGCGGCCGTAATCGTGGCGAGTTTTGCCTTCTTCTGCGGCGATCTTGCGCTCAACGACCATTTGCGTGGCGATACCCGCGTGGTCAGTACCCGCCTGCCACAGGGTATTTTTGCCCTGCATGCGCTGATAGCGGATCAACGTATCCATAATGGTTTGCTGGAAAGCATGACCCATATGCAAGCTGCCGGTGACGTTGGGCGGCGGGATCATGATGCTGAAGCTTTCTTTACTCGTGTCGCCGTGCGGCTTGAAGTAGCCTTGCTTTTCCCAGTGTTCGTAGAGCGGCTGCTCGATATCTTGCGGGTTATATTTCGTTTCCATTATGCTCAAAATTCAGTGAGTTGGCGGCGTAGCCGTGGTCAATTGGAAGCCGACGCTGCGATAGGTTTTATAGCGGTCGCGCGCCAACTGTTTCAAGGAGTCTTCGTAAGGGACAAAGTCTATCACTTCATGGAAAGCGGTGGCAAAATCTGCGAACTGTGGCAATAGGCTGATCAGCAGATCCCGTGGCGCGTTGCCACGCCGCTGCGGCCATGCCAGTTCGACCGGCGCGCCGTGACGCGGCCCTTCGCCTGCCAGATTATGCGGCACGAATGCATTGGGATCGCGCTGCCATAATGCTTCATCCAGTCTGATGGCCTGTTGCTCGTCTTCACAGGCAATCAGCACGCGCTTTCCTGCTCGCCAACGTTCTGCCGCCAGATCGCATGCCAGTGCCTCATGGGCGCTGAGCTCACCGCTTTTGCTGTCGTGTTCGAGAAGATAGAACGTTGCGTTTTTCATTGTTTACACTATTGATTGCTAAGAGCCAGAAAGTGATAAGGGCCGGAAGTCCGGCCCATAAGACGGCAATTACTTTATAAGGATAAGGCAATCGCTGGCTTTGGTCATCGCCGTTGACGTGAAAGTCTTATTCTACGTCGTTCTGTCCGGCGCGGTTAAGCAGGAACTGTGATAACAGCGCGACCGGGCGACCCGTTGCGCCTTTGGCTTTACCAGAACGCCAGGCGGTGCCCGCGATATCCAGATGCGCCCAACTGTACTTACGCGTAAAGCGCGACAGGAAGCAGCCTGCGGTAATCGCCCCGCCCGGACGACCACCAATATTCGCCATATCGGCAAAATTGGATTCCAGCTGTTCCTGGAATTCGTCAGTCAGCGGCAGACGCCATGCGCGATCGCCAGACTGCTCGGACGCGCTCAACAGTTCGTGCGCTAGCGGATTGTGGTTCGCCATTAGCCCGGTGATGTGGTGCCCCAGCGCAATCACGCACGCGCCAGTCAGCGTCGCGACGTCAATCACCACGTCCGGCTCATAACGCTCAACGTAGGTCAGCGTATCACACAAGACCAGACGGCCTTCCGCATCGGTGTTCAGCACTTCTACCGTTTGACCGGACATCGTGGTCAGCACGTCACCTGGACGGTAGGCGCGCCCATCGACCATGTTTTCACAGCCCGCCAGCACGCCGATGATATTCAACGGCAGCGCCAGTTCGGCCGCCATGCGCATCACGCCGTAGACCGTGGCCGCGCCGCACATGTCGTACTTCATTTCGTCCATGCTGTCGGCTGGTTTGATGGAGATGCCGCCGGAATCGAACGTCAGCCCTTTACCGACCAGCACAATCGGGCGGGTGTCTGGGTTTGGATCGCCTTTATATTCGATCACGGACATCAGCGATTCATTCTGCGAGCCCTGACCCACGGCCAGATAGGCATTCATGCCCAGCTCTTTCATCTGCTGTTCGCCAATCACGCGCGTGATGATGTTCTGGCTGTAGGTATCGGCCAGTTGACGCGCTTGCGAAGCCAGATACGCGGCATTACAGATATTCGGTGGCATGTTGCCGAGATCTTTCGCAGCTTTGATACCCGCAGCAATCGCCAGACCGTGCTGAATGGCACGTTCGCCGCTGGTCAGCTCACGGCGCGTCGGCACGTTGAAGACCATTTTGCGCAGCGGACGGCGCAGCTCGACCTTGTTGCTCTTAAGCTGATCGAAGGTGTACAGCGTCTCTTTTGCGGTTTCGACCGCTTGACGCACTTTCCAGTACGTGTTACGGCCTTTCACGTGCAGCTCGGTCAAGAAGCAGACCGCTTCCATCGAACCGGTTTCGTTCAGGGCGTTGATCGTCTTCTGAATCACCTGTTTGTACTGGCGTTCATCAAGTTCGCGCTCTTTACCGCAACCAATCAGCAGAATGCGCTCGGAAAGAATGTTAGGTACATGGTGCAAGAGCAATGATTGCCCCACTTTGCCTTCTAATTCACCACGGCGAAGCAACGCGCTGATGTAGCCGTCGCTGATTTTATCGAGTTGTTCGGCAATAGGGGACAGACGACGCGGTTCAAACACGCCGACGACAATGCAGGCACTGCGTTGTTTTTCCGGGCTACCGCTTTTTACGCTGAACTCCATGTACTCTCCTGAATCTTAAAGACAACCGCGGGGGCAACGGCTAGAATGTGACACTCCGTAATACTTCCCGCCGTTGCGTTAACATAACCTGTGTTAATCTTAACGACGTAACGAACCTGTTTTAGTGACTAATAAGCAGGTTCTGATACAACAGCTCAAACGCAGTGTGTTGTAATACAGTTTTAGCTAAGAGGTCAGCCAAAAATGAGTATAAATGGCGCGTTAGCGAAGAAACTATCGATTTTCCTGCAAAAAGACAAGTTTTCACAGGCGTAATTAAGCGTGATCATCATTCGATATCTGGTACGGGAAACCTTTAAGAGTCAACTGGCCATCCTTTTCATTCTGTTACTGATTTTCTTTTGCCAGAAATTAGTACGGATACTGGGCGCCGCTGTTGATGGTGAAATCCCGACAAATTTGGTTATCTCCCTGTTGGGATTGGGCGTGCCAGAAATGGTGCAGCTCATCCTGCCATTAAGTCTGTTTCTTGGCGTATTGATGACGTTTGGCCGCCTCTATGCGGAAAGCGAGATCACCGTCATGCACGCCTGTGGGCTAGGCAAACGCGTGTTGCTGAAAGCCGCGCTGGTCCTGGCGGTGTTCACTGCCATTGTTGCAACCATTAACGTCATGTGGCTCAGCCCGTGGTCGTCCCGGCACCAGGAAGAAGTGCTGGCGGAAGCGAAGGCAAACCCCGGCATGGCAACGCTGGTTGAAGGGCAGTTCCAGTCCGCACAAGGTGGCAACGCGGTGCTGTTTGTCGGCAATGTCAAAGGCTCGGAGTTTGAGCACGTCTTTCTGGCACAGTTGCGCCCCAGTGGTAACGCACGGCCTTCTGTCGTCGTGGCCGATCGCGGTCATATCAAGCAAAACGAAGACGGAGTGCAGGTCGTGACCTTGGATAACGGTTCGCGTTACGAAGGTACGGCGCTGCTGCGTGATTTTCGTATCACGGATTTCACCAACTATCAGGCCGTGATTGGTCACCAGAGCGTGACGCTCAATAATAGCGACGTGCAACAAATGGATATGCAGACTTTGTGGCATTCGGATGCGCACGATGCGCGCGCAGAGTTCCACTGGCGGCTGACGTTGATTGTTTCGGTGCTGATCATGGCGCTGATGGTGGTGCCGCTGAGTGTAGTGAACCCCCGTCAGGGCAGGGTATTGAGCATGCTGCCTGCGATGCTGCTGTATCTGATTTTCTTCCTGCTGCAAAGCTCGCTGCGTTCTAACGCCAGTAAAGGCAAAATCGATCCGATGGTCTGGGTCTGGCTGACCAACCTGACGTACTTCGGTATTGCTGTGATGCTTAACCTATGGGATACCGTGCCGATGCGCAAAGTGCGCGCCCGCTTTAAGCCTCGTACGCTTAGAACACAAGGAGCGGCCTGATGTTTGGTGTATTAGACCGCTATATCGGCAAAACGATTTTCACCACCATCATGACGACACTATTCATGCTGGTGTCGCTTTCCGGCATCATCAAGTTTGTCGACCAACTGCGTAAAGTTGGCCAGGGCGAGTATTCGGCGCTGGGCGCTGGGCTGTACACGCTGCTCAGCGTACCCAAAGATATTGAGATCTTCTTCCCAATGGCGGCGCTGCTCGGCGCATTGCTCGGGCTGGGTCAGCTTGCGACCCGCAGCGAACTGGTGGTGATGCAGGCTTCTGGCTTTACCCGCTTGCAGATTGCGACAGCCGTGATGAAAACCGCGATCCCGCTGGTGTTGCTGACGATGGCGATTGGCGAATGGGTTTCTCCGCAAGGGGAACAGATGGCGCGTAACTACCGTTCTCAGATGATCTCCGGTGGGTCGATGATCTCTACGCAGGGCGGACTGTGGGCAAAAGACGGCAATGACTTTATCTATATCGAACGAGTGACGGGCGATAAAGAACTGTCTGGCGTCAACATCTACCACTTCGACGATAAGAACAAGCTGCTATCTGTGCGCTATGCGGCCTCTGCCGAGTTTGAAGATGACAGGAATGTCTGGAAGCTCTCGCAGGTTGATGAATCTGATTTGAGCGACGGTAAGCAGATTGGCGGCAGCCAGACGTTCAGCGGAGAATGGAAAACTAACCTGACGCCGGATAAGCTCGGCGTGGTGGCGCTGGAGCCGGATGCGCTGTCGATCCGTGGGTTACATGATTACGCCAAGTATCTGAAACAAAGTGGGCAAGAGTCGAACCGCTACCAACTGAACATGTGGAGCAAAATTTTTGCACCGGTCTCAGTGGCGGTGATGATGCTCATGGCAGTCTCTTTCATCTTCGGCCCGCTGCGCAGCGTGTCGGCGGGTTCACGTATAGTCATAGGTATCAGCTTCGGCTTCCTCTTCTACCTGCTGAATGAGATTTTCCGCCCACTCAGTCTGGTCTATGGTATCCCGCCGATTCTGGGCGCTATCTTGCCGAGCTCGGTGTTTCTGTTCATCAGCGTCGCGCTGCTACTGAAACGCCGGTAGCACTCAATAAATCAGAGAAAGCGCCGAGTGTGTTACCCCTTGGCGCTTTTTTATTGGCTGTGACAACGTGCTCTCCGCAACGTCCATTACCGTACCCTATTAAGGCGAAACGGGCTTAACACGTTGCTAAAGATGATTTTTTCAGCACTTAACCAAACATGTAGTGGATTAACGTTGCGTGAGAGCCGTCAAACGGTATAATGCACCCGTTTTCCGCATACTACTTCTGTGCCGAAGTGGCGAAATCGGTAGACGCAGTTGATTCAAAATCAACCGTAGAAATACGTGCCGGTTCGAGTCCGGCCTTCGGCACCATAGTATGAAAATCAAGTCACCTTAGGGTGGCTTTTTTTATGTCCGAAATCGTCCAGTGATGTCCATATATTACTGTAAAATAACGATTTTAATTTAATTTCCCTCTCTGCATTTTTGTCTATTTTATCCACAATGGTCTTTTTTCGTCCATTGACATCCAGATGATTTGGGGGTCAAGATGAGGGTCAATTCACTTCGATTATGAGTTGACCCCCAAATTATGGCGCTGACCGACGTTGTTGCCCGTACTGCTAGGCCTCGCGAGAAAGCCTATAAGCTCGCTGACGCGCACGGCCTGTATCTTTTGGTGAGTGCGCTGGTATCTCAAATACCGCTTTGAAGGTAAGGAAAGCCGGGTTGCGTTCGGTGCCTATCCGCTGGTCTCGCTGGGGAAGGCCAGAGAGAAGCGTGATGAGATAAGATTGCTGCTTTTGGAGGGCATCCACCCCACGGAAAAGCGCGAAGAAGAAAAAGAGCAGGCGCAAGAGGCGTTGAATTCTTTTGCGAAAGTCGCGCAGGACTGGCACCGAAACATTAGCCAAAACCGCTGGTCAGAAACGCACGCCGGACGGGTATGGCGCGATATGGAACGAAATCTGCTGCCTGCTATCGGGTATCGCCATATTGCCGACCTGAAAACCAAAGACCTGCTGGAGCCGTTGAAAGTCGTCGAACAGAACGGTCATCTTGATTTGGCGTCACGGCTGCGCCAAGCGCGTCACCGATATCATGCGTTATGCGGTGCAGAACGATCTGATAGAGCGCAACCCCGCGCAAGACCTCTCCGGGGCGATAGCCGCGCCAAAAGCTACCCATCGGCCAGCCCTGAAGCTGAATAAACTGCCGGATTTTCTGGCACGGATAGAACGTTACAAAGGGAGGACGTTAACCTGACTGGCCTTAAAACTCACGCTGTGCGTTTTTATCCGCTCCAGCGAGCTACGTGCCCGCTGGCCGGAAATTGATTTTAAACGCGCTATGTGGACGATACCGGCTGGACGTGAAGCTATCCCCGGCGTGAAGCACTCACAGCGCGGCGCAAAGATGCGCTCTGAACATCTGGTGCCGCTATCCCGACAGGCTTTAGCACTACTGGAAGAGATTAAGGCCATCAGCGGCGCTCATGAACTAATCTTCCCCGGCGATCATCGGCCAACCAAACCGATGAGTGAAAACACCGTCAACAACGCATTACGAACCATGGGTTATGACACCACCACAGAGGTTTGCGGACACGGCTTTCGCACCATGGCCTGTAGCGCACTGGTGGGCGGATTATCTGGATGCGAACCGGGATGAGTATGTGGTGCCGTATGAGTTTAAAAATATTTTATTCATTAGGGAGTTAGCGATGAAAAAAACGAAAAAATCAACGGTAGCGCTTACTTCTCTGATTGAAGAGGCAGAACAGCGTCATCAGAGGATCTTACAGGGACTTGCCGATGTTGATGCAGGCCGTGTTGTGAATCACGCTGATATGCAGGCATTCATCACCAGGCTGAAGCAAGCATAATCGATAGAAATACAAGGCTGTATCCTATATCGAAAGCCTATGTATTAAGCGCCGCGCCAGCCCCTTTTTGGTGAGGGGCTGGCGCTCATTGTTCTTATATGGATGATTTTTCCTGCTGCTCATCACACCCAGGTATCATTTCCACCAGATCATTTTCCACCATATAGAAGTAGCAAGTCGGAAACTGTTGCACCGACACTAGCCGACAAGCCAGTGCAAAACCCAGCTTATGAATACAGCGCTAATCTTAGCCCAGTGACAGCTTAAGCTGCATCCCGCAAGCTGCGGCATATCGTTGTAAGGTTGAGATACTCGCACTGGAAACATTTCTCTCAAGGCGGCTCACCGCAGGTTGGCTTACACCCATGCGAGCGGCGATATCTGTACTTGTCAGACCTGACTTGGACTTCATTTCGATTAGAACAGCGCGAAGCGCTTCTTCTTGAGTTTCGTCCTCATACGCTTTTTTAACTTCAGGATTAGAAAGCGCTTTCGCTTTAACTTCAGAGAAGCTGATACCTTTAACTGCCATCTTTCAATTCCTCCCATCTTGGTGCAACTGAGGATCAACGCGCCGCCTTCACCTTCACGCCTGACGTTAAATTCTACGTCCAGCGCAGCACGGAAGGCGCTGGAGCCACGCGCTCCTTTGTCCTGATCTTTACCGGAATAATGGATAATCAGTACCGTGGCCTGTGTCGCTGCTTTAATCGCGTCACATCCCTGAATGAATGCGCCCATGTCTTTAGCCGCGTTCTCATCCGAACCGCCAAAACAGCGGGCGAGCGTATCCAGAATAATCAGGCGAACTGGCATACCGGAGGCGACTTTCACATCGCGGGCGGCGCGTATCACCTGCTCTACGCTCTCCGGGCTGGCCGGAAAAATCGGGCAATCGACGCGATACAGCGCATCAATCGGGCTACCGCCGTTAAGCGTCTGCTCCCATGCCCGGATACGGCGGGGAACGCCAATCCCGCCTTCGCCAACGACATTAATCACCGCGCCCTGTGTCACCGGCTTGCCTGCCCACGGTTTGCCGGTGGCGATATGGCATCCCCACGATACCGCTGTAACCACACAGATAATCACAATCGGCATAAAAAAGAATCATATACCTAACATTGGATTGGACTTATGCTGAAACGCAGTGCCTACGTTGGGTGGCGTACAGAAGCTCAGAAATCTCTGAAACTATATTTTCAGCCGAGCACTATTCATACGAGGCCATTACTTTTAATCAACGGGAACTGGAGAGGGGAAGTGGAATTAATCGTGACACACGACATTACGGATAATGATCGGGAAGAACTTTTTGTGGGTCTTCGGTGCTATAACTACCGATTTATTAATCCTGCCTCCTTTGGGCAAATCGGTATTTTTCACCGCAATAGTGCTGGAACCATGACCGGAGGACTGATTGCTACGCGTAAGTGACTATGGCTGTGCATTGATTATTTATGGGTGGGTGAGGAATCCAGAGGCCTGAAGCTCGGTAGCGCGTTGGTGAAAGAAGCGGAACAGGAGGCTATACGTCTTGGATGCCGTCATGCGCTTGTGGATACGTTTAGTTTTCAAGCACTTCCTTTCTATGAAAAACAAGGTTATCAGTTGCAAATGTCTTTACCAGATTTTCCTGAGGAAGGCATGTTAAGGCACTATCTAATAAAGAAAAATATGTAGGCTGCATGATAGTTATCCACCCATTGACCAATGACAAAGTAGATAAGGCGTGGCCTTCTTTATAATCAGGCCCGTTTCTCTTCTCACTGGTGTGGACGTATGGCTTACCAACTTAACCTTAATTGGCCCGAATTCTTAGAAAAATACTGGCAAAAACAACCTGTTGTATTGAAGAACGCCTTCCCTAATTTCGTCGATCCGATTACGCCGGATGAGCTGGCGGGTCTGGCGATGGAGGCGGAAGTCGATAGTCGTTTGGTCAGCCATAAAAATGGTCAGTGGCAGGCCAGCAACGGGCCGTTTGAGCATTTTGATAATCTGGGCGAAACCGGTTGGTCGCTGTTGGCTCAGGCGGTGAACCACTGGCATGCGCCGTCTGCTGAACTCGTCAGTCCGTTCCGCGTGTTGCCAGACTGGCGTTTGGATGACCTGATGATCTCCTTTTCCGTACCGGGTGGCGGCGTGGGCCCGCATATCGATCAGTATGATGTCTTCATCATTCAAGGGATGGGCAGCCGTCGTTGGCGCGTGGGTGATAAGCTGCCGATGCGTCAGTTTTGCCCGCATCCAGCACTGCTGCATGTCGATCCCTTCCCACCGATTATTGATGAAGATCTTGAGCCGGGCGATATTCTGTATATTCCGCCAGGCTTCCCGCACGACGGCTTCACTCATGAAACCGCGCTCAACTACTCCGTAGGGTTCCGTGGGCCGAACGGTAGAGACTTAATCAGCAGCTTCGCTGACTACGTGCTGGAGAATGACCTTGGCGGTGAGCACTATAGCGATCCTGACTTGACCTGTCGGGAGCATCCTGGTCGAGTTGAAGCGTATGAATTTGACCGCCTGCGCGAGATGATGATTGACGTGATTAATCAGCCGGAAGCGCTTAAAGAATGGTTCGGTCGCTTTGTGACGACGCCGCGCCACGAGCTGGATATTGCGCCGGCGGAACCGCCTTACGAGCAGGATGAGATTGTGGACGCGTTGACGGACGGTGGTATGTTAACGCGCCTGAGCGGTCTGCGGGTGTTGGAAGTGGGTGGTAGCTACTTCATCAACAGCGAACGGCTGGACACGGTCGATCCGAAAGCGGCGGATGCGTTGTGCCGTTATACCGTTCTCGGTAAAAAAGAACTGGGTGAAGCGCTGGAGAATCCGGCTTTTGTGGCTGAATTAACCGAGCTAGTTAATCAGGGCTATTGGTTCTTCGACGAATAAGCGAACTATCTTTTAGGGGGATGTGAAATCAATCACTCGGAGAGATGCCATGTTCCCTTTACCTCAGTTACTGCGTGATTCAGTCCCTTTCGTGCTGAAAAATTTGCACGCTGACACGGCAAAACCGTAAGCGACAGCTTAAGCCAACGCCGTGTCACGATTGCTGGAATAGCGTCAGTAGGGAATAAGCCACCGCAAATATTCAAGGGCAATCAATACTGGCGTACTGCAAATAATGCGCAAGAAAAAGCCCGAAGTTTCCTTCGGGCTAGCGTGACGAAAAATGAAAATTAAACGGCTTCGTTTTCGTCGGTATAGCGTTTGGCTTTGTAAGCCGGGTGCATCAGGTTCTGGATGGAGAAAATGTCGTCCAGCTGTTCTTCGGTCAGCAAGCCACGCTCCAGCACCACTTCACGCACGCTCTTACCGGTTTCGGCACAGATTTTCCCAACGATATCACCGTTGTGGTGGCCGATGAACGGGTTCAGGTAGGTCACGATGCCGATAGAGTTGAAGACGTAAGCTTCACATACTTCTTTGTTAGCGGTGATGCCGTCAACGCATTTTTCCAGCAGGTTGTAGCAGGCGCTGGACAGAATCTGGATGGATTCGAACATCGCTTGTCCGATAACCGGTTCCATCACGTTCAACTGCAATTGACCCGCTTCTGCCGCCATGGTGACGCAGGTATCGTTGCCGATGACTTTGAAGCACACCTGATTGACCACTTCTGGTACCACTGGATTCACTTTGGCTGGCATGATGGATGAGCCTGCCTGCAGTTCCGGCAGGTTGATTTCGTTCAGGCCAGTGCGCGGACCGGAAGACAGCAGGCGCAGGTCGTTACAGATCTTCGATAGTTTTACCGCCACGCGTTTCAGGGCGCTGTGCATCATCACGTAAGCGCCACAGTCGGAGGTCGCTTCGATCAGGTCTTCAGCCGGTACGCAAGGCAGACCGCTGACTTTTGCCAGATGTTGAACGGCCAGCTTTTGATACTCATCCGGCGTGTTCAGGCGCGTACCGATGGCGGTTGCGCCCAGATTCACTTCCAGCAGCAGCTCGGCGGTGCGCAGCAGGTTACGGTTTTCTTCTTTCAGCAGCACGTTGAACGCGTGGAATTCCTGACCGAGGGTCATCGGCACGGCGTCCTGCAATTGGGTACGGCCCATTTTTAGGATGTTTTCGAACTCTTTCGCTTTGCGCTCAAAGCCATCGCTCAACTGGGTAATCGCTTCGACCAGTTTCAGAATAGAGGTATACACCGCGATACGGAAGCCAGTCGGGTAGGCATCGTTGGTGGACTGGCATTTGTTCAGGTGGTCATTCGGGTTCAGGTATTGGTATTCACCTTTCTGGTGACCCATCAGTTCCAGACCGATATTCGCCAGCACTTCGTTGGTGTTCATGTTGACTGACGTACCCGCACCGCCCTGATAAACATCGACAGGGAATTGGTCCAGGCATTTACCGTTATTCAGCACTTCATCACAGGCTTGCAGAATGGTATCGGCAATTTTACGTGGGATGGTTTGCAGTTCTTTATTCGCCAGCGCGGCCGCTTTTTTTACCATTACCATGGCGCGGACAAATTCTGGAATATCGCTGATGGTGCTATTGCTGATATAAAAGTTCTCAATTGCACGCAGCGTATGGATACCATAATAGGCATCGGCAGGGACTTCACGGGTACCTAACAGGTCTTCTTCAATACGGATATTCGTTGACATGGTTCTTCTTCCTTTTTTTGTTCGATGTACATAGCATCGTTTTAAATATTAAGACTATGATTTTTTAGGGTTTGTATTTCCTTTTTTTGATTTTCAGGTAATACAAACCCATCACGATTTGTATAAAATCATGACTAAAAAGCGTTCTCGGGGAGACGAACATTGAATTAGCATCGTTAAATGGCTAGTGGTGGATATATTCCCCCATTATTTTTCTCCCCATCGTTAATAGGTTATTCCGTATTATCCGGGTTAATCTCAACCAACTTTTCTATTCCGCGGTTCAGCGTTTTCAATTTCGGAATAAATACGGTTTTGATAATGTCATGCGTGACATCGCACGCTTCTTCAAAGAATGCACTGTATTCATCACGGTGCCCAACAATATAAAGCGAGCGCTTGATATTCACGGGTTCCGGCATATGCGTCAGCACTTCTCTGGAGTGTGCAACGGATTGCAGGAAACTGAGCGGGGTGGTCACCGCCCAACCGATACCTGCCGCCACCATCGACGTTAAGGTATCCGCATTATCAAATTCGAGCATGTTCGGTACGCGGACATCGATGCGGCGCAGGTAGCGCTCAATCTGCATCCCAATCTGCGAGTTCCGGTTAAAACGCACCAGCGGCAGTGCGGCGGAAAGCTCACGGATATCCTCAACTGTTTTGATGCGTTTGCGGTAATCCGGCGGCGTGATAATAAAATAGCCTTCGGAAAACAGCTGATGACGCACCACGCTATCGCTGTCGATCAACGGGTCGCTGGTGACGATCAAATCCAGCTCGCGACGCATTAACGCTTCACCCTGCTGTGGGCTGAGCCCGGTACGAATCAGTAACTGCGATGAGCTCTTCATCAAACTCTTGGTAAACACCGAACCGCAGGTGATAGCAAACGAATCCACCAGGCCGATACGCAAGTCAGGTTTAATCCCTTTTCCTGCTTCCAACACCTGAGCCTTCAGGTTCGCAATCTCCTCCGTCAGGATTTCTCCCCGGTTTTTCAACGCAATGCCGTAAGGCGTCAGGACAAAGGGGCGACGAGCCCGGTTTACCAATTTGACGCCGAAATCTTCTTCCAATAACCGGATCGTTTGCGAAATAGCCGAAGGTGTTAGACCTAGCCGTGTGGCGGCTGCCGTCATGCTTCCTGCTTCCGCCATCGTCACAAAAACATAGACGGCGTACATATCGATCGATTTATTGGCGGACACTGTGCGTTTAACCATGTGAGTTTGCCTACGCTGCAAGGTGAATGTCGTCGAAATATGAAGCGTTAGTCTATCTCATCTCGCTGACTACGACCTCGCTAACTGAGGTAAGAATAGTCGGCTAACTTCAGAAAAAATACAGGTTGTATCACTGATTCATTTTTTCTTATTTCTAGCTTTAGCGGATCTGAAGATGAAATGAATGACACGGTGTGGCTGCTAGAGCACCGATTGTATTTCTCTCCTTGTTAGTGTTTTTTTATACATAAATACAGGGGATTGCGGGTTTTGCTGTTATCCGGCGTAAAAAATTATGCTGAGGAGATAGCTGGCTTCGGATGAGCCGCAGGACGCGGTCCGCTAAGTCAGATACCGACGAAGGTACCGCGTCAGCGGCATAATTTCCGCCGAAAGCCTGGGGTCACGGGGCGAGCGGCGTGTGAGCCCTCCCGTGTCGGGCGCGTGCTACGAAGTCGCATGAAAATGACGTCATTATCGCGCACGAAACTACCTCAACGGCAGCATAAAAATGTGGCTAAAACTCAACCTGAGTAGTCATAACGTATTGCTTTTACTGCGTAGTAAGAAGCGAATCGCCCACTGGTGTTGCTATTCGAACGTGACGTTCTGCCTGTTCACACATTTCCAGCAGTGCCGGAATCAGGTGTGCGGTGGCGTTGAGGCACGCGCCGAGTTGACTGAGGCTTTCTTGCGGCAGTTCAACGTCATTTTGCAGCGTGTCGCCGAGGTAGTGCAGGCCGTGGCACAGGCCTTCAACTGATTCGGCGGCAATCGCGCCGAGGTCGCAGAGCTGAACGTCATCTAACTGCGCGAAAGGCAGGCTGGCTATCAGATCGCGGAAAATAGTAATGGTGCTGTCAGCGGGTGTGGCGTGAGTGTCCGTCATGGTCATTTTTTCCTTGAGATAATTAAGTCCGCCACCACACAAGGTTCCAAATTCGGGTGGTGACACAGACAGGATTGGAACCCCGGCTCTCAAGAAGACCGGTCAACCTTGCGGTTGCCCTGCCTGCGTCACCGTAAAGAGTGTGCACGCAGCCC
Source organism: Pectobacterium aquaticum (assembly GCF_003382565.3). Lineage (NCBI taxonomy): Bacteria > Pseudomonadati > Pseudomonadota > Gammaproteobacteria > Enterobacterales > Pectobacteriaceae > Pectobacterium > Pectobacterium aquaticum. The sequence continues at coordinate 426,685 of NZ_CP086253.1, forward strand.
CTGAAAAAACAAAGTGTTTTTCAGTCTTGAGAGGTTCGGGGTTCCAAGCCCGGCTGCGGATGTTGCCGCAGCACAGAGACTTTATTCCAACGGCAAAAAACGTGAAATAGGGTGGATAGATTTACAGTGGAATTACAGTGCGTTTTGGAATGGTGCTCGCAGAAATGGGCTTGAAAGGCTTGTCGCTGGCAAACCGCGATACACAGGGAAACTATACTGCCAGTGAGTACGGAAACGTGTTCTGTTTATCGGGCGGTATCTTATTGAACCAATCAACTCAACACATGATAGCGATAAAGCATTTTCCGCGAATTCAGATAATAAGTGCAACGCTCGGTCTTGATGGGCTGGGAGTGAAGAATGGAGGTTAACTGCCGATAAGTTATCCCTTTCTTCCGACCAAAGACGAGCGGGTAACCATGAAATATCGGCAGTTAACTGAGGGCATACGATACCAGATTGCTCTGCTTTATGCTGAGGATATTAGCCTCACTGAGATCAGCAAGCGTATTGGCGTCAGCAAGTCCACCGTATCCCGTGAGGTCAGGCGCAACGGGACGGCAGAGGGGTATTCAGCAACAGAGGCTAAACGGTTGAGTCAGCGCCGGCGGCAGGCGGCGACAAAGCGGTTTATCTGCCAGATACCGTGTTTTATGTGGAAACGGGGCTGGGTTGGAAGTGGAGTCCAGAGCAGATAAGTGCCGTCTGTAAGTGCATTGGCTGCCCCGTCAGCCACGAGTGGATTTACCAGTATGTTCAGGCAGATAAATCCCGTGGCGGCGAGCTGTACAAGCATCTGCGGCAGGGGAAGCGCCTTTACCGTAAGGGTTACGGGACGAAGCGCGGCCCGATACCAGATGCGGTCTCCATCGAGCAGAGACCCGCCGTGGTTGATGGGCGTAGTCGTCTGGGAGACTGGGAAGCGGCTCTGGTGCTGGGGCACAGGGAACGGGTGCCATCGTGACGCTGGCCGAACGCAAGAGCCGTATTTATCTGACGAAAAAGGTGTTTTCGAAAGAAGCAGGCGAAGTCAGCGAGGCGATAATGTCGATGCTGAGTGGCTATAAGGACGTGTACCACACCATCACGTTCGACAACGGCAGGGCGTTCAGCGGGCACAAGGAAATCGCAGAGGCGCTGGAGGCGGAAACCTACTTCGCCCACCCGTATGCGTCGTATGAGCGGGGCTTGAACGAGAACGCGAATGGTCTTTTAAGGCAGTTTATCCCGAAAGGAACAGACCTGAGGACGGTGTCAGAAGAGGCGTTACTGGCGTATCAGAATGCCTTAAACAGCAGGCTGCGGAAGTGTCTGGGGTTCAGGCAACCGTCAGTGGTGTTTGCAGAACTAAGAATGGCGGCTTAGCGTTGCACTTCGGAGTTGAATCCGCCGTTAATCATATCTTCTTGGACAGCATAACAACGCATGATAGCGGTAATACGTTGTTTCAGGCGTGAAGCCGTTTCGTGCTGGCCTTTGCCCTCAATTTTACGAAGCGGAAGCAACAGATCGCGCATAGTCAACTTTGTAATATCTTTTGGACCGATAGCAGGGAAAAGATGATTGGTGAGGCTGTTTAAAATCCGTTCACTATGCCTAGGTATCCAGCGCTCACTGACAGACATTTTTTTTGCCAGTCCCGCGCCACAGCCTCAAACGTAAAATCTCCGCGCTCCTCAGCTTTTACAGCCTTTTTTTGCTGCAACGGGTCAACACAATTGGCTAACAGAGATTTCATCGCTAAGAGGCTTGTACGAGCTTCAGAGAGCGATACAGAAGGGGAGGAGCCCATTGAGAAGACTTTTTGCTTACCATCGAAGCGATAAGCAGCTTGCCAGTATTTAGAACCATTCGGATGCACCAGCAGATACAGACCCTTGCCATCCGATAGCTTGATCTGCTTGTCGGAAGGCTTGGCGTTTTTTACAGCAATATCAGTTAAGCGCATAGCAAGCCTTCTGTGCAAGTGTTGGTAAAAATCTCATCGAACTGAGATTGCCAACACTTTTACCAACAAATAGGAAGCGCTGCCAGTAGATTTTAACGGACAGTAGTAGACAACTGGAAGGGGATAACTTGTTGACTTTATAAAGCAAAACGGACGTCAGTAGACGTCCGTTTATATGTTAGTGGTGCCGGACTCGGGAGCATTCAGCTTTCTATTAAGTTGAAATGTAGCATAAATTTTAACCGTGACTGTTGTCAAGACCCGTAGGTTGACCCATGTTTTTATAGATAGATCAGAATGATGGGACGCATGCGATAAAGAAATGCCCGGTTCGTTCCTTTGGTTCGATTCCCTACGATGCCGATAAATCGTAATGACATTAGCGTTACGTTTGCTGTATTATTAATATCCAGATAGTAGGCAGGAGGATAACATCGTGCCAGCGACGAACAGCGTTTCTGTTAAACGCGAAACATTGAATTTACGCATCAAGCCCGCCGAACGCGATCTGATTGATCGCGCAGCGAAGGCCAGAGGAAAGAATCGTACTGATTTTGTTCTTGAGGCCGCTCGCGCCGCCGCAGAGGAAGCGTTGATCGATCAGCGCATCATCATGGCAGATCCTGATGCCTATCAGGAGTTTCTCGCTCGTTTGGATCAGGCTCCTGCACCGAATGCTGCGCTGCGTAAAACCATGCAAACGCCTGCGCCGTGGGAACAGAAAAAATGATTTCTGCCCCTGAGCCACTCCACGCCGAACATGTACTATCTTCATTCTGTTGCGGCGTTGAGTCTACGGACAACTGGCTAAAACTACGCGCGATGAAAAATCAGGTCACTGGCGCGTCACGAACTTTCGTTAGTTGCAATGATTCAAAAGTGTTGGCGTATTACTCATTGGCTTCCAGTGCTATGGCAACGAATGCCGCCCCCGGACGCTTTCGCCGCAATATGCCCGATCCGATCCCAGTGGTGGTTCTGGGTCGTCTTGCGGTGGATACGTCATTGCATGGTCAGGGAGTTGGCCGGGCGCTGGTTCGAGATGTCGGGCTACGGGTTATTCAAGTGGCTGATACTATCGGCATTCGCGGGATGTTGGTTCACGCGCTGTCTGATGAAGCGCGGGAGTTTTACCTTCGTGTGGGGTTTGAACCTTCACCAATAGACCCGATGATGTTGATGGTGACGCTAGGGGACTTGGTGGATAGCTTATCAATTTGAAATTGATATTTTACCCGTGAACATCAAAAAAATGAATGGCTCGTTCTAAATAGCGTGGTGGGGGAGGTGCTATGCAGATTGAGTTGATGCTTGGGGCGAACGTCTCTGGTAGTTGTAGCGTAGGGGACATGGAGAAAACTTAGGCGTGTTATCTAAAAACCGATCTGTCGATGCTCAGTGAACATTTTGATGTGGTCTGCGACGCGGCCGCCGTGATGACGACCGCAGTGGGTCTTGGCTTGTTATATAACAAGGGGGTTTTTCTTGATGTTAACCCGACGCCAGGCAAGTTCATGCTATCCATCTTCAACCGACAGCTGAAGCCGATTGTCTGCACTTCCCGGCCTGAGATACTCGATAGCCTCGCTCACGCAGTGGAGGCGGGAAATCTGCGACTCCCGGTTGCCCAAATCGTGCCATTCAGCGAAGCAATCCCGTTTATCACCGCTCTTGAAGCGGGTCACGGGCTCGGCGATAAGGGCCTTGTCATGATGGATTAAGCGTGTCGCGCAGTCATCGGTTATTCGATCTTATACAGGCGCTTCGCCGGCACGCGAGACTGGCGATCGTTGCGCACCATTCGCCGTGATATCGCTACGCTGCAAGCTATGGGATTCGATGGCGCTCCGGAGAGGTTATATAAATTCAGGGGTAAATCATTGTGTCCATTATTAGTTCCCGCTATGCACAAAATATAGTGCAGGAGTGTCTGCCTGAGGGCAGTCCGAGTTCAGCTAAATAGCTTCTCATAATAGCGCTACACTTGTGAGAGATGACATCCCGCCAGCTCTGGAGCCGCGTAATGATAAGTGGAGCATTAATGTGAGAAGCTATTTAGGCGTTTATTGAACGGGATAGTAGGTGAGAAGGAAAACTAAGTAATTATTTTTATATTAATTATGACCATGATAACCAACTCGGTTTGATTATAAATAAAAAATTATTTTCTAATTTATAGACTCATATCACACAAAAAAAAAACGACTTGCCGGAATATATATGAAGGATTTGAGTACTGGATAAGGCCGAGTTTGCGCGATAACTGTCGTGAATAAATATATTGGTGAACGTTGAATATCTTTTATTTTATGAAGTGAGGGTGTTGTTGAATCAATTGAATTTTTTGGGGTTTTTATAAAAAACAAAAAACACTAACAATAAATTAACCAATTATAGGGGTAGCTCTTATAACATCCAAAAATTACAGAAGAGCGATTTACTCAACAGGGTCAGATCAAGGAGAGCATACGCATCTGCTATGAAGGTATTTATCACCAACGAAAAAAAAGCTGAACTTGAATGTCTCCATGACGCCAGTTGTGATGAATGGGTTTGTGAGCGAATAAAAGTGGTTCTCCTTGCCTCTGAAGGTTGGAGTTTGTCCATGATCGCACAGGCTTTGCATCTTAATGAAACCATGGTTAATTATCATATCAATGAGTTCGCTAACAGACATAAACTAAAACCTGAAAACAGCAGGAATATATTAAGTAACGGTGGCAAGTTTATTAGCTGGTGCATAAAAGTTGGATGCTTTTCTGTTGAGGCATACGGAATACCGCTTACTGCGTTACTTTGTATGGATTTACTGAAGCGAATTCCGGGCGCTGTTATTACCGCTATTTTAGACAAAGAATATTTTAATGAAAGTGCTAGAAAGCTGTTATCAAATGGGCGCCATATACCCGTAGCGAAGGATGCGAACGATACAGAAATCAGGAGGCGGATACTGGCATTGTTGGCCCATCAATCGATTGAAAAAAATGCGATGTTCCTGCATGCGAGTGTAATTGAGCGTAATCAGCAAGCGATTGTGCTTTTGGGCGATTATGGTGCTGGCAAAACAACGGTCGCCCTGCAAATGATTCAATGTGGCTGGCAGCAGGTTGCGGGAGACATTTGTTTGATCGGCGCTGAGGGGGATGTTATCGCGGGTTCCAGAGCTGTTCTCTCACGTCAGCCGCTTTATAAGGAAATGCAGCCAACGCGCTTGCCACTTCCTGAAGGGGAGGTGCGCTGGGAAGTTGACGCATGTCATGGTGGCCCTTATGAGGGAATTAAAATAAGAGGGGCCGTGGTTGTTGATGTGCATGAAGCGGTGGCATGTTATCAGGATATGCCGCTGGCTAAGCTGTCGCAGCTTGTCTATCAGGCAGCTACCCGTGTGTTATGCAGGAAAAATTCAAGTTGGGGGGAACAATTTCTGACTATGGAAACAAGGCAAACGCTGGAACGTATTGCCACAAAGTTTTCGTCGGAAATTATATCCGTAGAGCTAAAAGGAAATTCTGATTTTATTGTTGAAAGTATAAATTCAAAGCTTTTTACTTCATGATAAAAACAAATGAAATCACGGTAAATTATAATGAATAAAGAATTGTCGATTGGCATAAACGGATGTTCTGATTTTTCCATCAAACTTTCTGGTTGTGAAAAAGAACTATATGAAGCGATAAAGTACCTGCCTCTCCCTTTTTATATTTCGGACAATCATGATACTTTTTTTTCCTGGTCGATAAGCTTGACTATAGATGTTTTAGTCGCCGATTGGCCAACGCGGTCTCGTCTGCTGGGGGTTTACCGTGCAGGAATAGACGACCCATTTCCATGGCATATAGAGAAATTAACAAGCCAGGATGGGATTATTTGGTTGTTGGACGAAAATAATAACCAACGTGCATTACTTCACATTAATAGAAATACCAGGATAATAGAATTAACACAGGAGGCTGCAAACGGGAAATGGCTTTCTCGGATTATTAAAAACATTTTTAGTGTTGTTCTCATTGATCAGGGGTGGATACCGTTGCATGCATGTGCTTTTTCCATGGGAGAGAGAGCGATTGTCTGCACAGGAGAACGAGGGAGTGGTAAGTCAACGCTCTCGATTCTTGCCGCATCAATGAAGGGGGCAGAGTTTCTATCTGACGATATCGTTTTTATTCGTCCAACGGATCTTCAATTTGAGTGGGATATTATAGGCTGGCCCCGTAGAGTAGGGATTCGAAAAGCACTGTTGGGTGAAATATTTGAAAAAGAAAAACTGAACGACATTCAATCTAAACTGAGGAGAGAGGTCCTTGCCAGTAAAATGCAGCCTCGCGGAGAACGGCTGGCTTTCGACCCTGATGAATTAACCGATCTCCTTGGGGTAAAGTTTACCGGTTATGTGCGGAAAAAATTAAGAATAGCAACAATCGGAAGTGGCGGCGATGATGTGCCGGAGATAGTCTGGGAATTGAGCGAGCATTGCAATAGTATCCGCGCAACAGGAGAGGATATACGTTATTTGGTGGATGTGTTTGGGATATTCACGTTTGGCGATGAAATGAAATCTGATGTGTTAGACCCCAGGGACTGTATTATTGAAAAAACAATGTTCAAATTGCCTTATGATGTCCCTTCGGTCTTTGACCATGTTTGGCCCAAGATAATTAATTAGTATAACAGCAGGTCTAGAATTGAAAGACATCAGGTGTGTAATCTTTGATTTCGGTGGAACACTGGCTAAGCACGCATCTTCACCGGATCTTTCTTCAGTATTATTATCTTTGGAAAAATACTGTGGAATTATTTCGGATAATGTATTTTCGTCTGCTGTTTATGAATCATACGTTAACGCACTCCAACAGTATAAAGTAACAGGTGCTCCTGCTTTATGGAGCGATATTATACGTAATGCTGCGGGGAATTTATCAATAAATTTACCCTCTTTGGCTGGATTCGAAACGTTTTTATGGCAATCGTATCTCGATGGAGAGATTACTGAGCAGACAAAAAGACTACTGCATTCACTTGCCGGAAAAGGCTACTTGTTGATGCTGGCATGTAATACACGTCGCCCACCGGCGTTACGCAGGAAAACATTAATAAATGCAGGCGTTTCTGAATTGTTTTTTGCAGAAGTAATCTCTTCTGAACTGGGGGTTGGTAAACCAGATTCAGCATTTTATGATATCGTCTTGCGTCATATATTTCAGCAAGGGTGCAAGCCACACCACGCGATTTTTATTGGTGATTCATTAGAGCGTGATGTACTAGGCCCAATGAGATTCGGCATGCATGGGTTATTAATTGGTCATACAGAAGAAGGGGGTGTTAAATCAATTCCTGATTTAACATGCCTGAATGATATATTGACGGGGAATAACTGGTAATGGATAAAAACCATGGAAGAGTGTTGTTTGATAAAGGCAGAGTATTACTTTTTCCACCCTCAACGTTATCTAAAGATAGTGTGCATTCTATCGCTAGTGTTGTCAGTCTTGGTACTGAAACCCGGCAATTAAAAAAAACAAAAAACGGGGAACCAAGCTTCGCTGGGTATATGAATTTGGTGGATGCAGGTGATGACGGCCACTGGATATTGCCAACACCACATGGTTCGACGAACGCGACTGCAATGAAAAATCCCCGAGCGTTGGCTGTGGAGAAAAGATTACCGCTTCATTATATTGCAGCCAGTCGATTTCAACTCATTGCAGCTGCTAATTTATTACCTGACACATTTTACTCCGGACAAGTTGCTGTATTAGGATCTGGTCCTGTTGCATTCGGATGTGTTTTAGAATTAACCCGGAAGAAAGTAGATACTATTCATGTCGTTTCAAAACATCCTGAATATACACATTCACTTCTGCCGTGGACGCACTCTATGGCGAGTTGCAGAAAAAACATGTTTGATGTCGTATATGATTGCACTGGTGACTTATCTTCTGCACTTGAAATAGTAAAGGATGGCGGTGTCATCAGCGTCCTTGGAACCCCTTCAGAGGACTATTCATTCGATCTACTGGCAGTTCATCGGCGTGGAATAACGCTATTGGGTATACATGAGTTACGACCTTCAGCAGAAGACTATTTAGCTCGGTTTGAGCAGGTATGTTCCTGGCTAAGTTATGCAGTAAAGGACAATCTATTGTCACAGATGTGTACATATTGGCCAGGAGAAAAAGCACCTGAGTTATATGAGCGTATCGGGACTCATCAGCGATTTAGCCCTTTTATCATGTTCCAATGGTGAAGAGATGAATACAGCATTCCAGGCGCTAGGTTTCTACAGTATCGGATTGAAAAATATTGCTATTAACGAGCTATTCCAGCACCTAAGGCGTGAGGATATCCCATTTTTACACCTTCGTAGCGGGCCCAAAGGTTATGGTTTAACCAAGCTTGAGCCGAGCGAGCTCGATCTGTGTATTCATGAATGTGGCAGGGATATACCCGTTACCATGCTGGCGAGTGATATCACTCTTGAATCCCTTGCAGAAGGTAGTCAGGAGGCAAAAGAGGAATGTAGCCATCTTCAGGATATTGCACTAAACATTGGCGCAAAATATCTACGGATTTTAGCTCCGTCAGCCATAAAAAATGAAAGTTGGGAAAACCTGTGTATCAGCACAATTGCCAATCATGTGGTGATCGTTATCGAACTGCATAACCCTGAATGGTTTTCCCGTCGTCACATTGAGAGATTAAAACAAGTTTGCACTGAACAGAAAATTGGCTTGCTCTTCGATAGTTCGCAGATAGATATGGCATGTCAAATACAAGGGGTCGATGAGGTATCACAGTTCGTTGATTGCTTATTACCTCATGTAAAAGTCATACATTTCTCAGATTCTGGCGGCGGTTTTTCGGGAGTGGGGCACCAGATTACTGCTTTGGCTGCTATAAAAATCCAAAAAAGTGCATATGACATCGAGCTTGCATTTGAATGGACGGGAAAAGAACGAACCACAGGTGCCGCATTTGCAGCTTATCGGCGAGCAGAGAATTTTTGGCATTCTCAGTGTAAATAAAGGGATATACATGAGAGAGAATAATAACCCCACCGAGCTTGATAAGCTGGTTAGCATATTAGATAAAAGATATAACATCACCAATGTAGAAAGTATTAATCGTCTGGAAATTGGCCAGGGAACGATAAATTATCGTATGAGGTGTACTGATCGTTCATATTTTATCAAACGCTATATCGGACATGAAAATCTGGCAGAAGAAGCTGCTGGCATTGAGCTTTCAGAAATTGCTTCAGCCGCAGGGGTTCGCACCGCAAGAATAATTCCCAACATACGAAATCAATGGATTGACCAAAGTTCAGATATTTCTATTTCGCTCTGGGAGTGGGTTGAAGGGCAAGTTATCACTGATAATCTTAATATTAAGCAATATCAGCAGGTAGGTGCGGTTCTTGGCCAGATCCATAACGTGTTTTCCTCCTTACATTATAAAAAAATCACTGATAGCAAGCCTCAGAGATGGAGGGACATATCGCCCCTGGCCGTATTGTCCGATATAGAAGATATTACCCTTGCTATTAATAAGAGGAAATTATCAGGGATTGAGGATGACTTTGACAGACAAAGTTTATTTTTCCTGAATGAAAGAAAAGAGCAACTAAAAAGGTTTGCTCCTTTGATGTCGGAATTGCCTGTGTTGGGGACACAGATTATCCACAGTGATTATTCTTTTGTTAATATGCTTTTTAAAAACGATAAGATAAATGCGGTTCTGGATTTTCGACCTCCTGAGATTTTCTTCATATCCTATGATCTGGGAAGAATCGCTTTTTACCCAAATACAGTAGCTAACAATCCTAACTGGCTAAAAATAGCTCAAGAGATTATCACTGCTTACAAAGATGCTAATCCACATGTTTCGGCTAGTGACATAATTTTTTGTGGGAGAGTTGCGCTCCTTCAGCTACTTAAAAGCTTATATGGTGTTAAGCAACATTACTTAAAACCAGCACTCCTCCAGGATGATCTCGACGGTTTTTGGAAGCTTCGACATCAAACTGTGAGCATCATGCTAACAAAAATAGAAGAGATAGAAGAAGTATTGCGAGGGATTTAAGTTACCTCATTCCTTAAGTGCCTCAGACAATTAATATATTCTCATGATTGAGTTAATTAATTTTTTATTATGTCTAATATGAAAAGGAACTTATTTTGGAAAGATTAAGAACGAACGAAAATTTAGTAGAAGCTAATTGCCTCTGGAAGTCACTAAAAGGCTCATTGAGCCATGAGGAATTCACATCGGCGCTATATGATTTAATCAAGGAATATAAATTAAATCTGAAGGCTTGCTCCGAAGGGTATGCAATAATTTATCAGGATGCAGTAGCAGAACACTTGGGGTTGGAAATTATCTGGCGAAAAATCCCATCAATATCTTCAGGAATGCAAAGACACCTTTTTGATAACAATTGTAGTATTGAAATCCTTATTTTGCATAAGGGAAATGAAACTGATAGACCGAACTGGGCAATGCCACTTATTGGTCGCATTGCTAATGTGCTGGAGAGATATAATAGTTCCGAGTTATTAGAAATCGAAATGTCAATGCCCTTGATAGAAAAATTCATACCTAATAGTAACTCGAAAGTAAAGGAGTGGGCTTTTATTTTCCGAGACCACTTTGTGGAAAATTCTCTCGGTTTCTTGCAAGCCTTAATAAAATCGGGTGTGCCGCCAGAATGGATCTATGCGTTTGATAAAGGTGATCAAACTAAAAATCGCCATCGCATACGAGCTACCATGGCTGCAATGGGGATTCGAACGGGTTTGTTCGATAACACAACAATAGATGCACCGGAATCATTTTCACAGCAGTTGCAAGAGGCTTGCGTAGAGGTTGATAACTTTATCGATGAGGCAAAGAGTAACGGCCGGAAAGTCATGGTTATTGATGATGGCGGCATAGTTGCATGTGGGTATGGTTCACCTCAATCTCCGCGCAGAGTAGATGCCGCATTGGAATTAACTATTTCAGGGTTAAAGCGGATATCTGCAGTTTGTGGTCTGGATATCCCAGTGCTAAACCTTGCAAAATCTGAGCTAAAACAATGTTTGGGATATCCCGAAATTGTGAATTCATGCTTGCGCCGGATTCATACCATTCTTCCTGGATATAAGATCATTGGGCAGCATATTATCGTGTTGGGCTATGGCTCATTAGGCGAGAAACTCGCACGTGCCATGAGAGAGCAAGGTTCACAAATACACGTGGTCGAGACTGACATCTTACGGTTAATTCAGGCCGCTGAAGCGGGATTTTCAACATTTGGCAGTTTAAGTGATGCGCTGCGCCAGGTTAAGCCGTTCATGATTGCAGGGACGTCGGGGAATATTGCACTGACGCCTTTAGACTTGCCTCTATTACCTGACGGTGTTTTTCTTGCACCCTTTGCTACGAAAGATTTCAGCATATTGACAACACAGCATTTTTCTTTAGAAGTTGATGCCCTTCCAACCGTAGGTAAACGCTATCGACTCGACCCATCACGGTGTGCGGTTGTTCTCGGAGATGGCCGTTCGATGAACATCTTTGACGAAGACAGTATTCCTAATGAAGGATACGATGCTTACCGGGCTGGTACGCTAATTGTGGCCGATTATGTGTGTTCTCATTTGGAAGATATTGGCAACGGTGTTCAGGTTGATGTCGTCGATGAAATTATCAGAAACTCTGGACTCTATAGCGAATACTATAATCGCTATTTGAAAAATGCAGCAGCTAGTCCTCAAAAATTTAACATGAATGCTGTGGTGGTAGGTTATGGGGTCGCGGGACGAATGCACGCGCGGATCCTTGCTGACGAAGGGGCTTGCATTTCAATTGTCGATCCCAAATTCCAAAACCTTCCTTGTATGGAACAGGCAAAATGTATAAATCAGTTACCGCCGTCTGTTATAAAATCTGCAGATATCTGGTCTGTATGCACGCCTACCTCTGAGCATTTGTCTTGTGTAAGAGAAATATTGAAATTTAATCCAAAAGCAAATATTTACCTTGAAAAACCAGCTTGCCAGGCAAATGAAATCAATGAACTTATCGAATTAAATAACAACTATCCATCAGCGCGGATCGCTGTTGTTGATCAATATTCTCATACTACTGTATTGAGTTCATTTCTGAAAATTATTCGCAAGTATGAACCTTCTGAGCCAATTCATCGGATAGAAATACAATTCCATAAGGATCGAAGCCAGGATATTGAAAAAGGGCGATTTGTTGATCGTTCCTATGGTGTCCTGGGCTATGAGTGGTTACATATGCTGTCGGTCTTAAAGGAGATTATGGGCCACAATTTTGAACAATACATATCTCAAGAACCTATTAACTCAGCATTTGATCCTATCTTCAATTCGAGTCTTTTTTTATCGGGATTGACGGAGAAAACACGTTGTAATTTCCAGGAGGGTAATTGTGATGTTGTACTCAAATCAAATATTTTAATGAAACCGAAAACGGTATTGCCTCACGAAATTTTTTCCAGTTCTACCTCTCCTTTGTGGCGTGGACGGCGTCGTTCGCCAGACGACCGCGATCGTAAAGTCACGCTTGAAGTCGGAGATGTGACGGCAAACATCTTCTTAGATCCCGTTACCGATCAAGAAGGAAGGCAGTTACCACGCAATCATCACAGAATATTGATCCAAAGAGACGGAAAAACGTTACACGATGAGATTATTATGGACTCCCCATTGCATAACGCTATTCGCAGTGCTATTGCATATTTTAGAGAGTCAAAGGATCCTGTTTATATCGATCTCAGTACGTTAAAACGTATTTCATCGATTGCGAGTCATTTGCGATCTAAGGCAGGGGTACAACAAACATTGCCTTATCTCCAGGTTGAGCTCTGAATGAGTGATTAGAGACAGTAACAATCCGCCAGTCCGTATTGGTTACTGGCTACGGTCTGGCGATTTATTAATAAAACTGTATTTGTCCTTTTAGTATATAGAGAATTTAGTATTTTATAATGAGAAATAATCAACGAGAAACATCAGTTCAGACATCATTGATGCAGTAATTAGCTTTTTCCTTATTGCATCCAAAAAATAGAGCATTAATTTTATTAAAGGGACTGATTAATGAAGTTTTATATTCTTTTAGCACTTCTGTTTTTCACTGGTTTGTGTAAAGGACAGGAGTGTTCTGAAGTTTCATTTGTCACTTATGATGATATTAATTCGAGAATCATTCGACATACGAAACCCATCAATGTAGGATTCGATATAGATGATACGTTGATTAACTCTGCAAGTGGTTTTTTGATTGGAAAAGCTATTTTTTCTTTGAATGATGAATCTTATTTACGTAATAAAAGGTTCTGGAATTATGTAAATAACAATGCATTTTATTTTTCAAAAATTAAAAGATCGTTAATTAAAATAATAGAGTTGCATCTAAAACATGATGATAACATCTATTTTATGACAAACAGGGTGAAGACGCCTACAGAGAATCTAAGTTTGTTTTTATCTCAGGAGTTTAAAATCCCATTTAATAAAAGGAAGTATGTTTACTTTAAACAAACAAAAAATGGAGTAAGAAAAGACAAACATTATTATATAAAGATGTTTGATATTAATTTCTTTTATGGCGATTCTGATGAGGATGTAGACTTGCCTGAAAAGGATAAAGTCTTTGCAGTCCGTGTGTTACGAACGGATCCCTATAATAAGAAACGGTATAGTGTGAATAAGTATTGTGAGCCTGTGCTTTTTCCATATTGACATTATACCCAAGGATCATTAATTTATTACGGATTTATATTTTCTCAGTTAACGAAGGATATATTGAATGGATATGCATAATACAAAAATTATTGATATAATTCATGACGTGACAGGCTTGAAAGTTGAGCATATTGATGCTGAGCTATCAGTGGTTGGCGTAGACTCTGTCGGGTTATTAGATGTTATCTTTAAAATAGAAGAGGATATGGGAATAGAGTTTTCAGCTGATGAGTTATCTATTGAGAACTTTTTTTCTGTGAGAAAAATTTGCCAGGTAGTAACGTTAGCAAAAGAAAGAAATAACAATTAACTTTGTTAAATTTTTGTTGGTATAAACTCTGGGATTTATTCCTATATTAATGCTTTCATGGAGTAATTACATGGATCTTTTGAGGGTTTTAAAAGACATATTGTGTGGGAAAACGGAGCAAGAAGAAGCCTTAAGGGTTTCATTAAAAAACTCTGTAATTATGAAAAGTGTTATACATACTAAAATATCGACGTTGATATGTGGATATTACAAAATTGATAATAGCTGGGATGGCTATGAACACATAGAGTCGATCGTACAGAAAGTAAAAAAACTCTACGAATCTGGAGAGCTTTTTTTGGAGCATCATCCAGAGGTACGATCGCGAACTGTAAAAGGATTTGTGAGTAGCAATTTATATCCAGAGCGATGGTGGCGTCAGGTTGGCGATCTTGATATTTTTCTCCCACTGGAGCAAGCTTCAATACTCCATAATGAAATGATATCAAATGGGTTTTCAGAGATTGCTGGATATATGGATCGGCGTGTTCCCACACCAGACAACCGCCGTAAGGCAATGATGTATTTACTTCAGCACAGTCATGAATTGCCAAAATTAGAAAATAACAATGGCCTGGTTATTGATACCAACTTTCGCGCTATATATAGAGGTAACCCACAATTTAGGAAGATTTTCTCTACAGATTCTATTGAACGTTTCTTCTATGAAAACTGGCAGGAGTTTCTCACTTCGCCTTCGGAATACCCATCTAATGATATGACGTTCTTTTTTATCACTCTGCATCACAGTGCAGAAATTATGCTTTTTGATTTTCAAGATAAAAGAGATGTTTCCACTGATATTTGCTTGGGTAAACTTTTTGATATATTGCTTTTTATCAAAAAAAATCTTGTATCGGCAGCTAACATTCGTGAGATGCTCAATAAGTCTGAAAGCCATGCTTTGTTTTCCTATTTATTTTGGATTGTGGATCAGCTTTTTGATGATCAAGATTGGCGTGATTTTGGGAAAGAACTGAACATTTCAGAAACACAGTATAAGAATGTATTCTTTTCACGACAAGGTGATATGAGACGCTGGGATGTAATGCCATCTTCTCGGGTTTACTCGATAAATGTCATCGATAACTCCTCCATTTTCAATGGATAGTATCCCAATTATAATGTTTTTGATGAGTTAAAAATATTTTCCATAGTATTTTTTAATAGTGCCTGATCGTTATTTTTTTTATTAACGATACGATAATATAGGGAAATGGTATGAGCTACTCACTGACTCCAGAACAAAATATTTTATTTGAAAGTGCATATAAATTTGGCTGTGAAGAAATATTGCCTATTTCACTTTTGTGTGAAGAGCAGGAAAATATTCCAAGAGAATTATTGGCTAAGATTGGAAAGCTAGGCTTCGGTGCTATTTGTGTTCCAAAAAGTCTTGGGGGATTGGGGGAGGACTTTTTAGCCAGTTCATTGGTGCATGAGGCTCTCGCCATGTCTTGCCCTGCAATAGCGGCATTCGTATCTGTTCATAATATGGCGACGGGCATTATAGCTAAATATGGAACGACAGCCTTAAGGTCAGAGTGGTTAGAACGGTTAGTCACCATGGAGTCGATAGCGTCTTATTGTTTGACTGAGCCACATTGCGGTTCAGATGCGGTCTCCTTGACAACAACAGCAGTAAAAGAGGAGGGGGGATACAAGACAACGGGCACTAAATCATTTATTACCGGTGGAGGGTACTCGGATATTTATTTGGTGATGGTAAGAACGGGGGGGAAAGGGCCTCTTGGCATTAGCGCCCTATGTGTGGAAAAAGAGACCAATGGTCTGCGTTTCGCATCACCAGAGAAAAAAATGGGCTGGAAATCCCATTCCACGTCAAAAATCCTATTGGAGGACTGTCTTATCCCTATCAGTAATTTGGTGGGAAGAGAAGGGCATGGATTTCGTTTGGCAATGGAAGCGCTTAATGAAGGTCGCTTGAATATTGCATCTTGCTCATTAGGAGGTGCGCAAGCAGCCTTCAATAAGGCTGTTTTGTATATGTCCGATAGAACAGCATTTGGCAAGAAACTAAAGGATTTTCAAGCATTGCAATTTAAAATAGCTGAAATGGAAACTGAACTTCAGTCATCACGAGCCATGTTAAGGCTAGCGGCAAAAAAAATGGATGACCGCACCAAAGATGCAACAACATATTGTGCGATGGCCAAATTAATGGTTACTGAACGGTCATCCAGGGTCGCCAATGATGCGCTACAGATCCTGGGAGGATATGGATATCTCACGGATTATGGAATTGAAAAAATTGTGCGAGATTTACGCGTGCATCAAATCGTTGAAGGCAGCAGTGAGGTGATGAAGGAAATTATATCGAGCAGTATATTTCATAAGTAGGTAAGACAGTGAGTAATTATTGAACTCATGATGTTTATATCAAGTTGACGATGAGGTTTAACGAGTGAAGCAACTGTCTTATCCCAGATTTCCCTACTTTTCTCTCTCGGATTTCAGCATTCATCAATTAACCGTTTTTTTCAGAGAAAGGATGCAATTACTAAAGCTTTTCGCGTCTGGCGGTACACTGTTTATCCTTGCTGCCGCAGCCATGATTGCTGCCGGAGGTATTATCAGTGTTTTGCTTCCCGGCTTTGCACATCAGGTAGTCGCGGATATGACGAGTAATAGTGAATCTAAACCCGTGTTCTATTCTGTGCTTTATTTGTCTTTGGCTCTCTTTAGTCTTCAGGCTTTAGAAATAGTACGATCATATATCGGAAAAATAGCCGCAAAGCGTATTGATGGTACTATCCGGATGCAGGTAAGAAACATTATCTTGTCTGTGCGGGGTATGGAGCAATTAGAACAAGCTGAGTTTCAGCAGATGGTCGAGAAAGCCAGCGATCAAGGATTAACCTGGCGCATACGTTCTGCGGGGACTGCTGCAATAGGGCAACTTCAATTAATAGCCCGTATTGTTTCTGTGCTAGGCATGGCGTTTGCCTTAGCACATTACTTCCCGTTGTTAGCGGGGTTTTTATTTATCTCGACCAGTTTTTTACGCGCAGTGGGGTTACGTCAATGGTTGTTTCTGGAAAAATTTAAAGACGACCGATTATCTGAGAAGAGAAAGGTTGACTATTGGTCGGCATTAGCTACAACGCCTGAACCAGCCAAGGAAATCCGAATCTTTGGTCTTTCTGGGTGGGTTAGTGAAAAACGGAAGGCTGCTCATCTTATGTGGCTTTCTGACTACTGGCGGGTAAGGAGGAAAATCCTTAACAACCAGGTATTCCCCGCAGCGCTTGCTGTCATTAATGGTATCGCTGCTCTCTACATACCTGGTGCATCTGCATTCAATGGGGAAATTTCTAATGCAGATTTGGCCGCATGTCTCGTCGCAGCTTGGGGCATTTTTAAAATGGCGACGATTGGAGGCGAAGCCTATGACATCGAGTATGGAAGAACAGCGATTACAGCACTCGATACACTGAAAGCATCCATTTATCCTGAACCCGACTCTGGTGTATCAGTTGATAATTCTCTACCTGATATCGTTTTTCGTAATATCTCATTTAAATACCCTAATAGCCCGAATGCGATATTTGAAAACTTCAATTTGCATATTAAACCACGTGAACGGATTGCCATCGTAGGGAGCAACGGTGTAGGGAAAACAACATTAATAAAACTATTGGCCGGTCTTTATCTCCCTGATTCAGGGGAAATACTAATTAATGGTAAGGATATAAGGGAATTAAATATTTCTAGCTGGCGAAAGAGAATGTCTGTTTTATTCCAGGATTTTATTCGATATCCTTTGTCGATACGCGAAAATATTACAGCATCGGCGCCTGGCGAAATCAGCACTGACGACGAATTAATGGAGTTATTAACTCGCTGTGGTGCCGCGGAAGTGGTCAGAAAAAATGACCGTGGGCTGGACACTGAAGTTTGGCGTACAGGTATGCAAGGCAATGATTTATCTGGTGGTGAGTGGCAAAAACTTGCGTTGACCAGAGTAATCTATGCCGCGTTCCACGGTAGAAAAGTGATTATTCTTGATGAACCAACTGCGCATATGGATGTTCATGCCGATGTCGAATTTTTTGATAGGGTGAACAGGTTGGCGGGCGACAGTACGGTAATTATTATTTCCCATCGCCTATCAACTGTTCGTTTCGCAGACCGGATTATTTTGTTAAATAACGGCGTGGTAGCTGAGCAAGGCAATCATGAACAGCTTATGTTCCAAAATGGTGCATATGCAAATTTATTTAATTTGCAGGCCTCTCGTTTTGAAGAAAAATAAACTGAATGTCATTGTGGGGTGTGCGTCATGAACTTTTTTGGCACGGGTAAGACTGCGTTTCATACAATAGTATTGAGCTACAAATCTGATCCTGGTATCACAATTTTTGTTGGCGTGATGACGCTTATTCAGGCAGCTATCATTCCCTTGATCGCGGCTTCTCAGCGTTGGGTCATTGACGCAGCCACGGTTGGATCTTCTCTGTATCTTTTAAGCGCTGTGCTTATTGGCGCATGTGCGTATGGATTGCAGTTGATTGGTCATCGCGTCTCACATAACTATCGTAACGACCTTTCGAATCGTATCCACTTTAGAATTGAGCAGGACATCACGGAGATGACCTCTCGTATTCCAACGATTTTGCATCTGGAAAACAGTCAGTATGTTAATAGAATAGCGTTACTTAAACGCGGTACGTTGGCGTTGGCAAATACGGGGTGGGCACTGGTTCAATCGGTATCATCCACGTTTAGTATCATTTTGAGTATTTGGTTACTGGCAAGTATAGATCCTCTATTTGCTACCCTGGCATTCAGTGCGTTATTAATCTTGCCTTTGTCAAATAGAGCCAAAAATTTTCGTCGAATAGCATTAGAGGAAAGTGTAGAAACGCTTCGCCGCGAGGCCGCCATCCATGATATCTACCTTGATCCTATTAAAAGTAAAGAAGTTTGGATTTCGGGAAATGGCAAGCGTATGAATAATGTGGCCAGCGAGCTTTGGTCACGTGTTCTTAAAACTGAAATAAGAGCGATGTTCCGAGGGGCAGCTTATGAAATTTTTGGCTGGGTTCTTTTTTATTTCCTGTTCGGCGCCGTGCTCGTGAAAACAGCGATGGATTTCCAAGGTGGTCATTTTCTTGCAGGCGATCTGGTCTTATTGATTTCATTATCAGGCCAATTACAGCGTCAGCTTAATGAAAGCGTGCAGGCCATGTCTCAAACTGTTGACGGTGGATTGGTGGCAGAACACTATCAATGGCTACGAGATGCGGCAGAAAGCAGCATGTTTAATACCTCGCCAATATCTGTGGGGAGCGGCAGCGGAATTGAATTCCGTAATGTGTCTTTCAAATATCCAAATAGTGACCGGGTGATCCTGAAAGCGGTAAATCTAACGATCCCATGGGGGACCTCTATTGGTATTGTAGGAATAAATGGGGCAGGAAAAACAACATTAGTAAAGTTGTTGTGTGGACTGCTTCATCCAACAGATGGTGATATATTAATTGATGGTGAGCCACTGAGTAAAAAAAATCTTGATGCGTGGCACTCTCATTGCACTGGTACCTTCCAGGATTTTCTGCAATTGCATTCTTTTTTACGTGAAAGTGTAGGTGTTGGTGATTTACGAAGTATGAATAATGATAATAAAATTATTGATGCTATAAATATGTCGTGTTTTGATGGTTTTATAGACAAGTTTGAGTATCGGTTAGAGACCCAATTAGGGAAAACCTTTGGGGGTGTTGAACTGTCCAAAGGGCAGTGGCAACGTCTAGCTATTGCTCGCGGTTTAATGCGTGATGATGCGCTAATTGCTGTTATGGATGAACCTACAGCCTCATTGGATCCTTTGGCTGAAAATAAAGTTTTCCAACTTTTTTCGAAAAGAACACAAAGCATAAAGAACAATGGTGGCGTTGTTGTTTTGGTATCTCACCGTTTTTCTACGGTTAATATGACTGATGTTATATTAGTCCTTGAAGATGGGGGGGTTGCTGAAATAGGGTCTCATGAAGAATTAATGCGCAAGAGAGGAAAATACTCTTCATTATATCGACTGCAAGCAAAAGCTTATGCCTGACTTCGCCATGCTGAACGAAACTCATTGATAGTGTGAAATCTGTTTTTATTATTTTAGGAGAAAAAATGGCTGATATTAAAGAGATTTTTGATCTTGATGATTGTCTTCGGTCTTTATGGTCCGGATATTCTAATATTTACCAGGATAACACCATTGATAAGACCCGCTTAGAAAAGTTAGGTTATTTTAAACATTTTAGCCATCACTTATGTGGGCCTGGATATTTAAGTCCTTCTGCGATTGCTACAGCAACCAAAAAAGGTTTGTTTGATGATAATGTTTTAGAAGGAGGTGATGTTTTTTTTACTCCTGCCGCATGTTTAAATCTCTATGAACCACTTTTTAGAATTTCTGGGGGTAAAGAATTTACCGTATTAACATCGTTGGCTCAGGTTTACCGTCGTGAAGCTGTTTATAATCCTTACCGAAAATTAAACTTTTGGGTTCGTGAGTTTTTGTTTTTCGGTCGTCGGCACAATATTGATGAAGCTGTCAATCAGCTCGCCGATCGTTTTATGGGCAGATTGTTAGCAAAAAAAGGGGCAATCAACCTTATGCCGGCAACAGATTCATTTGTTCCCAATAGATTTCAAAATCTCATGTCTGGGCGGCAGCAGCTTGAAAATGCAAAGTTGGAGTTTATTTCTTCTGAAGCGAATGTCTCGTTTGGTAGTGTTAATTATCACGGTCAGCATTTTATCAAGAGTTTCAACGTTGAAGCCGATGGTTTTGAAACCGCATGCATTGGTATCGGACTTACACGTTTGAATGAGCTGGTCAAACAAAATATCTTAGAGATTACCTATGACAACTAGCAATTCACTCTTGTTGCGAAGGGCTCAAAGTGTGCAGACCCGACTTAATCTCCCTGTGTTACGTAGAATCATTCGTCTGCCTCCTTCTATTACCGATAATGCAATCGAACATGCGGTGCGGGCTGCATCTGCCAGACATCCATTAAGCTCAGTAGAGTTCAGCCTTTGCAATAAATTACAATTCATTATTCCTGATGCGTGGCCAATTGAATGGAACGAAGGAAATGACAGTCTGGAGACTTTTCGTATTCTTAAAAAAGAGTCTTTGCGTACTGCTGATGTTGTTATCGGCTCAAAGAAATACCCAGACCGCCAAATACATAGTTTCTGTTTAAAAGTAGTTAGGGGGTTGCCTGATACCCAGGTGCGTATTCTTGCGCCGCATACCATAGTTGATGGGTATGGCATGAATACGGTTGTTAACTCGTTTCTTTCATTAGTATCTGGTATTCGGGATATACGACCTCTCGATGAAAAAAAAGAATTTTCACAGTTTGTCGAACATGAACGCTGCCAGCAACAGTGTCCTGACTCCGAATCGAGTGCATTCTGGAATCACTGCTATGAAAATTATAAACCGTTTCCTTTATCCGAATGTGGCGATGGCAGCCTTGAATGTCATGACACATATTTAGAGTTCTCTCTTTCTGATACACAGACGAAATTTCTTTCAACACGATTTTTACGTGCTAAGGCATCGATATCGTCGGGAATATTGACGATATTTTCCCTCTCTTTTTCAAAGGTTTTCGGTGTTGATCAGATTGCCATTCGTATGACGGATAATCAACGGCGTCAAAATAATCGAAGCAACATTGGCGCCTATTTTGCGGAGGACTATGTATTATTTTTGAGGGATCTTGATGCGCTGAGTTTCGATTCTGCTTTAGCTCAAGCTGCCCAGCAGCAGCGTCTTTCTCTAAAGTATATAAATTCATTCCGCCATTTCGACTTGCCAGATATTGGAACGGCAAATATTAAATATCATTATAAGAAAGTATGGCATGCTGGTGCGTTTCATCCAGATATTTCATTGGGCAGCAACAAAGAACCACGTCCAATCGATAAGCTGGTTAGAATTAATGTTATTCCTAATAAGTCCGGGTTGCGAATTCAAGTTATTTGCAATGGGCGTTTAATTAGTGTTGAGCACTGTTCTGAACTAAAGAGAGAAATAATCAAATATCTCCAAGGGGATATTAGAGGATAATTGTATTTTCCTATTTCAGGATTCTGCATGGAGAAGTAAAAACATATTTACCTCGTGAGCTAACGATACTGTTGTTAGCTTTTTTCCCCAGGTTCGGTGTAAGTATCCCATCAAACAGGGCCATTCATGTTGAGAAATTTTCAGCATACTCATGATGTGCATAGCGCGATAAGTCATGTTCAATGTGAACGCATTGAATTTCTATCGCTAACGCGGTGTTTCATGATAATGCTCCTCTCTTATGCATACTTTGAGTATATACTCCGTGTGGTTGTTCAGCAATTAGCCAAGATTTAACTCCAACCCCTTCAACTCCTCAAACGTATAAACCCAAAAAACATGACGGTGCTTCGCTTCCAGCGGGATGTGCTGATGGTTGACGATGGCGTGTTTGATGCTATTGAACAGCAGTTCGAGAGCCAGCTTTTTCTGTGAGTCTGGCACGATGTAGAAAACGTACATCCAGTGCTTTTGAGTACGCGCCAGTAAATGGTTGGTGATAATCGACTGGTAGCGTGCTTTGGTTTTCAGGCGACGCTCGGTTTCAATTGCGATGAACGTTCCGTTCGGGAGTGTGATCACCCCATCTGGGCGATGTTTGACCTGATAGCGGCTGCGGTACGTTGAACAAGCGCCGCTAACCCACCCATAAGCGCCTTTCTTTTCTAAAATAATCCGGGCGAGCTGGTTATCAAGGTGGTGCTCCAGCGTCCAGCCTGTGATTTTGGCAGGCTCAAAGCGTGCAGGAAAGCCGTCATCATCTGGCGTGACTACCGCGGCCAATCCGTCGTTGGTGATCCCCCACAGTGAGATTTTCTCCATCCTTGTGCAAAATGTCTGCTTTTGAATGAATCCCATGTCGATGGCCTTTGCCAGCAACAGATAAAGCGGTTTGTGATTTTTATAATCAAAAAGTAGCATCAGCGTTTTAAAATCGCTGTAGGTTTCTTGTTTCAGAAAATTGAGCAGGATCCGGATCTTTTCGTGATTACGCGCCCGTCGTTCACTGTAATCGTAAATAAGCATGCATCCTCCTTCACATTTTACTGAGGTGTTCGCTCTTTCGGCTTTATCGCCTCATTACATGGGCGCATACCTTGGGGTACTGGCATGAGTCGACGTCATGAGGCGATCTCCCTCAGTGTCAGCATAGTTGTCACCCTCTATGAAAAAGAAACCGAGGGTGATGGAATGACAAATGAAACGTGTTTACCCTGAACGAAAAGCCAGCATACTGGCAAAACTGCTACCCCCCTACAATATGACCGTTGCTGCTGTTGCACAGATGGAAGGAATATCCGAAGCTACCCTTTATAACTGGCGTAATCAGGCCAAATCAGAGGGAAAACCCGTGCCCGGTGCAGAGAAAACAACAGACCAGTGGTCACCAGAAGCGCGCTTTGCCGTGATAGTCGAAACGGCCACGCTCAGTGAGGCCGAAGTAGCAGAATATTGCCGTAAAAAAGGACTTTATCCGGAGCAACTTGTTCAGTGGAAACAGGGGTTTATGCAAACTGAAAATCCCGGTGATAAAGCAGCCTTAAAGCAAAGTCAGAAAGAAAACAAACAGCTAAAGAAAGAGCTTCTCCGTAAAGAAAAAGCCCTTGCGGAGGCGGCTGCCATACTGGTACTGCGAAAAAAGCTCACGGACTACTACGGGGAAACCGACGAGGACGACTGACGCCGGAAGATGAACGGAAACAGTTCATCATCTGGATCAATGAAGCGGTAGCATCGGGCGCACGGCTGATGATTGCCTGTCGTGAAGTCAATCTGAGTCTGCGGACCTTGCGTCGCTGGCAGCGTTCTTCCCGTGACCGGCGACCCGATGCGATAAGGCCGGTACCGCTTAACCAACTGAGTGCTGAGGAAGAAAGCAGGATAAGGGATGTCTGCCATGAACCGGAATATGCCAGCCTTCCACCGTCCCAAATTGTGCCACGGTTGGCTGATAAAGGTCTTTATCTTGCCAGTGAGTCAACGTTTTATCGGATACTACGGCGGTCAGGTGAAGTGCATCGCAGGGGGCGTCAGATACGGCAACAAAAGGTATCAGTTCCGACAACATTCACGGCAACCGGGCCTTGCCAGGTGTGGTCCTGGGACATCACCTGGTTACCTTCGGTAGTGCGCGGTCGCTGGTTTTATCTGTATATGATAATCGACCTGTACAGCCGGAAAATCACGGGTTACGAAGTGCATGAAACGGAAAGTGGCGAACAGGCAGCAGCGTTAATGCAACGCAGTGTGATGCGTGAGGGATGCTGGCGTCAGCCACTGGTACTGCACGCAGATAATGGGGCAGCGATGAAATCACAGACCCTGCAGATGAAACTGCATGAGCTAAATATCACGCCGTCTCATAGCAGACCCCGTGTCAGTAATGATAACGCATATTCAGAGTCGTTGTTCAGGACACTGAAATATGTTCCACAGTGGCCGTCGTCGGGGTTCAGAACGCTGATTGAAGCTCGTCAGTGGGTGGATAAATTTACCCGCTGGTACAACGAAGAGCATCGTCACAGCGGGATACGATATGTGACGCCGGGACAGCGTCACCGTGGCGAAGATAATGTCCTGCTGAAGCAGCGTGATGACCTGTACCGGACGGCACAGAAAGCGCACCCGGAGCGCTGGTCAGGCAAAACGAGAAACTGGCAGTCGGAAGGTCCGGTAACACTGAATCCGGAGCGGGAAACACAGGCCGCTTAACTTAACCAGGGGTGACAACTACCTTGACACTTACCGATCTTGTGGGGATAAAGAGGTGGCCGCTTCGCAGCCATGCGCCGGAAAATACATTTCCCGGCACAAAACGGCGTGCGCCAGTTCATGCGGGCTGGACGCCCTTATTGCCTGGCACATGGGGGTAATGTCGCGGCTGGACGCCACGCCAAAACCCTCAAGGTCAACGGCGGCACACCGTCGCACGCTACGCGCGACTACCCCCTTTGAGACGCCGTTTTTAGCCCACTTTTTCTTTTGCCCGTCCCGGTCAGCGAAAAAATGGGAAAACGCCTTAGCGGGTAGTCGCGCCTCAAGCGTGTTCTGCGTAAGGAACTCCAGACGCGCGGTATTGAACCAAAAGGCTGAACGGTGTTTGAGTCAGTGATATAGCAAATCCTAACGTAGCAAAAGACGTTTGGCAGAATGCCCGGATGGTTTTAAGACAATGCTCCTGACGGGTTTTCTATCACATAGAAAGCCCGTCAGGAGCCAACAAGCGCAGCGCGTTAGCCAGCCGAATGACTCCGCGCATAAATATACGGTGCGACATAGCCCTCACGGTTGACGTCCAGATAATCCGACCACCATTGCATCATTTCGATTCTGGCTTCCAGATGCTCCGCTTTATGCACGTAGGCAGCCCGCACGCCGTTTACCGCTTCACGTTGGGCGGGCACGCTCCAGATATGCGCTTTCAGATTGAATTCATCCCAGCGTGCAAAACGCAGCTCACTGGAGCGCAGGAAAACGTGCAGATTCAGCTCCAGCGCCAGACGGGTCAACGTCCGGCCTTTGTAGCTGTCAATCTTCGCCAGCAGCTCAGGCAGGCGTTTTAGTGGCAGGGCGGGATGATGTTGGGTCGCGACTGGGGTCACGACGCCGTCCAAATCGTAAGCCGGATTGTATTTGATGACGCCCTGCTGGACGGCGTGACGCATGATTTTAGTCAGATGCTGGCGCACCCGTCCGGCGACGTCATGCACGCCTTTATCGTCAATCGCCTTAACCAACTGTGCCAGATGTCGTGTTTCAACCTGAGCGATATCCATTGCGCCAATGGCGGGGAAAACGTAGCGTTTCAGGGAGGTAAGAATTTTATCGGCGTGGGCTTCCGACCAGAGTTTAAGGCTGCTGGTGTGCCATGCCAGAGCGACATACTGAAAGGTGCGGGATTCCTCAACGGCGGGGGTGTTCGTTTTGCGAAGCTGAGAGGGACTGATACCGGACGCCAGCAGCTTACGTGCTGCATCGCGCTTTTCACGGGCTTCCGCCAGCGTAGTTTGCGGGTAGGGGCCAAAAGCCAGACGGTTTTCTTTACCGCCGAAACGGTAGCGAAAATACCATAGCTTAGTGCCGCTGGTGGATACCGTCAGGTATAAGCCTTGCGAGTCAGTGAGCTTGTAAGATTTTGCGAGAGGTTTCGCGGATCGGACTTTGCTGTCAGTTAACATGTGAGGGTCACTCCCGTTCATCGAACTGAATGACCCGCAATCTGACCCACAAATTCCCCGATACGAAGGGATAAATCAAAACGTATCGGAAAAGATTTTCACGCCAACTTATTGAATTACATACACATAGGGATTGATAAGGAGGCATAAAAAAGGAAAGGTGGTGCCCGGACTCGGACAAACGCCGGAGGCGTTGAACAGCGCGCTTGTCGCGCTGGCCCTGAAAGGGTGAGCCGCTTGCGGCGAATAATCGAACGGTGTTCGATGGAGAGTCCGAATCCCCCAAAAGCAAAAAACCAGCCGTTAGGCTGGTTTCTTTAAATAAATGGTGCCCGGACTCGGAATCGAACCAAGGACACGAGGATTTTCAATCCTCGTGCTGAGATAGCCGCAAATAAGCTGCACATTCAAAAGAGTGTGCAAAATGAAAATTTTACCCGTAATTTCGACAAAGGGCGGCGAAGGTAAGTCTACTCAAGCTGCTAATCTTGCTGGTTTTTTTGCTGATGCAGGGTT
The DNA here is from genome assembly GCF_003382565.3 of Pectobacterium aquaticum. Taxonomy (NCBI): domain Bacteria; kingdom Pseudomonadati; phylum Pseudomonadota; class Gammaproteobacteria; order Enterobacterales; family Pectobacteriaceae; genus Pectobacterium; species Pectobacterium aquaticum. Next base: position 453,500 of record NZ_CP086253.1, read on the forward strand.
GAAGGTTTTGCTTATCGATGGCGACTATTCGCAGCCTACAGCCAGCAGTATTTATGCGCTGGAGCATGAGGCTCCGTTTGGATTGTTTGAACTGTTAATGCAGACAACAGATTTAAACCAGCCAGAGAGCATAATTTCTCGAACAGCCATACCCAACCTCGATCTCATCATTTCCAACGATCCTGATGATCGTCTTCCCACTGCAATGCTTCATGCCCCTGATGGACGCATGCGTCTCAAGAATATCCTTCAGCATCAAAGCTTCCAAAGTTACGACGTCATCATGATTGACTCGAAAGGGGCTGCTGGCGTGATGGTTGAGCTCGTTGTTCTGGCTGCCACAGAAAATGTTGTTGGCGTGATTAAACCCATACTTCCTGATGTTCGGGAATTCATGCGTGGAACTGTGCGTCTCATGTCCCGCTTACTTGCGTTGCAGGCATACGGAATTCAGATCCCTGATATCAAAATTTTGGCCAACTGTGTTGAGAACACATCATTGGATCGTAAGACCCTGGAAGAGTTGGGCAATATCGTTTCTGAGAAGAAATACCTTCAATCCGAAAGTATAAACATTTCAATTCTTGAAACAAAAATTGACCAGCTCGAAGTCTATAAGCGTGGTCATGCTTTTGGTCAACCCGTCCACCGTCTTGAATATGTAACCGATCGCAAAAGCGCTGCGGCTGCAGTGACTATGCATAGTCTCGCTTGCGAACTCTTCCCACACTGGAAAGAGCAGTTCGATTCCGTTCTACGGAACCAAACTGGTGCAGGGGAGGTAGCTAATGTCTAACCTTCAGCCACTGTTATGCCGGAATGGCATCTGCCAGCGTGCTTTTCGGCCAAAGATCCATTCCAGTGTAGGGATCATCCAATCGGTCGAGTTGTTTCTCGATATCCCATTGTCTGGAGCTCCATTCAGGATCGGCTGCAAAAGCAGTCCAATAGTCGGTCAGCGCCAGCGACATATCTTTATCGGACATGTTTTGAATAATTTCCGGCGTCCACTGATGCTGTTTAATCAGTGCGTATTCCAATGCTTCTCGCGGGGAACTGGGGCTGAATTGCTGATGCCAGTTATGTGTCAGACGGAGCCATTCGCCCAGCCACAACAAGCGGTAGGACATCTGAATCAGTTCTGCACCGGGATATTCCGAATACTTTTCAGCTGCCTGACGGTAAAAAAATTTACAGCGTTTTTCAAAAGAATCCATGTCGGATCTCCGTTGTTAGGTTCTCTGTTTTTGGGTTTGCTGCCAGTTCCTTCTGACCTAAGTCGCCAAACTAAGCGGTCAGGAAATGATCTGTCAGTAAAATGGAGTGTATCCCTTGGAACGGTAGATTCGACGCCCTTTTCAGAAGTTTACATAACCTCATTAAAAACAGTGTTATTACATGGCTTTAATGTAATTTCAGCTCGTGGCTATGCGATGGAGGGAGCGCAATGAAGACTCTCCATCGAGCATTCTGCTCTTGCAACTACTGGCGCTATAAAGACGTTGGTGAGCAGACCGTTTTTTTTGAAACATTTTACACTGAGCATGCGGGGGAACGCGCACGCTCACTTCTGGCCAATACGTGGGGTGTTCCTGAGTCGTCAGTCATTGTTTACAACGTTTTTCCCGAAGAAGAATTGTCCCTTCTCTCCTTGGATAATAAAGTGTCATCTAGTGACACGATGCTGTTTGAAACTGGCTGGAATCCGGATGCAAAACGTCCCAGTTATTTGGATGATTGGCCGTTAATGCTAGTTTCTCCCAGAACACATGAGCGTCTGGTGAAAGCATTCATGAGCATTAGCCAGATTGGCTGTGGCGGAAAGGAGGCTGCGCATGGCTAACTCCCAGACGCAACATCTTCCTTTTTCTTTGGAAGCCGAGCAGTCAGTTCTCGGGGCATTAATGCTTGAGAATAACCGTTGGGACGATGTGGTTGAACGGGTCGTTGCCGGCGATTTTTATAACCGGGCACATCAGCAGATATTTAAGGCTATGCAACGGTTGGTCGAGAGCGGACAACCCATCGATCTCATAACGCTGTCTGAATCCATCGAAAAAGCCCCTAATAACCTGTTTGAGTCAATTGGCGGATTTGCTTACCTCGCAGAGCTGGCCAAAAACACGCCCAGTGCAGCGAATACGAATGCTTATGCTGAAATTGTCAGAGACAGGAGCCAGGCTCGTCAGTTGGTTACACTGGGTAAACAAATCAGCGCTGATGCCATGTCCACGGCACAGGGACGAATAAAAGTGTCTGATATTGCAGAACAGGCTGAGCAAGCGCTTTTTGACATATCGGAGCAGCGTGAAACCAAAACTGAAATACCACTCCAGCAGGGATTGACGCTGGTTGTCAATCGGCTAGAGCGTAACTATGCCGTATCCGATGGAATAACGGGAACGCCTACGGGATATAGCGAGTTAGATAAAGAAACGTGCGGTCTTCAGGAAGCGGATCTGATTATTCTTGCCGCACGTCCCTCCATGGGGAAAACATCGTTAGGGCTAAATTTCGCTGAAAATGCGTTTGAGCGTGTATCTGATAAACCCGTATTCATATTTAGTCTGGAGATGCCAGCAGACCAGTTACTCATGCGTATGGCTGCATCTATTGCAGGTGTCAGTGTCCAGGCAATGCGCAGCGGCCAATTGAATGATGAGGATTGGGCGCGAATATCAGATGCACTGGGTGTCATGAAATCGTGGGGCGATCGTCTGGTCATTGATGATAACAGTGATTTAACCCCATCGTTGTTACGTTCTCGTTTACGCCGTTTTATTCGTAAATACGGTCAACCTTGCTTAGTCATGGTTGATTACTTACAGCTAATGAGTTCTCCAGGTTCTGAAAACCGCACTCAGGAAATATCGGTAATTTCTCGTTCTCTCAAAGCCATTGCCAAACATTTTAATGTTCCTCTGCTGGCGTTATCTCAACTAAATCGTGCGTCACAAACCCGAGCTGATAAGCGACCGACCCTATCCGATCTTAGGGATGGTGGTTCTCTGGAGCAGGATGCGGACATGATTATGTTCATCCATCGTGAAGAGGTTTATGACCCGAATACCTCAGATAAAGGGTTGGCTGAAATCATTATTGGTAAACAACGCCAAGGGCCAGTGGGCACCGTAAAACTTGCCTTTGATGCGCAATATACGCGTTTTAGAGAATGGCATTTAGGCTATGGAGAGAAATACTGATGAATAAAAAAATAGCCTCGTTGCAGCTTGGTAACGCAATGCTACAAGGTAGTCGGGAGCCTGCAACCGCTCAGGTTTCCGCGTTGCCGGTCAATGAAATGCCGATGGTGCTGACGTTGGATCAGATGGGGCCTCATCCGGATAACCCGAGAACCAAACGTAATCCCAAATACGATGAGATTAAAGAGTCCATACGTCATCGAGGTTTGGATACCGTACTAAAGGTAACTCGCGATCCAAATGTACCTGACCTTTATGTCTTCAGTGACGGTGGTAATACACGCTATGAAATCCTGAGCGAACTGTGGGCGGAAACGCAGGAAGAGCGCTTCTTTCGTCATACCGTGATTTTCAAACCGTGGCCCGGCCGTCTCCAGTGTGTCATTGGCCATCTGGCTGAGAATGAAGTCCGTGGCGAATTGACCTTTATAGAAAAAGCTTTCGGTATCCAAAAAGCTCGCAACATTTACGAGGAACAACTTGGCAAATCGGTATCGCTGCGTGAGTTAGCCACATTGCTGACGGAGGCCGGGTTACCGATAGACAATTCCAGTATTAGCCGTATGGAGAGCACGATAACTTTCCTGTATCCATATATGCCAAATTTGCTTGAGTCTGGATTAGGAGCTCCCCAAATAAGGAACTTATTATCATTAAGACATGACGCTGAAAAAATTTGGTCACAATATGTTTTAACCGTTTCAACTGAATTGTCTTTTGAAGATGTTTTTGGCGGATGCTGCAAAAAATTTGATTCTCCGGATGACTGGTCACTGGAAATGTTCCGAGACGAGTTTATCGGTGACCTGGTCAGTGCTTTACCACACACGTCTCTTAACTACGATCGCTGGGTAATGGAATTAGATCCGAAGGTTCGCAATCAGCGCAAGCTTTTCGGCGAGACCGAGCCCTTACCTGCGTTTGTCCATGAGTCATCAACTGGAGAGACAAATAAGGACAAAGGGGGTAACGATGCTGGTTCGGCTGGTTCGGAATCTGCATCCCCACCTTCCTCACAAGATGGAAATAATGGTGATAGGCAGCATTTTTCTCCCCCCTCGTTAAACGATGCAAGTGGTGCTCATCGTCAGCATACTAACGAAAACGACGAGCCTCATGATGATGAAAATGCAGAGGACTGGGAGTTTCAGGGCAATAACAATGCATTATCCCATAACGATAACCAAGGCGATCTTTCTGCGTTGGCAAATCGCCAGGGTGAAGACTCAGAGAGCCAGACGACATCGGGTGGGCATTCGACCCAGCAACTGACCTCTTCTGCTTCTGTACTTTCTTTTGCTAACGGAGGTCTGGAGCCAGTTTCTGATATCTGGCAGATTTCTGCGTTCCAGGATGACATCGAACATTTACAGGATAGCGCGTATCGACTGGCATTTGAGTTGGCTGAGGCTATGGGTTATCCCAACGAGATCTTGGAAGCGAAAGGGCCTTTTGAGGCTGGCTATATTGCATCAAGCTCCAACGCGCCATTCATTCTCTTTCTCAATGGACTCACTGGCCAGCAAGGCGAAGTTGAACCATTCAACATGTTCAGCTTTTGCCTGAATGTTATTGGCTCTGCAAATAAAGGTGACTCACCCGTTCTCGACGATACTTACACCGTGAAAATGTTACGACTGATTCGAGTATTGCGTCGTTTACGTGAGCATCAGCGTCAGATCTCTATGGAACAAACTGAGCAATAGGGATGGGAAAATTACTTTTAGAAAGTGGCACTTATTATGAAGTGCTACTTATTGCTCTATCCAGTGCGATAAAAGAGAAAGAGCGCCAGATACAAGAAGCGTATACAGACGATGTCAGAATATTGGATCGTTGTGGAGAAATACTCAGCCAGCATGAGGAATGTGACATTTTCTTAAAAACAGCGAATGAATGTACGCCGTTAATTGCTGATTTTCGGCGTATTCATCTGTATTTGTCGGATAAACATTTAGATAGTGTAAAAAGAAATAAATAATATTTTATACATGGAGCCAACTTTATGAGTGAAAATTTACAACAAATAGCAAATGCCTCTCAGTCAGCAAATAATCTTTTGACTCAATTAGTGATGGATTTGAAAAGTGGTTACATACGCCGCTGTGAGTCCCTCGGATTAAAGCAAGAGGAAATGCAGTTACTGCAAAGTCTGACGATTGAAGATCTTCACTATATTTCCAATAGCTCTGTTTCTGTATTGCAGTTCTACATTCATCACGAGAATTTTTACCGCTTGGTTCAACATGCCCGGCGTGAACAAATGCGTACGCAGCGAATTGATCGTGCGTTATCACTCGGCGGCTCCATTGAACTCATGCAACACATGTTTGGACTATCCAGTCTGGAAGTGGCGAACCGGCGGCGTATTGCTGGCATTGATGTTCGCCCCGGGCGTGGCGTTGTTCTGAGTGAAGAGGAAAGTGCAGCGTTATGGCAGCGTTGGCAATTGGCTACTGTAGAGAATGTCGACAGTGGCGAAGCGTTGGATGTCATGATGTTAGCCGCAGAGCAGATGGATGTGTCGTTGACGGCTGTTTGGCACGCCGTTCGGTCATGGAGTCAAACGCATCGGATGAATATTTCTTCTGAATCATCAAGAAAAACGGTATCACGGTGAGGATAATAATGCGTTCTCGTTTATGCGAAATTATGCCGGGATTATATGCTCCGGCAACCGTGCCGAAATCACATTACCACAAGGCTAAGAATCAAATTAGACGCTTTCGAGAAGGAGAGCGAAATTACACCCGTCTTACGGAAAAAAACTCCAGGTATTTAAAAATTGATATCGGTCCATTTTGGAGGCTATTGAGTCGAAATCATGGTGATTCCTGGGAGTTAATGAATCACGAACGTTATAACAAAGAAATACGAAAATAATATGAGGTGGAATATGACGAAATCTAAGTATTAAAAATGAGTCAATTAAAATATGGCTAATCAGTGTGTTTATGCTGCATCTGACTATTCGGATGCAGAAACAAGTGCATTGATGTTTTTTATTACGAGCCAACAGCCGTATAAGAAACAGTCAGCGATAAGGACAACGATATGAATCTGCCAGCAGACAGCCTGATAGCCTACACCGTTGAGAAGATGAATCTCCGGTTGGCTGAACGAATACCCGCTGATGACGCGGGACAGCTGCGTAGCGGGCTGCTTTATATGGGGAACGTACATGATGCATACCCCAGACGTTTACTATTAGACACTCGGCTATCTCCTTTGGATAAGATGGCCTGGATGATGATCCGTTTGTATGCCCAGCAAAATGAGGGCGCAATTTTCCCTACCTATGATGAATTACAACTCCAACTGGCTTCTCCACATAAAGGTGGGGCGTCTCGGGAAACCATTAGCCGCGTACTGCTGATGCTGAGGATCACCGGTTGGCTAAGTTTGTGCAAACGCGTTCGCGATGAAAAGGGGCGCGTTCGGGGGAATATTTATGCACAGCATGATGAACCGCTCTCATTCCGTGATGCGGAGATTTTCGATCCGGGTTGGCTGGACACAGTTGCTGAAGCGTGCCGGAATAAAAATAAAACTATCAGCCAGACAGCGTGGGACGTTCTGAACGAAATCAAAAATGATACAACGATGCGGCATCGTCATAGCCGTATTGCACTTATTGAGAGTCGCCTTGGTTCCGCACAAACACCGCAACAAATGGTAGCCAGACAGAGTGTTCGTCACCTCAGTTCGGAATCCGAACTAAGACAAAAATCACCAAGTTCGGACGCAAAATCACTGAGTTCGGAATCCGAACTCAGTCATCCAGAAGGGGATAAATCACCTGGTTCGGAATCCGAACTCAGTGGTATTTCAAGGGGTTGTCACTCAGTTCGGAATCCGAACCGTTACGTACGTAGTAATACACACTGTGTAAAAAGAAATACGTACGTACTGCCAGGCGCCTTTGAGCAATTGCTGTCACTTGATGACCGTAACATGGCGACAGAACAACTTCAGGGACTGACCTGCGAACAAGCCGAGCAGGTGTTGCAATCCCTGAAAAGGGCGCTTTCTGACGGGGGGCTCAATAATCCCATTGGCTGGCTACTGGCCGTATTAAAACGGGCTCGCGACGGAAAACTCTTTACCCAAAGAGCGTCCAAACCGCCTGTTCAGCCCCAAACTCCTACGGAGGTAAGTGATGCTATGCCTAAGCCAACTGCGAAAGTTTCTGATAGAGCGCATGTTCAGAGTGTACTGGCTGAGATACGACGGAAGTGTGCGGCTGGATGATTGTTGAGGTGGTTAAAAAACAGGCGCTGCTGGCACTGCCAGCAGCGATTAAAAAGTGACCACATCATTCTGTTTGCTTAATTCATGGATATTTATAGATCTGTAAAACTGGTTTGGAATTGAGCTGGTTACTCCTTTCCCCTGAATATTTCTAACCCATATCAGAAATATTTTAGGTCAGCACAAGGAGTTAGCGATGTCAGAGTTAGATCGTGGTGTAAATAATGACACCCATCAGGAACCCGCTTCATCAGAGCCAGTCACTTCATCATCTGTCCGTGAACGAGAAACCCGTTCCGGCGCATTGAAATCATCTTTAACTCTCGATCTCCATACTCATTATGCTATCAGGTTATGGGACGGACGCCGCAAGGAGCAAATTGCAACAGCCGATGTAAATTCACAAAGACCTCCTCGCCGTATTTTTAGCATGCCGCAAGTGATATCACGGGCCGGTCAGGTATATCAGGCATCTGTCGCCGATAACCCTTATGCTGATGCGCTGCTTGTTAGGCTGGAAGATGCGATTGAAGTGTCGACAGATAAAGTGCAGCAAGTGGTTCAAGAGATATCGGAGATCCTGAAATCTATTCCAGTGTCTATAACGCTATCCGATGTTATGTCCGTTTCTCCATTAAATATCGGTGTTTATAGTAGTTCTCCGCTTGGATATCGCTGCGTTTGGCTATTGGTTGGCTATGACCAACTGGCGATGAAGGTATTTCAGGCTTTCCACTACGGTCTTATTTCTCGTGCAACTCGCGATCAATATTTGGATAAGGGAGGATATGCGATCAGACAGATATACAGCATCGTGCAGAATTACCGTGCTGTTACTGTTACTCGCAATGATATTCTTGCCAGAACGCCAGCAGGTCTGAAAGCTATTGAGATTTACGGGGAACCTGATGCAGACATTATGTCTGGGAAAGTACGTTCTTCTTTTTCTGCGCGGCTTTCTCCTGTAGGGAGGGAGTAATGCGTTTATTTTTATGCGAAAAACCTTCTCAGGCCAAAGACATAGCGAAAGTTATGGGAATAACCCAAAGAGGTAAAGGGTTTCTTTTTGGTAAGGACATTACAATTACTTGGGCTATTGGTCACCTTTTGGAGCTGGCTAATCCTGAGTCATATGGTGATGAATTTGCTCAATGGAGCCTTGATTCTCTGCCAATGCTTCCCTCACAGTGGAAGCTTCTTGTAAAGAAAGACACGTCGGATCAATTTTCTGTCGTTAGTCGTTTGCTGAAGCAAGCTGATGATGTTGTTATTGCGTCAGATGCGGATCGCGAGGGGGAGGTTCTGGCCAGAGAATTACTGGATTACTGCCATTTTACTGGAAACGTCAAGCGCCTGTGGCTGAGCGCCCTTGACGACGCGAGTATCCGAAAAGGACTAGATAATCTCCTCCCAAGTGAGAAAACGGTTCGTCTTTATTATGCTGGCATGGGGCGCAGTAAAGCAGACTGGCTGATTGGTATGAATTTGACTCGCCTCTATACCTTAAAGGCTCGTGATAAAGGTTTTGGTCGGCGTGATGTATTGTCTATCGGACGAGTACAAACGCCAACGATGGCGCTCGTGGTTCGTCGTGATCTTGAAATCGATAGTTTTGTAGCAAAGCCCTATTGGAAAGTTTTGGCTGAGTTAGAAAAAGACGGTCTTCCGTTTACCGCTACCTGGATTCCGGCTGATGGTTACTGTGATAGCGAGCACCGATGCATACAGCAAAATGCAGCGTTGGCTGTAGAGCAGTTGTGCCGAAATACTAAAACGGCTGTGGTACTTGATGTTACGATGAAGCGAGATAGGATCCCTGCACCTTTATGTTTTAGCCTAAGCGCTCTTCAGCAAGTTTGTTCTCGTAAATGGGGTATGGCGGCAAATCAGGTGCTTGGTATCGCGCAAGCACTCTACGAAACACATAAAGCGACCACGTATCCTAGAACGGATTGCGGATATCTACCTGAATCAATGAAAACAGAGATTGATGAAGTCTTTTCTGCGCTTGTGCAATCCGATCCTGTGGTAGCCTCTGCAGTGCAAAGGGCTGATCGCTCATTTATTTCCCGCGTCTGGAATGATAAAAAAATAACTGCGCACCATGCCATTATTCCTACCAGGCAATCCTTTGATATTGCGAAATTATCGGAGGATGAATTAAAGGTTTATTCTCTCATTCGGCAACATTACTTGGCGCAATTCTTTCCGCTTCAGGAATCTGATGTAACCGAGGCAACGTTTAATATCGGCGGACAACTATTTCGAACCCGAGGACGTATTAGTGTTGTGCTCGGCTGGAAGGCTCTTTTTGTCGACGAGAAAGAAGATAATGTAGCCACTAAGGAGCAGGATGATAACGGCGGTGGTGAGTTACCCAAATTAAGTCAAAATGATTTATGTCAGATAAAGGGGGGAGAGGTTAAGTCTCTGCAGACTAAGCCACCATCTCATTTCACTGACGGAACGCTCATTGCAGCGATGGAAAATGCGGCAAGTTTTGTTACTGATCCTGAGTTAAAAAAGGTACTGCGTGAGAATGCTGGCTTGGGGACGGAGGCAACACGTGGTGGAATTATTGAAACACTGTTTAAACGGAATTATCTGGAGAAAAAAGGATCCTATATTCATTCGACCCTAATGGCCAGAGAACTGGTGTCAGCCCTACCAGAGACGTTAACCAGTCCTGGTATGACTGCGTTGTGGGAACAGTCTTTGGAAGATATATATCAGGGCAAACTCTCTCTTGAAGTCTTCATGCAGCGCCAGACAGAATGGACACGAATCTTAGTTGAAAAGGGCAAACAGCAAACAATTTCACTAACGCCTCCCGTTACTCCGCCATGCCCAACATGTGGCGGTATTACTCAAAGAATAAAAGGTGCCAATGGAATATTTTGGGGATGTATAAAGTACCCCCTTTGCAAAGGTGTTGTAAGTGAAGGAGCAAAAACAAAAAGTAAATCAGGTAAAAGGACAGTAAAAATTAAGAATAAACCGGTTACCTGACAAGTGGTATTTTTGATATTGTAATTCCGCTTTGATGCAATTCGTACCTCGCAGGCTACGACGTAGTGTGATGTTCTTACGGGGAATTGAACGCTACTAGCCCAGCAGATGGCTACCGCACACTAGTCGATCTGTAAGACGCATACCCTCCGTGAAAAGCGCGTCGGGAAATTTCCTCGGAGCCACATTGAATACCTCAGGGATATGGTACACCCCATCAGACGGTGTCGGATAAAACCGACACCGTTTTTATTTTTACCGGTACATAAACAATTTAGGTTTGACGATATTGCGCTGTGATTTAAAAATGACCGTGCTTACTCGTCATCTTCGATGACCACCAATGATCTAGTGGCTCGTGAGGATCGCCTTCGGGTAGCCACAAAAGAACACTTCTGTAGCCTGTAAGGAAGAACACGCTCAGTTGCGTGTGGTAAATCTGCCAGCCTTTGGAAGCAGGTATCACCAGGTAGTTTGAACGCCGTTGCGAGCGTGGTGATGAAGGTCCGATTTTACTAACCAGACAAGTCAGGATAACAGCTGATCCTGACCCTTGACGGGAAAAACAATTCCCTCAAGGGAAATGTTTTCTCCGTTACACCTTATTTAACACTCCTGGAGAACACTATGTCTGCAAATAACAATACTCAAGCTCAAAACCAAAACAATTCTCAAACTGGCAAATCAGAATATTTTAATCTTCTGATTAATGGATTGGGATATGTCAGTAATATCCGTCACGTTACTGGCACATCAGGACAATTCCTGAGTTGTGTCATTAATGCCTTAAGTGGTCCGGCAGATAAAGCGAACTATGTTCGTTTTGATGTCACAGTGGCTGGTAAAGAGGCGACTGACCTGATCGCACGCTGCCAAAAGGCGTCTGATGAGGATCAGAAAGTTCTTATCGGATTCACACTGAGTAATCTCTCTGCTGAGATTTTTACATTAAAATCCGGTGACCATGCCGGTGAACAGCGTGTTAGCCAGAAGGCCCGATTGATTAAGGTTGACTGGATTAAGATAGGCCAAAAACAGGTCTATAAAGCTGAAAAACCTGACTCCGTACCTCCTCAGGATGGTGCCGCAGCCTCTAAAGCTTACGCGGAAAACTCGTTCTGATAACAGGTACTCATTATAGACACCCCGTTCACGGGGTGTTTTTCAATGTAAAAGGAGAAAGATTATGGCTTCACGTGGCGTTAACAAAGTTATTCTAATTGGCCATCTTGGTCAGGATCCTGAAGTTCGCTATATGCCGAATGGTGGGGCAGTAGCCAACATCACATTAGCGACTTCTGATACCTGGCGGGATAAGCAAAGTGGTGAACAAAAAGAGAAGACCGAATGGCACCGTGTGGTGATTTTCGGGAAGCTCGCTGAGATCGCTGGCGAATATCTCCGTAAGGGATCTCAGGTTTACATTGAAGGTTCATTACAAACGCGTAAATGGGCCGATCAGGCTGGTGTCGAACGCTATACGACAGAAATTGTCGTTAACGTTGGCGGCACATTACAGATGCTGGGTTCTCGCCCTAACGCTGGAAATAACAACCAAAGTGCGGCGAATACGTCATGGGGGACACCACAGCAGCCAACCGCACCATCACATAGTGGTACACCTCAGTCACCCGGTCCAGCAGGCAATGAACCGCCAATGGACTTCGACGACGATATACCGTTCGCGCCGCTCGGTTTAAGTATTTCAAATCATGGGCTTTATGCCATTTCTTAATCTCATGCGCCAGGGTTGTTCTGGCGCTTTTCTTATTACCTTTCCTTGCGGGAGAATTTTCCCGCGGGAAAGTTCTCCTAATGAACCGAATTAGGAGAATATGATGAACAATATACCTTCTTTTTTTCATACACCTTATGAGCCAGGCATTTCGCTACGTGAAGATATCTTCAACAGACAATTCATTGCTGAGGTAATGGGCAGCGTTGAGTACTTGGAGGATGATCGGAACTATGGTTCCTTTTACCGAACTGAATCACTTCAAATCTCTGGCGGTGCCACTATTGCAGAGATTATTGACCGATTAATGGTTATTAATCGCAGTGATAGTTGGCCGATTCGTGATGAAGAGGCTGATTACTATGATCCCGAGCTGGGGCATGACTGTGGGCCACAAAGTTTTTATCCTGGTCAGATCAGAATTCTAGATAGATTCGGAAGGCTGGTCATCGGTGGTGTTTTTGCTGGGGAGGGTATTCTGTGGACTCCACCTGTTTCTAGTGATGCGGAGGCGAATCAATTGTATTCCCAATGTGAAGAACTCCGTAAAGAAGCCGCGATTGAAGCATCATGGGATAATTATTCAACCGCGGAACGAATGAGAGATAAGGCAAACACTCTATTGCTTGCTGATGTCGATCGGCACTGGCGGCAGTATCCGGAAGTTCTCGCTCTTGCTAGCTAAATTGACGGGTACTTTTTTACATGACAGACTTAGTAAAACACTTACTTTGTCTGTGATCTTACGGGGGTAAAATGACTGCTCATACTCGATACGAGACTGATGTCGTCGCCTGGGCGAATGAACAGGTGGAACTTTTACGCTCCGGTAAATTTTCAGAGATCGACTGCGAGAATATCGCGGAGGAGATTGCAGACGTGGGTAAGAGCGAACGACGGGAGCTAGCAAGCCGCATGGCTGTCTTGATTGCTCACCTGCTGAAATGGAAATATCAACCGGAACGTCGTGGTTCGAGCTGGGAAAAGACGATAAAAGCGCAGCGTAAAGATGTGGCATACGCACTGAAAGAGTCTCCCAGCCTGAAAACTAAACTGAATGACCCTGATTGGTATGATGTGATCTGGTCTAAAGCAGTCGCCATTGCCGCGGATGAAACCCATCTTGAAAACCTGCCGGATGAACAAATCTGGACGGTAGATGATGTGTTGTATTCCGAGTTTTGGCCAAATTAACTTCTCCCGTGTAGCTATGGGACACTAACGCTGGCTTTGGCCAGCGTTTTTCTTTTCTGAGCTCGTTTTTAGTTTAGCGTTGTCCTGTTAAGGCTTGTCGGCAGAATAACCACCTGATTTTGAGATTTCTCTTAAACACGGTGGAGACTGATGACAAGACCTATGCGGCACCCTCGAAATACGCCAGCTACGACGACGCTGGCATGCCTTTCTGCTGCAATGCTGGTAGTGGGGTGTGCACAACAAACAACCTCTTCAGTTTCCCGCCCGGCTGTGCAGCCAAGGACGAACGATATTTATCAAAATCGTTCACCTGACGTCGTGCGTTATGACCGTTACACACTGGTCAGCACTCGCCCTGCAGATTCACAACGCGATCCACTCAACCAAGTTATCGACATCACGATGCCGCCGCAACTGGTGCGTAGCGTCGGGGATGGATTTCGTTATTTGTTGCTGGAGTCTGGTTATTCGTTGTGCCCCTCAACGTCATCAACGTTTTCTGAGCTGCTTGGTCGACCTTTGCCAGGTGTCCAGCGCAATATTGGTCCGGTTCGTCTCAGTGAAGCGTTGCAGATAGTTGCGGGGCCCGCGTGGCGGCTACGAGTTGACGATGTGAATCGTGAAGTCTGCTTTGCTCTGCGTGACGAATATCGTTCGTTTGCTCCGGCCGCTTCTGCATCATTGTCTCCTTCCCCCGTTAAATCGGCCATTTCTGTCCCGCCTCGCACTTCCGGAAATCCTTTTACGAACCCAGGGGCGCAGACGAAGTCAGGCATGTTAAAACCGGACAGCCAACCCTTACCTGTACCAACCCTGACAACGCTTTCGCCGACAGCGACAGAGAGTAAACCTTCGGTATTGGCCACGGGGGTACCTGTTTCTGTGAACAAGCCGGTCGCTTCTGCCTCCATATCGAAACCTTCTGCTGCCGCCCAAACAGCCCCGTTGTCTGCGCTGCCATCACCTGTAAAATCCTCAGTCGCTCCAGCTCCAGCTGCAAAATCAATCCTGGCACCGACGACAGCATTGCCGCCGGCTCCTGTCGCGCAGCCGCCAAAAAAAGATGAAACGGCAAAGTTGCTTTCGACGTCGTCTAAGACGAGCCCAGCAGTAGTTGCACCTGTGGTCCCGACGCCAGTAGCGTCTCCAGCCCTAGCTTCTGAACCCAAGTCCGCACCAGTTATTACACCCGTCTGGAAAGCAGAGCCGGGCACCACCACATTACGTGAGTTTTTGACGCGGCAGGCCTCCACGGTGGATTGCCCGTATGGCGGTAAATGGGCCGTTGTTTGGCCGATCAATGTCGATTACCCCTTGCCGCCTCGTCTGGTTATCCATGGCAGTTTCGATGCATTTGTGAACCGCATTTTTTATTTATATGGACCAGAAAGGGTGGATGGGAAAGTGGATACCCCGCTCTATGGCCTCGCTAACCGCAGCCAGTGTGTTGTTGTGGTCTCTGATAAACCCCTAAGAACAGGGCTGAACTGATGCAAGGCATGTTGGTGTTAATGGCGTTGTTAGTCCTGGTTGGCGGATACCAGGGGGCACGCTCTACTGGTGATTTGTCGGTGGATACGGTCATAGAAACTTCTACGGCACGCCAAATGCTTCAGACAGCCAACACGCTAGGAAGGTTAAAAGCTCTGGGGGGAAATGTCCTGTCCTTATGTCCCGGGAACCGTCCTTCGAATCTGCTTTCAATCCCTGGTTTGGAAGATAACCCAGACATTTACTGCACCGAATATAACGGACGAGTTTTCGTGTGGGCAAAAGAAAAACCAGGTATGGCCAGGGTGTTACGTGAATTATCACGCGACTCACGGCTTCTGGCTCGTATCAACGAAGGGCGTGTGAATACTCTTGTTGACCCCGCTCCCTGGCCAGTTCCATTGCCTGCCGGCATCACGGAAGGCTCTTTGGTATACATCAACTAAGAGAAGACGATGTCACAATTTACCCCGCATTTTACATACCGGAACGTTGCGCTGGCATTGCTTGTTTCTACCGTCCTGAATGGTTGTGCTACCAACGGGTTTAGGGGGGCAGATGAGCAAGCGGAGCGGGATATCCGAACGGCTGAGCAGTTACATGGATTATCTCGCACACAGCCTTCCTCTCCTTCACTTGTCTGGGTTGACGAGCCCTGGGTCAATCCCCGTCCTATTCGTGTCAGTGCACGGGCGCAACAGGTCAAGTTACCTCCATGCAGCCTGACATTGATTATTGATGGCAGCTTGTCTCTGTATGAGGTTGGCCAGCGTATTACCCGCAGTTGCGGGTTCCCTGTTGTGATAACGCCTGATGCCATGAGTGCGCTATCCGGCTCAGCATCACAGGGGGGCGCTGGGGCGACTCGCGCTATCCAAGGGGCACTTCCTCGTCCGGATGACGGTGGGCGTCCCGCACTGGCCAGTATTGGCGGCGTAACGTCTACCTCGTCATTTTCACCGAATATCGGTGCGGGACTGATTACTGATATCAGTTGGGAAGGTGAGCCTCTCGGTGGGGCACTGGACCAAATCACATCGCGTACGGGGCTTAACTGGAAATTCGAAAACAATCAGGTGGTGCTGTATTACCTGGACACGCGAACTTACCGATTAAAGGTTCTCAACGCTGAAACATCCATGAATTCCAACTTGACCGGCACTAGTAGCTCGACAGCCGGAGGTGATAATAGCTCGGTAAGCGGCAGCCAGAATTCAGGACAGAGCACTAGCGTTAAGCTGGAAAGCAAAATTCATAATGACATCGGTCAATCCATTAAGTCGATGATCAGTCCATCGGGGAACTGGCACCTTTCTGGTTCAACGGGCGAACTTGTTGTAACAGATGTTCCCCAGGTACTGGACAGAGTTGAGGGTTATATCGACAACCTGAATGTGCGTATGAATCGGATGGTCAAGCTTATGGTCAGCGTCTATTCGGTTCAGCGCAAAGGTTCCAGTCAGACGTCACTGGACTGGTCTGTTGTTGCTAATCGTCTCGATCGATTTGGCTTAACGTTGGCGGGTACGCCAACGGCCACTACTGCAATTTCATCCGCAGGTATCAATGTTATTGATGGAAAATTTGCAGGCACTACGGCGTTGTTCCGAGCGTTAGAGTCGCAAGGCAAAGTGTCTGTTGTGATGGCTCATGAGGCAACGACGACTAATTTGGTTCCTGCACCGTTTCAGATTGCGGGCCAGATGGTTTACCTGCGAAACCAGAAAACAACCGTGTCCGAAAATTATGCCACGACGGACATGGAACCCGGAAGCATCACTACGGGGACACAGATGACACTATTGCCTGATATCCGTGATGAAGGCGATATTCAACTGCAATTTAACTTCAGTCACTCCGATCCGGCTCAGTTGCGCAAAGAGTCATCTGAGGACGGAAGAACCAAAATGGAGATGCCGTATACCACCGTACGGAGCTTAAGTGAACGGGTTAATCTGAGGCCGGGTCAGACGTTGATCGTCAGTGGTTATAACTCGCGCAATCTGACTACATCTCGGGAAGGCGCATTTGATCCTGATGTCACTGTCGCCGGCGGTGGTAAATCAAGTGAAACGGATGATGTCACCCTGATCATCGCCGTTACGCCAGTTCTGATGTGAGGGCGGCGATGTGATTACTGTACCTCATGAGAATGGTGGGTTAGTCGCAGGATTGCGCTGGGAGCCGACAGCAGAGAAAAGTGTCCAGCGGTTTGGGCGCGATATGTTATCCCTGAAGCTCAACCCTGTTCGTCGGCGCAATAAAGCGAACTCAGCTCCAGCTTCCGATATTCATTCTGGTGCGTCAGCGGTCACGGGCGCTTGCCCATGGAGGCCAGGTCGGTTGTGGTCACTTGCCGCACTGGCGACGAACTGGACGGGGGAAAACGGGTATGGCGTTGTCCAACTCGGTGACGATGAATATGTTTTTTTAGCGACTATTCACGGTGTTCCTGCGCTTAACGGCGACATTTGCGGTACGCGCGACGATATGTTCGCCATCACAAATGAATTTATTAACCTCACGCTTGCGCCGGAAGCGGGATGGCATGTGGCCTCTACGCCGGATGCGCCTGCGGTACCCGCTGATATCCTGCCGTTGCGTCGTCGCGACTGGCCAGCACGTTATCGATTGACGTGTCCCGCCAGAATACAACGTACGTTATTGATTAGTTTGCCTGTGCTGTTTGCGGTCAGCATTGCAGGGATGTGGGGCGTGCAGTATTGGCAGAACTGGTCTGCTCGCCAGGCCCAGGCAGCAAAAGCAAAGTTGGCTGCGATGGCTGCAGGGGGCAACGAGCTTTCTCAAAAAGAAAAACGTGTATTACCCCATCCATGGGTGATGCAACCATCGGCTCAGACTTTGCTAACGGTCTGCGAACGTAAATTGGATGCGCTTCCTCTGGATCTGGGTTTTTGGCCATTGTCCTCTGCCGACTGCCGGGCTGATGGCGTTATGACCGCATGGGTGCGGGATAAGAACAATCGACTGGCGACGGTCAACCGCCTGATTCAGGCTGTGCAGTCTCTTCCAGGCTCACCGGTTGTCTTTATCGATGAGAGTGGGGATAACGCGCAGGTGGCGTTCTCCTATCCTGCGCTGCCCAGTGGCGGTGACGATCACGTGATTGACAGTGAAACTCACCGTCGACTTTTGCTGAGTTTCTTTCAGTCCCGGGGGATCCCTCCGTCACTCCAGAATGTTCCGCCAACATCAACTCCGGTGGATGAAACGGTCGAGTGGATTCAGGACTGGAGCGCATTTGCCTTTTCTCATACCTCTCGCTTAGCCCCTTCCTTTCAGCTGTCAGGTTTGTCTGCGGCGGGACTCCGTCTGACGCGTATTGGACTGAAGGTTGAGGGGCGGTCATTGACCTGGTCATGGGATGGAACGGCGTACAGTCGTGCCCAGGACAGCGTTGCACCAGAAGGAAATACACCATGATGAAAGTTTTTTCCCTATTTCCGTTGCTGTTTACAGCATCGGTATTGGCTTCTGATATGACGGAAATTAGTCCTGTTCCCTCAGGGGACGTCCTGGTTTCTGATGAAGTGACAGTCAGGACGCTGAGAGCTGTCGAGCTGGAAATTGATTTGATAAAAACACAGCAGGCTCGTCAGGACGCGCAGAACGCACTGGCGGAAAGTCGGTTGAAGGGGCAAACGCTGAAGAACCGGCCCGATATGTTACTGCCTTCAGCTACACCAGGTGTTGGGCTTGGGACTGCGAGCAAAGGCGCCGGGGTAAGCCTGGCTATTACGGCTGCGCGGTTGAAAGAGATATGGAGTGAAAACAGAACGCTGCGCGCGGCGGCTGAATTTAATGGTCGCCGTATCGTACTTCAGCCAGGCGATACCTGGCCAGGCAGTGAGCATCGCGTGAAAAGCATCACTTCACGCGGTGTCGAACTTAGCAACGGACAGATGATCCAGACAGGGGTAGCGCAGTAATGAAAACGGATAACCATCAATCAGCTGATGCCGATTTGGCCTGCCGCGTTCCAGAGCCATACCGTGATGACATTGAGCTCATTCGTCTTGATAACGAGTCTGTGAGTGTGCGCATTAACCGGGAAATTAGTAAGGAGCCGGAATTCATCAGCTGGTTTGCCGGATTGCGCCGGGCCGGGCTGAAGCCATTGCCGCCTGAATTCGTGATGAAAAGTGAGCTTGGTCAGGTAGGGCTGGCCAATACGCATGATGTGGAAGCGGGGATCAGTGGTGCTCAGCGCGAGGTCCGTCGGATGTTCCGCGATGTCATCTCGATGAGCGCCTCTGATATTCACGTACATCTCGACCGTCGCCAGGGAAGCCGGATCCGTACCCGGATCAATGGGTTGTTGTACACCATTCGTGAACCGGATTTTGAAGAGGGAGGAACGCTGCTGTCGACTATGGTGGAAAGTATGTGTGACACCAAATCTCAGGGTTACAACCCGCGTGTTGCTCAGGATGGTCGTGTTAAACCTGAATTTCTGGCGGATATGAATTTGTATGCAGCCCGCTATAGCCATCGTCCGACTGACGATGGTGGTGTTTTTGCGGTGATGCGCCTGATTGAAGACGATCGTGGGCGTACCCGAACGCTGCAAAGCTTAGGCTATCAGCCGGAGCATGAAGCGGCGGTGGAAGAAATTGAGCTGACATCGCAGGGGCTTATCGGTCTATGTGGGACGACCGGTTCCGGTAAATCCACGACGCAGAGGGTACTGGCCAGTCGCTGGCTGGCCAGAAACAACGGGCAGGTTAGTCTCCAGACCCAGGAAGCGCCGATCGAGGGGCTGATTTTGGGCGCCGTACAGTGTGCTGTTAATACTGACAACCTCAGCTTGCATCAAGCGGGAGAGGCCTGGGCAGGCAGTGTTGTGATGTCCATGCGTCTTGACCCGGATGGTATCTATACCGGAGAAGCCCGCGACTACGCATCAGCATACGCTGCGCTGGAAACGTCCGTCAGTGGCCACCCTGGCTGGTTTGGGCTCCATTGCACTTATCCGCTGGATGCACTGACCCGCATGCGTAACTGGGGAATTGATGCGCGTGAGCTGGCGAACCCGACGTATTTTCGGGGACTGATTGCACAGTCGTTGGTGAATACGCTCTGCCCGTCCTGTGCGTTGCCGTGGTCTGAAGCCCTTAAACGTCAGTTGATCCCGGCTTCGCATCAGACGCTGGCAAAGCGCATGTTTAATACGGATGAGCTTGAGCAGTTACGTTTTCGAAACCCTGACGGTTGCGGTAAGTGCACGAAGCAATTGCTGGGAACCGCAATTAACCAGGGAATTAGTGGACGAACCATCGTGGCTGAAATCGTGCGCCCCGACCGTCATATCATGAAAAGCTGGCTGGAAGAGGGGAGTTTTGTGGCGCGCCGGCTCTGGCTTCAGGCGGGCGGGTTTAGTCGTGGGCAGCATTTGCGGCGTCTGCTGCTGGCTGGTCAGACAGACCTGGTGATGGCCACAGAGCACATGGATCCAGATGAAGACCGCGATTTTAGGGAGTGTGCCTAGCCATGGTGACATTACTGATAGTCATCTTCTGTGTGCTGCTGGTCTTAGGGGTTTTTCTGATCCTCTCTGTAACCTGGCCGCCGATGATGCGCCGGACGTTTTGGCTGACGGAACGAATTAAGTTTTGGCAGATGGTGCGTACGTTCTGGCGAATGGAGATGCTGCCGGCAGAAATTTTCGACATTATGCGGGATATCTACAGCGATAACGGAAAACGGCGTAATCGCGGTAGCCTGCTGTGCCAGCAATTGAGCGATGCGGTTAGCAAACGCACATTCGGGGAGATGAATCTGCCCGGCCCCCGCGATCAGATAGCGACACCGGAAGATGTTCTGGCAGCCTGGTGCTCGCCACTAGAAGCTGTGCTTTTTCGGGTGGGTAATGTCTCGGGCAATATGTCTGAGGCATTAGCCCAATCTATCAGCCTGCTTAAATATATTCAGCAAATACGCAGTGCGATGGTCCCTGCATTGGGCCAGATGGGCCTGGTTCTGTGCTCTGTACCCGGGATACTCTACGGCGTATCACAACATCTGTTACCGGCAATGTCCAAGCTGATCCCAGAGGAGCGCTGGACGTTGCATATCATCATATTGAACAGTGTCAGCCACGGGATACAAGAGCACGGAGCCGTTCTGTGTTTTGTCATCGGTATGATCACTTTCCGCATTATCCGCACTATTCCGAAGCGTGGGGGCGTTATCCGTCGCCGCTTTCTTGAGTTTATTCCTCCCTGGTCGATCTACTCCACCTTGCAAGGGGCGCTATTTATGCTCAGTGCCGGTTCGTTGCTGAAGGCGGGCATGTTGCCGCTGGACGTCCTGAATACGCTCAGTAAGCACGCCTCACCATGGCTTGTCGCGCGCCTTGATGCTGCGGCTTTCCGTGTGCGCAGTGGCCGCAATCTGGGGTTGGCGCTCTATGAAAGTGGCTACAACTTCCCTTCCAGGGAAAGTGCCATCTTTCTTAGTCGTGCCGGCGCCAGCCGGGATATTGCTGATGTGCTCAATGACTGGGGGCAGGAGCAAATGCCTGTCGCACTGGAGCGTATTCGGTCACTGAGTAACTGGCTGACCTTTGGTCTGGGGGGCGTGATCGGCGCTTTTCTGATTTACGTCATGTTCGCTGTGGTCGGGCTGACGATGACCTTGAGTTCTCAAGGGTTCTGACCCGTATCACTACATTATATTTTTTTAACGCTAGTTATTTATCAAGAGGTTATTGAATGGAAACGTCTCTGACTACATCCCGCCGCAAGGCTGGTATTGCGAAGTGGCTTATCACCCCTGCTCGGGGAGGCAATTTGAAAGATGCGATTATCGCGGTTGTGGTCGCTGCAGCGGTCGTTATTCTTGTCTTTCAACTGGGGGCTTATCTGTGGGGGTTGTATCAGAACAGTGCTACGCAAACTGAAGTAACGACCATGTTAGAACAGTCGCGTAAATTAAAGAGTCGGGCCGGGTATACCGGTGCCTCGATGGCAACCCTGCGTGCGGTCAATGGTATTCCCGCGTCTGTCGATCGCACTGGTGATGTCTATTACAACCGCTATGGCGGAACGTATGCCCTGGCTCCCGCCAGGACAAATGGATCGGCATTTAATAACTCGGTTGCGATGACGTTGACGGGAGTATCTGAGGGAGGCTGTGGTGATCTGGCTCAAATGTTCCTGAATGCTGGAGAATCTATTTATTCCGTCACCATTGGCAGTACCGCGATGCTGACGGCCAACGTGACCACTGGGACATCAACTGCCGCGACGTTGATTGGTACGCAATGTGATGGTGGTGACAAAACGTTGATTATTACTACTTCGCGTTGATGATCATGGCCAATGCATTGCTGCTGATCACCGTTATCTTTCTGGCTTATTCCCCAGGCAACAGTGTTGCCCTGGGTAAACCCCCAGTGAAATATACGGTGCAGCCCTGGTTGGCCTGTATTCACACCGCGAGTGTGAAGTACGTCATCGATTCACTGCTGATTGAGGCGGTGATGGAGCAGGAAAGCAGCTTTAATCCGCAAGCAGTCAACCGCAGCAACTCGGATGGTAGTGCGGATTACGGTCTGATGATGGTTAACTCGGGGAATGTACCAAAACTGATCCGGGAGGGCATTATTGCGACAGTGCAGGATTTGCTGGATAAGCCGTGCCTGAATATTCAGATTGGTACCCGATTGTTGGCATCCCATTTCCAGGTGTGTGGTGTGAGCTGGAACTGCCTGGGCAGTTACAACGCGGGGTTCGGCGATAAGCGCCACCGGCTGCGTGAGAAATACGCCAACCTCATCTGGGAACGCTATAAACGGTTGTTACGCGAACGACGGGGTGTCGTACTGAAATGAGTCTATTCATTTTAGCCCCGTTACTTTTCGTTGTATTGACGATGGTCGCCTGGCTGGCTTGCCAGCACGTTCGCTGGATAGAGCGTTTTTTGGCGCTGCAACCTGCACGAGTGCTGAACGGAATGACCTTGTTGTTGCTCGTTATTCCGTTCTGGCTTGCCAGTCTGGTATCACTTTATGTTCATGAGTCCGGCTCTCTGTTGCTACTGGTGATGCAGGCGGGTCTGCTTGCCTGTGCTGTGGCTGATGTGGAAAGGGAATGGCTACCTGAGAGTTATACCGTCCCGCTGTTTTTTCTTGCGCTGAATTACTCACCGTTGCCAACCTACATCATTCAGCCGGTGATGGTGATGTCTGCCGTGGTCGTGGTGGCTGCGCTTATTGCCGTTATTGTCCGACCGTCGCTGTCCGCTCTTCTACCCGGGCGGGGAGACATCATGCTGTGGCTGGTTTTGAGTGCTTGGACAGGGATCGCTGGAAGCGTGATCCTGTTTATGTCCCTGATTGCTGGTGCGCTGACGATGCAACTGACGGCGCGCGATCACACGCCGCTCGGCCCCTGGATGGCCGGATGTGGGGCGCTGATGATCCCTTTTACGACGGATATCCAGCGATTGGCGGACCGTTTTATGTTTACGCTCTGGCACTGATAGAAGAGGTCGCCTTATGTTTTCGATAATTAAGTCATTACAAGGCCTATTGCGCCGCTTTATCCGACGTCAACCCGCACGCGGCAGCTTAATCAAAGATTCAATCATCGGTGTGATGGTTTTTATTGCGTTGATTGGTCTGGTCACGCAAGTGATCAGCAATTATGTGACAGAGCTGCATTACCAGACCGTTGCTCGTCATGCCAGTAAAGTATCCCAGGCTGCTGGAAAGTATGTGTCTGATAAACATGATGCCTATTTATGTCAGTTGGCTCCTTCCACCTGTACGGCGGGGGTATCCACACCATTGCCGCAGCCGTTCACTGCCCAGACGTTGATTGATGCGGGATATCTGGATGAAGGTATGGGCACAACAACGATGGACAGGCAAACCTATCGTTTCGGGGTGAGAGCGCGGACGGTGAATGGTTCAACAAAGCCGGCACTTGAAGCGTTGATGGTCACCACGGGGGGAGACGCGTTGGACGAAGGTGGAATTCGCCGAGTCGCTCAGCTCATCGATGGGATGGGCGGTTTTATCAGTGATCCAAGCCTGACTGAGTTGGGGGGACAGGCGAATACGGCATATGGGGCAGAATTATCCTGGTCCCTTCCCGTCACCCCGTTTGGGTTAACTGCAGAACATGGACATATTGCAGTGGCCATCAATGGCGGCCTGATCGGCGGTCTGGATAAAGAAAGCGATCGCCTTTATCGCTTCAGTAGTGATGCTCATCCGGAATATAACCAGATGAACACCGCTATCGATATGAACTCGAACAATTTGAACAATGCTGAGCAGGTCAACGCGAATGAAGTGAATGCTGCAAGATTTGTGGCATTGGAGAGTAATGGTTTTTTTGGCTGGCGTAATGGGAACGATATTCAAGCCTGGCTGAAATGGAATAACGATAAACAGAAAGTCGAGCTGAAGAACGCTGGCTTGAATGTCGAAGGCGACATTACTTCAGAAAAAAGCGTTAGTGCTGCCGATGATGTCAGTGCTGGTAAGCTGGTTGTTGCTGACCAATTTTTGTACCAAAAGACCGTTGTTGTTTCTGGCGATTCCTGTGATGCGGTGACGCTGGGGCTGACATCTATCAGTGATACAACTGGCCTGATAGGCCATGACAGCACTGGCGCGATACTTACTTGCCAATCCGGTGCGTGGAAATCACCCTCATCTATCCAGCCTGGCACCATCACGATGTGGGGAACGCCAGTGCCTCCAGAGGGCTGGATGGAGCTCAACGGCCAGCTATTTAATCCCAGTGGAAATCCCATTCTGGCCAGCCTGTATCCTTCCGGCCAGGTACCGGATTTTCGCGGGTACTTTCCTCGAGGCTGGGATAATGGGGCGGGGATTGACCCAGGTGAACGGGCTATGCTTAGTTATCAGGAGGATGCCATTAGAAATCTGACTGGCGAATTCCAAACAATAGATTATTTCGGGTATGAAGCTAGTGGTGTATTCGGTCGCGTTGAAAAAACAGGTAGAGCTCAAATAGGCGGAACACCTCAAGACTGGAGTCATTCAAAAATTCAAATTGATGCATCCCGCTTAGTACCTACCGCTGATGAAAATCGACCTAAAAATATCGCGGTAATGTTTATTATTAAAGCTGGTTAAGCACCCATTGAACGCTTTGCCAATCCGGTGCGTGGAAATCACCCTCATCTATCCAGCCTGGCACCATCACGATGTGGGGAACGCCAGTGCCTCCAGAGGGCTGGATGGAGCTCAACGGCCAGCTATTTAATCCCAGTGGAAATCCCATTCTGGCCAGCCTGTATCCTTCCGGCCAGGTACCGGATTTTCGCGGGTACTTTCCTCGAGGCTGGGATAATGGAGCGGGGATTGATCCCGACAGCCGAGCAATTCTTAGCATTCAGGGAGATGCGATACAAAATATTACGGGGAAGTTTCCCTCAATGACGTGGTCTAGAGGACTTGCAAGTGACGAGTTTTTTGTCGGTGCATTTAAGAATGATCGTTTTATTGGCCCCGGTGACCGAGGCACTGACGAAACAACTACATTCCAAGCTAGCTTTGATGCATCGCTAGTAGTCCCTACTGCCGAGGAAAATCGACCTAAAAATATCTCAGTGATGTTTATCATTAAGGCAGGCTAAGCACTCATTGAGCGCTTTGCCAATCCGGTGCGTGGAAATCACCCTCATCTATCCAGCCTGGCACCATCACGATGTGGGGAACGCCAGTGCCTCCAGAGGGCTGGCTGGAGCTCAACGGCCAGCTATTTAATCCCAGTGGAAATCCCGTACTGGCCAGCCTGTATCCTTCCGGCCAGGTACCGGATTTTCGCGGGTATTTTCCTCGCGGCTGGGATAATGGATCTGGCGTAGACTCAAATGGTTCACGCGCTATTTTAACCGTACAAAATGACGCGATTCGAAACATTACAGGTTCATTTCAAACGTTTGACTATAACGGATATTCGCCAACAGGCGTGTTTTCTCACAAATCGAGAAGTGGCTCCTCCGTGTCTGGATCTCCTCAAGCATGGAGCCATTCAATAGTACAAATTGACGCCTCTAGTACTGTCCCTACAGCAGACGAAAATCGACCTAAAAATATCTCAGTGATGTTTATCATTAAGGCAGGCTAAGCACTCATTGAGCGCTTTGCCAATCCGGTGCGTGGAAAAAGTCATCAGGAAGCGCTGTGCTAACTGGATCTATAACACATGGGCAACAGATTCCTATACCTGATGGATTTAGCGAAAAACAATGTCAATGGAGTGTCAGCAATAGTGAAAATCCACACGGTTGGAAGCCTGAGTATTACGCTGGATCTGTAGCTATAGCTGGCTTAAATCGGATTGTTACGTGCGGTTATTTCGATGAGTATAATTTTCACGCTGGCACTAATCGTACTGATATCAGTGGGAAATGCAGTTACATTATTAGCTGCTCATAACTCATCCGCCCGATAAATTTTGAGTGATTACACATGAGTACAAGTAGTTTGAGTCAGCTTGAAAAATCCTCGATTTCACATAGTCATTTGGACATGAAATTGAGGGGTTGTGTCCCTGGCAAAGATAGATATTGATATTCCCAGACAAGTGATCATCAGATGCAAAACCACACAATGCACCCTGAGATTTTTCATCACCGGACCACGCACCGGATTGGCAAAGCGCTCAATGAGTGCTTAGCCTGCCTTAATGATAAACATCACTGAGATATTTTTAGGTCGATTTTCCTCGGCAGTAGGGACTACTAGCGATGCATCAAAGCTAGCTTGGAATGTAGTTGTTTCGTCAGTGCCTCGGTCACCGGGGCCAATAAAACGATCATTCTTAAATGCACCGACAAAAAACTCGTCACTTGCAAGTCCTCTAGACCACGTCATTGAGGGAAACTTCCCCGTAATATTTTGTATCGCATCTCCCTGAATGCTAAGAATTGCTCGGCTGTCGGGATCAATCCCCGCTCCATTATCCCAGCCTCGAGGAAAGTACCCGCGAAAATCCGGTACCTGGCCGGAAGGATACAGGCTGGCCAGAATGGGATTTCCACTGGGATTAAATAGCTGGCCGTTGAGCTCCATCCAGCCCTCTGGAGGCACTGGCGTTCCCCACATCGTGATGGTGCCAGGCTGGATAGATGAGGGTGATTTCCACGCACCGGATTGGCAAACTGGCAAACTACTGTATTGTCTTCCCCTTTAAATTTAGGGACGGACATTTGATGAAGAAACGTATAAAAAAAATACTACTAAGTAAGGCGTTGGATAAATACTTTACTACCGTGTCACGTCATAAGAGAGGTCAATTACAGGAGTTTTATCGAATAAATGTTATCAAAAGGTCATCACTTGCTGGTAGGTACATGGATGAGGTCTCATCAGTTGATATTGCTAGCTACAGGGATGATAGGTTGGCCCAGATTAACCCTAGAACAAAAAAAACTATCAGCGGCAACACCGTTCGTCTTGAAATGGCGTTGCTCTCTGCATTGTATAATTTGGCCAAAGTTGAATGGGGAACATGTACAACTAATCCCGTTGAGAATGTAAGAAAACCAACGGTTTCTTCGGGTAGGACGCGTAGGTTAACTTCTCAGGAAGAGCGGAAAATAACGCGTTATCTAAAGAGTAAAAATCCTGAGCTATTGGCAATTTTTCGTTTGGCTGTTGAAACAGCAATGAGGCAGGGCGAGATATTGTCATTACGTTGGGAGCATATAGATCTTCGACTCGGTATCGCTCACCTACCATTAACTAAAAACGGTTCTGCACGTGATGTACCGTTGTCTTCAAAGGCGCGCCAGGTGCTGAAGGAGATTAGTGAGCTTGTCCGGCACGAATGTGGGAGTGTTTTTTCCTACACTTCAAGCGGTTTTAAAAGTGCGTGGCGTATTGCATTGCAGACGATGTCTATTGAAGATCTCCATTTTCACGATCTTAGACATGAAGCTATCAGCCGATTTTTTGAACTGGACACGTTGAACGTTATGGAAATTGCAGCAATCTCAGGGCATAAATCAATGAATATGCTGAAGCGATATACCCATCTCAGAGCGACTCATCTGGTCGGTAAGCTCGATGCGCGTAAAAAGCAAGCGCAGAAATTAATTTCGATTTTCATACCTTACCCAGCGGATATCGAGGTTCATGATGGTGGTAAGGTAACAATGACATTTTCTGATTTTGATGATTTGGTGGTTACAGCACCAACATATGATGATGCGTTAAGAGTGGCATCTGTTGAATTACTCAGATTTCAAGCGATAGCTGCAAAGAATGGCGAAAGACTCCCTCCACCTGGACATATATCTGTCAATATGAGTGAACGGATACTGATCAGCCCCCTCTAAATCTGAAGAGGCGATATTGAGTTAAATATCGCCATTTCTTTAGGCCGTTTGCATGATTTGGGTATTAATCCTCCCATGTGGCCACTTATGATTTCTGTATTTTTTTTTGTCGGAACGATTGCTCTGTATTGCCCCATTTACTTTTTCATATGCCTGCTTGTGCCATTCAAAGGTTTTTCTGTTTCATACATGAAACATAGGGAAAGGAACTATGCAGTAATTCATATCTCACTGTTTTCTAGAATCGGGCGTCTCAATAAAAATCAGTTGAAAAAATTTAATACTGCATTCGTCTCTACCTTAGATACAGCTCTTCAGAATAAAAGAGAATCGGTCGTTTTTCGCTCTCATTTGATGAGGGCCTCTCAGGTGCAGTTAGCTGAGAATGTCTTATCTGGATGTGGCCGTCGTTACCGGGTATCCAATGTAGTGTTATCGAGACTGGAACGGGTAGGGATCATATGTCAGACATTTCTACAAGAATGGAGATTGGTAACGATTCCTCATCGAGGGGTAATGATTGTCGTTATGGCGAGATAAATTTTTAGCTGGGATGGTTAATTTATCGTGGATTGAATAATTACATTACTTTAATGTGATCGATACATTCGATCGAACCGATCGATTTATTTTGTTGTACACGATTAATTATGTTGTTTAACCTCGGTTGTACATTAAAGCGAGTTACCTAATTACATTGAAATAATTTTTTATGTGGAGTCGTAGTGAATGAATCCTACATATACGGCATTAATTGCACTATTGCGTTCAGGGAACATGGTATTCCCTGAAAGTGATGGAAAATATGATGGTGGTAATAGCCAGTTTTCAGTAAGAATCAAGCCAGAAAGCAGGGCGTTCCTTGACATGCATGCCGAGCGTATCGGTGTTTCCAAGTCTACGCTCTACGGCATTATCTTGGAAGGTGTACTTTCTGAAGCTAGAGCATCAACAGCTGACAAAATGATGGGGGTCTATGAACGTTTTTGTTTGTTGATGGATGCTCATCGGGTAAATGTATTGCAACAGGCGCAATTGCTTGCACCATTTGGTATTAGTCAGGGGGCATTATCCAGCGCAGAACGAACACTGGACTTGCTAAACACTCAAGTATTGCATCAATTGGCATCATGGTTTGAAATCGACGTGCAGTGGTTGTTTTGTGAGAAAATGTATCCAATGGAATATTGCCATTTTTTTGATCAGGAACCTCTGGATTATAACGTTCTGAGTGAAACCGCTGAGTTGGTATTCTTTCGTGCAATAGGTGACTGCAATGTTACTTTAGCTTTTACTCGGGAGTGGAAAAATGTTCATGGGGTAATTAATATCCCAATCATTAAGGTTTATCGTATATTGAGAGAATGGGATCTTCCGAAATCGAAAGATGTCAGGTATCTGGCTTATTCACAGAAACAAGTTGAGTCGTTAACTGATGGTTCAGTGTTTCCCATTATGGTTGTTGATAATTACAATCGTGAATATAAGAGCTATCAAGATTTTTTAGCAGGTTAAATTTTTTTTATTATTAATGATGCACCAGCACCAGGGGATTTATTTGTCAAAAAATCATAAATGAATGTTGTGCCAGTACCAGGGAATATCATAAATATTTAACCTCCATATAGGAATAAAGAATGAAACACTCATTAATTACACGCAGTTTTATTATTGCGGGCATCGTGGTTGCTACTTCAGCTAATGCAGCCGGTACATGGACTGAAGCTCGCGGTGATGCTATGGGCGGAACAGGTGTTGCTTCCTCGCACTACAGCGCAGCTGCTCTTGTAAACCCCGCGCTGCTGACGAAATTCGATAAGTCAGATGACTTTAGCCTGATTTTGCCAGCAGTCGGCGCTCAGGTTTCCGATCCGGATAATCTGCAGGATGGGGTCGACCGTATCGACAATGATTGGAAATCATTTGAGCGTATCGTTAGTGCCGGCGGAGATGCAAGTTTAGCTGCGTCAAAGCTGCGTGGATCATTACAAGACTTTTCTGGAAGCCATGCTAAGGCGCATGCCGGTGCATCAACGGTTGCTGCTGTTCCCAATAGCGTTCTGCCATTTGCCGTCGTTGCTCAGGCGTGGGGAACGGCAACGGTCAAAACCAACGTAACAGATAGCGATCTCCAGTGGCTTGATGGGGTGTCAAACGGTACAGTCAACGGCTCTGACCTGAGTTCATTAACGTCATCCGCTAATGGCCGTGCCGCTGTCGTTGCAGATGTTGGTGTTGCAATGGCACGTGAATTCAACATCGGAGGATTCGGCTTCTCCGCAGGTATTACACCGAAAATACAGCGCGTCTATACATTCAATTACAACGTTGCGATTAATAAATACGACAGTTCGGATTTTCGCAGCAGCGATTATCGTAACGATAAAACGGGCGCCAACGTAGATGTCGGTTTTTCAACCAACTTGAAT
Organism: Pectobacterium aquaticum; assembly: GCF_003382565.3. Classification (NCBI taxonomy): domain Bacteria; kingdom Pseudomonadati; phylum Pseudomonadota; class Gammaproteobacteria; order Enterobacterales; family Pectobacteriaceae; genus Pectobacterium; species Pectobacterium aquaticum. The sequence continues at coordinate 484,162 of NZ_CP086253.1, forward strand.
GATAACTGGATTGTTGGGTTGGTTGGCCAGAATCTGGTTGCACGCAGCATCGAGACGAAAGAAGTCAACGGCGTCAAAGACACGTTCAAAATCAAGCCTCAGGCAACGCTGGGAACCGCATACAGCAACGGTTTCTTTACTACTGCTCTCGATGTCGATCTGACTCCTGCCAGTCGTTTTAACTCTGATAAAGACAGCCAGTTTGTCAGTGTAGGTGGCGAACTGAATGCCTGGAAATGGGCGCAACTGCGCGCAGGGTATCGTACTGATATTCATGACAGCGATAACTCCTATTTTACTGCTGGCATTGGTTTGTCTCCGTTTGATGTCGTACATCTGGATATCACCGGCATGGCGGGAACAGACAGAACGTATGGTGCTGTTGCGCAACTGACGTTTACATTCTGATGCTGAATAAGGGGGCTATTTGCAAATAGCCTCTTATCTATCGATAGCAGATTGGGGAGAGTAATTGATGAGCGACATCGCTGAAATGACAAAAGAACACGCTCTGGCTCGCATTATTATACTTAACAGCTTTCAACGAATGATTAGGCCTTCCAGTAAATTGGAACAAGGCCAATTCGTTGTGACCGGTCCCAATTTTCAGGGAGATGATATGCATGTTGGATATTGTGTCCAGGTGCGTGAGGGCGTTGGTCAATTTGGCTCTGACATAGTTTTTCTGCGCCACTCCAGTGGTTCTTTAGTTGCCCATGAGAATCAGTGTTACTGTGCGATGAATGCTGAACAAGAGGGACTTGCGCGCTCAGTATTTGAGGTTTTGCCAGAGGATGAGGAGTATAAACTCGGCTATAGCGATTGTGATAAAGTCCACGAAATTGGTTTTGTTATAGAACATTCAAATTCTCTCGGCACACCTGATGTACCGTTTGTCATTGCAATGAAAAAACATAATGACTGAATTAACTCGATATGTATCTGTTCAGCGATATTTATTTTTTTCATTAATTACTCTACTCGACTTGTATTATCTAATTAAATAAAAATGAGGTGAAATATGGAGGTTAAGAGGGAGTCTATTGATGAAGTGAAGCATCGATTAGATTCAGTTACAGTAATTTTTAATTCTTATGTCGCTGATTTTGATGCGCAGTCTGTTAAATTGAATAAAGAAAAGGACGAGCGCCTTGTCCCCATAAAGCAGCTTATGTATACAGCACAGGCTGAATTAAAAAAAATTCGTTTAGAGTACGAAATCGCATGTATTGAGTCGTGGGGTGGCATGGTTGATGAGGGCAAGGTTTCACCATACATATACTCAATGATCGTATGGTGGCACAAGAACCCTGACGCGATGCCTGATTTAGACATGATTATTAATAATCCACCGTATAAATATTTTTGTCGTTCGGCATTGTTCGCTTTTATAGAAGATTGTGGATTAGTTTGTCACCCGAAATGGGATGAAAAAAGATGTCATCTGGGAAGAGTTTCCTTAAGACACTCACCATCTCGTTATCAAATGCCATTCGTATTGAGAGGGATACCTGCATTTTCACAAGTGATGGAAAAGGATGATGATGGCAGAGTTAGATTCAGTATTGGTAATGTTTGCGTGAGGATTTATTTTGAAGATGAGCTCGGTTTTGGGGTCAGGCGAATAGCAGAATATAAGGAGCTATTGATAAACTCTGAAGACAAACAATGCTGCCTGACCATTAATGTTACTGATGAATCATGTGCTGACGAATTAATTGCACTGAATTTTCCCGACATCCGCTCTGCTTACCTGCATTTAATAGCCAGTCGATATCGGACGAAGCGTTATTATCACCAGCTAATTAAATCAAAGTGTAACTATTCACATACAGAGATGCAGGAGAGAAGTGAATGATAGGTATCATACTACTTAGTATTATTACTGTTGCTATTTACTTATGGATTAAAAGCGGTGGGGGGAGGCGTTTTCATATCAGGTTAGGGAGGTTTTTTGAGCAAAATACATTTTACCTTGGCGTGGTGATCATTGCGTTTTCTTTTGTCATGCCTTTGTTTCTTAATCATCACGAGAATGCCTCTGATTTAATAAAAGGTTTGGATTCCATTGTTGAATTATTTGTTAACTGCTCGTTCTGGCTTGGTGTGCTGGCCATTACTATGGCTTTTTTCATGCGAAAAAAGTCCAATTAAAAATTAGTTATCACTATAACTAGTGTTGAGTAATAAAAATGAATGATGAAGAAAAAGAGAAATACATAGAAAAAATTCAAAAACTCCTCCATTTAGCAAAACGCAGCACGAATGAGCATGAGGCTGCTAATGCTATTAGCCAGGCTCAGAATCTAATGCATAAATTTGGCCTGAGCGAGTTGGACATCGATCTGAAGTCGATTAAGGAATTTCAGAGCGAGCATTGTCCGTCTGATGCGAACAAACTCCCAGAATACGTGGTCAGTTTGGCCAATATGCTGTGTTATGCATTTGGTGTGCATTGTTATTACACCTGGACGCGGAACCATCGACGTTCTGTTGCATTCTACGGTCCGACAGAACGACCACAGATTGCTGCATATGGGTTCGATGTATTGAGTGTCCAGCTAGTTAAAGCCCGTAGCGAGTTTATTGCCTCACAAAATAAGCGTATTAAGCGCACTACTAAAACCAATCGAGCAGATCAATTTTGTGCAGGCTGGGTGAGCGGTGCTCGGAATGCCATTAGCCGGTTTGCTGTTGAACCAGATGAGCAACAATTAATGTCACTGTATTACAAACAGATCTCCGAGGGGTTTAGCGAACTTAAAAGCCGAGAAGCGAAAAGCTGCCGTGGCGATGATGGTGCATATCGTGCCGGTTATCACTCGGGTAAAGAAGCTCGACTGCATCAGGCGGTCGGGGGGAAATCAATAATAGGTATTGAATATTGATTAGCAGGGATGGAATATATGACTAAAAAACTCATTTGGGAAATAATTAAACTAATTGCCTCGCTGTGTTTGTTTTTTATTTCTCTTTTTGTATTATTCTCTATTATATGGTCTATCATAAATATGAAAACATCAATGGCAACATCAGAGGATATTGCGAGGGTTATTAAAGAATATCCTTGTGCTAAAACTGAGTTTGAAAAAATTCTAGAGAAAGAACCGTTATTAACCAGCCAAGCCGAAGATATTGGTCAGAAGTGCCAGGCTATTGAACGCCAGAAGAATGCTTTAGAATAGATGAGTGCTTCTTTCATAAACGCTAAATTTCTCATCCCCAATATTCAGTTGTTTGTCGTCTCTGGTTCTCGGTTTTTGCAAAGTAATGGCGAAAACCGTTAACCAAAGGCAAGGATTTGAGGCATGACAACTGAGTCCTCCGTTACAGACACCATACTTCCCCCCCTATCTGAAGCTCAAGGAGATGATCCGTTTGCTGAAGAGGTCAACGCACATTACGCCAAGACTTCCTCTGCAGGCGTCGCCGCGCGGCGCATGGGACTCTTCAATAAAGAAGAATCTGCGGATAAGGAAAATTCGCGGCACTCCTGGCTCTTTAAAAGCCTGCTTGCCGTTTTATTTTTTGTTCCGCTAGGTCTTTCTGTCGTGCTTTTCCTGATCGTTCAACAGCAGAGTGTCCAGTTGGACTCGCTGGATGCCGCATTTCGGCGTGGCCAGCTTCAGCAATTGCCGGCAGAGATACAAGATTTGAAAAGTAAAATTGGCTCTCTGAGGAGCGAATTTGTATCTGTGCAGGAGCTCGACGCATTGCGTCAGTCTCAGAATGATCGGGCTAGCACCCTGGATACGAAACTGAATCAATACATAAAAAGTGTAGAAGGGCAATCAGCCATTCCTGAACGGCTAGCACACCTTGAACAGCGTATTAATGATCTGCAGGGAACAGCAGATGCACAGGATAAGCGTATTTCCTCTTTAGCCTCTGACTGGCAAAACAGGTTTGAAAAGTTAGCGCCGCAGAAGCAGAAGGCTCCCCCTGCAAAAAAGCCTCAACGGGTAATTAAACCCGTTCCCGCCCCTTTTGCATTAACCAGTATTGAGCATCGGGGAGGGCAGCAATATGCCGTCATCATCCCTCATTCAGCAAGCAATCGCTGGTCAGATATACAAATGCTAACGCCTGGCGAATCGGTTAATGGCTGGACGTTAGCCAGCATTGACGGAAATCAGGCGCGTTTTTTGGTTAATGGGAAGTCTCAAATTCTCACATTGCAGTAAGGAACCGTTATGAAAGTGAAAGCAATGGCGCTGATGCTTGCTTTGGCAGGAATGGCACACGCATCCGTCAATACCAGCATTCATGTTACACCTGAGTCGAATTCACAAACTCGAGTTGTTGATCAGGGATTATCTCACCTTTAGTCGACACAGTGGGGGCTGACCGATGAAGAATGGGCTCGATATCAGGACATGATCCGGGGGAAAACTGGCATCCAGTCCCCGGGATTGGATCCGTTAACTACTCTGGGTATTGAAGCTCGCAGTGATGCAGAACGGCGGCAGTTAGCAGAGAAGTGGGTTAAGGAAGAATTTCAGCGAACTGAAAAGATTCTGAAATTTCAGCGTGAGGTGGATGCTGCTTGGGGGCGCATTTATCCGAATGCATTGCCAGTCAACATGGGTAATGCGGGCGGCGTCGCACACGATAACGGTGGTCGATTGGCGTTATTTGTGAAATCCAAGGATTGCGGCAACTGTAATTCACGCCTCGCGGCTGTTCTAGCGGATGATCGCCCGGTTGATATCTATCTGGTCGATAGCGGTGGGGATGATAACAAACTGCGTGAATGGGCCAGAGAGCGCAATATCCCAGTAGAACGCGTGCGTAATCGTCAAATCACATTGAACCATGATGGTGGTCGTTGGATTCGCTTTGGTAATGGACTAATGCCAGTGTTGTTGCAGCAGGGAGAAAGTGGATGGCGTGTCGCTGCCTTCTGATTTTGCTGGTTATATTCAGCATTTTTTCTTCCAGTGTTAACGCATCACGACAACCGGTGCCTGATGGGTATCAGCGTGTTGCGTATTTACATCAGGTTCCGCCTGAACTGTTCTATGCACAATCATTACAGGAGTCTAGCCGCAAGCTGCCTCATGGCGTTCGCCCCTGGCCCTGGAGTCTGAATGTTCAGGGGAGAAGCTATCAATATGACAGCCGGCTGGAAGCTTGGCAGGCACTACAACGTTTTCTGAAGACGGTTCCACATAAAAACATTGATGTTGGATTAGGGCAGGTTAACTGGGGTTGGAACGGTCGTCGTTTTGCAAACTCCTGGGAGGCGTTTGAACCCTACACCAATCTGAATGTTTCAGCACAAATTCTACGTGAATGCTACGAGAGAAAACCGGGCAGTTGGTTACGTGCTGTTGGTTGCTACCACCATCCAGCCGGCGGTGCTCCGGCTGCCAGATACATTTCTGCGGTGCAGCGTAAATTGGCCATGATTGAACCTTCGACAGCTTCCCATCTTCCTGAGATTACTCCTACCACTCAACTTGTCTGGATCGAACCCCGGAGTGTCAAATAAATGAAAATTATTTCCGCATCTGCGCTGTGTTTTCTGGCGAGCCCGTTCTTTGTTCATGCAGAACTGAATGTTGTCGCCGATTTGGGAGGGAAAGATACCGCATCGTTTTTTGATGGTATTAACCGCCAGGACAACAACGAAGCCAATAATACTGAAAGCCGCACCTGGAAAGGTCAGCCAGGAGAGGGAGCTATGCTGCCGGTGCTGACACCAGAACTGACTGTTGGTATTGAAGCGTCAAGAACGCTGAATTTGCCTGGAATTGGTGCGTTATTTCTTGTCGGAGACGATCCGGCATCGCGTTCTTGGTTGCAGATCAATGCTGCAAAACTGAGCCAAATGAAGGCAGTCGGTTTAATCGTCAATGTAACGGATATGGCTGCGGTTCAGTCCCTGCGATCGCTGGTTCCTGATGTGCAGATGGCTCCTGCGTCAGGTGGTGAGTTAGCTCGCCGATTACAATTGCGACATTATCCCGCGCTGATCACGGAGACCTCTGTATCTTCAGAGGTACAACAATGATCCCACTGCGTCCATATCTGGCTGAGATCGCAGAGCCTGTTTTGGGTATTGTACCTATTCTTTTTTTTATTATTACTGTTGCCGCTATAAGTATGTTATTCCGCTTGCGTGGCAAAGCCAGTGTGCGTCGCCATCGTCGTTATCGTAAAACTGCCGAGCGCTTGTTAAAAAGACTTCCCACTTTAGCTGGTGATGCGCAACGTGTTTCTTATCTCCGCCGTGTTAATCCGTATGTGTTTGAAGAATTGCTTTTGCTGGCAATGGAGCGTCAGGGATTGACGGTCATTCGCAACGCATCATATAGCGGCGACGGTGGATTGGATGGGCAAGTCTTTGTTAAAGGGCAGCGTTGGTTAATCCAGGCAAAACGCTATAGCCGAGCGATAGATCCCGCGCACGTCGCTGAGTTTTCGGCATTACTGATACAGCATCGGTGTGGCGGTTTATTTATTCATACCGGACGAACTGGTGCTAAAAGCAAGCAACATGCGATCTCCAGCCACGATAATACGTTTCCCCTCCATATCATCAGCGGTCAACAATTACTGGCGTTGTTGGCTGGCAATCCAATTTGGATAAACTTCACCGTTAGGAAGAGCTAATGAGCGATCGTTATGTTATTGAAGCGTTGCTACGACCCGCCGTTGAACTGAATACAGCCGCGGTATCTGCCACTGCTGCATTTGTCTGTGTGCAAGCGCCGTGGGCGATTGCGCTGGCCCCGTCAGTGAGTTACGTGACGGCCGGTGGGTTTGCTGTTCTGGCCATGGTACGTACTCGGCAGGGGATGAAAGTGCTGCGTTACCGTCGTAATTTACGACGACTACCGCGCTATGTGATGAGTAGTAAGCAAATTCCAGTCAGCAAACGGCGGCTGTTTATCGGTAAGGGATTCATGTGGACGCAGAAACACACCCAACGGCTGCGTGACACGCTACGTCCGGAAGTCGAGCGCTATATTCAGCCATCAACGTTATATCAGGCCGCCCGCAAACTGGAGAATGTGTCAGAACACAGTTTCCCTTGGCTTACCAGGTTGTTAAGCGTCGATTCTCCGCTGAACCCAGTACGACCTTTGCCACCTGTCGGCGGGAAGCCGGTTTTGCATGGTATTGAACCGGATGAAGTGGATGTCACCATGCCGCTGGCTGATCGCCCCGGGCATACCATTGTTTTGGGTACGACTCGTGTTGGAAAAACACGGTTGGCCGAACTGTTTATTACCCAGGATATCCGCCGTGGTGATGTGACGATCGTTTTTGATCCAAAAGGCGATCCTGATTTATTACGTCGTGTATGGGCTGAAGCACATCGAGCTGGGCGAGGTGATTCGCTTTATATTTTCCATCTGGGCTGGCCTGAGATATCGGCACGCTACAATGCGGTCGGAAGATTTGGGCGCGTTTCTGAAGTGGCATCACGTATCTCAGGGCAATTGGCGGGGGAGGGTAACAGTGCGGCGTTTAAGGAGTTCGCGTGGCGTTTCGTAAACATTGTAGCTAGGGCTCTGGTTGCACTGGGTGAGCGGCCTGATTACACGTTGATTATGCGTTACGTCAACAACATTGCGGACCTGTATCTGCGCTATGCTGAGAAAATCATTGAAGAGGAACTGCCTGAGCTACAGCAGCAGATACATAATAATCTGAGTGTGCTCACTGATGGAGATGTCCCCCGAAATATGCAGGGCCAGCCTAATAGCGTTGGTATTTGGGCAATAGAAGTTGCATTAAGCTCTGAAGCTGGCAAGGCGCTCTATGATCCGATTCTCGATGGTCTGCGTAGCGCGGTTCGCTATGATCGAACCTATTTCGACAAAATTGTTGCCTCCCTTCTGCCACTACTGGAAAAACTGACGACGGGTAAAACGGCGTCTCTTCTGTCGCCGGACTATCTGGATATGCATGACTCACGCCCCATTTTTGATTGGGAACAAATTGTTCGCAAACGGGGCGTTGTGTATATCGGTCTGGACGCCCTTACAGATAGTGAAGTTGGTACTGCTGTGGGGAACAGCATGTTTGCCGACCTTGTCAGCGTTGCTGGTCATATTTATAAACATGGAATTAATGCCGGCCTCCCGCAACAGAGAGAGGAAAAGGCTGTTATTAACCTGCACTGCGATGAATTCAATGAGCTCATGGGCGATGAATTCATTCCGTTGATAAACAAGGGCGGTGGCGCCGGCGTTCAAGTAACCGCCTATACGCAAACGTCATCGGATATCGAAGCGCGTATCGGCAATGCTGCGAAAACGGCGCAGGTTATTGGGAATTTCAATACACTGATCATGCTACGTGTCCGGGACAACAAAACCGCAGAATTACTCACGACGCAGCTGCCGCAGGTTGAGATCTACAGTAAAACGTTGGTTTCCGGTCACTCGGATACGGCTAATGTTGAGACTGGACAGGATTTTACTTCGAGCACACAGGACCGTGTCGGCACGATAAAAACTCCACTGATTGAACCGTCTGATGTCGTCAGCCTGCCTAAAGGCCAGGCGTTCGCCCTGCTTGAAGGTGGCCAGTTGTGGAAAATCAGGATGCCACTGCCAGCGAATGATTTGAATGATGCAATGATGCCAGCCAATTTGCAGGCTGTCGCCACAGAGATGCGCCGTAACTACCGATCCAGTGAGGGATGGTGGAACGGTAGTTCAGTTGGGGGGGAGTAATATGGCTGAACCTGTGCGTAATCCCTCCCCACAAAAGCCAGAGCGGCAACATGGTTTACTTTATAACGTATTGTGGGGCTGGCCATGGAAGTTGATTGGTATCATTCTGGGTTCATTATTGTTGAGCTTGCTGATTGAGTACGTGGGTATTGCATTCTTCTGGACAACGGAAGGGGCGGCACACAGTCAGCAGGTAATGAACACTGAGCTGGGCTATTTATCGTCAGAATTCAAACGTAGTCTGTTGTTTTCCGAGCCATCTGTCACCGTAATCCACTGGATCAACACTGGCTATCACTGGGCGTTTATCAACAGTGGCTTTATGGATTGGGTTAGTAACCAATATCAGATGCAGGCAAACAGTCATAGTGAGCTCAGTCGTAGCTTAAACGCCTGGAGTGGTTGGCTGGCACAATCATTGCGGGAATATTTGCTGGCTACTGTCTATGTCACGGTGGTTACCCTGGTTAGGGTCACCATCCTGGTTCTCTCGATACCCTTGTTTGCTATGGTGGTAATTGTGGCCATTGTTGAAGGGCTCGGGCGTCGTGACTTGCGGCGCTTTGGTGCAGGCTATGAATCCAGCTTTCTCTATCACCATGCCAAACGTCTGGTGAAACCCGCGTTTTATGTGCCCGCTATGCTGTATTTGTCCTGGCCGATGGCTGTTTACCCTAATTTATTACTGTTACCTGCAGCATTGCTATTTGGTACTGCAATTACAGTAACGACGGCCACATTTAAAAAATATCTTTAATTTTAGAAGAGGATAAACGGTAATGAGTGATGGATCCTGTCAGGCGGCTGTCGCTGCTATTCAGTTTGCGCTGGAGCTGGATGCGGATGAATGCAAGATGTTCCTGCGATACTGGAATGAAGGTGATTTCAGAAAATGCATAGCTCTTAATTGAGCTGGACAAAAGCGTACAAAACTTGCTTTTGTGCGCTTTTGTCAGCAGACAAGACGCTTGCGGCGCGTCAGTCCAATTGTTCAATTAAGTGACAATAAACCTTTTCTCCGAAACGATACCCTTCTGCACTAATGTATTCTGAATTATTAAATATATCGTTTATATCCGTTCTTTCTCTTAAGAAAAGAACAAGTTCCGGTATCACAAATTTTTCAGCCATAAGTGTAGATAACTTTTTGTTTCGATAGAGATCTCTGACATAAACATAATCTATTTGAAAATTTAATATTATTTCTGTGGGAGTCGATGAACTTATCCAATATAAAAAGGAGCAATAGGCGATAGGTTTGTTTTTTTCATTAGTTACAACAATTAAACTTACAGTCCATTCATCCGGTTCTGTGCAAAATCGTAAGGCTAATGCATATCGTTCATCACATGCATCACCAATATCCTCAAAGTCGTCTGGGGTTGGTGTGAAGGAGTTATGAGTGTTACCTTTCATATCTATGCAGTATAAAGACATATTTTCCCTCTATCTCCCCTATTCAGTTGTGCAATCTCAGTTAAATTTTCAATTCAGTATAAATGGTTTATCGCTGACTAATCTTCCTTGACTCCTCATCCTATGTGCACCGTCAACTCACTGTGAGGTGTGCATGTTTTCTCCCTCAGTCCGGCTTGCTTGTCTGCTAGGTGCTTCATTGCTGTTTACTCATGCGGCGAATGCATCAGAGAAAGACGAGCTAGCCAGCACGCAACGCCTACTCGATCAGGTTCAGGCGTCGTTGGAACGAGCTCGCGTTGTCGCTGCGCAATCTGACCCCGCCGATCGTGCCCGATACCACTTCGACTATCAACGCATTACTGCGGATTTGAATGCCATCAGAGCGGGTATCGATACCTACTTGGCACCATCCCGGGCACAACCTCGGGAAGCCAGTTCTATTGCGGGGAACTACCGTCGGGAGAGTCCCTGATATGTCTATGACTGCCGCACAGTCTTCAGCCTTTAAATCAGCATCTGGTTTCGATCCCCAAATACTCAACCTCATCTGTATCGGCTTTCTGCTTGCCGCGCTGTTTCTGTGGGCTGCCTGGGCATTAAACGATGTCTGGAATGGGTGGGCTAACGAGAAAGTCCGAGATGCCGCGCTGGGACGGTTTGTGTTCAGAACAATGCTTTTGTTGGTCATGAGCATTTGGATTTTTGCTAGTTAATCATTTTCTACACAGAGGAATTTTCATGTTTAAGCGCCGCTATCTACATCGTCTCATTTCTTTTCTGTTCTGTATGGCGATTTTATGCAATCCCATTTTTGCTGCTTTGCCTCCTGTTGAAGCTCCTCAATCCAGCGGAGGGTCAGGACTAATGGGGCAAATAAAAGGCTATCTACAGGATGGCATTGTTCTGGCTGGATTACTGGTTGCAGCCATCATGTTTATTAATGTCGCGATTGCTGCAGGCCATACCTTCGTTGAAGTTCGTAATGGACGAGCAGAATGGCCAAAATTTGGCGCGATTGTTGTCGTAGGCGCAATCTTACTCGTCCTCACTATCTGGTTACTGGGCAAATCTGCCAACATCATTTTGTGAGGTGCGGGTATGCGAACCATTCCTTTTTTGCCTGATCGCCTGAATGCCGAACCCGTGGTGTTTCGTGGGTTTACCACTCCAGAGTTAGGGCTTGCTGCATTATTTGGGGCTTTTGTCGGCGTCTTGTGGTCCTTATTCCTTATCCCTCTAGCCGGGTGGGTCATTATTCCGACAGGGATATTACTGACCCCTCTGTTGGTAATTGGCCTCGGGGGTAACTGGATGGCGCGGATTAAACGCGGTAAGCCTGAGAATTACATCTGGCAGAAGTTGGGGGAAAAGAAACGACGTATTGGTGTAGGGGATGAGACGTTGATTATTCACTCTCGCTGCTGGTCATTACGCCGGCATCAAGTGAAGGGAAGATCATGAGCATCTACCGTAACGCGGTAAGAAATCGCGACCAACATATCCAGACATTACGCATTGCCTGTGGCGTTCTGGTAGTTCTGTTACTGGTCACGATACTTGGCTGGATGCGGGCACCTAGCAATTTGACGGTTCACAATCCTCCAGATCTCAGGGCTGGTAGTACCAAACCTTGGTGGGAAGTGCCGGCGCCGACAGTCTATAGCTTTGCGTTTTACATTTTTCAGCAGTTGAATGCCTGGCCGAAAAATGGCGAACAGGACTATCCCGGCAAGATATTCAGCCTATCACAATACCTGACTCCATCTTGTCTGGATTTTCTGAATGCAGACGCGAAAAAGCGCTCCCTTGGTAACGAGCTCCTGGATCGTGTTCGCGTGGTTTACGAGATCCCCGGACGTGGATATAGCGCGGAGAGCGTGGATATTATCAGCAGGGACAACTGGGTTGTCCGTCTGGATTTGGTTACCGATGAGTATTATCACACCGAGCCCGTCAAACGCGTATTGGTACGTTACCCGCTAAAAGTTGTCCGTTGGGATGGGGATGCAGAGCGTAACCCGTTTGGTCTGGCACTGGATTGTTATGACGGTATGCCGCAGCGTCTGGAAATTTCGCATCAGCCTCAGTCTGAGAAAAAGGGGGTTATACGATGAGAGCACGATTACTTTTTCAGAGCGGTTTATTGGGATTGTTCATTACAGCGTCATTGCACGCTGCCGCTGATGAATTAATTAAATGGGAACGCATCCCCCTGCAGATCCCACTAAAGGTGGGGCAAGAACGCGTTATTTTTGCGGATAAAAACGTTCGTGTCGGTTTCCCGCCGGCACTGAATGACAAGTTACGCGTTCAATCGACAGGTGGGGCTGTTTATCTCAAAGCGGACAGTGCATTTCCTCAAACGCGGTTGCAGTTACAGGATTTAGAAAGCGGCGAGATTATTCTGCTCGATGTGACTGCGTCACCGAGTGGCCCAACAGAGCCTGTTCGTCTGGTGTATAGCGGTGATGTCACTACGGTAGATAACAGCGATCGTCCTGCTAAGGTATCCGGGCGTAGTGATTCATCTTCCACTACCGGAGCGAAGCCTGACACGAAAGAGCCGAAAGCGCCTCGCTATAACGCCCCCTTACCTGTCGTTCTGACTCGTTTTGCTGCGCAAACACTCTACGGGCCATTGCGTGCGGTAGAGCCTGTGAGCGGTATTCATCCCGTTAACCCTCGTCTATCTGGGAAGATCACGACCTTATATCCCTCTGAACCGTTGGATATAACCACGCTGTCAGCCTGGGGAGTTGGGGCGCGCTCCGTTGTGGCGTTACGTGTTCGCAATACGTCCAGCCGAAAGATTGTCCTCGATCCCCGGGTTCTTCAGGGACAGTTTGTTTCTGCCACGTTCCAGCATCGTTGGGTAGGGCCAATAGGTACACCAGAAGACACGACAACATTATACCTGATCACCGATAGCCGTCCGGAACTGGCATTTGTCGCAGAGCCGGTCGCCAAAATGCCGCCAACATCAGGTAAGGCCAGTAAGAAGGATCGTGTTCATGCAAATTAAGTCCAATACGTTGGTCAAAGTGATTGTGCCATCGGTGCTGGCCATCGGTGCATTGATTGGCGTAAAGAGTTGCCAATCAGATTCAACCCAGACACAGAATGCCGCTGATACAGCAACGACAACACTGGGGTTGTCTCCGGATGAACTCAAAGCGTTGGGCGTCGCGGGTGATACTCCCCAGGATACGTTACGCACGTTGGTCGGCTCGTTAAATCAGGTGCGCAGTGATTTAGGCAAGCTCAGTCAACAAAATGAGGACCTAAAAAAACAAAATGAGGTACTGACCCGCCGTAGTACCGATGTGTCAGGGCAAGTGAATGAAGCTGTTTCTGGCGTGCAGCAGTCCTACGATACGCAGCAAAAACGCTTACAGGATGAACAGTTACGGCTACAGAATAAAATTCAGGAACTGACCGATAAACTGGCTAATACGATGAGTAATCCCGGTGGCCATATTAGTGGAGGGAGTAACTATCAGGACGCCTCTGGGCACGGTGATATTCCTCTGGGGTTAGGGCTGGACGGCATGGGAAGTGGTACCAGTGGCACCTCGTCGCAAGGCGCAGATGGGCTGATATGGGTACAGCCAAAAGATCAGAAACCCACTGACCCTAATAAGGTCTCCAGTTCTGGTATGCCTGCATTGCCTCAGTTTCCTACCTCATTTCTTAATGGCAATGAGTTAACGCGTCAGAAAGCGGCGTATGAGCAGCAAGTGAAAGGGTACTCGAACGAAAAAAATGAGGTTACAGCAGAGCCAGTTTACACCTTACCTGAGAATTCTACCCTGATCGGCAGTCGGGCAATGACGGCGCTGTTAGGGCGTGTCCCGATTAATGGCACAGTGACTGATCCCTACCCATTCAAGGTACTCATTGGTAAAGACAACCTAACCGCAAATGGTATCGATTTGCCCGATGTAGAGGGGGCGATCGTGTCGGGTACTGCCAGTGGTGACTGGACGTTGTCGTGCGTTCGTGGCCAGGTCAATAGTATTACGTTTGTGTTTGCCGATGGCACCGTTCGTACATTGCCGCGAGCTGACGCTAATGGCAACAGTAATAGCAATAATGGCGGTAGCAACCAAGGGGAGAGTAGTACCAGCGGTGGTATTGGCTGGATTTCTGATGAAGCGGGGATCCCCTGTATCGGCGGGGAACGCAAATCTAACGCATCTACCTATCTGCCCACCATTTTTGCTTTGTCTGCTGGCTCTGGTGCTGCCAGTGCGCTGAGTCAAAACCAGCAGACGACGCAAACAAATGGCTATGGTGGGATGACCTCCTCACTCACGGGGGACGCGGGCCAGGCGGTTCTTGGTAAAGCGCTGGCCGGTGGTCTGAATGAGACGACTGACTGGGTGAAACAGCGCTACGGCCAGACATTTGATGCGATTTATGTCCCGCCAGGTATGCGATTAGCTGTGCATATTACGAGACAACTGGCGATTGATTATGAAGACAAGGGCCGCAAAGTTCGATACGACTTCTCGTTACCGGCTGATGGTAGTAACCAACGTGGTTTGGATTGAGGAGGCGAGATGGAAACCATTCACGCCTGCTGGGAAAACATCTGGATCTTTAGTACGGCATCCGCAACCGATCAGCTACGGATTGATATTCACTATTGTCAGTCCGATTCTGAATTATTAGCCAAGAGTCTGTCTGAATCAGCGCAAGCATCGCTTTACTGGGTTAATGACGCACTATTTCTTGATGTTGGTAGCCATTGTATTCCGGTGCTGGAAGGCTGCTTTTTTGTCAGACAACTACCGCCCGCATCACTCAAACGCTTTGAACTGGCCTGTTTTCTGGAAAAACAGACCGATCCTTTCCTGATGGCCATCGAACAGGGCCATCTTAATGACTGGCACATCGTACGGATGACGGTTGCCGAATTATCCCGTCACCCGATGTGTCGGTCATTTTCGCTCATTGCCGGTCATTTTCATTTATTCCGACGTTCTGGAGAAACACATGCCTAAATGCCAGATTATGGCCACACTGCTTGTTATGGTGTTATTGAGCGGGTGCTCGACCTCAAAAGAAGAAATGCTGCCAGCTGGTGAGCACACCATGCTGGAATTATGGAATGGTGCAGATGGAGAGGGAACAACTCGACGTTCAGCGCAGGCCAGAGATGCATTACGCCGACCGCTGAGTGCAGCTGAGCTTCAAACGTCGTTACATGACGATCGGAGTTACAGCCGAACTCAGGAGAGCGAAATCAGTCAACAGTTTCCCCGCCTGCCGAACCCAGACATGGTGATATATATTTTCCCTCATTTGACTGAGGGCAGTACACCCGTTCCCGGATACAGCACGGTATTTCCGTTCTATAGCCAGACCCAGTATGCGATGCCGGGTGAACGCGTGGAGGCGCTGTAATGTTCTCACTATTTAATAAAAATCGCCTATCCCGCTCTCGTGAAACGCGTGTACCTGATGACGCGATCGGCAGTCTTGCTGAAGGTATTTCAATTCAGGTTGCCGGACGAGCATCACTGCAACGTCCCGGGAATATGACGATTCAGGATGAGGTCAGGCTGAACCATGCTAATCCCTCAATCATCGATTACCTGCCGTGGGCAGAGTTCTTAGACAGTGATAAATGCCTGTTGTTGGATGATGGCATTTCTGTCGGAGCGGTATATGAAGTCTCTCCCGTTGCGACAGAAGGACGTACGGAAGAGCGCCTGGAACAAATCCGCGATACGGTCGAGGATGCGATACAGGACAGCTTTGAAGAACTGGATGAAAACCCCTGGGTTGTGCAGTTCTTTTGTCAGGATGAGAACAATGTCGATGCTTATGTCGATCGCCTGAGGGGCTATGTCAAACCCCATGCGCAGGGCACACCGTTCTCGGAAGCCTGGCTGAAAGAGACCGAGCGACATTTACGGGGGATTGCCCGTTCTGAAGGACTGTTTACTGACACCAAAATTACTGGCCAGCCCTGGCGCGGTCAGCAGCGTCGTACGCGCATGGTGATATACCGCTGGATTGGTAAAAACAACCGAGACCCGATGCCGCCGATCGCGATGCTCAACCAGGTATGTGAACGTGTGACCAGTGCATTGTCTGGCGCTGGGGTAATGTGTGTGCGACAGAATGGCCATCAGGTACATGGCTGGTTGCTGCGTCATTTTAATCCGTCGCCGGAATGGGTGGATAAAGACACGTTATATCGTCAGGCAGCCTATTTTGACCGACGCGATACCCCTGATGGCACCATGCCGGTACTCAATGATTTTACGGAGACGCTGTGGTTCAATCCGCCACGTTCGGACGTGGAGAACGGCGTATGGTGGTTTGATAATCAGGCGCATTGTGCGTTGCCGGTCGAGAAATTACGGCGCCCGCCAAAACCCGGAGCGATTACAGGGGAAATGCTCCGGGGAGAAAAGATCAATGCGTTAATGGATCTCTTTCCGGAAGGTACCACCCTGTGTATGACCATAGTGGTACAACCGCAAGATAAGCTGGAAGCGGACTTTACCCGGCTATCGAAGAACGCAGTAGGTGAGAACACCGAGTCTGGACGTGTTCGCCAAGATGTTAAAACCGTCAAAGAGTACCTGGGAAATCGGCATAAGCTTTACCGTGCCGGGCTAACATTTTTGCTGCGTGCTGATGATGTGGAAACGCTCAATCATAAACGCGTAGAGCTGACGACGGTGTTACTCGGTGCAGGTTTACAACCTGTGCGGCCGGAGTATGACGTTGCACCACTTAACAGCTATCTGCGTGCACTCCCTATGTCCTTCAACCCGGAAACCGATAAGAAACACTGGTATACCCGGCTAACGTGGGTACAGCATCTGGCTGGGTTATTACCTGTAACGGGTCGTGAAACGGGTACGGGGAATCCCGGGATCAGCTTTTTCAATCGCGGGGGAGACGTATTTTCATTCGACCCGTTGAATAAAAGTGATCGCAGCCAAAATGCACATAAATTGATATTTGGACCGACCGGCGCCGGCAAGTCGGCAACGATGTGCGCGATGTTATCGCAGGTGATGGCCATACACCGCCCCCGACTGTTCATTGCTGAAGCCGGCAACTCATTTGGGCTGTTGGCCGATTATTTTGAAAGCCTGGGCCTGACGGTGAATAAGGTCAGCATCAAACCGAGTAATGGGTTGAGTCTTCCGCTGTTTGGTGACGCTTATCAGTTGTTGAACAGTGATGTTCCTCTGGCCATTGATGCAGATGCACTGCCTGAACTGGATGCTGACACAGAGGAGCAGGGTGACGATCAGGGGGATAAGAAAGAGAAACGGGACATTTTGGGGGAAATGGAGATTTCAGCCCGCATGATGATCACCGGTGGTGATGCGAAGGAAGAAGCCGAGCTTAAACGAGCCGATCGCGCAATGATCCGTGAAGCACTGGTGATGGCCGCGAAAGTTTCGTATGCCGCTTCTAAACAGATGCTTCCGTCCGATCTGCAACGCGCACTACTTGATATTTCCATGGATACTGAGCGCAATGAGCAGCGTCGTACTAAAGCCGCTGAGATGGCTGAATCGCTAAGTATTTTCACACAAGAAGGGAGTTTTGAAGCAGAACTGTTTAACCGTGAAGGGCAGCTCTGGCCAGAAGCTGACGTCACGCTGATTGATCTGGGGTATTTTGCGCGTGAAGGGTATGAAGCGCAGATGGCATTAACCATGGTGTCACTGACGAACACCATCAACAACATTGCCGAGCGTGATCAGTACAAGAAAAGGGATATCGTTTTCGCTGTTGATGAGGCGCACATTGCAACGGTTAATCCGCTGTTGGCGCCCTATATGACAAAGATCGTCAAAATGTGGCGAAAATTGGGGGCCTGGCTCTGGCTGGCAACGCAGAACCTGGAGGATTTTCCAGATGCAGCCGGCAAAATGCTTAACATGGCTGAATGGTGGCTATGCCTGGTGATGCCAAAGAAAGAAGTCGATGATATCAGCCGTTTCAAATCCCTGACGGATGAACAGAAATCGGTGCTGATGTCAGCCAGTAAACTGGATAAATGCTACACCGAGGGGGTCGTATTATCGAAGAACGTCCAGGCGTTGTTCCGTGCCGTTCCCCCCAGTTTGTACCTGGCGCTCGGTATGACAGAAAAAGAAGAAAAAGTGGAACGACGTCGTCTGATGAATGAATTCCATTGTTCGGAGCTGGAAGCGGCAATGCGGGTCGCCAAAGCATTAGATAAAGCCCGTGGTTTGGTTGAGCAGGAGAAAGCTGCAGCATGATGACATTGAAATACCCTACGCCGACGATCCAAACGGAGAGTGGCCATTTTCCCATGCTTTTTAGTCTGAAACCGCAAGGCGAGGCGGGGATTTCCCTGAAAAACGATAGCGAACTGCAACAGCTACGTGATGCTATTCGTCAGCGTTTACCTATGCAGTGCAATGTAACGTGCCATCCTCACCGAGTCGGTACACGAGGTGCGGTAGCGCTGCATTTTGATGGCGGACACGGTATCGGCCCCTGTGTTGATATCCTGATCTCTGTTGCCGGCACAACGAGTTGGCCAGAGATTGATGATTACGATCATCCCCGCTGGTACATTTCTGTTCCGGATGCTGTGGATGTGGTTTACCTGGTATTGTATCTGAAAGAAGTTGCGACTAGTGCATAGAAAATTGATGCTGTTGCGACAACTCAGTGATTAAAATCTCGACTGCATCGAGAATAGTGAATACAGACGAACAGAGCCTCAGGTTCGCTGGGGCTCTTGTTATGAACAATACTCAGTCATCGTCATCAGGCCATGTTTCTGGATGCCCTTCACAAAAGCTGCAGCCAGTCATTACGCTGAATTCATTTACATCTGTGCTGTGATAACCGCAGCACTCACACTGGCCAATAGATTCAAAAAGGCTAAAGCAGTATGTGCAGAAATACCCTTTTCCAAGTTCACAAACAGAATGTTCGGTATCACATTCGGAGCAACCAGCCGGAGTGGGTGCGCAATCGTACTCGTCCTGCGAGTAACTGCTTGTATCAAGAAGGTCATAACGGGAAACAGAATACTGGCATTTGGTGCATTCAAAATCCGTTTCATCCCAAGGTTTCAGCGTTTGCGGTTTATTGCACTCTGGGCATGAAAACTCGACCAACCCATCTTGCAGAGAATTACACACTAGACATGACGATGTTTTGATGGAGTAACCATTTATTTCAAACACCTCTTTTTCCAGCGCGGCTGATTTGCTGCACCGATAACAATCGGTAACTTTACCGCCTTTTTTTTGGTGCTTCTTAATTTCTGGTTTGACCTGCGTGAATTTAATATCGGCATAGTAGGTGTTTTTTATAAGAAGACGCGTTTCTTGCCCTGTGAGGTAATGTCCTAGCGCACCTTCAAAAATTGACTTCCAGTCTTCTCGCATCAGTCGATTCAATGCAAACCAAGCGTCAGCCTGCTCAACAAGAAGTTGCGTTTTTTCTTCATCGGTAAAGGCACTGTGATAAAAATGGACTACTCGGTTGCGGTGCTGACGGATTTTGTCAAAGGCTTTAAGAGTGGCTGACGGAAGAGGCTTCTCCAATACATCGTTCAGCCGCTCACAGGCCTCCGCAAAGGTGATTGATTGAAAATCACCGCTACGGTATTTCGCGCGAATAATTTTCCTTCCGCTGCATACCAGCGACCAGTGTTCATGAGCAAGCGGCACTTTAAGCAGCAACTCGACGGCAGTCCAGAAACTGACGATGGAATGGGTGGGAGAAGTGGAAAACTCATCCTGTGCCTTTTGTAAGAAGTCCATGCCGTTATCCAGTAGTCCACGTACCTCAGGGGAAAGTTCGAGACTGCCAGCCCTCAGTCTTTGAATGTTCATATGCCTCCGGTTGGTGAAAGATTACGGAAAGTGGACTTATTTATATATCGGTTATTGTAGCCCGTAAATTTTCATTTATTCGAAAAGAGTTTACCGCTGTTTATCTCCCCCACCTGCTGCAACCTGAAGGGTATTTATTAACCTAAAGGAGTACGGTGATGAACAGCAAAACCTATGCTTTTCTTCTCCTGTTTTTACCTGCCCCATTATTGGCCAACCCCGTTGTCTATACCGACCAGCAACATCTTCCCAGCAATCTGACACCAGAAACGCAAATAGTCTGGCTGGATGCGCCGGAGCGACTGCAGCGTGCAGTTTTTGGCGAGTTTTCAGCCTCGATGGAGCAAGCGACAGGGCAGGCTCAGGCTGTCATGCGTTCTCCACAGTGGCAACAGCATGAGAATGACCTGCAAACGGCCTATCGTGGTGTGGTGCATGCATGGGAAATTGGCGTGCGCAAATATCCTGCTGTTGTTTTTGACGATCGCGACGTGGTGTACGGCACAGCTGATGTTGCCAAAGCGCTTGCATATAAAATGCAGGAAGGGGGACGACCATGAGTCGATGGCGAACCCGGTTACGGCCGATTGCAGTTGGCATTATGCTCACGACCGCGTGTGAGCCTGCTGCGATTGCTGCCGTTAACACCGCACAAATCGTTGCCAGCGCTATTTCTCCAGGGTGTATCAGTTGGCGTGTCAGTGGCATCTGTTACTGGCTATTCTGCACGAAATTCGGCTGTACCATTCGCACGTCCGTCAAAGTCACTCACTTTATTCCTGATGCAGTGGTATCCACGTATATGGCTCCAGGAGGCAATCCCTGGTCAGAAATGTCTCTGGTCAGTCAAGGTGCTGGCGGGTTGGAAAGTACGGTGACCAGTGGGTTAAGCGGGGTCACTGCCGGCGGAGGGAACGCGGCAGATATTAAAGATCCGGGGCGACGAAAATCCAATATCAAATTCAAGTATGCGGATGCGATCGGCCACCCAGCCTCGACCCTCATCGGTGGACAAATCCCCGGTTATTCCTGCGATAGCGTTGCCACGCCGCTCATGCCGTATTTTCTGAGTACACTGGATTCTCTCGCCTGGCGAACGGGAATTCCTGAATCGCTGTATCCTGAGGCGCTCATTCCTGGCCAACGCGAAGTAGGCAGCATTGCGTCTGGAAATATGTGGGGGAATGTTTATCCCCGTTCTGGATTTGTCCAGCATACCGATGACGATAAAGCGTCCGCCGTTGTCGCCCAACGTGTGGCAGACATTATTACGCGCTCTGGTCAACTGCACGTCTATCAGCCCCTGACGGGTTCCCGCCGCGATGGTTACTGGCCTCCAGAGCCTGTCGTGGAAAACACCAACAATCACAAGTGGCAGCGCTTATCTCCACAGCTAACGTCTTCCTGCGCGATCTTCCCTGATGGTGACCGCATGTCAGCGGAGAATGGCAGTGCAGCCTATACCCTCTGGCAACCATATAGTTGCTGCCAACGCCGTGGTCAGCGGTTGTTATCTGTTACGAATTTTTAAGGAATAACGATGAACATGAAACTTTGTGTGCTGGCTATTGGACTGCATTTGATTACGCCATGCGTTTTCGCCGATCAGTTCAACGTCAATTTGCCTCAGGCGAATAGTGGGGCGCTGGGGTATGGGGCTGATGTCAGCGGGGCAGTATCAGACAAACTATTTTATACGCTCGGTGGCGGCTCTGTGATTTCTCAGCCGGCGACGCGTATCAGTATGGAGAAGTTGGGTGTGGATCTCGGTTGGAGCTCGGATCTGCAGTGCGGTAATTTCGACCTGAAAACAACGGTTGGCAATCAGTTGAATGGGGTGACATCCGGATTCAAAAATCTGATGGGGGAAGTTATTCAGGGAGCGACTGGTGCGGTGTCTAGTTTACCCGGCGCCATTATTCAACGAGCGAGCCCAGGACTTTATGACATGCTGACTAACGGAGTTCTTCAGGCAAATGTCGCATTTGATAAAGCCATGTTTAACTGCCAAAACATGACCAAACGAATGATGGATTTTTCGGATTCCAGCAAATGGACCCAATCAGCACAGGCTGATGAATACAAGCAACTGGTCAACAGCGGAAAAGCGGATGCCATTCAAACGGATAATGATTCCCAGAAACTCACCGGCAATAATGGCCAAAACTGGATTGGTGGTCAGCGACGTGGTGGTAAAGGACAGCCTGCTATTCGTCCGACACATGATCTGGTCTCGGCGGGCTATAACATGATGAATAGTCAGCCGGTGTTGAGTACATCTTCCGTCAGTACCAGCAATTGTACGGGCTCTGTTTGTCAGAAATTCCCCAATGCGGAGGAGGCAGCAAAGGCCGTTGTCCAGGTACTTGGCGATCGCTCGATGCGGACCTGTAAAGTTGCCTCTGAATGCACCAGTGGGGATGAGGCTCAGCAACCCGGTACGACTCAGGCGGGAACGGGATTTGCTCCTATGTTGGAGGATGCGACGAAAGCGAATCTGGAACAACTAGCGAAAATGGTTAACGGGGTAGAGAAGCCAACGGCTGCAAATCTGGCCAAACTGAAAGCCGGAAGCCTGACTATTACCAGTGGCGTTATCCGTGCTTTACAACGCGACCCGGATAATGCCGCGTTAACGGGGCGGTTGGCCAGCGAACTGGCGATGGCGGATACGGTTGATACGGCATTACTGATGCGCCGTATGCTGATGACTGGAATGTCTGAGCCAAATGCCGCGGCTCAGGAAGCTGCTGTTGATGAAGGAACCCGGCGTATTGAGTCGCTCGATCGGGAAATTAATGCACTGAAGAACGAGATGGAACTCAAGCGCGAGCTGGCACGTAACTCAGTGCTGACCATCATCGAACGGGAAAACAGTCGTGTAGAAACCAACCCGCAGAAGCAAATCCAGGACAACACGGATACGCGTTTCAACCAGATGACTATTCCTGCCCAGAGTAATTAGCTATGTCTGAATCTAAAGAGACACTACCTCAACCTTCTCTGAAACGGCTACGCCAGGGAACCAAAGTGCTGCTGCTCGCGCTGGCATTCAGCTCTGGCGTTATGTTTATTGCATTTCTGATCGCGAGTATTGGCTTGTCCTATTCGGATGAATTCTTAGCGCTACGCCACTGGATGCAGCGAACGAGCACTGGCTGGTTGGTCTGGCGGTTGATGCTGTACAGCGCGCTGGGATGGGGACTCTGGAAAATCTGGCATGCGCCAGGATGTAAGCCTGAGTATAAAGCGTCGCTGAAACGGATGGCCATCGTGAGCGCGCTGTTTTTGTTAGCGTGTGAATACGCCATGTATATCGATACAGGGGCGGCGCGATGACCGCGAACAGCTATCTCGAGTATTTTCTGACACTGTTGGGCTGGGTCATTAATAATGGCCTGTGGAACATTCTGATTGGTACCGGGCTTTTTGCTGCGCCGCTGGCGTTTAAAGTTGTTGGTATCTGGATGAAGGTTAGGGAAGAAGGGGAGGATGAGGGTAACAAGGGGATGCTGTCTTTGCCTCGCATCGAGAACGCACTCTATGGTGCGTTCTTTGTCATGCTGGCTTGCTGTGTACCACTGATTAATTTGAGTCTAAGTACCATGCAATACGATACGTCTCGGGCGAAAATGTGCGGAACCTGGACAACGCAGTCTCCGGATGAAAGTGGATATTCAAGTGTGGTATCCAGCCTCGGCGATCAGACAGCTGCGGTACCCTTTTGGTGGGCTGTCGTACATCGCCTGTCAAAAGGCGTAACGCAGGCTGCGGTCGCAACCATTCCTTGTCGACCGGATTTGCGCCAGGTTCGTTTTGAGGTGCAGAGGACCAGCATCAGCAATCCGGCTCTTGCTGAAGAACTGCAGGACTTTACCAACGACTGCTATGCGCTCGCGCTATACACGTGGAAGCAGCAAGACCAGGGGGCTACAACGGATAAGGATGTGCTGAAGGACATCGAATGGCTAGGCAGCTCAACATTTCGTTCCCGCTATTATGGTGAACTGAACTCAAAAATGCCGCGGTCAAATTTTCCCTGGAGCGATGCCAGGGACAGTGGTCGGCCGAATACGGGGCGAGGTGGTTACCCCACCTGTAATGAATGGTGGTCCACAGCGGATACCGGTTTGCAGGATAGGGTAGTCAATCAAGCTGATCCTGGTATGTGGCTGCGTCTTTCTGCTGCACTGAAAATGATGGGGAAAAGCACGGCTGACTATAAAGAAGCGGTGATCAGGCGCCTGGTGAGTCCTCAGAGCCTAAATATCTCTCAAGGGGGGCAGGTTTACGCTGGTTACGGGGGTAATGCGGACTTCACTACGATGAATACCGTCAATCGGTTTGGTGCCATTGCCGGCGGCGCGTTGGGAAGTCTGGGAGCATTTCCGGCATTTGATGCCATGCGCCAGGCGCTACCGATGGTTCAGGCCATATTGTTGATGGCTGTCTGCGTCATGCTGCCGTTGGTTCTGGCTTTTGGTGTATATGAATTCAAGGTCGTGATTACTTTAACGTTCGTGATATTCGCGCTGAATTTCCTGACGTTCTGGTGGGAACTGGCACGATGGCTCGACAGCTGGCTACTTGAAGCACTGTACAGCTCGGATACCCACAGCCGATTCAATCTGGCTGGTTTTCAGAACACTTCTGACGATATGGTCATGAACTTTGTGATGGGAACGATGTTTATCGTTCTACCGACTCTTTGGGTGGGGGCGTTATCGTGGGCTGGCGTAAATATAGGAAATGTAATGTCAAATGCGATCGGTACTGGTGTGTCTAAAGCTCAGAGCTCTGCTGAGCAGGCGGGAGGCGCAGCATCAAAAGGAATTAGTTCATTCGCCGGAGGAGTTAATGAGGGCTCGAAATAGTCAAAAATGAAAGGGGGAGCGTGAGCTCCCCTTTAGTTCTAAAGTTGTTTCTATAATTATTGATTATAGTTTTTAACATCATCACCGTAAGGACATCCGTGATAATGGGGGTCATTATGGGGATGGCTTAAATCAAAGTAGTCAGTTTCTTTCGATGACTCGAATGTCGAAAGGCCAACAAATCCATCTGTGCTATGGTTTTGTTCCGCTGCCTTATTGGAGATGTTTCCACAGAGAATCGATGCCAAGCCCGCAGCAAACAGTAGAACAACTGAAAGGATTGCACTTCCTAGTAGTATTCCAGATACAAACAACACGAGTCCTGCGACAACAGGAATGTGACCTATCAGCTTGGGTAAATGGTTTTTGGTCGCCCATCTTACGCATGCCATATCCAATTGTTTCAGGCGGTTTCTGGTACCCTTCCAGATACCTGCAGCTTTAAGTCCACGCTTATAGGCTTGGTTCTTTGCTGTGCTTTGCATCTGAATATCCTTCTCAATGGAATATCTCATGGTTACATTTTAGTCTAGTGAAGGACGCAAATCCATCAAATTAAAAGGGATTAAGTTACCTTTTATTAATTCCTGCGTTGATATTTTTCAGTAACGTGACCGCATCACTGCCGGCATCTGAAACTGCACCTCACTTCCGTTGAACTGATGGACTTGTTCCCCATCAACGCCTGCAACACTTTGTTTAGGTGAATTTTTAGTGTAGTCAGAACGGAGTATCATCCGGATCAACACCGATATCCCATGGCGATTGATCAGGAACAGGTAAGGATTTGACATGGCACCTCTCCCGCCTGACTGAGTCACTGGAATATTCAAAGCGGGCGGCTCTGATGTGATGAACACTGACCGAAGGCAGGTCAACTTCCAGCGCAGGCTCTCGATGATCCTGAAAGTGGGGCAGGAGTTCATCCTCATTTACTTCTACTTCCGGTTGGGAAGGAACTTTCCCTTCCTGCACAAACTCTGTCACACAGAGATCCGGCTCCCACTCGTCTTCATTGTACTGACACACGAAATTGATTCCGCAGTCTTTCTGAGTCGGAAGCCTCTGCCAGCGCACACGGGAAGCCTTGTGGAACAGGACGACATTGTAGCTGCCATCCGCCACAGGACCAGCCAGTTGTACTGACGGATAAAGGATCCCATCAAGGTTTAACTGGGCTGAATCTGCCAGGTATTCTGCAATGACCTGGGTCGGGATATAGCTAAAGTCCTCATCTCCAGGCAGCACAGGGGTTACAAGCCGACTGGTCAGCGACCGCAGAAAAGCTGCCTGTTCGCGTTTTTGGATAAAATCCGGATCGAGCATGCTGCCACTGTCCAAGACACTCTTGAGCGCAGGGAGATTCAGCAACCTGAGTGGACGGATCAGGCTGAACTTCGCGCACACAACATCGCAACCTACCGGTGGACGTATCTCTGAAATGGTTGTTTCCACTGAGCTGGCGCCATAAAAAACAGAAATTCCCTTGGCGCTCATACGGTTTGCACCACTGAACCGGTGAGGCGGCGGACCTAACTCTCGATCAGGCGTTACCATCATTTTCTCCAGTTCATCCTGGTTGCGGCTCCATCGGGAACGGTAAAGGAAAGTAACGCCAGTACCTGGTCCCGCATCGGTGATCACTGTTTGTTCCCCGTCTACTTGTAAGCTATCCAACCCGCTAAAAATACCGTCAAGCGTTTTCCGGACAGAGTTGTTGATATAGCGAGATTCGCTCTTAAGAGAGGCCACGAAAATTGCCCACATGGAATCCAGACGTTTGGTGCTCACTTTCCGGCGTTCCTTATAAAATGAATCCGCCGCAAATTCGGTTTCCTGCCCACTGTAGTCATGATGGTCGAAGCTTGCGTGTTTTTCCTCAAGGACCTGTTGAATATCTTGCGCTACAGCAGGGCACGTCTGCAGCAGCTCTTCAATGACCTGAACGATAGGATCCCCATCACGACACCAGTCATGTTCAGAGTGTCTAAGCATGGCGTATTCCAGATCTGAAGGTTCTTCCGACGTACGAAAAAAATGCGCGTCAAGGGCTTGTTCAGTCAACTCGCTCACAACGGCAAGGGTAAAACAGGACTGTATATTGCCGCAGTAATGACAGGTATGCCGCATGCCGTCTGCCACTATATGGGCACAGAGAAAAGGTTCTTTGATACAGTTTGCGCAAATCCAGATCTTATCGGGCTCATTGCTGCACATGGGGGATATCTCAGGCAGGGAATTAGTACTCGACATATTATCAGACTGAGCCTGGCCAGAAAGTATGCTTCTGATTTTTGGGGGGGCGGATCTCAGGAAAAGAAGAGAAAGATTAATGTCAGAAAAGCACTAATTAACATTGATTACTGTGATTAATGGATTATTGCCTGTGATGCAAATAACAGCACTCATTCAACCCCATCAGACAATAAAACAAGGATGGGAAATTTTTTCAAAATCTTCATATCAACCGGCCTTTAAGGCCGTACCGCATTTCCTAAATACAGTTTTAGAGAAGGAAAATTCTATGACTGTATTTTTGATGGCGGTTGCCTATGGCATTTTTAAAACGGGTGGTTTCATTTTATTAGTGGTGAAGGGCTATCAGGGCTGGACCTGGTTCTTCAAGAACTATGACGACCTTCCCCATATCTATCGCTCACGCTGGCGATACCAGAGGCGATTCATTTTTAGACGCATCTGGAAGCGTATCTTCAATCACTGATAATGTTATCGAGCGGCATCCCGAGCCCAGCCAGGCAGCACAGGCAGCACCAAGTGGTGAACACCATCCGGGTCTGGCCGGATTTCCATTTGCGGATGGTGCGTTCGTCCACATCCAGCCGGTTGGCCAGTTGGATGTCAGTCAGGGGGATCAGCCCCCGAACCAGAACGATTTCGTGTGCTGAGGGTGCCTGCCAGTGTTCTCCGCTGACCAGTGTGTACCCGTTGAATGTTTCGGCCTCGATCAGCCCGTACAGGTACTGTTGATTTTCAGCGTTCATTGTGGCCTTATCAGGAATTCCGTGGAATAAGGAGCGACCTGACATCCACAGTGGCATCTTCCGTCTCGTCGTTTTCACTACCCTGTGTCAGCTCATCAATATACTGGCGAATTTGCGCTGTCTGTTCCAGGTAGCGACACAACTGGAGGGCAATTTTTACTCTGTCATCGGATAACTTACGCCCCCGGAATGCATCTGACCGAAGCTCTACAGGCGTTTGAGATGAGTATTTCTTGTGGTAGATGCTCATCACCTCATTGTGCAGCTTGGCAAAACTCATATTGTTTTTCAGGTGCAAATCATTACTGTAAATGTCCCAGGCAGTGTCTAGGTCATTTTGTGTAAGTAATATCCAGCCATAAAGAGTCTTGCTTTTATCTATTTCACCATGGTACACGTTGCCACAGCTGTCAGCATAGATGTACTCTCTGAGCAGCGTTCTGAGCCGTTCTTCCAGAAGACCGAGTTTAGTTCGTAGCTGCTTCTGGACATTGTCAATCTTGTTATGGATGGCCAGATTCAGTGTGAGCATATAGAAAAACAGATTGATATGGGCCTCGGTGACGGCGTTAAAACGACGTTCCGCCTCCCCATCCGGCAGATTTTTTATACCCAGTTCTGTTGATAGACGGTTTCCGTGGTGCTCCAGTACCGCATAGAGCCTTGTTCCATGATGTTTCACCGCACGGAGTTCGTCCTCGGATGGCATTTCGAAACACCCATCATACAGATCGATAAACTGCTGATAGGTTATGCCGGCATTTTCAAATCGCTCATCTCTGATGGCGTCCAGTATCCGTGTTACCTGCTGACGGACTTCCCACTGAAAGGCTTCCACATCAACATCATTGTAGATGAGGGTGTTCGACTGCATCGCTATCAGGTAGGTGGGGAGCATTTCCGGCACACGCTGGTTGGAAATGAGCCTGCCGGTGCTTGTCTCCCTGATCGGCTGACGTGGCTGTTCCTTAACAGCCTCTCCGGAAGCAAGTTTCCTCTCAATATCAGACCGCTTGTGTAATTCGCTGGCCATTCTTATCTCCATCTGTGTGCAATCAAAGTCGTGTAATTAAAGCTTATAGCCCTTCCCCACGCAAAATTTCCGCTTATGGCTTTTTTCGGATCTCCGAAGAAGAAAAGGATTATTCCCTTTAACGCAACAAAATCACGGCATTGTGCCAGAAAATGGATTAATGCAATTTATTTCACAGTAACAGCTAATAATTACAGATTCAGGGAAAACAATGGTAAAGCAAAAACGCTTTACATAAAAGGTAAAGCAGATATGCTACGCGAAAATGTAAAGCAATAATGCTTTACGGTGAATGTCCGTAAGAGGAACACGACTATGCCGTTAGCCATGATTAACGCCCGCTTGGATGCGGCGCTGAAAGAACGCGTCGATCCGAAAGTTCAGCAACTGGGGTTCTCGGCCACCCAGGTCATCACCGCGCTCTATCAGTTTATCGACCAGAATGACCGCTTGCCATTTGTGATAGAAAACCGGGTCTATCGGCCAGAAGAGGCGCTGCAGAATACTCTCGATGGTCTGCTGGCTGCCCGGCCACACTTGGCGGAAATAGCCCGGCAACTGAGCGAGGATACGCTGACAGAAGAAGCCCGCCAGAAATACTGTCAGGCGCTGGCCATCGATATTGGTATGATCAAAGACAACATGCGTCTGTACGACGGGAACGGGCGTGCGGGTGAACATCTGCAGCACTACGTACAGTCTTCGCTCGCCGAAGCCTACCTGGCGCTGACTGTCTGCCACAGCATCCTGGAGGATGATCCGAACCGCTATGGACAAACCCTGTTTCTGAAAAAAGAAAAAGTCTTTGCTGAAGCACTGGAAAGGGCTGAAAAACGCATGACCGAGATAGGTCTCCACCAGTCCGGGGGCGTGATTGCGTCCTGTACCCATGAGGGTACACACTGTACGGTCGAGGTTTACCAGCCGGAGGGATACCAGTATGGTACCTGGCAGATCCGCGCGATGCTGAAACCCGGCCGCAAAGGGCAGCCCTTGCCCGCGGCACTGAACTGGCAGGGCTTTGCGTTCCCGAAAATACCGGCTCATATTTTTAATGTGGCCAGCCCATACAGCACGCCGGTGAGTGGCAAGCACGGCATCGAGATCGGCTTCCAGTTCGTGGAAGGGTACGCCTTCTTCCACCTATACTCGAACGGCACGGCTGAGGAAAAAAATGCCGTCAAAGCTGACGAGCTGGCCAGCAGGCTCTGTAAGTTTGTGGATCAGGAATTGACAAAGATCATTGTCGCCTGAACCATTTGCCACCGCTGGTGTGGTCGGAATTCTGAAAGAAAAAAGCCACCCGTAAAGAGTGGCTTCCTGAATATGAGGCCCTGAGCCTTCCCGGGACTGAGCCACTGACGGAAGGGAGAGCCGTTTTTTTCGGTGACATCCCCCGCATGGCGGCAGATGCTTTAAATAGGGTATAAATGAATTTTAACGCAATGAACAAGAGATTTCCAGACCTATGCGTATAGACCGACGTCTTGGCAGGGACGCACTCACCGAGCGTCAGCTCTATTTTACGGAATGCTGGTCCAACTTCTGCCATAAAAACAGTCCGGACACGGATCGTGTCGGATACAGCAATACACTCAGCACCATCCGGGAACTGCTGTTTCTTTACGACATGGAAGATCGTTTTAGTGCTGATAAAAAAAGACTCCGGGTGGCCACTGAACTGCTCGAGCTGCTCGAGACCGATCCGGTTCTCAGGAGAGCCGCATTTGACGGCATTCCCGCTCAGCTGACAAGTCTTCTGGACCGGGATCTGTTGGTTGATCCCACGCGCAGTCCGGTGGAGAAGCGACAGCGTCTCATCTGTAGCCTCTGTGTGCAGTTGGCGGACATCACCGAGGCTCTATATGTCACCGAGGCCCTTGAGATGCTTGAACAGGAGCTGTTTACGGAACAGCAACTGGAAGAGATCAATGCGCAGGAGATTTATGCGCTCACAAACGGAATAATGAGTGTTCTTCTCACCCGGGGAATGACGCTCACGGAATGTTACCTGCTGTACATCAATATTTTTCGAAATGTAAGTTCTGAGCCAGACGGTTTCCGAGCCGCCTTTCATTCGTTTCGGCAGAAACTGGTAACTCCGACCAGGAACATCACGGTCCGGATGTTTATTACCAGTGAGAAACTGCACACCTTGCTTAACACGCAGGGACCCACGCTGCAGTTTAACGGATGTGTGTTCCGACCACTTGATGATGCCCGGTCACGCTTTTCCCTTTCTGTCGACATCCCGGTCTGCTCAATGTCTGACACATCAGCGCGTAATATGGCCGGCCAGATGCTCCGTGAATCACTGGATGTGATTGCCTACATGGCGGGTAAAGGGGATATCAACGTCCAGAAGCCGTTCATCATCATTCGGGGGGAGGGAGAAACAGAAGTGGCACGCTTTGATAATGAAATCGAGGCAAATGCGGACCGGTTAAC
Source organism: Pectobacterium aquaticum (assembly GCF_003382565.3). Classification (NCBI taxonomy): domain Bacteria; kingdom Pseudomonadati; phylum Pseudomonadota; class Gammaproteobacteria; order Enterobacterales; family Pectobacteriaceae; genus Pectobacterium; species Pectobacterium aquaticum. The sequence goes on from NZ_CP086253.1 coordinate 515,491, forward strand.
GGACGAGGAATTTGCGCGCTTTATGGTTGCGATGGATCGGCTGTTTACTGATACACCGGACGTGTCCCGTAAAAAAATCAGCTCCGCGTTTCGGTTTTTCCGTAATGGTATTGAGAGTCAGGTCCTGGAGAGCCGTTTCACCGCTTACTGGTCTGCACTTGAATCATTAACCTTAGGGGTGGCGCCCGGCACGCCGTCACATGAACAGCATGTCATCAGCGTTGTGGTCCCCTGTATGGTGCTGGATTATATTGTTAAACAGCTGTTTTCGCTGCGCCAGGTGCTCCGATTTATCCTGCGGGAGCCGGCTCACCCCTTACGCGCAGAGGAAGTTGCCTCACTTCCGCTGGGCCAGCTTTACGCACTTCTGAAAGATGCGGGCCGTGCCCGTGAACTGCAGGTCGATTTGCAGCGCTACCCCTATGTCATGTACAGGGTGCAGAAGCTTGCGGGGATCTGCGTGTCCCCCGACAAAATGGCGGATAAATTGGAGCAGCATGCCGAGAAAGTCACCCGGCATCTTCACCGCCTGTACATGCTGAGAAACACCATTGTGCACAACGCGGGTACCAGCCCACACATTGATCTACTGACGGTAAACCTTGAACACTATCTGCGGGCAACCATTAGCGCGTTGTTTAATATTGTGGTGATCCACCCTACAGTCAGTACCGCTGAGGAAGCATTTACTCGGTGCCAGTTCACAGCTGAGTCGGTTTTCAGGGAATTGAATCCTTTTTATGGGATCACTGAAAAGAAAGCAGTCGCAGCCATTGAGAAACAACTGAATGAGGGGACGATATCCCGTAGCGACACCCGTCTGATTGCGTGGCTGAATGCACATCACTGATACGCAGGCATACTGGTGGTGTGATCAACGGCCGGGTAGAAGCCGCTGGTAAGACCGAACCGAGCCGCGATACTGGAAAAGACGCAGAGGCCGCAGTTTGATCTCTGCATCATTCATTCGGATGTTCTGGCTGTCAGAACCTCAGTGGCGCGTGGGTACCGCTCTTCGGTCGCGGGTGCCATAAGGGCGACTTTATCCTTCAGCTAAGAATACGTTCATACCGCGAACGGAACGCTTTTTCCCCTCCCTCCATTTGCCGGCATATCAGTGCCTTCAGCGGCGCTTCCTGTAGTGCACCGCAGAGTCCCGGATACAGGCCAGCCCGATCGTGCTGCATACTGATAACGTATTCTGCATCGCCGTTAACCACGATAGGGGCAGAGTGCGATACGATAATTAGCTGCCGACGTTTCTTGTTCAACATAATGGCAGGGATCACGCTCATGCTCAGCATTAGACAGTCTAGGTCATCCTCGGGTTGATCCAACAGAAGCGGATCGGTGCCATATGATAAAAGGAACTGCAACATGCTCGCGCCCTTTTGTCCTGGAGAGGCAGAGGAAATATCTTCCATCTGCCCCCCTGGTGCCCGGTATCGGATGTGGATGCCGTCATCGGGATACCAGCATTGCAGCGCATCCATCTGCTGGTCATTCAGACTTCTGAGTCGATTCCGGAAAGCACCGTGCAGTCCTGCGCCCGCCCCTGGAGCTTCTTGGCGGATATTCTGATGCAGCGCTTTCAGCTCGTCCAGCGCCCTGTATTTATTCTCTGTCGCAGCAGGCAACGGGCTGAATGGACGCTGGCTGACAAAGTTGTGCAATAGTCCACTCCCGTCTCCGTTATCGTAGATACGTTCGCCAAAGTTACCGATCCCGGTTACTGCCTGGTAACCCGATACAATGTCTTCATGCGGTGCACAAAGGGGAAGGATTTTGATTTCCAGAGCGCTAAGCGACAGGGAAGACAGAAACGCTTTCCGATTATTTGTCAGTGCCATTCGGTGGGCACGCATTTCAGCCAGCAACTGCTCAGACCGTGCAACTGAGGCAGAGATCGCCCCGTCAAGGCCCTCGTAATTTATCAACTCATTTTGCAGCGACTCACAGCGCGCCATCAGTACGTTGAGGACATTAGGATCCAGTCCCTGAGCCCGCAGGGCAACAGCTTCACTTTCTACTACAGCTTCCTGGCCACTCACTGCTGTTCCGAGAGCAGTGAAAGCTTGTTCTTTCCTGATGTCGCCGAGCTCTGCAGCACATTCTGACAGGAGAGCGTTGAGCCGTTGATCGCACTGCTGTTGAACATACGACAGGCGCACCATAAATTCCGTCAGTGCGTCGGAAGGCTCCGGCGGGGTAATGGGTATTTGCTGCGTTTCTGCCGCCAGAGCCTGAAGGGCTGCAATATGCCGCTCATAGTGTTCCAAGGGTAAGGTTGCCGCAGAGAGTTCGCCCCTGGCCAGGGCCAGCTGGCTGCAGACTGGGTAATAGGCGCTTGACTGCAATTGGCTGACGGCACGCTTAGCATCGGATAATTCCCCCAGCAGCGAGCCCGCACTCACCTGCTTGGCACGAAGGCCCCGCAGTGTGATTTGTTCATTCAGATATCCCCTTTCCAGTTGATCCCAGCTCTCTTTCCACGCCCGTTTGTTCACCACCGGACTATCGTCACAGACACGCAGAAATGCGCCAGTGTCCGACGCCAGCTCATAGAGCATTTTCTGGCTGTAGATCGAGAGTGGAAAACGATCGGCCGACCAGTGGCTGTCAGATACCCACTCACCGTCGCTGAGGGTATATAGTTCATGGTTACCACCAGGTCGCCAACTGAGTCTGAAATCTGTACCCTCTTTGCGGAACACACATTCGATGAAGGAATCCTCTACCATTCCGGACTCACTGAACTGGTTCAAATTTCGACTCTGGACTGTAGTCAGTCCCTCGGTCTTGCGCATCGCAAGACGAATACTTTCGATGAGCGTGGACTTACCGCTACCCCGGGAGCCAATAACGGCGTTATAAAACGGACTGAATTCCACTAATGCCGCGTCCTGATCCGCAGGTCGACAGTGACGGGTTCTGAACTTCAGGCTGCGCAAATGCAAAGCCGGTTCCTTTGGTGGGGGCTGATCGAAGAGCACGCAGTTTTCCGAATCCAGCAGTGCATGCCTGAGGCCGTCAAAGTCAGGAGACGACATCTTCAGCCAGCAGGTACGAATGCCAGCTTGTTCAGGATGGTGCGCATCGGAGCCCCGGAGTTTCGGCAAGTTTTCAATCAGCCTTCGATGAGTACCGTCGGTAATGTCCTCGACCCTATGCCGAATCTCGACAGCGTGGGGATTTGCCTCAAAGGCCGCGTTCAGCTCTTCCTGATTAGTCAGGCTTTGCAGGGCGCCTTTGGCCGCATCAATGTGTGCAAGAATACAGATAGCCTCTGGATTACGGCGGATATTACTGATGATGCCTGCAGGTCCCAACTGAAGCACAAGCTGGTGATTAAGGGCATCACGCGGAATGGGGGAGTTGTTGTTGCACTGGGCCAGAAGTCTTTCGACATCGGTACTGGTACTGTGCGTGTGCAGCACCGCTAGGATATGGACGTTTCCGGTTGCCGTCAGCTCCACTCCAGGGAAAAGCGTCAATGGCCGAAAGTCAGGAAGATCGCTGGTACTGGCATCCTGAGACATTTGAGCCAGCTCATTTTTTAACGTGTCAATCCAGGATCCACTATTATGATCGCTGATGATAACGCAGTCGACCTGCTGCCGCATGTAAGCAAGAAGCCACTCTCGGGGGGTAATATTCGGAACTCTGTAATCATCTGAGGCCGGGGTATGATTATGAAAATCAAATTTGTACCAGCGTGATCCTACCGTCATTGTTCCATTCCCATGTCATTCCAGCAGTCCCTCAACTATAGATGCATTCATATGTAAGTGCTGAAACATTTCGTCATAAAGTCTCAGGTTATTATGTTCCCTCAGCCTCAGCCCCTGGATATCCCCCCACACACCATCAAAGCAGTTGGTAATATTTGGGGCTCCCACGCAAGCTGTAGCTTCTCGCTGGCTGCGGCCTATAGCTCCGCACCTAAATCGCTTGGCAGAGAATGACAATCCGATGGTATTCTTCGTATTACACATTTTATATGTACGTGTTATACGATATGTATTCATTGTGAGCGGCGCGAATGCGCTTCCGGGCTACGAGAAGGGAAATTAGAACAAAAAGAGGAGTTAAGGTATGTCAAAACTACCTATAGAGTGTGTTGGCGATTTTCTAAAAATAATTAATGAAATATCTAAGAAGAGTAATGATGCACAACTTTATTTTAGAGGGCAATCAGATGCATCTTGGGGTATTGATTCTTCGTTGAGTCGCTTACTCAATGATAGTGATATCCGGCCCTATGCGGCCGACGGTAAGTCTCCTGAGTGGCAGGGCGGGATTCCACTTTGCTTAAAACGCATACAATTCAAGAAATTTGATAATACCCATATATTAATAACCTTTTATCAATCGGTAATTATGTATCTGACGTGCATTCTTTGAACTGAAATCGTATCTATTTTGAGCATAATAACCACACAAAGTGAGTTAGATCTCGCCCTGCCTGAGTGGGGGCTTAAAGTTTCTCGAAGTAGATTGGCTGCAGATTTATTTGATAGCTTTAAAGACAAGTTTGTTCTTTATTCTGATACAAAAATAATAAAAGATTATGTTCTTAATGATATTGATCTTCATGTTATGGCTCAGCATTATCAGTTGCCTACAAGGGTGGTTGATATTACCAGAAACCCCCTTATTTCCCTTTATTTTGCCACGGAGAAATGTGAGGAAGGTAAAGATGTCTCTGTTTTTATATTAAAGGATGGTTTTGAAACAATATCGAGTAGGTTATTTTTAAAAAAATCCAAGAGGCAAAAAGTACGTATGGTAGCTTTTTTGAGTTAATTATTGATCATGTTGATACTACTCTTTCTTTTTATAAGGATGAATTGATTGAAAATATAAAAAAACATGAATTTATTCACTCATCTTCTAATGGGGCTTTATTTTTATGTGGTTGTAAAATGCACCCTGTAGACTTAAGGTCTTTATGTTTTAATTGGGGGGTGATCGTAATGATATTTTTCTAAAGTTGAAGGAAATAGCATTTGAAAATGGTTTTAATTATGGTCAGTCACATGCTTTAATTGAGCTTTTTAATAATAAGCTTCAGGTTATAGAGCCTTTGCCTATTAACCAGAGAGTAAAAAATCAACAAGGTCTTTTGTTGTTTTCACCATCTATTGATGAGCCGGTTTTTTCAAAAAATTTCTTTTCTGAGCTAAATACAATTGATGGAATTGAAATGAGTGAACAGCTAGACCAGAATGCTGCATGTTATAAAGTAGTCATTAGTTATCAGTTTGTGGATGCGATAAGGAAGGAGCTTGAACGCTACGGAATTAGTCGTGATTTTATTTACCCTGAACTTCAGAATTTCACCGATTACATGAAAGGGAAAATTATAAATAAATACCTTAATTAAGGTTTGTTATTGATTTTTATAACCCAAAATAGTAACTCTATTGTTATCCACATATCCACATATCCACATATCCACGGACAAATAAGCCAGTGAGTCAGCGCCCACCAAAGGCGATGGCGAACGGAAGCGGTCGGCGAGTGCCGAGCCGACTTTGTCGGTGGGTATGTGGGTAACTATTTGACGATCTCGAATTGCGTTGTTAGTATCATTTTCGCTGTACCATCGTCCACTCGGACGATCACCAATGATCCGTCAGCCTGTGAGGATCGCCTTCGGGTGGCTGTAAACACTTCTGTAGCCTGCAAGGAAGAACACGCTCAGTTGCGTGTGGTAAATCTGCCAGCCTTTGGAAGCAGATATCACCAGGTAGTCTAAACGCCGTTGCGAGCGTGGTGATGAAGGTCCGTTTATCCACTCAAATACTGGCTCGTCTTAGCGAGAGCAGCCCGATAGCTTCAGCAACAATTTGATGTTGTTCGGAGTTTTCTGTTTTACGCACGATTCAAGATACGAATACGTCTAGAGCGACGTCCGACCTTTGCACGCACGTATAAGGCCATTTGGTACATTTGGCCGCTTACGGGAGTCGCAATGGAAGGTCGAAGCTGCGCGGCGTCACTTGTGCATGAGCAACGCGAATACCAAGTGACGCGCGCGCGCGTATACGGTCAGAGCTTACGCACTGCCCGATAGACGGTTCTTCTACCATCTGACCAACACGTAGTAACGGTTTTTAGTACGTATAAAGACGTTTTACTAACCGTTTAATGGTCGTTCATTTAACAAACAGTCCGAATGTATGAAAGACATCATCATGAAGACATTTCAATTAGATAGAGGAGGTAATCAGCACGACATCGATGGCGACGCCAGCAACAACTGGCGTGTGGAGGTAGACTGACGAAAGTCAGCCCGGCGTAAGCCGCGAATGGGTAACACCCAGGGTGCCTTGCAACAATTCAACATTTCGCCCCCGATGCACAGATGTCTGCTGAGACGCAGGATGCGCAAAATCAAACCGTGTCGTCGGGGATGAAGTATCTATTTTAGCTCTCTTTCAGAAGGGAGCCGGTGAGTTATGTATTCCGTTCACACGGACGGAATACATAACTCACTTCATTGGATTTGGAGAACTGTATGGCTAAGTTAAACAAGAATCTTGTGACGTTGGCGCGGGATGGTGGCGGTAGTTTTAAAACACTTAATGACCGCATGAAAATAGCCGATCGTTTTGCAGAACGATTAAAACGTTTGAATGTGCAAATCAGGGATGCGAAGCATATTAAGCCTCGTCATATTGAAATGTATATAAGAAGCCGTCAGGAAGAGAAAATTTCAATCAGAACGTTGCAAAATGAAATGTCAGCAATACGATCTATCCTCCGTGCAGCGGGTAAAACTATTATGGCTGACCCTGAGAATGAGAATTTGAGTAATAAAGCACTGGGCATTTCTGGTGCGAGTCGTGACGGTTCAAAAGTTGCGATCCCAGATAGTGTATATCAGAGCATTTTAGATAACGTGAGTGCTGCTGATAAAGGTGCAGCTGCTGCCATGGAGTTATCTCGTCTTCTTGGCTTACGGACAGAGGAAGCTATTCAGTCTGTTAAATCTCTTAAAACATGGCAGAAGGCTTTGCAGAATGGTGATGAGAAAGTTAGAATTGTTTATGGCACGAAAGGAGGGCGGCCCAGAGATACGACAATTATTGAACGTGAGAAGCTAATCAATGCAGTGAATAATGCATTACATATTACGAGCGAAAATAACGGTCGATTGATTAACCGTCCTGCTTTGCATTTAGCAATTGAACGGTATCGTAATATTGTTAGGGAAGCGGGGCTTGTCGGAAAATATGCACCTCATAGCCTTAGGTATTCCTATACCCAAGATGCAACAAAGCTACATCTTAAAAATGGATTTAGTAAAGATGAGTCTGATGCATTAGCTTCCATGGATTTGGGGCACGGTGATGGTCGAGGCCGCTATGTTGCACGTGTTTATAATAAAGTTGATCCTTCTCAGTGAGAGAATTTCAAGAAGAATTTTTGGCGGTTTCATTGTAAATCGTCAACGCTGCCAATCTTCCTTGTTCTGTTAATGCATAGGACAGTTTTAATTTTTCGTCTCTATACTGTTCAACAAAACCATTTTTATGTAGTGTATGACAGGATGTTCTTAAATGATTTGGATATAATGTCGCACTACGATTTCTACTTATCATAGAGAATAAGGCCGTAGCTGTTACAAAATGTTGGTGGCCTTTTTTCTGCTCAATTGCATACAGTAGAAACAAGACATCACGTTGATTTCTTGAAATACGCATACTTCCCCCCTCTTATTCGTATCAGATACGATTAAATATTCTTCCCGCAAACAGTTCAATGCTTTATTCGTATCTGATACGAATAATTTAATTGGCTCAGGGATAGTTGAGAATATATTGAATTTAATTCCATCTTTAAGTATGTTGAGCGGGCTAACCTGTCGTCTCTGACGACCACCAATGATCTAGTGGCTCGTGAGGATCGCCTTCGGGTAGTCACAAAAGAACACTTCTGTAGCCTGCAAGGAAGAACACGCTCAGTTGCGTGTGGTAAATCTGCCAGCCTTTGGAAGCAGATATCACCAGGTAGTTTAAACGACGTTGCGAGCGTGGTGATGAAGGTCCGATTTTACTAACCATCAATCAATCCCTCCGGGAAGCTACTTCCCGATTGCAGGGGTGTGGTTTTCCAAATATTTTATTTTGGAGCAACCACAATGAACTCTTCTACTGCCTATCGTGATGGATACTGTGCAGGTCAGTTGTTGCTTTCACTGAAGAAAAAAGTGAAAACGCGGCAGCATGTTTATAAGACCTACAGTTTCCTTCAGCTGTTACTCATCTGGGGAAGTGCTGTCATCGTCTTCTGCTTTTTTTATTTGAGCAGACTCGGCGGTTTTCAGCATAAGCCTCAGCAAGATGAACCGATGGATACTGCTGTTGAACCTGTTACGGTTTCGACAGAACAAGCATATCCGGAAGACTCTTTCTAACACCGACTTTAAGCCAGCAACCCAACGGGAAAAATATCTTCCCGTCTGGGTGGATGTTCTCCCGTTTTATCAGGAGAACATCATGCAAATGGTCTTACGTCGTACGAGTAATTTTACTGAGCGTCTGTCTGCGTTGCTGAAGAAAAACACACAGCGTAACGATGCATTTATTGGTGAGTGGATACCTAATCGCTCTGGACATATGAGATTCCGTGCGCTGGTTTTTCGAAGCGATTCGGAATGGATCTATCAAATAGAAAGTTGTACCGGGTGGTTAGGCTCAGAATCTTACCAGTTCGACTCTCATGCCTGCGCCGATAATACGTTTCCACAGCGTCACGAGGCAATCAAGGTTGCGCAGCTGCTAGCAAAACAGTTAGCAACTCTGCGTTACCGCTTCCAGTGACTTAGAACACCCACACGGGGATTTATCCCCACGTGGAGATAAATCCCTTTTCGTTTTGAACCGAAAAAAGGATTTATCGATGCATGATTTCAACACGAAACCTTTCGTCTCGCGCCTTGCCATTCTGCGACGCGATGATGAATTTCTACAACGTTCCACAACAGACCTTATCAGGATTGTTTCTGATATTGAGTCTGTATTGATGGAAGCGACTGCGTTTATGCGTCTCGGCATCGATACGATAGATTGGGACGATTTGGCGCTGATGACACTTAACCAGAAAAAGATAGCGTGGGTTGCACGGCAGACCGGTGAAATTATCAACCTGGAACTGCTACCGCGTAACTTTTTTGACAATTACTTCGCAGATATTCTTGAACTCGGCCTTTCTGTTAATGCTGCTTTGTGGCAGCGCTATTTTAATAAAGGCCTGAAGGATGCTGCCCGTATTCATGAGGGCCCCAATGCCAGTATTTGGCTCATTGACTACTACCTCTACACGCTCAGTTTAGATATCGAGCGCAACTGGTATGAAGGCCGGACGTTCTACTAACCGACTGCCATATCGTGACTTAACCCATGCGGGATTTATCCCGCTGGGGATAGATCCCTTTCACATTGAAGCATCTCGTACCTTGAACAAGGATAGCCAAAATGGCTGATGGCATTGTTTTTGTTTACCCGGATAACAGTTGGTTTTTTGCTAATGAGGTACCGTCTTGGTTGGGAGATGATCGTATCACCTTGTATCCGGGCGACATCGAATATGCAGAGGAATACCAGCTTGTTGTTAGCGATAGCTTAACGTATGACCAGTTAGCAGAACGACTGGTTCAAAAAGGTCTTTAGCGCCAGGCGTGATGAGATTTATTTTCAACTTAACCCATACGGGGATTTTTCCCCTGAGGGGGATAAATCCCTTTTCAAATTGAAAAAAGGATTTATCCATTATGAATACTTTACTTAACCGTCTTGCTCGTAATCGTCATTCTGTCGTTGACCTGCTGTGTGTGATTTCTGACATAGAAGGAAAATTGATGGAGATTGGTGCATTCGAGGCAATTCGGATCAACTGTTCTCCTGATGAGGATGGTTTTACGGACAATGACTATCAGATTTTCGAAATCGCAGAATGTCTTGGCGAAACCGTTGGGCTGAATTTTATCCCTGATAATTACAGTCATTATTTGAATGATGTGATTTCACTGGGAAACAAAGTTGCCCAGGGTTTTTGGGATAAGGCCTTTCAGAATGGCGTCCAGGAGGGTAAGCATACCTGCTGGGAATTCTCTTCCTGCCTGGATGGCGATAGCGATTTTGATGGTTACATTGAGCGGCTCGGTCGAGCACATTGAATACAGTTTTTGATGTATTTTTTGTTACCTAACCCATACGGGGATTTTTCCCCTAAGGGGGATAAATCCCTTTTCAAATTGAAGAGTGGATTTATCTATGAATACTTTACTTAGTCATCTTTATCGTAATCGTCATTCCGTCGTTGAGTTGCTTTGTGTGATTTCTGCGATAGAAGGCAAATTGATGGAGATGGGGACATTCAAACAGTCTGATATCAACTGTCTACCTGATCATAGTGGCACTATAGGCCATGATTATCTGATTTTCGAAATCGCAGAGTGTCTGGGCAACACCTTTGAGTTGGGCTTTATTCCAGAGAATTACAGACATTATTTTGATGATGTGATTTTGCAGGGAAAGAAAGCTGGTAGGGGATTCTGGGACACCTATTTTCACTATGGTGTCACCGACGTTAAGTATACTCGTTCGGGTTTTTCTGATGAGGCTGCGCACATTAAGTACCTTAGCGAGTCAAAAGTTATAAGACTCATTTTGAGGGACCAATGTGTACGGATTGTTCCCAACACTGGCAAGCCTTTGCTTGAAGGTTGTTTGATGCACTGACAGCCTGTTTTACGTTAATTATCGATCTACGATAATTTTACCTTTCCCCCACGTGGCAATGCTTTTCGCCACGTGGGGGAAAGCATTCGCCCGTAAAAGGTCTTTTATGCGCGAATTAACATCTCCCAACACCACTCTTTATACCGATCGTGAATCACGTGTCATCAATATCGCATTGGCGCTTCTTGAACGGAGAGTCAGAAAACTGGAAGCCATGACGTCTCCTGAAGTCGTTAAAGCATACTTGCGTCTCAAGCTGGAGCATATTGAACGAGAAGTCTTTGTCGCTATGTTCCTGAATAACCAAAATCGATTAATTTCCTGTGAATTCCTTTTCGCCGGAACAATTAACAGTGTGGAGGTTCATCCAGGTGAGGTTGCGCGACAAGCGATTCGATTGAATGCGGCTGCGGTCATCTTTGCCCATAACCACCCGTCGGGGAATGCTGAACCCAGCAATGCCGATCGGGAAATCACTGAAAAACTGGTTAACGCACTCTCTCTGATTGAGATTCGTGTACTGGATCACGTCGTAGTAGGCCACGGTGAAATGGTGTCGTTTGCTGAACGCGGCTGGTTATAACCACATAAATACTTTCGTCTAATCAGACGTTACCCCACGGGGAGAGTCCTCTCCCGTACGGGATAGCTCCCCCTTTTTTTATTACCAAAAGGAGAGTTCATGTCTCAAATCACTCAAGAGGTTCCCACTCCGGGCGCTTCATTTACACCAGAGCAGGAAGACGCATTGTGTCAGCTCATACGTCGTGAATGTTTTCGGCGTGATCGCAATGCACTGCTGAAGCTGCTTGGTTATCTCACGTTGCTGAAAGTCGCCGGTTCTCTGGTGCTTTTAGCTGTTGTCCTCGCACTTCGCGGATTAACGCATTGAAAGGAGCAGATATGCCAACGACTTTACACATACTGATTGTTCTGTTTACAGGGCTGTGGTTCATCGTGCGCTGGGCGAGCAAATTGTCTGCGCGAGCGCTTGTCTGGCTTTATCAGACCTTGCGACAGCGTTCAGAGCCCATGGAATCGTCAGCTCATCGAATAATTTATACAGGGAAGTGGCTGCTTGCTGACGATCACCAGTGCTGTGGCCGAGCAATCGTACTGCAACACCGGCACAGCTATAAGCCTGGTGTCGAACTGCTGTATTTCGGCGAGGAGGCAGCTGAACCGTTTTACGGCGAACGTTATATGGATAGCGAGGACGAGGCGGTTGATACAGCATTGGCCATGCACCAGAAGTTATTACGCAATGTGCGCCAACGACCTAAACCTGAACGGATGCCCGCTGTCGTGACTATTTCGTCAGCTGCTCAGAATGATGAAGCAGCATGATTGGGCGGCCGCAATCCTCTCCGGCTGTTGCCATTGATGACAGCGCCTGGGAAAGACTCGTCGCGTTTACGCCCGAGCCGGCATGTGAGACTGAACGGCTGCATCGTCTGATTCGCCATGCATTAAAAGCACTGGCTGCGAGTACTCGCTCAGAAATAGCAACCGGCTACTTTTGTTTACCTGGTGACGGCAATGAATCGACATCGTTGTGGCAGCAATTTTATCTGCGCTATGAGAATGATGTTGTTCATATCAGCCTGACTGACTAACTCAGCATATTACTAACCCTGACGGGGACACCCGCAGGGGTGGACCCGTCTTCTTTTATCGGAGTCCATACCATGAGCTTACTGACCACTAATGAACACCAAGAATCGGCCCTGGCCACGCAAGGCGCAATGAAGTCTCTGACGCGAGAGCCTGGTGTTATTGAGCGTACACGCAGTCATTTTTATAGCTGGTTGCAGGCTGAGTTTGATCGCCATTACAACACGATTCGTGACGGAGGCTATCGTCGATTTCTTGAGGATCAACATCCGACAGAGCTGGAGCGTTTTGATGCAGCCTATGAAGCATTGCGACGAGAAGAGTTTAGTCGTTTTGCAGAGCTTCAGACGTTGGGGTTATTTTTACATACCCAGGTAGCAGAGAAAGAGGCGTTGTTTCGCCGCCGGCGTAACCGGTTCCTGATGGCCATGTCGGCAACGGGGATAATCACATCCTCTGTCATTTGGGCTTATCTTCACCACGAGCAGTTTGTGCAGTTGTGCCAGCAGGCTGTTATTGCGGGTCATGCGATTTTGCAACTGTTCACCACTGTACTCTGATTTTTGATTTTTCCTGAGGGAGCCATCCCTCAGGGGATGGTCCCGATTTTTGATGGAGACCATAATGAAAACTTTCACATTACAGGATGCTGGTGACATCTGCAGGCTGCTAACAGAACGTCTGATGCAGAGTGTCAACGCTGATACGGTGCCGTGGCGGCAAAGTGTTATTCGTCACGGTATACCCGTTCACGCATTGAGCGGGCAGGGGTTCACTGGGATTAACGTTTTATTACTCTGGCAATCAGCGTTACAAAACGGTTTGATATCAAACCGTTGGCTGACCGGCGATGACCTGCGTTCTCTGGGCGGCAGGATAATGCCCGGACAGAAACCAACCACGGTCGTCCGGTATAAACCGTCACTTTCGCTGTTTCGGGTTATCAACATTGAACAGTGCGAGGGATTATCCGATATGTTGCAACCTGGATGGCCATGGCCACCGTCGCCCGTTCCTGGCATGGAACGAGTAGGGGAGTGGCAGTTTGCTTCTCAGGTTCCGGTACTTTTCAGCGCACAGCGTCCGGCGGTTTATCTTCCTGACAGCGATCGCATTGAATTACCTGAGTCCGATGCGGATAGCCTGGCCGCACTGCTTATTCGTGCAACCGGGCATCCAACCCGGCTTGGTCGTTTTACGGTGCCGAATGACTTACCTGACATAAACACGTACCTGCAGGAGGCGCTCATCGCTGATATCGGACGGGCGTTGCTTGCAGCACGGGCTGGTATACGTCTTGCCGGCGAACCGATGTGGACGGGTGAACGAGGTTCAGATCCCTGGATACTGTTTAAATCTGCCTCTGAGGCGGGCAAGGCTGTCGACTGGCTTGAAACTCAGCGTCAGCGGTTGACGTTGTTGCCATTCGACGATGTTCAACATTGGCAGCAACAGGCTAATCATCTGCTGACTATGCACTATGGCCAGCAGTTGGATGATACAACGCTAGTTTGTGACAGCGTGGTTCGTCAACATTTACGTTACAACATTTCACCGAGTAATGCGGTAAATGCGTTGGCACGGATTTATGACTGGCCGCGGTGTGATATGCCGACGGCATTGTTCACGCCAGAGTTGAATAGCGTTGCTGATGCATTGGCGCGTTTCTCACTGAATCCCGGAAGTCTGGCTGTTCATCGTGTCGCCAGCGACATCGATGATAGCGACGTCGTTCAGGAGGTTCCGGAGCTTGGCACTGTGTTGCTACCGCCACCGTCTGCCGAATCGGTCGATGAGGTTGCAGCTAACGATGAGGAAGAAGGAGATGACCCGGATGATCCGGGGAATCTGTCTGCGCTTCCCTGGGTTGCTAATCAGGGCCGGAAAAATCCACACCGGGCAACGTTTATCCGTCAGTTTCAGGAAATTGCACCGTATGAAAACCGCTGGACGGTCTTCAGCGATTTTATTCACATGTCGGCAGCGGCGTTACATAACCGGTGCCATTTTGTGCAGGAAATCGAAGATGACTACATGCGGCGAATAAAACGTTACAAGACAGCTGATCAGCGTCGTTTTCCTGTGCTTTTCAACACGCTGGTCGACGGGATGGAATTCAGTGCCTCAGATTTTCTCGGTTCTGTTTTCATGGAACTTGAGCTGGGCGATCATCACCGGGGGCAGTATTTCACGCCGTATTCTGTTGGCTACATGATGGCGAAAATGCAATTGGCTGATGGTTTGCTTGCACTTACCAGCGGGGAACGGGATTTCATTACTGTTTCAGACCCCGCGTGCGGAGCTGGCGGCCTGGTTGTTGCGATGGCACAAGCCATGCTGGAAGCAGGCCTTAATCCACAGAAACAGATGATGGCCGTTTGTGTCGATATCGATCCCGTTGCGGCAATGATGGCGTATGTGCAACTGGCGTTATGTGGCATCCCTGCCATGGTGATTGTCGGGAACAGCCTGAGCATGACGTTCAGTCAGACCTGGCGTACGCCTTTCTGGATGATGTTTGGCTGGGAACGTAAATGGACCCGTGAACAAGAGCGAAAAGCTCAACAGAAAGTCGCCTGACATAACAATTTGACCCTAACCGGGCGTTTCTCCCGGAAGGGGAAGCGCCCTTACTTTATTTGTAAGGAGCATCATGCTGACAGAGCAGTTTATTCAACAGACATACCTGAAACACATGAACCTCTTCCTGCATCAGGATGAGTGGCAGGCGGATATCAGTAACGATCTGCAGGACTACATGAATACGGATATCGTGTTTCATAGCCAGCGATTGTTACCTGTTATGCAGTTTATGCTCGATCAGATCCCCGGCAATCGGCAGCTACGGGCTCGTTGTCAACTGAGTGAGCGAATCTTGACACTGTGGATTTTGGGGCTGGATGCGTTGGCCACAGCCAGTGGCAATACACGATTGTTGCCGAGGTCCTCTCCGGAGAGCAGCGGCAGGGTTGACTGTTTATTACCAGGCGATCCGTCGGCATTACTGGATTTGTCGGATGCCGACTTTATCCAACTGACGGCACAGGGCGAGCGACATACTGATGACGTCATTCCCCGCGAGCAACTGGCGCAAACGATGCAGCACTGGTCACGGTTTGAATCCTGGTTGAGTCGCGCGTTGGCGCAGACGGGAGAGCACTGTGTAGCGCAGTTGGCTGCATTGCAGCGGCATTGTGACGTTGATGAACGGGTTGTCCGGCGTTTTGACACGGATTTTGGGTTTATCACTGTGAACCTGGGGCCGGTTAATCCAGAGAGCGTGAGTGCGACAGACCCGGTTGAGTTCGTCAAACGGGTTTGCCGCCGTGAGATACACCCCGTTGCGTTGGAGAGCCGGATTCACTATCACAATGGTGCCATCATTGGCCGTTTTTCCGTTCAGAAAGATGTTGCGAACGTGAATCAGCTGACTGCGGCAGACTACGGTGACGTTGTGCGGCAGGCGATAGGCTGGCTGCGTGACGAACGTCGACGCCTGAAGCTCGATAGTTACTCACCGGCGCCAGCGTTACGCCTGGTTGCCTGACTGATTACTTAACTTTTTACCCGGCAGGGGAACGCCCTGTCGGGCCTCCTGCCATCACTATTTTGACAGGAGTACATAATGTGCATTATTCATGAATACATTCAGCATGCGTATCAGCGGACATTAGGTTACGCACCAGATTATGACGATATATGTTGGCAGTTGGATGAGGATGCCGGTATTACTTACGTTAATACGCAGACATTGTTTGAAAACGAGCAACTAACGGCTGTAATGGAAACCATGTTGGAGCGTCTTGATACAGATGACGTTAAGCGTGAACGCAGCAGGAAAGTTCTGACGTTGTGGATAAACGCCACGAACTGGCAGGCTAATGGTAACGGGGTAGAACATGGGTATTTGTATCTTCCCCGTGTTCACCCGCAAATCAGTGGTCGAACCGACCAGTTGCTGCGCGCTGACATTATGCCTCTCTACGAACTGGATGAAGCGGCGTTTCGTGAGGCCTCTGGACAAAGCGACAGTTTGCCGGATGAGTACGTGACTCTGGCGCAATTTCGGCAGAGTGAACGCTACTGGTTTCGATTTATGGATCACCTGGAGCGATCGTTGCGTGATGTTTCTCATCAGTGTGCAGAAACGCTGACGCAGTTTGTCAGCAACTGCACATTTGAGGAAAAACAGATACGGCGTTGGCGTGGTAGTGCCGGTGAAATACGTTTATACATGTCCCAACAGTCCATTGACGAGATAGATATCATGGAGTTTGAGGATGATTTTTTGACCCAGCATGTCGATGCGATAGCTGCAGGAATTTATGTACCAGTGACCTTCCGCGCCGATATTCATTATCGCAATGGTGCTGTAATGAAGAGTTTTACGGGTGATACGGAAGTCAATGATCCTGAGCACCCGAATGCATCGGATTATTATGAGGTTATGGTCGATGCAATTGAGTGGATACGAGAGGAATCAGAACATGTGGTATCGCTGTTAAACAACATTAGCCAGCCAATGGGGGAAGTTCATCAATTGGCAGCTTAAAAAACAGAAAGCACTCCTTCGGGGGTGCTTTTTGCTATGGATGCGAATTACCGAATAAATGAAGTATATTAAGAGAAACTAAATAGAACCAGGACGGAGAAACCGTGACGTACAATTTAGGTGATTTACCGCGAGATGAACGGGAAAAAGTGAACGTCGATCTAGCTGCGTCAGGTGTTGCATACAAAGAACGTCTAAATCTGCCTGTTATCGCTGAGCAGGTTGAACGAGAACAACCCGAACATTTACGTGAATATTTTCGACAACGCGTGATGCATTATAGAGACGTGAGTAAAAGCCTACCTCGTGGCACAGATCCTTTATATCAGAAGATGGCTGAGGATAATGGTAGGAAATAAGTGATATTGATAATTAAGCCAATGGCATAAAAGTCTGAATATATACTCTATAGAGAGAATTGCGCCAACGGTAAATGTTCGCAGCGCAATCCTAAGTAATTCAGTCTTGTGCTTTCAGGCAATGAAAGGTTCATACTAGTTCGCCTGACTTTAGTCTTTGTAGTCATATAATAGTAGTGTTGAGCTGTGATTGACCTAGCTCGTGTGCGAATGTCGATGCGTTATCCCTTTTCATGTGGTCAATTTCTTGAAATATCGTCCAAAGCTCCATTCGATAGGAGTGCGTTGTAGGGTAAGGGTCCCCCCAGATTACAGCATTCATGAATGACGTTGCGACATCAGCCAAATTGTGGTCACTCTGAAGTTTGATATGAGTGCGAATGGCAACGGTCAGCAGATATGCTTTGAACGATACAGATAGCTTTTCGCTGGGAATAATGTCTTCCAGTATTGAACCAAGCACCTTGGTGGCTTCTTTGGAAATATAGTGTCGGTCAAAATCCTCAGCGATAAGTGTGGACTCTGGAATCTCTGAATCATCAATGTGTGCACATTGTTCTGCCCAATCAGTGGCAACGCTGACTAATCGATAGAGAAGATAATGAAAAGGTGTTGGCCATTCCTGATAATCTTCTTTGTCTGACTGCCTAGGCATTTTCTTCAAGATCTTTTCTGCGAAATGCCCAAAATAGTGCAGCCCCATGTGATCTTTTAAACCCTGATGAATCCCCTCGTGAACCATGACTTCGAAGAGTGTTATGCTCGAATTGATTGGACAGCGAAATCTCCCCACTTCGTAGTAGGAGCCCAACGATCCACTGAGTTTCTCGGCTAGCTTGCTGTCTTCATCTAGTCGCCGACATACAGCCTCACCTATAGCTTTATCCAGACCGTTCTTCAGCGCAGCATTTGCATCTGCAAAGAAAAATCGAAGCAAGCGGTTATTTTCTGGGAGGTGAAGGCGGCTTCCAACACTCAGATTTTGGTTATTTTTCAATTCTACGTAAAGACGACTCCCTGGTTTATCGAGTAGCGCATCTATGTATTGTTCAATGAAATCAGAGCGTATTGCTTCGTCTGACTCAAGGAGCTTGAGGCAAAAATACGGGTGGGTCACCGCTAGATAGGTGACCAGTTCAGGAGAACTGACTAAATTCAAAAGAATATCACGGGCTTGCGTGCTGCTATCGTCACGAGACAGGTGCCATGACTTTAAATATTGCAGAAAGGAACTCCGTTGCTTCCTCCAAGTTGATAGGTCTTTATTACTCCTTTGCTCCCCGCGTAACAGTGCAGCTATGTCAATTTGGGGGCTGTCGAAACGATCAACCCAGCGTATAAGCAAGGACTGCTGCTTAGTCAGGGAAATGAGCCTCGGCAATTGTGGCTCGACTAGCAGCACCAACTCGTCATAACGCTTGGTAAGCTGTAAGTTCTCAATCAACTCACGAAAAGTATGGATTTTTCCTCGAGCAAGCCTAGGGCGCTTTGTGCGCAAAAAAAAGTAGATGGCGGCAGCGAGGAGAAGTAGGTAAACGGCACTTGAACTATCAAGCCCCCATTTCCACGGTCCTAGACTGTAGTACAGTCCAAGCTTCATTAGGGCAGGGGCAAATACCAAATAGTTGCATAGAAGAAAGACGCAGATACCTATACTCCAATCCCACCTAGTCATGCAAAAACGAAGTCGAAGTTTGCTAGTAGGAGAGATCAGTGCCCATACTGCGGCTATGACGCTCAGGATGGTGAGCAAACTGGTAGTGTCAATTTTGACGGGATCTGTCATAACGTGTTTTTATCCTTTGATTTATCAACAAAGATTACATGCAAGTGACACCGTATGGCGAATAAAGTTTTTCAAAGCATTATTGGTTTTTAATGGCGATAACGTTCCTTTTCCCGCACGGTACGAGCATGATTTTTCACGATGGGATACAGGGCATGGCTTACTCGGATACGCCAGAACAATCCGCTGTTATCAACTGGAGAGGGCGACATCTGGTCGTTAATGCTTTTGCGGGCACTGGTAAAACGACAACGCTGGTTCGCTACGCACAGGCAAACCCTGACCAAAAGATGCTCTACCTTGCGTATAATCGCGCTGTTCGTGATGAAGCAGAGCGCAAGTTTCCATTCAATGTTGAGTGTCAGACCTCTCACCAGCTGGCATGGATGAAATTTGGTAAGCATCTAAAGCCGAGATTAACACCCAATTTGCGCATTACCGACGTCGGTCGGAAACTGAATACCCGCCACTGGCCGCTGGTCAGAATGGCGTTGACTGCGCTGAACCATTTCCTGGGCAGCGCTTCTTTTGCTCTCGGTTATGAGCATCTTCCGGATGAGAGCGATCGCGAAGGACTGGATGCAGACAAGATATTGGGGGCGGCTCAGTTTCTATGGAACGAGATGAGTCGCATCGATTCGACGTTTCCTGTCACGCATGATACCTATCTGAAATTGTTCCAGTTATCCTCGCCCGATTTGTCGAAACGTTGGGACACGATCCTGTTTGATGAAGCGCAGGATGCAAATCCTGTCATCAGTTCGCTGGTACTCACTCAGAATTGCAATGTCGTCCTGGTTGGTGATCGCCATCAGCAGATTTACCGTTTTCGTGGGGCCGATAACGCGCTGAATGCGCCAGCACTGGAAGGCGCTGACCGTTTGTGGCTGACGCAGAGCTTTCGATTTGGTCCGGCTGTTGCAGAAATGGCGAATATCTTGCTGGCACGCCAGGAAGAAACACATCCAGTAATTGGCAATGGCGGTAGTGACGATGTGGTTGATCGGTTGCCTGCGGACGTTTCTCGTTACACTGTGCTCAGCCGGACGGTTGCCGGCGTCATTGGTGCTGCGCTCTACGAGAGTATGAAAGAGAAGCGCGTGTTCTGGGTTGGGGGGATTGAAGGCTATAAAACGGAAGAGCTGGAAGATTTGTACTGGTTTTCAGTCGATATACCTGAACGGATGCGTACACCACGTCTTAGCCGTGAATACCGGGATTTTGAAGAGTATAAATCTATCGCCAAGGCAACCAACGACGTCGAAATGAATCAGGCGATCGGCTTACTTGATAAATATTTCCCGCTCCCGCAAAAATTACAGGTCTTACGCCGTCAGGCGACGACGAATGAAAAAGATGCCGATGTTGTGGTGTCGACCGCGCATCGTAGCAAGGGGTTGGAATGGGATACGGTAATCCTAAACGATGACTTCTCGGATATTACCGACCCGTTGTTATCTGAAGCTACCAGGACAGATGAAACTAATTTGCTGTATGTGGCGACAACCCGAGCTCGGAAGTTACTGGTTAGAAATGACTTACTAAAATTGCTCTGTGAACAAGAAGATCTTGACGTTCTCGCTGGGATGCAACCAACTAACAAGTTAGAGTCTGGTTAGTGTATGATGAGCATTGAATACAATGCTGAAACGTGGTATCCCTCAGGGTTATGATGCTGGAAGTTATATTGACATTTCTCGATAAAATTAGCCCCTTACCACAAGTTTTATTAATTTTCTTGGTTTTCCGATACCCTCTGTACTCTTTCATTGTCAGTGGGGGTATCGCAGGGGTAACTATAATTGTGACATACAATTCGTTGATTTCATGGTTATTAGGTGGAACCGCCATCATCATTTCTGGTGGGGTAATAGTTATGTTTCTTTATGATTATTTAAGATTCAGGCGATAAATATAAGTTGTAGGGAAAGTAATCTAGGTGCTGATAATAAATGGAAATGTAATTAAAAATTCATAGGCCGCAGATGCTTCCTATGAATCGAAGACACTTAATGTATTGTTTTTTCAATATTGAATACTGAGCTTAGAACTCCATCTAGTTCGCCTTGCATATCTCCGATAAAACAAATTTTTGAATTTGATGGGGCTTTTTTTAAAGTGGCTTTAACTTTATTTTTAAGCGGTGTTTCACCAACCTTAATTTCTTGGATAGTTAAAGTTTCATTAGGGGTTTGATGATTTGCAAGGGCCTCAAAGGCTGCTTGACCAACTAAAGTAAAATGAGGTTCGCCATTGATAATTTTACCGCCCGAGAGACAGCAGTAAAATTTTTTACGATCATACTCAACCTCGAGAACCATCAAGGCAATTAATGTGCCTTCTGGTATGTTGAGTTGTTTGATGAGTTGTGAGTACGTCTCATCCGATGGTTTAGTGTCTGTGAGCATTTTTGATTTAATAATTGACATGAAATATCCTTTTTTAGATTGCTGTAGTGGTTTTTACGATCTATTTAATTCGTTAATTACTAAATAACCAGTTAGCAGAGTTGGAAGTAAATAACTTCGCACATTTATATGTCACTTTTCATTCCCATCATAAGGGGGTAGTTATGAAGTGATGACATTTCCGGAAGTATATCTATATCGTGCGAAGTAATTTAGGTGGCTTAAGTCCGCTACTAGGTACATCCTGAATGTAAAAATTAGTCGAACATTAAACTCTACATTACTTGAATAGCTAAGGTACTGTTGGGAAAAATCTGCTTCAAGGCTTGAAATAGTCAAAATTAATAGCACCTTTTTACAAGGTATTGCTAGTTTGAGCAACGATTAATCTCAATAATTTTTAAAATGCAAAAAGAGTTTCTTCTTGCCTCTGGTCTGTGAGCCGCTCAAGACTGTGCCGCTTACTGGCCGGAGGCAATCATGTTCAACCGAATAAAGAATTTTATTGTTGGAACGGATAACGTTCCTCGAAGCGAAGCTATTTCGCCTGAATCAACCTGCCCGCCCGGATATCACCCCCCTCTTTCTGTTGATGCGTTGATTTTGCCTCCAAAGCGACAGACTTTTCTCCTGCAGCTCAACGATAACCATGCATTGCCGTCGGCATTCTATCGACAATGTTATCTGACTCCCTTGTTTTCATTACTCAGCCGTGCTCAGAACCTACCTGCCTCGAAAGAGGGGGGCTGGGCATATGCCGGCGCGTTTGGAGATTTGACCGTGCAGTTCGCTGCGTATGCAGTCAGGTTGGCCAAGGGGAGAACGTTGCCTCCAGGGATCCCGCCAGAAGAACAAGCGGCTCAGGGATTACTCTGGAATGCAGTCGTGTTCTGGTCGGCCTTGTTTTATCACTTGCCCTTGCTTTGTGAGTGGGAAGGGGAACTGGATGGCGGGGAATGCTGGATGCCGGGATTTACTATTCCGGGAAGGCCATTTCGCTTTCGACATTGTGTGGATAAATTATCTCCATCCTATGCGCAAGGTCGAGTATCGCTGTTGGCTGCTCAGTTACTGCCATTATCAGCGCTTCCCTGGTTATCAAGCATTCCTGATGCGTTCGATTGCCTGGCTCAACGTATGCAGGGGAGACCCGCAACGATCGCTCTGATTGATGAGCTGCTACTGTCGGCCGCAGAGAAATGTGGGGCGCCATCGCTAACTGGTATGTTGCCACCGGCACTGCTGGCGGCGGACAGCGTTGGGGCTGCAATTTTACCTCTAGAACCTTTAGTTGCTTCAGCTCTCACATCATCGCTGCCTGGTAGCAATTCATCAGTAGCTGCTAACGGTAACATATCGTCTCCGAGTCCAGACTCTGAGCCCGCAATACAAAAACAGGAACCATTGCTCGAACATGAACTAGTTTCACTTCTGGATTCAGCTGTACCAGAGGGGGCAGCCCCTGCTGCTGAAAAACAACCCATGGCAGATCAGGTCCCGGAACCTACTCAAAATGATACTCAGGCGCTTCTGAGTCTTTTTTCCGGCATAGGAGAGTCGCCAGTGCCGGAAGTTGAAGATGCACCGTCTATAGATACCCCTGTCCCAGAGGAAATAAACAACCAAAAGGAGAATGAAAATGTTCCGCTGACTGGGCCGGAAACATCCCCAATTTCTCCGTCAGAAAATAACGAAAATATTCGAGAAGATAATAATAGAGGCGTGATATTCCTGGAGTGGTTATCAGCAGGTTTAATTGAGGGGAAAATAAGAATAAATGAAGAGGGCGCGCGTGCCCACATTGTGGCCGGATTCGTCTTCTTATGCGTCCCTGAAATATTTTATCAGTTTCAGAAGGAGACTGGAAATAAGGGAAAGCGCAACACACTACAGTCATCGTTTGAGCGTCTGGGGGTACATCGTGTTGCTGATGGCAAGCGCTTTCTGCAGGCCAGAATATACAGTACCCCGTCCGGGACAGGGGCGTATCAAAACATTAACGGTTATCTGGTTAAAGCTTCGTCGCTTTACCGGGGGAATAGGATTCCTGACGAGAGTACATTATTGATTCTGCCCTGATGTATGGCAATCTAATTAGCGGGCTAATGTTTAGCCTGCACACAGCAAAGGTGCATTTGTGCTCTTTATTAGAAAGGAATTTATATGTCAGATAAGTCAATGACCTGGGACGAAATCGTTGATGAGTATTTTTTCTCGCATAACTTACGTGGGGCAACAGAAATTAGCTATCGTAGGGTGGTGAGTTGTTTTAGTCGATTCATTGGTGAATCAGTTTTTCCTACCCAAATAACAAACAGGGATGTGTTGAAGTGGCGCCGAAATCTATTAAAAGAGCGCAATTTATCTACGCATACGTGGAATAACAAGGTGGCTCATATGCGGCCAATATTTAATTTTGCGATAGAGCATAATTTAATAGAGCAGGACAAGAATCCCTTTAACGGTACCGCTGTTAAAAAAGCGCGAAAAAAGAAAAAAACTCTAACGCGTGAACAACTCACTGCCATTTATCTGCGGATGCAGCGAATAGAATCTGAAGAGCCTCATGCTACCTGGGGACAGCGGTGCGCACTTTACCCTGCCTGGTACTGGCTCACCGTGCTCGATACGCTCCGCTACACAGGGATGAGGCAGAATCAATTGCTGCATATTCGGCTGCAGGATATCAATCTGGATGAGGGATACATTGAGCTGCGTCTGGAGGGAAGTAAAACACATAGAGAATGGCGTGTTCCTGCCGTTCGCCAGCTGCGTGCGAGGCTGGCATCGCTACTGGCACGGGCAAAACTGGCTGGTGCCGAACCCTCCGACATTTTGTTTGATGTAACCCGTTTTATGAAATCTCGCCAGCATAAAGATGAATATCAGTACGATGAAAAGAGAGCACAGCAAACCATCCGATCTTTTTTCAACAGATTGTCCCGAGATTGTGGATTTCTGGTGTCAGCACATCGCTTCCGTCATACGTTGGCGACGGAGTTGATGAAAGCCCCGGAGCGTAATTTGCTGCTGGTTAAAGATCTACTGGGGCATCGAAATGTGAGCACGACAATGGAATATGTCGAGCTGAACATGGAGATCGTGGGGCGAACACTGGAAAAAGAGCTGGCGTTACATACGGATATTTATGCGCAACCCGTTTTACATGACTTGACAGTAATGTAATTCACTGTAACCATACGCGGGAACGAGAAAAGGGAATCTGTTGGCGCAGATTCCCTATCTTGAGGATTTCAGTTCTTATTCACAGTGCAGCCTTTCGCTTATCTCTGCACAGGAACGATTTTATGACCGAACCCTGTATTAACCGCCCGTTAAGTTTCTCAAATTCTTAACCAGCGTGCTTTGATGCAAGTGGTGCCCGGACTCGGAATCGAACCAAGGACACGAGGATTTTCAATCCTCTGCTCTACCGACTGAGCTATCCGGGCAACGGGGCGCATTAAACCTTAATCCCGTATTATCGTCAACCCTATTTAGGGAAAAACCGTTCAACTGCTTAAGTTTGCGGCAATCTGTTCGGGTAGGCGTCGATTTTACACAAATCTTCCAGATTGATGCGTATCAACGGGTAATGCTGATAGCGAAAAGAGGGGGGCGATATGGAGAACAACTAGCTTGAACTACGTCAGCATGCAGATTCGGGGATTGAAACGATCAAGGCACATTTTGAAGGGCACGCCTATGATCCACACTGGCACGACAGCTACCTCGTGGGGGTGACCCTTTCCGGTACGCAGCAGTTTCACTGCCGTCGTGAACGACATCATAGTCGTCCTAGTGATGCCCTTTTGCTGGAGCTAGGTGAAATCCACGACGGTGACGCGTTGCTTTAAACGTCAATTTCATCTGGCTTCGCACGCCTGACTGATCCAACTTCGTTTAGCGAAAGCGCACCACCGTTGCCATGGTGCGCTTTCAGCGCCTGTTCGTTTCCGCCTGGGCAGGCATGCTCGCTTAGGTCAACGCGCCATTTCTGCGGCACAGCGCAAAGCGTAAAACATCTTCTGCTAGCCGTTGGGCAGTAGCGATACTGGCAGCCTGACGCTTGACCAGCAGGTTGCTCAGGCAGCCCTCCAGAATCAATTCCATCTGCTGTGCCACCATCTCGGGATCGTCGGTTTCCAGCTCTTCCAGCAAGTCGCGAGTGTATTGGTAAGATGCCTGCTTCTGCTGTTCCGCAATTTGGTGAATAGGGTGATTGATATCAGGGAAGAAGCTGCACGCGGCAATAAACAAGCAGCCTGGATAACGCTGTTGATTCACCGACTCATGTAGCACCTGATAGCGCGCCAGCAGCTTTTGCTCAATGGTTTTCTCGTCGTCTAAGAGAAGCTGACGCCGCCAGGTATCGACCTGCTGACTATGATGGCGCAGGCCGTCGTACAGCAGTGCCTCCCGATCCGGCCAGAATGGCGTCAGTTCCTCTACCGGAACGCCTAGTCTCTCCGCAAGCATATCCAGCGTCGTCATGGAAAATCCGTGCTGCTCCAGCAGAGTAAGCGCATGTTCAAGAACGTCTTCCCGTTGCATTAGGTCTCCTCCAGAAGCACATATAACGTGTCGTTTATGGGCTGAATTTCTGTAAATGCGTCTTAAATTGTTCAGCGTTCATAAAACCGGTGACGCGCGAGCCGGGGATCTCTTTCCCCTGAGCGTCAAAAAAGACGATGGTCGGCAGCCCTAAAACCTGTAGCTTTTTCAGCAGCGCGTTTTGTTCTTCGCGGTTAGCGGTGACGTCCGCCTGCAGTAGCGTGATGCGTGACAGATGGTTTTGCACCGCTGGGTCGCTAAACGTGTATTTCTCGAACTCTTTGCAGGCCACGCACCAGTCAGCGTAAAGATCGAGCATAACAGGCTGAGCGCTCTTTGCCAGCGCACTGTTGAGATCGGCAATATTGGCGACAGGGGCGAAGTTCAGTGCTGAGCTATGAGCTTGCACCACGCCAGCCGGAGGAAATACCCAGTCTTGCAGCGGCTTGGCGCTGATCACCACGCCTGCCAGCAGCAGTAGCTGTACGCCACGCATCCAGCCTTTGCTACTGCGCAGCGTCAGCATGAGCGCCCAGCCGAAGAAGGCGATGCCCAGTGCGCTCCACAGCCGCATTCCCCACGTTTCACCCAGAATGCGTTCAAGCAGGAAGACGGGGAGCGCCAGAATAATGAAACCAAACGCTTCCTTAACGTACTGCATCCACGGGCCGCTGCGCGGCAGCAGTTTGTTGCCAAACAGCGTGACCAGAATGAGCGGTAAGCCCATGCCAAGCGCGTAGAGATAAAGCGTGCCGCCGCCTGCCAGCATGTTGCCGCTCTGGGCGATATAAAGCAGGATGGCGCTGAGCGGCGCCGTGGTGCAGGGGGAACAAATCAGCCCAGCCAGCGCGCCCATGCAGAATACGCCAGTGACGGAGCCGCCTTGCTGACGGTTGCTCCACTCTGTCAGTCGGGTTTGTACCGAGGACGGGAGCTGGAGCGTATACAGGCCAAACATGGACAGCGCGAGTGCGGCAAACATCACCGACAGGCCAATCAAAATATAGGGATGCTGGAGCGCGGCCTGAAAGCGTAATCCGGCGGCGGCGACAACCAGCCCGAGCAGCGTGTAGGTGAGCGCCATGCCCTGCACATAGGTCATCGACAGCAGCAGCGTGCGGCGCGGCGTCAGCTGTTCTTTTCTGCCCAACACCAGACTGGCAATCAGCGGGTACATCGGCAGGACGCAGGGGGTGAAGGCGACGCCGATACCAATCAACAGCGCCCACCACGGCGAGAACGGCATCGGTGTGGTCTGCGGCGGTGCCATCTGGCTCAAGACTACATTGGGCGGTGCATCCGTGCCTGTGTTATCCAGCACCTGACTGAGAGGAACGACGCGCGTTTCCGGCGGATAGCAGAAACCGGCATCGGCGCAGCCTTGATAGGTGACTTTAACCGTCGCACCGCTTTCAGCGCGTTCAATGGGAACCGCTAGCGCCAGCCGATCCCGCAGGATAAAGACCTGACCGAAGAATTCGTCGTTATGGCTTTCGCCCTGCGGCAATTCCACCTTGCCAAGCGTGGCTCCGTTCTCTTCGATCTTGATTTGTGCGCGGTACAGGTAGTAATCGGGATGGATATCCCAGCGCAGGTTGAGCTGGTTATCCTGCTGCTGAAACTCAAAGGCGAAAGCACTATCGACCGGCAGAAAGCGTGATGTCGTGCTGTTGCCAAACAGTTTCTGACCGAAAGAAGAGGCGGCCACACTGGGTGTGCCGAAAGCCGTCCATAACAGGAAAATCAGCGTAAAGATGCGTTGAGCCATGTCAGATAATCGCTATCGCCCCCAGATACCGGCAGGACTAACAGCTCCGGCGTATCGTAAGGGTGTTGTTGTTTCAGGTGAGTCAGCAGCGCTTGCTGATGTGAGGTATCGCTTTTTATCAGCATTTGTACTTCTGATTGTTGTTCGAGCTTGCCTTCCCAGTAGTAGAGCGAACGTGCACCGGGAAGCAGGGTGACGCAGGCGGCAAGCCGCGTTTCCAGCAGCGAGTCGGCAAGCCGTTGCGCGCAGGCGTCGTCAGGTGCGGTACATAATATGACGACAGCATCGCAAAGTGGGCGGTCAGACATCATATCCTCCGTGTCAGATGAACAAATTCCAGACAACCAGAGCCACACTATACCTTGCTTTATTGTTTGAAGGGAATGCGGCGGATCGACGAGTTAAGCCGATCCGCGAGGGACTGCCTGAAAGGCAATCTTTAGATCAGGATGCTACCAAGGATAAAGCCAAATATCACCGACAGCGTAATTGCCATCACGCCCGGAATCAGGAAGGAGTGGTTAAACACAAACTTGCCGATACGCGTTGAGCCAGTGTCGTCCATCTCCACGGCGGCCAACAGAGTCGGGTAGGTCGGCAGAACGAACAGAGCAGAAACGGCAGCAAAAGATGCCACGGCCGTGACCGGAGATACGCCCAACAGCAGCGCAGCAGGCATTAGCGCTTTTGCCGTTGCCGCCTGTGAGTAAAGCAGCGTGGCGGCGAAGAACAGCACGACAGCCAGCATCCACGGATAGCTTTGCAGCAGCGCACCAGCGGTATCCTGAATATCGGAAATGTGTGCTTTAACAAAGGTATCGCCCAGCCAGGCCACACCCATCACGCAGATACAGGCGCTCATGCCGGACTTAAACGTGCTGGCAGAGAGGATGCGCGCGGTGTCGATTTTGCAGGTGATGCAAATCAGCGTAGCGATCGTCAGCATAAAGACCACAATCGCTTCGTTACGTGGCAAAACCGGATTCTGAATCAGCCCAACCGTGCCGCTGATCGCCGTGGCATACAGAACGACAGCGACGATGCCGATCAGAAACAGCATCACGGAAAGTTTGGCACCCGGTTTGACCTCATGCTGGCTATTACCGCGCAGGGTGGTTTCACCTTTTTTCAGACGTTCCTGATAAATCGGATCGTCTTTCAGCTCTTTACCCAGGAAGTTGGTCACAATGGCCGTCAGCATGATCGCGGCCAGCGTGGTAGGAATACAAATGCCTAACAGCAGCAGGTAGCTGACCCCGTGCGGCTCAAGAATACCCGCGACAAACACCACCGCCGCCGAGATCGGCGAGGCGGTAATCGCGATTTGCGAGGCGACGACGGCGATAGAGAGCGGACGAGAAGGGCGAATCCCCTGCTCTTTGGCAACTTCGGCGATAACGGGCAGGGTGGAAAACGCGGTGTGTCCGGTTCCTGCCAGAATCGTCATGAAGTAGGTGACCAGCGGCGCGAGAAAGGTGACGTATTTCGGGTGCTTACGCAGCAGTTTCTCCGCCAGACTGACCAGATAATCCATTCCGCCCGCCACCTGCATGGCGGCGATGGCGGCGATAACGGCCATGATAATTTCAATCACATCAAAAGGGATGACGCCGGGCTTTATCTGAAACCCCAGCGTAAGAACAAGCACCCCAAGGCCCCCGGCGAAACCAATGCCGATGCCTCCTAGCCTCGCCCCCAAATAGATGGCGAGCAGAACGATCAGTAACTCAAGACCAAGCATGACTATGCTCCTTAATTAATAAAAAATTCAATCTACTCGTCATACTTCAAGCTGCTTGTGCGTTGGCAATACTCGGCTCATTTCTGAGCCTCGCCCTGAAGGGCCGCCGCAAGCGGCGTTCAAATCGGCGAAGCCAATTTGTCCTTACTCACCCCAGTCACTTACTTGTGTAAGCTCCTGGGGATTCGTGCGGTTGCCGCCTTCACGCAACTCGAATTATTTAGAGTACATAACTTATTCTTATGGCCGTAGACGGCAAAAAATAAAGGCACGCTGTTCTTCGTGAACGGACGTGCCTGTTGGTATTAGGTGTTGGTGTTAGGGAAGCTCGTTTTCATCGGTGTAGCGTTTAGCTTTGTACGCCGGATGCATCAGGTTCTGGATGGAGAAAATGTCATCCAGCTCGGCTTCCGTAAGTAGGCCGCGCTCCAGGACAACTTCACGCACGCTTTTCCCCGTTTCTGCACAGATTCTGCCGACGATATCGCCGTTGTGGTGGCCGATGAACGGGTTCAGGTACGTCACAATCCCGATGGAGTTGAAGACATAGGCTTCGCACACGCTCTTATTGGCGGTGATGCCGTTGACGCATTTTTCCAGCAGGTTGTAGCAGGCATTGGTCAGGATGTGGGTCGATTCAAACATCGCCTGACCGATAACCGGTTCCATTACGTTTAACTGTAATTGCCCAGCCTCTGACGCCATCGTGACGCAGGTATCGTTACCGATGACCTTGAAACACACCTGATTGACAACTTCCGGCACCACTGGGTTAACCTTGGCTGGCATGATTGAAGAACCTGCCTGCAACTCCGGCAGGTTGATTTCATTCAGGCCAGCGCGCGGGCCGGAAGAAAGCAGACGCAGGTCATTACAGATCTTCGACAGCTTCACGGCCAGACGCTTCAGCGAACTGTGTACCATCACATAAGCACCACAGTCTGACGTGGCTTCGATCAAATCTTCCGCTGGCACACACGGCAGGCCGCTGACTTCCGCCAGACGCTGTACCGCCAGTTGCTGGTAGCCGTCCGGCGTATTCAGGCGCGTACCGATTGCGGTCGCGCCCAGATTGACCTCAAGCAGCAGCTCCGACGTGCGCAGCAGGTTTTTGATTTCTTCCTGCAACAACACGTTAAATGCATGAAATTCTTGGCCGAGCGTCATCGGTACGGCGTCCTGCAACTGGGTGCGGCCCATTTTCAGCACGTCTTCAAACTCTTTGGCTTTGCGCTCGAAACCCTCACTCAACTTCGCTATCGCCTCCGTCAGTTTCAGTACGGCCGCGTAGACCGCGATACGAAATCCGGTGGGGTAGGCATCATTGGTGGACTGGCATTTATTCAGGTGATCGTTAGGGTTTAGATACTGGTATTCACCTTTCTGGTGGCCCATTAACTCCAGGCCAATATTGGCTAATACTTCGTTGGTATTCATGTTAACCGACGTGCCAGCGCCCCCTTGATAGACATCGACTGGGAACTGATCCATGCATTTGCCGTTATTCAGCACTTCATCGCAGGCGCGGATGATGACGTCGGCGATTTTTTTCGGGATAGTTTGCAGCTCTCTGTTCGCCAGCGCTGCGGCTTTCTTCACCATGACCATACCGCGCACGAACTCGGGTATATCACTGATTTTATTGTTACTGATATAGAAGTTTTCGACAGCGCGCAGCGTGTGAACACCATAATACGCGTCTGCGGGAACTTCTCGAGTGCCTAACAGGTCTTCTTCAATACGGATGTTTTCTGACATGAGCGTGCCTATCCTGTTGTGCGACTAGTGATGCAATTAGACGTTGTGGGCTGGTGTGTCGGGCGGCGTTATCTCGAAAAACCATTATCTTTAAAAACCATTATCTTTAAAAACAATGTGATCTCGGATAAACCGTCTTATCGCGACAATAGTCTCGGGATGTTTGACCAACCAGGAATCCATTGCCGTGAGGATATGTCGTTACGACAGCGAAAAACAGGTGTTTAGATCACTATACTGGCGTTCTCTACCACGACGGTAAATGAACTGTGACTGTAGTCACGCGTCACTATTTTAGAACAATAATCGTAGGGCGGCGGCTTGAAAATGCGCAAAGCCGTACCCATTTCAGTAAATCATGATGTGCCGGAGCGCAGAGCAGACGCGTATTTTACCTAACCCATTGGTAGTAAATCCGATGGGGAGTAAAGCGTACTGGGTTTTCAATAGCGATGGCTTAACACGTTCTTATTAACAGACGTTTTTATTAAAACAGTACGCGTAAAACACACAGGAGTACCGGGTGCGCTGGTTACCGTTATTATTTATTTTTCTTTTGGCTTACATCGAGATATCGCTGTTTATTCAGGTGGCTGAGGTGCTTGGCGTCGCCATGACGTTGCTGCTGGTCGTCTTCACCTCCTGCGTGGGCGTCTCGCTGGTGCGCAATCAGGGGATGAAAACGCTGGTGCAGATGCAGCAGAAAATGGCGGCTGGTGAAAGCCCAGCGGCCGAGATGGTAAAAAGCGTTTCACTGGTGCTGGCGGGCTTCCTGCTCCTGATTCCGGGCTTCCTGACTGACTTTCTGGGGCTGCTGTTGCTGCTACCGCCGGTGCAGAAAAGGCTGACGCTCAAACTGATGCCTCACCTGCACGTCTGGCGTTCTGGTCCTGGAGCAGGCCCAGGTGCATCGTCTTCCGGCGGTAACACCTTTGAAGGTGAATACCAGCGCAAGGATGGCGGGCGCGGAAATATTGAACACCGAGACGATAGTGACGACCGTTAACGCCAAGGTGAATTGAAAAGCAGATAAGGATTATCATATTGATAATCCTTATTTTTTATCGGATGTCAGCGATAGGCAGACACCTAACGCAAAAAAAATGAATTTTTTCCCTTGAAGGGCGGTGAAACGCCCCCATTTAGAACACCACAAGGCCGATTATGAAAAGCATAATTGTTATGAAACATAATCGTTATGAAAACATAGTCGGCGTTTATCCTAAACCGATATGGACTTTCTCAAAGGAGAGCTATCAATGAATATTCGTCCATTGCATGACCGCGTGATCGTCAAGCGCAAAGAAGTTGAGTCAAAATCTGCTGGCGGTATCGTACTGACTGGTTCCGCTGCTGGTAAATCTACCCGCGGTGAAGTTCTGGCCGTAGGTCACGGACGTATCCTGGAAAATGGCGAAGTGAAGCCGCTGGATGTGAAAGTTGGCGACATCGTTATTTTCAATGATGGCTATGGCGTGAAAGCAGAGAAGATTGATAACGAAGAAGTGTTGATAATGTCTGAAAGCGACATTCTGGCAATTGTTGAAGCGTAATTGCGCGTAATCATCTGAACTGAAAGAATTTGAGGGAAATAGACCATGGCAGCTAAAGACGTAAAATTCGGTAATGACGCGCGCGTAAAAATGCTGCGCGGCGTAAATGTACTGGCTGATGCAGTGAAGGTTACCCTGGGCCCGAAAGGCCGTAATGTCGTGTTGGATAAATCCTTCGGTGCACCGACCATTACTAAAGACGGCGTATCTGTTGCGCGTGAAATCGAGCTGGAAGACAAGTTCGAGAACATGGGCGCACAGATGGTGAAAGAAGTTGCCTCTAAAGCAAATGACGCAGCAGGCGACGGCACCACGACCGCAACCGTATTGGCGCAGGCTATCATCACTGAAGGCCTGAAAGCGGTTGCAGCGGGCATGAACCCGATGGATCTGAAGCGCGGTATCGATAAAGCCGTTATCGCTGCTGTTGAAGAGCTGAAAGCACTGTCTGTACCGTGCTCTGACTCTAAAGCTATCGCTCAGGTTGGTACCATCTCTGCTAACTCCGACGAAACCGTAGGCAAAATGATTGCCGAAGCCATGGACAAAGTCGGTAAAGAAGGTGTTATCACCGTTGAAGAAGGTACCGGTCTGCAAGATGAGCTGGACGTGGTTGAAGGTATGCAGTTCGACCGTGGCTACCTGTCTCCGTACTTCATCAACAAGCCGGAAACCGGTGCTGTAGAACTGGAAAGCCCGTTCATCCTGCTGGCTGACAAAAAAATCTCCAACATCCGCGAAATGCTGCCAGTACTGGAAGCCGTAGCGAAAGCCGGCAAACCGCTGGTTATCGTTGCTGAAGATGTTGAAGGCGAAGCGTTGGCAACGCTGGTGGTTAACACCATGCGTGGCATCGTGAAAGTAGCTGCGGTGAAAGCACCAGGCTTCGGCGACCGTCGTAAAGCTATGCTGCAGGACATCGCGACGCTGACTGGCGGTACCGTTATCTCTGAAGAGATCGGTCTGGAGCTGGAAAAAGCGACGCTGGAAGATCTGGGTCAGGCAAAACGCGTTGTGATCAACAAAGACACCACCACCATCATCGATGGTACGGGTGAAGAAGCGGCGATCCAGGGCCGTGTTGCTCAGATCCGTCAGCAGGTTGAAGAAGCAACGTCTGATTACGATCGCGAAAAACTGCAAGAGCGTGTGGCTAAACTGGCTGGCGGCGTAGCCGTTATCAAAGTTGGCGCAGCAACTGAAGTTGAAATGAAAGAGAAGAAAGCACGCGTTGAAGATGCCCTGGCTGCGACTCGCGCCGCGGTAGAAGAAGGCGTGGTTGCGGGTGGTGGTGTGGCGCTGGTTCGCGTTGCAGCTAAACTGGCTTCTCTGACTGCTCAAAACGAAGACCAAAACGTGGGTATCAAAGTTGCGCTGCGCGCGATGGAAGCACCACTGCGTCAGATCGTTTCCAACGCTGGCGAAGAGCCATCTGTGGTTGCGAACAGCGTTAAAGCAGGCGAAGGTAACTACGGTTACAACGCAGCAACGGAAGAATACGGCAACATGATCGACTTCGGTATCCTGGACCCAACCAAAGTAACCCGTTCTGCGCTGCAGTTCGCGGCTTCTGTTGCGGGTCTGATGATCACCACCGAATGTATGGTTACCGACCTGCCGAAAAGCGATGCACCTGACTTAGGTGGCGCTGGTGGTATGGGCGGCATGGGTGGTATGGGCGGCATGATGTAGTGCGACGAGAGTCGTGTAGGTAGCTAGCCTAGAGGGCTACGTCGATAGTGAACACTAACTTAGGTTGTGTTCACTATATCCTGCATTAAGTAGCATAAATGTAATAAATGTCCGATGTTCCGGACTTTAAATACCTCCGGAACATCGGCGCTTCGCTAAGCGAAGAACTCACTTCTGGATATGGCTTTAAAGTCAGAATCCCCTAAAACTTACAAATATCTTAACTTTTATAACTATTTGAAATTTATCAAATATAGTAACGATTATAACTATTGTAACGTCCAAAAGATTCACGCTGAAGCAAGTTGAGGTTTAACTTGTGATGTAGCGGCATAACTATCGTCTTTATCAAATCTATCAACGAAGCCGCATGCTGGGCGGCGTTCGCGCCACGCGGTGAAAGGGCAGCACCGCTGCCCCACTTACCGTCAGACATCCGTCAGGCGCTTGCGATCGACCTTACCGCTGCCAGTTTTGGGCAGCTTGTCGAGCACCACAATGCGCCCTGGCACCATGTAAGCCGGTAAGAATTGATGCAGCTGTTTGCGCAGCGCCAGTTTAGTCATCTCCGAGCTGGGTTTATACTCAACGTAACCAACCAGCACCGCGTCATCCCCTTCACCCTGAAGTTTGACGGCTGCATCCTGCACTTGTTCGATCCGTTTCAATTGCGCCTCGATCTCTCCTAATTCGATGCGAAATCCCCGTAATTTTACCTGATCGTCGAAGCGACCCAGATACTGATAACGATCGTCCGCCAGCAGCCGGACTTTATCGCCGGTGCGATACATTCGCTGCCCGGATTCCACCTGCTGAATAAAACGATCCTGCGTCAGATCGTCACGCTGCCAGTATCCGCTACTCAGCGCTTCACCGAGAATGCACAGTTCGCCGACCATCCCTTCCTCTAACGGATGGCGATCGTCATCGATCACCAGATGCTGATAGCCCGCCAGCGTATTGCCCAGCGCGACCGTGTGCTGGTTCTCCAACGCGGCCCCGTCGATCTGCGCCATCTGCGACCAAATTGTCGCTTCGGTTGGCCCATAGCAATTCCACAGCGTCCTGCAACGGCTAACCAGACGCTGTGCCAGTCGCAGATCCAGCGCTTCACCGCCGCACAGCGCGACCAGATCGGGTTTACCCTGCCAGCCCGCTTTGAACATCATGCGCCAGAAAGCGGGTGTGGCCTGCAATACGTTGATTTCCGGCCGAGCCTGCAAATACGCCGCGACTGCCTGCGGATCTTTGTATTCCTCGTGCGTGGTCAGGTGCTGCACGCCACCGACCCACAGCGGCGCAAACACTTCCAGCATGGAGATATCAAACGCCAGCGTGGTAATCAGCAGCCAGTTGGCGTTATCCGTTAACGCCAGCCGCTCTACGCTGGCATGAATAAAGGTTTGCAGCGCCCGCTGACCAATCACCACGCCTTTTGGTTTCCCTGTCGAACCGGAGGTAAACATCATGTAGGCCGCCGTTTCCGGTCCACCGGCCCGCGCCAGCTGTACGCTCGCTGTGGAATCACTGGCGGCATACGGTAAATCGCAGAGATTCAGTATCGGGCAGTCAAACGCCAGCGAACCGCCGGTGTAGCCGTCCTGCAAGACCGCAGCTAACGCCGCCTCCTGCTGAATCGCCTGTAGACGCTCCCCCGGAAAATCCGGCTCCAGCGGCACAAACGTCACCTGAGAAAACAGGCAGGCCAACAGCGCCGCCACGGTGTCAGGCTGACGACTAAGATGCATCCCCACGCGCTGACCCGCAGTCACACCCTGTGCAGCCAGCGCCTGTTGAATCAGCGCCACGCGTTGCAGCAGTTCCCGATAGCGAATGTCGCGCTCCTCAAAGACGATCGCCACGCGATCCTGACGCGCTTCCTCAGTAAGACGCGCCAGCAGTTCATCGTGCAGCGCGAGCGTCGTCGCTCGGTGCAGTAACGGCGCCACCCGCGGGCTGAGGCGGATCTGCGCCAGCCGTTCCCAGCGCGATGCCAGCAGGCCATCAAGTAGCTGCGTGAGATGGCGAGCAATGCGCTGTAGCTGCCGATTATCGAACTGTCCGTCAGGTGCGGTCAGAATTGACCGATCGTTTTGAACCTGTACGATCAGCGCCACGTTTTGCGCCGCTTTTTGTACTGCCACAGGCAACGATGCTATCTCCCCCACGATCAGCAGACTGCTAAACAGCGCATGCTGGATGTCTGCTGCCAGAAGCTCTGACGCAGACTGAGGGTCGCACGACGATCCCACGGCGGCGATCCACTCGCTGACGAGACGATCGCGCTGGTGAAAATGCACGATCAGCGGCCTCACGTTGTCAGGAAGATCGCCCGTGACGAGCGCCGCACACACCTGTTCTTCACCGCTGTACTTGTACAGCAGCCAACTCCACGCCGCGCTTACCAACGACGCGGGATAATGCCTAGTCAGTTCACTGCTATGCCGCTGTTCACCGTGCGCGGCACCCACCCGCTGCCCGAAGGCCGTGGGCTGTTGGATATCCGCCAGCGGGTTCTCCACTGCTTCATCGTTCCCTGTCATGACAGCGTTTCCTCATTGGCGGTAACCCTCGACTGTGCCAGATACCCGCTTAGCGCCTGCGGTGACGGGTAGCGCTGTAAAAGCGCCACACTCACCGGCTGTGCTAACGCACGGCTCAATGCCTGTGCCAGCGCAATACGCTGGAGCGAATCAACACCGCGTTCACACAGCGTCTGCGACCAGAGGCCGGATTCATTGAGATGTAGCGTTTGCGCCCACACACGCAGCAGCGACTCGGCTGACGGCGTATCCGGCTGGCTAATACCGCTATCTGCCACCGTTTTCTGCGCAACCACCGAACCTGCCGCTTTCTCATGCCCGATCATCTCGGCTGGCTGCTGCGGTGAGCTATTGATCAGCGCCACCACTTCGTCATGCCAGCGCATCAGCACCCGGCGCGCCTGCGCACTGTCCAACACATCAGCGTCAAACTCGAAGCGCAGCAGCATGCAGCCCGCCTGCTCACGCACCACCAGATTCAGCGGCATCTCGACTTTTTCATAGGCGGCGGAGAATTCGGGAGATAACCGATGCGGCTCATCAGCACGTTGGCCTTGTTCTGCTTTCGCGCTGGGCCGATTTTCATAAGCAGGATAGTTTTCATAAATAAACAGGCTGTTGAACAGACGCGGGCGTCCGGCCGTCAGGGCAATCAGCGACTGCGTGGCATGCTGATTCATCGCCATCAGCTCATTCTGCAACTGCACCAGATGCTGTTGCAGCGATACCGGCTGCTGCCAGCTCAGCGCCAGCGGCAGGCTGTTGATGTACAGACCCACGCTGCTCGCCACATCTTCTATCGGACTTTCCCTACCCGACAGCACGTTGCCGACAATGCTGACTGCATCGCCGGTCGAGCGCGCCAGCAGCCGGTGCCAGGCATATTGCGCAATAATGCTGTGTGTGACGCCCACCTCACGGGCAAAGACAATGAGTGCAGCCTGATCCTGTTCATTCAGGCTCACGCCTGTGACCTGCGGTTCAACCTGCGTCAGATGCTGGCTGAGATCGGCGCGTTTTCCCGCCGCCGCAAACAGCATCGCCACATCGTTCGTCTGCGCCAGCAGCGGCTGACGCTGCTGCCAGAAGGCATCAACAGCGGACTGCTGCGCCACGGCGTGCAGCGCATGATCCACATAAGCACGATCCGATTGAATCGCGGATGTTTCGCCGTGCATAAATGTTTCACCGCGCATCAACAGCAGATAGTCGCGGTGTACCGCGCCCAGCAGTTGTGGCCCGCTCCACCCATCAATCACGCTGTGGTGGCAGCTCAGGAGCACTCGATAGTCAC
Organism: Pectobacterium aquaticum; assembly: GCF_003382565.3. Taxonomy (NCBI): domain Bacteria; kingdom Pseudomonadati; phylum Pseudomonadota; class Gammaproteobacteria; order Enterobacterales; family Pectobacteriaceae; genus Pectobacterium; species Pectobacterium aquaticum. The sequence goes on from NZ_CP086253.1 coordinate 553,864, forward strand.
GCTCGCCCAAACGGAAACAGGCAATGCGCAACAGCGGCGGCTGCGACAAGTCAAATCCTGAACGTAAATCCTGCTGGCGATAGCGCTCGATGGCCGCCAGTGGATCGGCGTCCTGCGCCACATCCTGATAGTAGAAAGGCAATTCTGCCTGCTTCACAATCACCTGCACGCTGGCCCATTCGCTTTCCAGTGCGGCACGCAGCGCTGGGAAACGCTGAATCTGACGCTGCCAGGCCTGACGATAGCCTTCCACATCCAGCGCCTGCGCATAGCGAATCGGCGTTTGCAGATGATAAGCATCATCCTGCGGACAGCGTAGACGGTGATACAACATCGACTGCTGGAGCGATGACAGCGGCAACAAGGTGTCGATGTCATAACGTTTTGACAGGCTATCAAGTTGCGTCTGGCTCAGCGCAACCGCCGGGAAATCGCTGGGGGTAAAGGCCGTGCCGTGGTGCAACTGTGCCAGACAAGCTGCCGTCAGCGCCCGCAGATTTTCCGTCAGGCGCGCCATCAGACGTTCGCTGCCGCGCTGGTTGAGGCAGCCGACCTGACGCAGCGTTAACTGCCCGCCTGCAATACCACCGTGGAGACTGATCACCTCCGCCGGTTTATTCTCCGTCGATACGCAGCAGCCCGGCGCGATGTCCACCGGACGCCACATGCCTGCCGCCTGAACCGACAGCCCGAGATAGTTGAACACAATCGGCGACAGCGTTAGCGAATTGCCCTGCGGGTGATGGTAGCGCAGCGGGTTAAACCCGACGCCTTTATCCGGCACCTGACGCAGCTGTTCTTTGCTAGATTTAATCAGGGAAGCCCAGTCGGACCGATCTTGCAGACACACCGGATAGGTGCTGGTAAACCACCCCACCGTGCGGCTGACATCCAGCGTCGGATCAATCGCTTCGCGGCCGTGCCCTTCCAGCATGATGCGCGCTTTGTCGCCCCAGCCGAGATCGTTTAACGTGCGGGTTAGTGCCGCCAGCAGCAAATCGCTAACTTCGGTATTAAAGGCACGATTGGCCTCGCTTACCAGTTGGCCCGTGGTTTCGGCGTCTAGCGTCAGAATCGCGGCGCTGGCCTGACCCTGCGGGTCTTTCGCCGCCAGCAGCGCTGCCTGATCCACGCCGTCTTCCTGCGCCTGCCAGTACGCTAACTGATCCGCATGCTGTGTGGCGTAGTTATGCAGCGCCATGCCCCACTGGCGATAGCTCGACGTTTTCGGCGCCAGCGCTTCACCAAGGTACAGCCGCTCCAGATCGTCGACCAGAATGCGCCAGGATACGGCATCAATCACCAGATGGTGGAAAGCGAGGAACACCGCCGTGTCCGCCTGCGGATGGTGCCGCACCAGTGCGGCGGCCATCGTCCTTCCCTGCGTGGGATCAAATTCACTCTGCAATGCGGTAAACGCCCGTTGCAGGCCGTCATCGCCAAGCTGGCGATAATCCAGCGTCGACACAACCGGGCAAGGCACCTCCGTCAGATAGCGTTGCCCGTCGGCATCACAAGCCAGACGCAGCGCGTCATGCTGCGCCATCAGCGCCTGCAACAGCGTGGTAAGGCGTTCGGTATCCACGTCCGGCAGTTGGATCATCGCCGCCTGATTCCAGTGTTCTGGACGTGCCAGCGGCTGTTCCCTAAACCAGCGCTGAATCGGCAGCAGCGCGAATTCGCCTTCCAGCGTGCCCTGCTCCGCGACAATGCCTGTGTCACGGTTATTCTGCGCCAGCACACGGCACAGACGCCGCACGCTTTTGGCTTCGAAAACGTCCTTCACCGTGCAAATATAGCCCGCGCTGCGCAGGCGGGTGGTCAGTTGGATACTGAGAATAGAATCACCGCCTAAGCGGAAGAAATCATCCTCAACGCCTAGCGGGGTATTCAGCACGCTACGCCAAATCGCCAGCACATCGGCTTCCAGCGGATTATCGGCTTCGCCGTCCCCCTCGCTGGCTTCCAGCACCGGCGGCAGCTGTTTCGTATCAAGCTTGCCGTTCGGCGTCAGCGGCATGTCTTCTAGCAGAATCAGTCGGAACGGCACCATGTATTCGGGCAGATGCTTCGCGACATCAATCAGCACGGCGGCGGGTTCCGGCGTGCTGCTATCGGCTTTCACCGTGCCATAGGCAACCAGCGCCGGACGGTTCCCCACCTGCGCCACGATGACTTTAACCTGTTTCAGCGACGGGCAGACTGCCGCCAGCTGCGCCTCGATTTCACCCGGTTCAATGCGGTAGCCGCGCAGCTTGATCTGCTCATCAATACGGCCACAGTATTCATAGTCGCCGTTGTTCAGCAGTCTGGCCTTGTCGCCCGTGCGATAAATGCGCAGCGTCGCCGTGCCGTGCTCGACATTATTCACGTCATTCAGCGTGATGTGTTCAAAGCGGCTGGCCGTCATTTGTGGCTGGTTGAGGTAGCCACGCGCCAGCCCAAGCCCCGCAAGACACAGCTCTCCCGGTACGCCCGCCGGACACAGTTGCCCCGCCGCATCCAGGATCAGTGCCTGAATATGAGTAAGCGGTTTACCGATAGTGACAGGCTGGCCTTTGCGCAGACGGGTACTCAACGCCGTGACGGTACACTCCGTCGGCCCGTACATGTTGTACAGCGCCACCTTATCGGCCCAGTTTTCCACCACCGCGTTCGGGCAGGCTTCTCCGCCCATGCCAATCGCCTGAATGCCATTAACCTGCTGTGGATCGAGAATCGACATCAGCGCCGTTGGCAAGATCAGATGCGTCGCGCCCGCCTGTTCGGCCTGCACAATCGCCCGATCGTTGGGTTCGCCAAACGCCAGCGTGCCGCCGCTGCTCAGCGGCAGCAGCGTCGTCATGTTACCGGCGTCAAACGAGAGCGACATGCAGTTGAACATGGTGCTTTGTGGCGTGAAACCGATGCGATCGCGGTGATCGTCCAGCAGATTGATCAGCGAACCGTGTTCGATCATGACGCCCTTCGGCAAACCGGTCGATCCCGAGGTGTAGATCACCTGTGCCAGCTGCTGTGCATGGCGCGGAATGGCTGGCGCTTCATCGCCCGGTAGATCCTGCCACTGCGCGACAACCGCAGGATCGGTCAGATCGATGCACTGTTCGGCAGACCACTGCGCCAACTGTTGCCCATCGCCGCCGAGAATGACGGAAAGATTGGCATCGGTAATGATGTGGCGCAGCCGCTCCGGCGGATAGTCAGGATCCAAGGGCACATAGGCAGCACCCGCTTTCCAGACAGCCAGCAGCGCAATGACAAAATAGCGATCGCGTTTCGCCAGCACGCCAACCAGCGACTGTTCGCCCAGCCCCTGACGGTGCAGCCAATGCGCCAGCCGATTCGCCTGCCTGTTCAGTTCAGCGTACGTCAGTGTGTCAGTGAGATGTTCACCATCAAAAGCAATCGCCAGCTGCTGTGGAGCGCGCTGTGCCATCGCTTCAACCACATCGGTTACCGTCAGCTGCGGCTGCGGATAGCTGCGCGGCAGTTGCTGACTTTCCGCCAGCACGGCAGTAAACCGCTCCGCTTCCATCAGCGGCAGGTGCCAGACATCGGTTTCCGGGGCCTCAACGACGGCTTCAATCAGCCGGATAAAGCGGTCGGCGTAATACTGGATCGTCTGGCGCTCAAACAGCGCGGTGGCAAACAGCCAGTCCAGCCGCACCTCGCCCATCAGCTCCGTCACCTTGACCGAAATATCGGTCTTGGCAGGCAGCACGGGCGAGGTTTCTTCCGCCGCATCACAGCCGGGGATCAGATCGTTGAAATCGACTTTGGCCTGATAAACCAGCATCACCTGAAAGATCGGGTTGATCGCCGTGGTGCGATCGGAGCCGATCGCCTCGCTTAATGCTTCAAAACGGTAGAGTTGATGATCGAAGGCCGACAGATCCTGTTCGCGGCAGTATTGCAGGTAATCAACAAAGCTTTGGCTGTCCTGCAACTGGGTGCGCAGCACGATGGTGTTAACGAAGAAGCCGACGACATCTTCGATATCCGGCCTTTCGCGGTAAGCCAGCGGCGAACCAATCACGATATCTTTCTCGCCGCTGATCCGCGCCAGCATCAGGGAAAACACCGCATGCAAGCCGATAAAATTAGACGTGTTGTAGCGCTGACACAGACGCTTGAATTTATCCCACAGATCGTTGTTGATCGCGGAGAAGATCACCTCACCGCCGCTGTTCTGGTGTGCTGGACGCGGTTTATCCAACGGCAGGCTGTGCACTTCGGGAATCCCCGTCAGCCGCTCAACCCAGAACGGTTTGAACTCGTTGTGGTAATCCAGAAACGAGGCAGAATTGAACCAGTGTGCGTAGTCAATATAGTTAAGCTGGGTCGGCTCGACGGGGTAAGGCTGGCGGTTTTGACAGGCCAGAAAAGCCGGTTTGAAGTCCGCAAACATATTCTTCACCGACCAGCCATCGGAAATAATATGGTGCTGGGTGATCAGCAGAACGTGCACCCGTTCGCTCATCTTCACCAGCCGCACGCGGGTGAGATCGCCCGCCGTGAGATCGAACGGGCGGCTGATTTCCGCTTTCACCTGCTGTTGCAAGCGCGCTTCCCGCTCGGCTTCCGGCAGCGATGAGAAGTCATCATGCTGTATCACAAACGGTTGATAGGCATCGATACGCTGTTCACCCTTGCCCTGTTCATTGACCACAAAGCGGGTGCGCAGGCTGGCATGGCGCTGCGCCAACGCGTCAAAAGCAAACTCCAGCGCCGCCACATCCAGCGTGCCGGTCAGCCGAAAATAGACCGGCATATTGTAGAGGTGTGATTGCTCTTCGTACTGCTCGATAAACCACAGTCCGCTTTGCGATGACGATAACGGGCCAGACGTCGCATTTTGCGGCGTGATGGGGCGCTCAAACGCCTGCTGCGCCGTCAGGCAGCGCACAATGGCGTCTTTGTTTTCCTTAATCGTGCGCCCAATCTCTGCCGTGATCGCGTCTTTGTTGGACTGCGAAATCAGCTGCCCCTGTGCATTCAACGCCAGACGAACGCCCTGCCGTTCCAGTTGTTTTAACAGCGTTACGATATCTTTCATGACTTATCACTCTCTCAGCAAATCAGGCCGTCAGCGTTGCCCCGCCATCCACCACCACGTCCTGCATGGTGATGTGGCTGGCTAGATCGGAAGCCAGAAAAACCACGGTATTGGCGATCTCTTCCGGCTGAGCGATCTTGCCCAGGGGAATTCCCAGTTTGTACTGGTCAGGAAAGCCCGCGATAGTGCGCTGCTCAGCATCCGCGCTGTGCCACATGCCGCGCTGCATCGGCGTATCCGTCGAGCCCGGCGACACCAGATTGCAGCGCACGCCGTAAGGCGCTAACTCCAGACCCGCGCAGTGAGACAGGCTGGTGAGCGCCGCTTTCGAGGCACAGTACGCCGCCATTTGCATACGGGGAACATGCGCGGCATTAGAGCCGACGCAGACAATCGCGCCGCGACGCTGCTGCTTGAAATGCGGCACCAGCGCGTTCAGCAGGTAAAACGCACCGGAGGCGTTAACGTTAATGCACTGGTGCCAGTCGTCCACGCTCAGCGCGTCGATATCACCGAGACGCAGAATCCCTGCGGCATTGACCAGAACGTCGAGCCCTGTTTCTGCCAACTGCTGGCGACAGACCGCCGCCACGCTGTCCGGTTCGCTGATATCCAGCGTCACACAGCTAAACGGATGATCGTCATGTCGGAATGCGCGATCGAAGCCGATCACGTTCGCGCCCAGCGCGACAAACTGGCGGGCAATGCTTTCGCCAATGCCGCTCGCCGCCCCGGTGACCCAGACAGTCTTGCCGCTGAAATCAAACTGAAGAGGTTGTGCCTTGTTCATCATTTTCCCTACCACACCATTTCCACGCTGTTTTCATCCTGTGACAGCCTGTCGTCCAGGTAGCGGCAGAAGTCGCTGAGCTGGGGATGATCGAACACATCAGACACCTTGATGCTGACGGAAAATTCGGCGGCCAGACGATTAACGATCTGGATGGTCTGCAATGACTGCCCGCCCAGTTCGAAGAAGTTATCCCGCGATTGGATCCCCGACACACCGAGGATCTGCTGCCAGATGGCGCTGACCCGGTTCTCGGTTTCGCTGGCTAACGCCTGAACAGGTGCCTCGTCGCGGTATTCCGCCAGCAAGCGCTTGCGATCAACCTTGTTGGAACCGGTTTTTGGCAACTGGCGAAAGGCGCGGTAATCGGTCGGGATCATCGCTGGCGGCAGCACGCTGCTCAGGCGCTGCTTCAGCGCACGTGCATCGATCTCGCCCGCTTTCGTGGCGACAAACGCCACCAGACGCCGCACGCCGTTAGGGTAAACAATGCCCTGCACGCAGGCTTCATCAACGTCCGGCTGCGCCAGCAGATGGGCTTCGACTTCCCCTGGCTGGATCCGGTAGCCGCTGATTTTAAATTCGTTATCCATACGCCCGAGGTACAACAGCTGTCCTTTTTCCAGCCGAACTCTGTCGCCAGTGCGGTAAGCAGGAAGCTCCTGATCGCCCACCGCTATTTGCATAAACGCCGTGTGTTCTGTACCGATATAACCCGCTGCCAGCGTTGGCCCCAGCAGCACCAGTTCCCCTTCCGCCGCAGGGCGATCGCCCGCCGCCAAAATCAGCGCGTTGACGCCCGCCAACGGCAGACCGATAGGAAGCTGCGCCACATCGGCAGACTGCGTTTGCAGATCGCAACTGGTCGCGACTACCGTGGTTTCGGTTGGGCCATAGGTATTGATTAAGCGCAGCGTATTCGGTGCATGACGCTGCCACTGCGCCAGTTGTTCGGGGTACACCGCTTCACCGCCGATGATGATGGCGCGCAGTGCGGAAGGCATGGTCAGCGTGCCGGTTTTCAGCCCCACCACCCATTCATTCCAGAATGCCGTTGGCAGATCGAGCAGCGTAATCGCCTGCTCTTCGACCTGCTCGACAAAGGTCGGAATAGACTCCAGCATCTCGTCGGTACGCAACACCAGCGTCGCACCGCTGGTCAGCGTGGCAAAAATTTCTTCGATGCTGGCATCAAAATTGAACGGAGCAAATTGCAGCACGCGATCCGCCGCACGCAGGCCGTAGCGCTGACGTGCCGCCGCCGTGAAGTGATCCAACGCGCTGGCACCGATCTCCACGCCTTTCGGCAATCCGGTCGATCCCGAGGTGAACATGACATAAGCAATCTGCCCGTCTCTCACTTCCACAGGCGGTAGCGCGGCGGCCTGTGCGTTGGATGACAGAAGATGCCCCGCCAGAACAATCTCGCCGGAAAAGACCGACGCCAGCCGATGTTGATAATCCGCCTGCGTGACGATCGTATGCAGATCGGCAATCTGGATGATGTGCTGCTGACGTTCACGCGGCTGTTCAGGATCGAGCGGCACATACACCGCACCGCACTGCATCACGGCCAGCAGGCAAATGATGGTTTCAGGGCTACGGTTCAGCATGATGCCGATGCGTTCGCCGGGCTGAACGCCGCGCTCATGCAGCGCCGCGGCAGCCTGACCGCTCAGATCCAGCAATTGCTGGTAACTGTACTGTCGATCGCGCTGCGTCAGCGCCGGATGGTTCGGGTTTTTACGCGCCTGTTTGGCGATCGCCGTCAGAACCGGTTCGGCAAACGGCTCAGGCTCGCGGCTGGTGATCAGCGCCAATTCGCGTTCTTCACGCAGCCAGCGTCCCAGCAGTTCGCCACTGGTCTGCTGCGGCTGTGCCAGCCAGCGTTGAAGCAGCGTGAACAGCGTTTCTTGCAGGCTGGCAAGCGCTTCCGCGCTGTAACAGGCTGGGTTAGCATCAAAATCCAGCACCGGTGTGCCATCCGGTTTGAAATGGATCTCGATCGTCAGATCTTCTACTGGCCCGGCACTGAGATTCAGGGTACTGGATGACAGCGATCCGTAGTTGAGCGGATGATCGAACGGCATGATGTTGATCAGCGGACCGAAGAGGCGCTGTTCGCCGCCGACGCGGTTCAGATCGCGCCGTAAATGTTCATAGCGATAATGCTGATGACGACGCAGCGTGCGTTTGGTGCGGGCAACCTGCTGCGCCAGTGTGACAAAGTCCGCCTGTTCATCCACCTGAATGCACAGCGGCACGATATTCATCTGCATGCTCGGCACCGTCAGCGAGGCGGAGCCGATACGGTTCATCACCATCATGCCGAACGTCAGCCTGTCGCTGCCGGACACCAGCTTGAGGTGCGTCGCCAGCATCGCCAAAAACAAATCCGGCCAACTGATTTTGTTGCCTTCACACAGCGCCGTCAGCGGCTGCCAGATATCTGTAGGCAACACGCTGCTTTGGCGCAAAAAACGCGCCACAATCGGGGCTTTTTTCTCGCTGAAGCTGGCCGGCTCCGGCATTGCGTTCAGCGTTTCTAGCCAGAAATCACGCGCCTGCGCCGTCTGCCCGCTGGCATCACGCTGCTGCTCTTCTTCCAGTACCTCGCTGAACGGGCCGAACTCCGCCACAGCCACGGGTTGCCCCGCCGTCAGTGCGGTATAGATCTGGGCGATGCGTTGAAACAGCATTGTGGTGCCAAAGCCGTCCAGCGCAATGTGGTGAACGCAGCTATAGAGAAAATCACGCTTTTCACCGCACAACAGCGCAAAGCGGCAGGGTAATCCGTTCAGCAAATCCAGCGGCTGGGCGATTTCCTCACGCGCCCACTGGCGTATTGTCTGCTCTTCATCCGTCATCGGCGCAGGCAACAGTTCACTAATCGGCAGCACGCCGATCGGCACCGATAGTTGTGAAGCCACAAAGCCGATTTCCGGCTGGTCGGTATGTTCACCCTCGACCTCAACAAACTGGCAGTACAGGCACTCACACTCCATGACTGCCTGACGGATCGCGCTTAGCATGGCTTCACTATCGACTTTGCCATCAAACGCGATGCACTCCGCCGTGTTGAACGTCGCTTTATCATCGTTCAGGGCATGACCTAACCACAGCCCGCGCTGCGCAACGCTCAAGGGCTTCATGATGCGGCTCCCTGCTGTTTTTCGATCAGCGCCCACCAGGCATTCAGGCTAGGGTTACGCGCCAGATCGACAAAGCTCAGCGTGACGCCCTGATTGCGCCATTCGGTCAGCAGCGCCATCATGCGCACCGAATCCAAACCATAGTCGATCAGGTTTTCATCTTCATCGAACTGATCGTCTTCTTCGTCGATCAAGGTCAGCAGGTGCGCTCTCAGTCCTTGTTTCGTCAGTGCCTGTGCCATTTTTGCTCCTGTGAGTTCTGCCGTGCTAACCACCCGTCCGGCGCGCGTCGCCACATATTTCAGCGCCATCTGGTGTTCCTGAAGTGAGAAATCCGCCACCGCATCGCCAACCATGAATGGCTTGATGTCGCGCATGAAGGCATCCGTTGCGGTAATCATGCAGCCGATATGCCCGTAAACGCCGCAGATAATCAGCTGATCTTTACCCATTTCTTTCATCATCGGTTCCAGCGGCGAACGGTGGAAGGCGCTGTAGCGCCACTTCACCAGCACCGTGTCGTGCTCATCCGGTGCCAGCGCGCTCACGACACGCTGCTTTTCAGGATGATTATTCAGCCCTGCGCCCCACATGTCGTTCAGCAGCGCCCGGTCAGCCGCGCTTTGTGCGTTCGGCTGCGCGGTATACACCACCGGAATCCCCTGTGCTTTGCAGTAGGTTCGCAACGCCACAATGTTCTCGATCAACTGCTGCGCCAGCGGGCTGCCCGCGCCATAGAAGTTCACGAAATAGTCCTGCATGTCGTGAATCAGCAGCACCGCGCGCGCAGGTTCAAACGCCCAGGAAACCTTGTTCTCAGGGAAATCCTGTGCGCGCGGCAGGGGATAAGACGCAATAGAAGGGATTGCCATCACAAAATCCTTATTTGTTTTGAATACTACGTTCGGCTTGAGTGCTAAGTTGGGTCTGGATGCGCTGACGGAGTGATTTCTTATCAATCTTGCCGACAGGTGTAACGGGCAAGGTGTCGATCATCTCGAAGCGGTCCGGCAGTTTGAATTCAGCAATACCCTGATTACGAAGATATTTTCTTAACGTGATAGCTTTCAGCGAGGGATCGCTGACCACCAGAAAAGCACAGCTCTTTTCGCCCATAATCGGATCGGGCATGGACACCAGCGCGGCATGGAGAATGCCGTCATGCTTGAGCAGTAGGTTTTCGATCTCTTCCGCGGCAATCTTTTCACCACCGCGGTTAATCTGATCTTTTTCCCGCCCGACCACGCGCAGATAGCCATCTTCGGTCATCTGCACCACATCGCCCGAGTGGTAGAAGCCTTCGCTGTCGAAGGCGCGGGCGTTGTGTTCCGGACTGCGGTAATAGCCACGGAAGGTATACGGACCGCGCGTCGCCAGCAGTCCCGCTTCGCCTCTCGGCACCGGATTGCCGTCGATATCCAGCACTTTCACTTCATCGTCTGGGCTCATCGGATAGCCTTGCGTGGTGAAAGTGTGCTCGTCGCTGTCGTCCAGTCGGGTGTAGTTCACCAGCCCTTCCGCCATGCCGAGCACCTGCTGTAGCTGGCAGCCCAATACCGCCGGAATACGACGTGCAACGGTTTCACTCAGCTTCGCCCCGCCCACCTGCAAGATTTTCAGGCTACGCAGCGCGCCACCAAACTGTTCGGCCGCCTGGATCCACAGCGCGGCAGCGGGCGGCACCAGCGAGGTCATATCGATCTGATGGCGTTCGATCAGCGGGAAGCAGGTCATCGCTCCCGGATCCGGAGCCAGCACGACACGTCCACCGGCGTAGAACACGCCAAGCGAACCGGGCGAACTTAACGGGAAGTTATGCGGCGCGGGCAACGCGCACAGATAGCGGGTGTGTGGCGTCAGCTCACAGATTTCCACGCTGCGGCGCACGCTGTAGTAATAATCATCATGGGTGCGAGGAATCAGCTTTGGCGTGCCGGTACTGCCGCCAGAAAGCTGGAAGAAAGCCACCTGCCCCGACGCAGAAGGCTGATACTGGCTGGTCGACGCGTACGGTTGCAGCCAGTCCGTCAGACTGTGCCCCAGCGGGCTGTCGCCGAGCATCACCACCGTTTGCAGGCGGGGAACCTGCGTCTGTAGCCGATCCAGAAATTCACCGTTGCCAAACAGCGAATGTTCAGCCGAGGCGATCAGTAAGCGTGGTTCAATCTGCGTGGCGTACGACAACAGCTCCAGCTTGTTATGGCTGAACAGCGCGTTAACCGGCGCGACGCCCATTTTCAGCAACGCAAAAAAGGTCAGGTAGAACTCGGCCACATTTGGTAACTGCACCAGCGCGGTGTCGCCACAGCGCAGGCCGCTTTCCGTCAGGCGTGATGCCAGTGCGGAAGACTGTCGATCCAGCTCCCGATAGCTCCACTGGCGCTCGCCGCACACTACCGCAACGGCATCAGGTTGCGTCGCCAGATGACGTTCCCAGGCATCCGTGAGCGGCAGGCCAACCCAGTACCCCTTGTCGCGATAACGCTGTGCCAGTTCCTCTGGCCAGGGCGTAAATTCAATGCTCATAGTCCATCCACACCTGAGTTAAGCCCAAACGCATTCAGCATCGTGTTTAATTTAGCGGCGGTTTCAGCCCATTCGTCCTCGGGGACGGACGCCTCAACAATGCCCGCACCAGCAAACAGGCGGACTTTGTTGTGTTTGATGGTGCCGCAGCGAATCGCTATCGCCCATTCACCATCGCCGTTGGCATCACACCAGCCGACGATGCCGCTGAATACGCCGCGATCGTGCGGCTCCAGTTCGGCAATCAGCTGACGCGCTTCCTGCGTGGGGAAGCCGCACAGTGCGGGGGTAGGATGGAGCTGGCAGGCGACCTGAAGCGCCGTCATCTCCGGGTTCGCCAGTTCACCGCGGATAGCGGTAGACAGGTGCCACATGGAGGCGGTATGCATCAACGAAGGGGCCGATGGAATGGTTAACGACGAGCATAGCGGCATCAGGCGTTGGCGGATGTCATCCACCACCAGCTTATGCTCGTGCTTGTCTTTACCCGATTTCAGCAGGCGCTGGCTGTTCAGGTAATCCAGATGTTCATCGTTCATTCGTCGCGCCGATCCCGCCAGCGGATTAGAGACAATGACGTTCCCCTGCTTACGCAGCAGCAGTTCCGGGCTTGCACCCAGCAAGACCGAACCATCCGGCAGCGGCAGTGAGAAGTGGTATCCACCGGCGTTCTGCACCATCAGGTTATTGAGGATCGTTTGCGCCTTAACGGGGCTCGTTAGCTCAATGTCCAGAATACGTGACAGCACCGCTTTGCTCAGTTCACCACGGCGGAAGCGCTCAACGGCCTCTGCCACGATGGACTTGAACTGACATTCGTCCGGGACGCTGTTTAACGTTAACGCGGTAGGTCCCGCCGCCGTGTGCTTACGGGCACGGCTGACGAGTTCAGATTTCGTCGTAACGGTATAACTATCAGGGATATAGAGACAAGATGGTTGCGTGGTATCAAAGGGAATCGCCCCCACAACAATAGGCAGCGACTGCCCTGCCTGACGCGCTCGCTGGAATGCCTGCGCGATTGCAGGGCTCAGCCCGTCATCGTGCGAGCCCGAAACACAAACAGGGGAAGAAATACGTTCAAATAAGCCGGAAGTAAACAGGCTTCGGTGTTCCGATGCATATAAAAAAGCGGTCTGTTCCGAATAGGTTAGCCCGCTAGATGCTTCAGTTTCTGTAATCAGTGTATCCACAAGATAGCTCCTGCGCTCGCAAATTAAATATCAATGATTATCAAAATCATTATCATTTATATCAAGCGCAGTTAAATTACACTGAAGTAACGTGTTCGGTCAATCCTTCCACAGAAAGGTTATTCACGCCCAGTAATTAGGGGTTAAATTGATGTTAATCAATTTTTTTGTACATATTTCATAATGGTTAATCGTTAGCGAAGGGAATGTATTGATTATAAAACCCACATCACAGATGATAATGAAAATACTTATCATTCATTGTCATGGAAATTAAGCTGCGCTAGACTGTGCAGATATCTTACTAACTGTGTCTAAATGTGAGCCTGTCATGGATGAAAGCATGTACCGCCCGCGCACCCGATCCGTTGTGCATCTGGCGTTGCTCATCAACATGCTTTCCCTCGGTAGCCTGATGATGGTGATGCCGTTAGGCCCCGATTTCGTCAGCGCCCTGTCGATGGATGCCAAGAACATCGGCTACATTAGCGGCGGTGCAACGTTTGCCTCTGCCATTGTCGGCTTCCTCGCCGCGCCCTATCTGGATAGATTTAACCGTAAACATGCTCTGATCGTGCTGCTGACGCTACGCTTTGGCCTGACGGCCGCTTGTATGTTTTCCACCAGCCAAACCGATCTTTTGCTGCTGTTTATTCTGGCGGGCTGCGTTGCCGGGCCGGCATCCGGTGTCTTGATGGCTGCGGTTGTCGATATTGTGCCGGCCAACGAGCGCGGCAAACAGTTGGCGTATGTCGGCATGAGCTTTTCGCTCGCGGCGATTGTCATCATGCCGCTGTCACTGGAGTTAGCTCACCGTATTAACTGGCAAGCGCCGTTTTATATTTTCGGCGTCGGCGGCCTGCTGTTGGTGTTGTTGGTGCTGTGGTGCTTTCCGTCAATGCCGCCGACGCATCGGGTTCAGCAAGGTCATTCCCCTACTACAGCATCCACGTCGGTATTACATGACCTGCTGGCATCCCCCCTTTTCCTGCTGGGACTGACGGTAATCTCATTGCAAATGTTCGGTCATTTCCTGCTGATTCCCCACTTTTCCAACTACTTTCAGTTCAATCTGGCCTTCCCGCGTGATGATATTTCCCTGCTCTATCTCTGCGGTGGACTGGCCAGCATGGTGACCATGCAACTGTGCGGCAATCTGTTGGATCGCGGCTATGCCAGCCGGACGATTGTCGTCACGACGCTGCTGCTGGCCGTTGTCATTCTCTGCGGTTTCGTTTTGCCTTTTTCACTTTCCCTGTATCTGGTGTTCACCCTGTTCATGGCGCTCAGCGCAGCCCGCTCCAGCAGCACGCTGGCGATTACCGCAGGCATTCCACTGCCACATCAGCGCGCCGCGTTCATGTCCTATCAGGGAACCGCGGCCAACGTGGCGTCTGGGCTTGCCAGCGTCGCGTCTGCCGCTTATCTGAGCACTTCTACCGAGGGAAAAATTGACGGTTTCTCACAGCTTGCTATCGCCAGCGCCGTATTTGCGCTGGTCGCCATGCTGCTGACCCTGCGCCTGATTCCGCAGTTGGCTGAACGCAGCCGAAAGATAGCTCAACGCCAATCCGCGCAGGCTTTAGAGCAATGAATGAACCGATCGATTCACACAATGAGCACTCGATTCACACCGCGAGTGGGTCGGCAAGATAGGTAATACAACACGTTATTTACGGGGATATTTTTTCCACTCTTTGATGGGGTCTTTGACATGCAGCTAAAACCAGAAAGTCGTTTTTCACATCATCATTTCCCACACAGCAAGGTGTATCGCGCCCTGCTGGTGACGGGGTTACTGGCACTGCCTGCACTCGCACAGGCGGAAAACGCAGCAGATGAAAAAATCGTTGTAACAGCAACACAGACGAAACACACCACGCTAAGCGCCCCCGCCAGCGTTTCTGTCATCACCCGCGCCGAGCTGGAAAAGATGTCGGTGAATAACGTTACCGACGCGGTGAAAAAGCTGCCGGGCATTAACATCAATCCCTCTACCAGCTATGGCCGTAACGAAATCAAGATCCGTGGCATGCGGGCAGACTACACGCTGCTGCTGGTGAATGGTCGTCGGGTTAACTCCCAAGAATCACTCGCAACTGATATGGGGAATGATTTCGATCTGAGTTCCATTCCTATGTCGGCGATTGAACGTATTGAAGTGATTCGTGGCCCGATGTCTTCACTGTACGGTGCCGATGCGCTGGGCGGTGTGGTAAACGTGATTCTGCGCCAGCCGGGGGAGAAAGTTGCTGGTGAGATCGGCTATAACTTTCAGGCACCCACCGAAGGTTCCGGCGGCGACCATAATCGCCTAAATGGCTATATCAGCGGGCCACTGGTGGAAAATACGCTGCTGGGCAGCTTGATTGTCGATGGCGGTAAACGTGATGCGTGGCGTACCGAGCAATCGAAAAACCGCAACTCCGATGCCATAGAAAAACGCGATAACTACAGCGTGTTAGGCAACCTGACCTGGTTGATCGATTCTCAGCAGAGCCTGGATTTTGATGCGACTTATACCAAAGATGACCGTTTCGTCGATTGGAATAACTATGGTGCAACCGCCCATAATACTCAAAAAATAGATCGCCTTGGTATGGGTCTCACGCATAACGGTAGCTGGGACAGTGTCGATACGCGGTTACGTTATTACTACGAAAAAATCGATTTAATGGACAATTCTGAACTCAATAAAGGCATAGCCGATATTACTCAGAATAATCAGACGGTTGACGGCCAAGTGTCTGGTTACCTAGGTGACCATTTGCTGACTGGCGGCGGTGAATACCGCATCACATCGCTGGAACACAGCATGAACCTGAAAAATGGCAAAGTGAACGTTAATCAGAGCGCCCTCTTCCTGCAAGATGAGTTCAAACTCGCTGATTTAGCCCTCACGTTTGGTGGTCGCGTCGACCATCATGAGGTCTATGGCACCGAATTCAGTCCACGCGCTTACGCCACTTATAGTTTAACTGACAACTGGGTCATCAAAGGCGGCGTGAATAAAGCGTTTAAAGCCCCAACCCTCGCTCAATTTACCCCCGGCTATATGAAAGCAGCATGTCGCGGATTCTGCTATCTCGTCGGTAACCCTGATCTGAAGGCTGAAACCTCCATCAGCTATGAACTGGGTACTGCCTATGAGGCAGAACATTTCGGTACAGGTATCACCCTGTTTAATAATGATATCAAGAATATGATCCAATCTGAGGCTTGGGATAAAGACAGAACTAGGGTAGCCAATCTTCCTTATTACAACGTGGATAAAGCGCGGGTTCAGGGAATTGAAACCTCATTTTGGGTCGATCTCACGGATGACCTAAACTGGACCACTAACTGGACTATCGTCGATGCCGAAGACCGCACCACCAAGAAGCGCCTGAAAAAAACCCCAAAAAATACAGTTAACACGCAGTTGAACTGGCAAGCACTAGATAATGTATCAACCTATATTGCTTACCAATATACGGGGAACCAATATCTGCTTGACAAAGAGTCCACCAAGACTCGCGGTTTCAATACCGTGGATATCGGTGCCACTTATACACCGGTTAAAAACGTAGATCTAAAACTGGGCGTCACTAACCTGACCAACGAAAAACGGGACTATGTTGCCACTGACAACGACTACTTCCTGTCTGGACGTACGGTGTACGGCGGCGTGAGCTATAAGTTCTAATGCCGATACGTTCTGATCAATAACGTTCTAAGCCCGCTAACGCGGGCTTGAGGTGGCTGACAAAGTCTGTTGAGCGGGAGTAACGGATAGATCGTAAAGACGCTGTAAATACATCCCTGTACGCTCGGATTGCGCCATCCTTGGCGCAAACGCTTTACTCTTCTATTCCGTTACTCCCGTTTTCGTTCAGAAAATAGGTTTGTCAACAGTCTGAAGCCCGCTAACGCGGGCTTTTTTAGCAGCAGAGAAAGGTGGTGACGTCGTACTCTCTTAACAGATACGCGCCTTTAAAACGGCGTCCGGCATAAAACATTGGCGTCAGATCGGTCAGCAGTTCCAGCTCGAATTCGCGTTTGGTGATATCCAGCGCCACCAGCCTGGCATCCAGAAAATCGAAATAGTGCCTGACCTGCGGGTAAAGCGCCTTAAACAGGCTCTCCTTCGCCGAAAAGCTGATCGTCAGCAAACAGCTAAATGCCTCATCTCGCTCCTGAAACCACTGGAACTCTTCATCGCCAATGATGCCGGGCCACAGCGATTGCGCACGCTCGTCGGACATCAATCCTTCGATATCCACACCCACGCACGATAGCGCATTGCTACGTAAATGGGCGGCGCAGAGTACGCTGTCTTTGTTATGGCTCAGTGAACCGGCAATATTTCCCGGCCACTGTGGCGAGCGGTCTTCCCCGCTATGCAGAACAAAATCAGGGTGTTCTAGCTTGTTCAACACGTGTTTGGCGACACAGCGCCCGGCCAGAAATTCAGCGCGGCGTTTCGGCACCGCACGCTCTAGCGCGTCGGAAAAAGGAATGTTCGCCTCGGCAAAAAGCGCGTCGTCGTAGGCAGATAAGTGGAAATGGCAGCGAGCAGTAATACCTGGATAAGCGACACCGTCCGTTGCCCGTGGAAACGTAATCCATTCAACATCATCAATAAAAGCAGAAAGCATGTTGCTCCACTCTGGCAAGCCTATCGCGCCCGCATTCGGTAAATGCTGCATAAGTCACGCTTAAACCCTGGGAAATGCGGGGACTTAAACGAACAATGGGCGACTTTCGCCGCCCATCATCTCGCTACTGCAAGAATGCCTGGTTACATTTACAGGGTCAGGAAGAACCCTGCGATGCAGGCGCTCATCAGGTTAGAAAGCGTACCTGCCGCAACCGCTTTCAAACCCAAGCGGGCAATATCCTGACGCCGAGTCGGTGCCATACTGCCCAAACCTCCAATAAGGATAGCAATAGACGAAAGGTTAGCAAAGCCGCACAGCGCGAACGAAATCACCGCTTTGGTATGATCCGACAGAACCTGCAAGCCCGCAGCGGCAACCACATCATCTGCCTTCAGGTACTCGCTGAAATTCATGTAAGCGACGAACTCGTTGACGATCAGTTTTTGCCCAATGAACGAGCCCGCAACCGTTGCTTCATGCCACGGTACACCGATCAAGAAAGCAACGGGCGAGAACACCCACCCCAGAATCAGTTGCAGCGACAGTTGAGGATAATCAAACCAGCCACCGATGCCGCCCAGAATGCCGTTAAGAAGAGCAATCAACGCGACAAAAGCCAGCAGCATCGCCCCCACATTCAGCGCCAACTGCATACCGGACGCCGCGCCACTTGCCGCGGCATCAATGACGTTAGCTGGGCGATCGTCTTCATCGACAAAGCCAACCATCTCGTCATGGTCGTGCGTTTTCTCCGTTTCCGGCACCATCAGTTTGGCAAATAGCAATCCACCCGGTGCCGCCATGAAGGAGGCCGCAATCAGGTAGTCCAGCGGCACCCCCATCTGGGCATAACCCGCCATCACCGATCCCGCAATGGAAGCCAATCCACCACACATCACCGCAAACAGCTCAGAACGCGTCATGTTGGCGATATAGGGACGAACCACCAGCGGCGCTTCCGTTTGGCCGACAAAGATGTTGGCTGTTGCAGAGAGCGATTCAGTACGGGAGGTTCCCAACAGTTTCTGCAAGCCGCCGCCTAATAAACGGATGACCCACTGCATCACACCCATGTAATACAGTACCGCCACAAGGGAAGAGAAAAAGACGATGATCGGTAAGACACGGAATGCGAAAACAAACCCACCACCGCCAAAGATTTCGAACATTTTGTCGGAAACCAGACCGCCAAAAATGAATGAAACCCCTTGGTTTCCGTAGGCGATAACGTTTGCTACACCGCCCGTCAACCCTTCCAGAATTTTGCGTCCTACTGGCACATACAACACCAGCGCACCGATACCAATCTGAAGAATGAAAGCACCCACTACGGTGCGCAATCTGATCGCTTTACGATTACTGGACAACATAACCGCGAACAAAATCAGAACAAGCATGCCGATGAGACTCATAACGAGTTGCATGTGCAGTTCCCTATAACGCGTGAAAAAAGTGAAAACAGAATAAAAATCGTTTCGCCAGAACGGTAAGTACGCCCTGGCGAGCCGATTATAAAGAGTGGCCCGAAAAGGTCGCTAATTTATGTCACAAATACACACAACATCGAACAGTCCAAAACACTGAAAAGTGATCTGAATCACAATTTAATGGATGATATATGAAATCGGAATGACTGTTCTGTCTGCTGTTGCACAGAAATAAGAGAAAAGCGAAAGCAAACAGGCTCCCGCTTTAGGGGAAGAGTTTCAGCATAACGGTAACGTTGTTATGTCGGAGTGAGCCTTCCAAATAGCCTGAACGAATTCTGCCACAGCGCCTCAGCAATCTCTTCAGGTGGTTCTGCACGTAGCTCACACAGCGTTTGAAACGCGCACGAAATACGCTCAGGTCGGTTGGGCTGTCCCTGATAGCCACTCATCGGCATATCGGGCGCGTCAGTTTCCAGTAGCAGCCTATCTAACGGTAGCCGCGCGATCGCCTGACGCGTTTTGTTCGCTCTGTCATAGGTAATGGTTCCCCCCACGCCGATGTAATAGCCCAGCCGGATAAAGGCCTGCGCCTGCGCCAGGCTGCCTGCAAACCCATGAACGACGCCAGTACGCGGCACGTCGATACGGCGGAGCCATTGCGCCAGTCTATCGTGACTGCGTCGCGAGTGCAGGATCGTCGGGAGATCGTATTTTTTCGCCAGCCGAAGCTGAGCCTCAAGGAAGGTAAGCTGCCGCTCAAACTGCGGTTCCGGCATGTAGAGATCTAGCCCAATCTCCCCTACTGCCACCAGCGTCACAGGCCACTGGCGCAGCGCTTCTTCCAGACGGAGCAGGTCACTTTCTTGATGTTCAGCGATATAAAGCGGGTGAAGGCCCAGAGCGGCATAAAGTGGAGAGTAGGTGCGAGCAAGCGTCAACACGCGCTCAAAATGCTGAGAAGCCACAGCAGGAATAATGATGTGCTCAACCCCAGCGTCTTGCGCCAGACGTAAGCTTTCCGGTGCATCATCATAGAATAAGGGGAAATCGAAATGGCAGTGGGTATCGATAAAGCGGTGTCGTTCAGAAAGCACGTTGCTTCTCTCCGTCAAGATGAGGCCCGTCAAGATGAGGCGACCTAATCTACACCCAAGTAATATCCTGCCAAAGCCTCATGGCAGAATCGGACTTGTCGTTGCGATGAAGCCTCAGTGTAGCGTGGTTTTCTCTGAGGATACCTCTTCGTGCGCTTTTCCGTAACCCTCTTGCAATACGCCGGACAGGTAATCGTTACTCCCTTCCAGCCAGGCACAGTCGCTGTCAAACCAATCGGCACACAGCGCCAGGAAATTCCCTTTCCACTGTTTCCATTTACCAACAACGATATCGCTATTCATCATCACCCTCCTGATAAACTGTCGAAATGCAGCAAATACGCGGGTCGTATTAGTAAAAGATTTGTATCAGTAAAAGAAAGATAGTGTGCCGATAAAAATAGTGTGCCGGTAAAATATGACAGCCGCGTGGCGCGGCTGTGTGCTCTGTATGACATTTCTTTCTATGGAGAAAGAATGAAGGAATGTGTGGCGCTATGGCCGTTTCCGACCCGTGAACAAGCTAACCAGAAACAGAATAATACCGACCACAAAGACGATTTTCGCCGCACCCGCTGCTGTACCGGCCAAACCGCCGAAACCCAGTGCTGCCGCAATCAGTGCGATAACTAAAAATATAATGCCCCAACGAAACATACGCTCTCCTTACCAGACAAAAATGAAAAATAATCATGGTGGTCATCCTGACGCGCGTCTTGCGTCCTGACTGCGTATCCACAGAGGGTGTTTGTTATGCGGATTAGGTAGGGTTATCCGCCATTACGGATAACCCTGTACGGTATAGCGATGATTATTTCACTGTCAGGTCGTTCTTGACGCTTTTCACACCGTCGACGGCCTTCGCAATACTTTCAGCACGGTCGGACTGCGCTTTGTTATCCACTCCGCCGCTCAGTTGCACGACGCCAGCCTGCGTTTCGACTTTCACTTTACGGGACGGAACAATGTCATCTGCCAGCAGTTTGGCTTTAATCGTGCTGGTAATCACCGCATCATCGGCATAAGCGCCAACCGATTGTGATTGGACATCTTTCACCTGCAATTTGTCGCTAACGGACTGGACACCCTCAACCTGCGTAGCGATTTGCACCGCACGGGAACTCCGTTCCTGACTACCGACAAAGCCGCTCAGCGTGACGACGCCATTTGATGTTTCAACGGAAATGTCGCTGCTGGTAATCGATTTGTCTTCCAACAACGCACTCTTCACCTTGGCTGTGATCGCGCTGTCACTGACGTAGCCAGAGGCTTTATTGGCGGAGTTATCGATTTTTGTACCAGTGGTGTCCGCGATACGTTCTACCTTCTGCCCTAATGTTTCTTCCGCCATGGCACCGCCAGCCAGAATTGAACCCAGAGCAACGACGATCAGCGATTGTGTCAGTTTGGTCTTTTTCATCGATCTCTTCCTTCTTATGTTTTCTATAAACCCGAAATAGCCTACTTTGGGCCACGTTAACGCCCGCATAGTCATCAGCAAATCAAGGTGATAATGACATTATCAATACTCCGATGATTCTCTCTTCTTAAATAAAAAAATCAGTGCATTGAATTGCAAAGTCGAAACAAATCAAAATAATGAACCAACTTAAAGTGTACTAACAGTTGAACAAGCTAAAACAGTTAACACGCCGTTAACTATAGCCTACAGAATGGAAAATCACAGGGGAACAAGGGGATATGCACAGTAATTCAGATTTGTCTGTTACACCGAGGCGAGAAATCACAGCAGGGAAAAAATCAGACTAATATATTGTTTTCAATACATTTAAAAATAAAAACACCCGGCATTTTTAGCCTAAAGCCAAGCATAACCGGGTGATGATTATTTTAATAACATGGTCACTATTTAAACGCCGCAGCCTCGATGATTTTCATGAAACCGTAGAACCACCAATCCATGTCATTATAAAAATAAAAAAATTAATGCTCGCGCGTTTGGTGGAACGTCACTTCTGGATAGCGTTCCCGCGTCAGATTCAGGTTCACCATCGTCGGTGCCACATAGGCCAGATTATCACCGCCATCCAGCGCCAGATGCTGCTCGTTCTTACGCTTAAACTCTTCGAATTTCTTCACATCACTACACTCAACCCAGCGCGCGGTAGAAACGTTCACCGACTCGTAAATCGCCTCAACGTTGTATTCCGTTTTCAGACGGGCAACAACCACATCAAACTGCAGCACACCGACCGCACCCACGATAAGATCGTTGTTGGTCAATGGACGGAAGACCTGCACCGCACCTTCCTCAGACAGCTGTACCAGCCCTTTCAGCAGCTGTTTCTGCTTGAGCGGGTCGCGCAGGCGGATACGACGGAACAGTTCCGGCGCAAAGTTGGGGATACCGGTGAATTTCATGTCTTCACCCTGGGTAAACGTATCGCCAATCTGGATAGTACCGTGGTTGTGTAACCCGATGATATCGCCCGGGTAGGCTTCTTCAATATGGGAACGGTCACCCGCCATAAAGGTCAGCGCGTCTGATATCACCACGTCTTTGCCCGTACGCACCTGACGCAGCTTCATGCTTTTTTCATATCTCCCGGACACCACACGCATAAACGCCACGCGGTCACGGTGTTTCGGGTCCATATTGGCCTGAATCTTGAAGACAAAACCGGTGAATTTCTCTTCCGCCGCCGTTACTTCACGGGTATCCGTTTTACGCGGCATCGGTGCAGGAGCCCAAGCGACCAACCCATCCAGCATGTGATCGACACCAAAGTTACCCAGTGCCGTACCAAAGAAGACCGGCGTCAGCTCACCGGCCAGAAATGCGCCCAACTCAAATTCGTGCGATGCCCCTTGCACCAGTTCCAGCTCTTCACGCAGCTGTGCAGCCAGCTCTTCGCCAACGGCAGAATCCAGTTCTGGGTTATTCAGCCCTTTAACGATGCGTACTTCCTGAATCGTATGGCCTTTACCGGTCTGATACAGATAGGTTTCATCTTTATAGAGGTGATACACGCCTTTGAACAGTTTGCCGCAGCCAATCGGCCAGGTAATTGGCGCACAGGCAATCTTAAGCTCGCTCTCGACTTCATCCAGCACTTCCATCGGATCGCGGATGTCACGGTCAAGTTTGTTCATGAACGTCAGAATCGGCGTGTCGCGCAGCCGAGTGACTTCCATCAGCTTACGCGTACGATCTTCGACCCCTTTCGCGGCGTCGATCACCATCAGGCAGCAGTCCACCGCCGTCAGCGTACGATAGGTATCTTCGGAGAAGTCTTCGTGCCCTGGGGTATCCAGCAGGTTAACCAGACATTCGCGGTAGGGAAACTGCATCACAGACGTGGTGATGGAGATACCACGCTGTTTTTCCATCTCCATCCAGTCGGATTTCGCATGCTGGTTGGAACCACGCCCTTTTACCGTACCGGCAGTCTGGATCGCCTGTCCGAACAGCAGGACCTTTTCAGTAATCGTGGTTTTACCGGCATCGGGGTGAGAAATGATAGCGAACGTTCTTCTTTTGGAGACTTCGCGGGCGTATTCACTTGGAGACATGATTTTCAGGTTTCTTTTGTTAGCCACCCGGCGTCAGCATCAAGTCAACAACACACCGATGTCAGATCGTCAGGCAAAGCGGAAATAAACGGTAGCCGAGCATTTTCCCTGATTTAACGTGCAGACACAATCGGTGATGGCATAAACAGCGCGGAGATATCATGCCCGCCGTCACCGTTCTGATATCGTTATCAACAATTACGCCATAAATCATTTATAAAGTTATCATTTATCTTTGCCGATAATGTTTGGGTCAATATTTAACCATTTGATCGCACTTAAGGAGAGAGTATGAGCTTGTCTGTAAATAATACGGGTTATGGCAATTCTCAGGCCCAAAGCACCGCGACATCATCGAACACGACACGATCCACGACAGCAGAGCCCACCGCGGCCAGCAGCGACATCACACACATTATCGATCCGATTACTGGGAAAACGACGCTCACCTTCCCCAACAATATAAACATCACTACGGAAGCGATCGCGCGTTTGAAAAAAAACGGGGGCACTCCCCCACACCCTAGCGTGAATATCAAACTATCTGTTAATGATGTCGAGACCAATAAAATGGCACTCGAAGGTTGGTCAAATAATCTCAAGGCAGGGAGCGATATCAGCAAAGAAGGCTTTGTCAGCTTGATTAACCAGGCGCTATCGAGACCGTCCGGCGTGACATTATGGAACTACACCACCGATAGCATGGAAATCACAATAAAAGCCGCAAAGTTGGAAGAACTGAAAAACCGCTATGTGGATAGCCGCGCGCACCAGCAAGCCGATAAGGATATTCAGGATTTCATCCAGTACCAGTCTGATGCACTGAGTAATGTAGAAAAAAACATTCTGCAAGATGAGTATCAGCGCAGCGTCGATGCAGGAGACACCGATGAGGCAAGCTCCACGTTTCTGGAACTACAGAAAAACGCGGAAGGCACGTCAGCCACACAGGTTCAGCGCCAGCAAATCTTTTCTCTGGCCGCATCAAGCGACAGCGACACCTTGTTTAGCCGTTTTCGTCACTATATTTCCGTTACTTCCCCCGATCGCTACACCAAAAGCGAATACACCTCGATACTCAATCAATTCAATAGTCATTGGCTGGAGTTTCAACTGGCGTTGAAATAACCCGCTGCGCTCTCCGTACAAACAGACCGTTTGTACGGGGTGTCCGTCCGCGTGTCAGCGGCTTTTCTCTTCCCCATTTTTTTTCACACCCGCGCCGCTGTCCGGCAGCGTTTCACGTTCTACCTCATCCTCTTCTTCTTTCACTGGTGTACTGGCCGTGAGAAGATAAGGCGACTGTTGCCAGCGAGTTCGACGATTCTGTAAGAGCGTGCGGGTCAGGATGATGCCAATAGCCAGTGAAAGCAAAATCATCAGACGCAAAATATTGGTGGTGTTATCGACCTGTCTGGCTTCGGTCGCCAGTACATGCGTATCTAAGGTAATCCGCAGGAAACCGATCGGCCCTTCTTTTCCCTCAATCGGCTGCACCAGTTGATGGTTAAAGTAGCTACCGACCCGATTGCCATCCAGCGCCAGCCGGTCTCTCAGTTGCACTTGCTCACCGATATGCGCCACCAGCGAGCCATCTTGCTGATACACGCCGGCATCCAGAATGCGGCTGTGATCGGTAAGCTGTGTGAGGATGGTATTAATCTTTTGACTATTATCGTCCACGCTGCCCATTAGCGGCGAAAGGCTGTAAGCCACCTGTCTGGAGAGCGTACGCGCCAGATCTTCAACCTGTTCAGATCGTGCCATCTGGTGACTCAAACTGAAATAAGACGCACCTTGCATTAATACCACTAGCAGAGCGAGGCAAATCAGCACAATTGCCGTGCGGTGTAGCCGAAATTTCACTCGGGCGCGAACCATGATAATCCTTACATGATTTGGATACTTTCATGTTGCCAGAAGCGCCGACGATAGGATAGCTTGTTGCCCAGTTTTTGGAGGGATATGTTCGGTCGACGCCGCATCCCTCTTTATCGCACGACTTTATCGCCCTACTGCCAGCAGAGGATTTACCCCATGTCGAATAGTCTGACCTATCGTGACCTCCCTGATGAGATCAACTGTTGGCCGGGACTGCCATTATCACTGAGCGGTGACGAAGTGATGCCGCTTGACTACCGCGCTGGCGACACTGGCTGGCTGATTTACAGCGATGTCCTCGATAAGAACCTGATTTCCCGCTACCAGCGTAAGTTGGGGTGCGCGATGGTGATTGTGAGCGCCTGGAACGTGGGCGATTATCAGGTCGTGCGTTTAGCAGGCACGCTGACGCCACGCGCAACCAAACTGGCCCACGAACTGGGCATCGATGTCGCGGCAATGCGTAACGCGCCAACGCTGCGTTCGCCGGGTTTACTGGTGATGGACATGGATTCCACCGCGATTCAGATCGAATGTATTGATGAAATCGCCAAACTGGCGGGTACAGGCGAACTGGTCGCTGAAGTTACCGAACGCGCGATGCGTGGCGAGCTGGATTTCGCTGACAGTTTGCGCCAGCGCGTAGGGACATTAAAAGGTGCCGACGCCAATATTTTACAGACGGTGCGTAAAACGCTGCCGCTGATGCCGGGCCTGCGTAATATGGTTAGCCAGCTTCAGGAAGCAGGCTGGCACGTCGCGATTGCATCGGGCGGGTTTACCTACTTTGCTGATTATCTACGTGATGAGTTAGGTCTGGTCGCCGCCGTAGCCAACGAATTAGGCATGCAAGACGGCAAGCTGACGGGCGACGTCATCGGCACGATTGTCGATGCAAAATATAAAGCGACCACGCTGCAACAGCTGGCGGAAAAGCTGGAAATTCCCATGCATCAGACCGTTGCGATTGGCGACGGCGCAAACGATCTGCCGATGATCAAGGTAGCCAGCTTAGGCATTGCCTATCACGCCAAACCGAAGGTCAATGAGCAATCTGCGGTGACTATCCGTCATGCCGACCTGACTGGTGTACTATGCATCCTCAGCGGCAGCATGAGACACGAAAAGCGTTAATCAGTGGGAGGTGATACGTGGCAAAAGCCGTCAAACGGGCGTTTGTATGTAATGAATGCGGGGCTGACTACCCGCGCTGGCAAGGGCAATGCAGCGCCTGCCATGCCTGGAATACCATTACCGAAGTCCGCCTGGCCTCGGCGTCTGTGTCACGTTCTGACCGTCTCACTGGCTATGCAGGCGAAAGCGCTGGCGTCAGCCGGGTACAGAAGCTCTCGGAAATCAGTCTTGAAGCCCTGCCGCGCTTTTCTACCGGCTTTCAGGAGTTTGACCGCGTTCTGGGCGGCGGCGTCGTTCCCGGCAGCGCCATTCTGATCGGCGGTAGCCCCGGCGCGGGTAAAAGTACCCTGCTGTTGCAAACGCTCTGCAAACTGTCAGAAAACATGAAAACCCTGTATGTCACCGGCGAAGAATCGTTGCAGCAGGTGGCAATGCGGGCGCACAGACTCAATCTGCCGACGCAGAACCTCAACATGCTGTCGGAAACCAGCATCGAACAGATTTGCCTGATTGCCGAGCAGGAACAGCCGAAGCTGATGGTGATCGACTCCATTCAGGTCATGCATCTCGCCGATATTCAATCGTCTCCCGGCAGCGTGGCGCAGGTGCGTGAAACCGCCGCCTACCTAACGCGCTTCGCCAAAACGCGCGGCGTTGCTATCGTGATGGTCGGCCACGTCACCAAAGACGGTTCGCTCGCCGGGCCAAAAGTATTGGAACACTGCATCGACTGCTCCGTGCTGCTGGATGGCGATGCCGATTCTCGCTTCCGCACCCTGCGCAGCCATAAAAACCGTTTCGGTGCCGTTAATGAACTGGGCGTGTTCGCGATGACGGAACAAGGTCTACGTGAGATCAGCAATCCGTCGGCGATTTTCCTCAGCCGCGGAGACGAAATCACGTCCGGCAGTTCGGTCATGGTGGTGTGGGAAGGCACACGTCCGCTGCTGGTCGAAATTCAAGCGCTGGTAGATCAATCGATGATGGCCAACCCGCGTCGCGTTGCGGTCGGGCTGGAGCAAAACCGATTAGCCATCCTGCTGGCGGTGCTGCATCGCCACGGCGGCTTGCAGATGTCGGATCAGGATGTGTTCGTGAATGTCGTCGGCGGCGTTAAAGTCACCGAAACCAGTGCCGACCTAGCGCTGCTGCTATCGCTGGTCTCCAGCTTCCGCGACCGCCCGCTGCCGCACGATCTGGTCATCTTCGGTGAAGTCGGTCTGGCGGGCGAAATCCGCCCGGTTCCCAGCGGACAAGAGCGGATTACCGAAGCCGCCAAGCACGGTTTCAAACGTGCCATCGTTCCTCATGCCAATATGCCGAAGAAAGTCCCTGCCAGCATGCAGGTGTTCGGCGTGAAAAAGCTGGCCGATGCGCTGGCGATCCTCGACGATCTCTAAACGGACCACAGAAGGCCATCCGCCCCCTCCATTCTGAGCTAAACAAGGGATGAAAGCGTAGCGGATGTTGCCCTGTTCTGTGGTATTTTGTTTAGTAAGCTAAACAAGAGTGCTGCACCATGTCATCATTTGATTACCTGAAATCCGCCATCCGGCAGAAGGGTTGCACCCTACAGCAGGTTGCCGACGCAACCGATATGACCAAAGGCTATCTCAGTCAATTACTTAATGCCAAAATCAAAAGCCCCAGCGCCCAGAAACTGGAAGCGCTGCATCGCTTTCTTGAACTGGAATTCCCGCGCTACGAAAAGAGTGTTGGTGTCGTCTTCGGTAAGTTCTATCCGCTACACACCGGCCACATTTATCTGATTCAGCGTGCCTGTAGCCAGGTCGATGAACTGCATGTGATTTTAGGTTACGACGAACCGCGCGACCGCCTGCTGTTTGAGAACAGCTCGATGTCACAGCAGCCTACCGTCAGCGACCGCCTGCGCTGGCTGCTACAGACCTTTAAGTATCAGAAAAATATTCATATTCACGCCTTCAATGAGCAAGGAATGGAGCCTTACCCGCACGGCTGGGATGTGTGGAGCAAAGGGATTCAGGCGTTTATGCAGGAAAAAAGCATCACGCCAAATTTCGTCTATACCAGCGAAGAGCAGGATGCCGCACAATACCGCGAGCACCTAGGCATTGAGGCCGTCCTGATCGACCCACAGCGCTCTTTTATGAACATCAGCGGTTCGCAGATTCGCCACGATCCCTTCCGTTACTGGGACTATATCCCGACCGAGGTAAAGCCGTTCTTTGTGCGTACCGTTGCCATTCTTGGCGGCGAATCCAGCGGTAAGTCCACGCTGGTGAACAAGCTGGCGAATATCTTCAACACCACTAGCGCCTGGGAATATGGTCGCGATTACGTGTTCTCCCATCTGGGCGGCGACGAGATGGCGTTGCAGTATTCCGACTACGACAAAATTGCGCTGGGTCAGGCACAGTACATTGATTTTGCAGTGAAATATGCCAATAAAGTGGCCTTTATCGACACTGATTTCGTCACCACTCAGGCGTTCTGCAAGAAATACGAGGGTCGTGAGCACCCGTTCGTTCAGGCACTAATCGATGAATACCGCTTCGATCTGGTGATTTTGCTGGAAAACAACACGCCGTGGGTCGCCGATGGGTTGCGTAGCTTAGGCAGCACCACCGCCCGTTCGGAGTTCCAGGACCTGCTGAAAACGATGCTGGCTAACAATAATATCCCATACGTTTACATCAAAGAGTCGGACTACGATTCGCGCTTCCTGCACTGTGTGGAATTGGTACAACAAATGTTGGGTCACGATCGGGTGCCCGGACCGATCAAAAGCTAGCGTGTGGTCCACTGCCAATGGCGGGAGGGGGTAATAATTTCCGGCAGCGGAATGTCCCAGCTTTCCACTGGCAGTGCGTCAACCTGCTGACAATCGTGGGCCAGACCGATCGGATAAGGCCCACGCGACATCGAGTTGCGATACTGCAACGTACGGTCGTAAAACCCGCCCCCCATACCCAACCGCTGTCCCTGATGATCAAACGCCACCAGCGGCGTCAGCAGGATGTCCAATTGCGGTAACGGCAGCACCTGACGCACGTCCAGACGCGGCTCCATAATCTTCAAACGATTGCGCACCAGTTCGGTGTCCGGTGCATAGCGCAGGAACAGCAGATACCCGGTACGAAACGGATGCAGAACCGGCAAGTAAACGCGTTTCTCCTGCTGCCACAGCTGTTGAATCAACGCAGACGTATCCAGCTCGCCATCAAATGACAGAAATACCGCGACACTCTCTGCCTGTATGATTTTCGGGTGTGCTATGACGCGTTCACTCGCCTGCTGCGCAAAGCGTGACTGCTGCTCTGGCGTCAGTAAACGACGCTGCTGACGCACCGCCTGACGAATCTGCTGACGCGATGCTGCCGTAGAAGAGAGTGAGGTATCGGGAAGTGCCGATGAAGATGAATCAGAAGATGACATGGGCTGCATTCGCCACGGGTCAAAAATGATAAAAGAAAGGGAATCTCCGAGATGCCGCCGCAGGCTGTAACCCTTGAACCCTTGGTTCAAGGTGAACATAACGTCGCAGTCTTAAGGCTTCTCGGACGAACCGAGCGTGCTCACCAACCGCAGAGCATTACATTCTGTTGGTATGAAATATCGGCTCAGGGGACTGGCCCGCTGACGAACATCTCAGAGAAATTTTATTCGTTACTTGCGATAAACCTTAGCACGTCTTATCGCGTAAAAACACCGTACTTTTGTCAAAATACGACGTTATTCAAATTGTGCACCCTGACGTTCGGTGATTTTGCCTTGCTCCAGCAACGCCTGTTCGATGGTTTGCTGCAACATACGAATACGCTGTTCCATATTCGACGCATAATCACGCGTCTTACCCCGCTCCTGCGCCAGCTCATGGCACACGTTCAGTGCGGCAATAAACACCAGTTGCTCAGTGTTTGTGACTCTAGTGCGAACTTTAAGATCTTGCAACCGCTGGTTAAGATCTTCCGCCGCCTGATTCAACGCATCTTGTTGTTCTGGCGGGCAATTCACTCTTAACGAACGGCCAAAAATTTGAATATCTACTGGTTGTGCAGACATACCACCTTCCTGCCTTTTGTCGTTCTTGCGCCCGCGTCCCGCATAGCATGACCTGTTACATCGGGCTTGTTAAAGCGGGCGCAACTATATATAGCTGAGATCTAAGATACAAGCCCTTTCTGGAATCGAAAGGGAGCTTGGTGGTAGCATAGCACGAACCCATCCAGCCAACGATGACGAATCCGCATGTCTATAGAGAATACGTTTCCTGCCTATGAAGGCCTTGACCAACTGCTTCACCAACAGCAGGTCGCGCTGACCGCAGCAGAAATGCACGGTTTGATCAGCGGGATGCTGTGTGGTGGAAACCATGACGACAGTTGGAGAACGCTGGTTTTTGAACTGACTAACGAAGGCATGGCGTTTACCCAAACGCTGTCGCAGCCGCTTCAGGAGCTGTATCAGGCCACGCGTGAAGCGCTGGAAGATGATGGTTTTCTGTTCCAGCTTTTCCTGCCGGACGACTCGCTGGATGACGTGAGCGTTTTCGATCGCGCCGACGCGCTGGCAGGCTGGGTCAACCACTTCCTGCTCGGGCTGGGCGTGGCTCAGCCACAGTTGAACAAAGCCAAAGGCGAGCTGAAAGAAGCCATCGAAGATTTACGCAACATCGCACAGCTGGGCTACGACGAAGATGAAGACCAGGAAGAACTAGAGCAATCACTGGAAGAAGTGATTGAGTATGTTCGCGTTTCTGCCATTTTGTGTCATACCGAATTTAC
This sequence comes from Pectobacterium aquaticum, assembly GCF_003382565.3. Lineage (NCBI taxonomy): Bacteria > Pseudomonadati > Pseudomonadota > Gammaproteobacteria > Enterobacterales > Pectobacteriaceae > Pectobacterium > Pectobacterium aquaticum. The sequence goes on from NZ_CP086253.1 coordinate 585,060, forward strand.
CAGCCAACGCGTTGTGACTGCGCCCGAACAGCAAAAACCAACGCTGCACTAAATAACGTAGAAAGGCATGCCTCATTCAGAGCGGAAGAGAAAGGCAACCGCACGGACTATTTTCAGGAGCAGGTGATGAATCCACAAGAATTTCTTCGTCGTCGTCAGGGGCTGTTGGAAAAAATGGCACCGGGCAGCGCGGCGATTATTTTTGCCGCGCCGGAAGCGCAGCGCAATGCCGACAGTGACTATCCTTATCGTCAAAATAGCGATTTCTGGTATTTCACCGGCTTCAACGAACCCGAAGCGGTGCTGCTACTGGTAAAAAGCGATGCCAAACATCATCACAGCGTGATCTTCAACCGCGTACGCGATCTGACAGCCGAAATTTGGTTTGGTCGTCGCCTCGGTCAGGAAGCCGCGCCAGCCAAACTCGGCGTTGACCGCGCGCTGCCGTTTGGCGAAATCGGCGCACAGTTGCATCTCTTATTGAATGGGCTGGACGTGGTGTACCACGCGCAAGGGCAGTACGACTATGCCGACAAGCTGGTCTTCGCCGCGCTGGATACCTTGCGCAATGGTACGCGTCAAGGTTTTGCTGCCCCTGCTACACTGACCGACTGGCGCCCGTGGGTGCATGAGATGCGCCTGTTCAAATCGCCTGCAGAAATTAGCGTGATGCGCCGCGCCTGTGAAATTACCGCACTGGCCCACACGCGCGCCATGCAGAAATGCCGCCCCGGCATGTATGAATATCAGCTTGAAGGTGAAATTCACCACGAATTTACCCGTCACGGCGCGCGCTATCCTTCTTACAACACCATCGTCGGCAGCGGTGAGAATGCCTGCATCCTGCATTACACCGAAAATGAAACGCAAATGCGCGACGGCGATCTGGTGCTGATTGATGCCGGCTGTGAATACAAAAGCTATGCTGGCGACATTACCCGCACCTTCCCCGTCAACGGTAAATTTACCGCACCACAGCGTGCCATTTACGACATCGTGCTGCGCTCACAGCTACGGGCGCTGGAACTGTTTGGTCCGGGTCGCAGCATCCGTGAAGTGAACGAAGAAGTCGTGCGCATCATGGTCAGCGGGCTTATCAAGCTCGGCGTGTTGAAAGGTGAAGTGGAAGAGCTGATTGCCGAGCAGGCACATCGCCAGTTCTTCATGCACGGCCTCAGCCACTGGCTGGGTCTGGACGTGCACGATGTAGGCCATTACGGTACCACCGATCGGGGCCGCCCGCTTGAACCGGGTATGGTACTGACCATCGAGCCGGGTCTTTACATCGCGCCCAATGCCAAAGTGCCGCAGCAGTACCGGGGAATCGGCGTACGTATCGAAGATAACATTGTGATCACTGAAAACGGCAACGAAAACCTGACTGCGGGCGTAATCAAAGACGCGGATGCCATCGAAGCGCTCATGGCGCAATGGCATGATAAGCAAAACTAAGCAGCGCTTTCAAAGGGCAATGACATCATTGCAAAGGACAACAGCATGGCGGTCATGATTGTCGGTGGCGGGATGGCGGGCGCAACGCTGGCGCTGGCGATCTCGCGGCTTTCGCAGGGCACAGTCCCGGTCGATCTTATCGAGGCGCACTCGCCACTCGACAAGGAACATCCGGGTTTTGACGCACGTGCCCTCGCGCTGTCTGATGGCACACGTCAGCAGCTAGCGGCGCTGGGTATCTGGCAAGCGCTCTCGGGTAATGCAACGGCGATAACCGACATTCACGTCAGCGAACGCGGGCACGCCAGCGTAGTGAATCTGCAAGCCTCGGACTATCACGTTCAGGCATTAGGCCATGTGGTTGAACTGCACGACGTCGGACAACGCCTGTTTTCCCTGCTGCAACGGGCACCGGGCGTGCGTCTATACTGCCCGGCCAAAGTGGTTGCCGTCACGCGGACGCAGGATAATGCGACGCTAACGCTGGACGACGGCACCGAACTAACGGGTCAACTGCTGGTCGCTGCCGACGGTTCGCGCTCCATGCTGTCACAGTCTTGCGGGATTCAATGGCAGCAGCACGATTATGATCAGATTGCGACCATCGCCAATGTGACGACTGCCGAACCCCATCGCGGCCGCGCGTTCGAGCGATTTACCCCGCACGGCCCGTTGGCACTCTTGCCGATGAGCAACGGGCGCTGTTCGCTCGTCTGGTGCCATGATAAATACCGTCAACATGAGGTCGATGGATGGAGCGAAGCCGACTTTCGCCAGCAACTACAGCAGGCTTTTGGCTGGCGTCTGGGCCAGTTCACCCACATCGGCGAACGCCACAGCTATCCGCTGCGCTTACTCACGGCCAGCCAGCATATTAGCCATCGGCTTGCGCTGGTGGGTAATGCGGCGCAAACGTTGCACCCGATTGCCGGACAGGGCTTTAATTTGGGGATTCGCGATGTCATGTCGCTGGCGGAAACCCTCGTCGATGCAGCAAAAAATCAGCAAGATATCGGCCAGTACACGGTACTCAACCGCTATCAACAGCGGCGCACACCCGATCAACACACCACGGTGGCGATCACCGATGGACTGGTCAGGCTATTCGCCAACCGCTATGCCGTGCTGGCCGTCAGCCGCAATCTGGGTCTGATCGCCATGAATAACCTACCGCTGATGCGCGACGCCTTTGCTCGTCGCACGCTGGGCTGGGTAGAACGTTAATTAAGCTCGCCAACAGGAAATACGGAAATGCAATCATTCGACGTGGTTATTGCTGGTGGCGGTATGGTCGGTCTGGCGCTAGCCTGCGGCTTACAGGGCAGTGGCCTGCGTATCGCCGTGCTGGAGAAACAGGTGGCCGAACCTCAGCCGCTCGGGAAAGACCATGCCCTGCGCGTCTCGGCCATTAATGCCGCCAGTGAATGCCTCCTGCGCCATATCGGCGTCTGGGAAAATCTCGTGGCGCAACGCGTCAGCCCTTACAACGATATGCAGGTATGGGACAAAGACAGCTTCGGCAAAATCAGTTTTAGCGGTGAAGAATTCGGCTTTTCCCACCTTGGGCATATCATTGAAAACCCAGTGATTCAGCAGGCGCTGTGGCAACGCGCTTCTCAGTTAAGCGACATCACCCTGCTCTCTCCGGCATCATTAAAACAGGTTGCCTGGGGCGAGAACGAAGCCTTCATTACGTTGCAGGACGACAGCATGCTGACCGCCCGGCTGGTCGTCGGTGCAGACGGCGCCCATTCGTGGCTGCGCCAGCATGCGGATATTCCGCTGACATTTTGGGACTACGGCCACCACGCGCTGGTCGCCACTATTCGAACTGAACACCCTCATCAGTCCGTCGCGCGTCAGGCGTTTCACGGCGACGGTATTCTGGCGTTCTTGCCACTGGACGAGCCGCACCTTTGTTCGATTGTCTGGTCACTTTCACCGGAACAGGCTCAGGCGATGCAAAGCCTGCCAGCAGAAGAATTCAATCGTCAGGTCGCGATGGCGTTTGATATGCGCCTGGGATTGTGTGAACTGGAAAGCGAACGCCAGACTTTCCCACTGACCGGACGCTACGCTCGCAGCTTCGCGGCACACCGGCTGGTGCTGGTCGGCGACGCAGCGCACACCATTCACCCGCTGGCGGGGCAAGGTGTCAATCTGGGTTTCATGGATGTCGCCGAACTGATTGCGGAAGTGAAGCGTTTACAGGCGCAGGGCAAAGACATCGGACAACATCTTTACCTACGACGCTATGAGCGCCGCCGCAAACACAGCGCTGCAGTGATGCTCGCCAGCATGCAGGGGTTCCGTGAACTGTTTGACGGTGACAATCCGGCGAAAAAGCTGCTGCGCGATGTCGGTCTGGTTCTGGCGGACAAACTGCCCGGCATTAAACCCACGCTGGTACGCCAGGCAATGGGATTACACGATCTGCCAGACTGGCTTAGCGTCGGAAAATAATAAAACCAGAATAGATAATAAAGCTCGCCGCTTAAGCGGCGAGTTATCAATAACGCTTTCTTCTTAATTAAAGCACTAACTTCTTCAACCATATCGCTTGTTATTTTAGCCACTCGTTTTTTATTTTTATAATAAATTTATCATTGGAATATAATTAGCGAACTAATAAATAACTTTCATCATGCATGATAGCTTATCAATAAAAAAATCAATTATAGAGTTTTGGAAAGGAGATCTTTCTGACAGGAATCATATTTCTTATTAAATAGTCGAGTTCTTCTTTTGTTCAATAAAGATTTACGTTATAACGTTCCCAACAAGGATTTTTAACAGGGAGTGATACGAATGGCTAATTCTATTTTCATGAAGATCACCGGAAAGATTCAGGGACTGATATCCGAAGGGTGTTTAAGTATCGATTCTGTAGGAAATAAACATATATCTGGTCACGAAGATGAGATTTTTGTTTATGCAACGAATTACGACTTATCAAGAGATCGCCACGTCAATCATCACCCCTTTTCCGTGACCAAAGTCGTTGATAAGTCTACACCGTTAGTCCTAACCAGCATCGCTAATAATGAACTGCTGGAAGTTGAGTTGAGATATTACCGCACCTCCGCCAGCGGGACGCAAGAGAACTACATGACAATCACATTAAGGGATGCCTCTATTGTCAATATCTCTAATCAGAACCCCAACTCATTGACGCATAGCGATATGCAGCCATTTGAAACCCTGAGTCTGCGTTATGAAAGCATTACCTGCCAACACAATATTGCAGGCACATCGGGGTACAGTATATTGACTGAAAATATGTACTGATAAGCCATAAAACACACCTCATTATTTCTTTAATACATTATGGTTTTTTATGAGGAGGGATAGTGAGCAACAAATGGCAACCCAATGATAAAACCTTCAGTCGGAGTCAATTGGAATGACAACAAGAGAACATATAAAAAATGAGCGTTTAATTTATACCGAACAGCTTGGGTGGATTGATTTAGGCCACGCAAAAGGTGATGATGCGAGGGATTTGTGGGGGCAGCTCATCAGTGAACCTGCGAATCCGTTACTCAAAGGATATTTCTTGGTTAATTATTCTCAGGCCATGCATTATCGCCGTGTACAGACGGGGGTTCATGCGCAATGGAAGATAAAAAGAGGGTTATCGATAGAGACTAAACGTTCTATTGCGCTCTCCATAATGTTTTACGTCTCTCTAAAGTTTGAAGGGTTACAATCTAATCCCCTGTTCTCGCTTGCTACGGATAGCGGTTTTAGCTGTGAAGATCTGGTTTCCAATTTAGTCGGTTTTTATTCAGTAGTTCTTCCCAGAGACTATATTTCACTTAGTCAGAAAAAATCGAAAGAATATGCTTTTAAAATATGGGATTACTATGGCCCAGTGGGAAGATATAAGAATAATGAACTCAGACCACTCATTTTCCCCGATCCAGAAATGCATGCTTACCCCTATAAAAGACCATTACCACCTTATCTGTCAGCGATAAAGCCTTTTTCATCTTACGAAAACGATCTAGTTATCAACACGATTGATGAGAATGTATTTTTGGGATTTAAGTTTTAATGAAAACGATCTTAACTATCTTCATTTCATTATCTTCCCTGCTATTTTTTTGGGGATGGCTCATCATCGTTCCTTATACCGTTTATACGGAGAAAGACATTTTTAAATACTATACATTAACCTATAAAGAAATCAGGGATGTACCGAGACTATCAAATAATTATTATTTTTCTTATGGGCCGAGTGATGAAGCGACCCCTCAAACCAGTGCTATATATCTTTGTGATTTAACTCATATTAATGAGGCTTACAGGGAATTGTTTTCTTATGTTGAAAGTACCAAAATACCATTAATTGATGGTTTTAGTTTAGGTAATTACCCGAAATTTCAGGAATATTTTCAGATTGTAAAAACGAAAGAAAAAAACAATAAAACAGGAAAAGAAAGCGAATGTCTAATGTTGATTTTCTCTAAGGAACAAGGATAATTAACACTATAATTTAATGAATAGCGTAATCGATTAAAAAATGAGTACATTCGCGTTTGATCTGCCTTTGGCTTAGAACCCATCCCACAAGGAATTATAAGTCGGGCAATTAAAAAATGTTAAGAAAAATCGGCTATATCTACTTTTATGCCTATTCCGCCTTATGCCTTTTTTTAATCAATGCTTTTTCTACCATCGAATATGAATGGATGATAGATGGCGACTCAGTTGCAGATTTCTGTGAAGTGCCAGAAGCTGATGCTGATGGCTTTTTCAGTTTCATTATCGTTCCTTTATCTATCCCTTTTTTTATTTTTAAAAGAAGCCTACCCAGAGTCATTACTTATCTTATCATCCTTGGGTATCATTCATACCGTTTTTATACGCGAATAAGTCTTTGTCCAAATTAGACTATCTCTATGAAATAGACGGATTAAATAGATAATACAAAAGAAAAATTAAAAAAGGAACGTGAAAGCATGATTAGTAAAAACCACAAATATAATATCTATTTTTATGCTTATTCTGTCCTATGCCTTTTTTTAATTCATGCTTTTTCATCAGTCGAATATGAATGGCTATTTGGTGACAGCTCACTTAAAAACTTTTGTGAAAACCCGAGAAGCTATGCTGACAGTTTTTCAAATTTCATTATCATCCCTTTGTCTATCCCTTTTCTTTTGGTTAAACGAACACAACCAAGAATAATTACCTACCTTGTTATTCTCATGTATTACTCAGGCAGTTTCTATACACGTGTGACTATCTGCCCGTACTGGTAACAGACTCTGTCGAGTGCAAAACTCGCCGCCGCAGCGGCAAGCGGTCTGGGCCGTCACAAATCGCATGTTGGCGCGCCGTGCGGGCGATGAGACAGAATCACACGGCGGTTAATTTGATCGGTTTGCGGCGTTCATTATGTCGTTTTGCTTTTTTTGTAACGCGACATGCGAACCCGATACCCCATGACCAGTGCAGGCAGCACAAACGTCAAATGGATAATCACATACCACATCAGCTTGTTATCCGGAATATTACGGGCATCCATGAACACGCGCAGCAGATGGATCGACGAGATAGCGACAATCGAAGCGGCAACTTTATTTTTCAGCGAGCCGGAGTCCATCTTACCGAGCCAGTTCAGCTTTTCTCTGCCTTTAGAGATATCCAGCGCCGAGACAAAGTTCTCGTAACCGAACAGCATTACCAGCAATCCACCGACAGCCAAAGAGAAACCGAGGCAAGCAGCCAGCGCGATGAATACATCAGATTCTCAATAAAACGTTCCATAATTCACTATATACAGGCGGGAAATAGGGAAATAGGGAAATAGGGAAATAATAGCGAAAAGACCTGCGGCGATGTTAATCAATTCTTGAGCAGATAGCCCCTTAACAAAAGGGCGCCGTCTATCAACGCGAATTTATGTTGCATCAGTAGCAGGTAAAAGAATGGTATTGCGGGAAATCCAGATGGCATAACAACAATGGCCTATGCCATTGAGGCAATAGCACATGGCGATACACCATTTTATTATCGATGTCGATGGTCGCCTGGCTGCCCATTTCTGAACAGAGGCTGACACAGAATCGTAAATAGACGCTGGGAAATATTTTGAAATAGTCATGTTCTATGTACGCCAACAGCAAAGCGCTTAATTTCCTTCATAATAACAAGGAGACACAAGATATGAGTAACTCTGGAAACAACACCGGATACATCGTTGTTATCGAAGAAAAACAATATGACCTTACCAAAGTCCCTCCTTTTAATGACCCCATTGTTCAACGAGAGAAAAAATCAGTACTCGGGCAATTAAGTCTTAACGACATTACCCAGAATCTGGACCTTTCCGTCGAACTGTTTTATGTCGCTTATCATGGTGTTGCGGGCGCAAAAGGCGGTTCGTTGCAGGCAGAAATCGCCAGACTGCAAAGCCGACTGGCGATGTTATGTAATGAATGCATTATCACCATGACAACGTTCCAGAGCGAAACGCAGAATATTATTGAATTACTGCAACAATGTTACCGTTGGTTGACGAAAGGACAGGAAAAACTGGCATTCAAAAAACTGGCGCACTGTAAAGAATCTTCAAGTGCTATGTCAGTAAAAGCCATATTGTTGGCCCAACAGTTCAAAGCATTGCAGGTCGATTCCACCAAAGCCAAATCAAACACCATTCTGGAAGAAGCCAGTGAAAATGATCGACTGCTAGCCGCACAGAAAGCCGAACGAGAAACCATCGCCAAACAAAAAGCGCAAGAAGCCAATCAGCAAGCGCTATTAGAAGATATTGCCACCACTCAGGCGTTGTATGAAGACGCCAAAAGCCGAGAGGCGGAAGAGTCAACCAAAGCCTTGGTGTTGGGAATCGTCGGCGCTGTCACCAGCGCAATCGGCGCGGGGCTGGGGGCCTATTCTGCCGCAAAAAATCCGGTAGCAGCGATTATGAATAAGGCCGGCTCATCCATTGACGATAATGCACAAATCAAAGCCGCACAGTCTAGTATGGACAGTGCTAAACAAGAATTTGATAAGGCTCAGAAAAAATATACTGAGGCTGCAGATCAACTGGCGGCCCAGCAGAATATTGTTAATAACCTGAAAGACGAACTTGATGTACTAAACACCGCTCTGGCCAATCTGGAAAAAGACAGCGGCGCCAAACCGGAAGATATCACTGCCTTGCGGGTAAAACGCGACGACAAAGAAACGGAACATAGCACTGCAGCAGCAAAACTGCCTGAGTTGACAAAAACCGCCAAATCTCTGGAAAAAGAGGCAAAAGACAGCAGCAAAACTTATGCTGCGGCGGGAGCCGCGCTGACCAACCTTGCTGCATCAACCAGCAAGATGGCCGAAACGGCAGCATCAACGGAAAACTCAGTCCGTGAAGAAAGAATCAATCTACTCAACAAACAGCTTGAACTACAGAAAGAAAAGCGTGCCTCACTGGTTGCGCTGGCTGAATATGCAGAAAGCCTGAAAAACCTCAAAGTCGAACAAGGTAACTCCACGCTTTCAGTGAATTCTCTGCACAGCGCGATAGATGCTTTGGGCAAAGTCATCGGCACGCTGACCAACGCCAGCCTGTTTTGGGACCAAATGTCACAATATTGCGACCGGATGACCAGCAGCGGATTTCAGCGTGATCTGGAAGATCTCAAGGAAATGGATCTCGAAACCCGTCTGGAAGAATATCAGGATCCAAATTTTATGAAATCGTTCTTCCTCTATCTATGCCAATGGGTGGCGGTAAATGGTTTGTCGGGAGATTACCTCCTAGCCGCCACCGACGCGCAGAAAAAAGCGGTCCAATATTTGAGTGAATCCCCGACGATCCAAGAGGCCATGCGCAAAGCGCCAGAGCTAGCCAAAAATCTTGCACTCATTGTACAAAACAATCTGCTTGCGTCCCGTAACCAGAGCATCGAGTTGGAACAACAACGAGCCATCCTTATTGCGCAATAACAAGGAGTCATCGAGATGAATAATCAAATACAGTTCTATGCGAAAAACGAGTTGCAACCTACCTCAGACGAATTCAAAAAGGTGGTCGCGAGTTTAACTGAAGCTGCCAGTCATCTGCATAATCAGCGCAAGGAGGAAGCCATAGCGGTGGTCACTGCAATGACGGATGACGTGACATATCTGCACACCCAGACGATACAGGGTGAGCTACTTTACAAAGAAGAGCAGAAAAAAGTGACAGAAAGGGTTGCATCAATCATTCTTCAGACCGGAAAATTAAACGAAGAGATGGTGCAAATTAACACACAGATCTCGGCTCTGGAGGTTGATATAAAAAAAGGGGATGTGAATATACAAGAACTCCAGCAGCATTTGGACAATCTGTCACATAACCTGAGTAACTCGGAACGAGAACGGAACGAACATCAACGACAGCTTGATCGCCTCAATGACAGTTCAGTTGGCAGCATCTTCGCATCGATTTTTAGTCTTGGCCTCGATCGCGCTTTTCTGGGCATCAAGTCGCTGGTCGATCAAGACGCCGCGCGCATCAGTATTCTGCGTGATGAAATAAAGAACTATCAAAATGCGTTGAGAGAAGACGAAAACAAGCTGAGAGTCGCCAGAGATTTGCAAGTGAAGCTACATGAACAACAAAAGCACCACGAAAGCAATATAAGATACCTGGAAAAGCAAGTAGACGGACTTCGCCAGGAAGAACACAACATTCGCGCAAAATTGGCGGCATTCACTCAGATCGCGGGTTTCTATGGCAAATTGAAAGTCGTTTGCGAAAGCGTCACTGAAAACATTACCTGGATTCTGGATATCATTGACGACCTGAACGATGACCAACCCCGGATTGTTGATATCGATGCATCGGGACTGGAGCTAGTGCCACTGAGGAGTGCACTGACTAGTCTGGACAGACTGCTGAGCACTGACAAAGTACAGCAAACCATTGCTGCAAATGAGGCGCTGATACTCGCCTGATTGATAGAGCCAAAATGGTGAAGACGGAAGACAAAGGTTCCCTGCACCTTGTCAATACTTCTGTGTTACTGCTTTCACAGCATCACAGATGGCTTTTGGATAGAGAAAACGCCTTGAGTGCATCTCAAGGCGTTTTAGCATTTACGGTTAATTTATAGTGCGCTACTAAAATAATAAGCATCCAAATATTTCACATTATCTAAAATAAAATCACAGCCTATCGTGCAGTATTCAACGGAATTTCAGCGTTCGGTTCGTGAGTCATACGATTAGCCTCTCCTTAAAGATTTCGTCATCGTGGATTGCTTCCTAATAGCTGATGCGCATCAGTGGGGACTTCAATCAATGGTAGTGATAAAAACCGACACCACCACTGAGTTTTAAGGAAAAACCTTATGCAATAGCGAACGTAAGAGCTTTCCGCATATATATTTTTATGGAATTGAAAATCAATTTTTATTCTTTTACATGCATAAGCCCGCCCTCTAGAGTAGCGAAAAGACCGCCGTGTATGGCCTCATGTCATCGTAAAGGACACAGGGAATGGAAAAAAATCACCCGCAAGTTACGACTCTCGCCGCAGGGTTACTCACGCTGCTTTTCGCACTCAATCCCGGTGCTTACGCTGCACAAAGCGGTGAAAAACCGGTATCAGGTGGTATTCTGAACGTAGGTCTGGGTAGCGATACGCCGATCATCGACCCGCACATTACGGCCTATGGCGTAACGGCGCTGATTGCACGTAACGTGGTGGATTCACTGGTAGGACAGGCGGAAGATAACCGTTTTACGCCTTGGCTGGCGGAAAGCTGGAAAATTAACGACAACAACACCGAGTACACCTTCCACCTGCGCAAGGACGTGACGTTCAGCGACGGCACCAAGCTGGATGCGGAAGCGGTGAAATACAACATCGAGCGTATTCTCGATCCGAAAACCACCTCCAGCTACGCGAAATCACTGTTAGGTCCTATCGACAAGATCTCAACGCCGGATGACTATACGATTGTGCTCCACTACAGCTCACCGTTTGCGGCGCTGTTACAGGGCCTGAGCCTGCCATATCTGGGCATTCAATCGCCGACGTACCTGAAGAAAACACCAAACACCAGCACCACCGTGGTGGGTTCCGGTCCGTTTATTCTTGATTCCTTTGTGAAAGGCAGCGGCAGCAAGCTGACGAAGCGCCCTGATTACAACTGGGGACCGGGTTATGCCAAGCACACTGGCCCAGCCTATCTGGATGGTCTGGTGTTCAAATATCTGCCAGAAGCGTCGGTTCGCCTTGGCGCGCTGAGCAGCGGCCAGATTCAGGCCATTGACGCCGTGCCGCCTGCCAATTTCCCGACGGTGAAGCGCAATCCAAAGCTGGAAGTGATTACCTATGAGAACCCGGGCGTTAACCGCGTACTCTATCTGAATACCACCAAAGGTCCTTTCCAGGATGTCGCGGTGCGTAAGGCATTCCAGAGCGCGGTAGATACCAATGCGGCAGTGAAAGTTGCCTTCTTCGGCACACTGAAAGCCGCCGATAACGTTCTCGGCCCCGCCACGCTGTACTACGATCCGAGCGTTGCCTCCCGCTGGGGCTTTGATGTGAAAAAAGCCAACGAACTGTTGGATAACGCAGGCTGGAAACAGAAAGACGACGAAGGCTTCCGTACTAAAGAGGGCAAGCGTCTGAGTGTCAGCTTCGTTTATGCTTCAACCAACGTTGAAGCCGCAGATGTCGCGCTGTTCCAGGCGGTGCAATATCAGGTGAAGCAGGCAGGCTTCGAAGTCAAACTGACGCCAGTCGATGCGGGTGAATTCACCACGCGCACCAATGCCAACGAGTACGATATCGCTTCTAACTTCTTCGTGCGTGCAGAACCCGATATTTTGCGTACCGTGTTCGATTCGGCCTATGCGCCACCGAACGGTAACGGCTTTACTCGCATCAGCGTGCTGGACGGTAAACTGAGAAAAGCCATTGGCGCGGGTGACGCGGAACGTAAACAGCTCTATAGCGAAATACAGCGTGAGGTCATCGATCAGGCGTATGTTGTTCCGCTGTATATTCCTGCCTACCAACTCGGCCTGTCCAAACAGGTACAGGGCATAGGCTGGGCCACCAACGCAAAACCGAACTTCTATGATGTCTGGATTAAACCTTAATCTGTACGCGATAGGTAAACGTCTTTTCACCATTCTGGCTGTGCTCTGGGGCGCAGCCACATTGACGTTTATTGCCGTCAAACTGATCCCCGGCGATCCCGTCGCTATTCTCAGCGGCGGCGATAACGTGGTGGATGAAGCCTATCGCGCCGTACTCATCAAACAATTTGGGCTCGATCAGCCGCTGTGGGTGCAATATCTGCGCTACTGTGGACAGGCGCTACAGGGCGATTTTGGCGTCAGCTATCTCTATCGTCTGCCAGTTGGCAGCGTGATTAGTGATGCGATGCATGAAACCCTGCCGCTGGCGCTCGGTGGCCTGATTCTGGCTCTGCTCCTTGCCATCACCAGCGCACTGCTGACCGCAGGTCGCTATGGTGTAATGCGTACCACCGTGTCCTGGCTGGAACTCACGCTGCTTAGCACGCCGGTTTACTGGATTGGGATCGTCCTGTTGAGCCTGTTCAGCTTTCGCCTGCAATGGTTTCCTGTCACTGGCAACGACGGTTTTATGTCGCTGGTGTTACCGGTTATCACTCTGGGCTTGCCGATTGCCGCGATTCTGAGTCAGGTACTGCGCGACGGTCTGGAAGATGCGCTCTCCCAGCCGTTCTCGCTCACTGTACGCACGCGCGGCGTCAGCGAAATCCGGCTGCGTTTCCGTCACGGTTTGCGCCACGCGGCGCTGGCCGCCTCAACGCTGACTGGCACGCTGCTGGCAAGCGTACTCGGCGGATCCGTGCTGACCGAAACTGTATTTGGCCGCGCGGGTATCGGGCAGGTCACGCTGAGTGCGATTGAAAACCGCGACATGCCGCTGGTGCTCGGCGTCGTCATGCTGTCCGCATTCCTGTTCGTCGTCATCAATTTGCTGGTGGATGCGCTGTATCTCCTCATCGATCCCCGCTTACGCAAGAAGGCGAGCGCCCATGAGTAGTGAACCAATGCCCTTCACGCAGACGCCATCAAGAAAAACCTATCGCAGCCCGTGGCTGAGCACGGCGACGCTGCTGCCTGCTGCTGTCGTTTTCCTGCTGGCGCTGGCGGTCTTTTTCCCCTCGCTGTTTACCAGCCGCACCGCCGATGAAATGGATATGGGGGCGGTATTCCAGTCGCCGAATAGCACTTACTGGTTTGGCACCGATCAACTGGGGCGCGACATTTTTTCCCGCATCGTTCACGGCACCTCGCTGTCGCTGGGTATTGGCGTCGGCGCGATGCTGATCGCCTGCTTCGGCGGCGTGCTGTTTGGTACGCTCTCGGTGCTCGCACCGCTGCGTATCCGTCAGGTTCTGGTACGCCTGCTGGACATCATGCTGGCGTTTCCCGATCTGCTGCTGGCGCTGCTGGTGATCGCCGTACTAGGACGTGGCCCGGAAAACACCATGCTGGCCGTCGGTCTGGCGGGGATTGCGGGTTATGCGCGTTTGATCCGTTCTCAGGTGTTGCAAGTCAGGCTATCCGGCTACGTTGAGCATGCGATTGCGCTGGGCGAGCACCCGCTGTATATCGTTTTTCGCCATATCATTCCCAATACGCTACGCCCGCTGTTGATTGTCGCCACCATTGGCGTCGGTCATGCGGTCCTGTCTGCCTCAGCGCTGAGCTTTTTGGGATTGGGCGTCGTTCCGCCGACTGCCGAATGGGGCGCGCTACTGGCCGATGGACGCAACTTCCTTGATATCGCACCGTGGGTCAGCCTGCTGCCCGCCAGCGTTGTGGCGCTGTCGGTGATTTCCATCACGCTGCTGGGGCGTCGTTTACAGGCTATTTTGGCAAAAGGAGAGGCACGATGAGCCTGAACACACTTCCTCACTCCTCTCATTCATCTTCATATGCACCGGCGAAGACGCCGCTGCTACGTGTAGAGAACTTGAGCGTCACGTTTCCCAGCCCATCCGGCCCCATTCGTTCGGTTAAAAACCTCTCTTTTCAGGTGAATGCTGGAGAAATTCTGGCGCTGGTCGGCGAATCGGGCTCAGGGAAATCCGTCACCGCCCGCACACTGGTAGGTTTATCCGGTGAAGGCGTTGACGTACAAGCAAACGCGATTGAACTCACGCGCCATGATGGCAGCCTGTGCGATTTACGTAATCTGACCGATCGCGACTGGCGGGCAATTCGCGGTCGTGAAATCGGTTTTGTTTTGCAGGACGCGCTGGTGTCTCTCGACCCGCTGCGAAAAATAGGGCAGGAAGTCGCCGAACCGATTCTGACTCATCGCCTGTTGCCTCGTCAGCAGGTTCCCGCTCGCGTTTCCGAACTCCTGAAAAAAGCAGGCATTCCCGATCCTGAGAGTCGTGCGGCGCAGTATCCGCATGAGCTTTCCGGCGGACTGCGTCAGCGTGCACTTATCGCTTCCGCGTTGGCGGCGGGCCCACAGCTGTTGATTGCCGATGAACCCACCACCGCGCTGGATGCCACGGTGCAAAAGCAGGTGCTGAAAGTCTTTACGGCATTGGCGCAGGCAGGGCACGGCGTTTTACTGATCACTCACGATCTTGCCGTCGTCGCAGAGGTAGCAGATCGCGTCATTGTCATGCAGCACGGCGCGCTGGTAGAAGGCGGTGAGGCGCGGCAGATCCTGTCAGCGCCGATGCATCCCTACACCCGCAAGCTGCTGGCGGCGATCCCGACCGCGTCTACCCGTGGAAAGTGGCTGGCTGGTGCTGACCCGTTACAGAGCGGTATTGCACCGTCACCCGCTTCTTTGGCAGCCAATCACACCAACACCGACGACACCATTGCACTCACGGCGGATCGGATTGCGGTGTCGTTCAAGCGCCCTGACGGCAGCCGGATGCAGGCCGTCAATCAGGTTTCTCTCCAGATCAAGCGCGCTGAAACGCTGGGCATCGTTGGGGAATCCGGTTCGGGGAAAACCACGCTGGGCAAAGTCATTCTGGCGCTGCAAAAGCCGGACAGCGGTGAAGTCCGACTTGCGGATAATGCCTGGAGCACATTAACAGAGCGCGAACGTCGACCGCTACGCGCCCGTATTCAGACGATCACACAGGATCCGCTTAGCTCGTTCGATCCGCAATTTACCGTCGCCCAGATTCTGAATCAGCCGCTACGTTTGCGCCGCGATTTGAGCGACGATGAGAAACAGCGCCGCATTCTGACGCTGCTGGAGTATGTCGGCTTGACGCCTGACTTGCTAAGCCGCCGCCCAACGGCGATGTCCGGCGGTCAACGCCAGCGCGTCTCCATCGCACAGGCGCTGGCTTCAGAACCTGAGATTCTGATCTGCGACGAACCGGTATCGGCACTGGACGTCACCACACAGGCGCAGGTGCTGGATTTGCTGGTGGCGTTGCAACGCCAACTGGGGCTGACGATGCTGTTCATCTCCCACGATCTGGGCGTGGTACAGCATATGAGCCACCGCATCGCGGTCATGAAAGATGGGGATATCGTAGAAACTGGGCCGGTCGAACAGATCTTCAATCAGCCGCAGCATCCTTACACGCGCCTGCTGCTTTCAACGGTGGCGGAGTAGGGGGGGTGAAGAAAGATTGAGTGGTTAAAAACGCAACGACATTGTACAATGATAAGTACCTATCAGGAGGTACAAATGCGTACAATTAGCTACAGTGAAGCCCGACAACATCTATCGGCGACCATGATGAAAACGGTCGAAGACCGTGCTCCTATTCTTATCACTCGACAGAATGGTGAAGCCTGCGTGCTCATGTCTCTGGAAGAGTATAACTCTCTAGAGGAAACCGCGTATTTACTGCGTTCACCCGCCAATGCAAAAAGACTGATGAATTCAATCGAGAGCCTTAAGGCTGGCAATGGCGAAGAAAGAGATATCATTGAGTGAAGCTAATCTGGTCAGAAGAAGCATGGGAAGACTACCTGTACTGGCAGGACATCGATAAGCGGATGGTCAAAAAAATCAATGAATTAATAAAAGAAACGCGCAGAACACCTTTTGAGGGAAAAGGAAAACCAGAGCCACTTAAACATAATCTTGCTGGTTTCTGGTCGCGCCGTATCACCGAAGAACATCGTCTGATTTATGCCATCACCGATGACGCCATGATGATCGCTGCCTGCCGCTACCACTATTAATCCCTCATTGATTCATCTGTATTAGCTCAGATTCGAGCTAACACTTTTGTGGCTCAGGGCTATGTCTAATCTAACAAACTGGTTTGTGTCAGAAGCGGAAGTTACATTTATCGAATCCTGTTGAGCGACGAGAAAGGCAGGTCCCAGAGGACGGCGGGCTTGATAAAGGAGGAGGAAGTGGTCATAATAACAGCATGCTTCTGACTCTGGAGTATCTCCGGTCAACTAGGAAGCCTCTATAGGCAGTATAGTCTCGTAAATTATTAAGGCTCCCGTTAAGCAATTATCGGGGGCCTTAATAATTTGCAACGTATTCAAAGGCGCTTCAGTCAACTCTTTCTGATGGCTGCATCAGATCAAACATAGGTAAAGGATGAATGAAGGATAACAGTCTGGAGAGTATTTTTAATTCCTATTTCAATAACAAAAAAGACTTCTCTGATTTTCATACCCTCATAACGGAAGACGAAGCTAGCCTTATTCCCCTGAGTAAAAATAAGGTTGAGCTTTACCAGTGTTCAGCCCGGCTTAAGGTTATTCATACTTTTCTTTCTCGGTTTGTTTTCAACGAAATGCCTATGAGAAAAGATATCGTTTTTTCTTACCAGAAAGATGTGAATATTAGTGATGCCGTCCGACCGCACTGTAATAGTGAGTTTATATTTAAAACAGACATATCGAAATTTTTCCCCTCAATCAGCGCTGAAGCAGTGTCTCATACGCTTTCAAAATACTGTGAAAATATACGAACAGTGGACCCTGAAGAGGTTAGAGAGAATATCAAGAGGATTGTTTATCTGTGCACTGTCAATAACCGTCTGCCCGTTGGATTTTCATGCTCACCCTCAATCAGTAACTTCTGTTTTTATGATTATGACAATACTATTGAGGCCTACTGTAACGAGAAAGGCTATATCTATAGTCGTTACTCGGATGATCTTATTATTTCATCGCAGGATGAAATGGATAAAAAAATAATCACAAGTGACCTCACGGCGATGCTATCATCAGACGCATTCCTGAAACTATCCCTCAATCATAAAAAAACAAAAATCATTACGAAAAAGTATGAAAGAAAGATTCTGGGAATAAGCATACTTAATGACGGAAAAATGACAGTCAGCAAAGCAACCAAAACGGATATTGAAGTGAAGCTGCATCTGCTCAAAACTGACAGAAAAAAACTACTGAATTATACAGGGATGGATGAGATGACATCGATTCTGTCAATCGCAGGCGTACTGAGTCAAATTAACAACATCGACCAGGACTACCTTTTTCATCTACGTAAAAAATATGGTAACGCCATCATCAGCAAGCTGCTCAGAGGCAAGGAGCTGCTGAAATGATCGTCAGTGTAGATATTAGAGCGCTGCAACACTTAGCTGAAATCAGCGTGTCCTTTGATTTTTCACGCGACCCACTTATCTGCATGACAAGCAGGAATGGCGTGGGTAAAACGTCCATCATTAAAGCGCTCGCCCTGCTCAAGGACACCGCTATCGTTAGTAAAACGTCGTCAGTGTTTAGCATCAGTGAAGAAACGCAGATCGATGTTAAAATTAATGAAGACGTATATAGTTTCAGGTTCAGTGATGGCGATCTTGATACGAAGAATATTCTCAGAGATGAAACGTTTCTGAACGTCGAGCTGCCTATTCCTTACGGTAAGCGTTTCTCAGAATTTCCCTCCTTGGGCAGCATCGATATGACGCTAAGGGAGAAGTACTTAAAAAGAGACTATGAAGAAGCGCATGAACTTATAGCTTTCCTCAATTCCGTTTATAGGGATGAAAAAAAGTTTCAGAATCTGAAAGTCGTGAGCATAAAGGGTGTGAATTACTATTTTCTGCCGCTTGATAATAATCGGTATATACGCGAGGACTATTTCAGTTCAGGGGAGTTCTTTGTTATCAGTATTTTCAAGATGATAACCTCCTCAAGTCGGCTTATCATCATAGATGAAATAGATGTATCCCTTGATTCCTCTGCGCAGGTTTCATTGATGGGTGCGATCAGGAATATCTGCGTGGAAAGGGAAATAAAAATACTCTTTACCACGCATTCTCTCGCCATCATGAAAACCATCTATGAATACGGAACACCAATCATCTATCTGAAAAATGAAAACGGTACAGTTAGCCATAACCGGGTTTCTTACAGCTTCATTCAAATGGAAATGTTTGGGTTCCAAGGGTATGACAAATTTATCTTCACCGAAGACGTAACGCTTGAGCACTATATCAACCTTAAGCTCTCCACTATGGAAACAAAGAATAGGGTCAAAGTCATTTATATTGGAGGCTGCAGCAATGTGGTTGATTTGATGAAGCGTAATTCTGTGACTGGTTTCATCTGCTCATCCAAAGACGCGATAGCCGTTCTAGACGGTGATGCGAAAACCCAATATGGTCACCGTCCGGACGTTATTATCAGCCCTTATGATGATATTGAAGATGAAATATTCAGGAAATATAAAGAAGAAAATGCGGTGCATAATCTCCCGGATGTCGCACCAGAAAATGCCAAATCTAAAACCTACTGGAAAAAGCTGCAGGAAAAACGTAAAGAACATAATCTTACCCGAGAGGATATTTTTACAATTTTGGAGCATGGTTTTGATGAGAAAGTGTCGGTTTTTTATAATGAATTGCTCAAATTTATCAACAGTTAGGCACGTAAAGTACTTCTAGCTCACCGCTGTACTACGTATAGCTTGCTGCTGATAGGGACAGGAAGAATTATGGATGTCATAATCATTTGATCGTTGCCGACTATCAGGTTGAGTCATGCTCTAACACGGAACACTACCAGATAAAGTCCGCGCCGGCACAATTCATCATGCCCAATAGCTAACGCCGTCACTCCACATTCAGGAAGCGCTGGCGGTAGGCGCTAGGTGAGACGCCGAACGCCTGATGGAACACTACGGAGAAGTAGTTACTGTCTTCAAAACCGCACAGCGCGGCAACGTCGCCAATGGTTTGCAAGTCATAACGCAGAAGCTCCATCGCCTTACATAGTCGTAGCTGGCGCAGGTAATGCGGCACGCTCATGCCGGTTTGTTCTTTAAAACGTGAACGCAAACTGCGGGCGCTGAAGTGGTGCTGTTCACAGAAGGCTTCAAAGCGAAACGGGGCGGCAATGCTGGCACGCAGCGCATTCATCAACATATCCAACTGGTGCGCGTCCGCCAACTGTGGGCTATCCGGCGAATGGCGATAACGTGCCGCCAGCAGTGCAATCTGCAACAACAGTGCTTCACTCAGTTGCAACGACAGCGCATCCGACTTCATACACTCCTGCGTCAGCGCGTCCACCTTCTCACGGAGGGTATCCATGCCTTGCGAGCCTAAACACCAGTGACGCTGGCTTTGTGGAAGCTCCCCGCCTGGCAGCAACGCTTGCCAATCGGCAGATAGCGTCAGGCGATTGCGGATATAGAGAATGTTGTCCAGTTCAAGCCCGTGGACGGATTCATAGCTGTGACGATCGTTCGCGGAAACATAGAACATATCACCACGGGTAATGCGGTACGGCACATCGTTCCAGAGGTGCAGGCCATTGCCACGCCAGACAATCACCAGTTCGTCGAAATCATGATGATGCAGCGGAAACACCGGCTGTGGGTGCCGTTCAGCAACCATCACGGCATTTTTGTCGGTGAGAAAATAGTCTTCAGTCTGTAATTTCAAACCCCGTATTGCTGTCGCCATTCCCTCACCCGCAGTTGCCGTTACCTACTCTTCACGAGAAAACGCCTGATGGCGTAGTGACTTAGGTGCCTGCGAGAATGCCTTGCGGAATTGCGTCGAGAAGTGATTGCTGTCGCTAAATCCACAGGCGTGCGCAATCGTGGTGATAGAATCATCACTCTGCTGCAACCGCCGACGAGCCTCCAGTAATCTTAACCGATTCAGATAGCGTTGTGGCGTCATACCGGTGTGTTGTTTGAGCTGACGGTGCAGCGTACGCAGTGGCAGCGAGAACTGATCGGCCAGGCTGCCCCAGTTGACCTCTTCGCTGTAGTTGTTTTGCAGCCAGCCCAGCAGCGCCTGTACTCCCTGACGCTCGGGGCCGTTGGCCTGCGTCTGGAAGCAGTGTTTCCGCAGTTGCACCAGAATGTGCAGAAACAAACTCTCGCTGGCCGCGATCGCTTCCGGTGCATCGCTCTGCGCCAGTTCAGCCAGACTGTTCAACGACTGTTTCAACTGCTGCATCCCCGCTGCATTCACCTGCCACTGCCCTTGCCATTCGCCGTTCGGGCCATACGGCAAAAAGGCGGCGATATCGGAAAGGAAGCGGAACCCGCGCGGCGAGCGGTACAGCATGTTGGTCAGGCACAGCCCTTCGACGTCTTCAAACAGATGCCGATCGTTATCGCGAACGAAGAATACCGAACCGCTGCACAGCGCATAGGGCTGATCGTTAAACACATGGACACCAGCGCCCTGCTCCACCAGCACAATTTCCCAGAAATCATGATAATGCTCAGGGAACGCCGCTTGTGGGGTACGTGGCTCTACCGCAACCGTTACGGCACGCGAAGTAAAAAAATCATCACCACGAAGTAACGTCATTTCAGTTCTCCATTCAGCTTCTGGCAAAAATGCGGCCTTTGAAAAAGAGTAGCCAGAAGCGACAAAACCAGCCTTAAAATACCGTCACCCGCACGCCGTCTGGCTGCTCTTTTTTTAAGATCGCACCGCCTAATTGATTGAAGTGTGGTAAGGATCACACCGCTTTTTCCCTGATTTTTTCGTGGTTATTCCCTAAATAATTTCCCAGATTGTGAGCCCTTTCACGGTCAGCTTTGTCATTTTGCCAGCCGCCTGTTGTTGATGGCACTCATAGGAAGGTGGCTTCTGTTACTGCTCCTTACACTGCAACACATCCAACAAGTAAGGAGTGCGGCTATGGCGGTGAAGAATATCGTGGCGGTGGATTTAGGTGCATCCAGTGGTCGGGTCATGCTGGCAACCTTGCACACCGCAACGCAGCATCTGACGCTGAAAGAAATTCACCGTTTCAGCAATACGCTGGTGTTTCAGGACAACCATCATCAGTGGGATCTGGCCGCGCTAGAAGGCGATATCCTCACCGGATTACACCAGATCGATGCCATGGGTATCGCCCCCGATAGCATCGGGATCGACAGTTGGGGCGTGGACTATGTGTTACTCGATAAAAGCGGGCAGCGTGTTGGCCTGCCGTATTCCTATCGCGACCACCGCACCGACGGCATAATGGCCGCGGTTACCGCAGAACTGGGGCGTGAAGCGATCTATCAGCGTACCGGCATTCAGTTCCTGCCGTTTAATACGCTGTACCAGCTTAAAGCGCTGGGCGATGCGCCCTCTGACGAGCTGGATCAGGTGGCACACCTGCTGATGATCCCCGACTATTTTCACTATCGCCTCACGGGGAATGTCGTCTGCGAATACACCAACGCCAGCACGACCCAACTGCTTAATCTGGAAAAGAAAACTTGGGACAGCGAACTGCTGGAGTATCTGGGCATCCCGCGCCGCTGGTTGAGCGATCCGGTACAACCGGGGCACACCGTCGGAAACTGGACAGCGCCGAGCGGACGACACATTCCCGTTACCGCTGTCGCCACGCACGATACCGCCAGCGCGGTAGTCGGCGCACCGTTGTTGAGCCGCGACTGCGCCTACCTCAGTTCCGGCACCTGGTCGCTAATAGGCATCGAGAGCGACACGCCGTTTAACAGTCCGCAGGCGCTGGCCGCCAATATCACCAACGAAGGCGGCGTAGACGGCACCTATCGGGTGCTAAAAAACATCATGGGCCTGTGGCTGCTACAGCGCGTTTGTCAGGAGCGTGACATCAAGGATTTAGGCGCGCTGATTCAGTCCGCCGCCGCCGTGCCCGCCTTCGCCAGCCTGATTAACCCCAATGACGATCGCTTTATCAATCCGCCATCCATGCATCAGGCGATCCGCGACTATTGCCGTGAGCACGACCAGCCTGTGCCCCACAGCGATGCCGAGCTGGCACGCTGCATCTTCGACAGCCTCGCGCTGCTCTACCGGCAGGTGGTGCTGGAACTCGGCGAACTGCGCCATGCGCCAATCCGCCAGTTGCATATTGTCGGCGGCGGCAGCCAGAACGCCTTCCTGAACCAACTGTGTGCCGATGTGTGCCAGATTCCGGTTCTGGCCGGGCCGGTCGAGGCCTCGACGCTTGGCAATATCGGCTGCCAACTGATGGCGTTGGGCGCCGTTGCTGACCTTGCCGCCTTCCGGCACATGCTGACTCATAACTTCCCTCTGCATCGCTATACCCCGCGTGCGGAGAGTGATTTTGCCGGGCACTGGCGTCGTTTTCAGGCGCTCAGCCAGCCAGAAACCGCCCCACAGGGCAAAAAGGAGACTACGCAATGAGCACACCAATTGAAACCGCCTGGCAACTGGCAAAAGCGCGTTACGCCAGCATGAATATTGACGTAGAGGCCGTGCTAGAACAGCTCGACCAGATTCCGGTGTCAATGCACTGCTGGCAGGGCGACGATGTAGCCGGATTCGAGAACACCGGCGGGCCACTCACCGGCGGTATTCAGGCCACCGGCAACTATCCCGGTAAGGCGAGCACGCCGGATGAACTGCGTGCCGATCTGGAACAGGCCTTCGCGCTGATCCCCGGCCCCAAGCGACTGAACCTGCACGCCATCTATCTGGAATCCGCGCAGCCCGTCGCCCGCAACGAGATTGCCCCCGAGCATTTCAGTTCTTGGGTCGAGTGGGCCAAGCGGCACCAGCTCGGGCTGGATTTTAACCCAACCTGCTTTTCTCATCCGCTGAGTGCAGACGGCTTTACCTTGTCGCATCCAGACGAAAAAGTCCGCCGTTTCTGGATTGAACACTGTCAGGCTAGCCGCCGGATTTCTGCCTACTTTGGGCGCGAACTCGGCACGCCGTCTGTAATGAACATCTGGGTGCCAGACGGCATGAAAGATTTGACCATCGATCGTCTGGCGTTCCGCCAGCGGCTGCTCAGCGCGCTGGATGAGGTCATCGCCGAACCACTTGATCAGGCACACCATATCGATGCGGTGGAAAGTAAACTGTTCGGGATCGGCGCGGAAAGTTTTACCGTCGGCTCCAGTGAATTCTGCCTTGGCTACGCGGCCAGCCGCGGCACCGCGCTCTGTCTGGATGCCGGACACTTCCACCCAACCGAAGTGATTTCCGACAAGATTTCCAGCGCAATTCTGTACGTTCCGCGTCTGCTGCTGCACGTCAGCCGCCCAGTACGCTGGGACAGCGACCACGTCGTGCTACTTGACGACGAAACGCAGGCCATCGCCCACGAAATCGTGCGCCATAAATTGCTTAACCGCGTGCATATCGGGCTCGATTTCTTTGATGCCTCAATCAACCGCATCGCCGCCTGGGTCATCGGCACCCGCAACATGAAGAAAGCCCTGCTGCGCGCGCTGCTGGAACCGACAGAAACGCTGCGCACACTGGAACAAAACGGCGATTACACCGCTCGTCTGGCCCTGCTGGAAGAGCAAAAATCGCTGCCGTGGCAGGCCGTGTGGGAACATTACTGCCAGCGTCATGACGTCATCCCAGGCAGCGAATGGCTGCAACAGGTACGTCAGTATGAAGAAACCATCCTCACTCAACGTCAAGGGTAAGATTATGCAAGCAATTCTCTCTTCCTGG
This sequence comes from Pectobacterium aquaticum, assembly GCF_003382565.3. NCBI lineage: Bacteria > Pseudomonadati > Pseudomonadota > Gammaproteobacteria > Enterobacterales > Pectobacteriaceae > Pectobacterium > Pectobacterium aquaticum. Next base: position 609,395 of record NZ_CP086253.1, read on the forward strand.
TTTGTACAGGGAATGATTAAAGCCACCAGCGACATGTGGCTCAAAGGCTGGGACGAACGTAACGGCGGTAACGTCAGCCTGCGCCTGACGGCTGAGGATGTGACGCCTTATGAAAGCGATTTCTACCCGCAGCCGCGTCATGAAACACTTTCACAGCCGATGCCTGCCCTGGCTGACTGCTGGTTTATCGTCACCGGCTCCGGCAAATTTTTCCGCAACGTGCAGTTGGATCCGGCTGATTCACTGGTGGTGTTGCAAGTCGATAGCGACGGCAAAGGCTATCGCATTTTCTGGGGGCTGACTAACGGCGGCCTGCCGACTTCTGAACTGGCCTCGCATTTCCAGTCGCACATTGTGCGTATGGGCGTAACCCACGGGCGCGACCGCGTCATCATGCACTGCCACGCGACCAATCTGATCGCCCTGAGCTATGTGCTGGAGCTGGATACCGCTAAGTTCACCCGTGAACTGTGGGAAGGAAGCACGGAGTGTCTGGTCGTTTTCCCAGACGGCGTGGGGATTGTGCCGTGGATGGTGCCGGGCACCGATGCCATTGGCGATGCCACCTCCGAACAAATGAAGCGTCATTCGCTGGTGCTGTGGCCCTTCCACGGCATCTTTGGCACCGGCCCAACGCTGGATGACGCCTTCGGCCTGATCGATACCGCAGAAAAATCCGCTGAAGTGATGGTGAAAGTGAGATCGATGGGCGGTAAGAAACAGACGATCTCAACCGAAGAACTGATTGCGCTGGGTAAACGTTTCGGTGTCACGCCACTGGAAGCCGCGTTGCGCGTGTAGCAGATTTTAAGCATAAATTACTTTCAGCATAAAATTAGCTTCAGCCTCAACTCGCCACGGCATCATCGCCGTGGCGTTCTGCCAACGACTACGGGGGATTCATCCATGTTGCGTAAGGCTTTTGTGATGTCAGTTTTTCCTGACAGCCACGATGAATATCAGCGTCGCCACAATCCTATCTGGCCAGAACTGGCCGAGGTGCTCAAGAACCACGGGGCGCACCACTACAGCATTTTTCTGGATAAGCAACGCAATCTGCTGTTCGGCTATGTCGAGGTCGAGTCCGAAGCGCGCTGGGAAGCGATTGCACAAACGGATGTCTGCCAGCGCTGGTGGAAACACATGAGCGATATCATGCCCTCCAACCTTGATAACAGCCCGGTCAGCGATGCGCTGGAACCGGTATTCTATCTGGACTGACGCATCCTCTGAACCACGCATCATCGTGTAGCGGTAATAACATTAGCGCTACACGATGATGCGTGAAGCTATAAAAAGAAATAATGTGTCATTTAACTAATGAATCCTGTTACTTATAATCGTGACTTTAACGGTATGAATAATTATCGATTATTGATGGCGGTCACATTTTATTTTCTCTATTTGTGAAATACCCACCTCTCACATTAAAAACAGAAATATTTATTAAAATATTAAAATTAACAGGATTTAATCTTGTTGTTGTTGATATTGTTGTTGTTAAATCCTGTTTATTCGCCAACCTCTCTTTATCGAATTACATATTATAAAGATCTTATTTTCTTTGCCGTTATCACTACTACCTTCTATCTATAATCAATAAGAATAGCGATGAAATTCTCTCAACTCACAGTGCTTTCCAAATTGTTACTCGGATTTTCCGTCCTGATAGTTATGATGTTGCTATTAGGCGTAGTTTCACTCTTACAGCTTAGTATTAACAATAGTCGTATTGATGAATTAAGCAGCAGTAGCCTCCCCGGCGTGCGATATAGTCTGGAAATGCGCGGTGTACTGTCTGAAACACGTTTACAGCAAGTACAGTATATTGACTCAAAAACCCCCGAGGAACGCGAAGGTCACCGTAAAGAATTACTGCAAAATGCTGATGCCTTCATGACGGCGTTTAAGAATTACCAAACCGTTGCCAGCACTGAGGATAAAAAAGCACTGATCAAGGTGATTGGCGAAAACTTCTCTGCTTTCAACTCCGTCAACGCCACGCTGATTGACATCGTGAATCGGGGCGATTTGGAAGAAGCCAGTAAAATAAGTGGAGCAAGCTCTGGCAAGTATCGCGGCCAACTCATGAAAGATCTGGCGAAACTCGTCGAGATGGAAATCGCGACAACCAAAGCGATCGTAGACAGCGCGGAAAGCACATACCGCACCTCACAATACTATGTTTGGGGGCTACTGGTGTTGGCGCTGCTGGCAACCATTGCTATCGCGACCATCATCTCACGTAATATTTCTCGTCAACTCGGCGGCGATCCACATTACGCACAAGAAATCATGACTGAGATTGCCTCCGGTAATCTGACAGCGCAAATCCACCTGCGCCAAGGGGACAACAGCAGCCTGCTTGCCTCAATCCACTACATGAACCAGCAGTTGATGAGCATCGTGCATACCATCATGAGCGGCAGTGAATCCATCTCGCTGGCATCCAACGAGATCGCTCAGGGCAACAGCGACCTGTCACAGCGTACCGAAGAGCAAGCAGCCTCGCTGATTCAGGCCTCGGCCAATATGCAGCAGTTGACGCATACCGTGCGACAGAACGCAGATAACGCCAAAGAAGCCAGCCAGTTGGCGCAGCAAACCTCAGAAACGGCTTCTCAGGGTGGGCTTATCGTAGACGACATGCTCAAACGGATGCATGAAATCTCCGACAGTTCACAGAAGATCGTCGATATTATCGCCGTAATTGAAGGTATTGCCTTCCAGACCAATATCCTTGCGCTGAACGCAGCGGTAGAAGCAGCCAGAGCGGGCAGTGAAGGGAAAGGTTTTGCCGTTGTGGCTGGCGAAGTACGGACGCTGGCACAGAAGAGCGCCAACGCCGCCAAAGAGATCAAAACACTAATCGAAGGCACCGTCGAGAAAATCACCGATGGCTCCGCACGGGCAGACAAAGCCAGTCAGGCGATGTCGGAGATTGTGCAGTCGGTGAAAAAGGTGACGGATATCGTGGCAGAAATTTCGCAGGCTTCGAACGAACAGCACATTGGCATCAAAGAGATCAGCGTGGCGGTAGAACAGATGGATCGCGTCACGCAGCAGAACGCCGCGCTAGTTGAAGAATCTGCCATGGCCGCACAATCCATGACCGAACAGGGTGCGCAGTTGCGCGATGCCGTTCGTTTCTTCAAAGTTAATCAAGATCACACGCTGAGAATTCATTAATGCTCATCAGCCCCGCTGGCGACTCGGCGGGGCTGACACCTATTTCTGAGTACTATTTCTGAGCTCTATTGCTTCTGATAACGGCTGTTTCTGATAAAAGCCCTTCCAAGCCTCTCCCCTATAACGGCACAATACGCCGCACGTGCTGGTGTGATCATCATCCTTGGTGAACCTGAGCGGCCTGCTGCGGTTCTGGCAGGAGTTTCGGGCTAATAAAGCCGCCGAAGCACTGAAATCGATGGTGCGGACAAGGCCTGCCGAATCAGCCCCCCCGATGAAACCTTTTCGCCATACATTCAGGATTGCTGTCTTTCTTACCCTGATTTCACTGATTAACATCACAATACTGTTCACCGTAATCTAAACTGTAAAAATACCGATACAGCAGCAAAAAAATACCACCTTAGATGTAGTATAAGTTAACGATCTTGTTGTAAAAAAAGAGAAAAAAAAGATATAAACAATTAAATAATAAGCAATATATTATTATTGACAGGGTGGTAAACAAAATAGACATGGTTTTTTTTAAGTGAAGCATGGCGTCAGCGCTAAACCATTCTCTTATTAGGCCGAAACTAGAATAAACCCTTGTCTATTTTTGCAAACTGCACATGTCAGGAACGAACTACTTGCAGACTATGGAGCACACCTATGAAATCACTTCATCACATCTCGATCCGTAGTAAGTTCATTCTTGCCCTTCTCCCGCCCATCCTCGCCCTCCTCTGGTTCAGTTTTTCCGGCGTAATGGAACGCCGCAACATAGAAAATGAAATGATCCGTATGGAGAAACTCATCACACTGGCGCGCGATGCAGGCGAGTACGTTCACCAATTACAGCGTGAGCGCGGCTTGAGCGCAGGCTATTTTGGCAGTAAGGGGAAAAATTTTGGCCCAGAGCTTACCACGCAGCGGCAAGCCACCGATCGGGCACAGCAGGTGCTTGAGCAAACCGCCGCAAACCTGAGCCGCGCGGAGCTTGGGGATGCCGTCAGCGAAGAACTCGATCGCGTCACCCAAAAAATACATCAGCTTGGGGAACATCGCCGCAGTGTCGATAGCATATCGATACCCGTCGCCCAAGCCATTGGCTACTATTCCGACGCGGTCAGCAATCTTCTAAGTATCGTTGGGGATATGACCCATATGGTTAGCGACGGCAGTATTGCCCAGCGGTTGGCAGCCTATTACAACCTGCTGAACGTCAAAGAGCAGGCCGGGCTTGAACGCGCGGTGCTTTCCAACACGTTCTCTGCCAATAGCTTTGCTCCCAGCATGTTTGAACGTCTGAACCAAATGGTTGGCAAAGGAGAGGCCTACACCACGGCCTATAACATGTTCGCCAATCCCGAGTTGCGCAGGGCTTTTGAACAGGCTCTCAACAATCCTTCTGCACAAAGCGCACTTCAGATGCGCAACAAGGCCATCACCTCTCCTGGCGGTAATTTTGATATCGATGCTACTCAGTGGTTTAACCAACAAACGGCAAAAATCGATGAGTTGAAAAAGGTTGAACAGCTTGCCACCAACGACCTGACGACACAGGTGAATACCTTAGCCGCCAAGGCCCGCCAGTCGTGGATTAGCTATCTGGTCGGTGTGCTGGTTTCTCTACTCATGGCGCTCGGCCTTGCTTTCATGATCATACGCAGTATCAACGAGCAGCTTCAACAAACGCTGACGACCATTCGCGAGATGGGTGGGGATCTTACTCGTCGCCTGCGCGTGCCGGGAACCGATGAACTGTCACAACTGAATCAGGCGTATAACGCCTCACTGGAAAACATCGCCAATATGGTGGTGAGTATTAAACGCAGCTCACAGACGATCGGACAAGCCAGCAGCGAGATCGCCAATGGCAATCAGGATCTGGCGCAGCGTACCGAAGAGCAATCCGCTTCGCTGGTACAAACCGCCAGCAGCATGGAAGAGATTACCGCCACGGTAAAACAAACCGCCGACTTTGCCGGACAAGCACGCCAGTTGACGACAGAGGTGGACGATCAGGCCCACCGCGTCGGAACCATTACCGAATCCGCCAGCGGCGCGATGGAAAAAATTCAGGATGCTAGCCAACGCGTGAATGCAGTGGTTTCCGCCATTGATGCCATTGCCTTTCAGACCAACCTACTGGCGCTGAATGCGGCAGTTGAAGCCGCACGAGCGGGGCAACATGGCCGCGGGTTCTCTGTCGTCGCCGCAGAGGTTCGTCAGCTATCGCAGCGCAGTGCAGACGAAGCGGGCAAAATCCGCGCGCTCATCGCCGACAGTATTGCCAGCGTCAGTGAAGGGACGAAGCTGGTGAACCAATCGAATCGAGGGATTAACGATATTGTCACTGGCACCCGTAAAGTGCGCGATTTGGTAAATGAAATCGCGGTCGCCACCGATGAGCAATCGCTGGGCATTGCGCAAATTAACGAAGCACTCAGCCAGTTAGAGATGGTCACGCAGCAGAATGCGACGCTGGTTTCTCAGGCTTCCGTTGCCAGCCAGTTACTGGATGAACAGGCGATTGAAATGGAATCGCTGGTCAGCCGCTTCAAGGTTGAGGACAGCGCACCGCAGCAGACTTTGCGACAAGCGCTGTTAGCGAGGTAGAGCATAGACCGACAGTAGATACTTTCAGTTCTCTTAGCCGGGCGGTACAGCTCGGCTCCACCTCATTATTTAGACGATACATCCCGTATATCCCCGGGGCAAGGTCATGAACGTTTTTTGCCCAATTCGACGTCAACATTGACCTGACGAGTCGACTGTGATCTTATGCTCCTCTTTTGAGGAGTAGCCATGAAAGATGCTATTCGAGCCACTGGGGCATCGAGTCCATGCATTGGATTTTAGATGTCAGTATGCGAGAGGATGCTTGCCAGATTTACCGAGAAAACGCTGCTACCTGGCAGGGTTAAGGCGCATGGCGCTTAACATGCTCAGAGCCGAACCAACCAAGGTTAGCGTGCCGATGAAACAGAAACGCTGCATGATGAAACCTGTTTTCTTGGTGCAAGTTCTTATGGCTGGATTAACGTCAGTGGTTAAATGTTAACCACAAATGCGGACGCCCTGATAGTGGACAAAGACTTGCCCCCCCACTTAAAGCCACGCTTTGAGCGATTCTTCAACGACCCTTGCAGGCAAAAACTCCTGTTCCAGACGACCACACGGCGAACTGGTTAAATAGCGATAAAAATCGGCTTCTTCGTTAATCAAGCCATCAGGTATTGCTTCCTGTGCTTTTATTGGTTCAGGAACAGCACTATGAATAGCATACCTATCAAACAGTTCGCGGTTCATGAGTATGGCATCAATAGTTGGCCGACAACACCTAGCCCTCGCTAGCATTAGTAGCCCCCAGCTATCCATATCCCCCCAATAGGCAACGTGTTTTTCGTCCAAAACAGAGCTGGATAACCATTGCACATCAAGTCCGCACCCAAGGATAGCGATAGTGTCAGATAGCACGGGGAGTTGATGAAGACATTGCTCATTCTCAATGACCAGCACACGTGACGCAGTCAATATCGTTTCCGCCAGTTCAGCCGTCGTCACCCGGCATTTTTTAAAAGGAAGCAAGCCGGGCGATAGCGGCACGACCAGAACCCAATGGCTAGACTCATCGAAAGCACCAAGAAAAGTCGTTAATCCTTGCTCGCTGGCCTCTCCTGAAAAACGCACGTCCAGCAGTCGGGTTAATAACGAAATATTATTCTCGATAAATTTGGTATCCACACCTTGCCCGGAAAGTAGCCTTAACGGCAGCCCTTTTGCACAGCCAGGTGTTAATTGGCAGGCAAGCCTGGCTGCGCTGATAATGTCCTGTGGATCTTTGTGCCGCCAGAGAGAACGATGACCGACCAACAGCGGATGAAAAATGGGATCGACATGCTCAATAATGCCCTCCAGCAAGCGGAATTCCCGACTCACTACCGGATCCGACGCGGCCTTGATCCACTCAGAAGGGCTATTCAAGATCCAGCGTAACGGCATTGATACTGGCGTGTCGCTCGCCCGATAGCTGACATCTTCCCAATCCACATGCCCAACCTCGACTTGCCGCCATAACTGCACGTGCTGCAAAATGCACTGGGTTTGCTCTGCGAATAGCCTAGCGGAAGGTTTTCCAATGGGCAGACAGAGCGGCCAGTTACTGGGTGGCAGTAAGCGTTCAGTCCGGAGTTTTGCATTGTCCCACTGTCGGGAAAGCTTTTTACGCAGCTCATCAGGAGAATACATCCTACACGTTCTCCCTTCGCTGGTAGTGTTGTTCAAGCTCTTCCCAACTTAGCGAGGCCATATTCGAATCTTGACCCCGCCGATGGACGACAATCGCCGAACGGGTGTGGTCACGCAACAGACGCATTTCTTTATTAGGTGTGATAAATACCGCATGCAGGCCAAATTCCTTAAGCGCAGCAATGATCCTGCCTGCCACAGCATGGGAACTACGGGAGAAGGCTTCATCAAGGATAATGGTGCCGAAAAGCGGATAACGACTCCCCGTAGGGCAAAGCGCGTAGCTAAGTGAAGCGGTCAACACGTAAGAAGCAATAATCTCTTTTTCTCCGCCGCTACCGCCCTGTGAGCCAGTACGTGACTCAATCACGCTTCTGCTCTGACGATCCATCACCGATACAGCGAATTCTAGACGAAAACGCGGATCCAGCAACGCTTTCGCCCCGAGTGTACGATGTCGTTCACAGGCATCCCGTAGTTGCGCCACCAACACCTGTAAGGCCTTATAATGACTCTCGCCGTTATCATCAACAAACCGGGCGGTATTCAGTTGACGCTGTACTTTCTCAAGCGTGCGCAGGCTTTCATGGACAACTTTTTTCGTATCCAGACGCAGGTAGCGGCCCGGTTGAAAGTCCACCCTGAACATGGTTTCATTGAGTTCGTTGAGGCGTTCTTCAATCACCAGCACCTCATGATCGATGTGGCTGAGCAGTTGCGTTACGCCGTCGTCAGATGAACGATTCAGATAGTCAAGGAAACGGCTGAGCTTTTCTGGTAGTGCTTCTTCGGTCAGTTCCTGCAAACGCTGTAAATAAACAGGAACATCGTCCAAATCAGCCCCTGCCTCAGCGAGTGCCCCTGTATCCACACGTTTGGCTTCAGACATACGTTTGGTCAACTCAATGTTCAATCGGTGCAGTTCACGTTTAACACTCTCAATTTCTTGCTGAATTGCCCGCTCATGTTGACGTTCCAGATCTTGAATGTTAGGCAGTTGATCCAGAGTCACCGCAGGAAAATGTGACGCGCACAACTCTCGCTCTTCATCCTGCATACCTTGTTGCGCAGTTTGGTGGGCCTTGCGTTCTGCGGCACGGGCTGAGATGAGTTCCGTATCCAGCCCGTTAGTTACTTTATTGGCGGCTCTGAGCTGCTTATCAATTTCAGATTCAACCGTTTGAGCCTCATCAAGTTTTGCTTTTGCCACGCTGGCGTCGGAATCCGGATGGTTCAGATTCTCCAGCCGCTCCTTGAGCGCTTCCAGTTGGCTCTTTGCGGCGTGAACATCGATGTTATCGAAATCAATCTGTTGTATTTTCTGGAATGAAATTGCCTGAGTTTGCAAAAGTCCGACCTCGCCTTTTGCAAACTCAAATGCCTCGCTTGCGGTTTTAACCTGCTCCTGGAGCGCGGCAATTTCTTTGGCAAGGAAGTTCAGACGATCGCGGTTATCGAATCCCGTTAACCAGTCTTCATCAAGACGTTTCTGATCCTGCTTGTCATAAAAACGCTGTTTACCGGACATTAACCCCTGAACCGTCATAGCATGAGGCGTGTCACGTAACTGTTCAGGGCTATCAATACAATGCCTGTCGCTTTCTGCCAGCAATGCTTTAACAGCCTCTCGCCACGGATGCTCTTTCCACAACAGCTTGCGGGTAAAGCCATCATCGAAAAACCGGGCGGGAGAGTGAGGTAATTTGACCTCCAGTAGCCGCACATGCAGACGATTGTTGCGCTGATTGACCCAGCGCAGCGCTTCCTGTGCCGATTCTGGCGAAACAAGAATACGCAATCTGTTACTCCCAACCGCGCGCTCAATCGCACCGCGCCATTGCGCCTCTTCCGGTTTAACCTAGATCAGTTCAGCGATATAAGGCAGTTCAGACTCATCAACGTTCAACGCTTTTGCCAGATCGCTGCGAAACGTCTGATAATTTGCAGGGAGGTTAGAGCCCGGACGACGCGCGATCTCAGCGCGTTCAGTTTCTCGTTCGCGAAGTTCTACGGTAATGTTATGGCTGAGCGCGCTTTTTTTATACAGTTCTTCTTCTTTCAGCTTTATATCACCGGCAAGCTGCTCAAGCCGTCGTTCGACTTCATGCTGATTCGCCTCCAGTTGAAGCTGACTCAGGTCAGACGGCAAGCCAAGATTGCGGGTCAACTGTTGATACTGGTGCGCCTGAGTCTCTAGACTGCCAAGCCTTTTTTGCCAGTCCTTGATGCGATCATTAAGATCATCAATGTTTGCGCCACCAGCCTGGTAATAACGCTGCATACAATCAGCAACCACCTTTTTTTGCAGCTCAAGCTGTGACTGTAACCGTGCTTCGCTGGCTTCTGCCTCGCCAAGTTCGGCGTCAAGACGATTAATCTTTTCCCGCCAGAGCTGACTTGCCTGTTGTGCAAACCAGATGGGTAACAACGATTCCAGTACCTTCCTGTCAGCAAGTTGTCGCTCCTGCTTCTGGTACTTATCCCAACTCAGGGCAACAGGTTGCAAGGACTGCTGCTGTTTGCGCGCCGTTTCCAGCTCCTGATGAATTTCAGTCAGACCATCAAAACTATTGGCCACTTCCGTTGCGCGATCGAAGGCAGAATGATCGTCCAATACCAGCTCACGGAAAATTTCATCAATACTGTTGAGTTGTTTTAACCCTGCCGCCCGATTTAACAGCGTAAATGCGTTCTCCCCCACTTCAAAGAAATCCCGCAGGCGCGCCAGATACTGTTTTTTATTTGGGTATATCCAAATTCCGGTCGCCTCTTTTTCCATTTGCCTCAGCAATCGTGTACCGCCGTCATGGTAAACGTTCAGCCAGTGCTCAAGCGTCTGCCCAGGATTATCGCTGAACAGCCAAAGCCTTTTCATATCCGTCACGCTGGAACTGGTGGAATCAAACCACAGCAACGCCCCCAGGCGCACCTGTTGCCCTTCACGTTCCAGCGTAGCGGCAACGCCGGTCACGGTTTTACCCGGTCTGGCAATATGCGATTGCCCCTCACCGCCATCACCGGGACCGGATACACCGCGCACGTAGGAGATAAGATCCCTGTCGCTTTCATGCCCACCGGTTGAAGCTAGATTGTAACGAGGATTGGCACAAAGCAGAGTCATTAAAGCATCGACCAGCGTGGTTTTTCCGCTCCCAGTTGGGCCAATAACGGCAGTTCCTTCCTGGTGGATTGTGGCTTGATGCAATCCATGAAAACCGCCCCAGTTGAACAACTCGATGTGGGTAAGAATGAAAGATTCCTTCCCCGCCAGACGAGACACCTGATTCATACATCCTCCTCACTGCTATCCTTTTCTGACGCGTTATCCGGGGAGGTTTGCTGGGCAATCTGTTCCCGCAGCCATGCCAGTAATGCCTGAAGATTAATCGGATCGGCAAGATGGGCAATGATCGGACGAATCACGATGCGCTCATGCGCATCCGGCGATGTGACCAGCCCATGCCCTTTTAATTGATCCAGCAAGGTAAGCAGTCGGGTGCGTTCTTTTGATTCACTCCCCGGATCGCCAAGGTAAATTTGGAGCTGGGGGAGGAGCTCGTCGATAGCTATCTGCGCCTGGCCTGCACCGGTTCCACTTTCTTGCTCCCAGGCAACAAAATGCTGGCGCAGTATGGCAACTAATAATGATTGTTCCAGGTTAAGCCGTTGCCGCCTCACCAGAGGGTGTGACCATTCATCCTGCTCTGGCGTTTCATCAGGCCTGACTTTGACATACAGCAGACCACGGATCTCATCAATGCCGATATCCAGATCGAGAGGTTCCAGAATGCGGGTAACCTCTTCCGGATGAGTAAGTAAGACTCGGTACAGATTGGGTTTACCGGCCTCTTCCAACAAACCGTATTTGAGCAATTCCTGAGTCGCTTCGCGTATTTTTTTCAGTGTTCGCATTTCGCTACTGGTTGCCGTTTCCTCAACCGACGAATCAGCAACCTCTTCGTCCAATGGTTCCGGTTCGCCGCCTGCATTTGCGGTAACGCTCCGGTTAATCAGTTTGTCAAAAAAGCCCGCCATACCTACTACTCCCAATCAATATCCATTAACGCCTGACTTTCCAGACCGGTAGTGGGCAGATTAAATCGCCAGCGACGCCCCTCCCCATCACTAAGCTCAGCAAATTCGCGCTGTGAATCAATAACCTCAATACCCGCTTCTCTCGCCATACCAATCCAGACGGTGAACGTTTCGAGATCGTGAACCGGGGGCAACAACGCCGCCAGTTCAGCCAGACCAACGGGACGATTTTCTTTTGCCAGAAGCAACAATGTCTGCTGAATCAACGCATCACGATCGAGGCCATTAAAAGCATCCCAGAAATCATCACCAATCTGTGTTAAATCAGCGGCATGGTTACTGAGATCCAATGTCTGTTCTGCTTCGTCATCCACTTCTTTAAAACGTAAGCGTTCAATAGCGGGGATACCCGTTACCGCCACACCAACGGCAGGAACCCTCAGTGTCAGCATAGTTGTCACCCTCTATGAAAAAGAAACCGAGGGTGATGGAATGACAAATGAAACGTGTTTACCCTGAACGAAAAGCCAGCATACTGGCAAAACTGCTACCCCCCTACAATATGACCGTTGCTGCTGTTGCACAGATGGAAGGAATATCCGAAGCTACCCTTTATAACTGGCGTAATCAGGCCAAATCAGAGGGAAAACCCGTGCCCGGTGCAGAGAAAACAACAGACCAGTGGTCACCAGAAGCGCGCTTTGCCGTGATAGTCGAAACGGCCACGCTCAGTGAGGCCGAAGTAGCAGAATATTGCCGTAAAAAAGGACTTTATCCGGAGCAACTTGTTCAGTGGAAACAGGGGTTTATGCAAACTGAAAATCCCGGTGATAAAGCAGCCTTAAAGCAAAGTCAGAAAGAAAACAAACAGCTAAAGAAAGAGCTTCTCCGTAAAGAAAAAGCCCTTGCGGAGGCGGCTGCCATACTGGTACTGCGAAAAAAGCTCACGGACTACTACGGGGAAACCGACGAGGACGACTGACGCCGGAAGATGAACGGAAACAGTTCATCATCTGGATCAATGAAGCGGTAGCATCGGGCGCACGGCTGATGATTGCCTGTCGTGAAGTCAATCTGAGTCTGCGGACCTTGCGTCGCTGGCAGCGTTCTTCCCGTGACCGGCGACCCGATGCGATAAGGCCGGTACCGCTTAACCAACTGAGTGCTGAGGAAGAAAGCAGGATAAGGGATGTCTGCCATGAACCGGAATATGCCAGCCTTCCACCGTCCCAAATTGTGCCACGGTTGGCTGATAAAGGTCTTTATCTTGCCAGTGAGTCAACGTTTTATCGGATACTACGGCGGTCAGGTGAAGTGCATCGCAGGGGGCGTCAGATACGGCAACAAAAGGTATCAGTTCCGACAACATTCACGGCAACCGGGCCTTGCCAGGTGTGGTCCTGGGACATCACCTGGTTACCTTCGGTAGTGCGCGGTCGCTGGTTTTATCTGTATATGATAATCGACCTGTACAGCCGGAAAATCACGGGTTACGAAGTGCATGAAACGGAAAGTGGCGAACAGGCAGCAGCGTTAATGCAACGCAGTGTGATGCGTGAGGGATGCTGGCGTCAGCCACTGGTACTGCACGCAGATAATGGGGCAGCGATGAAATCACAGACCCTGCAGATGAAACTGCATGAGCTAAATATCACGCCGTCTCATAGCAGACCCCGTGTCAGTAATGATAACGCATATTCAGAGTCGTTGTTCAGGACACTGAAATATGTTCCACAGTGGCCGTCGTCGGGGTTCAGAACGCTGATTGAAGCTCGTCAGTGGGTGGATAAATTTACCCGCTGGTACAACGAAGAGCATCGTCACAGCGGGATACGATATGTGACGCCGGGACAGCGTCACCGTGGCGAAGATAATGTCCTGCTGAAGCAGCGTGATGACCTGTACCGGACGGCACAGAAAGCGCACCCGGAGCGCTGGTCAGGCAAAACGAGAAACTGGCAGTCGGAAGGTCCGGTAACACTGAATCCGGAGCGGGAAACACAGGCCGCTTAACTTAACCAGGGGTGACAACTACCTTGACACTTACCGGGAAGAGGAACCTCTTGTTTTCGAATCATCTGGCGCTGCCAGTCGAGCTTTAACGCCTGATTCAGAAATTCATTAAGCAGATGACCAACACGGTGATGTTCAACTGCAAGACCCGTTTTCATAAAACCGCGGACATCGCGCTCGCTACGGGCACGTGCCTGAAGTACGGTTTGCGATTCATTGACCAGGCGTTTAACCAGCCAGCGCAAATCGTAACGCTGTAGACGGTTGAGTGCATCGGAAGCAGAAGGATGGCTAAGGATTACGCGCAGTCGCTCGCTCATTGCCGTCAACTCAGCTGACTGGCGTAGCTGTTGCTGAAAACTGTCGAAGACTCTTCCTTCCGGCGTATTAAGCAGCGCGTCTTGATCGTTCAGTAGGCGATCGACTATATCGCCGCGATGATATTGCTCACCAATAATGGATTGCCGAAGCGCACGGTCTGCCTCGCGCCAGGAGTCTTCAACGCGGCGAAAGTCAGCTCTCAGGCTGGAAGCTAAATTGAAGACCTCACGAATATGTTCAACCGCCTGATGCGTTTCCAGCTCTTCAATATGCCCGGCTTCTGCCTCCTGTAATTCACGTTCCAGTTCGGCAATACGACGACGTAAGGTTGAAACCCGGCTTGCCTGATTAGGATTAAGCTGGGTTTCCAGGTTTTCAATTTCTCGCTGTACAATGGATAAACGGGAAGCCGTAGAGGTCATGAAACGATTATCCAGAGACTCAACAAACGTAATGGCGACCTCAAGCGCATCGGTGGCGAAGATACGTCCATCCCGTTCGACAATTAAACGGCGTTTAATCCATTCCCGCAGTTCACGGCTGGCCTGAAGAGACGGATTTTCCTGATTAATTTCATACTGTTCCTGACTCACATGCTCGACAAGAATGCCGGTAAGAGACTGAATAGCTTCCTCAAGGGGGATACCATCATGTGATTTTTCAAACAGCGTTTTCAGGCAACTCAATACCAGCGGGGAACGGCGGGTAGCAAGAAGTATCCAGGCTGGATGCTGGTTTTTTGCTGAAATATAATTTTCCGTACGCTGCCTTGTGTTTTCTTCCATGTCAAAAAACCTTCAAAGCGAAAGTGTGCAGTGTGAGTTGAGATCCATAGACTAAGATAATTCTTCGTTGTGTTTTTTCTCCATAACTTCACCTATTTTTTTTGATTTTCATCGCAAATTTTTCTTCAGTTACTTTCTTCAAGATCGATGAAAAAATACTGGAATCTGTATGCTATGAGTTCAATTTTGAATGTGAAGGTAATGTCTACAATGAGTAGAACATCTATTTTTCGATGAAGGCTCCAATGACGTTTTCGTGGAGCGCTATTGAACGAGAGAAGCAAATCGTTTTGCGAGCCAGCCTCTTGATTCGGGTACGGAGAGTCAGGTTGTTACGCTCAATGCGCTGCGTAAAGATTTTACCCGTCAGATGCTTATCTTTCGGTGCTTCTCTGGCATAGCGGCCCACTCATCGCTGGTTATCATGCCAATGCTGAACGACGTAAGGAGTGCCAATGAGTATCCTTGCCGTATCCCAGACGCCCGCTCCGTTGAAGGCCATTTCGGTAATTTGCGCTTTGACACCGGGGACAATGAACAGTGACGCTGGCCATAAGAAAACCTCAAAAGCGAGCGGTATACCTCAATTCAACTAATTGGAGTCATTGCCGTATGTTTTATGGTCAAGGACGTAAAAACGCCCTGAGAGGACATCAAGGCGTTATGGAATTAATTTCAATTTTTACTGCTAATTTATTTCAAAGCTAATTTATAGTGCGACACTTAAATAATAAGCATCGCACTATTTCACATTATCTAAAATAAAATCACAGCCTATCGTGAAGCACTCAAAGGAATCTCTGGATCCGGTTCGTGAGTCATTCGGTTACGTAAATCACGACGAATAATCTCAATAGACCAGAACCAAATGAGATGGCCCACGATTTCTGATACATGCTCATACCAAGGGAGAACAAACAGAGATGGCGTAAGCCCCATCAATGGGAAGGAAATCATATGAACAAACAGTTGAGCCAGCGCACCAGCAAACAGACCTTGCCATAATTTTATTTTAGGAAATACTTCCGCAACAACGCAATAACCTAAAGCAAAAACAATAGAGAAAATAATATGCGTCACACCAACCCAGTTAAATACGTGGCCGGCAAAGGTATAAACCGCCGAATTAGGGTCAACAACCCCAAGCCAATCGCGTAAAAAGATGTAGGGAGGGTTAAGAAAATTACGAGAGCAATCAATGTGCTCGGCAGCTCTAATCAGTGATTCAGGTGCGCAAGCACTGGTGAACATATCAGTGGGGCTACGTGGAGGAAGCGGATTTTCTGCCCCCCACTTTACGAAAGATGAAACAATGCCTGCAATCAAACCAATAAAAGCAGCTAATCCATAGCGTCTCCGAGATGGAGGTGTTTGTTCAAAAAAGTTCATTTTTTTACCAATCTAACCATTAAAGGTTATAGTCTTACATAGACATCATGTACTTATAAAGAGGTTAATTGATATATCGAACAATCTCTCTAGCATATTTTGTTATTAGCAATGTGGTTTTAAATTTTTATCACACAGCAAAATGATGACATAGGTTGATTTTTTGTGAAGGTTTTATTCAAAAATTGAAAAAAGATTCAATAAAGTATACAAAATGTATATTTATTACGAGAGAAATGAATACAACTCACCAATAAATAGCCGATAAAAAATAGTTTAGGGCGGATTCAACCCTGTACATAAATTTTTGTAATTCGCCAACGCGATGTATCCGCAGACGCGCATCCAGCTATGCATCGTGCATCAAGGGTAATGCCATCGCGTCCGGTACTCGCTTTGGTGGCACCGAACGCGATGATAAGGCGCTTACACGGCCATTCCTAGTCCGACGATATTCGCCGCCAGAATAATGACCATGCAGCCGAGAACCAGCACGCGTACTGGCTTCTGACCAACGGCTTTCCATTCTTTAAACAGCAGGCCGACGATGCCACCGCACAGTACGTAGAAACTCATGTGCAGCATCCAACTGATGTAGGTGTAATCAGCCGGAATGTTGGCGTGTCCCCAAGCATAGAAGAAGAACTGCAAATACCACATGACGCCGCCCAGAATGGCGAAGAGCGCGTTGGAAATCAGTAATGGTTTGGCCTGTGCCAGATCGGCTTTTAATGAAATCCCCTTGCAGGTTGCCAAACGGATGAAGCAGAAACCCAGATTGACGATGGCACCACCGCCCATAATCACCACGTAGCTGGGGAGTGCGACATACAGCGCATTGATTCCCAGCGTTTGTGCCGCGGTGTGCATGGGTTTCGCGGCATCCATTGCAAAGGACATGCCTGCGGAGAAGATGCCGCACATCACGGCCAGGATCAGCCCTTTTTTCAGGTTGAATTCCTCTGCACGAATACCAAGCGCACGCTCTTTCAGTAAGCCGGCATAACTGACAATGGCGACACCAATGACTGCGACCAGCACGCCCAGTAGCGTCATGCGTCCCCCCGCTGAGCCAAACAGAATGGAGAACTTACCTTGCAGGACGGGTGTCATCAGTGTGCCGATAATCAGCGTTACGCCGATGGCGATACCGATGCCCATCGACATGCCAAGGTAGCGCATCGTCAGGCCGTAGTTGATATTGCCGATGCCCCACATCGCGCCGAAGAGAAAAACGGGGAGTAGGGTCGCCATATCGAACGAACCGTAATAACGCCAAAAATCAGGAAGTAGCCACCAACTGATGCTCCAAGGCAGGATAATCCACGAGAAAAATCCGCCTAGTGACCACATGGTTTCCCACGACCAGTTTTTGACCTGCTTAAACGGCGCATAGAAGCAGGCCGCGCTGGCCGCTCCGATGAAATGCCAGAAAATACCAAGCAAAATAGGATTGCTCATGCGTAACCCCTTGTTTTATTTTGTGGTAAGCCTGTATTCGGCCCTGAATGTAGAGTGCAGTGTATGATTGCTGCCAGACCTGCTGGCGCTAGACAGTGTAGGGAGGTGAAAAAGGGTGAGCCTTCAGATGCGTGCCACGAGCAACAGAAGGACGGCATCGGTTTGAAGGTGAGTGCAGGCCGGATCACAAAACGCGGAAATCATCGCTGAGTGCACGACAGGGCATTCTGCTCAAGAATTGATTAACACCACAGTAGGACTTTTCGCTATTATTTCCCTCTTTTCCACCTGCATATAGTGAATTATGGAACGTTTTATTGAGAATCTGATGTATTCATCGCGCTGGCTGCTTGCCCCAGTTTATCTTGGGCTGTCGGTGGGGTTGCTGGCCCTGGCGATCAAGTTTTTCCAGGAGGTGTTCCACGTCCTGCCTAATATCTTGGATATTGCTGAAGCCGATTTGGTGCTGGTGCTGCTGTCACTGATCGATATGACGCTGGTCGGCGGATTGCTGGTGATGGTGATGCTGTCCGGTTACGAGAACTTTGTCTCGGCGCTGGATATCTCTAAAGGCAGAGAAAAGCTGAACTGGCTCGGTAAGATGGACTCCGGCTCGCTGAAAAATAAAGTTGCCGCTTCGATTGTCGCTATCTCGTCGATCCATCTGCTGCGCGTGTTCATGGATGCCCGTAATATTCCGGATAACAAGCTGATGTGGTATGTGATTATCCATTTGACGTTTGTGCTGCCTGCACTGGTCATGGGGTATCGGGTTCGCATGTCGCGTTACAAAAAAAGCAAAACGACATAATGAACGCCGCAAACCGATCAAATTAACCGCCGTGTGATTCTGGCTCAGCGCCCGCACGGCGCGCCAACATGCGATTTGTGACGGCCCAGACCGCTTGCCGCTGCTGGCGGCGAGTTTTGCACTCGACAGAGTCTGTTACCATTACGGGCAGATAGTCACACGTGTATAGAAACTACCTGAGTAATACATGAGAATAACAAGGTAAGTCATTATTCTTGGTGGTGTTCGTTTAATCAAAAGAAAAGGGATAGACAAAGGGATGATAATGAAATTTGAAAAACAGCCCGCTTAAAATGGTCAATGGTGACAACTAGCTTTAAAAACGCCAGCTATGCCAGAGAAATGCCCAAGGATAAACATCTGGTAGGCAAAATCTCACTCAACGTATTGAGCGTAACAACCTGATATTGAGGACGTGCATTAAACGTCTGGCCCGGAAAATACTCTGTTTCTCACGCTCGATTGAATTGCATGAAAAAGTCATCGGGGCGTTCATTGAAAAACATATGTTTTACTAATTTGGAAGTATTACCCAAAGAGCACGATCTGGTCGCGAGACTGGGTGGTGCTTTTTTTATGCGCGGCATTGCTGAAATGTTGCTGTATCGTTGATGAATGCGTTTATAGCCTGTTATCGGGGGAAGCATTCTGCGCTACAATGGCGGAGTTACTTTATTTACGAATACCTTTTTATTCAAAACAACCCTGTTCGGAGTAGGGACAATGTCTGACGATGCGTCTACGCTTCTGCGCTCTATTTCCTGGTTTACTGAGCCCCCTTCGGTATTACCTGAGCACATTGGTGACTGGCTGATGGAAACCGGCTCCATGACGCGGCGACTTGAAAAATATTGTGCCCAACTGAAGACCACGCTGTGTAGTGAGAGATTCATTACGCCACAGGCGCTGGGTGAAGAACGCGAACAACTGCCGTACAGTGAGCGTTACTGGCTGCGTGAGGTGGTGCTGTATGGTGGCGATCGTCCTTGGCTTTTTGGCCGAACCATTGTTCCGCAACAAACGCTCGACGGCACGGATTCAGCCCTGACGAAAATAGGTAATCAGCCGCTAGGCCGCTACCTGTTTGGGCAAAAGGCGCTGACGCGTGACTATATCCATACCGGATGCAGTGAAGGCTTATGGGCGCGGCGCTCCCGCCTCTGTGTCTCGGGTTATCCGTTACTGTTGACTGAGCTTTTCTTACCGGAATCACCGATTTATTTCAGCCGGTGATGAAGGTTGGCAGGTAATTTGGGGAGATAAATCCTTGGAAAGAAGTGTTACAGCAGGGAAATGGCTGGCTTATTGCCGCTTGATGCGGATTGATAAACCGATAGGTTCTCTGTTGCTCCTGTGGCCAACGCTATGGGCGCTGTGGCTGGCGGGTGGGGGAGCGCCTGCACCGTGGACGCTGCTTGTTTTTGTCGCTGGTGTTTTCTTGATGCGTGCGGCGGGCTGCGTCATCAATGATTATGCCGATCGCCATTTTGACGGCCATGTAAAACGTACCGCTTCTCGCCCCTTGCCCAGCGGTGAGGTGAGTGAGCGAGCGGCCAAAGTGCTGTTTGTCGTACTGGTCTTGCTGGCGTTTGGCTTGGTGCTGACGCTGAATAAAATGACGATCTGGCTGTCCGTTGCGGGGCTGATTCTGGCGTGGGTTTACCCGTTTATGAAACGGGTCAGCCATCTTCCTCAGTTTGTGCTGGGTGCGGCGTTTGGCTGGTCGATCCCGATGGCGTATGCCGCGGTGAGTGAAAGCCTGCCGGCGAGCTGCTGGATGATGTTTTTAGCGTATATTTGCTGGACGGTCGCCTACGATACCCAATATGCGATGGTGGATCGTGATGACGATCTGAAGATCGGCGTGAAATCCACCGCGATCCTATTTGGTCGTTTTGACAATATCATCATCGGGTTGCTGCAGTTTAGTATGCTGGCGTTGCTACTGGCTTTGGGCATCACCACCGGATTAGGAACGCCATACACTATTTCGCTGCTGGTGACTGCGGGGATGTTTGTTTATCAGCAAATCCTGACCGCTGGGCGCGAGCGTGATGCCTGTTTCAAAGCCTTTCACAATAATAAATACGCAGGTATGGCAATATTTATTGGTGTGCTGTTTGGCCTGTAGGTCGAACCGATAGAGACAAAAAAGCAGCGATTTCTCGCTGCTTTTTTTATGGTGGAATGCTCAGAGATGTTTGTTATGCCAAACGCATTTACGGCTTTATGGCGGCGTGTTATCCGCCATTTTCCCGTTACTGTCTGGCTACGCCTGCTTTGTCTCTTCCACTTTTTCTACTGCCTGAGTATTGGCTTCCATTTCAGCAGATGAGCTGGCGCTTTCGATAGTCAACCGAACTTCTGGGGTGATCAGATCGCCGAGGATGCTGTAAATTTCCAGGATATCGCCTTGCGCTGTTTCCTTACTGTCGGTGATATACCCTTCCGTACGTAAGGTCGCGACCAGCGTTGAGAACACTGCTTTATCAAAGAATTCCGGCGCGTTGATGCCGTGCAAAACGGACAGACGCTGTGCCATGTTCCGGCTTTCTTTCTCCAGCGTTCCACGGTTAATTTCTGGATTCGCGCACAGTAAGGACAGCGTAATCGCATAACGTTGCAGCGTTTCACGCACGCCTGCTGACAGCAGTTGCAGCGTACGGATGCGTGGCGGATTGATAGCTAATTGACCGTCACGGCTACATAGCAGCTCTTGTCGAATCAGTTCGTTAGCCAACGTTTCCAGCACGCTTGGCAATTGTTCTTTGGAATAGTGCAGGAACAGCTCGGCTTGCAGCAGCGGATAGACCAGCGTGATCTGTCGCACGACATCGGCAAGCGTAATCCGGCGATGATGGATGACGATGCTGGCGATCAGTGACGGCAAGACCAAAAGATGCTGGATGTTATTGCGATAGTACGTCATCAGTACCGCCTGCTCGCGCGGCAGAATGATGATATCGCCAATGCTATCCTTCTCTACTTCAAATTTGTTCATGCCCAACGCGTGTTCCAGCAGTTCATCCGCTGTCTTTTTGGGCACCGTAATATCTTTGTGGTAAGGCACCTGACGTAGCAGTTGCAGATAGCAATCCAACTGCTCGTGCATTTGTTCGCGCGTCAGTGAACGCTGGCGCGAGGCTAATAAGGCCGTAGAGCACAAGTTCATCGCGTTTGCTGCCGCAGAATTATTGATGCGCACCATGATATCCATAGAGATATCCTGCACCGTCGGCGTTAGCCAACTCGGACGCTGTGCTTCGATGGGATCGATCGCGTCACGCCATTGCGGAACATGCTGATTCAGATAGGTTGTCAGCGGGAGGGGTTCGCCGAAGTTCACATAACCCTGACCCAAATTACGCAGTTTGCGCAAACCTCGCACCATCTGCATAAAGCCTTCTTTTTCCTTCACCGCCCCGCGCAGCTCTTTCGCATAGGTGCCGACTTCCATTACATGCTCGTAGCCGACATAAATCGGTACCAGCGTGATGGGGCGCGTGCCGCCTCTGAGCATGGCCTGAATGGTCATGGCCAGCGTACCGGTTTTCGGCTCTAACAGACGGCCCGTGCGTGAACGTCCGCCTTCCATGAAGTATTCAACCGAATAACCTCGGGCAAACAGCTCACCCAGATATTCACGGAAAATCGTGGAATACAGCTTGTTGCCTTTGAAGGTACGGCGAATAAAGAACGCGCCAAGACGGCGGAAGATCGGCCCCGCTGGCCAGAAATTAAGGTTGATGCCAGCGGCGATGTGCGGCGGCACTAAGCCTTGATGGTACAGGACGTAGGACAGCAGCAGATAATCCATGTGGCTGCGGTGGCAGGGCACATAGACAATACCGTGACCATCCTGCGCCAGTTGGCGAACGCGTTCGGCGTTATGGACGTTAATGCCTTGATAAAGACGGTTCCACGTCCAGCTTAATACGCGATCCGACAGACGCACGGCCTCATAGGAGAAGTCAGCAGCGATTTCTTCCATCAGCGCAATCGCATTCTGCTGCGCTTTTTCAGTAGAAATCTTCTTACTGCGCGCCTCATCGTCTACGGCTTTCTTGATCGCTTTGGAATCCAGCAACTTGTTAAACAGTTCCTGACGCACTGGCAAGCGCGGCCCAACTGCCGCCAAGCGTTGGCGGGAGAAGTGCATACGTGCGACACGTGCCAGTTTGTGGGCTATGGTTTTGTCAGTACCATGCTCGGTCGCCATATAGCGTAGTGATACCGGGCTGGAGAAGCGGACAAAGCTGTCGCGGCCTAGCCACAGGACGGCAAAGAATTTCTCGATGCCGTTGAGCAAGCGCAGGTGTGGTGCGGCCTGAGCGTGACCTTCCCGACCCGGAGAACGCCCAAACATCACAGAAACCGGCACCATCTGTACGTCTAAATCTGGATTGGCACGATGCAAATCCAAATAGTCGTGGAACAGCTTGACGGATTTCTGTTTGGGAACGTAATAGCGGAAGACGCGCGGCCCGTCATTGATAAAGACGTGGCTAGGCAGTTTGACGCCATTGAATTCGAACGGCTGCGAGGGATCGGGTAGCCCCAATGCCAGGCATTTCGCTCGTAGCGTCAAGAGATCCGCCTGAGAGTTATAAGGCAGAACATAGAGTATAGGACGTGAGGGATCTAACCCCAGCTCGACCACCGGATCTGCGGGAATAACTTTGCTCTTCACCAGCAGTTTCAGTGGGAGATTCAATAATTTATAGTAAATCTTACGCCAACCTGACATAACAACATGGAGCCTCTTGTTAGCAATTCGCCGCAAGGATACCAGAAACTGCGCCGGAGATCTGTGGTGATGAGACAACGTAGGTGCGTTAAAATGCGAATTATTTAGCGTATAAATAATGGAGGATAAATGAATAAAGCAACGGGGATAACTCGGATTATTAAAGCGACCGGTTATTCCTTTAAGGGGCTGAAGCAGGCGTGGCAGCATGAGGCGGCATTTCGTCAGGAGACAATACTGACCCTTGTCGGCGTCATTATCGCGTGTTTACTGCCGGTTACGCTGGTCGAGAAACTGCTACTGATCGGGTCTGTGGTGCTGATTATGCTGTTTGAGTTGGCTAACAGCGCCATTGAAGCGGTCGTCGATCGCATTGGTCTTGAGCACCACGAATTATCCGGCCGGGCGAAAGATATTGGGTCGGCGGCTGTCTTTGTTGCCATCTTGTTCGCTGCTGTCGTGTGGGGCTGCATCCTCTGGCAACATTTTGCCTGACGGCACGCATAAATGAATAAAAGTCAGGGGCTTTGCCGATATCTTCATTTCCAATTGTGCCTTACCTGTATATACTCACAGCAAGACTGTATAAACAACCAGGGGGCGGAATGAAAGTATTAACAGCAAGGCAGCAGCAGGTTTATGACCTGATCCGCGATCATATTGCGCAAACCGGAATGCCGCCAACGCGTGCGGAAATTGCTCAACAATTGGGGTTTCGCTCTCCTAATGCGGCTGAAGAACATCTGAAAGCGCTGGCGCGTAAAGGTGTGATTGAAATTGTATCGGGCGCTTCTCGTGGTATTCGTCTACTGATGGAAGAAGAGACGGGTATTCCTCTGGTTGGTCGCGTGGCCGCAGGTGAACCGCTGCTGGCACAGGAACACATCGAGTGTCGCTATCAGGTTGACCCTGCGATGTTCAAACCTAACGCTGATTTTTTGCTGCGGGTGAGTGGCATGTCGATGAAAAATATCGGTATTATGGATGGCGATTTACTGGCTGTGCATAAAACAGAAGATGTGCGCAACGGCCAGATTGTCGTCGCACGTATTGACGATGAAGTGACGGTGAAACGCTTGAAAAAGCAGGGCAATACGGTACACCTCCTCGCTGAAAATGAAGAGTTTGCCCCCATTGTTGTCGACCTGCGTCAGCAAAGCTTTTCGATAGAAGGCTTAGCGGTTGGTGTGATTCGTAACAGCGACTGGAGCTAACCGTTCCACAGTAATAGGAGATGCACGAGTTTTTTCTGAATTCGTTCGTACTTCTCAAACAAAACGATAGCTTTTGGGCTATCGTTTTTTGTATACAACGTCCTGTCACGCAGGAGATTCTATCAATGGATACTATCGTTTTTTAATCGGAACGGTATGGTCGTGATCGCAATGGTCCGTCTGTTTGCATAATGCGACTTCCTGGCAGCCTCCGCACAACCCATGCGCTTCCACCACGCTATGACGCAGCGTAAATCCCGACTGCTGTGCCAGACTACGCAGCGTTTCTTCCACACCTTCGGTTTGACGTTCCGTGACTTGCCCACAGCGGTCGCAGATGAAAAGGGCAGATGTATGGCTGTGGTCTTCGATATGGTGACACAGCACGTAGCTGTTGTTTGATTCGACGCGATGAATGAAGCCTTGTTCCAGCAGAAAATCCAGCGCGCGATAGACAGTCGGCGGTTTCGCCTGAGGTTCTGAAACGCGTAACAGGTCCAGCAGGTCATAAGCGCTGATAGCACCGGACTGCTGTGCCATAAGGCGTAAAACCTCTAACCGCTGTGGCGTGAGACGCACAGCGCGCTGCTGACAAATCTGTTCAGCCTGGGCAAGAAGTTTGTCCTGTTGGGTTGAATCCATTGTCATATCACCCTGACGCATTGAGGAACAAGACGGATATCTTACCACGACTGAATAAAAACGCCGAACTGGCGGCGTTTTCCTGCGAAAACCACTTCCTGTAAAAACAACTCTCTGCAAAAAACAACGGACAGAAGCGCTACACGACCAGATCGATGAGCAGCGCCCGCAAAGGCGACTCTGCCTGTAGCGTCAACGCCGTTTCTTCCTTAATGAAGGCTCCGTCGCCGCAGTGCAGTGTTTCACTGTTCTGGCTGCCTTTTACTGCCATTGAACCGTGAATCAGTTGGAGATACGCCTGATTTCCCTGTAGCGCGATTGTGCTTTGCTCATTCTGCTGGAGATCGACATGATGAACCCAAACCTGCTGGCGCAGTTGCAGGCTATTGTGCTCACCTTCCGGTGAGGCAAGCAGCGTATAATTTACTGAACTCAGCCCCATGCGCTGCAACGGGCTGTTTTCTCGCGTTTGGCAAGCATTCAGCCATAATTGCAGCCGCGTCAGCGGTTTGTTGGCGTTGGTATTATGTTCGCTATAGCTGACGTTCGGCTGCGTGGCGAGCAGCAGCACATCTCCGGCTTTGGCCTGAATGTGGCAGCCGTTGCTGTCGCGGTATTCCGCTTCGCCCTGAAGAATAATATTCAGAATATCAACCCGTGGATAGGTTCGCGGCTGAAATGATGCCCCTGGAGCCAATACTTCCTGATTGAGCACGCGCAGAGACGCATAGCCCAGCAGTTGTGGGTCAAAATAGTGACCAAAAGAAAAGGTATAGCGCGCCTGCAACCAGCCATAGTCGGCCTGGCCGCATTGACCTGCTGCTCTTCGTGTGATCATAATTTTTATCCCCCAGAGAATTATTTATTGAACTGATAGTAATTGTGTGGACGTTGGATTGTTAGCTAGTTAATCTGGTGGGTATATTCAAAATTCCTGAATGAGTACGAAGATGGCGAGAGAACGAGCACTGACGCTGGAAGCGTTGAGGGTGATGGATGCGATCGATCGTCGTGGCAGCTTTGCCGCTGCAGCAGACGAACTGGGTAGGGTGCCTTCTGCGCTGAGCTATACCATGCAGAAACTGGAAGAAGAGTTAGATGTAGTGTTGTTCGATCGTTCTGGACATCGTACTAAATTCACGAATGTTGGGCGGATGCTGCTGGAACGTGGTCGTATCCTGTTGGAGGCCGCGGATAAGCTCACGACGGACGCAGAGGCGCTGTCACGCGGTTGGGAAACGCACCTGACGATTGTGACGGAGGCGCTGATTCCGACTCAGCGAATTTTCCCATTAATCGATAAACTGGCACTTAAAGCCAATACGCAGGTATCGATTCTGACGGAAGTGCTGGCTGGGGCATGGGAGCGTCTTGAGCAAGGGCGCGCCGATATTGTGATTGCACCGGACATGCATTTTCGTGCGTCTTCTGAAATGAATACCCGCAAGCTGTACACAATGAATAACGTTTATGTCGCCAGCCCAGAGCATCCGATTCATCAGGAGCCTGAACCACTCTCGGATGCAACCCGAGTGAAATACCGTGGGATTGCGATGGCGGATACCGCGCGTGAACGCCCGGTACTGACCGTGCAGTTGTTGGATAAACAACAACGTCTGACGGTGAGTTCGCTGGATGATAAACGGCGTGCGCTGTTGGCGGGATTGGGCGTCGCGACCATGCCGTATCAGATGATTGCGCAAGATATTGCCGAAGGGCGTTTGCTGGTGATTGGACCGGAGCATCAGATGGAAAGCCAAATTATTATGGCGTGGCGGCGAGACAGCATGGGCGAGGCGAAATCTTGGTTCCTGCGTGAGATTCCGAAACTATTGAACCAGCCTTAAATTGCGCGCTTTTTGCGGCAAGGTGTGGCTCCACACCTTGCCGCACTATTTCACTAGTTTACTACTTCACTACTGCTTAGCGAAAATCGGCAAAACCCTAGTATAAATCGACAAACGTCTTATCACGCTCGTGGGGCTGGTTCAGATCTTGCTCTGGACCCAGCGAAATCACGCCATGCGGATTAATCGTGCCGTGGCTACGGTAGTAGTGGTGACGAATGTGCGCCATATCGACGGTATCGGCGATGCCGGGCATTTGATAAATATCACGCAGAAAACCGAACAGATTGGGATAATCGCTCAGGCGATATTTATCGCATTTAAAATGCGTGTGATAGACCGGATCGAAACGGATCAACGTCGTCCACAGCCGCAGGTCGGCTTCGGTTAACTGCTCACCTGTCAGATAGCGTTGTTTTGCCAAAATGCGTTCCAGATCGGAGAGCGCGGCAAAAACGGTTGTGGCGGATTCATCATAGGCTGACTGGCTTGTCGCAAAACCGGCTTTGTAAACACCGTTGTTGATCTTGTCGTAAATCCAGCCGTTCAATTCGTCAATCTGAGCACGTCGCGCTTCTGGGTAATAATCTCCCGCCGTTGCCCCTACGCCATCAAAAGCGCTGTTCAGCATGCGGATGATATCGGCGGATTCGTTACTGACAATGGTGTGCTGCTCGGTATCCCACAGGACAGGCACGGTCACCCGACCGCTGTAGTCTGGCATAGCGTGCAGGTAGAGCTGGTAGAGGAATTCGTGCTGATAGAGTGAGTCACCCGTCGCGGCTTCAAAATCGGTACCGAACGTCCAGCCGTGATCGAGCATGAGTGGATGAACCACCGAAACGGCGATGTGATCTGTTAACCCTTTCAACTGCCGCATGAGCAGTGTGCGGTGTGCCCACGGGCAGGCGAGCGAAACATAGAGATGATAACGGCCGGACTGGGCAGGAAAACCACCTTTGCCGGTGAGGCCGGGTGCGCCATCGGGCGTTACCCAGCTGCGGAATGCAGATTCTGAACGCTTAAAATGGCCGCCGGTAGATTTGGTTTCATACCAGGTATCGTGCCATACGCCGTCAACCAGTTGTCCCATAAATCCTCCCGTGAGTGATGATAAAACGACGGCAAGCCTTGTATGCTTGCCGTCTCATTCGTGGTTCGACTATTAAGTGTAGTACAGGTCGGAAAAGGCTCGTCTTACCACTTTTTGCCCAGCAGGCGGTCGATACTGAATGCGCCTGGGCCAGTGACAGCGAGCAGGAGGTAGCCGCCAGCGATGGTCAGGTTTTTCATGAACATCAGTTGGTTCATGCCTTCCGCAAAGTTAGAGTGGAAAATCAATGCAGTCAGCAGCGTAAAGCCGGCAGTGAACAGCGCGACGGTACGTGTCAGCAGACCGAACAGAACCGCCAGACCACCACCCAGCTCCAGCAGAATGGTCAGAGGCAGCAGGAAGGTCGGCACGCCCATCGCCTGCATGTATTGTTGTGTGCCTGCATAGGCATCACCCAGCTTACCGTAACCTGCAACGATAAACAGAATTGGCATTAAGATACGTGCAACCAGCAGTGCAGTACTTTCTAAATTTTTCATCATCTCTCCAATTAATTTTGTTGTGGGCTATATTGCCCTGTTTTGTTTGTTGTAGCAGGTGTGGTCTGAAAACTTGGCCCGCCATCAGGTTATGGGCAGATAGTATAGAGAGATGATTTGCGCTGCCAGCGAGTATAATTGTTGCTTTATTTCAGAAAAATTGATGTTCAGTGAATTGTGCAAGAACGCGCTGTAATGACATGAGCGCGTTAGGTAAAAGTCAGATGAAAAGTGGTGTATAGGTAAGGCAGATGGCTGGGGTGATAGGAAGGATTACGGACGTGGCTCAAACGTTTTACGGACGAGCCTGAATGTCCCCCACAGCCCGACGAGGCGGCGTCCCCAGCGGATCATGCGGCTAGGATGGCGCACGCCATAGAGCGCCACGAGGCTGGAGCCCACGATCCAGTATTTACGCCACTGCATTAGGCTTTGCCAGCCGCGATCGTAACGGGCGGTGGTATCCAGCCAGTGTTTTTTACCTGCTGATAAATCCAGCCGCTGCTGCTGTATCTGGCGCAGTAGCTGGGCTTTTTCTCTGTCTCGCTGCTGACGCTGGTTCATTTGGGATCGTCCTCCAGCAGCGATCTGTCGGTCGCCAGCTCCTTACGCGTCGCTTTGAGCAAGGTGGAACGACGTACCTTCACGAGTGTCCATATGCCGCCTATCAGCGCTAGTCCTAGCAAGGTGGCGGTAATACACCCCAGCGCAAAAAGACGATACTGCGGATCGATGCCCCAGATGATCAGCGCAATCAGGCTCATAATGCCAAAAGTGGCAAAAAGTAGCGTCAGGCCGACCATTATCAGCAACTGAATCAGATTGGCTTTCTCTTCCTCTAATTCAATGACCGCCAGTCGAATACGGCTTTCCACCATGCTGACAATAATGGAGATGATGCGCTGAGCAGAAGCCATGACCCCGCTTGCGGGGCCTTGTTGTGATTTATCCGTCATAACGATCCGCTAATTAGCGACGAGACAGCAGGACGCCAAGCACGACGCCGACTGCTGCACCAATGCCGACACCGGTCCACGGGTTCTGACGTACATAATCGTCCGCCGATTCAACTGCTTCTTTGGTTTGGGACGCGATGCGCTCGCCCGTATCGCTCAGGCGACTGCGGGTTTCTTTCAGCGCGCTTTCTGCCTTATTACGCAGCTTGTCGAGTTCCGCTTTAGATTTATCGCTGGAGGTGCTTAATACTTCTTCCAGCGTGTCCGCCAGTGATTTCAATTCGGCGCGTAGGTACTCAGAATTTTGATCTTTAGCCATATTAATAACCCTTCATGTTATAAACCTGAACGTTAACTATAGCTGAAGCTGAGATTTATGCTGCCCTAAACGGTACGGACAATTCTGATAACTCGCTGTAAATTTTAGTGATTTGGTTTTGGAATGTAAAATGAACAGTTGAGGTGTGTTTTGTAGGGGCAATGTGTTGGTGGGCTATTGCAACCTGCCATATGTTCTGCGGCGCGCAATTTCTGCTCGGCTTCAGCCCGCTTTCTTTCGTACTTCATCAATTTGGCGCTGAATATCCTGTGCTTTCTGCTGACAGGTCTCTACCTGATTGGCGGTATTCGCCAGTGCATGTCCGGAAAGCAGGACGGATAAGGCAATAATGGATGGAGATAGTTTCATCGTCGTCACCCCAGTTTGGATTGTTTCTGTGTCAGTTTTTGCTGCCAGAAGGGCGTCGGGGTTGTTACTTGCTGAGCGGTAATCGTGACTTTGGGTAGAGACAAACGCAGGACATCTCTGGCCGCGATACTCTGTTCCGGCGATGCCAGACGAACGATCAGGCTATCTTGCTCTGGCGTAATGCTTTTGATCGCAATTCCTTTTTCGTTGAGACGCTGATATACGTAAAAGCCATCGGGCAATGCGGCACCGTCATAAGGCCTGATGTGTAGCATCGCATCGTCCTGAGAGCGGCGTAGTGACTGAGACTGCGTCAATGCAATCATCGATAGCGTAATCAATAGCAGTACTCGAGCTGCTTTTCTGGAGAAGAGCTTAGGAAATAACCCGCTGATTGACACCGTTAGTTCCCTTTTTCTGCATTATTTGCCTTAGCGTCACGTTTTTTACGCCATAGGACAAAAAGCGATCCAAACAGGCCGATAAACAGCAGCACTAGTGGCAGCATCATCAGGCAGAACATCAGCTCGTCTTCATATTTCAGAAAGACTGTAGTTTTTCCTAAAGCAAAGCCTAGCGTAACCAGAATAAATACCCACAGGAACCCGCTCATCCAGTTAAAGAACTGAAAGCGCGCGTTATTCAGGCCAGACAAGCCTGCGATGGTTGGGAGTAACGTTCTGACAAAAGCCAGAAAGCGGCCAACTAACAGCGCGGACAGACCATGACGATGGAAAAGCTGGTGGGCGCGTTGGTGATAGTGCGCGGGCAAATGTGATAGCCAACCCTGAACCACTCCCGTATTGCCAAGCCATTTCCCCTGAATATAGCTTGCCCAACAGCCGAGGCTGGCGGCCGTTGTCAGGAGAAATATCGTAAAAGGATAATTCATTGTGCCCTTGGCAACGAGGACGCCGACTAAAATGAGCAGGCTATCGCCGGGCAGGAAAGCGGCGGGGAGCAGGCCATTTTCCAGAAAGATAATCAGAAACAGTAGTATGTAGATGGTCCATACCAGCTTAGGGTCGGCTAAAATATCGAAATCCTGATGCCAGAGTGCGTTTAACAGTTCTTTGATTAATTCCATCCGGTATTCCTAATACTGCAGTTGCATTTTAGCCTTGGCGACAATCACGCACGCTTCTGGACATGATAAGAGTGAATACAGTGTTAATCCCGTCATACGTCAAGTTTCCTGAAACTCGAATTATTCAGGGTATATCAGGGCACAGGATTATGATTTTTTGATGATCTCTGTTTTTCTGCCTGATAGCGAAGCTGGCGTCTGACTTGATGCTCGCTTTTCGCTGCGAACCAGATAAACAGGTTGCTTGGGGATTGTTTGGTCTTGGCAGACTTTGCATCCAAAGCGACGGATTAAGCGTAAGAAAGACGCGTTAACTGTAACAAAATAGGTGTTACTGAGACAGAAAAATATTACGACAACTGGGGCGGTTTAGGGGGATTTTTCGAAGAAGAGT
This sequence comes from Pectobacterium aquaticum, assembly GCF_003382565.3. Taxonomy (NCBI): domain Bacteria; kingdom Pseudomonadati; phylum Pseudomonadota; class Gammaproteobacteria; order Enterobacterales; family Pectobacteriaceae; genus Pectobacterium; species Pectobacterium aquaticum. Next base: position 640,800 of record NZ_CP086253.1, read on the forward strand.
GGGGATTTCTGCGATATTTTACACTCACTGACAGAAATCAACGTTTTCTGACTTTTTCCCTCTGGTTCAAAATTTTCCCCCTTCGCTCAAAACAAGGGGGAGGATGCTTATTTAGGACTTGCCAGTGTGTATCTGGTCGAGGTGGACGACCGGATTTTCGGCGAACATATAGCGGTCGACGTTAAACTCGAAATCATCCGTTGTAGCGCGAAACAGCATCTGTTTGGTGTTTTCCAGATGTTGCCACATCGCCAGTTTGGCTGCATAAGGATCTTTGCGAATCAATGCCTTAAGGATGCGGTCGTGCTCTTCGCACCAGCTTTCAATCGATTTGTCGTCAATGTGCTCATGCAGTTTGCGCCAGTAGGGATTGTGGATCCGTTGGCTCCACATTTTCTCGACGATGGTCGCCATCGCAGAGTTCTGTGTTGCCAGCGCGACCTGAACGTGGAATTTGAGATCCCACTGAGAATCACGAAAGCGATCTTCTTGCCGTGCGTATTCCTGAATTTCCATCAGTTGGATGATGTCCTGACGGGTCACCTGCGTGGCCGCAAATTCAGCAATGTTGCTTTCAATAAGCTGGCGAGCCTGAAGCAGCTCAAAGGGGCCTGCCGCGACGAATTCACTATCGCCGCTATTAATGAACGGATTCTTCTGCTGGTTGGAAATAACGTGAATGCCTGAACCCTTGCGTACTTCAACGTACCCTTCGACTTCCAGCATGATGATGGCTTCGCGCACCACGGTGCGGCTGACGTTCATTTCTTCAGAAATATAGCGCTCTGCCGGTAATTTTTCGCCGACCTGATACATACCACTTTCGATGCGCTGTTTTAATTCTGCGGCTAACTGCTGGTATAGCCGTCGGGGTTCAGTGAGTGCCATGATGATGTCTACTCTCGATAGATGACGGTCCATGTGCCACGTCAGGGCCTGAGTGTCTATCTCGTTAATCTTTCAGGGATGATTTGTTATACCACTTAATCATAGCAGCAACCAATGTTGTGGTCACAGTTATCGCGGTGTGTTATCGGAGGGAGGTGGCTCACCCAGTCGCAGATCATACCGGATGAGCCAGGATAATGCAGGGATTATCCGTGTTGGTTGGCTTCTTTCAATGTTTCAGCCGCGGCGGCGACTTCTGATGCCGGTTGGTTTTTCAACACGGTCCAGATGACGATAGCACCCAACAGGTCAAAGACGGCCAGTGCCGCGAACAGCGGGCTGAAGCCCATCGTGTCGGCCAGTGCGCCCACAACCAGTGCAAATAGGGTGCTTGCCATCCAGGCTGCCATGCCGGTCAAACCGTTCGCGGTAGCCACTTCATTACGGCCAAATACGTCAGATGACAGGGTAATCAGCGCGCCGGACAGCGACTGATGCGCAAAACCACCGACGCACAGCAGGGCGATGGCGACATAAGGGCTGGAGAACAGCCCGATCATGCCCGGTGCAATCATCAGTACCGCACCCATCGTGACGACCATTTTGCGGGAAACGATCAGATTCACTTTGAAATGCTTTTGGAACAGCATTGGCAAGTAACCGCCCAGAATGCAGCCGATATCGGCGAACAGCATCGGCATCCAGGCGAACATGGCGATTTCTTTCAGGTTAAAGCCGTAGGCTTTAAACATGAACAGCGGGATCCATGCATTGAAAGTCCCCCACGCGGGTTCAGCCAGAAAACGCGGCAGTGCGATACCCCAGAATTGGCGGTTACGCAGGATCTGCCAGGCGGACATTTTTTTCGCGTTATTGGTTTGGTGCTGTGCTTCCTGCCCACTAAGAATGTAGTCGCGCTCTTCGTCGCTGAGTTTTTTCTGATCTTTTGGGTGTTTATAGAAAACGAGCCAGCAGAGGGCCCAGATCAGGCTCAGCACACCGGTAATGATAAAAGCCATTTCCCAACTGTGTGCCACAATCGCCCACACGACCAGCGGTGGCGCGATCATGGCGCCGATCGATGACCCCACGTTGAAGTAACCCACCGCAACAGAGCGCTCTTTTGCCGGAAACCATTCGCTGCTGGCTTTCAGGCCAGCAGGGATCATGGCCGCTTCTGCCATACCAACTGCGCCACGGGCGATCGCTAATCCCCCCCAGCTGTTTGCCAGCGCGGTGCCCATACAGCAGATGGCCCACAGAATGGCGAACATGGCATAGCCGATTTTTGTGCCAAGCAAATCCAGTACATAGCCAGCGATAGGCTGCATAATGGTATAACAAGCTGAGTAGGCTGCAACGATGTAAGAATACTGCTGTGTCGTGATGTGCAACTGATCTTGTAACGTCGGTGCGGCAACAGACATTGCATTACGTGTCAGATATCCCAGCACGGTGCCAATGGTCACTAGGCCGATCATGTACCAGCGTAATCCTTTGATTTTACGCATTTACTTTCTCTCCGAGTCAATAAAAAACACCGTAATGTCTCTTGAGTGGCATCAGGGTGTGATGTGTCTTGTGATGTTGTGCGACACGTTTTGTTGTTGTGTTGAACAGGAAACCCCTTCTCTTTTTGAGATAGCGATTGAATCCCTGCTTAAGGCAGCGCTACAATAATTTGTCATACAACTTTAAAAGTTGAGTGATATCACAAAACCATTATTTTTATAATGGAATAGCGAGTTCCTCGTTTAAACCGAGAGAGACAGCCGTTTACGGCGATAAATGCTGGGTTATTGTACTGTTTTGTTACATTTTTGCGATCATGACCTCACAAATACTGTGAGATATCGCGCATAATTGGTGTGATATCTTTTAACGGTTAACTAATTTGGTGCACAAGAAGCACGGTAAGGAAGAGAACATGCCCCAGTTTATGAGTGAAGATTTTCTGTTAGACAGTGAATTTGCCCGTCGTCTTTATCATGAGTATGCCGTCGACCAACCGATATTTGACTATCACTGCCATTTGCCGCCTGAGCAGATCGCAGAAAACTATCGCTTTAAAAATTTGTATGACATCTGGCTGAAAGGCGATCACTACAAGTGGCGCGCGATGCGCACCAACGGCGTGCCTGAGCGTTTGTGTACGGGCGATGCCAGCGATTGGGAAAAATTTGAAGCCTGGGCCGCTACCGTGCCGCACACCATCGGCAACCCGCTCTACCATTGGACGCACCTGGAACTGCGTCGTCCGTTCGGTGTAACCGGCACGCTGCTGTCACCGAGCACGGCAAAAGACATTTGGGATCGTTGTAATGCCATGCTGGAGCGCGATGACTTTACCGCGCGCGGCATCATGCAGCAGATGAACGTGAAAATGGTGGGTACGACAGACGATCCGATTGACGATCTGCGCCACCATAAAACCGTTGCTCAGGATTCAAGCTTCTCTATCAAAGTGTTGCCGAGCTGGCGCCCAGATAAAGCGTTCAATATTGAGCTGGCAACCTTCAACGACTATATGGCGAAACTGAGTGAAGTCTCCGATACCGACATCCGTCGTTTCAGCGATCTGCAAACGGCGCTGGCCAAGCGTCTGGAGCACTTCGCGGCACACGGCTGTAAAGTGTCTGACCACGCGCTGGATGTGGTGATGTTTGCCGAAGCGGATGAGGCAACGCTGGATAACATTCTGGCGCGTCGTCTTGCGGGTGAAACGCTGAGTGAACATGAAGTAGCACAGTTCAAGACCGGCGTTCTGGTCTGGCTGGGTGCGGAATATGCCCGTCGCGGCTGGGTTCAGCAGTATCACATTGGTGCTCTGCGTAACAACAACCTGCGCCAGTTCAAGCTGCTGGGGCCGGATGTGGGCTTCGACTCCATCAACGACCGTCCGCTGGCTCAGGAACTGTCTCGCTTGCTCAGCAAACAGAATGAAGAAAACCTGCTGCCGAAAACCATCCTTTATTGTCTGAACCCGCGCGATAACGAAGTACTCGGTACCATGATCGGCAACTTCCAGGGCGAAGGGATGCCGGGCAAGATGCAGTTCGGTTCCGGCTGGTGGTTCAACGATCAGAAGGACGGCATGCAACGTCAGATGACCCAATTAGCACAGCTTGGTCTGCTGAGCCGCTTCGTCGGTATGCTGACCGATAGCCGCAGCTTCCTGTCTTATACCCGTCATGAATATTTCCGCCGCATCCTGTGCCAGATGATTGGCCGCTGGGTGGAAGATGGCGAAGCGCCAGCCGACCTGCCGTTGCTGGGCGAAATGGTGAAAAACATCAGTTTCGATAACGCTAAAAACTATTTTGCTATCGAGCTGTAATTCCACGGCGTCGTAAGGTGTGAATTGCGCGAGGGCGCGGCAGTAAGATTCCCAAAGGGGCTTACACCGCGGCTCTCGATGTCTCGGTCTTTTGTCTTAAGGTAGCCTGTTAATGCAAACGTTAAATCGTCGTAACTTCCCCGGTCGTCAACACCCCGATCGTGTTATCCAGTTTGGTGAAGGCAACTTCCTACGCGCTTTCGTCGACTGGCAGTTGGATTTGCTGAATGAGCACACCGATCTGGATGTGGGTATTGTCGTGGTTCGCCCGATCGATTCCGATTTCCCGCCCGCGCTGGACACCCAGGATGGGCTGTACACCACTATTATCCGTGGTCTGAACGAGCAGGGTGAAGCGGTGCGTGAACCCCGTCTGATCCGTTCGGTAAACCGTGAAATTAACGTGTACCGTCAGTTCGATGAGTATCTGGCGCTGGCGCACGATCCGAATATCCGCTTCGTGTTCTCCAATACCACTGAAGCGGGTATCAGCTATCACGCCGATGACTGCCTGAACGACGCGCCGCCTGTCAGCTTCCCGGCGAAATTAACCCGTCTGCTGTATGAGCGCTTCTGTCATTTTGACGGCGCAGCGGATAAAGGCTGGGTGCTGCTGCCGTGCGAGCTGATTGATTATAACGGCGTGGCGCTGAAAGAGCTGGTGCTGCGCTATGCCGCACAGTGGAAACTGACGCCAACGTTTACTGCCTGGCTGAACGATCACAATACCTTCTGCTCAACGCTGGTGGACCGTATTGTCACGGGTTATCCGCGTGCCGAAGTGGAAGCGCTAGAGCAGGAGATGGGCTACAAGGATACCTTCTGGGATACGGCGGAACACTTCTACCTGTTCGTGATTCAGGGGCCACAGTGGCTGGCGGAAGAATTGCGTCTGAATAAGCTGGATCTGAATGTTCGTATCGTTGATGACATCAAGCCGTACAAAGAACGTAAAGTGGCGATTCTCAACGGTGCTCATACTGCGCTGGTGCCGGTGGCATTCCTCGCAGGTCTGGATACCGTTGGCGAATCGATGAATGATGCCCTGATTGGCAAATTCGTGGAAAAGACCATTGCCGAAGAAATTGTGCCGGTATTGGATTTGCCGCATGACGAACTGACGTCGTTTGCTCAGGCTGTATTAAGCCGCTTCCGTAACCCGTTCATTCAGCATCAACTGTTATCTATCTCTTTGAATGGAATGACAAAATTCCGCACCCGCATTCTGCCACAACTGCTGACCTACCGTGAGCGTCACGGTGAACTGCCTGCTCGCTTAACGTTTGCGCTGGCTGCCTTGATTGCATTCTATCGCGGCGAGCGCAGCGGTGAAGGCGATGCGTTACAAACCTATCCATTGCAAGACGATGCACACTGGCTGGAACGTTATTCCACGCTGTGGGCAGGCGTAAAAGAAAGCACCATCAGCCTGGCTGAGCTGGTGAATGTCGTACTGCGCGATGCCGATCACTGGGAACAGGATTTAACACAGGTTCCTGGCTTGGCTGCGCAGGTGACTGAACAGTTGCAAACCATCGTTGAGCGCGGCATGCGCGCAGCCGTGGAAGGTTATTGCTAATCAGTAAGAAGGGTTATCCATGCAAAGTATTATAAAAATTCATTCTCTGGACAATGTGGCTGTCGCCCTGCGTGATGTCGAGCAAGGCGAAACGGTGTCGGTGGATAGCCATACGGTGACACTTCAGCAACCTGTCGTGCGCGGACATAAGTTCGCGCTGGAAACCATCGCACCGGGAGAAATGATTACCAAGTATGGCCTGCCGATTGGCCATGCGTTGGTGTCTATTGCTCCCGGAGAACACATCCATTCTCAGAATGCGAAAACCAATCTGAGCGATCTGGATGAATATCAGTATCAGCCTGAGTTCCTCGAACTGCCGCCACAGATGGGCGATCGGGACGTGCAGCTCTATCGTCGCAAAAATGGTGATGTGGGTATCCGTAATGAGCTGTGGATCCTGCCAACCGTTGGCTGCGTGAACGGGATTGCGCGTCAGATTCAGCAGCGTTTCCTGAAAGAAACCAACGATGCGGAAGGGATCGACGGCGTTTACCTGTTCAGCCATACCTTTGGCTGCTCACAGCTCGGTCAGGATCACGAAAACACCCGTACGATGCTGCAAAACATGGTGCGTCACCCGAATGCGGGGGCAGTACTGGTGATCGGTCTGGGCTGTGAGAACAATCAGGTTGACGCCTTCCGTACGACGCTGGGCGATTTTGATTCCGATCGCGTGACGTTCATGGTGTGTCAGCAGCAGGACGATGAAGTTGAAGCCGGTCTGGAACGGCTGCATACGCTGTATGAGGCGATGCGCCATGACAAACGCGAACCGGGTAAGCTGAGCGAGTTGAAGTTTGGTCTGGAATGCGGCGGCTCCGATGGGCTGTCGGGGATTACTGCCAACCCGCTGTTAGGGCGTTTCTCTGACTATCTGATCGCCAACGGCGGCACTACTGTGCTGACCGAGGTGCCAGAGATGTTCGGTGCGGAACGTATTTTGATGAGCCGCTGCCGTGATGAAGCCACGTTTGAGAAAACCGTGCACATGGTGAATGACTTCAAACAGTACTTCATCGCGCACAACCAGCCGATTTACGAGAACCCCTCGCCGGGTAACAAAGCGGGGGGGATCACCACGCTGGAAGAGAAATCTCTGGGCTGTACGCAAAAAGCCGGACAGAGCAAAGTGGTGGACGTACTGAAATATGGTGAGCGCTTACATACCCCAGGGCTCAACTTGCTCAGTGCACCGGGGAATGATGCCGTTGCCACCAGCGCGCTGGCGGGTGCTGGTTGCCATATGGTGCTGTTCAGTACTGGGCGTGGTACGCCTTACGGTGGATTCGTGCCTACCGTAAAACTGGCGACCAACAGCGAGCTGGCGAAGAAGAAACCGCACTGGATTGATTTCGATGCGGGGCGTCTGATCCACGACATGCCGATGGATGAGCTGCTGAGCCAGTTTGTCGAGCTGATTGTCGAGATTGCTGACGGCAAGCCGACGAAGAATGAAGTGAACGACTTCCGCGAATTAGCCATATTTAAGAGCGGTGTGACGTTGTAAATTACATTTATTCCAATTAAAATAAAACGGCGTTTCATTTTTATAATGGCGCCGTTTTTTTTCGCCACAACTTTTTAGAGGCAGGGATCATGACACAGTATTGGATTGCCCAGTCTGTTGGTGTACTGGCATTTCTGGTCGGTATCACCATGTTTTTCAACCGTAACGATCAAAAATTCAAAATACAGCTCTCGGCATACAGCGCCGTCATTGGCCTGCATTTCTTCCTGATGGGGGCAAATGCGGCGGGTGCCAGTGCATTGTTGAACTCGGCACGTACGCTAATCTCACTGAAAACGCACAACATCCTCGTGATGTTTGTCTTTATCTCACTGACGCTGCTCTTTGGTTTGTCGGGCATGAACCATGCGATGGAACTGCTGCCGATAGCGGGCACGGTCGCCAGTACCTGGGCGCTGTTCCGTACGTCTGGGTTGACGACGCGCTGCGTGATGTGGTGCTCAACCGCCTGCTGGGTTGCGCATAATATCTGGCTGGGCTCGATTGGCGGCTCGTTGATCGAAGGCAGTTTCCTGCTGATGAACGGCTTCAACATTATCCGCTTCTGGCGCATGCAGCAGCGCGGCATCGATCCTTTCAGCGTAGAGAATAAAGCGTAATTTCAGGTGTTTCTCGTCATCTCACGCCGTTCGTTTTGACGCGAACGGCGTGAGAGGAAAGGGGATAATTAATCCCTAATCCGTTACAGCAGATTCAAACGTTCTTTTTCCGCCAGCTTGGCGTCTTCCGCCTGGCATACCGCTGCTGTGAAGATCACGTCTGTTGAGGAGTTGAGCGCGGTTTCCGCAGAGTCCTGCAATACGCCGATGATGAAGCCAACCGCAACCACCTGCATGGCGATATCATTGGAGATACCGAACATGCTGCACGCAAGCGGGATCAACAGCAGTGAGCCACCCGCCACACCCGATGCGCCACAGGCACAGATAGATGCCACCACGCTCAGTAATAATGCGGTAGCGATATCCACTTCAATCCCTAGCGTATGAACGGCCGCCAGTGTTAAAACAGTGACCGTAATAGCTGCACCCGCCATATTAATGGTCGCACCCAGCGGAATGGCGACTGAGTAGCTATCTTCATTCAGGTTTAATTTGCGGCACAGTTCCATATTCACCGGAATGTTGGCGGCAGAGCTACGGGTAAAGAAGGCGGTCACGCCGCTTTCACGCAGACAGCGCAGCACCAGCGGATAAGGGTTACTGCGAATCTTCCAGTAGACGATCAGCGGGTTGATCACCAGCGCAACCAGCAACATACCACCGATCAACACCATCAGCAGGTGGGCGTAGCCCCACAGTGCACCGAAGCCGGTTTCCGCCAGCGTTGAGGCGACCAGACCAAAGATCCCCAGCGGTGCGAAGCGGATCACGACACGCACGATAGCTGTTACGGCATGAGATGCATCGCTGATCAGGTTCTTTGTGGAAGCTGACCCATGACGGAAAGCTAACCCCAGACCTACAGCCCACACCAGAATACCGATGTAGTTGGCATTGAGCAGAGCGTGAATCGGGTTAGCGACAACACTCATCAACAGGCCTTTTAATACTTCGACAATCCCTGACGGTGGTGTGATGTCAGTAGCTTGCGCACTCAGTGCTAGCGTAGAGGGAAACGTGATACTCAACACGACGGCAATGAAGGCCGCAGAGAAGGTGCCGATGAGGTAGAGATACAGGATCGGGCGGATATTGGTTTTCTGCCCTTGTTGGTGGTTGGCGATAGATGCCATGACCAGCATCAAAACCAGAATGGGGGCGACGGCTTTCAATGCGCCGACGAACAGCGTTCCCAATAAGCCAGCCGCCAGTGCAGCCTGTGTGGACAGTGAAGCCAGAATAATACCAGCCGCAAGCCCCAGAAGAATTTGTTTAACCAGGCTGCCGTGGGTAATGTACTGCAAAAAACGAGAGTGTTGAGTTGCCATAATTTTGACGGGATAACCGTTCCGCTAAGTGGTTGTTTGTACGGAGTTGGCACCTCTGGCTTGTGCCGGGTGACTTTGTCTTTCCGTAACGATATGTGTTTGCGCGTATCAGTATATGAAAATTTGTTCTTGAGAAAAGCAATGATGTAGTTTTTTATGACGGACGTCCGTGTCCGTCACCCTGCGGGCCGTTGCTGCGCATGTGTAGGAACGGAAACAATGGAATGAGGAAAGCGAACGCCGCACGGGCGAAACCGTGCGGCGAGAGGGGGGAAGCGTTAACGCCCGGCGCGTTTGTTCACCCAGACGTTGATCAGCATAGTGATAATCAAAATATTGGCAACAACGCTCAGAGAAACGGCCACCGGAATATGGAAAATGTCGATGAGCATCATCTTGGTACCGATGAAGATCAGAATGACAGCCAGACCATATTTCAACAGCGAGAAGCGTTCAGCCACGCCAGCCAGCAGGAAGTACATCGCACGCAGGCCCAGAATAGCGAACAGGTTCGATGTCAACACGATAAAGGGATCGGTCGTGACGGCGAAAATAGCTGGGATACTGTCTACGGCGAAAATCACGTCACTGATTTCAACCATAATCAGCACTAGAAACAGCGGCGTGGCATACAGGATGCCATTACGACGGACGAAGAATTTTTCATTCTCGATGCTATCCGTCATGCGCAGACGACTACGCAGCCAGCGCACCAGCGGCTTGTCGCCGATCGCGCCGCCATCTTCTTTCGCCAGCGCCATTTTAAGGCCGGTGAACAGCAGGAACGCGCCGAACACGTAGAGCAGCCACTGGAACTGCGTGACGAGCCAACTGCCGCCAAACACCATCAGCGTTCTGAGAACGATGGCACCCAACACGCCGTAAATCAGCACGCGACGTTGGTATTGCGGGGGAACGGCGAAGTAGCCGAATAGCATCAGCCAGACGAAGACGTTATCGACGGCAAGCGCTTTCTCGATCAAATAGCCGGTCAGAAAGGCCAGCGACTGGGCGTTGGCCACCTCGCGACCCATCGTGCCATCCAGATACCACCAGAAACCGGCGTTGAACAGCAGAGAGAGCGTGACCCAGATGATAGACCAGACGGCAGCCTGTTTGAACGTCATTACCGTCGACCCTTTGCGCCCTTGATAGAGCAGGTCTATGGCCAGCATCACTATAACAATGGCAGCGAAGCTGCCCCATAACCATGGCGTGCCGATGGTGTGCATAGCAAGATCCTTAAATAGAAACAAAAACGGCCAACATCGGAAGGACGCTGGCCGCTTGTTATTAAAGCTGCAGATGCACCTCGCCTTCCGGCAAGGTCTCACTTACAACATTAATGAAGCTGTCTCATCAAGGTTGCCCGGTAACCGGATGCGTAAAGCATCGTAATGACGATTGACCGGCGGAAAAGTTACTCCCCTTTGCCTGTCAGAAGATAGGTGAAAAGATGATCTTGGTCAAATAATTATCGCTGCCTTACTCCGCATTTCTCGGCGTCGCGGCATCGGCAGGAAATACGACACCCGTTTGGCGGCGAATTTCCGTCAGCAGCCCCGCAACGGTACGCGAACGTGCCAGTTCCGCATGGTTAATGTCGTTATCGTTGACCAGCGTGGCAAAGGCCTCGGCTTCGTACAGCATACTGTTGATATGCTGCGGCTGGCTGAGATCAACCTGCTTGCCTCCACGCGGGATGAATTTCACGTTATGGCATTCGGACACTTTTTCAATCACCAGCGACCCGTCTTCCCCCTGAATTTCACTGGGGACAGCGGAGTGGCTGACTTTGGAGTGGACGATGGTCACATCGAAATCGCCGTAATGCAGGACGACGCTGCCATGTGCGTCTACGCCGCTTTCCAGCAGCGTCGCGCTGGCCTGCGTGGTACACGGTTCCCCCCACAGCGCCACGGCGAAGGCCAGACAGTAGTAGCCGATATCCATGATGGAACCGTTGGAAAACGCCGGATTGAACGTGTTGGGGTTCTCGCCGGCCAAATAGCGCGGGTAGCGTGAGGAATACTGACAGTAATTCAGCACCACTTTACGCAGTCTGCCGACTTTCGGCAGCGATTGCTGGATCACGCTAAAATTGGGCAGACTGGCGGTTTTGAACGCCTCAAATAGCACGACCTGATTTTCTCTGGCACAGGCGATCATTTGTTCGGCTTCATAGTGGTTAGAAGCCAGCGGTTTTTCGCAGATGACATGTTTGCCGTGGCTCAGGAAGAGCAAAGCCTGCTCGCAATGCAGGGAATTCGGGCTGGCCAGATACACGGCGTCGATAAGATCGGATTTCGCTATGGTTTCCAGTGAATCAAACAGCGTATCCACCATGTAATCGGCTTGAAACGGCTGCGCTTTTTCTGCCGTACGTGAATAGATGGCGGTGAGCTTCAGTTTGCCGGTTTCGTGGGCGGCATCAACAAACTGGCGGGTGATCCAACTGGTTCCGACAATGGCGAAGCGAATCATAAGCGTTTGGTATCCTGAAGGCATTTGTGATGGCTATGCAGATTATCACGGTGAAATGACAAGGCAACGTCAATCATTTCCCGTTCTGGCAGAGAAAAGCATTTACTGATGGGCTATTTTAAGGGATAAACAGCGCAAATTTTATGATGCAGGAGAGGCTAATGAGCCAACTCGAATTGGAAACGTGCAACCTGACGTTGGTGCGTTACCCTCAGGTCGCTGAAAACTCGGCGCTACAGGCGTGGGATGCCGCAGATGAATATCTGCTGCGTGAACTGGCTACCATGGAAATCGCGCCGGGCCCGCGCCTGATTTTCAATGATACGTTTGGTGCGCTGGCCTGCGGTTTACAGGCGCAATCGCCCGTCAGTATCAGCGACTCTTACCTGAGCCAACTGGCGACGCGACATAATCTGGAGTTGAACGGTTATGATGCTGGTGCGGTAACGCTGTTGGATAGCATGGAGGCGTTACCCGCTGCGCCCGCGCTGGTGGTGATAAAAATCCCCAAAACGATCGCGCTGTTGGAACACCAGTTGAGAATGTTGCGTAAGGTCGTTACGCCGCAAACGCGCATCATCGCCGGGGCGAAGGCTCGGGATATTCATACCTCTACACTGCAACTGTTTGAACGCGTGATGGGGCCGACGAAAACCTCGCTGGCCTGGAAAAAGGCGCGTCTGGTTCACTGTGAGTGGGCGGAACTAAAAGTCAGTGAGCAGTCACTTACTACTGAGTGGGAGCTGGATGGTTACGGCTATCGCATTCAAAACCATGCCAACGTGTATTCGCGTAATGGGTTGGATATCGGCGCACGTTTCTTTATGCAGCATTTGCCGGAACAGATAGACGGTAAGATCATCGATCTCGGCTGTGGCAACGGCGTTATTGGGCTGGCGGCACTGGAAGCCAACCCAGAGGCTACCGTCGGCTTCTTTGATGAATCCTACATGGCGGTGGCATCAAGCCAGATCAACGTTGAAGTCAACCGCCCGCAGGATATCGAGCGCTGTAGCTTCGTGGTGAACCACGGATTGGCTCGCGTTAAGCGTGATACGTTGCAGGCCGTATTGTGTAATCCGCCATTCCATCAGCAGCAGGCCGTGACGGACGAAATCGCCTGGCAGATGTTTATGGATGCCCGTCGCTGCCTTCAGGTCGGCGGAGAACTGCGCATCGTGGGGAATCGCCATCTGGATTATTTCCATAAGCTGAAGCGTCTATTCGGTAACTGTGAAACCCTTGCCAGTAACACGAAGTTCGCGGTACTGCGCGCGGTGAAAACGGGGTCGTCCCGCTAAGCTTGCCTAAACTACAGCGTTAACGCCAGCCGGGTAGCCTGATCGATCGCCCGGCGAGCGTCCAGCTCCTGCGCCACATCGGCACCGCCAATCAGATGAACGTGACATCCAGCAGCCAGTAAAGGGTCATACAGCTTACGGTTGGGTTCCTGACCGGCACAGATAATGATGTTATCCACTGGCAAACAGCGTCGTTGCTGGTCGTGGATGATGTGCAGTCCCTCATCATCAATATGGTGATATTCCACGCCGCCCAGCAGCGTGACGCCGTGGCGCAGCAGCGTGGTGCGGTGTATCCAACCTGTCGTTTTCCCCAGATTTTCACCGGGTTTGCCGGTTTTCCGCTGTAATAACGTAATGTCCCGCTGATGGGGAAGCTCGTTAGGTTGATGAGGCAGCAGGCCGCCCCGGTGCTGTAGTTGTTTATCGATTCCCCATTCCGTATAAAAGTCGCCATGCTCAGCCTGAGAAGACTGGGGATTAAGGCGATTATTCTTGTTCAAAAGATCATTCTTGCTCAAAAGATAGTGCGCGGTATCAAAACCGATACCGCCTGCGCCGATAATGGCTACCCGCTTGCCGACAGGCTTTTTGTCACGCAGCACGTCCAGATAGCTCAGCACGCTAGGGTGATCGATGCCTGCAATTGCGGGGGTACGCGGCACGATGCCACAGGCCAGAATCACATCATCAAAACCGAGTAAATCGGCGGCGGTTGCCTGCATGCTCAGGCGAAGCGTGACGCCGAGCAATTCTAGCTGCCGACGGTAGTAGCGCAGCGTTTCATAAAATTCCGTTTTGCCGGGTATCTGTTTGGCAATATTGAATTGCCCGCCGATATAGGAAGACGATTCAAACAGCGTGACCTGATGGCCGCGTGCGGCGGCGTTGACGGCAAAAGCCATGCCGGCAGGCCCCGCGCCGACCACCGCAAAGCGTTTACCGACTCTGGCGGGTTGGATAGGCAGTTCGGTTTCGTGGCAGGCGCGCGGGTTGACCAGACAGGACGTGATCTTGCCAGCGAAAATCTGATCGAGGCAGGCCTGATTGCAGCCGATGCAGGTATTGATTTCATCGGCACGCCCCGACTGCGCCTTTTCCACCAGTTCCGCATCGGCGAGAAAAGGGCGGGCCATCGACACCATGTCGGCACAGCCTTCAGCCAACAGTTGTTCGGCCACGCCGGGATCGTTGATGCGGTTGGTGGTAATCAGCGGGATGCGGACTTTCCCCATCAGCTTCTTCGTCACCCAGCCAAAGGCTCCGCGCGGCACCAGCGTGGCGATAGTCGGAATGCGCGCTTCATGCCAGCCGATACCCGTATTGATGAGCGTCGCACCTGCCTGTTCAATCGCCTGCGCCAGTTGCACAATTTCTTGCCAGCTTGAGCCTTCTTCTATCAGGTCGAGCATGGATAAACGATAAATCAGAATGAAGTTCGGCCCTGTTCGCTCCCGCACGGCGCGAACGATCTCAAGCGCGAAGCGGCTACGGCGCTGGAAATCGCCGCCCCATTCGTCATCGCGATGGTTGGTGTGCGTTACCAGAAACTGATTGATCAGGTAACCTTCCGACCCCATGATTTCCACGCCATCGTAACCGGCCTGCTGCGCCAGCGCGGCGCAACGGGCAAAGTCATTGATGGTTTGCACAATATCCTGCGTACTCATTTCTCGTGGCGCAAAGCGGTTAATCGGTGCCTGAATAGCCGATGGCGCAACCGGATCAGGCTGATAGCTGTAGCGTCCGGCGTGGAGAATTTGCAGCGCGATTTTCCCGCCTGCATCGTGTACCGCCTGCGTCAGTACCTGATGATGCGCCAGCTGCGCCTCGTCATGCAGGGTTGCGCCGCCTTTGGCAACGGCACCTTTAGCGTTTGGCGCAATGCCGCCTGTGACAATCAGGCCTACACCGCCCTGCGCCCGCTCACGGTAAAATGCCGCCAGCCTTTCGGTGCCGTCTGGGTGTTCTTCCAGACCAGTATGCATGGATCCCATTACCACGCGGTTTTTTAACGTCGTAAAACCAAGATCGAGTGGGGAAAGCAGCGTGGGGTAGGCCGTCATTACACTCTCCGGTGAAGTTAACTGGTCTGATGAGTAAATGTGTTCAATCTAGCGGTAATTGGGGCGATTGTGAAATTGATGTTTATTTATTGTGATTGATGTCATTGCGAATCTTGGGGGAAAGCGCGTGCAGACAAGGGATCGTATGCTGGAGTGTTTGTTGTCGGGGGCATGTCACATTATAATCCGCGAGTTTACTAGGCAAAGGTATCGTTATGCGGGTGGAAGAGGTGGAATATCGACTGGATAGCGCGCTTCGGGCGTTAGAGCAAAGCGTTCAGCGTCAGCAGCAGACGTGGCGGCAGGAACATCAGTCCCTCCAGCAGCAGTTGCTTCAGGCGAAAGCGCGTGACGTTTACCTTTGTGCGCAGATTGAACGGCTCTCTGCACAGCTGAGCGCGATGGATAGCTCGCCGGAGCGTAATCCGCTGATTCAGAAAATGAAGGCCGTTCATGCCCATCTTGATGTATTGGCACAAGAAGCCAGCGCCTTTAGGCGTTCACTGCGGTAACACGCTAACGCAATCCTTCCGCTTCCTTACACAATTCCTCCTCATTCTCCATAATTGCCGCAAATGTGGAGCCGACACTTGCAGAGATTTACCCTTACTCTAATTAACTGAAGGTGTCGGGCCTATACTTTCTCTCGTAGCACGGCACTCGCCGTCGACAAGTCAATTCAGAGAGAGGAATAGAATATGCGTAAACTCACTGCAATGCTGGTTGCTTCTTCTTTTGCATTGGGCGCGGCAGGTATCGCGCAGGCTAATGACGCACCGAAAGGTCCTGGCCCGGAACACAAGATGATGATGAAAGAGGGTCGGGAGCATCGTGGCATGATGGGGCCGGATGCGATGTTTAAGGAGCTGAATTTGACGGAAGCGCAGAAGCAGCAAATTAAAGACATCATGAAAGATTCCCGCGAGAAAATGCACAAAGCGATGCAGGATGACCGCCGCGATATGCATAGCCTGGTCGCCTCCGATACGTTTGATGCCGCAAAAGCCCAGGCACAGTTGGATAAAGCCGACGCCGCGCACAAGGCCAGAATGCTTAACGGACTGGAAACCAAAAACAAAATTTACAACGTTCTGACGCCAGAACAGAAGAAGCAGTACAACGACAACTTTGAAAAGCGACTGACTCAACCGCAAAAACCTGACGGCAAGCCTGTGCCTGCGGAATAACACGTTATTTCATGAATCGGCGCGATAGCTAAAATACCCAAGTCAGTAGACCACCGGATTGACGTATTACCTCACGGGTAATGCTTCGGTCCGGTGGTTTTTTTATTTATTTTCCCGCGGCCATCGCACTGTGAGTAGGGAAATGATACCTACGGCCATGCCTGCGGTGATGAACTGATCGCCAGCTTTGCCCGTATGCTGAGCACCACTATTCGGCCGAGCGACATTCTTTGCCGCTGGGGGGGTGAAGAGTTTGTCATTGCGGCTTATGACCTGACGGCTGAGCAATCTGAGGCGATGGCCGAAGCACTGCGGCATCTTACGGAATCCACGGCGCTTACACTGTCCGATGGGCGGGAAATCCATTTTACGACCAGTATTGGTGTTGCCGTGTTTGCCCAGTATGAGGGCGGTAATATTTACGATCTGATCGGGCTGGCGGACGAGCAGCTGTATAAAGCGAAGGCGCAGGGGCGTAATCGTGTCTGCATGCGTCTGGTCGAGGAGGCTTGAATATTCCCTTGACCTTCCCCTTACTGGAACGTCTACCCTCAAAACGTACTGTGACTGATTGAGGGGTTGTGATGAAGAAAGTCCATTTGTTATTAACGGCAGCGTTGCTGGTTCCGTTTCTCTCGTTTGCGGCAGACAGCGCGCATAGCAGCCATGGTTCTGCAAACGACGCGTCGTCCTCCCAGCAGGCGTATAAGAAAGGGATGGATGCAATGCATAGCGAGATGATGGAAGGGATGCAGTCCAGCGACCCTGATATTGCCTTCGCCAAAGGGATGATTGCCCACCACCGTGGCGCGATTGATATGGCGAAGACGGAGTTGCAATACGGCAAAGATCCGGAATTGCGCAAGCTGGCTGAAGAGATTATTAGAGCGCAACAGCCAGAGATCGACCAAATGGAAGCCTGGCTGAAGAAGCAGGGCAAATAGTCCATTTTCCGATGGCGCTTCTTCTGAGAGGCGTCATTTTGCTTTTATCACGCCGTGAATTGGGCGGCTTTGCCTGATTGGTAAAAATTTAGTGACTGTTTTCACAGAATAAAACGTGGAGATAGCTTTCTCCGCGTTAACTTGTTAGAAAACAGGAAAGGACGTCACCAGAATCTTCTGGGCGAGACCTGGATAAAGCAGCGTATAGCACGCTGCTTTATCCAGGTTTTTTTTTGCTTATTTTCCAGCTGGCCAGCGGACAACAAGCGGGATGACGTGTATCAGGCAGTTGCAGCCATTGACGAAACGGGAAGTCATTATGAATAGCAAAGTGCTCGCTGAAAATATTCTGGAGTTAGTCGGAGGAGAAACCAACGTTTCAACTCTGGTGCATTGTGCAACACGCTTGCGCTTTAAGATTGTGGATCACGGTAAAGTGGATGTGGCTGCGCTTGAGGCGCTGGATGGCGTCATTACGGTCATCAATGCTTCAGGACAATTGCAGGTGGTGATCGGGAACCGAGTGCCGGAGGTGTACCGCGCTTTTGGTTCGATCTCCAGGCTGCTGGAGGACGGTGACGGGAAACGCCAGACGGCGGAAAGTGAGGCATCAACGTCTGCGATGGGACGGCTGATCGATCTGGTTGCTGGGATCTTTACCCCATTGCTGGGGGCGATGGCGGCAGCGGGGGTGCTGAAAGGCGCATTGTCTATTGTGATTGCGCTCGGGTGGCTGAATACCAAAGAAAGTACCTATGTCATCCTGCACGCGGCGTCTGACAGCCTGTTCTACTTCCTGCCGATGCTGTTGGCGATTACCGCCGCGCGTAAATTCGAAACCAACATTTTTGTGGCCGTGTCGGTTGCTGGCGCACTGGTTTACCCCACGATTCAGGGGTTGTTCGACGCCGGTCAACCCGTGACGTTTTTCGGTCTGCCCGTTGTAATGATGAAATACACCTCCTCGGTGATCCCGATTATCTTCAGCGTGTGGCTGATGTCATATATCGAGCGTTTCCTGAATCGCCATATTCACGAAAGCGTGCGCAATATCCTGACGCCGTTCTTCCTGCTGGTGCTGATGGTGCCACTCACGCTGATGACCATCGGGCCGATTGGCATTTCAGCCAGTAAGCTCATTGCGTCGGTGTTCGTCAGTATCTATGAGTTCAATCCTATTCTTGCCGGGGCGTTGATGGCGGCGTCATGGCAGATCTTGGTGATCTTTGGCGTTCACTGGGGATTTGTGACCGTGTTCATCAACGATCTCTCCGTCATGGGGCACAGCTACCTTAAAGCCGCCTCCAGCCCGTCGGTCTTTGCCCAGTCCGGTGCACTGCTAGGCGTCATGGTGCGTACCAAAGATAAAAAGCTCAAAGCGCTGGCGGGTAGTACGTTTATCGCGTCTCTGTTTGGCATCACGGAACCCGGTGTTTATGGCGTGACGCTGAAGCTGAAAAAACCGTTTATCTGCGCGGTGATCGCCGCTGCAGTCGGGGGCGCTATCGTCGGCTATGCGAAAAGCTCTGCGGTCTCTATGGGGATGCCCGGCTTGCTGACGCTGCCGATTTTCTACGGCGAAGGTTTTGTTGGATTCCTTATTGGTTGCGCTATCGCCTTCGCGGTGAGTTTTGTACTGACCATCATTGTTGGTTTTGACGAGCCCGTACCGCCTGCTGAAAAAGCGCCAGTGCCAACGCACTCTCCAGCAGCGACACCTGCTGCGCCTGTATCACGTCAGAACGCGAATGCTGTGTCTCTGGCGCTGAAAGACGCACCTGAAACGGCTGAACAGCTGGGATCGCCAGCAAAAGGTGAACTGATTTCGCTGGAAGAGGTAAATGACAAGGTGTTCTCTTCTGGCGTCGTCGGGCAGGGCGTCGCCATTCTGCCGCAGGAAGGGCGCATCTATTCGCCGGTGGACGGCGTGATTGCCAGCACGTTCGCCAGCGGCCATGCCGTCGGTATTCTTTCGCAGGGCGGTGCGGAGATCCTGATCCATGTCGGCATCAATACGGTACAACTGGAAGGCCAGCATTATCAGATGCACGTTGCAGAAGGCGACAAGGTGCAAAAAGGCCAACTGCTGCTGGAGTTTGATTTGGAAGAAATCCAGAAGGCGGGCTACGATACCGTGACGCCAATGGTGGTGACGAATGCGGATGAGTACCACCTATTCAGCCCAGGATCCGCTCGTCAGTTGGTGGTGGGAGAGACGGTGATCGCGCTGGCGTAGGGTTTTAGCCTCTTAATAAATCAGACGGCGATGTGTGAATATGCCGTCTGATTTTCTCTATCATCTTATGTTCTATAGCGTTACAGCGATTTGCCGTTGCTGTTAATCACGTTTTGATACCAGTAGAAGCTGTCTTTGCGCCGACGCTCCAGCGTGCCTTTGCCTTCATCATCGCGATCGACATGAATAAAGCCGTAGCGTTTTGACATCTGTGCCGTACCCGCACTGACCAGATCGATCGGCCCCCAACTGGTGTAGCCCAGCAGCTCAACGCCATCGTCAATGGCTTCACGTACCTGAACCAGATGGCGACGCAGGTAATCAATGCGGTAGCTGTCGTGAATGCTGCCATCGTCTTCCACCACGTCGCGTGCACCCAGCCCATTTTCCACGATGAACAGCGGCTTCTGATAGCGGTCATACAGCTCATTTAGCAGGAAGCGCAGGCCTTCGGGATCGATCTGCCAGCCCCATTCGGACGCTTCAAGGTGCGGGTTAGGAATCAGGCGGATGATATTGCCGCGTGAAGATTGATATTTTTCCGGCTCGAAAGTTGCACAGCCGCTCATGTAATAGCTGAAGGAGACAAAGTCCACGGTGTGGCTCAGGTCGTCTTTATCCTGTGCGGTAATGGTTAGCTCGACGCCATTTTCTCGGAAATAGCGCTGAATCCAGGCCGGATAGGTACCGCGAACCTGCACGTCACCAAAGAACAGCCATTCCCGATTCTTGCTCTGCGCTTCCAGCACATCTTTCGGATGGCAAGTCATGGGGTAGCGTACCGCGCCCAATAGCATGTTGCCGATTTTGGCGTCTGGGATAATGTCGTGGCAGGCTTTTACCGCGCGTGCGCTGGCAACCAACTGGTGGTGGATAGCCTGATAAATATCCTGTTTTGAAGGTTCACCGTCTAGCCCGATACCCGTAAAGGGTGAATGCAGCGCCATGTTGATTTCATTGAAGGTCAGCCAGTACTTCACCTTGTCTTTATAACGGCTGAAAACGGTACGGGCATACTTCTCAAAATGGTCGATGACGGCACGGTTGCCCCAACCTCCCAGTTTTTTTACCAGCCCGTAAGGCATTTCATAGTGTGACAGCGTAATCAGTGGCTGAATCTGATGCTTTGCCATTTCATCGAACAGACTATCGTAGAAGGCCAAACCCGCTTCGCAGGACTCGGCTTCATCGCCTTCGGGGTAAATACGCGTCCAGGCAATCGAGGTGCGCAACACCTTAAAACCCATTTCGGCAAACAGCTGAATATCCTGCGGATATTGATGATAAAAATCGATGGCCCGATCTTTGATGCAGCTAATGCTCTCATCGCGTTCCGTCACCGGACCGTGCACGCCCTGTAGCTGAAGATCGGAGGTCGACACACCTTTACCGTCCTCATTCCATGCCCCTTCAACCTGGTTTGCTGCAACTGAACCGCCCCATAAAAATCCGTCGGGGAATGCTTTCATGGTATTTCTCCTTATCGTTTTCTACATCATTACGCTGCGCGGTGGCTTCGCACTGGGAACCGCCGGATGACAGGCAAAAAAAAACTTGGGCAGAAGAGAGTAGTGCTACTCACCTCTGCCCAAGTCTCGCCCGCCATTGGCGGTAACGTCTTGTCAGAACACTATACAATCCTGAATCTCTGCGGCAATGCCCCCGTCTGGTTATGTGACGCGAGTCACGGCATCTTTGCGAGCATGATTCGCGCCGACAGGCGTTACTTCGCTTGCAGTGTTTTGACGACGGCTTCACCCAGCGCTTGTATTCGCTTTCGTCGCCCTGAAAAGCTGAGGGATCCCCAGAAAATCAGCCCTAATAAACCAGCACCATATTTCGGTAGGTGCTGGCGAGTTGGGCTAAAATACTCTCTAGCTTTACCCACCTGACTATTTGAGGTGAATGCCGCAACACATTCTCCGCCAGTGTCAAAAATGATATCACTCTTCGACTTTTAAGGCTGTTCGCCTGATAATGAAGATGAAGACCTTTATTTTCAAAGTGATATCCTAATAACCAGAGCACAATTGATGCCTGTGTCGCCAGCAGACTCAGCACCCAAAGCCGCTCCCCCGTTTTGCTTCCACAGGCGCGTAAGCCAAAGCCAAATCTCTCACTCTTTTCATCGCGAAAGTTTTGTTCAATCTGCATGCGTCTGCTGTAGAGTTTCATGATTTCACGGGGCTTGAATTCATCTGTATTGGTAAATATCAGCCATGGCTCTTTGGCTGACGCTCGCTGTTCTTTTTCTGTTGTGGGATGGCTGGGTTTCCCTTTGCGACGTTGGCTTTTTCGGCCTTTCGGCGCTTTTTTATAAAGATAAAAATGTCCGTTGCATTGCACCTTTTTTGAACGTGCCAGCGTACCGGCTCCCAGATATTCCGCCTGTTCCGTACCGGCACAGTCTTTCACGTTTCGCCAGTGTTCAGGGCCGCGATGAAGGCAAAATTTTACGTTTCCGCGGATGCGGCCAATAAAGTCCCATCCCAGCGATTGGATATGCCGAAACCATCCATTGTGGAAGCCCGCGTCGGTGATGAGGGTGACTTTCGTTTGTGGTGCAATAGCACTGGCAAGCGCGTCGAGAAAGGCTTTCTGTATCAAAATATTGTTTTGCTTTTCTGACGGAACCACCTGACTCATCAAGGGGATAGCGCGCCCATCACAAACAAGGCTGGCACGCAGGACTTGAGTAAGCAGAAAGCGATCTGGCTGGTTGAGGGGATTTTTGATGCATTAAGTTTGATGCAAAACGGGATCGCGGCGGTGTCTATCATGTCGTGCAACAACTATCCAGAACAGGCGTTGGCGCAACTGGCGAAAAGTCTGGGAGAACGCCCCAGGCCGGTGCTGGTGTGGGCGCTGGACAACGATCCGGCAGGGAAAAAATACACCATCCGTCACGCCCGCCGGAGCCAGGAGGCAGGCTGGACGGTCAATGCGGCCTGCGTGCCTGTGGGCAGACAAAAACGCGACTGGAACGATCTGCACATTCAGGGAAAGCTGACTCCACGCGATCTAAAGGAATATCGCTATCAGGGGGATTTGTTGCTGGCCGACAACGCCGCAGATAAGGCGTTACGGATCGCTGAGCATACCGAACGGCGGGAGTTTCATTTTGAATTTGATTCGCGTCTGTATTGGTTCAAGCTCGATCTCGACAGGCACATGAAATTGTTGGTGAGCCAGGAACGGGGAAAAGTACCTTGATCGATTTTCTCTGGAAGCTGTGTGGCCGAGATGATTACGAAGGGTTCGACCCGACCAAAGCCTCGGACGCAGCCAGAGCACGAAACTTTGCACAGGTTGGCAATCTGCCCGTCGTGCTGATTGAGGGTGACAGAACGCAGGACACTATACGTCAGCGGGCGTTTGATTTTGATGACCTGAAACCGCTGTATAACGGTAAAGGTATGCGGGCGACGGGGGTTAAATCCAACAATAATGAAACCTATGAGCCGCCGTTTCGGGGAAGTATTGTGATCGCGCAGAATGCGGACGTGGGTGGTTCACCAGCATTGCTTGAACGTATCGTGCATATTCACACGGATAAGAGCGCACAGACGCCACAAACGCGCCAGGCGGCGGAGCGGCTTGAGCGTGCAACGACAGAGCAGGTATCTGGGTTTATCCTCCAGGTGACACAGGCAGAAACGGCTGTACTCGATGTGTTCAATCGCATCTATGAGCAGGCTAAAACCGAGCTGGAGAACCATCCAGAGATAAACCATAACCGTATTGCCAAAAACCATGCGCAGCTGATCGCTATGGTTGAAACTTTAACGCTGGTCTTGCCTGTTCAGGCTGATGCTGTTTTTCAAACACGGCAGACTTTGGTTGCGCTGGCCGCAGAGCGTCGTCAGGCATTGCGTACCGATCCGCCGCAGGTACAGGAGTTCTGGGAACCGTTTGAGTATCTGGATTCGCTCGATCGCTATGGACTGAACCACGCCGGAAAAGATAACAGGGAAGGGATGGTGGCGGTGAATTTCCAGCACTTTATCCAGATGGCATCTGAATATCGGGTTAACCAGTCGTTTGTGATTAGCGACCTGAAAAAACAGCTTAAAGGCGGTACTGGCTTCCAGTTTACGGGCAATAAAGCGGTGCGTAGTCTCCCCAATGAGTTGTACAACAAGGGCAAAGGTCAGCATGATGTGATGCGCCCTGAAATCGTTCGCTGCTGGGTATTCAAACGTAACGCGCTGCAGCACAGCTAATTCCGGCGATGCTGGCCAACGGATGGCCGGTATCGTAGATAGCTTTACCGTCCTTCAAACTCTCCCCCTCACTCTCCCATGCATATCCTCATAACTGGTTAAAAAGTAGCCTATACGTGCCATTTTCAAAATCTTAGGGGGTGCACCGGAAAAGCGTTACAACTGTTACAAAATTCAAAAATACTATTTAATATATTGAATAATATAACTATTTAATAAATTGGAAACCGTTACAAAAGCGTTACAGAAGCGTCACGATGTAACGGTTATGAAGTGTTACAGAATAGGTTTTTAACTCATTGATTTTATTAGGTGTAACACTTTGCGTAACGGTTTGTAACGCCTAAAGTGTTACATGTTTTTCTGTTATTTATCAGTGTATTGGATAGGGTTTTTATGGGGTGTAACGGTTGTAACAGTTTTCCGATGGGTAACTGGAAAACGCTTCTCGTCGGTAGTTTTAAGTTGTACGGAATGGCATGAAGCACGTTATCGGATGTATGGCAGGGGGGCGGAATAGACAGGCATCATTGAAAAAATGCCCCGTAGAACGGGGCTAGGGTTATTCCAGAATCAATTGCTCAGGTTTGCAGTGATATAGCTCAGCCAGCCGCTCAATGTTCTCTTTACGTGGCCGTTCTGATTTCTCAAATTCGGACACAGTAGATTGCTTTATGCCTAACTTTTCCGCGACCTGTTTTTGTGTCATCCCACGGTAGATCCTCCAGGCGGCTTGCATGGTGCAATTTTTGGCGGTCAGGATATTGATCACTTCATTAGGGTACTGCACATCATCGCTGGCGCCAGTATCGTTTTGTACCAGTTGATACAGTTCATCGAGTTCACTGTTATGAATCAGTTTTTCAAACAGTGCTATTGGAATAACGGCGGAAATCTTTTGTCCGCGCTCGTCAGTGATGTATTGAATGTTGGACATGATAGATTTTCCTAATCTTTAACGTTTCATATCGTCTCATGTTGGCACGGCTTTGCTGCGTGTTTAGTACGTGGTACTGGTGCGGCGCAACACACGCTGAATCTCAATGATGACTGGCTCCCCCTTTTGTATCTCAAACAGCACACGATAATTTCCTACCCTTAAGCGATACTGGCTACCGCGATCTGTCAGCTTGGTAATATCGAGCGGTTTACTCTTTGTTACGGGGTACTCCTCCAGTGAATTCACATTCGCCTGAATTGCTTTCTGATCGTTGGCTGGGAGTTTGCGGAGGTCTTTAACCGCCTTACCCATCCAGACTATGTGGGCCATCCTGTTTTCCCTGAATGTTTAAAGCCAGTCTATTGCGTCGCGCATTATTAATATAGGGTTTAATCCCTATATTGTCAAAGTCTTGTGCCTATACATAGCGTTTTAACCCTATTTTTTAGGCGCGGTATTTCTGTATTACGGTGTGGGGCAATGCGATGAAATAGTGGCAAGAACACCGGATAAAATCACCGCACAACGTTGCACGAAAATGCACAATTTTTTTGATGCTATCTACCCCTTTTCGCACCAGTTCTGGCGCGGGTTTGCCCTTGCTGCACAACTGCACAAAAACGCGCCATTTTAATGCGCGGGCGTGGAGGGGGGACAATTGCGCGCTGAGGGATCTGGGTGATACCGATGTTTATTTGCTGTAAGAAAGACCATGCTTATTTAACGCAGTATGAGACATGCCCTGTGATATCCATCAAAATGGAACGCTTAAAATCGTTTCTAGGGGTTTACATGAAAGCGGTAGCCAATTGCTAATCCTTGTTATATAGGCATGATATTTATTTTTTATTTGTGAATTATTTTGGTTGAAAACCACGGTGAGACTGATCTGTGCTCACTTAATGATAAGCGCAGCATAGAAAATGTTTGGCAGAGTCAGGTGCGGTGTAAGCGGTCTTTTGCCTGGAAAAAGTCGTATTACACCGGATGGGAAAGGATTACTTCAGGAACGGGAAGCGTTCATCAAAATTCATGTGGTAAATGGACTCAGCCGTAGCTGTGCTGGTGTTATCAGACTCTGGTGTTTTGGCCAGATAGGTTGTTACTGCATCCAGTATCAGCGCAGTGTAGCCACGCTTTGACCGTTTACACTGTCGCTCAATCTCTGCGTCGATCTGGTGAGGTACACGCAATGTCCTTACCCGTGTTTTACCGTTACTGCTGCCTTTCATGTCTTGATCCCCAGCGTTGTGTAATACACCCAATTCTTCATCTGGTTGCAGGCCAGCAAAAGTATACTTCGGTGTAATACGCCGGCGACAAACATAATCGCGGGGGTAATGCCTCCAATTAGTAGAACATGTATCTTTCGATGAAGGAACCGATGACTTTCTCGTGAACCTCAATTGAGCGTGAGAAGCAAATCGTTTTGCGTGCCAGACGCTTGATGCGGGTACGGAGCGTCAGATTGTTACGCTCAATGCGCTGTGTAAAAATTTTACCTGTCAGGTGCTTCTCCTTCGGCACTTCTCTGGCATAGCTGCCCCAGCCGTCGCTGGTTATCATGCCAATGCTGAACGGCGTCAAAGGGGCCAGCAACTCCCGACATGTCTCACCGGTGCGTGGACCGCAGGTGTAGGCCAGTACACCGCCGGTTTTGGTGTCGTAAGCATACCAGAGCCAGTGTTGTACGGCTTTGCTGCCAACAAAGGCCCACTGCTCATCAAGTTCACAGATAAGGGCTACGTCGGCGTGAGCGACCGGAGAAGAAGTTATGCGCTGGGGAGAGAGTTTTTTAAAGCACGTATGACGGTGTTGGTGCCTATCTTCAGCGTTCTGGCGGTATCGCGCACACCGGAACCGTTATGCGCCATATCAACGATTTGTTCTTTGACTCTCGGCTTCCGCGCTTCATAGGTGTAGGTCAACTGGAAAACACGTTTACATGACCGACACCGAAAGCGCTCGTGTTGTGAAGTACTACGACCATGGCGATAAATTTCATCTGAATGGCATCGGGGACAATGGACGGTAACGGTAGCCACAGAAAACCTCAAATACCCATAGGGTAACAGAAATTTCTATCGATTGAAGGCATTACCGTTGTCTGAGCCAATCGCCACTCAACTGCATGTTTATCCATCTGATTTATTACACTTAACAGAGTATGGTGGTCACCTATCATTATGATGGGTGACCACCAGCACTGGCTTGCCTATCAATACATGGTTTACGATTTTTCCGGTAGGACGAAACGCACCTCAATACGACGTTGGCGCGCATCTTCGGGTGGAACACCAGGGATCGGCTGAGAATCGCCGTATCCAGCGACAATTACCCGACGCGCAATGGCTGGGGCAAGATCGCCCACGATAAACTTACGTGCTTCCCTCGCACGAGCCGCCGATAGCGTGAAGTTGTCGTCATACACCGTGCAAAAGCTCTCAAAGTTCGTCACCGGACGTGTTACCGGCAAGTTATCGGTATACCCTTCAATAAACACCTGTCCGGTGGTGAACTCGTTGAGAAACTGCACCACCTGTGTCTCAATCGTGGCAAAAGCTTGATTGGCCTGTGGCGCGATACACGCACTCCCTCGATTGAATACACCGTCACGCAAGGTGATTTTTTGTGAGTTCACATCCAGTGCTACCAGCCCTTCGTTTGCAGTACCATTAAGTGACGCTTTGATACTGCCCAGCATCTCGCCGACTTTAGCGCGTTGTGCATTGGTTCCTTGTTCCATCTCTTGCTTATGTTTGATATCTGACCAGGTTTTCTGTAGTACCGACATCACCAGCAGCAACATCACTACTGCCATCACTCCTGACATCAAATCCGAGATAGAGACCCACTCATTGGGTTTGTCTTTCATGAACAATCCCCTCAGGCGGCGTTGTCAGCCGTATTCAATGTCATCAACGTCTTATCAAGGCTTTTTAACGTTGCAGCTATCGGTTTCAGGGTCAGTTCGAACTGCTGAGCTAACCGTTCCCGTTCTGGCGAAGAGAGGGTTTCACGGATCACGCTCAACTCTTTGAGTGCATCAATTAACCTGTCGTCCAGCGAAGAGAGAGCCGTGGAGGCATCTGCGCTACTTAGTGTTTCATCACGCAATAATTCAATGCTGCGCACCAGTTGACTGATTCCCGCATTAATGGCGTCCATTCCCGGCTGTAGAGGACTATGTTGCTGCATAGCTTGCAGTTCGTTGACCAGTTCTTCGAGCGCTTGTGCGCTTTTCTCGCCAGACTCCGTCATACCCGCATAACGATTATTCAAGCTTGCAACCTGCCGATTGCTGCTGGATACGGCAGTAAGTCCATTAACAATTTGCTCACGCATATCATCAACCAGTTTCGTCATCGCAATCACTTTCTCGTTCAATGTTTCACTGGTGATCATGAACTCACGCTGGGCGTCGCGTTGTGTTTTCATCGATTGGTCGATAGAAACACGCACTTCACTCATGGTGGTGCCAACGTTTTGCGAAAGATCGGAAACCGCATGAGAGATACCATCCGTCGCGTTTGCCATACTGGTGGATATCGAGCCCATATTCTGGCTAAAGCTTTCACCCATTTGATTAATGGTGGAACCTAGATCGTTTTTCACCGTTCCCAGCATATCGGTAATACCTGTACGGAAATCACCAATTGCGCCTTGTAAGTCTCCCGCTGAATCGCCCATTTCCTGTGCTGCATGGGCCATTTTCCCTGCTGACTGTTGTATAGCGACAAGATTATCGCTATTGGCATCAATAAAGCGTTGCAGTGATTCACGCGTTGTCGTCAGCTCAGCCAGCTGTTGCCGATTCTGTTCCGATTGAGCCTGATCGCTTGCTATCAACTGTTGTTGTGTGGTTTGCAACATATCGCTGAGTTTTGCCATGTGATTCTCACGGTTCTTATCTTGTAACGATGCTTCATAGCCTTGATCTACGAGAATCTTTAATAAAGGTTCTAGCCCAGCGTGCAACGTTTGCAGCGACTGGCGTGTTGCTTCCCCCTCGCGCTGAGCGCAATCCAATCCTCCTTGCAATGCATCAAGTAAGCGCTGCTGGGCCTGTTCATGTTCGATACGTTTATTCTGGCGAGATAGCTCAAACGCGGCTTTCATCTTCTGTGTACACCAGCGCAGGCGTTTTTCGTCATAGCCTTTGGCAGCAACCCAGGTCTTTAGTATCAGGAATGCACTGATCCCCCACGTAGAGGTCTTAAATTTTGTCCCTAGTCCTTCCATCATTCCCATTAGGTTGGACATGGCGCTATCCATCCCTGCGGAATTTGCATCGATCAATATGTCCGATGCCTTATTCAGCGCAATTCCGAGACCAAGGAATGTTCCCAGCAGCCCTAGAATTAGCAAAATTCCAGGCATAATATCAGCCATTTTTTCGGCTGGGCTGGCGACAACTTCACTGATCTCATTTACAGAACCATGTTCAACATCAAGTGCATCCGTAGATTCTGAGGATACGTTCCCCTGCCATTTATTTTCCCAAAATTTGACGTTAGCCTG
The DNA here is from genome assembly GCF_003382565.3 of Pectobacterium aquaticum. Lineage (NCBI taxonomy): Bacteria > Pseudomonadati > Pseudomonadota > Gammaproteobacteria > Enterobacterales > Pectobacteriaceae > Pectobacterium > Pectobacterium aquaticum. The sequence goes on from NZ_CP086253.1 coordinate 669,967, forward strand.
GCGTGAAAGCTTTACTATTGTCAGGAGAACCAGAAACAGCATCACCCCGCCAAACATCAATTGGATAATGTCGAACTCTGGCAAGAGAAAAGCGAGAAATTCATGAAAAGTCATGCTGCCACCTCAACCAGTTTACTGGCACGTTCACGGCTGGCTTTTTCAAAGATGTTGGCAAAATCGATAATCAAGCTTTGCTGTTCACTATCAAGATCTTCCCAACGTTTACCAAACTGCGCACATTCAATAATCACCATACCGACCGCGCTGCTGTCTTCCATCAGATATTCCTGGCCCTCAAATTCTTCTGGCTCTTTTTCCAACATTTGCAAAAAACCTTCTGCGGCAAAAACATAGTTGCGCATTTCATTGGTACGTTTACGCTTTGCTTCCATCTCAGCCTGTAGTTTAGGTAAGCGAGCTTCAAGCTCTCTCAGCATTACAACCTCTTCTGCCTGGAGATCGTCAAGGCGCTGACCGATCTGCAAACGACGCAGCAATACCTGCTCTTTGGAAAGATCGCCATTCAAAGATTTCCAGTCATTTTCCATATCTTGCAGGTTATAACCCCAGGCCATGATCATTTCTTCAAAGACAAAAGGAATGAGTTTCTTACCGAAACGCGCCATCACAACGCGATCAAGACGTTGTGCCGCTTCATCACTCAATTGTGGATTGGGCTTCAACAATTCGTTGCCAGTTTCAATCAGGAACAAATCGTCGTCAGTTATCGCATTAATGTCCTGTGCACGCGTCAGATGTTGTTCGGTATCTTTCAGCAGCTTTTGAGACGCACGCAAACGAAGGTAATGCTCAAAATCGTTGATTTGGATATTCTCCACTACATCCTTAATTTTTGTGGAGAGTTGAGCATAGAGGGTAATCAAGCTAGCGAGATCAACTGCGCTGGCAGCTTCACCACGCATTTGGCTGCGGGCTTCGCGTAGCGCTTCTTCATGCTCACGCGCTTCGTCCATTTCTTCCTGCGTGAGGAACAAGTCTTTAAGCTGTTTAGCTTTTTTTATTGCCCATTCAATGGCTTTACCAATGCGTTTAGCTAACTCACTTTTGTCCCATTCAACTAACAGCCCAAGCGCTTTATCAAGTGCTTGCAATGCACCACCAATCCACGGGAATTGCGGTAACACTTTCCCTGCCAGTTTTGCTGCGTTCTGAACGATAGGGCGGATCACATTGCTGATAAACGGCTTCACCTTCTCCCAGACGCTTTTTACACTTCCAACAAAGGTTTCCGCTTTTTCTGCCATCCAGGAAACTGCTTTAGCTGCGGTTTCTTTGGCTGTATTCCATACCCGCCCAACCGTGCTCGCCACAGAACTGACTGTGCTACTGACCCAGCTCACACAACTTGAAAACCATCCCATGCTTATCTCCTATTGTTTTTATTGAATACCTAATAATTTTTTTGCCGTGCTGACTTCACTCGCTGTACGCCCTGAATGCGTGGCAATCGCTTGATGAGAAGCAAAAACTTGTTCGATGGCACTGCGTAAGTGACTGATACCAAGTTGTGGCGTTATCTCTTCCTGTTCGGCCTCCAGCAACACTTTAGGCAGTGCAAGACGCATACACGTACGAATTTCACGACCGGCAAGCCCTTCGGAAAGATCGCTGACAGCCTCTAATAGCGTTTCTCTCGCCTGAGATAACGGAATCTCCGCAACCAAAAATTTGTTCCATAGCTGCTGACGCGCAGCAAGATCAGGCAAGGTAAACTCAACGTGGTAACCAATGCGGCTACGAAAGGCTTCATCATAATTTCGGGCAAAGTTAGTGGCAAAAATGACAATCCCTTCAAAACGCTCCAACTCAATCAGTAAGGTCGAACGCATTGCATTCACCTCATTGTCGACACCTTGTGTGACAGAAGAGAGTCGTTTACCGAGTAACGTGTCGGCCTCATCAAAAAAGAGTAACGCGCCAGTTTCCTTTGCCGTGGCAAACGCAGCCTGAATATTCTTGGCAGTCTCCCCCATAAATTTACTTTCCAGCTCAGCAATGCCGAGCGCAATGAAAGGCATGCGAAGTTGCCCTGCCAGCGCTTCAGCACACAGGGTTTTTCCCGTTCCAGGCGGACCATAAAAATTAAGAATGGCAGTTCTTCCCATCGGATCGACACAGGAAAAATTCCACTGTTGGTAGATAGTTTGATGAAAGCGGAGTCGAGCCAGACATTCATCCAATGCAGTGCGTGTGGAGTGCGATAAAATAACGTCTTTATCGAGGGTAAATCGCGGATTTTGTATTAACCCAATCCCTGAGCCTTCTTTATTACTTTCCCCTCGTTCAAGTGAAGATAATGGTGGCCTGAGTGGCGCGGGGGCGTTGTTTTGTGTCGTCATGAGTCTTTCATCCATGGAAAGAAAAGGAACACCAAAAAAATTAGCCTGCTAAATATTTAGCTCCGAAATTTCCAGGATAGTTATTACTGAAAATTTTACTTAGGAGTTATCGGCTAAAAATTTAAGCACTTGAGTAAAAATCGACATGTATTGTCGCATTTTCGCTACCGTAGAATTGTGCGTTTTTCATCCTTTAAAAAGTATGGTTTTTTATTTCTACGTCATCACACAGCTTGTAATGTCGACAATCAATATTACCGCTAATTTGTGCCGTTTTCATTATAATTGCAATAGCTGCTGTGGTTTCTCCTTCTAGCCAATATATATAAACCAACATCAAAAAAACAATGTGCATATCTGTATTTAGTTGATGAGCAAAGAATTTAAACGCACCACGAATAAACATACAGTCACTAAAAATATCAATGTTCATAAAGCAATCTTATACAAATCATGATCTGGACTGTTTAACAAAACATGCACAGAAAGATCATCGCCAAAAGGCTGCGTTATCTACTACATGTTGGTGACTATTTTACAGAGAGTGGCGACAATCTATGTCGCCACATGAGCAGAAGAATGAATTTGACACATTAGATGACGCAATAATGAATGATTATCGCTTTCTCAATTCATCATTGAACAGAAAGCCTTCACCAATTTCTTGTGAAACTCTTTTTCGAATTTGATGAATCACCATGATTGACGGAATGGTTACAGAAAATGCAGGGCCACTAAAATATTTCACGCCTGAGCCCAATAAAGACACCGCCCCCACCAATTGCCCAACAACAGGAATAGAGCCAGCTGCGATGCGACCCGCAATAAGTGAGCCTATTGACAATAGCGCACTTAACGAAAGAGCCGAATAATGTAATGCACCCTGGGGAATTTCTCCTGTTTTAGCTAAAATCTTAAGGTAATCTATTTTTTCTTTCTCAGAAGTCGTTTCAAGTTTTTCCCGAATAAGAGATACAACTTTGGCATAGATGGCTTTTTCTAAGGAAATGAACCCAAGGTTCTCATGTTGAGGAATGCCCAACTTTTCGGCAGCATCATCCAGTATTTCTCGATAGCAAACGCCATGTCCCCTGGCTTTGTTAGCAACTGAATCTCCCCCCATCAGTTGGAGTTCGTGAGTTAGCGAAACAGGGTTGGTTTCATATTTCTGTATTGCTGCACTTTTTCTCTGGCACAATATACCAGCGAGAACTTTCTTTTCCTGCTCAGTCGCGTGACACAGAGGTAAGTACAATCCAACATCCTGTACAGCAAAAGGGTTCACAACTTGGCTTCCATTTGTGCCCAAAGGAATGAGACTGTGCGTACTCGCATGATCCAAATTCAGGTAATTGATAATGCCATGCAAGTTATCCCAATAGTCCATGTGACCAAGCCAGTGAAAGGCATGGTTTTTTACTCTCTCAATGCTATCGTTTGGTGCTTTAATAGGGTAGCGACCAATACATTTTTCCAGGTCAGGTTTGATAAACTGTAATATCCTATCTCCGTCAGAGTGGATATTAAAAATAGAGCCGGATATAGTATTCAATATTACCTTACACTCTTCCGTCTCAAGCGGACGCGCCCCCCCCATAAAGACAACATTATTTACATTGAGGGATTTAAACTTATTGGGGAGCTTAAGAAATGTTTCAATGATCATTCTGGCACCTAGCGAGTGCCCATAAAAATTCAATTCTTTATAGGTTGTTTTTTCTTTGTTTATAAATTCATTGAGTTTTGAAAGAAACTCATCTGCATGTTTAGGTATACTTTTCTCTGTATCTAGATAGCTATTTATAGCATCCCACGTGAGACTGGTTGTTGCCCCTACTACTCCTGCAATATTTAGCATGGCGTAACCAGCCAATTTTTTATAATCAATATCCTTGGCATTTCCTGCTGGCCAAAACATAAAGACATTTGTGGTATTACTAGCACGAAGAGGAACTTTTTTCTTCAGTTCTTTTTCTTCAGCATCGCTGGTAACAGCAGAATACCCGTGAATATAAATGTTTAGAATGTCCCCACGAGAGGTATTACAAAAATCAAAAAAAATCTCACTCCTAGCCATGATCACCTCAAAGAAAAACTTTCCCTCTTGATATAAATCAAGTAATCCTATTATTTATACATCTGAACCATTCGTTGAACTTTTTTCCTAGGCCGTGTCCCTTAACTTAACAACCGTTTTAAAAATAACCTGATCGCTCCCAGTTTTAGCATACTCAGGTAGTTTCTGGCTGTTTTCTCCGAGCGGGTGGCAATACGGCGATTTTCTTTAAGTATCGCAAAGCCAGGGCGGGATTCCACTTTGTTGATGAATTAACCAAAGATAACCTCGCTACGAAAATCTCCTGACCATCCGGCACATTGTCGTTTGCCCGCTATGCTATCTTTTTTTCCTTCATGCTGTTTCAGGACACTCAACGCCACTCGATTGAACAGCGCCATATGCGCTGCCCCTTCCGCGTCTTTCAGGTTCATCTCATCTTCTCTGAAAACCACATCCAATACCCAATGCAGTTGATTTTCTATGCACCAATGCTCGCGTATCATTTGTGACGCTACCCGTGCGTCTACCCCCAATGAACTGACATACCAACGCGACTCTCTGTGTACCACCTTTCCCCGTTCACCACGCTCACTCACCACTTCTATTAACGTACGAATTGTCGGCCAGCGTTGTTTTAACTCCTCAGGAAAGTCCGCATCTATCTGCATCACCTGACGATATTCCGTCCGCCCATGAGCTTGATTATTTTCCGTATGCGTCGCCAGTCCTTCATCGGCATAACATGAAGAAAAACGCTGTTTAACAAATTCATACAGCTTTTTTTGGTTCCCTTTAATGCCGACAATAAACTCGCCTTTACGCTGACAGATAAGCCGCAATGTCTCCACCTGACAATGAAGCGCATCCAGCGTGACGGTCGCATTTTCCAGCGACAGACATTCAATAAGCTGACGGGCCACCGGTCCTTCTTTACCTTTGCTTTCAGTAGATTGTTGATACAACGCAATACCATTGCCAATGTCATAAGCGCTGACGACATGCAGAGCTTGCGCTAAAAAGCCGTTGCCCGTTCCGCGAAGCGTTTTACCGTCAATCGCTATCTGTTTTCTGCCATTACTGCTGCGACGTTCATTAATCCAGCTTAACAGTGCCGACATCAGGGACTGGCTATCTAATGCCTTGATAATATTGGCGATACAGTGACGTTTTGGAATGCCATTAGCAAAAGGAGAATGCTGTCTCAGCCACGGGAGTTGGCACTCACCGAATTGCTGTATGGCTTTCCATCCCGATGCACCGCTTAGCACAGCGGTAAAGGTGAGGAAAATGACGTCCATCAATTCATGCTTTTTATTCGTTTCGCAGCGTGGGTCGGGTATTTCATTGATATAATTAAAGATAGTCATTGTCTTTCACTGAGAGTTAGTGGAGATAAAACTCAGATCAATAAAATCGAAATAAGTTCTCTATTTCAATAAATAAAGTGGGATCCCGCCCTGGCCCCATGATATGCCGTGGAATACGCAAGGTATGGTATATAACAATTGTGTTGCTTACCTGGCTAAAGGGCTGCGCATGTGGGCAGTTATGACACGCGACAAGTCAATCTCAGACGAGACATTTCGCTCCTATTTATTTTATGCGAACCGGGTAGATTTTGGGGAATGGGCGCTTTTCCTTTGGCAGTATAAGCGCGCTCAATAGAACGCATCACCATATGAACCGGCTACAGAGCCGGTTTTTTTGTACCCACTCAAACGGTAACGGCAGCAGCGGATCATGATGTTGGTTCAATCAGGGGTTCGTGTTGGTTCAAAATGGCATGGTGTCGGTTCAGTTTTTGAGGAAATAGTTAGTTAAAACAACCGTCTTTACAAATTGAACCAACTGAACCGACTGAACTAACATACTTTTGCTTATATATGCGTTTTCAGAGAAGTGAACTATCGAACCGATCAGGGCTGTAAAGCTATAGTGTGAGCATAAAATAGCCAATAATCACCATGATTACCCCTGCAAAATATCCCCGGCATATCCCCGAAAAAACAAAGGAGTCGCGCTATTAACGCAACTCCTTGAATTTGGTGGCCCCTGCTGGACTTGAACCAGCGACCAAGCGATTATGAGAACCATGATCCACCCTTTAAAAACAATGTGTTACGTTGTTTATCAATGGTTTAATAAACGAATATTATCGAATGTTGACGAGGGTTTGTGTTCTGAGGGGGCAGAAAGGGGGCATCTTTTTAGTTCTCTAGCGGGTTGAGCTTGATAGCTTCTTCCAGGTGATCGGGGGCAAAATGCGCATAACGCATCGTCATTTTTATATCGGTATGGCCGAGTATCCGTTGTAGTACCAAAATGTTGCCGCCGTTCATCATAAAGTGGCTTGCAAAGGTATGGCGTAGAACGTGGGAAAGTTGGCCGTCTGGTAATTCTATTCCCGTTCTCTGCATCGCCTTACGGAATGCTGAATAACAAGGAGTAAATAGCGCACCGTTTGTCTGTGGCAGTGACTCATAAAGTGCCTGGCTAATGGGCACGGTTCTGTTGCGGTTTCCTTTTGTGTTCATGAAGGTAATCCGATACGGCGTGACGTGCGCTCGCCGCAGGGATTCTGATTCACTCCATCGTGCACCAGTGGCTAGGCAAACGCGCACCACGTCATATAAACATTCTGAGCGGCTGTTCTGGCATTCTTTCAAAAGAAGATCTATCTGTTCTTTTGTCAGAAATGACATTTCGCTTTCTTCTGTCTTGAATGGTCGCATGGTTTCTAACGGGTTCTCATGCTTCCAATGTCCCAGCCGTTTTAACTCATTAAATACAGCACGGAAGTAGGTCAGTTCAAGATTAACAGTGCGCGGGGTTACCTGTGCAATACGTGATGTGCGGGAAAATTCCCCCGATAGGCGCTTCTTTCTAAACAGAGAAAACATTGTGGTATCGAATTCGTGCGCGGTTGGTTCCCCCATGCACTCGCAAGCGTATTCCATCGAACTCTTGCGCTTTTCCCCGTCATCCAACGTGATTCCGTGTTCATCAAACCACATATAGACCAGCTGTCGCAGCGTGCGTCGGTCTTCTTTTCCGTCTAACCACGGCTTGTTATGTAGGTTTTCAATAACGTGTTTTTGATACGCCAGGGCTTCACCTTTTGTGGAGAACGTCTTACGAATTCTTTTGCTGGGCTTGCCCTTTGGTTTACCTTCTGGATAGAAATCGAGAAGCCATTTTCCATCGGTTTGTTTCTTTATACTCATTTATCAGAAGTGCCGAAAATTATTTTAACCCACTCATCACGCTTATATTTATTATGTCCTTCGCTTTTAATCATTGTGTTTATTTTTTGTATCTCAAAATAACTCCGCTCGCCTGTGTTCGGGTTTTTACCTGATATGCTTACAAAGCCGTGTTTGTTTTCTAGCATCCGATCAATAAGTGTTTCTGTTTTAAAACGTTCCTTGTCTTTTACATAAGTGAAGGATGTAAGTATTGGGGGGATCTCCTTAGTGATAGTCAGCGTGCAGGCCCCATGTCTTACAGCTTTCGCGTAGGAGAACATTTCTTGCGTGTTAATTTTCAGCTTTTGTTTGCAAAAGTCTTTAAAATTAAATCGTACTGTTCCAACAAGAATTTTTGTTTCGATGTACCTTTCTTCAATGCTATGGGTTATATCATCGACTTTATCATTTACTTGTAGAATAAACTCACCTTTTTCAGATATCGCTATCTCTTGTACTTTCCCTTGAATCCTTTCTTTTTTTTCGAGATCGTTTAGATATGAAAATTCAACATCTACTGGTATTCCATTCCATAAGACAGCCTTTTGATTAACCATTTTAAAAGGATATGAATCTAGGTCTAAATTATCCTCATAGATATAGTTACCCATGCTATCAACTTCTGAGGTGGTATCAGAATTTCCATTGCTAGAGTTAGAAAATATTTTTTTTAAAAAGCTAAACATAATTAAAACATCCCTATTTCAGTTTTTACCCTTCCAATGATTTTTATATCATCAATGCTGCAATCAAACGCCATACCTACACCGCTAACGCGAACCTTACGCACAGGGATACGTGTCAGCGTTCTGATACTGATTTTGTCTTCAATCTCAACAAGCCATTGACCGTCATAAACATCGGCAAACGTTTGATCGATGATGTACTGCATCTTTTCGTCAATTACGCAAATAGGATTTTCCGGCAGCGGAACACCAGGAAGAAACATCACTTTATCAAACATCACATAGCCAGAATCGTAAAGCTGTCCGTCGATTAGTTTCTTGTGGGGAAACTTGAGTATATCAAGCGCCTCATCGTCAAATTTTTTGCCATGACCAGTAGAGAGCCATTCTAAAGATGCACCTGTTTCAGCTACACACCTAACCACCATGTCAGCGGGAAAAACGCCCCGTTTGAACCTTGCAGAAAGGCTGCTTGATGCCATATCAAAATGGTCTGCAAGTTGTAGTTTTGATGTGAATCCATACGCTTCAACTACGCGATCAAGCACATCATTACTGTGTTCTATTTGCTCGAATGGAAATTTACTCATAAGTGCCACTCTCGCGACTTAGTCGAAATTATGTTGATTTGTAGATTAAGTCGAAGTAGAGTTTCTCCAAGTTGTAGTTTTAGTCGAAAGTTAATGAGCGTTGCTGCGCTCTACTGAACGGAGAATATTGCCTTATGCGCCCTAACATTACAATCACCATCCCCATTCCTTACATGCCGTTAGATGAGTACTGCCGCCTTACTGGCACACCAATTGGCACTGCCCGCGACATGATTCGTGATGGCCGTTTGCCTATCCGTGGCAAGGCCGACAAACCCCGCGCTAAAGTTGAAATCAACATGGCCGCGCTAACCGTTCAAGCATTAAGCGAATGTCGTATTTCGCTTAATGCGAATCCATCCTAAGTGTCGGGGCAGGGATAGCTATGTTTGATTATCAGATCGCTAAACACCCGCACTTTGATGCCGCTTGCCGAGCGTTCGCGCTGGCGCACAACCTTGAAGCCGTCGCCGCCGCGATTGGCGTCCGTTCACAGGTATTGCGTAACAAGCTGAACCCCGAACAGCCGCACCGCTTAACGTGCTGTGAACTGTTGGCTATTACCGATCACACGGAAGACGCCACGTTACTGGATGGCCTGCTGGCGCAAATCAACTGCTTGCCGTCTGTGCCACGCAATGAGGCAAAGTCACACAATGTGACGATGTTTGCATTGAGCGCCACGGCTGACGTGGGCGCGATCGCTGGGGAAGCGGTATCAAGTGCTCCAATGTCTCAGGCGCGTAAAAACGCCATTCTCAATCGGGCAAACAGCGCAATCCGTAATCTGTCGCTGATTGTGCTTTCTGTCGAATCCCGATTCCAATCAACGCCGATGATGGCCGCAGCCGTAGACGTGCTGAATTCGGCTATGCCGGTATTCGCGTAAGGAGGCAATTGATGATTCATAACCCAGAAATATGGCTGCACGCTGCCGATGATGCCGCGAACAGCTTTTTATCTCAGTCTATCGAACAACGCGAGAGCGGCAATGATAACGGTTTTTGCAAAATTAGCGTTTTATCGTCGCTGGAAGGGTTGGCCGATTCGGTTTATTACCTCAATTATCCGCTGTACAAATTCATCAAAATCCACACAAACCAATGGTATAGCCGTGGAATGTCACTACCGCCAGAGTTTGCCGCCGCTTGGGCTAAACGTCTTTAACGTAAAGGGGAGTTATATGATTTCTGTCGCTCGTTTACTTACCAACCAGTCGCCTTCACCACAACTGGCGAACGGTAAAGGCTGGCTGGAACTGCCAAACGGCCAGCGCGTACAACCGACACCGAAGCAAGCCTACTTTGCATCGTGGAGCAAAAAACCGTATGTACCTGCAACGCCGCGCCGCTCGTTGTGGCGTCGCTTGATCGGGGCTAGGGGGTAATCATGCATCATGATGCTTTAGATTTGCCCGAACCGCTTAAGGCCATGCGCCGCATGATTTCGGGAACAGATAACCCTGCCGAATTGTTTTGGGAGTCAGCGACACCACGCGAACGTGAAGATCTGATCTTCCATTGCCGCCCTAAGCTGGGGAAAAGCCACGTTGCCTATAACTGGGCTGACTTTGACACTAATCAGCGCCGTGTGTTGTGGAATGGCGTGTTAAGACTGCGCCATATGTATGAGAAAACCGCCACGTTTCAGCCTGGGCATTTTGGCCGCAGCGTGTTTGTTATCACTCGTTCCGAACCTGAAGCGGAACAAAGCGAAAACCAGTCAATTAATTAACCCGTAATACGCCTTTCTTTTTTACAGCCTCTATCGGCTGGGGATTCGTATTACCTAAAAACAGGAAAACCATCATGAGAAATATCGAAACACGCCGTACCACAAGCACGGTCGCCGACAATGGCGCACTGTTGGAGTTGATGAGAAACGCACGGCTGGACGAAAAGAAAGACCAGCATTTCTCGTTTGCTCTGCGTCTTTCTGCGCTGACTGTCCACTTTCAGCAAAAAGAGTATTCCGCGCCTGAGATTATCGAGCTGCTGCGCAAAGAGGCAGAGCGATTCGAGCACTCAGCACAGGAGATCATTGCATGAACCACGTCATGATTGATATCGAAACGATAGGGGCGAACCCTAAAGCGCCAATTTGTTCGATTGGTGCAGTGTTCTTTAACCCTAAAACGGGTGAGCTGGGTGAGCAGTTCTATTGTCGCGTCGATTTTGAAAACGACATGCTGAACGGCGCGGTGCCGGACGGCGGCGCTATCAAATGGTGGTTGCGTCAGTCCTCAGAGGCTCGCGCTGAATTAATTAGTGATGATGCAACCCCAATTTGGGACGCACTCAGCGCATTTAGCGACTGGCTGACTGATAACGCTGAAAGCCTAAAAACGTTAAAGGTATGGGCGAATAGCCCGTCGTTTGATTGCACGATCCTGAAAACAGCGTTTGAGCGAACGGATATTGATGTTCCGTGGAATTACTGGAATGAGCGTGACGTCAGGACGATGAAAGAAGTCGGGTTCGCCATTATGGATATGGAGCGCTTTCTTAGACTCGGTACGGCAAAAATCATCGGTTTTAAGCATAACGCGCTGGATGATGCGATCAGCCAAGTCGCGTTGGTTTCTGCGGTTATGTCTCGGTTGGTTCAGAATAACGGCGGTGAATTATGATCCGCCCGTTCATCAAATGGGCGGGGGGTAAAACCCGCGCCCTGCCTGATTTGCTGCCGCTCCTGCCCAAAGGTGATGTTCTTATAGAGCCGTTCGTCGGTGGTGCGTCGGTGTTCCTGAATACTGAATATCGCCATTATGTACTTGCTGATATCAATCCAGACCTGATTAATCTGTATCGCGTTGCGGTTGCTAACACTGATTTGTTAATTTCAGACGCAAAAGTGTTATTCCAGTACGGCAACAATAAAACTGAATACTACGTGCGCCGCCGCAGCTTTAACTATCAGTGCCGTGACGGAGGCGTGCCAAACTTGCCAGCGGCTGCATTATTTTTGTATCTAAACCGACACGGTTATAACGGGATGTGCCGCTATAACCGTGATGGCGGTTTCAATGTTCCATTTGGTCAGTATCGTGCCCCGTATTTTCCAGAGCAGGAAATAAGGCTGTTTGCAGAAAAGGCGCGTGATACAAAGGCCATTTTCAGGGTTGCCCCGTTTAGCGAGACTATAACGAGGCATGCCCGCCCTAGTGCGGTTATCTACTGCGATCCGCCGTACCTGCCCGCTAGTGATACCGCTAATTTCACGCAGTATCACACAGCGGCATTCTCCATTGATCACCACATCACATTAGCTGCTGCGCTGGCTGATGCTAATCGCATACATGGTGCTCAGTGCGTGATTTCAAACAGCGATACCCCCGCCACGCGGGAGATTTATCAGGGGTTTAAATTCCATGAAATCGCTGTTCAGCGCTCTATCAGTGCTAACGCTATTACTCGCGGTGCCGCAAAGGAAGTGATCGGCGTGCTGACGGCCAATTGTCAGGAGTCATTGCCGCTGCTTAATGGTTCAACGCTGCGTGGCTTGAATACCGGCTTCAGCGGTGAGTTGCGGGGGATGGGGTTATGACTATCGATTCCCGTTGTTTTTCTGTCGATGCAATCAACATTAACTCAGTGTCTGGCGGTAAAGATTCGCTGGCACAATGGCTGTTGGCTATTGAGTCAGGCGTACCAACCATCCGCGTATTTGCTGACACAGGCCATGAACACCCGCAAACAATGGAATATCTTGATTATCTGGAATCCAAGCTGGGGGAAATACGCAGAGTTAAAGCCTCGTTTGATGACCGTATAGCAGGAAAACGTAAATTCATTGCTGAGCGCTGGCCTGTCACGCTGGTAACTGAATGCGGTATGACTGATGCACAGGCCGCCGCAACGGTTGCCCGTGCGCTTGATGTTCTTCATCCAACGGGTATCCCTTTTCTGGATTTGTGTATGTGGAAAGGCCGATTCCCCTCCACTAAAGCCCGCTTTTGTACTTTTGATCTAAAACACGCGCCTATTCGTGACCAGATCGTCATGCCGCTGCTGGCTGAATATGACGAGGTTATCAGTTGGCAAGGTGTACGGGCGGAAGAGTCTCCAGCACGCGCATTGCTGCCAGAATGGGAAACAGACGTAGATAATACACCAGGCTTACATGTCTACCGCCCGATACTGACATGGACTCATGCCGATGTGTTTGCATTGGCACGCCGTCACGGCATTAAACCCAATCCACTCTATCAGCAGGGATGCAGCCGCGTAGGCTGTATGCCATGCATCCATGCGAGAAAATCTGAGTTAGCGGAAATATTCAGCCGCTGGCCAGAAGAGGTGACGCGTGTGGCTGAATGGGAACGGCTGGTTGCTGCTTGTTCTCGCCGTGGTAACAGCACGTTCTTTCCTTCGACTCAAGACCCACGTAAATCCGAACGCCGTATTGAGTTCATCAGTGTGGAATCTCACGGTATTGAAACCTATAGAGACTGGGCATTGACCTCACGCGGCGGCAATCAGTTCGATCTATTTGCAGGCATGAATGACAAGGCCGTTTGCAGCAGTGTTTATGCTGGGGTTTGCGAGTAATGCAACAAGCCGCAGAGCACAACGGAGATCATCACGCTGCCCTTAACTGGCAGCGTGAGCAGTTCGCGCCACGCGTGCCGGATGGCGTTAGCTATGTTGAGCGCATCCTATGGCATATGGACAAAACCGATCATGACTGGCGGCATCCGTATTTTTCCGACCTGCCGGATTACCTGGCTAAATATTTTGGTCAGCGCTACGAAACCCTATTTAAATCCGATGAACACAAAGGGCGCCGCCGCGCCAATACGTTTTTACGCCGCACGTTGGGTGAAAGCGTATTGCCACGCCTGCGCAAAATCATGCCGCGCTATCAAACGGAATTCCTGTCTGCCGGTGATATCCCGTTTCCGTTCTCTGACGATTTGGAAAAACTGCCGACATACGAACGCGATGATATCCGCCGCCTGTCTACTCAACTGGCGGATTTTATGGCAGCCAGCTTTCAGGACTATACCGAGCGGGGCATAGCGAATGCTGCCGATCTGGATATGCGCAAAATCACGTTGCTGGCGTTCCGGCATTTGGGGCGCTTAACGCTACAAGCTGGCACGCAGCCGCCTTACTGGGCGCAGTTCACCAAAGGCCGCAGGCCATTGCCGACGCACAGTGCTGAATCTGGCCTGCTGCGCATGATGTCGCCGGAATGGTGGCGCGTGCGCATTAAGCGTCGCCGTGACTTGCAACGTGAGCATATGGCCATCGCTGTAGGGCAGGTGCAAAAGGCGGCGTCTGCGTATGTTTCCCGTAGCGCGCTGGGTGAATGGATTGCGCAGAAGAAGCGAAATCGCGAGTTTTTTAAATCGTTCGATCTCGAAAATCCCGAAACGGGTGAACGGGTATCGATGAATGACATGGTTAACGGCAGTAATGCCAATCCAGCGATAAGGAGATGTGAGCTTATGGTGCGTATGCGTGGATTTGAAGATTTAGCTAACGAAATGGGCTGCGCTGGGGAGTTCTACACCATCACTGCGCCGTCAAAATACCACTCTGCGCACAGCGGCGGGGGATTTGTTAAGCAGTGGAACGGCGCAAGCCCGAGGGATACACAGAAATACCTGTGTAGCGTATGGGCGAAAATCCGCGCGGCATTGTCGCGGGAGGAAATCAGCGTGTTTGGTTTTCGCGTTGTGGAGCCGCATCACGATGGCACTCCCCACTGGCATATGTTGCTGTTTATGCCGCCTGAACACGTCGAGCAGGTGCGTGACATTATGTGTTACTACGCCCGTTATGCCGATTCGATAGAACTACAGAGTGAAGTAGCGCTGAAGGCGCGTTTCCACGTAGAGCCGATAGATGAATCCAAAGGCAGTGCGACGGGCTATATCGCCAAATACATTTCAAAAAACATTGATGGCTTTGCGCTGGATGGTGAAACCGATGAGGAAACCGGCGAAAGTCTGAAGGATATGTCAAAGGCTGTTTCCGCCTGGGCGTCGCGCTGGCGTATCCGTCAGTTTCAGCAGATCGGCGGTGCGCCGGTAACGGTTTATCGTGAACTGCGCCGCCTGCGCGATATCCAGTTGGATGATGCCCGAATGGATGCCGTGTTAGTTGCCGCCGATCTGGGTGATTGGGCGGCGTACACTCAGGCTCAGGGCGGTGCATTGGTATCACGCGATAATCTGGTCGTGCGTCTGGCATATGAAATTACCGAGCAGGGCAACCAGTACGCGGAAGACGTGCAGCGCATACAGGGGGTCTATTCGCCGCTGTTGGGTACTGCGTCAGAGGTCGTTACACGTTTGGTTACGTGGGGCATTGTTCCGAAGTTGGCCGTAGCGCCAGCGGAGGCGGGCTTTTCTGGCGGCTCTGCCGCCCCTTGGAGTTCTGTCAATAACTGTACGCAGGGGAACCGGCGACGATTATCCGAGTTGTTAAAACAGCGTGGTTTTAGTGGAGAAAATGAGCAGGTCAGCATTTTGTTACGGGGCGGGAACCTGTCGCTAGGCGGGGATCGCATGTTGCGAATGGCTAACGGCCAGTTGAGTGAGTATGAAAAATCAACGGATTGCGAGTTGTGGGACGGCTGGAATTGGTAATCGGCATAGCCAGAAAAGACTGTGCTGGCCAACGCATCGAGCATAGTCAGAAATGACACGGCTGCAGCACAGATGGAAATAGCTATGCGGTACCAAAAGGGGGAAATAATGGGATATCTTGGAAGTAAAGCTGTGTCAGGCGCGTATCAGAAAATTATCGCAAGCATGCCGCCGCATGATACTTACATTGAAACGCATCTGGGCAGTGGGGCGGTGATGTTCTATAAGCCGAGAGCACTGCGGAACTATGGCGCGGATTTGGATGAAACCGCACGCATACAGACGTTGCAGCGCTGGAAAGACCAGGGAATTAAGCCGCCGAGCCTAGATTTTTTTCACGGTGATGCAGTCTATTTTCTGGAGGGATTGAAGCTAAACGGAGTGATAACGGGTGTATCTGGTTTTGCCAAATTGGGGCGGGTGCTGGTCTATTGTGATCCGCCCTATATGCCGGAAACACGTACTAGTCGCGCTCGCTACCGTTATGAATATACCGTTGCCGATCATGAACGCCTGTTAGCCTGCCTCATGAGCCTGCCGGAAAACGTCAGCGTAATCCTGTCTGGCTATCCATCACGGCTTTACGACGAGACATTAGCAGGCTGGCGTAGCATGGAATTTCAGGCTATGACGCGTGGAGGTGTGCGCACTGAAAAAATATGGATGAATTACCCAGAGGGCGCGGCATATAGCGCGGCGTTTGCTGGTAAAGACTATATCGATAGGCAGCGCATCAAGAGAAAGGCGGCGCGCTGGGCCGAGAAGTATCGGACGATGCCACACGCGGAACGGCTAGCGGTGATGGCTGAATTAATGAAAGTTGATGTGAGTAATTAGCTGTCCACATAAATGCTTTAAAATACAATGACCTTATCCAGTATTAATTAAGAAATATTTTGATATACTGTTTGTATATACAGTTATTTGAGGGCGCGGAATGGACGATTTAGACGTAGTTACGGTGTTAGAACGTATAGCGCTTTTGACACGGTTTGTATGTGTGGATGAAAGCAGTGAGAAGGATCGCCAAATAGCATTGATTTGGATAGGTGAATTGTCTGAGCAGGTAAAAGAGGGGGTTGTTCTACGAAATAAAAACACCACCGATTCACGGTGGTGCTGATTTATGCGGCTGGAGCTTTTAACAAGTCCAGTGCCATTTGTCTTTGTTGAGGGGATAGGTTTTCGATCACCGTTTGTAGTAATTTATCGCCAGTTTTGGCACTGGGGCTGAGTGAGTGTGAAAACGTTAAATTCATAACAAATGTGTGGCCGCACTCAACGTCTGAGCAGGCGCAGTAAATATCCGCTATTTTACGATGCTTGCGGTTAGTCTTCCTTATTACTGCTTTTTCGCCGCACTCAGGGCATTCTATTTTTAAAACACGCATATTTCTGGCTCCCAGCGAATCAAACTGCTGGGATTTTAACGGGTTCTGTCTCATGGTGCATTCTACTTCGCTTTATCATCGGTAATTGATGGGGTTTCAACGTCAAATCTTAGATGTAAATGCGCTGGGATCTCGTTGTCTGTATTCACACCGTTCATGAATTTTCGTTGCAGCGGGACGACCTCATCCTTTCTATATGTCGTGCGGGCCGTGTCAGGGTTGCCCATTACCGCGCCATTGGTGGGAATGATGCCCGCCAGGCCAGCTGGGAAGCGGTGGGCGGTAAAAATATCCTGCGCGGTGATCCCTTTGATGTTGGCAAACTCATCTTTTGCACTCACTTCCCCAACGGGCATTAATTTGACGCCATCTACGCCACCTTTCGGGATGCTGATGAACATGTTTCTAAAATTTCCCAGCCCCTTCGACTGTTCAATTTTTTCCTTAATTTCTGCTTCGACCTCGCTTGTGATGTTAGGGTCGTTAGCGTAGAGAATGAAGCCCATGTGCGCCCCGTTGTTGTAGTAACGGCGGCGAAATATGGTGGCTTCGCTGTTGAGCAGTGCGGAATGAATCCCCCCGATGTAATCCGGCAAGCCGTAAACCTGCTGGCGCGGGTCGTACGTTTTGAAAAAGACAATATCTTCAGGTTCATAAATCAGGGCTGGCCCCTCCTGAAGGATGACAAAGGAACCATCCTTCCGGCAGCGCAGGTAAAGTGAAGGCAGCGGAAACAGGTCGATCACTTCGCCAAACACATTGCGGATCTTCAGGATGGCAACGTCCCCAAACAGCAGGTAATCAAACGCCATTTGTTCGACCTGGTCAGTGGTTAGCCCGCCGCTGATATAGCCGCCTGCCACCATGTTTCGCCGTGCATACAACACGCCGCCGTGTTGGGCGTTGAGGTTGGGCAATTGAGACAGCGCCAGCCTGTCGATGGGTAAACGCCAGTGATTATATTCATTGTCATACCAGATATTGTGGTAATCCGTGCCGGTTGTCAGGATAGGTTCCGGTTCGCCGAATGTGATCACGCTGCCGCGCCCTGGTGTGAACGTCTCTGCGTTTCCTGTTGCGGCCTTGAATTTCTTATTACGTCTCTTTGTCATGCTGCTTTCCCGAATGCCCAGGTCGATGGGCGGTCAAATTCGTGATCGATAGGTTCGTTAATAACCGCGTGTGATATGGCGAAGAAAACATCCGCATGGCCGGTTGCGTCGGAGCGTTCAGCAACGAATGTCAGTGCGTTGCCACTTTTGGTCGTTGTGCGCCGGATAGCCATAAATGACGCTGGGATTTCCGCGCGTTCCTTGTTGGTTTCGTCTATCGCGTCTTTTGCCCATTCAATGCGTTTGCGCTCGACAACGTCGATCATCTTCATGACCAGGCGGTTTTTGCTTTCAACGCTGTAAAGAATGGCGGTGGCTTCACGGGGCGCGAACTTGCTGACCAGGTCATATACCCCCTTGCCGATGCCGGTTGTGTCGATACCGATATACGTAATGTTGAAGCGGCGCATGAGCTGTTTTATCTGATCGGCCTGCCAGCTAAAGTTAAGCCCCTGCCATTGCCAGATTGCCAGAACGCGGAAGCGCTCGCCGTCATGGATGGGGGGCGCGATTATGACAAACGTGGAATTATCACCAGAACGAGACGGGTCAAAGCCTGCCCAGACTTCACGGTTGCCGAATGGCCGTGCGGCGGTCGGGTCATAGTCGCCCCAGGTTGCCTTATCCACTTCGCAGCCAACCAGGGCGGAAAATTTGAATACCGCGTCTTTGCTGTCAACGAACTGGCACATATAGAGCATGGCGAACGCGGTCGGGTTGTATTTATTGCGCAGGCGCTCGATGTCAACGAGCGCCCCCAGGCCGCCTGCGATCGCGTCTTCCATCGTAATGACATAACGCCAGATGCCATCGGGGCAAATAATCCCCTCGCGCATGGCGCTGTCTTTCGGGAACTCAACGCCTTTACGTTTCGGATCGTCACCGCGCCACTCGTCGCCAGTCCAGACCGGATACGCCTGATGCGTTTTTGCGCTGGGCGTTGAAAAGTAGGTCGTTCTGAATTTGTTATGTGTCGCCATTGCGCTGGCGACTTCATGCAGACGCGTGAATTTTGGGATCCAGAAGACTTCATCACCATACAGATGGCCGTTAAAACCTTGCGCGGTGCTGGCGTTTGTGGACAGAAAGCGCAGGATTGCACCGTTGCTGAGGCGGATGTTTTTACCCGTCAGCGTGATGCCAAAATGGTTTTGTGCGATCTGGACAATATACTCGCGGAAGATTTCAGACTGGGCGCGGGACGCTGAGAAGAAAACCTGATTGTCACCGGTGACGACGGCATCTTCAAACGCTTCCCAGGCGAAATAGTAGGTCATGCCGATTTGTCGGCTTTTCAGGATGAAGCGCCAGTCTTCATCTTTGTGATCGCGACAGTGTAGCTGGTACTCGAAAAGGTGTTCCTGTGCCCACGTATCCAGCATTTCAGGCGTCAGGGCGGAAACATCGTTTTTCTTATACCGGCGCTTTCTTTCTCCTGGTTCTCCGCCCGCTGCACTGAGGCAATACCCTTCACCATCATAGGCCGCTTTTTTGGCTTGCATTTCCGCCATTTTTTCGGCGTGCTTATTTTGCTGCGCCATTAGCTTGACGTGGTGAGCAATCAGATCCCGAAGCTCTTCCAGCTCCAGCGATGTTTTTTTCTCGCGTCCTGTTAGTTGATCGATGCGTCGGGCAATAACATGCTCGACTGATTCAACGGGCAGCAGTGATGCCCACTGGCCTACATCAGCCCAATGGTAAATAGTGCGCGGCGGCAGGTTTAATTCCTGTGCGATGTCTTTCGGCACCCAGCGTTTAATATACAGGGCGCGTGCCGCGTCTTTTATTTCATCGGAGTATTTAGCCATGAGGCTATTATGACGGGATTATTCTGCCGTAATTATCAATAAATATCGGTAAAAAGCGGATAAGCGTTTATATCCGAATACATCAGAAATAAAGCGGTCGCGAACAATTAATCAATTGGTAATACTGACTACCGCAAACGAAATGCCGTTATTTACTTTTTCAACGAAGGTTATTATGCCGCAATCTCATTACCGCACTGATTGGTTATGTATTGCCACATCTGGGCAGGCTGTGGACGGTCGTATTATTGAAGCGCAATGGCTGATTGATGCGGCAGAAACCTACACCCGTAAAACCTATACCGCCATGATTTGGCCGCACCATCCGCAATACGATATCGGTGAACGTGAATTTACCTGCAATCTGGGTGAAGTGGATGCACTGAAAGTGGAAATAGACGGTGATGTTACGAAGTTATATGCCCAGTTAGTGCCGAATCAATTTTTAATTGATGCCAATCGAATGGGGCAAAAACTGTTTACGTCTGCTGAGTTTATTTCTGATTTTGCGGGAAACGGGCGGGAATATCTTTTCGGTTTGGCGGTAACGGATATTCCGGCCAGTCTGGGAACGGAAAAACTCAAATTCGTTTTGGCTGGAGAAGAAAAGGACGCCGAGCGCGGGAACCTTGAAACGTTCAGCCTGGGAAAATTACAGACGAATAAATCAGATAAAAAAGAATCTTTCTGGTCGCGCTTATTTTCGACCAGTAAAGAGTTTACGCCAACACCAGAACCTAACACTGATAAGCCCAACGAGGGTGAGGAACAAAAGATGGAAGAGCTAAAAGCCCTCATCCAGCAATTGCTGGAATTGGTCAAAAGCGGCAAAGACGCTGCCAGCGGTGATACCGACGCGGTTGATACGCCGGAGCAAGCTGCTGAAGAGGTAGCGGGTATCGCAGAAGAGATCGCCGATGCCGCTGAAGAAGTGGCTGTTCTTGCGCAGGACGTTGTTGATAACCCAGGCGATGAAGTCAAAGCGGCGGAATTCACCGTTGCAAAAGCCAACCTGGCAAAAGCAATGAAGGCGTTCAACGTCACCCCAGAGAAGCGCCCTCGTTCGCGCCCTCGTCGCCGTGAGTTTTCCGCACGTCGTCAGCCCGCTAACCAGCCTGCTAACGATGCAATGGGCGATCTGACCACGCAATTGACCACGGTTTTGACCAAGTTGTCAGCGATGGAGGACGGCAGCACACGTCGCCCGAACAATGCACCAAACGGCAGCAATAAACCGTTTGAGTTTGTTTAACCGCTCCTCTTTTCAGGAATAAAAAGATTATGCAATTAACCCCAAGAGCCGAGGCGCTACTGCGCAAATATGCCGCAGGTCTGGCAACGGCTAACGGCCAGGTGGACACGTCGCGATTTTTCTCGCTGACGAATCCAAAGGAAACCCAGCTACGCAATGCGTTACTGCAAAGTTCCGAATTCCTGAGCCTGTTGCCGAACGTACTGGATGTCGATCAGATAACCGGTCAGGTGGTGACCACGGGCAAGCCAGGTATTTACACCGGCCGTAAGAAAGACGGTCGGTTCACTCGCCCGCTGAGCGTGGGGGGGAACGAATACAAGCTGGTTGAAACGGATTCGGGTTCATATCTGCCGTATTCGCTTTTGGTTGTCTGGGCAAACTCGGGCAGCGAAGAAGAATTCTTTCAGCGCATCCAGGCGTTCAGTAATGAATCGTTCGCACTGGACATGTTGCGCGTGGCGTTTAACGGCATCAGCGTTGCAGACGATACCGATCCTGAAGAAAACCCGAACGGCGAAGACGTCAACATCGGCTGGCACCAGATTGTTAAAACGCGTAGCGCTGAGCAAATCATCGTTGACGACGTGACCATTGGCGGGGCCGGTGCCGACTTTATCGGTCTTGATGCGGCGGTTACCGACCTGGTGCATAACTGCATCTATGAGCCATTCCGCAACGATCCGCGCCTCATTGTGCTGGCCTCTGCTGACTTAATCGGTAATGACGCCACAACTATGATGAATCGGATTGATCGCCCGACTGAGAAGGTCGCCGCGCAACTGATTGGCCGTCAGATTGCGGGGCGTACCGTCTACACCCCGCCGTTTATGCCGGAAGGTCGCCTCGTCGTTACCACGCTGGATAACCTGCACTTGTATACCCAAGGTGGCACGCGTAAGCGTAAAGCCGAATGGAACGATGACCGTAAGCGCTTTGAAAACAATTATCTGCGCATGGAAGGTTACGGGGTCGAGCATGACGAGCTGTACGCGGCATTCGACAAAATCACCCTGGCAACAGGTGACGGCGGCGGTGAATAAAGATGGCCATGTCCCCGTGTCAACGCCATCGCGCTAGCGTGAAAACCGCCAAAGCGCTGGATAAACGTGAAGCACTGGCCGCATCGCCGGTCAGCTTCCATCTGCAAAAGCTGGAGCTGGAAAAAGATGTTGCCATGCTGCGCAGCCTGCCGCGAACAGAAGACCGCATTGAAATGAAACGCAATGTGCTTCTCCCGCGCTGGATGCCGAGCGTTGAAGCCTATCTGGCCGGTGATGCCCGCTTTGCAAATCCGGCGCTGGTTTACTGCGTGATCTGGTTGTTTGACACGGGGGAAATGGGCAGGGCATTGGACTGGGCCGATACGGCAATCCGTGAGAGCCAGGCGACGCCGGATAACTTCAAAAGCACGTTACCGGCATTTGTGGCTGACACGGTGCTGGAGTGGGCCACAGACGAAGCCGCCGCAGGGCACAGCATTGAACCGTATTTCAGCCGGACGTTTAACAACATCCGCGACAAGTGGCGGCTGCATGAGGACATCAACGCGAAATGGTTCAAGTTCGCGGGGCTGTATTTACTGCGTGATGAGAACGGCCAGCCGCGTGCAACGGCGGTTGATGATGTTGACACGCTGGAACAGGCGGATGTGCTGCTGGAACAGGCTGAGAAATTTAACCGGCACGCGGGTGTGGGCACCATCCGTAAAAAGATTACGGCCCGTATTCGGATGCTAACTGAAAAGTAACGACTACCGGCAAGCCGGGGCGGGCGCGAGGGAGGCTGAAAACTCGCAAGGTTTTCAGGCCGTGGATCTCGGTCTGCCCGCCGTCCCTGCTTGCATTGATGAGGTGTGACATGGCTGTGCCATCCCTGGGGTTTAGCGGAAAACCGATTGATTATCAGGATGAACCCATCGTTAACGGTGTGGCGTTCTGGCCCGATCTCAATCTGGGGGAGTTTCAGCGCTCACGCACTATTCCGCCCGATCTGCCCGCGTCTACGGCGACACAGGCGCTATTGGCGGCGGTCGCAGAGGTGAACGATAACCTCGGTGATGTGGTGATTTACTGGCGTGAACGGGGGCATGAGCAGGCCATTGATGTGCCAGGCGCACGGGCAGGGAATGAAAATCAACTGACCGCGCAATACAAAAAGGCGATTTATGCCCGCGCGAAAGCCGATTTACTGGGCGAATTCGCCAGCATTGGTAGACGAGAAACGCACCCAGGGCAGGAAAGCGCCGAAACGCGCGACATTTTGCTAGCAGAAGCGGCCGTTGTGCTGCGAAACATGCAGCGTTATCCGCGTGTTGGGGTGCATCTGATATGAGCCAGATTGAGAGTCTGACCGCGTTTTTAACGCAGAACCTGCCCGAGCGGGTTATGCACCAGTTTGAAAGTGCGCTGGACAATGCGGAGTTAATCCCATCACCCAAAGCGCTGGGGCTGGAGCAGCGCCGGATAGGGGTGTTTCGTTATCAGGCGATATTGAACTGGGGATCGTTCCCGTATCGGATTTGCGCGCCTGCGCAGGTTTACGCGCTGGTACTGGCATGGCTGGCTGACAGCCGCAACGCGCTGTATGACGAGTTGGAGTTATCACCACCCAGCGTTGACATTGAATTCGATGAGGAACTGTCGTCCCCGCTGGAAATCGTCGTCGAGCTGGCTGACAGCATCAACATCCGGCCAAGCGACACGGGTGATATTCCGTTCGGCGGCAAACGTTGGGAGCTGGCCGATCCCGAATTATGGACGGCGTTAAGCGGGGCGTTGTATGCCGCAGACGCCAGCGGCGCACCGCTGTAATGGCGCTGTCTGTTCAAGGCGGGTTGCCGCAGCGACAGTTACGGCAATTGCGTGCCGCGCTGGCATCACTGGAGCTGCCACCCAAAAAGCGCCAGCGGTTGCTGTGGCGTATTGCCAAGTTGGGGGTCATTGTCGCGGCCAAGCGCAATCAGCGTAACCAAACCAGCCCAGACGGTGAGCCGTGGGCACCGAGAAAGTCGAAACGTCGCGGCAAAATGTTGCGTCAGTTGCCGAAGTTGCTGCATGTGCGCGAAATGCCAGAAATTGGCGCAGTGCGTATTTATTTGCAAGGTGGTGGATACCGTAACGGGGAAACGCCTGTACCCGCTGGGGTTGTGGGATATAGCCAGCAAAACGGCATGGACATTACTGTCAATCGCAGGCAGGCCAGGCAGCAACAAAAGAACACGCAAAGTAGTGGAGGTGCGGATCCGCCATCGGCAACAGATCGACAGGCTAAGCGATTACGCGCACTGGGTTACAAAATGCGCAAGGGGAATCGGTATGTCAAAGCGAGCAGCAAATACATTACCGACACCCTGAACATGGCGCAGGCGGGGTTACTGATAAGAAAACTCCGTGGCGAGCCAGCGAAAACGACCTGGACAATAGATATTCCCTCGCGTGTGTTTTTGGGCGTGAGCGATGACGAATTTAACAAAATTTTGGCGCGTCAGTTGCAGGCCATCGGGTTTGGCTGGGACGTCAACGCACAGGATCGAGGGGGATAAATGACCTGGCCTACTATCACAATAAATCAGCTCAATCAGCTTCAGGGCGAAACGAAAGAGATCGAGCGGGTTGTGCTGTTTGTTGGCCGCGCGGTGGGGGATGCGATCCCTGTCACGCCGGTAAACACTCAGAGCAATCTGGATAGCCTGCTGGGCGCTGACGACTCAACGCTAAAGCGTTGTGTTGAGGCGGCGCGGCTGAACGCAGGGCAGAACTGGAGCGCGTTTGTCGTTTCTATTTCTGACGACGAGCTGGACGAGCTGCCCGCCGCCGAGGTTGCCAAAATCTGGGTGAAACGGGTGGAAAGTGCGCAGGCCGTCGCCAGCGTTGAAGGGGTTGTGCTAACGCTGGACACGACAAAAGCCACGATTGCCGCTGCTGCTAGCCTGCGTACCACGCTGATTTCAAAATATGGCCGCTGGGTCTGGTTCATTCTGTCCGTCAGTGGCCTGCAAGCGGATGAAACGTGGTCAGCGTACCTCGCACGTTTAGCCGATTTACAGCGCGGTGAAGCGGTGCCCTCGGTGCAACTGGTGCCGAATCTGTGGGGCAGTGAAGCGGGGGTATTGGCGGGGCGTCTGTGTAGCCGTGCTGTGACCGTCGCTGATAGCCCAGCGCGAGTGCGCACAGGGCCGTTAATCGGCATGGGCACCGTATTGCCCGTTGATAGTGATGATATTCCGCTAGAACTGGCGACCTTGCAGGCACTGGAGGCCATCCGCTACAGCGTCCCGATGTGGTATCCGGATTATGACGGTATTTACTGGGCTGACGGGAGAACGCTGGACGTTGAGGGCGGCGATTATCAGGTTATCGAACACCTGCGCATTGTGGACAAAATCGCGCGGCGTGTTCGTCTCCAGGCTATCGCAAAAATTGCCGACCGTTCAATGAATAGCACGCCAGGCAGCATCGCCGCACATCAGACGTTTTTTGCGCGTCACATGCGTGAAATGTCCCGCAGTAGCCAGATTAATAACGTCACGTTCCCAGGCGAGGTGCAATCCCCGCGCGAGGGGGATGTGGTGATCGCCTGGACGTCATCGGTTGCCGTGGCGGTGTATCTCACGGTGCGGCCTTACGGCAGTCCGAAATCAATCACAGTGGGCATCATGTTAGATGCCACGTTGGAGGCATAACGATGACACAGCGAATCGGCGGGCAGTCGTTTGATATTTCGCTAGGGACTGAACTGGTACACGTCAAGACCGCGACATTGGATATCACGGATAACACCGCCGTATCACAAACGCGCGGCATTCCAGACGGTTACGTTTCCGGTGATGTCGGCGCTGAAGGTGAAATGGAATTTGATACGAAGAATTTCAAAAAAATCACCGCGCTGGCCCGCGTAGCAGGCAGTTACCGCGCCATCCCGACCTCCGATATTTTGTTTTACGCCAACACTGGCGATGAGGAATTCAAGGTTGAGGCGTTCGGGTGCAAGTTGGTACTGACGGGGCCGGTTGCCTTCGATCCGAAGGGCGGGGAGACGGCGACGCATAAAGTGAAGTATCTGGTGACCAGCCCCGATTTTGTGCGTATCGACGGCGTGCCAGTACTGTCTGAAACGGATATTCGGGATCTCATTGGGTGAATTATGCAAAACGGTGAAACGTCATTTTTTACCAGTTTATTAGTTGTTGGCGCGGCTATCGGGTTGGGGAAGCTGCTGGTCAGTGAGGAACGGATCACGTTTCGCCTGTTAGTGGGCCGCATTATTTTAGGTTCGGCGGCGTCAATGGTCGCGGGTGTGGCCCTGATCCAGTTTCCTGAGCTGCCAGAACTGGCGGTGTTGGGATTGGCCTCGGCGCTGGGGATCGCAGGGTCAACGGCGATAGAGGCCATCATTGAACGCAAACTGAGAGCATCACGGGAGAATTCATGAGTTTAAGCGCAAAACAAGCCACGTTTACGGTCATGGTTGCACGCCTGATCACCTGGGCGGCAGAGAACGGCTATTCGCTGACGTTTGGCGAAGCCTATCGGACGCCGGAGCAAGCCGCTATCAATGCCAAATCGGGCGCAGGTATCAGTAACAGCCTGCACACCCAGCGTCTGGCCGTGGATTTTAATCTGTTTATTGATGGGGTGTATCAGTCGAAAACGGAAGCCTACATGCCGCTTGGCGAGTTTTGGGAGTCCATCGGCGGCGCATGGGGCGGGCGCTTTACCTCCCGTCCTGATGGCAACCATTTTAGCCTGGCGCACGGTGGCGTGCGCTGATGAAGCGGCTGCTGGCGTTAGCGGTGGTGGCATTTGTTGCGGGCTGGTATGTCAACAACTTGCAGCACGATAGCGAGGCGTTGCGCATCACCCGCGCGGCTAATGCCGCAGCCGATGGAACGCGTGCCAGGCTAGAGGACATCGCCGGTCAATCAGGGCGGGCGCTGGAGCAGAAATTACAGGAGCTACGCGCAAATGAGCACACACAAGATCGCGTCTTTCATACAGAAACCCTTAAGCCTGTTTTTCTTAATGTGTGTGCTAGCGATGAATACGTTCGGTTGTTCAACGACAGCGCAGAACAGGCCGAACGTGCCTTATCAGGCGAATTTGTTAACCCTTTGTCCGGTACAGTTCCCCCGCCTGGCGGGTAATACCGGTCAGGATTTTGACCAGGCGTTACGGGCGTACCGCGTGCTATATAGCGAATGCGCCGCCATACATAACCAACTGATAACTGACATTAATCAACGCAGAGAGATTGAACGATGAGCAAAGAAACCAACGTGATCACGCTGACCGTCAACGGTCGTGAACTGTCATTTGCGCCAACACTGGTGGCGTATAACAAGCTGTCAAACGAGGCCGCGCGTGACGGTGATGTGATCGGCACGATTGCCACCTACCTGAAACGTATTGTCACCCCTGAAACCCGCGACGCGCTGAATGAGTTGCTGCAACGACCAGGCATCGGCACGCAGATCGCTAAAAAAGTTAATGAAATTTACGCGCCAGAGGTGGAGATCGAAGTAAAGGGATAAGTGCGCTGATTGATGCCATCAGGGGCAATCAGCTTGAGCAGTATATGACGCTGCGGCGTCATTATCTGCCACATGACGACGACGACGCCATGAGTCTGGCCCGCGCGGCGTGGCTGGCTGAGTATTTTCACGAATGCCAGATTAACAGTACCGCCGCAGGTATCGCGTTTGCGTTCAACGGCAGCAGGGAATAACGATGAGAGAGCTGGGCTTTTTATTAAGTCTGAAAAACCAACTGAGTGCGCCGCTGGGACGGGCGCAGCAATCCGTTGAACAGTTTGCTAACCGCAGCGCGGAAGCGCTGGGCCGTGTGGCGATTGGCGCGGCGGGGTTGTGGGGCGTTGCTCAGAGCGTCAAAGGTTTGCTCGATCCCGCTAATGAAGTGAGAAAGGCGCTGGATGAATTATCAACCCGTAACGTCAGCACGCAATCGCTGGATAAAATTTACCAATCAGCTCAGGCATTCAGCACGGCTTACGGTAAGTCGGCGGCGGAGTTTGTCGCGTCTGCAACCGTCATTCGTAGTTCAGTCGCGGGAATAACGGACGACGAGCTACCCCGATATACCACAGGACTCAATACGCTGGCCGTGGCAACAAAATCCAGTGCTGAAGGTGCCGCCAGTTACATGAATGACATGGCGAGTAACTTCAGTACCGTGGCAACGCGAATGGGCAATATTCCGTTTGCTGAAATGATGGCGTCAAAAGGGGCGTACATGGTGCAGAACTTTGGCACCAGTCTGGACGAACTCAAGGAGTTAGTGAAGTCCAGCAAGGGCACGGGCACCCAGATGGGTGTCGGCATGGATGAACAATTTGCCGTCATGGGGATGCTGAAGCAGACAAAAGGCACGGAAGCGGGCGGGATTTATGATGCGTTTCTGAAATCAGCGGTGGAAGGTGGGAAACAGCTCGGTCTGAGTTTCACCGATGCGCAAGGCAAGATGTTGCAATTCCCCGATATTCTGCAAAAGCTCCAGGGCAAATTTGGCAGCTCGATCGAGGGGAACATCAAAGCGCAGGC
Organism: Pectobacterium aquaticum; assembly: GCF_003382565.3. Taxonomy (NCBI): domain Bacteria; kingdom Pseudomonadati; phylum Pseudomonadota; class Gammaproteobacteria; order Enterobacterales; family Pectobacteriaceae; genus Pectobacterium; species Pectobacterium aquaticum. The sequence continues at coordinate 698,626 of NZ_CP086253.1, forward strand.
AGCGTTAAACAAGGCGTTTGGCGACGGTGCGCAGGCATTAACGGCGACGTGGGGCCAGGCGGATAAATTGCGTCAGCATATGCGTGATATGGGCAATACGCAGGGGCTTGATCGTGCCACGGACATGGCGAAAAAAATGGCTGACATGTGGGAACGTCTCGATAAGGTCTGGGAGCGTATTCGGGTATCGATCGGGATGCGGTTGATCCCTGCTATTTCTCCCCTCGGCAATACCGTGATCGCCATCGGTGAAAAATTCGCTAAATGGCTGGATATGTTCCCGAATATCGCCCGTTGGTTGGGTTATGTGGCGCTCGGTACGCTGGCATTTGCGGCAGCGGGGGCGACGGCTAATATCGTGTTTGGCCTGTCCCGATTTATCTGGACGGGGCTGTTACCGCTCTGGTCGCTCGGTACGAAGTCCGTGGCGCTGGTCACGGGTAAATTAAACATTATGGCGGCGATCGGCACAAAGGCCACGACGGCAATGAACTGGCTGAAGTCATCATTTATCGTCACAAAAGTTGCCGCCTGGGCAGCGGCCATCGGTGTTAATGCGGTTATCTGGCCGATCCTCGCCATTATTGCTGCTATCGCGTTGGTTGTGGTCGCCGTCGTGAAGTTTTGGCATCCCATCAAGGCCTTTTTTAAAGGGTTTGTGAGTGGCTTTGGTGAGGCATCCGGCGCGCTTGCGCCACTGTCTCCACTGTTTGACCTGCTGGGAGCCGCGATCGGGATTGTCTGGCAAGGGGTGAAAGCCCTGTTTGGCTGGTTCACCGACTTGCTGACGCCGATTGCGTATTCCTCTGAAGAGCTGGCTGGCGTCACATCAGCTGGTGAGGCGTTCGGACGTATTGTTGCGGAGGCTATCGGCTGGATCCTGGCTCCCATCGGTTGGGTGATTGAGGCGTGCCGTGTGCTGGATGGTGTTTTTTCTGACCTCTGGTCATCGATCCAGCGTGGGTGGGAAATGGCCGTGAATTTTTTTGCGGGGCTATCCCCTGTTGCGGCCTTTAGCGGGTTTGTTGATTCGATAACCAATATTTTTAACGGGCTGTGGGCCTCGCTAATGGACTCGTTTACCCAGACCTACAACTTCATTGCTAAAGGGCTGAATTACCTGCCTGGCATCAATATTGACCTGAAGCCTACCACGGGCAGCGGATTGGCCGCGCCTGCTGGCGTCACTGCGCCAGCGATGCAGAACGGCGGGATTTCCAAAACCTTGCAGACAAATAATCAGAGTACAGCGAATACACGCAAAACAGAGATTGCCAGCGTGAATATCTATCCACCGAACGGCGCAACGTTTACCAGTATCGCAGAATCTCAGGAGCTGGCCGCAGGATGAGTGATGCACTGTATTTTGACCTGCTAATCACTGACGGTGATTTCACGCTGAATACCGGCAATGAACCGCAGTTGTGTAATAACCGCGTCAGCATTGCGCAGGATGTGGTTCACCGGCTGATTGAATCAGGGCTGGTTAAGCAACTGGTTGCTGAACGCAGTCCGGTATTGCGCAGTGACATCATGTTACGCATGGAACTGCTGACAGAAGAAGATACGCGCCTGGTGCCAGGGACGGTGGTTATCCGTGATAACGGTCGCGGGAATTATTTCATTGATGCTGAAACGTATGATTTCGGCCCGATCTCAGTGAGTGAATCATTATGAATAATCGCCCCAATCCCGACTATGAACGCATTCTGGCTGAACAGGGTATGCCTGTTACCGAGAAACAGATCCGTGCAGAGTTTGACGAGGTCGTTTCTGATGCGGGCATGATAACGAACACGTCCCGCATGTCCCCGTTCTGGCGATTAATCACGGCGATTGTTACTGCGCCGGTGATGTGGCTAAAGAATGCGCTGGTCAACACAGTGATGAAAAACCTGTATCTGGCGACGGCCAGCGGGGCGTTTGTTGATGTGTTCGCCTGGGCGGTCAATCTGGAGCGCAAGGGGGCCGTGGGGGCGCGTGGGGTGATTACGTTCACTAAGTTCGATCCCGATATAACCGCCGTTGTGCCTGCGGGAACCCAAATCCAGACGGAACGTATCAACGGCACCGTCTACAGACTGACAACAGACGCTGATTTTACTATCGATGCGGGCGTCAGAAGTGCCCCGATTCCCGTGACGGCCACGCTTGCCGGTAGCGGGCATAACCTCGCACCAGGCTACTACCGAATTTTACCCGTTGGTGTAGACAATATTGAACATATTGTTAACGACGATGACTGGCTGACCGCGCCAGGGGCGGATGTTGAATCTGATGACGAGCTGCGTGACCGCGTGCGCAATCAGTTTAATTTGCCTGGGCAATATCACATTGATGCCGTTTATCGCGGCGCGATTGCGCAGATTGCAGGGCTGACAACTGACCGCATCTTTTTTCAACATGATGCGCCACGCGGGCCAGGTACAGCCAATGTCTTTTTGTTGCTGGATTCCGGCGTTGCCAGCCAGCCGTTTATCGATACCGTCAATGATTATGTGATGGCGCAAGGGCACCACGGGCACGGTGATGATGTGCTGTGCCTGCCCCTGCCGGAGTTTGACGTAACGCTCGATGTTACGGTTTACCTGAAAAATTATGAAAACTTCACGATTCAGGAATTGCAGGCGTTACGCGTTAACGTGCTGGATCTGATCCGCTGTGCATTTCGCCAAAACACCGATTATGACGTGAAAAAGACATGGCCCTATTCCCGTTTTTCCTTCTCAAACTTGGCAGGGGAATGTCATCAGTATTTTCCTGTAATCGAGTCAATCACTTTCAGTGAGTCAGACATTGTCAGTGAGCTGAGCATTCCGCGCCTGTCGGGTGTCAGCGTGGTATTTAAAAATGTCTGAGTTTAAAACGTGGCTGGATAGTCAGACGTTACCGCCGTGGATGGACAACGGGGAACCGCTCAAGCTGTTTACGGCCGTTAAACAATTTTGGCTGAAAACCTATGGCTGGATGCAATTTCCCTTGCAACAGTTTGACGCTGAAACCTGTGACGTGGCGCTACTGGATGCGATGGCGTACCAGCGCGATATCCAGCGGTTTAACGGGGAGCCGTTGGCGCTCTACCGCAAGCGGGTGAAATTCGCGTTTATCAACGCGGTTGATGCGGGCAGCGTTGCAGGGTTCATCAACATCTTCAAGCGGCTGGATGTCGGGGATGTGACGCTGTCCGAGCGGCAGCCCGCGCATGATTGGGATGTTGTCCTGGTGCAACTGAATGACGAGCAGCTCGGCACCTATAACACGTTGATGATGGATTTGATCCGTCAGTATGGCCGTACGTGCCGACGCTACTATTTTGATGTACAGAACATGGATACATCCCGCATTCGTGCCGCAGAGTTCAGTCATGACACCGCGTATTACGCCGCCGATGTTGACATTGTTCATGGGCTGGTCGAAGGGCGAATCCCAGCAAACGCCCCCGCGTTCACATCATCAACCGAATATTATACCGCCAGTCAGTGAGGTTTTATGGCACAGAGTATTGTTACCCGTGCATTTGAAGCATGGAACGTAAAAAAAGTGCTGGATGGGCAACCCGCCGTTCCCGACCAGATCGTTTTCGCCCTGAACCCTAATCAGGACGAGAATCAGGCGGTGAGCCGTGATGAAGGAATGCCCGCCGCTGCGGCAATCAAACACCGCGCCGCTATCACGCAATCAGGTGTACTCAATACTAACGCGGTGGTCTATTCCGTTGTGTTAGACACAGCGATCGGCGATTGGGATTACAACTGGATAGGACTCGTCGATAGCAAAACCAATACCGTGTTGATGATCGTCCACGTTCGCACCCAGCAAAAAATCAAAACGCAGAACGGCAGGCAGGGCAATAGCTTAACGCGCAATCTTGCTATGCAGTTCGATGGGGCGGCGGCGGCGACACAAATCAACGTATCGGCAGCAACGTGGCAGATTGATTTTTCTGCGCGGTTGTTCGGGATGGATGAAGCGCATCGGCTGGCCATGTTGGATTACTACGGTGCGGCGGCGTTTCTCAATGACGGGTTCCGTGTGTCACTGGCTAACGGTGTGGCCACGGTGATGGCGGGGATCGGGTATGTGGGCGGGTTACGGGCGCAGTTGGATGCGCCGGCAATGCTCAACGTATCGGCTAATACATCTGTCTGGCTGGACGTCAGCAGGCAGGGAACTGTAACGGGCGCATGGGAAAACCGTATCAAGTTTACTGCCGCTTCGCCCATTACAAGATTCAACAATTACACGGACGATGCAGGCTACGCGCACTATGTTACTAAACTGGCTGCTATCGTCAGTGGTCAGTTAACTGATAATCGTCCACTTTCTCCGATTGCCGATCTTGATAGTCGCTTTATTCTTAAAGACCAAAACGGCGCAGACATCCCAAATAAGCCGCTATTTCGGGAAAACGCGGGCATTACTGCGTTACTAAATGAAAAGGCGAACAGCAGCACCGTGTTGTTGCTAAAAGGGCCGATCGGCGCCAGCGATTTGGATACACTGGCGGGACAGAATTACCAGGGACGCTGGACGCAGGGAGATACAGCTAACGCGACAATCGCAAGACATTATCCAATTGTTTCTGCTGGTTCTCTCGACGTCATTTATAACGCCGTGGCTGGGTATGGCACTGTTCAGATATATACAACGCATATATCAAACAGAATATTTGTAAGAAGCAAACCACTAACTACAGATCCTTGGTCTGACTGGGTTGAGGTTTGGACAAGTGCAAATCTACCTAACCCGATGACAACTGACACAGCGCAAACAATAACGAACGCAAAATCATTTAAATCTGGACAGCAGCCCCTGCGGCTTCTGGCAGACGTGGAAGGTGCACCAATATTCATACCATTTTTTGACTCAAATGGGACAACAAGAAAGGGCTTGGTCGGTCGAGGTTCAGCTAACAACAGTATCCAGATACTAAATGACGTCACAGCAGCAGGCATTATACTAGCCCCTAACGGCAACATTAATCTGTCAACATCGGGGGCGGGCATTGTTAACTGGAATGGTCAGCAGGTCTTAATGTCTGGCAATGCGCAGACAATCGCAGGGATAAAAACATTTACAGCAAACCCAAGCATCGCGCGCGCTGGATTTCCGGGGATAGAATTTACAAATTCGTCTGTAGCCGCGAATGCGGTTGGGCGATACAAGCTTTTGACGTCCCCCACAGCCACGCTGATGCAAATATACAGCCGCGTTGATAGCGAAACAACGACAGGGCAAACAGTAATATCAATACCAACTGCGTCAACTGGAACCGCTCTAGTAACAGGAAATAACGCAGTGGCAGATGCTAACGGTTCGTGGGTTATGCCTGGTAGCGCTGGTTCAGTATCTATTAACGACCTAGCGGGCATCCCCCTGCCATTCCCAGCGGCCGTCGCGCCATCTGGCTGGCTCAAATGCAACGGGCAATCATTTGATAAAACCCTGTATCCGGTTTTAGCGTCCCGATACCCATCCGGCGTATTGCCCGATTTGCGCGGCGAGTTCGTCCGTGGCTGGGATGATGGGCGGGGCGCTGATGCTGGGCGTGCGTTGCTGTCAGCGCAGGGCGACGCAATTAGAAACATCACAGGTAGCCTGTTTTATGGTTATGACGCAGATGTAGCGATAAAAAAAGCGAATTCATCAACAAGTGCGATGTATTACGATACTAGTGAAAAACTGCATGATACTGATAATTATATGAGTGTTGTGGATAGTCCAACAATGAACGCGTGGTATCCAGCTAAATTGGACGCGTCACGCGTCGTACCCACAGCTAACGAAAACCGCCCCCGTAACATTGCATTTAACTACATTGTGAGAGCAGCATAATGAGCAACTATTCAACACAAATCACTAACGCAGAACTGAACGAACGTGGGCTGGCTATCAATTCCGGCTGGATTACCGTTTATCACGTTAACCCTGCAACACGCGAATATCAGTCAGCGAGTTACGAGTACGTCATGCAAGGCATTGGACTGCCTGCTGACAGCTACGCAGACGAACCCGAATTGCCGCCTGTCGGCAAAGCCCTGCGCCGTTCCACTGATGGCACATCGTGGGAGCAAGTGCCGGACTATCGCGGCCAGACGGTCTACAGTACGGAAACACGACAGCCGCAGACTGTTAGCCAGTTCGGCGAACTGCCGGATAACGTCACGCTGCTGAAACCATCCACTGAGTTTGATGTCTGGAATGGGAAAAAGTGGGTGATCGATAAAGATGCGCAAGCCGCAGCCGCGCTCAAGGTTGCACAGCAAGAGTTGGCCACCCGTCGCGCTTCTGCAACGTCACGCATCAATGAATTGACCTATGCCATTGATCTGGACATTGCGACAGATGAAGAAAAAGCCGCGCTGACTGAATGGCAGACCTACGCGGTGTTACTGAGCCGTATCGATGTGAACGCGGTGAAAATCGACTGGCCGGAGGCCCCACAGTAATGTGGCATGAAAAACGCCTCGCCATTCCTGCGAACATGCGCCCGATCACGTGCTCGACAGTGATCGTCCATCCGTGGACGTTTGGTGTCGGGCACGCGGTGGAATCCGGTGTTTTTCTCAGTCCGCCCAATGCCGTTAACGCACTGGCGGGAAAGCTGACGGGCGCGCCTGCTAATCATGATGTCGTGATATTCATGATAACCGCGACCACGAACGAGCAGTTTATTACGTTGTTAACTGCCGCCGCTGCCGTGTTCCCGTTGCCTGAGTTAACGCAGGTTCAGCGCCGCGCTCGTTCGGCATTGAGTCTGGCCGTAACGAAAATGCAGCGTCCCACGATGGCAGGCAGTTTGCCCGCTGCCGCGCCGCTGTCATTCAGTACGGCCAGACAGGCATCATCCGCGCAGGCGATGCAACAGGCTATCAGCCAGACGGGCGGGGCTGGGATGGCGGATATCGCCAACGCGTTGGCAGGGTTTGCTGTCCAGCGCCAGGCATTGTTGGCTGCGGCGGGCGAGACACTACAACAGTTACAGGGGGCGTCCGTGCCGATTTGGGCACTGTCAGTCAACAACAGTATCGAAACGGCACTATTGGACATGCGGGAAAATATCCCCAACCCTGATGCCGTGTTGACGCTGTGCATGATGTTTGTGGGTGAGGATTTAGGGCCGCTGCGTGAAATGGTGACAGAACGATGAATCAGATTATTGTGCTGGCGTTGGATGGTGAGGCGATTTTGCTAAAAAATATTCTGGTGTCGCCGTCAATGCAAATTCAGGATAAAGACCAGAGCGGGCAGGCCAGCAGCACAGCCAGCGCAGAGCAGGGGATTAAGGGCAAGGAACTGCGGGTTTCCGGCCTGATCCCGTTTGCGGAGAAAACACAGCTTACCCGCCTGTTTGCACTGGCTGAGGCAAAGAGCGCGGACGGCAGCATGAAACGTTATCGTGTGGCGAATGAAGTTGCCCAGGCGATAAAATTCAGAGAGGCAACCTTTTCCGGCGCAGTCGATGCCGCGCCGCAGACTGACAAAATGGCCTGGCTGGTCAATTTCACGCTAAAAGAATTTTTCAGCGTCGCAGAGCGCAAGGCGGCGCAGGCCAGCGCGAAGGGCGGGATGGGGGCGACGGTTCAAACGGCCAGCGGTACGGGCAGCGCCGATGAGGGAGAAGAAAAGCTATCCTGGTTTGAATCCGTACTGAAGAAAATCGATAACAAGATTGGCCCCGCAGAGGAACAGACATGAAACCGATCATCGCATTGCGACTGGCTGGCGAGGATGTCCCTGTCAGTGGCTTAAATCTGGTGCTGGAGCTAAATAAATGCGGTCTGGGGTTTGTGACGGCACTGACCGATCGTGATGTGACGGGTGAGCTGGTTCGTTTGGATTTGGGGTATAACACCTCTGTATATCGCTGGTTTACCGGATTTGTTGAACGCTGTGCGCCTGCGGAGAACGGCGCACAGCGTCTGTTTATTCGTGAGCTGGTCGGGGTATTTGAGCGCCATTGGCCGATCTCGCTGCAACATCCCACGCTGCGTGATGTGATAGCACAGCTTGAATCCAGCACATCCATGCGGTTTTCATTGCCCGCCGCGCAATATGCCGATACGCCAATCCCGCATTTTACCCATTCCGGCAGCGGCTATCTGCTACTGGCTAATCTGGGGCGTGCGTTTGCCATTCCAGACTATACGTGGTTCCAGTTGCCGGATGGCGAGGTTTATATCGGCAGTTACGCGGATTCACGTTTTGCCAATACCCCCGTCGAGATCCCCCGTGAATTTTCTACCGCGGGCGGCGCGGGCAATACCCAGACATTACCGGTCATTCCTGCTATTCGGCCAGGGGTCATTGTGAACGATCGGCGCATTACGAAAGTGGCGATTGATAATGATGAAATGTCGCTGACGTGGACACCGCTGAACGCCAGCGGCCAGCCCGCACAGAAGCCGCCCGCGCAACGCCAGATAGAACAGTATTACCCTGAGCTGGGGGCCGGATTGCACTTACCGCGCCTGGCGCGTGTGATGAGTGCGAATGACAGCGCCGCGCTAGGCGACCAGTCCGATCCGTTTCGTCCCCGTTACGCGGTTAATCTGCAATTGCTGGATGAGAACGGCAACCCCGCCGCCGACACGCCTGAATACAATGCCGTGCCGCTGCCCGTTCCAATGGCGGGAGCCGAAGGGGGAATGTTTCAGTATCCGCCTGCGGGCGCGGTTGTTGAAATCGGATTCGCGGAGGGGAGGCCAGATAAACCGGTTATCAGACAGACCATGCAGGACGGCATGGCATTGCCGGATATTAAGCCAGGCGAGCAGCTCCAGCAGCAGCGTGCAGGTGTAAGCCAGCGTGTCACAACTGACGGCAGTTGGCAGCGGGAAACCGATCAAACTATTCAGGAGCGTAGCAGCCAGCGCCACATCACCAGCGATGCAGAAACCCGCACGACCACGACACGGACAATCACGGTCAACGGGACGGACACGATAACGGTACTCGGTACACATAAATTATTGGCTGGCGCGGTTGTGGCGTTGGCTGATGGGGATTACGCGATCGGCACATCGGCAAACATGCTGATCCGCAGCAGTAAAGACAGGAATGACTATGTCGGCCAGAACTACAATTCAGAGGTTGCTGGCGCATTAACAGAGCGTATCGCAGGTATTCGCCGCAGTGTAGCCGCACAACAGGAATTGATCGCGCCGTCGATAAGGTTGGGCAGCGATCAGTTAAATGTGCTCACGCTACTGACGGACACGCTGGACGTGCTGCATACGCTGGCGCAGCAGACGGCCAGTCACACGCATAACAACACTGGCGCACCGCTGAACGCTGGGGCGATTAACAACACCGGCCAACGCGCGACGGCGCTACGTGAGAAATACGGCCCCTTCATCGCCTGATACCCAGCGCATTTACTCCCTATCCTGTAAAACCGCGTCAATCACATTCTAAGCCCCGCGGGCCGTCATTAACGTGACGGCCTGTGTCATTTCATGAACGTTCAACCACCTGCCGCGCCGGAGTTCTCAGCCCGCATACGGAAGCGCCAGCGAGACGTAAACGGCGCTACACCGCACCCGCCTGCACGATTTGGATCATAAAAATTTTGCAAAAGAAATCTGGCGCAAACCATACCGCCAGCCCGCGCGGTGGCTGGGGTTCTGGCATCTGGGCGCTTTTGCACTCTGTGTAAGGTTTTGCAGCATTTTGCAAAATCAGGCGCATGACGCCCGCGTGATGAATTGAGTAATGCATTGTTTTAAAAGGATCGTTTGTGGTTTTCGTCACTCTGGCCGTGAACAAATTTAGCCGTTGTTATTTTTCCGAAAATGCGGGAAACCCAATGCTGGCGCGGCTTGCAGGGCGATAGTGTTGTTAGGGATGTTTGCAAAATATTGCACGAAAGGATCTGCAAAAGGATCGTTAAGGCTGCGGGGAAAAAGGTTTGCGGGCTGATGACGGAAAGTAGATTCAGGGCGTTCCGTGATGGTTCGCCAGACATGTTTAAATGCCGAGTTTACGGCGTGGGCTGTACAGCGTGTGATCTACAACGATGAACCCTTTTTCCAGCCATTGCGACACCTGGGCAGGTTGTACGCCGGTTAGTCGAGCAAACGAGGCTTGATTCCCGTTGTAGTATTTTTTGATGTAGTCGAGCAGTGGCATGGAACTATCCTTTTATCTATCTCAATTATCATATAGTAAAACACTATATGATTATTTAGATAAGAAAAAAGTTTGAGAAGGTTTCCCGCCTGTTTATGGGGGCAGTCTGAAAGCTCAGGGGACAAAAAGGGGACAGTGACCACAATTAACAAAAAAGCCACCTTGCGAAAGGTGGCTTAATCATATGATTTTAAAGCTAAAATTTGGTGGCCCCTGCTGGACTTGAACCAGCGACCAAGCGATTATGAGTCGCCTGCTCTAACCACTGAGCTAAGGGGCCGAATGGGCTGTGATTATACGGTAATGTGCGGGGGGAGGTCTATAGTCTATCTGCCGGGTGGTGGTTTTATACTCAAGATAGCTTGTTGTTATTCTTATCAGAATTTACGATGGCTGTAGTCAACGGAAGTAGGGAAAGACATGATTACCGATATTCTGGCCATGAATCTTCAGGTGGTTTTCTGCGGCATTAACCCCGGGCTGTCGACGGCCCATCACGGTTACCACTTCGCGAACCCCAGTAATCGCTTCTGGAAAGTGATTTATCAGGCAGGCTTTACGGAACGTTTGCTGGTACCCGCGGAAGAACAACATCTGCTGGATACCGGATGCGGCATCACCATGCTGGTGGAACGCCCAACGGTTGAAGCCACCGAGCTGGGGCGAGATGAGCTGCTGCAAGGCGGCAATGCGATTGTTGAGAAGATGACGCGCTATCAGCCGCGTGCGCTGGCGGTGTTAGGGAAGCAGGCGTTCAGTCAGGCGTTTGGTATCAAGAAAGTTTCCTGGGGACGTCAGGCGCTGTGTATTGGCGAAACGCAGGTTTGGGTACTGCCGAACCCTAGCGGGCTGAACCGTGCGACGCTGGAGTCGCTGGTGGCGTCGTATCAGGAACTGCATCAGGCGCTGCAAAATAAGGCGTGAAACCAATCTGAGCGTTTTTGGCGGGCAAAAAATAACCCCGGCGGACCGAGGTTATTTATCATGCAGTTATCTGAAGTGTGGATTAGCTTAGGAGTGAATTAATCATCCAGGAAGCTACGCAGCACTTCGGAACGGCTTGGGTGACGCAGTTTACGCAGCGCTTTCGCTTCGATCTGACGAATACGTTCACGCGTAACGTCAAACTGTTTGCCCACTTCTTCCAGCGTATGGTCGGTGTTCATATCGATACCGAAACGCATGCGCAGGACTTTCGCTTCACGTGCGGTCAAGCCAGCCAGTACGTCGTGTGTCGCAGAACGCAGGCTTTCCGACGTGGCGGAATCCAGCGGCAGCTCCAGCGTCGTATCTTCGATGAAATCGCCCAAATGTGAATCTTCATCATCACCAATCGGGGTTTCCATTGAAATCGGCTCTTTCGCGATTTTCAGCACTTTACGGATTTTGTCTTCCGGCATCAGCATACGCTCAGCCAGCTCTTCCGGCGTCGGCTCGCGACCCATTTCCTGCAACATCTGACGAGAGATACGGTTCAGTTTGTTGATCGTCTCAATCATGTGTACCGGAATACGGATGGTACGCGCCTGATCGGCGATAGAACGGGTGATCGCCTGACGGATCCACCAGGTCGCATAGGTCGAGAATTTGTAGCCACGGCGATATTCAAACTTATCTACCGCTTTCATCAGACCGATGTTGCCTTCCTGAATCAGGTCGAGGAACTGCAAACCACGGTTGGTGTATTTCTTCGCGATAGAAATAACCAGACGCAGGTTAGCTTCCACCATTTCTTTCTTGGCACGACGCGCTTTCGCTTCACCAATCGACATACGGCGGTTGATGTCTTTCACCTGCTCGATCGTCAGGCCAGTTTCTTCTTCGATCTGCTGCAGTTTTTGCAGGCTGCGGGTGACGTCTTCTTCAACATCATTCAGCTTTTCAGACCATGGCTTGCCCATGGCGACTGCTGCGGCAAACCAGGTGTTGTTGGTTTCATTGCCAGTGAACATCGTGACGAAATTTTTCTTCGGCATTTTGCACTGTTCAACACACAACTTAATGATCAAACGTTCCTGAGTACGAACGCGATCCATCATGGAACGCATGCTGTTAACCAGGAAATCAAACTGTTTTGGCACCAGACGGAACTGTTTGAAGACTTCTGACAGATTCAGGATTTCCTGTGCTGCCAATGCATGGCTACGGCCGTGAGCTTTGATAACCTGACGGGTCGTTTCATATTGCTCACGCAGCTCGGTGAACTTCTCACGTGCCAGCTCAGGATCGATGCTGTTGTCGTCCTCTTCTTCCTCTTCGTCTTCTTTTTCCTCATCGTCATCGTCCATTTCTTCGCTCGAAAGCTCGGAACCAACGTGAGTCGCGGTAGGCGCAATGTCCTCTTCCGCATTAGGATCGACGAAGCCAGTGATCAAGTCGGACAGGCGGCTTTCGCCCGCTTCGACGCGATCGTATTGTTCCAGCAGGTAAGTAATAGCTTCAGGATACTCGGCAACAGAGCACTGAACCTGGTTGATACCGTCTTCAATACGCTTGGCGATATCGATCTCGCCCTCACGCGTCAACAGCTCAACGGTACCCATTTCACGCATGTACATGCGAACCGGATCGGTGGTGCGACCAATTTCCGATTCGACACTGGATAGAACCTGCGCAGCAGCCTCTGCCGCATCTTCATCGGCATCATTGGTGTTTTCGGCCAGCAACAGATCGTCTGCATCCGGTGCTTCTTCCATCACCTGGATGCCCATGTCGTTAATCATCTGGATGATATCTTCGATCTGATCCGAGTCGATGATATCTTCCGGCAGATGGTCATTGACCTCAGCATAGGTCAGGTAGCCTTGCTCCTTACCACGGGTGACAAGCAGCTTCAGCTGTGACTGCGGGTTTTGCTCCATAAGACGGTATCCACACTTCAGAGTATTTGGGTTGGTGTCGGTCAGCGTAGTTCGCTAACAATAGCATTAGGGGTATTTTTCTTATCGCCGCGCCCCTGTAGCGGCTCTTTGCAGGGCTCAACCCTGCTATTTATCGGCAATTAAGCCTCTGTATCAGTGTTTTCTGGTCAACGCCAGTTGCAACGACCAAAGCTCTTTTTTTTCTTTGGCGTTGAGCCCATTCGGATTTGTCCTGTCACGGGCAATCAAAATTTCTAATCGCTGGTTCAATAACTGATCGTAGAGCTCTGCCAGACTAATTCTGAACTTCTCTTCGAGCTCTTCCTCTACGATCATATGGTTCCATACCGCGATGGTTTCAAGTTGTTTATAGTATTTGCTGTCGCGATATTGTTCTAACAGCAGAGCCATACTCATCCTCGGGCTGGCGTTACAGGTTTTCACCAAGTCCTGAAACAGCGATAAGCCTGGGACTTTGTCTTGCTCAACACCTTCCAACGCAAGGTCAGGCACCTCTGCTGCCAGTCTTGGGTTTTGCACTAAGAGTCCTATAAGTATACGCATAGTTGTGACTTTTAGTTGCGGCGTCTGGTAAGACTGCTCCAGCTCTGCCGCTTTGGGCAGCAGCCGATCCAACTGGCTGTCGTCCAAAATACCCAGCTTGTTGCCAAGCTGCTGGCGTAAGTAAAGCCGCTGTGTTTCTCCCGGCACCTGGCCAATCAATGGCATAGCGAGAATACCGAGTTTGGTTCGACCGTCAGCAGAACTCATATCCACCTGCTGTTGCAGCGTCTCAAACAGAAACTGCGACAGCGGCAATGCTTGTACCATACGCTGCTCAAAGGCGGCTTTGCCTTCTTTACGTACCAGCGTGTCGGGATCTTCACCGTCTGGCAGGAACATAAAACGTAGCTGGCGACCATCGTTCAAATAGGGTAGCGCAGTTTCCAGCGCGCGCCATGCCGCTTCACGTCCGGCACGGTCTCCGTCGTAACAACATACCACCTGGTCTGTGGCGCGGAAGAGTAACTGAATGTGTTCAGCTGTGGTGGAAGTACCCAGCGATGCCACCGCATAATCAATACCAAACTGCGCCAGCGCCACCACATCCATATAACCTTCAACAACCAAGAGTCGTTTGAGATCTTTATGGCTTTGCTGTGCTTCATACAGGCCGTACAACTGGCGACCTTTATGGAAAATGCCCGTTTCTGGTGAGTTCAGATACTTCGGCGTATCGTTACCTAACACACGTCCGCCGAAGGCAATCACTCTTCCCCGTTTGTCACGGATGGGGAACATCACTCGCTCGCGAAAGCGGTCGTATGTTCTGCCCTGATCGTTAGTCACCAGCATGCCGGCATCGTTCAATACGTTGCGATCGCTACCTTCACCAAACCGCTTGAGAACGTTATCCCAGCCGGATGGGGCGAAGCCAATTGCAAAATGGCTGATCACCTCTGCACTTAAACCACGCTGTTGCAGATACTGCAATGCAGGAACTCCGACGGAATGTTGCAGCGCTTGCTGATAAAACTCGCTGATGTGTCCCATCAGCTCGTACTGATTATGTCGTTGGTGAATTTCTTGCTTAGTTGGACCTGTGCCGGTTTCATAAGGCACTTCTAGGCCATGCATCGTAGCCAGTTCTTCAATGGTTTCAACGAATTCGAGACGATCGTAATTCATCAAAAAGTCAATGGCGGAACCGTGTGCGCCACAGCCAAAACAGTGATAGAACTGTTTGTCACCGTTTACGGTGAATGAGGGGGTTTTTTCGTGATGGAACGGACAGCACGCATGGTAGTTTTTGCCCTGCTTTTTCAGTTTGACGCGCGCGTCAATGAGATCGACGATGTCGGTGCGAGCAAGCAGGTCATTAATAAATACGCGTGGGATTCGTCCAGCCATAAGCCCCTAGTGTATACCCTTCTGTAAGGTGGTTACATTGGATATAGCTTATAAACGACAACAAGCCGCGCTTCCTTTCGGAAAGCACGGCCTTACGTATGCAACTGCTAAGTCTGCGGATTAATCACGCGTTGGAGGGAAACCCTCCTGAAAATTAATACAGACGAGTGCGGCGTGCGTTTTCTCGAGCCAATTTCTTCGCGTGACGTTTCACTGCAGAAGCTTTAGCGCGCTTGCGTTCAGTCGTTGGTTTTTCATAAAACTCACGACGACGAACTTCAGCCAGAACGCCTGCTTTTTCACAGGAACGTTTGAAGCGACGCAGAGCTACGTCGAACGGCTCGTTTTCACGTACTTTAATTACCGGCATGTGCCTCTCACCTCAATAAATTCGGTTTGCCGCTGGCCTTGTGCCAGCCTTTTCAAAATGGTGCGGAATTCTACTGCAAACGTGACGCCTTTGTAAAGCATTGCGGTGATCATAAAACACCCAACCGCGGCCAGCGCAGAAATCAGGTCGCTTATGGTAGACTATCCGCAGTTTGAAGCAAGCGGCATTTAACGAATGCTTGTATCGTCATAAAAGTAGGAACAGCAATGCGCGTATTGGGTATCGAAACATCCTGTGATGAAACCGGAGTAGCTATTTATGACACGGAAGCTGGTTTGCTCGCCAATCAGCTATACAGTCAGGTCAAATTACATGCTGATTACGGTGGTGTAGTGCCTGAGCTCGCCTCACGCGATCACGTGCGTAAAACGGTTCCGTTGATTCAGGCGGCGCTGTGTGAAGCTGGGCTACAGGCTGACGATATCGATGGTGTGGCTTACACCGCTGGCCCAGGCTTGGTCGGCGCGCTATTGGTGGGTGCGACTGTCGGCAGGTCGTTGGCATTCGCCTGGGGGGTACCGGCGATTCCTGTGCACCATATGGAAGGGCATTTGCTGGCGCCGATGCTGGAAGATAATCCACCTGCGTTTCCTTTCGTGGCGCTGCTGGTTTCTGGTGGTCATACGCAGCTCATCAGCGTGACAGGCATTGGTGAGTACCGTTTGCTGGGCGAGTCGATTGATGACGCGGCGGGTGAAGCGTTTGATAAAACGGCAAAGTTACTGGGATTAGATTATCCCGGCGGGCCAATGTTGTCGAAAATGGCGCAGGCGGGGAATTCCCAACGCTTTACGTTTCCGCGCCCGATGACAGACCGGCCGGGGTTGGATTTTAGCTTTTCTGGGCTAAAAACGTTTGCTGCCAATACGATTCGTAGCAACGGTGATGACGATCAAACGCGTGCCGATATTGCTCGTGCGTTTGAAGACGCCGTCGTAGATACGCTGGCGATAAAATGTCGTCGTGCGCTGGATGAGACGGGCTTTAAACGACTGGTCATGGCGGGGGGCGTGAGTGCAAACCGGACGCTGCGTCAGCGCTTAGGTGAAGTGATGGCGAAACGCGGTGGTGAAGTGTTTTATGCACGCCCCGAATTCTGTACAGATAACGGTGCGATGATTGCTTATGCGGGCAGTGTACGTCTGGTTCATGGCGCGAGCCAGACGCTAGGCGTATCCGTTCGGCCACGTTGGCCGTTGGCTGAATTGCCTGCGGTGTGAGTGTTCGAGTGATAACCACTACGTGTAGATAACTGCTCTACACGTAGTGAAGAAAGCGTAGCAAAAAGCGCATTACAGCTCTTGTTCGAATAGCACCAGAATCGCTTCGTAAAGCTGTTTGACGCTGAAGCCTCGTGCCGGGGTGGTAAAGATAGTATCATCCCCCGCGATGGTGCCGAGAATGCCTTCTGACTTACCTAATGAGTCCAGCAGGCGAGCAATGAGCTGCGCAGCGCCTGGGCTGGTATGGATCACGACGACGGCATCATTGTAATCCACGTCCAGTACAAGGTTCTTCAGCGGGCTGGACGTCGTCGGGACGCCAAGCTCGGCAGGGAGACAATACACCATCTCCATTTTGGCATTGCGTGTGCGCACGGCACCAAATTTCGTTAGCATGCGTGACACCTTGGATTGGTTGATGTTTTCAAATCCGTCGTCTTGCAATGCCTGAACAATTTCACTTTGAGAACTGAATTTCTCTTCCTTTAACAGCGCTTTGAACGCTTTAACGAGGTCTTCTTGTTTTGTCGAATTTCGCATTCTGCACCGGATTAATTGTTATGGTTAATCTTCCTATTATGCAGTTGTGTGAATTTTTATGCAATTAAATCGCGTATAATTCCAATCCATTTCACCAGATATGCGTTAGTCGCTGTTTTCAAAAAAAATCGACTCTCGGGTAGTCCGAAAAATGCGTCCTGCGTCACATAAAAGTAAATCAAATGTTATCAGAATGATGTTGTTTGGACGCCACCGATCGGTGTAATGTAGCGCACAGGTTAATTGCACGTGAATGAACACCGCGTTATAGCTCAATAGCTTATTAACTTTACTTACCTTTCAAACGAATGGTTGTTTTTGATTTATTATTAGAGACATAGCGTATTTTTGTCTCTCATACAATTTGTGGAGAGATAAGTAGGTTGCTCGTATTCCCATTTTTATATTCTGTTTATAACCAAATGAATTCACGGCACTTTTTTATTTTATGATAATAAGGAGTTTAGGATGAAAGTTGCAGTTCTCGGAGCAGCAGGTGGTATCGGTCAGGCACTCGCACTCCTCCTCAAAACCCAGCTTCCTTCAGGTTCAGAACTATCCCTTTACGATATCGCCCCTGTAACGCCGGGTGTTGCCGTCGATCTGAGCCATATTCCTACAGCCGTGAAGATCAAAGGTTATAGCGGTGAAGATGCTAAACCAGCGCTTGTTGGTGCAGATATCGTGCTGATCTCCGCGGGTGTGGCACGTAAACCTGGTATGGATCGTTCCGATCTGTTCAACGTCAATGCTGGCATTGTGCGTAATCTGGTTGAGCAAATTGCGGTTACTTGCCCGAAAGCCTGTATCGGTATCATCACCAACCCAGTGAACACGACCGTTGCGATTGCGGCCGAAGTGCTGAAAAAAGCTGGTGTATATGACAAAAACAAACTGTTCGGCGTCACTACGCTGGATATCATCCGTTCCAACACGTTCGTTGCTGAGCTGAAAGGCAAACAACCGCAGGATATTAATGTGCCGGTTATCGGCGGACACTCTGGTGTGACGATTCTGCCTCTGCTGTCTCAGGTTCCTGGTATCAGCTTCAGCGAGCAGGAAGTGGCCGATCTGACCAAGCGTATTCAGAATGCGGGTACTGAGGTTGTTGAAGCCAAAGCGGGTGGCGGATCGGCAACGCTGTCTATGGGTCAGGCAGCTGCGCGTTTTGGTCTGTCTCTGGTTCGTGCGCTGCAAGGTGAAAACGGTGTGGTTGAATGTGCATACGTTGAAAGTGATGGCAAATATGCCCGCTTCTTCGCTCAGCCGATTCTGTTAGGTAAAGACGGCGTCGCCGAGCGTAAAGACATCGGCACATTAAGCGCTTTTGAGCAAAACGCGCTTAACAGCATGTTGGATACGCTGAAGCAGGATATTGAGCTAGGCGAGACGTTCATCAAGAACTAAATACCCGTCATACTTCAAGCTGCATGTGCGTTGGCTTTCCTCGCTCACCCCAGTCACTTACTGATGTAAGTTTCTGGGGACTCACTGCGTCGCCGCCTTCCTGCAACTCGAATTATTTAGGGTATGAGCGAGTGTTAGTCATTCGCAGAATAAAAAGCCGGAGATGTTGATCTCCGGCTTTTCTTTTTTAATCGGGACGGATGAGTTTTTTTCTGTCGATAAGCTCATTGGTTTCCGGGTTGTAGTACCGGCTGGGCCAAATCTCTGAAGGGTGAATACCCAGCGCATCGGCAATAAGCCATTCCCCCTTGGGCCAAGGGCGTGAGAGCGCATTAGCTAACGTCGATGAGCTTAATCCGGCCGCTCGCGATACCGCCGCCAGCGTTGTGTTTTTCTTGCGCAGTGCAGCAATGATATCAGCGGGATGCCAGTCTTGTTTCCTTAAAATCATAATCCTTCCCTTATTTGCTATAAGACGACTGTCGATTAGTGGTATAAATAACGGATGTTAGTTATATGCCGAACTAACATGACATTATTATTTGGAAATAATATAGCATTAATTTTCCTTAAAATTCTCAATTAATTTCCAAATGAGCGCGTTTTTGTTAGGGATGGCACTATCAGGATGAAAGGCAATGAAAAAAGAGTGGTTTGCTACCAGCGAATTGGTTGGAGTCGGCGGCCTTCCGAAATCAAGACAAGGATTAAATAAACGCGCCCGCGAGGATGGATGGGAGAAGCGTCGCCGTAGAGGCGTCCAGGGAAGAGGGGTGGAATACTCAATTCACAGCTTGCCGGATACGGTAAAAAAATCCCTATTACTCGAAATCGAGCCTTCCGCCTACTCGGCGAAACAGCCTGCGGCACTGGCCGTATGGATGCAGATCTATCAACAACTATCTGAAAAAGAAAGAGATGAGTTAATCGCTTATATTTTGCGAGTCGGGGTCTCTACCACGCTGAGCCAGTTAGGCATTACACCGTCGGATGAGGAACCTATCTCATCGATGGAGATTGACTGATTCGCTACTGGCGATCTTTTTGAACGTTAATCATCAGTGATGAAAAGGAACCTGTGCTTTCTTTTCCTTTATAGCCCGTTATGTTGCCGCGGTGCTTGGTTATCGCGCTGGATTTCATCATTTCTTCTATTATTTAGGTGTATTGGTAACATGTAAGAGTTAGCGGTTTAGGTAACAATAGTCTATTATATGGAAACTTTTGGGCGAGTTGACGTAATGCCTGTTCAAAACAAACAAGGGAGTGACGAGTATGGACAAAGAGTGGTTTGCAACAAGTGAGCTGGTTGGCGTAGGTGGTTTGCCGAAATCACCGCAGGGGCTGAACAAACGGGCGCGTGACGACGGTTGGGAAAAGCGCAGGCGGAAAGGGGTTCAAGGGCGTGGTGTCGAATACTCTATTCGCAGTTTGCCAAACGAGGTCAGGAACTCCCTACTGGTAAAGGAAAATCCGCCAACCGAGTATTATCGTATAGATAATGAACCGACCCTGCTGTCATCGTGGGTGCATATCTTCCATCAACTTTCCGTTGATGAACGAAGTCGGCTGATTAATTTCATCTTGCGTGAAGGGACAATAGCAATGCTGTCTCGGCTGGATGATGTCACACTCGACCAGACTGCCTAAGTCTGGCGAAGGAGTAGCGCTGCAAGGCAGCGCTACTTATGAATCAACGATCTTATCAGATAAGAACCTTACACCACGTTAGAAATCGCGCTGTACGGCTAAGTGAGCAAGCCCTTCGAGCGCAATGCGGTGTGGCGTTTCCGGCAGCAGCTGTAGTGCGCTAATCGCCTTATCTGCCTCTTCTTCGGCACGCTGACGCGTATAATCAAGTGAACCACATTGCTGCATGGCGGCAAGAACCGGTCCCAGCAGATGGCGCCCGTTTCCTTCTTCAATCGCCTTGCGAATCATCGAACGTTGTTCTGCATTACCATGACGCATCGCGTGCAG
This sequence comes from Pectobacterium aquaticum, assembly GCF_003382565.3. Classification (NCBI taxonomy): domain Bacteria; kingdom Pseudomonadati; phylum Pseudomonadota; class Gammaproteobacteria; order Enterobacterales; family Pectobacteriaceae; genus Pectobacterium; species Pectobacterium aquaticum. The sequence goes on from NZ_CP086253.1 coordinate 719,070, forward strand.
CAGCGGCAGCGTTGGCTTGCCTTCATTGAGGTCATCACCCGTGTTTTTACCCAGCGTTTTGCCGTCTGCGCTGTAGTCGAGCAGATCATCAATTAACTGGAAGGCGGTGCCCAGGTAGCGGCCATAGTCCTGAAGCGCCTTTTCTTGCTCTGGCGTCGCGCCGGCAAGGATGGATGAAGATTGCGCTGCGGCTTCAAATAAACGCGCCGTTTTGCTGTAAATGACGCGCATGTAGCTTTCTTCAGTGATATCCGGATCGTTGCAGTTCATTAGCTGCAAGACTTCGCCTTCAGCAATCACGTTCACCGCTTCTGACATCAGCGCCAGCACACGTAACGATTCGAGGCTGGTCATCATCTGGAAGGCGCGAGTATAGATGAAATCCCCGACCAGCACGCTTGCTGCGTTGCCAAAGGCGGCATTTGCCGTCGCTTTACCTCGGCGCATGTCTGATTCGTCTACCACGTCATCATGTAGCAGCGTTGCGGTGTGGATAAATTCGATCAGTGCGGCGACAGTGACATGCTTATCACCGGTATAGTCGAGGGCTCTGGCCGCAAGGACAGCAATCATCGGGCGTATACGTTTTCCACCACCGCTGATGATGTAATGTCCAAGCTGGTTTATCAAAACGACGTCTGAATTCAGTTGTTCAAGAATGACGTTATTAACAGCTGCCATATCCTGCGCAGTTAATGTTGTAATTTGTTCTAGATTCATGGTTTGTGCCAACGTATGTCTTCAACACTGCCGTAAGATTGCTGTTGCATATCGGCAAGACGAAACTGATTGTGCCGATTGTACTTGAAAAATGAGAGAGATAAACGGCAGTTGATACGTTGTATTCTTTTTCTTCACATCCGTTGATTATGCACTTGTCATCCTCAGTATTTTTGCGTAGAATTCGCGCCCTATTATGAATATTTATAGCGTGCTCTGAAACCTATTAACGGGTGCGCGGAAAGCGGAGTTTTATATGTACGCAGTTTTCCAAAGTGGTGGTAAACAACACCGAGTAAGCGAAGGGCAAACCGTTCGCTTGGAAAAGCTGGACATCGCAACTGGTGAAGCCGTTGAGTTTGACCAAGTTCTGATGGTTGCCAACGGTGAAGAAATCAAAATCGGCGTTCCTTTCGTCGATGGCGGTAAAATCAAAGCTGAAGTTGTTGCTCATGGTCGTGGCGAAAAAGTGAAGATCGTTAAGTTCCGTCGCCGTAAACACTACCGTAAGCAAGCAGGCCACCGTCAGTGGTTCACTGACGTGAAAATTACCGGCATCAGCGCTTAAGATTAGGAGAGCGGATTAAATGGCACACAAGAAAGCTGGCGGTTCAACCCGTAACGGTCGTGACTCTAACGCACAACGTCTGGGCGTAAAACGTTTTGGCGGCGAAAGTGTACTGGCTGGCAACATCATCGTTCGTCAACGTGGTACTAAATTCCATGCAGGAACTAATGTTGGCTGCGGGAAAGATCATACTCTGTTTGCTTTGACTGATGGTAAAGTTCAGTTTGAAGTTAAAGGCCCGAAAAACCGTAAATTTATCAGCATCGTTGCTGAATAATTTTCCGCGTTAGGTCTAACGGATTTAAGCCCTGCAATTCTTTGCGGGGCTTTTTACATTCTGATTCTGAGTAAACCATCTGGATAAGTATGAATACTAAACAACAGACGGGCATCGGTCTTTGTCTGGCGCTGACTACGGCTGTTTGCTGGGGAGCGTTGCCGATAGCCATGAAACAGGTTCTGGTGGTGATGGAACCTTATACGATTGTTTGGTATCGCTTTTTCATTGCTTCCATTGGACTTGGCATTATTTTGTCATCCCGTAAGACGTTGCCACCAATGCGGGTTTTCCGGCATCGGCGCTGGTGGGTTCTGCTATTGATTGCGACGGCTGGGCTGCTGGGCAACTTTGTTTTCTTTAGCTCGTCTCTCCAATATCTGAGCCCGACGGCGTCTCAGGTTATCGGGCAGCTTTCCCCCGTAGGCATGATGTTCGCCAGCGTACTTATCCTAAAGGAAAAGATGCGCGGTACGCAGGTTATCGGCGCGATCATGCTGATCTGTGGTCTGCTCCTGTTCTTTAATACCAGCCTGATTGAGATTTTTACCCGACTGACAGACTACACGTTGGGCGTGCTGCTGGGTGTTTGCGCCTCGGCGGTATGGGTATCCTATGGTGTAGCGCAGAAAGTTCTATTGCGACGTCTGACATCACAGCAGATTCTGTTTTTGTTATATGCTCTGTGTGTCGTCTTTATCACGCCTTTTGCCAAGCTTGAGGTTATTTTTCAACTGAGCAACTGGCAGCTTATTTGCCTGTTATTCTGCGGTGCGAATACGTTGATTGGCTATGGTGCGCTGGCGGAGGCAATGGCTCGCTGGCAGGCGTCGCAGGTTAGTGCGGTCATTACGCTGACGCCGTTGTTTACGTTGCTGTTTTCCGATCTGCTGGCGTTAGGGTGGCCGACTTTCTTTGCTGTGCCAGTATTGAATTGGATTGGTTACGTCGGTGCGTTTGTGGTTGTTGCTGGCGCCATGTTTTCCGCTATTGGACATCGTTTCCTTCCTAGAAAGAAAGAGCCTGTGCTGCCATTGGTCGCGAAAAAATAGCTTAAGAGAAAGTGTATTGCAGCGGTCACTGCCATCTTTTGACAGCCTGCATGTGTTGTTTATTTTTAATACAGATGAAATTATTGGAGCGGGCAGGTACAATCCGCTCCTTTGCTGGAATGCGTTCTGGTGCGTCAGTTTTTTAATGGTGAGTAGAAATACGCTACATGCCGTAAAATCAAAAGTTACGCCAAGAAGAACCAATAACAAGCCTAAAACACGTAGATATTCTCTATTGGTTTTTTGCGGAGAGAATCAATGAAGTTTGTAGATGAAGCCACAATTCTCGTTGTGGCAGGCGATGGCGGTAACGGTTGTGTCAGCTTTCGCCGTGAAAAATATATTCCCAACGGCGGTCCGGACGGTGGTGACGGCGGCGACGGCGGCGACGTTTATCTGCTGGCAGACGAAAACCTGAACACGCTGATCGACTATCGTTTTGAAAAATCCTTTCGCGCTGAGCGTGGACAAAACGGGCAAAGTCGTGACTGTACGGGTAAACGCGGCAAAGATATTACGATTAAAGTCCCTGTTGGTACCCGTGTTCTGGATCAGGGAACTGGCGAAGTGCTGGGCGATATGACGCGCCATCAGCAAAGCTTGATGGTGGCGAAAGGCGGCTGGCATGGTTTAGGTAACACGCGTTTTAAATCGTCCGTCAACCGTGCTCCTCGCCAGAAAACCAGCGGTACGAAAGGCGAAGAGCGTGAGCTGACGCTGGAACTGCTGTTGCTGGCTGACGTGGGCATGCTTGGCCTGCCTAATGCAGGTAAATCGACCTTTATCCGCGCAGTATCAGCAGCAAAGCCGAAAGTGGCAGATTATCCGTTTACCACGCTGGTGCCTAGCCTTGGTGTTGTCCGTATGGATAGCGAGCAGAGCTTTGTTGTGGCGGATATCCCTGGTTTGATTGAAGGCGCATCTGAAGGCGCTGGGTTAGGGATTCGTTTCCTGAAACACCTTGAACGCTGCCGTGTTCTGCTGCATTTGGTTGATCTGGCACCGATTGATGAGTCAGATCCGATTGAAAATGCCAAGATCATTATCAACGAGTTAGAGCAGTATGGCGCTGGCTTGGCAGAAAAACCGCGTTGGCTGGTTTTCAACAAGGTTGACTTGATCGATAAGGCTGAAGCGGAAAAACGTGCCAAAGAGATTGCGGCCGCGCTTGGTTGGGATGATAAATACTATCTGATTTCTGCAGCGAACCGTGAAGGCGTCAACCCACTTTGCTGGGATGTGATGAACTTCCTGAAAGCCAATCCTAAAGTAACGGCGATTGCCGAAAGCGCACCGGAAAAAGTGGAGTTCATGTGGGATGATTATCACCGCGAACAGCTGGCTGAAATAGAAAAAGAAGCTGAAGAAGAGTGGGATGATGACTGGGACGATGAAGATGATGAAGGCGTTGAAATCATCTATCAAAAATAATTCGTTCTTCTGCTAGTCATGTCTTACATACGCGGGCTTATCCTATCAGGGTAAGCCCGCGTTGTTCTTTTAATTGCTCTGGTAAATATCTTTATAGAGACGGCTTTCAAATCTCACCAGAGGGACGCGACGTGCGCGCTGGTCTTCTGGTGGCACGGCATAGCCGGACAGGAACTGGACGAATGCCATGCGCTGGCCGCTCGCGGTAGTAATGAATCCTGCCAGATTATATACGCCCTGCAATGCCCCGGTTTTAGCCGAAACCTTGCCATCGACGCCTGCTTCATGTAGGCCGCCACGATAACGCAGCGTGCCGTCATAGCCGGAAAGCGGAAGCATCGTGATGTAATTCAGTTCATTATCGTGCTGTGCGATGTACTGCAAGACCTGCATCATCGTTTCCGGTGAAATCAGGTTATGTCGTGACAGGCCTGAACCATCCACCACAATGCTGTTTCCTAAATCTACACCTGCCTTCTGACGCAGAATTTGTCGCACGGCATCAGCGCCAGCGCGCCATGTTCCTGGTACGCTAAAACGCTCGTGCCCAATAGTACGAAAGACCGTATCGGCAATCATGTTGTCTGATTTTTTCAGCATGATAGTGAGCAGGTCGTGCAGCGGAGGCGATTGTGTCTGGGCTAGTACGCTTCCTGCTGGGCCTGGCTGCGTCTGACGGCGAAGGCTGCCTTTAATACGAATATCTGCCTGCTGTAGCTCATCTTTAACGATAGCGCCGGCATAGCTGGCGCCATCCTGAATCGCGAATGCCAGCGGAAGCGGCTCTGTGCGCTGAACCAGACAACCTGTAAGCGTAAAGTGATTTAATTCCCCAGGGACTACATCCAATTCGCAATATTGGGTATCGGATGAACCTTTGGCCAATGTGCGGACTTCGCTGAACATTTGCACTGGATAATAGGATGCAACGCGGATAAACGCATTATCACCCGCTTTAGGCGCACTGTAGAGTGAAACAGAGAAGCAGTTGCGATCGACAATCGCAGCACTCGGAGGGGCGCTGAAACACTGTGTCATGTCGTTCCAGGGCCAGCCCGGTGCTTTATCGTGACTGGCGAACACTGAGGTGTCGATCAGCACATCACCTGCGATTTCTTGTATCCCGCGCTTTCTTAACTCTTGCACCATATTGCGTATTTGCTGGCGTTTAAGCGTAGGATCGCCGCTAAACCGTACAACGAGATTACCGTTCAGAATACTGTTGGTGACAGGCCCGTGGCTTTCCATCGTGGTGATGAATCGATAATCTGGACCCAATTGTAGTAATGCAGCTAATGCGGTTATCACCTTTTGCGTACTGGCTGGAAGCGCCATTTGTTGGCTATTGAAGGCCATACTGGGTGTTGTTGCGCCAACTTTTTGTACCAATAGCGCCAAATTGGCACCATCGGGTAAATATTGGCGATGATCCTCAACAGAAGCTGCATTGGCATGCAGAACAAAAGCGCAGGCAAGTCCGGTAACAATCGATGAAAAACGCATAATCTCAGCTAATAACGGGGTAACGTGTGGTCATACTACGGCGCAATAAGGTCTAAAGTAAACGATGACCCTCATTGAACTCTGGGGTAAAATACGTATCAAAATGCAAAGCCGCTGCTAGCCTGGAAATTTTGTTCCGGGACTGGTTGCTTTTGTTTTATGTCCAGTGAGGACTGGCACGTTGCAGAGACTCCGTCGCCTTTGATTTTTAGCGCGTCAGGATGACGATTATTCGAGTCTTACGGACTTTTTTAGAGGTATAGACAATATGAAACAATTTCCGATGACGTTGCGTGGCGCTGAAAAATTGCGCGAAGAGCTTGACCACCTGAAATCTGTGCGTCGACCTGAAATTATTGCCGCGATTGCCGAAGCACGTGAGCACGGCGATCTGAAAGAAAATGCAGAATATCATGCTGCCCGCGAGCAGCAGGGTTTTTGTGAAGGACGTATTCAAGATATTGAAGCAAAACTGTCTAACGCACAGGTTATCGATGTCACGAAAATGTCAGCGAACAACGGGCGTGTTATTTTTGGTGCGACTGTGACGGTGATGAATCTGGATAACGAAGAAGAGCAAACCTATCGAATTGTTGGCGATGACGAAGCGGATTTTAAACAGAATCTGATCTCTGTGAATTCCCCTATCGCGCGTGGCCTGATCGGCAAAGAGCAGGATGACGTTGTGGTCATCCGTACACCGGGCGGCGACGTGGAATATGAGATCCTGAAGGTCGAATATCTATAAATTTTGCCGGATTGTTGATTAAAACAGCAAAAATTGTAAAGAAAGGAAAAAGGCCGCTTGCGGCCTTTTCTCTAACCGATAGGCGTGGCACCTTTCCGTTAAAACCGAGTATCCTGAAATAAAAAGTGTTATCGTGGTAACACAATTTTACGTTCTTTTGCAGGCCGGTAGAGTACCAACGTATGGCCGATAACCTGAACGTTAGCGGCACCCGTTTCACGAACAATTGCCTCCACGATCAAGGCCTTGGTTTCGCGATCTTCTGTCGCTACTTTTATCTTGATCAGCTCGTGATGTGCCAATGCTTGTTCGATCTCAGCCAGAACACCTTCGGTGAGACCGTTATTGCCCAGCATGACAACCGGTTTTAACGGATGTGCCAAGCCTTTCAGGTGTTGTTTTTGTTTATTACTTAGGTTCATTGTCTTTTTTACTTAGGTTGGGATTGAAAACGGGTCATTCTACCGCCATCTCATAATTATAACCAATTTGACTGCTCTGATTGGTAATATGTGAGAAGTTTCTCCCCACACACGAGCGTGTTACTGAGAATAGTTGGAAAATCGATGGCGAATAAAAAGCGTTCTGCAAGTTCCAGTCGCTGGTTGCAGGAACACTTTAGCGATAAATATGTGCTGCAGGCCCAGAAAAAAGGGCTGCGCTCACGTGCTTGGTTTAAACTTGACGAAATACAGCAAGGCGACAAACTGTTTAAACCCGGTATGACAGTTGTGGATTTAGGCGCAGCACCTGGCGGCTGGTCACAGTATGTGGTCACGCAAATAGGTGGAAATGGTCGAATTATCGCGTGTGATATTTTACCGATGGATCCGATTGTCGGCGTCGATTTCCTGCAAGGGGACTTTCGTGATGAACTGGTCCTCAAAGCCTTGCTCGAAAGGGTTGGCGATAGCAAAGTTCAGGTGGTGATGTCTGACATGGCCCCTAACATGAGTGGTACTCCAGCTGTTGATATTCCGAAGTCGATGTATCTGGTTGAATTAGCACTTGATATGTGTCGAGATGTATTAGCACCAGGCGGAAGTTTCCTGGTGAAAGTGTTTCAGGGAGAAGGTTTTGATGAATACCTGCGGGAAATTCGCTCCCTGTTTACGAAAGTGAAAATTCGTAAACCAGACGCCTCACGTGCTCGGTCTCGTGAAGTGTATATTGTAGCGACAGGGCGCAAACTGTAGTACCCTAACGCTGTTTTTTAACACAGTTGTAATATGAGGTTAATCCCTTGAGTGACATGGCGAAAAACCTAATTCTCTGGTTAGTCATCGCAGTGGTGTTGATGTCTGTTTTCCAGAGCTTTGGGCCCAGCGAGTCGAATGGCCGTAGGGTGGATTATTCAACCTTCTTGACTGAAGTGAATCAGGATCAGGTCCGTGAAGCACGTATTAACGGGCGTGAGATAAGTGTTATCAAAAAAGACAGCAACAGATACACGACTTATATTCCTGTCAATGACCCCAAGCTACTGGATAACCTGCTAACGAAGAACGTGAAAGTCGTTGGTGAGCCGCCGGAAGAACCGAGCTTGCTGGCTTCTATCTTTATTTCTTGGTTCCCGATGCTGTTACTGATTGGCGTTTGGATCTTCTTCATGCGTCAAATGCAAGGCGGCGGCGGTAAAGGTGCCATGTCCTTCGGCAAGAGCAAAGCGCGCATGCTGACTGAAGATCAGATCAAGACGACGTTTGCTGATGTAGCGGGTTGTGACGAAGCGAAGGAAGAGGTTAGCGAACTGGTCGAGTACCTGCGCGAGCCTAGCCGTTTCCAGAAACTGGGCGGTAAAATTCCAAAAGGCATTCTGATGGTCGGCCCGCCGGGAACAGGTAAAACGCTGCTGGCAAAAGCGATTGCCGGTGAAGCGAAAGTGCCTTTCTTTACGATTTCCGGTTCTGACTTCGTTGAAATGTTTGTCGGTGTCGGTGCTTCTCGTGTCCGTGACATGTTCGAACAGGCGAAGAAAGCCGCGCCTTGTATCATCTTTATCGATGAAATCGACGCCGTTGGCCGTCAGCGTGGCGCAGGTCTGGGCGGTGGTCACGATGAACGTGAACAAACGCTGAACCAAATGCTGGTTGAGATGGACGGATTTGAAGGCAACGAGGGCATTATTGTCATCGCCGCAACTAACCGCCCTGATGTTCTTGACCCCGCGCTGTTGCGTCCAGGTCGTTTTGACCGTCAGGTTGTGGTTGGCCTGCCAGATGTTCGCGGTCGTGAGCAGATTCTGAAAGTTCACATGCGTCGCGTACCGCTGTCTCCAGATATTGATGCGTCAGTGATTGCACGTGGTACGCCAGGCTTCTCTGGTGCAGATTTGGCTAACCTGGTTAACGAAGCCGCATTGTTCTCCGCTCGTGGTAACAAACGCGTTGTTTCGATGGTCGAATTTGAGAAAGCGAAAGACAAAATCATGATGGGTGCAGAGCGCCGTTCCATGGTTATGACTGAGAAGCAGAAAGAATCGACGGCGTATCATGAAGCTGGGCATGCGATCATTGGTCGCCTGGTGCCAGAACACGATCCGGTTCATAAAGTGACGATCATTCCGCGTGGTCGTGCGCTGGGGGTGACGTTCTTCCTGCCTGAAGGCGATGCGATCAGCGCCAGCCGTCAGAAGCTGGAAAGCCAGATCTCTACGCTGTACGGGGGTCGACTGGCCGAAGAAATTATTTATGGCGTGGAGCATGTTTCTACGGGCGCGTCCAATGACATCAAAGTGGCAACTTCGATTGCTCGTAACATGGTGACGCAGTGGGGCTTCTCTGAAAAACTCGGTCCGTTGCTCTATGCGGAAGAAGAGGGTGAGGTATTCCTCGGTCGTTCTGTGGCAAAAGCCAAGCACATGTCAGATGAAACCGCGCGTATTATCGATCAGGAAGTAAAATCGCTGATTGAACGTAACTATGTGCGTGCTCGTGAACTGTTGATGGCAAACATGGATATTCTTCACTCAATGAAAGATGCATTGATGAAGTATGAAACCATTGATGCGCCGCAGATCGATGACCTGATGGGACGTAAGAAAGAAGTACGTCCGCCAGCCGGTTGGGAAGCGTCTCGTTCTGACAACGATTCTGGTAACGGTGGCGGTACACCTAAAGCCCCTACGCCAGTGGATGAGCCGCAGACGCCTAATCCTGGTAATACGATGTCTGAGCAAGTGGACGACAAATAATCCCCCTGCGATTCATATCTGTAACTTACGAAACCCCAGCTCATGCTGGGGTTTTTTACTGGGAGTGTTCTTCGAACCACATTTCATGCTAACTACACCAGACTGCGGAGGTAAATCATGCAACTGGTCGCCAGAGACTCAACGCTGGATCTTTCCTGCCCACACATCATGGGTATTCTTAACGTCACGCCGGACTCTTTTTCCGATGGCGGTAAACACAACAAGCTCGATGCGGCATTACTGCACGTTCAGGAGATGGTTACCGCGGGGGCGACCCTGATCGATATTGGCGGTGAATCGACACGCCCCGGTGCGGTTGAGGTAAGTACGGAAGAAGAGCTGGACCGTGTGGTGCCCGCGGTTGAAGCCATTGCTAAACGCTTTGACGTATGGATATCGGTCGATACGTCAAAGCCTGAAGTGATGACGGCGTCGGCGAAGGCGGGGGCACATCTGATTAATGATATTCGCGCTTTGCAAGAACCCGGCGCTCTGGAGGCGGCCGCAGCTACAGGTTTACCAGTCTGCCTGATGCACATGCAAGGTATGCCGAGAACCATGCAGCACAAACCGCATTATGATGACCTGATGCAGGACATTGGCGATTTCTTGCAGCAGCAGATTGATCGCTGTGTGAATGCTAATATTCCGAAAAGTAAGCTATTGCTGGATCCTGGGTTCGGATTCGGTAAGAATCTTGCCCATAATTATGCGCTTCTGGCTCGCCTGAGCGAGTTACATCGTTTTGAACTGCCTCTTCTGGTTGGCATGTCGAGGAAATCCATGATTGGACAGATCCTCAACGTACCGCCTGCGCAGCGTGTTCATGGCAGCGTCGCTTGTGCGGTGATCGCGGCGATGCAGGGGGCGCAGATTATTCGCGTTCACGATGTTAAAGAAACGGCTGATGCTATGCGCATTGTTGAGGCCACCCTTTCTGCGAAGGAATGAAAAACGAGATGAGTAACCGCAAATATTTTGGTACCGATGGTATACGTGGCAAGGTTGGTGATACGCCGATTACCCCTGATTTTGTACTTAAACTGGGCTGGGCTGCGGGGAAAGTGCTAGCTCGGCATGGTTCGCGTAAAATTATTATCGGCAAAGATACCCGTATTTCTGGCTATATGCTGGAGTCTGCATTGGAAGCTGGGCTGGCAGCCGCCGGTTTATCGGCTTCTTTTACTGGCCCGATGCCTACGCCTGCGGTTGCTTACCTTACCCGCACGTTTCGTGCTGAAGCGGGTATCGTGATTTCGGCTTCTCACAATCCTTATTACGACAACGGTATTAAATTCTTCTCGATTGACGGCACCAAGCTGCCAGATGAAGTAGAAGAAGCAATCGAAGCTGAACTGGAAAAACCACTGACGTGCGTTGAGTCCTCAGAGTTAGGTAAAGCCAGCCGCATTGTTGACGCTGCCGGACGCTACATCGAATTTTGCAAAGGAACGTTCCCGAGCGAACTTAGCCTTAATGGCTTAAAGATTGTCGTCGATTGCGCCAATGGCGCTACCTATCATATCGCCCCTAGCGTATTGCGCGAGCTTGGCGCTAAAGTCATCGCGATTGGCTGTGAGCCAGATGGCATGAACATCAATGAAGAATGCGGAGCGACGGATGTCAGGCAGCTACAGGCGCGTGTGCTCGCTGAAAAAGCGGACGTTGGTCTGGCATTTGACGGCGATGGCGATCGGCTCATCATGGTCGACCATTTAGGCAACAAGGTCGATGGCGATCAGATTCTGTATATCATCGCTCGCGAAGGTTTACGCCAAGGGCAACTACGCGGTGGCGCGGTGGGCACGCTGATGAGTAACATGGGGCTTGAGGTGGCGTTAAAGCAACTGGGTATCCCGTTCGCTCGTGCAAAAGTGGGTGACCGCTATGTCTTAGAAATGATGCAGGCAAAAGGGTGGCGCATCGGGGCAGAAAACTCCGGTCATGTGATCCTGCTGGACAAAACCACGACGGGCGATGGTGTGATTGCCGGTTTGCAAGTCCTTACCGCGATAGTGAAAAACCATATGAGCCTGCATGATTTATGCAGCGGTATGAAGCTGTTTCCACAGATTCTGGTCAATGTGCGGTTTACGGGGGAACACGATCCGCTGGAAGACAAAAATGTGCAGCAGATTACGCAGGATGTGGAAAAAGAATTGGCTGGACGCGGACGGGTATTGCTGCGTAAATCCGGCACTGAGCCACTCATCCGCGTTATGGTTGAGGGGGAACATGAAGAGACGGTAATCGCGTTGGCAAATCGTATTGCCGATGCGGTAAAAGCCGTCGGTTGAAGGTTTTTTTGATTAGCCAATCAGGTATATAAGGCTTTCGATAGGTATCTTGCGTCGAAAGCCGCTGTTTTTTTCTGCAATCAACCTGTGTTGACCAAATTACCCTTGCGTACGTTACATCCTTTGGTTAGTATTCAAATCCGCTTGATAAGGGATGTTCTACGCCCTGTTTAGCGGAATGACACGCGGTTTACCGCCAGAATATAGCATCTCCATAAATCATGGAGAAAACGGTTAACGGGTACGACTATGTACGAAGCTCTATTAGTAATTTTCCTGTTAGTATCGATCGGGCTAGTTGCTTTGATCATGCTTCAGCAGGGTAAAGGTGCTGATATGGGGGCCTCGTTCGGAGCAGGTGCTTCTGCCACTTTGTTCGGTTCGGGCGGCTCTGGTAATTTCATGACCCGCATGACAGCAATACTGGCGAGCCTGTTCTTCGTTATTAGTCTCATTCTGGGCAACTTAAGTTCGCTGCAGAAAAGAGGCGGAACATGGGACAACCTGAACCAGCCAGAAAAAGCGGAGCAAACGACAACGCCTGCTGCGCCTTCAACGCCGGTGAGTGACATTCCGAAGTAAGCGTTTTAAATCAGCGATTGTGATGCCGTGGTGGTGGAATTGGTAGACACGCTACCTTGAGGTGGTAGTGCCCGATTGGGCTTACGGGTTCAAGTCCCGTCCTCGGTACCAACATAAAAAAATAGACGTCTATCGACGTCTATTTTTTTGTCTTTAATTTACTGTCTCAGCACCTTACAGGCGTACCAACTGCTTGCCAAAGTGTTTGCTGTCCAATAAGTCGATAAAGGCTTGGGGCGTGTTTTCTATTCCCTCAATAATGTTCTCTCGATATTTTAATCGCCCTTTCTCTACGGCATCCAATAGCCATGTGTTTGCTTCTGCATAGTCTTTGAACCACTCGGTGACGAGAAAAAAGCGGCTCAGCGGCGCATCGGGGAGAGAAGAAAAAAATGCCACTATGTTGGACGCGTCAACGTCAGGATCCTGATTGTATTGTGCCGCACTGCCACAGACGGGGACTCTTGCGCCTTCGTTAAGCAGTTTGGCAACGAAAAGTGAAACTCTGCCGCCAACGTTTTCAAAATAGATATCAATTCCGTTAGGGCAGGCAGCCCGCAAAGCGTGATTTAAGTCATCTTCTTTATAGTTAACACAGGCATCAAAGCCTAATGTCTCAACGACATAGCGACATTTTTCTTCGCTTCCAGCCAGACCGACAACCCGGCATCCAGCCTGTTTACCTAATTGACCGACGACGGAACCTACGCTCCCTGACGCGGCGGATACCACCAACGTTTCTCCCGCTTTGGGTTTGGCAATTTTGTTCATGCCAAAATAAGCGGAACGTCCCGGTGTGCCCACCACGCCGAGAAAAACAGAGGGTGACAGGGCCGTTGACTGCAGGCGATGCGTAATAAAATCCTGAGGCGTGCCGACATAGTATTTCTGCCAGCCTGAAAACGTGAACACACAATCTCCAACCTTAAAGTGTGGGTTCTTCGTTGCCACGACGTAGCCTACCGTTTCACCTTGAATCACTTCTCCCTGTTTGATTGGGCTCACATAGGCTGTATTTTTGTTAAGCCGTGGGCGTGTATAAAGATCAATGGATAGCCATTTGTTTTCAACCAGATATTCGCCAGGCTGTAGTGCATTGATATGGCGTTCTTCGAGCCGGAAATCCTCTAACTGTGCGGGGCCATCAGGATGACGATTCAGTACAATCAGTTTGTTTTCTAACGGGTTCATAATATTCCCTATATTTAACATTCATTATGTTATGCACTACCTGCAACGCTGATCAGGCAGCGTTATTGTGTGCGAGTGATGACCAGCGATGCTTTGGCCATCGGAAACTGAAGATCACCAGCAGTAGCGTAAGAGGCCATCCGCTGATGAGGACAAGCGTATCCATCGGCAAATCAGACTGGCGGGAAAGTAGGTAGATAATGATGGCTTTCACCAGGTAAACCAGAATCCAGACCAGTGATACCTCGTTCCAGACTCGAACGTACTGCGGTGTGCCATAAACGGGGAGTGTCTTAAGTGCTGGCGTGGCTTGTTCGGCCAATGTTTGTATGACCGGACGCCCCTTGATGCTGTAAAGGGTAAAAATGATCACGGTTGAAATTGCGCCGCTGACCGACAAAAAAACGCTCTCCTGATGGATATCAAACAGGATGACGCCTTCCAGATAAAGGTAGTGGCTAAGCCCCGATACCAGAATGAGAGCAATGATTGGCAGATAGCCTTGCCAACGGCTGATGAGTTGCAGTACACCGGAATAGATCGCGGTTATTAACAGCGCGACGCCAGCCCCCCATTGTAAAAATGCGATGTTGTAAATAACGACCGGTATGATGATGGTCAGAAGCGCATCGCGCGATACTAGATATCGCCAAACGGTTAATGACGGGGGATGGCCCATGTTTTCTCCTCACTTACGTCATAAAATCGCCGTTCTGCGTTGGAAACCGCAGACGGCGAATGTGTTATTGCCATACTTTTTTGAGCTGTTCGGCTATACGGGAAATGTGCGGTGCGTTCATCATTGAGATATGATCGCCGGACGTCGGCAGTACCGTCAGGCAACCTGAAGTGAGGCGACGCCACCCCAGCCCCGACTCTGGCAGGCGGATACGACTGGGTAAGATATCTTCCGCTTCGACGACCAGCACATCACCTGCGTAGCGTTCGCCACGGTAAGCGTCCGTCGCATAGATATGGGTTTGCAGGATATTGATAAAGTCCTGAAATGCTCCAGGCCCAATTGACTCAGGAACCAGCCCCACACGTTTAAATTCAGCCAGAAAGCGCGACGTTCGTTGCGCATTGCTCATGTTCGCAAGTGACTGTTCCGACAGATCGAAAGACGCACCGGTAAACAACGCCACTTTATGCGCAAAATACGCCAGACGTTCAGCCTCGTTCATGTTTGCTGAGCCGTCGATGTTGATCTCTGGTGCCGGTTGATCCAACACTAACACCGTCGGTGTTATGCCTTTTTTCGCGAGCTGCTGCGCCATTTCAAAAGCAATAGTTGCACCCAGAGACCATCCTCCTAATACCAGACGAGAGTGATGAACGATGTCGCCAGCTTCTGAGAGATAAAAAGCGGCAAGCGCTTTGATATCGGCGTTATAAGGCTGGTTAACGCTGAAATCGGGCACCTGAATACCATAGATCGGATAGCGCTCGCCCAATTCACGCGCCAGCCCGGAATAACACAGTACGTTACCGCCTGCTGGATGAATCAGAAGCAACGTGGGGTTATCTTCAGGCTGCCCACGATTGATCGTCACCCTTGCGGCTTGAGTCTGCGATCCCTTTTCTTCAATCACGCGGGCCAACTGGGCAATGCTGCTGTTTTCGAACAACTGCCCCAGAGACAGGGAGGTGCCGAAGTGCTGATTAACGCTCAGGATGAGCTTTAATGCGCTGAGAGAATTCCCACCAAGGGTAAAAAAGCTCTCCTGCGTATCAATCGTCTCGCTTTGCAAAATGTCGCGATAAATTTCATGCAGGTCGTGTTCACGCGGATTTTCCGGGGCATGGAATGCTACGCGCTTTTCTGCTGAGGGCAGGGGTAACGCGGCATAATTTATCTTACCGCTGGCGGTTAATGGCATCGCGTCTAGCCATACCCAGCGTTCTGGCTGCATATAGTCTGGCAGTTTTTTTTGCAGCGCCGTTTTTACTGTGGCATGACTGGGTTCATCAATGCCGCACAGGTACGCGGTTAAGACGGTTTCCCCGTGGTGCAGCGTGTTTTGTTTAATAGCAACGTGGGTCGCATTAGCAACCTGTTGCAATACCTGTTCGATCTCCGTCAGTTCAACACGGTAGCCGCGCACTTTCACCTGACGATCCAAGCGTCCCATAAATTCAAGATTGCCATCAGGCAGGAAACGACCTTTATCACCACTGCGATAGAGCCGCTCGCCCTCAAGGTAAGGATGAGGAATAAAGCGTGCATTATTTTGATCTGGCAGGCCAATGTACCCTTCTGCGACATGCGAACCGCCCAAATAAATTTCCCCTGGTAAGCCGGCCGGAACGAGCTGGTGATAAGGATCGAGCAGCAGAACATGGCTATCAGACAGAGGTTTACCGATAGGCAAATAGTCGCCCGAAAGGAGGCTGAGATCGTCCGGCACCGGATAGGTGGTGACACCGACGGTGCATTCGGTTGGCCCATAATGATTGAGGAGGCGGCAAGACGTTCGGAACTCGCGTACACGCTTGATGAGTGACAGAGGAACACGTTCTCCGCCGATAACCAATAACTGGCGAGGTAACAGCGCTTCAGCCTGCGGTGACGTCAATAACGTCGCTAAATGCGACGGCGTAATCTTTATGCAATCGACTGGGTATTGCGCCAGATAAGCGAATAGCTCCTGTGGGGAGCGGAGTAATTCCGTGCTGATCACGTCTAACTGACCCTGGTGAATTAGGGCAGGGAACAGCACCGTGTGTGCTAAATCGGTGGTGAAGGATGAAAACATGCCGTAGCGAGCATCGGGCGGCAGGTTGAGCACGGGCCGAATGGCCTGACAGTAGTGGCTAAGCTGCGAGTGTTTGACACGAACGCCTTTCGGTTTGCCGGAACTGCCCGAGGTATAAATGATGTAAGCTGGGCCATCCGTAACCTGTGGCGGCGATGGATTGCTTACCGGCATCCTACTGCGATTTTGTCTTACGTAGAGGCAAGGGAGCCTGTTACCGGGTGCCTGTTCGTCGATGATGACACAGCGGGCGGCGGAGTTTTGCAAGATGAACTCAACCTGCTGAGCAGGGAGATCGATATCGATTGGAACGTAGCATCCGCCTGCTTTTAACACGGCCAGAATCGCGACGACGTAATACTCGCTTTTCGGCATGAACAGCGCGACGCACTCGCCATGAGTAATGCCGTTTTTCTGGAGCTGATGAGCCAGCTGGTTTGCCCGTTCATTGAGCTGGGCATAGCTGAACGTACGGCCTTCACAACGAATCGCGATGGCATCGGGATGTTGCTGTGCCTGTTGTTCAAACTGCCGATGAACCGCAGGCGGTAACGCGTTAGCGGTTGGGCGGCATTGTGCGATTGTCGCGCGGCGTTCTTCGTCGCTTAACAGTGAGATATCCCGAACGGTTAACTGCGGCTGGGTGATTAAGGTTTCAAGAACCGTCCGCAGGTCGTTCAGCATGCGCTGGATGGTGCTGATGGAAAATAATGCGCTACTGTAGTTCATGGTGAACAGCAGGCCGTCGCTATCCTTGTCTTCTTCTACCCATAAGTTCAGATCCAGTTTTGCGGTGCCGTAATCCACTTTTAACGGCTTATATTTGAACCCACCATAGCTGCTGTGAAAATGGGGGAAGACCTGATACGTCAAGATTGCCTGAAAGATGGGATTGATCTGGGGATTACGCACATAGGTAATCTCGTCCAGAATATAATTGAACGGCACATCCTGGTATCTCAAGGTTTCTTCACACTCGGCGCGCGCGCCCTCAATCAGGGAGGCGACACTGGCATTAGGATCGATATCAAAACGTAATGGCAGGGTATTCATGAATAGCCCCATCATGTTTTGCGTGGCAGGTAAATTTCGGTTGGCAAACGGTGCGCCGATGATGATTTCCTGCTGCCCGCTGTATTTATGCAGCAGGAGTTGGTATGCCGTGAGGATAACGTGGAATTGTGTCGCCTGATGCTGTGTCGCACAGGTTTGCAAGCGCTGGCAGAAAGATGCATCAAAGAACTGGCTGGCGATTCCCCCTGTGGTGCTCATTTTGGCCGGACGCGGGTAATCCGTCGCCAGATCTAACTGCCCTGTGATGCCATCCAGCTTCTTCGCCCAGTAGGCCAGCCCGGTCTGGTATTCGCCCTCGGTATGCCACCGATCTTCCGCCAGTGCATAATCGGTGAACTGGAGCGTTTTTTCGATGGGTAATGTCCCGCCCTGCAGCAGACGAAAGTAGTTTTCCATGAGCATCTTGAAGAACACATTGACCGTCCACCCGTCGGAAATAATGTGATGAAATGTCAGGAACAGGACATAGTCGTACTGATGGGTTTTGACCATATGGAGATAAACCAAGGGGCCATTCTCCAGATCAAAAACAATGTTCCCTTTCGCCTTGGCTGTCTCCGAGACATATTTTTCAATGTCTTCTTCGCTGAATGTGGAGATATCTTCAAAGCTGAACGTGAAAGACATGTCGTCAGCAACGCACTGGCACACGTCGTTATCGACCAGCCGGAATGTCGTACGCAGAATGTCATGCTGTTGCATCAGATAGTCGAGCGTTTGCTGTACTCGCTGTGGCTCCATATCGTGCTCGATCCGGCAGGCAAGCACATAGGGATTATTGTAGACCTGGCTATCGTCAAGGTATTGGGAGAGCATCCAGATGCGCTTCTGCGCGCTGGTCATGGGGAAGTGTACTCTGCCGGGTGTCGCGTGCGGAACAATGGCTTTGCCTGAAGATGCGTTGCCCGTTTTCTTCTTTTCTCTTGCCAGCTTTTTGAGTTCATCCAGGCTAAGCGAGGTCAGTTTTGCGGTGGGAAGCTGCGTCATTATCGAGTCTCATTTTGTGACATTCGGTTTTACATTAGCGGCCGCCTTCGAGATGCATACTGAAGGCGGCCGTTCCCTTATTCCTGCAATAAGGCTTCCAGCTCGGTAAGGATCAGCGTTGCTAACCCTTTCACGGTCTGGTTCTGGTAAAACAGATCAACGCGAATATCGATTTCAAATAGGCCGGAAACGGTAGACACGACCTGTACTGCCAGCAGCGAGTTACCGCCCAGTTCAGTAAAGCTGTCGTTAACGCCGATCCCCGAGATCCCCAGAATCGACTGCCAGACTTTGACGATCTCCTTCTCGATGTCATTTTCTGGCGCGACATAATCCACAGAGAGGGCCGGTCGGGCATATCCTTCCGTTGCTTCGCTATTCTGCAAAATGAATTCAGGCGTTTCCTGTTCAGGAATCGACTCATAAATGAGCTGTTCCAGATCGCTGGTGACGACGACTAACTGTTCAAATTCCAGATGCGCGAGCTGGCGTTTTATTGCATCCAGCCCTTCTGGCAACAGAATGTCTTTATCTGCCAGATTCACTTTTACTGCTGCTGTGGCTGCTGTGGCTGCCGTTGAGGCGTTTTCTGACGTCGCGAGCTGATTGCCCATCGTCATCTTCATCAGCGTGTAATTTTCCAGAACCAGCAGCGGAATGCCCTCTGGTGACAGGAACGTGATATCCATGACGATGGCGTTATCCTGCGGCTGATAGGCCTGCTTGAGCCTGGCGTGGGCGTAGCACTCTTTCCCCAGTGGCGATAAGAAGGTCATCTTGCCATAGCTGATAGGCAGGAAATTCTCCTGTGTAATCAATGATAGGCAGGAGATGGCCGTAGCATCAATCACTGCGGGGTGGTACGGGTAGCGGGTAAGATCGTGCGTATACTCGCTTCCCAGCACTTTGTGGATCAGCCATTCGTTATGGCCCTGAACAATCTCGCGGTGGTTGTTCCAGCGCTGGCTAAACGACAGGAAATTCTCGCCCGTGTTGGCATTACCCAGCTCGGTGATAAACGGCGCGTAGGGAACCTGCGTGGTGCAGCGCTGTTTGATGGCGTCAATCGATTGTGGCGTGAGGTCTGCCGTTGGAGCGCCGTGGCCTATGCTTCCGAACGCGTGTTCTTGCCATGCCAGCTCAAGCACGCCCCGCGTCTTGAGGCTGAATTTATAGCCTTTCCCCTCTGGCGTGATGAATAGCCTCATCTGACGCGGCCAGGCATCGGTATAGATCACCGGCTTGGTCAGCATCAGGTTCTTGACCTGAAGGCTTTCCTGAGACTTAAAGCCTGTCATGAACTCATGCAGCAGCGATAAGATTGTCGCCCCCACCAGTGAAGGTTGTTTCGCAAGGCGGTGCTCATCGATAACCCAGTCCTGCGTGGTGAGATTGACCTGATAGCTTTCCTGCGTGCCTTCACGTTCCAGGTGCGTCAGCAGGTCGCCTTTAGTTTCCTCAACGGCAGCCAGCTTGCTGTTTTTCTTCTCCTGCAGCTGTTTGCCCCAACGGACGGCCATTCCCACATCGCCCCATTTTCCCCAGTTCAGCGAGACGGTGCGCCCACGGCGATGCTGGTTGCGATAATGCGCAAAGGCATCCATAAACGCGTTACCCGAGCAGTAATCGATGCGGGCTTCGTCACCGACGATGGAGGTAATAGAAGAGAATAAAATAAAAAAATCAGGCTGTTTGTCCTGCAGCAGCTCATCCAGAATGAGCGATCCTGCCACTTTGGGATCGAGCACGTTGGCGCAATCGGCGTCATTCTTCAGCGCAATGATACCGCCGCCAGCCACGCCTGCCGTATGGAACACGCCATCGACCTGCGGGAACGCGGATAACATCTCGCGCATACCGTGATAGTCATTCACGTCGACCTGCGCCAGATGTATCGTGTTGCCGCGAGCTTCCAGACGTAAAACGCTCGCCAGTTTTTCACTGATAGGATCGTCAACCGGATGCTGTTGGATCCAGGCTTGCCACTCTTCACGCGGTGGTAACGCCGTACGGTAAGTCAGGATGATCGCCGCATTACTGTTTTCAGACAGGTGGTTGGCGAGCAGTATCCCCAATCCACCCAGGCCGCCGGTGATGAGGTAGACGCCGTCGTCTTTCAATTCCGCAGGTAAACCGAGGGTGTCCTGCTTCAGATGCACGGCCTGATAACTTTCTTCCCAGCGCTGGTTTCCGCGGTAAGCCACCAGATTGCCGTGTGTGGCGATATGGCTTTCTGCAATCAGACTGTGGGCAAACTCATCAAGCTGTTCGGCGTTTTGTTTAAGATCGATATCCACCAGGTGGCACTGCACTTCAGGATACTCGTGATAGAACACGCGCGACGGCCCGACCAGTAACGCATTCTCCGGTGAAGCGATGCGCTCACCCATCACGCTGAATGTGTTGCTGGTGGCGAAGGTCACATGCAGATCGTCCAGCAAATTCTCGTTCACCAGCGCCTGCTGGAGATAGAGAGCAGGGTAGAACGTGTTCAGCGGTGAAGAGAGATAGGTGTGCTCAAGCGGCTGGACCTGTTCCGCCACCGTCAGGTTCCATAAATACAGGATGCGTGATGGACGTAACCCTTGTTCTGTCAGGCTTTTCAGCAGCCGGACATAGTCGGCGCGTGAGGATACATTGAGGGTGTATTGGCCTTCGGAAAGCGCTTCCTGATACTGCGTTCCCGGGCTGACGAAAAAGACCTTATGCCCGTCCTTTTCCAGCAGTTGCTTCGCACGTTCGGCGATCCCCTGCGTATCCGTCAGGAGCAGCCAGCAGGTGTTCTCGGCTTCAACGCGTTTGCCCGCCATGTATTTCGCCGGAATGGTTTTCTTCCAGGTCGGCATATAGAACCAATCACCGATATCCGCCTGTTTCCGCTTTTTAGCCTTAACGGATTGCTCACTCTGCATGTCATGACTGGCTGACGACAGGGCTGGCAGGGCGAAGCGTTTACGCTCGAAAGGGTAGCCCGGCAGCGGGATGCGGCGACGGTGCTGTTCTGGATGATGCTGATGCCAGGGAACGTTTACGCCGCTTGCCCAAAGCGCACCGAGCGTCGACAGGAGGTGTTCGCCGGATAAGGCTACGTCTTTCGCCGTTGGCAGGGAGGCATAAATCAATGCGCCGTCTTCTGCGCTGAAATGCTGCTTGGCAGACGATTCCAGCGAGCGTCCCGGTCCGACTTCAAGGAACACGAAATCGTGATGCTCATCAGCCATCAGCGTTTTGAAGGCGTGAGAGAACAGCACCGGATTGCGTACGTGACGCACCCAGTAGTCGCTGTTCTTCGCCAGTTCTTCAGTCACCCATTCTCCGTTAACGGTAG
Source organism: Pectobacterium aquaticum (assembly GCF_003382565.3). Taxonomy (NCBI): domain Bacteria; kingdom Pseudomonadati; phylum Pseudomonadota; class Gammaproteobacteria; order Enterobacterales; family Pectobacteriaceae; genus Pectobacterium; species Pectobacterium aquaticum. Next base: position 740,777 of record NZ_CP086253.1, read on the forward strand.
ACACAAATGGGATCTGCGGCGCGTGCAGCGTGATGCTATCAATGACCTTTTTGAAAGCGGGCAGCATGGGTTCCATCATGTGTGAGTGGAAAGCATGCGAGGTATCCAGATGTTTGCAGAAGATATTGCTGTCTTCCAACTGCTGTTGGAAACGTGCGACATCGTTTGAAGCACCGGCGATGACGCATAATCCAGGGTAGTTAACCGCCGCAATTTCCAGCTTGCTGCCGTGAAGTTTGGCCTTCAGGGTTTCTTCATCGAGCAGGACGGCAAGCATATCTCCCGCGGGTAATGCCTGTACCATCTTGCCCCGCATCGCGACGGCTTTCAGTGCATCTTCCAGTGAGAACACGCCGGACAGGCAGGCTGCTACGTATTCCCCCACGCTGTGACCGATCATGACATCAGGCTGAATGCCCCACGACATCCACAGTTTTGCCAGACTGTACTCCACCACGAACAGGGATGGCTGGGTAAACTGGGTTTCATTGATGCGGGACTCGGCGATATTATCGCCGTCCTGAAAGATAATCGACGTCAGATTGACGTCCAGAATCGGCTCCAGATAGTTACAGCATTGATCCAGGCTCGCGCGGAAAACATCGTAGGTGTCGTATAGCTCACGCGCCATATTAACGTACTGGTTGCCCTGTCCCGGGAACATAAACACGACGGATTTTTGGTTTTTTCCCTGCTGTGTCACCACCAGTGAAGGCTGATCCAGCTTGGCCAGCAGTGAATCGCGATCCTTCCCGATAATAGCCGTGCTGTGAGAGAATTTTTGTCTCCCAACCTGCAAGGTGTAGGCGATATCTGCCAGATTGGCATCGTCATGCGCACTGAGGTAATCGCGCAGACGGTGTTTCATGTCTTCCAGCGCCGTGCGGCTTTTCGCGGAGAAAGGCAAAACCAGCAGGCTGTTGTCATGGATATCGCCCGCTTTTAGCGGCGGTGCGGCTTCCAGAATGACGCAGGCATTGGTGCCGCCGACGCCAAAAGAGTTCACCAGCGCGCGATGCGGTGTTTCTGACGGTTCCAGTTCACTGAGTTCGGTGTTCATGATGAACGGGCTGGTTTCAAACTCAATGTTAGGGTTTGGCGATTCGAAATGGAGCGAGGCTGGCAGTTTTCCGGTTTCCAGCGCCAGTGACGCTTTGATGAGGCTGGCCATGCCTGACGCTGCGTCCGTATGGCCGATGTTGGTTTTCACCGATCCCAGACGGCAATATTGGGTTTTGTCCGTGTATTCCTGAAACGTCTGTGTGAGCGAGGTGAACTCGATGGGATCGCCCAGCGCCGTCGCGGTGCCGTGAGCTTCAACAAAGTTGATCGTGGCGGGATCGAGCTGCGCATTGGCGATCGCCTGTTTGGCAACGGCGATTTGCCCGTCGATGCTCGGCGCAGTAAAGCCAGCTTTCAGGTTACCGTCGTTATTCACTGCGCCGCCTTTCAGTACGGCATAAATATGGTCGCCGTCGCGTACGGCGTCATTCAGTCGTTTCAGTAATACGACGCCAGCACCGCGGCTGAACACCGTGCCGTTGGCTCGCGAGTCGAAAGCATAGCAGCGACCATCCGCGGATTCCATGCCGCCTTGCATGTAGGGGTAACCCCGGCGTTCTGGCGTGTCCACGGAAACGCCGCCCGCGACGATCAGATCGCTTTCCCCGTTCAGCAGGCTGTTCATACCCATCACGACGGCGACCATCGCGGTTGAACAGGCGGTCTGTACGTTAACGCTCGGCCCTTTTAGGTTGAGCTTGTAAGATACTCGGGTCGTTACGTAGTCTTTATCATTGTTGGTGACGACCGATGCACCGCTGGCGTACTTCTGCACTTCAGGATGGGCATTCACTTTACTCAAATGCCAGGCGGTTCCCGTTCCGCCGAATATGCCCACTTTTCCAGGGTAGGTGGCAGGGACGTAGCCGGCATCTTCAAACGCGTGCCAGCAGCATTCCAAAAAGACACGATGCTGTGGATCCATAATTTCGGCATCGCGGGGCGTAATATCGAAAAAATTAGCGTCAAAGTGCTGTGCGTTACCCAGAATCCCCCGGCGGCGAATATAGTTGGGTGAGGCGATCATCTCTTCTTCAATGCCTGACTCCCTCAGTTCTTCTTCACTGAATGTGCTGATCGTCTCCACGCCGTCCAACAGGTTTTGCCAAAATATTGCGGTATCTTCTGCACCGGGAAAGCGAGCCGACATTCCTACAATGGCAATATCCTTATCGCGGAACTGTTCTTGCTGTTTCATTTCATTACCTCACCGTGAATATATTCGCCTCCTTTTCACGGCGCAGGCCGCTAACCTTCTTTCTCTGAATACTATCCAGAGGAAGAAAGGTCGACGTCCTACGCCGTGAATATAGAAGGGACAGCTACATTAAAAGTTAATTACTTTTTGCTACCTGCGACGCCAGCAGTAACCCGGCTGATGAGGCTTTGCAGGTTAGAGGCCGACGGGTGTTGCAATGCTGCTTTGATTGAAACAGGAATGTCTGGAATAGACTTCGCACGCCAGTATTTCTTGGTGTTAGGAAGAATTTTCTGGCCAATCGCATAGTAGTGAGCGGGCTTGGATGAATTTTGGTGACTCAGAACAAATTTAATTGCCGAATCCACTTTTGCTTTGACTGCCGAGGCAGCGTTCAATTGAGTTGCAGACATGGTATTACCACCTATTATCAGTGAAATAAGGATGATGAAATGCATTACCCATTACAGGGCGGTTATTCCCCTGGAGGATAAATACGCTTTTGGGCGTAATTACTTCTTGCTGCTTGATTTCCCAGCGTGTATTTCGCTAATACGCTTGCTTAGCATCTGTACCGTTGGGTATTGGAATAAATCAACAATAGAGATAGGTGACTCCATTTTGTTTTTTATTTCGCGATAAACCTTGGACATCAGCAGGGAATTTCCGCCTGCATCAAAGAAGTTCTCTTGGATAGAGACTTTCGGATTGTTGAGTACGGTCCGCCAGATAGAAATAATATTTTTTTCTATCTCGGAAGGTAATATTGCTTTGTCGTTTGACATTTTTTCACCATTAGTTATTTACGCAGGAACACAGCTTGGATTTATCAATTTTTCCATTGGGGTGCGTTGGCATTTTTTCCAACGCAACGAAATGAGAGGGCACCATGAAAAAAGGCAGCGTCTTGGCAAGGTGCGCTTTTATCTCTTGAATATCGATGTGCTTTTGATGCCGTAATACATAAAAGGCTGAGAGCGATGGCGCTGCGTTTTCCGAGCGCTTTTCGAGAATAACGGCAGCATGGTTAATTTGCGGCAGCGCCTGTAGGTGCGTTTCTATTTCCGCCAGCTCAATACGGTGTCCGCGCAATTTAACCTGGCTGTCTATTCGGCCAATGAACTCCAGCACGCCATCGACGCGCTGCTTAACCCAGTCGCCGGTTTTATACATTTTCTGCCCGGTCTGATGGCTAAACGGGTCATCAACAAATCGCTCCTGCGTCAGTTTTTCTGCATGCAGATAGCCTTTTGCCAGAATATCCCCTGCCAGATAAAGTTCACCGCTTTCCCCCACATCGACAGGCTGTTGCGCCTCATCTAATACATAAGCGGCGGCATGGGGGATGGGTTTGCCAATCGGGGCAATTTTTTCTTCTGCTCCCGGCTGGCAGAGCCAATGACAGGCAAAGATTGTTGCCTCGGTCGGGCCGTAGAGATTGTGGATCTTTCCCGGATATTGCAGGGAAAGATCGTTGACCAGCGTTTGATCGAGCGCCTCGCCGCCAGAAAAGATATGGCATAGAGAGGTGCAGCGGGATAGCACTTCCGCATCCACAATGACGCGCAGTGCTGTCGGTACGAACTGTGCGACCGTGACCTGATGACGGTGCATAAATTCAGCCAGCAGCTGCGGATCGTACTTGGCATCCTCGGTAATGACCGCACAGCTTGCGCCAGCGATCAGCGGCCAGAAAATTTCCCACACTGAGACATCAAAGCTGAACGTGGACTGGTTAAGGACCACATCGTCGTGCTGTAGCACGAAGGCGCTTTGCATCCACGCCAGATAATTGACCACCGTCCTGTGACTGACCATGACGCCCTTTGGCGTTCCGGTGGAGCCGGAGGTGTACATCACATAACAAAGCTGTTCTTCACTGACTGAGGGAAGCGTGTGAGTAGCCTGAACGCTCAGATCGATCTGATTGATGTCAACGATCTCACGATGGCTCGGTGCCAGCGTAAGCGCGTGGGCATTGTCGGTAATAACCAGACGCGCATCGGCATGATTGACCATGTAATCCAGACGCTCGTGCGGATAGTAAGGATCAAGCGGTAAATAGCACGCACCGGTTTTCAATACGCCGAGCAGGCTGACGATCAGATTCGGGCTTTTATGCAAATAAATACCGACAACATCCTTCGGCTTTACGCCCCGCTGCAATAGATCGCTCGCCATGGCGTTTGCCTGCTGATCCAATTGCCGGTAGGTCAACGTTTCTGTATCGCTTCTCAGGGCGATGGCGTCCGGCGTCTGATGCCGCTGCTGTTCAAATAAGGTGTGGAGCACTCTTGCCGATGCCATGATCTGATCCTCTGGTGATGCCAGGGGTCACGCCGGGCATCCTTTTACGCGTTATGCAGGTACGGCACACATGCACTATGCCGCTGAATAATGTGCTTTGATTATGATGACGCTTCTTGTTGCTCCGCAGGTGCTGGTGGTGCGGCGTTTTCCGCTACCTGCGGTGCGCTTTTCTCTGCGGGAATACTGGGTCTGATTGCGGCATCGGTCAGAAAATCGATGACGCGCATGAGCGCTTCGGGCGTGGGTTGACGTTTTACCTGCGTGTGAATGCTGTACTTGGCGCGTGTGTCCGTCGCACGGGTCTGCGCTGACTTGTGTGATACCCGACCGGCCATTTTGACTTTGAATGGCCCCCATCCCAGTGACGCCGCCAGATTGCCGTCTTCTCCGGTATCATCGGATGAAGATTCACTCTGTGTGACTTCAAGTTCGAAATCGATCGTCCCTTCTTCAATAGAAATAATCGGATGGGTAATCGCGGCAATGAGCGGTATGTGCATCGTTTTTGTCACGGCACCTTTTGCGACTCCGCTTTCGTCAATAAGCGTTTCGTCGTAGTCGAATTGGATAGCGACAGCTTTATTATTCTGAATGCAGACGGATAATAGAAAATCCGTATAGGCTTTGCTGGCTTGAACCTGTGCGTTAATCATTGCCTGTAATGGCCCGCTAATCATATTTTCCAGCGGTAGCGCATTAATAACAGAACCGATAAATTGTGAATCCATCGGAGCCTCCAATTATCTGCGGATAGGGTGTGATGCACTGTCAATAAAAATAGCAAAGGGAAGGGAAAATAATACCCGTCAGGGTACGGGGAGACTTTCGCATTCTGGCGTAGTCCTTTTGGTATATAGGCAATAATGTCTTTTATTTGTTAAACCCATACTCAGGCATGCGCGTTATTTTATGTGTCTTTCCTGGTATTAGCATGACGAACCCATCATTACGTGTTTTCATTTTTATAGCATTAATTTTTCATCGCGTGAGATACCGGAAGTCGCGTTAGAACCATTCCCGAAAAAAGCATCCTTTTACAATATGGAAGGAAAATGATGAAGAATAGAAAAACGGTCTTTGAAATTATCTCTGAATGGTCACTGAAAAGTCCCGATAAGACGGCGGTGGAATTTAATGGCGACAGGTTGAATTATCAACAACTAGAGTCTCAGTCGCGCCGTTTGGCCGATTATTTATTATTACATTATCCAGATAATAAACGGGGAAGAATCGCCGTTTATCTGGAACCTGGTGTGATGATGCCTGTGGTCTTGCTGGCTATTTTAAAAGCAGGACATACCTATGTTCCGCTCTCGCATTTTCATCCGTCAGAAAGAATTATGCAGATCCTTGATGATTCTTCGACATTTTTATTTATTTCCACGCGAGCGATGTTAAATAAAACGGCCATCGATAAGGTTTTCCCCTCCACGATTGTATTAGAGGATATCCATTATTCTGCTGAGCCTGTGGCGACGCTTCCACCCGTTTGCGAAAACGATCTGGCTTATATTCTCTATACCTCCGGTTCTACAGGGAAACCAAAAGGGGTGGCCATTGAACACCGGAACCTGAGTTATTATCTGAACGGGTTTAATGAGGACGTGTGGCCAGAGACCCGTGCGACGCTTCCTCTGACATCGACACTCAGCTTTGCTGCTGCCGTGACACAGCTTTATGCGCCTTTATTGCGCGGCGACACGCTGTTTATTTTGCCTGCCGACAGCTTGAATGAGCCGGAGGTGTTATTACGCTGGCATCAACAGCATCCCGACGGTGCCATTTATTGCGTGCCGACCGTTTGGGATGAGCTGCTGCGCTATCAGGCATCCTCTTCTCACGCGTGGGCATTACCTAAAACGGTCTTTCTCTCCGGCGAGCCCGTCTCTTTTGATTTAAAAGAGCGTACGTTCCAACAGATTCCTGATGTCAGGCTCTTTAATCTGTATGGCCCGACGGAAACGACGGCCAACTGCTCATTTGCTGAATTAAAGCTGGGAAAAAGTGTGACGCTCGGTAAGGCACTGCGTGGCAGCGAAATTATGATCGTGGATGAGAACCTGTGTCCCGTGGCTGAAGGGCAAGAAGGGGAAATTTGCGCGTTCGGTGAAGGCGTCGCCCGTGGCTATATTAACCGCGACGAATTAACACAGCAGCGTTTCTTCACCCATGTTCGAGCCGATAAACGCTCTTGGGGGCACCGCACTGGCGATCTAGGGAAAATGACGCCAGAAGGGGAAATCCTGTATCTGGGACGTATCGATCGCCAGATTAAGATTAATGGCATTCGTATCGAGCCTGAAGAAGTCGAAATTGTGTTACGTCAGCATGGCGATATCGACAAGGCGCTGGTGCGGCCGATTCAGGAAAACGGGCGTCAGCGTCTGGTGGCCTATCTGGTGAGCCGTAACCCGTCGCTTGCCACGAACGATCTGCGCCGCTTCTTGCAGGATAAACTGCCGCGAGCGATGCATCCGTCTCACTTTATTATGCTGGAAACCCTGCCCAAATTGCCTAACGGGAAATTGGATGTGAGCCGGCTTCCAGAGCCTTGTCCGCAGCGCCCTGAGTTGGGATATCCTGTTAAAGCCGCAGGTAACGAGCTGGAACAGGAACTGATCGATATCTGGCAAGAGGTGCTTGGCTTTCGTGAACTCGGCGCCAACGATAACTTTTTCGATTTAGGGGGCGATTCGCTTCAGGCGATGAAAGCCCGGCTACTGATTAGAAAACGGCTGTTTAGTGACATTGATTACCCGTTATTTTTCAACAACGCGACGCCCCATCTGCTGGCTTTCATCGTCCCTTACTATGTGAACGATGACGAGCCTACGTCTGACGAGAACAACGCGGATATCGAGGCACTCGCACCTTCATCGCAGCAGCGTTATTTTCTGACGCTGGACCAGCTCAGCTCGGAGCCGTCGGCCTATCAATTGGCTTTCCGTTTGACGATAAAGGGCCCACTGGATGAGTCTGCTGTGGAGTGGAGCATTCGGCGTATTCTGGAAGGTAATCCGGTGTTACGAACCCGCTTCGATCTGGATCGTTTACAGTGCCTTGAGGGTGATTATCCGATCGAGGCGATCCCGATTGAACGCCTGACGGCGTTCTCTCCTGATGGGGGAAAGAATACGCTGAGCGACCGACGGCTGCTGGAGCTGATCAGCACATCGGAAATGGATGTAGAACACTCGCCGCTCATCTGTTTTCATCTGATTTCGCTGACAACACAACGGCATATTCTGCTGGGACGTGTACACCATACGGTATTCGACCATGACGCGATTGGTTTGTTCTTCCATCAGTTTGTTGATTACGTCCGTGCGTATAGCGCTGGCGATCGCAGCTATCGAATAGGCAGTGAAGAGCGCTATTTGCGCTATCGGCAGCAGCAACGGCGCACCAAAGATCAATGCCATCCGAGAGAGCGTCAGTTCTGGCTGGATAAGATGGAGGATTACCTGGCTGCAGGAGCCGATGCGACGGCATTCCCGCTCAGTGACAGCCAGGACGGAGAAAATTATTGGTGCATGTTGTCAGATACGCTGACGCAGGCGATAAAGCACTATGCCCAACAGCATCGCACGACGCCGTTTGTTTGCATGCTGACCGCTTTTACCCAACTGCTCAAAACGACAAACTATCGTCATGTTCCCATCGGTATTCCGGTGTCGAACCGTATGTTGACTGAAAACGCCACCACAATAGGCTGTTTCGTTAATATGGTGGCTTACTACGATGATTCGCCGGCTCAGGAATCTTTTAGCACGCTTTTGGCACGTAGCCAGAATAAGATCCATGCGATTTTGGACAATCAGACGTTGCCCTATGATGTGTTAATGGCCGATGTCCGAGCTAAAGGATGGTCTGATAAGCTGCGTTTTCCTGTGAGTTTTAACTATCTGACGGCCATGCCGCCAGCCGTACAGATCAATGAAACTGCCTATCAGATTACGGATATTGCTAATCATCAGGCTCGGCTGGATTTAACGCTCTCTGTTTATGACGATGAGGCTCTGGCGCTGTGTTTTAATTATCAGCAAGCGGCTTTTAAAGCGGGCGAGATTGCCACACTGTCCCATCAGTACCATCAAATTCTGCTGGATATCGTACAGCCAAATACGACTCTCTTGTGCAGTAACCTGTAGATAATGCTAACGAAGGTGTCCCGAATTGAGACACCTTCGTTGAGGAGACCCACATTGAGGCGTTGGTTTTATTGGCAATGTATTGTCTGGGTGGCTGAACACGTCAGGAAGAGGAAAGCAGTAGCAGTAAGGCAACGAGGTGCCTTACTGCCATATGGGCGACGTGCGATTGATTAAGAACGCTAGCCTTCAAGAACGCTTGCTCTAAAGAACGTTCTATCTTATAAAATTAACCTTTAAGAACAATCTCTTAATGGTCTGATGGGGTTTTGTCATTGGGTGTTTTTTTCTGGGCCTCATTAATCAAATGAACGCCTTTTCTGGCCTGTTTTATTTCCGATGCGACATCCAGAATATCGTTATTTTCTCGATAGCTGAAAAAATTTGCCAGCAGCGTAACCAGACCTACGCTAATCGCACCAACCAGATAGCCTAATCCTATTGCATTCTCCATTTTACTAATATTAACGTGCAGCAATTCGGCGATAATCCCTACCAGTGAGAAGGCAGCTGAAATGCTGATGATGATAATGATTAATGCGGCAATGAGTTTGTCGTAATTATTCAGTTTCTGCGGTCGCCAAAAAAAGGAAATACTGAGGCCACCGAATAATCCTGCAATTGATGCAATAATATCACTGATCAGAATGTCATAAATAATAGGGAATTGTGATGTATCCATAATATATCCACGATAATTTTCTATGAAATAGCGTTTTTTACTTTTGTTGAATATTAATTTGATGTGACGGATTGTAGGAAAAGTGCTTTCTCTGCTTCTCTACGGCGAAGGAGTCCTGCCACGATTTGCTCACCATCTTTGTCCCAGCGTGGAAATTGATCGGCTGCGCCAGTATAGTCACCTTGGTTAAGCAGGCGTAATAATGTCGACGTCTTCAGGCTATTGACTCCGAGATTGTAGGTAAATGACGTTAATGCACCAAATTGATTGTCGTTGAGATCAACGTTCACATAATGCTGAACACCCGTTTCCGCCGTTTTTAAGTCCTGCTGTAACAGAGAATCCGCTTCCTGGAGGGTAATTCCGTTATCAAAGTTTTCATTCGGCAGTATTAAATGTCCATATCCAATCGTCCATTTACCCGCTGTGTCACGATACTTTGTTAATTTGAGACCTTCAAAACTCTTAATCAGAGAGAGACCAGCTTCATTGATCGTGCCTGGAATATTAGCCATTGTTTTTTTCCTCTTGCGTAATTTTTGGGATAACGAGATTGGTGTATTCATCAATTAACCGCATGATGCTTTCTGGAGGATCCAGCGCAGTGAATTGCATTTCTATATCGACGTGCTGACTATTTCTGCCTTTTTTTTTGCCTGAAGGCGACATGCTGACGTGAAAATTAGTGATGTTATGATCGTCTAAAGATGAGGTGATTTTGTCCTGGCTGACCGCATCGGCTCTCACCGTCATTCGCACTTTCATTTTTTCCAGCATCAATCCCCTTGGGGTAGAAAGCGCAACCAGTGGCAGTTCGACGTGGTGCTGGGGATCGAGTTGAATCGCAACCGTCTTTGGGGTTAACACGCCATCAGCGTCACGTTCAAAAAAAGGCTCGAGAGTCTGTTTATATTGATGAGCGATAAATTGATTGGCGGCGGTGGCAGCATGCTGCATACCGCGAGCAATATCTGCTAGCGTCATTGCCTTTGATGACGTGATGCTATCGTTCCGTGTGGAATGGGGGTTTTCTTTTTTGGTATTATTGTCATTTTCTGTTTTTTTATTTTTCCCCGTTATCCAGTTCTTTAATGACATACGCTCTCCTTATCTTATTTTTCAGACGACAAATATGAATTTCCTGGAGTGAAATAAATGATAATTTGAGAAAACGTTAACAGCTAATGAGGGAGGTGCGTATCAGCCATTATGTTATAGACATAATGTAATCTGGCATAGGCTATTCACTCCCGATCTATATTTTCCAGTTTTAAAATTCTGCGATAAATGTTTTGTGTGTTTATGAAATCATTACGCCACCAGATCTTATTTTAAGATAATATTTCATTGCTAATGAGTATTCCTTTTTGGGGCGGTTGTCTGGAATTATCATGTCAGTATGCACGAATAAATATAGCCTGGTCTATAAGGTAAACGGCATATGCCAAATGGCGTGAAATCATTCTTTCAAGATAGGCTAAAACTTCTTAGAGGTACTTTTAAGCATGGCATTTTAAAATAAAGGTAAATGGAGGTTGCATAGTGAATGTTGTTATTATTGATAAGTCCCCTGTGTTCATTCAGGGGTTATCTGTTGGGTTGAATGATTTTATGCGTGATGCCAATATTGTTGGTGTAAAGGAAATTGAAGATGTATGGCCTGTCCTTGAGGGAATGAACAATGCTTTTATTTTGCTAAATTGTAATAAAGAGAGTGGAGAGTACAGTTTTTTCCTTGAGTTACTGCATGAGAAATATATTAATGTCAGTGTTATTATTATGGTTGATACTATTGAAAGACATATTTTGAATAACTATCTGAAACACCATGTGATGGGCGTCATTCTTAAAACATCATCGGTTGATTCTATTGCTCAGGCATTAAAAACAGTGTCGATGGGTATGGTCTGTTTACCGGATGATGGGGTGATCTATGAGGGGTGGAGTATCGATAATAGTGTAAAAGGCAAACTCAGCGAAAGGCAGCATGAAGTTCTGCAACTCATTGCGTCAGGCGCTTCCAATAAACAAATCAGTCGGACATTAAACATCAGCGCAGGAACGGTGAAGTCACATTTGGAGTCGATTTTCAGGCGGCTTAATGTGCGTAACCGCACGCAGGCAGCGATCGTGCTATTAGAAGAAGAACGAAGATAAGTTTTATCTCATTATATTAGTCGTTATTGTTTGATTTAAGCATCAGGGAATTTCACACGTTATCTCTTTCAACTTTCTTGGCATCAGGGGCTTTGCTTCGACCTTCTACGATAGGTCTACTGTACGGCTTGCGTGATGGCATCACGCAAGGTCTGCTTACAAAAAAGTAGAATATCCATTTTTGCGATGACCACTTTCAGGCGAACGCTTATTCTTGACAAAGAAACCTACCTAGCGTATAAGAATTGCCTTCGAACCAATCCTATGGATGACTTGCATTTATGCAGTTGTCAGCGTAGTATTTGCCACGATTTCGGACGCGGGGTGGAGCAGCTTGGTAGCTCGTCGGGCTCATAACCCGAAGGTCGTCGGTTCAAATCCGGCCCCCGCAACCACTTAACTTCCAGTAAAGTGTTTTTTCAAATACGTTCTTCACTCAATTTTTCTCTCTTTTTGCAGTGATTTTTGAAAAAATCCTTCACCGAAGTTATGCCGCGCTGGTTAGCGGTATTAGGGTCCAGTTGCATAAAGCCCCGATTTTCGGGGTTTTTTGTTATTTGGCAACAAACAACTGGGCTATTAGGCCCTTTTTTTATGTCTTGGGGGTGGACTTGTCCACATTAGAGCAAAAATTAACAGAGATGATTTCAGCACCCGTTGCCGCATTAGGCTATGAATTGGTTGGGATTGAGTTCATCCGTAGTCGTCAATCTACGCTGCGTATCTATATTGATAGTGAAGATGGGATCACTGTTGATGATTGTGCTGATGTCAGCCACCAGGTCAGTGCGGTATTGGACGTAGAAGATCCAATTACTGTCGCCTATAACCTGGAAGTTTCGTCTCCAGGGCTTGAACGTCCCTTATTCACGGCGGCACATTATCTGCATTTCGTCGGTGAAGACGTCACAGTGGTGCTGCGTATGGCAGTCCAGAATCGCCGTAAATGGTTGGGTGTGATCAAAGCTGTTGACGGCGAAATGATCACCATAACAGTGGAAGGCAAAGATGAAGTATTCGCACTGAGCAACATTCAGAAAGCGAATCTTGTACCCCACTTTTAAAGTTTGGATGAGGCAACTAGGATGAACAAAGAGATTCTGGCTGTTGTTGAAGCAGTTTCCAATGAGAAAGCCCTTCCTCGCGAGAAGATTTTTGAAGCGCTGGAAACCGCACTGGCGACAGCGACCAAGAAAAAATATGAGCAGGAAATTGATGTTCGCGTCAGTATCGATCGCAAAACGGGCGATTTTGATACCTTCCGTCGTTGGTTAGTGGTGAATGAAGTCACTCAGCCAACTCGTGAAATTACGCTTGAAGCGGCGCAGTTTGACGATCCTGCTCTTGATGTTGGTGGTTACGTTGAAGATCAAATCGAATCCGTAACGTTTGATCGCATCACGACGCAAACGGCAAAACAAGTTATCGTGCAGAAAGTTCGTGAAGCAGAACGTGCGATGGTTGTTGATCAGTTCCGTGAGCAAGAAGGCGAGATTATCACCGGTGTCGTGAAGAAGGTGAATCGTGATAATATTTCGCTTGAAGTCAGACCAATCGATGGCTCTAACACCAGTGCAGAAGCGGTAATTGGCCGCGAAGATATGCTGCCTCGTGAGAATTTCCGCCCTGGCGACCGTATTCGTGGTGTGCTGTACTCTGTTCGCCCTGAAGCTCGCGGTGCTCAACTGTTCGTCAGCCGTTCCCGTCCGGAAATGCTGGTTGAACTCTTCCGCATTGAAGTGCCAGAAATCGGTGAAGAAGTTATCGAGATCAAGGCCGCAGCCCGCGATCCGGGTTCACGTGCGAAAATTGCAGTGAAGACGAATGACAAGCGTATCGATCCCGTCGGTGCTTGTGTGGGGATGCGCGGTGCACGTGTTCAGGCTGTTTCCAGTGAACTGGGCGGCGAGCGTATTGATATCATTCTGTGGGATGATAACCCTGCACAGTTTGTGATCAATGCTATGGCACCTGCCGATGTGGTATCGATCGTGGTTGATGAAGATACCTGCACGATGGATATCGCTGTTGAGTCGAGCAATCTGGCTCAGGCGATTGGTCGAAACGGGCAGAACGTACGTTTGGCTTCCCAACTGTTGAAACAGCATCGTTCAGACGATCGTTGGGAACTGAACGTGATGACAGTGGAAGATCTTCAAGCCAAGCATCAGGCTGAAGCACATGCTGCAATCGACGTCTTTACCAAGCACCTTGATATTGATGAAGAGTTTGCCACCGTGCTGGTTGAAGAAGGTTTCTCCTCACTTGAAGAACTGGCTTACGTGCCAATCAAGGAACTGTTGGCTATCGAAGGCTTTGATGAAGAAACCGTTGAAGCATTGCGTGAGCGTGCGAAAGCCGCATTAACAACGCTGGCACTGGCGCATGAAGAGAGCCTTGGTGACGGTCAACCTGCGGAAGACTTGCTTGGCTTGCCTGGGCTGTCGCGTGAGTTGGCGTTCAAGCTTGCTGCGATCGGTGTTTGTACGCTGGAAGATCTTGCTGAACAGGGCGTTGACGACCTGACAGATATTGAAGAGCTCAATGATGAGCAAGCGGGCGAATTGATTATGGCCGCACGTAATATCTGTTGGTTTGGCGACGACAACGAATAACGAACTGTAGCAGGAAAGGAACAGCATGACAGATGTAACCGTAAAATCGCTGGCCGCAGAGATTCAAACGCCGGTTGACCGCCTGATACAGCAGTTTGCTGATGCGGGAATGACCAAGTCTGCATCGGACTCTGTGACCCAGCATGAAAAAGAAACGTTATTGGCGCATCTGAACCGCGATCGCGGTAATGCGCCAAGTAAATTGACGTTGCAACGCAAAACGCGCAGCACGTTAAATGTCCCTAGCACCGGCGGAAAAAGTAAGTCGGTGCAGATCGAAGTCCGCAAGACACGCACTTATGTAAAACGCGATCCGATTGATGCCAAACAGGCAGAAGAGGAAGAGCAGGCACGGCGTGAAGCGGAAGAACAGGCACAACGTGTCGCTGAAGAGCAGGCTAAACGCGAGGCCGATCTGCGCGAAGCTGCTGAGAAAGCGAAGCGTGCTGCCGACGAGCAAGCCAAACGTGAAGCCGCTGAAAAAGCTAAGCGTGATGTAGCGGAAAAAGAAAAAGTGACGAACCAACAAAACGAAAATATGACCAAGCCGGCTCAGTCTGAGAAAGCGAAACGCGAAGCGGAAGCTGCCGAACTTAAGCGCAAAGCGGAAGAAACTGCACGTCTTAAAGTTGAAGAAGAAGCTCGCCGTATTGCTGAAGAAGCTCGCCGTATGGCTGAAGAAAATGCAGGGCGCTGGGAAGCGGAAAGCGCGACTAAACCTGAAGAATCTGCTGATTATCATGTGACGACGTCTCATCATGCCCGCGAAGCGGAAGATGAAAACGACCGTCAGGTTGAAGGTGAGCGCCGTACCCGTACCCGCGCGGCCAAAGTCACCAAGCAGAAGAAAGGTAATCGCCAGTCTGAGTCTAAGGCAGACCGTGAAGAAGCGCGTGCTGTTACCCGTGGTGGTAAAGGTAAACGTAAACCAAGTACACTGCAGCAGAGCTTCAATAAGCCTGCTCAGGCAGTTAACCGTGATGTGGTAATCGGTGAAACGGTTACCGTTGCTGAACTGGCTAACAAAATGGCCGTTAAAGGCTCTCAGGTCATCAAAACGATGATGAAACTGGGCGCAATGGCAACCATCAACCAGGTTATCGACCAGGAAACCGCGCAACTCGTGGCGGAAGAAATGGGCCATAAAGTCATCTTGCGTCGTGAGAACGAGCTGGAAGAAGCGGTAATGAGCGACCGTGATATGGGTGTTGCGGCAGAATCGCGCGCGCCAGTCGTGACCATTATGGGTCACGTTGACCACGGTAAAACCTCTCTGCTCGACTATATCCGTTCAACCAAGGTTGCAGCAGGTGAAGCGGGTGGTATTACTCAGCACATCGGTGCTTACCACGTTGAAACTGACAACGGTATGATTACGTTCCTGGATACACCGGGACACGCCGCGTTTACCGCAATGCGTGCTCGTGGTGCTCAGGCTACGGATATCGTGGTACTGGTCGTGGCGGCGGATGATGGCGTAATGCCTCAGACCATCGAAGCGATCCAGCACGCGAAAGCAGCTCAGGTTCCGGTTGTTGTCGCAGTAAACAAAATCGATAAGCCTGATGCCGACCCCGATCGTGTGAAAACCGAACTGTCTCAGTACGGTATCATGCCGGAAGAGTGGGGCGGTGAATCTCAGTTTGTTCACGTATCGGCTAAAGCGGGTACGGGGATCGACGAACTGCTGGATGCGATTCTGTTGCAGGCCGAAGTTCTGGAACTGAAAGCGGTCCGTAGCGGCATGGCGAACGGTGTCGTGATCGAATCCTTCCTGGATAAAGGTCGTGGCCCGGTTGCAACCGTACTGGTACGTGAAGGTACGCTGAATAAAGGTGATATCGTTCTGTGCGGCTTTGAATATGGCCGTGTCCGTGCGATGCGTGATGAGTTAGGTCGTGAAATCACGTCCGCGGGGCCTTCTATTCCGGTAGAAATTCTCGGTCTGTCCGGTGTACCTGCCGCAGGTGACGAAGCGACGGTGGTTCGTGACGAGAAGAAAGCGCGTGAAGTGGCCTTGTATCGTCAGGGTAAATTCCGTGAAGTTAAACTGGCTCGTCAGCAGAAATCTAAACTGGAAAACATGTTTGCCAACATGACGGAAGGTGAAGTTTCTGAACTGAATATCGTTCTCAAATCTGACGTTCAGGGTTCTTGCGAAGCGATTTCCGATTCACTGCAGAAACTGTCTACTGATGAAGTGAAAGTGAAGATCGTCGGCTCCGGTGTGGGCGGTATCACAGAAACGGACGCTACGCTGGCAGCAGCATCGAATGCGATTATCCTTGGCTTTAACGTTCGTGCTGATGCATCAGCACGCCGCGTCGTTGAAGCGGAAAGCTTGGATCTGCGTTATTACTCCGTCATCTATGATCTGATCGACGAAGTGAAACAGGCGATGAGCGGTATGCTGGCGCCGGAATATAAGCAAGAGATCATCGGTCTGGCTGAAGTACGTGACGTCTTTAAATCACCGAAATTTGGTGCTGTTGCGGGTTGTATGGTGACCGAAGGTATCGTTAAGCGTCATAACAAGATCCGTGTACTGCGTGACAACGTAGTGATCTATGAAGGCGAGCTGGAATCTCTGCGCCGCTTCAAAGATGACGTTGGCGAAGTCCGTAACGGCATGGAATGTGGTATCGCTGTTAAGAACTACAACGACGTTCGTCCTGGCGATATGATTGAAGTCTTTGAAACGATTGAGATCAAACGTACGATCGCATAATCGGTTTTCAGCGACGATGTAAGTTATTAGTAAGGGGGGGCCTAGTGCCCCCCGATTTTTACTTGAGGATTTATCATGGCAAAAGAATTCAGCCGCACCCAGCGCGTCGCGCAGGAAATGCAAAAAGAAATCGCCATTATTATTCAGCGTGAAGTCAAAGATCCGCGCATCGGCATGGCGACTGTCTCCGGTGTGGAAGTGTCTCGCGATCTGGCGTACGCCAAGGTTTTTGTTACCTTCCTGAATGATAACGAACCAGAGCAAATTCAAAAGGCAGTAAAAGCACTGCAAGATGCATCTGGCTTTATCCGTAAGCTGATTGGTAAGGCAATGCGCCTGCGTGTTGTTCCAGAATTAACCTTCTCCTACGACAACTCATTGGTTGAAGGGATGAGAATGTCCAATCTGGTGACGAATGTGGTCAGAAACGATACGGAACGTCGTCCTGTGACGGGCGAAGACCTGGAGGATTAATGAGTCGTCCTCGCCGCCGTGGCCGTGATGTACACGGCGTATTGTTATTAGATAAGCCGCAGGGCGTGTCGTCTAATGATGTTTTGCAGAAGGTAAAACGGATTTTTAACGCGAACAGAGCGGGCCATACGGGGGCGTTGGATCCATTAGCCACCGGTATGTTGCCGATTTGTCTTGGGGAAGCGACGAAGTTTTCCCAGTATTTGCTGGATTCTGATAAACGCTACCGTGTCATTGCTCGACTTGGGCAACGGACTGACACCTCTGATGCCGATGGCAACGTGATTGAAGAGCGTGCGATTGGTTTTTCTGCTACCGATCTGGAGCAGGCGCTGGAAGGCTTTCGTGGTACCACGCAGCAAGTGCCATCCATGTACTCAGCGCTGAAATACCAAGGGCGCAAGCTGTATGAGTATGCGCGTCAGGGGCTGACGGTTCCACGTGAAGCACGTGAAATCACCGTTTACGAACTGCAGTTTATTCGCTGGGAAGGTGATGAACTGGAGCTAGAGATTCACTGCTCTAAAGGGACGTACATCCGTACCATCATTGACGATCTGGGCGAAAAGCTTTGCTGTGGCGCGCATGTGATTTACCTGCGTCGTTTGCAGGTTGCTACGTATCCTACCGAAAGAATGGTGACGCTGGAGCAGCTAGCGGCTTTGGCTGAGCAGGCTCAAACACAAGAACACCCACTTTCGCTGAGTCTCGATCCGCTTCTCATGCCGATGGAAAGCCCAGTTATTGATTTTCCTGAGGTAAATTTGACGCCAGTTGTCGCGGGTTATTTGAAGCTGGGGCAAGCGGTTCAGGCAGCGAATGCGCCCTCGAACGGTATGGTGAGAATCACCGAAGGTGACGAACACAAATTTATCGGAATGGGCGAAATCGACAGTGATGGCCGCGTTGCGCCGCGTCGTTTGGTTGTTGAGTTTCCAGTGTAAACCCGCCCGTTGCTGCCTTGCTATCGCAGAACGCTGAGGGTAGAATAGCGCGGCTTGACTATTGGGTGGCTGAATTAGAGATCGGCGCCTGTTTTTTTATCTATAATGTTTGGAGTATTACAATGTCTCTAAGTGTTGAAGCTAAAGCTAAAATCGTAGCAGACTTCGGTCGTGGCACTAACGATAGTGGTTCTACTGAAGTTCAGGTTGCTTTGCTGACTGCGCAGATCAACCACCTGCAAGGCCACTTTTCTGAGCACAAAAAAGATCACCACAGCCGTCGTGGTCTGCTGCGTATGGTTTCTCAGCGTCGTAAGCTGCTGGACTACTTGAAGCGTAAAGATGTAGCACGTTACACCAGTCTGATCGAGCGTCTGGGTCTGCGTCGCTAAGTCTTCTGTGTTTCAGTGGAAAGGGGCCTCTTTGGCCCCTTTCTTCTAGGAAGCGTTAGCAAAACAGAGTAGTGTATTGTTGTTAATATGATCTTTCATTACAGAGGTTCGCGCGGCTAATGAGAGGCTTTATCTGCATAAGCAAGATAAGGGTTGTCATTAGTCGTGAGAATGTAGTGCAAAGGTCGGGAGTTCACTGGCGCGTTTATAGAGAATACGTGTAGCGCGCCCCAGCTAAGGATATTATTTTGCTGAATCCGATCGTCCGTAAGTTCCAATATGGTCAGCATACCGTCACGTTAGAGACCGGTATGATGGCACGCCAGGCTACCGCCGCTGTGATGGTAAGCATGGATGACACCGCGGTATTCGTTACCGTTGTAGGCGCTAAAAGTGCTAAGCCGGGTCAAAGTTTCTTCCCGTTGACGGTTAACTATCAGGAGCGTACCTACGCTGCTGGACGTTTCCCTGGTGGTTTCTTCCGTCGTGAAGGCCGTCCAAGTGAAGGTGAAACGCTGACTTCTCGTCTGATTGACCGCCCGATTCGCCCTCTGTTCCCAGAAGGCTTCCTGAATGAAGTTCAGGTGATTGCGACCGTTGTTTCTGTTAACCCACAGGTTAGCCCTGACATCGTTGCCATGATTGGTGCCTCTGCGGCGCTGAGCCTGTCTGGTATTCCGTTCAACGGCCCTATCGGTGTCGCTCGCGTCGGTTACCTGAACGACCAGTATGTCCTGAATCCAACGATGGACGAGCTGAAAGAAAGCCGTCTGGATCTGGTGGTTGCAGGTACAGAAGGCGCGGTTCTGATGGTGGAATCTGAAGCTGAGCTGCTGAGCGAAGATCAGATGCTGGGTGCTGTGGTGTTTGGTCACGAGCAACAGCAGATCGTTATCCAGAACATCAACGCTCTGGTTGCTGAAGCAGGCAAACCGAAGTGGGAGTGGCATGCGCCAGAAGTTAACGTTTCTTTAGAGCAGCGTGTACAGGCTTTGTCTGAAGCACGTCTGGGTGACGCTTACCGCATCACTGAAAAACAAGAGCGTTATGCACAAGTTGACGTCATCAAAGCGGATGTTGTTGCCGCTCTGCAAGCCGAAGACGAAACGCTGAATGCGGGCGATATCCAGGAAATTCTGGGTAACGTTGAGAAAAATGTCGTACGTAGCCGCGTGCTGGCTGGCGAACCGCGTATCGATGGCCGTGAAAAAGACATGATTCGTGGTCTTGATGTGCGTACTGGCGTACTGCCGCGTACCCACGGTTCTGCACTGTTCACCCGTGGTGAAACGCAGGCGTTGGTAACCGCTACGTTGGGGACTGAGCGTGATGCGCAGAATATCGACGAATTGACTGGTGAACGTACCGATCGCTTCCTGCTGCACTACAACTTCCCTCCGTACTCTGTTGGTGAAACGGGTATGGTCGGTTCGCCTAAGCGTCGTGAAATCGGTCACGGTCGTCTGGCTAAGCGTGGCGTGTTGGCCGTTATGCCTAAGGCGAACGAATTCCCGTACACCGTACGTGTCGTGTCTGAAATCACAGAATCCAATGGTTCTTCTTCTATGGCGTCTGTCTGCGGTGCTTCTTTGGCACTGATGGATGCAGGTGTGCCAATCAAATCAGCCGTTGCGGGTATCGCGATGGGGCTGGTGAAAGAAGGTGATAACTTTGTTGTTCTGTCTGACATTCTGGGTGACGAAGATCACCTAGGCGATATGGACTTCAAAGTTGCCGGTAGCCGTGAAGGTATCACTGCGCTGCAGATGGATATCAAGATCGAAGGGATTACCCGTGAGATCATGCAGGTTGCTTTGAATCAAGCCAAAGGTGCACGTTTGCACATTCTGGGCGTGATGGAGCAGGCGATCAGCTCACCGCGTGGCGATATCTCTGAATTCGCACCGCGTATTCACACCATCAAGATCAGTACCGATAAGATTAAAGACGTGATCGGTAAAGGTGGTTCTGTGATTCGTGCGCTGACGGAAGAAACGGGCACGACCATTGAAATTGAAGACGATGGTACTGTTAAAATCGCTTCAACCGACGGCGAAAAAGCGAAACACGCAATTCGTCGTATTGAAGAGATTACTGCCGAAATCGAAGTCGGCCGTGTGTATCAGGGTAAAGTTACCCGCATCGTTGATTTTGGTGCTTTCGTCGCTATTGGCGGCGGCAAAGAAGGCTTGGTGCACATTTCTCAGATCGCCGACAAGCGCGTAGAGAAAGTGACTGATTACCTGCAAATGGGTCAGGAAGTGCCGGTCAAGGTTCTGGAAGTTGATCGCCAGGGCCGCGTGCGCTTAAGCATCAAAGAAGCAAATGCGCAAGCCCAGGAAGCGGCAGCCCCGTCTTCTGAGGAATAACGACTGTTAGAAAACGGTCTTATGGCACCTTGCCTGATTATTATGGCAAGGTGCTGCGTGTATCGTAAGGGAATGGATGTCCTTGCGTTGAGCGGTCCGGGACAGGATGTTCATCCAATGTTTGTCTTCGGGAGTGGGAAATGAAGCCTTTCTTGCGCTGGTGTTATGTTGCAACAGCACTCATGCTGGCAGGATGCAGCAACACTGATTGGCGTAAAGACGCAGTATTGGCGATTCCGTTACAGCCTACTTTACAGCAGGAAGTGATTCTGGCACGTATGGAACAAATCCTTGCAAGCCGGGCATTAACCGATGATGAGCGAGCACAGCTATTATATGAGCGCGGAGTGCTGTATGATAGTCTCGGGTTACGGGCATTGGCGCGGAATGATTTTTCACAAGCGCTGACGATCCGCCCTGATATTCCAGAAGTTTTTAACTATTTGGGTATCTATTTAACGCAGGCAGGCAACTTTGATGCTGCCTATGAAGCGTTTGATTCTGTACTAGAGCTTGATCCAACTTACAATTATGCGCGTTTAAACCGGGGCATCGCTTTGTATTATGGCGGTCGCTACCTGTTAGCGCAGGATGATCTGCTGGCGTTTTATCGAGACGATCCGAATGATCCTTTCCGTTCGTTGTGGCTGTATCTTGTGGAGCGAGAAATCAATCCAGAGACGGCCAAAATTGCGTTGAAGAAACGTTATGACGACGCCAAGAAAGGGCCTTGGGGATGGAATATTGTCGAATTTTATCTGGGCAGTATCAGTGAAAAAACACTGATGCAGCGTTTACAGGTAGAAGCTACGGATAACACTTCGCTCGCTGAGCATCTCAGTGAAACTGACTTCTATTTAGGTAAGCACTACCTAAGTCTGGGGGACAAGAACACCGCTTTGGCGCTGTTCAAGCTGACGGTTGCCAACAACGTCCATAACTTTGTTGAGCACCGCTATGCATTGTTGGAATTGGCGCTATTAGGCCAAGAGCAAGACGACCTATCAGGATCGGACCAGCAATAGCTGACGAACACTTAATCAGCCTGAAAAAACTTCGGTTATCACCTTCACGGGTGAGGGCTTTTTTGTTCGCTTTTTAATCCAATTTGAGCCGGTTCACACTTTTCAATGAAAATGACTGAAAATTTTCACGACGAGTTATGTAGACTGGCCGCCATGTTTAATGAGGCACGTGTACATGACTGATTTATTTACTTCTTTTTCCGATTTGGGGCTGTCTGCTCCTATTATTAACGCCCTGACCGATCTGGGCTATGAAAAACCATCGCCAATTCAGGCTGAATGTATTCCCCATCTGCTGAGCGGTCGCGATGTGCTGGGTATGGCACAGACTGGCAGTGGTAAAACTGCGGCTTTTGCTCTGCCATTACTCAATAATTTAAAGCCTGAGTTAAAAGCGCCTCAGATGTTGGTGTTGGCTCCAACCCGCGAACTGGCTGTCCAGGTTGCTGAAGCCTGTAATGATTTTGCCAAGCATATGCATGGCGTTAACGTCGTTGCCCTGTACGGTGGCCAGCGTTATGACGTCCAACTGCGCGCATTGCGTGGTGGAGCACAGATCGTTGTGGGTACGCCGGGCCGTCTGTTGGATCACCTGAAGCGTGGTACGCTGGATCTGTCCAACCTGAGTGGTTTGGTGCTGGATGAAGCTGATGAAATGCTGCGTATGGGCTTCATCGAAGATGTTGAAAACATCATGGCTCAGATCCCTGCTGAACATCAGACTGCGCTGTTCTCTGCGACCATGCCTGAAGCGATTCGCCGCATTACGCGCCGTTTCATGAAAGATCCACAAGAAGTTCGCATTCAATCAAGTGTGACTACGCGTCCAGATATCAGCCAGAGCTACTGGACGGTGCAGGGTATGCGTAAAAATGAAGCGCTGGTACGTTTCCTGGAAGCAGAAGATTTTGATGCGGCGATTATTTTCGTTCGTACCAAAAACGCGACGCTGGAAGTGGCCGAAGCCCTGGAGCGTAGCGGTTACAACAGCGCCGCGCTGAACGGTGACATGAATCAGGCGCTGCGTGAACAAACGCTGGAGCGTCTGAAAGATGGTCGTCTGGATATCCTGATCGCAACCGACGTTGCGGCGCGTGGTCTTGACGTTGAGCGTATCAGCTTGGTTGTCAACTACGATATCCCAATGGATTCCGAGTCTTACGTCCACCGTATTGGTCGTACGGGCCGTGCAGGTCGTGCGGGTCGTGCACTGCTGTTTGTTGAAAACCGTGAACGCCGCCTACTGCGCAACGTTGAACGCACAATGAAGCTGACGATTCCTGAAGTGGAATTGCCAAATGCAGAATTGCTGGGCCAACGCCGTCTGGCTAAGTTTGCCGCTAAAGTACAGCAACAACTGGAAAGCAGCGATCTGGATATGTACCGTGCGCTGTTGACGAAATTGCAACCGCAGGAAGAGTTGGATGTTGAAACGCTGGCTGCTGCGCTGCTGAAAATGGCGCAAGGCGAACGTCCTCTGATTCTGCCGCCAGATCCGGCATTCCGTCCGCGTCGCGAATACCGCGATCGTGATGAGTCTCGTAGTGATTCACGTGGCGATCGTCGCCGTGAACCCCGCGATGCTCGCGATTCCCGTGAACCCCGTGATGGTGACCGTCCACAGCGTCGTGAGCGTCGTGATGCGGGTGAAATGCAACTGTATCGTATCGAAGTGGGTCGTGATGACGGCGTTGAAGTTCGCCACATTGTTGGTGCTATCGCCAACGAAGGGGATATCAGCAGCCGCTACATCGGTAACATCAAGCTGTTCGCGTCTCACTCGACGATTGAACTGCCGAAAGGTATGCCGGGCGACCTGTTATCACACTTTACCCGCACGCGTATTCTGAACAAACCAATGAATATGCAATTGCTGGGTGATGCAGTCGCACAGCCAGAACGTCGTGGTGGTGGTCGTCCTGCGGGTGCGGGCGGCGAACGTCGTGATGGCGCAGCGCCACGTCGCTCTTTCGGCGGTGGTGAACGCCGTGAAGGTAACGCTAACGGCGGTGAGCGTCGCGAACGTTCTTTCAATCGTGATGCCGCTGCACCGCGTGCTCCACGCCGTCGTCCTGCTGATGCTGGTCAATAAAACTAACATCGGGTAATAAGCGTATTGTCTTACTGTTCGAAGTGAAGTTAAACACTTCGCTTCAAATAACAAAATGGTACCTTACGCAATCTTTACCCTTGGTTTTGTTATAAAAAGCGGTCTGTCGATAACGATGGACCGCTTTTTTTGTGACTCACCTCACCGGTCTATCTTAATTTTATAATTAAGGGACGATTCATTCCGAAGTGCAATGCTAAGTCACCATTCTTAATATCTCGAACACTTTTGATGACTACCTAATCTCAATACATTTACGCGGTACTGCTCAGCCGTCCTGATAGCCTTTTATCTCTTCTTCCGACACCGTTCTCGGGGTAAACTGCTTTAGCTGCCGATACTTCATGTTACTCGCTCGTCTTCGGTAGGAAGAACAAGATAGCTTATCAGTATCTTCACTCCCAGCCAGCCAAAACCAAATGTTGCAGTTATTAGATAGATTTATCAGGTTCTAAACGGATAATATTGATCTTTGGCGTTGTTTATTCTGGTGCCGAAAGAAGTGTAATCAAAAAAGACCTAATTAAAGTAGTGCCATTTGGCGCTGCGTAAAAAATAACAACGTTGTGTGGAATTAAACATGTCTGAACTCTTTGCTAAAGAGCGCTTTAGTTGGTGCTCGCTCGGATGGCTTTTACTCTATTTTTGGTTTTTCTCCTGCGCACTACAGCTTGTCATTGTTCTGACCGGACATAGTGGCACCACGGGATTACGTGATTCGCTACTCTACAGCTTGCTGTGGCTGCTCCCCGTTTTTGTTTTCCCTGCTCGAACTAGAATCATCAGTGGCGTATTGGGTATTCTATTATGGAGTACATCCTTGATCGCACTTGGTTATTACTCGATTTATAAACAAGAGTTCTCACAAAGCGTAATGTTTGTGATGTTCGAGTCTAATAGTAAAGAAGCTGGCGAGTATGTAAGCCAATATTTCAGTCTGAAAGTGTTGGCTATATTGTTTTTTTATACGGTGATCGTTGGGTTTCTGTGGCGAAAACTGCGGCCAGTTTATTTACCGCTTAAATATAAAGTGACAGCTTGTTCATTAATTGTTGTGGTGCTATTTGGTATTCCCCTTTATAAAAAAATGCACAATGAGGGGCAGACGTTGGTAGAAGCCAGCGGCTATCTGGCAAGTCGCATGTCCACTACTGCCCCATGGCAGTACATTGCTGGTTACGTAGAGTACCGCCAGCAATTGGGAAGCATGACCGAAATGCTCAGGCAGAATGCGGCGCTGCCACCCCTTGCAAACCTGAAAGATGCGAACGGCAATACACCGCGCACACTGGTATTGGTAATCGGTGAATCAACCACCAGTAGCCGTATGAGCCTGTATGGTTATGGCCGACAGACCACGCCGCGACTGGATGCACTGCGTAAAAGCGATGCCAATCTGGTGGTGTTCAACGATGTGGTGACCTCACGTCCGTACACCATTGAAATCTTGCAGCAGGCACTGACGTTCGCCGATGAGCAGCAACCAGATCTCTATCTGAGCAAGCCTTCGCTGATGAACATGATGAAACAGGCCGGATACAAAACGTTCTGGATTACCAATCAGCAGACGATGACCAAACGTAATACGCTCCTGACGGTGTTCTCCCAGCAAACAGACGAACAGTTCTATATGAACAATCAGCGCACGCAAAGCGCGCGGCAATACGATGACGTGGTGTTCGCGCCGTTTGAAAAGGTGCTGACCGATCCCGCTGAGAAGAAATTTATTGTTGTGCACCTGCTAGGCACTCACATGAAATATAAATTTCGCTATCCGGAAGAGGCGACTCAATTTGTTGGGCGAGAAGGGATTCCTGACGGCGTGGACGACAACGATGTTGAAGTCTATAACGACTACGATAATGCTGAGTTGTACAACGATTACGTTCTTGAAACGCTGATCCGATCCTTTGAAAAAACGCAGCCGAATGGCTTCCTGCTCTATTTCTCGGATCACGGTGAAGATGTTTACGAGACGCCGCCGCACAACGTGCTGGGGCGAAATGAGACAGCACCGACGCGTACTATGTATACCGTGCCGTTTATTCTCTGGACTTCACCGCAGTGGCAGAAAGATCATCCGATCGATTATTCCCCATATGTTGATCGGAAATACAGCAATGCGCACCTGCTGCATACCTGGTCAACTTTGGCGGGGCTTAGCTACGATCTTCAGGAACCCGAAAAAAGCCTGGTTAGCCCTGTATTTCGTGAATCAGAGCGTTGGATAGGCAACCCATACAGTAAGAAAGGGCTGAGCACCTTTGACAGCTTGCCTTACACCACAGGCGGTAAATAACCCCCAGGGAATAACCGAGGTGGAGAGGGGACGCTTTCTCCACCTATTCGGCCCTGCAGAGGGTGCTAACCGATCACGTCCTGACGTATCTGTATGATCCGCTCGAAGGAGTCTTTTCGCGCCTGATGGTCAAAAATTTGGCCATTAATCATCACTTCATCCGCCTGCGTTTCACGCAAAAGGCTCTGCAATCCATGACGGACTTTCGCGCTATCGCCAACAATCGACAGCCGTAATGCTTGATCAGTACCAAACTGCTCGGCAGGTGATCCGACCGTATCGATGTTTTCTACCGGCGCGGGCAGCGGGCCCGGCGTGCCACGGCGCAGGTTGATGAACTGCTGCTGCATCGAGGTGAAGAGGAAGCGCGCATCCCGATCGCTATCGGCTGCAACCACATTGACGCAAACCATCGCGTAGGGCTTAGTGTGGGTAGCAGAAGGGACAAAGTTTTCACGGTAGAGTCGGAAGGCTTCCAGCAACATATCGGGGGCGAAATGAGCGGCAAAGGAGAAAGGTAAACCCAGTCTCGCGGCTAATTGTGCGCTGTACAGGCTCGATCCCAATAGCCAGATCGGAACGTGTAGACCTTGTCCGGGGACGGCCTGCACTGCCTGACCCGGCTGTGCATCGGCGAAATAACGTTGCAATTCCTGCACATCGCGTGGGAAATCTTCGATATCGGCATTGAGATGACGGCGCAGCGCCATCATGGTGCGTTGGTCGGTACCGGGTGCACGGCCTAATCCCAAATCGATACGGCCGGGATACAGTGATTCCAGCGTACCGAACTGCTCGGCGATGACGAGCGGTGAGTGGTTCGGTAGCATCACGCCGCCGGAGCCGAGACGGATGCGTTGTGTGCCCGAGGCAAGATAGCCAAGCAGCACCGACGTCGCCGCGCTGGCGATACCCGTCATGCTGTGGTGTTCCGCCAGCCAATAGCGGTGATAGCCCCATTTTTCTGTGTGCTGCGCCAGATCCAGCGAGCGATGGAAGGCGTCACGCGCTGTCGCACCTTGAGGAATCGGCGCAAGATCGAGGACGGAAAACACGGTGGGTTGAGAAGACGTAGACATAATATGGCTCACTTTGTTGTTCACTGACTCCACCCATTCGGTGGATGCTAACGCTGTCAGTCAATGATGAAAGTCAGATCAGTATGCGGGAATGTCGCGGTTATACGTAGTTCAAAGGTGCGCTTAGGAAGGAAAGGGCGGCTGGCCGCCCTGATAGGAAGTGAGTTACTGAACGAGTTCAAGGCCGGCGACGCGGCGCCAGTAGCCGTTGCAATCTGCCTGATTCTCCAGCGTCAATGGCACATTGCCTTGTTCGTTGGCGCGGAATTTATCCAGCATCGCCGGTGTGCTGATATCGTTCGGGGACAGCCGGACAATATCGACCAAATCCTGCATTGATGTCAGCTCGTTGCCGAGATTGTAGCAATAGCCGCTTTGCGTCTGAATGCCGTTGAGGACAAACACCTGCTGATTCTCCTGCGACAGCATTTTTCTGCCTTGTGGATAGTTGAGGCAGCAGGTTTCGCATTCATCCTTCGGTCGATCTTCTGAACGTGCGGTAAAGCAGCGGGCGGAATAGGCTAACGGTAAATGGCCGTAGCTGAGCACTTCCACTTCAAACTGATGGCGAAAGCCAAGCTCGTCACACTGATTCAATAAGTTTTGCAGCCAGTCTCGGGATAGCTCAACTGGCATGCACCAGCGCACCATGCCTTGTTTATGCAGAACTCGCAGGGTGTACGCGTTGTAGCAGTTGAGCGCGTGTCCGGCGACAAACGGCAAGTTACGTTCGGCGGCGATGTTAACGGCACCCAGATCGTTTGCTTCCAGTAAGAACTCGCCGTTCTCCACATAGCGTTTTAGCTCGGTGAGTTCAGATGGAGCTTGTAAGAGTGCGAGCGTAGAGATCACCACTTGTTTACCGCTATTGGCGACCTCGCGGGCGACGTTGAACCAGTCCGCCACCTTCATCAAGCGGCGCTTGCTGCACACTGTTTCGCCGAGATAAATGATATCGGCGCTGCTGTTCACCGCGGCCTGATAAAACGCCTCAACATCCTCTTTCGGCCAATAGTAGAGAATATTCCCTAATGCGTATTTCATGTGTTCTCCTGCTACTGCCATTTACGGTGATAAGCGCCGAGCGTGGTCTGCGTGCCTTCTGCCACCGCACCTAATGCATCCATCCAGGCCTGAGTGGGAACGAATGTCTCAGGATTGGCGCGGCAGCGATCGATAGCCTGTCGCCATACTTGCGTAATTTGGCTGACGTAGGCTGGGCTGCGCTGGCGGCCTTCTATCTTCACGGAAGCAATATTGGCAGCCATCAATTCAGGCAGCAGCTCCAGCGTGTTCAGGCTGGTTGGCTCTTCCAGCGCATGGTAGCGCTGCCCATCGACTACATAACGCCCTTTGCACAACGTGGGATAACCGGCGTTTTCATCGTCCTGATAGCGGTCGATCAGGATATTGTTCAGACGTGATTCCATGCCGTTTTCCGTCTGCTGCCAGCGTACAAATCGCGCCGGCGAGCAGGCACCTACGGTATTCGGTGATTCACCAGTCAGATAAGAAGAGAGATAGCAGCGGCCTTCCGCCATGATGCACAGGCTGCCAAAGGCGAACACTTCGAGCGGCACCGGGCTGGTGCGGGCGATTTGCTTCACCTGATGGATGGACAGCACGCGCGGCAGCACGATGCGTGCGACATCGAAATGGCGATGATAGAAATGGATCGCTTCGGTGTTCGTCGCGGAAGCCTGAACCGACACGTGACGCTCAATGTGGGGATAGCGCTCGGCGGCGTATTCCAGCATGGCGAGATCGGCGAGGATCAGCACGTCGGCCCCGATCTGCGCAGCCATATCCACAGCGCGTTGCCAGCGCTGATAGCCGTTCGGATGGGCAAACGTATTGATGGCGATATGCAGCTTACGCTGGTGGCGATGCACGTACTCTCGCGCTTCCTGTAGCTTCTTGTCGGTAAAGTTAAGCCCGGCAAAATGACGTGCGTTGGTGTCATCTTTCAGGCCGATATAGACCGCATCTGCGCCATTATCGATGGCAGCTTTCAGTGCCGGCAGGTTGCCAGCGGGGCAAAGCAGTTCCATACACAATCCTTCATTAATCCCTTTGGAGCCGTAGCTGCTCAGTACGATCAATGATGTTCAGACTGACAATCGCGTTTATGACGGGCGTTCTGCCTACCACCCTTGTGGGTCGCCGTAAGCGATTTTTTATCAGTCGATGAATGTTGTTAACGATTGGGAATCTTAATTAACCAAATCGGTAAGGACTTTGATTTAAGGCAGTTTATGGTGCTAATCGTCGCGCAAGGACAAAATCTGTTGGGCATAATCGAATAACCGACTAAATTATTGACATAGACCTCTGCCGCGTGCGGTGGATGTGGCAAAATGTTTGCAGATTATCTGAACAGTCAGATTGCTTTAAGAGGAGTACGCCAGTGTTGGAAAAACTACGAGCGCAGATTGTGCGTCAGGGACCGAGCTTATTAGGTAAGCCACTCAAGTTCACTCCCTTTGCGCTACAGCGTCAGGTTTTGGAACAGATGTTGGGCTGGCAGTTCCGTCAGGCGCTGGAAGAGGGCGATCTGGCATTTCTCGAAAGCCGCTGGCTGAAAATTGAGGTGCGTGACGTTGGCTTGCAGTGGTTTATGACGCTGCGCGACGGGCGTCTGGTCGTGAGTCATGCTGAGACGCCGGATGTCAGCTTCAGCGCAGACGCGAACGATCTGATTTTGATTGCCGCGCGTAAAGAAGATCCTGATACGCTCTTTTTCCAGCGTCGTCTGCGCATTGAGGGCGATACCGAGTTAGGGTTGTATGTGAAGAACCTGATGGACGCTATTGAGCTGGAATCTATGCCTGCGCCGCTGCGCATTGGCCTGCTGCAACTGGCGAACTTTGTTGAAGCCGGCTTACAGGAGGGTGTGGTGCAACCCGCGAATCACACGCCAGTATCATGCTAGTTCGGGTGGAAATTCCCGTTGATGCCGCAGGGATCGACAACTTATTGCGCCGTGCTTTTTCAACGGGGGCGGAAGCGGATCTGGTTCATCAACTGCGTGAAGATGGCTTATTGACGCTCGGCGTTGTGGCGACTGACGATGAAGGTGGCGTGGTGGGCTACGCGGCATTCAGCCCAGTGTTGATCGACGGTGAGGATCGCCAGTGGGTGGCGCTTGCACCGTTGGCGGTAGACGACAGCCTGCGTCGACAGGGCGTAGGGGAGAAGCTGGTCTACGAAGGGCTGGATGCGCTGAATGAATTTAGCTACACCGCTGTCGTCGTACTGGGTGAGCCAACATACTATTCTCGCTTTGGTTTCGTTCCGGCTACAGAACATCAACTGCACTGCCGCTGGCCGGACAGTGAATCGGCTTTTCAGGTTTACCCTCTGGCGGATAACCATGTCGTCGGTGAAGGTCGTCCTGAGGGCGAAAGCGGGTTTGAAAGCGCGAGCGGGCTGGTGGAATACGCCGAGCCGTTTAACCGTTTTCTCTAACGTGATTCGTTAGCCGATAGCGTATCAATACAACGTGTTTGAAATACAAAGCGTCTTGGGCTGGTCTTGTACCAGCCTTTCTTTTTGGTTTTTGCTCAACTGCTTAATGCGATATTCCAGTTTGAGTGCGTCTGAGCGATCGCCCACCAGACAGTGAAACACCAGCGTTAATTCTCCCTTTCCCCGCAGCGCTTTTGCCCCTTTTCCCGTTTGATGCTGATTCAGGCGGCGGCTGACATCCGTTGTGATACCCGTGTACAACGCCCCAGCGACCGTGCGCAGTATGTACAGATACCAGTGAGAATCTTCGGCGTGTTCGGTCATGGTGTTGTCTGTGGTTTCTCGTAAGCCGTCGTGTTGTCAGTCAGTTTAGGGCGCTTGTCCTGCTGCGTGAAGTGATAACTCGCTATTGTTTTGCCCCTCTTTTTCCCGATATAAATGGACGTCTGGCCGACAAGGCTGTCACGGTTAATTCATCGGATGAACCTTATCTGGAACAGTTTGTGTGATAAAAATCACATATAATCACCATCTATTGCATTTTTATTACATCAAGTGTGAGTAAATTCACAAAATAGTCCGACATAGCGTGTTCCAATGTCTAATAAATCGTTTTTTTGTCTAATAACTTTGTCTAATAACTTTGTCTAATAAATAGTTTCTTTCGATGTCATTCTTTCAGTGTTGAAATAATCACAGAATGAAGGGTAGAGGAAGGCTGATTGCGGTGAGAAGGATCTCGGTGCCGCTACAGGTTGTTTCGCCTGGGCGCTATCTTCAAGGAACCAAGTCCGCTCGCCAAACGTGCTGGTTTTGCACCAGTTAATGTTCAGGGCCGGTTAGACCGGCTGACGAGTTGGAGTGTTGTATGACCAAGCTGACCACGGCGGCGCGACGTGCGCTGGCGCTGATGGATTTAACCACGCTGAATGAGGATGATACGGATGAAAAAGTGACGGCACTCTGCCGTCAGGCAAACAGCCCGGCCGGAAAAACAGCTGCTATCTGTATCTATCCACGTTTTATCCCTCTGGCGAAAAAGGTCCTGCGTGAGCAGGGTACGCCGAATATCCGCATCGCGACGGTGACCAACTTCCCGCACGGCAATGATGATGTGGCAATTGCTGTTGCAGAAACCAAGGCAGCGATAGCCTACGGCGCTGATGAAGTTGATGTCGTATTCCCTTACCGCGCACTGATAGCTGGCAACGCGCAAATCGGTTTTGAGCTGGTGCAGGCATGTAAAGCCGTGTGTCAGGATGCCCATGTGCTGCTGAAGGTGATCATCGAAACGGGTGAGCTAAAGCAAGAAGCGCTGATCCGTCAGGCGAGCGAGATTGCCATTGATGCGGGGGCCGATTTCATTAAAACCTCGACCGGTAAAGTGCCGGTGAACGCGACGCCAGAAAGCGCGGCGATCATGCTGAAGGCGATCCGCGATAAAGGTGTGGGTGAGCATGTCGGTTTTAAAGCGGCGGGCGGTGTGCGTAACGCGGAAGATGCCGCCATCTACCTGCAACTGGCGGACGATATCATGGGCGCTGAATGGGCGACGGCGCAGCATTTTCGCTTTGGCGCATCCAGTCTGCTGGCGAGTCTGCTGACAACACTTGGCCACGCGACAGCGGCTCCGAAAGGTAGCTACTAATCACGCGCACAGGCGCACTATTTTATCCGTGACAGTTTATTTGTGATAACGCTATTCGTGACAACACTATTCTTTACAACGTATTGTTTATAAAGAATTTGTATTCATGGTGGCGTTGGCTCACACATAGCAAATGTGCTCGCAGCGACAGGCTGCTGAGCCACATCAGAATTGATCAGGAGTACAGACCTTGTTTCTGATTCAAGAAATTATTCGTAAGAAGCGTGATGGAAAAGCTCTGAGCGAAGAGGAAATCCGCTTCTTTATCAATGGTATTCGTGACAATACCGTCTCTGAAGGCCAGATAGCAGCGCTGGCAATGACCATTTATTTTCACGACATGTCGATGGATGAGCGCGTGGCGCTGACGTTGGCGATGCGTGACTCCGGCACGGTACTGGACTGGAAGAGTCTGAACCTGAACGGCCCGCTGGTGGACAAACACTCTACCGGTGGCGTCGGGGATGTTACCTCGCTGATGCTGGGGCCGATGGTTGCCGCCTGTGGGGGGTACGTCCCAATGATCTCTGGGCGCGGCTTAGGGCATACCGGCGGCACGTTAGATAAACTTGAAGCGATTCCGGGACTGGATATTTTCCCGAACGATGAAGATTTTCGTCGCATCATCCAGCAGGTTGGCGTCGCGATCATTGGGCAGACTTCCTCGCTGGCTCCGGCGGATAAACGCTTTTACGCCACGCGTGACATTACCGCCACGGTCGATTCAATCCCGCTGATCACTGCGTCGATTCTGGCGAAGAAGCTGGCGGAAGGGCTGGATGCGCTGGTGATGGACGTCAAAGTGGGTTCCGGGGCGTTTATGCCGACCTATGAACTGTCCGAACAACTGGCACAGGCGATTGTCGGCGTAGCGAATAACGCGGGATGTCACACCAGCGCATTGCTGACTGACATGAATCAGGTGCTGGCCTCGAGTGCGGGTAACGCGCTGGAAGTGCGAGAAGCCGTGCGTTTCCTGACGGGGGAGAGCCGCAATCCACGCCTGTATGATGTTACTATGGCGCTATGTGGCGAGATGCTGCTGGCGGGCGGACTGGCAAGCTCGGCGGACGACGCGCATTCACGTCTGCAAGCCGTGTTGGATAACGGTAAAGCTGCCGAAGTCTTTGGTCGCATGGTCGCCGCACAGCGTGGCCCGAGCGATTTTGTCGAACACTACGATCGTTACCTGCCAGTGGCGACATTAAGCAAGCCGGTTTTTGCGACGCGTGAAGGCATCGTGACTGGGATGGATACCCGCGCGCTGGGCATGGCCGTCGTCTCGCTGGGCGGTGGACGCCGTCAGGCCACGGATACGATCGATTACAGCGTCGGTCTGGATAGCATGATCAGTTTGGGTGAGCGCGTTGATGCGCAGTGCCCGCTGGCGGTGATCCACGCCAATACGGAAGCGCAGTGGCAGCAGGCGGCGAATGAAGTCCGTGCCGCGATCCAATTGGGCGACACCGCGCCAGAAAAGACCCCGATGGTCTATCGTCGAGTGAGCGCAGAAGCCTGATCGCACGGGGCCGATTAGTGGTCGTCTTGAATTGATTTTCCCCTGCCTGTCGGCAGGGCGTTAGCGCATAGCTGCGCAGGAGAAAAAGAATGAAACGTGCATATATTATGGTTCTCGACTCGTTTGGGATCGGCAGCAGTGCTGATGCAGAACGTTTTGGCGATGTCGGTTCGGATACGCTGGGTCATATCGCTCAGGCGTGTGCAGCAGGGACGGCGGATAAAGGGCGCAGCGGTAAGCTGCATTTGCCGAACCTGAGCCGTCTGGGGCTGGGTAAAGCCGCTGAGGCCTCAACGGGGACGTTCCCGGCAGGGCTGGATGAAAACGCAGACATCATCGGTGCTTACGCGCACGCCAGCGAAATCTCCTCGGGTAAAGATACGCCGTCTGGTCACTGGGAAATTGCCGGTGTGCCTGTCCTGTTCGACTGGGGTTATTTTAAAGATGAAGAAAACAGTTTTCCGCAGGAGCTGCTGGATAAACTGGTAAAACGCGCCAATCTGCCGGGCTATCTGGGCAACTGCCACTCTTCCGGTACGGTGATTCTGGATCAGTTGGCTGAAGAACATATGAAAACCGGCAAGCCGATTTTCTACACCTCTGCGGATTCGGTGTTCCAGATTGCCTGCCATGAAGAAACGTTCGGTCTGGATAAGCTGTACGAGCTGTGTGAAATCGCCCGCGAAGAGCTGACCGAAGGGAATTACAACATCGGGCGCGTGATCGCGCGTCCGTTTATCGGCGACAAACCCAGCAATTTCGAGCGCACTGGCAACCGTCACGATCTGGCCGTTGAACCGCCAGCGCCAACCATCCTGAAAAAAATGGTGGATGAAAAAGGCGGCGAAGTGGTTTCCGTCGGCAAGATTGCGGATATCTATGCGCAGGTCGGTATCACGAAGAAAGTAAAGGCCACCGGCATCGATGCGCTGTTTGACGCCACGCTGAAAGAGATGGATAGCGCGGGTGATAACACTATCGTGTTTACCAACTTTGTTGATTTCGATTCTGCCTACGGCCACCGCCGTGATATTCCGGGCTACGCTGCCGCGCTGGAGCTGTTTGACCGTCGCCTGCCAGAAATGCTGTCCCGCGTGAAGGGTGACGACATCCTGATTCTGACGGCTGACCACGGCTGTGACCCAAGCTGGCACGGCACCGATCACACTCGTGAGAACGTACCGGTGTTGATCTATGGGCCTAACGTGAAGCCGGGGTCATACGGCCACCGTGAAACCTTCGCCGATATCGGGCAGACGGTCGCGGCCTACTTTGGCCTGTCGCCTATGGACTACGGCAAATCGATACTGTAAAACACACCGTTTTTTACGTGAAACTTGATTAATTAAGGAATAAACGCATGGCTACGCCACATATTAATGCAGAAATGGGTGATTTCGCGGACGTTGTACTGATGCCGGGCGACCCGCTGCGCGCTAAGTACATTGCAGAAACCTTTCTGGATGATGCCCGCGAAGTGAACAACGTGCGTGGCATGTTAGGGTTCACGGGGACTTACAAAGGCCGTAAAATTTCAGTCATGGGCCACGGCATGGGTATCCCATCCTGCTCAATTTATGCGAAAGAACTGATCACCGAATTCGGCGTGAAGAAGATCATTCGTGTGGGTTCCTGCGGTGCGGTACGTGAAGATGTTAAGCTGCGCGACGTGGTAATCGGCATGGGTGCCTGTACGGATTCCAAAGTGAACCGACTGCGTTTCAAAGATCACGACTACGCGGCGATTGCCGATTTCGATATGGTGCGTAATGCCGTTGATGCTGCCAAAGCACGCGATGTTTCTGTCCGCGTCGGTAACATCTTCTCCGCCGATCTGTTCTACACGCCAGATCCGCAGATGTTCGACGTGATGGAAAAATACGGCATTCTGGGTGTGGAAATGGAGGCGGCCGGTATCTATGGCGTCGCGGCAGAGTTCGGTGCGAAAGCGCTGGCAATCTGTACCGTTTCTGACCACATTCGTACCGGTGCACAGACTACGTCAGAAGAGCGTCAAAACACGTTCAACGAAATGATCGAAATCGCGCTGGAATCCGTTCTGCTGGGCGATAACGAGTAACATCACATCAGCCCGGACATCCGCTCCGGGCTGTATTTTCCTGTTTTTCCCTTCAAATCCTGCTGTAAGCTACCTGCTGATTGTCCGCCGCTGGCGGCGGAACAGAAAGATCGACAATGCAGTTCTCTGTGTGCGCTTTCTTCTCTGGTTCGAGTGGCGTTAACCGTATCTGATGTTTGAAGCATGCTAGCACCGCAGGCTGATGGCTGACGGCCAAAACAATGGTTTGTGGCAGCGTAATCCTGATGTGTTCTAGTAGTTGAAGCGCTGCCGCGTCGTCGAGTTGGCTGGTGGCCTCATCCAGACAAAGTAGCGTCGGGCGCAGCAGTAACGCACGTGCGAGCGACAGGCGCTGTTGTTCACCGCCTGATAGTTCCCGGCTCCAGTTTGCCTTGTCGTCCAGACGGGGAATCAGCGCGGTCAGCCCGGTTTGTTCTAGTACCGCGATCAACGGTGCGGTATCCGCTAACTGCGCCTGCGGATAACACAGTACCTGACGCAGCGTGTCCTGCGGTAAATAGGCCTTTTGCGGTAAAAACAGCGCGCGGCCCGCAGGGAAATGCCTCTCTCCTTGCGAGGTTGGCCACAGTCCCGCCAGCGCCCGCAGCAGCGTGGTTTTTCCACTGCCGCTGACTGCGCTGAGTACCGCCCATTCGCCAGCCTGAAGCGTGAGCGTCAGCGGGGCAAAGTACGGTGAACCCTCCGGGCGCGAGACGGACAGCGCGTTGATGTGCAGAGCATAGCCTTCATGGCGAGGTTCCTCTGGCGTCGGTAACTGTTGTAAGCGGTGCTGGAATTCCCACAGCCGTTCAATCGTAGAAGACCACTGAACCAACTGGCGATAGGCATCGATAAACCAGCCAAAGGCATCCAGCACATAACCGAAAGCGGATCGCGCCTGCATAATCGCCCCGAGGCTAACCTGACGGGCGAGAAACAGCGGCAGGGTAGCGAAAACCGGAATAATCAGGCTGAAACGGAAATAGCTGGTCGTAAAGCTTTCCAGCCGGAATTCTCGCGTCATTAAACGCTGCCAATTTTGCACGATGGGCAGGAAGTGTTGCCGCATCCGCTGCTGCTCGGCGTCGCTCCCTTGGTAAAACGCGATTTGCTCGCTGTTGTCTCGCACCCGCAGCAGCGTGGCGCGGTAGTCGGCTTCTGCCCGCTGGCGTTCAATATTCAGCTTGTGCAGACGATGCCCCAGCAGGTGCGTCACCACGCTGGCTACTGCGGCGTAAACCAGTGCGATCCACACCAGATAGCCGTGTACCGTGATGGTGTAGCCGCTCAACGTGAAGGTATGGACGCCGGAAAGCTGCCAGAGAATGGCGATGAAAGAGAAAAAACGGGCGGTATTTTTCAGCAGCGAAAGCAGGAGTTCGAGACTCTGTTCAATCAGCAGACGGATATCTTCCGCGATGCGCTGATCGGGGTTATCCAGCCCGGCGCTGAGCTGGTAGTGGGCGTGATTACGCAGCCAATCCTGCTCATATTGATGCGTCATGATATCGCGCCAGCGGATAATCAGCTGTTTCTTGAGCCAGTTGCCGCAGATGATGACCAGCACGAACAACAGTGTATAGGCCAGATAGCGCATGGCCATATCGTAGATTGACGCGTGCTGAAAATAGTCGGCCAGCGCGTCGTAAAAATCCCGGCTCCAGTTGTTGTACTGCACGCTGATCCACACGACGGAGAGCGTCAGGCTCATAATCAGCAGCAGTAACAGCCAGAGCAAGGTGGCACGTGTGGTTAGCCAGAAAGGCGCGGTCAGCGCATAAAAGCGTTTAAGTGTTTGCATAATGGGTTGAGCGAGGGCCTGCCAGCCGAGGCTGGCAGGCGTGTTCGCTTAGAAATTCCACTTCGCGGTCAGCATGAAATTACGCGGGTCGCCGTAATAGTTGTTGCCGCTAAGATGGCGGTTGTTCAGGTTTAAGTAGTAGGTTTTATCCGTCAGATTATTGCCCACCAGATTGAAGCTCAGGTTTTTGCTGTACTGATAGCGGACATTGGCGTTAAACAGGGTGTAACCGCCCTGATGCAGACCATAAGCCCTGTTTGGGGAGGTTTGCGTCTCAGTCTGTGCCGTCATGCCTGCGCCAATCGTCCATTGGTTCAACTCACCCGGCAGATTGTATGAGGTGTACAGCTTGAACATATGTTTCGGCGTACGCGGGCTGAACTGTGCCGCTCTTTCGCTCGCGCTACCTTCAAGATATTTACTGTTGGTCAGGGTATAACCGGCCTGAATCTGCCAGCCTTCAGCCAGTTTGCCTGTGACATCCAGCTCCACACCCTGGCTACGCACTTCGCCTTGAGCTTGCGAGCAGCTTGTCCCGACTAGACAAACTGAACTATCCGCCACGGCCATTGCGCGATTCGCCTGAATGATGCGGAACAATGCCAGAGAGGTATTCAGATCGCCATCAAAGAACTCGCCCTTCACGCCGGTTTCATAGTTGGTGCCGGTAATGGCGGGCAGCAGCTTACCATTGCGATCTTTTTCGCTCTGCGGCTTGTAGATCTCGGCGTAGCTCAGATACCAGG
Source organism: Pectobacterium aquaticum (assembly GCF_003382565.3). Classification (NCBI taxonomy): domain Bacteria; kingdom Pseudomonadati; phylum Pseudomonadota; class Gammaproteobacteria; order Enterobacterales; family Pectobacteriaceae; genus Pectobacterium; species Pectobacterium aquaticum. The sequence continues at coordinate 779,634 of NZ_CP086253.1, forward strand.
TGTAGTTGTCAGCAAAGTCCCACAGCAGACCGCCGTAAGGCACAAACTCATTGCTGGCATGCAGGCTGCTGAGTGAGGAGGTATTACGGATATGATTAGTGAAATACTCGTCATAGCTGTAGGCGCTGTAACGGCCGCCCAGAATCAGCTTCCAGTCATCCGCCAGTTCGAATCTGGCCGTGGCGAACGCGCCGCGCTGATACAGATTAAAGCGGTCGTTATAGTGGTTGTTGTAGAGACTCGTATTTGACCAGTCTGGTTCTGCCAACGAATTCGGCTGCCAGTTGAAAATATTCACGCTGCTGGTGTTGTTGATGCGGATGTGGTTGTTATCGAAATTCTCTTTCTGATAATCACCTCCCACCACCAGTTCATGATTACGCCCCAATAGCTCGAACGGACCGTTCAGGCTCAGGTTGTAACCCCACTGTTCAGCCTTATTGTCGTAGCGCAGATTATTGTTTAGCGATGACGTCCCCGTTGCTGGATTGACGCCGCTGGTGCCGTTCATGATACCGATATAGCTGCTTGCTGCACGGGAGTGGATATAGTTCAGCGCGGTTTTCAGCGTCCAGTCGTTGTCGAAGTGGTGCTCCAGTTCGACAAACGGGTTAATTTTTTCAAACTCAATGCGGTTCCAACTGGCGCCCAGATAGGTGGATCGCGGCAGGTTCAGGCTGCTTTTATTGGTGGCGAACGGGATGCCATACACATCCGGCACGCCTCGGGTTTTTTGCCAGTTAATGCCGCCGGTGACCGTGGTGGACGGCGTCAGATCGTAGGCCAGCGTGCCGAACAGCACTTTTCTTTCACTGTGTTCGTAATCTTTAAAGCTTTGTTTATCCTGATAAACGCCAACGAGACGGCCGCGCAGGCTGGCATCGTCATTCAGCGGGCCGGAGACATCGAGCTCGCTGCGGTAATTATCCCAACTGCCCACGCCAACGCTGCCCGATGCCTGAAAATTGTGAGTAGGCTGCTTGCGCACCAGATTAACGGTGCCGCCGGGTTCGCCATTGCCTTGTGACAGGCCGGACGCACCGCGCAGGATTTCGACGCGGTCATAAATCGCCAGATCGGGAGATTCGCTGGAGGACTGAACCGCCCCCATGTTGGATACGCTGTTCTGGCTGGAAAAGTTAACGCCGTCTTCCTTGATATTATCCATCACGAAAGCACGCGATTCGTATTTCACCTGATAGCTGTTCTGGTTGACCACGTTGATGCCGGTGGTTTGCTTCATGGCCTCATCCAGCGAGGTCATATTCTGATCGTCCATGCGCTGGCGTGTGACAACAATAACAGATGAAAATAGTAGAAAATATGCCTTATGGTAGCTCTCGATAGCTCCAAAAAATATACATTTTTTTCTATACACACTGAAATTCATTTATATTATTGATTTGTATGGATAAATATAGTTTTCACTTGTTTTTTTAATTACAGAAAATTTATTTTATTACATATTTTTCAATTACTTAATGGTTTTTAATCGTTAAGCGTAGTGCTCTATACTTGATATGTTTATGGTGATAGCATTGATTTCGTCGAATGATGCTGCATCACGGAACTCTAAAAATGGCTAAACCCGCTAAAAAGGTCGTCTTGTATCGCGCTAAATGTTTAGAGGCTCCTTGCAAACACGAATGGACGAGTCGTGCTGGCGCAGGGACACCGAACTATTGCCCAAAGTGCCGTAGTGTTCGTATTACAAGTAGTCCTATTGGTTGATAAAGGAATTTAACCATGAGTGCGAAGCACAAGGGTCAATGCCCATTTTGCAATGAGATGGTTCAGCCAAAGGTAGTTGAAGAGAATACCGTTAGGCGAGATAAGTGCTTATGCACTGAATGCAACGAGACTGTTTATGTATGTCGCAGCCCTGGCTGTCAGAACTATGCAAAAGGCGGTGAATACTACGATGATGAACTTTGCCCATCCTGCACTTCGGGAATTGCTGACATAGGTAAAACCACCGCAGTTATGGGGGCGATTAGTATGGTGGTAAAAATTTTAACCAAAGTAAAATAATCCCAAAAAATAGAAATTATACTTAAAGGATTAAAATATAATGAGTCAAGAAAAAGCACGCCGCCAACGTAATGCTCGAAGTGATGCCAGCGTAGGTAGCATTGAGAAGCACATTGAAAAGACTTATGGCTTACCGGAGGGTTCGGTGCAGATTAATAACAAAAATGGCAAGAACTCTCGCAGCGACCAAAAGATAAAAACCTTGAGAAAGCAACACGACTAAGAAGCTGAGCATGCCAAGTGTTAAATAGAGCCGCCTTTATAGGCGGCTTTTTATTTCTGCTTTTAAACGAAAATTTTTGAGAGTAAAAGCATGGATCGACTAATAAAAATTGGGTTTGAAGACATAGGCCACTGGCTAATTGAAAACGGCAGCCTCGTCCAGCCGTTTGCGCAATAGCCCCTGTAACCAGCCATGATGCTGACAATAGAGCTGATGCAGATCTGCTGAGGTATCAATATTGGCTGATGACATGTCTGGTGCCTGAAACGGAGCGATAGGAGGTCAAATTTCAGGCGCATATTAATTGAGAATGATTTTTATTTCAACGCTAAGGAAAATGTGGATACGATATCGAAAGGAGAGGAGGGGGAAGCTGTTCGTGGAGCTACAGGATTAGAATATACCACGCCCGGCAGCAGATTCAGGCGTGGTGATGTTCAACGAAATAGGGATGGCAGGCCGAAGTGCCAGACTATCCCAACACGTTACTTGATGGCCTGAGCCGGAACCTGTGCGGCACTGTTAAAGCTGAGCTCGTTGATGGCACTCCATTTGTTCACATCGGTGCCGAACGTATCCAGCTTGAAGAATTTCGCTTTCACGGCAGGGAAGGTGAATTTTTCACCGTCTTTGGCATTGTTGGAGGTGACCAGATTGTCAGCCAGTTTTTGCCAGATTTTACCGTCGGTGGAGTAGGAAACAGAGAATTTCAGTTTGCGTTCGTCCGCTTTGAAAGGAACCAGAACAAAGTTTTCAACCGACTGTTCTTTATCCAGTTCTACCTGAACCCAGCTCTCACCATTTGCCGCCCAGCGCGTTTTTACGTCGCCATCGGCAATGTTGGCCGGTTTGTGGCCCTTGTCTGAATCATAAGCGGAAGCTGTCACCGCCGTTACTTGTACCGCGTAAGCGGAAAGAGAGAATAAACCGCACAGGAGCGTCGTAGCCAGAGTGTATTTTTTCATATTATTCCTCGTAGATAACGGATAAACCATGCATGCCTGCAAACCAGAAACATGAAATGGAATCTCATTGTGATAAAAAAGAAACAAGGTTTTATTTATAGCGATCACGTTGCGGGGATTTTTCTATCAGGAAAAAAGCAGAGCGGGATGGGGCGCACATTATGGCACCCGCCTTGCCACGAGGAGTATAGATAAAGAGGTTAGCCGAGCGGCAGCGCCATGAGAACGGCGTCTTCCCGACCCTGGGCCGTGGGGTAATAATCCCGGCGCACGGAGACTTCGTTAAATCCCAGACTTTCATAAAGCGCGATGGCTCGCGCGTTTGACTCGCGGACTTCCAGCCACAGCGTCAGAATGCCGCGCCGCTCCATTTCGTCGATCAGGTGTTCCAATAACTGGCGACCCAACCCCTGACGCTGGTGGTCGGGGTGTACCGCGATATTGAACAACGTCGCTTCATCCAACACGACTTGTGTGATGGCGTAAGCGGCAAGCTGCCCGCCATGCTCCAGTTTGATGTTGAAATAACGCTCACCTTGATTGCTGACAAACGTTTTTTCCGACCAGGGAAAGGCGTGGCTGGCTTGTTCAATTTTAAAGGCTTGTGCCAGATCGGCTGGCGTCAGAGAAGATATCGTGTTCATGTTCACAGATCTGTTGCCACAGCGCCCGTTTGGCGTCGGCATTTTGATAAAGTTCGGAAAGCAGAGGGCTGGAAAGCTGAACACCCTGTAGCGCAATGGGTTCCGCGATGCCCAACCGCCAGCTATGGCAGTGCGAATCGGCGGGCAACATCTCGATCTGCTGCTGCGTCAGGCGATAGGCTTGCGCAGGCGTGAGCGCCAGACTGTGCAAAACGTCGGTCAGCAGCGGTTCATCATCGGCCAGCGGCTCGGCGGAGACAATCACCAGACGCACCTGTTCGGGCAGACTGACGGCGATTTCGCCTTGCAGCACCGTCGGGCGACGCAGCGTCCACTGCGTAATCCCCAGTTGCTGTAGCAGCCTGTCACGTCTTGATTCCATGCATTATCCTGTCTGGCGTGCGAGAAAATGATTCGTGCCTATGCTAACAAACCCCGTCAGACTGCGCCAACGTCGGTGCGGTTATTTCCTCTCCGCTCTGCAACTTCGGGGACGAAGCGTATATAATCCCCCGCTCAATGATTAAGGAGCCGTAGCCTGATGTCCGCATTAACCCCAGCCAGTGAAGTCATACTGCGCCATAGTGACGAATTTCTTTCACGCCGAGTTCTGTTTGCCGGTGATTTGCAGGATACCCTGCCCGCGCAATTTGAGGCGGCGTCAGTGCGTGTCCATTGCAACCAATACCACCACTGGCAACAGATGGCAAAGCCACTTGGGGATAACGCTCAATATGGTCTGGTCGCGGATGCGGCGCTGGTGGCGGATAGCGACACGCTGATTTATTACTGGCCGAAGAGCAAACAGGAAGCGGAATTCCAACTGCGTAACCTGCTGTCTCTGATGCCGGTCGGTACGGAAATCTTCGTTGTTGGAGAAAACCGCAGCGGCGTGCGTAGTGCGGAAATTGTGCTGTCTGACTTCGTTGAACTGGTAAAAATCGACAGCGCGCGCCGCTGTGGGCTTTACCACGGTCGGATTGACAAGCAGGCCAGCTTCACGCTGGATGAGTGGTGGGACGAGTATGTGACGGACGGCGTGACCGTCAAAACGCTTCCGGGTGTCTTCAGTCGTGATGACCTGGATCCGGGTAGCCGACTGCTGCTGTCTACGTTTGAGCCGCACATGAAAGGCAAAGTGCTGGATATCGCCTGTGGTGCGGGCGTGCTGGCATCGGTACTGGCGAAACAGTCACCGAAAATCCGCCTGACGCTGAGCGATGTCAGCGCAGCCGCGGTGGAGTCCAGCAAGGCAACGCTGGCGGCGAATGCGTTGGAAGGCGAGGTGATTGCGAGTAACGTCTATTCCGACATTAATGGCCGCTTCGATATGATCGTGTCTAATCCGCCGTTCCATGACGGCTTACAGACCAGCCTGCAAGCCGCGGAAATGCTGATTCGTGGTGCGGTAACCCATTTACCGATTGGCGGGCAGTTACGCATCGTCGCTAACGCCTTCCTGCCTTATCCGGCGCTGTTAGATGCCGCTTTTGGTAGCCATGAAGTACTGGCGCAGACCGGACGCTTCAAGGTGTATCAGGCCACCGTCGGTCGTCCGCCGCGCACAGGAAGCAAAGGTCGTCGTCGGTAATCCTATTGATTCAGTGCCGCCATACTCTCCTTGCCGTAGCGTTCACCTGCTGCGGCATCGGGTGGGAAAATAGCATCAATGGCGGCCAGTTCCTCTTTCGTCAGCGTGACATCCAGCGCCGCGACGTTCTCTTCCAGATAGCGGCGGCGTTTAGTGCCCGGAATCGGCACGATATGTTCACCCTGTGCCAATACCCACGCCAGCGCCAGCTGTGAGGGCGTCACCTGTTTTTCCTGCGCCAGTTGGTTGATTTTCTCTACCAACTGCAGATTTTTACCGAAATTTTCCCCCGAGAAGCGTGGATTGGTACGACGGAAATCGTCGGCAGCCAAATCGTCCGGGCTGCGAATCGCGCCGGTCAGGAAACCACGCCCCAATGGGCTGTAAGGCACAAACCCGATACCCAGACGCTCACAGGTGGGCAGAATCTCTGCTTCCATATCGCGTGTCCACAGTGAGTATTCGCTCTGTAACGCCGTAATGGGGTGCACGCGGTGCGCACGTTCCAGCGTGGCGGCGGAGGCTTCACTCAGGCCGATGTAACGAATCTTGCCTTCCTGAACCAGCTCTGCCAACGCGCCGACTGTCTCTTCAATGGGAACCGTCGGGTCGATGCGGTGCTGATAGTAAAGATCGATAACGTCAGTCCCGAGGCGCGTCAGGCTCCCTTCCACCGAACGGCGGATGTAGTCCGGTTTACCGCAGATGCCACGGGCGTGGGGATTCGCCGGGTCGCGGATGATGCCGAATTTGGTTGCCAGAAAGACCTGTTCGCGTTTGCCTTTTATGGCTTTGCCGAGCAGCAGCTCATTGGTGTGGGGGCCATACATATCGGCGGTATCCAGCAGCGTAACGCCCAGCTCCAATGCGCGATGCAACGTGGCAATGGATTCTTTTTCGTCCTGCGCGGTGGAGTAGAAATCACTCATTCCCATGCAGCCTAGCCCAATAGCCGAAACCTGCGGGCCGTTCGCACCTAATTTGCGCTGTTGCATTGTCATCTTCCTCATGTCGTTGGCAGTGAAAGCAGTCTGGTTGTTTATCCAGCAAAGATAAATACCCATTTTTATGCAACACTATTCAAAAATAACCAACAATGGTGGCGGCGATGGATCACATTCAGGCGATGCGGGTTTTTGTGCGTATTGTCGAACTGGGCAGCTTTAGCCGCGCGGCGGAGCGACTGACGCTGCCACGCGCGACGGTAAGCAACACCATCAAACAGCTTGAAGCACGGCTGGGAGTTCGTTTGCTGCAACGTACGACTCGTCAGGTGCAGATCACCGACGAAGGGCGCGTTTATTATGAACGCTGTCTGCAATTGCTCGTGGAAATAGAAGAAATCGACACGCTGTTCACGCAGCAAAAGCAGCAGCCTATTGGCAAAGTGCGGGTGGATATGCCGCACTCGCTGGCGCGGGAGATCGTCGTTCCGGCGCTGGGCGAGTTCTACGCGCGTTATCCGCAGGTAACGCTAATGCTGAGCGCCAATGATGCGGCGATTAATGTGCTGCGTGAAGGCGTCGATTGTGTGCTGCGCGCCTGGCAGACGGACGACGAAACGCTGGCAACCCGCCATTTGCCATCAATGCCGCAGATTACCTGTGCGTCGGCCGACTATCTGGCGCGCTACGGTGTGCCGCGTTCGCTTGATGAGCTGTCGGGGCATCAGATGGTCGGCTATTTCTCTCTGCGTACCGAATACCGTTATCCGCTGGAATTCATGTCGGGTGATGAGTGCATTACGCGTATGCTGCCCGGTGCGTTGCAGGTTAACGGCACCGATGCCTACATCGCCAGCGCGCGTGCCGGATTGGGGATTATTCAGGCACCGCGTCGCGGCCTGCGCCCATTTCTGGAAAGTGGGGAACTGGTGGAGATCCTGCCGGAAATGCCGCCGCCCGCGATGCCGCTTTATGTGATGTATGCGCCCGGTCGTTTTCTCGCGCCACGGATTCGTGTGTTCATTGAATGGCTCGATGAGCTCTTTACGCGCAACGCCGCAGCGAGATGATGATTTTTGCAGCAAACCCCGCATTCCAGAGGAAATAATCATTGACGTGAACGTGAAAACCTCTAGAATTCGGCCCCGTAGTGATATTGCGTAAAGCAGTGTTGCGAAGGTGGCGGAATTGGTAGACGCGCTAGCTTCAGGTGTTAGTGTTCTTACGGACGTGAGGGTTCAAGTCCCTCTCTTCGCACCAACATCACTACACGGTTCTGGTTTGTCGAACCGAAGCAGTAAATCAGTGTCGCATGACATAGTTATTACATGACAGAATTGCGAAGGTGGCGGAATTGGTAGACGCGCTAGCTTCAGGTGTTAGTGTTCTTACGGACGTGAGGGTTCAAGTCCCTCTCTTCGCACCATGTCGTGATAGATTTAGCGTGTAAGATAGGTTTACTGCATAAGACAAACAACATTCTCAGTGCGAAGGTGGCGGAATTGGTAGACGCGCTAGCTTCAGGTGTTAGTGTCCTTACGGACGTGAGGGTTCAAGTCCCTCTCTTCGCACCACAGATTCCCTCTGTATCTTCCTGATTTTCTTCCCTGTTTATTCTCTTTCATCCCGTTTCTGGCTATGCCGCTTTTTCGCGATTATTTACCATTCTGAGTTGTGCACTCTTTCTCGTTTACTTATCTACATCCACGTACATTTACAGCGTCGTGAGATTAAACGTGACGGACAGCGCCGCCAAACCGCCAGCCAGCGCAATGCAGGATGGCAGCAGTAAATAGTGGCGTAAACGTTGATGAAACAGCATGACAAGCGTCGCCAGCAGGGCGATGGCGATAATCACTTTTAGATGCGTCAGATTCAGGTTGAGCAGCGCCAATAGCGGCATGATGGCACAAGGCAGTAACACGCCCCAGGCGCTGGACAGATGCTTCCCCATACACCAACTCACCCCCCATAGCCCGCAGGCTGTGATCATTGCTGTCAGCATTTTTCCACCCGTCAAAAATGATAATGATAACTAATATCATATAAGAATTTATATCAATTACTAGCTTTTTGACGAGCAGATTGTTGGAATTTTCTACCTAGGCGCGTTAATCGGGATGTTGAGTGCTCAAATGCTGGCGTATCAGGTAGATCATATTCACGATAGCGGGCGATCGCTCATGTTTGCGCCAGATAGCCGCAATTTGTGTATGGATTTCGGGCATACCGATATCATGATAGGTCACATTATCCGCCTTAATACAAGCGAGAGATTCCGGCACAAGCGTGATGCCGAAGCCTGCGGCGACCATCCCGATAGTGGCCGTTAACTGCGGAGCAAAGGGGCTAGGTCTGGGGCCATAGCCTGACAGATAGCAAGTGCGGATTATCATGTCGTGTAGCCCTGGACACACCTCGCGTGGGAAAATAATCAGCGGTTCCTGACGCAGTTCGCTGAGTGAAACCTGCGTTTTATGGCTAAGCACGTGTCCTGCGGGTAACACCAGCTTCATCGGCTCTTCGGCCAAAATTTCCCCGTTAATCTCATCACTGAGATCGCAAGGTAAACGCAGAAAGGCGATGTCGATATTACGTTCTTGCAGCGCAGTGATAAGCGCTGCCGGATTTTCCTCCTTTGGCAGCGGCTGAACGTGTGGATGCTGCTGACAGTAACGATGCAGCAGCGCAAGCACGGTTGGGTGGAACATGGCCGACGGCGAAAACCCCACGTTCAGGCTACCTTTCTCACCCCGCGCAATGCTTCTTGTCCGCGCGATGGCCGAATCGGTAAGCTGCAAAATCTGACGTGCATCTTCATACAGCGCTTGTCCCGCCTCGGTCATTTCTACGCCGCGCGTCAGTCGCTTGAACAGCGGTGTACCGATCTCCTGCTCGAATTTCTTGATCTGCTGGCTGAGAGGCGGCTGTGACATCCCCAGATTTTCCGCCGCACGCGTGAAATGCTTAGCTTGTGCAACGGCGACAAAATAGCGCAGATAACGTAGCTCCATTTACGTGACTCCATATGTTTCCGATCTTGAAATGACCTTAATTGCATATTGGAATTTTGTTCTCTCACGCGTCAATCTTTATCTAAATATTAGCGTTATTTAAGTAATTGGTGCGGTGAGAAGGACGGTATGAAAACGAATGTCAGTGAACAATCCTGTGAAGAATCCTTTGTTAGCTACGCCCATGATTTTTGGCGACAGCATGCAGACAGCGTTATTTATCAAACCTCATTAATGAGTGGACTAATAAATGGTGTATACGAAGGCAGCCGAACGATGGCTGAATTACTGGAGCATGGTGACTTTGGATTAGGAACATTTAATAGTTTGGACGGGGAACTGGTTGCCTTGAATAGCCAGATTTTCCAGCTGTTATCCGACGGCAGCGCACGGGCGGCGAAGCCGGAGCAGAAAACGCCGTTTGCGGTCATGACGTTCTTTCGCCCGACGGAAACGATCCGTTTTGATCGCTGGACCTCGCGTGAAGACGTACATCGTCAGATCGATGAGATCGTGGGAACGGATAATCTGTTCTGTGCCTTGCGGATTGATGGGCGTTTTCGCTGCATTGAAACGCGTACCGTCCCCCGACAGTGCCGACCTTATAAACCGATGCAGGAAGCGATTGAAGGGCAACCAACATTTCATTTTGAACACCGTAGCGGCAGCGTTATTGGTTTTCGTAGTCCAGCTTACACTCAGGGAATGAATGTCGCGGGTTACCACGAACATTTCATTACTGACGATCGCCAGGGCGGCGGTCATATTCTGAATTATGACGTCGAGCAGGGCACGCTGACGTTTGGTGTGATTGCCAAACTGATCATCGATCTGCCTCAGGATCGGGAGTTTCTCAATGCCGACCTGTCCTCAGAAAACCTCAACAGCGTAATCCAGTCAGTAGAGAGCTAGTCATTTCATCGGAGTCATGTCATGGAAAAGTCCACCGAACAGCAAAGCTGGAGCAGCGGAGCCGAGCTGATTGTAAAACACCTGGAAGCGCAGGGCGTGAAGCATATTTTTGGTATTCCCGGCGCAAAAATTGATCGTGTGTTTGATGAGCTGGAAGACTCGACGATCCAAACGATCCCAGTACGGCATGAGGCGAACGGCGCGTTTATGGCGGCGGCGATAGGGCGCCTCACGGGGAAAGCAGGAGTGACGCTGGTGACATCCGGCCCCGGTTGTTCCAACCTCGTCACCGGATTGGCAACGGCAACCGCAGAGGGAGATGCGGTAGTGGCGCTAGGCGGGGCGGTTAAGCGGGCAGATAAACTTAAGCTGACGCACCAGAGTCTGGACACCGTCAGCCTGTTTCAGCCGGTCAGTAAATTCAGTGCGGAAATTACGGCTTCTTCCGCCATATCGGAAGTGCTGGCGAATGCTTTTCGGGCGGCAGAGAGCGGGCGTCCGGGGGCGGCGTTTGTCAGCCTGCCGCAGGATATCGTCAATGAACCGGTCACTAGCCCGGTGCTGGCGTGTCCGAACTTGCCGTTGCTAAACGGCGCGCCGCATAGCGACATTGCCGAAGCGGCCAAACGGCTGCGGCAGGCTAAAAATCCGGTGCTGCTGCTCGGGTTAATGGCCAGCCAGCAGGAAAATGCGCAGGCACTGCGTCGTTTCCTTCACCATAGCAAACTGCCCGTGACCAGCACGTATCAGGCTGCTGGTGTGATCGATCAGCAGCAGTTCGATCACTTTGCCGGACGTGTCGGATTATTCAACAATCAGGCTGGCGATAAGCTGCTGCAACAGGCGGATGTGATCGTTACCGTAGGTTACAGCCCGATTGAGTACGATCCGGTGTTATGGAATAGCGGCAAGGCGACGCTGATCCACATCGATGTGCTGCGAGCGGAGATCGACAGCGCTTATCGTCCCGATATCGAGCTGCTTGGGAATATCGCAATGACGGTGGACACGCTGAATGCCTGCATCAGTGAACCGTTTATCTTGTCTACTGATACACAGTCCGTGTTGCGGGATCGTCAGCGCCAGCGCCACGATCTCAGTACGCGCGCCATCAACATGGCGGGATTTGCGATCCACCCTCTGCGTCTGGTACGGGCGATGCAGGATATCGTGAATGAGGATGTCACGCTGTGTGTGGATATGGGGAGTTTCCACATCTGGCTGGCGCGTTACCTGTATAGCTTCCGGGCACGACAGATTTTGATGACCAACGGTCAGCAGACGATGGGCGTGGCGCTACCGTGGGCAATCGCCGCATCGCTGGTGCAGCCCGGCAAAAAAGTGGTGTCTGTTTCCGGCGACGGCGGGTTTATGCAGTCCAGTATGGAGCTGGAAACGGCGGTGCGTCTGAAAAGCAATCTTCTGCATATCATCTGGGTGGATAACGGCTACAACATGGTGGAAATTCAGCAGCGGCACAAATACCATCGTCCGGCGGGCGTGTCGTTTGGGCCGATTGACTTCAAAGCGTATGCGGAAGCATTCGGCGCGAAAGGGTTTGCCGTTGAATCTGCGGATGAACTGGTCAGCAAACTCCGTCAGGCGATGGACGTCGACGGCCCCGCGGTGATTGCCATCCCCGTTGATTATTCCGATAACCATTGGTTGATGGAGAATCTGAATATTAGCGTGCTGATTTAGTTTGTATCAATTTTGTGCCCGCTTATTTGTGCCCGCTTAGTAACGATGGCGGGCACAAAACAGAGCCTTGCTATAACGCGTTAATAAATCGACTGATACAGCGCGTTAATCTCATCGATATTCGTATCGCGCGGGTTGCCGCCGGTGCACACATCGTCAAAGGCAGCCTGTGCCAGTGCTGGAATATCCTCTTCTCTTACTCCGACATCACGCAGTCTCGGTGGAATATCCACATCGTGGGAAAGCTGCCGCACGGCGTTAATCGCGGCTTCCCGCACTTGGGCTATCGGCATCTCAGCCGCGCCTTTTACCCCCATTGCCACGGCGATGTCTCGGAATTTTTCACCCGTATAATCCGCGTTGTAGGCCATGATATGCGGCAGCAGGATCGCGTTAGCAACGCCGTGCGGGGTGTTGTAAAACGCGCCGAGCGGGTGCGCCATGCCGTGTACCAGCCCAAGCCCAACGTTCGAAAACCCCATGCCGGCGATGTATTGCCCCAGCGCCATCTCTTCCACGCCTTTCGGCTTCCCAGCAACGGAGTCGCGTAGTGAACGGCTGATAATCTCAATGGCCTTCAGATGCAGCGTATCGGTCAGTTCCCAAGCGGCTTTGGTGGTGAAACCCTCAATGGCGTGCGTCAGCGCGTCAATCCCCGTAGCGGCTTTCAGCGAGGCAGGCATACTCATCATCATATCGGGATCGACGATGGCGACAATCGGAATATCATGCGGATCGACACATACGAATTTGCGGCGTTTTTCTTCATCGGTGATGACATAGTTGATGGTGACTTCTGCGGCCGTGCCGGAGGTGGTCGGGATCGCAATAATCGGGACGGCAGGGCGTCGGGTGGCGGCAACGCCTTCCAGGCTGCGGACATCGGCGAATTCAGGGTTATTGATAATAATCCCGATAGCCTTACAGGTATCCTGCGGTGAGCCGCCGCCAACTGCGATCAGATAATCGGCCTGTGATGCCTTGAAGCGCTCGACGCCCCTTTCCACCACGGCGATGGTTGGGTTGGGAATCACTTCATCGTAGATATCGTAGGGTAAGCCTGCCTCATCCAGTTTCGCCGTGACGTTGGTCGCGACGCCAAATTTAACCAAATCCTTGTCCGTCACCAGCAGCGCTTTTTTGAATCCCCGCCGCCTCACTTCATCGACAATGTGGGCAATCGCGCCCGTACCAAAGTAGGACGTTTCGTTAAGGATCATTCTGTTAGCCATCATCTATCTCCTAATCACGTTTGATTTTGATAAAGCGAAAAATGCATGTCGCGCAATTCCTTGCTATTAGTGTGGGATAAATCGGTTCTCAGCGCCTTCCGCCAGGTGCCATGTCACCTTGTTTGCTGGCACTGAGGTAAAGACGCCTGAGAAACGGTTCACAGAATCGTGATGATGATGGCGGAAGGGAGGGAGTCAGGTTGGGAGTCGTTGTTGGTTTTTGATTGAAAAAATCTAATTTAGGTTTGTTTTTATCATTACATTATCTAATCCGAATGGTGTTTTCGGTTGGGTGCCAATGCCTGCGTTATCCATTTTTAATGTCATTAATTTGTGGTTTACGCTGATTTAAATAATTTACGTGCTTATTTTTGTTAATTATTAAGAATATTACGCTGCTTTATTTTTTGTGGGCGGCTCGACTTTCTTTGTCTTCTATATAATTTATCTTATGCCTGAGAGAGTGGTTTAACCTGCGCGTCAGTGGTAAGTTCAATCATAAGATATCGTTTGCGCAGTGTGTTTTATCGCCTGAACGCCATGCGCTGAAGAGGGATGAAGAATGGCAAAGCAGACCCCGTTGTACCAACAACATCTGGCCGATGGTGCCAAAATGGTGGATTTTCACGGCTGGATGATGCCGCTGCATTACGGTTCCCAACTGGATGAGCACCACATTGTGCGTCGGGAAGCCGGCATTTTTGATGTCTCCCACATGACCATCGTCGATTTGCACGGCGTGAGAACGCGTGAATTCCTGCGCTATCTACTGGCGAATGATGTCGCCAAACTCACACAGTCGGGCAAAGCCCTGTATACCGGCATGCTGAATGCCTCCGGCGGCGTCATTGACGATCTGATCGTTTACTTTCTCACGGAAGACCATTTCCGACTGGTTGTGAATTCCGCGACCCGTGAAAAAGATCTCGCCTGGATCGGGCAGCACGCTGCACCGTTCGGGGTTGAAATCCGCGAGCGCGACGATCTGGCGCTGGTTGCGGTGCAAGGCCCGCAGGCGCAGGAAAAAGTGCAAAAACTCCTGAAGGCAAAAGGCCTGAGTGATGCAGACGTGGCTGCTGTCGCCAGCATGAAGCCGTTTTTTGGCAAGCAGGCAGGTGACTTCTTCGTTGCCACAACAGGTTATACGGGCGAAGCCGGTTATGAAATCGCGCTGCCGAATGAACAGGTGGTCGATTTCTGGCAACAACTGCTGGCCGTTGGTGTGAAGCCATGCGGACTGGGCGCACGCGATACGCTGCGGCTTGAAGCGGGGATGAACCTGTACGGTCAGGATATGGATGAGGGCATTTCGCCGCTGGCCGCCAATATGGGCTGGACAATCGCCTGGCAGCCGGAGGATCGCGAGTTTATCGGGCGTGAAGCATTAACGCATCAGCGTGAAAAAGGGACCGATCAACTGGTTGGTTTAGTGCTGACGGAAAAAGGCGTATTGCGCAATGATTTACCTGTGCGCTTTACTGATAGTGATGGCGTGATGCGAGAAGGGGTCATCACCAGCGGATCGTTCTCGCCGACGCTTGGCGTGAGCATCGCGCTGGCGCGTGTTCCGGTGGGGATTGGTGAGCAGGCGATGGTGCAGATTCGTTACCGCGAACTGCCTGTTCACGTGACCAAACCCGGTTTTGTCCGTGCTGGAAAAGCCATCGTTCAGTATTAATAGCCGCTTGTCTATAAAGATAAGCGCATAGGATTAACGACTTTAGGAAAGGGGATGCAATGATCAACGTACCAACAGAATTAAAATACACCACGTCGCACGAATGGGTGCTGCATGAGGGCGACGGTATCTACAGCGTGGGCATTACCGAACACGCGCAGGAACTTCTGGGTGACATGGTCTTTATCGATTTACCGGAAGTGGGCACGGTCGTCGCCGCAGGTGATGACTGCGCAGTGGCGGAGTCGGTAAAAGCGGCGTCTGATATTTATGCGCCCATCAGCGGTGAGATCGTGGAAGTTAACGACGATCTGGAAACCGCCCCTGAGTTGGTCAACAGCGCGCCTTATACCGATGGCTGGCTGTTCCGCATCAGAATTTCTGATGAGTCTGATTTGGACGAACTGCTTGATGCCGAAGGCTATCAGGTGTCGTTAGAAGAAGACGAATAGTTATCGCGCCCCGGCCTCTATGCTGGGGCGTTTTATTTTATTCACCCGCGTCGTCTTTCAGCGCGGCAGCTATCACGATTGATACAGGCACGATTGATCCAGGAAATTACTGTAATGACCCAGACACTCAGTCAACTCGAATATGACGGCGCGTTTATCGAGCGCCATATCGGTCCTTCCGTTAGCCAACAGCAGCACATGTTGTCAGTGGTGGGCGCGACGTCGCTGGATGCGCTGATCCGCCAGATTGTCCCAGTGGACATTCAATTGCCCAGCCCGCCAGCGGTGGGAGAGGCGGTGACGGAACATGAAGCGTTAGCTGAGCTGAAGGCCATTGCAGGACGCAATCAATGTTATAAAAGCTACATCGGCATGGGCTATAGCGCGGTGCTGATGCCGCCGGTGATTTTACGCAACCTGCTAGAAAACCCAGGCTGGTACACCGCCTATACGCCGTATCAGCCGGAAGTCTCCCAGGGGCGTCTTGAAGCGCTGCTGAATTTTCAGCAGGTCACACAGGATTTAACTGGTCTGGATTTGGCCTCTGCCTCGTTGCTGGATGAAGCAACCGCTGCGGCGGAAGCAATGGCGATGGCGAAGCGCATCAGCAAACTCAAACAGGCTGAACGTTTCTTCGTCGCCGCCGACGTGCATCCGCAAACGCTGGACGTGGTGCGTACCCGTGCGGAAACTTTCGGTTTTGAAATTGTTGTCGGTAAGGCGGAAGACGCGCTGAAAGACGATGCGGTGTTTGGCGTGTTGCTGCAACAGGCAGGGACGACGGGTGAACTGCACGATTACAGCGACCTGATGGCGGCACTGAAAGCACGTAAGGTCGTCAGTTGCGTGGCGTCGGATATTATGGCGCTGGTACTGCTGAGCGCGCCGGGCAAGCAGGGCGCGGATATCGTCTTCGGCTCCGCACAGCGCTTTGGCGTACCGATGGGCTACGGCGGGCCACACGCGGCGTTCTTCGCCTGCCGTGATGAACATAAACGTGCGATGCCGGGCCGTATCATCGGCGTGTCGCGCGATGCGGCGGGCAATACTGCGCTGCGTATGGCGATGCAGACGCGCGAACAGCACATTCGCCGCGAGAAGGCGAACTCCAATATTTGTACCTCGCAGGTGTTGCTGGCCAACATTGCGGGGATGTATGCGGTATTCCATGGGCCGGAAGGTCTGAAACGTATCGCTGGGCGCATCCATCGTCTGACCGATATTCTGGCAGTGGGGTTAACGCAGGGCGGGCTGCTGCTGCGCCATCGCAGTTGGTTCGACACGTTGACTATTGAGGTCGCGGACAAAGAGGCAGTGCTGAGCCGAGCATTACGTTTCGGCATCAACCTACGAAGCGATTTGGCGAGTGCGGTAGGCATCACGCTGGATGAAGCGACCACGCGTGAAGACGTGCTGGCGCTGTTCGCGGTTCTGCTAGGTGACGATCACGGGTTGGATATCGACGCGCTTGATGCGGCCATCGGCCAGAAAGCGGCAACGATCCCGGCTGGGCTGGCACGCCACGACGCGATCCTATCGCATCCGGTGTTCAACCGCTATCACAGCGAAACCGAGATGATGCGCTACCTGCACCGTCTGGCACGTAAAGATCTGGCGTTGAATCAGGCGATGATCCCGCTCGGTTCCTGCACCATGAAGCTCAACGCGGCGGCGGAAATGCTGCCGATTACCTGGCCGGAGTTTGCCGAACTGCATCCATTCTGCCCGCCGGAACAGGCGCTGGGTTATCGCCAGATGATCGAACAGCTATCAGGCTGGCTGGTGCAACTGACGGGCTATGACGCGATTTGCATGCAGCCCAATTCGGGTGCGCAGGGTGAATACGCGGGGCTGCTGGCGATCCGTCGCTATCATGAAAGCCGCAATGAGGCTGGCCGTCATCTCTGCCTGATTCCTAGCTCTGCCCACGGTACGAACCCAGCATCGGCGCAGATGGCGGGGATGGACGTGGTGGTGGTCGCCTGTGACAAACAGGGCAATATCGATCTGCACGATCTGCGTGAGAAAGCGCAGGCGGCGGGCGAACAGCTTTCCTGCATCATGGTGACCTATCCATCCACTCACGGCGTCTATGAAGAGACGATCCGCGAAGTGTGCCAGGTCGTGCATCAATATGGCGGTCAGGTGTATCTGGACGGCGCGAACATGAACGCGCAGGTTGGCATCACGACGCCGGGCTACATTGGTGCAGACGTCTCGCACCTGAACCTGCATAAAACGTTCTGTATTCCACACGGCGGCGGCGGACCGGGCATGGGGCCAATTGGCGTGAAAGCCCATCTGGCACCGTTTGTGCCGGGTCATCAGGTGGTAAAAATTGAGGGTGTACTGACGGCGCAGGGCGCGGTCTCTGCGGCACCGTTCGGCAGTGCGTCTATTCTGCCGATTAGCTGGATGTACATCCGTATGATGGGGGCAGAAGGGCTGAAACAGGCTAGCCAGATGGCGATCCTGAACGCCAACTACATCGCGACCCGCTTGCAGCAGGCCTATCCGGTGCTTTACACCGGCCGTGACGGTCGCGTGGCGCACGAGTGCATTCTGGATATTCGTCCGCTTAAAGAGAGCACCGGCATTAGCGAAATGGATATCGCCAAACGCCTGATCGACTATGGTTTCCATGCGCCGACCATGTCATTCCCCGTCGCGGGCACGCTGATGGTGGAACCAACGGAATCGGAAAGTCAGGTCGAGATCGATCGTTTTATTGATGCGATGCTGGCGATCCGCACAGAAATCAACAGTGTCGCGCAGGGAGAATGGCCGCTGGATGACAATCCGCTGGTTAACGCACCGCATACGCAGGCGGAGCTGGTGGCCGACTGGACGCATCCGTACAGCCGCGAGCTGGCAGTATTCCCAGCAGGCAGCGAACACAAATACTGGCCGAGCGTGAAGCGTCTGGACGATGTGTACGGCGACCGTAACCTGTTCTGCTCGTGTGTGCCGATGAGCGAGTATTAATTAGATAATGTCTATACCCTAAATTTATTTGGTTCTGCGGAGAATTGTAAACTGATACCAGAAGGGATTTTTGGTTTATTCAATCATTCCTCAATATTCAGCCTCTCTTATTTATAATAAGAGAGTGAATTAAGCTGTCTTTCATTTAGAGACTGAAATTTGCTTTCCGTTATTTTTATAATAGTAGGCAATAGCTTCTTAATTTTTTCATGACCATCTGGCTTAATAATCGCAATCACTTGAATATGCAGGGGATGGATATTGTGTATCGCAAACACTAAAAAATTATCGCTTACTCTGCGATGAAGAGGCTGTGATGCCGGCCAAGGAGTCTCTTCTCCTGGAATACGAATATGAGATTTGTAAATCCCAGAAAGGGTTGATTGAGGTGAACGTTCAAAGCCCCCTATCTTTCCAAGATATGCAGAGACTTTGCCGTTATTTTTATAATTTGCTAATGCTTTAGCAAAGAAATTTTCTAATTGACCTGCGGCGGCATCAACAATAATGCTTACGCGGTTTTCCATACTGGCGGCTCCATGCCAAGTCTTTTGTGGCTGTCTTCAACTGACTTTTTGAAAGCAGCTAATTCTTCATCACTAAATTCCTCTGCTTCTTCGTATTCAAGAGGAAGAAACTGAGTGCCGAGAGTAGCTAAAGCCATAGTCAACTTCTTGTATTCAATGAACGTGTTGATCGCGTGGTTTTTCATTGTCATAAGCGTGGTGAGATGTGGCAGCCACGCTTTATTATTTTCGGCAACAAAGAAGGTATAAAGAAGCCTCGTTATGCCATGATCTATTTGATTAACCTGATCGTTTAGCTTGTCGATGTCACTGCGCTGAATGTCTAGTGCCGCAATGTTCTCATCAGTTCCATTGCTAAGAATATCGATAAACTCTTTATATTTCTCACAGCTTCTTTCAACGGGGGCCATGACTCTGTAGATAACTTTCAGTGCATTGGAGGCTTGTTTTTTCGAGATAGAATTCCCGTGACTTCTGTCAAAGTCAGATAGGGATCGTTCAATAGGCTGAGATACGTTATTGAAAACGCTCTCTATCTTATCCGGCCCTTGGTTGACGATAGCCATAGCTTCAAGCCCTAGCATGATTGATTCCTTATCATTCTACAGGTTAAAAATGATACAGCAAAGTGAGTCACTCTTCCCAGCCGTATTTTTCGGGACTTCGAGCCTTCCCGCAAATCGCCTGCCAAAACGGAGATAAATCATTCGCAGGCATATTTTCCCTACCCGAAAACAAACTGTCATTAAACTGACGCCCCACTGACACGCTAGCGTTCTAGGGTAAGGCCTCTGTGTTTCACACTGAACGGCCTTTGAGTTATGCGTGCAAAATGCTTTCCCTATCTTGTGCTGTTGCCGACGCTGGGTTTTTTGCTTGCCTTCACCTATTTCCCTCTGTTGCGCTCGGTTATCGATAGCCTGTATGACACTCGGCTGAATGCCGATACGCCGCTGTTCGTCGGGATGGATAATTTTGTGCGTCTGGTACAGGACGCCGTGTTTTGGCAAGCCTTGCTGAACAACGTGCTGTATATCCTGATGACGGTGGTGCCCGGTGTCCTGCTGGCGCTGTTGTTGGCGGTGCTGCTGTGGGAAAACACGCGCGTTAACCGCTGGCTGCGCACTGCTTTCTTCTTTCCGATGATTATTCCGCTGGTGAGCGCCGCGACGCTGTGGTTGTTCATCTTTATGCCGGGACTGGGGCTGCTGGATTACTATCTGGCGAAAGTGTTCGGCCCGATGAACAACAACTATCTCGGCATGAGTGACAGCGCGCTGGTGGCGGTGAGCGTCATTGGTATCTGGAAATTCGCTGGCTACTACATGCTGTTTTTTCTTGCCGGCCTGCAAGCCGTTTCCGCCTCCGCACGCGAGGCGGCGCTGATGGAAGGAGCTTCCCGGCGTCAGGTATTTTTCTACGTCACGCTGCCGCTGCTGCGGCCAACCATCGCCTTTGTGGTCACCATCGCTTTTATCTACGCCATTACCCAGATCGACCACGTTGCCGTCATGACACGCGGCGGGCCGAATAACGCGACGACCGTGCTGCTCTATTACATCCAGGATCTGGCGAATGACACGCACGATCTGGGCAAAGCCTCTGCGGCCACCTTCCTGACGCTGGCGATGCTGTTCGCCTTTTCCATTATGAATCTGAAAGTGCTGGAGAAAGGGGCGCACTATGAACGTTGAAAATCCGAGCGTTGATCACCCGAATGTTGAGAACTTAAGCGTTAACGTTCGGCATGTTGCAAACCGCCGCGTTGCCAATCGCCATCCGCTGCGCGTCACGACGCGGTTCACACTGCCGCTGCTGCTGATTTGCGCCGCGCTACTGTGGGTCAGCCCGTTTATCTGGATGCTGTCTGCTTCCGTCAGCACCAGCAGCTTTGGCGTAGACATGGCCTCGCTGCTGCCGCGTCTCCCGCTGACGCTCGATAACTTCCGCGACGCGTGGGACAGCGCCGACTGGCTACGGCTTTACACCAATACGCTTTTCTTTGCGGTCGGCACGTTTCTGGTACAGCTGGTGACGATCACCACGGCGGGCTACATCTTTGCCTATCACGAGTTCCGCGGCAAAACGCTGCTGTTCTACCTGCTGCTGATTCAAATGATGATCATGCCCGTCGTCATGATGGTGCCGAACATGATGACGCTCAAACAGCTCGGCCTGCTCAATACGCTGACCGGCGTAATGATGCCGTATTTCGCCTCGGCGTTTGGCGTGTTCCTGATGCGTCAGGCGTTTCTCAATATCGCCAAAGAGATCGAAGAAGCTGCGTTGATGGAAGGCTGTCGCTGGTGGCAAGTGGTGTTTCACGTCCTGATTCCGATGACCTGGCCGTCGATTCTGGCCTTCGCCACGGTCAGCATTACCTACCACTGGAACGAATATCTCTGGCCGCTGATGGTGCTCAACGATCCCGACAAACAGGTGCTGACCATCGGGCTGGTGTCGTTTGCGATGGGCGCAGAGTCCGGCGGGCAGTGGGGATTGATCTGCGCGGGCACGCTGCTGGTGTGCTTGCCGCTGATGGTGGCTTTTGTGGTGTTCCAGAAGCAGTTCCTGAGCAGCTTCGGCTTCTCGGGCATTAAGTGAATCGCTAATGGGTTAATGCGGGTAATACCGGTTACTTAAGCCCGTTGTTAGGGGAAACACAGGGGGAGGTGCCCGCAGGGATGCCTCACCCCTGTGGTCGCCCCGTGTATCTCGATCCTTAAACGATCGGCGTTCACCAACGGGCGAAATAACGAGAGAGGTGGTTATTATGTTGCTGGCACAGATTTCCGATCTGCATTTTCGCAGTGAGGGGCGCAAGCTCTATGAATTTATTGATATTAACGGTGAAAACGCCAAGGTCATTAACCAGCTAAACGCGCTGAACGAGCGGCCGGACGCGGTGGTGATTAGCGGCGACATCGTCAACTGCGGAAGCCCGCAGGAGTATCAGGTGGCACAGCGCGTGTTACAGATGCTGGATTACCCGATGTACGTGATTCCGGGCAATCATGATGACAAGCAGCATTTCCTCAACGCGATGCGCCCGCTTTGCCCGCAGTTAGGCGATGATCCCGAGAATATCCGCTATGCGGTGGATGACTTCCCGATGCGGCTTCTGTTCATCGACACCAGTCTGGCTGGACAGGCGAAAGGCTGGCTGACGCCATCCACGCTGGGTTGGTTGGAACAGCAATTGCAGGATCACTCAACGCGCGAAACGGCGATCTTCATGCACCATCCACCGCTCCCGCTGGGATCGGCGCACATGGATCGGATCGCCTGCGAAAATGGGAGCGAGCTGCTGACGCTGATCGAACGTTTCCCGCAGCTTACGCGGATCTTCTGCGGCCATACGCACCGCCTGATTATGACGCAGCATCGGCAGGCGATTATTGCCACGGTGCCGGGGACCGTCCATCAGGTACCGTATTTCTACTATGACGATACGTCGTACTACAACCTGGAACCTGCCAGCGTAGTCATGCACCGCTATGTGCCGGTAACCGGGCTGGTGAGCTACAGCCAGTCGATCGCGTCGTACCCCGGGCCTTACCTCTACGATCCGCGTATCAGCTGTCCGGTGGATGCCTAATGGCCGTGATTCAGTTACGTAATATCAGTAAACGCTTCGAGCACATGCAGGCTCTGGCGTCGCTGTCGCTGGATATCGCTGACGGTGAGTTTCTGGTGCTGGTCGGGCCGTCCGGCTGCGGCAAAAGTACGCTGCTACGTATGCTGGCCGGTCTGGAAGACGTGAGCGATGGGCAGATCCTGCTGGGTGACGATGACATTACGACGTGGAGCCCGAAGCAGCGCAATTTCTCGATGATCTTCCAGAACTACGCGCTGTTTCCGCACCTGACCGTCGAGCAAAACATCACTTTCGGGATGCGGATGCGCGGTGAGCCGAAAGCGGAGTATCCACAGCGCGTGCAGCGCGTTGCCAGCCTGCTCCAGCTTGAGCCATTACTCAAACGCAAACCGGGAAAACTGTCCGGTGGTCAGCGTCAACGCGTAGCAATGGCGCGGGCGATCGTGCGCGATCCGTGCTTGTTTTTGATGGATGAGCCGCTGTCGAATCTGGATGCCCGTCTGCGCAGCGATGTGCGGGACGGCATTATGGATCTGCATCGGCAGTTGAAAACAACCACCGTTTACGTCACGCACGATCAGATTGAGGCGATGACGATGGCGGACAGAATCGCCGTACTGGATCGCGGCGTGCTGCAACAGGTTGGCACGCCGGAACAGCTGTATTCGCACCCCGCAAATGTCTTTGTCGCCGGATTTATCGGCACGCCCGCGATGAATATGGTGACGCTGCCTTGTGCTGATGGGCAGGCATTTCTACAGGCATTGCCTGTGGCGCTGCCCGTCAGTGAAGAAACGCGTTCATTAACCCGTGTGCTGCTCGGGATTCGCCCTGAGCACATTACCGAACACGCCGCGTCAGACGGCGATTTGTCATTGTCGGGAATAGTGAAACAACGGGAGCTGTTTGGCGCGGAGTATCTGATTCATGTGGATACGCCGTTGGGAAATATTCGCTACCGTCGGCCAAATCGCGATGGCGTGCCGGATGTCGGCGCATCCATTGTGCTTCATTTTTCACCGCAGGATTGTCATTGGTTTTCCGGGCAAACCGCCCGTAATTTATCCCAGGAGAAAAGAAATGCGTAAGCCCCGTATGATGGCGTTGGCGATAGCCTTGCTGATGTCTGGCCCCGCGCTGGCGAAAGAGAGTATCGATTTTATGTTTCCCGCGCCGGTTGATGGCAAGCTGACGATGGAAATGACACGCATCATCAAAGAGTACAACCAATCGCAGGATCAGGTTGAAGTGCGTGGGATCTTCACCGGCAATTACGATACGACCAAAGTGAAAGCGGAAGCGGCCGCCAAAGCGGGCGATCCTCCGGCGCTGGTGATTATGTCGGCAAACTTCACCGCCGATCTAGTCATAAAAGATGAAATCCTGCCGATGGACGAGCTGTTCAAATACGGTAATGAAAAAGCCACGCCTTTCCTTACCAAAAACTTCTGGCCTGCGCTGCATCAGAACGCGCAGGTGATGGGCGTGACTTATGCGATCCCGTTCCACAACTCGACGCCGATCCTCTATTACAACGAAGACATGCTGAAGAAGGCGGGCTTTAACGAACCGCCGAAAAACTGGGATGAAGTGATTGCGGTCGCGAAGAAACTGACCGACCCAGCGAAAGGACAGTGGGGCATCATGATTCCGTCCACGAACGATGACTACGGCGGCTGGCTGCTGTCTGCGCTGACGCGTGCCAACGGCGGGGCGTATTACAATGCTGACTACCCGGGCGAAGTGTATTACAACACCGCATCGACCAAAGGCGCGCTCCAGTTCTGGCGCGACTTAGTGTACCGCGACAAAGTGATGCCCGCTGGCGTGCTGAATTCCAAACAGATCAGCGCCGCGTTTTTCTCCGGCAAGCTGGGCATGACGATGCTGAGCACCGGCGCGCTGGGCTTTATGCGGGAAAATACCAAAGATTTCCAGCTTGGCGTGGCGATGATGCCGGAAAAAGAGCGTCGTGGCGTGACCATCGGCGGGGCCAGTCTGGTGAGCTTCAAAGGGATTTCTGAAGATCAGAAGAAAGCAGCCTGGCAGTTTATGAACTATCTGGTCAGCCCGGAAGTCAGCGGCAACTGGAGCCGTTTTACCGGCTACTTCGCTCCGCGCATGGCGGCCTACGATCTGCCGGAAATGAAAGACTATCTGGCGAAAGATCCGCGTGCGGCCATTGCGCTTTCACAGCTGCAATATGCCCATCCGTGGTACGCCACCTATGAAACGGTCGCGGTACGCAAAGCGATGGAAAATCAGCTGGCGGCGCTGTTAAACGATCCGGCGAAAAAAGTTGAGGATGCTGCCGCTGCCGCACAAAAAGAAGCGGATGGCATCATGAAGCCTTACGTGGATAAAACCGCGCTGCGGAACGTGAAATAGTAACATCGCGCCCCATCGGGTTAACACCAACGGGGCGCGGTAATGTTAGTTGCCTGTGCTCTTCATCACCGCGGAAAGCGCGACCAGAATGGCGGTTTCTGGCGTCAGGACAGGCAGGGCAAGGCCGGCCTGCATCAGCCAATCACCGGAAACCACGATCGGTTGACGTAACCAAGGCGGGAGCTCACGCATGGTGCCGCCGCCTTCTCGCACCGTTTTGATTTCTGGGCCGTCCAGCAGTGTGACTTCATAGCGTGCGTCGGGCAGCAGACCGGGGAAGCGGAGTGTACCCGCCAGCGAATAAGCCGGCATACGCAACTGGGCTACCTGGAAAACGGCGTTCTGCCGATCGTGGCTTACCACGCCGGTGACCTGCACCGTATCGTCCGGCATCTCGACCCGCCAGGTGGTGCCGCTGTGCAGCAGCGGGCGCAGCGTTTTGTGCAACTGGATGTAGTGGCGATAGCCTTCCAGCTCGTCGTCATCGGCCTTCACGGGATCCAGCTCAATGCCCATGTGGCCGAACAGGGCGGTCAGGCCGCGAAAGGCGATGGTATGACGCCGATAGGTGGCGTGGCAGCGGGCGTGCCCGATGTGTTGCCCCATCACCTCCGGTGGGAAGAAGTAGCTCATGCCGCGCTGGATAGTCTGGCGTTCCAATGCGTCGTTGTTATCCGACACCCAGAAACGCTGGGTACGCTCCAGCACGCCGTAGTCGATGCGGCCGCCGCCGGAGGCACAGGATTCAAATTCGACATCGGGAAAACGCTGGCGCAGGGTATCGAGCAGACGATAGAACTGTCGGGTTTGCGCATCGGCGGCCAGACGCCCTTCATGGCCGGGTTGCACCAGTTCGCGGTTCATATCCCACTTCACATAATCGATCGGATGCTCACCCAACAGCCAGCTCAGCCGCTCCAGCAGATAAGCGAAGGCCTCGGGCTGGTTTAAATTCAGTACGTACTGGTAGCGGCCCGTTGGCTGCGCGTAGCCGGGTAATTGCAGCACCCAGTCTGGATGGGCGCGGAACAGGTCGGAATCGGGATTGATCATCTCTGGTTCGACCCAAATGCCGAACTCCATCCCCAAGGCTTTGACATGCTCAATCACGGGCATCAGCCCGTTAGGGTACTTTTCCTCGTCCAGATACCAGTCGCCGAGCGCGGCTTGATCGTGGTGACGTCCACGGAACCAGCCGTCATCGATAATGAAGCGTTCTACGCCGACGTCGGCGGCTTTGCTCGCCATCTGCATGATGTACTCGGGGTCATGATCGAAATAGATCCCTTCCCACGTATTGAGGTGTACCGGGCGCGGCTTATCGCCGCTGAATTGGATCAGGGACTGGCGCAAGAAGGTGTGATAGCGCTGGCTCATGCCGTTTAAACCAGCATCGGAGAAGGCGGCGTAGACCCACGGCGTGGTGAGGGATCCCGACTGCGCCAGCGTGATTTCACCTGGCAGATACAGGGCTTCTGCCTGTATGACGCGACGGCCATCCGTTTTGATATCGGCACGCAGGCGGTGGTTGCCGCTCCAGCCTAAATGCACGCCCCAGACAGCGCCATGCTGTTCGCTGAATGCGGACTCGCCGAGGATAAAGCTGGGGAAATACTCGTGGGAGCTTCTTCCCCGACGGCTTTCCTGAATAAAACCGCCGTGCTGCAACGTGAGGCGGTGGGTCTGAAACTCGCGCAGCCAGCGGCCGTGAAACGCCATGATGTCGCTCGCCCGTTCTGGGACAGGTAGCGTGACGGCGAGGCGCTGCACTTGCCAGGCATCCGCACGCAGATTCTCTAGCGTGTGGCGCAGTTGCAGGACGTCGGTCTGCGGATCCAGACGCAGTTCGCTGATCAGTCGAAGCCCAGCCTGTGCATCTTCCGCCGTGATGGTGAGCGTATTGTCCTGAACGTCAGTCTGCGTCGTCGTGAAGATCGGCGCAGCATCATAGCCTGAATGGTGCCCCTCAATACCCGGCGAACCGAACTGACCACGCCCGTATTCCATCGCCAGCGTCAGAGGAAGATCCACATCCAGACGACCATTAGCGACGGGGCGTTGCAGAGAAACGATATCTTCTGGCGAAAAACCGCGCAGCCGTGGCCCCCAGTAGAGAATTTCTGCCGCAGGGGTGCAGCGTACGATGACATCGCACTGCGCGCTGGTTAATTGAACAATATCACGCATCATGAGGAGGATTCCAAATTACGAATAGTGGATCTTAGTGAAAACTTAAACGTTTAAGTCATCAACTTAAACGTTTAAGAAATGTGATGTTGTTAAAATAATCGTTAGAAAATGGAAAAAGGTTGCGATGAGGCTGTGAAGGGCATCTCGCTGACGGTTGGCGTAGCAAACCAACCGATGATTTTATTAAACGTGGTCGATAACGGAATAGATTAGGCAGGAAAGCTCGTGTTGCCGAGGCGTAATGTTGGCTGCCACAACACCTGCAAGTTTTCTACGGCTTCGCCCGCGATCAGCGCCTGCATCATACTGGCAATCTGTTCGCCAACCTGCTCGCGAGTTGCCTGTTCGATTGCGGTCACGGTGATGTCGGTCAGGCTGTCTTGCGGCAAGCCGTCATACATCACTAATGCGATGGGGTGTGAACCGGAAAGCCGCCCCGCCTGCTGCAACGCGGCGACTGCGCCATCGCCGTGGACATTGCCGTCCATCACCATCGCGGTGGGTGGTTCAGGCAGCGCCAAAAGGTCGAGCATGGCCTGATAGCCCGCGCGCCGCGTGGGATTCACACAGCGCAGATACGCGTCGTGAAACGGCAGGCCGTGGTGTTGCAGAGCATCGTGATAGCCCTGACGACGCTGCATGATAAACGCCTGCGGGTGATCTTCGCTTAACATGGCGATACGGCGATGCCCGAGCGCGATCAGGTGTTCGGTTGCCAACGCCATGCCTGCACGGTTGTCAAAATCGAACCAGGCGTAAGGGTGAGGAAGCTGGCTGCGCCCCAGCGCCAGAAACGGGACGTTGTTACGTTGCAGTAACGTCAGTCGTGCATCCTGCTCGCATGTATGCGCCACGATCAGCGCGTCGATACGGCGGCTGGCGATCAACCGGGCGGCACCCTGACAGGCGTCTTGCTCGTCAGCCAGCAGGAGAAAATCGACCTCATGCTGTGCCAGTTTGCGGCTGATCGCGCCAATCATCTCGAAAAAAATATCGTTACTCAGGGAAGAGGCATAGGGATAGACCAGCCCGACGGCGTTGCTTTTGCCCATTTTCAGGCGGCGTGCGTGCGTATTGGGGCGATAGCCAATACGTTCCGCTTCCTCCTGAATACGCTGGCGCGTGGCGTCGGAGATATCCCGATGGCCGTTCAGCGCACGACTCACCGCCGCCACGGACAAACCCAGGTTATTCGCGATTGTTTTTAAAGACATCACCCTCTCCTGACGTGCATGCCCGGCGGCGGGGCGTCTAGCGAGAAAACCGAATTATAGCAACCAGCCCTTGGCTTTGGCGTCTTCCAGATGTTGCTGGAGGTATTGCCACAGTTCTGGGTTGATCGTGGCGATGAACTCGGCGCGGTCAAGAACCTGTTCCAGACGGATGCCGTTTTCTACCCAGCTTTGCCCGCCGTTGTACAGATTCATCAGCATTGGCATGACGCGATCGAGCATCATGGCGAACTGGGCGCTGGGCGTTTCGTTGGCTTCATACTCTTCCCACAGATCGTGGAATTGCTGACGCTGTGGCTCGGGCAGCAGGCCAAAGATGCGGGCGGCGGCAGCCACTTCCTGATCGTGAATCGCCAGACGAGCGGAAAGATCGTAAACGAGCACATCGCCCGCATCGATTTCAACGATGTCGTGAATCAGCGCCATTTGGATCACGCGCTGGATATCGACGCCTTCACCGGCATAAGGCGCCAGCGCCATCGCGGCGACGGCAAAATGCCAGCTGTGTTCGGCAGAATCTTCGTGACGTTCGCTGCCGATAATCTTGGTGCGGCGCTGTACGCTTTTTAATTTATCGATTTCTATCAGAAAGCCGAAGACATCGGTCATGGAACCGAAATTCAGAGTAGATGGGGCAGATGACATGAAAAACTTACCTCTAAACAGGGAGATATCGACGTCGATCATTGTAGGGGATGTCGCCCGAGATTGACATGCATGATTACAGGCTAAGTGAGAGGGAAAGCCGGAAGTCAGACGAAAGTAAATATTTTAGCTTACACGTGTACACTGAAACTATTCTCAGTTAATCTGCTCAAAGGTTAAACACCTAGGCTTGCTTCGTTTTGCACAAGAGCGTGGATTATTGCCGAATACTGCGGAATCGATTGATGTCAAAAAATGAACAAATGTCGGATTACTCTCTGGCAGAGGAAATTGCGAACAGCATAAGCCACGGAATCGGTGTGATTTTCGGGATTGTGGGGCTGGTTTTATTGCTGGTGCAGGCAGTCAACAATGACGCTGGCAGCGTGGCGATTACCAGCTACAGTCTCTATGGCAGCAGCATTATCCTGCTGTTTCTGGCGTCGACGCTGTATCACGCGATTCCGTCTCAGCGTATTAAGCCGTGGCTGAAGAAATTCGACCACTGTGCCATCTATCTGTTGATTGCCGGAACCTATACGCCGTTTTTGCTGGTAGGGCTGGATTCGCCGCTGGCGCATGGTCTGATGGTCGTCATCTGGAGCATGGCGCTGCTGGGCGTGATCTTCAAACTGGCGTTTGCTCACCGTTTTGAAGTGCTGTCGTTAATTACCTATCTGGTGATGGGCTGGCTGTCGCTGGTGGTGATTTACCAGATGGTGATGAAACTGGCGGCGGGGAGCGTGACGCTGCTGGCGGTGGGCGGCGTGGTGTACACGCTGGGGGTGATTTTCTACGCCTGCAAGCGGATTCCCTATAATCACGCGATTTGGCACGGATTTGTGTTGGGCGGCAGCGTCTGCCACTTTCTGGCGATTTATCTTTATATCTAAGCCTGCATAAAACGCATGAGCCAAGGTGGCTCATGCGCGGTATCACTCGTCGAATTAATCCGTGATTTCATACGGCAGAGGCTGAACCGTGAGCTGGCTTTCGGCATCGTCACGGACGCGCAGGACGTTCTCTGCGGTGAAATCGTTATTCAGCACCGCCTGTACCCAAACATCACCGTTCTGCAATTGGCTGGCTGCCAACACCGTACCGGTACGACGCCAGTTCTCGCCGAGCTGCAATTCGAGATCGTCCCCCGCTTGCGGCACCTTATTTGCCTTACCCGCCAGCCAGTAAAGTGCACGCTTGTTGGCTCCGCGATATTTTGCCCGAGCGACCATTTCCTGACCGGTATAGCACCCTTTGCTGAAACTAATCCCATTTAATGCCTGTAAATTAGTCGCTTGCGGGATGAACTGTGCACTGTTTGCGCTGTCAATGATGGGCTGACCTGCTTCAATATCCAGCGTCAGCCATTGGCGGCTGTCATTCAGGCTGACTTTATCGCCGAGTTGTTCAAGCAGCGACGCACTGTGCTCAGGAGACAGTACCAGCAAGAAACGTTCTGCAGGATGGGCAAAATGCAGTAAGGTAGCCCCTTCGTGCTGCACGACAGGGTGTTCAGCGTCCGGAAGCTGGTTAAATACAGAGGCCAGAAGCTCGCGGATGCCCGCACCCGCTGCGCCCAGCAGGAGGGTGTTATCGTCTGGTGCGATGGTCGTTTTTGAGAAAACGGCGTATTTTTTCAGTTCGCTAAGCTGGGCGTCGCGTAGATTACGGCGCTCAATAAACGCAAAGCCTTCGCCGTGATGGAACAGACGCAGGTTGCTCCACATTTTTCCTTTCGCGTCGCAGTGGGCGCAAAGGATGTGCCCATCGTCAGGCAGCGCTCCGACATCCGCGGTGACCTGCCCCTGAAGATATTTGACGGTATCCGGCCCGACCAGCGTGGCGAGTGCCCAGTCATCCAAAGAGATGAGCGTAGCGGCTAGTTGAGCGGAAGCCAATGGGGGCTGTGAGGCAAAAGGAAGTTGATGAGCCGTATGTTGATTAACCATATAGTACAATCCTGCGCTAAGGGCGATACCCGAATGTCCTAATGGTAAAAGAGCGCTCAGGGTTTGCAAGTGGTTATTCACGAGCGTTATGGCATAGCACATCCTGATGCTGATGAGCGCACTCGGCGCGGCGCACACCAGTAAACTATGTCAAAATGTTACTATTAGTTGATACCCGCTACCGGAATCAGAGTACACTAGCGGCAAGCAGCGATAACAAGGTGGACATGAAATATGGAAATCGATAATAAATCACGCATTCATTGGGCATGCCGCCGTGGTATGCGCGAATTGGATATCGCGATCATGCCGTTTTTTGAGCATGACTATGACACACTTAATGACACGGATAAGCGCACGTTTGTCCGCTTGTTACAAAGCGACGATCCCGATTTATTCAACTGGCTGATGAACCACGGTGAACCGGAGGACGGAGAGCTGAAACGCATGATTTCCCTAATTCAGACGCGAAATAAAGATCGTGGCCCAGTGGCAATGTGACCTTCGCGTTTCCTGGCGCATGCAGCTGCTTTCATTGGTTGTGCATGGCCTATTAGTATTGCTCATTCTGCTGGCACCGTGGCCGGACGGCTATGCGTGGCTATGGCTATGCCTGGTCACGATGGTGATGTTCGGTTTTATCCGTAGCCAAAAGAATATCAAATCCCGACAGGGGGAAATCGTTCTGCTTAGCGAAACGACCCTGAACTGGCGGCAGCAGGAATGGCAGATCGTTAAACGACCGTGGCTGCTGAAGAATGGCGTATTGCTGTCATTGCAAGCGGTTAACGGTAAAGACAAACAACAGCTGTGGCTGGCGTCGGACAGCATGGGCGATGACGAATGGCGTCACTTGCGTCAAATTCTTTTGCAGCAGAAACACTGGGCAAGATAGCAGCGCGTTGGACATGTTTTTATTCGGTCATCGTTTGGCCGTGCTTTGAAATTGATTGGATATAACTGATGACTAAGCCCGCAGTGCAAAAAAATGGTCTGCACCCTCGTAATCGCCATCGCGACCGTTATGATTTTCCCGCGCTCAAACAGAGTTATCCTGCGCTGATCCCGTTTGTAAAGGTAAATGCCTACGGTGATGAGTCCGTGGACTTTGCCAATCCTGAGGCGGTGAAAACGCTGAATCAGGCGTTGTTGCAGCATTTTTATCAGATTGAGCACTGGACGATTCCAGAGGGCTTTCTGTGCCCGCCAATTCCTGGCCGCGCCGATTATATCCACCATCTGGCTGACTTGCTGGCGGAAGATAACCGTTCGGTGGTGCTGCGCGATGCGTCCGTGCTGGATGTCGGCTGTGGTGCCAACTGCATCTATCCGCTGATTGGACATCGCGAGTACGGCTGGCGCTTTACCGGCAGCGAGATTAATCCGCAAGCGATGAAAGCAGCCAATGAGACGATTGAGGCGAACCCCGGCTTGAATCGGTCGATTCGCCTGCGTCGTCAGAAGAACAGCAAAGCGATCCTGGCAGGGATTATTCACAAGAACGACACGTTTGATGCCGTCATGTGTAACCCGCCGTTCCATGCGTCTGCGGAGGATGCTCGTCAGGGATCGCAGCGCAAACTGCATAATCTGGGGCTGGATAAACGCTCACCGCTGAATTTTGGCGGCCAGCAGGATGAGCTGTGGTGTGAAGGTGGCGAGTCCGCTTTTATTGGTCAGATGATCAAAGAGAGCGCCGGTTTCGCCCGTCAGTGCCTGTGGTTTACGTCGCTGGTGTCACGCAAAGAGAACCTGCCGGAGATTTATCGTGCGCTGGAAGCGGTTGATGCGGAGAAGGTCAGAACGATAGATATGGCGCAAGGCCAAAAGCAAAGCCGCTTTGTCGCGTGGAGCTTTCTTGATACCGCGGCGCGTACCCGCTGGTTACAAAAGCGCTAGGCTACTTCAACCTTTACGGATATCAATATTCGCGGATGCCGATCGCAACGGTATCCGCCTCACATCACCATTCGGCTCAGATTACAGCAGTGACGCCATTTCTTGCAGGATCTGTTCGCACCACTGTTCCAACCGTTCATCACTGAGGTCGTATTGGTTCACTTCATCCAGCGCCAGCCCGACAAAGTGTTTACCGTCGGTAGTCAGCGGTTTCGGGCTGGTGAATTCGTAGCCCTCTATCGGCCAGTATCCAACGAAGGTGACACCCAGCGGCAGCAGTTGGTCATGCAGCATGCCCAGCGCATCAAGGAACCATTCGCTGTAGCCAAGCTGGTCGCCCATACCGTAGAGCGCCACGACTTTGCCGTTGAGGTTTAGCGTCGCTAACTGACCCCAAATGTTCTCCCAGTCTTCCTGAATCTCACCGAAATCCCAGGTGGGGATGCCGAGAATCAGCGTACTGTAATCTTCCATACGTTGAGGGTCGACATCCTTAACGTTGTGTAGATCCACCAGTGCTTCGCCCAGAATGTCGCGAATTTTTTCCGCTGCCATTTCGGTGTAGCAGGTGCTTGAGCCGTAAAACAGACCGATTTTCATATTCAGTTCTTTATAAACAATTTCTATCAATAAGGGCGCGTTCGCTTCCGATCACAGAGATGATGTGATGAGCGAAAGATGCCGCCGGATGTCGGTATTCTAAAAGGAGAACAGGAGTAAAGAAAGACGCAGTGAGGGCCGTAGCCCCCACCGAAGGGGATATTATCCCAGAGACTGGTGACGCGTTTCTTTGGTGAGAAGCAGTGCAATCAGCGTCAGCGATGCCATAGCAGCCAGATAAACACCGACGTAGAACAGGCCATAGTTAGCCGTCAGCCACGCGGCGATATACGGTGCGACTGATGCGCCCAGAATCGACGAGACGTTATAGGAGAATGATGCACCGGTGTAGCGTACTTCCGTCGGGAACAGCTCCGGCAGCAGGGCACCCATCGGGCCGAACGTCAGCCCCATGATGCTCAGACCCAGCACCAGGAAGCCCATCACCAGCGCCTGATTACCAGAACCGAGCATATAAGGGAACAGCATAGCGAAGACGATCATAAGGCAGGTGATGGTAATCATGGTCTTACGGCGGCCAAAAGCATCCGCTAGATAGCCCGCTACTGGCACCATCAGACCAAAGCCGATCACCGCGATCATCAGCATCAACAGGAAACTGTTACGTGAGAAGCCAAGCCCCTTAGGTTCTGGCGCTGTACCGTACGTCATGGAGTACACAGTCATGATGTAGAACAGCGTGTAGGTCGCCAGCATGATGAAGGTGCCGAGGATCGTGACTTTCATATGCTTACTGAGCAGCGTGCCCAGCGGCATACGCACCTGCTTACCGGCTTTGACCGCTTTGGTAAATACCGGGGCTTCATGCAGAGAGATACGGACATACAGGCCAACCAGCACCAGCGCGGCAGACGCGACGAACGGCACGCGCCAGCCCCAGGTCATGAACTGCTCTTCCGTCAGCAGCCAGGACAACAGCAAGAAAGTGCCGTTAGCGAAGAAGAAGCCAATCGGCGCGCCAAGCTGGGGGAACGACCCATACAGCGCACGTTTATGGGACGGGGCATTTTCGGTCGCCAGCAGCGCCGCGCCGCCCCATTCACCGCCCAAACCCAGGCCCTGACCGAAGCGCGCCAGTGCCAGCAGAATCGGTGCAAAAATACCAATAGTTTCGTAGGTGGGTAACAGCCCAATCAGAACGGTTGAAATCCCCATGGTCAGCAGAGAAGCGACCAGTGTGACTTTACGTCCGACGCGGTCGCCAAAGTGACCGAAGACTGCCGAGCCAATCGGGCGAGCCACAAAGGCAATCGCAAAGGTGGCGAGCGACTGTAGCGTCGCAGCAGTCGGATCGCCTTGTGGGAAGAAAATGTGCGGGAAAATCAGCACCGCAGCGGTGGCGTAGATATAAAAATCGAAAAATTCGATAGCGGTGCCAATTAATGACGCAACAATCACTTTATTGCGTGAGTTTACGGGTGGTGCTTCCGCTTCGGCATCGAGAGTGGGAGTGATGGTGGTGGCTTGCATAATGTTTCTTTATTTTAACAACACGAACAGCCATTCTACGCACAGAAAAATCGGCTTTTCAACGTTGATTCAGTAAGGTCAATGCCAGTAGACGCGCGGCTTCAAGGAGCCTGTTCCGCTATATTGACGATACATAAGATATAATGTGCCTCGGCCTTATTTTTGCCGGAGAATGTTATGGCGATGTTAGTGTTCACGGAATATGTGAGATCGCGCACAATTCTGTTTTCGAGAGAAGGCGGACTGGATGAAGGTGTAAAGTCGCCGCTTCATCGGCATACTATTACCAACCAGCGAAGAAGGACACGGCGATGCAAGAACACGATCAGGCGCTTATCGAACAGTTTCTCGATGCGCTGTGGCTGGAAAGAAATCTGGCAGAGAATACGCTGGCCTCTTATCGGTTGGATCTGCGAACGCTCGCGGAGTGGCTTGCACATCATGAGAACGGTTTGCTACAGGCTCAGTCGCTCGATCTTCAGGCGTTTCTCGCTGACAGAGTCGAGGGGGGCTACAAGGCGACCAGTTCTGCCCGCTTGCTGAGCGCGATGCGCCGCTTCTTTCAGTACCTTTATCGGGAAAAGCGTCGCAGCGACGATCCGAGTGCGGTGCTATCATCGCCAAAACTGCCGCAGCGTCTACCCAAAGATTTGAGCGAGGCGCAGGTTGATACGTTGCTCAACGCCCCAAGCATTGAACAACCGCTGGAATTACGCGATAAGGCCATGCTTGAGGTATTGTATGCGACGGGGTTGCGTGTTTCCGAGCTGGTTAGTTTGACGATGAGTGATGTCAGCCTGCGGCAGGGCGTGGTACGCGTGCTGGGGAAAGGCAATAAAGAACGTCTGGTGCCGCTGGGTGAAGAAGCGGTGTACTGGATCGAGTATTATCTGGAACATGGTCGTCCGTGGCTGCTGAATGGGCAAACGCTGGATGTGCTGTTTCCCAGCAATCGCGCACGGCAAATGACGCGCCAGACGTTCTGGCACCGCATCAAGCATTATGCGGTACTGGCGTCCATCGACAGCGAAAAGCTTTCGCCGCATGTCTTACGCCACGCGTTTGCGACCCATTTATTGAACCACGGCGCGGATTTACGGGTCGTACAGATGCTCTTGGGGCACAGCGATCTTTCCACGACGCAGATTTACACCCATGTGGCGACGGAGCGGCTGAAACAGCTGCATCAGCAGCACCATCCGCGCGCCTAGGGATAATATAACCAATCGAGTCACTATAGAGTAACAGGACGTTATCTGGCTGACGGGACACCCCGTTCACTATCACCGCGCATGTATCACCGCGCATGGGTACAAGGCTACTTTGCTACGGACCATGTTTGCTACGGACCATGTTTGCTACGGACCATGCTGCGAAAAACAGGATTGATGAAATGAAAAAAGGGTTATTACTGCTTTCTTTGCTGGTGGCGACGGCGACCCATTTCGCCCATGCCGATGATGCTGCGATCAAGCAGACGTTAACGCGTCTGGATATGCAAGGGGCGGAAATCCTGCCTTCGCCGATGGCGGGTATGAAAACTGTCATTACCGATAGCGGTGTGCTGTACATCAGCGAAGACGGCAAGCATTTGCTGCAAGGCCCGCTTTATGATGTGAGCGGCACTATGCCAGTCAACACCACCAATAAGATCCTGATCGGCAAGCTGGATGCGCTACAGGATCAGATGATTGTGTATAAAGCCGCGCAGGAAAAACACGTTATCACCGTGTTCACCGACATCACCTGCGGCTATTGCCACAAACTGCATGAACAGATGAAAGACTACAACGCGCTAGGCATTACCGTGCGCTATCTGGCCTTCCCGCGTCAGGGTATGAAATCGCCGGCAGCGAAAGATATGCAGTCCATCTGGTGCGTGGCCGATCGCAATAAAGCGTTTGATAGCGCGATGAAGGGCGACGCGATCTCGGCTGCAACGTGTAAAACCGATATTGCCGCGCATTACCAACTGGGCATACAGTTTGGCGTGCAGGGTACCCCCGCCATCGTGCTGCAAGACGGTATGGTCGTACCGGGATATCAAGGGCCGAAAGAAATGCTGGCGATGCTGGAAGCACACAAAGCCTCGAAAAAAACCGGCGGTTAATGCTACGTGGATATGATTACCCAACTCCGCCGGCGTCCGCTGGCGGAGGACATTGATTTACCTGACACTGTTCCACCCTTGCTGCGTCGCCTTTATGCGCAGCGCGGCGTGAAAGGTGCGCAGGAGCTAGAACGTAGCCTGAGTGGTTTACTCAATTACCGTTTGCTCAGCGGCATTGATAAAGCGATTGATCTGCTGCAACACACGTTGGCCGAGAAGCGCTGCATCGTCATTGTTGGCGACTTTGATGCCGATGGTGCCACCAGCACCGCGCTCACCGTATTAGCGCTGCGCAGTATGGGTGGCGTTAACGTGAAATATCTGGTGCCGAACCGTTTTGAAAACGGCTACGGGCTAAGCCCAGAAGTGGTAGCGCAGGCTGCCGCGCTGGGGGCGGAAGTGATTGTGACCGTGGATAACGGGATCTCTTCTCACGCGGGGGTTGAAGATGCGCATCGGCGTGGTATCGCGGTGCTGGTGACCGATCACCATCTGCCGGGTGAAACCCTGCCTGACGCCGACGCCATGATTAACCCCAATCTGCCTGACTGCCAGTTTCCCTCCAAAGCACTTGCTGGTGTGGGCGTTGCGTTTTACCTGATGATGGCGCTGTTCGTGCGCCTGCGCGATAGCGACTGGTTTACGCAGCCCTTGTTTACGCAACAGGGACTGGCGAAGCCGAATCTCACCGAATTACTGGATCTGGTCGCGCTGGGCACGGTGGCTGACGTCGTGCCGCTGGATGCCAATAACCGAATTCTGGTTGCACAGGGGCTGAACCGCATTCGTGCTGGCGAGTGTCGCCCGGGCATTCGTGCGCTGCTGGAAGTGGCTAACCGCGATGCTAGCCAGCTTGTCTCCAGCGATTTAGGTTTTGCGCTTGGGCCACGATTGAATGCCGCCGGTCGGTTGGATGACATGACGGTCGGCGTTGAGCTGTTATTGAGTAACGATATTACTCAGGCGCGCATGCTGGCTAATGATTTAGATGCGTTGAATCAGGACAGGCGGGAGATCGAACAGGGAATGCAGGTCGAAGCGCTGCGCCTGTGCGAATCGCTGGAACGCACTCGTACTGAATTGCCTTACGGGCTGGCGATGTATCACCCAGAGTGGCATCAGGGCGTTGTCGGTATTCTGGCTTCGCGTATTAAAGAGCGTTTTCATCGTCCGGTAATTGCCTTTGCACCCGCGGGCGACGGCATGCTGAAAGGGTCGGGGCGTTCTATTTCTGGTCTGCATCTGCGTGATGCGCTGGAGCGGCTGGATACACTGTATCCCGGTATGATGGATAAGTTCGGCGGACACGCAATGGCGGCAGGGCTATCGCTGCATGAAGATCGGTTCGACGATTTCCGTCAGCGTTTCGGCGAGCTGGTTGGCGAATGGCTCGATCCGTCTCAGCTTGAAGGCGTTGTTTGGTCTGATGGTGAACTCGCTCTGCCGGAGCTGGATTTGTTATCGACGGCAGAAATGCTGCGCTACGCCGGGCCGTGGGGTCAGGCGTTCCCTGAACCGACGTTCGATGGTTGCTTCCGTATTCTGCAACCCCGTCTACTCAAAGAACGCCATTTGAAAGCGATGTTTGAACCGATAGGCGCAACTGGCGCTGTGCCGCTGTTAGATGGTATCGCGTTCAATGTCGATACCACCATCTGGCCGGATCCGAGCATTAAAGAAGTGGAAATGGTGTATCGGCTGGATATTAACGAGTTTCGCGGTAAACGCTCGGTGCAATTGATGATTCAACATCTGTGGCCGCGCTGATATACCCGTCATACTTCAAGCTGCTTGTGCGTTGGCTGTCCTTACTCGCCCCAGTCACTTACCTGAGTAAGTTCCTGGGGACTCACGCGGTTGCCGCCTTCACGCAACTCGAATTATCTAGGGTATAGTACGAACCACATACGGTGGGCAGAAAGTCTATAAAATGCGCCTTTTATCCGCTAGAATGGCGGGTTACACCATTCCGTTGTCAACGACTTAACGTAAGAATATAAAAAATCATGTTTGAAATTAATCCGGTAAAAAACCGCATTCAGGATCTGTCTGAACGTAGTGCCGTTCTTAGGGGGTATCTTTGACTATGATGCCAAGAAAGAACGCCTCGAAGAAGTAAACGCCGAGCTGGAACAGCCTGATGTCTGGAATGAGCCTGAACGCGCTCAGGCATTGGGAAAAGAACGTTCCTCGCTGGAAGCTATCGTAGACACCATCGATCAACTGACTCAGGGTCTGGAAGATGTGAATGGTCTGCTTGAGCTCGCGGTGGAAGAAGACGACGAAGACACCTTTAATGAGACGTCGGTAGAACTGGACGCGTTGGAAAATAAATTAGGCCAGCTCGAGTTCCGTCGCATGTTCTCCGGCCAGTACGACAGTGCGGATTGCTACCTGGATATTCAGGCGGGTTCTGGCGGTACGGAAGCGCAGGACTGGGCTAGCATGCTGGTGCGTATGTACCTGCGTTGGGCGGAAGCCAAAGGGTTTAAAACCGAAATTATTGAAGAGTCAGACGGTGACGTAGCCGGTACAAAATCCGCCACAATCAAGATCATCGGTGACTATGCGTTTGGCTGGTTGCGTACTGAAACGGGCGTACACCGTCTGGTGCGTAAGAGCCCGTTCGATTCCGGCGGCCGCCGTCACACCTCATTCAGCTCCGCGTTTGTCTACCCGGAAGTGGATGACGATATTGATATCGAAATCAATCCAGCCGACCTGCGTA
The DNA here is from genome assembly GCF_003382565.3 of Pectobacterium aquaticum. Lineage (NCBI taxonomy): Bacteria > Pseudomonadati > Pseudomonadota > Gammaproteobacteria > Enterobacterales > Pectobacteriaceae > Pectobacterium > Pectobacterium aquaticum. The sequence continues at coordinate 819,363 of NZ_CP086253.1, forward strand.
TTGACGTTTACCGCGCATCCGGTGCGGGTGGTCAGCACGTTAACCGGACAGAATCCGCGGTGCGTATTACCCACATTCCGACCAACATTGTCACGCAGTGTCAGAATGACCGTTCCCAGCATAAAAACAAAGATCAGGCGATGAAACAGCTGAAAGCCAAGCTGTACGAGTTTGAGATGCAAAAGAAAAATGCTGAGAAACAGGTGATGGAAGACAACAAATCTGATATCGGCTGGGGTAGTCAAATTCGTTCCTATGTTCTGGATGATTCGCGCATCAAAGATTTACGTACCGGAGTGGAAACACGTAACACTCAGGCGGTACTGGATGGCGATCTGGACAAATTTATTGAAGCAAGTTTAAAAGCGGGGTTATAAGAATTCACATGGCTGAATCACAATCACAGGGTGCCGATCAGGCGCAAGATCTGAATAATGAATTAAAAGCGCGTCGTGAAAAGCTGGTGGCGCTGCGTGAAACTGGGATCGCATTCCCGAATGATTTCCGCCGTGACAGCACGTCCGATCGTCTGCACGCAGAGTTCGATGCCAAAGAGAACGAAGAGCTGGAAGAACTGGGTATCGAAGTGACCGTTGCGGGCCGAATGATGACCCGTCGCATCATGGGTAAAGCCTCTTTCGTGACCTTGCAGGACGTCGGTGGCCGTATTCAGCTGTATGTTTCTCGCGACGATCTGGCGGAAGGCATCTATAACGAGCAGTTCAAGAAGTGGGATCTGGGCGATATCCTGGGTGCGCGCGGCAAGCTGTTCAAAACCAAAACTGGCGAGCTGTCTATCCACTGTACCGAACTGCGTCTGCTGACCAAAGCGCTGCGTCCGCTGCCGGATAAGTTCCACGGTCTGGCCGATCAGGAAACCCGCTATCGTCAACGCTATCTGGATCTGATTGCCAACGACGAATCACGCAATACCTTCCGCATCCGTTCTAACGTGATGGCTGCTATTCGCCGCTTCATGGTGGATAACGGCTTTATGGAAGTCGAAACGCCAATGATGCAGGTGATCCCTGGCGGCGCGTCTGCCCGTCCGTTCATCACGCACCATAACGCGCTGGACATCGACATGTACCTGCGCATCGCGCCGGAACTGTACCTGAAGCGTCTGGTTGTGGGTGGTTTTGAGCGTGTGTTCGAGATCAACCGTAACTTCCGTAACGAAGGCGTTTCGCCACGTCACAACCCTGAATTCACCATGATGGAACTTTATATGGCGTATGCCGATTATAAAGACCTGATTGTGTTGACGGAAAACCTGTTCCGTACGCTGACGCAGGACGTGCTGGGCTCGACGACGGTGGAATACGGCGACCAGACATTCGACTTCGGTAAGCCGTTCGAGAAGCTGACGATGCGCGAAGCGATCTGCAAATACCGTCCTGAAACCCACGTTGCCGATCTGGACGATCTGGAGAAAGCGACCGCGATCGCACAGTCTCTGGGCATCAAGATCGAGAAAAGCTGGGGCCTGGGCCGCATCGTTACTGAGATCTTCGAAGAGACGGCGGAAAGCAGCCTGATTCAACCGACCTTCATCACCGAATATCCGGCTGAAGTGTCACCGCTGGCGCGTCGTAACGATGATAACCCAGAAATCACCGATCGCTTTGAGTTCTTCATCGGCGGCCGTGAAATCGGTAACGGCTTCTCCGAGCTGAATGATGCCGAAGATCAGGCAGAGCGTTTTGCTCAGCAGGTGAATGCTAAAGATGCAGGCGATGACGAAGCGATGTTCTACGACGAAGACTACGTAACCGCCCTGGAACACGGCCTGCCGCCAACCGCGGGTCTGGGTATTGGTATCGACCGCATGGTGATGTTGTTCACGAACAGCCACACCATCCGCGACGTTATCCTGTTCCCAGCGATGCGTCCGCAGAAGTAAGATAGAGAAAGTCAGACTGACATTGTCGTCATACTTTATTAAACCGGTGCAACTGCACCGGTTTTTTTTATTATCGACAATGCCAAATTTTAGGGGAAACACGGGGATGAGGTTCCCGTAGGGATACCTCGCACCGTGGTAGCCCCGTGTATCTCGATCTCACCTCGATAGTATTATCATCTCGTTTTATCTCCGCATTTTGTCGTCATTCTGTGATTGTCGCCCAACGGGGGAAGATGCTATTTTCAGGCATTCATTCACTGCTGGAACACCCTCATGATGACGTACCGCGATGCCTGGTTCGAACTGGCGCTGTTAACTAATGGCCGCAGTTTTCCACGGCATACGCACGACGAGTTCGTCATCAGCGCCAATCTCAGCGGGTTGGAAACGGTCTGGCTGGATGGAGAAACCTTTGTTGCCACCAACGATATGGTGACAACCTACAATCCCAACCAACTGCAAGGCAGCGAGAACGCGTTTGACCGCTGGCAGTGCGCATCGCTGTACGTTCACCCGCAGGCATTCGAGCATTATTTCCACCAAACCTTTCGATTCTCACGGGGCTGGAATCCGTCGGCGCAATTGGCATCCGAGCTAAAACAGCTCGTCACCTCTGATTTGGACGATAGCTCGCGTCAGGAGCGTATTATCCTGCTGCTGGCCGGGTTGATGGAAAACCAACATCCTATGCCGTCTCAGGGACAGGTCAAAGAAGCAGAGCGGATCACGCGGATCAAAGACGGGTTGCTGAACGATCTTAGCGATGTCCCCACACTCGATCAGCTCGCACAGCAGGAAAATCTGTCGGTGGCACATCTGGTGCGCTCGTTTAATCAGGCAGTCGGGCTACCGCCGCTGGCGTGGTTGATGCAGCGACGCATGTGTAAAGCGCGGGAGCTGCTGCGGCAGGGCGCTGCGATTAGTCAGGTCGCGGGCGATGTCGGGTTTGCCGATCAGGCGCATTTCACGAAGGCCTTCAACCGCTATAATGCCATGACGCCGGGGCAATTCCGCCGTATCAATTTTTGACAATACAGCCTTTCCCTTCGGCTCTACACTCGCCTTATTGCTTAACGCTCGAAGGGAATACCATGCTGTTAGTTGTCTTCACGGGGATGCTGCTATCCCTGTCACTCTGTCTCGATCTGGGAATGGTCAATACCGCGATTATTAACCGTGGGCTGCGACATGGGGCGCGCTCGGCGTTTTATATCGGGCTGGGTTCCTGTTTCGGCGATCTGTTTTATGCCACGCTGTCGGTGCTGGGTCTGGCGGTGGTCTTTAACCTGACGCCCGTCCGCTGGGTGTTATGGATTGGCGGTGGGTTGATTCTGATTTGGATGACATTCAACATGGCGCGCGCGGCATGGCGTGACTATCAGGTTAAGCGCTTCGCCGACCTGTCTGCGACAGCGAATGCGGCGGATTTTACTGCCCCACCTGCCCGATATACCGAGTTTTTCAGCGGCTTCGGCATGGCGTTGGCGTCACCGACGGCGTTACTGTGGTTTGCGGCGATCGGCGGCACGATTATTGCGCAGTCTACCGATGGCTCTGCTTTCATGATTACGCTGTTTCTGCTGGGCTTTTTCGTCGGCGGCGTACTGTGGACGTTCTTCCTTGCCGCGCTGGTGAAATACGGCCAGAGTCTGCTGAAAGAACGGATCTCATTCTATTGCAGCCTGATTTCCGCACTGCTATTTGCCTACTTTGCCTGGCACGTCATTTCCAATGGCTATGAGACGCTGTTTCTACCGCTCTCCACAGCTGCATAACCGGCTAAAACATCAGCACTTTGCCGGGTTTTTTACTTGCTCGGCAACAGCATAGCGCTATAATGCCAGTCGCTTCTGTGTGCGAGTGTAGTTCAATGGTAGAACGGCAGCTTCCCAAGCTGCATACGAGGGTTCGATTCCCTTCACCCGCTCCAATTACACTTCTGTCAACGTCTACCCAAATCCAACAAATCCAGTAACCACAAGGCTTCGCGCGAATTCTCCGTCGCTCAGGGAAAACCCTCGTCTATCTAAATCTACAGCCTAGTGTGTATAGTTATGTGTACAGGACATGAGGACATCTGAAATACTATACGCGTCACTCCAATACTCGGAGGTAAACTATACAGATGCTGCTTACAGGTTTTGAACTCAGCAGCGCCAAGGTCTACATTAGAAATGATGGTCATGGCCTCCCTAACCTAACGGATCGAAGGGACAGCGTGATTGTTATAAATTCATTAGCCTATTGATGTATCTGGCCGTTTATTTTTTATTGGCTTCAACACATCTACTCGTCTGTAAGCCCCGTTCTGCAAGGGATTGCCGGAACTGCGGTACGTTCCTTTTCTCGCCTGATTTTTTACCACGTCACATAAAATAATAACGTGTCTTTAAATTCAAAGAGATAACGTGATTTTTGCGGGTTTCAAAACCAGAAAAAAACGGCAAAACTGAAAAATTTTATGATCCGAAACCGCAGGCGGGTGCGGTGTAGCGCCGATTTTGTGGTGTGAGTGTTTATTTGGTGTGGGTGAATGGAAAGCTGTTTTTTTTGCTAAAAAAACCATAAATGCCGACTAAGTATCTATCTTTGTGGCGATAAGAACGTGATCGCTTCGATCATGCCATGTGGGATGAAAGCCCAAACTTATGGGGTCGGATAATTCTACATTATCAGGATTGCCCCAAATTGTATCGGCTACAGCCTGCATTGCCTGGATATCACCTTGGTACACGTATCTTGCACCAGTTGTGTTGGTTTTAAATTCCAGTTTGCCATCGACTACGGTTAAGAGGGTGATCTCAAGGCTGCTTTCCTTAGGGATACCGAATAACCAAAGTAGCATTCCTGCTTCTGTTTGGTGTGTATCACTAATCACAGCGCCATAGTGCTCGATAATCGTTTTATATACAGCTGTTGATACACCGCCTAACTGATAGTCAGCATCAACGTAGGCCGACTCAACTTGAGGAATGCGGGTACCCAAATCAAGCGGTGGCGTTAACTCGAAAGATAATACATAACTGGCTATATGTTCGTCGGATAGTTCATCCTTAACATAAAGCATTGCCATTTCATTGTGGTAATCTTCAAGCAAAGCACGGTAATGTCTGCCACTCTTGCTGGTAAATTGCAACCAAACAAAATGACCGGAATCCATATCAATAGAATCCGGCCAGTATAAGGTTTTATCGTGTTCAGCTATCAAATTTGGCGACATTGATGCATGTGGCTCGACTGAGTAAAAAAGGACTCCAACGCGCGTTGAGAGAAATTTACATTCAAATTTTTCAAGTCATGCCAAAGAGAAGCTTGATTAACAGGGATCATCTGCCCATTTTTTTCAATGGTCACCTCAACAACTGGCTTCACTTTTGAATAAGTTGGCGTATTTTCCCAGTCTGAACGTAGCACCATAAGTACTGGTCGTTCTTTACGGTTTTTCATGCTTCTCACTTCAAAATCACCCAAAACGCCGGGTACAGAAAAACGCCCGATACGCTCGGTTCTGTTGGCGATAGTGTGCGGCGAATGTGTAATCATATTCTGCCCTCATGGAATGAAGAGACTTGGTTATAGTTTAAACACAAAGATGGATGACGTCTACTGGTGTCTACTCGCGTACTCTGGTGTCAAGAGTACGCGAGTAGACTGTCTGTTTTTGTCTTGTAAGCAAACAGATTGCTCGGTTGCAGCAAGACATTAAACTACAGCCGAATTTCAGTAGCAGTGCGGTGAGAAAGAAGAAATAGATGTGTATAGAAATATGAGTAAAGTACTTTTTATAATAAATTAAATTGTAATAATTACATTGTCTTATGTTTTTTATTCGATTCCCTTCACTGACGTCCACCCAAGTCCAATAAATCCAGTCACCACAAGGCTTCCCGCGATTTCTCAGTCGTTCAGGGAAAACCCTCGTCTATCTAAATCTACCAGTCAATGTGTATAGGACAGGATGAAATCTGAAATCCTATACATATTCGCTCTCAACACAGGTAGGAAACTATACACATATCTCTTTCATCAAGCATAGTGAAGTGTGTAAATATTATGATTTAGTTAATTTTTATTAATTTAATAATGATTTAGATATTTTTCCATGAAGCAATATAAATTGCTTAAATACAAGGCTTTCATAGATGTGAATATTATATGTTTAATAAAAAGGCATTCACCATCACTGGATGGCTTTTATTATCTTACCTATATTTTCATATAGAATAAATTAATAATAACTTGATTAGCAATAACCATCTGAGTAAAACATTCCTCTCCATTATCAAGTTTACTATCAATAATAACGATAGGGAATAACGAATTTTTTTAATGAAAAGTTAAGCATAGCGTAAGCAGGCTGATAAAGACATTCAACAAGGGTTAGAAAGAGTGGGCGTATGTTCTAATATATTCATGTAACGGTTATCCTTTAGATGATACATTTCATTATATGTTACTATGACCATGAAAGTGCTCAGTCCATCCCCATGGAAATAAAACGTTTATATATGAATAACGGTTTTGTGTGGTTTTAAAATTTCACATGAGAGAGTATTATATCCATGCAACAGAGACTACGGTTCCAAACCGTAGAATGGGATTTCTTTGTATGGAGGCATAATGTCCAATCTTATTTATCTTAGCGTTACCGGGGAAAAACAGGGACTGATATCAGCAGGATGTTCATCTCTGGACTCTATTGGCAATAAGTATCAATCGGCCCATGAGAATGAAATTTTTGTTTATGAGTTGGTGAACAACATTAGTCGAGAAGAGAATATTTCAATGTTTCCTGTCGAGATCAGAAAGCCAATTGATAAAGCCACGCCATTGTTCGCTCGGCAATCAATGATAAGGAAAAGCTGGAGTGCATTCTTTCTACAGAACGGCGCAGTCTGGTGGAAATGAACTTTATTTTAAGATGAAGCTTCGGGATGCACTTATCAGCAATATACGCTTTTTCTATCCTAATTCACTGACACATAATGACGTTCAGCCACAGGAAAGCGTATCATTCAAATTTGCTTCTATTGAATGGGAGCATGTTATTGCAAGAACAAGTGCTTACATGCTTTGGCAGAATGTAGCCTACTAAGATTATATTAAAGGCCGAATTATTTTCGGCCTGATTTTTTTGAGCCATATTTTATGTTGATAAAGACGATTATGGCAATTGAAAGTAACATTAGTTTCATCCAGTGTTCTGGAATAAACGAGACATAAAAAAACCATAATGCAATGGTTATAATAACTAAAACCTCGGTGATTATAAAGTTTTTTATCATATATTTTATCATTTTTTTTAAATTCATTACCTTATAACTCAATTAATTAAGTTGATTATTTCTTCTTCACTTTTATGATTTGTTAAATTATATGGTGAGAGAATTGGTTCTATTAAAAAATATAACATTTCTAATTTTTGTGAATAAAATAAAGCATATAATGCGGGATTAATATCCCGTAAATGACGGGCTGACATGGCCGCTTTCTGAACTTTTCCATAAAATGCTGTTACTGTTATAGCCCAATAAGATGTTTGATTTATTGTTCTGCGTAAAGATGTTTGGAAATTAAGCGTCGTGCTAATAAATTTAGCTAGTGCATATGATATTGACTCTTTTATCGCCCTGTTTGTGGAGAATTCAGACGCTACACCTAAAACTGCTTTGGCTATTTTTTTTTTCTGTTTATTTTCATCAAAATCTTTCATTAAATTATCGATGTAAATCTTCACCATATCCAGAATAACATCATCTCTTTTAAATACTTCTTTTATTGCGCTAACCATTCTGGAGTCTTCATACTGTAATTCTTGACAGACATCGTTATATTTCTCAAAGAGACATGATGAATACCAGCTTGTTCTTTCCATACCACTATATAGATCAGTTGTTAAACTTATTGAGTTGCTCTTTAATTTCTTTGTTATGTCATCTAAATGGGTTGCGAGAACTTTTTCAGATTCCATTTTGTATTTTAAATATTCTGATGCTTGCATTCTATGTATTCCTTTTACTAAACCTCTCTCCTTTTATGCAGGTAGTTTACCCGAGTAACTGGCAACATTTCAATGTTTTTGCTGTCCTGCTAATTTGCATCCTACTAATTATAGAGTGAAAGTGTTGTTTTTTTAGAAAAGACGATAATATATCCTTATATAAATGAAACTTCGTGGTCGCCCCCTCTGTTAAGATAGTTGGCAGTGTCTCCTGAAGGTAGAAATTCTGGATGAAGTTTTACCATGCTGTATTTGTGATAAGGATAAGAGCAGTTGTATCGAAAATTTACTTAATGCTCTTATTAAGAGCATTAAGTAAATCGAATGGATCTGGTGGATTTGTCTTAGCAAAAAACTCAGAACCTAAAACCAAAGGTTGATGTCTTATTTTATAAATCGACGATAACGTAGAAGCGCGACTAATGAATATCATGTTTGCTAATTCATTTGGTGCATTGTAATTTTTTACCAGTCTAGGTGGCAACGCCGCATCAATTATAGTGTCATCTCCCAATGTTACCCATGCATGAAGTGATTGTGGTGTTTCTAATTTATCAGATTCATACCATTCTTTTTTCAGGTATTCTGAAGTTGTTTCAAATTCATCGGTTCCGTTGATAATGACATTGCCGATGACAATTTCAGCAGCAATCCCCTTGTGATTTAAATATGCAAATATATGAGATGATAATAACTGACATGAATTCCCCCAGTAACCCGGATGAATACTATCAAGTATTGCTGATAATTCATTACATATGAGATCATTAACAAGATGTAATGTCCTATCTTGTATGGTTTTTTTTTCAGATGTAAATGGCTTTCTTTTAAAATTTAATACTGAAGCTTCGTTTGCTGCATTTACTAGTTGTTCTCGATAGGATAGTGAATAGCTATCATTATAATTAATTATTCCATGCATTCGTTTTACTCCTTCAGACTGCGTACTAAATTTTTGGAGATGGTGGCATTAATATCGCTCTGTTTCAAGTTCTGGGAAGAAAGACATTGATTAGTAACATGAAATTTAGACGACGGTTTCGGTGGATAATCACCCAAAAAATTGCTGTTTCCATAAGCAGAATTTTCTCGCAATCTGAATACAAGATATTATTATAAATAACATCCCTATTATCATGTGGTTGCGCGTTATTTCTATTGGGTTTTTACGCCATTTTACTGAGGTCAATGCTTATGAAACCGCATCCGATACGCGAAATTATTGAAGCCTGTGATAAAGCAATATCTGAGCGAAATTTTGATGCTCTGATGAGTTATTACGCCGAGGATGCTGCACTTGTTATCAAGCCAGGCATGGTTGCGAGAGGCAAAGATGATATAAGAAAAGCATTTGTCGCTATTGCTGATTATTTTAAAAACCAACTTATTGTTGAACAAGGAAATATGCAGGTTATTGAGGGCGGGGGAGATGCTTTAGTGATCATAGAAACCGTTCTTCATTACCCAGATGACACAGGGAATATTGTCACCACAACTCGACGAGCGACCTACGTGTTCAGGAAATATGTTGATGGGAACTGGCTTTGCACAATTGATAACTCCTATGGAACAACACTTCTTGACTGATTCTGTTGAGTGAATGCAGGCGCGTTCAGAGCGGTTACTCTAACGCGCGTTTTCTTATGCCGAAATTCGAGGCCAGCGAGTGGCCCCAATTCCTTTCACTTTTCCGCTTTAATCACCGTCGTCGTCCAGTAGGGTAAATCCCAGGTGCCGCCGAGACGGATCATACGGCACGATCCTGTGATGGACATGCGGCTCAACTGGAACGCTTTGCCATCCCATGTCCAGGCATCATCACTCATGCAGTCTGCGAGCCCGCGCCCTTTTTGTACTGAGGTAATTTCACCGTTTTCGTAATCTGTGCCATCTGTCGTCACGAGCTGCGGTTGAGTCTGCATGGCGTTATCGATGACCCAGTAGGCGTAGCCTTCGTTATAAGCCGCGCGCCAGCAAAGGGTGCTGAGCAGGGACATGTTGTCATTAAGTGGTGTGAGTTCAATTGGTTCTGCTGCTCTGTCATCCTGTGGTAGAAAGTCATAGCAGCTATCTTCCTTTAGCGTCTTGAGCAATTTTTTCTGGATGGCCGCTTGTTCTGCGTCTGTCAGATTCCGTGAGGGTTCCTGTTTGGTTGCTGCCGCGTAGATAACGGGGGCAGTTACAGCAGATAACTCACTGCTTTTATTTCCTTTTTTGGTAATGGCATCCGTTGTCCCGATGCGATCTTGTTTCTCATCCATCTTTAGCAGTACCGCATAGGCACCCGCTCCCGACAGTTCGGAAACGACGTCATTGTGATGAAACGCCACTTTCCCGCTTCCTTTTAGTGCCTGTAGGACGAGGGGAATCTGTGTCTCATTGAGCTGCCAGAGGTTGTCTCCGGTTGAGATGAGTCGTCCTTTATCCACGCCGTCAATGGTTAGCGTGAGTGTGGTGCTTTTAGGAATTACCTGGTATACCTCTGCGAGTATAACGTCAGCCGTGATTGGCGTATTTTGCCCAGCATGACGCGTGAGAAGCAGTGAGACTCCGGGAATATCCTCCTCTTCTCCTGTGTACTTCTCTTCTGGCGAGTAGCCGGCAGCCCGACACGTTAGCGTGTTATCGCAGACCACTTCCCAGTCTTTATGAAAGAAAGTGCTATCAGCGAAGGTTGTGGCAAACGCCAGAACAGGAATCCCCGTGATCAGTGCCGTTAGCATAGAGAGGTGGGAAGGGAGAGAAAAAGTCATTTTCCATCAAGTCCTTGATTATGTTGTGGCTTGCTGCCTGCCTATTTTCGCTGCCAGAAAGCCAGTCGCTTTTTTGGTGTATGCCAAGATGTTAGCGTTAGACGGCGTAATATTGCGAATATTTCTTGTCCGACCACTCCTTTATTCGCAGTGAATCGGGTATGATGCTGCTGCCGTCAGCCGTTCATCGGCTGCTCAAAATCCCCTCTGTGTTATCAGCATGTTTATCCTGCTTTTTAACCTCACGCGCGATAACGGTCAGAAACGGTTTTCCACACAATTGAAACGATCCCTATAAATAAGTGTCATGATAGATGTAGCGCGATGAGAACGACTCTTTATGCGGTACGCTGTTAATCACTTAAAGACGAGTATCATGAAGATTAAGCAAATATTTACCTGGGCACTACTCCACCCGCGCTATTGGATGACGTGGTTCGGTCTTGGCGTGCTGTTTTTATTAGTTCAACTCCCTTATCCGCTACTGATGAAGCTCGGGAGCAGTGCAGGTCGTCTATCCCGCATCTTTCTGAAACGCCGGGTGTCGATTGCCAGACGCAATCTTGAATTGTGCTTCCCTACGATCTCCTACGACGAAAGAGAAGCGATGATCGACAATAACTTCGCTTCGCTCGGGATGGCATTAGTCGAAACCGGTATGGCCTGGTTTTGGTCCGATCGCCGGGTGCGCCAGTGGTTTGATGTTTCAGGGCTGGAGCATTTACAGAATGCGACCGCAAAAGGTCAGGGCGTAATGGTGATTGGTATTCACTTTATGTCCCTGGAACTGGGGGGCAGGGCGATGGGGCTGTGTCAGCCTATGATGGCGATGTACCGTCCACACAATAATAAAGCGATGGAAATGGTACAAACCTGGGGACGTTCTCGTTCCAACAAAGCGATGATTGACCGCAAAGATCTGCGTGGCATGGTGCAAGCGCTAAAGCGGGGCGAAGCGGTATGGTTCGCTCCCGATCAGGACTACGGCCCTAAAGGCAGCGTTTTTGCCCCGTTCTTTGCGGTGAAAAATGCGGCAACCACGAACGGCACATACACGATTAGCCGTCTCGCAAAACCGGCAATGATGACGACAGTGCTGATTCGCAAACCCAATGCCTTGGGCTATCAACTGGTGATTCAACCTGAATTACAGGATTACCCTTATCACGATGAACAGGCTGCAGCGTGTTACATGAATAAGGTGATTGAGAAAGAAATCATGCGTGCGCCTGAGCAGTATCTCTGGCTGCACCGTCGTTTTAAAACGCGCCCGGCAGGGGAAGTGTCGCTTTACGCCTGATACGAACTACGCCTGATACGAAGTGCCGCACCGGTTTTCATGCGGTGCGGCGCTGCTGATGGTGCTTTATTCTTTTTCTAACAGTAGTCCGCGTGGAGCGAAGGATTTTTTCATGGCACCAACGCATTCGTGGCGAGCCAGATAGCGGTAGCAGCCAGCGGCAAGGAATGCGCCGATAAACCAACTGAAGTTGGCCGCGTCACGCCACTGTGGCGTGAAGGTGATAATCAACCCAATGGTCACCGCGGGGATTAACGCCATTATCGCATTGGGATTGAAGCCGTTGCGATACCAGTACTTCCCTTTTGGCGTTGCGTCGAACAGATCGTCCACATAGACTTTCCCTCCTTTGATGACATAGAAATCCATCAGCAGAATGCCGAACAGCGGGCCGATAAAGGCACCGAGTACGTCTAGCGTGTAGTGAATCAACTCTGGCGAGTTGAAGAGGTTCCACGGCGTGAGCAGTACGGAGCCGACAGCGGCGATCATACCGCCCGTGCGGAAGCTGATACGCTGCGGTGAACAGTTGGAAAAATCAAACGCTGATGAAACGAAGTTAGCAACAATATTGATCCCGATGGTCGCGATAATCATGGTCAGCACGCCAAGCGCGACGGCAAAACCGCTGTCAATATGCGAGACGGTTTCAATCGGATCGGTAATCATGCGGCCGAATAATGACTGTGTTCCCGAAACGATCACCACGGTGATAATCGAGAACAGCAGAAAATTGAACGGCAGACCCCAGCGGTTGCCTCGACGGATTTCCTGCATGCTTTTACCGTAGCGAGAAAAGTCACCGAAGTTCAGCAGCGGGCCGGAAAAGTAGGAAACCACCAGCGCCGTGGCGGTGAGCATTTGCCAAAGTTGCTCGCTGGTCGTGAGTGTTTTGCTGGTCAGCGTAAAAGAAATATTCTCCCATCCGGTCTGGTAAACAATCCAGATCGCGAGCGCCGTCATAACGATATAAACCGCTGGGCCTGCAAAATCGATAAAGCGTTTAATCGCGTTCATGCCATGCCAGAACACGAGGGCCTGCAGGAACCACATGATGCCAAAGCAGATCCATCCCAGTGCAGACAGGCCGAGCCAGTGACTCTGTGTCAGTGGGGTGAGCGCAGGATAAAACTTCAACAGAACCAGCATAAGTGCATGTGCCGCCAGGTATGTCTGAATCCCGTACCAGGCAAAAGCGATGAGGCCACGAATGACAGCGGGAATATTCGCGCCAAAGACACCGAATGCCTGACGGCAAATCACCGCATAAGGAACGCCGCTCATCTGGCTGGGCTTAGCCACCAAATTTGCGCAGACCTGCACAATACAGATGCCCACAAGCAAACACAGCAACACCTGCCAGCTTGCCAACCCCAGTGCAAAAAAGCTGGCTGCGACAACGTATCCGCCCATGCTGTGCACGTCTGACATCCAGAATGAAAAGATGTTGTACCAAGACCAGGTTTGAGCACGTGTCGGTGCCAGATCCTCATTGCAGAGTTTGGGGCTGTACGCGTTGCTACCATTACCTGTAATCATTTTTTCTGGCATGGAATCTGCTCCTTTTACCCTAGTCGTGAAATGAATGACGTTATGTATGTAAAAAAGGAGTTGCATTAATCAGGCCAAAATTAATTTATTGTATACACATTTTATGTTTTATGTGTACGATCTGATGGGAATGTGACAACGAGAAGAGCGAATGAACTACACTTACGGACTGGGAAATGAGCAGTTTTTGCAGCAAAAAGACGATGTTATCTATCAGGCTCTGCTTAACTCTATCGTCGAACACCAATTACTGCCGGGTACAAAATTGCCGGAGGAAGCGCTGGCAGAGGTGTTTGATGTGAGCCGAACGGGAATTAGAAAAGTCTTACAACGTCTTGCGATGGTGCAGATGGTGACGTTAACGCCCAAACGTGGTGCGCACGTATCGACGCCATCCGTTGAGGAAGCGCAGGAAATTTTCCAGACTCGCCGCTTTATTGAGTGTGCCAATCTGTCTGAGGTGGTGTTGCACTGCGAGTCTTCTCATCTGGCGGCGTTAGATCGGCTGATCGTGGCAGAGCAGCAGGCACATGCAGACCAAAACGGTGCAGAAGCGATCCGCCTGTCTGCCGCATTCCATATTCAACTCCAGGCGATCTCTGGCAACGCCGTGCTAACCGGAGTCGTGTCGCAACTGACGCTGCGTTCATCATTGGTTATCGCCGCCTATGGCACGCCGTGGCAGCAAGGGTGCCGATGCCACGATCATCACGATCTGCTGGTGTTACTACGGGATAAAAATGTCTCAGGGTTAGCGGAAGCGATGACGCGGCATTTTGATGACATTGTTGCCAGCCTGCGTTTTGACAGAGATGAAGACGTGGAGCCGGATTTCCGCCGACTGTTCGGCCATCTTAAGGAGACGCTCGCGTGAAACCTTGCGTGATTCAGGTGATTAACCCTAATACCAGCCTCGCCATGACCGAAACGATCGGTGCCGCGGCTCGCGCTGTGGCATCGCCGGGAACGGAGATTGTTGCGGTCTGTCCTTCTCAGGGCGCACCCTCTATTGAGGGGCATTTTGACGAGGCAATAGCCGCGATTGGCGTGTTGGAACAGGTGAAGCAGGGGAAGGCACAGGGCGTAGATGGGCACATTATTGCCTGCTTTGGCGACCCAGGGTTACTTGCTGCCCGTGAGGTCGCCAGTAAGCCAGTCATCGGTATTGCCGAAGCCGCTATGCATATGGCAACACTGGTGGCAACGCGCTTCTCGATTGTTACCACGCTACCGCGCACCGTCATCATCGCCCGCCATTTATTACAGCGTTATGGCTTTGAACATCACTGTGCTGCGCTGCACGCGATCGATTTGCCAGTGCTCGCGCTGGAGCAGGATAGCGGGATTGCACAGAACAAAGTGCGTGAATATTGTATACAATCTCTGCGTCAGGATGGCGTGGGTGCGATTGTGCTTGGGTGTGGTGGAATGGCCGATCTGGCGCAGGAACTGACGCAAGAACTGTCGATTCCCGTGATCGACGGCGTTAGCGCTGCCGTCAAGCTGATTGAGTCATTGTCGGCACTGGGATTGACGACCAGTAAACAGGGCGATCTGGATTACCCGATTGCCAAGCCGCTGAGCGGCATGTTTAGTTCGCTGCGTTAAAAAAGGGAAAGGACATGATCACAGCACCTGCTGCAACGATGTATGGCATTGAGAGCGATTATCCGCGTGACCTGATCGGATATGCAGGACAGCCCCCGCATGCTAACTGGCCTGAAAATGCACGCATTGCCGTGCAGTTTGTCTTGAACTACGAGGAAGGTGCGGAAAATAATGTCTTGCATGGTGACGCCGGATCCGAACAGTTTCTGTCCGATATTATTGGTGCCGCGAGTTATGCGGATCGTCATATGTCGATGGATTCGCTGTATGAATATGGTTCGCGCGCCGGTTTTTGGCGTATCCATAGTGAGTTTCAGCGTCGCGGGTTGCCGTTGACGGTATTCGGTGTGGCAATGGCATTAGCACGCAATCCCGCGGTGGTGGAGGCGATCAAATCGGCTCATTATGATGTGGTCAGTCATGGTTGGCGCTGGATTCATTACCAGCACATGGATATCGACACTGAACGCAAGCACATGCATAAAGCCATTGAGGTGCTGACGACGTTATTTGGTCAGGCTCCGCTTGGCTGGTATACCGGCCGAGACAGCCCCAATACCCGCCAGTTGGTTGTCGAACAGGGCAATTTTTGGTACGACAGTGACTACTACGGTGACGATCTACCGTTCTGGATGCCAGTCAAAAAAAACAATGGTGACGTGCATCCGCATCTGATCGTGCCGTATACATTGGATGCCAATGATATGCGTTTTGCCTCACCGCAGGGTTTTAACAGCGGAGATCAATTCTTCACCTATCTGAAAGACAGTTTTGATGTGCTCTACGAGGAAGGGGAAACCGCACCTAAAATGCTATCTATCGGGATGCACTGTCGTTTGTTAGGACGGCCAGGCCGTTTTCGGGCGTTGCAGCGTTTTCTTGATTATATTCAACAGCATGAGCGCGTGTGGATTTGCCGTCGTCAGGATATCGCCGAGCATTGGCGTCAGCATCATCCGTATGTCGCGCGCTGAAGCTCAGAGAATACCAGAAACAAAAATGGCTACCGGATGGCAGCCATTTTAGGGTGGTTAACGTACTTAAGTACGATTAACGGAAGATAGCGTGGGGGTTAACACCGCGATAGGTTTTGCCCAACGCTTTTAATATTTGATTGATTTTGCGGACAACGCGCATCTTTTTTATCCCCCACGATTCTTAAATAATTATTGGTTGAAAGTACCAAAGTTGATGTTGATGTTTTCAAACATAGCGATGATTTTGTTCAGCAGTTTCATGGTCATTTCCTCAGTGGTTAGTTGATTTGTTTTCTGTGATGCTGTTCACGTTTTTAAGAATACTCGCACTGATACGGGTGGTCAACTTTTTTGTGATGCGAATCACAAAAAAATGAACGATCAGTTTGTGAGGAGTAAACCGCTGTTTTGATTTCCGTCTAAGAACCCTTTCTGCTTTTTCTTCATACTGACCCACTTTCAGCGAGTTGCCTGATTGAGCATTACCTGTACGGTCTGGGCGCTTCTTTACCGGACAGATGAAGTGAGATAGGTAAATTGTCTCGATTAGCAGTTGAAATAAGCGCGGGTGAAGCGGGATAATCACGCGCTTCTATTGCCTGGCGCCGTTTTGTCCAGCTAGTTTTAGTGCCGCCTGTTGAATACAGCAGTGTTTTATACGTCAATATCTTGATACGACAACGTTTTCCAGCTTTGCGCCCAGTGAGTTAATCGTTTGCGTGCGGGGCTATACCCTAAATAATTCGAGTTGCAGGAAGGCGGCAAGAGAGGGAGTCCCGATGAGCTTACTTGAGTAAGTGATTCGGGTGACTGAACGCAGCCAACGCACGTGCAGCTTGAAGAATGACGGGTATATACGGTTCATGCTGCGCCAGCGATGTGGTGCATTCGCGGGGCAAGGCCGCAGGAACCGTCAAAATCGATCTTAAATAATAATGGCATTTCAGGGGATACCACCATGTCAAACACCACTCGTCAGGCAGGCTCGCAAGGCACGCTTGATGCTTTTTTCAAAATCACACAGCGCGGCAGTAACGTGCGTCAGGAAGTGTTAGCTGGCCTGACGACGTTTCTGGCGATGGTTTACTCCGTGATTGTGGTTCCGAGTATGCTGGGTAAGGCTGGCTTCCCGCCTACCGCCGTGTTCGTTGCAACCTGTCTGGTTGCTGGGCTGGGGTCGCTGCTGATGGGA
This sequence comes from Pectobacterium aquaticum, assembly GCF_003382565.3. Lineage (NCBI taxonomy): Bacteria > Pseudomonadati > Pseudomonadota > Gammaproteobacteria > Enterobacterales > Pectobacteriaceae > Pectobacterium > Pectobacterium aquaticum. The sequence goes on from NZ_CP086253.1 coordinate 836,651, forward strand.
TTGTGGGCCAATCTGCCAATGGCGATTGGTTGCGCGATTTCGTTGACGGCGTTCACCGCGTTCAGCCTGGTGCTGGGTCAGCAAATCAGCATTCCTGTCGCGCTGGGAGCGATCTTCCTGATGGGGGTGCTGTTCACCATCATTTCTGTCACGGGTATCCGCTCTTGGATCTTGCGTAATTTGCCGATGGGCGTGGCGCATGGCACGGGAATTGGTATCGGTCTGTTCCTGCTGATTATTGCCGCCAACGGTGTAGGTCTGGTGGTAAAAAACCCGATTGACGGCCTGCCGGTTGCGCTGGGTAATTTCACTTCTTTCCCTGTCATTATGTCCCTGCTGGGGCTGGCGGCGACTATCGGTTTAGAGAAGCGTCGCGTGCCGGGCGGTATTCTGCTGGTTATCATTGCGATCTCTATTCTGGGACTGATTTTTGACCCGAATGTAAAATACGCGGGCTTCTTTGCGTTGCCGAGCCTGACAGCGGCTGACGGTTCATCGCTGATCTTCAGTCTGGATATCATGGGCGCATTGCAGCCGATGGTTCTGCCGAGCGTGCTGGCGCTGGTGATGACCGCTGTGTTCGATGCCACGGGGACGATCCGTGCCGTTGCCGGACAGGCGAACCTGTTGGATAAAGACGGACAAATCATCAACGGTGGTAAAGCCCTGACCGCAGACTCCGTGAGCAGCATTTTCTCCAGTCTGGTCGGGACGTCGCCGGCTGCGGTTTACATCGAATCCGCAGCGGGCACGGCAGCCGGTGGTAAAACGGGCTTAACGGCAACCGTAGTCGGTGTACTGTTCCTTCTGCTGCTGTTTGTGTCTCCGTTAGCGTATCTGGTACCGGGCTATGCCACTGCACCCGCGCTGATGTACGTCGGCCTGCTGATGCTGGGCAACGTCTCCAAACTGAACTTTGATGACTTCGTGGATGCGATGTCCGGTCTGGTCTGTGCCGTATTCATCGTGCTGACCTGTAACATCGTGACCGGTATCATGCTGGGCTTTGGCGCGCTGGTATTAGGCCGCATCTTCTCCGGCGAATGGCGTAAACTGAACATCGGCACCGTGGTGATTGCTGTCGCGCTGGTCGTGTTCTACGCTGGCGGCTGGGCGCTGTAATTCTTTCTAATAGACCTTCTGGTGCCGTCCAGAAGGTCTGTCATTCCTCGTCTTTCCTTCTTCCCTCATTACCTACGCCAAACACGATTTTATGTGCCCTTTTATTGGCTTTGGGTTTAAGTTTTTTGTGTGATAATCAACTTGGTTATTAATCTCGGCTTTTCGGCTAAAAGTCTATTTTCATACCGAGCTAAATGCGTTAGACATGGAAGAGCCGTTTGCTCGCTAACAGGTAGAGTTTTTTTGATTTAGGAGTACGTCTAAGGAAAGCATGGAAATATTTTTTACGATTCTTATTTTGACCCTGGTTGTATCCCTGTCTGGGGTTGTTACCCGCATTTTACCTTTTCAAATCCCTTTGCCTTTAATGCAAATCGCGCTGGGTGCCATCCTTGCCTGGCCTCAGTTCGGCTTGCACGTTGATTTCAATCCCGAGCTGTTTATGGTGCTCTTCATTCCGCCGTTGCTGTTTGCCGACGGCTGGAAAACGCCGACGCGTGAGTTCCTGAGGCACGGTCGTGAAATTATTGGTCTGGCGCTGGTTTTGGTTCTGATTACCGTGGTGGGCATCGGCTATTTCATCTACTGGATGGTGCCAGGTATGCCGCTGATTGCGGCCTTCGCGCTTGCCGCCGTGCTGTCGCCAACGGATGCCGTTGCGCTGTCTGGTATCGTGGGTGAAGATCGTATTCCGAAAAAGCTGATGGGCATTTTGCAGGGCGAAGCGTTGATGAACGATGCGTCCGGTCTGGTGTCGCTAAAATTTGCTATCGCGATTGCGATGGGCACGATGGTGTTTACGGTTTCCGGTGCGACGCTGGAATTCATGCAGGTGGCGCTGGGCGGTCTGCTGGCGGGCGTCGGTGTGACCTGGCTATTCGGTAAATCGCTGCGTATTATCAGCCGCTGGAGCGGTGGCGATGCCGCAACGCAGATCGTGTTGCTGCTGCTGTTGCCTTTTGCGTCGTATCTGATTGCGGAACACATTGGTGTGTCGGGCATTCTGGCCGCGGTAGCCGCAGGGATGACGATGGGTCAATCGGGTGTCATTCGTCGCGCGCCGCTGACGATGCGGCTGCGTGCGAACGGCGTGTGGTCGATGTTGGAATTCGTGTTTAACGGCATGGTATTCATCATGTTGGGCCTGCAATTGCCGGACATTCTGGAAACTTCGGTGACGCAGGCGGAACTGGATCCAACGGTTGAAACCTGGATGCTGTTTACCGATATCGCGATCATCTATGGTGCTTTGCTGCTGCTGCGTTTCAGCTGGCTGTGGGTGATGAAAAAATACAGCACACACATCCAGAAAAAGCGCCCGATGATCTTTGCTGAGTTTTCCACGCGCGAGCTGTGGATTGCGTCTTTTGCGGGCGTGCGAGGGGCGATTACGCTGGCGGGCGTGCTCTCTATTCCGCTGCTGCTGACGGACGGCACCGCGTTCCCGTCACGCTATCAACTGGTGTTTATCGCCACGGGCGTTATTCTGTTTTCTCTGCTGTGTGGCGTGCTGGCGTTGCCATTTTTGCTGCGTGGTGTGGTGGTCGCGGACAAGACCGCGCATGCTAAAGAAATCCGCATGGCGCGTATGGCGGTGGCAGAAGTGGCGATCAAAAGTATGCACAAAATGGAGGAGCGTCTGGCCGCCGATCGGGAGGAAAACATTGATGAGCAGGTGCTGAAAGAAGTCAGTGCGCGCGTCATCGGTAATCTGCGCCGACGGCTCATTGATAAAGACGACCCTGAAAATGGCCTGCTGATTGAGAATCTGGAGCGGCGTTTTCGCCTGACTGCGCTGAATTCTGAACGTGCAGAGCTGTATCACCTGCGTGCCACGCAGCAAATCAGCAATGAGACGTTGCAAAAAATGCTGCGCGATCTCGATCTGATGGAAGCGCTCCTTATCGAAAATGAGTAAGGCGCGGTGAGGCGATCCTCGTTACCGCGTTGATTTCTTTCTCTTCTCTATCCTTTTTCACCCTCCCCATGGCGTAAGTAATGGGGAGGTTTTTTATGCGTCCAGTCTAAGAACGGCGTCAGGTGATTGTAAACTGCTTGTCACTAAATGATAATGATTGTTATTATCTGTAGGGCTTTTCTCATAAGTGAAAAGCAGAGAAGTAAAAACCAGAGAAGTAAAAAATTAGAAGCAAAAAACGGCCCGCACGGTATCAACATCGTGTGGGGTGAATAGCTGTTTGAAGGACCAGATAAAATAAACGGACATTAACCCTGAATTAATTAGGTAATAAGCCACGTTTATAGGGGAAAATTATGCGTGTATTAGTGGTTGATGATGATTCTGTGCTGTGCCATTGGCTGGGGTCTAAATTACATTCCCACGGCCATTCTTGCCGAATGGTGCACGATGGCGCACACGCATTAAAAGCAATCAAGGATGAAGTTTATGATGTCGTTCTGCTGGACAGAATGTTACCCATCATGGATGGATTTACGGTATTACGTGAATTACAAGGCTCACGTCATCCGCCTATTATGCTGCTCTCGGCGCTGGATCGTGATGTCGATCGGGTGATGGGCTTAGAGCTTGGTGCGGAAGATTATCTCGGCAAGCCTTTTAATTTTAATGAGCTTAGATTACGTCTGGATATTATGGCGCGGCGCGGTAAACACCATGTCGATAATCCTTCCATGCTGACCTTTGAAGACCTGCAACTTGACCGTATGCAGCGTATTGCATGGCGCGGCGGTAAGCGTATCGATTTGACCGATAAAGAAATCAAATTACTGATTATATTAATGGAAAATCCGGGGCAGGCGATTACGCGTACGATGCTGTTAGAGCGCGTATGGGGCTACAATTTTGATCCGCAGACCAATCTGATCGACGTTCATATGTCAAAGCTGCGGGCAAAAATTGATAGAGGCTTCCCGCATCCATTAATTAAAACGCTAAGAGCGATGGGCTACGCACTAGGCGCGGTAGATAAGGACAAAACCGATGTTGGCAGCCACGCTGAATAAAATAAAAATAAAGAAGCTCGGGCAGCGCTGGCAGGTAAAAATAAAACACTGGCAATTACTGGGGGCAAGCCAATACCCTGGCTTTTTATGTACCTCTAATTTTCGCCAGGCAATAACCATTGTTTTTCTGTTCTTATTGATGATGCTGATGTGTATTGTTGGCTTCAGCTCATTAAGTGAAACGCTGATTAGAACGCATGTCCGTGAAGTTATTCTGGGTAATATTTACGATTACTCGATGCAGTCGCGTTTAACGAATGCCGATAGCCTGATTACGCAATTACGGCAGGATAATCGAGCGAAAGGGGATGAATTACCGCTGTTTCTGGTGATGGATAAACACGGTGATATTCTGTATCACAATCATCCCTTAAAAATGCATCCTTTACCCCCCTATTCTACCAATACGCACCCTCTGGAAATGCGACAGCATACCGATTGCCAGATGGATGTCAGCTGTCTTAAAGCCGAAATTTCCACCCCAGACGATCCCAATCTGATCGGTTTGTCCGTGATGTTAGATGACGGGGGCGTGCTGTTTACTGCTTACAACATTCGACCCATGTTAGAGCGGGTGAGGACAATCCCGCTTGTGGCGGGGGCGGGGCTGTTTGTCGTGCTGCTTTTCTGCCTGTTTATCAGCCGTCATTTCAGCTTACGCCGCTTGCGCAGCGTGGAGAAAATCCGTGCGGCGCTACATCGCTACAGCAGCGGTGAGCAACAGGTGCGTATGCCGCTGTCGCCTTACGACGATGATTTTGACAGTCTGAGTGCCGATATTAACCAGAATCTGGAACGCATCGAGCGCTTGATGGAGCAGGTGCGCAGCACCTCCAGCCATGTTGCACATGAACTGCGTACGCCGTTGACGCATCTGCAAAATCGCTTGTTCAACCTGACGGAGCGGGCAGGGCTGGATAACGACATTCGTGATGAGTTGAATCTGGCGGTGGGCGAGGTGCATAAAATCCTCGGGCTATTCCGTACCGTGATGCGCATCGGTGAAATCGAAAGCGGACGCTGTGTGCACCAGTTTGAGAATATTGAGGCGCGCCAACTGCTGGAAGAAATTGCCGAATATTATCAGCCGCTGGCGGAAGAGCGCGGCTGTCGTTTGAAGATTGAAATAAAAGCCGGCATTCAGCTCTTTGGCGACCGAGCGCTGCTATTTCAGGCGCTGGCCAATCTGGTCGAGAACGCGCTGAAATATGCGGCGCAGGGAAAATACATCACGTTGAGCGTGACGCTGTACCGTGGCTGGATCGCCCTGAGCGTAGCTGATCGCGGTCCGGGCATTCCGCCTGCGCTGCATGCCAAAGCGCTACAGCGCTTTCAGCGGCTGGATACCTGGTTTCAGTCCGGTTACGGGTTGGGATTATCTCTGGTGCAGGCAATTACCGACCTGCACGGTGGCAAACTCTATCTGGACTCCTCAGAGCCGGGCCTGAATGTTTATCTGTGCCTTAATCGCTGCTAATCCTATTTTTTTCTTGATCGCTTATGAATATCCCTGCAAAAAACATGAATATTTATTAATTTTTTCTGCAATGTAATGTGTGTTAATTATTGATTTATATTGATAATTTTTTGCATGGAAAGATTAACGAATATTAATGTTCTACTGCTTGCGGCTCTTGATAATAAGTCTCATTATTAATCTTATTATCATCATGGCACCTCCCGAATTTCCGAGTAGGCCATGATTTCTTTGTCTGCGGATTAGAGAGTCTTCCCATGAAAAATATTAAAGCAAAATTGCGTTCTTTCCTGCGTGACGAGAGCGGTGTAACGGCTATCGAATACGGCATTCTTGCAGCGGCAATGGCGGCAGCCATCGGCGCTATTTTCGGCGGCGACGGTATCTTCGTGAAAGCGCTGAATGAGAAATTCAGCCAAATCGCCGATCAAATCACCGGAGCTGGTACTCTGGGATCTGGTTCAGTAAACGTACCGAAATAAGCGCGAGATGGCGGATTACGCGCACTGGCCGCAGACGGCACTGCTGATGGGGTGCCTGCTGTGGTGTATCAGTACCGACCTGTTAGTACGCAAAATTACGAATCAGGCGGTACTGATTTTATTGCTGGGCTGGCTGTTTTTCAGCGCTTCACATGTCCTGCAAGCCGGTGCGTTAGATATGTTGGCACTACGGAAAATGCTCTGGGCGCTGCCTGGCGCGGCGGCAGTACTGGTTGTGGGATTTTTGCTTTTCCTCACCGGCAGATTAGGCGCTGGGGATGTCAAGCTGATGAGTGTGCTGTGCCTGTGGGTTGGGCAAGGACACCAGATTGTTTTCGTCATGGTGACGGCGCTGGCTGGCGGTGTTTTGGCGCTCAGTTTGCCGCTGCTGAATACCGTACCCACAGCGGTGGCGATGGGCATTCAAACCACCAACCGGATATTCAAGAGTCGGCTGCCTATGCCACCCGCGTTGCCCGCCGATCTTTCTCAAGGCATACCTTACGGCGTCGCCATTGCGTTTGGCGCGATGTATGTCCTGATTTTTCCCTTGTTTTAATTCTGTCGCAGCTTTAAGACACACACGGCTTAGGTAGGCAAGTTGAAATGAAAGTGAACTCTACATACGTACTGTCAGGCGCGCTCGTGCTGGCAGGCATTGTTGCGCTGATGGTGCGTAGCCATCTCTCTTCTGAACCCCCTGCGCCGCCTCCGGTCGTGGTTAAAGCGCCGGAAAAAACGGCTGTTTTGGTGGCCGCGAAAGATCTGCATCCCGGTGATTTTCTGGATTCATCCTCCCTGCGCTGGCAGGAGACAGATGAATCGGTTTCTCGTTCATTTAACTTTGTTCGCGGTAAAGACAGTCAGTCGCTACTGTTCGGCTCAACGTTGCGTGAAACAGTGGCAGAAGGTGCGCTGTTAAACAGTAATGTATTAGTAAAGCCTAATGAACCGGGTTTTGTTGCTGCGGTGCTGGGTAAAGGGATGCGTGCTATCTCCGTTCCTACCAGCGCTATTGCGAGCAATGCCGGGTTAGTGTCCGCTGGCGATCGTGTTGATGTGATCCTCAGCATGAAACGGGACGATCAGTCAGAGCTACCTGCAAGCCGTAATCAGCCTGTTGTGATGCCACTGCTGGCATCACAAACGATCGTGCGCGATTTACGCGTATTGGCGCTGAACGATAAAACCGGTACGCCGGTATACCCACGCTTTGATACCGCGGAAGACGGTACGGTGCTTGATGCCACCGCCAAAAGCCGTGAGTCTGCCGTGCGTTCTCGTCCTGCGACCTATCAAACCGTGACGCTGGAAGTGACGCCTCAGCAGGCTGAAGCGCTAGCGGTTGCCAAAGAACTGGGCATTCTGCATTTGGCACTGCGCAGTGCCGATCTGGATGACGCGGTCGATCCGGCCACAGGGCGACCACATGTGACCACGGTTCCGCTGGCGACCGATATCTACGGAGCGCTATCTGCCGGATCCGGCGGACATAAAGTGAAAATCTATCGCGCTGAGCAAAAAGACGTGGTGACGTTCCCCTCCCGATAGGAAGAACACGCCATCTGACAGCCTGCGGGGTGCCGCACGTTGCTCATGGAAAAATGAAGCCCATTACGGAATTAAGTAAATGACGATGTTTTCGCTGTTTTTGAAATCGGACTTTCGGGGTACGTGCAAACGATTGCTGGCCGCTGGCCTGTTTAATGCAGTATTGCCTGTCACGCTGACGACGATGATGTTGCCTTCGACCACGCTGGCCGCCGGGGTATCGGTGGCGCCAGTCACCGATGAGGTGCGACTGACCGTGAATCAGGGACGGTTACTGCACCTCAATGCGCTGCCGGACAGCGTGCTGGTGGCCGATCCGAATATTGCCAGTTTCGAACTGCCTTCACCGGGTAACCTGTTTGTCTACGCCAAAAGTGTCGGTACCACCACGCTCTATGCGATGGATGAAAATGGCAATGTGATCAACGCCATTCGTCTGGTATCCGAGCATGATTTGAAAGCGCTGGGTGAACGCATGAAGCGTGAATTCCCCGGTGCGGATATCCAACTGGAAGCCTCGATTCCCAGTGGCGTGATTGTGCGCGGCAGCGTCGATACCCCGCAGGATGCCAAGCGCGTGATCGACAGCATACAGGCTTATATCAGTGCGTCCTCCGGCGGTGGCGGGCAGGGTGGTGGAGGTGGTGGCGAAAAACTGCCAGGCTCCAGCGAATCCTCCGGCAAAGTGATCAATCAGCTCAAAATCAAAACGCCTTCGCAAATCAATATTCAGGTGCGCGTGGTGGAAGTGTCCCGCAAGTTAACCAGTGAACTGGGCTTCAACTGGGCGGCATCACTGAGCACCGGTAGCGGCAACATGACCGCAGGCAGCGGATCGCGTCTTAATCTGTTCAGCGCCACGACCGGGAGATTTGCTAACCCAACGGATACTGGCTTCCTGAACTTCGGTCGCTCCAGACTGAGCGGATTGTTAACCGCGATGAACCAGCAGGGCATGGCGACCGTGTTGGCCGAGCCAAACCTGACGGCGATGTCAGGGGAAACCGCTGCGTTTGCAGCAGGGGGTGAAGTGCCAATCGTCCTGATCACCAATAACAGCGTCAGCATCGATTACAAATCCTACGGTGTGATTCTGCGCATGACGCCAACGCTGCTCTCTGCCAATCGCATCAGCCTGCACATTGCGCCGGAAGTCAGTGAGCTAACCGACGTCGGCTCCGTGCAGCTGGAAGGCGGATCGCGCATTCCCGCTTTAACGGTACGTCGTGCGGATACCACGGTAGAGCTAGCCAGCGGACAGAGCTTTGCGCTGGCGGGCATGCTGCGTAGCGCCGGTAGCCAGACGATCAACGGTGTGCCGGGATTAAGCAGCGTTCCGATGTTTGGCCGCCTGTTTGAAAGCGAATCCACCAGTCAGGAAGAAACGGAATTAGTGATTATCGCGACCGCCTATGTCGTTGAGCCGGTTAACGCGGGCGATCTGCAGACGCCAGGACAAGGCGTAAAAATGCTGGATTCGTCTATGCCGCGTTCTGCATCTATCGGCTATCTCTACTGAGTCCGCGAGGGGCAATAAAACATGAAAACGATCAACAACCGTCACCCTCTGATTCGCCCACTGCACATGCGTGTGGCAGTACTTACCGCCGTGGTTCTGCTGGCAGGATGCGGATGGAATAAGCCGATTAACGATGTACGTATGCAGCGCTTCGATCAGCCCGGGCTTCAACCCATTGCTGTCCAGCCTTCATCGGTGTCCGTGCCGTTACTGGTTGCACCGAACGGGCGGGGTTTCCTTCCTGAATCCTTGAGACAGCTCAATATCATGTTGAAAGATCAGGGACGGCTCTCCGCACAGACGCTGACGCTTATCCCACACAGCGCGAGCGGCGAGCAGATGGCAGGGCGACTGGTTACCGTGCTGAAAAACGCCGGTGCTAATCCACAGAATCTGAAACAGATGCGCCGTTCTACGGCGAGTGGACAGAATGGCGATTTGGAAGTGATCTCCGAAGCGCTGGTGGTCAAAACCACCCGCTGCACGATCAATGACCCCAATCAGCTGATGGTGAAGCCCTATGAGGCGATGGGTTCTCTCGGCTGCGCTACGCAAAACAATCTGGCGATGATGGTCGCCGAACCACGCGATCTGATTCAGGCGAAAGCGCTGGATAGTGCGGATGGCGTGGCGGCGGTCAATAGCATCGAACGCTATCACAAAGATGAAGTGAAAGAGCTCATCGACATTAACTTTGAAGAAGATTAAGGGCGTGACATTCCATGAGTGAAATTACCCCTAACGATGGTGAAGAGCTGGCGCTACCGCTGGTGGCATTCGCCAATGACGTACGCGATGTCGCTGACCTCAGCGATCTCTTCAGCCGTTTGAAACAGCCGGATGTTCCGGTGATGTCTGGCGGTATCGCCGCGGCTCGCCAATGGTGCGAACTGAATGTCCCGCCGCGTATTTTACTGGTGGATCTGGAAGGGGCGCACTGGCCACTTCCGGCACTGGAAGAACTGCTGAGCGTCTGTGGCCCCACCAGTCAGGTGATTGCGATAGGCAAAGAGCAGGATGTCGGTTTGTATCGCGCACTGCTTCAGGCGGGCGTGGTGGACTATCTGGTGAAGCCGCTCACGCTGGATCTGCTGGCGGCAACGCTGGCGAAGTGTGAAGGCCAACAGGCTGGGCCAGAATATGCCCGCATGGGCAGGACGATTGCGGTCGTCAGCGCCAGCGGCGGAAGCGGCGCAAGTACCGTGGCGATGGGGCTGAGTCGCCTGCTGTCCGGCGAGCGTCATTTGCCTGTGGCACTGGTGGATTTTGACCGTCGTAACGGCGATCAGCTGCTGTTGCAGGGGCAAACCGATGATGCGGGTCTGGCGGCGGTGTTGGGGACGCAGGAACTGGATACCCGACTATTACAGCGTGCCATGCTGCGCGTGGATACCCGTCTGCACCTGCTGGCACAGAAGCCGGAACTGGGGGAATTGGCTCCGGTTGACGTGGATAACGTGCTGAATCTCGGTGGTGCGCTGTGCCGCATGTTCAATCAGGTGATTTGGGATCTGCCTAGCAGCTACCCAACCGGTGCGCTGGACGTGCTGACTTACGCGGATCTGCGCATCATCGTGACGGAATTGACGCTTCAGGATGCGCGTAATGTACGGCGCGTGCTGAATGAGATCGGCGACGAAAGCGAAGGGCAACGCCTGCTGCTAGTGCATAACCAGAGCCGTTTTGCTACGACCGCGCCGTTAAGCCGCGATCAGTTCGAGCAATTTACCGGTCGGAAGATTGATGTCGTGCTGCCGAATGCGGGCCACGCGCTGTCGCAGAGCCTGACGCTCGGCGCACTGAATCTGGCTGCAGCACCTGCTTTCCAGCAGGGATTACGCCAACTGGTCGATCTAGCCTGCGGTGTACGCGCCAGACCGGCGGAAAAACGCTGGTTCTCACGTTGGTTAAAACGCGCGTGATGATGTTCAGCGTGCACCGTTTTCTTAAAGGTTAACGGACTATTTTAGGGTTACGGACTGTTTTTTGGGGTTAAGGATTATGTTGATTCGCAAGAATAACCTGCAAAAAAGTGAAGCAGGAAAAAGTACGCCTCAGCCTGCGCCTGCTGCCAACGTGGCAGAACTGAAAACGCGTCCGGCTGCGGAGAACCGCACACAGCCTGCGGCGAACACGTCTTCTGGATCTGCACCGGCTGCCCGCCAGACGGACAACCGAAACAGCCAGCGTCGGATTATCCGCGCACAGCTCTACGATCAGATCGACGCAGGTAAAGCGGCGATGATGGGGCGTGACAAGCTGTTAGTGCAGATCGAAACGGTGATCCGCCGGATCTGTGATGAGCAGCGCTTGCAGCTTTCCCGGCAGGAAGAAGAAGCTATCGCCGCCGAAATGCTGGATGAGATGACCGGGATCGGGCCGATCCAGCCGCTGCTGTCGGATGACACGGTCAACGATATTTTGGTCAACGGTGCTGGTCAGGTGTTTGTCGAGCGCTTTGGCAAGCTGGAACTGTCGCCGATTACCTTCATTGATGAAGAGCATGTGTTTAACACCGCGCAGCGTATTGCCGCCGCGGTGGGCCGTCGTATCGACGAAGCCAGCCCGATGGTGGATGCGCGTCTGCCGGACGGTAGCCGTGTCAACGTCATCACCTATCCGCTGGCGATCGACGGCACCACGATCTCGATCCGTAAATTTATGCGCCGCAACCTGTCGTTGGAAATGCTGGCAGAGCGCCGCTGCATGTCCTACGCGATGGCGGATGTCCTGAACAAAGCGATGCAGGCGCGCGTTAACGTGATCGTCTCCGGCGGAACGGGGGCGGGTAAAACCACCTTACTGAATGCGCTGTCGCAGAAAATCGGCAGCACCGATCGCATTATCACCATTGAAGATGCCGCCGAGCTGCAATTGCAGCAGGAGCACGTGGTGCGGCTGGAAACTCGTCCTGTCAGCGCCGAAGGCACTGGCCGCGTCGATCAGCGCGATCTGATGCGTAACGCCCTGCGTATGCGCCCCGACCGCATCATTCTGGGTGAGGTGCGCGGCGGCGAGAGCTTTGACATGTTGCAAGCAATGAATACCGGTCACGACGGTTCGCTGTGTACGGTGCACGCCAATACCTCGCGGGATGCGATACAGCGTTTGGAAAACATGGTGATGATGGCGAACATGCAGCTGCCGCTGATGGCGATCCGCCGTCAGATCGCCAGCGCGGTGCACCTGATCGTGCAGATCGAACGTATGCGTGACGGCATGCGCCGCGTGGTGTCCATTACTGAAGTGTGTGGTATGGAGAACGAAGTGATCCAGCTTCAGGATCTGTTCAGCTTCAACATTCAGGGGATGGATGGACAAGGTCTGTTGACGGGTGAATATGTTCAGCACATTCAGCGCCCGCAGTTCTACAGCGATAAAGCGCATCTGTTCGATGCGCAGTGACGGGCTGAGGAGACGCGATGAGTGATTTACGCCTGAATCTGATCACGTTGCTGGTGTTTGGCAGCGTGCTGATGCTGCTGTTGGCGGTCAACGCCTGGAGAAAATCACGGCAGCAGCGTATGCAGCGTGAACAACGCTGGCAGCAGATTTTGAACGAGGTCAGCCCATCGGCTGCCGCCGTGGCGTCTGATTCCATTCTGCGTGACGAGATCAGAACGCCGCTGATGGGTGTCCCGGTGATTGGGCGCTGGCTGGCGATCCTCTGGGCGCAGATGACGTTCATCGGCTGGAAAAAGAACCTGCTCCAGCGCTCCCTTTCGCTAGGGGCGGTGAGCCTGATTCTCGGCATGATTCTGGGACAACGCACTCTGCTGCCGCTCACGATGGGGCTGATATTTACGCTGATGCTGTTTATCAGCATCGGCATGCTGCTATTCCGTTCGACGCTGCAAAAACACCTGAAAGCGCTGCGCGAGAGCCTGCCGGAAGCCATTGATGCCATTACCCGCAGCTGCCGTGCCGGTGTGCCGGTGGCGAATACCTTCGCGATTGTCGCGGAGCACCTGACCGGGCCGCTGGCGAATGAATTCAAGACGATCGATCACTGGCTGCGGTTGGGGATTCCGCTGCGTCAGGTGATCCAGGCCTCGGCTACGCGGGTGCCGATGTCCGAATATCGCTTTTTCGTGGTGATTCTGATCATCAATCAGGAAGCGGGTGGGCGACTGGGGGAAACGCTGGAACGTCTGTCCGCGACGCTGCGTGAACGTCGGGAACTGCAACTGAAAGTGCAATCCAAAACGTCGGAAGCGCGCGCGTCCGCCAAGATTGTCGCCGCGCTGTTCCCCGGCTGTCTGGCTTATCTATACATGAAGTCACCGGAGGATTTCAGTTTCTTGTTCTCCGATCCGGTGGGAACGACGGTACTGATTTACGCCTTGTGCAGCGTCTCGGTCGGCATGTTGATCACGCACGTTATGGTTAAACGGATAGGCTAAAGGGAGAGCCATTCATGACTGTTTTTGACGATCCCTTACTGCTGCTGGCGCTCGTGCTGATGGTGGCGGGGATTTACCTTGCACGTACACAGCATAAAGCGCAGCAATACAAGCAGTTGGAAATTCGCATGCGTGGGCATCTGCCCGTCGCCTCTATAGAGGCGGCCTCTCAGGAAAATATCCTAAGAGGCCAGGGAGCAACACTCTCTCCCCTGCTGGAAAAGCTGTTGCAGCCGATTGCCACCCAGGGCGAGCGTTTGTCGGGATCGGATCGCGATCGCCGCAATCTGCGCCGTCTGCTGGATCTCGCTGGGCTCCGCCGCAACGAAGCGGTGGGCTGGCTGGTCATGGGAAAATTTGCCGCCGGGGCGCTGTTCGCTATCGCGCTGGTGTGGGGATGGTTACCACCCGCTGACCGTGCAGGCCTGACGGGCGTAGCTGCGGGGCTGATCGGCTTCTTTGTCGGTTCGATGGTGCCGGAATGGTGGCTGAAATGGCGTGCGGCAAGCCGGGGTGAAAAGCTGGCGCGTGCGGTGCCGGATGCACTGGATCTGATGGTGGTCTGCGCCGAAGCCGGCCTGCCTATCGGACGCGTGTTGCAGGTGGTATCGAAAGAACTGGGGTTGTCTTCACCGGAAATGGCGGATGAACTGCACTACACCGCCGCCGAATTACAGATCCTGTCGGATCGTACGTTAGCGATGAAGCATCTGGCGGAGCGTACCCGCGTCAGCGAGATCGAAAGTATGGTGGCGACGCTGATTCAGGCGGAGCGCTACGGTACACCGCTGTCTCAGGCGCTGCGCACGATCGCGGATGAAAGCCGCAAGACGCTGATTCTGGGGCTGGAAGAGAAAGCGGGTAAATTGCCTGCGCAGCTGAGCGTGCCGCTGATGGCGCTGATCCTGCCACCGATTATCGCCATTATGGCATCGCCTGCACTGGTGCGAGTGATTCGCCTGCTGGCGCAGTAGCGTTTTATTTTTTAACGCATTGATTTTAATGTGTTTATTTAAAAAATATCGATTCCCGGTATCAGCCGGAAATCACAACGGTTACAACCGATGGAGTTATCGAAGATGGTCGATCTGGTAGCAAAACTTAAGCGCGGCGCGCCCATGCTGGCACTGCTGATTGTCAGTACCGTACTGGCGGGATGCAGCAGCTCGATGGCGATTAAAGGCAGTAAAGATGAAGGCCTGCGTTTGGCACGCTTGCTGCGCGATCAAGGGCGTGTTGAAGCGGCGACGGAAGTGTACGCGCGCCTCGACAGCCGCGATGCGCTGAAAGGCGCAGAGATGCTGGAGTATGCCAGCGTGGCGGCTCTGGCGCGTTCACCGCAGCAAACGCTGGAGCTGTACGGACGAGCACGCCAGGCGCTGGGCGGCGATACCAATAAAATGACGCCGGAAGAAGCGCTGGCGGTGTGTTTGGGAATGGGTCGTGCGCAGCTGGCATTAGGACGTAATGCCATGGCGCAAACCGACTTTGCCTGTGCACTGAAAGCACAGCCGAACGATGCGGGTGCACTCAATGGCATGGGCGTGGTGATGGATGCCTCAGGCAAACACGCCGAAGCGCGTCAGCTGTTTGAAAAAGCGTTGCAGATAAACCCGGCAGATGTCGCGGCACTCAACAATCTGGCGCTCTCATGGCTGGCAAGTGGCAACGCAGACAAGGCGATTTCTCTGCTACGTTCGGTGGATGAGAGTAATGCAACTGGCAGACTGAATCTGGCGCTGGCCTACCTTTCTGGCGGCAGAGACGATGACGCGCGTGCCGCGCTGGCAACCATTGCCCAGCCACAGCGTATTGATGGCCTGATCGACGAGCTGAATCAGCGTTTACAGCAGATGCAGCAGGATAAATCCCGCGGTGAAGCGCTGTTGTTATCCAGCCGTCAGCGCCTGCAATTGAGTACGCCTGAGTAATGGCATGGCTTCGTAATCTCGGCCCGTGGCGTGATAAGGGCATCGTGCAAGGCAGAATACAAAGTATCGTGCCGCGCCATGAACGCCACTGGCGCAGCACGCGCGGCGTGATTGCGACGGAAGTGGCGTTTCTGGTGCCGGTGGTGCTGGTCGGGGTGATGATGCTGTTTGAACTGGCGCGTATCGGGCTGGTGATCGCTGCCGGCAGCGCCGCGCTGGATAAAGCCGTGCAGGCTTTCCGCCTCGATAACCTCGCCTCGGATAGCGCGGAACAGATGGGAACCCGTCTAAAGGCGCGCATGGTTGAAGCGGGATACGGCTACCTCAAAGAAGACGATTTAACCGTCAGCGTGTTGCACTTCGACAACCTGAGCCAGCTTGGCGGGCTAACGAACGGCAATGGCAGTCAGGACAATCCCAATGGTGAGGAAACGACGACGCTGCCAGTGTGGTCCGTGACGGTGCAGATTAAAAAGGCGTTTATTACGCCGTTGCCGGAAGTGTTAACGCTGGGGGACACCTTCCGCTATCAGTACAAACATGTGTTTGGGACGGAACTGCGCAATGACTGATCGGTTACTGAAAACCAGTCGTGTATCGAAAACCAGCCGTTTCCTGAGCGGGATACGCCGCTTCTGGTTTTCTCACCGTGCCTCCACGGCGGTAGAAACGGCGTTAGCGTTCCCGATTGTGTTGGCGATTGGGTCGCTGTGTGCGGATATCTACACCGTCGGGCTTGAACGTACGCGCATGGAACAGCGTGCGGGCGCTATTTCGTCAATATTAGCGATGCAGCAGAAGCTGGATGAGAAGGGGCTACAAGGGCTACTCGATACGATGTTGCCAACGGAAGGTGCAGGAAATTACCAACTGTTAATCAGCAACGTGCGTCAGACCGGTGAGCTGCACTGGCAGTTGAGCAGAGGCACGGCAGAGGCGCTGTGTACGGAAAGTGAAACGCTGCCGGGTGAAGAATATCTTCCTGAACTGCCGGAAAGAGACCGCGAAGAGGGCAGCAAGAATATCTCCATGATCGTGGTTGAGATCTGCCGTCAGGGAAAGGATGTGGGTCTGCTGGGCGGCCTGTCGCTGGGCGGACTGCTGCATGCATCGTCAGTCAACCGGGTCGCTATCGACGTGGTTGAGCTGGATGAGGTACTCAGAAAAGAGGCCGGTCTGGAAGAAAAAGATCAATAACGACGGACTTTATACAAGACACAGAAGCGGCAAATAGACCGCAAACGGCAGCGAGCTTCTCGTTACCGGAATAACGAAACCATTAAAAACCGATAGGCATATGAGCAATGTCGTTTTTATTTTCCCGCTTTATGGGCGGGTTGAATACGCGCTGAATCCAGGAATACAGGATAGGAAGGAATGAAAAAAACCTTACAGAACAGAAGAGTAAAAAAAGATGCTACCGGAATCACTCTGTTCTGGCGTGAACGCCTGTCTGCCTTTATTCAGCAGGAAAAAGGCGCGGGCACGGCATTCTATACGCTGGGTGCAATGGCGTTATTGGTGACGGCGGCTTTTATTGTCGATACCTCCACGGCAACCGGCGATGCAACGCAAATCAAACGCGCGACGGATGCCGCTGCGTTGGCCGTCGGGCATCAGGCGACCATTAATGGCGAAGAATACAGTCAGGAAGAGACCAATAAGCTGGCGTATGACTACGTCAAAAACAATCTGGGGATGAATCGTGCTCTGAGTGAAAAACTGGCAGCAGGTGACGTGTCCGTCACGGAAGGGCGCAACAGCGAGACGCGTAAAACCTATACCGTCACCGTCGCCTTCGAAACCAAGCCCAGTTTGCTGAGCCTCGGTGCGAGGAAACAAGAAGTGTACTCGACCTCCGAAGTCATCAACCGCCCGACCGAAATTGCCTTTGTCATGCCGGTGACGGGGGATATGAGTGAGGGGGATATCCGTTCGCTGAAAAGCGTTAGCCGTAGTTTTGTCGAACGCATGCTGAGCAGCGCAGACGGCAAACGTGACAACCTGTGGCTATCGCTGGTGCCGTACAGCCAGTCGGTTAGCGTATACGATGCGGAAGACGCCAACCGCATTCGGCGCTGGGCTGCACCGGGTGCGTTGAATCCGCCAGAACTGCGTTCGCTGTTTGCCAGTGGCGTGGTGAGTAGCATAGCTGACCGCCGTTTCCCCGATCGTCGCGCTAACCTGCTGTGCATGTATCGTGGGCTGGGTCGGGAAGAAAACTTCTTCTGGGATGAACCGCCCGTCGGCCAATTCAAGGTCTATTACCGCCACGATTTGCCGCAAAACGGCAGTCCCGGCGCACCCCCTATCTCCTGGCGCGGCCCGAATCCCGATTTTGACGATACCAATGCGGTAGATACCCGCTGGATCGTTGCAGACAAAGGGTGCCCGAACGCCGCGCTGATGCCGCTGACCAATGAAGAAAGTAAGCTGAATCAGCGTATCGAACAGTTTTCTGCCCGCTTCAACGTGAACTATGCCATCGGTATGTCGTGGGCGGGCGCGGCGCTGTCGCCCAACATGCGCGGTTCAGACGGCTGGGGCGATGCCACGCTGCCGCTGGATTTCAATCTGGACGGTAACGGTGATGGTCAAAAAGTGATCGTGATGATGGCGAATACCGTGGGCGATTGGTTCGACACCGACAGCTACAACTTCAACCGCAACCAGTTTTCTGGCAGTAGCGGATCAGATGTTGCACGCGAATTCGCGCAACAACGCTTTCGTGACCTGTGTTCCAGCTTCCGCGCGCGCAACATCAAATTTTATTTTGTCGGCATTCGCCCCGGCGACCCAGAGGATTTTGGCCGCAACCTGTTTGACCGCGAAGCGACGCCGGGCCTGCTGATTTGCACCGAAGGTGAAAAACGCATGAGCTTTATCGATGGTGCAGGCTTCGGCGCAGAGGGCGTTGAGGATCAATTGATTCAACGGTTGAATCGTATTGCCGGCCAGATCGAAACCGAGGGCGGCTATGTTCGGCTGGTTGAATGACCGCTGAAGGTAGCCAGGAATGACGCGATTTGCCCCTTTCATTACAGGACATGACACGATGACTTTTTCCCGCTCAAAATCTGGTTCAGGCTTCACGCGCACGCCGCGTCAGGCGTGGGTATTGGAACCGCGCATGATGTTTGACGCCGCTGCTGTGGTAACGGCGGTAGATGTGGCGGCGCATGTTGCGGCAACGGACACCGCGCCCGGCATTGATGCCACGCCGGTTAAGGCGACGGTCACCATTACCGACAGCAGCGACAGCTTTCAACCGGTCGATCTGTTCAGCGACGTTCGCGTGTCGGCAGATAAAAACGGACAGACACTGAAAGATTTGGTGATTACCGTCAACCGCACGGGCGCGAATCAGGCATTAGTCATTGACGGTAAAAGTATTACGCTGGAATCAGGGAGTGGGACGACGCGCGCGGAAGGGGATGGTTTTTCATACCGCGTGGCAGTGAGCGGAGAAACCACGACGGTGACCGTTAATATCGACGGTTTCACCAATAACCTCGCGGATACAAGGGCGATGATTGACAGTATCGCCTACCAGCCGCTGGATAAAACCGTGGCCGGCGGTGACGTGGTGGTGACGCTGAAAAGCCTGAGCGATGAGGGCGGTGATGATACCGATACTGCCGATCTGAATATTCACGCTACCGTTACTATCGACAGCAAGATCAATGTGGCACCGGTGGTATCTGGTGATGTGGTTCGAGAAGTAGAATCATTTGTTACCGGTACTCTGGCTCATTCTACGGAAGTGGCTTATTCCTCTGATGGCCGCTTTGTCTATGCCGCAGGTGCAGACAACACCCTTTCTGTTTTTTCAGTCGATGAGTTGGGTCGCCTGACGCAGAAGCAGAGTGTCGTCGTTGAAAACCTGGGAACCGTCAATCATTTAGTGGTCAGCGGTGATGGCAAATCGGTCTATACAGTTTCTGGTAACGGTAATCTGGTTCACCTGAGCGTGAACGACGGCCTGCTGAGCTACACCGGCACAATATCGTTGGGAAGTGGCGCCAACGGTGGACTGGCTATCTCTGATGATGGTGCTCAAGTTTATGTGGATGCGAGCAACAACTATGGCCGGGAAGTCTACGTTTATAGTCGTGATGCTGTGACAGGTGAGTTGAGCCGCGTACAAACGTTAGAGTCACATCGTAATGGCTCCATCGCAACCTCTGGTAATTACGTTTATATCGCACATAGCAGTCCACTTGTTTTTGAAAATCATGAGTTAAAAGTCTATCAGCGAGAGGCGGACGGTAAGTTAACGCTGCTCCACACGTTATCTCTCAGTGCTAAAGGGCAGGACGCTATCGATTATGCACTGGCGACATCTCCTGATGGAAAACTGCTGTATATGGGTAACCCTACGGAGAACACGATTACCGTTTATCGCTTGGGTTCTGATAATCGTTTGACTCAGTTCAACACGGTATCCAGTGCTCCTGTGGGGAGTTTGACGCTGAATGCTGATGGCTCGATGTTGTATGCCGCGACGACAGACGGCGCGATCAATATCTATACGGTGGCTGACAGTGGCAACCTCATCCTGACCGGGAGTGCGGCAGGTAGCACGACTGGCGAAGATATTGCTTTATCGGCGGATGGACGATCGCTTCTGGTTTCTGGCGGCGGACTGATTCGCTACTCATCGATTCGGACTGTGATTCACGGTTCTGAAGTGGTGTTGGCCGAGAGATTAACGTTATCCGACGCTAACTTTGACAAGCTGGCAGAGGGGAAAGGTGATTACGGTTCGTCTCAGTTAGTCTTGAACCGTTCTGGCGGCGAATCCAGTGATGATGTGTTTGGTTTTAATGCAGAAAATGGCCTGCGTTTTGATAATGGTCAGATCTTCAAAGGCGAGCAGGCGATAGCCACGTTTGACCAGACTGGTGGCAAACTGACGATTGCTTTCCTTGCTGGAACCAGTCGGGATGACGCTAATAACGTCCTGAAGCAGATTACCTATCGCAACGTCGGTAGTCAGAGTGCGGCCGAAACAGTAGTGCTCGCAGTGACGGCGAACGATGGCGAGCTGAACAGTACTGTGACCACGGTCGCGCTGCTGCTGACCGCTAACAGTGCGCCAACGCTGGTTAGTCAGGGTGGAAGCAATCTGACGCTGGATACGCGCGGCTCCTCCGTCACGCTGTTCAAAGATACCGCGATTAACACCGGAGAAGCCGGGCAGGCGCTGACAAAACTGTCGATCGGGATTGATGGCCTAAATAACCCGCATCAGGAGTACCTGGCGGTGGATGGCACGGTCATCGATCTGAGTAAGAACAGCGCGGGCACCACGGCTAGCGGTTACCAGTATAGCTACACCTATAACGCCCTGAGCGGCGAGTCTTCACTGGTGCTGAGCAGCGTTCAGGGCATCAGCAGCATGGCAGTGATGAAGCTGGTCGATGGCCTTAGCTACTCGACTGGCAAAGAGAGCACCAGCGACAGCGGCTTGCGTACCATCACGTTAACCGAATTGCAGGATAACGGCGGCACTGCCAATGGCGGGAGTGACACCGCGACGCTGACGATCTCCAGCAGCATCAATCTGGCCTTAAACGATGCGCCTGCGATTGATGCAATCTATTCCCCTGATGCCACGCTGTTTTACAACGCGGTGACGCTCAGTGGTTACAGCGAACGCGTCTCGGCAATCAGTGTCTCTCAGGATGGTAAAACCCTGCTGGTCACCGGTAGTGAAGGGAACAATAACAGCGGCAAGACTTATCTACGCGTTTACGCCCGTGATGCGGAAACCGGCGAATTGACGTTGCTACAAAGCTTCACGCAGGGCGAACAGGACGATCCGTCCACCCCTGCGATTGAAGTTAACGGCCTGAATACCATCACTACGCTGGCGCAATCGAAAGATGGCTCCAGCGTGTATGTCGCGGGAGGAAGCGGAAGCGCCTACTCGCTGGTGCAGTTTAGCCGTGACACGACGACGGGGCTGCTGAGCTATGTCGGGATTGTCGCTACGCAGGGCGTGAATGGTGTTAGCGGTCTGGATGCGGCGGTTTCCGAGATTGTGCTGTCCGACGACGGCACCTCGCTGTATGCCATTAACGGCGTGACGCCAGTTGATGGCGCGACCACTAAAAACACCGTTGTTTTCTTCTCGCGTGATACCACCTCCGGTGCGCTGACGTTTGTCGGTTCACTGGTTGGTAGCGATACCATTCCGCTGAAAAGCCCAAGCGGTATTGTGCTGTCCAGCGATGGCACATCGGCTTATATCTCTAATCTGGGGAATAACAGTATTACCGTACTGTCGCGCGATGCAGAGACGGGCGCCCTGGACTACGTCACCACGATCAATAAAAGCACCATAGCGGCTGATGCGAACAGCGCGGAGATTCCGAAGGACGACCGTTATCTCACTGGGTTGCAGGATATCGTGATCTCCCCTGACAATCGCTTTGTCTATGTGTCCTCAAATACGCAGGGCACCGTCTCGATTTTCAGCCGTGATGTGGACACCGGGTCGCTCACCTATGCTGGGACATTGGATTTGTATAATGCAGGACATATTCCTGCGAATGCGCTGTCACTGCGTGAACTGGTAATTTCCGAAGATGGTTCGGCGCTGTATGTTGCGGCGTTCGGCAGTAAGTCACTGCTGGTGTTTAGTCGCGATAACGATTCCGGTGCGTTAACGTACCTCAATAGCGTTGAACTCTCGGTTAACACCGTCAACCATCTCGCCGTCAGCGCGGATGGCAAGAATATTTATGCTGGGGTCAGTACGTTCTTTGCCGGGCTGAACGTGCTCACGGCGGCCGCACATGCACCTTATAGCCAGACAGCGGACATGCCGTTTGCCACGAGCGTCACGTTGTCAGATCCGGAGCTGGATGCTGCCGATGATTACAAGGGCGCGACGATTACCGTTGGCCGTAACGGCGATGCATCGGCAAATGACCATTTTGCTTTCCAGAGCGGAGGTGACCTGACGCTGTCCGGTAGCGACATTCAGTATCAGGGCGCGACAATTGCCACTTTTAGCGTAAGCGAAGGCACGGCGAAGATTGTCTTTACCGACAGCGTGACTAAAACGGTTGCCAACCAGGTTCTGCATCAGGTGACTTACCGTAATGAAGGCGGCACGGTAGGCGCAGCCATTCCGATGAAAGTCAACTTTAGCGATGGCGCTAAGGAGACCAGCCTGCTGTTGACACTGGTGCCGAACAAGCCACCCGTGGTGGATAACGCTGAGTACACCCCACCACCTGCGACGGCTGGGCAATCGTATACCGTAGCACTGCCAAAAAACCTGTTCCGCGATCCTGAAAACGGCGCACTGAAATGGGACGTCAGCGCTCTTCCTGCTGGATTAACCTTCGATCCTGAAACGCGTACGATTTCTGGGACGCCTGCGCTCAATGGTGCAGGCACTTTCGCCATTACCGTGGTTGTGACCGATGACTCGGGCGCACAGGCAGAACAGGCGCTAACGCTGAGGATTGCTCCCAATCCTGAGCAAGTCCCCACGATCGGCGGTGAATCCTCCGCGCTGAAAAACGATCAGTCTCTGCAAGACTTGTATAACCTGGTTATCGAAAGGAATCTGATGGCGGGGGTGAAAGACACCGCGCTGTCTGCTGACGGGAAAATCCTCTACGCCGTCAGTTCACCGGATGGTGGCTCAGCGGTGTTGAGTGTTTTTACTCGCAATGCGGAAGGGAAATTCATCCTGTCAAAAATACTTCCTCATTACCGAGAAGTGTTTAACGAGGCGACGTCACAGTTCGACAGATTCACCGACAATCCTTCATTAGCGGGGGCGTCCGAGGTGACTCTGTCTGCCGATGGGCAATATCTGTATGTGGTGGGTAGCGAAGGCAATGCAGTCACGATTTTCAGCGTTGGCAGCGACGGTGAACTGACGCAAGCGGGCATCCTTGACCAAGCGGCGTTGGGCGGGCGTTCGCTGGATGTGCGTTCCCACATCGTTTCTCAAGGCGATTATCTCTATGTGACGGCCGCACAGCCCAGCAGCGATACCGATGCCCGCAGCGTGCTGGTGTTTAAGCGCGGGACAGATGGTCTCCTGACGGCGGTTTATCAGGCTAATAATGTGATTGGGGCGAGCCGTCTGGTGCTTGATCCAACCGGGCGTTACCTGTTCGTATCGGGTTCCGGCAGTATCGTTGGCGTCACCGCTTTCAGCATTGATGCGCAAGGTTCGCTGGCTCAGGTCGGTCAGATTAGCGGAGCGAGCGAGTATTATATTAACGGACTGGCGCTGTCGCCCGATGGCAAAACGCTGTATGCAATTCATGCCGATGTGGGGAATTACACGCTCAATACGATAGCGGTGAGCGCCAATGGGGCACTCACGCTTGCATCGACAGAGCCATTTGTTTTTACCGATGACAGAAGTGACTCTGGTGAACCGTTGGCGACCGATCTGGTAGTGTCCGCTGACGGAACCGCGCTATTCGTGATCGGGAGGAATATTACCGTTTTCTCCCGTGCCGAAGACGGTAGTCTGACGCTGAAACAGACCATTAAAAGTGGTGAGATTGGCATCGGTTTCTCTGGGCTGCAAAATGTGGAACTGAGCGCAGATGGTAAGCAACTCTATCTGGTCGGTAGCGATCAGGTCCGCATACTGAATGTAGGTACGACTGGGGCGGTTTACACCGAAGGCAATGATCCTGTTGTGCTGCTGCCGTCAGGCCGTCTGTCCGACCCGCAATTTGATGCCTTGAATGAAGCGAAGGGCGACTATAACGGTGCCACCATCACAGTGGGTCGAGAGAATGGTGGGCGGCCGGAAGATGTCTTTGGCTTGAAGGCGGATAACGGTTTAACGCTCGATGGCAACAACATCCTAAAAGATGGCGCGGTAATCGCGACCTTTACCCAGGTAGATGGCGCATTAACCGTGACATTCACGGCAGCAACAACTAAATCCGATGCGCAAAATGTTCTGCGTCAGATTACCTACCAGAATACCAGTCAGGATCCTGAATTGGCGGGTTCGTCACCCACTTTCACTTTCAGCATTCGTGACAATGACAATAACGTCGCTGACCTGGATATCACCGTCGATCTCGTCGGTGTGAACGATCCGTCAACGTTAACGACGACGGTGCTCAACCCACAGATTCCGGGCAACGGCGAGTTCGTTAAGCTGTTTAAAGATACCCAGATTGACACCATTGAGCGCGGGCAAACCCTCTGGCAGATCGTGATGACGTTTGATGTGTCAGGGCCGAATGAGGCGATCAACGTGGGAGGCGCCACGATCGTTCTTGAATCATCCAATGGTGTACGAAAAACCGCCAATGGGGCGGAATATTCTGTTGCGGTACAAGACGGAAAAGCGACACTTATCTTTTATTCGAGGAGAGACGGCAGTGAAACCGCCAAAATTATCGACAGTATCGGCTACAACTATTTGGGCAACAACCCGAGCGGTGAACGCCATGTCACCCTGATGATCAAGGAAGATAGCTATAACGGCACCGCACCGGAAACCACGCTGGAGCAGGCGATTACGCTGACGCTGGTGCCTGCGGCAGAAACCAATACTGCGCCGGTTATCACGATTCCTGGTACGACGCCGACGTATACCGAACGTGCCGATCCTATCGTGTTGGCACCGGACGCAACGGTGTCCGATGCGCAGATGGACAAGCTCAACGGTGGCAAGGGCAACTACGACGGCGCGACGCTGAAGATTACGCTGGGTGACGGTAAAACGGCGCTGGATAAGCTAAGCCTCCGTTCTGGCAACGGCCTGACGCTATCCGGCGATACGCTGCAGAAAGACGGCGTCACAATTGGTCAGGTCAGTAATAAAGACGGCGTGTTGACGATTCGCTTCAACGCGAATGCAGGCACAATCCCGACCACGGAAGACGTGCAGAATACGCTGCGCCAGATTACCTACGCCAGCGACAGCCGTACGCCAGCCGCGCAGGTTGCCGTGACGGTGACGTTGTCCGATCGCTATCTGGACTCTCAGGTCACGGCCTTGTCGGTCGCGATTACCGCGATCAACGACACGCCTGTCGTGGCGAACGATCCAGTGCTTTCTGCCGATGAACTGCGTTTGGTGAATACCTACACCGCGATTAGCGGGCTGGGCACGTTGACGGCGGCTGCTCGTACGACCGATGGGCTGTCTTTGTATGTCAGCGATGATAAAGGCGCGATTGCCTTATTCCAGCGTGATGCGAACAGCGGCGAATTAACCTATGTGCGCACCTTTGCGGCGGCAGAGGGCGTGACAGGAATCAGTCGGCTACAGGTTTCTGCCGATGGCAACAGTGTGTATGCGCTGCGTGCCGACGGCAATGCGATTGTCTGGTTTAGCCGGAATAGTGAAGGCAATCTGGAACATAAAGAAACCATTGTTGATGACTACGAGATACACAACAGCAACCTTTACGACATCAAAGGGATCATCCTGTCTGATGATGGCAAGACGTTGTATGTCATCAACAACTACAACCTTCTCTGGTTTACCCGCGACACAGCAACAGGCAAGCTTGATTATGTTGGGCTGGTCGAGGGCGGGATGTGGAGTGAGCCTTACCTGTGGCAATCGAGTGAGGTAGTCAGCCGCGGTAATCTGCTATTTGTGACGACGAACACCAGTAGTGGTTCATCACTGATTGTGTATACGCGTGGTGACGACGGCAAGCCGACGCTATTGGGGAACATCCGCAGCTTTACCGATGCCGCAGACAATACCGTAGAACTTTCAGGGCTGGAGCAACTCACGGTCAGCGCTGATAGCCGCAGCATTTTTGTCGCCAGTGCAGGGCAGATCGATGCCTTCTCGCTGGATACCGCTACGGGAACCTTCACGCACCTTGCTCGCGTTGCGGCAGAAGGCACGGTGAGTGATATCGCCCTCTCTGCGGATGCGCGGGTGCTGTACGTCACGCAAAGCGACGGGGCGCTCACTCGCTATGTATTGAACGGCGAGACGCTGACAAAACTCGATACGCTGAAAAACGAGGGTACAGGCTTCATTCATCTGCTGCCAGTTGACGGTGGGCTGATTGCGCTCGGCAACGGCGTGTCTGTGCTGGATGAAGCTTCTCGCCTGCCGGTTTATCGCATTGATGGCCCGGCAATTATCGTTGCACCGTCTATCGTCCTCAGCGATGCGGAACTCGATGTATTGAACGGCGGGGCGGGAAATTATCAGGGTGCCTCCATCACGCTACAGCGCGGTGAAACGGCCTCAACAAGCGATCGCTTCGATTTTACTGCGGGTAACGGTTTCACCTTAGCGAATGGCGTCATTAGCAAAGACGGGCAAGCGGTGGCCATCTTCACGCAGGCGGATGGCAAGCTCACCGTGACCTTCACTGCTGCCCTTTCTCGTGCGGATGCGACGGTGCTGGCACGCCAGATTAGCTGGGCGACGAGCGCACCGCTGACGGGGAGCGCGACATCGCTGACGCTGGTGTTTAATGACGGCGCAGCCGATTCTGCGGTACAGGCGCTCGACGTTACGCTGTCGAGAGAGGTGAACCTGCCTCCGGTTGGTCATGCTGAGCAGTTCACGCCGCCAACGGCACAGGCGGGTACTCGCTGGTCTTATACCTTACCGGGTACGTTATTTACCGATCCTGAAAATAATGCGCTGACGTTTACTGTTAATGATGCGCAACTGCCAGACGGCGTGCGTTTTGATAGTGCAACACGGACGCTCAGCGGCACGCCGTCAACGGCGGGAACGTTCAACCTGACGATTACCGCCAGAGACAGCGCGGGTAACGCGACGGCGCTGAATGTGGTGCTGACGATCAATGCTGCCTCGACGCCGGTCGATCCTGGCACACCAGTCGATCCCGGTACACCAACAGAGCCAGTGAACCCCGACACCACCACAGCGGCACCAGTGATTCTGGTGCAGCAAGGCGTGAGCCTGCCTGCTGATTCGGGCGAAAGAGAGCGCGAACAGCCGCTGGGGGCGATTGTCGCCGATCTGTCTCGCCCGGAAGCACAACCGCTACCAACCAACATCGTTACCGAACCCGTACGCCAGCGTGATGCCGATACGTCACGCCAGTCGGATGCCCCTTGGGTGCTCGATCCCGTCATGTCATCGCTGATGCCGACGCTGGAGCAGGTCAACTTCTCTTCACGCGCTGAGGCGTCTATTCGCGATAACACCGCGCTGCGTTCGGCTGACTCCAATCTGTTCCTGAGCGTGCGCGGTCAGACAACGTCGCTGGAATCGGCTTTCAGCAGCGTACAGGGCGCCTTACAGCCGGATGCCTCCGGCGCACTCGCCTTTAGCCTGCCGCAGCGCATGTTCAGCGTGCGTGAAGGCAATGCCACGCTGACGCTGCAACTGGCGAACGGACGTCCGCTGCCTGCTTGGGTGCAGTTCGATGTCCGCAACGGCGTGGTGCGCATTACCGATGCCAGCGCGGTGCAGGTTAATCAGATCCAACTGGCGCTGAAAGCGCAGGCCGCAGACGGCACCAGCCGAATCGTACCGATTACGCTGCAAACCGGACAGGGCGATGGCGCAGAGATGACAACTGACCGTGGTGCTATGCAATTACCCGCACACTCTGTTGTTCCCACTGCCGCATACCCGGCTGAAAACCGGAATGCAGAACGGTTAGCGCCAGCGGGGAAAACCGCCTTTACCGAACAACTGCGTCAGCATCAGCCTGAACAGGATGCCCTGCTGGCGGCGCTCAGTGAACTGAGCAGCCTGCGTACATAGCACACGTAGGCTGAATATTAAGACGAGATTTTATTTACTTATACCCTAAATAATTCGAGTTGCGTGAAGGCGGCAACTGCACGAATCCCCAGGAGCTTACACAGGTAAGTGACTGGGGTTAGTAAGGACAAATCGGCTTAGCCGATTTGAACGCCGCTTGCGGCGGCTCTTCAGAGCGAGGCTCAGATATGAGCCGAGTATTGCCAACGCACAAGCAGCTTGAAGTATGACGGGTATAACCACTAACCCGGGCGTTTGCAGGCGGTAACCAACCCACCGCCTGCAAGATGAAGGGAACAGACAAATAGAAGATGGGGAGAACCCGGTGAATCAGCACATAGCGCATTTCTGGGATAGCCAGCAACACGACAGTCAGCAGCAGAACGTTCAACACGAGGCTACACCACGCACCGCGGGTTCCCGGGCGTTACGGATCGCGGTAGCTCTTGCCTGTCTGGGGCTGGCTGGCTGTGCCGTCAAACCTGAACCGGTTACGATCGAACAGCAGGTCGCACAGGCGCTGAGCGACAGAACGCAGATGTTCGCTAATCAGGAACCAGTACGCGGTACGATCACGCTGGATGAGGCGATTGCCCGTGCGCTGAAATATAACCTGCAACAGCGGGTCGCGCTGATGGAACAGGCGATGGAAGATGACCTGTTGGGCGTACAGAATCTGGATATGCTGTTACCGAAACTGACCGCACGCGCTGGGTTACAAACCCGCGATAACGTGGCCGGTTCCAGCAGCCAGTCGGTCACCACTGGACGGCAGTCGCTGGAAGCGTCCACCAGTCAGGATCAGACCATGCGCACCGCCGATCTAACGATGAGCTGGAACGTGCTGGACTTCGGTATCAGCTACTTCAACGCTAAAGTGCAGGCGAACAAATCGCTGGCGGCGGAAGAGCGTCGTCGTCGCGTGGTGGCCGATATTACCCGTCAGGTGCGTACCGCTTATTGGGAAGCGGCCACGGCACAGCGTTTGCAGCCGGAAGTGACCACCGCGCTGACGCAGGCACGTCAGGCACTGGAATATGCGCGTCAGACCGAACAACAACGCCTGCTGGCACCGGTTGAGGCACTGCGTTTCCAGAAAAACATGCTGGAGATGGTGCGTCAGTTAGAGATTGTCGACAGCGATCTGGTGGTGGCGAAATCTCGTCTGGCGGCGCTGATGAACCTGCCACCGTCGAGCAAATATGACGTCGTCGTGCCGAGCGAAAGCAGCTTGGTCGCGCCGAAGATGGCCTACTCGCTCGACGATCTGGAAAACTTCTCGATGGTTAAGCGCCCGGAAGTGCGCGAAGAGAGCTATCTGGCACGCAATAGCGTACTGGAAACCCGTAAATCGCTGCTGCGCCTGCTACCGGGCGTGTCGCTGTTTGCAGGTATCAACGGTGACAGCAACAGCTATCTGGTCAATCACCAGTGGGCGAACGCAGGTGTTCAGGTCAGCGGCAACCTGCTGAACGTGCTGTCGTGGTCATCGGTGAAACGTGCCGGACAGGCGAATGAAGATCTGGCAGAAGTTCGTCGTCAGGCGCTGCGCATGGCGGTGCTGACGCAGGTGAACGTCGCCTGGCAGGAATATCAGCAGAGTACGCAGATGTTTGGCCGCTATCAGGAACTGGCGCGGATTCAGCGCGGCATCCTCAACCAGACCACGCTCAGCGTACAGCATCGTGCCGAAACGCAAATGGAACAGGTGCGCGTCAGCACGGAAACGATTCTGACCACCCGCGCGCGTGACCGCAGCTTTGCCGATGTGCAGAACGCGCTGGGCGCGGTGTATCAGGCTGCTGGGCTGGATGTGCTGCCGGATAACGTGAACGATGTCAGTCTGGCGGCGCTGAGCAACTCAATTGCCCGCACCACGGGTAACCTTGAGAAAGGCGGCGTTGCGGTGCCACGTCTGTCCCTGTCAACACCAGCTACGCCTGCCACCACGACGGCGTCGGCTAAAACCGCATCCACTCCATCCGCAGCACCTGTTGTGAAGCCGATTGCCTCGTCGACGACGGCATCGTCTGCTGCGACATCATCGGCTGGCGCGGGTAAGCCTTATCGCGTGGTGAACACGGATATGTGGGATAACCTGCAATCCCTACAGGCGGGAGGTTCGCGTTAATGGCTTTTGGCATGATGCGCCCGCTATTGCTGGTCAGTGTATTAGGTCTGCCCCTGTTGGGGCAGGCTGCGACAACGGGAGACATTCGCGTACAGCTTAGCGCGCAGCGCTATACCGTGTTATCCAGCGAAATTGCGGGGAAAGTGACGGATATTGCGGTGAAAGAGGGCGAACACTTCAAGCAGGGCGATACGCTGGTGACGTTTGACTGCACCGTGCTGCGCGAAAAGCTGAACTACTCAAACGCCGCAGAGAATGCCGCGCGTAAGAAGCTGGCGATTGCCGATCGGCTGGATAAGCTCAATTCGATCAGCCTGTCGGATGTCGATCAGGCGCGATCGTCGGTGTCGATGGCGCAGGCCGAAAGCGGCGTCAATCGCGCCATGCTGCAACGCTGTGCCATCAAAGCCCCGTTCTCTGGTCGCGTGACGGAAACCAAGGTGAAACGTTGGGAATCCGTGCCGGAAGGCAAAGAGCTACTAGCGATTTATGATGACAGCGCGTTCGAGCTGGAAATGATCGTGCCATCGCGCTGGCTGGTGTGGTTAAAGCAGGGCAGCGCCTTTCAGGTCACGCTGGATGAAACTGGCCTGAGCTATCCGGCGGAAATCAGCCGCCTTTCTTCGGCGATCGATCCGGTTAGTCAGTCGGTAAAAGTCTTTGGTCGCATTACCCAGTCTACCGCCGGATTGCTGCCGGGCATGAGCGGCGTGGCGCAAATCGTACCGCCTGATGCCGGTAGCGTGTCGCCATGACCGAACGGAACACGACAGCAACACAAACTGAACAGGATAACCGGCTGGCACTGCTGGCCGAACTATTACAGCTGCAAAGCCGTGCCAGAGCGCGTGAAACGCTGGATGAACTGGCGTTTTTTATCGTCAACGAGACGCATAATTTAGTGAAGTATCGGCAGGCGCTGCTGTGGGACTGTGATAAACGGCGCTTGCAGGCGGCTTCCGGGCTGGCCTCGCTCGATCACAACGCGCCGTTTTGTACCGAATTTAGCCGCCTGTGCCGCCAGTGGCAGGAAGAGGGGCGTCAAACGCAGGTGCTGCAATGCCGCGAGCTGCCTGCCGATGACCAGATTTTGTGGCAGGAACATCTGCCGGAATTTTTACTCTGGCTACCGCTGCGTTTAGCGCAGGGCGATACGCCGCTGGTGCTGGTGTTAGCACGGGACAGCGCGTGGCTGCCTGCCGAGATCGTGCTGTTGGAAAAACTGGCGGACGCGTATGCTCACGCGTGGGCGAGTTTGCAGAAACAACGTCGGCGGCAGACGAATACCAGCCCGAAGAAGCGTCGTTTGATTCTGGCTGGGATCGTGGCGCTGGCGCTGATCTTATTGATCCCCGTTCGCCAATCGGTGCTGGCTCCGGCTGAGATCGTCGCGCATCGTCCGGTGATGGTGCGCGCCCCCGTGGCGGGCGTGGTGGATGACATTCTGGTGCGCCCTAATCAGGCCGTTAGCGCCAATCAGCCGCTGGTGCGACTGGACGTGCGCGAACTGGAAAACCGGCTGGAATCGGCCCGACAGGCTTTTGCTACCGCTGATGCTCAGTATCGTCAGGCACAGCAGCAGGCGCTGTTTGATGCCAATAGCAAGGCCAGTCTGGCCGTGCTGCAAAGCCGCCGCGAACAGGCGCAGAGCGAGATGGATTTTCTGCAACGTCAGCAGGAACGCATGCAGCTTGTTTCTCCGCGTGACGGTGTGGCGATTTTTGACGATAGCAGTGACTGGATTGGGCGCTCGGTGGCGGTGGGAGAACGTATCATGATGATCGCCGATCCGCACGATGTTGAGCTGGAGATCCAGTTGCCGGCGGCGGATGCGATTGCGCTGGAAAACGGCGCGGACGTGCGCCTGTTTCTCAATGTGGCGCCGAATTCGGCACAGGACGCACGGCTGGAGCAGATTGGCTATCGCGCCGCGCCGACGCCGGACAATGTGATGGCCTATCGGTTGCGAGCACGCTTTACGCAGGATGATCCGCAGCTGCGCGTGGGCCTGAAAGGGACCGCCAAGCTGTACGGTAAACGCACGGTGCTGTTCGTTTACCTGCTGCGCAAACCGCTGGCGTCACTGCGCGTCTGGTTGGGCGTCTAACGATGGCTGGAGGTGCGACGTCGGCCGCTGGGCTCAGCCCGCTGCGCGATGAACTGATCCTGCATGCTGGCCCCGCTAACCGTGACGGATCGCCTAGCTGGACGCTGGAAGATCCGCTGCGTGGCCTCTATTTTCGTATCGGTTGGGCGGAAATGGCAATGCTATCGCGCTGGTCGATGGGGAACGCGGCGCAAATTGTTGCCGAGGTTAACCAGACTTCTGCGCTGACGCTCGATGACAGCGATGTGCAGTACTTCAATCGTTTCTTGCAGGTTAACAGCCTGACGCGCGTTTCCGGTAATGAGGCGCTGGCGCAATTTGCTCGTCAGGTGGAACAGTCGCGCGTTTCGATTTGGCGCAAATTGTTGAAGAATTATCTGTTTTTTCGCATTCCCTTGTGGCACCCCGATCGCTTTCTGGGCGCAACGCTGCCGTGGATCGCGCCGTTTTTCAGCCGGACTTTTCTCAAGCTGACGCTGCTGGTGGCCGTGCTGGGGCTATTCCTCGCCGGACGCCAGTGGGAAACGTTCAAGCATACATTTCTCCATTTCTTCACGCTGGAAGGCGCAGCACTGGCGGGGCTGACGCTATGCTTTACCAAGATTCTGCATGAGTTCGGCCACGCCTACACCTGCAAGCGCTTTGGTGCGCGGGTCGCTACGATGGGCGTCGCCTTTCTGGTGATGATGCCGGTGCTGTACACCGATACGTCCGGTTCGTGGAAGCTCACCCGCCGTCGGCAGCGGATGGCGATTGGCGCAGCGGGCATGATGACCGAACTGGTGCTGGCGGCGTGGGCGACGCTGGCATGGAGCTTCTTGCCGGACGGCATGCTGCGCAGCGCTGCGTTTATGCTGGCGACGACAACCTGGATTATGACGCTGGCGATTAACCTCAGCCCGCTGATGCGCTTCGACGGCTATTTCCTGCTGTCCGATGGATTACAGATGCCTAACCTGCAAAACCGAGGCTTTGCTATCGGCCGCTGGCAAATGCGGGAATGGCTGTTCGGCTTAGGTGATGCACCGCCGGAGCACTTTCCGCGCTGGCTGCAACGTACGCTGGTGGGCTATGCCTTTGCGGTGTGGATATACCGTTTCTTCCTGTTTACCGGTATCGCGATTCTGGTTTACCACATGACGTTCAAACTGCTGGGGATGCTGCTTTTCGCGATTGAAATCGGCTACTTCGTGGTGATGCCGGTGGTAAATGAAGTGCGCGAGTGGAGTCAACGCCGTAAGGATTATCGTATGAACCGTAATATGACGACAACGCTGACCGTGAGCGCTGTGGTTCTGCTCTTGCTGATGATTCCCTGGCAGCGCGGCGTGTACGCACCGGCGCTGCTACGGGCGGAACAGCAAAGCAGCCTGTATATGCCCGTACCGGCGATGATTCAGCGCATTGACGTACGGGTTGGTCAGCCCGTGAACGCTGGGCAGACGCTGTTTACGCTGTCGTCTGACGCGCTGGCGCATGAACGGCAACAGCTAGAGCGACAAATCGCTACGCTGAACTGGCAAAGCACCTTTCAGGTATTCAACAAGGAAGCGGCTGGCGATCACCAGCGGGTGAAGCAGGAGCACGAAGCGGCGCTGAAAAAGCTACAGGTATTGCAGCGTCAGTCGGAACAACTGACGGTGCGTGCGCCGATAGACGGCGTGGTGGCAGACATGGCGACGCCGCTGGAAACCGGTGAGTGGCTGGGGCAAGGCGAATGGCTGGCGGTCGTCACCAAGCCAACCGGCGGGCTGGTGGAAGCGTTCGTGTCGGAAAAAGACTGGCAGCGGCTCCGCACGGGTGCAAAGGGGACGTTTTATTTACAGGACGTGAGCCGCTCGTCGCTGCCGCTCACTATTGTGGAGATTGCCAGCACGGCAACCCGCGATCTGAACGCCGCGCCGGAGCTGGCATCCATTTATGGCGGCGATATTGCCACGCTGAGCGATTCACAACGCAAGCTGCATCCTGAACAGGCCGTTTATCGCGTGCTGCTCAGTCTGCCTGACGATTATCGTGCTCAGCCGCAGGTGCTGCGCGGCACGGTGGTGATGGACGGTGAAGCACAAAGCCTGTTGATTCGCGGCTGGAAAATGGTGTCCGCCGTACTGATTCGCGAACTGTCATTCTAATCAGTTTTGATTTCTGCGATGTCGATCCTGACTTTCTTCCCGCTATTGCCAGATTCTTGTTGTTGCTGGCAGTAGCGTGAAGGAGGGGGCTTATCCCCTCGATTATGTTGTTCCTGTTATCTCCATTCTATCTGTTTAAAATAGCTGATTTTTTTACATTAGTGGCAAGGCAGCGACGTGACATCGAGATACACGGGGCTACCACGGTGCGAGGTGTCCCTGCGGGAACCTCATCACCGTGTTTCCCCTAATATCTGGCATTGACCGTTACCTTGAACCGCCGCGATGAAAATTATGATTTAACTGACTGAACACAAGAGGGCTGACTGTGAAGCGATCTGTCTTGTTGTTGGTGGGGGCCATGCTGGCACCCTATGGCTATAGCGCGCAGGATAATGCGGTGTCGTTATCTGTTTCTGGTTTGAATACCGTTCTGGATAACGGCTTACTAAAAGTCGCGTTCGGGGAGGATGGCAGCGCGGTGAGCATGGTGACGGGAGGCAAAAATATCGTCACCAACCTGTCCGGTGCGGCGCGTGACCCAAGCAAAACGCGTAGCGCCTACCTCGATTACTATATTAACGATGCGCATGCTAAAGGCGTCAAAGATTTTGTCCCCGAGCGGGTAGAGGTGCTGCGCAACGATCGAGATATAGCGCATGTGGCCTATATCGACGATCGGGACGGACTGTTACGGCTTGAATATCATCTGATTATGCGTCGTGGTGTTAGCGGGCTTTATAGCTATGTTGTCGCTGAGAATAGCGGAAATCAGGATGTTAAAGTCAGTGAACTACGTAACGTTTATCGCTTCGATCCCGCTCGGTTAGATCATCTTTACAATGGCGATCGTCAGGGTAAACCGCTGCTCTACAGCCAGCTTGAAGCGTCGCCGAAGGTGCAGGATGAAACCTGGCGATTGCCGGATGGCAGCATTTATTCCAAATATGATTTTGCCGGCTATATGCGTACCGCGCCTTTCTGGGGCGTTTTCGGCAATGGCGTGGGAGCGTGGCTGATTCATGGCAATCGTGAGTATTTCTCTGGCGATGCGCTCAAGCAGGATCTGTTGGTGCATCAGGATGCGATCATTCTGAACTACATGACGGGCTCGCACTTTGGTACGCCGGATATGATAGCCCCACCGAGCTGGAAAAAATTCTACGGTCCGTGGCTGCTGTATATCAATCAGGGCGATACCGAAAAAATGCTGGCGGACGCTCAGCGTCAGGCACTGACGGAAACCGTCAACTGGCCGTACAACTGGGTCAACGATTCCCGCTATGCGCGCGATCGCACGCAGGTGAGCGGACGCGTTGCCAGCCAGCAGCCAGTGACCGTCGTGCTTTCGTCATCGCTGGATGAACCGTTTGATGTGCAAACCCGCGGCTATTCGTATCAGGCAACCACCGATGCTCAGGGGAATTTTGCGATTCCCCATGTCCGTCCGGGCAATTACCATCTAGCGGTATACGCCAACAGCGGTACGCAGCCAGGGATAGTGGCAGAGAAAACGCTGTCCGTTTCCGGTGATAAGCAAGCGCTGCCTGTGATAACGCTGCCTAAAGCCGAACCGGTTGTGTGGGCCATTGGACAGGCCAATCGGCAGGCGAGCGAATTCCGCTTTGGCAATGAGGCACGCAACACCCGCTGGCAGCAGGAGGTTCCCGCAAACCTGACGTTTGATATTGGCCGCAGCGACTATCAGCGCGACTGGTATTACGCGCAGACCAAACCGGGAAAATGGGATATCCGTTTTGCCCTGCAACCAGAGAGAAAAACCTATTTCCTGAATATCGCACTGGCGGCCGCGAGCAACAGCGGCATGAGCGAGCCGACCCTGCCACAACTGGCGGTAGCGGTGAACGGCTCCACGTTGGAAACGCTGACGTACGCAAACGACAAAACCATTTATCGCGGCGCGCTACAGAGTGGCCGTTATCACATTGCCCGCATCCCTGTGTCATCTCGCTTTCTGAAAAACGGCAACAACACGATCACGCTACAATTAAAAGGCGGCAGCGTGATGTATGACGTGGTGACCTTAAGCGAGGAATAAATCCCGTTTTAACAAGGGGAAGCGCGGGGTTCCGCAGAACGGTGGGCAGGGATAGCCCACGATAAAAAAGTGCAGGAGCAATTTTCAACAACGCGTAGCGTTGGCCCGAAGGGGCGTGGGCAGGGATAGCCCACGATAAAAAAGTGCAGGAGCAATTTTCAACAACGCGTAGCGTTGGCCCGAAGGGGCGTGGGCAGGGATAGCCCACGATAAAAAAGTGCAGGAGCAATTTTCAACAACGCGTAGCGTTGGCCCGAAGGGGCGTGGGCAGGGATAGCCCACGATAAAAAAGTGCAGGAGCAATTTTCAACAACGCGTAGCGTTGGCCCGAAGGGGCGTGGGCAGGGATAGCCCACGATAAAAACTATTTCTGCTCGCTGCGGAGCAACTGTGTCATCTCTTCATCGGACAGTTGGGTAACGCGCTGAACTAGCTCCTGCTCCATCTTGTTTTGCAGTAACTGGCGGGCGATGTTTAGCGCGCTAGATTTCATCCCTTCTTGCTTTCCTTCCTGTAGCCCTGCCTGCATCCCCTGCTCAAATCCCCTCTGGTGTAATTGTTGTGCAATCGTCATTGTGTCCTCCTTATGCGTTGACAGGGGCTCAGCCACTGAATCAATGAACCTGTCTATGTCAGACGTGTTGCCCACTGTCGCGACGTACAGTAATAATGCATGCCGCAGTGGCAAGGACAGGTTCCAGTGTTCAAATAATAGCCCGATGTCGTGCGCCAATTCCAGCATATCCCGTGTTCGGATATGCGCTTCTTGAGCGGGTTTCAGAGCTCCTACCAGCCTCAATATTTGGGATATAGTTAGATTTTTCCTTCTCCGTGGCAGCCTATTTATGGGTTGTATTTTATGTAGCCTAAGAGAGGGTTTCGTGCGCCACACCGTCGCCATTCATATGCTAAATCGTATACGCGCCCGACGCAGGGCGCTCAATCGCCGCCGCCCTGCGAACCCAGGCTTCCGGCTAAATTATGCCGCTGCGCGGTTCCATCGGTGTTCATGACCGCTAATCGAGCCGTCAGTGACGCGTTCCCGACGCGACACTGACTTTCGCGACGTCCTGTCGCTCACTCGGCATTCATGAATACCGCTGCATAATTTTGTATGCCGGATAACGGCATAATCCATCATCAGTCGTGGAGTTTATGTATAAAAATCTTGGTAGGGGAGAGTGAACCGAAAACATCAATGAGTTAAATCCTCCCCTGTGAAGGGGAGGATGAGAGAGATAGATTAGTGGGAACTGCCTTTTGATGCGCCGACGCCAGTTTGTGAGCGGACAAACTGTGCATGGAAGCGTGCACGTTCCTGCTGCCCAGCTTCTGAACGATCGGTGATGGAGAAGAACCAGATCCCGATAAACGCGACCAGCATGGAGAACAGCGCTGGATAGTCGTAAGGGTAAATAGGCGTAGCGTGACCGAGGATTTTCACCCAGATAGTCGGCCCTAATATCATCAAAATAACCGCGGTCAATAGCCCCGCCCAACCGCCGATCATGGCACCACGCGTGGTCAGCTTCGACCAGTACATCGAGATGATAATAATCGGGAAGTTACAGCTCGCTGCGATGGAGAACGCTAAGCCGACCATGAAGGCGATGTTCTGTTTCTCAAACAGGATACCGAGTGAAATGGCCACCACACCCAGCACCAGCACGGTGATTTTCGAGACTTTCAACTCGTCACGCTCTGTCGCTTTCCCTTTCTTGATCACGTTTGAGTAGAGATCGTGGGACACGGCAGAAGCACCCGCTAGCGTCAGACCCGCGACGACCGCCAAAATGGTGGCAAAGGCCACGGCAGAGATAAAGCCAAGGAAGAAGTTGCCGCCGACCGCATCGGCCAGATGCACCGCTGCCATATTATTTCCACCGATTAGCGCGCCTGTCGCGTCCTTAAACGCAGGGTTGGCGCTGACCAGCAGGATGGCACCAAAGCCGATGATGAAGGTCAGGAAGTAGAAATAGCCCATGAAGCCCGTGGCGTAGAACACGCTTTTTCGTGCTTCTTTCGCATCGCTGACGGTGAAGAAACGCATAAGAATGTGTGGAAGACCGGCCGTACCGAACATCAGTCCTAACCCGAGAGACAACGCAGATATCGGATCAGAGACCAGCCCGCCGGGACTCATGATAGCCGCCCCTTTCGAGTGAACCGCTATCGCCTGTTTGAACAAGGTATCAAAGCTGAACCCTACTGATTTCATCACCATGACGGCCATGAAGGTTGCGCCGAATAGCAGCAGCACGGCTTTAATAATCTGTACCCATGTGGTGGCGAGCATGCCGCCAAACATCACGTACATCACCATCAAAATCCCAACCAGCACCACCGCTATATGGTAATTGAGGCCGAACAGCAACTCGATGAGTTTCCCTGCGCCCACCATTTGTGCGATGAGGTACAAGGCCACCACCACCAGCGAACCGCAGGCGGACAGGCTACGGATCGGGCGCTGCTGCAAACGGTAGGATGCGACGTCAGCAAAGGTGTAACGCCCGAGGTTACGTAGCCGTTCTGCGATCAGAAACAGAATAATCGGCCAGCCGACCAAAAAGCCGAGTGAGTAAATCAGGCCGTCATAGCCGGAGGTATAGACCAGCGCAGAAATACCGAGAAAGGATGCTGCGGACATGTAGTCGCCTGCAATCGCCAACCCGTTCTGGAAGCCGGTGATATTGCCGCCAGCCGTGTAATAATCGCTACGTGAACGCGTTTTCTTCGACGCCCAGTAGGTGATATACAGCGTGCCGCCGACGAACAGCAGAAACATCACGATGGCCTGAATATTCAACGGCTGGCGCTGGACATCCCCCGCGAGGGCATCTGCCGCCCATGCAAGTACAGGCAGCGCCAAAAGCCCGAACAGCATCATAAAGCGTATTTTCATTGCGTTACCTCATCCAGTAACTGCTTGGTCAGACGATCAAATTCACCGTTAGCGCGATACACATAGACGCCAGTTAGAATGAAAGAAATCGCAATCAATCCCACACCAATCGGAATACCGCGGGTAATGCTGGAGCCTGGAGCGATTGGCGTTCCCAGCCAGCCAGGCGCAAAGGCGATCAGCAGAATAAAGCCGACATAAAGCACCAGCATGATGAGTGAAAGAAATGCGGCAAAACGCTGTCGCTTGTTGACCAGTTCTCTGAATAAGGGGTGACTTTCAATCCGTTGATAAATGGCATCATTCATCGTAAGTCTCCAGTAATCTATAGGGTTGGGTGCTACCGCGACGTCACTATCTGATTTATCTCCACCCACATTCCCGCAATCCACATCATGGCTTACAGGAATGAAGAGAGTGGTGGGTCAGAAGGTTATTGAGAGGCGGTACTCATCGCCTGCTTTTCTTCGAGCAGTTTTTCGACGACGCCAGGATCGGCCAGCGTTGAGGTATCCCCCAGATTGCTGGTGTCACCGGCAGCGATCTTACGCAAAATACGACGCATGATTTTGCCGGAGCGCGTTTTTGGTAAAGAGTCAGTCCAGTGTAGGATGTCCGGTGTAGCAATCGGACCGATTTCCTTACGCACCCAGTTGCGGACTTCCGTATACAGCTCGCTGGACGGTTCTTCGCCGTGGTTCAGCGTGATGTAGGCGTAAATAGCCTGCCCTTTCATATGGTGCGGAATGCCGACCACGGCTGCTTCGGCAATCTTGGGGTGTGCAACGAGCGCTGATTCGATTTCCGCTGTCCCTAGACGATGCCCAGAAACGTTCAGCACGTCATCAACGCGGCCCGTGATCCAGTAATAGCCATCATCGTCACGGCGCGCGCCGTCACCGCTGAAGTACATGCCTTTAAAGGTGGAGAAATAGGTTTGCTCGAAGCGATCGTGATCGCCAAACAGGGTTCGTGCCTGACCCGGCCAGGAGTCCACGATGACCAGATTACCTTCAGCGGTGCCTTCTTGCGGGTTGCCGAGGTTATCGACGAGCGCAGGCTGTACACCGAAGAAAGGGCGCGTCGCGGAACCCGCTTTCGGCTCAATCGCGCCGGGCAGCGGGGTGATCATGAAGCCGCCCGTTTCCGTTTGCCACCAGGTATCGACGATGGGGCATTTACCATTGCCGATTTTGTTGAAATACCACTCCCAAGCTTCTGGGTTGATCGGCTCACCGACGGAACCCATTATCCTGAGGGATTCACGTGATGTTCCTTCGATCGCTTTATCACCCTCAGCCATCAGCGCACGGATCGCAGTAGGGGCGGTATAGAGGATGTTGACCTTATGCTTATCGACCACTTGCGCCATGCGGCTGGCGTCTGGCCAAGTTGGCACACCCTCGAACATCAGCGTAATCGCACCGCATGCCAGCGGGCCATAAAGCAGGTAGCTGTGCCCCGTGACCCATCCAACGTCCGCTGTACACCAGTAAATGTCGCCGGGATGGTAGTCGAAGACATACTTGAAGGTCAGCGCGGCATAAACCAGATAGCCGCCAGTGGTGTGCAACACGCCTTTGGGCTTACCGGTCGAGCCTGACGTATAAAGGATGAACAACGGATCTTCCGCCTTCATCTCTTCTGGCGGGCAATGGTCGTCTGCTTTTTCAACCAGATCGTGCCACCACCGATCGCGTCCGTCCTGCCATTCATTGATCTTACCCGTACGACGGAAAACGATAACGCTGGAAATGGTGGTGACGTTCGGGTTCTTTAACGCTTCATCAATATTCTTCTTCAGCGGAATCACGCGCCCGGCGCGTACGCCTTCATCGGCAGTAATGACCAGTTTGGCGCTGGAATCGATGATACGCCCGGAAATCGCTTCGGGAGAGAAGCCCCCGAAGATCACCGAGTGAATTGCCCCGATTCTGGCACAGGCCAGCATTGCCACGGCCGCTTCTGGCACCATCGGCATATAAATGGCGACGACATCACCTTTCTTAACGCCCTGCGACTTCAGTACATTGGCGAAGCGGCACACGGACTGATGCAGTTCACGGTAGGTGACTTTTTTACTTTCTGTTGCGTCATCGCCTTCCCAGATGATGGCGGTGTCATCGCCACGCTCGGCCAGATGGCGATCCAAGCAGTTTGCTGCCACATTGAGTGTACCGTCTTCAAACCAGCGGATACTGATGTGGCCGGGGTCGAATGAGGTGTTCTTGATCGTATTATAGGGTTTAATCCAATCGACGATTTTTCCTTGCTCGCCCCAAAAGGCGTCTGGGTCGTCAACGGACAACTGATACATATTTTTGTATTGCTGGGCATTTATCAGTGCATTTTCCGCAATTGAAGCGGGAATAGCGTGTTTATTATGTTGTGTCATAGCGCTTCTCCTTAAACATGTTAATGCTATGTCAAAAAATCGTTAATTGTAGTCAGCTTGTTATCTTTGTTTCTTTTTTGCGCGATTGATCACGCAATGCAGGAAAAGCAGTGGGGCGTTACTTAAAAGATAGCCTTTTGGCTCAGAAAGCAGGCAGTTTTTTCGTGGTAGTCAAAATGCAGTAAGTGATGTACGTCACAATATGACGGCGAGCAGAATTATCAGAGCTGTTACCATGCCATTAACGATCAATTCATTGTTTTCAATAGATTATATCTATTGTTATCAAATTTTTGATCGCCCTTTACGATCAAAAGGCATAAAGATCCCGCTTATTCAGCCGATAGTAAAAATCCTGTTCAGAGTATATTCCTACGTAGACCAGCTAGTTAGCGCGTTAAACTATGGTTGATGTGTTGAAATTTTGTTCCGGTTGTTAATTATATGTAGACTATTAATGAAATAGATTTATCTGATTATCAACGCGGGAGGTAAACATTGATAATCTACCCTGAGTTCTACAGCACAGAGATGGATCTGCTTAAAAGCATAAAGATGCCGTGTGCTAGCCGCTGACAAAAAGAAAAATAAAGTGTTATTTTTTGTGTCTGATTCAGAAATACTCGGTTTCCAAAAATAAATAACATAGATATACCCAATACAACTGACGTTGAGTAAGGCGGCAGGTGTTTTAGCTCCAGTAGCCTGAGAACGTGTAAATGGTTCCGGTTAGCGAAATTCCCTATTCTTATTAGGGGATTTTCTGGGGTGGGGAAGAACATTATTAGTCCGGAAACCTTTTATATTCCGGTAGGTTGATTGCTTATCAATAGTGCGTCGTGGTGTCATGGCGCGCTGTCAGATATCTTTTTACATAGCATGATGCAGAGGAAACAATGAGTCTGATATTTGGCCGGAATGAGATTTTAGGCATGCTTTCTCAACCTGTTCATAACGATCGCCGTGCGGTGGCGGTGATTGACGAAAAATGTAAGGTTGTTTGCGCGAATTCTGCTTTCAAAGCCCATTTTGGATTGCGTGCTGAAATGAATACGCCTGTCTCAATTGATGATGTACTCCCTATCAACGTGAAGTTTGCTTATCACGATTTTATGACGAATTCCAACATGTTGAGTACGCGTGTGGTTTCGGATTTGTTGTCTGATGGCTTTACCAAAAAGCAGTTAAGTACGCTGTCTTTTTCGAAGTTGAACGTTGAAAACCGCGTGCTTTCTCTGCTGATCCTAAATCAGGATGCGGTTGAGCCTTCGACGAATTTAGCGTCATAATCTCGAGTAATCGGAGATTATCTTGCTGGAATGCTAAAAACGCGTATTTCTCAGTGGAAAATCACGACAAAAGAAAAATTATTGCAATTAATAACGTTTTTGTGGTTGATTTAACGCCGTTTTTTCAACAGCAAGTGATGGCGTCGCGCCAGTTTTTCGTGAATGAAGAATGAAAGGCATTATTTATTAACTACGATAATGTTAAAATTAAGAAAAATAGAGAGTTATATACTTTATTGCATATACTATGCTTGTTTAAAATAAACAGCGAAACGTTTCGATATCATTCAGCTTTTCTTCTTACCTATTGATTCATTCTTTCTTTTTCCTGTCCACAAATTATTCCCTTAGACATCATGGTTTATTAACTGCTGGCAATAAGCTCTGGAAGTTTTCTTTATTTTTAGTGTGTTGAATCCGAAAAGATGACAAATGAATAAGTAGACTATCGTCTAATTATTGATGTGGTTGAACCTATGCCGTGTTTATAGCGATATAGCACGTTTTGATAAAGATGACGTCAGTTTTTTATTAGTTACTGTATCGGTTTACCAATAGCGGCGCCGTATTTTTCCTAATATTTCTGATTGATAATCGGTTACTTTAATTACTTTTCGATTTTTGGTTCCCCTTTTTACTCTCTCAATTGGCATAGCTTCTGAAAAAGTGTTTCTTATGCGATAGGGGATCAGTAATGCTTAAATTCCGTACCCACCTGTTAGCGCATACTTTACGTGCTGGGGTATTTCTGCGGCGCCTGTCCAAGTGCGTCAGGCATGGCAACGATGTTGACATCAGCATGATATACACCCGAGCAGGTTATCTTTACCCGTGACAGGCGCAGGTTGCGGATAACATGCCGCTAGGGCAGTTCATCAATAAAGTTTCCCGCTATCAAAATGGTTATTTTCATGTTGATTCTGCGGTGGTGTCGCTACGGATTTCCGGCGTTTTTCCGCTACATGAAACCGATCGCTTGCTTGATGCCGTTGCACGGACGCTGCCAGTGAAGGTGACTAGGCGTGTTGCCTGGTGGGTGGATATCCGTCCGAGCTAAAACACTGCTGGTATTTTGCGGGTAAAACACCAAAAATATCCCTCGTGTGTTATCACTGACAGAATAGACGTCAATCTGACGCATATATATCAATCTGTTGGTACCGAAAAAGGCGTAGCATACTCCACAAAGCGTATCCTCGGCGTTGCCTCTTCATACGGGATGTCATCATGCAGTTACTGAATCTGAAACAAGCTCGCCTGTTGAGCTTTTTCTTTATTATGGGTGGCTTGCTTATATTGCTGCCTTTACGCCTGCTGACCTGCTTTATTGCCGGTTTTTTGGTGTATGAAATTGTGAATTTACTGACGCCCTATTTTCAACGGGTCATCAGCGGTAAGCGTGCTCGCTGGATTGTGGTCGCGGTGATCAGCACATCGGTCGTCAGCCTGTTGAGCCTATTGTTTGGCAGTCTGGTCGGGCTGTTGATGCAGGAAATGAAGGATACCGCTGCCTTCAATGTGCGCATTGGCTACATCCTCAATGACATCCAGCAGCAGATCGTCCACTACTTACCGGGGTATCTGCCGGTCAGTATTGAAGAGCTCCAGCACGAAC
This sequence comes from Pectobacterium aquaticum, assembly GCF_003382565.3. NCBI lineage: Bacteria > Pseudomonadati > Pseudomonadota > Gammaproteobacteria > Enterobacterales > Pectobacteriaceae > Pectobacterium > Pectobacterium aquaticum. The sequence continues at coordinate 881,478 of NZ_CP086253.1, forward strand.
TGCTGCAATGGGTTCAGGCGCATATTGTGATGTTGCAGAACATGGGGAAAAGTTTTCTACATGGTTTTGTGACGATGCTGATTGGTATGGTGCTGGGCGCGATTGTCTCACTTTATAACGTCGATAAAGACACCGAAAAACCGTTACTCAAAGCGGAGTTACTGCGTCGGGTTTCGCTGTTGTCGGCCTCGTTCCGCAACATCGTTTTCGCTCAGGTGAAAATCTCTGCAGTTAACACGGTGCTGTCTGCCATTTTCATTCTTGGCGCTCTACCGCTGTGTGGTATCCATCTGCCGTTTGCCAAAACGCTGGTGGTGCTTACCTTTGTTTTCGGTCTACTGCCGGTGATTGGTAACCTGATCTCCAATTCGATCGTTTTCCTGTCTGGCTTATCGCTTTCATTGCCGATTGCGCTGGTTGCGCTGGTGTATTTGATGCTGATTCACAAGTTTGAATACTTCCTGAATGCACAAATCGTTGGGACGAGGATCAAAGCGCACGCGTGGGAAATCCTGCTGGCGATGCTGGCGATGCTGGTGTTTGAGGCGGCGTTTGGCTTGTCCGGTGTGATTGCTGCTCCGATATACTACGCTTACCTGAAAAGTGAATTGAAAGAAGCGTCGTTGATTTAATCCTGCCCGATCGGTTAATCAAAACACGACGCGCTAAATGAATCAGCCCAATACGAGATTGGGCTGATTGTTTTTACCTGATACCTGTCTTCAATTAATGTTGGGCAGTGGCAACCTGCGGTTTAGCCTCTTCTGACTGAACGCCTAACGGGTTGTTACCCCAGCACTTCTCATATTCCCAGCCCGTCAGCTCTTCTGCGACTGCGCGAGCATGAGCCGGTACGTCGGCAATCGCGCCGCCCGCTTTGATACGTGCAATCTCTTCCAGCAGAATGGCGTGGTTTTTACGATCCAGCTTCATCTGCGTCGTGTAGTAAATCGCAACCAGCGCAAGACCGATAACACCCAGCGAGAACACGCCAACAATCGCCTGTACGGCAGATTCCGGCTGTACTGACTGTCCGGAGACAAAGCCGAATTGGCTCAGCGTCCAGCCCATCGCGAAGACAATCACAGAGCGAACCATTTTACCGGCAAACGTCATAGCACCGGCGTAAATCCCTTCACGACGACGTCCAGTGAGGACTTCATCCACATCGGCCAAGAAAGTATAAACCGTCCACGGAATGTAGTAGATACCGCCCGTGCTCAGGCCAAACACTGCCGTAATAGCGAACAGAACAAAGATGGTCATGTCTTCTGACCAGTTAGCGAAATAGAGCGCGGCATAGGCCATCACGCTGACAATCACTACCATCAGTGCCAGGCGGAATGGTCGTGCAAAGCCCATTTTGACGCAGATACCAATGAAGGCTGCGGTAGAAATGAGCTGCATAATTGAGCTAAAGCTATTGAGGTGCGATACCAACGCTGTGTTCTGCTTCAGACCAAAGACGATGAAGTAGGTAAACGCGGAAGCGAAAAGCCATTCAGCGCCAAAGCCAAACAGGTACATCCCCAGATGCTTGCGGAAAATACGCAGACGGAAGGTGGAAACCATATCCACACTCAGCTTTTTCATCGCTTGCCACAGGCTGGATGTGCTTTCACGGACGATTTCGTTGACCGGGCGCTCCCAGGATGTCATGTACAGCGCGACCATCGCCCCACACATAATGGCGCCGTAGACTAGGCCGGTGTAGAAGAATGGCGTTGCGGAATCTTTACCGTAGATGGCAATAAACTGCCCAGGAATGAACGCTGCCAGAAAGTTGGCGATTTTACCGAAAATGGCTTTAGAACCTGTCAGCTTAGAGCGCAGTTTAAAGTCAGAGGTCATTTCGGTAGCCAGCGTTTCATACGGCACCATGATCGAGGTGTAAATCAGCTCGAACAGCACGTACGTCGCCAGATAGTACCAGAAGCCAAAGCCTTCAACCCAGAGCATGGGGTAGACCAGAACCAGCGGGACACCCAGCAAAATAAAGAAGCGGCGGCGGCCAAATCGGCGGCCAACCCGAGTGTTGTAGAAGTTATCGCTGATGTACCCCATGATGGGGTTACTGACAGCATCAATGATACTGGCAACGGAGAAGATAGCAGCAGCCTGTACCAATGTTAATCCACAGAATGTGGTGTAAAAGTACATCAGCCATGCGCCGCTGATAGCAAGGGCACCACTGCCAAGCAGGTTCGCACTGCCGTAGCAGAACGTATGTTTAAAAGAGATTGGTTTATTCATGATCAGCCTAGTTACAAAGATGAAACAATATTTCAGTTCTATTGAACTATCATTTCTTTATCATTTGCTCTATTGAAAAGAAAGTAAACTGACGATCACGCTTTAGCGCGATTTTAATGACGATCTGTCAGGCAGATCATGAAATAAGATATTTTAATTTGCTTTTTATAATTTTTTGATATTGTCTTTATGTTCTTAATTTACAAAGCCTGTAGGTTTCTTACGGGAAATGTTGCGCGTGCAGATTGGCGACGAGGCGATAGTGAGCGCAGCCCCACAAATCGATGGCATGGTATGAAATAACGCATTGACCGCAGAGAGGAAATGTCGTCATCATCCCGCCCAGTTTACTTTATCGTATTCCCTCATCAGGAGCCGTAACGTGAGTCATTTGCTGGTCTATGCCATTATTTATGTGATTTTTATTGCTGTGGTTGGGTTGTTTGCTTTTCAGGCTTGGTTGCCGTCTTCCGCACCGCGTGGGCTGAGAGATCGTGCGGGTATTTTGGTCGGGGTGTTGCGCTGCGCTACGCTGTTTCTCGTCGTTTCTGCAATGCAAATTTTGTTTCCCAATTCTCTGCTGGATAAGCTTGTCTGGCTGGTTGCCGCAGCGATGCTGTTGATCGCGGTTATTGGTGCAGGAATGAGTTGGTCATCGCTGCCGTGGCTGGATGAAACAAAGGGGAAAGGCCGCACTCTGTCGCTGGGCGTCCAAAGTACGGTATATCTTGCGCTGCTTGGATTTATCGTTATTTAAAGTCTTGTACCAGTGCGGCCACGGTGTTCTTCGCGCCGTGATCGCGCAGCTTCAGATAAGCCTGTGCGATAGCGTTAAATACATCGTGGTTTGCTGACAGATCCTCGCCGAAAATAGAACGAATATTGAGAAACGCACTGACCCGCTCGGGGCTGTCTGACGTTTCCGCAACGACCTGTCTGAGCTTATCAGCCAGCGGATCGCGGATCTCGATAGGGTTGCCCGCATCATCTTTTCCGCTGACATAACGCATCCAGCCTGCGACCCCTAATGCCAGACAGCGATAGTCTCCACCATTACGCAGATGCCAGCGTAGCGATTCTAGCATACGCTGAGGCAGCTTTTGTGAACCATCCATCGCGATTTGCCAGGTTCGATGCTTGAGCGCGGGGTTGGAAAAACGGGTAAGTAGCTGAACGGCATAGTCTTTCAAGTCGATATCCACCACACTGAGTGTCGGTGCTTGCTCCAGCAGCATGAGATGAGACACCGCACGGCGATAGTTCTCGTCATTCATACAGTCGCTGACGTGATCATAACCGGCGAGATAGCCCAGATAAGCTAAAAACGAGTGACTGCCGTTCAGCATGCGCAGTTTCATTTCTTCAAACGGCAGTACGTCATGCACCATCTGCACGCCCGCTTTTTCCCACTCAGGGCGTCCGGCAGTAAAATGATCTTCGATCACCCATTGAATAAAGGGTTCACAGGCTATCGCACAGGGATCGGCGACGCCGAGGTGATCGGCAATTTCCTGCAACGCTTCTGGCGTCGCGGCGGGGACAATGCGATCCACCATCGTATTCGGGAAAGAAACCTTAGCCTCGATCCAATCGATTAGGCGCTGATCGTTGAGTCCCGCCGATTCCAGCACGGCGGCTTTGGCCGTTTTGCCATTTTCCGGCACGTTATCGCATGAGAGGATAGTGAACGGTGCGATCCCGCGTTCGTGGCGCAGGCGCAGCGCTTCCGCCAGCAATCCCGGCACTGAGGCAGGATGACGAGGATCGCTGAGATCCTGCTGAATTAGCTTATTGGCCCGATCCAGCTTGCCGCTCGTCCCATCCATGCAATAACCTTTCTCGGTAATCGTCAGGGAAACGATGGCAGTTTCTGGCGCGGCAAGTTTCTCAATAATGGCGCCAATGCCTTCTATTTTGGCATGTAACGATTCACACACGGCACCGAGCACAATTGGCTGATTTTCCGTCGCTGCTTTTTCCAACACGGTAAACAGATGATCCTGCTGGCGCAGCGCATTGATCATGGTGCTGTCGCTGAACAGCACGACTTCACAAATTCCCCAGTCTCCTCCCACCATATTCAGCACGCGATCGGTGAGCAGTGCCTGATGAGCGCGATGAAAAGCACCAAAACCGATATGGACGATGCGCGGCTTCAGCGCCTTACGATCGTAGTGGGGGAATTGGACGCTGTCAGGCAATTCACAGGTAGCGATATTTTTTATTGTATCAGTCATTTATTGCGCTTTCGGGTGGGGGATCTATGACGTTAAAAGTAGCTGTGATTTGCAGGCGGTGCAATACAAGACGCGCAGATAGGTTACGGTGCGCACGTTTTTTTCTCTGCACAAATTTTATCGTTTTTTAAGATTCGGTTCCGCGGTGGAGCTCGGTTTTGTGAGGGCGCTTCAGTGTAATAATGTAACGCTGAAATTTAGTCTTGTTTTTACTAACTTATCTCCATTTCTTCTACATCATCAAGTGCTTTTCCCAATCGCAGTCTGCTATTTTGTCTGGATATTTTCCTCACTCCAACGATCAACAAAAAGGTCCGTAAGATGAAACTTGAATCCCTTGCGCTACATCATGGTTATGAATCTGAAGCGACAACGAAGTCCGCCGCCGTGCCGATTTACCAGACGACCTCTTACACATTTGACGACACGCAGCACGGTGCCGATCTGTTTGATCTGAAGGTGGCGGGCAATATCTATAGCCGTATCATGAACCCGACGAATGCGGTTCTGGAACAGCGGCTGGCAGCTATTGAGGGCGGTATTGGCGCGCTGGTGCTTTCATCCGGTATGGCGGCGATTACTTATTCGCTTCAGGCGCTCACGCAGGTTGGGGACAATATCGTCAGCACCAGCCAACTGTATGGCGGCACCTACAATCTGTTTGCCCACACTCTGCCACGTCAGGGGGTTGAGGTGAGGATGGCCTCTTTCGATGATTTTACGACGCTGGAATCGCTGATTGATGAGCGCACTCGCGCTGTTTTTTGTGAATCTATCGGGAATCCGGCGGGAAATATCGTCGATATTGCCAAAATCGCGGAGATTGCACATCGCCACGGCGTTCCGGTGATTGTTGATAACACGGTTGCGACGCCCGTACTGTGCCGGCCTTTTGAGCACGGCGCAGATATCGTCGTCCATTCACTGACCAAATACATCGGCGGTCATGGAACCACGATTGGCGGCGCGATTATCGATTCAGGTAAGTTTGACTGGGTCGCGAATAAAGCGCGTTTCCCGTTACTGAATGAGCCCGATCCTTCTTACCACGGCGTGGTGTATACCGACGCTTTCGGTCCGGCGGCCTATATTGGGCGCTGCCGCGTGGTACCGTTGCGTAATACCGGTGCGGCGCTTTCTCCGCATAGCACCTTCTTGCTGTTGCAGGGGCTGGAAACGCTCAGCCTGCGCATCGAACGCCATTGCAGCAATGCCGAAGCGTTGGCTGGCTACCTGAATCAGCACCCGTTGGTTACTTGGGTGAACTATGGCGCGTTGCCGGATAGCCCCTATAAAGCAAACTGCGACAAAATTACCTCGGGTAAGGCGTCTGGGATTATCAGCTTTGGCATTAAAGGCGGGAAAGCATCAGGCGGTCATTTTATTGATGCGCTGAAGATGATTTTACGACTGGTGAATATTGGCGATGCCAAATCGCTTGCGTGCCATCCGGCAAGTACCACGCATCGGCAGTTGAATGCGGAAGAGTTAGCGCAAGCGGGAGTGAGTGAGGATCTGGTCAGAATTTCGGTAGGCATTGAGCACATTGACGACATCATCGCTGATGTGGCGCAGGCGCTGGAAGCCTCACAGAAAAAATAAACGATAGGGATGTTAGAGACACGCGTTGGAAACCTGAATCGGTTTCCAACGCGTCATAGACGATTACGAACGGTTAGCGTCGGCTGCGGTCGTCGTCTGTGCTTCAACTGGTGCGGTATTTTGCACGGCATTGAGGCTATCTTGCGGCTGTGCTTCTGGTGCAACCGGTGCCGCAACAGATTCAACCGGAATGGCTGGCGTGGCTTGTTCGATCAGACCATTGATTTTGGTCGGCATACCAGAACGTCTCTGGATTGCCTGATCGACTTCGCTGGTGTTCACGCTGGCGTCGGCTAGAACCTTGCTCACTTTTGGCGTCATGCTGATCGGTGCCGGAGAATCAGAATGGAATTCTTCTACCGTGCGAGACAGCGGATTGTGAATTTCAACATAGCGTGAACCATCTGGCTCAACGGTGGCTTTCACTGGTTCATTGATGAACTGAACGCGAGTACCGACCGGAACGTTGTTGAACAGATACTTGATATCATCGGCGCGCAGACGGACGCAGCCGTGGCTTACACGCAGGCCAATACCGAAGTTGGCATTGGTGCCGTGGATCGCGTACAGGTTACCGATGTACAGCGCATATAGCCCCATTGGGTTATCTGGGCCCGCTGGGAAAACTTTTTGCAGGGTTTCACCGCGGGCCGCATATTCTGCATGCATCTTCGCAGTAGGTGTCCAGGTTGGGCCCGCTTTCTTGCGCTGAACAGACGTTGTCCAGTTAATCGGCGTGTCTTTACCTAACTCACCAATGCCAATTGGCAGCACGACTACGGTCTTGGAGCCTTTCGGGTAGTAGTACAGACGCATTTCTGCGCTGTTGATGACAATGCCTTCACGCGGTGCATCTGGCAGAATCAACTGATGAGGAATCACCATTTTGCTGCCGGGAATGGGCAGGTAAACGTCCGCATCTGGGTTGGCTTCCATCAGGTTGCTCAGACCCATTTGGAACTGTGCTGCAAAATGTTCCAACGGCTGTGTGCTGTCTTCCGGTACGGTGATGTCGATATTCTCGCCTATCAGCCGGCTGTTAGCCGCAGGCAGAGGATAAACAACGGCAAAAGCGGCTTGGCTGAATGCGGTTGCTGCAAGAACTAAAGTAAAGATCGCGCGAATACTCATTTTCATTTCTTTATTTGAGTGGTGAATGCACCTCCCGAATCAGGAGGCTGGTCTGCTAGGGTCGCCATGACGACCGGATGCGCATTATATGTGCAGAACGGCCTCAGAGGGAAACAACATGTGTAACTAATCACACTTTTTGGTGCTCTAATGAGAAAGAAAACCTCTTAGGGTGAACCGCGACTCAGTTTTCCTCTTCCAGCGTGGGTGTGCTAAAGCGGCGATTCTCGAGAACCGGGAGAATCTGACGGGCATACGCCAGTCTTTCAGGATCAATGTTGGCATAGATGAGTGCGGGTGTTTCCGGTGCCTGAGCGACAACAACGCCTAAAGGATCGACCACCATGCTGTTACCGATATTCTTGACGCCGCATTCGCCAACGGCGACGAGATAAGTGGTATTTTCCAGTGCCCTAGCGCGCACCAGCAACTCCCAATGCGCTTCTTTCAGCGGCCCCTTAATCCAGGCGGAGGGGAGAACGAGTACGTCAGCGCCGTCCAGCACCAGACGGCGTGCAAGCTCAGGGAAGCGGATGTCATAGCAGGTCATCAGCCCGACGTTCAACCCAGCTATAGTCAACAGCGGCGGAACGTCTTCGCCTGCCAGTACGTTTTCCGATTCCTGTACGGAAAACGCATCGTACAGATGCAGCTTCCGGTATTGCGCGACGATCTCGCCGTTGCGCAGCGCCAGCAGCGTGTTCCAGACTTTCCCTTCGCCATTCGGGATATGCACACACAACATGGTTGTCAGGTCGCTGCCTTTGCTGGCTTCCAGCAGATGCGAGATAAACGGGCCATCAAGCGGCTGGGCAGCGGTGAGCACCATATTGGGATTGGTAATATCGCGAGCCAGCACGCCTTCGGGCAGCACCAGCAGGTCGGTACCGTTTTGCTGTGCTGACAACATAAACTCAGTAATGGTCGTGGCGTTTTGCTGCCACTCGCTGTCAACAGCGAATTGTCCCAGTGCGACTTTCATACTTGCTCCCTCGTTGCCCAGTTAATCGCGCTTGGCTGGCATCATGCGCAGCAGCGTGTTGTCTTTCATCACATAGTGGTGGAACAGGGCCGCGGCGGTATGCAGGGCAATGAGCCAGTAGCCTAGCGGTGCCAGCGTTTCATGCCAGCCAATCAGCGTTTCAGCGAGATCGAAATTTGGTGTCGTGGCGGTTGGCATGCCGATCCCAAAAAGCATCCAGTCCCGACCGCTGTAATAGCGTGAGGCAACGCCCAGCATCGGTAGTGTGATAAATAGCAGGTAAATGACGGCGTGAGTGAGTGAACCCAGCGCACTTTGCCAGCGGGACGGCGGTGGCGTAATCGCGGGTGAGGTATGCCGATGGCGTAAAAATAAGCGAGCCAGCATAAGAACCAATATGGCTACGCCGCAGCTAAAGTGCGTCACCATCATCACGGTGCGCAGCAGCGAACCGCGTTCAGCAAATCCGCGTAGTTCGATGGTGGCATAAGTCACAACGAGCAACAGAAAAACTAGCCAGTGCAATGCAATTTGCGATGGTGCGAACTTTCCTTTCATGTTTTGTCCTCTGCGACGTTGAGTGCGGGTTGACACCGTAACGAGCGAATAATCTCATAAAGTATAAGGTAACTTGTCTCTTGTCAGCCCTTCTTTACCCTGCCTGACAAACTGGGTTATCGACGTTGGATTCTTCAGTACTCAGCTTTGTTTGGATAGGGTAAAACTCAAATAAAAAATTTCTGGGAGAAATTTTTAACGTTGCGCCAGCAACGGCCCGTAAGAGGGGCGCTCAGGGATGGCACGCCATAAAAACCGGCCGAAGCCGGTTTGGAGAGGAACGATTATTCCTGCGGTTTTTTCTCTGCCTTGCCTACCATCATCGCGTGGATTTGTCGATTTCCGGCAATTGCAGATGGAAGGGGATTGCCGCATGATTTTATTTGCTCATTACTGCCACGACAGGTAGCGTTTATACTAAAATAACATCTGTAATCAATGTATGAAGGAACCGGGCGATGGCAAATGATGAAATAAAAAATAAATTGGTTTCCGTACTGGCTTCACAACAGGCGAAGGGAAAAACGCCAGAACAGGCTGTCGAGCACATCCTTCAGGCATTGGGGGGGCGAGCTGGTGATGTGTCCCGTATTTCGATTTTGACGTCGACATTAATCGCCGATGTGCTTTATACCGTGTATCAGGAGACGATCACACATCAGCAAATTGCGGTGATTTTACGCAAATTGGGTTACGCAGCGCGCGACATTGCCACTGCATTACACGCCATTTATCCCCCACTCACCGTCCATGAAATAGGCCAGCTTTTGCAGAGTCCGGAAATCTATCCGACGATCGATCGCACTGCGTTACTCGATGCGCTTACTTACGCAAAATTCTCCAAAGCGGAAAGCGAGCTGGTTGCTGATGCTCTCGGTGTTTAATACCATAACATTTTGATATCAGAGAAATTTGATATCAGAACAGTACCGAAGCATAGGCAGCCAGACTCGTGATTTTCCTATAGCCGTTATCGGACTACCGATCGATAGCGGTGATTTTCACGTCTTTAACCTGAGCGTGACTCTCGCCATTTCCTGATGCTGTTGTCAGCGCGTACAACCCCACTTTAGCGCCGACCCACTTGCCAGGGCCTGCTGCGAAGCTATCGTTAAGCCTACAATATTCTCCGTCGTCGCCCAGCCAGGCGAACTGGCAAATGGCATTCTGCCGCACGGTGACGCGTAGGATGAGACTCTGCTGTCTGGGCAACACCATCAGAGGTTCCTGATATTGATCCAACTGCTGTGCATCACTCATCCAGCCGAATCCGGTTACTAATTCAAGACCTTTCGCGCTTTTCTCAACGCCGAGGAAATCGAAGCGCTCGCCATAAATAATCAGGCCGCATCGATCGCCTATCTGCTCAAAAACCGGCGTCAGGTGTACGGTCACCTCGAATTCCTCTGCCGGAAATTTTTGCATCAGCAAATTAGGTACGTCATACCATGACGGTTCGCCCGCGCGAGTAGGCATGGGCTGGCAGAATAGCTGGAGCCCCGGCTGAGTGAGCGTTAGCCAGCGTGAGTCTGGGTTAGCTTGCCACTGCCATTGCCGCCCCAGCGTGGCCGATGAGAAATCGTCGGAGGTTGAGGGGGACTGTATGACAACAGGAGTATTAACACGAGGTTTAGCTGCTTCCTGCACCGGTTGCCCCAGCCCCTGCGAATTATGTTGTTCGCCGATCAGCGGCCAGTCATCCTGCCAGCACATTGGCTGTAGATGGACGACGCGGCCATAAGCATGACGATCCTGAAAATGTACGAACCAGCTTTCACCGTTATCTAACTCGACCCACCCGCCCTGATGTGGGCCATTAACCGATGTAGTCCCCTGATGCAGGACGATTCTGCTTTGCCATGGCTCATTCAGTGAACGCGTGCGTAGTACGGTTTGCCAGCCGGTAGGAACGCCACCCGCTGGTGCAAAAATGTAATACCAGCCATGGCGCTTATACATCTTCGGCCCTTCGATGGTTGGCTGCGTCGCTCGGCCATCGACAACGATTCTGCCTTCATCAAGTAAGGATCGGCCATCTTCTGCCATTCTGCACAGTTGCAGCAGGTGTTTCTTACCACTGCGGCTGAAGGCAAAAGCGTGTATTAACCAGGCTGTGCCATCGTCATCCCAGAACGGGCAGGGATCGATCCAGCCTTTAGCCTGCTTCAGGCAATGCGGTGCACTCCATTCGCCTCTGGGATCGTCAGTCTGTGACATAAAGATCCCTTCATCAGGCGTACTGAAGAACACCCAGAATTTTCCCGAATGATAGCGAATACTGGGTGCCCAGATGCCTTTACCCGGCTGAAATTGTTCATATCCTGGCAGATCGAATCGGCTCAATACGTGGTTGATTAGCGTCCAGTTCACCAGATCCTGAGAATGCAGGATTGGTAACGCTGGCATGTGGTTAAAGCTGGACGACACCATGTAAAAGTCGTCGCCGACTCGCACGATGTCAGGATCGGAATAATCGGCGCATAAAATCGGATTTTTATAACGTCCGTTACCCAAATCTGGGTTCCAGGGAGAATGTGCTGTGCTCATGTTATTATCCTGATAATAAAGAACGGGCAACGTATTGCCCGCCGGTATCGCGATCAGGCTGCACCTTTTGGCGTCAGACCTTGATCGACAGGAAGTTCACTTTCTGCTGTGCGGTCAGCCGTGCTGTGACGTTTCGCCAGATCGGCCTGAATGGTTGCCATCGTCTTATCGTCCAGTTTGTAAAAACGTACCAGCCAATAAAGTACCAGGTAGGAAAGTGAGGGGCCGATGCTCAGCAGGCCGATAATACCAGCGGTGGCAAGTGGCGTTTGTGTCGGTGAACCCGCGACATAGCCGAACCAGCCGAGTGAAAAGCCGACGATAGCTCCCGCAATTGCCATACCCAGCTTCAGCGCAAACAGGTTGCCAGAGAATGACAGGCCGGTAATCCGGCGGCCTGTTTTCCACTCACCGTAATCGGCGGCATTTGCCATCATGTTCCATTTGAAAGGTTGGTACATCTGGTGGAAAAAACCGATCAAAAAGTAGAGCGGGAAAACAACAGCCAGCCACTGTGGCGGCACCATAAACAGGATGGCGCCGACAAACACCAGCAGCAGGTTGATGTTTTTAAAAAGACTTATGCTGCTGAATCTCTTGCCAAAGTAACCCGCCATCATTGCACCAATAATGGTGCCGACAACGCTGGTAGTAATAAATGCGGATTTCATTGCCGTTCCGGCGGCACTGTCTTGCTCCGGCCCCACCATCAGGTAGGTTGCATAATAAAGCGTTGCCGCACCGCGCATGACGCCAGCCATGCTGGAAAAGAAAGTAATGATGGCTACGATGCGCCACTGATCGTTGCTTAGCAGATTTCTGACATCGTCCCAGACGTTCTGATTTTTATCTACCGCAGGATTGATGCGTTCGTTTGTAGTGAAAAAACAGAAAAACAGCATCACGACAGCTAGGCTGCCCATGATCATCATCGTGCCCTGATAGCCCAATTGCTTGTTCGTGCCGCCAATCCAGTCAACCAGCCACAGCGTGCCGACCGACACCAATAACCCGGCCATTGAGGAGATGGTAAAACGGTAGGATTGCGCGGAAATTCTGTCCTTTTCATCACTGGTGATCACTCCGCCGAGTGAGCAGTAGGGAATGTTGATAAAGGTATAGAACAGCATCAGCAACGTGTAAGTGATGTAGGCATAAACCAGTTTTCCGGTGCCATTTAGCTCTGGTGTGGTGTAGGCCAACACGGCAATCACGGCGTAGGGAACGGCAAACCAGACCAGCCACGGGCGAAAATGTCCCCAGCGGGTTTTGGTCCGGTCTGCAATCAGGCCAATCAGTGGGTCGACGATGGCGTCCAGCACGCGAGTAACCAGAAACATCACCCCCACTGCGGCTGCGGAGATGCCATAGATATCCGTATAAAAGTAGGTAAGAAACATGGTTACGGAAGAATAGACGATGCCACAGGCGGCATCGCCCATGCCAAAGCCGATTTTCTCCGCAACGCTCAGCTTATTATTGTTGGTCATTGGAAACTCCAGATGATGATTGAGGAACTTCTTGCCAGGCTCGCGGCTATTGTTATCCCCTTGCTGGGGATTAACTATTGCGGATTTTATTAAGAAGGTTACGTTTCTTGGTATGTGTTAGACAGGTCACAAAAAAATGATAATAAAAGTGGCGTGAATCAGAAACTATGTGGAGTTATTTCCATTTTATATCAATTAATTAACGTGGTCTTTTTTCTTTTTTATTTGTATGACAAGTTATCTTTCGGGACTATTTATGGAATGGCAAGCCTGTTGGCTATGCGATTTTCTTCATGAGCTACCCAACCTGGCTGGGGAAATATGGCATCTATCTGGAAGATCTCTACATCGCACGGGCGTATCGTCAAGCCGGAGCGGCAAAGCGCTGCTGAAAAGGAGAGGTCGGGTGGGAAATGGTGGGCAGGCTTATAAAAGAAAACGTGCCCACTGAATTATCATTATTCTTCCGCCAGAAACAGCTCCAGCAGAGAATTCAGAAACAGTTTGCCGTGCTCGGTGATTTGCCAGTACGTGGCGGTTTCTGTCAGGTAGCCTTGCGCCAGCGCCTGATCCAGCTGTGAGCGGATGCTGTGCTCGTCCAGACCGGTGTACGCCGTGAAATCCTCGCGCGGAGCGGCTTCCAGCAGGCGAAAGCGGTTCATGAAAAACTCAAAAGGCCGATCGTCGTTAGCAACATCGTGTTGTTTATCCAGATACGTGCCCTGCATATAGCCACGAGGATGGCGGACTTTTACCGTGCGCAGAATGCGGCCGTCGCTGAAGGTCAGCTTGCCGTGTGCTCCACAGCCAATCCCCAAATAGTCACCGAAGCGCCAGTAGTTCAGGTTGTGCTGACACTGGTAGCCCGGTTTGGCATAGGCGGAGGTTTCATACTGCTGGTAGCCCGCGGCACTCAGTAACGCGTGGCCTTGTTCGTAGATGTCCCACAGCGCGTCGTCGTCCGGCAGCGTAGGCGGGCGCGAGCTAAACAGCGTATTGGGTTCGATAGTCAACTGATACCACGATAAATGCGGCGGGTTGAGCGCAATGGCCTGACGCAGGTCGTCCAGCGCTTCATCCAGCGATTGATCCGGCAAGCCGTGCATCAGATCCAGGTTAAAGCTGCGTAATCCCAGACCGGTCGCCAGGTGCGCGGCGCGTCTGGCCTCGTCTGGGCCGTGAATACGCCCTAAGCGCGTCAGCTTCTGTGGATCGAAACTCTGAACGCCGATGGAGATACGGTTAATGCCCGCGCGCTGATAGCCGCTGAAACGGTCGGCTTCAACCGTACCGGGATTGGCTTCCATCGTAATTTCGGCATCCGGCGTTAACGGAATTCTTGCCCGAACGCCGTCGAGCAGCGCCTGCATCGCTTCCGCGCTCAGCAGGCTGGGCGTGCCGCCACCGATAAAGATCGAGTGCAGTTCACGGCCGCTCGCTAGCGGCAAATCAGCATCCAGATCCGCCAGCAGATGATCGACATATTCCTGATGCGGCACGTCGCCTTTCAGCGCGTGAGAATTGAAGTCGCAATACGGGCATTTCTGTACGCACCACGGAATATGAATGTACAGGCTGAGCGGGGGAAGCTTAAGCATTGCGTAGCGCATCCAGCAACAGGCGCAGCGCCTGGCCGCGGTGAGACTGTGCGTTCTTCTCTTCACGCGTCAGTTCCGCTGCCGTTTTACCCAGCTCTGGCACAAAGAAGATCGGGTCATAGCCGAAGCCACCGCTGCCCGCCGCTTCATGCGTCAACACACCCTGCCAGCTACCGTGGCAGACAATCGGCGTCGGGTCTTCAGCGTGGCGCAGATAAACCAGCACGCAGTGGAAGCTGGCACGGCGCTGTTCGTCCGGCACGTCTTTTAGTGTCAGCAGCAGCTTATCCAGATTTTGCTGGTCGCTGGCATCCACACCCGCGTAGCGTGCCGAGTAAATGCCAGGTGCGCCGCCCAGCGCATCGACAGCCAGACCGGAATCATCGGCAATCGCTGGCAATCCTGTGATTTGTGCTGCATGACGTGCTTTCAGGATGGCGTTTTCGATAAAGGTCAGGCCGGTTTCTTCGGCGGAATCCACACCTAGCTCAGTCTGAGCCACAATATCCAGACCGAAATCGGCCAGCAAGCTGGCGAGCTCGCGCACTTTACCGGGGTTTCCGGTAGCCAAAACCACTTTTTGCATCGTCTTGTCCTGCGTATTTATTCAATCGTGTTTATTCAATGAAGCCCGCGACGTCAGCCGGGATGTGTTGCGGATGGGTAATTCTAATCTGTTTATGCCGTCCGAGTTCGCCTTTTTCAATCACGACCAGACTCTTGGCGACTCGAAACTGTTTGGCGAGGAATTTGGTCAAATGGGCATTGGCCTGCCCATCAACCGGCGGAGCGGTGATGGCGACTTTTAGTTCGTCGCCATGCAAACCCACGATCTGATCCCGGCTGGCTTTCGGCTGAATATACAGCCGAATTACCAGCGCATCGCCGTGGCGGGTAATGGCACTCACAGCAGAAACCACAGCCCCGGAAACAGGTCCATGCCCAGATAGTTGAGCATATACAGAATCAGAATCACCGCCATCGCGGAGAAATCGATGCCGCCCATAACCGGAATAATGCGGCGGAGCGGCGCCATCAGCGGTTCGGTCAACTGATGCAGCAGATACTCGATGGGGCTACGGCCCTGGCTGACCCAGCTCATAATCGAACGGATGATGATGACCCAGAAAACCAGATAGCCCGCGGATTTAATTAGCGAAATGAGCCCGACCAGCAGGTTCATTGGGCTAAGGGAGATCGCGCCAACCTGAATCAACAGCAGTAACGGGTATTTGATCGTCGTGAGAATAAAGGCCAGCAGCAGCGAGGCGCTGTCAATCGGCCCCAGCGACGGCAGAATGCGGCGTAGCGGCCCGACAATCGGCTGGGTGATTTTGACGACAAACTGCGACAGCGGGTTATAGAAATCGCTGCGTGACCACTGCATCCAGATGCGTAGCAGCAGGACCATTACATAGAGGTCGACCAGCGTTTTGACCAGAAAAGTCAGCGTGAGCATAAGTACGTCTTTTCCTTAATAAGATAAAGAATCGGGGAACCCGCTTTGGTTAAAAAAGCGTTTCCATTTCCTGTGCGCGAGCAATTGCCGCCTGCATGGCTTCAGCCACGGTTTGCGTCAACTGCTGTTCGTTAAATACCCGTAAGGCTTCTGCTGTGGTACCGCCCTTGGATGTCACATTTTCCCGCAGGGTCGATAGCGGCGTATCGGGATTGGCTTCAACCAGTGCGGCAGCGCCGGACGCGGCCTGTTGCACCAGTAGGCGAGCCGTTGCCTGGCTGAACCCCTGACGAATGGCTTCCTGCTGCATCGCTTCCATAAACAGGAAGAAATAGGCCGGTGCGCTACCCGCTGCGGCGATCACGCCGTTAATACCTTGTTCGCTCTCCACCCAGCACATTTTACCGACGCTCTGCATCAACTGTGCGGTGAAGTCTTTATCAGCCTGACTGACGGAGGCGGGGGCATACATCCCGCTCATGCCTTTGCCGACCAGAGACGGCGTGTTTGGCATAATCCGCACGATATTCAGTGGCTCCCCCAGCAGCGCCTGAAAACGGGCGATGTTGATGCCTGCGGCAATTGACAGCACCAGCTTACCGCTGAAGTTGACTTGTTCACGTAGCGGTGCGCAAACCGTTGCCATCATCTGCGGTTTGACGGCCAGCACAATGACGTCGGCTTCCTGAGCGCAGCGTACATTGTCCGCGCTGCTGACGACGCCATACTGTGCAGCCAGCGCATCGCGGTTCTTACCCGAAGGCGCGCAGACGCTGATGTGTTGAGCGGGATAACCGCCGTTGACCAATCCGGCGATAATGGCCTGCGCCATATTCCCGGCACCAATAAACGCTATTTTACGTTGCTGCATCTGCATTATCGCTGATCACCTGTTCCGTTTGTATTCTGTCAAAGATGACGTGCCGTTCAGGGCGTGCCCTGCTGTTGATTCGTTTTTGACTGACTGTTTATTTATACGCTTTTGGCCGAATAGTCGCGCGCGCCAAAGATTGCCGTACCAATGCGCACCAATGTGCTGCCTGCGGTAATCGCCGCACGCATGTCGTCCGTCATCCCCATAGAAAGTGTATCAATATGCGGATGATTTGCAGACAACGTTTGGAACAGCACGGCCATTTGCTTGAAAACAGCAAGCTGCTGCTCATAATCGGTTGCCGGTGCCGGAATCGCCATCAGGCCACGCAAGCGCAGGTTGGGCAGTGCGGCGACGCTGGCGGCGAGTTCCGCGAGTTCATTGACCATAATGCCGGATTTGCTCGGTTCGCCGCTGATATTAATCTGCAACAGAACGTTTAACGGCGGCAAGGTGGCCGGACGTTGTTCACTCAGACGCTGCGCGATGCGCAGGCGATCCACGGTGTGAAACCAGTCAAAATTCTCAGCCACCAGCCGACTTTTATTTGACTGTAGCGGGCCGATAAAGTGCCACTCCAACGGTGTGTCTGGGTGGTTTTCCTGGAAATAATGGATCTTCTCCACGCCTTCCTGAACATAGTTCTCGCCAAACGCCCGTTGCCCTGCCGCGATGGCTTCTTCGATCGCGCTCACAGGTTTGGTTTTACTGACTGCAAGTAGCGTAATTTCTTCTGGTGCCCGCGCGCAATGCGCGGCGGCGGTGGCGATTTGCTGCCGGATGTCCTGTAGATTCTGCTGGATTGTCGTCATGGTTATTCAGGAGGTTAATCTATGGAGTTGGATGAGTGGATGGCGCGTAGTGTAAAACATAATGCCTCGGATCTGCACCTTTGTAGCGGTCACCCGCCGGTGTTACGTGTGGACGGGCGGCTACAGCCTGAAAATACCTTACCACGTTTAACGCCAGATCAGGTGGCACAATGGTGCGATGCCTGGCTCGAACCGGCTCAGCGCGAGCAACTGCGGCAGGCTGGTCAGGTGGATGGAGCATTAATGCTGCCTGATGGGCAACGCCTGCGGGTGAACGTGTTTCGCCAGCGGGAAGGGCTGTCTGCGGCGCTGCGCGTTATTCCATCCGTTCAACCTTCATTGGACGCGCTACACGCGCCACCTGTTTTCTCGACGCTGCTGGAGAAACCGAACGGACTGCTCCTGATTACCGGTGCGACGGGGAGCGGCAAATCCACAACGCTGGCGGCCATGCTTGGGGCGTTAAACGACCGCTGCGATCGCCATGTGATTACGCTGGAGGACCCGATCGAGTTTATCCATGCTAGCCGACGCTGCCTGATTCAACAGCGGGAGATCGGTGCGCACAGCGCGTCGTTTGCGCAGGCATTACGGGCCGCATTGCGGGAGGATCCCGATGTCATTCTGCTGGGAGAACTGCGCGATACGGAGACGATTCGGCTGGCGCTGACGGCGGCGGAAACCGGCCATCTGGTGTTGTCGACGCTGCATACCCGTAGTGCATCGCAGGCGGTCGATCGTCTGATTGACGTCTTTCCTGGTGAAGAGAAAGCCTATGTTCGCAGCCAGTTAGCCACCTGTTTGCAGGCGGTGGTGACGCAAAAGCTGTTGCCTGCTGCGCAAGGGGGGCGAATCGCGCTTTATGAAGTACTGACCGCCACCGCGGCAGTCAGTAACCTGATTCGGGAAGGGAAAACGCACCAGCTCCCCGGCCTGATTCAGACGGGAGCCGCTGCGGGAATGCAAACGTTCGAGCAAAGCTACCAGCAGCGCTGTCGGGATGGGCTTATTTCA
Organism: Pectobacterium aquaticum; assembly: GCF_003382565.3. NCBI lineage: Bacteria > Pseudomonadati > Pseudomonadota > Gammaproteobacteria > Enterobacterales > Pectobacteriaceae > Pectobacterium > Pectobacterium aquaticum. The sequence goes on from NZ_CP086253.1 coordinate 900,035, forward strand.
CACCGTTTTAGCGCTGGGCCGACCACAGGCTGTGCAATCCATCCGTAGATTAGGAAAGCCGAGGCTCTACCTGAAACAGCGCCATGGAACGCATCAACTGCTGAGACTGCTGTTCCAGCGACTGTGTAGTCGCCGATGAGGCTTTGACGAGCTGCGCGTTGTGCTGAGCGACCTTGTCGATCTGTGTGAAGGCGACGTTAACCTGCTCAATACCGCGATGCTGTTCTTGCGTGGCGGTGGAAATATCTCGCATCAACTGTGTAATACGGATGATTTCGTCGGTCACTTCATCCATGGTTTCACCCGCTTTAGAGGCTAATTCAAGCCCTTCGGATACGCGAGTCTGGGAATCTAGAATCAACGCGCGGATCTCTTTCGCCGCCTGCGCACTATGCTGCGCCAGATTACGGACTTCTCCTGCGACGACGGCAAAGCCCCTGCCTTGTTCGCCTGCGCGAGCGGACTCGACGGAGGCGTTCAGCGCCAGAATGTTGGTCTGGAACGCGATGCCGTCAATGACGCTGAGAATGTCATTGATGCGCTTGGCGCTGGTGGCGATCTCCTGCATTTTTTCAATGACGTAACAGACAGACTCGTTGCTGCGGCTGCTGGTGTTCGAGACATTATTGGCCAACTGATGCGCGAGTTCCGCGTGATCGGCATTGAGTTTTACCGTCGCGCTCAATTGCTCCATGCTCGCTGCCGTCTGTTCCAGTGCAGCAACGGATTCTTCGGTGCGTTGAGAAAGCTGAGCGTTTTCTTCAAACAGTTCGCGGCTACCGAGATCGATTTGCGTGCTGGCATCACGCACCTGACTGACCGACTCCAGCAGCGCACCCTGCATGCGGCCGATAGCATCATTGAGTCGACCCAGTTCATTGTCTCCGCCTTGAATCAGGCGGCGGGTCAGGTTACCGGCGGCAACCTGCTCCAGTTGCTCAATGGCATAGTCCAGCGGTTTGAGCAACATGTGCCGTAGCGCGACCCAAGCTAATCCCACCAGCGTGATAGACAGCAGGCAGGCGATGGCTATGAGCAACAGCATGATGCGTTCATTGCGCTCGGACTGTGCCAGACCCTGTTCGGAAAGTTGTTGGGCATACTGGCGGAAATTCTGGATCGACAAATCAAAGGCTTCGCTCAGTGGGCCGAGCTGTTTTTCCAGAACGTCATAATATTCGTCGGTATACTGTTTTTGCAGTGCGCTCAGCATCGGGGCCATGCCCTGCTGAAAATAGGCCTGATAGGTTTTCAACACGTCCTGTGCCAGCGTCTGCTGCTTCGGATCGGCATTGGCCGATTTGATCACACGGTCAATGTCTTCCTGCGATTGGCGAAGATGCTTCTCTACGACCCCAGTTTCTTTGGCACCGTCGTCCAGCAGGCCGATTTCGATTTTCCTGACGGCGAGCGTTGCCGAGGCTCTCGCGCTGAGCGTCTGGTTATAGCCGCTCATCAGGCTGCCCAGCTCAATGCCCTGAATCTGGTTTTGTGCTGTCAGCGTTTCCCTGTCTTTCTTAATCGCGACTACGCCCATGCTGCTGACGATAAGCAGCAGCAGGGTGGTTAATAGCAATAACGTTAATAAGCCGGTACGAATAGAAATATTTTTCAACCTCATGGTGTCCTTTTCCTTACGCCGCCTTCGTCGGTGATAAACCAGTCATCACTGAGTGTAGTATGTGTCACTAAAGAGGATACGTTATCTGTGTTGCGGTGAGATAAAATTAAAAAGCTATGGCAGACGTGAAAAGGATTGGGCAAGAAGGGCGTAGCCAAGAGGCCTCCCGCAACATAGGCTTCTCTCACACGGGTTTATCTCAACGCAGGTTTCTCTCAACGGAAAGGGTATAAATAATTAGCCGTAGCGTTTACGCCTAGTTTATTATCTGTTAATAGCGTTGGTTTTTCAGGGGCGTATTCAATACGCCAGTCAATGATACCCAGAGGTATCCGAGGTTTATGTGCAGTTAACAAGTTTTACGGATTATGGTTTGCGAGCGCTGATTTACATGGCATCGCTGCCGGGCGGGAAAATGACCAGCATTTCGGAAGTCACGGAAGTGTATGGCGTGTCCCGTAATCATATGGTCAAAATTATCAATCAACTTAGTCGTGCTGGGTTGGTGATGGCCGTGCGCGGAAAGAATGGCGGTATCCGTCTTGGAAAACCGGCAGAAACCATCCGAATTGGCGATGTCGTGCGCGCATTGGAGCCACTTACGCTGGTTAACTGTAGCCACGAATTTTGCCACATTACGCCAGCCTGTCGCTTAAAGCAGGTGCTTCAACAGGCGGTACAAAATTTTCTGCATGAGCTGGATCAATACACGCTGGCTGATATGGTCAAAGAAAACCCGCCGCTTTATAAATTATTGTTGGTTGAATGAGTTTTGTTCAGCCTCCTGCTGATGACAACGGAGGAACCGCAATGTCACAAGATCCATTCCAGGAACGAGAAGCAGAAAAATACGAATCTCCCATCCCCAGTCGTGAATATATTTTGGCGCACATCGCCAAACGCGATACCCCGATTAGCCGAGAAGAATTAGCCACCGACCTGCAATTAACCGGAGAAGAAGCGCTCGAAGCGCTGCGCCGCCGCCTGCGTGCGATGGAGCGTGATGGCCAGCTTATCTTTACCCGCCGCCAGTGCTACGCGTTGCCTGAAAAGCTCGATCTGCTGCGCGGTACGGTTATTGGTCACCGTGATGGTTTTGGCTTCCTGCGGGTGGAAGGCCGTAAAGACGATCTTTATCTGTCGGCTGAAGAGATGAAACGGACGATTCACGGCGATGTTGCGTTGGCACAGCCGCTGGGTGCGGATCGTAAAGGGCGTCGTGAAGGGCGTATTGTGCGCGTGCTGGAACCGCGTACCGGACAAATTGTCGGCCGCTATTTTGTCGATGCCGGTGTCGGGTTCGTCGTACCGGATGATAGCCGCCTGAGCTTCGATATTCTGATCCCGAAAGAAGAAATTAACGGTGCTCGCATGGGCTTCGTGGTGGTGGTTGAGCTGACGCAACGCGCAACGCGCCGCACGAAAGCGGTGGGTAAGATCGTCGAGATCCTCGGTGACAACATGGGCACTGGGCTGGCGGTGGATATCGCCCTGCGCACCCATGATATTCCGCACACCTGGCCATCTAAAGTGGAAGAACAGGTAAAGGATCTCTCCGAAGAGGTGCCGGAAGCCGCAAAAAAAGGCCGTGTGGATCTGCGTAAGCTGCCGCTGGTTACGATTGATGGCGAAGATGCTCGCGATTTCGACGATGCGGTGCACTGTGAACCGAAACGCGGCGGTGGCTGGCGCTTATGGGTTGCGATTGCGGATGTGAGCTATTACGTTCGGCCAAATACGCCGCTCGACCATGAAGCGCGGGCGCGTGGCACCTCGGTGTACTTCCCGTCGCAGGTGGTGCCGATGCTGCCGGAAGTGCTGTCGAACGGACTCTGTTCGCTTAATCCGCAGGTCGATCGCCTGTGTATGGTCTGTGAAATGACCGTTTCGGCGCAGGGTAAGCTGTCGTCCTATAAGTTCTATGAAGCCGTGATGAGCTCACATGCGCGCCTGACCTACACTAAGGTGTGGCATATTCTGCAAGGCGACACCGAGCTGCGTGAGCACTACAAGCCGCTGGTGGGTGGGTTGGAAGAGCTGCACCGCATGTACAAAGCGCTTGAACATGCGCGTGAAGTGCGTGGCGGTATCGCATTCGAAACGGAAGAAGCGAAGTTCATTTTCAATGCTGAACGCCGTATCGACCGAGTGGAAGCGGTGGTGCGTAACGATGCTCACAAATTGATCGAAGAATGCATGATTCTGGCGAATATCTCCGCCGCGAAATTTGTGGAGAAAAACGAAGAGCCTGCGCTCTTCCGCGTGCATGATCAGCCGAGTGAAGACCATGTCTTAGCCCTGCGTAGCGTGTTGGGCGAGCTGGGGCTGACGCTGAAAGGCGGAATGAAGCCACAGCCGAAAGATTATGCGGAATTGATGAATGAGTTGGCTGACCGTCCCGATCGGGAAATGCTGCAAACTATGCTGCTGCGTTCAATGAAGCAGGCGATTTATGACCCAGAGAACCGAGGCCACTTCGGTCTGGCATTAACGTCTTACGGCCATTTCACATCGCCGATTCGCCGTTATCCAGACCTGTCGCTGCACCGTGCCATTAAATATCTGCTGAGCGATCGTCATGAGCGCTGGACGTCAACGGGCGGCTGGCATAGCGACATTAATGAGATGCTACAGTTGGGTATGCATTGCTCGATGACGGAGCGCCGTGCGGATGAAGCGACGCGTGACGTTGCGGACTGGCTGAAATGCGACTTTATGCAGGATCACGTGGGTGAGGTTTTTACGGGGATTATCGCCAGTGTGACCGGTTTTGGCTTCTTTGTGCGCCTGAAAGATCTGTTTATCGACGGGCTGGTGCACGTTTCCACGTTGGATAATGACTACTACCGCTACGATAATATTGGCCAGCGGCTGATCGGCGAATCGCGCGGGCAGGTTTATCGTCTGGGTGATGAAGTCGAAATTCGTGTTGAAGCTGTTCATATGGATGAGCGCAACATTGATTTCGCGCTGATTTCCAGTACGCGTAAGGTACGTGGCGAAGGTAAAACGGCGCGCGACCGTGTGAAGAAGCCGGAGTCGCGTGAGGCCAAGCCAGCTCGACGTCGCCGCAGCGCGAGCAAAGCGCCCGCAAACTTTGAGCCGGATGCTGCATTCCGCAAAGAAGGCGATAGCAGCACGAAGTCGGATAAGCCAAAAGCCAAGCCGAAAAAGAACCGCGATAAAGCGAAAAAGAACGCGGAAAAAACGCGTAAAATTGCCGCCGCGACGAAGGCTAAACGAGCAAAGAAGAAATCTGAGGAATAACGAACGGCTTGACGTTGTAGAGGCTTCGGTCTCTACAACCCGCAAGACGAATGTTATCTCGCTTTACACAATTTGAAGAGTATCAATGAGCGAAATTATTTACGGTATCCACGCGGTTAAGGCACTGCTTGAGCGCGATCCACAGCGTTTTCTGGAAGTCTTTATTCTGAAAGGACGCGACGATCGTCGCCTTCAGTCCGTTATTACGGAGCTGGAAGCGCAGGGCATCGTCATTCAAGTGGCGAATCGCCAATGGCTGGATAAGCAGGCTGAAGACGCGGTGCATCAGGGGATCGTAGCGAAAGTCAAAGAAGGGCGGAAATATCAGGAAAACGATCTGCCTGCGATGTTAGACAATTTGGAAACGCCTTTCCTGCTGATATTGGATGGCGTGACCGATCCACACAACCTGGGCGCTTGCCTGCGTAATGCGGATGGGGCTGGCGTGCACGCGGTGATTGTGCCACGCGATCGTTCCGCGCAGCTTAATGCGACGGTGAAGAAGGTCGCCTGTGGTGCGGCGGAAACCGTACCGGTTATCAGCGTGACCAATCTGGCCCGTACGATGCGCCTGTTGCAGGAACGTAATATCTGGATCGTCGGTACAGCGGGGGAAGCGGATCATACGCTGTACCAAAGCAAACTGACTGGGCCGCTGGCGCTGGTAATGGGCGCTGAAGGGGAAGGGATGCGTCGTCTGACTCGTGAACACTGCGATGAACTGATCAGTATTCCGATGGCGGGCAGCGTGTCTTCACTTAACGTGTCGGTTGCTACTGGTGTGTGTCTGTTTGAAGCTGTTCGCCAACGGGCATAATTGCCGTCGCTATCAATAATGACGAGGTGCCAGCAGGCACCTCGTTGATTTTTTTGGTTGGTGTTCTAAATAGTGATTATGCAGCAGATGTCAGTCTGCGAACGTCTTGCTGCGAAGGCTGTAAAAGCCGGAAAACAGACACCGCGTCAGACAGCACGATCGCCTGCTGCTCCAGCGACTGAGCGGCAGAGGAAGATTGCTCCACCAGCACGGTGTTTTGCTGCGTGTTCTGATCCATTTCTATAATGGCCTGACCAACCTGAGAAATGCCGCGATGCTGTTCGTCAGAGGCGGTAGTAATGTGTTTCATGATGTCGTGGACCTGCGTCACTGACTGGACAATCCCTTCCATTGTTTTCCCCGCGCCGTTAACGAGTGCTGCACCGTTATTAATCTGCGAAACCGACTCGGCAATGAGCGTGTCGATCTCTTTGGCGGCCTGTGCGCTGCGCTGTGCCAGATTGCGCACTTCGCTGGCGACAACGGCGAAACCACGTCCTTGTTCACCGGCTCGTGCCGCCTCTACCGCAGCATTAAGCGCCAGGATATTGGTTTGAAACGCGATGCTGTTGATCATTGAGGTAATTTCAGCGATGCGGTGAGAGCTTTGCGCGATATCGTGCATGGTGTTGACGGCTTTAGAAACCTGTTCTCCCCCTTGATTCGCGGTGTCTGAAGCATCCATAACCAGTCGATTAGCCTGATGGGCGTTATCGGCATTCTGTTTCACCGTTGACGTCAGTTGTTCCATACTGGCGGCGGTTTCCTCAAGCGCAGCAGCTTGTTGCGTCGTGCGAGAAGAGAGATCGGTGTTACCGGCAGAAATTTCCCCTGCGGCATAAGAAATCTGATTTGCGCTAAGGCGAATTTTATCAATCATGCTGTGCAGATTGCTGTTCATCTGCCCCATGGCTGAAATCAACTGGCCTAATTCATCATGACGATCGTTGTGAAGCTGCACGGTGAGATCGCCTTCCGCAATCGCACGGGTGGCGTGTAACGCCTGATGCAGTGGGCGAACGATCTGCCGTGAGATAACAATTGCTGTGGTCAGGCCGAGTATGATGGCAATCAGCGTAATCACGCCCAGTTGTATGTCGCTGCTAATGACGTTACGACCTGCGCGGCTCTCTTCGGTGAAGTAAAGTTTGTTGATGTTTTCTTGCAACACCGCCATCTGCTCGTTCAATTCACTGAGCCGCTGTTGGCTCACCTCCGAGCTCATAACCTGCTGGCGTTGTGAAATATAAGCGCTGAGTGACGCATTGATATCCTGAATGGCACTTTTGTCTTCCGCTGGCCAGTGGCCCGTGTCGATCGCTTTCAGCAACGCGGACAGCTCTTCCTTAATGTTACCGATCGCACTGTCGTGCTGTTCCAGATACTGTGCTTTACGCTCCAGCGCATAACCAAAGTTGCCTTCCCGCGCGACTACCGTCTTGTCATACATGGCACCAAGACGGCTGATGCGTTTTAACGATTGGTCGCTATTGTGCAATCCGTAAAAGCCGACCATGGAGAGGATGACTCCCATGACGAGCAATAAACCAAACCCTACTAATAACTTACGCGTTACGGACAGGTTTTGAAATGACATCCAGCGCAGCATAAACCTCTTCCTTTCGTTCATTAATTATTTACCGTCATCGCAGGTCAATAACGGATTAGCTGTTGTTGTGTGTTGGCATAAAAAGCAGGTGATGAGTGTGAAACGGGCTCCTATCTAACTGATAAAATATACCTTATCTGTTATCGGCATTTCAGGCGCAATGCTTATCCATTTTCTTAAAAATCGTGCGGGTATGATAGCGAGGTTGGTAAAGTGTGCCGCTGGGGATTTCTGCGTTTTTTATCACGTAAAGTCATGTATAAACGCTCTGCTATGCAATAATCATCTATACCCGTCATACTTCAAATTGCCTGTGCGTTGGCTGCCCTTACTCACCCCAGTCACTTACCTGAGTAAGCTCCTGGGGACTCGTGCGATTGCCGCCTTCACGCAACTTGAATTATTTAGGGTATATAATCCTTCTTTCTTCGCCTTATCTGTTGCTGATGCGCCAACGGGGCTCATTTAAAAGGAATATCGCTATGCCTATTGTTACGTCGCTACTCGCTTTCGCCTCCTATTTTTTAATCGGCTTTGCCATGGTGCTGACCTTTCTGTTTATCTACACCCGCATCACGCCGCATGATGAATGGGCACTGATTAAAGAGAACAACGGTACGGCGGCCATTGGGTTTGGTGGGGCGTTAATTGGCTATGTGATCCCGCTTTCCAGTGCGGCGATTAATTCGGTGAGCCTGGTGGATTACATCACCTGGGGAGCGGTCGCGCTGGTGGTGCAATTACTGATTTATTTCGCGGTGCGTCTGTATATGCCGCGCCTCAGCCAACATATCCAGAATAACGATATTGCTTCCGGCACCTTTCTTTGTGCCGCCTCGCTCAGCGGCGGGATCCTGAATGCGGCGTGTATGTCGTATTAATTTGCCATTGCATGACAATACCGGGAATCCGCCCGGTATTGTTTGGCGGATATCCTTGCCCAGCACCTTTGTTTACCGCGTTTTGATAACCTGTCCCACAGATTCAGCGATATATCACGGCGCGCGCAAACCACATGCCGGGGAGCGTGGCAGCCTCGGATTTCATTACAATCACATAATAATGTGCACCAGAGGCATCGGCTTTTTGTTGAAGGGCGCGATCCACATCATCTGCGTTTCCGCGCATGCTCACCGAAATCGTCCCCATTTTTTCCAACTGGCTGGTTTGTGCGTAGCGAATTTCAAGCGCTTTCTCCGCAGGCGGCGGTGGCGCGACAGGCTTACCTTGTATGATCTGGCAGCCGGACAGCATCAATATTAAGGGTAAGAAAAGTATCCGCACGATGTTCATTGTTTCAGCCTGACAGGAGTAGATAGCGGAAGTGTAGCGCTATCATCGGGCCGATGGCATTCTCTTTCACAGGGAAGTCGTTCAATTTTGGGAAGGAGTCTACTCTGTGCGCTGTATCGTTAATGCTGCTTTTTTGCTGTTGTTTACTGGCTGTGCGTATGCCGAACCTTCATTACACGAATTAGATTCGATCTATCAGCAGTGCCGTGAGCGGGGAAGGATAGCCCTGTCGCGCTGCCGTCTGAAAACCACTGGTTCTGGACGTTAAACAACGAGGATAAAGCCACCGCGCTTGTTTATTTGAATGAACAGACGCCGCTGTGCCCGTAGCAAGTGGTGGCCATTGCACAATATCTGCAACACGATGACTGATAAGAGAGGCCGCTTTTGTGTAGCGCGATTAAAATAGCGACACAAAAGCGGGTATTTTACTGGCGGTTAAATACGGAAGACGCTGACCAGCTCGCTGAGATGGTGACCTTTCTGGCGCAGGCTCTGAGCGGTATCTTCCGAATTGTTGACCAGAATGGCATTTTCCTGTGTTGTCTGACCAATCTGTACAATCGCGATGTTCACCTGGCTGATACCCGCAGACTGCTCGCGTGAGGCGATATCGATATCGTTCACGATGGTACTGACCTGCAAGATGCGGTCACGCAAGTCATCCATTACCGCCTGCGTTTTTTCTGAGAAATGATAACCCGCTTCGATTTTCTCCAGTGATTCATCAATCAGCGTTTCGATCTCTTTCACCGCAGTAGAACTGCGCTGTGCCAGCGCCCGCACTTCGGCGGCAACCACGGCGAAGCCTCTACCGTGCTCACCCGCACGAGCGGCTTCTACTGCGGCATTCAGTGCCAGAATATTGGTCTGGAAAGCGATAGATTCGATGACTGTCGTGATATCAGCAATCCGCTGGGATGAGTTCTTGATATCGCTCATCGTAGAAACGGAGTCGATAACGGTCTGGCTGCCGTTGCGTGCTGCTGCGGCGCTCTGCGCTGCCAGATCTTTGGCGGCGGAGACGTTATCGGCATTCTGCTTCACGCTGGCGGAGAGTTGCTCCATGCTGGCAGACGTCTCTTCGACGCTGCTGGCCTGACGGGCAATCTGCTCGCTGATATTTTCGCTATCGGCAGCCAGCGCATCGGTGCTAGAACCGATTTCTTCGGACGAATTTCTCACCTGCGACACGATGGTCGTTAGCCCTTGTCCGATGCCGTTAATGGCATCGATCAGGCGGCCAACTTCATCGTAACGGTTGCTTGAAAGCGTTGCCGTCAGGTTACCGGCAGAAAACTGTTCCGCTACTTTGACGATTTCAACCAGCGGCTGGCTCAGCCATTTGCGCGTCAGTACGACAAAGAATCCAGCGAAGAGCAGAACCAGAATAATGCCGCCGCCCAAAAACAGGTTACGGGTGTGATTAATTTCTGCCATCAGGCTTTCTTTGCTCACCGTGCCTGCAACAATCCAGTTCCATTGCGGAATACTGCGGTACACCATGATTCGGTTTTTTTCTTCGCCCGTCATCGTGTTGTTGACGTATTCGATCGTACCATTACCAGTTGCCAGCACGTTTTCTAACGCACCGTCTGACCAGTCAGGGCGTTGGTTGGCATTGCTTGGGTGGTAAAGATAGTTACCTGCATCCTTTCCTTTTTTCGTGCTAAGGACAAAGAAATGGCCGGTTTCACCCATTTTCTTGTTCAGAATCGTTTGCTGCATCTCGGTAAATTGCTTCGTGATGTCGACGCCGGCGAACAGAATGCCGATCACCTTGTTTTCACTATCGCGTATTGGTTGATACTGGGTGATGTACTGTTTGCCGAATAGTGTGGCTAACCCACTGTAAGTGTCACCTTTCATCACGTGCGCATAGGCTGGGCTTTCACGATCGAGTTTGGTGCCCATCGCGCGCGATCCATCTTCTTTTTTTAGTGAAGTGGTAACGCGCGTAAAATCCTCTCCATCACGGGCAAAAACGGTTGAAACGGCATTGGTACGGCTCAGAAAATCGTCCGGCACTTCGGTGTTGAGGTTCAATACCGTATCGCCAGCCTTAAGCGTTGGGTGAGAGGTGTTGCCGAAAGGCGTGCGGTTAACGGTATCCAGTGAAAACCGCGTCGGCAGAAAGCTCGCCAACAACTGCGTATAGTTGCTGACCTCAGCTTGCAGGCCGGTATCGTACATGTTGATCATGTCAGTGACGCCATTCACCTGGCTCTGCATGTTATTGAGGGTCAACGATTTCAGTTGAACGCCTGCGGAGCGGGTTAGGGTGAGGGTAAAGACTATGAACAATATCGCCACGCTTAGAGAGGCGATAATTGATAGTTTGATACCCAAACCCCAGTGCTTAAAGGAAAGTCCCAACATATGTGTGTCTCTTATAATAAAAAAGGTTATTTTTTAGTCTTACTTCACATGCGTTAACGGCAGTAAATGAAAAAAATTAATCACGGAGTGCAAGTGTTAACTTCAGTTATTGATCTAGATTAATGCTATTTTTTATTCACATAAATGCGCTAGTTAGGCCAGCACGTGACGAATGACGACACGGAGATAAAACATTGCTGTGAGTGTGGTTATCGTAAAAGGTAGTAAATTTTCCGCTAAATACAATTTCGCTACATAAAAATAGGCTGACGGAAGGGAACACGAGGGAAATATGGTCGAAATGTCACTGGATAAACTCGGTAGCGGTATTGAAACGATTCACGCGGCACCTGCGGGAAAGAGAGAGCAGCCCCTCCCGACGATTTTCTTCTTTCATGGTTACACGTCATCAAAAGAGGTGTATTCGTATTTTGGCTATGCGTTGGCTCAGGCTGGATTTCGGGTGATTTTGGCCGATGCGGCCATGCACGGTGCGCGCTATAACGGCGATGAAGCGCATCGATTGCGCCATTTCTGGGATATTTTGCAATCGAATATTGAAGAACTTCCCGACTATGTCGCGGAATATCGGCAGCGTGGCCTGATCGACGGGGAACGGGTTGGCGTTTGCGGCGCGTCACTTGGTGGAATGAGTGCGCTTGGGTGTATGGCGCGTTATCCGTGGATTACTGCGGTGGCAGCGTTTATGGGATCGGGCTATTTCTCTACGCTATCGTCCACGCTGTTTCCTCCGGTTCCTGTCGATAGTGAGGAAAATCAGGCGGTGTTGCAGACGTTAGCGAGCAAACTGGCTGATTATGATGTCACCACGCGTCTGGACGCGTTGTCCGATCGGCCGCTGCTGGTGTGGCACGGGGAAGCGGATGATGTCGTGCCTGCGGCAGAAAGCGCCCGTCTCTATCAGGCATTACAGGCACGCGATAAGCTGGCCAATCTGACGTATTTGACCGAGTCGGGTGTAGGGCATCGCATTACGCCAACGGCGCTGCAGGCGGGGGCTGATTTCTTCCGGCGGACGCTGTAATCCTGTCCTGATGGTTTAAACATCACCACGCAGAAAACTCCTGTGTTTCTTCCTTGTGTTCTTTAATCTCGGGCACTATACTTACGCGTCATTTTTTCAGCCGCACATACACACGTTCCTTGCCTCCACGGGCCGCGGTTGACCCAGACAGGAGGCTGAATAATCCGTAAGGAGCAATTCGATGCGTCATTACGAAATCGTATTTATGGTTCATCCTGACCAGAGCGAACAGGTTCCGGGCATGATCGAGCGCTACACTGCCACTATCACTGGTGCGCAGGGCACGATCCACCGTCTGGAAGACTGGGGCCGCCGTCAACTGGCTTACCCGATCAACAAACTGCACAAGGCACATTACGTTCTGCTGAACGTTGAAGCGCCGCAGGAAGCGATCGATGAGCTGGAAACAAACTTCCGCTTTAACGATGCCGTTATCCGCAGCATGGTTATGCGCGTTAAGCACGCGGTAACTGAAGCATCTCCAATGGTGAAAGCGAAAGACGAACGCCGTGAGCGTCGTGAAGATTTCGCTGAAGCTGGCGATGATGTGGATGCAGGGGATTCTGAAGAGTAATTGTTGTGGTGACGGTGAATCGTCTGGTGTTGTCCGGCACAGTGTGCAAGACGCCCATTCGTAAAGTCAGCCCGTCAGGCATTCCTCACTGTCAGTTTGTGCTTGAGCACCGCTCGACACAGGAGGAAGCCGGATTGAGTCGGCAAGCATGGTGTCGTATGCCCGTGATTGTCAGCGGACTCTCGTCACAAGCAGTTACCCACAGTATAACGGTCGGCACGCAACTTACCGTGCACGGGTTCATTAGCTGCCATCAAGGGCGCAATGGCTTGAGCAAGATAGTGTTACATGCCGAGCAGATTGAATTGATAGATTCTGGAGACTAGCCACATGGCACGTTATTTCCGTCGTCGCAAATTCTGCCGTTTCACCGCGGAAGGCGTTGTAGAGATTGATTATAAAGATATCGCTACGCTGAAAAACTATATCACTGAAAGCGGCAAGATTGTTCCGAGCCGTATCACCGGTACTCGTGCAAAATACCAGCGTCAGCTGGCCCGCGCTATCAAGCGTGCGCGTTACTTGTCTTTGTTGCCGTACACTGACCGTCATCAGTAATCGGCCACTGTCCATTAACGAGACTTTGAGAGGATAAAGTAATGCAAGTTATTCTGCTTGATAAAGTAGCAAACCTGGGCAGCCTGGGTGATCAGGTAAACGTTAAAGCGGGCTATGCTCGTAACTTCTTGGTTCCACAGGGCAAAGCTGTCCCAGCAACCAAGAAAAACGTGGAGTTCTTCGAAGCACGCCGTGCTGAACTGGAAGCCAAACTGGCTGACGTTCTGGCTGCTGCTGAAGCTCGCGCTGCTAAGATCAAAGAACTGGGTAGCGTTACCATCGCGTCTAAAGCAGGCGACGAAGGTAAACTGTTTGGTTCCATCGGTACTCGCGATATCGCTGATGCGGTAACGGCTGCCGGTGTTGACATTGCTAAGAGCGAAGTTCGCCTGCCGAACGGCGTCCTGCGTACTGTGGGTGAGCACGAAGTGAGCTTCCAGGTACACAGCGATGTCTTTGCTGCACTGAATGTCGTTGTTGTTGCTGGAGCGTAATTCACGTTTATCGTTGAATTAACACTTTAGTTAACATGTGAAACGCTGGCCTTGTGCCAGCGTTTTGCATTTTAGGGATCGGGAAATGACCTATCATTACCTACACCTAAAAGCAGGCCGGAGACCGCATGTCTGACTTGATTCATCTCATCCGTGTTTATGACGCGCACGCGCCTTTCTCTTCCCCCACTTTTCTGATTGACCGTCTGTGGCCGCGCGGTATCAGCAAATCACGTCTGGAGGGTGTTGAGTGGTTTAAAGATATCGCACCGAGCAGCAAGTTAAGGAAATGGTTTCACGCCGAGCCTGAACGCTGGGCGGAATTTGTAGATGATTATTGTAATGAGTTAACCCAGGGTACGGCGTGTGACAGGTTGCTAGCGTTACTTGAGCAGAAGCAGGCAATCACGCTGCTTTATGGCAGTAAAGATGCGCAGCACAACCATGCTATTGTCCTGCGCGATTTTCTATTGGAACGGCATGCTCGTTAGCGAGTACGAGTAAAAGCACCGCCTGCACCGCGGGTGAACCGAATCGTCTGGTTTGCCGTGGTTTCGATCTCCAGCTCTGCGACCATACCTTGTGCATTCAGCTGTAATTTGACTGCCTGACCCGCCCGTAAATTGCTGAGCGGCTTATCCCTGCCTTCCACCTGAGCCATCGCGAACACATCGCTGACTGGCAGATTGTTATCGCGAAAGAGCTGGGCCAGCGTTTGCCCCGAGGCGATCTCATACTGTCGCCACGGTGCTGATGACTGTGCTGGAGGTTCGGTGGCCGTAGGCTGATGTTGTGATGTTGAAGGCGGGTTTTCAATAATCACGGCCTGCATTGCCGCCTGATTATCTGCCTGCGTAAGGGGGACGAGCGTGGTACGGGTAGTCTGCGGGTGTTGGGCGCTGTAAGGCCAGAGCAGCACGACCAGCAGCAGTGCGATAGCGATTAAAATCCAGCGGCGATGGAGGAACGGCAGCGGTTCCATCCAGTGATAGCCATCGGGCAAATGCCAGACTTTTTGCAGTATGTTGCCAAGATGCTCGCGCAGAGAAGGAGAGGACAACTGTTCCTGCTCTTTGTGTTCCCCGTCGTTTTCTACGATTACAGCATGTGAGGGCTGCCGCTGGATGATTCGCTGGCAGAAGCGTACTAGCGTTTGATAATCCCAGGTGGTTTTCCGCTTCCTGGGCGCAATTCTGCCCATGGTGACCTCTCTTACTACGGTTTAATATAAAAACAGTTCAGTATAAAAAACAGCATCATATAAAAATGATGTCATTAACAACGCTATGCCAGTAACTAAAACTATGCCAGTAACTAGGCTACATCACTAGCCAGGCGGCGTCGGCATAAAAACCGTATTGGGATAATAATGCAATCCAGTATACCGATAATCCGCATAAGCTGACTAGTTAACGCGTTTACCTGCACTCAGGATTTTACCCCAATCCCCGTCGCTGTTATGCTGCGCTTTCAGTTTTTTACAGATTAAAAGGAACATCCATGACAACTCCTTCTTTTGATAGCGTCGAAGCGCAGGCAAGTTACGGCATCGGCTTACAAGTTGGTCAACAGTTACAGGAATCAGGTCTTGAAGGTCTGATCCCAGAAGCCCTGCTTGCTGGTCTACGTGACGCGCTGGAAGGTAATGCGCCAGCGGTGCCTGTGGATGTGGTTCATCGTGCGCTGCGTGAAATTCACGAACGTGCTGATGCGGTACGTCGCGATCGCCAACAGGTGCTGGCGGTAGAAGGCCAGCAGTTCCTGGCTGAAAACGCGCAGAAAGAAGGCGTGAACAGCACGGAATCGGGTCTGCAATTCCGCGTGTTGACGCAGGGTGAAGGTTCGATCCCGGCTCGTCAGGATCGCGTACGTGTGCATTACACCGGTCGTCTGATTGACGGCAGCGTGTTCGACAGCTCCGTCCAGCGTGGTCAACCTGCTGAATTCCCAGTAAGCGGCGTGATTCCTGGCTGGATTGAAGCGCTGACGCTGATGCCAGTTGGTTCCAAGTGGGAACTCTATATTCCGCACAATTTGGCGTATGGCGAACGTGGCGCGGGTGCTTCTATTCCGCCGTTCAGCGCGCTGATTTTTGAAGTGGAACTGCTGGAAATTCTGTAATCTCCAGACAAAAGAAAGGCGCTCACTGAGCGCCTTTCTTGTTTCTACTTAATTGCTTTTAATTATTTTTTTATTGAAGCGACATTACTCACCGCGTAGTGCGCGTGGGAACAGCAAATTGTTTTCCAGATGGATGTGTTCCATCAGGTCGGTAATGAATTCGTTGATACCGGAATACAGTGCACGCCAGGTGTTGCAGGCACCTTCCGGTGGTACGACACTGTTGGTCAGCTCTTTGACCACTTCCACATCACGTCCAGCGTCATCGTGCTCATGCTCCATCACTGAAATCGGTGCGGCAGCATTCGCGCCCATTCCCTGACTGATCATCGGGAAGAGGATGCGTTCTTCTTTCATCATATGCTGAGACAGCTCGTTATAGATGGCGGTCAGTTGGTTTGCGAGGCCGTGCGGGCAGTCGGCTTTATCGTGATGCACGCGCTCGACTTTTTCTGCCATCAGAATCAGCTCTGGCAGTTGTTCGCGGTGGCGATCGTGAAAGCGGGGAATGATGTACGCAATAATGTCGGCCAGCGGCGCTTCACGCCAGTCGCGCGCGTCAGAAGGCTGCGCGGCCAGTTTTTCTAGTTGTGCTTCCAGCTCGTCGATATTGAGATCTTTTTTGCCCGCCGCGCGGCTGAGCGTTTGCTTTCCGCCGCAGCAGAAGTCCAGATTGAGTTCACGAAAGAGTTTGGTCGCGCGCGGAATAGCGGTAGCCAGCTCACCCAGGGATTGATCGCGGTATGCCATGATGATGCCTCTCAACGAATGCAGTTTATAAATTGCATTTTAAATGCATCTTTATTCGTTGAATATACCGCTTACGAGGTAGGCGGTAAAAAGCATGCTGTGCTGACTCGTAGATAAAACGTTAAAAACGGTAAAATCATGAAAATAAGTATTTATCTGATAGTGGTGCAGAGGATTTCCCCGTATATCTCTGTCAGGCCGCAGTCGCGGTGAGCAAGGAGTTACCCTATGTTTAAGCCACTCGTCATCAGTGCTCTGTTTGTAGGAATGTTTGCGGTCATGCCAGCGCCAGAGGCTAAGGGTGCCAGCATCGATCTGATGCCCGGCGTCACGTTGAATATCGGCGAGCGTGACAGACGAGGTAATTACTGGGATGGCTATGACTGGCGCAGCGAGCGCTGGTGGCAGGAGCACCGGGGTTACCACCGTGGTGAACGTAATCAGCACGGTTACTATTGGGATGGTTGGCGCTGGCGCGATGCCCGCTGGTGGCGTGAGAGTCAGCACGACAGGCGCGATTATGATAAGCGCCGCTTTGATCCCCCTCGCTACGTTGACGATCGCGGGCCGCGTCGCGGTGATTGGGACAGACGCGGGCATGAGCGGGGGAATGGGTACTATCGCAATGGGTGGGGATCGTTTCGCGACTAGCGGATAAAAAAGCGCCGCGAAAGGGCGGCGCTTGTGAATTGGATAATGGTACGTAGAGTGTGTTGCTGAACTAGTTAGCCAGTTTTGCGGCGATGTCAGCAACGCGCTGACCATACAGCTTACCGGTCGCCAGATCGCCCGCGACCACTTCATCTGCGCTGGCGTCAGACGGCGTCTGTGCCAGCAGACCGACAGAACCACCGAGGTTATTCAAATCATCGCGTTTTGCCGCTTTGGCATTGGAAGGCAGTTGATTCAGGCTGACCCAAATTCCGCCGTGCTGTGAAGCCAGCGTTTGCAGATAAATCAGCGTGACCTGCTTGTCGCCGTTCAGGCTGGCGCTGTTAGTAAAGCCGCCAAACACTTTGTTGCTCCAACTGCGGGAGAACCAGGCTTTAGAGCTGGCATCTGCGAATTTCTTGAACTGCCAGGTTGGGCCACCCATGTAGGTCGGTGTACCGAAAATAATGGCGTCAGCGGCAGTGAGTTGCTCCCACTCGGCATCGCTGATATTTCCTTCCGCATCGATGGCAATCAGCTCGGCGTTAGCGCCTTCGGCAACGGCAGTAGCCAAACGCTGGGTGTGGCCGTAGCCTGAATGATAAATAACGACTGCTTTTGACATAACCTATCCTCTTTATTTAGCGTGTTGCAGGTCGAGGCGATAAACCGCAAAGCCCGTTTCGTCATTGCCGACGGACGTCATCGGGTACTGCGCTTTCTCTTTGATAAACGCCGTAGCTTTCTCAGACGGTGAGGTCTCAAAACGGATATCCAGCGGCGTATCGCTGACGATAGGTGCCAGACGCCAGTTGTTATCGGCCTGCGGTTTCACTTCTCCCGATTTTTGCGTTTCCGCGCTGATGTAGGCCGCCAGAACGGAGCGGTTTTCATCCGGTGAGGCGAAGGCCACGTACTTCTCACCCGTACCGGCAAATTTCTCGCCGTAGGCGCGGTAGTTATTGGTGGCGATCAGGAAGGTCGCTTTGGGATCGATCGATTTGCCGTTAAACGTCAGCGCTTTGATACGGTGTGATTTATCGTTGATTAACGCGCATTCGCTGTCGTAGCGGGCAGGTTGCGTCACATCAATCTGATAGTTGACGCCATCGATCACGTCGAAGTTATAGGTGCGGAAGCCGTCCCAGTTGAGCAGAGATTGCGGTTCACGCTTGCTTGGATCGATTTGTTTGAACTGACCCGCAGAGCATTCCAGCCACTCCTGTACCTGCTGCCCGTTAACTTTCACCACCACCAGCGTATTCGGGTAGAGATACAGATCGGCAGCGTTACGGAACGTGAGCTGGCCTTTTTCCACTTCGACATAGCTGGCTGGATCGTTTTTACGTCCACCAGCTTTAAACGGCGCAGCGGCGGAAAGTACCGGCAGATCGGCCAGATCGGGATCGCCCTGAATAAAGTGTTCCACATAGGCGCGCTGGGCATTATTGACGATCTGCACGGTCGGATCGTCCTGAATCAGCGACAGGTAGCTATACATGTTGTCTGCGGATTTACCGATCGGTTTGCTGACAAACTCGCGCGTATTTTGGTGGGCATCGGACAGTACCTTCACCAGCTTGTCGTCTTCCGCTGCCAGTGATTTCTTCTGCGCTTTGTCATAGATCGGTCTGGCTTCCGTTTTCGCCTGTTCCACCTTCCATGTGCCGCTGTCGTTATTCAGCGTGAAATCGACGACACCGAGGTGGTCACCCCATTGTCCTGGCATCACCGCAGGCACGCCGTTGAGCGTTCCCTGTTTGATGTCAGCGCCCTTGATGTTCGCAAAGTCATTGCTGGGGAAAACCGCGTGAGCATGGCCGAACATGATCGCGTCGACACCGGGAATTTGGCTGAGGTAGTAAACAGAGTTTTCCGCCATCGCTTTATACGGCTCGGCAGAAAGGCCGGAGTGAGGGATCACAATCACCAGATCGGCACCTTGCTTGCGCATTTCAGGCACCCACTTTTTGGCACTCTCCGTGATGTCTTCTACGGTAACTTTTCCGGTCAGATTAGCTTTATCCCATACCATAACCTGCGGCGGAACGAAGCCAATATAGCCGATACGCAGGGTATGCTGTTTACCGTCGCGGTCGGTGACCAATTTGTTTTCAATGTGGTAAGGCGTAAACAGCGGTTTGCCCGTTTTCGCATCCAGCACGTTGGCGTTCACATAAGGGAATTTCGCGCCGGACAGCGCCTTGTGCAGGTAGTCCAGGCCATAGTTGAATTCGTGGTTACCGATATTGCCGACGGAATAATCCAGCGTGTTCATCGCCTGATAAACCGGATGTACATCGCCTGCCTTCAGCCCCTTCGCCGCCATGTAATCCCCTAACGGGCTGCCCTGGATCAAATCGCCGTTATCCACCAGCACGCTGTTGGTGGCTTGTTCGCGCGCGGCGTGAATCAGGCTGGCGGTACGCACCAGACCAAATTTATCGGTTGGCGTATCCTTGTAATAGTCGAAGTCCATCATATTGCTGTGCAGATCGGTGGTTTCCAATACCCGTAGATCAACAGTAGCGGCATGAACGGTCGTGGCGACCAGCGTAGCAAGCAGGCTGAGTGCCAGTGAATGCTTCATTGCGTAACTCCTTGTGCGGTAATTGTCGACGCGTGAGGCGATCGGGGTGTCTTTCATATCATGATGAAGTTAAAGTGATTATCGTCTCTAAATGCTGAGGATGACATCAATAATGGCAATAATCGTAGATTGCCTCACAGATGTATAATGAATGACAGAGATGAAGTCTGCGTTACGCTATCGTCGCGTAACCGATAACGACGAGGTAGATCATGCTAGAACCTATTTGCCAACTGGCCCGTGATGCTGGTGCTGCCATTATGCAGGTTTATGACGGGCAGCATCCCGTGGATGTCGCGCACAAGAAAGATGATTCGCCAGTAACCGCCGCCGATCTTGCGGCGCATCGGGTCATTAAGGATGGCTTGGCTGCGGCGTATCCTGATATTCCTTTGCTGTCAGAAGAAGATCCGCCTGAGTGGGAAATCCGCCGGCACTGGCAGCGCTATTGGCTGGTCGATCCGTTGGATGGCACCAAAGAGTTCCTCAGCCGCAATGGCGAGTTTACGGTGAATATTGCGCTGATCGAGAACGGTCAGGCCGTACTTGGCGTGGTTTATGTACCGGTTACGGGCGTGATGTACTCCGCGGCGGAGGGTAAAGCCTGGAAAGAAGAGAACGGCCAGCGTCGGAAAATTACGGTGAAGCAGGCGCATCCGCCGCTGGTGGTGGTTAGCCGCTCTCATGCCGATAGCGAATTAAAGGATTATCTCAGCCAACTGGGTGAACACCAGACGGTGGCGATTGGGTCATCGCTAAAATTTTGTCTGGTGGCGGAAGGCGAAGCGCAGCTTTACCCACGCTTCGGGCCGACGAACATTTGGGATACGGCGGCGGGCCATGCGGTGGCGGTAGCGGCTGGGGCGCAGATTCACGATTGGCAGGGGCAGACTCTGTCTTACACACCGCGTGAATCTTTCCTCAACCCCGGTTTTCGCGTCTCCCTGTTTTAACTACTTTAGCGCTATTTCTCTTCCAGTAACTGGCGCAGCAGGGACATCACCTGCTGCACTTCCTGTCCGCTCAATGCGCCATCCTTCACGAAACGGATTTTTCCCTGTTTATCCAGCACCGCGATAGCCGAGCTCTCTGGCTGGAGCTGCCAGGTTTTCCGCACGTTGCCGTTGCTATCGACAATAAACTGCGACCACGGAAAGGCTTTCTTGTTGTCTTCAAGGCTACTGCGCACAAACATACTGGTGCCGATGATGGCATCGTCGGTATTCACGATTGTCGTCGTTTGGTAATAATCATGCGGTAGGTTAGCGGCCTTCAGTGCAGAGATGAGCGGATCGTTCATCTCTTTGGCTGAGGTGCGGCCAGCGATATGTTGTATCACCCGCACTTTTCCAGACAACTGCGCGCTGTTCCAGTTTTTATAACTAAACTGATTATTAAGGTACTGAAGTTCTCCCTTGTCTGCGACGCCAACCGGTGGAACCAATTGGTTGAGCACCAGCGTATGGGCTAAGGCTGGGAGCCCCAGCAGAGGCGTGATAGAGAGCGCGAGGAGCAGGTGGCGTATTTTTATCATGGTATGTCCTTCAATGTGGGTGGCCCGATGCGATGTCAGATATGGGAAATATCAGGCTATGGAATAAGCGTAGATTCAGGAAACTGGTCTGTCCTGCTCCGTGATAAAACGGTTTGTGCCCGAGTGCACAAAACCCTTATTTTTGAAGGTTTATACTGATGACTAAGGGTTTCCTTAAACACTACTCTGTAAAAATCTGTAAAAGCAGTTAAGAATACTGAATAGTGAGGGAACTAAATGCCGTTTTACAGTACTAACTAGCAGTATCCGTTATCTCATTAGCGCTCCAGAACCTCAGCCATGTTGGCGAAAGGGAGAGCGTAAAAAATAAAACGGGAGAGTAAAACGATGAGGATCTTCGAACGTTACAATCCTTTGAAAGTCGCCAAGTATGTGAAAACCCTGTTTCGTGGGCGGCTGTACATAAAAGGGGTTGGTGCTTTTGAGTTCGACTACGGCAAAATTCTATTGCCAAAGAAACAGGATAAGCAGCATCTTCTGGTGATGTCCGAAGTCAATCGCCAGGTCATCCGGCTTCAGGCCGAGATGGGATGAGTGATAAAGAAACGGCCCGTAGCGGGCCGTTCTGGTTTTTTATGCATGCCTTTTAGCGGTTAATCGTCGCTATCAATCTTCGCGCTTGATGAGACAATCGGGCGATCTTCCAGACGCGTCACCAGCAACTGATCGATCTTGTAGCTGTCGATATCTACCACTTCAAACTTATAGCCAGAGAAGCGCACCGCATCGGTACGTTTCGGGATTTTCCGCAGCGTATACATCATGAAGCCGCCGATGGTTTCGTAATTGCCAGAATGCGGGAAATCATCAATATTCAGCGCCCGCATCACGTCTTCTATTGGCGTACCGCCTTCAACCAGCCACGAATTTTCATCGCGCGCGACAATCTGTTCTTCCATTCCCTGACCGACGAGATCGCCCATGAGCGTCGTCATCACGTCGTTAAGGGTGATGATGCCGACGATCAGCGCGTATTCATTCAGAATAACGGCGAAATCTTCGCCCGCGGTTTTAAAGCTTTCTAACGCTTCGGACAGCGTCAGCGTATCCGGCACGATCAGCGCGGGACGAATCTGTACACCGCTACTGAGCGTCAGGCTTTGGTTTCCCAGCACTCGAATCAGCAGGTCTTTGGAATCCACGTAGCCGACGATCTGATCGATCGTGCCATCGCAAACCAGAAATTTGGAATGCGGCTGCTGGGCGATCTTTTCCTTAATGCTGTCTTCCTGCTCGCGCAGATCGAAATAGACCACGCTTTCGCGTGAGGTCATCGAAGACGGCACGGTACGGGATTCCAGCTCAAACACGTTCTCAATAAGCTCATGTTCCTGCTTACGCAGTACGCCAGCCAACGCACCGGCTTCCACCACGGCGTAAATATCATCGGATGTGATGTCATCTTTACGCACCATCGGCAGCTTGAGCAGGCGGAAAATGACGTTAGCCAGGCCGTTAAATACCCAAACCAGTGGGCGGAAAAGTAACAGACCGAAGCGCATGGGGTTGATTATGCGTACGGCAACAGCTTCCGGCGCAATCATACCAATGCGTTTCGGGGTGAGATCGCCAAACAGAATAAACAGACTGGTGACGAGTACGAATGAGCAGATGAAACTGACTTTATCTGCGGCTTCGGGTGACATGAAGCGTTCAAACAGTAGGGAAAACGTCGGGGAAAATGCCGCATCGCCGATGATACCGGCCAGAATCGCGACGGCGTTGACGCCAATTTGAATCACGGTAAAGAAGATGCCCGGTGTTTCCTGAAACTTGAGCACCAGATCGGCATTGAGGTTTCCCTCATCGGCCATCAGTTTGAGTTTAATTTTACGGGATGCCGCCAGCGAGATCTCGGAAATCGAGAAAAACGCACTGATGGCAATCAGAAAAAGAATCAGTAATAGACTGTTTAACATAGTTTTTGCTTTAGGTAAGTTTTTGCATGAACCGAAAGTGGCACAGCGACTCTCAGAAAAGTGAACACAGTAAAGTGAACACATTATGATCATTATTGAAGGCTATAACCGGGCAACGATCCGCCCGGTTCGGACGCAGTATAGCAGGAGCGGTGAAATTACCGCCAGTGGTCAACGCTGAGGAGGCAGACAGATGCCGATGCCGCCTAATCCACAGTAGCCGTTCGGGTTCTTGTACAGGTATTGCTGGTGCTCGTCTTCCGCGTAATAGAACGGACCCGCAGACTCTATTTCTGTGCTGATGGCGCGGTTGTCACCGTTCTCCCTCATCGCCTGCTGAAAGCGTTGAAGGCTTTCCTGCGCTGCCTTTTCCTGTTCGGGCGTGAGCGTATAGATAGCAGAACGGTACTGACTGCCGATATCTCCGCCCTGACGCATACCCTGCGCGGGGTCGTGATTTTCCCAGAACAGCTGTAGCAGTTGCTCGTAGTCGATCACCGCGGGATCGAAAACGACACGCACCGCTTCGGCATGATCGGTCTGCCCGCTGCACACTTCACGGTAGGTCGGGTTGGGCGTGTAACCGCCAATGTAACCCGCCGCCGTGCTATAGATCCCCGGCTGTTGCCAGAACAAACGCTCTGCGCCCCAGAAGCAGCCCATCGCAAAAATCGCAACGGACATCGAGTCTGGCACATGTGTCATGGAATGTTCATGAACGACATGCAGCCTGGCGACTGGCATGGGGGTGGAACGCCCTGGTAAAGCATCGGATTGCGTAATCCGCCGTGTCTTATCAATTGAATTCATCACGTTGTTAACTCCAGCTAGACTGGGTAAATAACCCGTTTTCATGGAAAGCATAACCAAGAAGCATGTGGCTGTCTTGATATCTTCATGGTGTTTAATGTTAAGGTAATGTGTATCTGTAATGCCTCCTACGGATATTTTTAGGTGAAAATCTATTCTTAAGCTGAAAAATTAGTATTTATCACTAACATCATGCAAAGTTGGTGGGAGATTTCGGCGCTGCGTGGCGGATTGTCCGGTAAGCGTACCGCGACGGTCGTCAATGCGGTGGGCGAAGTGATAAAAGCCATGCTATAGGTTTTAGACGACAAGGTTTTAGGTGACAGACCGATTTATCAGGGAGCTCAGTGACTATTTTCATCTCAACGAAAAGTTTCATTGGAAAAAAAAGCGTTACCGAGCAAAAAGGCATAGCAGTACAAAAGAATAGCTTTGCTGGCTGTGGGGCGCCACGATACCGGATTCTTGGCCTGATGTGCGCGCTGCTGATGCTGGCCCCAGAGTGCCTGGCGGCGAATGTGCGTCTGCAAGTCATGGGGCTGGAAGGGCAGTTACAAAAAAATGTACGGGCACGCTTATCTACCATTGCGACCGATGAGATCAATGCCGACGGGCGTTTCCGCTCACGCGTCGATGAAGCGATCCGTCAGGGATTGCGTGCGCTCGGCTACTACGATCCACAGATTGGTTTCGAATTCCGGCCTGCCGTTAATGGCGGACGACCCGTATTGATTGCCACCGTCACTCCCGGTGAACCGGTAAAAATTGCTGGGGTGAACATCACCCTGCGCGGTGGTGCACATGACGATAAAGACTACCAACAACTAGTTAAAGACGATCGCCCCGAAATCGGTTCAGTATTGAACCACGGTGATTTCGATCGCTTTAAAAGCGGGCTGAACGGTTTGTCATTACGCAAAGGCTATTTTGATGCGCGCTTCCAGCAAAGCCAGCTCGGCGTGATGCGGGAAGAGAGAGAAGCGTTTTGGGATATCGATTTTGATAGCGGTGAACGCTATCGCTTTGGCGCCGTACATTTTCAGGGCGCACAAATCCGCGATGATTACCTGCAAAATCTGGTGCCGTTTCATGAAGGCGATGCCTACACCAGTGAAAATCTCGGTGAGTTAAACCGCCGTCTTTCTGCGACAGGGTGGTTTAACTCTGTCGTGGTGTCGCCTGATTTTGACCAGTCGAAAAGTTCTAAGGTGCTGCCGCTGGAAGCCGTGGTGACGCCGCGAACCCGTAACCGGATTGAAACCGGTGTTGGCTATGCCACGGATGTTGGCCCCCGCTTTAAAACGACCTGGAATAAGCCTTGGGTGAATTCACGGGGCCACAGTCTGGAAAGCAGCCTGAGCGTGTCCGCGCCGGAGCAATCACTCGATTTTAGCTACAAAATCCCCTTGCTGAAGAACCCACTCGAGCAGTATTACCTGCTACAAGGTGGTTTCAAACGCGAAGATCTCAACGATACTAAATCCGATGGCACCACGCTGAACGTGGCGCGCTACTGGGATCTCTCCAGTGGCTGGCAACGGGCGATTAACCTGCGCTGGAGCCTCGACCACTTTACGCAAGCAAGCGTGACGGATACCACGATGCTGATCTATCCGGGCGTCAGCATTAACCGAACTCGCCAACGCGGCGGGCTGATGCCAGTGTGGGGCGATACGCAACGTTATTCTATCGATATTTCCGACACCACCTGGGGATCGGATATCGATTTTGCTGTGGTTCAGGCACAAAACGTCTGGATTCGTACGCTGGCGGATAAACACCGCTTTGTCGCGCGCGGCAATCTGGGCTGGATTGAAACCAATAATTTCTCCCGCGTCCCGCCTTCACTGCGTTTCTTTGCTGGTGGCGATCGCAGCATTCGTGGGTATAAGTACAAATCTATTTCGCCGCGCGACAGCGACGGCAAACTGACAGGTGCGTCCAAGCTGGCGACTGGCTCGCTCGAATACCAATACAACGTGACGGGAAAATGGTGGGGCGCAGTTTTTGTTGATTCAGGTGAAGCAGTGAATGACATCAAACGGAGTAACTTCAAGACCGGCACGGGCGTTGGCGTACGCTGGGCCTCGCCGATTGGTCCGGTAAAACTCGATGTTGCTATGCCGATCGGCGATGCAGAGAAGAAGAACGATGTTCAGTTCTATATCGCGCTGGGGCCTGAATTATGATGGATGAGAAAAACGAAAAAAAAGCTCATGATCCGGTAGCGGAAAAAAACGTCTCGCACGACAACGCGCCGACAACGCCCGCGCGGAAAGGGCGCGGGTGGAAAAGAGTCGGCATGGGTTTTGTCGCCTTCTTACTATTTCTCGTTGTTGGGCTAGGGTTGCTGGTGGGAACCACACCGGGCCTGCATCTGTTGCTGAATACCGCCGCACGCGTGGTGCCGGGGCTGGACATTGCTAGCGTGAGCGGCGGCTGGCGTGATTTAACGCTGAAAAACGTCAGCTACGAAATGCCAGGCGTGACGGTAAAGATCGATGAATTTCATCTCTCGCTCGCGCTGGGCTGCTTGCGTAAAAGTCAACTGTGCATCAATGACCTCTCGGCAAACCGCATTGATGTGGTTGTGGATTCCACAGCCTTGCCTGTGGCGGCAGAACCACCGCCGCCTTCAACGCCAGTAACGGAAATTTCAACACCCTTCCCGATTTCATTGCGTCAGTTAACGCTCAGCAACGTTCAGGTTACCGTGGATGATACGGCGATTTCACTGGGCGAGTTCCGCACCGGCATGCAGTGGGAAGGGCGCGCGTTGACGCTGCTACCGACTACAATCAGCGCGCTGCTGGTGGCCTTGCCGAAGACCCCCGTCGATGTGCTGGAAGATGGCAAAGTGACGGCGGCGGAAATGGCGTCTGTCGTCAAAGAAACGGTGCAGAGCGTGCGTGATGCGGCCGAGCAAGGCTCCTCGCAAACGCTTCACATTGATAACGCGCTGGCCGCAAACAATACCGTCGCGGCAGCCACCACCACGACACCGATACCGACGGCGTCGACATCCAAAGCAGATAATGATTCTGACAAGCCTGCCGTGCCTGAACAGCCATTGGGTGAACGCCTTAGCGAGCTGTTCTCCAAACCGCTATTACCTGATTTACCGCAGTTCACGCTGCCTCTGGATCTGAATATTGTCGAGATTCACGGTGAACAGCTACGGCTGACGGGCGATCAGGACATTTTGATTAATAACCTTTTCGTACAGGCATCGACCCAGCAACAGCATTGGCGTCTGGACAAGCTGGTCGTGCAATCGCCACAGGGTGGATTGAATGTGCGCGGTGAAGCGACACTCAGCGATAGCTGGCCCGTCTCGCTGACAGCAAACGGCGTGCTGAATGTCGATCCGCTTAAAGGTGAAACGCTGAAACTATCGGTCAATGGCGGCCTGCGCGAACAGTTGAATGTGGCGCTGAACCTCTCCGGGCCCCAGCGTGCGCAGTTGGATCTGCAAACTCAACTGGCGGAAGCCGGGCTGCCGCTGGCGTTGACGCTGCAAACCGAACGCGTGCGCTGGCCGTTGACGGGCGCGACGCAATATCAGGCTGACAACGTCAAGCTGCGTTTTAACGGCAAAGCGACCGACTATGCGCTGTCGCTGCGAGGCGATCTGAGCGGCGCGGAGATTCCTCCCGCAACGCTGCTGCTCGATGGTAAAGGCAGCGAGCAACAGTTTACGCTGAGCCGCCTGCGGCTGGCAGCATTGCAGGGCAATGCCGATCTGAGTGCGCTTATCGACTGGAGCAAAGCCATAAGCTGGCGCAGTGAGCTGGTGCTGAACGGGATTAACACGGCGAAACAGTGGCCTGAATGGTCAGCTAAAGTAGACGGCAAGATTACGACGCGCGGCAGCATCTATGGCGGTAGCTGGCAGTTACAGGTGCCAGAATTGCGTCTGGACGGCAACGTGAAAGCGAATAAGCTCACGGCCAGAGGCGAACTGCGCGGTAACGCGGCGGGCCAGTGGACAATTCCAGCGCTGAATCTGGCGTTAGGCCGCAACCAACTGAACGTCAAAGGCGACCTGAGCGACGAGTGGCAGTTGGATGCGGACATTAATGCGCCGTCGTTGGACGGCATCTTGCCCGGTCTGGCAGGACGCGCCATCGGCGCACTCAAACTCCGAGGCAATCTGCGTGAACCGCGGATGCTGGCGGATATCACGGCTTCTGGACTGCGTTGGCAGGCGATGACGATTAGCAGTGTGAGGGTGGAAGGCGATGTGCGCGCCGAGCAGCAGATTCAGGGCAAGCTGACCGTACGCCTCGAAGCACTGAAGCAAGAAGGCTTGAATATTGCGCTGCTGACGCTGGATGCCGGCGGTAACGAGAAACAGCACCAGCTTCGGTTGACTATGCAGGGCGAACCGGTCGCGGGGCAACTGGCACTTTCGGGCAGTTTCGATCGTCAGGAACAGCGCTGGCGCGGCACGTTGAACAATACCCGCTTCGACACGCCAGTGGGTGAATGGCGTCTGACGCAGGATATGGCGCTGGATTACTTGAATGCGCAGCAAAAGATCACCATCGGCACGCACTGCTGGCGGAATCCGAATGCAGAGCTTTGTGTACCAAAAGCGATTGAAGCCGGACCGAGCGGACAGGCGAGTATTCGACTAAACCGCTTCGATCTCGCCATGCTTAAACCCTTCCTGACGGCGGATACGGTGCTAGCCGGGACGTTCACCGGTGGTGCGGATATCAGCTGGCAGGCGGGGCAAGGTTTACCGCAGGCGAAAGTGTCGCTGGTGGGTAACGGCGTCAGCGTTCGCCAGCAGATGCGGGGCAACACGCTACCGATTGATTTCGATACCTTTACGTTGAATGCTGGGCTCGACCGCGGTCGGGCGCAGCTCGGCTGGCTGATGGCGATTCGAGAGAACGGACGCTTCAGCGGTGATATTCAGGTGACAGATCCACAGGGTCGACGCAATCTCGGCGGCAGCGTCACGATCAACACTATTTCACTGGCCTTGCTCAACCCTGCGTTGAGTAAAGGAGAAAAAGCGGCGGGGATACTCAATGCGAACCTGCGTCTGGCAGGGAATGCGGCGCGTCCTCAGCTCTTCGGCCAGATGGTGCTGGAGCGGGTGGACATTGACGGCAACTGGATGCCGGTCGATCTGACCAACGGGCGGCTGGCGGTGAATTTCAATGGGATGTCGTCAACGCTGCAAGGCTTCCTGAAAACGGATAACGGGCAGTTGAACCTCGGTGGGAATGCGGACTGGTCGCAGCCTGATGCCTGGCGTGCGCGCATTGCGGCGAAAGGCCAGAAGCTGCGCGTGACGATTCCGCCGATGGCGCGGCTGGATGTCTCTCCGGATATGGTCTTCGAGGCCACGCCGCAGTTGTTCGCGTTAAACGGGTCGGTCAGTATTCCGTGGGCGCGCATTATGGTTAAAGACATGCCGGAAAGTGCGGTGGCGGTGTCATCGGATGAAGTGATGCTGGATGCCCAGCGCCAGCCGCCGAAGAAAGCCAGCGCCGCGATTCCGATTAACAGCAACCTGACGATCCGTGTTGGTAATGATGTGCAACTGGATGCGTTCGGGCTGGCGGCACGCCTACAGGGTGACCTGAAAATGGTTCAGGACGAGCGCGGATTAGGGCTGAACGGCCAGATCGACATTCCATCTGGCCGCTTTAAAGCCTACGGACAGGATCTGATCGTCCGCAAAGGGCTGATCCTATTCTCCGGCCCGCCGGATCAGCCGATCTTGAATATCGAAGCTATTCGTAACCCAGACAACACGGCGAACGACGTCATTGCCGGCGTGCGCGTCACCGGCATGGCCACGACACCGAAGCTCGAAGTCTTCTCCGATCCGGCCATGTCACAGCAGGAAGCGCTCTCTTATCTGCTGCGTGGGCAGGGTTTGGACAGCGGCGGAGCAGATAGCTCGGCAATGACCTCAATGTTAGTCGGTTTAGGGGTTGCACAAAGTGGTCAAGTTGTGGGTAAAATCGGCGAGGCCTTTGGCGTAAGTAATTTAGCTCTGGATACACAGGGTGTTGGCGATAATTCTCAAGTTGTCGTCAGCGGCTACGTCCTTCCGGGTCTGCAAGTAAAATATGGTGTTGGCATATTTGATTCTTTGGCAACGTTAACGCTGCGTTATCGCCTGATGCCAAAGCTATACTTGGAAGCGGTGTCTGGCATTAGCCAGGCATTAGATGTGCTCTATCAGTTTGAGTTCTAGCGATGCGAATTATTGTTTACGGCAGTTTACGACGCAAACAGGGAAACAGTCATTGGATGACAAATGCGCAATGGTTAGGGGACTGTCAGCTCGCGGGTTTCGAGCTGTACGATCTCGGCCATTATCCGGCAGTCGTACCTGGTAATGGAGAAATCCATTGCGAGGTCTATCGCATTAGTTCGTCGATTTTGACAGAGCTGGATGCCTTGAAGCGAGACGGCCACGAATACCAACGTGAGCTGATTCGTACGCCTCTGGGCAGTGCCTGGATCTATCTGTACAAACACCCTGTTGTAGGGCTGACGCGTATTGCCAGCGGTGACTGGCTAAAGCGCAGCGAAGAAGATGAAGAAGAGGCTTGAGGCCGAGTAGCCAATCAAGTCATGGTCGCCATAAATAAAAACACCGCGCAAGGCGGTGTTTTTGATTATGCGATATCTTGAGCCCGTAAGGGCTTTAATGCATATCGTGTGGCGCTTATTTGTTTTTCGCGCGCTCGAAGGAAGCAACGATCTCGGCTTTCGCCGCAGCAGCGTTATCCCAACCTTCCACTTTCACCCACTTGCCTTTTTCCAGATCTTTGTAGTGTTCAAAGAAGTGGCCGATCTGTGCACGCAGCAGTTCAGGCAGGTCGTTAACGTCTTTAATATGATCGTATTCTTTGCTCAGCTTGCTGTGTGGAACGGCAACCAGCTTGGCATCTTCGCCCGCTTCGTCAGTCATTTTCAGCACGCCAACAGGACGGCAACGGATCACTGAGCCCGGTTGCAAGGGATACGGGGTCGGAACCAGAACGTCAACCGGGTCGCCATCCAGAGACAGCGTGTGGTTGATGTAGCCGTAGTTGCATGGGTAGAACATGGCCGTAGACATGAAACGGTCTACAAACAGCGCACCGGTATCTTTATCAATTTCATATTTGATCGGATCGGCGTTCGCGGGAATTTCAATCACTACATAGATATCTTCCGGCAGATCTTTACCCGCCGGGACATTGTTCAGACTCATGTCGGTTTCCTTCTCTTAAACCTGAAATAGCGTGGCCGTCATTATAGCCAAAAAGCGTTTAATGTCCCTGATTTTTAGCGTGTGCAAGGCGTGATGCGCTTGCGCGAGTCGTTTAAGTAAAAATACGTTCGTTACTCAATGTCTTCCGGCAATGAAAGACATCCTGTCTCTCACCGGAGGTCAGCCTTTGGCTGGTCAAATTCGTTCCCGACGAATTTGTCACTGCGTCGTCGCCTTCACGCAACTCGAATTATTTAGGGGAATTTTTTTGTCTTATTCTTCGGAGGGCGTCTGTTCGTCTTCTGGCTGCTTCTTCTTGCGTAGCCTATTCCAGATTTTACTTTCCTGCCCGCGCCAGAGGCGTTGGATATTGTCATGATGGCGCATCAGTATCAGGCAAGAGAGCATCGCGACGGGGAAGGTAAACTGTGGCTTGAACCACCAGACATAAAACGGCGCGATGAGCGCACTGACAATCGCACCTAGCGAGGAATAACCGCTCAGCAGCACGGTCAGTAGCCAGGTGCCGGTCATCAGGCCGGTCAAATCCCAGCCGATCGGTGCAATGGCACCCAGCGCCGTTGCCACACCTTTGCCGCCGCGAAAGTGGAAAAAGACGGGATAGATATGGCCGAGGCAGGCAGCGATAGCGGTTAGCCCGAGATACAGCGGGGCAACGCCCAGCGCGTAAGCGGCCCAGACTGGCAGCATGCCTTTCAGAACATCAAACACCAATACGGTTGCAGCGGCCGCTTTGCCGCCAATACGCAATACGTTAGTGGCTCCGGGGTTCCCAGAACCATGCTGGCGCGGATCGGGCAGCCCAGTAATTCTGCAGAACAAAATCGCACTGGAAATAGAGCCACACAGATACGCGATTAACATCATACCAAGCGCGGTAACACTCATAACGCTATTCCGTTTAGTTTGTATAGAGAGACGTTTAATAAGGGTCGTTTTACTCTTCTTATCTGTGGATAATACGCACATTCCGTCGGAAGTGGTATCCGACAGCGACAAAAACAGAGAATGGCGTGATGGATATCGTATTTATTGAAGAACTTACTGTAATCACAACTATTGGTGTTTACGATTGGGAACAGACCATTCAGCAGAAACTGGTGTTCGATATCGAAATGGGCTGGGATAACCGTCAGGCAGCCGCCAGTGACGATGTGAATGACTGCCTGAGCTATGCCGATGTCAGCGAGGCGGTGATTGGCCACGTGGCAAACCAGCGCTTTGCTCTGGTGGAACGCGTTGCCGAAGAAGTCGCACACATGTTGATGCAGCGCTTCTCGACTCCCTGGCTGCGGATCAAGCTCAGCAAGCCTGGGGCCGTCGCGCAGGCGCGGCAGGTTGGCGTTATCATTGAGCGCGGCACGCGATAAATCTGATTTAACAGAAGAAATACTGATTTACGTGCAACTAAACCGTAACCCAAATAGTCTATAAGCCAGTTATACCCGTCATACTTCAAGCTGCATGTGCGTTGGCTGCGCTACTCGGCCCACTTACGTGGACCTCGCCCCGTTGGGGCCGCTGCAAGCAGCGTTCAAATCTGCCTATGGCAGATTTGTCGCTCACCCGAATCACTTACTTGAGTAAGCTCATCGGGACTCGTTCGCTTGCCGCCTGCCTGCAACTCGAATTATTTAGGGTGTGTAGCGGCTCGCGGAAGTACGCGGCCGCTTTTTTGTGCGCTGCATTTTTCGTTTTTATTAGAGGCAAGGATTTTTAGATGACTGACCTGCATTCATTGCTAATCGCATTTATTCTTGGCGTGGTCGAAGGACTGACTGAGTTTTTGCCCGTATCGTCTACAGGGCATATGATTATTGTTGGTCATTGGTTAGGGTTTGCTGATGAGAAAGCCAAGACATTTGAAGTGATCATTCAGCTTGGCTCGATTCTGGCCGTTGTTGTGATGTTCTGGCGCCGCCTCTTTGGTCTGATAGGGATTCACTTCGGCGATGTTCCGCACGAGGGGAAAACCGCTGGGCGTTTGAAATTAACGCACATCTTGCTGGCTATGATTCCCGCCGTGGTGCTTGGGTTGGTTTTCCATGACGTGATCAAGTCGCTGTTTTATCCGCAGAACGTGATGTATGCGCTGGTGATCGGTGGCTTCCTGCTGTTAGCGGCGGAATGGTTCAAGCCAAAACAGCCGCGTGCTGCCGGGCTGGATGACATCACGCATCGTCAGGCATTTATGATTGGCTGTTTTCAATGTCTGGCGCTGTGGCCCGGCTTTTCGCGTTCAGGGGCGACCATTTCCGGCGGGATGCTGATGGGCGTCAGCCGCTATGCGGCTTCTGAGTTCTCTTTTATTCTGGCGGTTCCCATGATGATGGGTGCGACCGTTCTGGATCTGTATAAAAGCTGGCATTTCCTGTCGCTGGCCGATGCGCCGATGTTTGCCGTAGGCTTCGTGACGGCCTTTATCGTGGCGCTGATTGCGATTAAAACCTTCCTGAAAATCATCAAACGCATCTCGTTTGTCCCGTTCGCGATTTACCGTTTTATGGTCGCGGGCGTGGTTTACATGGTGTTTATGTAAGACTGATTGCCTAGATTTTAGGTCGACCATTATTTATAGAGAGAAGAGGCCACGCTGATGCGTGGCCTCTTTGTTTCAGGACATACCCGAGCTATCTGGCTGTTGTGCTTTCCAGTCTGCCAGTGCATGAATGCGGCGACGAGCCAGTTCGTTACGTACATCAATGCCCTTAAACCCATCGGCGACGACGTTCGCACTGCTGACTTGACTGGCGATGCAGAAGGCTTCACGCAGGTAATCACCCTGTGGATAGGGGTTCTCTTCAAAACCAGCACGGCCTCTGGCATCGGCTTCGCTCGTGAGCGCTAACTGCTCCAGACGCTGTGGTTTACGCCAGACGTCAATCGCATCAAATAACTTCAGCAGGGTTTTGGGTTGCAGCACCTGCACGGTATGAACCAGATCATGATATTCCGCAACCAGCTTTGCCAAATCGCGAATCGGGTTAGGTACGCGCAGACGCTGGCACAGTGCTTCAACCAGTTTGACGCCCGCCGGGCCATGCCCGTGATGACGCGGCCACAGTTCGGGGGGCGTCAGCCCTTTTCCTAAATCGTGGCACAGCGTAGCAAAACGTACGTCAATCTCAGGGCTGAGACGAGCAGCCATCGCCACTGTCATCATCGTATGAATACCGGTATCAATTTCCGGGTGCCATTTGGCGGGAGCCGGCACGCCGTACAGATTATCGATTTCAGGGAACAGCACGGCCAGCGCACCGCAGTCACGCAGCACCTGAAAATAGACATCTGGCGACGAGGTGCCGAGCGCTTTTTCCGTCTCTTTCCAGACGCGCTCTGGCGTCAGGTAAGCCAGCTCGCCCTCATGCACCATTGTTTGCATCAACGCCATGGTCTCTTCGGCAATCTGGAAGCCGAGATGGGCAAAACGCGCGGCAAAACGCGCGACGCGCAGCACCCGTAACGGATCTTCGCTGAATGCCTCGGAGACGTGGCGCAGCACGCGATTTTCAAGATCGTGCCGACCGTGATAAGGATCGATAAGGTCGCCCCGCTCGGTGCGGGCAATGGCATTGATGGTCAAATCGCGGCGCAGCAAATCCTGCTCTAACGTGACATCGGGGGCGGCATGGCAGACAAACCCGGTATAGCCTTTGCCAGATTTGCGTTCGGTACGCGCGAGAGCGTATTCATCGCGGCTAATGGGGTGTAAGAAGACGGGGAAATCCTTTCCAACCTGCTGGTAGCCCTGCGCGAGCAGGTTTTCCGGCGTCGCGCCGACCACCACCCAATCTTTCTCGGTGACGGGTAAACCCAGCAGGCTGTCCCGAACAGCGCCGCCGACAAGGTAGATCTTCAACGTCGGGCTCCTGAATCAATAACCAATACTTCACCACATACTACCATCTTTGCGCCGCTGTGTTGGCCGCAAAGAAAAATGCCTGCAAGAAGCAGGCACGTATTCTGATTAGCTCATCCAGCGGTCATTTTTCTTTTTGCGAGGGATGATGTGCGGCAATAGCAGACCCAGCAGCAAACCTATGCCAGCAACGCCGCCGCCATACATAAACCACTGTAGAATGATGGTGCGCTGCTTATCGTCAAGCTGGACATTCGCCGCGCTGACTTTCTTCTGCGCGATGATAAGCTGATTTTTCAGATCCTGATTTTCCTGACGTAACCCGTTGATAATATTATCGCTGGCAGCGACTTTCTGCTGCATATCTGCGGTACGTTGGTTCCAAGTCTGATCGATATTATTCAGTTTGTCAGTCAGGTCTTTGACCTGATTTTCCAGCTCCGGCACCCGCGTGCGCAGGCTCGGCGTATTGCTAAGCTGGTCGAGTGGGATCCAAGTCGTACGGTTTTTATCATCACGGATCTGCGCATAGCCCGCGTTTTCATTAACGCTGAGTAGCGTGACTTCAGCGCCAGCATTCACCGTGCCAACGATACGATATTGATTGCCCGGCCCGCTGTGCACATACGTCAATAACTCATCGGAAATATAACGTTTTTCTTCCGCCTGTGCGGTCCAACTCAGCGTGAGAGAAAATAAAGTAAAACAGAGTAAGCCTAATTTCTGCATAAGATCATCATGTTGCGTTAATGGTGGTCCGATAGTAGAGGCTTAAGTCTGACGAGGCAATGTATAAACCTAAATGAGAACAGTCTTAGAACCTGCCCCATTAGGGCTATTTTGCCCCAATAGCGCTTACTGGGATAGGTTCTTAGAAGGCGGCGTGCAGCGTGTTTAAGCGGCGTAAAACCGCGCAGTTGCTGACAGGTTTGCATAAGAAATGCGCGCTTGTTCGCAGGTGAAAAAGAGTGTGTGCGGTAAGAGTAGTCAGGTAAGGTAAAATGTTATTTACTGACATAATAATGAACGCGGTCTTGGTGTTGTGAATGCTATGAGTGAAGAGATTGAGCTTAAGTTTATTGTTCATCCCGACAGCGTTGAATCGCTGCTGACGCAACTGGCTGAATGGGAGAGTGATTACAGTCAGTATGAGCATATGCGTGCTCAGCGTCTGAGCAATACCTATTATGAAACGGCGGATAATTACCTGCGCCGCAATGGCATCGGCCTGCGTATTCGTGGCGAAAATGAACGCTACGAAATGACGGCGAAAACGGCTGGCAAGGTGATTGGCGGGCTGCATCAACACCCAGAATATAACGTTGAGCTGGAGAAAGCAGAGCTGGATCTCAGCCTGTTTCCGGCGGAAGTCTGGCCGGAGGATTGCGATGTTATGGCGCTGCAATCGTCGCTCAGTCCACTGTTTAGTACGGATTTTACGCGTGAAAAGTGGGTGTTTACTTACTATCAAAGCGTGATTGAGGTTGCCTTAGATCGCGGTGAGATTCGTGCTGGCGATCTGAGTGAACCGCTGTGCGAACTGGAGATGGAGCTTAAGGTCGGACAGACCACCCATCTGCTGGAGCTGGCAAAGGAAATCGCGGAATTTGGTGGTATGCGACAGGGCAGCCTGAGTAAGGCGGCGCGCGGATACCATTTGGCTAAAGGTAACCCAGTTCGCGAGTGTCAGCCTCTCAATCGACTGGTTGTGGATCCAAAAACCAATATCGATCAAGCCATCCGCGCGGCGCTGGAACTGGGGTTGAGTCACTGGCAATACCATGAAGAACTGTGGATAAGAGGGAATGCCTCTGCCCGTGAAGCCCTGCCAGAGGCCAGCGCGTTGATGCGCGAAATGCTGGTGCTGGTGGGCGGCGTCGTGTTACGCAAGGTCACCACGCTTTTTCGCTCTGCACTCGCCACTCTGGAGGCTCGGCTACAAGGCTCCGATGGCGCGGAAGTGTGTTACAGCGTCGACTACCTGCAAAGTAAGTTAGTACTGACTTCCTGGCTGTTCGAGTCTGGCTGGCGTAATCATATGGATAATAAAGATCGTATTAAGCTACAGGGATCGTT
Organism: Pectobacterium aquaticum; assembly: GCF_003382565.3. Lineage (NCBI taxonomy): Bacteria > Pseudomonadati > Pseudomonadota > Gammaproteobacteria > Enterobacterales > Pectobacteriaceae > Pectobacterium > Pectobacterium aquaticum. The sequence continues at coordinate 937,275 of NZ_CP086253.1, forward strand.
CAAACGCTTTGCTGACATTATGCTAAGCCGTAGTACGGCCGATCTGAAAAGCGCCTTTTTTTCTAAATTGACGGAAGCGCAATACGAACAGCAGATTCCTCGCCTGCAACGTAATATCTACGCGTTTCTTCTCTTATCCGGTGCTTATCCGGCGGAGCAGGTGGAAGCCTACGTTGAACATTGGCGGGTGTTACTCCAGGAAATTGAGCGACTCGCTGCTGGGAAGGCTCCTTCTGCGTATCTGGAAGCTTACCGTAAAGAGGCGCTAGCCTTGTCGCCGTTCTGGCTACATAGCGGCGGACCATCACAGTAACCGTTAACTGCCGCTTGTCAGTGAAGATAGGCGGCGCATCAAGGGAACCCCCATGTCGATACTTCCTTTGCCCGCTTTACCTGTGCTTCTGACGGAACACTCTCAGCGTGCTCTGTCACGTTTGCGGGAAGCTGCACCTGATGAACCGATAACCGACAGTGACTCTGCTGTTCTGGCATTGAGCGATTTTGTCAGCGATGCGCTTGCGCTGCATCCTGACTGGTGGCAAGGGATTCATCAGCAACCGCCGCAGCCCGAAGAGTGGCAGCACTACGCCGACTGGTTGAGCAATGCATTGGCCGATGTGAACGATGAAAATGCGTTGATGGCGGCATTGCGACGGTTTCGCCGACATATGTTGACACGAATTGCGTGGTCACAGGCGCTGCAAACCAGTACGACAGAACACACGCTACGTCAGCTTAGTGAACTGGCTGAGGTAATGATTGTGGCGGCCAGAAGCTGGCTATATCAGGCCTGTTGTCGCGAGTGGGGCACACCTTGCAATGCACAGGGTGTGGCTCAGCCTCTGCTGATTCTTGGTATGGGAAAATTGGGTGGGGGAGAACTTAACTTCTCTTCGGATATCGATCTGATTTTTGTCTATCCCGAAAATGGTCATACGCAAGGCGGGCGGCGCGAGCTGGATAACGCGCAGTTCTTCACGCGTCTGGGGCAGCGGCTCATTAAGGTTCTGGATCAGCCGACCGTCGATGGTTTTGTTTACCGTGTGGATATGCGGCTACGTCCCTTTGGTGACAGCGGCCCGCTGGTGCTTAGCTTTGCGGCGATGGAAGATTATTATCAAGAACAAGGCCGCGATTGGGAACGCTATGCAATGGTCAAAGCGCGCCTGATGGGGGGAATGGACGATGCTTACAGTCAGGAACTGCGCAGTACGTTGAAGCCTTTTGTCTTCCGTCGCTATATCGATTTCAGTGTGATCCAGTCGCTGCGGAATATGAAAGGCATGATTGCCCGCGAAGTGCGTCGCCGAGATCTGCGCAATAACATCAAGCTGGGTGCGGGCGGCATTCGTGAAATCGAATTTATCACGCAGGTTTTCCAACTGATTCGTGGCGGGCGTGAACCGGGATTACAAGGGCGTTCGCTGCTCCCTACGCTCCAGCATGTAGGCGCGCTGGGATTATTAACGCCGCAGCAGGTGCTTGACCTCAGTACCTCTTACCTGTTTCTGCGTCGTTTAGAGAACCTGTTGCAGGCCATTGCCGATGAGCAGACGCAAACCTTGCCGGGTGATGAGCTGAATCAGCAGCGGCTGGCATGGGGAATGGGTTTCGACAACTGGGACACGCTGCAATCCATGCTGGAACAGCATATGCAGGCGGTGCGCCACGTATTTGATGACCTGATTGGCGATGATGCGCCGGACAATAATGATATCCCCGAACATGGCAGCTATAGCAGTCTATGGCAGGACACGCTGGACGACGGCGAACTGGCTCCGCTGACGCCGCATCTCTCGGAAAGCGTGCGCGAAAAGCTGATGCGGACGATTGTGGAATTCCGTCACGATGTAGCGAAACGCACCATAGGGCCGCGTGGGCGAGACGTGCTGGATCAGCTCATGCCGTGTTTGCTGGCGGAAGTCTGCGCTCGTCAGGAAGCGGATACGGTGCTGTCTCGTCTGACGCCGCTGCTGCTGGGGATCGTCACACGAACCACCTATCTCGAACTGCTGCTGGAGTCTCGTGCTGCGCTCGGCCAACTGATTCGCCTGTGTGCGGCGTCGCCGATGGTTGCCAGCCAACTGGCACGCTATCCCTTGCTGCTGGATGAATTGCTCGATGCGTCAACGCTGTATCAGCCGACGGCACCGGGTGCGTACGCCGATGAGCTACGTCAGTATTTGATGCGCGTCCCTGAGGATGACGAAGAACAGCAGTTAGAAGCGGTTCGCCAGTTCAAGCAGTCGCAGCAGTTGCGTATCGCCGCAGGAGATATCGGTGGCGTACTGCCAGTGATGAAAGTGAGCGATCACTTAACGTATTTGGCGGAAGCGATTATCGCGGCAGTGGTTCAGCAGGCGTGGGGGCTGATGGTGGCACGCTATGGTCAGCCGTCGCATTTGCAGCATCGTGAAGGTCGTGGGTTTGCCGTGATTGCCTATGGCAAACTCGGCGGCTGGGAGCTGGGATACCGCTCCGATCTGGATTTGGTGTTCTTGCTGGACTGTCCATCGGACGTGATGACGGATGGCGAACGCAGTATTGATGGCCGCCAGTTTTACCTACGCCTTGCACAGCGGGTGATGCATCTGTTTAGCACTCGGACGTCATCAGGCATTTTGTATGAAGTGGATGCCCGCCTGCGGCCATCGGGCGCGGCGGGTATGTTGGTGAGTACGGTAGAAGCGTTTGATGAGTATCAGCGCAATGAGGCATGGACGTGGGAGCATCAGGCGCTGGTGCGCGCGCGTATGGTGTACGGCGAAAGCGGCGTGCAGCAGACATTTGAGTCTATTCGCCGCAGTATTCTGTGCGCAGAGCGTGACGCGGAGACGCTGCGAACCGAAGTGCGAGAAATGCGGGAAAAAATGCGCCAGCATCTGGCGAACAAAGATAAAGCACTCTTTGACATCAAAACGGATGCAGGCGGCATTACGGATATCGAATTCATTGCCCAGTATCTGATGCTGCGTTACGCCGCTCAGGAACCGCGTTTGACCCGTTGGTCAGACAATGTGCGTATTCTGGAGCTGATGGCGCAATATGGCGTGATGGAAGAGAGCGAAGCCAATGCGCTCAAGCTGGCCTATGTCACTATGCGCAATGAACTGCACCATCTGGCCTTGCAGGAACTGTCCGGTCGGGTCAGCAAGGATCGGTTTGTCGCGGAGCGGGAGCAGGTTCTGGCGAGTTGGAATAAGTGGTTAGTGGGAGCGTAAGTTCTTCCTATCTATATGGTCAAATGTGCCGTGCGGTTTAGAGCAGCACGGCAGTGGCGTGTATGATACGTGCCTATGATATTATTACGCGCATTATGCGAAATAAGCCTGGAGTAGAGGATGAAAGTGACGCTGCCTGATTTCCGTCAAGCGGGTGTGTTAGTGGTGGGTGATGTCATGCTGGATCGTTACTGGTATGGGCCGACCAGCCGAATTTCACCAGAGGCACCGGTGCCTGTGGTCAAGGTTGATACGATCGAAGAGCGCCCAGGCGGCGCAGCGAACGTCGCCATGAACATCGCAGCATTGGGCGCGGGATCGCGTCTGGTAGGGTTAACGGGCATTGACGATGCTGCTCGCGCACTGAATGCCAAACTTGGCGAAGTGAATGTGAAGTGTGACTTTGTCGCTGTTCCTACGCACCCGACGATCACCAAGCTGCGCGTGCTGTCGCGCAATCAGCAGTTGATCCGACTGGATTTCGAAGAGGGCTTTGAGGGGATTGATCCTCAGCCGATTATCGAACGTATTCAACTGGCGCTGCCAAAAATTGGCGCACTGGTGCTGTCTGACTATGCAAAAGGCGCACTAGCACATGTGCAAACCATGATTCAGACGGCAAAAGCGGCTGGCGTTCCGGTGCTGATCGACCCGAAAGGCACGGATTTTGCCCGTTACCGTGGCGCGACGTTGCTGACGCCAAACCTGTCTGAGTTTGAAGCGGTCGCAGGGCGTTGCAAAACGGAAGACGAGTTGGTTGAGCGCGGTATGCAGATGGTAGCCGATTACGATCTGTCCGCGTTGCTGATTACCCGTTCCGAGCAAGGGATGACGCTGCTACAGCTGGGCAAAGCACCGCTGCATTTGCCGACTCAGGCGCAGGAAGTGTACGACGTGACCGGTGCGGGTGATACCGTCATTGGTGTGTTGGCCGCTGCGCTGGCGGCAGGTAACTCACTGGAAGAAGCCTGTTTTCTGGCGAATGCTGCCGCAGGCGTTGTCGTTGGCAAGCTGGGTACATCAACGGTCACGCCGATTGAATTGGAAAATGCGATCCGCGGCCGTGCTGAAACCGGATTTGGCGTGATGACAGAAGAACAGCTGAAACATGTTGTTGAACTGGCGCGTCAGCGTGGCGAAAAGATTGTGATGACTAACGGCTGCTTCGATATTCTGCACGCCGGACACGTGTCTTATCTGGCAAATGCCCGCAAACTTGGCGATCGGTTAATCGTTGCAGTAAACAGCGATGCTTCAACCAAGCGTCTGAAGGGGCCGACTCGTCCCGTCAACCCGCTGCCGCAGCGCATGATCGTGCTGGGTGCACTGGAAGCCGTCGACTGGGTTGTACCGTTTGAAGAAGATACGCCGCAGCGCCTGATTGCCAGCATTCTGCCGGACATTCTGGTGAAAGGTGGAGACTACCAGCCACATGAAATCGCCGGTAGTGAAGACGTCTGGGCCAACGGCGGTGAAGTGAAAGTCCTGAACTTTGAGGACGGCTGTTCCACGACGAACATCATCAACACGATTAAAGCCAACACGTCTCAATCTTAAATGAAATAAAACTAACGGTACTCGCAAGATTTCGGCACCGTTAGGCCGCAAGCTAATGATTCTCGCTCTAGTAGATCACGAGCGAGAATCATAACAATCACGACGCCGACAGGGCGACACGTCAGATAAAACAGGTATGAAACCAGTGAAGAAAGAACCAGCCGAAGTGAATGCGGCCGCACTACGGGTAGCGGAGTTGCGCCGGGTCTTACGCCATCACGAATACAAATATCACGTTGAAGATGCGCCCGACATTCCTGATATCGAATATGACAAACTCATGCAGGAACTGAAAGCGTTAGAGGCGGATCACCCCGAGCTGGTAACCAGCGACTCACCCACGCAGCGCGTGGGGGCGGCACCGCTGGCGGCATTTGAGCAGGTACGTCATGAAGTGCCGATGTTATCGCTGGATAACGTATTTGATGAAGAAAGTTACCTAGCTTTCAGCAAGCGAATTGGCGACAGGCTGAAAAACGGTGACGATCTGACATTCTGCTGCGAACTGAAACTGGATGGTTTAGCCGTCAGCTTGTTGTATGAAGAGGGCGTTTTGGTACAGGCGGCCACGCGCGGTGATGGCACGACTGGGGAAAATATCACCAGTAACATTCGTACCGTTGCGGCGATTCCACTGCGCCTTGAGGGTGACAATATTCCGCGTCGTGTTGAAGTGCGCGGCGAAGTGTTTATGAAGCACAGCGGCTTTGAAAAACTGAACGAAGAGGCTCGTCGTACGGGGAGCAAAGTCTTTGCCAACCCACGTAATGCTGCCGCCGGATCGCTACGCCAGCTTGATCCGCGCATTACGGCTAAGCGTCCACTGACCTTCTTCTGCTATGGCGTAGGTCTGCTGGAAGGCGGTGAGTTGCCTGCGAGCCACTGGGAGCGGCTGATGCAGTTCAAGGCGTGGGGATTGCCGGTTAGCGACAGAATTAAACTATGCACGGGTCCGGCTGAAGTACTCGATTTTTATCGTCAGGTTGAGCAGACCCGCAGTTCGTTAGGTTTTGATATCGACGGCGTCGTTGTCAAAGTTGACTCGCTGGAGTTGCAGGAGCGGTTAGGGTTCGTTGCCCGTGCGCCTCGCTGGGCTGTTGCCTTTAAATTCCCGGCACAGGAACAGCTGACCTGGGTGCGCGATGTCGAATTTCAGGTTGGGCGGACAGGCGCGATTACGCCCGTTGCGCGTCTGGAACCCGTCGCCGTAGCTGGGGTCATCGTCAGCAACGCCACGCTGCATAATGCCGATGAAATTGAACGGCTAGGTTTGCAGATTGGCGATCGCGTGATTGTGCGTCGAGCGGGGGACGTGATCCCGCAGATCGTCGGTATCGTGGAATCTGAACGGCCAGAAACGGTGCAGCCGATCGTTTTCCCTACTGCTTGTCCCGTGTGTGGATCTGACGTTGAACGCGTAGAAGGCGAGGCCGTCACGCGCTGTACCGCTGGCTTGATCTGCGGTGCCCAGCGCAAAGAGGCACTGAAGCATTTTGTTTCTCGTCGCGCGTTGGATGTGGAAGGCATGGGCGATAAGATCATCGATCAACTGGTGGAAAAAGAGTACGTCAAGACGCCAGCCGATCTGTTTCGTCTGAGTGCTGGGATCATGACGGGGCTGGATCGTATGGGGCCGAAATCCGCGACGAATCTGGTCAATGCGCTGGAAAAGGCGAAAAGCACCACGCTGGCGCGTTTCCTCTATGCGTTGGGGATCCGCGACGTTGGCGAATCGACGGCGGCTAATCTGGCTGCCCATTTTGGTTCGCTGGAAGCCCTTTTTGCTGCTGATGAAGATGCGCTACTGGAGGTGCCGGATGTCGGTAAAGTCGTTGCCGCGCATGTGCGTCATTTCCTTGAGGAAGAGCACAACCAAACCGTGATCCGCGAATTGACCGATCCCGTGGGCATCAACATTCACTGGCCTGAGGTTCAGGTGGTCAATGCTGAAGAGATCGACAGCCCATTTGCAGGGAAAACGGTGGTATTGACCGGATCGCTGAGTATTCTGTCCCGCGACGAAGCCAAAGATCGGCTAACGGCGTTAGGGGCAAAAGTGAGCGGCAGCGTCTCGAAGAAAACCGATATGGTGATTGCTGGTGAAGCCGCAGGTTCTAAACTGGCGAAGGCGCAAGAATTGGGGATCCCAGTGCTCGATGAGGCGGAAATGATCCGACTATTGGGAGTGTAAGAGGTGGAAAAAGAAGACCTGATAGACATTGCCACGATGCAGATGCCGTTTGGTAAATACAAAGGGCGAGTGCTGATCGATTTACCGGAAGAGTACCTGCTGTGGTTCTCTCGCAAGGATGAATTTCCTAAAGGTCGCTTAGGGGAATTGATGCAAATTACGTTGGCAATCAAGATAGAAGGTTTGCAAGGGTTGGTCACGCCGCTGAAACGGCCCCGTCCCTGATTATCCATTTCCTGTCGTAACCCTCGATGAAAAAAGGTCGCTTCAGTGAAACGACCTTTCACGTTTACTGGCTACCCCATCCCTGACGTAGATTAGACGTAGATATTAATCTGGTTGTCTGCTGTCGGGCGGTTAACGCCTTCTTGTTTAGCACTTTGAGTCGACGCAGAGGAAGCAGACTGCTGTTCCGAGCCTTCGCTCTGCAAACGGGCAATTTGCGCCTGTAGCATCTGGATCTGTGCCTGAATAGTCTGCTGCTGTTGCTGGATCTGCTGACGTTCTTCGTCGCTTTCTGCGCTGGAAGCGGATTCAGCCAGCTTACTGACCTGTTTGGTTAGCGTCTGGACCTGCTTATTGAGCTGCGCAATCTGTTGCTCAGAAGTGTTGCTACTGCTTTTACTGCTGCTTGCCGTTGTTGTCGATACGCTGATACTGCTGATGGTGTTTGACATTTTCCCTCCTGAAAAGATGCCGGTGTACCCTAATGACTTGTGCTACATGCCTTTGCATCGGCAATTTAAGCACTTTCTCGAAGGTAATATTGTTGGCAATCAAACATGAAACGCTCACTTTTTTGACAGCTCATGTAACAAAATGTATCAGTCAGTAAAGGGAGAAAAAGAAGATAGCGTCAGTTAACTTCCGTACACGTTAATCGCGCTATTCAGCCTTCTGGCTTGAAGGTTTAGCCCTTCAGCCGCTTCTGTGGAGTGCGTAACCATATCGGTGTTGCGCTGTGTCATTTGTTCTATCTGTGCAATAGAGGTATTGATCAGGCCCAATGCCGAGGTTTGCTCATGCGTTGCGTTGCTGATCTCTTTGATCATAGTGGAGACCTGCAAGACTTCATCAACAATGTCGCTGATATGCTTGCCCGCGTTCTCGACCATTATGCTGCCCTGTTTCACACTTTCGACGTTGGCGTCGATCAACGTTTTAATCTCTTTAGCCGCAGAGGCGGAATGCTGCGCCAGATTGCGAACCTCAGCGGCTACCACCGCAAACCCGCGTCCTTGTACGCCAGCACGAGCGGCTTCAACGGCCGCATTCAGCGCAAGGATGTTGGTCTGGAAGGCAATACTGTCTATCACGCCAATGATATCAACGATTTTATCGCTGGCGCTGGAGATGGAATCCATCATACCGATGGTTTCCTTCATGATATTGCCACCTTTAAACGCGGTGCTGCTGGCGGCTTCTGCCAAGGTGGTGGCCTGTGCTGCCGTTTCTGCACTCTGCTGCACGGCAACGGTAATTTCTTCAATGGCGGCGGCAGTTTGTTGCAGATTGGCCGATGTCTCTTCCGTGCGGGTATTCAAGTCGACATTGTTTTCCGCCAGCTTATGGCTGACGTTGGTGATGCCGTTTACCTGTGTACTGACGTCGTCGACAAGCGAATGCAGGTTCAGGCCAAACTGGTTAACAGAGCGTAGCAGCAAGCCGATTTCGTCGACCCGGTTCAGGTGGACATGCTTTACTTTACGGCCTGATACCACATGCTGAGCCTGCTTCAGTATCATCCTGATTGGCTGGGCAATTTGCTTTTGCAGAAACTGATCCATGATGACGATGAGTAGTAGCGTCAGTGCCAATAGCCACAGCGGATTTATGCCGTTGAACGCAAGCAGTGCGGGAATGAGGCCCACCGTTAAGACTGCCAGGCGCAAGCGCCAGCGGACTGATAATTTCTGTAAGAGCGACAGTGGCGAAAAGAGCCCAGTACGAACGACTAACCCTTTGTAGAACTTACGGCTGCCCGCCTGTTTTTTCTGCACGGCGCTATACAGCGTTTCGGCATACTTGATTTCTTCAGCGTTAGGCGTGTTACGTACTGAGATATAGCCTGCGAGCTGCTCCTGCTGATAAACCGGCGTAACGTTGGCGCGGACCCAGTAGTGGTCACCGTTATTGCGACGATTTTTAACTAATCCAGTCCAGCTATCGCCTTGTTTCAGCGTAAACCACATGTCGGCATAGGCTTCAACGGGCATGTCGGGATGGCGCACAATATTGTGAGGCTGATTGATGAGCTGCTCTTCGGAAAAACCACTAACCGTGATGAAGGCAGAGTTGGCATAGGTGATGTGGCTGTGAATATTTGTCGTGGACATCAATATGGTGTCCATGTCTAACAGATACTCCTGCTGTGTAACAGGTGTATTTAATCTCATTAGAAACCCCGGCGTACGTATCCCGCTCAGTTTTCATGTTCAGACACGTTGGCCGCTTTTCTTGCTTCAGACGCTCTGGTTGTTACAGAGGCTGAAACGCCATGTTGCTGCCGAATGGTCCGTCCCGTGAAATCTGTCAGGCATATTGCTGTATAAATATTCAAGTTATTCAAATAGGTATACTGAAATTTTTTGGGTGACGCGTTCATTTATATAAAATAATGTCAGACATTATTTATAATGATCAGCCTATTGACCCTATATTGTGCGTGATGGAGATTTTGTAACTGTATCCGTCATACTTCAAGTTGCATGTGCGTTGGCTGCATTCAGTCACCCGAATCACTTACTCAAGTAAGCTCATCGGGATGCCTGCCCTTGCCGCCTGCCTGAAACTCGAATTATTTAGGATATATATTTTTGTAACAAATATGTCATCAGTGTTAGCACGCTTTTTCAGCACGCGTAAATTTATGATGAGGATGATTATCTGTCAATTGATTCATTTTATTGACAATAAATAAATGGTAAAAAATGATTAAAAATAGGGGGAGTAAAATAGAGATTTTTCTTAAAAGGTGTTTTGGTGTCGATGATGATGACGTTAAGAAGAATGACTTGTTAAGTTTTTTTTATTTTTTCTTTGCGCGAATGAAATTAAATGTTGCTGCTCTGCTGTTTATTCTTTTAATTACGACTTTCTTCCATGTTTATTGACGCTGAATTTATTATAGATCAAATAACGCGATCCGCAGGCCAGATAATGACGCTGGCCTGCGGAGAACGGTAATCAGGTTACCGGCGCTGGATTGAAGACGGCCAGCGCATTATGCAGTCCCCACTGATCGGACCAGGTTTTTTTCCTGCCGCTGGCGATATCCAAAATGAAGTGGAAAAGCTGCCAGCCCACGTCTTCGATCGTGGCCTCTCCGGTAGCAATGGTTCCGGCATCAATATCCATCAGATCGTGCCAGCGGTTTGCCAATGCGGTTCGGGTTGCCATTTTGATGACGGGTACAGCCAGCAGGCCATAGGGTGTGCCACGACCTGTGGTGAAGACTTGCACGGTGATACCAGAAGCGAGCTGTTGGGTGCCACACACGAAATCACTGGCTGGCGTTGCGGCGTAAATCAGCCCGCGTTTGGTTGGGCGCTGACCGGGGGACAGGACTTCGACAATCGCACTGGTGCCGGATTTGGCGATGGAGCCGAGCGCTTTTTCCACCACGTTCGCGAGGCCACCTTTTTTGTTGCCCGGCGATGGGTTAGCGCTACGATCGGTCTGCCCGCTGTCGAGGTAGTTATCGTACCAGGCCATTTCTTCCAGCAAGCGTTTACCGACCTCTTCATTGATGACGCGCGGCGTTAACAGATGAATGGCGTCGCGTACTTCGGTCACTTCGGAGAACATGACTGTCGCCCCGCAGCGTACCAAAAGATCGGATGCAAAACCAACGGCTGGGTTCGCGGTGACGCCGGAGAACGCATCGCTGCCGCCACACTGCATGCCGACAACCAGCTCAGAGGCCGGACAAGTTTCACGCTGGCGTTTGTTCAGTCGTTGCAGGTGTTTGTCTGCCATCGTCAGAATGTCATCCACCATCGATCTGAAACCAACATGGTGTTCATCCTGCAAGCGGACAATGCTGGTGTCGTCGAGGGAGATGGCTTGTACATCAGGCGTCCCTTCCAGCAGGCGCTCCGGCTGTAATTTTTCACAGCCCAAGCCGACCACCAGTATCTCGCCGCCAAAATTCGGGTTCAGCGCCAGATTGTGAATGGTACGGATGGGAACCACCGCGGCAGGAGCATTAATTGCCACGCCACAGCCATAAAGATGGTTGAGTGCGACCACGCCATCCACATTGGGATATCTCGGCAATAAATCACGCTCGATAATTTTGACGACATAGTCCACCACGCCCGCGACGCAGTGCACGCTGGTGGTAATGCCCAACAGGTTTTTCGTCCCTACGCTGCCATCGGCGTTGCGGTAACCTTCAAAGGTGTAACCTTCCAGCGCAGGCAGCGTGGGGGGGATTTTGGTCGCCAGCGGCAGGGTGTCCAGCGCGGGAGCCTGAGGCAATTCGACCAGCGATTCATCGATCCAGCTTCCTTTGGCAATATCACGCAGCGCATACCCGATAATTTCACCATAGCGGATGATGGCGCCTGATTTGGCGATATTCACAAGGGCCACTTTGTGACCTTGCGGAACATGCTCAATTAATTCCAGAGCATCATTAAAACGGGTTCCGGCACGTAAGCCATTATTATTAACAACAATGGCAACATTATCAGAATCGTGGACCTTAATATAAAGTGGCTGCTCTTGTGCAGCATTACTTTCTGATTTATCTGACATGATGCAAGCCTTTATTATTGGTTTATCAGAAACACGGTGGTAACTATTACCACACTATTACTTCATTGCTTGCTAATGAGTATACGTGAGGTTCCCTTCTCGTACATTATGCAATTGACCTAAGCCAGCGCTTTTTGTTTCTGATTTATCAGGCGAAGACCCAGTTTTTGGTGAGATTGATCACATTCTTTCAGCGCACGGTTTTTAAGTCAGAAATGACAATAATGTGTATAAATGTAAAAAGAGAATAGCGGCGTTTTTCGTGAAACACCTCGCACTATATAGGGCAAGTGCACCAACATATTCAAAAGGACATTTTTAATGTTGTGCTTTTAGCTAGTGAGCAGTCAGTGGGTAAAAATTATAATGTTCCTGCGAGTTGAAGATGTCAGCTAATTACTCTGAGGCTATATAGCCTGGCTATTCGCAAAAAAAATAAAAATGGGAATGTTAACTATCCACTGATCTTCATTCTGATAACCCTACACCGTTATCTGTTATTCGGAATGAATGAGCGAACCGCGATTGAAGCAGGAGTTCATCATGAATACAGTAAGCTCAGCAGCTGGCGCGATACAAAAGAGAACAAACGCCCGCTACTGGATTGTCGTGATGTTGTTTATTGTCACGTCATTTAACTATGGGGACCGCGCAACCTTGTCCATTGCTGGTTCTGCAATGTCTAAGGAAATTGGGCTGGATGCAGTGGGGATGGGCTATATCTTCTCTGCTTTCTCCTGGGCATATGTTATTGGGCAAATACCTGGAGGCTGGCTGCTCGATCGCTTTGGTTCAAAGAAAGTCTACTTCTATAGTATTTTTACCTGGTCGATTTTTACCTTATTACAAGGTTTTGTCGATATCTTCAGCGGTGCGGGGATCGTCATTTCTCTGTTCTTCTTGCGCTTTATGGTTGGCCTGTGTGAATCGCCTTCCTTCCCGGGGAATAGCCGAATTGTAGCGGCTTGGTTCCCTGCACAAGAGCGTGGAACGGCCGTCTCGATATTCAACTCGGCACAGTACTTTGCGACCGTGATCTTCGCCCCTATCATGGGCTGGCTGGTACACGCCGTGGGTTGGGCGCATGTGTTCTGGTTCATGGGCGGATTGGGGATCATTCTGAGCTTTGTCTGGCTGAAAGTGATCCACGATCCTAAAGATCACCCTAGCGTGAATCAGGCCGAACTGGATTACATCGAGGCCGGCGGAGCCCTGATCAATATGGATGCCAAAGGGTCGAAAAAAGCGACCGAAAAAGGCGAAAAATGGCATCAGATCAAACAATTAATGCAGTCCCGTATGATGCTGGGTGTGTATATCGGTCAATATTGTATTAACGCACTGACTTACTTCTTCATCACCTGGTTCCCGCTTTATCTGGTTCAGGCGCGCGGTATGTCGATCCTCAAAGCAGGATTCGTCGCCTCTGTGCCTGCTATCTGTGGTTTTGTGGGAGGCGTTCTGGGCGGCATTATTTCCGATTACCTGATGAGACGGACCAATTCACTGACCTTTGCCCGTAAAACGCCAATCGTTCTCGGTATGTTGCTCTCCATGTCGATGGTGATTTGTAACTACGTTGAAACCGAATGGGTTGTTATTGCGGTGATGTCTGCAGCCTTCTTCGGCAAAGGTATTGGGGCACTGGGCTGGGCGGTGATGGCCGATACCGCACCGAAAGAAATCAGCGGATTGAGCGGTGGGCTGTTCAATATGTTCGGTAACGCGTCTGGTATCGTGACGCCGATTGCGATTGGCTACATCATCGGAATGACCGGTTCCTTCAATGGGGGGCTGGTGTATGTCGGGATTCATGCGCTGGTTGCGATCTTCAGCTACCTGTTCATCGTAAAAGATATTAAACGTATCGAATTGAAGCCGTTCGTTAAGAATTAAGGCCAGTCGTTACCATATTAGTCTACATGTAAGCAATAACACAAAACGCTGTTCCATCAGTACGATGGCGCAGCGTTTCGCTATATACCCGTCATACTTCAAGTTGCATGTGCGTTGGCTGCGCTCACGCACCCGAATCACTTACCTGAGTAAGCTCATCGGGATGCCTTCTCTTGCCGCCTGCCTGAAACTCGAATTATTTAGGGTATAGATTTGTCATTTATTCATGCCCTTTAACGTCGGGTTTTACCTCTTCGAAATTGGGTGCCAAAGGGGCGTATTTCGGTGTTTATAAGACGGAAATTCGCTTTTCACGGTTTTCGTGAAACACCTCCCATTGGTCTGTGATAATGACATATTTAATCTGCATTTTTGCAGGGAATACTGTGCTATTGCCCAATGAGTTGTGAAATAAGAAAACTTATACTTTTTACTGAGGTTGGTAAGGCAGCATTGATGACGACACTGCTTTTCTGACTGTTTTATTCCGATATCGGGACAGTAATAACCTGTTTTTATTCTGATAACCCTACAAGCAGTGTTCAGTTCAAATCAGAGTAAAAACAAGGTCGCGCTAATAAAGTAGGAAAACAACATGAAATCATCTACTGGTGCACCATCTGTTTTTTATTTCTGTATGACTGAATTATTTTCATCCGCCTCAGCGCGCCTCTGCGTTGTGGCAACCATCGGAAACCTAAGCGTCAATCCTGTGCGCTCCATTCATGACGGGAGCCTGTCATGACACACTTTTCAGCGACGCCTGTGATTACTGACATGAAAGTCATCCCCGTTGCGGGCTATGACAGCATGTTGCTGAACATTGGCGGTGCGCATGGTGCTTACTTCACGCGTAACCTCGTCATTTTAACCGACAGCGCTGGGCATACCGGTGTCGGCGAAGCGCCCGGTGGCGACGTCATTTACAACACGCTGGTTGAAGCCATTCCCCGTGTGAAAGGCGAACAAATCGCCCGCATGAACCGTCTGGTTCATGACATCCATGTCGGCAACCAGTCTTCTGATTTTGATTCCTTTGGCAAAGGTGCCTGGACGTTTGAACTGCGCGTGAATGCGGTGGCAGCACTCGAAGCTGCGTTGCTCGATCTGCTGGGGCAATTCATGGGTGTCCCCGTTGCCGAACTGCTGGGGCCGGGTAAACAGCGTGATGAAGTCACCGTGCTCGGTTATCTGTTCTATATCGGCGATCGCACGAAGACGGATCTACCTTATTTAGCTGGCGAAAAAGGCAAGCACGAGTGGTATCACCTGCGTCACCAGCAGGCGATGGACAGCGACGCGATTGTGCGTTTGGCCGAAGCCACCACTGACCGCTACGGATTTAAAGATTTCAAACTCAAAGGTGGTGTACTGCCCGGCGAGCAGGAAATCGATGCCGTGAAAGCGTTGAAAAAGCGTTTCCCAGATGCGCGTATTACCGTCGATCCAAACGGTGCCTGGCTGCTGGATGAAGCGATTGGTTTGTGCAAAGACATGAAGGGCATTCTGACCTATGCGGAAGACCCGTGCGGTGCCGAGCAAGGTTTCTCCGGTCGTGAAGTGATGGCGGAATTCCGCCGCGCCACTGGGCTGCCAGTCGCGACCAACATGATTGCAACCAACTGGCGCGAAATGAACCATGCGGTGATGTTGCAGGCGGTCGATATTCCGCTGGCCGATCCGCATTTCTGGACGATGCACGGTGCAGTGCGCGTCGCCCAACTGTGTGATGAGTGGGGCCTGACGTGGGGCTGCCATTCCAATAACCACTTCGATATCTCTCTGGCGATGTTCACGCACGTGGGGGCTGCGGCACCGGGTAACCCGACGGCGATTGATACGCACTGGATCTGGCAGGAAGGGCAGCATCTGACCAAAGAGCCACTGCAAATCGTCAACGGCAAAATTAAGGTGCCGGATCGTCCCGGTCTGGGAATTGAGCTGGATAGGGAACAGGTCATGAAGGCTCACGATCTCTACAAAAAATTACCGAGCGGGGCACGTAATGATGCCGTCGCCATGCAGTACCTGATTCCTGGTTGGAAATTTGATCGTAAACGCCCGGTTTTTGGCCGCTAACCCTACAGTGAAAAATTAGAGAGAAAGGATAAGAAAATGACATTGCAAAGTTCAACTCCGGTGATTACCCACATGCAGGTTATTCCGGTTGCAGGTCACGACAGTATGTTGCTCAACCTGAGTGGCGCACATGCACCTTATTTCACTCGCAACATTGTGATTCTGAAAGATAACGCCGGGAATACCGGTGTCGGAGAAATTCCCGGCGGTGAGAAAATCCGTCAGACGCTGGAAGATGCTGCCGCGCTGGTGGTGGGCAAAACGCTGGGCGAATACAAAAATGTGATGACGGCGGTGCGTGCGCAGTTCGCCGACCGCGATGCTTCCGGGCGCGGTTTGCAGACATTTGATCTGCGTACCACCATCCATGTCGTCACGGGGATCGAAGCGGCCATGCTCGATCTGCTGGGGCAATTCCTCAACGTCAGCGTGGCCTCGCTGCTGGGTGATGGGCAGCAGCGTGATGCCGTCGAGATGCTGGGTTATCTGTTCTACATTGGCGATCGTAATAAAACCGATCTGCCTTACCAGAGTCAGGCTAACGAGAAATGCGACTGGTATCGCCTGCGTCACGAAGAAGCGCTGACGCCAGAAACCATCGTGCGTCTGGCTGAAGCCGCCTACGAAAAATACGGTTTCAACGATTTCAAACTGAAAGGCGGCGTACTAGCCGGTAGCGAAGAGGCTGAAGCAGTGACCGCGCTGGCGAAACGCTTCCCGCAGGCCCGCATCACGCTGGATCCAAACGGTGCCTGGTCGCTGGATGAAGCCATCGGTCTGGGCAAACAGCTTCGTGGCGTGCTGGCGTATGCAGAAGATCCGTGTGGCGCGGAGCAAGGTTTCTCCGGTCGTGAAGTGATGGCGGAATTCCGCCGTGCGACAGGGCTGCCTACTGCGACCAACATGATCGCCACCGACTGGCGACAGATGGGGCACACCATTTCGCTGCAATCGGTCGATATTCCGTTGGCCGATCCGCACTTCTGGACGATGCAAGGTTCCGTACGTGTGGCGCAGATGTGCCACGAATGGGGCTTAACCTGGGGTTCTCACTCCAATAACCACTTTGATATTTCACTGGCCATGTTTACTCAGGTCGCGGCGGCGGCTCCGGGCAAGATTACGGCGATTGATACGCACTGGATCTGGCAGGAAGGCAACCAACGCCTGACGAAAGAACCGTTGCAGATTGTTGGCGGCATGGTGGAAGTGCCGAAGAAACCGGGTCTGGGCGTCGAGCTGGATATGGACCAAGTGATGAAAGCACACGAACTGTATAAAAACATGGGATTAGGCGCACGTAACGACGCCATGGGAATGCAGTACCTTATTCCTGAGTGGACGTTTGATAATAAACGTCCGTGTCTGGTTCGCTAACGTTCTGATTTTCCGTTTTTTGAGCGCGCCGCTTCAGGCAAGCGGCGCTGGAATGACCGAGGATAAAAAATGAAGACTCCGCTGTTACCTAACCGTTTTCGCCAAGATTTGCAGCAGGGGAAAACGTTGATTGGCTGCTGGTGTGCGCTGGGCAACCCGATTTCAACTGAAGTGCTGGGGCTGGCGGGATTCGACTGGCTGGTGCTGGATGGAGAACATGCGCCTAACGATATCGTGACGTTTATTCCTCAGCTCATGGCGTTGAAAGGCAGCCACAGCGCGCCCGTCGTTCGTCCGCCGTGCAATGAGCCAATCATCATCAAGCGACTGCTGGATATCGGGTTCAATAACTTCCTGATTCCTTTCGTGGAAACGGCGGAAGAAGCCGCGCGTGCGGTCGCGTCAACCCGTTATCCGCCAGCGGGCATCCGCGGCGTTTCCGTGGCGCACCGTAGCAACGGCTATGGCACCGAACCGGACTATTTCGCCAAGATTAACGACAACATTACCGTCGTAGTGCAAATCGAAAGTCAGGACGGCCTCGACAATCTGGATGCAATTATTGCCGTAGACGGCGTAGACGGCGTGTTTGTTGGTCCGAGCGACCTGTCTGCGGCGCTGGGCTACCTCGGTCAGCCTAACCACCCTGACGTGCAGAAAGCGATTCGCCACATCTTCGATCGTGCGGCGGCGCATAACAAGCCGTGCGGCATTCTGGCACCGGTTGAAGCCGATGCGCGTCGCTACCTGGAATGGGGCGCAAGCTTCGTTGCCGTCGGTAGCGATCTGGGTGTGTTCCGCAGCGCAACACAGGCGCTGAGCGACAAATACAAGAAGTAATTCTGTCATTCCGTGCGAATCGGATCCGCTATGAGGCGGGTTCATCGTGAATTGAAGTGATATCTACATCAGACAATGAGGTTAGGGCGATGAAAATTGGTTTTATTGGATTGGGCATCATGGGAAAACCGATGAGTAAAAATCTGCTGAAAGCAGGTTACTCATTAGTCGTGATGGACAGAAATCTGGACGCGGTCGCGGAAGTGGTTGCGGCGGGTGCCACGGCGGCTACAACGCCGAAACAGGTTGCAGAGCAGTGCGATGTCATCATCACCATGCTGCCTAACTCTCCACACGTTAAAGAGGTGGTGCTGGGTGAAAACGGCGTCATCGACGGTGCGCGCGCTGGAAGCATTGTGGTGGATATGAGTTCAATCGCCCCGCTTGCCAGCCGTGAAATTGCGACCGCACTGGCGGCGAAAGAGATCGCTATGCTGGACGCGCCGGTCAGTGGCGGTGAGCCTAAAGCGATCGACGGCACGCTGTCTGTGATGGTCGGTGGCGACAAAGCCCAGTTTGATCGCTGCTTTGAGATTCTGAAATCCATGGCGGGTTCTGTTGTACATACTGGTGATATCGGTGCAGGGAACGTGACCAAACTGGCGAATCAGGTGATTGTGGCGCTGAACATTGCCGCCATGTCCGAGGCGCTTGTGCTGGCGACGAAGGCAGGCGTTAACCCAGATCTGGTTTATCAGGCGATCCGCGGTGGATTGGCGGGCAGCACCGTACTGGATGCGAAAGCGCCGATGGTGATGGATCGTAACTTTAAGCCAGGTTTCCGCATCGATCTGCATATCAAAGATTTGGCGAATGCGCTGGATACCTCACACGGCGTCGGCGCACAGTTGCCGTTAACGGCGGCGGTGATGGAAATGATGCAGGCGCTGAAAGCGGACGATCTGGGATCGGCCGACCACAGTGCGCTGGCGTGTTACTACGAGAAGCTGGCCAAAGTTGAAGTTACGCGATAAGCCGTGAAGCGATAGTCACGAGGCTGGCACAGGATGCCAGCCGACTGGCAGATAATCACTCTGATCTACCTACTGGGTTTCAGGGTCTGCTGCCCTGAACGTTGGCAGGTATAAGCGCCGTTTCATGAGCGCGCGGATTATTGATGCAATCGGAACGTTGATGAAATCGGATCGTTTATGAAAATAGTGATCGCACCGGATTCTTATAAAGAGAGCCTGTCTGCTCAAGAGGTTGCTACGCAGATTGAAAAGGGATTTCGTGAAATATTTCCCGATGCCTGCTATGTCAAATTGCCTGTTGCAGATGGTGGGGAAGGCACCGTTGAAGCCATGGTCGCTGCGACCGATGGCAAGATTGTGAATGTTAAGGTGACAGGACCGTTAGGCGATAACATCGATGCGTTCTTTGGCCTGTCTGGAGATGAAAAAACGGCTTTTATTGAGATGGCGGCGGCGAGTGGTCTGGAACGTGTGCCTTCGCAACTGCGTAATCCGTTGAAAACCACCAGCTATGGCACAGGCGAGTTGATTCGCTGCGCGTTAGATCACGGTGTTCGGCACTGCATCATCGGGATTGGCGGGAGCGCAACCAATGACGGCGGGTCGGGCATGGTGCAGGCGCTGGGCGCGAAGTTGTTGGATAAGCAGGGCGAACAGATCGGTTTTGGCGGGGGTGAACTCGACAAACTTGCTCGCATTGATATCAGCGAGCTGGATGAGCGTATTAAAAATTGTCGCTTTGAAGTGGCCTGTGATGTGACCAACCCGTTGACGGGGAAACAGGGTGCGTCGGCGATTTTTGGCCCCCAGAAAGGGGCAACGCCGGAGATGATTGAACAGCTGGATAATGGGCTGAAGCATTATGCGGCGGTGATTCGCCACGATCTGGACATGGACGTGGAACATGTTCCCGGTGCGGGGGCGGCGGGCGGTATGGGGGCGGCGCTACAGGCTTTTTGCGGCGCTGAGCTACGTCAGGGCATTGAAATTGTCACGGAAGCGTTGGGGCTTGATGAACTGGTACGAGATGCCACGCTGGTGATTACCGGGGAAGGGCGCATCGACAGCCAGACGATCCACGGCAAAGTACCGATTGGTGTGGCGCGGATTGCCAAACAGTATAATAAACCGGTGATTGGCATTGCTGGCAGCCTGACGGCAGATGTCGGCGTGGTACATGAACATGGTCTGGATGCCGTATTCAGCGTGCTTTACAACATCTGCTCACTCGAAGAAGCGCTGGATAATGCGGCAGAGAATGTACGGATGACGGCACGTAATATCGCGGCCACGATCCGACTAGCGCAGTCTGTGTCGCGATAATGCTACGGTTAGTCAGTGCCTTTTATCTACATATTTTATGCAGACTGATAGAGGGTTTCGTGCGCTCGTCCCTTAAACGTTCAGCGTTAGGTGCTCCCTCTGTCAGGCTGCTGTTTCTTATACGAATGCAGCGACATTGTGGTTTTTGCCGTTATCCGGCGTAAAAAATTATGCTGAGGAGATAGCTGGCTTAGGATGAGCCGCAGGACGCGGTGAAAGCTTGCGCCACGTAGGGAACGTGTCGCAAGCGGTCCGTTAAGCCGGATATCGACGAAGGTACCGCGTTAGCGGCATAATTTCCGCCGAAAGCCTGGGGTCACGGGGCGAGCGGCGTGTGAGCCGTCCCGTGTCGGGCGCGTGCTGCGGAGGAGCATGAAATAGCCATATTGTAAGCGCACGAAACGGTCTCTGCATCCACATAGCATGTGACAAAAATACAGGTCTATGCTGGGATATTGATTACGAATGCATCGGTTTGATATGCGGCTGGGCGGCTTTGTTGACGTTGTCTATTTCGTCCAGCAGCTCTAGCCATTCGGGTTCCAGATCGCTGGCGTGAACGCCTTTACGCAACTGTTGTTCCAGATAGCGGCAGATGCGTTGCAGACGCGGGACGCCGCTGTAGCTGCAACTGCCGTGCAGTTTATGAACCAGCTCGATGATGCCATCATCCGTCTGCCCCTTCAGCACGTTTTCTATCTTCCGCTGAACCTCTGGCAAGAAATCCAACAGCATTTGCAGCAGGTCGCGCGCCAGTTCCGGTTTGTTGGCTGCCTGTTGCTGCGCCAGCGCCCAGTCGAGCGATAGCTGGCTATCGTTGTGCTCACTCAGTAAACCTATGATATCGCCTCGGTAGCGCTTCAACGGATCTCTCCTCGCATGGCGTGTCAGCACGCTTTTCAGCATCTGTTCGTCTATCGGCTTAGCCAAATAGTCATCCATACCCGAACGCAGCAGATGCTCACGTTCCCCCGTCATGGTCTGCGCTGTCACCGCAATGATAGGCGTGGTGGCATGGTGAGGGATCTGACGGATCAATTCGCTGGCGCAAATGCCGTCCATACCCGGCATCTGAATATCCATGAGGATAATGTCGCACTGATTCCGTTCTGCCTGTGCAATCGCATCTTGTCCGCTTTCGCACAGGATAATCGTCTCGACCTGCTCTTCCAGCAGCGTACCGATCAGTTTCAGATTAGCTGGGTTGTCGTCCACCGCCATCACCCTCAGTGGCAAACGGGCAGGATGTCGCATTGCACTCTGGTTTGGTGCGGCGGCATCCGACAGAAAAGAGAGCTGGAACAGCGTGCTGTCGTGTAACAGCGGCAGCAGGCGTGACGCGGCGAGCGGTTTACTCAGGCAGGCATGTACGCCGAAGGTTTTCAACTGCTCGGCATCCATTTGCGCGAGGCTGGGCAGCGCCAGAATCACATAAGGCGAACGGCGGCAGATATCGCGCAGTCTGGGAGTGTAGTCGAGCAGAGAGTTGCGATATTGGACGGGAATACCGAGCAGCAGGATATCGAATCCCCCTTCCGGCAGTTGCTCAAACGTCGGGCTGTAGCTCACGATAAGCGGCGTCTGGCTCAGGATGTCCAGCGTGGCCTGTGCGGCAATAGGATGGGACTCAACGTACGCCAGATGCTTGCCTTGCAGCATCGTGTAGGCGGACTCGGTCGGTATCGCGTGCGGATTGAGCGGCAGCGTGATATGGAACCAGAAGGTCGATCCCTTGTTGAGTTCGCTCTGAAAACTGATGTCGCCACCCATCTCTTTGACCAGACGCTGGGTGATGACCAGCCCGAGACCCGTGCCGCCATGACGGCGCGAAATACTGGTGTCGGCCTGGCGGAAAGCCTGGAACAACTGCGATTGCTGCAACTCGGCGATACCGATACCGGTATCGCGTATTTGCACCTCTAGCTGCACCTGATGTGGTTCCTGCCGGCGCTTCTCCACCCGAATATCGATATTGCCCTGTTCGGTAAATTTAATCGCGTTGCCCAGCAGGTTGGTGATGATTTGCTGTATCCGCAGTGGATCGCCGACAAACTGTTCGGGCACGTCATTCTGAATACTGAGCGTCAGCTCCAATCCTTTTTCATGTGCCGTGTGCGCCAGCAGCATCACCACGTCGTCCAGCGTGTTGTGCAGGGAGAACGGAATATCCTCCAGCACCAGCTTTCCGGCTTCTAGCTTCGAGAAATCCAGCACATCGTTAATAATATTCAGCAAGTTATTGGCAGACCGCTCGATGGTGCGTAGATAGTCCGTCTGCGTGGTGTTCAGCGGCGTCTTCAACGTCTGGCGGGTGAAACCGATCACGCCATTTAGTGGCGTTCTCAGTTCGTGCGACATATTTGCCAGAAACTCAGACTTGATACGGGCGGCTTCCTGCGCGCGCTTTTTGGCCAGATCCAACTCGACGTTTTGGATCTCCATCTGCTCCAGTGTTTCCCGCAGATCGTAGGTCGCCTGATCGATATTTTGCTGCATTTCTTCGTGGTAGGCGGTCAGCGACATCGCCATCGAGTTGATGCCGTTTTTCAGCATATCCAGCTCGCCGAGCATGTAACCTTCGACCCGGCTATCCAACTGCCCACGGCGAATGCGGTCAACGGTATCCACCATATTACGAATCGGGGTGGTGACATCCCGCATCAGACGATAGGCAAAGATGACGGCGGCACCCAAACAGAGCAGCAGCAGGAGCGCGGCGATGAAGATTTCCTGATACTGCTGAAGCCGAATGGGGCTGGTATCCAGCTCGATCACCAGATAGCCGAGAGGTGTCGCGGTACTGGGCAGCACCGGAGTCGTTCCGCCCGGCATGAATTCGCTGTCATTGACGATCGGGATGTGCAGAATCAGCGCGTCATTCGTGTGGTGCAGGTGCAGTTTATTGTGTGCAAGTACATCGTTGCTGAGCGACTGCAATGTCACGTTGTTGCGTACGTTGGTGGTGGCCAGAAGCTGATTACGCGCATCGAACACGCTAATGGTACGAATAATCGCGGAGTGGCGGCGATGAAGCGTATTGATTAATGCTGGAATCGTGTCCATCTGGCGATGGGTAATGGCGTAAGCGCTGATGGTTGCCAGCGGCTCAATGATACTGGCGCCTGAATCGGCCAACTGCGACTGCAACTGATTGTAACGATGAATCACGAAGAACGAACTCAGCAGCAGCCCGATCATTAGCGTCGGTGCCAAAATCAGTATCAACATCCGTGCACGAAGACTGTATTTGGTCATGAGGTTCCAATGTGGGAGAATTAGAGGATGCTGAGCACCCAATGATGTAATTAGTTATCGGGTACTGCATGTACCGATTACAGCCGTTCAACTCAAGAGAAAATCGATAGTACATTATGGCGCAATTCTACTCTCCAAACCGGCGTGTGACGACCCGGAAAGCGATTCCTGCTAAGAACCTCACTGTTACGGTCACGTCGCTTGATCCGTTTGGGCAGGGGGTGGCGCGTCACGAAGGCAAGACGGTGTTTGTCACGGGGGTACTGCCGGGAGAGCAGGCCGAGGTCCAACTGACAGAAGAAAAGCGTCAGTTTTCGCATGCAAAACTTAAACGCCTTCTGACGCCTAGCCCGCAGCGCGTCGCACCGCCGTGTCCGCATTTTACCCGCTGTGGCGGCTGCCAGCAGCAGCACGCGGACATTGCGCTGCAACAGAGCAGCAAAACGGCTGCATTGATGCGTCTGATGACGCGGGAAACGGGCGTGGAGCTGTCTGAAGCCTCGCTGATTGCTGGCACACCTTATGCCTATCGGAGGCGCGCGCGGCTTGCGTTATACTTTCAGGCAAAAGAGCAGCGTCTGTTGATGGGCTATCGGCAGTCAAATTCTCACGATCTGGTGGATATCAAAGCCTGTCCGGTGTTGCGCCCCGAGCTTGAAGCATTGCTGCAACCGCTGCGCGACTGCCTGAGTCGATTAAAGGCGGTGAAGCGCCTTGGGCATGTAGAACTGGTGCAAGCGGATAACGGTCCGCTGCTGGTGCTGAGGCACCTTGATCCACTCCATTCATCGGATCAGCAGGCACTGCGTGATTTTGCGCAGCAGCAGGGCGTTTCGGTTTATCTGGCACCGGATGCCGATTTGCTGACGTGTCTACAGGGCGAAGAGCCGGTTTATCACGTTGCTGGGCTGACGCTGGCCTTTAGCCCGCGCGATTTTATTCAGGTTAATGACGCGGTGAACCAGCAGATGGTCGCGCAGGCGCTGGCATGGCTGGATGTGCAACCGCAGGATAGAATATTAGATCTGTTTTGTGGCATGGGTAACTTCACGCTGCCGCTGGCACAGCATGCCGCGAGCGTCGTCGGCGTTGAAGGGGTGACCGCGTTAGTCGAGAAAGGACGCGAAAATGCCCGACGCAATGGGTTGTCCAATGTCACATTTTTTCACCAAAATCTTGAAGATCATGTCACGCAGCAGCCGTGGGCGGTTCAGGGTTTTGATAAGATATTACTTGATCCGGCACGTGCGGGCGCGGCAGGCGTGATGGAGCAGATAACCAGACTGGCACCTAAACGGGTGGTGTATGTTTCCTGTAACGCCACGACGCTAGCGCGCGACAGCAAAGTCTTACTGGCTGCGGGTTTTAGACTGGCGAATGTCGCCATGTTGGATATGTTTCCACATACCGGTCACCTTGAATCGATGGCACTGTTTTTGCACGATACGGGCACGCGGAAGGCGCAATAACCAGCAAAAACGCATCATTTGCAAGGTGAAGGGTAACGTAGGGAGAAATTATGGTTGCGGTAAGAAGTGCGCATTTGAATACGGAAGGTGAGTTCGTCCCTGACGCGTGGATTGCTTCACTGGGTATTGCCAGTCAGCAATCGTGTGAACGTTTAGCCGAAACCTGGCGTTATTGTGAGCAGCAAACGCAAGATCACGCTGATGCGCCGCTACTGCTGTGGCGTGGCATCGAAATGGTGGAAATCCTTTCCACACTCAGCATGGATAATGACAGCATGCGCGCGGCGCTGCTTTTTCCGCTGGCCGATGCGAACGTGGTCGATGAGGCGACGCTAGAAGCCGCGTTTGGGAAAAACATCGTTGATTTGGTGCATGGCGTGCGCGATATGGATGCAATTCGCCAGCTCAAAGCGACGCAGAATGATTCCGGCGCGTCTGAGCAGGTCGATAACATCCGCCGCATGCTGCTGGCGATGGTGGAAGATTTCCGCTGCGTGGTGATCAAACTCGCGGAGCGGATCGCGCATCTGCGTGAAGTGAAGGATGCCCCGGAAGAAGAACGGGTGTTGGCAGCCAAAGAGTGTACCAATATCTATGCGCCGCTGGCTAACCGCCTGGGTATCGGCCAGTTGAAGTGGGAGCTGGAGGATTTCTGCTTCCGCTATCTGCATCCTGATGAATATAAAAAAATCGCCAAGCTGCTGCACGAACGCCGTATCGATCGCGCGCAGTACATTGACGATTTTGTCAAAACGCTGCGCAACGCGATGAAAGAAGAGGGCGTGCAGGCGGAGATCTATGGTCGTCCCAAGCATATCTACAGCATCTGGCGCAAGATGCAGAAGAAGGCGCTGTCGTTCGATGAGCTGTTCGATGTGCGCGCAGTGCGCATTGTCGTTGAACGCTTGCAGGATTGCTACGGCGCGCTCGGTATTGTGCATACCCATTATCGCCATCTGCCGGACGAGTTTGACGACTACGTCGCTAACCCCAAACCAAACGGTTATCAGTCCATCCACACGGTGGTGCTAGGGCCGGGCGGTAAGACGCTTGAAATTCAGATTCGCACGCGTCAGATGCATGAAGATGCTGAACTGGGCGTGGCGGCACACTGGAAATACAAAGAAGGCACGGCTGTCGGCGGGCGTTCCGGCTACGAAGGCCGCATTGCCTGGCTGCGTAAACTGCTTGCCTGGCAGGAAGAAGTGGCGGATTCGAATGACGTACTGGACG
Organism: Pectobacterium aquaticum; assembly: GCF_003382565.3. Taxonomy (NCBI): domain Bacteria; kingdom Pseudomonadati; phylum Pseudomonadota; class Gammaproteobacteria; order Enterobacterales; family Pectobacteriaceae; genus Pectobacterium; species Pectobacterium aquaticum. The sequence goes on from NZ_CP086253.1 coordinate 963,451, forward strand.
AAGTTCGCAGTCAGGTGTTTGACGACCGGGTTTATGTCTTTACGCCGAAAGGCGATGTGGTGGATCTCCCCATGGGCTCCACGCCGTTGGATTTTGCCTATCATATCCACAGCGATATCGGGCACCGCTGCATCGGGGCGAAAATCGGCGGACGTATCGTGCCGTTTACCTACCAACTGCAAATGGGCGATCAGATTGAAATTATCACCCAGAAGCAACCGAACCCGAGCCGTGACTGGCTGAACCCGAATCTGGGGTATATCACCACCAGTCGCGGACGTTCGAAGATTCAGAACTGGTTCCGTAAGCAAGATCGCGACAAGAACATTCTGGCGGGTCGACAGATTTTGGATGACGAACTGGCGCATTTGGGTGTCAGCCTGAAAGCTGCGGAAAAACTGCTGCTGCCACGCTACAACGTGAATTCGCTGGATGAGTTACTGGCCGCTATCGGCGGCGGCGATGTTCGCCTCAACCAGATGGTGAATTTCCTGCAATCGCAGCTAAAACAGCCGAGTGCGGAAGAGCTGGATCGTGAAGCGCTGCGCCAACTGACGCAAAAATCGCATCAGCCTGTGGCACGTAACACGAAGGACAACGGCCGCGTGGTGGTAGAAGGTGTAGGCAATCTAATGCACCACATTGCCCGCTGCTGCCAGCCGATTCCGGGTGATGAGATCACTGGGTTTATCACGCGCGGACGGGGCATTTCGATTCACCGCGCGGACTGTGAACAGTTGGACGAACTGCGTGCCAGTTCGCCGGAACGCATTGTGGATGCGGTATGGGGCGAAAGCTACTCCAGCGGCTATTCGCTGGTGGTGAGGGTGATTGCCAACGATCGTAGCGGGCTGCTGCGCGATATCACCACGATTCTGGCGAATGAGAAGGTTAATGTACTGGGCGTCGCCAGCCGCAGCGACACCAAGCAGCAACTGGCCACGATTGATATGGATATCGAGATCTACAACCTGCAAGTGTTGAGCCGCATTCTGGCGAAGCTCAACCAACTTCCAGATGTGATCGATGCGCGGCGCCAGCAGGGGGCGTAAATACTGGTTTCACCATCTGCCAGTTGAAAACCTTGGCAGGTGTGGTGAACAGTTTCGTGCGTGATTAGCCGTATTGTTCTTTGTGGCACCATTGCCACGCCCGACTGAGGGATGCTCAGACGCCGCATCCCTCAGAACCCAGGCTTTTGGCGAGAATTGTGCCGCGATGCGGTTCCTTCGATGAACATGCCCGCTGCCGAGCCACCTGTGACGCGTTCCCGACGCGGCACAGGCTTTCGCCGCATCCATGCGGCTCACTCGGCGGTCATGTGCATCTCAGCACAATTTTCTACGCCGTTTAAATGAAGATAGTGATGTCTTTTCGCTTTTCAGCACAAGTTAGCTACCGTATTTTGCTATTTTCACACAAATTTTTTCAGGAATATTATGACTGTACCTTTGACGAACGTATCCTCCATCGAGCGCCTGCTCGCCATCATGAAAACTCTGCGCGATCCTGAAAACGGCTGCCCGTGGGACAAGAAACAGACATTTGACACTATCGCGCCCTATACATTGGAAGAAACGTATGAAGTGCTGGATGCCATCAGCCGTCAGGATTTTGATGATTTGCGCGGTGAGTTAGGGGATTTGCTGTTTCAGGTGGTGTTTTACGCGCAGATGGCGCAGGAAAAGGGCCTGTTCGATTTCTCCGACGTGTGTAACGCCATCAGCGACAAATTGGAACGCCGCCACCCGCATATTTTCGGCGATCTGACGCTGACGGACAGCGATGCCGTGCTGGCAAACTGGGAGCAGACCAAAGCACAGGAGCGAGCGGAGAAAGATCGTCATTCACCGTTGGATGACATTCCTGATGCGCTGCCTGCCTTAATGAAAGCGCAAAAAATTCAGCAGCGTTGTGCCTCTGTTGGCTTCGATTGGGACAGTCTGGGTCCGGTGCTCGATAAAGTGTATGAAGAAATCGACGAGGTGATGTTTGAGGCGCGGCAAGCCGTTGTCGATGAAGAAAAATTAGGTGAAGAGATTGGTGATTTATTGTTCGCCACAGTCAATCTATCTCGTCACCTAGGGCACAAGGCCGAGAATGCGTTACAGGCGGCGAATCGTAAGTTTACGCGTCGTTTTCGTAAGGTAGAACAAATCGTTACGGCATCGGGAAAAACGCTGGAACAGGCGACGCTGGACGAAATGGAAGCGGCATGGCAGCAGGTGAAAAAACAGGAAATAGACCATTAATCCGTTTTTAATCGCAAACCCTGTTTTTATCGATTTTAATGAATTTATTGCTTTGTTATTAAAGGTAATTATTGGTTTTGGTGAGGGTGGTTTTACCTCGCCTTAGAGTGTGTTGGAATCGCCACATTGTGTAAAACGAACATTTGTGGCGTTCATCAGGTTCAGGTATACTACTTTCCCGTCTTGGTACCTCCATCGTCTTTAAACCTAAACTCTCAGGTTCAGCATGACAACTAATTATATTTTTGTGACCGGCGGGGTCGTTTCCTCTCTGGGTAAAGGCATTGCCGCAGCCTCTCTGGCGGCTATTCTTGAAGCCCGTGGCCTCAACGTTACCATCATGAAACTGGACCCGTACATCAACGTGGATCCGGGCACGATGAGCCCGACGCAGCACGGTGAAGTGTTTGTCACCGAAGACGGCGCCGAAACCGATCTGGACTTGGGTCACTACGAGCGTTTCATCCGCACTAAAATGTCGCGCCGCAACAACTTCACCACTGGCCGTATCTACTCTGATGTCCTGCGCAAAGAGCGTCGTGGTGACTATCTGGGCGCGACTATTCAGGTGATTCCACATATCACCAACGCGATTAAAGAGCGCATCATTGAAGGTGGCGAAGGCCACGATGTCGTTCTGGTCGAAATCGGTGGTACTGTTGGTGATATCGAATCTTTGCCGTTCCTTGAAGCGATTCGGCAGATGGCGGTGCAAGTGGGCCGCGAGCACACCCTGTTTATGCACCTGACGCTGGTGCCGTATCTGGCGGCGGCAGGTGAAGTGAAAACCAAGCCGACGCAGCACTCCGTTAAAGAACTGCTTTCTATCGGTATTCAGCCTGACGTGCTGATTTGCCGTTCCGACCGCACCGTGCCTGCCAACGAGCGAGCAAAAATTGCTTTATTCTGTAATGTGCCGGAAAAAGCAGTAATCTCCCTTAAAGACATTGATTCGATTTATAAAATCCCGTCGCTATTGAAATCACAGGGGCTGGACGATTATATTTGTAAACGATTCAGCTTGGATTGCCCCGAAGCCAACCTGTCAGAATGGGAACAGGTTGTGTATGAAGAAGCCAATCCGGGCGGCGAAGTGACCATCGGTATGGTCGGTAAATATGTTGCGCTGCCGGATGCCTACAAATCTGTTATCGAAGCCCTGAAACACGGTGGGTTGAAGAACCGCCTGACGGTAAATATCAAGCTGATCGACTCACAGGATGTTGAAACCCGTGGTGTCGAAGTATTGAAAGATTTAGACGCTATTTTGATTCCGGGCGGTTTTGGCTATCGTGGCGTCGAAGGGAAAATCATGTCGGCGAATTACGCCCGTGAGAACAAGATCCCTTATCTGGGCATTTGCCTGGGGATGCAGGTCGCATTAATGGAATTTGCCCGTAACGTTGCTGGGATGGAAGGGGCAAACTCAACGGAGTTTGTGCCAGACTGTAAGTACCCGGTGGTTGCGCTGATTACAGAATGGCGTGATGAGAACGGCAATGTTGAAGTCCGTGATGAAGCAAGCGATCTGGGCGGCACCATGCGCGTTGGCGGGCAGCAATGCCATCTGACCGAAGGCAGTCTGGTGCGTCAGATGTACGGTGAGCAGACGATTATCGAACGTCACCGTCATCGTTATGAAGTTAACAACATGCTGTTGAAACAGATTGAAGCGGCGGGATTACGGGTTGCTGGCCTTTCCGCCGACCGCAAACTGGTGGAGATTGTCGAGTTACCCGATCATCCCTGGTTCGTTGCCTGTCAATTCCACCCGGAATTTACATCAACACCGCGAGATGGACATCCGCTGTTTGCCGGCTTTGTCAAAGCCGCTGGCGCGTACCAGAAGCGTCAGGTGAAGTAAGAGTTATATCAGCAACGCGCGATCTATCGCGCGTTGCTCGTCTAGGGTTTTAGTTCTATCTAAAGTTTTAGTTTAACTTGTACTGAGGAAAATCTAATGTCCAAAATTGTTAAAGTCATCGGCCGTGAAATCATCGACTCACGCGGAAACCCAACTGTTGAAGCGGAAGTTCATCTGGAAGGTGGTTTTGTAGGTCTGGCTGCTGCGCCATCAGGAGCTTCTACTGGCTCTCGCGAAGCACTGGAACTGCGTGACGGTGACAAATCCCGTTTTCTGGGCAAAGGCGTAACGAAAGCTGTTGCTGCTGTTAATGGCCCGATTGCTCAGGCTGTACTGGGTAAAGACGCGAAAGATCAGGCGAACATCGACAAGATCATGATCGATCTGGATGGTACTGAGAACAAATCCAAGTTCGGTGCTAACGCCATTCTGGCTGTTTCTCTGGCTGCGGCTAAAGCAGCAGCAGCGTCAAAAGGCCTGCCACTGTACGCGCACATCGCTGAACTGAACGGCACTCCAGGTAAATATTCCATGCCACTGCCAATGATGAATATCATCAACGGCGGCGAGCACGCGGATAACAACGTTGATATCCAAGAGTTCATGATTCAGCCTGTTGGCGCGAAAACCCTGAAAGAAGCCATCCGTATGGGTTCTGAAGTGTTCCACACCCTGGCTAAAGTTCTGAAATCCAAAGGTATGGGTACAGCTGTTGGTGACGAAGGTGGCTATGCGCCAAACCTGGGTTCCAACGCCGAAGCGCTGGCTGTTATCGCTGAAGCGGTAAAAGCAGCAGGCTACGAGCTGGGCAAAGACATCACGTTGGCGATGGACTGCGCAGCGTCTGAATTCTACAAAGACGGTAAATACGTTCTGGCTGGCGAAGGCAACAAAGCGTTCACCTCTGAAGAATTCACCCACTTCCTGGAAGATCTGACCAAACAGTACCCAATCGTCTCTATCGAAGACGGTCTGGACGAATCTGATTGGGCTGGCTTCGCTTACCAGACTAAAGTTCTGGGCGACAAAATCCAGCTGGTTGGTGACGATCTGTTCGTAACCAACACCAAGATCCTGAAAGAAGGTATCGAGAAAGGCATCGCTAACTCCATCCTGATTAAATTCAACCAGATCGGTTCTCTGACCGAAACGCTGGCTGCAATTAAAATGGCGAAAGATGCAGGCTACACGGCTGTTATCTCTCACCGTTCAGGCGAAACTGAAGATGCCACCATCGCTGATCTGGCAGTAGGTACAGCGGCTGGCCAGATCAAAACGGGTTCTATGAGCCGTTCTGACCGTGTTGCTAAATACAACCAGCTGATTCGTATCGAAGAAGCGCTGGGTGATGCTGCACCGTTCAATGGACTGAAAGAAGTTAAAGGTCAGTAATTACGTTTCTGGTGTCGTCAGACCGCGGATAAAACGGCCTGATATACGCCAACGTGATTAACTATAAAAATCCAGAAGCGTGAAAACGTTTCTGGATTTTTTTATGACGGACATCCTTGTCCGTCACCCTACTGGCCGTTGCTACGCGATGCTGAAAAACGCTCTGATACCGCTAGTATCGATCACGCTAGCTGTTTGAGAATCGCTTTGGCAACCACTTCCGAGCTGGCTGGGTTCTGACCGGTGATCAGCTTGCCGTCTTCAACGAGGTATGGTGCCCAGTCTGGGCCTTTTTCGTATAGTCCGCCGAGTTTCTTGAATTCATCCTCAATCAGGAAAGGTACGACGTCCGTCAACTGAACTGCTTCTTCTTCACCGTTGGTGAAGCCCGTCACTTTGCGGCCTTTAATCAGGGCATCGCCATTTTCTGCTTTAACATGAATCAGTACGCCTGGGGCGTGGCAGACAAACCCGGTCGGTTTGTTGGCGCGTACAAAGGCTTCGATGAGCGCGATAGAGACAGGCGATTCTGCCAAATCCCAAAGCGGGCCGTGGCCGCCGGGGTAGAAGACGGCATCGAAATCCTGTTCGCTGACGGTATCGAGTTTTACCGTATTCGCCAGTGCCTGCTGCGCAGCCGGGTCTGCTTTAAAGCGATGTGTCAGTTCGGTTTGAAAATCAGCCAGATCGCTTTTCGGGTCGAGAGGCGGCTGGCCGCCCGCAGGGGAGGCGAGCACCAGCTCGGCGCCTGCGTCTTTAAAGGTGTAATAAGGGGCGGCAAACTCTTCCAGCCAGAAGCCGGTTTTATTGCCCGTGTTGCCCAGTTTGTCGTGAGAAGTCAGTACCATTAAAATTTTCATCATTTTTCTCTCTATTGTTGCAGGATGATCGGGTGGATAGACGCCAGTTAGCCTTTGAGGACGGCGACAATCGCGTCTTGTTTTTCATGGTAAGGCGCACGCAGTGTCAGGTTAGACGCACCATCTTCACTTTGTATGACAATCGGTTTGGCATGGCTGAAACGGCGGAATCCGTGAACGCCGTGGTATGCACCGATACCGGATGCGCCAACGCCGCCGAACGGAAGTGTGTCGATAGACACGTGCGTCATCACATCGTTGATAACCAGCGCACCTGATGTCGTTCTGGCAGCGAAGCGTTGCTGCATAGCTTCATCGTTGCTGAACAGATACGCCGCCAGCGGGCGTGGGTGCGCATTGATGTAGTGAATCGGTTCCTCTGCTACCTGATAGGTTTTAATCGGCAGCAACGGGCCAAAAATTTCTTCCTGCATGATCGTCATATCATCATGTACGCCGAACACCAGATGTGGGGCAATCTTGCGGCTTTTCGCATCGTAGGGCGCTTCGCCTTCCGGTGCCAGACTGACGACAGTTGCGCCCTGCTGTTCAGCCTCTTTCAGAATACGAATCAGGCGATCGTAATGCCTGTCAGCAATGATAGACGTGTAATCCGGGTTCGCCTGTAACGTCGGGAAACTTTTCTGCATAAAGGCTTTCGCGGCATCGCGGAAAGCCTGCTCCTGGCCTTCGGGCAGCAGAACATAGTCTGGTGACAGGCAGATTTGCCCAGCGTTGAAGGTTTTCACCGTCAGCGTGCGTTCAACGGCTTCGGTGATGTTTGCGCTACGATCGATGACGACCGGTGATTTGCCACCCAGCTCCAGCGTAACCGGCACCAGATTCTCTGCTGCTGCGCGCATCACATGTTTCCCAACGGCGGTGCTGCCGGTGAAGACCAGATGATCGAACGGCAGTTCGCTGAATGCCTGACCGATTTCTGCATCACCCAGCACCACGGCTAATTCCAGCGGATCAAAATAGTGGGCAATCAATTCCCCCAGCAGTTCAGACGTACGCGGCGTGAGTTCTGACGGTTTCAGAATCGCGGTATTACCGGCGACAAAAATATCAGCCAGCGGGCCGAATGACAGGTTTATCGGGAAGTTCCACGGGCTGATCACGCCGATCACGCCCAGAGGCTGATGCTGGATCCACGCCTGCATGCCGGGAGCGGGTTCATCAACAGGCTCTGGCTGCATCCAACGCTCAACGTTGTCGATGGCGTTCTGTAGCATCTTCAACGTAGTGCCGAGATCAGCGGTGAAGGACTGATACAAGCTACGGTGGCCGAAATCGTCACTCATGGCCTGTGCGAGCGCCGCGTGGTTTTCACGGATAAGATTGATGCTGCGTTGTAAGCGGTCTTTACGCAGTGCGGCATCGGCTGGGCCAGATGCAATGTGAGCACGCTTCATCGTATTCAGGATGGCTTGTAAATCCTTTTGGGATTGTTGTGTCGACATGTTTTGTCCCCTTTTCGTTGTCGAGTACCAGAGAAAACAGAAAGTTAACCGAGGGTTCCGGGTCACTCAAGATGGGATAAAGGATACGGCAGGGGTTGATCCGTCCGCCAACAAGATTATTATTCGAGGGGTATAAATAATTTTATAGGTATCATCGTATGTCACTTATCCGTCTACGCACGTTTGTGGAAGTCTATCGGCAGCGCTCGATTAGCGGCGCGTCGCGCGCGCTCAATCTGACCCAGCCAGCGGTGTCGCAGCATATTGCCGGGCTGGAAGTGGCGGTGGGGCGTCGTCTCTTTGAGCGTCAGGCAAACGGTGTAACGCCAACGTCGGCAGCGGATGATCTGGCGGCGGATCTGGGGGATAAGCTCGATGAAGCGGAAGCAGCGCTGGCTTCTGCCCGTGCGAGGTCAATGGACGTCGCGGGGACGCTGCATATCATTGGTCATGCGGATTTCATGGCAGAAGTGGTGTCGGAACAGCTATTGCCGCTGCTTGAGGCGGGCGTGCGGGTGCATATGCATACCGGCGACGGCGATTTAATTAAACAGATGCTGCTGGAAGGGCACTGTGATTTGGGCATAACGGCGCATCCGGTGACGGATAAGCGGCTGAAAAGCGATCTGTTAAAGAGTGCGACACTACAGGCGGTGGCGGCTCCCGCGATTGTCGAACGGCTCTTGCAGACGGGCGATCTGCCGCAGGCGCTGGCGCAGGAACCGATGCTGGCGTATGACCTTGAATTTCCTCTGATCGATCACTGGTTGAAGAAGAACCGCATGGAGGATAAGGGACTGGTGCCCGCGGTGGTGAGTCAGGATCTGCGTGCGCTGCGTCGTGTGCTAACCAGTGGATTTGGTTGGACGGTGATGCCGGTGTATTTATGTCAGGATCTGCTGGATACGGGGGCGCTTGCCATTATTCCGCCTCCTGTCGGCACCACGCAACTGGATTACTATCTGGCCTGGGTACCGGGCGCACTGCGCCAACCGCGTTTAGCCCATGCGCGGCAAACCTTCCTGTGGCGGTTGCAGCACGCAGAATAGCGCCATTTTTTTGCCAAAAAACGCCAATTTTTCAAAGCATCACAAGGCAACGTCCGCTGGCGACGTTGCCCTTCTTTCTGCTGACGTCCCATCTTCTATCCTGTGATCGCCATAAACGAACTGTTGGTTTCGTTCAGTTAAAATGCCTTTTTATAAAATCTTTGAAGCGGATCGCGCCAATCTTCCCTGTGCTGCCAGCGTGGGGCACGTGGTGGCAAACGCGCAAAGGTTTTCACGATCGCCGAGCGCTACCGTATCAGCGTGACACCTTCATAACTAAAAATGTTCGGGGAAGGATGGCGATGAAAACGCGTAAGATAGGTTTGGCTAACTATTTAGCCTACGGTTCAGGGGACTTTCTTGGTGCGGGTACAACAGCGCTGACGGCCGCTTGGTTACTCTATTTTTATACCACGTTCTGTGGCTTAACACCGATTGAGGCAACGTTTATTTTTGCGATGGCGCGTGTGCTTGATGCCGTCGTCAGCCCGCTGATGGGCTTTCTGACTGATAACTTCGGTTCAACCTGGCTCGGCAAACGCTTTGGCCGCCGCAAGTTCTTTATTCTGCTCGGTATTCCCTTCGTGTTCAGCTACAGCTTCATGTGGGTCGGGGATATGAGCTATTGGTACTATCTGCTGACGTACCTGCTGTTCGATGTCGTGTATACGATGGTGCTGGTGCCGTATGAAACGCTGGTGCCGGAAATGACCGATGACTTCAAACAAAAGACCAAGTTCTCCGGCGCACGTATCGCGCTGGCGCAGTTGTCCGCGATTCTGGCCGCGTTCCTGCCGGGTATCCTGCTGGGCTACTTTGGCAAAGATAACTCGGTGTCCTTCTTCTATTCGAGTCTGGTGTTCTCCGTTATCTGTGCGCTGGTGCTGACGCTGGTCTATCTTTTTACCTGGGAACGGCCACGCGATCAGATGTCGGAAGCGTCGCTGCGGGCGGAGAAAGAGCGCCAGTCTCTGACGTTAGGCCAAAGCCTGAAGCGGCTGAACGTCGAACTGGTTTCCACGCTGCGTATTCGCATTTTCCGTCAGCATCTCGGGATGTATCTGGGCGGGTATATCGCGCAGGACGTGTTTAACGCTGTGTTCACCTATTACGTGGTTTTTGTGCTGATGCAAAGCCCGACCATGGCGTCAAACCTGATGGGAACGATGGCGATTCTGCAATTCATTGCGGTGATCGGCATGATTCCGCTGTGTATCCGCTTTGGGCCAGCCCCGTCTTACCGATTGGTCGTGTGCCTGTTTGGCGTGAGTGCGCTTTCCTATGCCGTCCTGTGGTACAGCGGTCTGCATGACACCTTCTCTCTATTGCTGTTGATTTCTGCGCTGGCGGGTATCGGACGCGGCGGGATCAACTACGTGCCGTGGAACACCTACACTTACATCGCGGATGTGGATGAAGTGATCACCGCGCAGCGTCGCGAAGGGATCTTCGCCGGGATTATGACGCTGACTCGCAAAGCCTCTCAGGCTGGTGCGGTGATGCTGGTGGGCGTGGTGTTACAGCTCTCCGGTTTTGTGTCTGGCCAGAGCGTACAAGCACCGAGCGTTAGCCACACGATTCTGATGATTTTGAGCGTCGGCACCGTTGGCGTGCTGGCGCTGGGCTTCCTGGTGTCTCTGCGCTTTAAACTCAATCTGCAAACGCACAGCGTGCTGCGGGAAGAGACGTTGAAAATGCGTGAAGCTGGGCGTCCGGTGCCGGAGAAGATTACGCCGCAGGCGCGGGCAACGGTCGAAATGCTGGCGGGTATGCCGTATGAATCGCTGTGGGGCAATAACAACATCGGCTATCTGAACCGCCATAAAGGTGACAAGCCGGTCACGCACGCCACGCAGTCGTAACTGTATTGAACTGTTAACTGATAACTCAATTGGATGAATGACTATGACCGTATTCAGTGTAAAACATAGCCCGCTTTTACGTCAGCCAGAACGCTTCATCTCCCGCGAGGATCTGAAGGCGCTGATTTGCCGTATCACCGACAATCTGGTGAATATTGAGGATAAAACCGGTGAGTTTTTGTTACGGCTGGACGATGGTCGGGTAATTGATACCAAAGGCTGGGCGGGTTGGGAATGGACGCACGGCATCGGGCTGTATGGGATTTACCAGTATTACCAGCAGACGGGCGACGAGCAGATGCGCGCCATCATCGACGACTGGTTTACCGAGCGTCTGGCGGAAGGTACGCCGACGAAGAACGTGAACACCGTATGCCCGTTTTTGACGCTGGCTTATCGCTATGAAGAAACGGGCGATGCGCGCTGGCTGCCGTATCTGGAGCGCTGGGCGGAGTGGGTGATGTACGAAATGCCGCGCACGGATAAGCAGGGCTTGCAGCATATTGTTTATAACAACGAAAACCATCAGCAGCTGTGGGATGACACGCTGATGATGAGCGTGCTGCCGCTGGCGAAAATTGGCAAGCTGTTAAACCGGCCTGAGTTTGTGGAAGAAGCCACGTATCAGTTCCTGCTGCACGTGCAATATCTGATGGATCGCGAAAGCGGCCTGTGGTTCCACGGCTGGACGTTCGAAGGACAACACAACTACGCGAAGGCTCGCTGGGCACGTGGTAACAGCTGGCTGACGATCGTTATTCCTGAATTTATCGAACTGCTGGATCTGCCGGAAAATAACGCCACGCGCCGCTTCCTGTTGCAGGTACTGGAAAGCCAGATTGAAGCCTTGGCGAAATATCAGGATGACAGCGGCCTGTGGCACACGCTGATCGACGATCCGAATTCGTACCTTGAAAGCTCGGCAACCGCCGGTTTTGCCTACGGGATCCTGAAAGCGGTGCGCAAGCGCTACGTGGACCCGAGTTACGCTGAAGTGGCGGAGAAAGCGATTCGCGGCGTAATTAATCACGTCAATAAGGACGGTGAACTGACGCAGGTGTCATTCGGCACCGCGATGGGCAACGATTTGGATTTCTACCGCAACATCGCCTTGACCTCCATGCCGTACGGTCAGGCAATGGCGATTCTGTGTCTGGCGGAATACCTGCGGGTCTATTTGTAACGGGTTAACGTGAGCGCCGTCTCTTATATAAAAATGCTGCAAATTTTTATGGTTTGGCCGTTATCCGGCGTAAAAATTATGCAGCGGTGCGCTTGACCGCCGAGTGAGCGACAGGACGTCGCGAAAGCCAGCGCCATGCCGGGAGCATGTCGCTGGCGGCTCGAAAAGTGGGCATGGGCACCGATGGAACCGCGCAGCGGCATAATTTAGCTGGAAGCCTGGGTTCGCAGGGCGGCGGCGACTGAGCGCCCTGCGTCGGGCGCGTGTATATATTGCATATGAATGGCTGCAGTATGGCGCACGAAACTTTCTCTTAGCCTACATAACAAATGTGATTAAGAGGGGGATGAAAGGGTGGTTTCATTTCCCGCCTGCCAAGTCGATAAAATTCCCTGTGACATAGGACGCCTCATCCGATAACAGCCAGCCTATTGCCTGTGCGACTTCCATCGGGTGGCCGCCCCGTTTCATGGGGAGCGAGTGCTTGATGCGATCCACTCTTGCCGGTTCGCCGCCGTCAGCATGCATATCGGTATAAATAAAACCGGGACGCACGGCGTTCACTCGAATGCCCTGATCGGCGACCTCCAGCGATAAGCCAATCGTCAGCGTATCAAGCGCGCCTTTTGACGCCGCATAATCAATATATTCATGCGGTGAACCCAGCCTAGCGGCGGCGGATGACACGTTGACGATAGCCCCGCCTTTTCCGCCATGACGGAACGCCATACGCTTGACCGCTTCTCGGGCACAGAGAAAGCTGCCAATCGTGTTGGTGGCAAAAATATCGTTAAGCCGCACGGTATCAAGCTGTTCAATGGTGGCTTGAGGTTTCAGCATCGCGGCGTTATTCACCAGACCGGTGAGGCAGCCAAGTTCTTCATCCGTTCGCTTAAAAAGCTCGATAACCTGCTCTTCATCGGCGATATCGACCTGAACGGCGATGGCCGTCCCACCGTTAGCGCGAATCTCGTCGAGAACGCTATATGCACTGTCCTGCTGGGTGCGGTAGCCGATGCAAATCTTGTGGCCTTTGCCTGCCAGATAGCACGCGGTTGCGCGGCCAATGCCGCGCGAACCGCCAGTAATTAACGTAATGAATGCCATTCTGATACCTAGTTCTTTAACCCTGCCACACTGTAATTCACCGGAAGCCAGCGATAGCCGTTGGTGGTGCCGTTGCGTTCCAGACGCGTACCGACGTGGCCGATGCCGGGGAAGGGTAGGTGAGCGCCTGCAACCCAGTAACCCTGACTGGCGGCGTCGGCCAGCGCTTTATTACGGGATTCCGTCGCCTGATCCATATTTGAGTCAAAGCTGATGGTGGTGGCCGGTAAGCTCATTTGCACCGCTTCGGCATGAATGATGTCTCCCCATGCCAGCAGTTTCTTGCCTTCGCTCTCGATCAGAAAAGACGTGTGCCCCGGCGTATGTCCCGGGCTCGGAATCGCGGTGACACCGGGCAGCAGTGTTGTCTGTTGAGCCGAGAACGTTTTCAGCTTGTTCTCTTTGCGAATGGTATCAAAGAGGTTTTGCACGCGTTGGAACGCTGCTTTTCTGCCTTCAGGGGCATTCTTCAGGTTTTCTGGGTTGAGCCAGAAGTCGGTTTCTGGCTGGCTGACATACACGTTGGCATTCGGGTAGTTGAGTTTATTGTCCTGCACCAGACCGCCAAAATGGTCGCCGTGCAGGTGAGTCATCAATACGGTATCGACCTGTTCAGGTTTATAGCCCGCCGCAATCAGGTTCGGCAGCACTTTTCCGACCGTAGGGTTGCTCTGCTTGCCGTTACCTGTGTCGATTAGAATCAGGTGTTTGCCGGTATTGACCAAATAGGCGTTGATAGAGGTTTCTACCTGCGGCGTCAGCGCTTTTTCTGCCAGCAGTTCGGTGATTTTTTCCGGCGGGGTGCGCTGTAACAGCTTATCCATCGGCATGGTATTGGTGCCGTCAGACAGGGCGGTAATTTCGAACTGGCCCAGCATCATGCGGTAATAGCCCGGCTGCGTTTTAATCTGCGCGATATCCTGCGCCTGAGAAAATGCAGGCACAAAGGCACACGAGACGAATAATAGGGCCAGTGGTTTCAGTAACTTCATTGATTCTTTTCCTTGTTAATAATGAAACGTATGCAAGCAGGTGAAGTCGTAACAACAGATTGATTATGACGCACGGGCTAAATTACTCAACTGTCCCCGATTTAGTGTGCTCCAGCCAGATTTGCTCGCGCATTGCTGACGTCCTGCAACGCGAATGATTTAAGGTATACTGCATTTTTAAGTGAGAGAGACAGTGAAAACCATGCAGTACCCGATTAATGAAATGTTCCAGACGTTACAGGGCGAAGGCTATTTTACCGGTGTGCCGGCGGTGTTTGTGCGCCTGCAAGGCTGCCCAGTTGGCTGTAGCTGGTGCGATACCAAACATACCTGGGACAAACTGGCAGAGCGGGAAACCTCATTGGATCAGGTGCTGGTAAAAACGGAAGAAAGCGATGCCTGGGGTGCGGCGAGTGCGGACGACATTCTTGCGCTGATGGTGCAGCAAGGCTACACGGCGCGCCATATTGTGATCACCGGTGGTGAACCCTGCATCCACGATTTGGCACCGCTAACGCTACAGCTGGAAAAGCAGGGCTTTAGTTGCCAGATCGAAACCAGCGGTACGCATGACGTGCGCTGTTCGCCCAAAACCTGGGTGACGGTATCGCCGAAAGTGAATATGCGCGGCGGTATGAAAGTGCTCGATCAGGCCCTGCAACGGGCGGATGAGATCAAACACCCGGTGGCGCGTGAACGTGACATTGAGGCGTTGGATGCATTACTGGCACGGCTTGATGATGATAAGTCGCGGATTGTGGCACTACAGCCGATCAGTCAGAAAGACGATGCGACTAAACTGTGTATCGAGACCTGCATCGCCCGCAACTGGCGGCTGTCTATGCAGACACATAAATACCTGAATATCGCCTGATATTCATTTACTGATAATAGCGACCGATCGTAGCGGCGTGAGTAAGGGATGCTCACGCCAGACTACAGCACCACCACTTCTTTGTTACTCGCCTTTATAGACGCAGCCGGCAGTGCAGGTTTCTTTCACCATGACGGCGCTGAGCAGCGGTAATGTCGGCTTCAACTGATGCCAGATCCAGTGTGCCAGCACTTCGCTGGTCGGGTTTTCCAGACCGGGGATCTCGTTCAGATAGTGATGATCCAATCGTTCCCACGTAGGTTTGAACGCGGCTTTCAGCTCAGAGAAATCCATCACCCAGCCGGTATGTGGATCTACTTCACCGGTAATTTCCAGTCTCACCATGAAAGAGTGCCCATGCAGTCGTCCGCATTTGTGGCCGTCTGGTACGTGAGGCAGATGATGCGCGGCTTCAAACTGAAAATCTTTAAATAGTGTAGTGACCATAGCGATGTTCCCGGTTTCGTTCTGAAAAAGGGGCTCTCAGAACAGAGTATGCAAAAAACCGTCGCATACTACCCGAAAGTGTTGCTTGAATCACTTATTCTTCCTGCTGCACGATCGCGGCGTGATGCCAGCCTGATGGTAGCGGATCGGGGCGGCGGATCGTCATGTGGCGGGTGGTCAGGTTCACAACGCCACGGGCAAAGAGCGCGGGCATGCCGCCTGGGTAATGGTCGACACCGAAGGCGCGGCCTGTCGCTGGATCGACCCGATACGCATTATCCAGTCCCATTCCCGTCGGGCGCTCTGGGTTACAAGGGGGGCGTACATCGTACATGCCCTGTTCCGATGAGTCGCTCTGCCGCTGTTCGAGATGCACGGCATGGAAATGAATATCCCGAATGTAGCCTGCGGGCGTGCTGTGCAGGTTAATCGCCCCCTCGCTGACACCGGCGATCTGGGAAAACTGTACCGCTTCGATCCGGCCCGGCTCGATGGCGGGATCGCGATAGCGTACGGAGATAAAGATCGGATCGGCTTTGCCCCAATGGCAGGGATGTGCAGCAACGCACTGGAACGTGATGTTGCTGAACTGTAGGCGTCGGAACGCGCCACCATCGCGTGAGATCAGGCCGATCGCACGGTTGGTATCGTAAATGGCGCAGTTGCTGACGGAAATATCCTCGATGTCGGCAAAGGTTTCGGTGCCGATCTTTAGGGCGCAGCTCTTGGATCGCAGTAGGCAATTGCTGATGACGACCTGCTGCACCTTACGCTGTAGATGGGGCGGCTTATGGGTGGTTTTGATGCACAGTGCATCGTCGGCAGCGCTCAGCGAGCAGTTGCTGATTTGCACCTGCTGGCAGCTATCAAGATCCAGCGCGTCGGTATTCGCCATGCTCAGATCGTTATCAATCGTCAGCCGTTCGACGATGATTTGGCGACAGCTGACCAGATGCACGGTCCACATCGGGGCGTGTTCAATCGTAAAATCACACAGGCGGACGTGTTCGCAATCCTCAAAGACCACAATGCGCGGGCGATGCTGTGCAGGCAGGCGATAGCCTTGATCGTCGGGCTCCGCAGAGAAATAGGCGTCGGCATTTCCCATGATCTTACCCTGACCGCAGATCGTGATATTGCGTTGTTGGTAGGCATAAAGAAACGCGCGGTGCGACAGCTCGGCCATGCTGATCGTCGTGGCCTGCGTAAACTGTTCATAGTCACCGCTGACGATGAGCTCAGCGCCTGCCTCCAATTGCAGACAAAAATTGGAAGGCAGCAGTAATCCCCCTAATAGATAGCGCCCCGGTTCGACCGTCAGGGTGCCGCCACCCTGTGCCGCAATCCGATCGATAGCCTGCTGAAAGATGGCAGTATCCGGCGTGATGCCGTCGGCGGCGGGGGAGTATGACTGAATAGAGTGCTTCATCGCGTTATCCTATCTGATCGAGCCTGTTCCGATTGCAGCACGTTTACTGGCCTTTGGCTGTGGCTGTCGTGATGAAATCTGCGCAGGTTGGAGCGGGCTTCACAGCGTACGGTGCGCAGCGTAAGAGAATGTGAAAAGCATAACGGATAGGGCGACGCTGTGCTTCTTACCGTGTGTGTTTCATCACACTTTTACGCCGTTTTTTCTCTTTTACCGCGCACGTGGCGTGGTTTTGTTGTTTTTGTGTTTCTTATTTGTGAATCAAATCTCTTTTTGGTGTGGTGCGGCGGTTAATGATGTGAGGCACCTCCCTGCCGCGTTACCTAGGGCTCACGCTGTGTGGTTGAAACGCTCGCTAACGCGGTGCGGTCATCCGCATTTCTTCCGTCAGCCCCGCAAATCACGCGTTTTCCCACCGTGATGACTAGCGTGATAAAACGGGTTCTGCCTATCTTGTCAGCGTCGAGAAATGGTTTGATTCACGGCTATGTACCTGACCTGCTTTCTCATCTATATCGCCACACCAGTACGCCAGACACACGCACAAACACAATAATAATGTCGTTGGGGGAAAAATGAGATTACCTGGACTGATTGCCATCGCCTTCTCTGCGCTCTGTTCGTTCGCGCAGGCTGCTGAACCCGTAGAATTACGCCTCTCTTGGTGGGGAGGAAACAGCCGCCATCAGGCGACCTTGACCGCGCTGGAAGCGTTTCAGAAAAAGTATCCGCACATCAGCGTGAAACCAGAATATACCGGTTGGGACGGGCACTTATCCCGCCTGACGACGCAGATTGCCAGCGGCGAAGAACCGGATGTGCTACAGGTTAACTGGAACTGGCTGCCGATTTTTTCCAAGACCGGCACCGGCTTTTATGACCTGAATACGCTGACTGATACGCTGAAATTGCAGGATTTCCCCGAAGATGCGCTGAAGCCAGCGACGATCGATGGCAAAGTGAACGCGATTTCTACTTCGCTGAATGCACTGGTGATGTATTACAACACGGAAACCTGGAAGAAGGCCGGGCTGCCGTATCCCACCACCTGGGATGAGCTGTTCCATGCGGGCAAGGTGTTTAAAGAGAAACTGGGCGATAACTATTTCCCCATTGCTTCACCTGCGCAGGACAGCGGTGAAGGCATGCTGGAATTGATCAACTATTACATGACGCAGAAGTACCAGATCGGCATGATCGATGAAAAGAATAAACGCTTTAACTACAGTGAGGCGCAGTGGATCGAGGCGTTTCGCTTCTATAAGCGTTTGATCGACGAGCATGTGATGCCGTCTTCGAAGTATTACAACGCGTTCGGCAAAGTCGGCATGTATGAAACACGTCCCTGGATTAACGGTGAATACGGTGGGGCGCATCTGTGGATTTCGGTGGTGAAGAAATACGCCGATCCACTGGCGGCACCCAGTAAGCTCGAATTAGGTCCGTACATCATGACGCCGGGATCGGACAACTCTGGGCAGTTCTTCAAACCGTCAATGCTGTTTGCCATCAGTAAAACTACCAAGCACCCGAAAGAAGCGGCACTGTTGTTGAATTATCTGATGAACGATCCTGAAGGCGCGCTGCTGATGGGCACCGAGCGCGGCATTCCGCTCAGCCGTATCGCCAGACAAGCGCTGGAAGAAAAACAGAAACTGGATACGAACGATCTGTCGGTTGCTGGGCTCTCAATGGCGTTGCAAAAACCGATGCAAACGCCGGTGTCCTCGTATCTTGAAGATCCACAGTTGGCCAGCCTGATCCTGCAAACCATCGAACAGCTCGACTATGGCAAGAAGAGCGTGGAAGAGTCGGCGAAAAATTTCAGCAATTCAGGCGAACGTATTCTGAAACGTATGATTCGTTAAGTGAATGATTAGCGTAGTCAGTTACTGACTACGCTATGTGATTGGCCGATGCGTTACGTGAGTTCAGCCAACTGCTGTTGCAGGCTATCGGCTAACGCGCGTGGACGCCCGGCATCAAACATCACATGCAGGCTCACTGGATAATCCCGATGTTGCAGGCAGAAATCTTCCATTTCATGCCCAATCCCGTACAACGCCTGAATATTGGTTTTGCCGATTTCCCGCAGCGTCCAATTGTTCTCCACCTGTTTGCAGTAGTGCAGCGTAAAGAAGGCTTTCTGCGCGTGAACAAAGGCGCGGCAATACAGCGTCAGACCGCGCCATTCCTGCTGCCAGCGTTGCTTGAACGCGTCCGGCATCGTGTGTTCGCGGGAGAATTGTAGTGCGGCCTGCTGGCACTGTTCCGCCAGTTGCCAGGCGGCATCTTTCTCTTTCGCAATGTGATAAAGATTCTGCGAAGCCAGCTCCGCATGCTGCGGATCGAACGTAATATCCTGACCGGAACCCGGCAGCCAGTGGTTACGGTTGAGCTGGCCGTACAAGCTCCAGATCGCCTGACCAAAGCTGGTCGGCAGCAGGCTGTGACGGTGGAAAACGTGGTGGCGCGCATACAGCGACAGGGAAATGGCCTGATGAGCCTGATCCAACAAGGCGAGCATCGCATGCAGCACGGTATCGTCCGGCTGCCATTGGTATCGCGTCATTAACCACTGTGCAAACAGCGTGCTTTCGTTTGCCGCTGCGGTCTGGTTAGTCAGCAGTCGGGAACAGGCAAACAGCGTAAATTCGCTCAGTGTGCCGATCACGCTGTGATTATCTACCCCTTCCCAACTGATGCGGCACAGCGCGCTGACAATCGCGGGATTTTTCTCCCGACACCATAGTAACCGCCCCTGTACCTCGGTGTAGCGCAGGAAGGGGAGATTGCCCCAGCCGACCTCTTCGCCAGCCAGATCAAGCTCAACCCAGACCTCACGCCCGTTGATGTCCAGCAGCGCCGGATTATTGGGGAACTCAGGCCAGAAGCGTTCCGGCGTGACTTTGATGGCGACAGAGACGGATTCCGGCAGCGTGCGAATGGCGTTCAGGACATTACCGATATCCTGATGGCTGGCGGGGAACGCGCGTAACACCAGATGGCGCTGGTGGTAGTGCATCACGCGGGCGACGGCGGAGAATAAGCGGTGATAGATCTGCTCACTGTCGGCGTGGGTCGGCCAGTGCGTGGTAACGGGAACGACGCCATTGATCGCATCGCCGGAAGGGGCAGAAAAGCGCAGCAGGCTATCGCTGTTGGAGATCGCCAGCAGCAGGCCGCTCAGCCTCGGGATCTGCTGCATCAGCAGTTCGACTTTGGCGGCAAGGTAGTCACACCAAAAATCGGTATCCATACGGAGGCTATGTGTATCGTCCAGCAATTCCGGGTGATGAAGCAGTAGATCCGTGGGAAACGACAGCTCTTTGCATTGCAGATACAGCGCCAGCCCCTGTTCACGGCAGTGCGCCGCGACTTGATTCAGGTAAACACAGCGTGAACGCTGCTGGCTGCTGATGCGATCGTCAAAACGCGCGTTATTGTAGGCTTCCGGCGTTACCAGTTTATCCAGCAAATCCGCCGCGCCCAGCACCAGCGTATTGAAACCCTGTTCACGGGCGTAATCGACGACCGAGATGACCTGTTGCCAGTGCCAAATATCCTGCGTATTGAGTTCCAGCGCGCGTCGTTGCCACATTGTTTTTCTCCCGTTGCCACTGGCGTGAGTATCGCATTGATGTACGATTGCAAAGGATAAATTCCTGCGGCGAACGCCAGAAATGTGAGCCTGTTCGCTTCTTTTAGAGACGACGGTGTCGCGCTCTTGTTATGAGAAAACGGCGTCCTGGATGCGTGCTTCCCGCTATAACACTTTAAGCAATAAGGACTATCAGAAAAACCATTTAGTCATTTTGGTTATTTAATATTTCCATCATTTCTTTAATTGTTAAGATGCAGACGGTTACCCTTATCCTCCATCCATCTTTTTATTGCCTATTTTTGTATTAGCGTCGTTGGCTAACAGCACAGGCACAAGGAAACAGAAATCACAATGACTACCCCGGTTTCCCCCACTTCATTGCTTCCGCTGAGTGTGGAGCAATTAACGCGTTTACAGGCGGCAACCGGTGATTTCTCATCGACGCAGCTGGCCTGGCTATCCGGCTATTTCTGGGGGCTGGTACAGCAGCCTGGGAACGTGCAGCCGGGGGCGATCGCCGCCACGGCAACGACGGCATCCGCAGTCACGGTGCCAGTACAAACGATTACGCTGATTTCTGCCTCACAGACTGGCAATGCACGTCGGGTAGCGGAACAGCTGCGTGACGATCTGCTGGCAGCCAAGCTGTCCGTCAATCTGGTCAATGCGGGTGATTACAAATTCAAGCAAATCGGACAGGAAAAACTGCTGCTGATCGTCGCCTCGACGCAGGGGGAAGGGGAGCCGCCGGAAGAAGCCGTCGCGCTGCACAAGTTCCTGCTGTCCAAAAAAGCCCCGGAGATGAAAGACACCGCGTTTGCCGTGTTTGGTCTGGGTGATACCTCTTACGAATTCTTCAGCAAGGCGGGTAAAGATTTCGATAGCCGTCTGGCTGAGTTAGGCGCTGAACGCCTGCTGGATCGCGTGGATGCCGATGTGGATTATCAGGGGCTTGCCGAACAATGGCGACGTCAACTGGTTGATATTTTGCAGGCGCGGGTGCCGGTTCAGGGCGAAGCCGTCGCGCAGATTGCCGCTCAGGGCGCACTGGATGAAATTACCAGCAGCCCGTACAGCAAATCCTCACCGCTGCATGCCACGTTTGCCGTTAATCAGAAAGTGACCGGGCGTAACTCCGAAAAGGATGTTCGCCATATCGAGATCGACTTGGGCGATTCCGGTTTGCGTTACCAGCCGGGAGATGCGCTGGGCGTGTGGTTCGATAACGATCCTGCGCTGGTGCAGGAATTGCTGGAACTGCTGTGGCTGAAAGGCGATGAATCCGTCAGCGTTGACGGCAAGACGCTGCCACTATCGCAGGCGCTGAAAAGCCACTTTGAACTGACGCAGAACACCGCGCCGATTGTCGAGAAATACGCGGCACTGTCGCGTAATGAAACGCTGCTGTCGCTGTTGGCCGATAAACCTGCGCTTCAGCAGTTCGCACAGCGCACACCGCTGGTGGATATGGTGCGACAAGCGCCGACGGAACTGACGGCGGAGCAACTGCTGGGCCTGCTGCGTCCGCTGACGCCGCGTCTTTACTCTATTGCTTCCTCGCAGGCGGAAGTCGAAAGCGAAGTGCACATCACCGTTGGCGTGGTGCGCTACGAATACGAAGGCCGCGAGCGCGCCGGTGGCGCTTCCAGCTATCTGGCCGATAGGCTGAGTGAAGACGATGAAATCCGCGTCTTCATCGAACATAACGATAACTTCCGTTTGCCTGCTAACTCCGAC
Source organism: Pectobacterium aquaticum (assembly GCF_003382565.3). NCBI lineage: Bacteria > Pseudomonadati > Pseudomonadota > Gammaproteobacteria > Enterobacterales > Pectobacteriaceae > Pectobacterium > Pectobacterium aquaticum. The sequence continues at coordinate 985,569 of NZ_CP086253.1, forward strand.
GCGCCGGTCATCATGATTGGGCCTGGCACCGGAATCGCGCCGTTCCGTGCGTTTATGCAGCAGCGCGATGCCGATGGGGCAGAAGGGAAAAACTGGCTGTTCTTCGGTAACCCACACTTTACGGAAGATTTTCTGTATCAGGTTGAATGGCAGCGCTACGTCAAAGATGGACTGCTAACCCATATCGACTTGGCTTGGTCACGCGATCAGGCGAACAAGGTCTATGTGCAGGACAAACTGCGGGAAAAAGGCGCGGAAGTCTGGCGCTGGATTCAAGACGGTGCACACTTGTACGTGTGTGGTGATGCCAACCGTATGGCGAAAGACGTCGAGCGGGCACTGCTGGACGTGATAGTTGAGCATGGCGGCATGGACAGTGAACAGGCCGATGAGTTTTTAAGCGATCTGCGCCTTGAGCGCCGTTATCAGCGAGATGTGTACTAATGAGTGAAAAATACGTTTTCAGTGAAAAACACCCTGGTCCCTTGGTGGTAGAAGGGAAACTCGCTGACGCAGAGCGCATGAAGACAGAAAGTAATTTCCTGCGCGGCACGATTGCTGAAGACCTGAACGATGGTCTGACCGGTGGTTTTAAGGGCGATAACTTTCTGCTGATCCGTTTTCACGGTATGTATCAGCAGGATGACCGCGATATTCGCGCCGAACGTGCCGAGCAGAAGCTGGAGCCGCGCCATGCGATGCTGCTGCGCTGCCGTCTGCCCGGTGGCGTGATAACGCCAGAGCAGTGGCTGCGGATCGACAAATTTGCGACTGAAAATACGATCTATGGCAGCATTCGCATCACGAACCGCCAGACGTTCCAGTATCACGGCATTCTCAAATCGAACGTGAAACCGGTACACCAGATGCTGAATAGCATCGGGCTGGATGCGCTGGCGACGGCGAATGACATGAACCGTAACGTGCTGTGTACGTCTAACCCGATAGAATCCGAACTGCATCAGCAGGCGTATGAGTGGGCGAAAAAGATTTCTGAGCATCTGCTGCCGCGCACGCGGGCTTATGCTGAGATCTGGATGGATCAGGAAAAAGTGGCAACGACGGATGAAGAGCCGATTTTAGGTTCAACGTATCTGCCGCGTAAGTTCAAAACCACAGTGGTGATCCCGCCGCAGAATGATATCGATCTGCATGCGAACGATCTCAACTTCGTTGCGATTGCCGATAACGGCCGTCTGGTGGGCTTCAACGTGCTGGTGGGCGGTGGACTCTCTATCGCGCACGGCGACAAAGAAACTTACCCGCGTACCGCCAGTGAGCTGGGCTACATTTCCATTGAGCATACGCTGGCCATCGCGGAAGCGGTGGTGACCACACAGCGCGATTGGGGTAACCGGACCAACCGTAAAAATGCGAAAACCAAGTACACGCTGGAGCGTGTGGGCGTAGACAACTTCAAGCAGGAAGTGGAAGCGCGTGCTGGTGTCAAATTTGAAGCGGTGCGCCCTTATGAATTCACCGGACGTGGCGATCGCATCGGTTGGGTAAAAGGCATCGACAATAAATGGCATCTGACGCTGTTTATCGAAAACGGTCGTGTTCTGGATTATCCGGGCCGTCCGTTGAAAACCGGTCTGGCGGAAATTGCCAAGATCCACAAAGGGGATTTCCGGTTAACGGCGAACCAGAATTTGATCATTGCGGGCGTTCCTGCGCGTAGCAAAGCGAAGATTGAGGCGCTGGCGCGTGAGCACGGCCTGATTGATGACGGCGTCAGCGAGCAGCGCAAGAATTCGATGGCCTGTGTGTCGTTCCCGACCTGTCCGCTGGCGATGGCGGAAGCCGAACGCTTCCTGCCGGAGTTCGTCACGAAAGTGGAAGGCATCATGCAGCAGCACGGCGTGGGCGATGAACATATCGTTCTGCGTGTGACGGGCTGCCCGAACGGCTGCGGCCGTGCGATGCTGGCAGAAATCGGCTTGGTGGGTAAAGCGATGGGGCGTTATAACGTGCACCTTGGCGGGAATCGCGAGGGGACACGCATTCCTCGTATGTATCGTGAAAATATTAATGAAACCGAGATCCTCGCGGAAATCGATCGGCTTATCGGGCTGTGGGCGCAAGATCGCCAGCCGAATGAAGGCTTCGGTGATTTCGTGATTCGTACCAACATCATTAAACCGGTGCTGGATCCCGCTCGCGATTTTTATGACTGACAGGAGAGCCTGATGGCCGAATTTAATCTTGAGGCGCTCAACGCGTTACCGAAAGCGGAACAGACCGCTGAGTTGGCTACGGTGAACAGTCAGCTTGAATCGCTGTCTGCGCAGGAAAGAGTGAGCTGGGCGCTGGAGAATCTGCCGGGCGACTATGTTTTGTCGTCCAGCTTCGGCATTCAGGCGGCGGTATCGCTACATTTGGTGACGCAACAGCGGCCAGATATTCCGGTTATCCTCACGGATACGGGCTATCTGTTTCCTGAAACCTATCAGTTTATTGATGCACTGACAGAGCAATTAACGCTGAATCTGCAAGTGTATCGCGCAACAGCGTCTCCGGCCTGGCAAGAGGCGCGCTACGGTAAGCTGTGGGAGCAGGGCGTGGAAGGCATCGAACGCTATAACCTGCTGAATAAAGTCGAGCCGATGAACCGTGCGCTGAGCGAGTTAAAGGCGAAAACCTGGTTTGCTGGTCTGCGCCGCGAGCAGTCCGGCAGCCGGGGGGAATTACCCGTGTTGGCGATTCAACGTGGCGTCTTCAAATTCCTGCCGATTATCGATTGGGATAACCGAACGGTGTATCAATACCTGAAAGAAAATGGCCTGAGTTACCATCCACTGTGGGAGCAGGGCTATCTGTCCGTCGGTGATACCCACACCACCCGCAAATGGGAACCGGGTATGGCCGAAGAAGAAACCCGTTTCTTCGGCCTGAAACGCGAATGCGGACTGCACGAAGGGTAAAAGAGAAACCGGGCACTGCCTAATTCTGGTCACTTAAGCCTGTTATTAGGGGAAACACAGGGGGAGGTTCCCGCAGGGAGGCCTCACCCCTGTGGTCGCCCCGTTTATCTCGATGCTTAAACGATCGGCATTAGAGCACTGCCCGGTTTTTTATCGCCTGAATAACACTTGTGAACAGGGTGTTATTCCATTACGGAACTTGTCATTCCAATTCGGCATTTCATAAGTGTTCTGTCCGCACCGTATAGTCGCATTATCTCTTTTTTTGCTTAGTTAAGGCGACTGTGAACTATCTCCCTTTATTTGCCGATGTTCGTCAGCGTCCGGTACTGGTTGTTGGCGGCGGTGAGGTTGCTACGCGCAAAATCGATCTGCTGCAACGCGCGGGTGCGGAGGTAAAAATTGTCGCACAGGCGCTGGCGGAACCGTTGGCGGTGCAGCATCAGGCCGGACAGGTTGAATGGCTGGCGCATACTTTTACGCCAGAGCTGTTATCCGGCGTGTTTCTGGTGATTGCCGCCACGGATGACGCCGAGCTGAATGCTGCGGTATTTGAGGCGGCGAATCAGCGGCATTTGCTGGTGAACGTGGTGGACGATCAGCAGAAGTGCTCGTTTATTTTCCCCTCGATTGTCGATCGCTCTCCGCTGGTGGTGGCGATTTCCTCAGGTGGACAGGCGCCAGTGCTGGCGCGTCTGCTGCGTGAAAAGCTGGAATCATTACTGCCCGCCAGTTTGGGCACGATGGCGGATATCGCCGGAAGCTGGCGCGACAGAATTAAAACCCGACTGCATTCGATGCCGGCACGCCGTCGTTTTTGGGAACGGCTGTTTGTCGGACGCTTTGCGTCGCTGGTGTCCGCGGGGCAACTGGCGCAGGCCGAAGACGAATTGCAGCAGCAACTGGTGCATCAGCAAGAGGAACAGCAGCAGCCAGCGGCGGTACGTGGCGAAGTCGCACTGGTTGGCGCAGGCCCCGGCGATGCCGGACTGCTTACGCTACGCGGATTACAGGTGATGCAGCAGGCGGATGTGGTGCTGTATGACCATCTGGTCAGCGCTGACGTGCTGGATCTGGTGCGCCGCGACGCCGAACGTATCTGCGTTGGAAAACGCGCCAGCGCGCATTCGTTGCCGCAGGATGAGATTAATCAGCTACTGGTGAAGCTGGCGCAGGAAGGGAAGCGGGTCGTGCGCCTGAAAGGCGGCGATCCCTTCATTTTCGGCCGCGGCGGCGAAGAGCTGCAAGCGGTCGCGCAGGCGGGTATCACATTTCAGGTCGTGCCCGGCGTGACGGCGGCAGCGGGCGTCACGGCATATGCGGGGATCCCGCTAACGCACCGTGACTACGCGCAGAGCGTGCTTTTTATTACCGGACACTGTCGCCCGGATGGCGACGAGCTGGACTGGTCGACGCTGGCGCGTGGCCGTCAGACGCTGGCGATTTACATGGGCACGATGAAGGCCGCGGAGATTTCGCAGCAGTTGATCGCGCATGGCCGTTCATCGCAGACGCCCGTTGCCGTGATCAGTCGCGGCACCCGACACGATCAGCAGGTGCAAATTGGCACGCTGCAAGAGTTAGAACATTTGGCACGGCAAGCGCCGACACCGGCGCTGCTGGTGATTGGCGAGGTGGTGGATCTACATCATCAGATTGCCTGGTTTGGTCAGACAACGCCGACGGTGCCGCAAGACAGCCGCCCAGCGGTAGTAAACTTGGCTTAAGGAAAGGGTATGGACGAGAAACGACTCACGCATTTACGGCAGCTTGAAGCCGAAAGCATTCACATCATCCGCGAAGTGGCGGCCGAGTTCAGTAATCCGGTGATGATGTACTCCATCGGCAAAGACTCTTCGGTGATGCTGCATCTGGCGCGCAAGGCGTTCTATCCGGGATCGCTGCCTTTCCCGCTGCTGCACGTTGATACCGGCTGGAAATTTCGTGAAATGTACGAATTCCGCGACCAGACGGCAAAGGCCTACGGCTGTGAACTGCTGGTGCACCGCAACCCGCAGGGTGAAGCGCTGGGGATTAACCCCTTTGTGCACGGCAGCGCCAAGCACACCGACATCATGAAAACGGAAGGGCTGAAGCAGGCGCTGGATAAATACGGCTTTGATGCCGCGTTTGGCGGGGCGCGCCGCGATGAAGAAAAATCGCGTGCTAAAGAGCGTATTTATTCCTTCCGCGACCGCTTCCACCGCTGGGATCCGAAGAACCAGCGCCCGGAACTGTGGCACAACTACAACGGCCAGATTAATAAAGGCGAGAGTATCCGCGTTTTCCCGCTCTCCAACTGGACCGAGCTGGACATCTGGCAATACATCTATCTGGAAAACATCGATATTGTTCCGCTGTATCTGGCCGCGCCGCGTCCGGTGGTGGAGCGCGATGGCATGCTGCTGATGGTGGATGACGATCGTATCGATCTGCAACCGGGCGAAGTAATCGAACAACGCATGGTGCGCTTCCGCACGCTGGGCTGCTGGCCGCTGACGGGGGCGGTAGCATCAGAGGCGCAGACGCTGCCGGAAATCATCGAAGAGATGCTGGTTTCCACCACCAGTGAGCGTCAGGGAAGGGTAATTGACCGCGATCAGGCCGGTTCAATGGAGCTGAAAAAGCGTCAAGGGTATTTCTGAGGAATCGTCGAATGAGCCAAATTTCGTTAAAAGACACAGCGGCAGACAATGCGGCTGAGAAAGATGCCGTCGTCATCAACAATGCGATTGCACAGCAGATCGCCGAGCAGGGCGGTGTGGAAGCGTATTTACACGCGCAGCAGGATAAAACGCTGCTGCGTTTCCTGACCTGCGGTAGCGTCGACGATGGAAAAAGTACGCTGATTGGTCGGTTGCTGCACGATACGCGCCAGATTTATGAAGATCAGCTCAGCACGCTGCACAATGACAGCAAGCGTCTTGGGACGCAGGGCGAAAAGCTGGATCTGGCACTGCTGGTCGATGGGCTTCAGGCCGAGCGTGAACAGGGCATCACGATTGACGTGGCCTACCGCTATTTTTCGACGGAAAAGCGCAAATTTATCATCGCTGATACGCCAGGGCACGAGCAGTACACGCGCAACATGGCGACGGGCGCATCAACCTGCGAGCTGGCGATTCTGCTGATTGATGCTCGTAAAGGCGTCTTGGATCAAACCCGTCGTCACAGCTTTATTGCGACCCTGCTGGGGATTCGCGATCTGGTGGTGGCGGTGAACAAAATGGACTTAGTGGATTATCAGCAAACGGTGTTTGAGCAGTTTAAGCAGGATTATCTGGATTTTGCTCAGCAGCTGCCTGCCGACCTGAATATCACCTTTGTGCCGATTTCCGCACTGGATGGCGACAATGTCGCGACGCCGAGTACAACGATGGGCTGGTATACCGGGCCGACGCTGCTGGACGTGCTGGAAACGGTCAATGTGGCACAGCGCACGCTGGAACAGCCGATGCGCTTCCCGGTGCAATATGTGAACCGCCCGAATCTGGATTTCCGTGGCTATGCAGGAACGCTGGCCTCCGGCATCATCCGCGTTGGGCAACGAGTTAAAGTGCTGCCATCCGGCGTAGAATCTACCGTCAGCCGTATTGTGACTTTTGACGGGGATTTACCGCAGGCGCAGGCGGGTGAAGCGATTACGCTGGTGCTGGCGGATGAGGTAGATATCAGCCGTGGTGACCTGCTGATCGACAGCAGCGAGTCGCTGAAAGCGGTGCAGCATGCGCTGGTGGATGTCGTCTGGATGGCGGAACAGCCGCTGGTGCCAGGACAGAGCTACGACATCAAGATTGGCGGTAAGAAAACGCGCGCTCGGGTCGAGAATATTCAGTATCAGGTTGAGATCAATACGCTGACGCAGCGCGTCGCGGAGAACCTGCCGCTGAATGGTATCGGTTCGGTTGAGCTGATTTTTGATGAGCCGCTGGTGTTGGACAACTATCAGCACAATGCGGTGACGGGCGGGATGATCTTTATCGACCGTCTGAGCAACGTCACGGTGGGCGCAGGGCTGGTGCGGGAACCTATCGAGCAGGTGTATCAGGAGCCGGGCGCACACAGCGCGTTTGAGTTGGAACTGAATGCGCTGGTACGTCGCCACTTCCCACATTGGGGTGCGCGCGATCTGCTGGGAGGCAAATAACGTGTCTTTACGCGATGAACCGACTGACGATAACGTCGTCTGGCATGCGCACGATGTCACCCGAGAGTCGCGCGAGAAATTGCATGGTCATCAGGGCGTCGTTATCTGGTTTACTGGGTTGTCTGGATCCGGTAAATCCACGCTGGCGGGGGCGCTGGAACAGGCGCTACATCGGCGTGGTGTCAGCACCTACCTGTTGGATGGTGACAACGTGCGGCACGGGTTGTGCCGTGATTTAGGCTTCACCGACGACGATCGGCGCGAAAACATCCGCCGCGTGGGTGAAGTTGCCAAACTGATGGTGGATGCGGGTCTGGTGGTCCTGACCGCGTTTATCTCGCCGCACCGCGCCGAGCGTAAAATGGTGCAGGATTTACTGGGCGAAGGGCAGTTCATCGAAGTCTTCGTGGATACGCCGTTAGCGACCTGTGAAGCGCGCGATCCTAAGGGTTTGTATAAAAAAGCCCGTGCGGGAGAGCTACGTAATTTCACTGGGATTGACTCGGCGTATGAAGCGCCGGAAGCGCCGGATAGTCATCTGGATGGCGAACAATTCGTAACAAATTTGACAGACCAATTGTTAGATCTGCTTGGCAAGCGAGCTATTATCAAGCTCTGATGTCCCCGCTTTTTTCACCGCGTTGTTGGGTGATTCAGGGGAAGAATGGGAAAGATTATGCAAAATGCCACGCAGTTAACGATTAGCAAGACTCGGCCAGCACAAGAAGAAGATGACGGCGTTTCCTACCAGTTTATGGGGGCGGTCACGGGGTTCTCTTTTTATTGGTTGGCCTTTACTATCCCTTTTCTGGTATACGGCTCCAATACCACGTTTTTCTTCATGCTCTACACTTGGCCGTTTTTTCTGGCGCTGATGCCGTTTTCAGTGCTGGTTGGCGTCGGGTTTAGCTTTTTGCTGAGAGGCTATCTCTTTTATACGCTCTTTGCGACGGGCTTGACGGTGGTCTGTCTGTTCTGGCTGGTCTTTTCTTTTTTGATGGGGTGGTAAAAAGAAAAAGGCTGCCAGCGTGGAAGGCGCTGACAGCCTGTGGTTTTAACGCGCTACAGTATCTTGCTCAGGAAAGCCTGCGTGCGCGGGTTACTCGGATGCGTAAAAATCGCTTCTGGCGTCCCTTGTTCCTGAATAATCCCCTGATCGATAAAGATCACCCTATCGGCCACTTCTCGGGCAAATGCCATTTCATGGGTCACGATGACCATCGTCATGCCTTCGTTCGCCAGCGTTTTCATGACCGCTAACACTTCACCAACCAGTTCTGGGTCCAGCGCGGATGTGGGTTCATCGAACAACATGATCGCGGGTTCCATCGCTAACGCGCGGGCAATCGCGACACGCTGTTGTTGTCCACCGGACAGGCTATTCGGCCAGGCGTCGATTTTATCCAGCAGGCCGACCTTGCTGAGCAACGCTTTAGCCCGTTCAACGGCTTGTGCTCGCGGCAATTTCTTCACATCCATCGGCGCCATAATCACATTTTCCAACACCGTCATGTGCGGAAACAGATTGAAGCGCTGGAATACCATTCCCACGCTTTCACGCACGCGATTGATATTGGTTTTCTGATCGTGAATGGCAAAACCGTTGACCGTGATCTCGCCTGCCGACAGCGTCTCCAGTGCGTTGATGCAGCGCAGAAAGGTACTTTTTCCTGAACCGGATGGGCCAATCAGGCAGAGCACTTCCTGAGGGGCGATGTCGCAGGAAATACCACGTAGGACATGCGTATCGCCAAACTGTTTTTGCAGGTTTTTAACGTGAATCACTTTTGCCAAACCTCGTTTCCATGTGCCGCACCAGCAGCGAAAGCAGGAAAGTAATAACCCAATAAACGATAGAGATCGCCAAGTAGGGTTCCCAGTACGTGGCGTAAGCCCCTGACACCGTACGAGCGGCATAGGCGAGATCCGCCAATCCGATTGCTGAAGCCAGCGATGAATCTTTAACAATCGCGATGGCGTTGTTGCCCAGCGGCGGCAACATGCGGCGAAAAGCCTGCGGCAGAATGACTTTCCGCATGGTGCGGCCATAGCTCATTCCGAGAGAGCGTGACGCTTCCATCTGGCCGCGATCGATCGACTGAATGCCAGCGCGGAATATCTCAGAGACATAGGCACCCGCATTCAGCGTAATTGCTACGATGCAAGAGAGGAACGCGCCGTAATCGGAGCGTAGCGTACGGGCAAAATCGACCGACATAATATTGCTGGTCACCAGCAGCCCGTCACGCGGATTGATGAACAGCGGCACCAGCGCGAAGTGCACCACCATGATTTGTACAAACAGCGGCGTGCCGCGGAAGGCGCTGATGTAGATGCGTACCGGCCATTGAACGCCGTAGTGCAGGATATATTTCCACGGCCCGTGCGGTGCCTGCGCTAAGCGGCCTAATCCGAGCGTTAATCCCCAGCAGGTGCCAAGAATGACACAGATAATGGTGCATTTGATGGTCATCCAGGTGCCTTCCATAAACAGCGGGGCATATTCCTGAATGATCTCCCAACGAAATCCCGTCAAGATCGTTTCCTTTTTTGAATAGGCTAACGTAATGATTACTCTAAATTAAACCGGGCAGGCTAGCTGTCCGGTTAATGCGACGTCTCGTGTGAGGCAATGGAGACCTAGAGAGATGCGCAGTGTCTTGCAGGCGTTATTCTGCGGGTAAGGTCGGAACGTTGTTATCAAACCAAGTTTGATAGATCTTGGCGTAGGTGCCATCAGCAACGATTTTTTTCAGCCCAGAGTTAATCTTCGCGCGCAACGGGTCGTTACCTTTTGCGACGGCGATTCCGAAATACTGGCGTTCGAATTTGGCGTCGGAAACCAGATTGAACTGTTTTTCAGGGTGAGTCTTAATGTAAAACTTCACCACGCCCACATCGCCAACCGCTGCGCCCACACCATCTTCATACAGCTCTTGTAACATTAACGGAGTGTTATCAAAGCGCTTAATCGATGTACTGTTTTTGCCTAATACGTCGGACACCACGATATCGGCGGTGCTGGAGTTCACGACACCAACTTTGTGATCTTTCAGCGCAGCAATCGAGTCGATCGTCGAGCCTTTAGGCACCACGATGGACTGTTCGGCTGGGAAATACGGTGCGGAAAAATCAACCATTTGCCTACGTTTGTCGGTAATCGTGATACCGGAAATGATAATGTCGCGGTCGCCGGAGTTAAGGGTCGCGAAGATCCCTTCCCACGGCGTATTGATCAGCTTGATATTAAAATTCTCCGCCTTGGCGATCGCTTTAATGATATCAATATCAAAACCTTCCAGCTCTTTCTTCGCGTTTTCAAACTCAAAAGGGCGATAGGTCCCGCCAGAGCCAACAACGTAAGTGGGTTCAGCAGCGAAGGCGCTGGTGGGCAGTACGGTAGTGGATAGGGCGGTAGTGAAGAGCGCACCGACGAATAACAGTTTTTTGAACATGGTTTTCTCCTGGTTTAAATGTAAAAATTTCTTTTTTTATGCACTTTGTATGCATAAAAATACACAGATAGCATTAATGGTTCAACTGACGTTTTTCCTATGGTCGGTTTTAGCCAAACGGACGCTATGCGCTGACGTCTTCTGATGAACAGAAAGTACAAGGGAATGAGAGAGTGGCCTGAGAGCACGTTTGGCATGCTCTTATGCCCGAAATATCCCCATTTGGGCACGCGGCAGGGTGAATATTGCCTCCCATTACTGGACACAGTGGAGTCGAAACAAAAGTTATGGGATGATTAGGCGGTTTTTCAGGGGGCGGGATGGGAAAGCTTACGCTGTTATTATTGATATTGCTTGGCTGGCTTCAGTACTCACTGTGGCTGGGTAAGAATGGCATTCATGATTATGTTCGGGTAAAGGATGATGTTGTTGTCCAGCAGGGGAACAATGCCAAATTAAAAGACCGTAACGAACAGCTGTTTGCCGAAATTGACGACCTCAATGGCGGACAGGAAGCGATTGAAGAGCGCGCACGCAATGAACTGGGGATGATCAAACCCGGTGAAAGCTTCTATCGTCTGGTGCCAGAATCGAACCATCGTAACGCGAATACGACGTCATCTAATAACGCTTCATCTAACAACACACAACGTTGACGCATGCAGACACCACGCCTTTACCCGCCTGACATTGTTGCCGTTTTGCCCGCTGCGGGTAACGGCAGCCGGATGCAAAACGATCGTCCTAAGCAGTATCTGACGATTGGCAATGATGCGACCGGCCATAAAACCATTCTTGAACATACCATCGACGCGCTTTTACGCCATTCACGAGTAGCGCGTGTCGTTGTCGTTATCAGTCCCGCCGACGCTTTCTTTCATACTCTGGCGATAGCCAACGATCCCCGCATTTGTGCCGTGACAGGCGGGCTGCAGCGTGCGGATTCCGTGTTGGCTGGGCTGGCTGCCGTTGCCGATAGCGCGTGGGCGTTAGTGCACGACGCGGCGCGTCCGTGTCTGCATCAGGACGATCTGACGCGCCTGCTGGCGATTGTTGAGCAGAGTGAGGTTGGTGGAATTCTGGCCGCGCCGGTTCGTGACACCATGAAGCGTGGCACGGACGGGTTTATCGATCGCACGGTAGAACGTAACGATTTATGGCATGCGCTGACGCCGCAGCTTTTTCCTGCTGCGCTGTTGAAACAGTGCCTGCAACGAGCGCTTCAGGATGGCGTTGCCGTCACAGATGAAGCCTCCGCGTTGGAATATTGTGGCTATCGCCCGCAAATTATCAGCGGGCGTTCGGATAATATCAAAGTCACGCGTCCAGAGGATTTGGCATTAGCTGAATTCTATTTAACCCGTTTGCAGTAACCTCATTTTATTCGTTAAATACAGATAAGGAGAACGCGCGATGCGTATCGGTCACGGTTTTGATGTCCATAAGTTCGGTGGAGAAGGTCCGCTGGTGATCGGTGGCGTGCGCATTCCTTATACTCAAGGCTTGCTGGCGCATTCCGATGGGGATGTGGTGCTGCATGCGGTGACCGATGCCCTGTTGGGGGCTGCCGCGTTGGGTGACATTGGCAAGCTATTTCCTGATACCGATCCGGCTTTTAAAGGGGCGGACAGCCGTGGCCTGCTGCGTGAAGCCTGGCGTCGTATCAATGAAAAAGGCTACCAGTTAGGCAATCTGGACGTCACGATTATTGCTCAGGCGCCGAAAATGGCACCACATATCCCGCAAATGCGCGTGAATCTGGCGGAAGATTTGCAGTGCCACATGGACGACGTCAATGTGAAAGCGACCACGACAGAACAGTTGGGCTTTACTGGTCGTGGCGAAGGCATTGCCTGCGAAGCCGTTGCCCTGCTGGTGAAAAAAGAAATGGGTGAAATTATTGCTTGGTAAGCGATAGTCTTATCAGTTATAGAAAGTTAACAGCATAAAAAACAATGTCGTGGCCGTGTGTCATCCTGCCATGCACTTTGTAGGATAACGATGGAAAATAACGAACAACTCGTCTGGTTGCACGGTGAACCACAGGCTACTGGCTCATTGAAATCCGCTGCGGAAGACTTTCTGGTGGTGGAAGATCTGGGGTTTCAGCCGGATGGTGACGGTGAACAGGTATTAGTGCGTGTGCGCAAGCGCGGCTGCAATACGCAATTTGTGGCCGAGATGCTGGCGAAATTTGTTCGTCTACCGCTACGTGCCGTTAGCTATGCGGGCCTGAAAGATCGTCATGCTGTCACCGAACAGTGGTTCTGCCTGCACATGCCGGGAAAAGAGACGCCTGATTTCTCCTCGCTGGCGCTTGAAGGTTGTGACGTGCTGGAGGTGATTCGCCACCGTCGCAAGCTGCGGATCGGTACGCTGCGGGGTAACCATTTTACGCTGATGCTGCGCCAGGTCAGCGACCGAAACGAGGTTGACGCTCGTTTGGCGCTGATTGCCGCGAAAGGCGCGCCTAATTATTTCGGCAGCCAGCGTTTCGGGCGCAACGGAAATAATCTTGAGCAGGCTCGTCTTTGGGCAAATAACGAGATTCGGGTAAAAGAACGCAGTAAGCGGAGTTTTTATCTTTCTGCCAGCCGCAGTGCGATGTTTAATCAGGTTGCCAGTGCACGACTCGCGGGGCAGCAGGCAAAAACCGTCTTGTGTGGTGATGCATTGCAACTGACAGGGCGCGGCAGTTGGTTTGTTGCTAAGCCTGACGAATTGGATGCTTTACAGACGCGCCTTGATGCGGGTGAACTCCAGATTACTGCGCCACTTCCCGGAGATGGCGAACTGGGCACGCAGGATGACGCGCAGCTATTTGAAAAGCAGGCGTTGGTCGGACAAGACGCGCTGTGGTCTTTGGTTAAGCGTGAGCGGGTTGAACCTGCCCGGCGTGCGGTGCTGCTGTATCCGCAGCAGATGCACTGGGAATGGCAGGATGATGCGACCGTGGAAGTGAAGTTTTGGCTACCTGCGGGCAGTTTTGCGACCAGCGTGGTACGTGAATTGCTGCATTCACAGCAGGATACCGATCTCGGTGCCTGATGTGCTGCGATACGTTTTTGCAGAAAATTGTTGAAGATAATCAATGCTGGCAACCGTGTAATCGCGGCAACTGGCTTACCCCTATGCGGGAAAATTGCTGTGTTGGTGACGAGGTTAACCAGAGCTAAGGTCGGCGGGGAATGGTAAACAAACGTATAGAAACGTTGTTGGCGCAGTTGCGCCAACAGGGCATTCAGGACGAACGTCTACTGAGTGCGATAGAAGCCGTACCCAGAGAACGTTTTGTTGACGAGGCGTTCGAGCACAAAGCGTATGAAAATACCGCTCTGCCTATCGGTTCCGGTCAGACGATTTCGCAGCCCTATATGGTTGCGAAGATGACGGAACTGCTCAGCCTGACGCCCGTCTCCCGCGTGCTGGAAATTGGCACTGGATCAGGCTATCAAACGGCAATTTTAGCGCATTTGGTTCGGCATGTTTGCTCGGTTGAGCGCATCAAAGGGCTGCAATGGCAGGCTAAACGTCGCTTAAAACAGCTTGATTTGCATAATGTATCTACCCGTCATGGCGATGGGTGGCAGGGCTGGGCGTCGCGCGGGCCGTTTGATGCCATTATCGTGACTGCGGCACCGCCGGAAATTCCTCGAGCGCTGATGGAGCAACTCGATGACGGTGGCGTGATGGTATTGCCCGTCGGTGAACAGTCACAATACTTACAAGTTGTTCAACGCCATGCTGGCGAATTTATTATTCAAACGGTTGAAGCTGTTCGGTTTGTTCCGCTGGTCAAAGGGGAATTAGCCTGATAACGTGGCGTTGGTATGCATTTGTTGTTAAGTCTTTAAAATTTCAACACAACGGTTTTATAGTGCGAACTTGTTGATATTGTTAGCATCTAATCATCGTGGTGCCTTTCCCATTTTGCTTATGCGCCAGCGATGGTGAAGTAGCGATCTTTCTCGTTCCAACTAACGAATAAATCACCGGATACCGGTACGCTACAATCACTTACGCGATAGGCAGTTTAGCAACGGCCCGTTAAGCGAGAGCAGATGCGAGGGAGGCATGTCCGAATTGGGTTCTGAGTATTACTGTTTTTTGAATGTTATCGACACTTTTTTGAACGCTATAGTTATAGGGGAGTAAGGCGCATGGGAAGCCGAATGATGAATTTGCGTCACATTGCTGCTTGTACGGTGATTGTCTTAGGATTGGCGGGATGTACTAACAATAATTCCAAATCCGCACCGATCAGCAGCGTTGACGGAAATACGGGCAGCCGAGGGGGAATGTTATCTGCGCCACCATCACGCATTTCAACAGCGGGTGAAAGCGTTTCAACAACGTCCGACGGCCGAATTGTTTACAACCGCAGCTACGGCAATATTCCGAAAGGCAGCTACAGCGGCGGCAATGCCTACACGGTTAAACGGGGCGATACCCTATTTTATATCGCGTGGATTACCGGTAATGACTATAGGGATCTAGCGCAACGCAACAATATTCCTGAACCGTACAGCTTGAATGTCGGGCAATCACTGAGCTTAGGCAGCGGATCTGGTAGCAATGCTTCGGGCGGCGGACTGACGAGTGGTGGTGGAATGTTGGCAACCACCGATGCCACCCGAGGTGGAATCCCCACGCCGCCATCAAGTGCTCAAATACAAACTACATCGGTTGATTCTCAGTCAACTAATGCGTATTCTGGTAATCAAGGTAAACAGAATAATGTAGGTAAGATGTTACCTACGGCAGGGGCGACAACAACCGCTCCTGTTTCCGCACCAGCAACTGTTGCCAGCAGCAATATGGCTGCTGTAGGCAGTTGGCATTGGCCTGCCGATGGGAAAGTCATAGATAGTTTCTCCGCTTCTGAAGGGGGAAATAAAGGGATTGATATCGCCGGCTCACGTGGGCAACCGATCACCGCAACCGCCAGTGGGCGCGTGGTGTATGCGGGTAATGCGCTACGTGGTTACGGAAATCTGATAATCATCAAACATAATGATGACTACCTCAGTGCCTATGCCCATAACGATACGATGCTAGTCCGTGAGCAACAAGATGTCACGGCAGGACAAAAAATCGCTACGATGGGCAGTACGGGTACCAGCTCAGTTCGCTTGCACTTTGAAATTCGTTACAAGGGGAAATCCGTAAACCCGCTGCGTTTTCTGCCGCAGCGATAAATCAGGCAGAATATTTCGGTATTCTGCCAAGGGATCACGGGTAGGAGCCACTTATGAGCCAAAGTACGCTGAAAGTTAACGAGTTACATGAAGATACCGATTTCGAAGAAAATGGACTTGACGTTTTTGACGATAAAGCGCTGGCAGAGGAAGATACCAATGATAATGACTCAGCGGAAGACGAGCTGTTATCACAAGGGGTCCCACAGCGTGTCCTTGACGCAACCCAACTCTATTTGGGAGAGATCGGCTATTCGCCACTTTTAACCGCAGAAGAAGAAGTCTATTTCGCACGACGCGCGTTGCGTGGCGATGTCCCATCGCGCCGCCGTATGATCGAGAGTAACCTGCGGCTGGTGGTGAAAATTGCCCGCCGTTACAACAATCGTGGTCTGGCGTTGCTGGATCTGATTGAAGAGGGGAACCTCGGCCTGATCCGTGCGGTTGAAAAATTCGATCCAGAAAGAGGATTTCGTTTTTCAACCTACGCAACCTGGTGGATTAGACAAACGATAGAACGGGCGATTATGAATCAAACCCGTACCATCCGTTTGCCGATTCACATTGTCAAAGAACTCAACGTTTATTTGCGCACTGCGCGCGAGCTGTCTCACAAACTGGATCACGAGCCGAGTGCGGAAGAAATCGCCGAACAGCTTGATAAGCCCGTTGATGACGTCAACCGCATGCTGCGCCTGAATGAACGAATTACTTCCGTCGATACCCCTCTGGGTGGTGATTCGGAAAAAGCGTTGCTGGATATTCTAGCAGACGAAAAAAATAACGGACCTGAAGACACTACTCAGGATAACGATATGAAGCAGAATATCGTTAAATGGTTGTTTGAGCTGAATGCCAAACAGCGTGAGGTGTTGGCGCGTCGTTTCGGCCTGTTAGGGTACGAAGCGGCTACGCTCGAAGATGTGGGTCGTGAAATCGGCTTAACGCGTGAACGTGTTCGCCAGATTCAAGTTGAAGGCCTACGCCGCCTGCGGGAAATTTTGCAGGTTCAGGGGCTGAGCATTGAAGAACTGTTTCGTGAATAATTCGTGACGAGTTACTGATGTTTTGAAATAAACGTCTTGAAATAAAAAATGGTGGGTTTCCCCACCATTTTTTATGCCTGTATTTGCCCTCTCGGGTGAAAGGGCGGTTCGGCGGCAATTAGCGGATGATATTCGCCAGCAGGAAATCGACGATTTCGCTGGTTTTAATCATTTGCTTTTCACCGACCCGGCGGTTCTTATATTCAATCTCTTCGCTATCCAGATTGCGATCGCCAATGACGATGGTATGCGGTACGCCAATCAACTCCATATCGGCGAACATCACGCCCGGACGCTCTTTACGGTCATCAAGCAGAACTTCAATGCCTTTAGCGCGCAACTGCTGGTAGATATCCTCAGCCACTTCCTTCACGCGGAAAGATTTGTGCATATTCATTGGCAGAATAGCGACGTGGAAAGGTGCAATCGCATCTGGCCAGATGATGCCACGTTCGTCATGGTTTTGCTCAATCGCCGCTGCGACAACGCGCGTCACACCAATACCGTAGCAACCCATCGTCAGCGTCTGGTTGCGGCCATCTTCACCTTGAACTGTCGCTTTCAACGCTTCAGAATACTTGCCGCCCAGTTGGAAAATATGGCCGACTTCGATACCGCGTTTAATTTGTAGTGTGCCTTTACCGTCTGGACTGATGTCGCCTTCAACCACGTTACGGATGTCTGCAACCTGCGGCAGGGTAACGTCACGTTCCCAGTTGATGCCAAAATAGTGTTTGCCATCAATGTTTGCGCCAGCGCTGAAATCGCTCATCGCCGCAACGGTACGATCGACAACGACAGGAATCGACAATTTGACTGGGCCAAGTGAACCTGGGCCTGCACCGATAGTTGCACGAATCTCTTCTTCTGTTGCGAACGTCAGCGGGCTGGCAACCTGAGCAATTTTCTCAGCCTTTATTTCGTTAAGTTCATGATCGCCGCGAACCAACAACGCAACCAATTTATGGCCGCTTTCTTCCGTTGCTTTAACCAGCAGCGTCTTCACGGTTTTTTCTACTGGCAACGTAAACTGCTCAACCAGCTCGGCGATGGTCTTGGCATTTGGCGTATCAACCAGACGCAACTCTTCCGTCGCTTCAGCGCGGCCTAACTTCGGCGCGACAGCTTCTGCCAGTTCAATGTTTGCTGCGTAGTCGGATTCCGTTGAGAAAACGATATCGTCTTCGCCGCTGGTCGCCAGCACCTGAAACTCATGGGAGGCATTGCCCCCGATAGAACCGGTATCTGCCTGAACAGCTCTGAAATCCAGATCCATACGGCTGAAAATCTTGCTGTAAGCGGCGTACATCGCGTCGTAAGTGACCTGCAACGATTCCTGAGAGGTATGGAAAGAGTAGGCGTCTTTCATCAGGAATTCACGTGAGCGCATGACGCCAAAACGCGGGCGCACTTCATCGCGGAATTTGGTTTGAATCTGGAAGAAATTCAGCGGCAGCTGTTTATAAGAGCTAATTTCATTACGAATCAGGTCGGTAATCACTTCTTCGTGTGTTGGGCCGAGCACAAATGGGCGCTCACCACGATCGACAAAGCGCAGCAGTTCTGGGCCATATTGATCCCAACGTCCACTTTCCACCCATAAGTCGGCAGGCTGAACAACGGGCATGGAAACTTCAATCGCGCCAGCGTTGTTCATCTCTTCGCGCACGATATTTTCAACTTTTCTCAAAACACGCAAACCGGTCGGCAACCAGGTGTAAAGACCTGAGGCCAGTTTACGAATCATTCCTGCCCGGAGCATCAACTGATGGCTGATGACTTCTGCATCGGCTGGCGTCTCCTTGAGTGTGGAGAGCATGTATTGGCTAGTACGCATGGGGTTTTAGTTCCGTTAGAACGACAAGTAGCATAGGGCTGCCGTGCAGCCGAAGGCACATAAAAAGTGGCTTAGTTTACCAGCGTGGACGACGTGTCAAAAGAGAGCAGGGACAATTTTAGAATATATTGCTGTGGTTCGTGTATTAACACGTGTGTGACGGGTCGAGACTCAACACTTCGGTTTGTTCTTCGCAGACGCGCCAGCGCACATTGAACTGCAATAGCAAAACGGCGTATTCCCGCGTGGTATTTTCCCCTTTACGGTAGGCGGGGCGCGGATCCTGCGCCAATACCTGCGAGATAAAGCGTTTCAAATGGGGATATTTCTTGTGGTGTTCTGCGATCTGGCTTTCTGCGAGGGCGGAAAAAACTACCGGCATCGCGGCATCGGGTGCCATTTGGGCAAAACCCGCTCGCGCCTGAGGATGGCTTTCTGCAAAGGGTAGGTAAGGTTTAATATCGACGACCGGTGTGCCATCGACCAGATCAAGACTGCCTAAGTCGAGTGTAATCGCATCGCCTTTTGCTCGGATGCCTTTTAATTCAACTAGCGACATGCCAACAGGATTGGGACGGAAGGTGGAACGCGTAGCGAAAACGCCCGTACGGGTGTTTCCTCCAAGACGCGGTGGTCGAACTGTCGGACGCCAGCCGCCTTCCATCGTTTGGTGAAAAATGAACAATATCCAAATATGGCTGAAATCTTCCAGCCCCCGCACGCAGTCCGCCTGATTGTACGGTGGTAATAGCTGAAGCTCTCCGCCTCCATCTTCAATCAGGCCCGGTTGCCGCGGAATGGCAAACTTTTCTTTATACGGTGAGCGGATAATCCCGATCTGATTGAAAACAAATGGACTCATTGTGCAGAGACTTTCAGTGCAGTGCCTTGGCAAACGACCTGGCTGTAGCAACCTGCTACGCCGCTGACGGTTTGGCATTCATGCAGTAAAACTGCATTGGCTTTCATTGCGGTTGCGCGGTTTTGCATTCTTTTACGCGCATTTGCCGTGTTAGGGGGAGAGTCCTGAGCGCTGACCTGACATGAGGAGCCTGAAACTTCGCCCATATCACGGAAAGGTTTACCGACTAATTCTTCTGCACTTTTATATAACACCGCTGGTGTCGGGCGTGCCGCTGGCTTCGGTTTAGGCGCAGGTTCTACAGTTTTGGTTTCAATAGCGGGTTGAGGTGCCGGTGCCGGTGGCTTCTGAAATAAAGAACAGCCTGTCAGCGACATGGCCAACAATATAAAGGGAACAGCACGCATTAAGGATTCCTCTGCTTTTTCTCAAAGAGCGGGTATTGAAGCAAGCAATTGCACAAATAACAAGACGGGCCGTAGCCCGTCTTAACAATATCTTTTAATTAAACGCGTTAGGATGGGATTACCAGCCTTTCACTGCGCCGCCATTAAAAATTTTATTTGCTGCGTCATTTACTGCGTCAGACTGATAAGCCTGAACGAATTTCTTCACATTTTCAGCGTCTTTATTGTCTTCGCGTGAAACCAACAGGTTTACATACGGAGAGTCTTTCTCTTCAACAAACAGGCCATCTTTGGTCGGCGTCAGGTTAATCTGGCTAGCGTAAGTGGTGTTGATTACCGCCAGCGCGATTTGTGCATCATCTAAAGAACGTGGCAGCTGCGGCGCTTCCAGCTCAACCAGTTTGATGTTTTTCGGGTTTTCGGTCACATCCAGTACGGTTGGCAGCAGACCAACGTTGTCTTTCAGTTTAATCAAGCCGACTTTTTGCAGCAGCAGCAGAGAGCGGCCCAGATTGGTCGGATCGTTTGGCAGTGCAACTTGGGCGCCATCTTGAAGCTCATTCAGCGATGTGATTTTTTTGGAATAACCCGCAATTGGGTAAACAAAGCTGTTGCCAACAGAAACCAGTTTATAACCACGATCTTTGATCTGTTGATCCAGATAAGGTTTGTGCTGGAAGGCATTCAGGTCGATGTCACCTTTGCTCAGGGCTTCATTTGGCAAAACGTAGTCGTTGAATGTAACTAATTCAACGTCCAGACCGTATTTGTCTTTCGCCACTTTCTGCGCGATTTCAGCAACCTGTTGCTCCGCGCCAACAATAACGCCGACTTTAATATGATTAGGATTCTTTTCTTCCTGACCACATCCCGCTAGCGCCAGAGCACCAATAAGTGCGCCAATGGTCGCAATAGATTTCAGTTTAATCGCCATATCCTAACCCCTAATTAATTATTCTCTTGGCAGATGCCTGTATGGCAAATGCGTATTGTGATGATGACTACTTGTGTGTGACAGCTTTTACTGCCCTGTCGCCGCAGAATTGAATCAGGTAAACCAAAACAACCAGTAATATTAATACCGTATTCATGACCGTCGCGTTATAACCAATATAACCATACTGATAACCAATTTGACCTAAGCCGCCTGCGCCCACGGCTCCACCCATAGCAGAATAGCCTACGAGCGTAATTAGCGTGATGGTTGCGGCATTAATGAGTCCCGGTAATGCTTCCGGCAGCAATATTTTTCTGATGATTTGCATTGGCGTCGCACCCATTGCACGAGCGGCTTCGATCAGGCCAGTAGGAATTTCAAGCAGCGCATTTTCCACCATGCGGGCAATAAACGGCGCTGCACCTACGGTGAGGGGAACGATAGCCGCTTGCAGGCCAATAGAGGTTCCGACAATGATGCGGGTAAAAGGAATCATCCACACCAGTAAAATAATGAATGGAATCGAGCGGAAAATGTTTACCAGTGCAGAAACGGTTCGGTAGAGTTTTGGGTTGGCGATGATTTGCCCCGGACGTGTGGTATACAACAAAACGCCTACGGGTAAGCCAAGCACAAAGCCAAAGAAACCAGAAACGAACGTCATCGCGACGGTTTCCCATACTCCCTTAGCCATTAACCACATCATTGCTTCAGACATAACCCAGAACCTCAATTGTAACGTGACTTTTCTGCAGGAATTGGATTGCGGCTTTGATATCCGCATCGTTACCGTGCATTTCTGCCAGCATGATGCCGAACTTGACGCCACCGGCATAATCCATCTGGGCGCTGATAATGTTGTTGTTGATGCTAAAGCGTCGGGCAACCTCGGACAGCAGCGGAGCATCCACCGATTTACCCGTAAATTCCATCCGTAATAATGGCGTGGTATCTGGGCGATAGTCAGGGGACAGACGGGCGAGGTAATCGTCAGGGATATCCAGGTGCAACGTTGACTGAATGAATTTCTGCGCCAGCGGCGTTTTCGGGTGTGAGAAGACTTCGCTTACGGTGTCTTGCTCGATGAGTCGCCCATCGCTGATCACCGCAACCTGATCGCAAATGCGTTTCACCACATCCATTTCATGGGTAATAAGAAGAATGGTTAGGCCGAGACGGCGATTGATGTCTTTCAGTAATTCGAGAATCGAGCGCGTTGTTGCAGGATCTAATGCACTGGTTGCTTCGTCACATAGTAGAACTTTAGGATTGCTCGCCAACGCACGGGCAATAGCGACGCGCTGCTTTTGCCCGCCGGACAAATTGGCTGGATAGACATCGTGCTTATCTGCCAGACCAACCAGCTCCAACAACTCGTTGACTCGTTTGATGATGTCGGCTTTCGGCGTGTTATCCAATTCCAGCGGTAGCGAAATGTTGCCAAAAACGGTGCGCGAAGCGAGCAGGTTGAAATGTTGGAAAATCATGCCAATTTGACGGCGTGCGCGCGTCAATTGGCTATCTGACAACTGAGTCAATTCTTGCCCATCTACCAGAACTTTCCCTTCTGTCGGTCGCTCCAATAAATTGACGCAGCGGATCAATGTACTTTTACCTGCGCCCGATGCGCCGATAACGCCATAAATTTGTCCAGTGGGAACATGAAGGCTGACATCAGCAAGCGCGGTAATTGTCCGCCCGTTCTGCTGGAAAACCTTAGTAATATTAGAAAGTTCAATCATATTTTTTTATCGTGAGTGCCTATGGCTGGATAAATCAGTTTCTGAATTAACAGAATATGAAATGGATGTTAGGGCGTCTAGACGTCTAAGTCAATCGGGATTGTCATGGCTCTGCATTCTCCCTCTCGGCGAAAACATGCGATACTACCGCGTAATTTAGGCATTCAGGAGCAAAGTCAGTGGCACAAAGCGTTCCAGCAGTTTTTCTTGATCGTGACGGCACGATCAATGTCGATCACGGTTATGTTCATGACATTGACCATTTTCAATTTATTGACGGTGTCATTGACGCCATGCGAGAGCTGAAGAGCATGGGGTTCGCGCTGGTTGTGGTGACTAATCAGTCCGGCATTGCCCGCGGTAAGTTTACAGAAGATCAGTTTATGCAACTGACGGAGTGGATGGACTGGTCGCTGGCCGATCGTGGTGTTGATCTGGATGGCATCTATTTTTGTCCGCATCACCCTGAAGCTGGGGAAGGTGAGTATCGCCAGAGTTGTGATTGCCGTAAGCCTGAGCCGGGCATGCTGCTTTCTGCACAGCGTGAGTTGAACATTGATATGGCAGCTTCTTATATGGTGGGAGACAAATTAGAGGATATTCAGGCTGCAATGGGTGCTGGTATAGGAAAAAAACTGCTGGTTCGTACTGGTAAACCCGTCACTGAGCAAGGCGAAGCACTGGCTGATGGTGTGCTGGAAAGCCTCGCAGACCTGCCAAAATGGATAAAAACGCGCAGTTAACAAGCGGAACGAATGAAAGATGCGCAAACAGAAAAAAAGTTTACGAGATTTGCTTGCGCTTCTGAATCGGATCCCTATAATGCGCCTCCATCGACACGGCGCTGTGAACACACAACCGGGTCGATAAAGAAAGGGAAAACGCTTTAAAATAAGCGTTGACTCTGAAGGTGAAAAGCGTAATATACGCCACCTCGCGAAGTGGTTAAGACCGCAACGCACTGCTCTTTAACAATTTAATCAGACAATCTGTGTGGGCACTCACAAGACCGTATCTTAACGATATAAAAAAGTCTTGAAGAGTGAACAACAGTAAAATTCATTACGAATGAACAGTGACTAATTCTTTGAGCATCGCTGACGAGTTCAGCAAATCAAACAAATCTTAAATTGAAGAGTTTGATCATGGCTCAGATTGAACGCTGGCGGCAGGCCTAACACATGCAAGTCGAGCGGTAGCACAGGAGAGCTTGCTCTCTGGGTGACGAGCGGCGGACGGGTGAGTAATGTCTGGGAAACTGCCTGATGGAGGGGGATAACTACTGGAAACGGTAGCTAATACCGCATAACGTCTTCGGACCAAAGAGGGGGACCTTAGGGCCTCTCGCCATCGGATGTGCCCAGATGGGATTAGCTAGTAGGTGAGGTAATGGCTCACCTAGGCGACGATCCCTAGCTGGTCTGAGAGGATGACCAGCCACACTGGAACTGAGACACGGTCCAGACTCCTACGGGAGGCAGCAGTGGGGAATATTGCACAATGGGCGCAAGCCTGATGCAGCCATGCCGCGTGTGTGAAGAAGGCCTTCGGGTTGTAAAGCACTTTCAGCGGGGAGGAAGGCGGTGAGGTTAATAACCTTATCGATTGACGTTACCCGCAGAAGAAGCACCGGCTAACTCCGTGCCAGCAGCCGCGGTAATACGGAGGGTGCAAGCGTTAATCGGAATGACTGGGCGTAAAGCGCACGCAGGCGGTCTGTTAAGTTGGATGTGAAATCCCCGGGCTTAACCTGGGAACTGCATTCAAAACTGACAGGCTAGAGTCTTGTAGAGGGGGGTAGAATTCCAGGTGTAGCGGTGAAATGCGTAGAGATCTGGAGGAATACCGGTGGCGAAGGCGGCCCCCTGGACAAAGACTGACGCTCAGGTGCGAAAGCGTGGGGAGCAAACAGGATTAGATACCCTGGTAGTCCACGCTGTAAACGATGTCGATTTGGAGGTTGTGCCCTTGAGGCGTGGCTTCCGGAGCTAACGCGTTAAATCGACCGCCTGGGGAGTACGGCCGCAAGGTTAAAACTCAAATGAATTGACGGGGGCCCGCACAAGCGGTGGAGCATGTGGTTTAATTCGATGCAACGCGAAGAACCTTACCTACTCTTGACATCCACAGAATTTGGTAGAGATACCTTAGTGCCTTCGGGAACTGTGAGACAGGTGCTGCATGGCTGTCGTCAGCTCGTGTTGTGAAATGTTGGGTTAAGTCCCGCAACGAGCGCAACCCTTATCCTTTGTTGCCAGCGATTCGGTCGGGAACTCAAAGGAGACTGCCGGTGATAAACCGGAGGAAGGTGGGGATGACGTCAAGTCATCATGGCCCTTACGAGTAGGGCTACACACGTGCTACAATGGCGTATACAAAGAGAAGCGACCTCGCGAGAGCAAGCGGACCTCATAAAGTACGTCGTAGTCCGGATTGGAGTCTGCAACTCGACTCCATGAAGTCGGAATCGCTAGTAATCGTAGATCAGAATGCTACGGTGAATACGTTCCCGGGCCTTGTACACACCGCCCGTCACACCATGGGAGTGGGTTGCAAAAGAAGTAGGTAGCTTAACCTTCGGGAGGGCGCTTACCACTTTGTGATTCATGACTGGGGTGAAGTCGTAACAAGGTAACCGTAGGGGAACCTGCGGTTGGATCACCTCCTTACCAAGAAGATGTGTGTTAAGTGAAGTGCTCACACAGATTGTCTGATGAAAATACTGAGCAAGCGCACCTGTTGATGCGATGAGTGTAAACTCATGCTGACGCGATAGTGCCGAATTTCTGATTCGGTACGGATTTTTCGTGTCCCCATCGTCTAGAGGCCTAGGACACTGCCCTTTCACGGCTGTAACAGGGGTTCGAATCCCCTTGGGGACGCCAATCCGATAATGAGTGAAAGACATTATCATGAATATCTTAAAGATGATTCTTCGGAGTCATGTTTACGATATTGCTCTTTAACAATCTGGAACAAGCTGAAAATTGAAACATGACAGCTGAACATGCATTGGTACCTGCGGGTATGAATGGTGTATCAGTGCGTCAATGAGTCTCTCAAATAATCGCAGCGCGACGTTGGCTTTATTTATTAAAGACACCTTCGGGTTGTGAGGTTAAGCGACTAAGCGTACACGGTGGATGCCTAGGCAGTCAGAGGCGATGAAGGGCGTGCTAATCTGCGATAAGCGTCGGTAAGCTGATATGAAGCGTTATACCCGACGATACCCGAATGGGGAAACCCAGTGTGTTTCGACACACTATCATGACATGAATACATAGTGTCATGAGGCGAACCGGGGGAACTGAAACATCTCAGTACCCCGAGGAAAAGAAATCAACCGAGATTCCCCCAGTAGCGGCGAGCGAACGGGGAGGAGCCCAGAACCTGAATCAGTTTGTGTGTTAGTGGAAGCGTCTGGAAAGTCGCACAGTAAAGGGTGATAGTCCCGTACACAAAAATGCACAAGTTGTGAGTTCGATGAGTAGGGCGGGACACGTGACATCCTGTCTGAATATGGGGGGACCATCCTCCAAGGCTAAATACTCCTGACTGACCGATAGTGAACCAGTACCGTGAGGGAAAGGCGAAAAGAACCCCGGCGAGGGGAGTGAAATAGAACCTGAAACCGTGTACGTACAAGCAGTGGGAGCCTACTTGTTAGGTGACTGCGTACCTTTTGTATAATGGGTCAGCGACTTATATTCTGTAGCAAGGTTAACCGTATAGGGGAGCCGCAGGGAAACCGAGTCTTAACTGGGCGTTAAGTTGCAGGGTATAGACCCGAAACCCGGTGATCTAGCCATGGGCAGGTTGAAGGTTGGGTAACACTAACTGGAGGACCGAACCGACTAATGTTGAAAAATTAGCGGATGACTTGTGGCTGGGGGTGAAAGGCCAATCAAACCGGGAGATAGCTGGTTCTCCCCGAAAGCTATTTAGGTAGCGCCTCGTGAATTCATCTTCGGGGGTAGAGCACTGTTTCGGCTAGGGGGTCATCCCGACTTACCAACCCGATGCAAACTCCGAATACCGAAGAATGTTATCACGGGAGACACACGGCGGGTGCTAACGTTCGTCGTGAAGAGGGAAACAACCCAGACCGCCAGCTAAGGTCCCAAAGTCATGGTTAAGTGGGAAACGATGTGGGAAGGCATAGACAGCCAGGATGTTGGCTTAGAAGCAGCCATCATTTAAAGAAAGCGTAATAGCTCACTGGTCGAGTCGGCCTGCGCGGAAGATGTAACGGGGCTAAACCATGCACCGAAGCTGCGGCAGCGACACTTAGGTGTTGTTGGGTAGGGGAGCGTTCTGTAAGCCGTCGAAGGTGGCCTGTGAGGGCTGCTGGAGGTATCAGAAGTGCGAATGCTGACATAAGTAACGATAATGCGGGTGAAAAACCCGCACGCCGGAAGACCAAGGGTTCCTGTCCAACGTTAATCGGGGCAGGGTGAGTCGACCCCTAAGGCGAGGCTGAAAAGCGTAGTCGATGGGAAACAGGTTAATATTCCTGTACTCGGTGTTACTGCGAAGGGGGGACGGAGAAAGCTAGGTTATCCGGGCGACGGTTGTCCCGGTTTAAGCGTGAAGGTGGATGACCTTGGTAAATCCGGGTCGTCATTAACACTGAGGCGTGATGACGAGTCACTACGGTGATGAAGTAACCAATGCTACGCTTCCAGGAAAAGCCTCTAAGCTCCAGGTAACATCAAATCGTACCCCAAACCGACACAGGTGGTCAGGTAGAGAATACTCAGGCGCTTGAGAGAACTCGGGTGAAGGAACTAGGCAAAATGGTGCCGTAACTTCGGGAGAAGGCACGCTGATGGTAGGTGAAGTGACGTGCTCACGGAGCTGAACTCAGTCGAAGATACCAGCTGGCTGCAACTGTTTAATAAAAACACAGCACTGTGCAAACACGAAAGTGGACGTATACGGTGTGACGCCTGCCCGGTGCCGGAAGGTTAATTGATGGGGTCAGCCGCAAGGCGAAGCTCTTGATCGAAGCCCCGGTAAACGGCGGCCGTAACTATAACGGTCCTAAGGTAGCGAAATTCCTTGTCGGGTAAGTTCCGACCTGCACGAATGGCGTAATGATGGCCAGGCTGTCTCCACCCGAGACTCAGTGAAATTGAACTCGCTGTGAAGATGCAGTGTACCCGCGGCAAGACGGAAAGACCCCGTGAACCTTTACTATAGCTTGACACTGAACCTTGAGCCTTGATGTGTAGGATAGGTGGGAGGCTTTGAAGCGAGGACGCCAGTTCTTGTGGAGCCAACCTTGAAATACCACCCTTTAATGTTTGATGTTCTAACGTGGGCCCGTAATCCGGGTTGCGGACAGTGTCTGGTGGGTAGTTTGACTGGGGCGGTCTCCTCCCAAAGCGTAACGGAGGAGCACGAAGGTTAGCTAATCCTGGTCGGACATCAGGAGGTTAGTGCAAAGGCATAAGCTAGCTTGACTGCGAGAGTGACAGCTCGAGCAGGTGCGAAAGCAGGTCTTAGTGATCCGGTGGTTCTGAATGGAAGGGCCATCGCTCAACGGATAAAAGGTACTCCGGGGATAACAGGCTGATACCGCCCAAGAGTTCATATCGACGGCGGTGTTTGGCACCTCGATGTCGGCTCATCACATCCTGGGGCTGAAGTAGGTCCCAAGGGTATGGCTGTTCGCCATTTAAAGTGGTACGCGAGCTGGGTTTAGAACGTCGTGAGACAGTTCGGTCCCTATCTGCCGTGGGCGTTGGAAGATTGAGAGGGGTTGCTCCTAGTACGAGAGGACCGGAGTGAACGCACCACTGGTGTTCGGGTTGTGATGCCAATTGCATTGCCCGGTAGCTAAGTGCGGAAGAGATAACCGCTGAAAGCATCTAAGCGGGAAACTTGCCTCGAGATGAGTCTTCCCTGGGCACTAGATGCCCCTGAAGGGCCGTTGAAGACGACGACGTAGATAGGCTGGGTGTGTAAGCGTAGCGATACGTTGAGCTAACCAGTACTAATGACCCGAGAGGCTTAACCTTACAACACCGAAGGTGTTTTGCGAGTGACTCATAGAGACGTGTTTTGATATTTAGCTTGTTTTAGGATTGGTTCTGATGGTTGTGCGAGAGCGTAAGCAAAGCATGACGGTTAGAATGAAACAGAATTTGCCTGGCGGCGATAGCGCGGTGGTCCCACCTGACCCCATGCCGAACTCAGAAGTGAAACGCCGTAGCGCCGATGGTAGTGTGGGGTTTCCCCATGTGAGAGTAGGGAACTGCCAGGCATCAAATTATACAGGTGCGCTGATATGGCTCAGTTGGTAGAGCGCACCCTTGGTAAGGGTGAGGTCCCCAGTTCGACTCTGGGTATCAGCACCAGTTACTTGGGTTAATGTTCGGTTTAAAAAAGAATTTACCTGGCGGCGATAGCGCGGTGGTCCCACCTGACCCCATGCCGAACTCAGAAGTGAAACGCCGTAGCGCCGATGGTAGTGTGGGGTTTCCCCATGTGAGAGTAGGGAACTGCCAGGTTTCAATTAAGACAAAAGGCCGTCCTGTTAAGGATGGCCTTTTGTTTATTTCAGGATAGTAAACTTTTCATTTTACCTGAATAGACTCGCTTATCTTCTTATTAAACAACCTCATAATAACGTCCTCGTTGCTGCTGTTTTATTAATTCCCATTCTGACGGTACTGCAGAGTGTGACGAGCCCTGTCATTGCCTTCTCATTGGTGATGCTTTCACTGATTATTGTCAGTTTCTACACGTCCATCTGCGGCATTTTAAAAGCAGAAATGTTCCCACCTGAAGTTCGGGCGTTGGGCGTAAGCTTATCTTATGCGGTTACTTATGCGCTGTTTGGTGGTTCGGCTAAGTATGTTGCACTTTCGCTGAAATCATTTGGTATGGAAACGGCTTTCTTCTGGTACGTATCAGTGATGGGAGCGATTGCGTTTATTGTGTCATTGACGCTGCATCGCAGAGGCAAGGGGATGAAGCTTTAGTTTTCAGACAATTGCCATAACGCATAGCCGGTGGTTGCACCGGCTAGGTTCCAAAATGACAATAAAAAACCTCGGAAGCCGAGGTTTTTCAAAGTACAGCGTGAGTCTTAAAGAATACGGCTGATGAGTCGATCGATACGGATACGGCGCAGACGTCGTATCAGCTTGCGGACTTTCACTGGATATTGCGCAATGCTCTCCAGTTCCATATAGCTTTTTACGACGTGAGTATGCGTCCTGATCGTGTCCAGCTCGTCCAGACGTTGCTGCAATAGAACCTTCTGAGGATCGTGAATCAGGATGGCATTTTCCAGATCCAGACGCCATGCGCGCGGGTTAAGGTTATTCCCCGTCAACAGTTGCCACTTGTCATCTACCCACATACCTTTCAGGTGGAAGCTGTTGTCACCGTCTTTCCATAGCCGCACAACAAGCTGCTGATTCTCAATGTAGCGCTCCAGACGACTCAGAAAACGGCGAAGGTTGATCTCATAGAGATACGGTAACGCGCCGATGATTTTGAAAGGCTGGTCTTCTGGAATATAGAAATCGTTAGCGGTCTTATCACCGATAATAATTTCTACTTTTTTACCGCCTCTCAATAGCCGGATGATATTTCTCACTAGCAGCGCTGGCAGGTTGAAATAGGGGGTGCAGATACCCACATGCTCATCAGCGCAATACATCAGGTGATGTATGGTCTTATTCAGCGGGCTTTGTTTTCCTAACCCGACCAGTGGCGTGACGGTTAATTCGTTTGCATCCGCGCTGTGTTCCGGGGCTTGATAATTGGCAGTACGCAACGTTTGGCGGAACTGCTTAATATCATTTTTGATTTCCAGACTCTTGGGGCGATCGGTATGATCCAACCGCTGTACTGCCGGAGCCGATAGCATGGTCTGGATATATTGCACCATCGTATCTGCCAATGCCGGATTATGAATCAGCTGATAGCGGTCATAACGGTATTTCTGATGTTGGTGCAGATAAACATCATTTAGGCTGGCCCCGCTGTAGATAACTGTGTCATCGACAATGAACCCTTTCAGGTGCAGCACGCCCAAGGCTTCGCGCGTGTTGACAGGAATGCCATAGATAGGGAAATGCGTGTCTGGATGTTTTTTCGCCATATCGCAATACCAGTCAGCATTGGTATTTTCTGCCGCTGCGCCGATCCTGCCGCGCTGAGCACGATGCCAGTCTACCAGAACACGGACATCCAGCTCTGGGCACTGCCGTTTGGCTTCATAAATTGCGGATAGAACTCCCATGCCGCCGTCATCACGCTCGAGATATAACGCTACGATATAGATGCGTTTTTTAGCACTCAAAATGGCGTTAATCAGCGTCGTGCGGAAAAGCTCAGGCGAATGCAACGTCTGAATATCATCTGCGTTCTGAGGAATTCTGGGCAGTTGTGCAAGGTGCTGTTGGTATTTATTGCGTTTAAAATTTGACAGCATCACAGTGCGTTTCTTCTCTCATCAGTTTATACCCACCATACGTCGAGCTGCATTAGGGTATATGACCTTCTGGTCATTATCAAAAGTTAAGGAGTAGTCGAATGGGCGATAATACCATTACTTTCCGGCTGTTGTGAGTCTGTTTTGCCATTGAATCGATATCACAATTTCCGCTGCAAGAGCCATGTCACGTCTTACTATCCATTCTTCAGCGGCAATTCCAGTGTCACAATTCCCTCTTCTAATTGTACGTCGATGTGAAAACCGAGCTTTTTGGATAGCTGGATCATGCCTTGATTATGCGGCATGGTGATGCCGGTCAAACGAGAGAGACCATGTGCTTTGGCGTAATCAATCAGCTTTTCCAACAGGCGTCTGCCAAGGCCCAGCCCTTTTAGATCGGATCGCACCAGCACGGCGAATTCTGCATCCGTATTATCCGGATCGGAAATCGCACGCGTCACGCCAATAATCTCCGTTTCCTCACCGAACTGGCGCACGGCAACGAATGCCATCTCACGATCGTAGTCAATTTGTGTCATATTGGCTAAGTCTTCGTGAGTAAATTCATTAATTTCGCTGAAATAACGGTAGTACAGGTCTTCTTTCGTCACGCTTGCAATGAACGAACTGAGCAGCGGTTCATCTTCCGGCAAAATTGGCCGGAATAGACAACTATCACCATTTTTGAGGGTAACGGTTTCTTCCAGCTCATGCGGATAAGGGCGAATTGCCAGCCTTGACTGCGGATCGCCACTGAACGGCGTCAGATGTAGCGTGACATCCAGCAGCGTAAACGTATCCCCAGACGCCAGCAGAGGATGAATGTCTAGCCGGGAAATTTCAGGGCAGTCGAGTATCAGGTTGGAGACCTGAACCAGCAAGCGGCTGAGTGCGGGAACGTCCAGCGGACGCAGCGCGCTGTACTCCCGAATTTTGTCGCCTTTCACCGCTTGCAGCACCAAATATCGGGCTAGCGTCATATTCAGCGGAGGCAGGGCGACGGCAGCCTGCTTTTCTCGCCACTCAACACCACCTTCTCCTAGCATAATCAGCGGGCCGAAAACGGGGTCTTGCTCAACGGCAATCCTGAGCTCCTGCGCACCGGCGCGATTTGCCATGCTCTGCACCAGCAGGCCGTAGATACGTGCCTGTGGATAGGTGCGCTTCACTCGGTCAAGAATGGCATCTGCCGCCTGCTGGACTTCTCTGGCGGTTCGCAGGTATAGCATGACGCCCTGAACTTCCGATTTGTGCGGAATATCTGGCGATCTCAGCTTAATCGCGATCGGATAGCCAATTTGTTCTGCGATATGGACGGCTTCTGCGCTATCGCCAGCAATCCAAGTAGGTAACGTATCCAAACCGTAGGCTTGCAGGATCGGCTGAACTTCATGCGTGTCGAGCTGTGTCACGCCGTCTGACAGCGCCTGATGAATCAGCGCATGTGCCTGACTGGTGTTGATGCCTAAATTCAGCGGCAGCGCTGGGGTTTCCTTTAGCTGTTTCTGATTACGTCGATATTCGACGGTATGCATAAATGCCGTGACCGCGCCTTCCGGTGTGCGATAGGTCGGAATGCCAGCGTCGTTAAACAAACGTCGTGCTTCCTGCGAGGAAAATTCGCCGCACCAGTTGGTCAGTAGCGTAATTCTTTTCCCACGCGGATGCTGTTGGAAGAGCGTGATCAACTGAGATGCGCTATCGGTGCCGGGAGCCGCGGCGCTGGGTGCGTGAATGATTAAGAGTGCATCGACTTCATCGCTGTCCAGTAATACTGAAACCGCTGCCAGATAGCGAGCCGCAGTCGCGTCATCACGCAGATCGAGCGGATTGCCGATCGTGACGGTCGGCGGTAGCGCGTCCTGTAGCGCTTGTCGGGTCGCCTCGCTGAGCTGTGCTAGCTTGCCTTGTCGGCTGAGGAGCTGATCCAGCGCCTGTGCAGCGGGCGATGCGCCATTGCTTACTAGCATCAAGCGTTCACCGCGTAGCGGCCGCAGGTGGCTTAAGGTTTCCACCGCGGAAAAAAGCTCATGCGTATCTCGTACCCGCAGTAAGCCTGCGCGTTGAATTGCCGCGTCATAGGCGGCATCCAGGCCGTGGCGCTGGTCATTCAGCAACTGCTGTGCCTGCTGGCTGCGCCCGCTTTTTATCACCAGTATTGGTTTATTCCGGGATGCGCTACGGGAGGCGGAAAGAAAGCGGCGCGCATCGCTGATGTGTTCCAGATGCAGCAGAATCGCACTGGTTTTGCCATCGCGTGCCAGAAAATCTAACAGGTCGTCGACATCGATATCCAGACTGTCGCCCAGAGCGATAAAATAGGAAAAGCCAATACCGCGCTGCTGCGCCCAGTCCAGTATCGTGTTGGACACAGCGGCTGACTGCGAAATGAATGCCAGCTTGCCTTTCATAATCGGTACAGGGGAGAAACTGGCATTCAGGCCTTGCCAGGGCGCGAGTAGCCCGAGGCTATTAGGGCCAAGCAGACGCATGTGGTAGCGTGTAGCACAGGCCTTTAATTCGCTGAACTGGGTCGGTGGTGCGGAGAGGATGATGACTGTTTTGCAGCCTTTCTGTCCCAGATCGTCTAACAGCGTGAGATTACGGCTGGCGTTGGTGCAAATCACGGCAAGGTCGGGCGTCATGGGCAGGCTGGCAACAGTCGGATAGGCCAGCACGCCGCAGACGGCACGATATTTCGGTGTAACAGGCAGCACGGGGCCGCTGAAATGGCCGTCCAGCAAGTTTTTCATCATCAGAAAACCGGCTCTTCCCAGTTTTTCGGACGCGCCGAGAACGGCGATAGACTTAGGGCGTAACAGTGCTTCCAATCCGCGCTGGCTCATACGTCACTCCTTCACATCAATCCCTTTTGATACTAAACGCTTTCTGCCGCTTGTGCTGTGACGATGGGTAAATTTTCCCGCAAGCTGTGGTGTGATTTCCCCGCCAGATAGTGTCGCCGGAAACGATCAAAATGCTGGGATAGCGCGTCGGCCGCGACGATATCCCCCGCCTGTGCGAGCAGGGCGATGGCAATTTCGGCGGTGCAGTGTTGCCCTGCACTGCTGGCTTCACGCAGTTGATAGCGGGACAGTGCCTCTACATTCAGCGACAGGATAGGCAAATTGTCCAGATAAGGGCTTTTACGGAACATTTTACGCGCTTCCGGCCAGGTCCCGTCGAGCAAAACAAACAGGGCGGGCTTTTCCGTTACGGGAAGTTGGTGAAACACCTGACGTCCTTCTTCCGCTGCATCGGCAAGGAAAACCAGATAGGGCTGAATGTCTGGGTTTTGTAGGGTAGCAAGCAACTCGGGATCGGGCTCGGTGCGTGACCAGCGAAACGCCAGCGTTTCGGGAAGAATATCGGCGATAAGACGTCCGGTATTGCTCGGCTTTAACGGTTCGGTATCAAACATCACCAGACAGACGCGGCTGCGGGACTCCTGCGCCTGAATGGTGTGACACAGGCAGTTGGTTGCGGGTAATAAACACTGCTGGCAGCGTACTACGCGGCTGCCACGGGCGCGGAACGGTTTGGTTGACTGCTCAAGACGTTGCTGGCGCAGGCGGAGTACGGCATTGTCCGTGAGGGGACGGTTAACCATTAAAGGATGGTTGATCATGAAATAGATGACGCCATGAGATTCTGCAACGAACCGGCTTCTTTCTCATCATTGAGAAGCCGATTCAGAAAGGCGACATTCTAATCGACAGGCGAGTTGACCAAAAGGGTAGGAGACAATAATACCTACGCTCCTACCCTAATTCTCTACAGTGATTCGTCCAGCCAGCTCTCAAACTGTGCTTTTGGCAGTGCGCCGTTGAGGATGTCGACCATCTGGCCCTGTTTAAAGATCATGAGGGTTGGAATACTGCGGATACGGAAACGTGCGCTGAGTGCCGGTTCGGCTTCGGTATTGACCTTAATAAAGCGGATTTTCCCGCTACGCTCCTGCGCGACGTTTTCAAACACCGGGGCGAAGTTGACGCAGGGGCCGCACCAGGGCGCCCAGAAATCGATTACGACGGGAAGATCGTCCTGTAACAGCTTATCGAGCGTCGCTTCTGTGGCATTGGTAACGTCACCGCTGAATAAGGTTTCTCCGCAACGACCACATTTAGCATGGTCATCAACGCGCTCCTCTGGCAGGCGATTGGTTGTTTGGCAAGATCCACATACCGTATTCATAACAGGGCCTCAGATAAAAGGGCTAAAATAAAGATGTCGCTGATAAAATGCGCGCAATGCGGCATTGGAAAGTCAACGTCATGTTGCTTAAGCGTTAATAAATTATGGTGGTGAGACATTATGGCAACAACGTGGTTTGCCCAATAGCTACAATAGCTTCTGACTGTTAGCGCTCTTTTACCACAAGCGTGTGGCTAAGCGGGTGTACATAAGGTAATCTTCGCGCCCAGCGCGTAGGTGGAGAAAACAATGAGCGATTCATTCAATAGTAAAAGCGGCAAAGTCCGTGTGATGTACGTCCGTAGTGATGATGAGGGCGAGAAAGAGAATAAAAACAAGCGCCCTGCTGACAAAGATCGCCGTGGCGATCGGCGTGACGGCAGTGGCTCTCGCGATCAACGCGAAAAGCCGAAGCATCCGCGTGATGTTAACCCGCGCTATGCCCGGGAAAATCCGTCCCGTGACGGCGATAGCAATGCGAAATCGCCGTGGGGCAATAAAGATCGTAATGAACGCAGCGGTGATAAGCCTCGCCGACCGCGCGGTGACGATACCGGTGGCTATGAATCACCGTGGAAAACCGTGTCTCGTGCGCCAAGCGATAGCGAAACGCCGGACCATGGCGGTATCACAGGCAAGAGCCATATCGATCCTGAGCAACTGCGTCGCCAGCGTCAGGAAGAAACACGTGTGTATGGCGAAAATGCCTGTCAGGCGCTGTTTAAAAACCGTTCTGAAGTGATCGTTCGTGCCTGGTTCCTGCAAGAAGTGACACCGCGTTTCCGCGATGCACTGCGCTGGATGGCGGCAAACCGCAAGGCTTACCACGTTGTGGAAGAGGATGAGCTGATTAAGGCTTCCGGCACCGAGCACCACGGCGGCGTGTGTTTCCTGATTAAAAAGCGTCAGGGAATGGATGTGCGTGAGTATCTGAAAACGGCTGGCGAGCACGACTGCGTACTGGCGCTGGAAGATGTGGGTAACCCGCACAACCTCGGCGGCATTATGCGCAGCTGCGCGCATTTCGGCGTGAAAGGTGTGCTGGTGCAGGATGCGGCGCTGCTGGAATCTGGCGCTGCCGTGCGCACGGCAGAAGGCGGTGCGGAACACGTTAAAGCGATTAACGCTGACGATTTCCTGTCCGTGTTGACGGAATTCCGCAACGCAGGCTACACCATTGTGACCACGTCCAGCCATAAAGGCACGGCATTGTCGCAAGCAACGCTTCCGGCGAAAACCGTGATCGTGCTGGGTCAGGAAGGTGATGGTCTGTCGGATAGCGCTTGGCAGCAAGGGGACGTAAAAGTCTCTATCGGCGGTACCGGTAAGGTGGAAAGTCTGAATATTTCAGTCGCTACGGGCATTTTGCTGTCCGAGTGGTGGCGACAGAACCAGGCCTGATAGTACGTGTCGGCTGATCGTGCGCGTCGACGCTCAGGGAGAATGGGCTCCCTGAGTAAGTGTAACCACGGATGAGAGAACGAGTGATGAAGCAGAAAATTATCGCGGTATCGTTACTGTTGGGTACATTGCTGGTAAGCGGTTGCCACTCGCTGCAGCGCTCGTCCGCTGCCGCTGCGCCAGCGGCTGAGGCGTGTCAGATTGGCGATAAACAGGTGCAGACCACACTTTATTTTGGTTTGAATCGTCCTGCTGGCCCGGTGATTTCAGATGCCGAGTGGAAAGCATTCTTGGATGGTGACGTTACGCCACGCTTTAAAGAAGGGCTGACGGTGTTTGATGCCAAAGGACAATGGCTAGGGAATGATGGCGTGGTTGCCCGAGAGAACAGCAAGGCGCTGATGTTGATTCACGGCCCCGATCGGGAGCGTGATATTGAAGCGTTGCGTACGACCTACAAATCACGTTT
This sequence comes from Pectobacterium aquaticum, assembly GCF_003382565.3. Taxonomy (NCBI): domain Bacteria; kingdom Pseudomonadati; phylum Pseudomonadota; class Gammaproteobacteria; order Enterobacterales; family Pectobacteriaceae; genus Pectobacterium; species Pectobacterium aquaticum. The sequence continues at coordinate 1,022,643 of NZ_CP086253.1, forward strand.
CGCGCAGGAATCCGTCATGCGGATTGATGCTCCCGTCTGCGTCGCGTTCTAACTTTTTCATCAGCCCCTTTTCAGGGGCTGATGATTTTCATCTCACACGTATTACAGCACCAGTCCCGCCACTGCCGCAGACAGTAAACTCACCAGCGTAGAACCATAAACCAGCTTCAGGCCGAAGCGCGATACCACATTGCCCTGTGCTTCATTCAGCCCTTTGATGGCACCCGCGATAATGCCGATTGACGCGAAGTTAGCGAAGGAAATCAGGAACACGGATAAAATGCCCAGTCCGCGTGGCGACATCTCTGCTGCGATCTTCTTCAATTCGATCATGGCAACAAATTCATTCGCCACCAGCTTGGTCGCCATGATGCTCCCTGCGTTCAGAATATCGGAAGAGGGAATGCCGATAAGCCACGCCAGCGGTGAAAAGACATAGCCCATGATCGCCTGGAAGCTAATGCCGAAGACGGTGCTGAACAGTGCATTCACGGCGGCAATTAACGCCACGAAGCCGATCAACATCGCCATAATAATCATCGCCACTTTAAACCCGGCAAGAATGTATTCCCCCAGCATTTCAAAGAAGCTTTGGTCTTCATGCAGCTTTTCCAGTTTCAGTTCTGGTTCGTCGTCAGGCTGATAAGGGTTGATAATCGACAGAATGATAAAGGTGCTGAACATATTCAGAATCAGCGCGGCGACGACGTATTTGGCGTCCAGCATGGTCATGTAGGCGCTGATAATCGACATGGACACGGTCGACATTGCTGTTGCCGCCATCGTGTACATCCGACGTGGCGACATGTCGGCGAGGATGCCCTTATAGACGATAAAATTCTCTGACTGCCCGAGCATCAGCGTACTCACAGCGTTAAACGACTCCAGTTTCCCCATCCCGTTCACTTTGGACAGCAGTGTGCCGATACCTTTGATAATCAGCGGTAAAATGCGCCAGTGCTGCAAAATGCCGATCAGCGCAGAAATAAAGACGATAGGGCAGAGCACATTGAGGAAGATAAAGGAAAGCCCTTGTGCGTTCATCCCGCCGAACACAAAATCGGTCCCTTGATTGGCAAAAGATAATAGCTTTTCAAACAAACCAGCAAAGGCGCTAATCGCGTTAAGCCCGATGCTGGAATGTAGAAGGAAATAGGCCAGCAAAATTTCAATCACCAGCAGTTGCACAATAAAGCGCAGTCGGATGCGTTTTCTGTCGTGACTGACGAGCAGTGCCAGCAAAAAAATGGCTGCGGTTGCCAAAATGAAATGTAAAACCTGTGACATAAAAAACCACGTAATCCCTGAATAAAAGAGGCGCATTGTAATCGGAATGTGAAAATATGTTTATCCCGAATCTGTAAATCCTTATTCGCTACCGCGCTATAAGGATGGCGAGACGTATTCGAGTCATCAGGGGACGGTGGGAAGGGTAAAAGAGAATTCCCCTTCGGCCCGTTGCTGGCGGAAGGGGAAAGAAAGTTTACGGCGAGTTAGTGCGCGCCACCGCCTCCACCACCAGTGGTAAAGGGCGGTTTAGCGAACCAGACCAGCACCAGAAGAACCAGAAATACGGCCGCTGCGGCCCAGAAGATTTCGTTGGCGGAAATAATCAGCCCCTGTGCGGTAATCTGCTCTGCGATGTAGGCTGAGGCCTGCGTTTGGCTCATTCCCATCGCCTGAAGCCGCTGGTACGTTTCCTGCGCGATCGGATTATAGGGCGTGATAGATTCCGTCAGGTGCGCATGGTGTAGCGATTCGCGCTGCGTCCAGAGCGTGGTGGTCAGCGACGTTCCTATTGAGCCCGCCAGCGTACGGGCAAAGTTCGATAGGCTCGATGCTGCCGCCAAACGTTCCGGCGGAAGCCCAGACAGCGTGATGGTTGTCAGCGGCATGAAGAAACAAGCGACGGCAAACCCCTGAACAAACTGCGGCCAGGCCGATGCGCCGAAATCCATGCCCGGCTCAAAGGTGTACGCGCGCCAGTAAAAGCAGACGGCGTACATGATAAAGCTGAACGTCACCAGTTTGCGCATGTCCAGACGCGGCGCGAATCGACCGATGATCGGCGACAGCACCACCGGCATCAACCCAACCGGTGCGGATGCCAGCCCCGCCCAGGTGGCGGTATAGCCATACACCTCCTGCAACAGTTGCGGCAAGAGCACGATCGCCCCGAAGTAAAACATGTAGGCTAGGCTGATACACAGACAGCCAATGGTGAAGTTGCGCGATTTAAACAGCGATAAATCCACCACTGGGTGGTCGTCGGTTAGCTCCCAGACAATCAGGAACGCGATTGCAATCACCGCCACCACGGTTAGGGTGATGATTTCCGTCGAGTTAAACCAGTCCAGTTCTTTTCCGCGGTCGAGCATCATCTGGAGGCTACCGATACCGACAACCAACAATGCCAGCCCGATGGTATCGATGGGCTTGATCTCGGTTTTGGTTTCTCGCCCGCGCAGCGTTTGCATGGCAATAAATACCACGGCGATGCCGAGTGGAACGTTGATGAAGAATATCCAGCCCCAGTGATAGTTGTCGCTAATCCAGCCGCCCAGAATCGGGCCACAGATCGGCGCGACGACCACGGTCATCGACCATAGCGCCAGAGCGATGCTGCGTTTGGCGGGGGGATAATTGCTGAGCAACAGGCTCTGTGACAGCGGGATCAGCGGCCCGGCGACAATCCCCTGCAACACGCGGGAGAAAATCAGCATTTCCAGGCTGGTGGATATTCCGCATAGCCAGGACGTCAGAGCGAAGAGTGCCGTTGACCACAAAAACAGGCGGACTTCCCCAAACCGTTTGGCCAGCCAGCCGGTAATAGGAATAGAGATGGCGTTGGCAACGCCGAACGAGGTGATGACCCACGTTCCCTGTGAGTTGGACGCACCCAGATTACCGGCGATAGTCGGAATAGCGACGTTGGCGATGGTGGAATCCAGCACCTGCATAAACGTTGCCAGCGACAGAGCAACGGTCATCCAGGCCAGACTGGCACCTTTAAGCGGTTCTCTCTGCACGTTTCTCTCCTGCCCGCTTAACCGGCATTCGCCTGAATAATGGCGCTGATTTCCTGATTAACAGGCGTGAGATCCAACGTCAAAGCATCACTTTGGTAGGCTGGCGTGGTGCGTGAGGTTTCTGCTAACGCGCTGCCTTCCGTATTGGCGGTATCGACATTAACCAGCGCGGACAGACCGATACGCAACGGATGTTCTGCAATCTGCTTCGGATCGATCTCAATACGCACGGGTAGGCGCTGAACGACTTTGATCCAGTTGCCCGTCGCGTTCTGGGCAGGCAGCAGAGAGAACGCGCTACCGGTACCCATATCGAGGCCGACCACTTTTCCTTGGTACACGACATCGTCACCGTAGATATCCGCGATCACGGTAGCCGGTTGCCCGATACGCATATTGGCTAACTGTGTCTCTTTGAAGTTCGCATCGACCCACAGGTGATTGGCAGGAACGACGGCCATCAGCGCTGATGTCGAAGAGATACGCGCCCCAATCTGCACGCTGCGGCGTGAGACATAGCCGTCGATCGGGCTGACGATTTTGGTACGCTGTAGCGCCAGCCAGGCATCGCGCATTTCTACGGAGGCTTGCTGTATGGCGGGTTGCTTCTCAAGCGGCGTATCCAGAATCATTGCCTGATTCGCCTGATATTGCTGTCTGGCGACTTCCAGTGCGGCTTTGGCGGTTGCGACGGCATCACGAGCATGCTGCACTTCTTCACGCCCGATAGCATTAGCGCTGCCGAGTGCTTCCCGGCGGCTCAAGTCACTTTGCGCCTTGTTCAGCTCGGTTTGGCGCAACTCAATATTGGCCTGATACTGCTTACTGTTGATGATCAACTGGTGCGTCTGGCGGACGCTGTTGGCCAGCCCGGTTTTCGCGCGTTCAAACGCCTGCTGGGCATCGGTCGGATCTAACTCCACCAGCACCTGTCCCTGCTTAACAAAATCGGTATTGTCGACGTTAACATGAGTGACGCTGCCGCTGACCTGCGCCATGATCTGAATCTGATTGCCTGCGACGTAGGCGTCATCGGTGCTTTGGTGGTGTCTGAGCACCAGGAACCAGTAAACCAGCCAGGCACAGCCCAACACGACGAAAATAAACGTCAGCAGTGATAACACGCGTTTGCGTTGCTGTTTTTTGTTTTTCTGTGGCGTCTGCGGCACCTGATTTTCCACACTTTCACTCATGCTGTTCTCTCTCTTTTTATTTTCTTTGTATCGGCTATCGCACCAGACAGAGCAGTCTGGCGATAGTCGCAATGAATTCATTTTGCTGTGCGGCCCGGTGGGCTTAAGGTCGCCCGCCCAGCGCGTGAAATTGCCGTTTTGCTAAGCCGCATACCGCGGTTGCGGAGAAGTCATGCCTATTTTTTGCAGCAAAACGCCTCCGCCCGATACATAAGCATCGGGTCATTCCGAGTGGAAAGGTGCTGACTATTGTTTTTTTGTTGTTGTTTTTTCTGTTATTGGTTGACTGACTCGTCCATCTCATCCAGCCGGACCAACAGTTTTCTCATCAGGCTTTCGAGCTGTTTTTGCTCACCAGATTCAAGCACGGAGCAAAGCACATGGAGGCTATGGTGCTGCGGTGGAATCAGTTGACCAAGAAATGCTTTACCTTCTTCCGTCAGATGCAGATGCAGGCAGCGTCTGTCACTACTGCTCTCGCGTCGTTCAATCCAGCCTCTCTTCTCCAGATCGTCGGCAATGCGCGTCGCATTGGTGCGTGACGATCCCAGTGCAGCACTGAGTTCAGAGGGCTGAATGCTATAGGATTCTTGAGACTCCAGCGTCAGCAATGCCATGAAGAGGGTTTCATTGATGCCCTGTTCTTTCAGAATTCGGTTTCTGTGTTCCAGGATTTTGCCCTGTACGTGCATGAATAAACGCAGCAATAGCACTTCCTGACGTGGGAAGTCGGGCTTACGCGAAGCACGCAGGTCGAGCATTTGTTCTATAGGAGTGAATGAACTGTCCATTTTTTATATAAACCTCATTAATCACGGAGTGCATAGTAACTAATGTTACTAACTGGGTAAACGGCATTGAGGTGGGAAATTGTGCTTATTTCTGTGACAGAAAGTAAGCGGAGAATCGCTGGAAATGAAGATTATTCACCGCTTACTTTATTTAAATCAAAATGTTAGTTGATAATTCGCTCGGCGGATTCAAAGCAGTTTAAAGGCTACGCCGTAGCAGAGCGCGCCCAGTAACGTCGATAAGACGATACTGCGGGTTTTATAAAAACAGGCGGTCAGCGTAATAAAGCCTATAAGCGTTGGCAGCAGCTTTTCACGATGCGCGAGAATATCCGGCACGCTGGAAACAATCAGCAGCGCACAAATGGAAGCAATGCCGATGCTATCAAGCAACAGCGCTTTTTTGCCGCGTTGCAGCGAACCGGAAGCGCGTGAGGCGCTCAGCCGCAGAGGCAGATAGCGGAAGAGGTAGTTCACCAAGCCGACAATCAGCCCGATAAGAATGACTTCTGTACTCATACGTTCACCTGTGGCGTAGCAGGGTTAACCAGTGAAGCCAGGCAGCCGCTGAGAATGCCGAACAGTATTGCGGCCGGGATGGAGGAAAGCAGCAGACCAAGCAGCGCGCCGCCGAGTGCGCAGGCGACGACCAGACTCTGTTTCCGCCTGAAGGACGCGAGTAAAAAGCTCAGGAAAAGTGCGGGCAGCATAAAAGACAGCGCCGCTTCAACGGCTGGGTAATCATTCAGCGGGCCGTTACCGAACACGGCTCCAATCACCGTGCCGAGCACCCATGAAAGCCAGGCGAGCAGCGACACACCCATCATCCAGTCTTCTGACCAGCGGCGGTTATCTTTCGCCAGTCGGGTGGCGGCGGCGGCAAAAACTTCATCCGTCAGGCCGAACGCCCACAGCGCGGTTTTTCGCGTCGGCAGCCGTTGTGCAATGCGATGTCGTAACGCGGGTCCATACAGCACATGGCGGACATCCATCGCCATGACGGTCAACGCCGCCACCCAGATGGACATGCCCGCGCTGAGCAGGGCGGTGATGACGAACTGGCTGGCGCCGGCGTAAATGATGCAGGAAAGGAAAATGCCTTCCAGCGGGGTAAACCCGAGCTTGACGGCGTTCATGCCAAACGCGAATGCCACGGGCATGTAGCCGATAACAATTGGCAGACTGTCAAATACGCCTTCGCTAAAAGAGGCAGATTTTGTCGGTGCAGATGGGGGTGATGTCTTCACTGGCTTGATATGTTTTGTTCTTAAAGGAAATTAACCGATAACACTAGCAAAGCATCACCGGAATTTCACGTTATTACGTAACTGGCGTGATGGTTTTTGACGAAATGGTATCGGGTGTAATTTTCTCGCGAGAAACTGTCTCAAATGAGACAGTCTCACGCGAGCGTGTTACAAATACGAAAGTCTATGAAGGCACTATAGTGCCGCCATCGCTTCCTGCGTTTCATGATGATGGCTTCGCCACCACACCAGCAGGTTCAACAGGCTGATAATGCCGCCTGCGGCACAGACGCCCAGCCAGCCCCACTGCTGGTAAGCCGAGGCTGAAAGGAGCGATCCTAGTGCGCCGCCGATAAAATAGCTGGTCATATAGCCTGCCGTCAGGCGATTACGTGCTTCGGGCATCATACGGTAGATCACGCTCTGGTTGGTCACGTGTACGCCCTGAACCGCCAGATCCAGCACGATAATACCAATGAGCAGCGCTGCTACGGAATGAATACCGAGCGCGATAAAGCCCCATGACAGCAAAAGCAGGATAATCCCCACGCTGGTGGTCGGCTTGGCCTTGCCCTGATCGACTAAACGCCCAGCGCGTGATGCTGCTAAGGCTCCGGCGGCACCGACCAGTCCAAACAGGCCGATAACGCCTTCGGAATAACCGTATGGCGATGAGGCCAGCAGGAAGGCCATCGACGTCCATAGAATGCTGAAGTTAGCAAAGGACAGACAGCCCAGGATGGCACGCGTGCGCAGCAGCGGAGTGGCAGAGAACAGGCGGAAGATTGAGACGAGCAACTGCGGATAGTTCAGCGTGTTTTGCTGAGGAATGCGCGGCAATGCCCGCCACAGAATCAGCGCCATGATGACCATCAGCGTGCTGGCAACCCAGTACACGGTGCGCCAGTCACCGAGTGAAGCCAGCGCACCCGCGACGGTACGCGCCAGCAGAATCCCCAGCAGCAGGCCACTCATAATCGTGCCGACGACTTTACCGCGCGTTTCCGGCGTCGCCAGCGTGGCGGCGAGAGGCACCAGCAGCTGCGCGACAACGGAGAACAGCCCAGTTAACGCCGTACCCGCAATCATGATCCAGAGCGTGGGTGCAGAGGCGGTAATCAGCATCCCACCCGCGGCGAGTAGCGTCATGCCGACAATCAGCGTTCGGCGTTCAAACATATCCCCCAGCGGCACCAAAAATAGCAGGCCGACGGCATAACCCAGCTGTGCGGCGGTGACAATGAACCCTGCCTGATTAACGGAAAGCGCAAAGACTCTGGCGATGGTCTCCAGCAGCGGTTGGGCATAATAGTTACTGGCGACGGCAAGGCCGGTCGCGACAGACATAATCAGGGTCAAAGACAGGCTAAGCCCCGGTTGTGGCTGGGGTGATACAGATTGTTGCTGAAGAGACATAGTGTGAACGTTAATATGATGTTAAAAGCAGAAGGTATAGTATCCGGCAGAGCCTAATGAGATACCAGAATATCTTTACGCTGCTCAAGTTTGTTTTGTTTTTCCTGAGATTGATTTAGCTTATCGCCAAAGTCATAACATTATCGACAGGGGACATTATGTTTAAGCATTATCAGATATTTAAGAAAAAAAGCGTTGCAGTGTTAATGGGATGCGCACTTCTTCCTGCGGCACTGTGGTCGATGGGCGCGCAGGCGGTCACGGCCGTCTACGTCTCTGCTGCCACTGATGGCGCGATTGATGCCTACACACTCAATACGCAAAGCGGCGAATTAACCGCTATCGGCAAAGCAGCCGCAGGCGCGAAAGTGATGCCGATGGCCGTTAGCCCGGATAAATCCTTCCTCTATGCCGCCACACGCGGCATTCCTTACTCGGCGGTTAGCTATAAAATCGATCCTAAAAGCGGCGTGCTGAGCCCGTTAGGCAAAGCGGAATTGCCGGACAGCATGGCCTACATCTCGACGGACCGAACTGGAAAGTGGCTGTTCAGCGCCTCGTACGGCGGTAATAAAGTCGCCGTTAATGGCATTGATAACGATGGCAAAGTGAACGCGAGTGTCGTCACCGTGGTGCCGACAGGTGAGAAGGCACACAGTATTATTGCCGATCGCAAAAATAAGTTCGTTTTTGCCAGCAACCTGGGCAGCGACCAAATCGTACAGTTCCGGTTTGATGCGAAAACCGGCACGCTGACGCCAAATGAACCGGCAGAAATTACGCTGCCTAAAGGATATGGGCCGCGTCATCTGGTGTTATCACCCGATAATAAAACGCTCTACGTGAGCAATGAACTGTCCGGCAAAGTCGCGCGTCTGGCGTTGAATGAAAATACAGGGCAGCTCACGCTGTTGGATTACACGGACACCGTGCCGGCCGATGCGGGGATGCGAGCGGGAACCATTACGCCGGATAAAAATAGCACCGATAGCCGCCCACAGATATGGAGCGCTGATTTACATCTGACGCCAAATGGAAAATTCCTGTACGTATCGGAACGCACCAAAAGCACGATTGCGCTGCTGCGGGTAGAACCGAAAACCGGACAGCTGCAATACATTACGCGCTACCCGACGGAAACGCAGCCGCGCGGCATTCAGATCGATCCAAGCGGGAAATTCCTGATCGCCAGCGGTGAGAAATCGACGTCGCTGTCGGTGTATCGCATCAATCAGGATAACGGGGATTTAGTGCGAGTAGGGCAATTCCCGACCGGAAAAGGCGCGAACTGGGTCGAAATCGTTAACCTGCCGTAATTATCGCCCATCAATGAAAAACGCCCCTTTCACTGGAAAGGGGCGCTCGTCTACTGGTGATTATTTCGCTGCATCAGCGGCGGTTTTCACCCAACCGTCAAACAGCTGCTGGTGGGCTTTGATCCAGCCATCAAGATGACGTTCGATATCCTTCTGTGAACCCTGCCCTTCGTGCATACGTAGGTTCTGCGCATTCACATCCGCAATTGGCAACTTCATGATAGCGAACAGCTTCGCCGCTGCTGGGTTTTTCTCGGCCCAGGCTTTATTCGCGGCAATCTTCATCGTGTTAACGGGGAAGCCATAGTCGGCACCGTTTGGCAGCTTGGTGCTGACATCTTTCATTTCACCCGGTTGAGAAGAGAAAGGTACCTGCAACCAGACTACGTCACGTCCCGGAACCAGCACATCACTCACCCAGTACGGCGTCCAGGTGTAGTACAGAATCGGCTTGCCTTCTTTGTAGCGGGTGATGGTATCGGCGATCATCGCCGCATAGTTCCCCTGATTATGTTCTACCGTGTCGGTTAAGCCATAGGCAGGAAGGTGGTGGTTGATGGCGGCTTCACATCCCCAGCCCGGCGTACAGCCCGTCAGGTCGGCTTTACCGTTGCCGTTGGTATCAAACAGCTTGGCGATTTTCGGATCTTTTAGCTGCGCAATATTAGTGATTTTATATTTTTCAGCCGTTTTCTTGTCGATCAGGTAACCCTGAGCGGCACCGGAGACATATTCACCCTGACGGTAGAATTTCGCATCCCCGCCAGCGGCTTTGTACTGATCGGCGTGCAGCGGGTCCCAGTTAACCGCGATAAACGTTGCATCGCCGGAGGCGATCGAGGTGTAGGCCACGTTGTAGTCCACTTCACGGGGGGACTGCACGTCATAGCCCAGCTTTTCCAACGCGCGGCTGACCAGCAGCGTCTGGAACGTTTCCTCGGAGATGGTGCTTTGCACTGGAATAACGGAAATACCTTTGCCGGGGTGTGCGGTATCGGCGGCGTAAACCTGTGTACTCAACAGGGCGGTAGTCAGGGCGGCGGCCCAAAGTGTGGTGTTACGCATCATGATTCCCTCTGTTTTTATCGTGCGTTATTGCTTGATGAAAGGACGGGTCAGCAGGCCAATCGGGCCGCTGGCGTACCAGCTTTTGTTGCCTTTGCTGCGGCGATCGCGTCCCAGAGATTGGGTAAGGCGGTCAAGAATAATGGCCAGAATGACGATCCCGACACCACCGACGGCAGCCAGACCCATATCCAGACGACCAATACCGCGCAGTACCATCTGACCCAAACCGCCTACGGCGATCATCGAGGCGATAACCACCATCGACAGCGCCAGCATCAGCGTCTGGTTAACACCTGCCATAATGGTTGGCATGGCCAGTGGGAGCTGAACCTTAAGCAGCATCTGGCGCGGGCTGGCGCCGAATGACTCGGCGGCTTCGATCAAATCGGCCGGCACCTGACGAATACCCAGAATCGTTAAGCGAATAATCGGCGGCAGGGCAAAGATAATGGTCACCACCACGCCCGGTACATTACCGATACCGAACAGCATGACGATAGGCACTAAATAAACGAATGCGGGTGTGGTCTGCATGGCATCTAACAGTGGCCGAATGAACTTTGCGGCCCGTTCGCTACGTGCGAGCCAGATCCCAACGGGGAGCCCGATGAGCACGCAGAAGAACAGCGCAGTCAGTACCAGCGCTAACGTGATCATAGCCTGCGACCAGGCACCAATTGCGCCAATCGCAATGAGAGACAACAGGGTAGCCACGCCCATGCCGAGGCTGGACATCTGCCAGGCAATCAGCGAAAACACCAGAATGGCGATCGGCGCTGGCATACCCAGCAGGAATTGTTGAAAGCCGCCCAGAATAAAATCAACCGGGACGCGAACGCCCTGGAAGATCGGTCTGAAGTGCAGCACAACCCAGTCGATGCCGTGGGTGACCCAACTGTCCAGTGGGATCAACGTGTCTTTAAACGGATCGAGCAGGTTGAAATGCTCGGGGGGCGCTGGGGCTGCGCTGTTTAACCAGTCACTGCCGGATTGTGTAGCCTGATGGGCGGCATCGACAGAACCATCGGGTGCCGGAGTACTGCTCCATGCATCGCCGCCGTTGGCGGGGGCATCCTGAGCGGGCGCGCCGGTGGACCAAGGGTCGCTCTGTGCAGCACTGTCAGGCGTAGCGCCATCATTCGCTGGTGCAGAATCGGCTGGAGCGTTTTGCGAGCTGGCCGCCCACGGATCGTTTTGCTGTGCGCCACTAGCCTGCTCAGAGGTTGTGCCTTGATCGGCAGGCTGGTTTTGTGCCGTGGTCGCATCCCACGGATTCGATGTTGATTTACTCATTGGTCACTCCTTCCTTATCCAGTGCCTGTAGCAGCATTCCTTTGGAAATGATGCCTATGTACTCATTGTTCTCGCCGACGACAGGAACGGCACAGGGAGCCTGTGCGACCTGAGAAATCAGCTCGTTGAGTGACATATCTGCGGGCACGGGAACAGGTTCGGGCAGTAACGCCTGTTCCAGCGGCTGCTGTTCTTTAAGCGCCTGCTTCAGTGAATCAATAGACACGATGCCAATGAAACGTTTTCCACCTTCCAGCACGTAGCCGTAATCACGGTCTTCATCCTGAAGGATCTTCAGCGCGGAACGCGGCCCCACGCCGGGGGTTTTACGAATCAAGGTGACCGGGCGACGACGGGCGATATCTTTGGCGCTAAACACGTGGCTGATATCGACACCGCGGAAAAAGGTGCGCACATAGTCATTGGCGGGGTTATTCAGGATTTCATCGGGTGTGCCGACCTGAATCACTTCACCACCGTGCATAATGGCAATGCGGTCACCGATGCGCATCGCTTCATCCAGATCGTGCGAGATAAAGACGATAGTGCGTTGATGACGAGACTGGAGCTTGATCAACTCATCCTGCATTTCAGTACGGATCAGCGGATCAAGCGCGGAGAACGCCTCATCCATCAGCAGGATATCGGGGTCGTTTGCTAACGCACGAGCCAGACCGACACGCTGTCGCATCCCGCCGGACAGCTCATCTGGGTAAGACGCCGCGTAGGCTTCAAGCCCTACCTGTTGCAAGGCATCCAACGCTTTTTGCTCACGTTCCGCTTTCGGTACGCCAGCCAGTTCCATACCAAACGCGGTATTGTTGAGGATGTTCAGATGCGGCATTAGCGCAAAGGATTGGAACACCATACTGATCTTCTTGCGGCGTACGTCACGCAGCGCGGTATCGGATATCTTGGAGATATCCTCACCGTCGATCAGCACCTGACCCCGAGTGGGTTCGATCAGACGATTGAGAAGGCGTACCATGGTTGATTTGCCGGAACCGGATAATCCCATGATGACAAATATCTCGCCTTCTTCAATGGCCAGACTGGCATCTTTTACCCCGACAGTAAGCCCTGTTTTTTCAAATACCTGATCTTTGCTCAGGCCTTTATCAATCAGTTTAAATGCTCTGTCTGGGTGCTCGCCAAATATCTTATAAAGATTCTTTACTTCAAGTTTAATTGCCATGAAATTATTGTTTTCCTGTGTCGTTTATAATTCTATAACGTAACCCTGATAATGATTAAACATAAGCTACCCTACCATACTCAGATTCTGAGACAACCCTTTATTGCCTCAGGGGCGTTTCCCGGAAGGCGAATATTTGCGATAACAGTAACGCTATTATTACTGCCTTATCTTCATGATTTATGTGATCTTTATGATTTTTTATTTGAATGGTAATTCTTTTTATAACAGTGCGTTACCTGTTAGTTATTACGTATTGAATTAGTGGCTGATATAACCTTTTCTGATTGTGAATACATCACCATTTATAGTGAATTCCACTAATCGAATAATAGGGTAAATAAATCAAGATTTTTGTCTTATAGACACCCGAATAGGCCGACGTAACTACATTTTTTACTTATGTTATCTGTCGGTATTTTATACAGTATAGCAAAGATATTGCAGGTAAAATGATTGCGTTAATTCCCACCAATAAATGAGAGTGTTCTGAATAATATATTTGTCATTTTTGCAGAGTAATAAAAGCGAGGGGCGGGACCAATGTGGTGAGAGGCTTCGTGCGCTATCGTGCATTTCTATTTTGCCGATCGCGATCGCATTATCATTATAAAGTACATGGTTATTATGGTCAAATATCATCCATAGTGATATTCGAAAGAGGCCATCGTGTTAGATCACCTGAGCATCCCGGTACGGGATATTGCCCGTAGCCGACAATTCTATGAAGCGGCGCTCAAGCCGTTGGGTTACTGCCTGATTAAGGACATGTCATTTGCCGTCAGTTTTGCTGTGCGGGAAGGCTATGGGCAGTCAAGCGATCCCGGTGGTGAATTCTGGATTTATCAGTCAAAGGGCGAGCCCTGCCCAGCCGTGCATTTTGCCTTCAGCGCCGCCTCGCGAGAGCGTGTTGATGCTTTTTTTGCTGCTGCTATTGCAGCGGGAGGCGAAGATAATGGTGCTCCGGGGCTGCGGCCGAATTACCATCAGGATTATTACGCCGCATTTGTGCACGACCCCGATGGGTTCAACATTGAAGCGGTGTATCACCGCCAGCCTTAACGTTCGGGGTGGTTAGATGGGGTAATCGTGGGGGAAATCCCCCGTTGTCATTCACTCATCAGGCTGACGTGGGCGGCGACAACGCGCCAGCCTTCGGGCATTTTTACCCAGGTTTGCATTTGGCGGCCGATCTTCGTACTGCCTGCGCGGGTAAACTCCGTGCTGGCGACGGCCATATCATGACCATAGGTGGTGATGACCGTATTACGCAGGGTTCTGTCCAGACCGGCAGAGGGGCGAGCGAGGCGAAAGGCGCGGATTTCCTCTATCCCGTACAAATTTTCTCCTGCACCGTAGCGCACCGTTTTTTCATCGTGCCAGAACAGTTCATCCAGCACCGCAATGTCATTACCTGTTAAGGCTTTCTCATAGCGATAGAACGCGTCAGTCACGTCGGCCAGTACATCCGGCTGATTGATATCGTCAGGCAACATATTTTCTTTCCTCATAAGATAACTACCCTAAATAATTCGAGTTTCAGGCAGGCGGCAAGGGAAGGCATCCCGATGAGCTTACACTGGTAAGTGATTCGGGTGACTGAGCGCAGCCAACGCACATGCAACTTGAAGTATGACGGGTATAAGTGATGCCCTGCTGCTCCAGCGCCCACGCCGTCCGCAGGCAAAGATCCTCGCGCCACGGTGCGGCAATAATCTGCACGCCTATCGGTAGGCCGCTGGCGGTTGCTACCGGCACTGTCACGACGGGCAGACCGACGAAAGAGATCGGCTGTGTCAGCATGCCCATGCTGGCGCGGACGGGCAGATCGGTATCATTAATGCGCATGGTTTCCTGCCCAATGAGCGTGGCGGAGCAGGGCGTCGCCGGTGCGATCAGCAGGTCGGTGTGCTCAAACAGCGCCAGCGTCTGTTGACGGAAGTAATTCCGGAAGCGCTGAGCCTGCACATACCAGGCCGCGGGGATCATTGCGCCTGCCAACAGCCGCTCGCGTGACAGGGGCTCGAAGCGCTCAGGCTGCGTGCGCAAGGCTGGCAAATACTGGTTTCCCCCTTCGCTGGCCGACAGAATAAAGGCGGCGCTACGTGCTAGTGCGGCATCGGTTAGCGTCAGGCTGTCCTGTGCGCCCAGCACCTGTGCGACCTGACGAACGGCGGTGTTGGCTTCCTCGCTGGCCCAGGTGGAGAAATAGCCGTCAAGCACCGCGTAGCGCAATCCGTCACTGCCCGCTTCCAACTGTGCGGCGGTATGCTGCGTTTCCCGCTTGGCTTGAAAACGATCGTGTTCATCACGGCCTTGTAAGGCATCGAACACTAATGCCAGATCGTCTGCGCTACGCGCCAGCGGGCCGATATGGTCGAGGCTGGCGACAAACGGGTGGCTGCCGTGACGTGATAAGCGGCCAAACGTCGGCTTTAGCCCGAAAATGCCGCAGAGCGACGACGGCACGCGGATCGAGCCATTGGTGTCGCTGCCCAGCGTGAAGTTAACCAAGCCTGCTGCGACGGCGGCGGCCGATCCGCCAGACGATCCACCCGCAATGCGCTGTGTATCAAGCGGGTTGCGCGTGGGGCCGTAATGGCTGTTTTCGGTGGTAAAGCCGTAGGCATAGGCATCCATATTCAACATGCCGGACAGCAGTGCGCCCTGACTGGCAAGCTGGCGGATGGCAAAGGCGTTCTGTGCCGCGGGTGGTCGCTGGCTGAAAAGCTCGGCACCTGCCAACGTGGTTTCGCCGCTGACGTCAAACAGGTTCTTGACGGCGTAAGGCACGCCGGCCAACGCGGGTAAGGTTTCTCCGCGTTGACGGCTTGAGTCGATGCGCTCAGCCTCTGCCAACATGCGAGTACTGGTAACCTGGGTATAGGCATTAATGGTGGGGTTGACCTGCTCAATGGCACCCAACGCCTGCTGCGCAAGCTCTCTGGCGGAGAACGTGCCAGCCTGTAAACCTTGCTGAATCTGCCGGATAGATAATGATGAGGACGCGCTTCTGGCGTATAAGCTCATAACGTATAAGCTCCTAGCGTATAAACCCCGGCAATTTCCTGATGCTCATCAAGAGGAAAAGCCATCAGCGGCTGTGCCATGGCGTGAATGCGGCTGAACTGCACAAGCAGCTCCTGACGCCGTTCCTGACTCAGTTGCAGCGCCAGCAGCGTTTCCATCTGTTGCAGATAGGCTGCCAGCGCATCGTGTTCGATCATCGTCATTCTGTTTTCTCCCGGTTAAATAAAAAACTAGAAACCTGCCGCGCTGCCGTTGCTGCGTGGATCGAACGCCCCTTCCAGCATGCCGTTGGTGTGGCGTACGATGGCACCCGCGTGGCCGACCGTTTCACTAAAGCTGCTCAAGAGTTCGACGTCGTGACCGAGCTGACGCAGTGCATCCACGGTCGCGGGTTTAAAGCGATCTTCGATCTTCAGCGTATCGGAGACCTGTCCCCAGGTACGGCCCAACAGCCAGCGCGGGGCGGTAATCGCCTGTTGCAGCGGCAGCCCTTGCTGGACGTGACGGATAAAGATGGCTGCCTGCGTCTGCGGCTGTCCGTCGCCGCCCATCGAACCGTAGACCAGGGTTCGCCCGTCGGACAGGCGTGCAGCGGCAGGGTTTAACGTATGAAACGGCTGCTTACCGGGTTCTAACGCCAGCAGGTGTGCCGGATCGAGGCTGAACGAGGCACCGCGGTTCTGCCAGAGCACGCCGGTTCCCGGCAAGACCACGCCGCTGCCAAACTCGTGGTAAATGCTTTGAATGAAAGACACACACAGGCCGCTGCTATCGCATACGCCCATCCAGACGGTGTCGCCGGGGCCTTTGCCTTCTCCCCACGGCGCGGCTTTGCGGGTATCGATTTGCCGAGCCAGCACGCCGAGCGCATCGTTTTCCAGCAACGCCTGCACGTCCTGCGTCATTTGCTTAGGATCGGTAATGAAGCGGTCGCGCAAACCAAACGCCAATTTGGTCGATTCGACAATGCGATGGATCGTCTGACTATCGTTCAGATCTTCCATGTCTAAATGATCGGTCAGGCCGAGAATGGCGAGCGACACCAGTCCCTGCGTCGGCGGCGCGAGGTTATAGATATCGCCTTTACTGTGCTTCAGCACCAGCGGTGTGGTTCGTTTGGCGCGGTAATTTGCCAGATCGTCCGCCGTTAGCGGCATACCGAGCTGCGCCATCTGTGCCGACAGCCGGGCGGCGACGGAGCCACGATAAAAACTGTCCAGTCCTTCAATACTGAGCGTCGTCAGGGTATCGGCTAAATCCGGCTGCGTGAAACGGCTGCCCGCGCGCGGGATATTCCCCTGCGGCATAAATAGCTGGCTAAAGGCCGGAAAATCGCTCAGCTCGTGATAGCGCTGGGTGAGCGCATCCTCCTGAGATTGTGTGACGGGAATGCCGTCAGCCGCATAGCGGATCGCGTCAGATAGCAGACGAGCCAGCGGCATCGGCGTGCTGTCTATTTCTTGTGAATAGGCCAGTTCTTGTGAATAGGCCAGCGCTTCCTGCCAGCCGCCGACGGTGCCTGCGACCGTCAGCGCCGCTTTGGGGCCACGGTGTGGAATGCGACTTTCACCTTGATACCACTCACGGCAGGCCAGCGACCCCGCTGCCCCGCTGGCATCAATAGCAACGGGTTCGCCGTGTGGGGGCACAATCAGCCAGAAGCCGTCGCCGCCGATCCCGTTCATATGCGGGTACACCACGGCAATCGTTGCCGCCGCCGCGACCATGGCTTCAATGGCGTTTCCACCTTCACGCAGAACGGCCAACGCGCTGGCACTGGCTAAATGATGAGGTGCTACCGCCATACCCAGCGGGGCGGTGTTGCTTTGCATCATCTCAGGATTCCTTGTTTAAATATTATGTAGGGTAAGAGTTATTAACCTTAGCTATAAGCAAACGGCGTTCCAGTTTTTCGGTGCGGTAGAAAGTCCGTATGCGGTGCCGGAAGGGGTATCTATATCATCCTGACAATCCTGTGCTATGTTCTGCGACATGAAACAAACGTTACAGCAAGCGCAATGGATGAGAGATGATGATGCAAATAGATGAACGATTACGGGATCGCTACGGCGAACTCTCACCGCAGGAACAGCGCGTCGCGGATTTCATCTTCGATCACTTTGACGATCTGATTAGCTACAACAGCGCCGAGCTGGCGCGGCTGAGCGGCGTCTCCAAAGCGACCGTCAGCCGATTGTTCAAACGGCTGGGCTACCCCAGCTACCGTGACATGCGCGATGAACTCAGAACGCTGCGCCAAAGCGGGATGCCGCTGGCGGATAACCGGGATGCCGTGCAGGGGAATACGCTGTTGGCGCGGCATTACAAGCAGGAAATGGCGAACCTGACGCAGTGGATAAACCAGATTGACCCCGTGCAATTTGGCGCGGTGATTCAGGCGCTGATGCAGGCGCAGCGCCTGTGTCTGATTGGGCTGCGCAATAGCTATCCGGTGGCGCTGCACCTGCGCCAACAGTTGCTCCAGATTCGCCAACAGGTCACGCTGCTGACGCAGCCGGGGCAGACGTTATCCGAAGAGCTGGTGGATCTTACCGCACAGGATGCCGTGATTGTGGTGGCGTTTCGCCGCCGCCCGCGTCTGATCCAGCCGCTGTTGGCACAGTTGCAAAAGCGCGGTGTGCCTGTGCTGCTGCTGTGCGAACCACAGGCCAGTACGCTAATGTCGCTGGCAACCTGGTCGCTGTGCGTCCCGCTGGACAGCGTCTCGGCGTTTGACAGCTATTCGTCCGCGATGAGTTTAGTGAACGTGATCAGCAATGCATTGCTGCATGAAATGCTGCGTGACGGACGCCAACGTATCCACCAGATCGTGGATCTTTATGGTGAACTGGATGAGCTTGAGCAACGCTAATGGTGCGTTGGGATGGTGCTAATGCACCAATTCAGTGCAGTATAGTTGATGTTTGGTGCTATTCTGATGCCCTTATGTGTCATGCCGTCATGTGGATCTGTCATATAGTCATGCAGATCGTTTCGGGCGTGATAGCACCGGATTATTTTTGTGACGCAGCGCCACGCCCGACATAGGGCAGCTCAAACGCCGCTTGCCCTATGAACCCAGGCTTTTTGCGAGGAATCACGCCGCTTCGCGGTACCTTCGGCGTTTATGCCCGCAACCCGGACCGTCAGCGACGCGCTCCCGACGCGGCGCTGACTT
Organism: Pectobacterium aquaticum; assembly: GCF_003382565.3. Classification (NCBI taxonomy): domain Bacteria; kingdom Pseudomonadati; phylum Pseudomonadota; class Gammaproteobacteria; order Enterobacterales; family Pectobacteriaceae; genus Pectobacterium; species Pectobacterium aquaticum. Next base: position 1,041,399 of record NZ_CP086253.1, read on the forward strand.
TCGCGGCGTCCATGCCGCTCATCCGGCGGTCATGCTCACCTCAGCGTAATTCTTGACGCGAATAAAGCATGAAAACCATAAGGTTCAGCCCTGAGTATTACGCACGAAATTTTTCACAAATATTTCATATCCATAGCTATGCCTTGTTTTAGCAAAATCATTTGACCTTCTACGCTGTTCCTCATCGCCAAGAGTACCCATGCGATCTGGCATGCTCCTTGCTTAATTCCTGCAACGATGGTTTCAATTTTTGTTTTTAAAGAATCTTTCGTTTCAATTATACTAACCGGGGGCAGAGACGATGTTGATCAATAAACTGGGCATCAAAAAAGGGTTACTGGCGGTGATGGGCGCGGCAATGTTACTGGTTCAGGCCGGTAGTGCGATGGCCGATCAGTTGCAGGATATCGAGAAGCGCGGCGTGCTGCGTGTCGCTGTCCCGCAGGATTTCCCGCCGTTTGGATCGGTGGGGACGGATCTGCAACCGCAGGGGTATGACATCGATATCGCTCGCTATCTGGCGAAAGAGATGAAACTAAAGTTGCAGTTGGTTCCGGTAACCAGTGCTAACCGCGTACCGTATCTGCAAACCAACAAAGTTGACCTGGTGATCTCCAGTCTGGGCAAAAACGCCGAGCGTGAAAAGGTGATCGATTTCAGCCGCGCCTATGCGCCGTTTTTCCTCGGCGTATTTGGGCCGAAAGACAGCACGCTGACATCGTCTGAAGCGCTGGAAGGCAAGAGCATTGGCGTCACGCGCGGTGCGGTAGAAGACATGGTGCTGACGGATATCGCACCGAAGGCCGCACAGATTAAGCGCTACGAAGATAACAACACCACGCTGTCGGCGTACCTGTCCGGGCAGGTGGAATATGTTGCAACGGGTAACCTGGTTGTAGCCGCTATCGCCGAGCAGAATCCGACGAAAGCACCGGTAGCGAAGTTTATGCTGAAAGATTCGCCGTGCTACATCGGGCTGAAAAAAGATGAGCCCGCGCTGAAAGCGAAAGTCGATGCGTTGATTGAGCAGGCACTGAAAGACAACACGCTCAATACCCTGTCGGAAAAATGGCTGAAAGCGCCGCTGCCGGCCAGCATTAAGGCTTAACGGGATCACGCCATGACCTATCAGCTTAATTTTTCCGCGCTATTTCCGTTCTGGCCTGAGTTGCTGGAGGGGTTGTGGGTCACCATTGAGCTGACGGTCATGGCAACCCTCGGCGGCATTGCTATCGGCATCTTCGGTGCGGCCTTCCGCAGTGGCAAGCCCACCTTGCTGAGTCGGCTATGGGGTGTCTACGTCGAGTTGATCCGCAATACGCCGTTTGTGGTTCAGCTGTTCTTCATCGTCTTCGGCTTGCCGAGTCTGGGCTTGAAGCTCACCGCCGGACAGGCCGCGCTGTTGGCGATGCTGATTAATCTGGGGGCGTACAGCACCGAGATTATCCGCGCGGGGATTCAGGTGACGCCGAAAGGCCAGTGGGAAGCCGCTCGCGTGCTGGGGCTGACGCGGATGCAGACCTTCCTGCGTGTGATTCTACCGCCCGCGCTCCAGCGGATTTATCCGGCGCTGGTTAGCCAATGCATCATCGTCATGCTGGGATCGTCAGTGGTGTCGCAGGTGTCTTACGAAGAACTGACTTTTGCTGCCAACCTGATTCAGTCTCGTACGTTTTTGAGCTTTGAAGTGTATCTGGCAACCACGCTGTGTTACCTGATGCTGTCTGTTCTGATGCGACAACTCTTACTGCTGGCGGGTCGGCGCTTTCTGGGGAATCAGTCATGATGACATTTACCGACTGGGATATTGTGCGCAACCTGCTGCTGGCGGCACGTTGGACGCTACTGCTGTCGCTGACGGCTTTCATTGGCGGCGCGATAGTGACCTTTCCGCTGATGCTGCTGCGGCTGACTAAACGCAAATGGCCGACGCGCCTTGTCCACCTGTATTCCGAGCTGTTTCAGGGGACGCCGCTGCTGATGCAGCTGTTTCTCGCCTTTTTCGGGTTGGCGCTGTTCGGCATCGATGTGAGCCCGTGGACGGCGGCGGCACTGGCGCTGACGCTCTTTACCAGCGCCTTTCTGGTAGATATCTGGTGTGGCAGCGTGGAAGCCTTGCCAAAAGGGCAGTGGGAAGCATCGCGCTGTCTCGGACTGGATTTCGGCCAGACGCTCTATCGGGTGATTGCGCCGCAGGCGATGCGTATCGCCATCGCGCCTACCGTGGGGTTTTCCGTGCAGGTGATTAAAGGTACCGCGCTGGCATCAATCATCGGATTTATCGAACTGACCAAGGCGGGAACCATGTTGAATAACGTGACCTATCAGCCGTTTAAAGTGTTCGGATTGGTGGCGCTGGGCTATTTCCTGATGTGCTATCCGCTCTCTTACTACAGCCGCTATCTGGAGAAGAAATTCAATGCCGCTCATCACCATTAATCAGGTTCAAAAATATTACGGCCAGAACCATGTCCTGAAAGGCGTGGATTTGGATATCGAAATGGGCGAAGTCATTTCGATCATCGGGCGCAGCGGCTCCGGTAAGAGCACGCTATTGCGCTGCATGAACGGTTTGGAAGGCTATCAGGACGGCAGCATCAAGCTGGGTGGGATGACCGTTACCGACAGGGATTCGCAGGCGCGGGAAATCAGCCGCTCGGTCGGGATGGTGTTCCAGAACTTCAATCTGTTTCCGCACATGACGGCGCTGGAAAACGTGATGCTGGCACCGCGCCGCGTGCTGGGCAAAAGCGCAGCGGAGTGCCGTGAGCTGGGTGAACAGATGCTCAATAAGGTCGGGCTGGGTGAACGCCTTCACTACTATCCCGCCAATCTGTCGGGTGGTCAGCAGCAGCGCGTCGCGATTGCCCGCGCGCTGGCGATGAGCCCAAAAGTCCTGCTGTGCGACGAAATTACTTCGGCACTCGATCCTGAATTAGTCGGCGAAGTGCTGAAAGTGCTGGAACAGCTGGCTGCCGAAGGCATGACGCTGATTCTGGTGACGCATGAAATGAATTTTGCCCGTGAAGTGGGCGACCGCGTGGTGTTTATGCATCAGGGCACGGTCTGGGAGCAGGGCGACAGCAAAACACTGTTCGCCAACCCGCAGACCCGCGAACTGAAACAGTTCATCGCCTCCGTCCGGGGACTATCGGAAGCGTAAGGCTTCCCTCTTTTGAGCTAATCACGCACGGAAACGCGCATCAAATCATTCGATTAGCAGACCAGTAACGTAAAGAATCTGGAGCACATAACCATGAACAGCGAACTGTACGCGCAAATCAATCCCCCTCATCGCCTGCTGATGGGGCCGGGGCCGATCAATGCCGATCCGCGCGTATTACGGGCAATGGCCAGCCAGTTGGTGGGGCAATATGATCCCGCGATGACCAACTACATGAATCAGGTCATGGAGCTCTACCGTCAGCTTTTCCGTACGGAAAACCGCTGGACGATGCTGGTAGATGGCACCTCGCGAGCGGGGATCGAAGCGATTCTGCTGTCGGCGATCCGCCCCGGTGACAAGGTGCTGGTGCCGGTATTTGGCCGTTTTGGTCATCTGCTGTGCGAGATTGCCCGCCGCTGTCGTGCTGACGTTCATACCATCGAAGTGCCGTGGGGCGAGGTGTTTTCACCAGACCAGATCGAAGACGCGATCAAAACGGTACGCCCGCGTTTGCTGCTGACGGTGCAGGGCGATACATCGACTACCATGCTGCAACCGCTAGAGGAACTGGGTGAGATTTGCCGCCGCTACGGCGTACTGTTCTATACCGATGCTACCGCCTCTTTTGGCGGTAACCCGCTGGAAACGGATAAATGGGGACTGGATGCGGTTTCCGCAGGGTTGCAGAAATGCCTCGGCGGGCCGTCCGGCAGTTCACCGATCACGCTTAGTCCGCAGATGGAAGCGGTGATCCGCCGGCGTAAATGCGTCGAACAGGGGATCAGAACGGACGCGCATCAGGACGGCGACGACGAGATGATCTATTCCAACTATTTCGATCTGGGCATGGTGATGGATTACTGGGGGCCGGAGCGCCTGAACCACCATACCGAGGCGACGAGCATGCTGTTCGCCGCACGCGAATGTGCCCGAACGATCCTCGAAGAAGGGCTGGATCGCAGTATTGCTCGCCATGCGCTGCACGGTAGTGCACTGGTGGCGGGGATTCAGGGAATGGGGCTGGACACCTTTGGTTCGCTGACCCACAAAATGAATAACGTGCTGGGCGTGGTGATTCCTGACGGCGTTCACGGCGAGCAGGTGCGTAAGCTGCTGCTGGAAGATTTTGCCATCGAGATCGGCACCTCGTTTGGCCCGCTTCAGGGCAAGATATGGCGCATCGGTACGATGGGCTACAACGCGCGTAAAGACTGCGTGATGCAAACGCTGACGGCGCTGGAGGCGGTGCTGAATCGACTTGGCTTCCGTACCGTGCAGGGTGAAGCCTTGCAGGCCGCCTGGAATTGCTACGCGGCGGATGAGGGACGTGCATGAGTGAAATGTTGATGTTGCCCGCTGCCGCACAGGCCGCCGCTGAGCAGATTATGTTGCGCTGCGATGCGCTGGCTGAAATTAGCGAAACGCCCGGCCAGCTGACCCGCGTTTATCTGTCGCTGGAACACCTGCGTGCCAATGCGCAGGTGGGGGAATGGATGCGCGAAGCGGGCATGAACGTCTGGCAGGATAGCGTTGGCAACATTTGTGGTCGCTATGAAGGATTAACACCGGATGCGCCAGCGCTGCTGCTCGGTTCGCATCTGGATACGGTGCGCAATGCTGGACGGTATGACGGCATGCTGGGCGTATTGACGGCGATTGAAGTCGTGCGTGCCTTCCATCAGCAGGGGACGCGTTTGCCCGTGGCGCTGGAAATCATCGGCTTCGGCGATGAGGAAGGTACGCGTTTTGGCATTACGCTGCTGGGCAGTCGAGGGCTAACGGGTACCTGGCCGGAGAACTGGCTGGATTGTCAGGATGCAGAAGGCACCAGCGTGGCGCAGGCGTTGACCATTGCGGGGCTGGATCCGCTTGAGGTGGCGCTGGCGGCACGTCCGGTCAGTGATATCACCGCCTATCTGGAGTTGCACATCGAACAAGGGCCGTGTCTGGAACAGCAGGATCTGGCGCTGGGCGTGGTCACCGCGATTAACGGGGCGCGGCGGCTCAACTGCACGTTCCTCGGTCTGGCGGGGCATGCGGGCACGGTACCGATGACGCAGCGGCAGGATGCGCTGGCGGCGGCGGCTGACTGGATGGCGCAGGCAGAACGGGTAACGCGAGAAAGCGATCCTCATCTGGTCGCTACGTTTGGTACGTTGCAGTGTTTACCGGGCGCGGCGAACGTCATCCCCGGCGAGGTGAAAATGACGCTGGATATTCGCGGGCCGGAGGATGCGCCGCTGGATGCGTTGCTGGAAAGACTCCTGACGCTGGGACAGGCTATCGCGCACCAGCGCGGCTGCCAGTTCAGCGCCGAAGAGTATTATCGTATTGCGGCAACCCGCTGCGATCCCGCGTTGCAGTCGGTATTAAATGAGGCGGTGACGCAGGTACAGGGGAAAACGCTGATGCTGCCAAGCGGTGCGGGGCACGACGCCATCGCCATCGCCGAACGCTGGCCAGTAGCGATGTTGTTTGTCCGCTGTCGCGGTGGTATCAGCCACCATCCTGATGAATCTGTTACCACGGCAGATGTGGCGCTGGCGCTACAGGCGTTCTATCAGGCGGTGTTCTACCACGCCTCTGCACAGTAACGACAGCTACATCTATTACAGCTACAGCACAACCACTACAGCGTAAAGCGATCGGCATCGCGCCAGGCGGGGAAGGATTCCCGGTAGCTTTGCAACGCTTCCAGCGACAGTTCGGCGTCCAGACAGGCAGGCTGATTGGGGGCGGCAGAGGCCAGAATTTCCCCTTGAGCATTAATAATCAGGCTATCGCCACGGTAGCTGTGGCCGTTGCCGTCGGTACCGACGCGGTTACAGCCTGCAACGTAGGCCTGATTCTCAATGGCGCGCGCTGCTAGCAGCGTCTGCCAGTGTGCCGCGCGAGGCGCAGGCCAGTTGGCGACATACAGCGCCAGATCGTAATCCTGTCGATTGCGCGACCATACGGGGAAACGCAGGTCATAGCAGATCATCGGGCAGATGCGCCAGCCGCGCCATTCAATGGTGACTCGCTCTGTGCCTGCCTGATAGTGGTGATGTTCATCCGCCATGCGGAACAGGTGACGTTTATCGTAGTGATACACCTCGCCGTGCGGATCGACCAGCAGGAACCGGTTCACCGCACCTTTTGGCGTATTTACCGCGACGCTGCCGCCGATCAGCGCATTCGTCTTCTGCGCCCACTGGTGCAGCCACGCTTCTACGACTGACTGATCCAGACTGCCTTTGGCGGCCTCCATCGCAAAGCCAGTGGTGAACATCTCCGGCAGCACAATCAGATCGCGTCCTGCCACATCACGCCCGCTCATCTCCGCTAATAAGGTATCGAAGTGGCGCAGGTTGGCTTCGCCATCGCGCCAGACCAGAGGCTGTTGCAGTAATGAAATCTTTAAAGTCGACATAAACGCTCCGCAGCGGCATCCAACGTCACTTCCTGTTTAGCAAAGCATAGTCGAATCAGCGTATGTGGGAACGGATCGGCACAAAAGACGGACAGCGGAATGGCGGCAACGCCAACGTGCTCGGTCAGCCAGCGGCAGAAGCTGACATCGTCCAGGTCGGAAATCGCCCGATAGTCCGCCAGCAGGAAGTAAGTGCCTTCGCAGGGCAGAATGTCAAAACGGCTGCCCGCCAGCGCCTTGATGAAACGATCGCGCTTGGCACGGTAAAAATCGGGTAGTTCGCGCCAGTGTTGCGGCTGTTCGCGCAGCATATCGGCGATGGCGAACTGCGCAGGCGTGTTCACGGAGAACGTCAGATACTGGTGAACCTTACGGATTTCCGCACTCAATGCGGCTGGCGCGACGCAGTAGCCGACTTTCCAGCCGGTCATGTGGAACGTTTTGCCAAACGATGAAACGGCGATAGCGCGTTGACGCAGCGACGGATGTGCCAGCACGCTGGCGTGTCCTTCACTGTCGAAACAGATGTGTTCGTAGACTTCATCGCTCAGTACGAAGATGTTACGTGTGGCAATTGCCTGCCACAGTTGCTCAAAATCGGCCTTCTGCCAGACGGTAGCGGACGGGTTATGTGGTGTATTCAGGATGACCAAACGAGTACGGTCGCTCAGCAAACTGGTAAAATGCGACCAGTCCACGCGAAATGCAGGCGGCTGCAAGGCGATGCGTTTGAGTACGCCGCCAGCCAGCGTAACGGCAGGCGCATAGCTGTCATAGCTGGGATCGAAGCAAATCACTTCGTCGCCGGGTCGTACCAGCGCGGCAATGGCGGCAAACAGCGCTTCGGTCGCCCCCGCCGTGACGGTCACTTCGCTATCGGCATCCGGTCGCCAGCCGTACAGTTCTTGCGTTTTTTCAGCAATCGCCTGACGCAGCGGTGCAACACCGGTCATCGGCGCATATTGGTTTGCGCCCTGACTGACATGATACGCCAGCCGCTGTTGTAAATAATCCGGGCCGTCAAAATCAGGGAAACCTTGTGATAGATTGATGGCCTGATGCTGTTGGGCCAGTGCACTCATCTGGGTAAAGATGGTGGTGCCCAGCGAAGGCAGTTTACTGTCGGGGATCAGAGCGGCGCTCATAGCGGGGTGGAACTCCTGCAAGCCTGTATTGCTTGGTAATATAACATGCTGTTAGTATTTGGCAATCAAGACGCTTGGACGTTTAAACGGCTAAATGCCTTTGCGTGCTAAGACATAATGAAAAAATCTAAACCTGCAACTGCATGCTTTGAAACAGAGAGACCAAAAACGGGAAGCCTCATGACTGAAAATCAACAATTGACGGCGCTGCTTGCGGCCTGCCACTGGATAGGCGAGAAGGGCTGGTGTCCGGCGACGGGCGGCAATATGTCCGTACGCCTTGATGAAGCGCAGTGCCTGATTACCGAATCGGGTAAAGATAAAGGCAGTCTTCAGGCAGAGGATTTCCTGCTGGTGGAGATTGCCACTAACCATGTGCCGAGCGGTCGTACGCCGTCGGCGGAAACGGGGCTGCATACGCTGCTGTATCGCCGTGAGCCGACTATCGGCGCAGTGCTGCATACGCATTCGGTGAACGCGACGGTGCTGTCTCGGGTAGAGAAGGGCGCTGAGCTGGTGCTGCACGGCTATGAAATGCAAAAGTCGTTGGCGGGGCAAACCACCCATTTGGATCGCGTGGCGATCCCGATTTTCGATAACGATCAGGATATTCCGGCGTTGGCGCAGCGGGTAACCGAGTACGCCAGCCAGACGCCGCTACGTTACGGTTTTCTGGTGCGCGGCCACGGTCTTTACTGCTGGGGCGCGACGGTGAAAGAAGCACGTCGTCATCTGGAAGGGCTGGAGTTCCTGTTCCAGTGCGAATTGCAGCGTCGACTATTGGAGGCGAAAGCATGATTAAGGCCATTGTGACGGATATTGAAGGTACCACCAGCGACATCCGTTTTGTTCACAGCGTGCTGTTCCCTTATGCCCGCGAACGTCTGGCCGACACCGTTCGGCAGCACGGTAGCGATCCTGAGATTGCGCAGGCGCTGGACGTGTTGCGTCAGGAGTTAGGTCAGCCGGATGCGGATAGCGAGACGCTGATTACCGCGCTGAACCAGTTTATGGATGAAGATCGTAAATCCACCGCGCTGAAGCAGTTGCAAGGCATTATCTGGCGTACGGGCTATCGTAACGGCGATTTTCAGGGGCATCTGTACCCTGAAGTGGCCGCACAACTCGCCGCATGGCAGCAGCAGGGCCTGCGCCTGTACGTGTACTCGTCAGGCTCGGTAGAAGCGCAGCAACTGCTGTTCGGCTATAGCAACGCGGGCGATCTGCGCCCGCTGTTCAGCGACTATTTTGATACCCGCGTCGGTGCGAAGCGGGAGACCGATTCTTATCGCACGATTGCGCAAGCCATCGGGCTACCTGCTGAGCAACTGTTGTTCCTGTCGGACATTCGTCAGGAACTGGATGCCGCGCAGGAGGCCGGCTGGCACACCTGCCAGCTTATTCGTGATGATGCGGATAACGTAAGCCGTCACCGTCAGGTGGCACGTTTTGACCAGATCGACTTACCGGAGTACGCCCAATGAGTGGATTAACCATTTTTAGCGACAGCGATGCAAGCCAGCCGATTTGGCAAAGTCAGGATGCCGAGGCGATTCAGAAACAGCTGAACGACATCGGCGTACGTTTTGAACGCTGGGAAGCCAGCCAGAAGCTGAGCGATGCGCCGTCGTCTGAAGAAGTGCTGGCGGCCTATCAGCATGAAATCAATAAGCTGGTGGCAGAAAAAGGCTATCAGAGCTGGGATGTCATCAGCATGCGTTCCGATAATCCGCAGCGCGCGGAGCTACGCACCAAGTTTTTATCCGAGCATGTGCATCATGAAGACGAAGTGCGCTTTTTCGTGGAAGGCGCGGGGCTGTTCTGTCTGCACCTGAACGGCAAGATTTACCAGATTCTGTGTGAGAAGAACGATCTGCTGTCCGTCCCCGCGGGCACCGCGCACTGGTTTGATATGGGACCGGAACCACACTTCACCGCCATCCGACTGTTCGATAACCCGGAAGGGTGGATAGCGCATTTCACTGGCGATAAAATCGCGGATGCGTATCCGAAATTGGAGCGATAGCTCGTTTGTTGTAAACGAACGCTCTGTGAATGAATGAGTATGTTTCGTGCGTTTCGATATTTTCCGCTCTATGTTGCATGTTACGAAACGCCCGACCCAGGGCGGCTCAATCGCCGTCGCCCTGGGAACCCTGGCTTTTGGCGAGAAATATGCCGCTGACGCGGTCCCCTCGTCGCTAATGTTCTTCTGATGGACCGCCAGTGACGCGTTTACTCGTCCCATAAATGGGACTCGCCCTTCGGGCCAGCACTAGTGCTGTTCAAAAACGTCACTGACGTTTTTGTCCGACGCGGCACTGGCTTTCGCCGCGTCCGTGCGGCTCATCCAGAAGCCCATCATCTCCTCGGCCTATTTACGCCAAGAAGAATCGCATCACTGGAACTTATTTTCCTATTTCAACGCCTTCTGAAATATCCCTTCTTTGACGTCTTGTGGCGTGACCACGCCGGTGTCGAGCACCCAGCCGCTGATTAAGGCGGCGGGGGTGACGTCGAATGCCGGGTTGTAGACGGCGGCGTTCTGCGGTGCCCACTGGCAGTGGCCGAAGCTGCCGGAGACACCGGTGACTTCGGCGGCGGCACGCTGTTCGATAGGGATGGCTCGACCGTCTGGGCACGCGGGATCGTGCGTGGTGTGCGGTGCCGCGACGTAAAACGGAATCTGGTGATAGTGCGCCAGCACCGCGATGCTGTAAGTGCCGATCTTGTTGGCGACGTCGCCATTAGCCGCAATGCGGTCTGCACCGACCCAAATTGCATCGACCTGACCCTGCGCCATCAGGCTGGCGGCCATCGAATCACAGATGAGCTGATAAGGAATGCCTAGTTCACCCAGTTCCCAGGCCGTGAGGCGTCCGCCCTGCAAGAGCGGGCGCGTTTCATCGACCCACACCTGTGTGACCTTTCCCTGCTGGTGCGCACGCCGCAGCACGCCGATGGCGGTGCCGATCCCTGCCGTTGCCAGCCCGCCAGTGTTGCAGTGGGTCAGTAAGCGGCTATTGGGTTTTACCAGCGCAGCGCCGCGATCGGCAATGCGTTCGCACAGAGCACGATCTTCTTCTACCAGGCGCAGGGCTTCCTGCACCAGCACCTCAACAAACTGCGGCTGTGCCAACGCCAGCTTCATGCGATCCAGATTGTTCATCAGGTTTACGGCGGTAGGGCGCGATGCTCTCAGCGTCTCCAGCGCCTGCGCCAGTTCGGCTTGTGATAACCCTTTCTCGGCCAGCAGCGCGAGTAGCAGGCTGGCGGACAGGCCAATCAACGGCGCGCCGCGTACCCGCAGCGTCTGGATATGCTCAACCAGTGACGCGACATCCGGACACGGGCTCCAGCGTTTTTCTTGCGGTAGCGCCTGCTGGTCGAGGATCCACAGTTGGTTATCAACAATTTTCAGGCTGGTTGTGTTAAGTGTCTGCATAGGTCGTTAAATCCATGTTGCATCGATATTCTTATTCTGCCAATATGCCTGATAGATGTATAGACGTCCGAACGTTTTTATGTCCATATATTTATTTCAAAAATAGTTTTAATTTAAGAACAGTTTTGATTTCAGAATAGCGAGGAGTTGGAATGTCACTTTACCGCACTTTTACGGCGGATGACGCTGTTGAATATGCCCGCCAGTACGGTGGTGTCAGTCAGCCGCAAACGCTGGTAGCCGCAGAAGAGATCGGCGATGGCAATCTGAATCTGGTGTTTAAAATTAAAGATGAAGCGGGCGTCAGTCGGGTAATCGTTAAACAGGCGCTGCCCTACGTGCGCTGTGTCGGGGAATCCTGGCCGCTGACACTTGACCGCGCCCGCATTGAAGCCGAAACGTTGCTGACGCACGCGCGTTTTTGTCCGCAACATACCGTGACCGTGTTATATCACGATCCTGAACTGGCAGTGATGGTGCAGGAAGATCTCTCCGATCATCGTATCTGGCGCAGCGAGCTGGTTAATGGCGCGGATTATCCTCAGGCGGCGGCACAACTGGGAGAATATCTGGCGCAGACGTTATTCCACACCTCTGATTTCTATCAGCACCCGCATGAGAAGAAAGCGGCGGTCAGCCAGTTCACTAACCCCGAACTGTGTCAGATTACTGAAGATCTTTTCTTTACCGACCCTTATGTCGATCATGAAAGAAACCAGTTTGATGCCGCGCTGACGCCGGATGTGCTGGCCTTGCGTGACGATCGGGCGCTGAAGCTGACGGTTGCCGGGCTGAAGCATGGCTTCCTGAGCAAAGCGGAGGCGCTGCTGCACGGCGATATCCACAGTGGATCGATCTTTGTGGCAGAAGGGCGCTTAAAGGCGATTGATGCTGAATTCGGTTTCTACGGGCCGATTGGCTTTGATGTCGGCACCGCAGTCGGCAATCTGCTGCTGAATTATTGCGGTCTACCGGGGCTGCTGGCACCGCGCGAGGCGGCCGCTGGACGCGAACGACGTTTGGAAGATATCCGTACTCTGTGGCAGACCTTTTCCGCCCGTTTTCTGGCATTGAGCGAAAGCGAAAGTCGCGATCCTGCGCTGGCGGAATCGGGCTATGCCGCGCTGTTTTTACAGCAGGTCTGGCGGGATGCCGTTGGCTACTGTGGCACCGAATTGATTCGCCGCACGATTGGGCTGGCGCACGTCGCCGATCTGGACAACATTCAGGAGACGGAAGCGCGTTTAGCGTGCCAGCGACATGCGATTTCACTGGGCAGAACGCTGGTGCTGGCGGCTCCGCATATTGCGGATGTGGATGCGCTGCTGGCGCGTGTGCGACAGAGCGGCGCCTAACTCGTTAACCACGTCTGCGATAACCGCTCCCGTCAATGAACCTGATGGGAGCGGCAAACCGATTATTTCTTCCCTTTATTCATCATGGCCTGCAAATTCGCGAAAGGGTTATGGGTGGCAACACCGACATCCTTCTGCGCATCTTCACCTGCAACGACGGTCGAACCGTACATATCCGCATCGGTATATTTTGAATGCTCATGGTCGTGGCAGTAGAGGCACAGCATTTCCCAATTACTGCCATCTTCCGGATTATTGCTGTGATCGTGATCGATGTGGTGAACGGTTAATTCACGCAGGTTGGAATAGACGAATTCGCGTGAACAGCGACCACATACCCACGGGAAAAGTTTGAGCGCTTTTTCGCGGTAGCCGCTTTCAAGTCTGGCATAGTTCTTGGGGATGTAAGCCATGTGTCAGGTTTCATTCAGAAGGAAAGATGATGTGGATTTTACAACTGCTTGACCTGCAAAGGAAGAATAGGAAGAGCCTTAACGAACCTATTTGCCGAACGGGAACGGTAGTAACGGAATAGAAGAGTAAAGCGTTTGCGCCATGGATGGCGCAAGCCGAGCGCACATGGACGTGTTTACAGCGTCTTTACGATCTATCCGTTACTACCGCTCAATGGTTTTTATCGGTAGGAACAGGCCGCCATATTGGCGGCCTGTTTCTGTTTATGCTGCTTCGGTTTTTCTTTCCGGTTGCGGTACGGGCGCGGGCTTGTTGGCGGCCAGTGCATCGAATGCAAAGTCATCCACGTTGATTGAACGTAAGCGGCTGGCTTCCGCTTTGGTCAGAATATCCGCTTCTTCTGCGGTAATCTGACCTTCGATCAGCGCCTGCTCTGCCAACTGATCCAATCGCATGAACGGCAGCGGTTTGTCGCTGGCCTTCGACAGGCGTTGGTAAATTGGCTCGGCGGCCATGATATCCAGCAGTGCCTCTTCCAGCAGCCCGATAGGGTTGTGTTCGCTGGTAACCAGATATTGACCGCGCCCCAAACGGCTGCGCGTTTCTGACGGCGTTTGCAGAATCTTCGCGACCTCATGGTCGAGGCGGTCAGACGGTGCTGGGCAGCGCAGACCCAGCGGGAAGATAATAAAGGTCAGCAACCCTGCGACGGCACGATTCGGGAAGTTACGCAGCAGATCGTCCAGCGCCTGCTCAGCCTGATGCAGACTGTCCTGCACGCCCCAGTGCACCAGCGGTAAATCTGCTTTCTGACGCCCTTCATCCTCATAGCGTTTCAGCGTCGCGGAAGCCAGATAAAGCTGGCTGAGAATATCCCCGAGACGCGCGGAGATACGCTCACGACGTTTCAGACTGCCGCCGAGTACCGCCATCGACACATCCGCCAGCAGCGCCAGGTTCGCGCTGAGTCGGTTGAGCTGCTGATAGTAGCGACGTGTTTTGTCGTTCACTGGCGCACGGCTTAGAAGGCCGTTGGTCAACCCAAGCCAGAAGCTGCGCACTGTGTTGCTACCGACGTGGCCGATGTGACCCACCAGCGAGCGGTCAAAGCGTGATACGTCGTTTTCCTGCGCGGCTGCCATTTCTTCCAGCACATAAGGGTGACAGCGGATGGCGCCTTGTCCGAAGATGATCATACTGCGCGTCAGAATATTCGCCCCTTCCACGGTGATCGCAATCGGTGCGCCCTGATAGCTGCGCGCCAGGAAGTTGGACGGGCCAAGACAGATGCCTTTACCGCCGGCGATATCCATCGCATCCATCACGCTGCGCTGACCGCGGTGGGTACAGTGATATTTGACGATAGCGGAGAGCACCGCCGGTTTTTCACCCTGCATGATGCCGCTGGTAATCAGCGTCGCGGCGGCGTCCATCACGTAAGCGTTACCCGCAATGCGTGCCAGCGGTTCTTCGATGCCTTCCATCTTACCGATGGAGATTTTGAACTGGCGGCGAATGTGCGCGTAAGCACCGATGCCGAGGGCAATCGACTTCAGTCCGCCGGTAGAGTTAGACGGCAGCGTAATGCCGCGTCCGACCGACAGGCACTCCATCAGCATACGCCATCCCTGACCCGCCATCTTCGCGCCGCCGATGATGTAATCCAGCGGAACAAAAATATTCTCCCCCTGCGTTGGCCCGTTCTGGAACGGCACGTTCAGTGGGAAATGGCGGCGGCCGATTTTAACGCCGTCGGTGTCCGTCGGAATCAACGCACAGGTAATGCCTACATCGTCTTGATCGCCTAACAGATGGTCGGGATCGTACAGCTTAAAGGCCAGCCCCAGCACGGTGGCGACGGGGGCGAGTGTGATATAGCGTTTATTCCAAGTCAGGCGCATGCCCACGACCTGTTCGCCGTGCCAGTTGCCGTAGCAGACTATGCCAGTATCGGGAATCGAGCCTGCATCAGAGCCCGCTTCCGGGCTGGTTAGCGCAAAGCAGGGGACTTCCTGACCGCGTGCCAGACGTGGCAGATAGTGATCTTTTTGCGCATCCGTACCGTAATGTTGCAGCAGTTCACCGGGGCCGAGTGAGTTAGGCACGCCGACGGTGATTGCCACAATGCTGGAAACGCCCGCCAGTTTTTGCAGCACCTGTGCCTGTGCATAGGCCGAGAATTCCAGCCCGCCGTACTGCTTCTTGATGATCATGGCGAAGAAGCGGTGTTCTTTTAAATATTCCCACAGTTCTGGCGGGATATCGGCGCGTTCGTGGGTGATTTCAAAGTCGTTTGCCATTCGGCAGGCTTCAGCAACTGGCCCGTCGATAAACGCTTGCTCTTCGGCGGTCAACTGCGGACGCGGATAGTTATGCAGCTTTTTCCAGTCCGGCGCGCCGCGAAACAGGTCGCCTTCCCACCAGGTTGTCCCAGCATCAATCGCTTCTTTCTCTGTGTTCGACATCGGCGGCATGACTTTCTGGAACATGCGCAGCGCGGAAGCAGAAACCAGCTTTTGGCGCAGGGTCGGAACCGTAATCGGAATCAGCAGAATCACGAGTGGAATCATCAGCCAGACGGGCCACAGTAACATGGCGGACATGGCCGCGAAGTAGGCTAGTAGGATGGCACTGCTGAGCAGCAAACTGAGCCGATGGTAAAACATCGCGCCGATGATAATCAGTAGGAGGAGGATACTGACAGCAACCATAACGTGTCTCCAGCATTGTGATCGAATGGAGGGTTTTCACCTTACCACCAAGCGTTACGTGGTAGTGGAAAGTGAGAACCGTTTTTATCAGTGAAATAAGGCGTAATAGGTCAATGTTATAAGAGGTCTGACCTGTTGCTTATATTCGTTGTAGTTTATCTGATTATTTTTATCAATTCGTTTACATCATAATTACAACTCACTTCACAAACCGAGCGGCAGCCGTGTGTTTTCTGACGGGCATCAGCGATCCTCTCAATCCCGTGATTACGCGCTTCTCGCTGTTGGCACGATCCGCTACACTGCTGAACAGAAAAGAATGTTGTCACCAGACAAAATGAGAGGACTCCATGTATCAGGATTTAATCCGTAGTGAACTGAAAGAAGCGGCAGAAACACTGAATAATTTCTTGAGTGATGACGCGAACATTCAGTCGATTCAAAATGCTGCGGTACTGCTGGCTAACGCGTTTAAAGCGGGCGGTAAAGTGATCTCCTGCGGTAACGGTGGTTCACACTGTGATGCCATGCACTTTGCCGAAGAGCTGACGGGCCGCTACCGCGAGAATCGACCGGGCTATCCGGCCATTGCGATTTCCGATCCGAGCCACCTGTCCTGCGTCAGCAACGATTTTGGCTATGACTTTGTCTTCTCTCGCTATGTTGAATCGCTGGGGCGTGAAGGCGATGTGCTGCTGGGGATTTCCACTTCGGGTAACTCTGGCAACATTATTAAAGCCATTGCGGCGGCAAAAGCGAAAGGCATGAAGGTCATTACGCTGACTGGGAAAGACGGCGGTAAAATGGCAGGTTCGGCCGATGTGGAAATTCGTGTTCCGCATTTCGGTTATGCCGACCGTATTCAGGAAATCCATATCAAAGCGATTCACATCCTGATTCAACTGATTGAAAAAGAGATGGCGGATCAGTAAGCCACATTAATTCGCTCTAAACGGGCAAGAAGGGAAGGGTAGGAAGTCAGATGTGTGAATTGCTGGGGATGAGCGCGAATGTGCCGACGGATATCTGCTTTAGCTTTACCGGGCTGATACAGCGCGGTGGGAAAACGGGACCGCATCGGGATGGCTGGGGAATTACCTTTTATGAAGGGAACGGCTGTCGTACGTTCAAAGACCCTCTGCCAAGCTATAATTCGCCGATTGCCCGGCTAGTGCAGGATTACCCTATCAAATCGTGTGCGGTGGTTTCACACATCCGGCAAGCCAATCGCGGTGCGGTGTCGCTGGAAAATACCCATCCCTTTACGCGTGAGCTGTGGGGGCGGAACTGGACGTTCGCCCACAACGGGCAACTGAAAGGCTACCATTCCCTGAAAACAGGCATGTTTCGCCCTGTTGGCCAGACGGACAGCGAATTTGCTTTCTGCTGGCTGCTGTCCCAACTGGCTGAACGCTACCCGCGTACGCCGGGCAACTGGCCAGCGGTATTCCGCTATATCGCCAAGCAGGCCGATGTCTTGCGGGAGAAAGGCGTGTTTAACATGCTGCTGTCGGACGGGCGCTTTGTGATGGGGTATTGCTCAACCAAACTCTACTGGATCACTCGCCGCGCGCCGTTTGGTAAAGCGACGCTGTTGGATCAGGATGTGGAGATTGATTTCCAGCAGCAGACGACACCCAATGATGTCGTCACCGTGCTGGCGACGCAGCCGCTAACGGGCAACGAAACCTGGCATCAGATTATGCCAGGTGAATTCGTTCTATTTTGTTTCGGCGAGCGCGTACTTTAAGCTCGGCTGGCTGGTCATCAACGGTGGGTTAACGACGTATTGTCCGTTAAACACTGTGATAGCCGGTGGCTGATTGTGCTGATTAAAATAGGCGTACCCCGGCTGAAGCTGTTTCCAGAAGCTGGCGTAGGTGGAATTACGGTGGCGCTGCATGTTCTGTTCCGTCATACGGAACGGGTAGATGGCGATATCAATTTTCGCCTGCCCGTTGCGTAGCGCCGCTTCGGCATAGCGATAAATCTCATCCATATAGGTGTTGGTCATGGCATAGCAGCCAACCGACACACACTCACCGTGGATCATCAAATAACGACCGGAATATCCCTGTGATTTATCATAGTCATTGGGGAAGCCGATATTGATCGCGCGATAATAGTGGCTGTCTGGCTTGAGCTGACGCAGGTCAACCTGATAGAAACCTTCCGGGCTTTTTAAATCGCCCTCAACGCGTTTTGGCCCTAACCCGCCTGAATATTTACAGATGGGGTATTGTTCCAATAAACGATAGTCGTTACCGACTTTCGCATAAAGTTCGAATATCCGCTCTTCTTTAAAGATCTGAATATAGATCGGAGAGCCTAATAATTGCTGTTTTAATTCTTTTGCTATCGGCGCTAGCGGCGGTGCGGTCTCGCTGGCGGCGCTGGTAACAACACTGGCTTCGCTGGTAATAACAAGAGAAGGCAAAAAAAACAACATCGCAAACGACAGCGCGATTTTTTGCATTATGGTTCCTGATAATAAAATTGCTTGCTACATGCGGCATCCGCGTCGCGCGACTGGTGTTTTAGCGAAAGCGTTGGGACTGCCGTTATCGGTATCTATTTCGTCGGCGAATAGGCAGCGACGAAAACGAAATCACATTATCATTGGTTTCGTATTAATCAAGCGTTGAAAAGCGCTAAAAAATAACATTTACAAAAAACGGCCCGAAAGGCTGCGGGCCGTTCAAATTTGAGGTCGTTTTGAGGTCGTTAATTGCGGGAAAGTGCGTCAGGCGCGGCTGGCTTCTATCATCATAATGTCGGTGACAAAGGAACCATCTGCCTGTACGTCAAAATGCTGTACCACCTCATCCGGCAACGTTTTTTGCAGTTCACGAATCGCAACAGCGAAATGCTCTGGCGTGCGCATACGGGCGATCCAACTGCTGAATTCCAGCGTCAGCCTGTCGCTGGTGATGTTACGCACGATAAACCCTGCGTCGGTAAAGAAGCTCAGCCATTCGCCCGGTGCGTAATTACGCACGTGTGAGGTATCGCGCAGCTTGTCTATACTGACTTTGGTCTGTATATTTATACAGTATTGTCGGAGGGCCAGTATGCGCAAAATCATTCATGTTGATATGGACTGCTTCTACGCAGCAATTGAGATGCGTGATAACCCGCGCCTGCGCGATATTCCTCTGGCGATTGGTGGAAGCGCCGATCGCCGTGGCGTCATTAGCACCGCGAACTATCCTGCCCGACGCTACGGTGTCCGCAGTGCGATGGCAACGGCAACCGCCTTGCGTCTCTGTCCACACCTCACGTTGTTGCCGGGTCGCATGGAGGTGTATAAGTCCACCTCGCGCCAAATCCGCGAGATCTTCGCCCGCTACACGTCGCTGATCGAACCGCTTTCTCTGGATGAAGCCTATCTGGATGTCACCGATAGCCCGTACTGCAACGGTTCGGCGACGCGTATCGCTGAAGAAATCCGTCGAACCATCGCCGATGAATTGAATCTGACAGCCTCGGCGGGGATTGCACCCATCAAGTTTCTGGCGAAGATCGCGTCTGAATTAAATAAGCCGAATGGACAATATGTGATTACACCGGAGCAGGTGGATGATTTCCTGCTGATGCTACCGCTGGAGAAGATACCCGGCGTTGGGAAGGTGACGGCGAAGCGGCTGGAGGAACGTGGCCTGCATACCTGTGCCGATGTTCGGGTGTATGCGCTGGCGGACCTGCTTAAAGAATTCGGTAAGTTTGGCCGTGTGCTGTGGGAGCGATGTCAGGGGATCGATGAGCGACGGATTTCACCCGATCGGCTGAGGAAGTCGGTCGGTGTGGAGAAGACGCTGGCACAGGATATCCACGACTGGGAACAGTGTGAAAACCTGATCGAACAGCTCTATGAGGAGCTGGAAGTCCGCCTGAAAAGGGTGAAGCCCGATCTGCATATTGCGCGTCAGGGTGTCAAACTCAAGTTTGATGATTTTCAGCAAACCACGCAGGAGCATGTGTGGCCGGTGCTGAATAAACAGGATCTGTTGAAGATTGCGCAGCAAACCTGGCAGGAGCGGCGTAAATCCAGAGGTGTCCGACTGGTCGGACTGCATGTGACACTGCTCGACCCGCAAATTGAGCGACAGCTGGTGTTTGATTGGGGATAAGGCTGTTGAGTTGAGGATAAAAACAGGGCGACGTCTATGCGCCGCCCTGTTTTTTATGACTACGCGATTAAGCGCGTGGCGGAATCGCTTTCAGCAGCGCTGTCAGCAATTTCCAGTACAGATCGACGCTGCCGATATGCACTTGTTCATCCGGCGAGTGTGGCCCGGTGATGGTCGGCCCGATGGAAACCATATCCATGTCTGGGTACGGTTTTTTGAACAGACCGCATTCCAGACCGGCGTGAATCACCATGATGTTCGGCGTCTTGTTGAACAGCTTCTGATACGTTTCACGCACCAGCGCCATGACCGGCGAATGCGCATCCGGCTGCCAGCCTGGGTAACCGCCTTTCGGTGACGTTTTCGCGCCAGCCAACTGGCCCAGCGACGTCAGCGTACCGACGACGGCGTCTTTACCGCTGTCGATCAGCGAACGAATCAGGCAGATAATTTCCGCGTGGTCGTCTTCCATCGTGACAACACCGAGGTTCAATGACGTTTCTACTACGCCTTTGACTTCGTCGCTCATGCGGATCACGCCGTTCGGCGTGGCGTTGAGCAGCGCCAGCAGACGATCGCGGCTGTCTTGCGTCAGCGGGTGCTCGTTGCTGTCGCTGGCTTCCACCAGTACGGTCACGTTTTTCTCAACGGCGGACAGTTCATTTTTCAGCACGGCCAAATAGTCTTGGCTCAGCGCTTTCAACTGCTCGACGTTAGCGGCAGGCAGTAACAGCGTGGCGAAGGCTTCACGCGGAATCGCGTTACGCAGCGTCCCACCGTTCAGATCGAGAATGCGGATATCCAGCGCTTGCGCCTGCTCGAACAGGAAACGAGCCAGCAGTTTATTGGCGTTGCCCAGCCCTAAATGGATGTCACCACCGGAGTGGCCGCCTTTCAGCCCTTTAATCGTCAGCTTCAGCGTTTGATAACCGACAGGTGGCAGTTCGCGCACCAGCGGCAGATGGGTGATGAAATCAATACCGCCAGCGCAACCCATGTAGATCTCGCCTTCTTCTTCCGAATCGGTATTGATCAGGATTTCGCCCTGAAGCCAGTTAGGCTGCAGACCAAACGCGCCATCCATACCGGCTTCTTCCGTCATGGTCAGCAGCACTTCCAGCGGACCGTGCTCGACGCTCGGATCGGCCAGCACCGCCAGCGCAGAGGCCATACCGATGCCGTTATCTGCGCCCAGCGTGGTGCCGCGTGCTTTCAGCCACTCACCGTCAACGTAAGGCTGGATCGGATCGGTAGTGAAATCGTGTACGGTATCGTTGTTTTTCTGCGGCACCATGTCCAGATGCGCCTGCAACACGACAGGTTTGCGATTTTCCATGCCTGCGGTTGCCGCTTTGCGCAGCAGAATATTGCCGACCTGATCGCGCTCGGTATAGATGCCTTTTTCTTTAGCCCATTCCAGAATGTGCTCGGCCAGCGCTTCTTCATGATAAGACGGGTGCGGAATGGAACAGATCTTGGCGAAAATATCCCACAGAGGTTGGGGGGACAGTTGAGACAATTCAGACACTATTTCAGTCTCCTTTTTAGCGGCCTGTCTTCGCGTTCTGGCAGGCAGGGCTACAGGTTTAAAGTTGATCGCAGTTAGCCACGGAACATGGCGTGTGACAACAGAATATCATTTTCCATCAAAGCAGGGGAATTGCCGTCGGCTTTGCCTTATTTTTCCTGCTGCAATATGAACCCATGGGCTTGCCAGGGCGCAGGTTGTCAGGAAAAACTCGATTCTCAGGTTGAGAAAAACTGGTTTTTATGTTGTTGGCTATCTATAATCTCGCGCAACCTTTTTCCCCCCTCAGACTCAACTTAAGCCGTTTTTTATTCGGCTGGGATATATTTTATGAGCGAAAAGTACGTCGTAACCTGGGATATGTTGCAAATTCATGCCCGCAAACTGGCACAGCGTTTACTGCCTGCCGATCAATGGAAAGGCATCATTGCCGTTAGCCGCGGTGGTCTGGTGCCCAGCGCACTGCTGGCGCGTGAGCTGGGCATTCGTCACGTTGATACCGTTTGCATCTCCAGTTATGACCACGACAACCAGCGCGAAATGAAAGTGCTGAAGCGTGCCGAGGGAGATGGCGAAGGGTTTATCGTGATTGACGATCTGGTTGACACGGGCGGTACGGCGAAAGCGATTCGTGATATGTACCCGAAAGCGCACTTTGTGACCATTTTCGCGAAACCTGCTGGTAAACCACTGGTTGATGACTACGTGATTGATATCCCGCAGGACACCTGGATTGAACAGCCGTGGGATATGGGCGTGGTGTTTGTTCCGCCTTTGTCTGGCCGTTAATCGTCAGAGCGAATATTCGTTTCCATCAATGCTCGGTTTAGCCGGGCATTGTTGTTTTTGACGATTGTTGTTGATGATTATTGCTTCTTATCTCTCGTCATTTCTAGCGCAGGCTTTGATCCGATCGTGTGTTTCTGCCGTTGATGTTTGTCTTCCCTAGCCTGAGTTCGTTACACTTTAACGGGTGACGAAGAAGTCGTCTGATGTCCGCTAACAGCGGTTTACATTAACGGAGGCTGCTGTGGCGCAAGCTAACCTGTCTGAAACGCTATTCAAACCATCCTTTAAACATCCAGAAACCTCGACGTTGGTCAGACGTACGCGGAATAATGAGGATGTGCAGGGGCTGCATTCTACGCTGGAAGGGGAGAAGACCCGCAGTTGGTATCGGATGATTAACCGGCTGATGTGGATTTGGCGTGGTGTCGACCCGTGGGAGATCGAAGACGTGCTGTCGCGCATCGCTGCCAGTAAGGCCGACAGAAGCAACGAGCAACTGCTCGATACGGTGATCGGCTACCGAGGCGGTAACTGGATTTATGAATGGGCTAAGCAGGGCGCAGACTGGCAGCAGCGGGCAACCGAAAGTGGTGATGATGCGCAAACTGGGCTGTTCTGGCTGAACGCAGCCAACCTCTACAGCATTGCTGCTTATCCGCATATTAAAGGCGATGAACTGGCAGAACAGGCGCAAACGCTGGCAAACCGCGCCTATGAAGAAGCCGCCAAGTACCTGCCTTACGAACTCAAAGAACTGACCTTCCCGATTGCTGGCGGCGGTACGCTGACCGGTTTTCTGCATATGCCAGCGCAGGCGAAAGCGCCTTTCCCTACTGTGCTTATGTGCGGCAGCCTGGAAATGTTGCAGAGTGATTATCAGCGCCTGTTTCAGGACTATTTTGCGCCAGCGGGCATGGCAATGCTGACGATTGATGTCCCCTCCGTTGGATTTTCTTCCCGCTGGAAGCTGACTCAGGATTCCAGTTTCCTGCATCAGCAGGTCTTGCGTGCGCTGCCGGATGTCCCGTGGGTCGATCACACCCGCGTTGCCGCGTTTGGCTTCCGCTTTGGCGCCAATATTGCCGTTCGGCTGGCGTATTTGGAATCGCAGCGCTTGCGCGGTGTGGCCTGCCTTGGCCCGGTAGTACACCATCTGTTAAGCGATCCGAATCGCCAACAGCAGGTGCCGGATATGTTTATGGATGTGCTAGCGAGTCGGCTGGGTATGCCGTTCTCGACGGATGCCTCGCTGAAAACCGAGCTGGGGCGCTATTCGCTGAAAACGCAGGGGCTGCTAGGACGCCGCTGCCCGACGCCGATGCTGGCAGGCTACTGGGATAACGATCCGCTCTGCCCGAAAGAAGAGGCGAGCCTGATTGTGAATTCATCCGCACAAGGGAAGCTGCTGGCAGTTAATTTTTCGCCGGTATACCAGAACTTCCATCGCGCACTACAGCAAATCAGCAGATGGTTGCAGGATAAAGTGTAGAAGAGCAGGTGTAACGCACGGTCTGTGCAGGCGAGTATCTGCTACACGGACCGTTGTTCCTGCTAGACGATAACCGCCGATCACAGGATCTTTTTGGCATAGCAAAGCCTGTCCATATCAATCACTTCAACCGTAACTGACAGGTTCTTCAATCCCAGCGCTTCGATCTTCTGAAGTACCAGATTGGAGAGGTTACTTTTCTGCTCCTCCGTCCGCCCAGAAAGCACCTTGATTGCCACATGAATGAAACTGGCTCGTTCGCCACCGGTCGTGTAGCTATCGTAAGCAAGAGATCTGACTTTGATGTCACTACCGTCACTGGCAAACAAGCCAGATTCGAGTGCACCGTGATAGATTGCAGGGAGCAGGGCATTGACATCAATGTTTGACGAATGTTCAGCGATACAATGTGGCATAAGGTGTCACTTCTCAATTAACGGAAACGAAGAGACCAGAGTATTGAATACTCCGTGTCGGGCGGCAATGCTTTTTCAGGAAAGCCAGCGCGAACAAGAGGGAGAGACATGAGTTGTCATGCAGGTGGTTGATAAATTGCTATTCTCTGCTAAAAAGAAGGTTCAACCAGAGGAGATCGTAAATGATGTTACCGAGTGGACACCCCAAAAGCCGACTCATGAAAAATTTTACGTCGTTGGGGCCTTATATCCGTGAAGCGCAGTGCGAGGATACCGCGTTCTTCTTTGATTGCCTGGCGGTTTGCGTCAACATCAAACCCGCGCCAGAACAACGGGAGTTTTGGGGCTGGTGGCTGAATTTGGAAGATACCGGCAAAGGCTTTACCTATGAATATCACTACGGTCTGTTTGATAAAAAGGGCAACTGGCGTGAGGAAAAAATCAAGGACAAAGCCGTGATGGAGCAGGTGGAAAATGCCAAACAGGCTTTCCATGTTCGATTGGAGAAGCAAATTAACGCGCTGGAACCCGCCTGTACCCTCGTCGCCCGACCGTGATATTTCCCTGACGATCCCCGATTT
Source organism: Pectobacterium aquaticum (assembly GCF_003382565.3). Lineage (NCBI taxonomy): Bacteria > Pseudomonadati > Pseudomonadota > Gammaproteobacteria > Enterobacterales > Pectobacteriaceae > Pectobacterium > Pectobacterium aquaticum. The sequence goes on from NZ_CP086253.1 coordinate 1,065,980, forward strand.
ATTCGCAGGTTTTCGCGTTGTGCCTGTTGGCATAACGCGTCTGGCCTGCTACAACGTTTTCCTTATTCTTATTTTTTGACATCCAACGGCAGAAAAATTATGAGCGGCAGCCAGACTTTGGTTGTGAAACTGGGCACCAGCGTGCTAACCGGCGGTTCGCGCCGTCTTAACCGCGCCCACATTGTTGAACTGGTGCGCCAGTGCGCGCAGCAACATGCGGCAGGGCATCGGATTGTTATTGTCACTTCTGGGGCGATTGCCGCCGGGCGTGAACATTTGGGTTACCCCGAACTCCCGGCCACGATTGCGACCAAACAACTGCTGGCCGCCGTGGGTCAAAGCCGCCTGATTCAATTGTGGGAACAGCTGTTTTCCATCTACGGTATCCACGTCGGGCAGATGCTGCTGACACGTGCGGATATGGAAGATCGTGAGCGTTTCCTCAATGCGCGCGACACCATGCGGGCGCTACTGGATAACAACATCGTTCCGGTGATTAATGAAAATGATGCGGTTGCGACCGCTGAGATCAAGGTCGGCGACAACGACAACCTGTCTGCGCTGGTGGCGATTCTGGCCGATGCAGATAAGCTGCTGTTGTTGACCGATCAGGCAGGGCTGTTTACCGCCGATCCGCGTAATAATCCCGATGCGGAGCTGATCCGTGAAGTGACCGGCATCAACGATGCGCTGCGCAGCATTGCGGGTGATAGCGTATCAGGCCTCGGGACGGGCGGCATGTCGACCAAATTGCAAGCGGCCGATGTGGCCTGCCGCGCCGGTATCGATGTGGTGATCGCCGCAGGCAGCAAACCGGGCGTGATTGGCGATGTGATTGCGGATATTTCTGTCGGAACGCGTTTTCATGCATTGGACGCGCCGCTGGAAAGCCGCAAACACTGGATTTTCGGTGCCCCGCCGGCGGGGGAAATCACCGTTGATGACGGCGCGCTCTCTGCGATCCTCGAACGCGGCAGTTCGCTGCTGCCTAAAGGCATCCGCACCGTAGAAGGGAACTTCTCTCGTGGTGAAGTGATCCGCGTGCGTAGTCTGGCGGGCCGCGATGTGGCGCATGCGGTGACGCGCTATAACAGCGATGCGCTGCGTATGATTGCCGGACACCATTCTCAACAGATTGCCGATATTCTTGGCTACGAATACGGTCCGGTGGCTATCCATCGCGACGATATGATTATCAATTAAGGAGTTCGCGATGCTTGAACAAATGGGTAAAGCGGCAAAAGCGGCCTCTTATCAGTTGGCGGTCTTGAGCACGGCTCAGAAAGATCGCGCGCTGCTGACGATTGCGGATTTGCTGGAAGCCGAGAGCGAGACGATCCTCGCGGCTAACGCGCTGGATTTAGCCGATGCGCGCCAAAATGGCATGAGTGAGGCGTTGCAGGATCGCCTGCTCTTAACGCAGGAACGACTGAGCGCGATCGCCAGCGATGTGCGTCAGGTCTGTCGCCTGACCGATCCGGTAGGGCAGGTGATTGACGGCAGTATGCTGGATAACGGCCTGAAGCTGGAACGTCGCCGCGTGCCGCTGGGCGTGGTCGGGGTGATTTATGAAGCGCGCCCGAACGTCACCATTGATGTGGCGTCCCTGTGCCTGAAAACCGGTAACGCGGTGATTCTGCGCGGTGGCAAAGAGACGTATCGCACCAACGCGGCGACGGTAAAAGTGATTCAGCAGGCGCTTTCACAGTGCGGCCTGCCTGCTGCTGCGGTGCAGGCGATTGAAAGCCCGGATCGTGAGCTGGTCAATCAACTGCTGAAGCTGGATCGCTACGTGGATATGCTGATTCCGCGCGGTGGTGCAGGTCTGCATAAGCTGTGTCGTGAACAATCGACGATTCCGGTCATCACTGGGGGGATTGGCGTTTGTCACATCTATGCTGACGACAGCATCGATTTCGACAACGCGTTGACGGTCATTGAAAGCGCCAAAGTGCAGCGCCCTAGCGCCTGCAACAGCCTGGAAACGCTGCTGGTCAATCAACATATCGCCGATCGTTTCCTGCCAGCGCTGAGCAAGAAAATGGCGGCGGCAGGCGTTACGCTCCACGCCAGCCCTTCAGCGATGCCTTATCTGACCGATGGCCCGGCAAGCGTCGTTGCGGTGGAAGAGGCCAACTACAACGATGAATGGCTCTCTAACGACCTGAACGTCACGCTGGTTGACTCTCTGGATGCGGCGGTTGCCCATATTCGCGAACACGGTACACAGCACTCTGATGCGATTCTGACGCGCTCCTTGAGCAATGCGGAACGCTTCGTGCGTGAAGTGGATTCTTCTGCGGTGTATGTCAACGCGAGTACGCGCTTCACCGACGGCGGCCAGTTTGGTCTGGGGGCGGAAGTGGCCGTCAGTACCCAGAAACTGCATGCGCGCGGCCCAATGGGGCTGGAAGCGCTGACCACCTATAAGTGGATTGGTTATGGTGACGATTTGATTCGCGCTTAATCACAGCGTTAAGCCTGAAAGTTATAGGATTCTCCGTTATTAGCAGAGAAAATAATGAGAGAATCCTGTCATTGCGTTGGTCGTTTACAAAACCAGCAAATGGACAGTAAAGCTATTGACTTGACCCCATGTTTTCACTACTTTGTCACCCCGTAGTTCACGTCTGGCTCTCGCCACGACGATCCCAAAGCCGATATAGCTCAGTTGGTAGAGCAGCGCATTCGTAATGCGAAGGTCGTAGGTTCGACTCCTATTATCGGCACCATCCTACCTATTTTAACGTCTCCCCAAGTCTACTCAAATACCCTTTAAAGCCCTATAATGCGCGGTTTAACGGCCCTTATTGTCTCTGCTCGTCTACTCACGTTCACAGAAATCTACGGTGATTTGGGGGTATCAATGGGGGTATTCGCTGTTCGGTCTAAAGGAGATACCCCCAGATGAAGCTCAATGCCAGACAAGTCGAGACTGCCAAGCCCAAAGAGAAACCCTACAAGATGGCTGATGGCGGTGGCCTCTACTTATTGGTTAAAACTAACGGGTCACGCTACTGGCGTTTAAAGTATCGTATCGATGGAAAGGAAAAGTTATTGGCGCTGGGGGTATATCCCGATGTGTCTTTGGCTGATGCCAGAGCAAAACGTGATGAAGCTCGTAAAGGTATCGCTGGGGGTATCGATCCTTTAGAGCTTAAGAAAGAACATAAAGCTGAACGTGAAGCGCAGGTCAAAAACACCTTTCAGCAAATTGCGCTCGAATGGCACAGCATGAAAGTGAAAAAATGGTCAGTGGGGTATGCCTCTGACATTCTCGAAGCTTTCAATAAAGATATTTTTCCTTTTCTTGGTCAACGGCCTGTTGCGGACATTAAGCCATTAGAGCTTCTTAATGTGCTTAAAAAAATCGAAGCAAGAGGTGCAACAGAGAAAGCAAAGAAAGTGCGCCAACGATGTGGTGAAGTGTTTCGCTATGCCATCGTGACAGGCAGAGCTGAGTATAATCCTGCGCCAGATCTCACCAGTGCCATGCAAGGGCATGAGTCTACACATTACCCGTTCCTGACCACCGAAGAGCTTCCTGCCTTCTTTAAAGCCCTTGCTGGCTACTCTGGTAGTGAATTGATGGTGTTGGCTGCGAGATTGCTAATCATTACCGGCCTGAGAACAGGTGAATTGCGTGGTGCGTTATGGTCAGAAATCGATACCAAGAAAGCGCTATGGGAAATTTCTGCTGAACGCATGAAAATGCGCCGTCCCCATATCATCCCGCTATCTACCCAAGCGTTAGCTATTATCGAACAGATCAGAGCAATGACGGGGCAATTTCCTTTACTGTTTCCGGGCCGCAATGACCCAAGTAAGACCATGAGCGAAGCCAGTATCAATCAGGTATTTAAGCGAATTGGCTATACAGGCCGGGTTACGGGTCACGGCTTCCGTCATACCATGAGTACCATTCTTCATGAACAGGGCTACAACACCGAATGGATTGAAACCCAACTGGCGCATGTTGATAAGAATGCTATCCGTGGCACCTACAACCATGCGCAATACCTCGATGGCAGACGTGAGATGCTGCAATGGTATGCCGACTACATGGTAAGCCTTGAGAACGGAAGCAATGTGGTGCAGGGAGCGTTTAATCGGCGTGGGTAAGGATAACTGCTGATGAAAGAAGGGTTATGTCTTAACGGGCATAGCCCTTTTTCTTGGCTAAAGCAGATAAGAATTAAGTCAGAATTTAAACTAATATTGATTAACTAATTGATTAATATGAAAATTATAAAATACCTTAAAATAGGAAAATAAATAGCACTTATTGCTAAATCGCTCTACACCCCCGCCCAGTGACAGCTCTCCCGCCATTTCATCTGTTTTTGTATGAAAAACACTCAATTCGAGTTCAATTCTGATTTTCCGAGGGTTGAACGTCATAAGCGATCTGCAGATACTACATTCATCAAAACAACAACGGAGAAATATATGACAACAAGAAAACTTATTCGCTTGCCAGAAGTGATGAATAAAACAGGATTTAGCAAAGCATGGATCTATAGACTTATTAGTAAGGGTGATTTTCCTAAGCCGATTAAGATTGGAATAAGAGCCTGTGCCTTTGTTGAAAGTGAGATTGATGAATGGATTGAACAACTGATCTATTCATCACGCAATACAGCAGCATAATAATATATGGGTAGTATGTGAAAGCAATATAAACATATATTTATAAAACACAACAATCCCTTTTAAATAATACATGAAAGTGTAGGGGGATATTTACTTAACGATTAAATAAGGAACCAAAAGTGAAAAAAGAAAATAAATGTAATAGCCAGAACTCAGCAGAACTTACAGCATTGTTAGAATACTCTCGCTTTACCAAGAAAGTGCTTGCGAAGCCTGCTAATGAAGTATTCGATCTATTTACTGACAAATATTATATGGAAACCGTTTACGATGATATTATTGATAAAACGAAGAAGAGTATTGATCAAAGTCAGCATAGATACATAGATTTTGAAGAGGTTAGAATAAATATAATGTGCATGCATACAGAGGCCATTATGATTTGTTATATGTGAAAATAAAACAGCTCAAAATGGATTGTATAGCGTTTAGAGATTTTACATGAATAATCTTGATATCTTAAGCAAAAGGTCAGATATATGTCTGACCTTTATTATGTTTGCTATCATTAATCAATAATGATTTCGTGAAATATTTTCTCTCTTCCTATTGACTAATAAAATATAAGTCTTATAAAAAGTAAAGATACAAAAAAGGCCAGATGTTAAATCTGACTTTTTAAGGACTAAAAAAGTTTTCGCTGACTTTTTTAAGTCTTGTAATCAGTTAGAGGATTAACGTGATTACAAATATAATAAAGTATTAAATAATCTTTTCATATTTGTCAAATCTAAATCTGAGCTTTTTACAAGTCTTTTAAATACCACTTCCAGAATCTTTAATGTCCTCGAAAGCAATCTAATTATAAACCTTTGTATCAGGTCTGCATATGTGGAGCAATTGAGCGCGAGTCGCTAATGAGAGATGTCCGTATGTTTTGTTGATTGTAGGTATAGAAGGGGAAGCGACGTAATACCAACCCGAAGCGAAGTTCTAAACAGATAATTGAAGTTGTATATGGAATAGCTATGAGAAAGCCCTACCTTTGTTGACAGCATAAATAGGGGATAACAATACATTAATCTGCATGAACGAATCTGGGGGTGTCGTAGGGTGTCCTACATTGGAAACGATGTAGAGCTTTAAGCCAGATCAACTTGGGTGAAGTCATATTTTTCATCTTGGTTTTCGCCAATCTTGATAGATTTTCAACAAAATAAGTTGAAAATTTCAGGAGGCGAAGCCTTGGGTGAAGTCCCATTTTCGGGGGCGAACACAAGGCAGTATATAGCTCCCAGTAAAGCTAAGTTTATTTATAGTAAAGGTGCCTTGTTTCATATGGCACTAATAAAATATAAAGCAGAGCTAGATCAAAAAAACTATAAAACGTAGGCTAATAAAGTAAAAAGGAAAATATATCTAAAAAATATAAAAAAAGTCTCGTTCCAGATATCCCACCATAGAACTTTTCCCGCTGTTGTCCGTTCAAGATCCAAATCCTTAACAGGAATAGATCGGTATAAAAGATCGATATGATAATATTGATAGGTCTTAACAATCAAAAGGCACTAAATCGATCGTTATTAATTGATTAAAACGATCGGTTACTTGATTTTAATAGCCTTTATCTATCATTGTTTGTTTTTTCGATCGGTACAAACGATATGACTAGACATGAAAATAATTGAATCCTAAGGCGTTTACAGGTCAATCGTAGATCTGTGCTATTGGTGAAGGAAAAGGTATGCGGAAATTTATGTTAGTGGCAGGTCTTGCCGTCCTGCTAGCAGGGTGTGGTCAGGGCAAGATCATGAACGTTTTTTGCACAATTCGACGTCAACATTGACCTGACGAGTCGACTATGATCTTATGCTCCTCTTTTGAGGAGTGACCATGAATTTAGATACCATCAAAGCGCATTTCAGTATCATCCGCGATGAACGACAAAGCGCAAAAGTGGATTACCCACTGTTTGATATTTTGTTTGCTTCAATCTGCGCAGTGATAGCGGGAGGCCAGGGCTGGACTGACATTCGTGAGTACGTTCTCGGCCATCATGACTGGTTCCTTAAACAGGGCTTATTTGAAAAAGGTGTGCCCGTTGATGATACCTTTGCTCGCCTAATTTCAAATATTGAGCCCGCTGAATTCCGCGATTGTTTTCTCGCCTGGATGAAAGCCGTGCACAAGTTAACCTGTGGTGAAGTCGTCGCTATTGATGGCAAGACTTTGCGCGGCTCTTATGACAGAGACGACAGGCAAAGCACCATCCATATGGTAAGTGCCTATGCCAGCGCCAACCAACTCGTATTGGGCCAGCTTAAAACTGATGCTAAAAGCAATGAAATCACCGCGATACCCGCGCTGATTCAGATGTTGGACTTGCGAGGTGCCATCGTGACAATTGATGCGATGGCCTGTCAGACCAAGATTGCCAAGGCGATTACGAGCAAAGGTGGCGACTACTTATTGGCAGTTAAGGGCAATCAAGGCAAGTTAGCGGCAGCGATACAGGCCGCTTTTACCCCACATCGGCGCGCGCCAATTGACAGGGGCATATCTCAAGTTGAGAAGCAGAAAAGCCGAGTGGAGGCACGCACTTACCATGTACTGGATGCCAGTGATATGGTTGGGGATTTCTCTGCCTGGCTCGGGCTAACCAGCATAGTCATGGTCGAAAGTTACCGCGCAGCAAAAGGCAAAGCGCCAGAGTTGGAGTACCGCTACTACATCAGTTCAGCCAAACTAACCCCAGAGCAGGCCGGAGATGCGATACGGGCCCATTGGGGTATCGAGTCCATGCATTGGATTTTAGATGTCAGTATGCGAGAGGATGCTTGCCAGATTTACCGAGAAAACGCCGCAGAAAACTTGGCAGGGTTAAGGCACATGGCGCTGAACATGCTCAGAGCCGAGCCAACGAAGATTAGCGTACCGATGAAACAAAAACGCTGCATGATGAAACCCGTGTTCTTGGAGCAAGTTCTTATGGCTGGATTAACGTCAATGGTTAAATGTTGATCACTCATGCGGACGCCCTGAGGGTGTGGTGATGATGGCATCTATGGCAACTATGTTAATCAACAGTTCGGCGTCAGGCTTGATATTCAGAAAGATGTGATCAAGTTTCGCGATGGTGTTTTTACCGTTAAAAGCTGGGATGAAAGCAAGAAACCCATCTATATCGCCAAAACGCAAAACAAAAATATTGGATCTTGGACTTTTAAAATCGAAAAAGTCAAAGATGGAGTTGTTTACCAAGGTGCGGTTTTTAAGAAAGATTAGAGGAGTAGGAAATGGAAAATAATACCATTCAATGCCCATACTGTCTAAAAGAAAGTCAGAAAGGGGTTCACGTATGCACTGGTTGTCAAGCAACTGTATTATACGGTGCTCCACCGGGTTGGTGTGTGTTTTTAATAGTATTCAGCACCTTAATATTATCAGTTTTGATCGGTATGAGTTCAGGAATAATGGCTGGTAATATTAGTTTATTTGTCATTGCGATTGTTGGGTTTATTATTAGCAAGTTGGCTTTTTCTGACAGAATTTCTTTCAGAAGGAGAATGTAAAATATGTCTTCCAAGGTGATGGCTCGAAGTGTCGAACCATCACCCATATAAATTTTATTTCCTCCTCTATATCATCAAGCACTAAATCGGAACCCGCAAGCGGGACCCCACGATTTAGCCCTTGACGATTTCCCCCCAAAGTTGCCATAAAGACAATATATTATTTACCCTATCTTTTATTTGCATTTTATTTATCGTGCTATGTATTTATTTATGTAGCCGCTATTGACTAGTTTTTTAGATCGGATATTTATTTAAATATAAGTTGAGTTCAGCTTTTATTTTTTAGCTTTCGGAAACTGAGGCAAGGTGTAATAGCGTATCCGCTATTTACCCAATCCTTCGGATTGCCCTATCTCGCTTTGCTCGTAGGGTTGAAAAAGATCTACCCTTCCGCCTGTTCCCCTTATCAAATGGGAGGCGGTAAATCAAACACCAAAGATTTACTTTGGATATTATAAATAATATTAGGAGTTATACATATGTCGCACGATTTTAGTATTGAAAGAAAAAAAGATAAAAAAGTAGCTTTCTTTTTTGGTTATGCTGACGCTGTTTTTTATAAAAGTTTTCATTGTGAAGAGTATAATAATCATTTTTCAGGTAGCAATGAAGGTAAAACAATAAGTAAAAAAGGAGCAGAAAGCGCATTAAATAAAATAATAAATAGCGAAGAAATAAAAAACTATCCAGATCCTGAACGTATCAATGACATTAAAGATTTTTATAACAATGTTGTTATAAAATCAAAAGAAGAAGATAAGTTTTATATTCATTTTAGTTGAGGAGATTAATATATGATTATAGCAATAGCAATGATGCTTCTTTGTATTCTTTTAGGTGCGTTTATGATCCGTAGTTGTATGGGTAAAACAAACACATCAAGCGAAGCAAAGCAAGCAATATCAGATGTAAGAAAAATAATAGATAAAAAAGAGCTTATAAAATACAAAAAGAGGCATCAATAATGATTATGGAATATGAAATAAAACTTAATATATTAGCGCGTTTTTTCTATTATATTGAACAAGCTAAAGATATACCTTTTGATTACTCTAGCTATGAGGAACAAAGCTTATGTTATTTTGTTGCCAATAGATACATTAACGAAAATAAAGCTGACGAGCTTATACAAGCATTGATAGATACTAATGATGATGATTATATAAAAGCTATAAGTGATTATGTTCAGTATACAGCTTTTAATGAAGTGAGAAAGAAATATGAAGACAGATAGAAAGAGAGGACGTATAGAATTAAATCACGAAGAACGCAGAGATATATCTATACAGTTTAGAGTAAACAAAGCAGAGTTTGGGTATTTAAAAGAGCTTGTTGAAGCATCCGGCCTTGAAAGAGGCCATTACATCCGAAAAGAGATTTTAAACGCTGAACCCATCATTAAGAGAAAGATGCCAGAAGTTAATCAAAAAACATACTTACAGATGTCAGCTCTTGGTAATAACATAAATCAGGCCGTTAAAAAGTTAAATGGTAATGAACATTTTAATAAAAATGATGTTGATAAGATAATGTTTAATATAAAGCAGGTTGGCAGAAGATTGACAGAAATTAATAAAGATCTGGGGTATATATGAAAGGGAATGTGGCTAAAACAGGGAGATCATTTAAAAATAGAGTTGAGTATATATTAAAAGACGATCACAGTTTTATTTGTAGCAATATGTCAGCAGATAAAAATAATGTTAGTGATTTAACTGATGAGCGGTAAGTGTCAAGGTAGTTGTCACCCCTGGTTAAGTTAAGCGGCCTGTGTTTCCCGCTCCGGATTCAGTGTTACCGGACCTTCCGACTGCCAGTTTCTCGTTTTGCCTGACCAGCGCTCCGGGTGCGCTTTCTGTGCCGTCCGGTACAGGTCATCACGCTGCTTCAGCAGGACATTATCTTCGCCACGGTGACGCTGTCCCGGCGTCACATATCGTATCCCGCTGTGACGATGCTCTTCGTTGTACCAGCGGGTAAATTTATCCACCCACTGACGAGCTTCAATCAGCGTTCTGAACCCCGACGACGGCCACTGTGGAACATATTTCAGTGTCCTGAACAACGACTCTGAATATGCGTTATCATTACTGACACGGGGTCTGCTATGAGACGGCGTGATATTTAGCTCATGCAGTTTCATCTGCAGGGTCTGTGATTTCATCGCTGCCCCATTATCTGCGTGCAGTACCAGTGGCTGACGCCAGCATCCCTCACGCATCACACTGCGTTGCATTAACGCTGCTGCCTGTTCGCCACTTTCCGTTTCATGCACTTCGTAACCCGTGATTTTCCGGCTGTACAGGTCGATTATCATATACAGATAAAACCAGCGACCGCGCACTACCGAAGGTAACCAGGTGATGTCCCAGGACCACACCTGGCAAGGCCCGGTTGCCGTGAATGTTGTCGGAACTGATACCTTTTGTTGCCGTATCTGACGCCCCCTGCGATGCACTTCACCTGACCGCCGTAGTATCCGATAAAACGTTGACTCACTGGCAAGATAAAGACCTTTATCAGCCAACCGTGGCACAATTTGGGACGGTGGAAGGCTGGCATATTCCGGTTCATGGCAGACATCCCTTATCCTGCTTTCTTCCTCAGCACTCAGTTGGTTAAGCGGTACCGGCCTTATCGCATCGGGTCGCCGGTCACGGGAAGAACGCTGCCAGCGACGCAAGGTCCGCAGACTCAGATTGACTTCACGACAGGCAATCATCAGCCGTGCGCCCGATGCTACCGCTTCATTGATCCAGATGATGAACTGTTTCCGTTCATCTTCCGGCGTCAGTCGTCCTCGTCGGTTTCCCCGTAGTAGTCCGTGAGCTTTTTTCGCAGTACCAGTATGGCAGCCGCCTCCGCAAGGGCTTTTTCTTTACGGAGAAGCTCTTTCTTTAGCTGTTTGTTTTCTTTCTGACTTTGCTTTAAGGCTGCTTTATCACCGGGATTTTCAGTTTGCATAAACCCCTGTTTCCACTGAACAAGTTGCTCCGGATAAAGTCCTTTTTTACGGCAATATTCTGCTACTTCGGCCTCACTGAGCGTGGCCGTTTCGACTATCACGGCAAAGCGCGCTTCTGGTGACCACTGGTCTGTTGTTTTCTCTGCACCGGGCACGGGTTTTCCCTCTGATTTGGCCTGATTACGCCAGTTATAAAGGGTAGCTTCGGATATTCCTTCCATCTGTGCAACAGCAGCAACGGTCATATTGTAGGGGGGTAGCAGTTTTGCCAGTATGCTGGCTTTTCGTTCAGGGTAAACACGTTTCATTTGTCATTCCATCACCCTCGGTTTCTTTTTCATAGAGGGTGACAACTATGCTGACACTGAGGGTGAGTTCAAAGCTGTAAGCAGCTTTAGACACGATATAAAAAAACCAGTGTTTCATGCATTTATATCTCTTCCCAAGAATGAACATTTAACAGATCAGGAATGGGAAGAAATAGCAAAAGACTATTTGAAAGAAATGAATATCGATATAGAAAAACATCAATATATTTGTGTGCGTCATAAAGATACTGATAAAGACCATATCCATATAGTAGCGAATCGTGTCGGCCTTGATGGTTCTGTATGGCACGGTCAGCACTCAGCATTTAATACAATAGCAGCTTGTGAACGTTTAGAAGTAAAGCACGGCTTAACCATTACACAGGGGCTTAAAGGTCAAAAATCAGACGTATCAGCACCAACCAAGAACGAGATCGAGCAAGCTCTCCGTATAGGTGAAAAACCAGCTCGAATCGTGCTACAGAACGCACTACAAGCGGCTTTAGTCGGTAAGCCTGATTTGTCCACGTTCGTAGAACGTCTGCAGGCTGTAGGCATCGAGCCAGCCTTCAACGTTGCTTCTACTGGCACCGTCTCTGGGGTGTCATTTGGTATCAAAAATAATGAAAAAAATATTTATTTTAAAGGCTCTCAGTTAGGCAAAAAATTTAGGTGATCTTGACCCGCCATCTACGGACAGCTTTTGTATCTTAAGTTAACGATGCCCGCTGTTGCCGGTATTCTCGTGGAGAGAGATATCCCAGCGCACTGTGCGGGTGATTTTCATTGTAATGCGTGAATGCTGCTGCAAGGTTTTGCAGCGCTGTTCTCACATCCGGTTTTGGCATGAACGCGATATAGTCTTCCTTCATCGTCTTCACGAACCGTTCCGCCATGCCATTACTCTGCGGGCTGCTCACCGCTGTTGTACACGGCTCCAGATTCAGCTCTCTGGCGAACCTCCGCGTTTCATGCGCGGTATACGCGGAACCGTTGTCCGTCAGCCACTGCACCGCTGTGTCCGGCAACTTATCGCCGAAGCGCTTTTCTACCGACCCCAGCATGACATCCTGCACGGTCGAGCTGTCATAGCCTCCCGTGCTTGCTGCCCAGTCTATGGCCTCGCGGTCGCAGCAGTCCAGCGCGAACGTTACACGCAGTTTTTCACCATTATCGCAGCCGAACTCAAAGCCATCTGAACACCAGCGCATATCGCTTTCCGCAACTGCGATTTTACCTTTATGTTCACGCGTCGGCCGCTCTGGTTTGTCATGCAGTAACAGCAGGTTATGCTCGTTCATGATCGGTAAGTGTCAAGGTAGTTGTCACCCCTGGTTAAGTTAAGCGGCCTGTGTTTCCCGCTCCGGATTCAGTGTTACCGGACCTTCCGACTGCCAGTTTCTCGTTTTGCCTGACCAGCGCTCCGGGTGCGCTTTCTGTGCCGTCCGGTACAGGTCATCACGCTGCTTCAGCAGGACATTATCTTCGCCACGGTGACGCTGTCCCGGCGTCACATATCGTATCCCGCTGTGACGATGCTCTTCGTTGTACCAGCGGGTAAATTTATCCACCCACTGACGAGCTTCAATCAGCGTTCTGAACCCCGACGACGGCCACTGTGGAACATATTTCAGTGTCCTGAACAACGACTCTGAATATGCGTTATCATTACTGACACGGGGTCTGCTATGAGACGGCGTGATATTTAGCTCATGCAGTTTCATCTGCAGGGTCTGTGATTTCATCGCTGCCCCATTATCTGCGTGCAGTACCAGTGGCTGACGCCAGCATCCCTCACGCATCACACTGCGTTGCATTAACGCTGCTGCCTGTTCGCCACTTTCCGTTTCATGCACTTCGTAACCCGTGATTTTCCGGCTGTACAGGTCGATTATCATATACAGATAAAACCAGCGACCGCGCACTACCGAAGGTAACCAGGTGATGTCCCAGGACCACACCTGGCAAGGCCCGGTTGCCGTGAATGTTGTCGGAACTGATACCTTTTGTTGCCGTATCTGACGCCCCCTGCGATGCACTTCACCTGACCGCCGTAGTATCCGATAAAACGTTGACTCACTGGCAAGATAAAGACCTTTATCAGCCAACCGTGGCACAATTTGGGACGGTGGAAGGCTGGCATATTCCGGTTCATGGCAGACATCCCTTATCCTGCTTTCTTCCTCAGCACTCAGTTGGTTAAGCGGTACCGGCCTTATCGCATCGGGTCGCCGGTCACGGGAAGAACGCTGCCAGCGACGCAAGGTCCGCAGACTCAGATTGACTTCACGACAGGCAATCATCAGCCGTGCGCCCGATGCTACCGCTTCATTGATCCAGATGATGAACTGTTTCCGTTCATCTTCCGGCGTCAGTCGTCCTCGTCGGTTTCCCCGTAGTAGTCCGTGAGCTTTTTTCGCAGTACCAGTATGGCAGCCGCCTCCGCAAGGGCTTTTTCTTTACGGAGAAGCTCTTTCTTTAGCTGTTTGTTTTCTTTCTGACTTTGCTTTAAGGCTGCTTTATCACCGGGATTTTCAGTTTGCATAAACCCCTGTTTCCACTGAACAAGTTGCTCCGGATAAAGTCCTTTTTTACGGCAATATTCTGCTACTTCGGCCTCACTGAGCGTGGCCGTTTCGACTATCACGGCAAAGCGCGCTTCTGGTGACCACTGGTCTGTTGTTTTCTCTGCACCGGGCACGGGTTTTCCCTCTGATTTGGCCTGATTACGCCAGTTATAAAGGGTAGCTTCGGATATTCCTTCCATCTGTGCAACAGCAGCAACGGTCATATTGTAGGGGGGTAGCAGTTTTGCCAGTATGCTGGCTTTTCGTTCAGGGTAAACACGTTTCATTTGTCATTCCATCACCCTCGGTTTCTTTTTCATAGAGGGTGACAACTATGCTGACACTGAGGGTGATCCTGTAAAGCCGTTTGGCATTGACCGGCGGCAGCCCCTCAGTACGACGTTGCTTACGCAGGATGCCCCACACGCGGCGATAGCCATAACTCGGCATATCGCTGATGATATCGAGGATACCCGACAGTATTTCTGCGTCTGCTTCGTCATTACGCCGGTTACAGCGCCTGTCCTGCCAGTCGGCAGAACGCTTAATCCGCAGTGACAGTTGCGCACGCGACACGCTCATGGTGCGGCTGACCAGAGCTATTCCCCATCCTTTGGCAACAAGGGCGCGTGCGCTATCCATTTTCGCGACTGACCGTACTCCACGGCTTCTTTCAGGATCTCAACTTCCATCGTCTTCTTGCCCAGAAGGCGCTGAAGCTCCCGAACCTGCTTCAGCGCTGCGGTGAGTTCAGAGGCTGGCACAACTTCTTCTCCGGCCGCTACGGCGGTGAGGCTGCCTTCCTGATATTGCTTCTTCCACTTAAACAGCAGGCTGGGCTGGATACCATGCAGGCGGGCGACATGGGAGACATTCATGCCGGGCTCCATCGTCTGCTGGATAATGGCGATTTTCTCCTGAGGAGTCTTACGTTTACGGACTACTTGCCCTAAAAGGATCCCGTTCATCTTAAAATTGGCGTTAGTGTTAGACATATATTCAAGCCTATCTCTTATCTGGAGATACAGCTACTGTCTGGTGTTTCAGGGGGCTACATCAGGCAAAAAATTTAGTTGGAACACTATAAAAAATAAGGTGAAATATGACAAAAATAGAGATGATGAACTCGTTAGAAGATTCTCAGCAAGAAAAACAGATGACGAAAATAGTATTAGACGATCACTTATTGAATCAGATTTCAATGACAGTAGAGCCGTTGACGGAATCGATGATGATATTATCCGAATCAGTCAGCACAGCATTAAATCAGACACAACAGACACTTACCAGAGTGAACAACTCATTAGAAGCAACAACCACAGCTTTAAACTCAGCGAAAAATATAATAGACCAACAAGCACAAAAGTTAGAAGAACATCACAAAAAGCTGCACAAATACTCAACAGAGTTAAAAAGCAACACAATAAAAAATCAATCAAAACTTATAATAAAAGTGGCTTCAATAGTTGGCGTGATAAATCTGATAGCGGTTCTATCAGTAGGATACTTGATCATGCAGAAACAGCCAACGCAGCCACAAATAAATTTAGACTCAAGAGCGGTAGCCGTTTCAATAGTAGAGCAACTAAGATTGAAGAGATAAGAGAGCGTTTAGGTATTAAAAAAATTGTTATTCAAAACAGATGCTTAGTAAAAATAAATAATGAAACAATAATAAAAAAAGCATTATGTATGAACGAGTATGGGAGTGTATTTAAATCGCGGTTAAAAGAAAGGCTTAGAAAAGAACCGATGAAGGGAGATGCTCTGCTACAGGTAAAAAAACATCTAAAATCAAATGATATTTAACCTTCGAATACTCAAAGGTTAAATAATCAAAAGGGATGAGTCGTTGCGCACATTATTGGCTTAATGTGTTTACTATCTCTTTTTTATTGTCATTATATAGTTTTTGAAAGTTTACGGTTGGAAGCATTATAGGATCATAACCAGAAAGCAACATAATATTCGCAATATAAGCTCTTAGGAAAGGATAGGCTATTGCTGGTGAGTTTACAAAAATAAAAGGCGACTTTTTGAAACTTGAGGTTATATCATCATCTGTTGAAAATCTCGATCGATAAACAACGTCAAAAGTAGCCCCTTCCTTATGCTTGAACTGTATGCTGAAAAGAATGGAATAACTACGAAGTTCATCTTCTAGAAATTCAGGTTTAAAACCAAATGAAAGCTCATCCTTATGTTCATCGATTACAGATTCTTTTTTTTCAAGTCGGAATGAATCTAATATATTATCTTTTAATTGTATATTCATATTATGCAGCCAAAGAATAATTTTCATCATTTACAGCTTGACTGGATAGAGAGTATCCATCTGAAATGATTACATTATAATTCAAGTTGTTTATATTAGGGGATATATTAGATTGAACTGGCTTTACATAAAAACCATATGACAGCACATCCCCCTTGGAATAACCTTTGATAAAAATCTCAATGGTAGGACCGACGCTTGAATATTCTTTAATTTTTTCATATTCGCTGTAGAATGTTTTGTCATCAACACTGTCTAACCAAGCTTTAGCTAATGCTAATGATTTTTCAAGTGTATTCATGGTATTACCTTAATAAATTTTACGAGAAATGATATATTTCTTTTGATGTAATAGCGTTTCTTGAAGACTGAAATAAGCAGAACTGTAATCGAGGTATAGTAGTCATAAAGCCCATAGCATCAGGAGCGAATTTTAATTTAGGAGCAGTAGGCGAGCAATCAACTGCTCTTATTGCTTCAAAGGGAAATATTTCTTTATTTTTTTCCGCTGCTTTTCTATAATGCTCTATTACTGTAGAAACTGTTGGCATTTCATTTGGATTAACTTTTTGTATTTTTTTCTGATACGCTTCTGCAAGTCCTTTGAAATATAGACTATGTTCAACGTTGGCAGCTAAGTCTAAAACTATATCAGAGTTAATCGTAATTTGGCAGCGAACTATAGCATAATCATTATTATATGAATCTCGCCCCCAAATATGGGCAAAGTAATCTACATCGGTCCAAAAGTAATAACCTTGGGATAACCATTGCCATTTTTTCGGACCATTTGCCCTACTTAGAAAAGGAGCGTTTTGCTCAACAAATCTTCGCCCACTCGTGGTCTTGCATGTGTGGAAATAGAACATTAGGTATGTATCCGTCAATCTTATCGAGATTATTGTGTATAGCGCTAAAGCCATACCAAAAAATTAAATCTATTGGATATGTAAACGACCATGTAGCAATATGGCGTTAGCAAAAATATTAAAGGGGGAAGGTAATGAAAATATTATACGGTTACGTTTTGTTGCAATCTTTTCCCTTGGGGAAGTGAGCAGATAAGTCCCTAAGTGCTGTTTACACGCTACCGCCCCTGACTATAGCTGCCAGAACGCTCATTCAACCTTCTTCTGTGAGGGATTGTAATCCATCAACGCTTACAAAAACAGTATCTACGATATGATCCCTGCTACCAAAGATGGTAGAAGGGGGGATTTACATACATCATACAACATTACCACGCAAACGGGCTATCAAGGGATGCGTTCCATCATCTTCACTGGCTTTGCTTGTGGCACAAACTCACCTGTAGAAACTTGAAGGCCTTGAACGGTGAAAATGTCATCTTAGACATTTGTCAATGTAAATTTATGATAGCAGTTGATCCATTCAAGTTGAAAGTTCAAGACTGTAACAACCACATTCATATGGACGAAAACCCATTGGGGGTACTTTTGGGGGTACAGTAAAGTGTTGAATAGACATATTTTATTATAAATCAATACCATGAGCCTCGTGTTCTGTTCCTATTATCGCACCATAAAAATCAATAAATTATCTATAATTTTGCGTAAACTACATTCTTCTCTTGTGCCATATTTGTGTCGTTTGCGTTCTAAAATTGCGTCAATTTTGCTCACGTGCTCTGTGAGATGGTCAGCGGATAAATGCGCATATCCTCGAACCATTTCGATACTTTCCCAGACTCCCATTTATTGTAACACCGATATTGGCACTCCTCACCTGCACTAGCCAGCTTGCCTATGTATGTCTCAGGTCATGGAATCTAAAATCGTCTACCCAAGTGCGAAATAGCGAGGTAGATAGCAGGAACGACAAAACCGGCTCCGGCTAGTTTTTTACGTCAATGCCGAGCTTATTTATCAGACACAACCATCCGCTTTATACATGGCAATCAAATTTTTTCTCAGTGCTTCCCTTTCCTGTTTGTCAGGGGGAAGTGGCGTATCCTCAACGTTGAATCCCTCAAGGCGCATACTGTCCCGATAGTTTTTGAGTTTCACCTGGTTGTAGTAATCACGCTTTTCTTCCAGCGCCACTATGAGTGAGGGGCGCGTGTTGTTTGGCAATGTCGAGTCCTGACTAAAACCCCAAACATAATCGAGATACTCTCGCAGTAGCGGGAATCGTTTGGGCAAGAACGAGGTGCGCAACACACTGTGTCCGCAGCTCATTCGTATCGGTGAACTTTTCCCTGCATGCTGCTTTGAGCGCGTCGTATCTGTTCTGTCATTTCGTCTTTCCATCGGACACAGAGAATCATGTTCAGCCTGGAATCGTCTTCTACCGAATAACTGCCATTTTTAACCTGAAAATGGCGTAAAAAAGATCATTTCACTACACCTTGTGGTTTTTTTTTGTTATGAAATAACGCAAAAACACAATGGTAAGTAATTTGTTCTTTGTTTGTGTTTTTTGATAGTATAAAAACCTATTAATTTTCATTAGGAAATCAATGATTGCTAAACTATCTAATATTTATTTCTTAACAGGGAAATAGTTTATCTATGTAATGGAGGTATTTATTCTGGCAAAAGTAAAAAATAGAGGGTAAATGGTTTCACTAAATTAAAATTAATGTTTTTTTATAATTTTCACCATTTGTTAGCATATTAAGTATTTCGTTTCTAACGAAATTAAAAGGCATAAAACGTATTCCTTTTCCTCTAATTGAAAATCAGAGATGTATTATTTTTTATGCCGTTTATTTTTACTTAAGATTAATTTAATTTATTGTTTTTAATGTGTTTTGTTTTTTAGTGGTTCCATTTAGTTGCTCTGCTATATAAACATTGACCGTGTGTTTGTGTTGTGTGTATGATCTAAACTCAAAATATAAATGTATTTAATTCCTTCTTGGTGTGATTCTTTTTACGCCGATATAAGCCGTAATATTACGGTTTTATTATTTTTTTTAATTCGGTTTTTAATTTATTTCATCTCGCTGGTCGAAAAACAAATACGCTATACCCTAAATAATTCGAGTTTCAGGACAAACGTTAACGTTTGAACAACGCAAAGCGTTGGCCCGCTAGGGCAAGGCTTATTTATAAGCCTTGTAATGCGGCAAGAGAAGGAATCCCGATGAGCTTACTCAGGTAAGTGATTCGGGTGACTGAACGCAGCCAACGTACATGCAACTTGAAGTATGACGGGGATATTTGTTTGCCGAATCGCTGCCGTTCTTATGGATTACGGCGGGCTTTTGGTAGGAATCGACTTTACTTCTCCGGGCCCGAGTGCCCTTACGTTGGTATAGACACATGGCAAAAGGAACTGATGGTGCATCTGTCGCACCAAAGGAACGTATTAATATCAAATATGTTCCGGCCACTGGTGGTCAGCAGGCGGAAATAGAATTGCCGTTGACGCTGATGATCGTGGGAAATATGAAAGGCCGCACAGAGGAAACGCCGATCGAAGAACGTCAGACCGTATCGATCGATAAGAACAACTTTACCTCAGTGATGAAAGAAGCAAATCTGGAATTGAATTTCAGTGTGCCAAACCGCCTTGAAGAAGAAAGCCAGGACGACCTGCCAGTGAAACTGAGCATCGGCGGTCTGAATGATTTCTCCCCTGACCGCATTGCCCAGCAGGTGCCTGAATTACGTAAGTTGCTTGATTTACGTGAAGCGCTGGTCGCGCTGAAAGGCCCCCTCGGCAATATTCCCTCATTCCGTAATCGTTTGCAGGATCTGTTGTCCAGCGAAGAAGCCAGAGAGCAGCTTTTGAAAGAGCTCGATCTGGTAAAACCCGCCGAATAATTGATGTTTATTGACGAAATAGGGAAACGAATATGTCAATAGTTGAAGAACAGGTTCAGGCAGGAGCCGCCAGTGCTTCTGGATCGCTGCTTGATGACATCATGGCTCAAGCGCGTATCAGCCCGGTTGATGAAGGCTACAGCGTGGCTAAACAGGGCATTGCCGCGCTGGTTGCTAACATTCTTGATAGCGGTAACGCAGCAGAACCCGTGAACAAAGCGCTGGTCGATAGCATGATCGTCGAACTGGACAAAAAGCTCAGCAAGCAGATTGACGTTATTCTGCATGCGAAAGAATTACAGGAACTGGAATCTTCCTGGCGTTCGATGAAACTGCTTATCGATCGCACCGATTTCCGTGAAAACATCAAACTGTTGGTGTTGCATGCGACGAAAGAAGAGCTGTTGGAAGATTTCGAATTCGCGCCTGAAATCTCACAGTCTGGCTTCTACAAGCACGTGTATTCCAGCGGTTATGGCCAGTTTGGTGGTCAGCCTATCGGTGGCGTGATCGGTGACTATGCGCTGACGCAAAGCTCACCAGACATTAAGCTGATGCAGTATGTCAGCGCCGTTGGTGCGATGGCGCATGCGCCGTTCATCTCTTCCGTTGCTCCAACCTTCTTTGGCGTGGATCGCTTCACCGATCTGCCTTCCATCAAAGATCTGAAGTCCGTTTTCGAAGGCCCGGCCTACACGAAATGGCGCTCGCTGCGTGAGTCTGAAGATGGCCGCTATCTGGGGCTGACGGCACCGCGCTTCCTGGCTCGCCTGCCTTATGACCCAGTAGAGAACCCGATTAAGGGCTTCAACTACAAGGAAGATATCAGCACCAATCACGAACACTATCTGTGGGGCAATACCGCCTATCTGATGGGAACGGCGCTGACGGACAGCTTCGCGAAATACCGCTGGTGTCCGAACATCATTGGCCCGCAGAGCGGTGGTGCGATTACCGACCTGCCAGTACATGTTTATGAAGCCATGGGCCAACTTCAGGCCAAGATCCCGACTGAAGTCCTGATCACCGATCGTCGCGAATATGAAATGGCCGAAGAAGGCTTTATCACGCTGACGATGCGTAAAGACAGCGACAATGCGGCCTTCTTCTCGGCTAACTCGGTGCAGAAGCCGAAGGTGTTCCCAAACACCAAAGAAGGCAAAGAAGCGGAAACCAACTACAAGCTGGGTACGCAACTGCCGTACATGTTCATCATCAACCGTCTGGCGCACTACATCAAAGTGCTACAGCGTGAACAGATTGGTTCATGGAAAGAGCGTCAGGATCTTGAGCGTGAGTTGAATACCTGGATTAAACAGTACATCGCCGATCAGGAAAACCCGCCGGCAGATGTTCGTAGCCGTCGTCCTCTGCGTGCCGCACAAATCAAAGTGTTGGATGTAGAAGGAGAACCAGGTTGGTATCAGGTCACCATGTCTGTGCGCCCGCACTTCAAGTACATGGGGGCGAACTTTGAGCTGTCGCTGGTAGGGCGTTTGGATAAGGAATAAGACTGATGCCGTCTCTTTCTGCCTGGGAAAGGGGAAACGCGGCAAGTCTGTTTGATCGTATCCGTGGGGAGGAGCGTCGCTCCTCCCCTGAAACGGAAGTTGAAGCACTGATCGAGTCCGTTAAGCGTCAACTGGACAACGTGCTCAACACCCGGCCCGGAAATTGCCGCAGCGCACCTGAGCTTGGCGTGATTGATTTTAATGACGCGACGCAGGGTGGTGCGGACATTCGGGGGAAAATCCGGGAGGCGATCCGACAGTGTATCTGTCGCTTTGAACCTCGAATTGTTCATGTGGATGTCAACACATCGGACTATTTATCGAATCCGATGGAGATGTCGTTTCAGGTTACCGCCCGGGTCAGATTGGAAGATCTGGAGCAGGTTGCCTCTTTCAATATCCACATGGATAGCCACCGCCATTACAGAATGATCTGATTATGTCACTGGAACATTTTTTCAGGGATGAGCTGACCTACTTGCGCCTGCAAGGGCGTGAATTCGCCAAGGCGCACCCTGAGCTTACCCGATTTTTGTCAGAACAAACCACGGATCCAGACGTCGAGCGTTTGCTGGAAGGGTTCGCCTTTTTGACAGGGAGCCTGCGGGCGAAGATCGAGGATGAATTTCCGGAACTGACACACGGTCTGCTGGGCATGCTGTGGCCTAATTACCTGCGCCCCGTACCGAGCATGACGATTATGCAGTTTTCGGTACTCCCCGGCGCGATTGCCCAACCCGCGTTTGTTGAGCGCGGCTGTGAGCTTGATAGCCTGCCGATTGATGATGTGGTTTGCCATTTTCAGACCTGTCACGATGCCTGGATTTATCCGGCGGATATCCGTGAAATCAAGGTACAGAGCGGCAACGATCTTTCCACCATTACGCTGGACGTTGGGCTGCATGGCCCGCTATCGCTAAGCGACCTGCAACTCGACAAACTGCGCTTTTATCTGGGCGGTGATACTTATACAGCCTACGAGCTCTATTTCTGGATCGCCAGTCAGCTGTCGCACATTGAGCTGGAAATCGATGGTCAGCGCTTCCGTCAGGAAGCCAGCGTGCTGAAGACGGTCGGCTTTGAGCGGGAAGATGCACTATTGCCGTATCCCGGTAACGTTTATTCGGGCTACCGCATCTTGCAGGAATACTTCTGCTTTCCTGAAAGTTTTCTCTTTTTCCAACTCGCGGGCGCGGTATGGCCTGATCTCCCGCTGACGGTAACGGAATTCCGTCTGCATTTTTGCTTTGACCGCCCGCTGCCGGCGGAACTGAAGATCCGTCCTGATTCGTTCATGCTCAACTGCGTGCCGGCAATCAATCTCTTCCAGCATGATAGCGAACCGATCAATCTCAGCGGACGCCAGACGGATTACCCGCTGAAAGCCAGCTACCGCAACGCCGATAGCTTTGAAATCTTCTCTGTGGACAAGGTTGAAGGCTGGGTTGAAGGGAATTCAGGCCGTGCTCGGGGGATTCCACGTACCTATCAGCCTTTTGAGAGTTTTCAGCACCAAATCGAACGTGCCAAAGGACGGCTCGCGCTCTATTACCGTATTCGGGTAAGAGAAGCGGTGAACGGCAACGGGTTTGATCACATGCTCTCTTTTGTCCGTGGCGATGAGCAGGAAGTGATTGATTTGGATGAATCCATCTCGGTGACCCTGACCTGTACCAACCGATCGCGTGCGGCGAAACTGCCCGTTGGGTCGATCTGCGTACCCACCGGCAATTCACCGTCTTTCGCGACGTTTCGCAATCTGGTGCGGCCGACGCGACCGCTGCGGCCTGCGATGGATGGCAGCCTGCACTGGACGCTGATCTCCAACCTGTCGCTGAACTATGTGTCGCTGCTGCGGCGCGATGCGCTGGTGCAGATCCTGCGTACTTATGATTTCCCGGCGCTGCACGACAAGCAGGCAGAACAAGCCTCGCGTAAGCGTCTGGCAGGGATCGAATCTATCGAAACCACCCCTATCGACCGTCTGGTTCAGGGGATGCCGGTTCGTGGCTTGAAATCCATCCTGTCAGTACGGCAATCCGCGTTTTCCAGTGAAGGAGAACTCTATCTGTTTAGCACGGTGCTGGCGCACTTCTTCTCGCTATACGCCAGCGTCAACGCCTTCCACCTGTTGGAAGTCGTCAACATCGATAACAAGGAGCGCTACCGATGGCCGGTACAGATAGGTCAACACTCAATGATGTGACGTTCCGTCAGGATGTCTCACGCTTTAATTTTTTCCAATTGGTGGAGTTGCTTAACCAGTTGGAAGGCGTGGATCTGGAACAAGAGCTGGATTTCCGACCTGAACAAGAACGCCTGCGCTTTCGCTCTACGGCGTCCATCGGTTTTCATCCCAGCGATGTCTTGCAGGTGGGATGCGATGAAGATGGCCGTCAGGAGCTGGAAGTCGCGTTTCTTGGCCTGCACGGCAGCCAGTCACCGATGCCCGGTTATTACCTCGAAGAGCTGGCCTGGGAATACGCGCAGGGCGAACAGAAGCTGGGCGTGTTTCTCGACTTCTTTCACCACCGCTTACTCACGCTGCTGCACCGTGCATGGCGTAAATACCGTTATCACGTCCGCTTTCAGAATGAGGGTGAGGATGGATTCTCCCGCCTGATGTTTGCGCTCGTGGGGTTAGGGAATGACGCCGTACGTGACAGCCTGCCGGTTAACCGCGCCAAGATGCTGTCCTACGCTGGGGTGCTCGCCAGCCCCAGCCGTTCCCCGGAAGTGGTCGCGGGCTTGGTTATTCACTGTTTTGATCTGGATGACGTCGCCGTTCTGGCCTGGCAGCACCGTCGCGTGCCCATTCACGAAGGGCAGCAGAACCGTCTGGGCAAAGCAAACATGATGCTGGGCGGTGATTTTGTTATCGGTGACAAAGTGAATGACTGCGCCGGCAAGTTTTTGCTCAAGGTCGGCAATCTCAGCTTTAGCCGCTTTCTCAGCTTTTTGCCCAACGGTGAGCATTTTCAGCCGCTGGTGCGCTTTGTCTCTTTCATTCTTCGCGATCAGTTGGCCTGGGATCTGCGTCTGGGCTTTGCGGAAGGCGAAGCCAAGGGCTTAAGCCTGGGCAGTGAGCAAAGCAGCCGGTTGGGATGGAGCAGCTTTCTCGGGCAGCCGCCCGCGGATCCCTATGTGACGATTTGTGTGCAGGAGTAAATGTGAACGTAACCCATCCACTCACGTTGGTTGTGCTCAACAGTGAGCAGCTCGATATCAATTCTCAGGTGCAGCACCAGTTCGATCATCGTGGTGGCACGCTGGGCGCGTCGGAAAAAGACCAATGGCAACTGCGGGATCGGCTTGGCTCCGTGGTGCCGGAGCACGCCCGTATCGACATGACCGACGGCTATTTCAGCCTGTGCGATCTGAGCGGTCAGTCTTTTATTAACGGATCGCTGTCGCCGATTGGGCGCGATCGCAAAGTCATTTTGTCGCACGGCGATGAACTGGTGATTGGGCCTTTCCGACTGGGCGTTTATATCGGCGATCCCACCACGGAACAGGATATCGATCAGATATTAGGGCAGGGCACGGTCGATGTGCTGGGCGATTGGTTAACGGAAGATAAAAAAAAGCGCTCAACCGATCTGGCCGATCCCACGGTTGTGCTGAATGACCCGCTGTGGGCACTACAAAAAGAGCAGAGCCAGCCACTCTTGCCATCAGACAGTGAGACGGTCGGCGCATCGCTCACGACCTCTCTTTCTTCTTTTTCTTCTGCTGAGGACACCATGGATCAGAAATTTGTGGAATTACCGACCATCAACACACCGTACGCGGGAGAAGGGCTGGAGGGCTACAACGATGGCACGTCTCTGGCGCCGCTGATGCGCGGGCTGGGGCTGTCGCTTCAGCCGGGCGATGATGCACGATTGCGCGAAATGCTGGAAGAGATGGGGAAAAGCCTGCGCGCGATGGTGGAAGGCCTGCTGGCATTACAGACGGAACAGGCTGCAATGGCGGACACGCATTTACGCCCGATTGAAGATAACCCACTGCGTCTGGGGCTGGGCTATGCCGATACGCTGTCGGTGCTGTTTGCCGAAGGGAAAAGCCCAGTGCACCTGTCTGCGCCCGCCGCCGTGGAAGAAGTGTTGAACAATGTGCGGGTGCATCACATCGCGAATCAGCAGGCGATTGCCGTGGCGTTGGAAAATATTCTTCAGGCCTTCTCGCCTGCCGCGCTGCTCAGCCGCTTTGAGCACTATCGCCGCAGTGGCGAACCGCTGGCGGCCGATGACGGCTGGGCGTGGCAGATGTATCAGCACTACTACCGAGAATTAACGTCACCGCGCCAGCAGGGCTTCCAGAAACTGTTCCATCAGGTGTATGCACAGGCGTATGACCGTTCCGTGCGTCAACAGCAGGAGCAAAAATAATGCTGCGGGCTCTGTGCTTATGTTCCCTGATGTTCCTGCTGTCGGGGTGTACCACGCTGGGCAAGATGGCGCAGGTGGCGGCGAATCCCGACATTCAGGTAGGCAATAATAATCATCAGCCTTCTACCGTGGGGTTTAGCCTGCTGGCGGAACCGGACGTTAACCCGAACGACAGCGGTGAAGCCGCGCCTATCGAATTCCAACTGGTTCTGTTGGCGGAAGATTCGCGTCTGTTAGCTACCGATTACGACCAGATCACGACGGATATCGAAAAGGCGTTAACCAAAAATTACCTCAGCCATCAGGACTACACGCTGTTGCCGGGGCAGTTCAAATACCTGCCGCCCGAAGCGCTGGATGAAAAGGTGCACTACCTCGGCGTGGTGGCGCGCTATGCGGACTCGGAAAGCGCCGAATGGCGCAAAGTCATCAAGCTAAAGAATACCGGGCAGACGTATCAGATCCTCGTGCACCTGCGCAGGGATGAAGTCGAAATCAAAAAAGACCAAGAAGAAGAATAACTATGTCGAGTCGCAATCGCATTATCTGGCGGGAAGGTCTGTTCATTAAACCGCAGCATTTTCAACAACAGCAACGACACACCGATTACGCACTGCACGCGCGTCTCAGCGCCCTCAGTGACTATTTCTATGGCTTGCAGTCGCTGGCGATTAATGAGGAATACCTCAATTTTGGCCGCATCGCGCTGGTTAACGCCAGCGGTGTGATGCCTGACGGCACCGTGTTCAATATTCCGGGTGATGACGCTCTGCCGCTGCCGTTGGAGATTACCGACGTCGCGCTGGCAAACCAGAAAGTGTATCTGGCGTTGCCGCTGGCGGTGAATGGCGTTAGTGAAGTCGGCCAACCGGGACAGGGGATCGCCAGCCGCCTGCAATCGCATCGGCATGATGTGCGCGATCTGCACAGCGACGGCGGCGACATCGTTTCTCTGGAGGTCGGTAAAGTCAGCCTGCGCCTGATGCTCGATCGTGACGATCGCAGCGCCTATGCCTCGCTGGCGATTGCCAACATTCTGGATAAGCGCCCTGACGGCGGCTTGATTCTGGATCCTAACTTTATGCCGTGCAGCATCAGCGTCACCGCGATCCCCACTTTAAAACGCTTTCTGGGTGAATCCGCCGGTTTAGTGGCAGAGCGCGCACGCAGTCTGGCGCAGCGTATTGCCGCCCCGGGACAGCAGGGCGTCGCGGACGTGGCTGAATTCATGATGCTGCAATTGCTTAACCGCGCTCAGCCTAAATTGTCGCATCTGGCGCGTCTTGGCACGTTGCACCCCGAACGCCTGCACGAAACGCTGGTTGAACTGTGCGGTGAGCTGATGACGTTTACCGATGAGTCGCGCCTGCCGCCGGAATTCCCCGCCTATCGCCACGAACACCAGCAAGCCAGCTTTGAGCCGCTGATGATGGCGCTGCGTCAGGCGCTGAGCACCGTGCTGTCGCCGCGTGCCGTCTCCATCCAACTGAAGAAACAGCCATACGGCGTGATGGTGGCAATGGTTGGCGATGCAGAATTGATGGCCAGCGCCGAGTTTGTACTGGCGGTGCGTGCGCGTATGCCGCAGGAGCATCTGCGTAAACAGCTGCTGCAACAAACGAAGATCGCCTCCAGCGAGAAGATCCGCGAACTGATTAGCCTGCAACTGCCGGGCATCCCGCTGCTGCCGTTGCCGGTGGCGCCGCGCCAACTGCCTTATCACGCGGGTTACAGCTATTTCCAACTGGATAGACAAAGCCCTGCCTGGCAGATGCTGGTGTCCGGCAATACGTTGGCGTTCCACATTGCTGGCGAATTCCCAGAACTGGATATGCAGCTTTGGGCTATTCGTGGCCAGTAGTCAGGAGAGGAAGAGATGAGCATCGAAGTGATTAAAAATGAGCAACTGGGCGATCTGCTTTTTGACCATGCCCGACAAATGGATATGGACTCCGACTACTGGTTCCGCCTGCGTGGACAAAGCATTAATCCGATGGTGGATGCGGTCACGCCGCTGTTGGGCATGGTGGAGCGGGTACGTCAGCTCTCGGCCTATGAGGGCGTAGAGGATCTGTACCAGCGTGTGGTGTCTGAAATTCAGGCTATCGAACAGGAATTACATTCTCATGGCTACGAAAACGGCGTGATTTTGTCGTTCCGCTACATCCTCTGCACCTTCATTGATGAAGCCGTGATGGGGCGGGAGTGGGGCGGTCAAAGCATGTGGTCGGCCCATTCTCTGCTGACCCGTTTTCACAATGAAACCTGGGGTGGCGAAAAGGTGTTTGTCCTGCTGGAGAAGCTGCTGGATGACCCCACCCGCTATCGCGACATTCTGGAGTTTATCTACCTCTGTCTCTGTCTGGGTTTTGAAGGGCGCTATCGGGTGATGACGCAGGGGCGTGAAGAACTGAACCGCGTTGTAAACAAGCTGCATGACACCCTACGCCCAGAGCCTGCGAATTCGCCGACGGTTTTCCACCTGAATCTGGGGCAGCAAGCCTCGCGCTATCAGCTGCGCAGACAGGTGTCATTACGCACGCTGTTTGTCGGCGTGTGTGTGGTCTTGGTGGCCGCCTTCGGCCTGTACCGCTATCAGCTAACTCATCAAACCCAGGACGTACTGCGTCAGCTGGGAGAATTATTACAATAACAGGAGCTACACCGTGATTCGAATTGAACTGCCGACACTGGTTGAACGACTCAACCCCGTGTGCCGTCATATGCTGGAAGAAGCGGCGGCACTCTGTATTCAACATCAGGGCGCGGAAATCCGTATTGAGCATCTGTTGCTGAAAATGCTGGAAACGCCGCTGTGTGATGTGCGCCAGATCCTCAAGCGTGCGGGCGTGGATGCGGATGAGCTGTCTTCGCTACTGTTGCCTTCCTCCATGGATAAAGAATTTGACGCGGGCTATCCCTCATTCTCCCCTCTGCTGGTGGAGTGGTTACAGGATAGCTGGCTGCTGGCCTCGGCTGAATTTCAACACGTACGCCTGCGCAGCGGCATTTTGCTGCTGGTCTTGCTGCTGACGCCCAATCGCTATGTGGCAGGCGCGGTATCCCGCCCGTTGGCGCAGATTAACCGTGAGCTTTTACGTCAGCAGTTTGATGAGTGGGTGAAGGATTCGGTGGAAACGGAGGTCGCGGTGCAATCCGCCACGGCCGAACAGGCTGCTGCGGCGAACACGCAACTCTCTCGCTATACCCAAAACGTGACGGAATCCGCCCGACAGGGGCAACTGGATCCGGTGCTGTGCCGCGACCATGAAATCGATCTGATGATCGACATTCTCTCCCGCCGTCGTAAAAACAACCCGATTGTGGTCGGGGAAGCGGGCGTCGGTAAAAGTGCGCTGATCGAAGGGCTGGCGCTGCGTATCGTGGCCGGTGCCGTGCCGGAAAGATTACGGGATGTGGAACTGCTCACGCTCGATCTGGGTGCGATGCAGGCCGGTGCCTCGGTTAAAGGTGAATTTGAGAAGCGCTTCAAGGGCGTGATGCAGGAAGTGAAGGATGCGCCGCGCCCTATCATTCTGTTTATCGATGAAGCGCATACGCTCATCGGGGCGGGCAATCAGGCCGGTGGGCTGGATGTTTCCAACCTGCTCAAGCCTGCACTGGCGCGCGGTGAACTGCGTACTATCGCAGCCACGACCTGGAGTGAGTACAAAAAATACGTCGAGAAAGACGCTGCGCTTTCCCGTCGTTTCCAGCTCGTCAAAGTCGGTGAGCCAAACGCGGAAGAAGCCACGGTTATCCTGCGTGGGCTGCGCGGCATCTATGAAAAAGCACACGGCGTTCTGATTGATGAAGATGCGCTTCAGGCGGCTGCGAAGCTGTCGGCACGCTATATCTCGGGTCGCCAACTGCCCGATAAGGCCATCGACGTGCTGGATACTGCCAGCGCGCGCGTGGCCATTAACCTGACGACGCCACCGCGTGCGGTCAGCCAGCTACAAACCCGTCTGCATCAGCAGGAGATGGAAATCACCCAGCTTGAGCGTCAGGCGCGTATTGGTCTGGGCAATACCGAAGAACGCTTAGCCGAGCTGCGTGACGCCCGCGAAACCGGTGCGGTACAGCTGGCACAGCTGGAAGCAGATTGGCAGCAGCAGAAAACACAGGTTCAACGCGTGATTGAACTGCGCACGGCTCTACTTGATGAAGAACAGTCTGTTGATTTTGATACGGTGTCGGCAGCAGCGGAACTGGCGGCCTGTGAACAGGCGCTGGAAGCGCTGCAACAGTCCTCCGTGCTGGTCTCTCCCCACGTTGATAAAACGCAAATTGCGGCCGTTATTGCCGAGTGGACGGGCGTGCCGCTGAACCGCATCTCACAGAGTGAAATGGATGTCGTCACGCGCCTGCCTGAATTCCTGGGGGATTTAATTAAAGGGCAGCAGTTGGCGATTGCTCAATTGCATAAACATCTGCTGACCGCGCGTGCGGATCTGCGTCGTCCGGGGCGTCCACTGGGGGCTTTCCTGCTGGTAGGGCCGAGCGGCGTGGGTAAAACGGAAACCGTGCTCCAGATTGCCGACCTGATGTTTGGCGGACGCAACTATCTCACCACCATCAATATGTCCGAGTATCAGGAAAAGCATACGGTTTCACGCCTGATCGGTTCGCCGCCGGGCTACGTCGGGTTTGGTGAAGGCGGCGTGTTGACCGAAGCCATCCGCCAGAAACCGTATTCCGTGGTGCTGCTGGATGAGGTGGAGAAAGCGCACCCGGATGTCCTGAACCTGTTCTATCAGGCGTTTGATAAAGGTGAACTTGCCGATGGTGAAGGCCGGGTGATCGACTGCCGCAACGTGGTGTTCTTCCTGACGTCCAACCTCGGGTTCCAGACGATTGTGAACTACGCCGAGCAGTCGGATGTGTTGCTGGATGCGCTTTACCCTGAACTGGCAGCCTTCTTCAAACCCGCGCTCTTGGCACGTATGGAAGTCATCCCTTACCTGCCGCTGGCGCATGACACCATGGTTGAGATCGTGCAGGGCAAACTGTCGCGTCTGGTGTCCCTGTTGCAACAGCGCTTTGGGGCGGAAGTCATCATTGAGAACGAAGTGCCGGAAGAGATTCTGCGGTTGGCAAACCGCAGCGAAAATGGCGCGCGTATGCTCGAATCGGTCATTGATGGCGCCTTGCTGCCACCGGTCTCGCTACAGCTGCTGCAACGCATGTCTGCGGGTGAACCTGTCAGCCGTATTCATTTCCGCGTCGAAGCCGGCCAGTTCCAGACTGAGGTTGAGGGCTGAGTATGCAACATGCCCTCGAACTGGCGCTTGCACTCACCCGACAGCATGACGAGGCCGGTCTGTGCGACTGGCTGCTGGAGACGATGCAGGCCGCCTGGCAGCCTCAAGGGATGCTACTGGGTATGGTGGATGTCAGCGGCAGGCAACTGACCTGCCAGGGACGAGTGCATGAAACGCCGGTGGCGCTGAGTCTGGGCGTGGATGACTTTAGCCACCCGCTGGCTTATGCGCTGCATAAGAATCAGGCGCGCACCTGGGATTCTCTCTATGGCGGTGCCCGCATTGAGCACCGTGAATTCCGGCAGATGCTGGTTTCTGTCGGGACGAACTGCGGGCTGCATGCGCTGCCGCTGCTGTCGGAGAGCGGTAAACCGCTGGCAGTGCTGGCGCTGCTGGATACGCCGACGCGCCTGCAAACGCTGCATCAGCGCGGCGAGTGTGAGCGGCTGGCGCAGGTGTTTTGCCGTCAGCTTATGCTGCTGCGTGAGCTGGCGCATACCCGGCGGGAGCAGGTCGCGCTGAGAGATTCACTCCGCCAGATTAAGGATGAAGGGCAGAGCCGCCGCGAGCAGGAAACGCGGGTGGAAGCGACGCTGATTGGTCGATCTGTCGTCATTAAAGAGCTGCATCAGCAGATTTATCAGGCGGCAAAACACCGTCTTTCGGTGCTGATTCAGGGCGAAACCGGTTCAGGAAAAGATGTGGTAGCGCGTCTGCTGCATCAGTGTTCCGAACGTGCCGACAAACCTTTTATCGCCATCAACTGCGCGGCGATCCCAGAAAACCTGATTGAAAGCGAGCTGTTTGGCTACCAAAAAGGCGCGTTCTCCGGCGCACAAAGTAACAAGATTGGTCTGGTCGAGCAAGCTAACGGCGGAACCCTGTTTTTGGATGAAGTCGGCGATATGCCGCAGTCCATGCAGGCCAAGCTGTTAAGGGTGTTGGAAAC
Organism: Pectobacterium aquaticum; assembly: GCF_003382565.3. Lineage (NCBI taxonomy): Bacteria > Pseudomonadati > Pseudomonadota > Gammaproteobacteria > Enterobacterales > Pectobacteriaceae > Pectobacterium > Pectobacterium aquaticum. The sequence goes on from NZ_CP086253.1 coordinate 1,098,169, forward strand.
GCACAGCTTCCGCCCGCTGGGCGCGGAGAAAGAAGTGCATTCCGATTTCCGTCTGATTGCCGCGACCCATCAGCCGCTGGAGCAGCAGGTGTCTGACGGCGTATTTCGGCAGGATCTCTATCATCGTCTTTGCCAGTGTCTGTTGCAGGTCGCCCCGCTACGCGAGCGGCCGGACGATATTCGTCTGCTGTGTGAGCACTTCATCGGTCAATTTGCAGATAAACAGCAAAAGCACGTTGCACCATTGAACCGGGCCTTCCTGCGCCAATTGGTGGCGTATGAATTTCCCGGCAATGTGCGGGAACTGCGTAATCTGCTGGAAGTCGCCTGCGCACATACGCCGGACGGCGAAGCGCTGTCTCTGACATCGCTACCGCCGGAACTGCGCGAGCGACTGACGAGCAGTACAACTGAGGAACAGGATCGCTATCAACACATCTACGATTTGCGTATTGCCACACAGCGGTATGAAGCGGCTGTCATTGAGGCACGGCTGCGCCAGTTTCAGGGCAATCGCCTGCTGGTGGCTGATAGCCTCAATATCCCTAAACGCACTCTCGACCACAAATGCCAGAAGCTGGAGGTAAATTGATGTTTCTGACGATGGCACCTCTATTGTTGGCAACGGCCGCGACACCCGATCCCGCCTGGCAGTCATTATGGGAACAGTGCCGCAATGAGACGTCTTCAGAGCTCCGGCTGGCCTGTTATGACGCGCTGGGGCGGGAAGCGGAACGCAACGGCACGCTGTCCCCGCAGCGTGATAACGCCGCGACGGGCGGAACGTTTCAACTGGGACGTGAAGCAGACAGCGGCGATATGACGCTCACCCGCGTGCTGGCCGATGGCAATACGCTGGTGATTAGCTGCGCCAGCAATATTACACACTTGCGCTTAACGCTCAGTGAACCCTGGGCAGGTGAGTCCGTCACATCGCAACTGGATGGCGTGACGGTGTCCGACAGCTGGTTTGTCCGCAACCGTGGGCTGCTGCTGGAATCGGGACGCGGCCTGCCGGCGATTGATGCGTTAAAGCGTTGGATTGGGCATCGCGAACTGGTGCTTAACGGCGCGGACGGTCATGCGCTGCGTATCGAACTCGCCGGGCTGGGCGAAGCGCTCGCGCCACTGCGTCAGCAGTGTCACTGGTAAAGGAGGCGTTCATGCATGCACATCCCTGGTGTAAACGCCTGCAAACCTCGTTGCCGGATGAGAAATTGCGCGCGGCGGTATTGGCTGACGATCCGCTCTGGGAAAAGGTCGAAACAGAGCTGGTCAAGCTGGGGTCGCTGGCGCATAACCAGGTCGATCTTAACGTGGTGGCAGGGTATTGCCTGACCTTGCTGGAAAGCAAAACCAAAGATATGCGGGTACTGGTGCAGCTATTGCGCTGCTTACAGCACCCAGCCAAAGCGACACCGTTTTCTACTGCCCTGATGCTGCTGGACAGCTGGCTGGAGAGTTACTGGGTGCCTGCCTGGCCTGCCAGTCCGGTTCAGAAACAGAAGTTAATGATCCAGATTGTTCGGCGTTTTGAGAGTGCGCTGCCCCGCATTGCAGAAAGTGCCTCCAGCGCAGAGCTGGAGCAATTACAGCAGTTAACGGAACAGGTGGCGACCCGCTGGGGCGAACTGGCCAGTGACAAAGCGGTGCTGATGGATGAGCTGGTGCAGGGCGTTAAGCGTGCCAGACAGCGACAGCAGGCGCAGGAACAGGCGAATCAGACGGCGAAGCCAGCACCGGCAGCCAGCAGTAGTGGAAGCGCGGGCGGAAGTGAAACCAGCACGAGCGCGGCCTCGACGCCCGTCAGCTCGGTGGAGATTAATTCATCCGATGAACGCGGCTGGCGGCAAACCCAACTGAACGTCGCGGCGCTGCTGGTTGAGCGTCATCCCGCTTCACCGATGGGTTACCGTCTGCGACGCCACGCTATCTGGTCCGGCATTGCCACACCGCCGATGTCGTCCAAGGGGAATAAAACCCAACTGGCACCCGTCTCGTCAGACCGCGTGGATGAATACCAAAGTGCGCTGGCTCAGGCCGATTTGGCGCTGTGGGAACGCATAGAACAAAGTCTGGTGCTGGCACCTTACTGGTTTGATGGCCATATGTTGTCGGCCTCGGTGGCCTCACGTCTGGGGCATGCTTCCGTCGCGACGGCGATTGCCGAGGAGCTGTCTGCGTTTATTCAGCGTGTGCCGGAGCTGCGTGAACTGGCGTTCAGCGATGGCACACCTTTTTTGACCGGGAAATGTAGCCAGTGGTTGCAGTCCAGCCAGCCGGTTCGCGGCGGCGGGGCGCGGCAGGACGATCTGGCGACGGAGGCGGCGGCCTGTCGAGATGAGAAAGGCATTGGGGCGGCGATGCAGCTATTGGATGAACGCATGCGTCGCCTGAAAGAGCCGCGCGACCGCTTTTATGCCGAGTTGGTTCTGGCGGATTTACTCGCCGAAGAAGGGATGAAATCACTGGCAGCACAGCACTATCAGCACATGTGGCAGGAAAGCCAACAATTGGGCCTGATGCAATGGGAACCGGGACTGGTTAGCCGCGTGGAGCGGTTGGCGGCATCCCGCAAAAAATAAGACATTCGGAGTGAATGGTCACTTATGTTTAAAACAATCATAACCTTTCTACGCAAGCAGTTGCCTAAACTGAAACCCTCTTGGCTGCTTTTAGGCGTGCTGCTGTGGGTTGTCGTGTTGGTTCTGGCCTGGTGGCTGGGGCCGCGTTTGACGGTGGGCGAGTCCCGTCCGTTGCAGGGAATCTGGGGCCGCGTGGTGTTCACGCTGGTTTGGCTATGGCTGGCGTTCTCCTACAGTGCCTGGATGGTCTGGCGTCGTGTGCAGCAGATGCGTGCGGAGCGTCATGAACAGCAGGTGATTGAGCAGGATCCCTTGCAGGTGTATGTCGACAGCCAGCAGACGTTTCTCGATCGCTGGCTGGAAGCGTTTCAGACCCAGTTGGGTAAAAGGGCGCTGTATGCGATGCCGTGGTATCTGACGATTGGTCTGGCTGGCAGCGGGAAAAGTAGCCTGATCCATCGCGCTAATCCGGCAAACAAAATGAATCCGAAGCTGGATGCGGAGCTGCGAGACGTGGCGGCAGGCCAGCAGGTGAGCAGTTGGGTTGGTGAATCCGCGGTGATTTGGGACCCCAGCGGACAGCTACTTGCCCAGCCTGAACTGGAGGGCGATTCGCTCGGGCAGCGTCATGCTCGACTGTGGCAGCACCTGTTACAGTGGCTCAGCGAAAACCGCCGCCGCCAGCCGCTCAACGGTCTGGTGCTTACGCTGGATATCTCCTGGCTGGCACAGGCTGGGGTCGCCGATCGCAAAGCCTACGCGCAGGTCATGCGCGCCCGCTTGCAGGAAATTTCCGTCAACATTAATACGCGCTTACCGGTGTATATCGCACTGACCCGGTTGGATATGCTGAGCGGCTTCGATAAGGTCTATCGCCAGTTAAACCGCGAAGCGCGTCAGGCCGTATTAGGGGTGACGTTTACGCCGCAGGCAAGCAACAGCAAAGGCTGGCTAGAAGAGCTGGAGCGCTTCTGGGACGAGTGGGTCACGCACCTGAATGACAACCTGCCGGACATGCTGCTGACGCAATCCGACAGAAGCGTGCGCAATTCGCTGTTCTCGTTCGTTCGCCAACTGGCCGGCGTGAAAGATTACGTGATGGACGTGTTGACGGAAACGTTAGCGGCGGGCGAGGATCGCGCGTTCCTGATTCGCGGTGTCTACGTCAGCTCTGTCTACCAACAAGGGGTGCCGTTCGATGCCTTTGCGCAATCGGCTTCCCGACGTTACCAACTGCCCGAACCGATTAACCCTGCGCTGCGCGGTGAATCGAATACGTTCTTTGTACAGCGCCTTTTCCCTGACGTCATTTTCCCTGAGGCCAGTCTGGCGGGCGAAAACCGGCTGCATAGCCTCTATCGCCGACGTCGGCTGAGTATCGGCGTGGGCTGCATGCTGCTCGCCAGTCTGGCGCTGATTGGTAGCTGGCACCATTTCTACCGGGTCAATGAAGAAGCCGGACGTAACGTCCTGACGAAAGCGCAGGCCTTTATCGGCACCAATGAGCTGGAAGGCCAGCAGGGCTACGGCTATCAACAACTGCCGCGTCTGAATTTGATTCGCGATGCGACCTTATCCTTTGGTAATTACCATGAGCGCACGCCGCTGCTGGCCGATCTTGGCCTGTATCAGGGCGCCAAGATTGGGCCTCATGTTGAAGGCACCTATCTGCAAATGCTGAATCAGCGCTTTCTCCCTGCGGTGATGCAAGGGCTGCTGGAAGATCTGAATCAGGCACCGGCCAATAGTGAGCAAAAGCTGACGATTCTGCGCGTGATGCGGATGCTGGATGATGCGTCAGGGCGCAATAAATCGCTGGTCGAACAGTTTATGGCGCAGCGTTGGCAGAAGGCATTTCCCGGACAGGGCAACGTGCAGGAACAGCTGATGCAGCATCTGGATTACGCCCTTGAGCACACTGATTGGCACAAGGCGCGTGAGCAAAAAGATGCGGTAGCGATCAGCACTTTTGCACCCTTTAGTCAGCCGATTACGCTGGCCCAGCAGGAACTGAGCAAGCTGCCGATGTATCAGCGCGTTTATCAGAGTCTGGTGATGAAGGCGACGCAGGTGCTGCCGCCGGATTTAGCGATTCGTGATGAAGTCGGCCCGACGTTTGATCCGGTGTTTTCCCTGCGCAATGACAAAGCGGGAAGCGTGCCTCGACTGCTGACGTATCCCGGCTTTAGCGACTATTACCTCAAGCAGGACAAAGCGCTGTTAGAGCTGACAGCGCTGGATGCCTGGGTGCTGGGACAGCGTGAACGTGCACAGTTCAGCGAGGCCGATCGGCGGGAAATTCTGCGTCAGGTGAATGACCGCTACATTACGGATTACATCAACCAGTGGCAGAAAGTGCTGGCGAATATTGATGTGCAGACGCTCGATACGCCGGAGCAGGCGCTCGATATTCTCACGGATATTACCGGCAACGATCAGCCCTTCCAGCGCGTGCTGACCACGGTGAGTGATAACACCCGTATCCGCAAGCTGGCCGATGATGATAACGACACGGCGCAGAGCATTAACACGCGTACGGGTCGTCCGTTTATGACCATCAATGCGGCGCTGAGCGGGCGCGGTGAGCAGGGACCGCTGGTGCAAGAGGTCAATCAGAAGCTGACCGATCTCTACCACTATCTCGATCAGATCGTCAACGCGACCGATCCGGGGCAGGCAGCGTTGAAAGCGGTGCAGGCGCGGCAGGGAAATAAATTTGCCGATCCGGTATTCGCCTTACAGCAATACGCCCGCAGCCTGCCCGCGCCGTTGGATCGCTGGGTAGGACAATTAGCTGGAGAAAGCGCGAGTCTGGTGACTGGGTTGGCGATGTCGTCGCTGAATCAGGAATGGCTGGATAAGGTTGTCATGCCATTCAATGAGAAGCTGGCAGATCGTTATCCCTTCGACCCGTCATCGAACAAGGATGTGCCGCTATCGGAAATGGAAATGTTCTTCATGACTGGCGGGACGCTGGACAGCTTCTATCAAACCAACCTCAAGGCGATGATGGAGAGCGGCATGCTGGAAGAAGGCATGGCATCGCCTTTGCAGGCAGAGCTGGTGAAACAGCTTGAACGCGCGACCCGCATCCGCCAGACCCTGTTTAATGCACAGGGCAGCCTGGAAGTGCATTTCGTGCTGGAGCCGCTGGAACTGACGGCGAACAAGCGCCGCAGCGTGCTGAATCTGGACGGACAGTTGCTGGAATACAGCCACGGTCGTCGCCAGAAAACGCCGCTGGTATGGCCAAACAGTATGCGTGACGGTGCCGAAAGCAAGCTGACGCTGGTGCCGGACGATCGTGAACGTTCGCCGCGCAGCCTGAGCTTTAGCGGGCCGTGGGCGATGTTCCGGTTAGTCAATAGCGATCAGTTAACGCAGGTGAATGAGAACACCTTTGACGTACGCTTCTCGCTGGAGAACGGGGCGATGACGTATCGCGTGTACACCGATGCCAGCCATAACCCGTTTGCCGGTGGTCTGTTCAGCCAGTTCACGCTGCCTGACTCGCTTTATTAATTAACTCTCGGGAGCCTGCTTAGGCTCCCTATTGCTGGATGATGTGATATGCAAGATGCACAACAGGCCCTGAAAGTGGGCCGCGATCCACGGATGCTGCCGGAGTTTGACGCACTTCGGGCGGAAATTAACAAGTTGAGTCACGCGTCTCGCCCTGATGTGGATTGGATGCTGGTGCACGATATGGCCACCACTATCTTTGAAAAGCAGGGCGTGGATCTCCAGACCGCGATCTACTTTACGCTGGCGCGTTCACGACTGGGGGGATTGACCGGCTTCACGGAAAGCTGTGAGTTTCTGGCGAATTTGATCGTGACGCAGTGGGATAACTTCTGGCCGCCGGTGCATCAGGAACGAGCGCGTATCGAGATGCTGGACTGGTTTATTGCTCGTATCAGCGAAGTGGTGCGGCAGTATGCCATTAGCCATGAACACAAGCGGCTGGTTTATCGTTGCGAACGCGCGCTGCAATTGATGAGTGAAAAGCTGCACAACTCGGGGTTGAGCCGCATTCCTCGCGTCGAGAATCTGCTGCACTTCGTTGAAGGCTATACCCATTTGTTTGATGAAACCGAAATTGTCATTGTGTCGGACGATCAGGAACTGAAAAAGCAGGATATGCAGATTCCGCCCATGGTGTTCTTTCACTCTGACATGGAGCCCGGCGCGACGGTGCCAAGCAGTGGTTCATCAGGCTCGGGTCAGGCTGCTTTGCCTGCGGGTAGCATTCTCATCGGACGGGAGAAAGGGCAAATGAAACCGACGGTATTGAAAATTGAGGCGCATAAAAAGCAGAAGCCAGCGTGGTTCTGGTTTGTCTCCGGGCTGCTGACCTGTGCGTTGCCTGTTGCAGCGATGACAGGCTGGCAGTATTGGCAAGAACAGAAAGCCGATGCGCTGGCGTTACTGCAACAGCCAGCCTACGCGTTGCCCGCCGCCCCCGATCATAATGATATTCGCCGGGTACGTATTGCGCTGGGCGAGCAGAAATTGCAGGGCATGGAAGGTGAGCTGATCAACCGCTATCAGGCACAACTGGAACAGGTGAAAAATGCCTCGCCTTTCTACCTGTATCAATACGGCAACGGGTTGAAAAACGTGATGCAGCAACTCTATCCCGATTCGCTGGCGGTGAAGGAAATGGAACGCCAATGGCAGATTGCGCTTGAACGTCAGCAGGGCGATGAGCCGAAAACGCGGGGTTACGAACAGGTTCAGGCCAGAGTCAACGATACCTTGCAGCAACTGCTGGAACTGGAGCAGCAGCGCCGGACGGTGACGATTTCCTATCTGAAATCAAAGCTCTACGATATGCAAAAAGACCTGATATCGGACGTTCCCTTTGGGATACGGCTGCGGGAGCTTGAGGCGCGTAAAACCAGGAGCCAGTCGCTGACGCCTGCGGAGCTACGTGCGATGGAAGACGAACTGCGCGCCTTCAACGTTCGCTTGTACCGTTTGCAGCAGAGTAATTCTGCCAGCTGATTGTCGAGAAGGGAAAAACGCTGAGCACATGATGAAATACAAAAAATTAGTGATAGCTCTGTCGGCCTGTTGGCTGGCGTCATGTCAGGCGCCCGTCACATCGCTGTCTGAATCGGAACTCGTGGCGTCAGCGAACCGGGGAAACGGTGAGGCGCAATATCAACTGGCAAAGACGCTAGCCGCGCGATCGCAGTACACCGAGGCGATGCAGTGGATGCAGAAGGCATCTGGTCTGTCTGAACTTCCCGCTAATGCGGAACTGCGCGCTGCCGCCGCGCTTCAGGTTGGTGACTGGTATCAGGCCGGGCTGGGTGCGCCCAAGAACAGCCCGTCTGCTCGCCAGTGGTGGACAACGTCCTCACGTCTGGGAAATGGCGAAGCGGGGCATCGGCTTGGTATGGACTGTCAGGTTCAACATCAGGGAAAGCTGGTGGCGGCCTGCCTGAATGCTTTTGAATCGGCTGCGGCAAATGGTTATCCCCCCGCGCAGTTGATTGTCGCCCAGTGGCACGCAACGCATGCGGGCGGCGAAAAAGAGGCCATAGCATGGTTGCTGAAGGCCTCCGAACTAGGCAATCGGGATGCGCAATACCAGTTGGCGCAGCGCTATGAGCAAGGTAAAGGTGTGGTGATCCGTCGCGATCTGGCCGAACGTTGGTATTTCCGTGCGGCGACGCTAGGTCAGGCACAGGCGCAGCTGTGGATGGCGCGACACGAAGACGGCGAAAATGCGTTGAACTGGTATCAAAAATCCGCGTCATCAGGTGATGCCGAAGCACAGCTTTGGCTGGGCAAGGCATACCGCGAAGGTAAGCATTTACCTTGGGATGAGCAAAAGGCGCGTTATTGGCTGGAGCGTGCCGCGTCTGGCGGATCGGGCGAGGCCGATTATTTGCTCAGTCAGAGCCAGACAACCCATGAAAAGCGCGAACAGTATCTGGTTCAGGCTTCCTCTGCGGGCTATATCCAGGCACAGCGCGAACTGGGTGAGCGGTTATTTAAAGCGAACGAATTCGCACGTGCGCGTGAAGAATATGCCAAAGCAGCATCAGCAGGAGATGCTGAGTCCCGACTAGCCTATGGCGAGATGCTGCGGCTGGGACAAGGAGGAAAAGAGGATTATGTCGAGGCGATGAAGCAGTACCGTCTGGCGGCGAATGACGGTAATCGTATGGCTCAATATCGTATGGGCATGATGCGTCAGGACGGGCTGGGGGCTTCCCGTAATCGTATTCATGCATACGCCTGGTACGCGATGGCGGCGACGGAGGGAATGAGCGAAGCCATTCATGCGCGTAACGATCTGGAAGCGACGATGCAGCCGGATGAAATCAAAGCTGGGCAGCGGTTGGCGATGCACTGGTCATCCGGAAAAACGGAGTAATCCGTGGTGGTGCATTGAAGGGCAATATTTTTATCAGGATAGCGACGTACCGTACTGGGAGAACCGGTAGCCATAGCAACGGCGAAGAAGGAGAAAGCCGATAGCAAACAGTACAGGATTGCAGTTCACCGTAAAGGTCGGCGCCCTGACGGCAGGCACCTTTACGGTGGTGGATTTCTAGCTGGATGAAGGGCTGAACCGGCCTTTCAGCCTGTCGCTGAGTCTGGCTAACGCGCAGCCGGATATTGATTTCGGCGCAGTGCGGGAATATTGCGTGCAGTATCAGTAAAGACGATATTCCTGATGCGCAACCAAATGAAGAAACGAACGAGGCTGAAATTGAAAAAGAGTCAGTAAAAAATTCTTGCGCAGCAGGTCGAGATGGGACATTTCCCTTCCCATTATTTGATCGATAACTATTTCCCTGTCAGAACAGGTTGTTAAGTAAGTTCTTTTTTGTCACAGATGAGAAATGTGTTCTTCTTGCAGAAACACTGAACTGACAGGAATACTCATCCCAATATTGAAAAAGCGACTAATAGTATCTTCTTCACAATTTGTTGATCTTCACCGCGAGCGATCTGTGACGAGGCATGACTTAGCTGAGCATCAATATAAATGGCTGCAAACTCTGATGAAATTAATGCTGCCAAGCAACCCATTCAAGATCGTGTTTTGAAAGAAATGCAACTAGACAATGTGTTAGGCGGTTCTGACGTGTAATTTTCGGTGTCAGGGGCGAATTATTTTTTGCCCCTTTTTTGGCTTTGTTGAAGAAATCGAACTTTCTTCGATAAACAGGATCAGAATGTTCTCAACCCTGACAGAGCATGGCGAACCGTGGCAAAGCAAAAGTTCAACATTACCCATTGGAAAACTTATAACGATGCGCTTCGGCAGTGGGGGAAACTGATGCTCTAAATTCGTGATGACGCGACTGCTTCATGGTACGACAAGGCTCCTCCAGAGCGGCACGGCAGGCCGTTGCGCTACACCGATACGGCGATAATCACCGCGCTGATGCTCAAAATGTTTTTCATTAAATGTGAGTAAGTACTCGCATGCACGCAATATTTGTGTGATTTATTTATCGCCTAAAATAGAAGAAATTCTATCAATAAGTGTCGATTTAATAGATCATCCCTTGCATGAATTAATCCCTAACTCAAACTTTCAGAATAACTGCGCATTCTGCGCAACTTCTTGCTCACTTTCTGGTGTAAATCACTTTTTGCGCAATGGATGCCGTTTTTTCACGAGGTCTGCGCAACTTCTTGCTCAAATTTTGCTTAAGGAAAATTTGAGTTAAGTAAATGTTGTTATAAAACATATGGATAAAAGTTGGCATGCAGATTGCTATACAGAGCGTGAAGTTATTCATTCTGTTTAATAACTCAACTCGTTCAACAACTCATTTCGTTCAACAACAAGGAGCAAGACTATGCCAACGCCATGCTATATCAGCATCGAAGGTAAAACTCAGGGCAACATTACCGCGGGTGCTTTCACTTCTGATTCTGTCGGTAACATCTATGTGCAAGGCCACGAAGATGAAATGCTGGTACAGGAATTCAAACACATTGTCACCGTCCCAACCGACCCGCAGTCCGGTCAGCCATCCGGTCAGCGTGTACACAAACCGTTCAAATTTACCGTCGCGCTGAACAAAGCCGTACCGCTGATGTACAACGCCCTGGCGTCTGGCGAAATGCTGCCGACCGTGACCCTGAAATGGTACCGCACGTCGGTTGAAGGTAAGCAAGAGCACTTCTTCTCTACCATCCTGACCGATGCCACCATCGTTGACGTTAACTGCCAGATGCCACACTGCCAGGATCCAGCGAAGCTGGACTACACCCAACTGATTGAAGTATCGCTGGCCTACCGCAAAATCGATTGGGAACACACCGTTGCAGGAACCTCTGGTTCCGATGACTGGCGTGCACCGGTCGAAGCGTAATCCTTCTGTTTCTAACCCGGCCACCGTGCCGGGTTTTCAGCGTTTTTCTCAACGCGATGCTTTATCAACATGAACTGTGGTGTGAGCAGACTCAGACCACCGCGCAGGTTTTTATTTTAATCAGGATAGTGACGTGCCGCTCTGGGAAAACTCGGGGCGTGCGGTAGCCATGGCGAAGGAAAAAGGAGAGGACAGGTGGCAAACAGTGCAGGATTACAGTTCACCGTAAAGGTCGGTGCCCTGGAAGCAGGCACTTTCGCGGTGGTGGATTTCAGGCTGGATGAAGGGCTGAATCGGCCTTTCAGCCTGTCGCTGAGTCTGGCGAGCGCGTTGCCGGATGTCGATTTTGGTGCGGTGCTGGACCAGCCGTGTGAGCTGATGATGTGGTATGAGGGCGAGCTAAAACGTCGGGTCAGCGGGATTATCAGCGGCTTCACGCAGGGCGACACCGGATTCCGGCGCACGCGCTATCAAGCGGAAGTCCGTCCGGCGCTGTGGCGGCTGGGGTTACGCACCAATGCCCGCATCTTTCAGGCGCAGAAGCCGGAGGCGATTATCGGTACGTTGCTGGAGGAAGCTGGCATTACCGACTACGCCTTTGCACTGCGCCACGACCACGCACCCCGCGAATACTGCGTGCAGTATCGGGAAAGCGATTTAGCCTTTATCACCCGCTTGGCCGCCGAGGAGGGTATGTATTTCTTCCACGAATACGAAGAAGGTAAGCACCGCGTGGTGTTTGCCGACGATGCGGGTGCATTGACCAAAGGCCCCGAGCTGTTCTTCAATCTGGCGACACAAGGGCTGAGTGAGGGCGAATATGTTCGACGCTTCCACTATGCGGAGCGGGTGAGCACATCGGACGTCGAGCTGAAAGACTACAACTTCAAGACACCGGCTTACGGGCTGTCACACAAGAAAATGAGCGGCGAACTGTCGCACCAGCGCGAAAGCTACCAGCATTACGACTATCCGGGGCGCTATAAGCAAGACCCGAGCGGCAAGGCGTTCAGCGGTTACCGGCTGGATGCGCTGCGCTCAGGGGCGGTGACGAGCGAAGGGGAATCCAACTGTGCGGGGCTGATGCCGGGCAACACGTTTACGCTGACGGAACACCCGAATGCGGCGCTGAACGCGGTGTGGCAGACAGTGAGCGTCACGCACGTCGGGCAACAGCCGCAGGCGCTGGAAGAGGAAAGCGGCGGCGAACCGACGACCATGAGCAACAGTTTTACTGTGGTGAAAGGCACGACGACGTGGCGTGCCGCCATGCCCTACAAACCGATGGTGGACGGCCCGCAAATCGCCACCGTCGTCGGTCCAACGGGGGAAGAGATCTACTGCGACCAGTATGGTCGGGTAAAACTGCAATTCCCGTGGGACCGCTACGGGGCGAGTAACGACCAGAGTTCCTGCTGGGTGCGCGTCAGTCAGGGCTGGGCGGGCGGCCAGTACGGAATGATTGCGATCCCGCGCATCGGGCATGAAGTGATTGTTAGCTTCCTTGAAGGCGATCCGGATCAGCCGATTGTGACTGGGCGAACCTTTCACGCGACTAATCCGACGCCGTATGTTTTACCCGCGCACAAAACGCGTACCACGCTGCGTACCGATACCCATAAAGGCAGTGGTTTCAACGAACTGCGGTTTGAAGATGAGGCGACGCGTGAACAAATTTATTACCACGCGCAGAAAGATATGGATGGTGTCATCAACAACATTCATCGGCAGAGCGTGGGGCGGGATCAGCACCTCAGCGTAGCACAGGATCAATTCCAGCGGGTCGATCGCCATCGCCATCGAACGATAGGGAAAGATGATTTTGAGAACATTGGTCAGGATCATCATCAAGAGATTGGGCGGAGTTTTATTCAGAAGATTGGCTCTTCCTTCAAACGCTTTATCGGCGGGGGAGAAATTACCCGTATCGAAGGGAGCCGTCAGACCACGATGTCCGGCTCTGAAGAGACGCTGATTGGGGCGCACCAACGTGTTTTGGTCAATACGGACAGCTATCTGAAAGCCGCAGATATTGTGCTGGAAGCGGGGCAGGCGCTGACCATTAAAGCGCCTGGCGGTTTCATCAAGATTGATAGCGCGGGTGTCACCATTTCTGGGACGATTGTGAAGATCAACGATGGCGGTGCGGCGGGTGTAGGGACTGCGCCAGTATCCATTACGCCAGAAGACCCCACGAAGCCGACGCTGCCAGATGCGCCAGACAGACGTTAAGGAGGAACTATGCCAGGTGCTGCACGTTTAGGGGACAGCTGTGCGGGTCACGGCTGTTTCCCTGCCACCCCGATTATCGAAGGCAGCGGTGATGTCATCATCAATGGCAAACCAGCGGCCCGTAAAGGCGATGGGGTTTTGCTCCATGCGTGCCCTTGCCCAAATATGCCCCACGGCGTGCATAATCGTGCGATATCCGCGGGCTCCGGTACGGTCATCATCAATGGAAAACTGGCGGCGCGTATTGGTGATGCGATCGGCTGCGGCGGCTCGGTTGCTGCTGGCAGCGGGAATGTGATCATCGGCGACTCGCCCTATCAATCCCCGGTGAAACCGTGCGCCGAACAATCGGCAAAAAGTCGCGCCCCTCTGCTGGCATTGACGCCGATGTTATTGCCGACGTTAATGGAATGGGCGTCGGTCGCCGAGCTGCCCATTCTTGATGACCTGCTCTCCGTTGCCCAGCGTAAAGATCGTTATCTGGCGCGTGCCAAGTTGGCGACTGAGGCAGCGACTCTGCCGAGATTAGCCGATGCTGCAAAGCGGCTGGCGTTTAATAACGACAGCATCTTACGCGCCGAGGCGGCCCAGTATGTTTATTCGGTCGATGAATTTCGACGAGGCGTGCTGGATAAACTGCCTAAGGCACCGGTTGGGCTGGATATTCTGGATACAAGTAAGCTTCCTGGCCTGACAGACAATGATTTTATGGATAAGAAAACAGGGTTTGGTTCTGCTCTGTTCAAATCAGCAATTAATGGCGAAACGATGTTGACCTACCGGGGCACCAATAATGCGGTGACAGGCGTTAAAGACTGGTTGACTAACGCCACTCAGGGTATGGGATTTGAATCAGCGCAGTACAAACAAGCAATGGATCTCGCGACTCAAGTCAAAGATCTGATGCCAAATCCTCCACCTGTTATTGTTGGCCATTCTCTGGGGGGCGGGTTAGCCTCCGCTGCGGTCAGTGTGACAAAACTTCCCGGTTATACGTTCAATGCCGCAGGATTACATGAGAATACTGCCTTGCGAGGTGGTGGTGCGACATTGGCAGAAACAGCGTCATTGATTAAAATACAAGCGGTCGATGGCGAGATATTAACCATGGCACAAACCTACGGTAAGGCTTTGGTTCCAGGTTTACTGTCTGGCGCGGGCGCATTGATTGGTGGAACCGCTGGTGCAGTGCTTGGGGGAGTCATCGGTGTTGCAAAATTACTGGAAGGGGGCCTGCCGAAAGCCAGCGGTGATATGATGGCTCTTCCCGCTGTTGGCGGTTCACCGATTGCGCGTCACGGTATGGATCAGGTGATTGCGGGTATTGAAAGCCAGAAAAAGGAAGATATCGGGAAGATAACCAATACATTCAGGGGAATATAATGCAATGGTTGGCACGTATAAAATGGGTAGGCGTCGTTATTCTGGGATTATTAACCGCTTGTCAGGCAGGAGGACACAGTATGCGGGCGAGTGAACTTTTTGAACCGCCCGTGGTGGCGGTACTGGAAAGTATTCAAAAAGGTGACGAATCAGCAGCCCGTCATCAGCTGTCGCAGGGCGTTAACCTGAATATTCAGGGAAAAGAAGGCATCACGCCGCTGCTGTGGCTGATTTATGAAGCGAAGGATAAAAAAGCCGTCACGCTGGCGCTTAAACTGGGTGTCGATCCAAACTATAAAGACGGCTTTGGCGATAGCGCCGTCAATTCTGTTGCGGGCGCGAAAGACCCTGACTGGCTTCGCATTATTCTGGATGCGGGAGGCGACCCGAATGCGATTGGGCGTCGTGGTCAGCCTGCAATATTTAGTGCTATTAATGAGCAACGATGGGCTGATATTAAGCTACTCGTTGAGAAAGGGGCTGATCTGAATTTAGAAGATCAAAATAAAAGAAATAGTGCGCTTTATGCCGCCTATGTAAATGAATACGAAATTGTTTATTGGTTGATTGAACAGGGAGCAAGTTTCGAGACCTATTCTTCAACCGGTAGTAGCCTAGCGTGGCGTGTACACGACAGCTTATCCATTATGTCTCCTAAATCGCCTCACTACCCTTGGGCACTAAAGGTAAAACAGCTGTTACTGGATCGCGGCGTTAAATTCCCACCGCTTCCGCCTGCGGAGGTCAGGGAGCGTTGGGAAAAAGGACTGCCGTTGTAATTTCCTTTTTATTCACGGCTTTTATTATTTTCCCTACGTCATAAAAATAAACTGCACTTCCAGACCAGATAATCAGCATGATTATTTGGTCATTGCTATAACACTTAATACACGCTCATCGTATTAAAAATCATCTCATTTATTTATAGGCAAATAGCGATGATAACGAACAGTTATACTCTGTTTGAAATCAGCCAGGTTGATGCGCCTTTGTACGCGATTATTTCACCGCTGAGCTATCCCGAATTACCTGAATATTGGCAGGCTTTTCAACCTGCGGCGGCGGAGATATGGCAACCGCTGTATTTTGGCAAAGGTGCCGAAAGCTGGCAGATGTGGGCGCCTATTGTGGTGAAAATAGAAGAAGGCAAACCAGGAGAAACACTGCTGCACTGGCTGACTGAGACACAGCCGGAGCGGCATGGTGGCGTGATCCTCATGCATAGCGAGCTGGCATTGCAACAGGTTATTGATTTTTGGCAGCAGCGCATTTTTTGTCTCTGGCCTGATGGCACGCGAGCGCTATTTCGTAGCTATGCACCAGACGTTTTATCGGCCTGGTGGTCCACTCTGGATCGTGCTGCACAAACGGATTTTCTCGGCCCGCTAAATAACCTGTACTTGCCCATAGCGAATAGCGAACGTGGGGAATATCAGCTATTCGCACAACAGGATGTTAATAAAGAAAACAAGAAAAATATTAATAACGAATACCAGATTAATTTAACACGTTACCAATATTATCTTCTCGCTAATGATAATCGCCTGCACCGACTGGCTAATGAACTGTTTCTTTTTGTCAGTGCACAATGTTTTTTTCCTCTGGATATTGAAATAGTAAAAGCTCGCTTTATTAGCGGCATTGCATTAGCTGAGAACTATTACCCGAAAGCCAGCGAAGCGGAATGTGAAGCCTGGTCTGCTCATCGCTGGGTGCTCGGCAGTGAATTCTATTTGCACCCGATCTTTATTCATCTAACTGAACGTTATTCGATCGCGGACAGTATTCGGATTTTTAAATCCGAACCTGAACGTATTGATAGTGTGCAGCTTAATTACCATCGCCCTGGTTGGATGCGGGGCGAACTGCCTGACATAACGGAGGTCACGCTGTGAGTGTATCGCAACCTTTCCTTGAATTGACGCCGGAAGATGACGCCGTCTGGCAAACGCGTATCGCTCAGGGCGGCTGTTTTGTTATCGCCGAAGCGTCGATGAACGATGCTGTGCCGTGGCTGGCCGAACGCTGGGGGGGCAGCCTGGAACAGACGCGTTTGTACTGGGGTGAAGCAGGGCGCGTTCATGCTTCTGTCGCACCCTACTGCATCCCGCTTCACGCCGCTAACTGGTCGCAAGTGAAAGAACACATTATCACTCAGCCGGGCTGGGGAATGGGCCTGCAACTGGAATGGTTTATGCTGGCGTATTCACCGCTCGATCAACTGCTTGAGGTGACGAAGCATCTGCGACAGTGGAGCCTGGTGACTTCCCCTTCCGGGGAGAATGCCATCCTGCGTGTAGGTGACTGGCAGGTGATGAATCAGCTGCTATCCGCCAGTTCCGCACAGGAAGCCTGTGCACTCTATGGCCCAATAGCCAGCTTCTGCGATATTTCCCCTGACGGCGCGGTACGTGTTTTAAACCTCACCGCCCGCGAACCCCATTCTATTCCAGACATACTGCCGCGCCAACTGAGTGACGAACAATGGCAAGCCATCATGGTGCCGTATGGGCATCAGAATCTGGCGCGCTATATGGAACATCTGCGCACTTACCATGCTGACTGGCAACATGCGTCTGACGATGAACTACGGGCGTTTACCCATCAGCAGGCGGAACAGGCGAAGAGCAACGGCTTTAACAACGACCGCGATATCGTGCGTTGGCTGGCATTGGCGACAGAACTCTCGCCGGAATTTATTCATCAGCCCTGGGCAAAAAACATTCTGGTACAGCCTGAATACATTGGCACGCAAAGCCGTATGGATCGCCTGTATCAGGCAGCCATTGACCACCTGGACGAAGCATAAAATAAAAAGGACGTCATTTCATGAGTCAGAACAAACAGGCAACGTTGCTTTCCAGCGAGGACGCGGCGAGTCGGGGTTTTAGCACGGATAAAAAAATATCAGGAGGCTGTGCCAAGTGTGGTTATGAAGTCCTGATTTATTACCATTATGACTCTGGGGAGCCGGTTCCCAATGCGCCATTTGTCCTCATCGACAGCAATAAAACAGAAATCCACGGGCAGACGGATGCCAACGGCCTCTGTTTTATTTATGACATGGGGGGAGGTACGTTTGAGCTGCTACTGGAAGAAGGTGAAGATGAGTTCACGCCGCAGGAAACCATTCAGAATAACCCCGTATTACAGTCTACCCCAGGTTATGCCGCATTAGCAGGTGAGTACTTCACGCTGTTCCTTCTCCTGCGTAAACAGGGGCTAGTGACGTATGACGCCGATGACAGCAGTGATCGACACGTTGATGTTGATGGCGCGGGAATATTAACGTCTATCCCAGATGACTATAAAAAGGCTTACAAGCGTTTCTGGGAACTGGATAAACAGATTAACCGCGGTAATCGCCAACTGAAGCAAGCCATCAACAAAATCCACCATAGCCTCGCGGCAGAAACGGCGGATGCGGGTGGGGATGATAACGCCGCGCTCATGATGTTCTGCGAGATTATTCTGGGTTGTATTCCTGTGGTGGGGCAAGCGCTGGACGTGTACTCCATTGGTGAGTGGTGCTGGCAAACCCATGAAGATCCTAAACTGATGGACGACCCACTGCATGTGGCCGGTGGTGTCCTGTGTGTGATTGGGGTAATTCCCGGGCTGGGTGATGCCATTAAGGTGAGCGGGCGGGCGATTATTAAAGCACTGAGAAATGCCTCCTCACCTGCGGCTGTGCAGTTTGCCATCAAAACGATCCGCAGCCTGTCCAACGGTAACCTGGTGAAAGGCGTCACCGAACTGCGTGGTTTGCTGAAAGAATACGGAAAGAAAGGCAAAGCGATGCTGTTGACCATGCAGCAGGCTTTGGTGACGGCAATGAAGGCCTCGGAGAAGGATGGCTGGATTGTTGCGCTGATGAAAGATCGGTTCAGCAAGATGCTCGACTATCTGGATCAGTTAGTTAAACGTTACGATGAGGCCATTGCGACCCTTGAGAAAGAATTCGATAAGTTTATTCCTCTGATTGTGACACGGGTTTCCGGTAGTCCGCGGCCTAAAGGTTCCTTTGCGAAAAAGGCTGATGCCCCACAAAGCCATACGACGGCGGAAAGCAGGGCGGCCAGTCCATCCTCTGGTTCAAAGTCTGAGCCTACTGATGCGCCAACCGCAACGAAACAAAGCGATGCCAAGTCGGGTGGTGACAAAGGAAAAGATCAGCCGCCTAAAAAACAATCTCCAGAAAAAAATACGCCACACAAATCAGAAGCGTCAAAACCGACTGATGCCATTGAAGAAAAGCCCAAACCGAAAGCGCCCGTAAAGAAAAAAAGCGAATCCCCTCCGGAAGAGGCGAACAGCATTAATGCGGGCAGCAATACGGAAAAGCCATCGGGTAAAAAGGGGGCTAAGAAGGATGCACAGGCAAAGGATGACAATGCCAAGGCAAAAACAGATGACATTAAGAAAAATGGCGACCCGGTCGATATGGCAACCGGTGCCGTGGTGGAACAGCGCACCGATATTCAGCTAACGGGGACGCTGCCGCTGTCACTGCAACGCTACTACCGCTCGACGGGAGAGCGGTACGCCGGTTTGCTGGGGACTCTATGGCGCACCAACTGGGATATCAGCCTGACGCTCAACAACGGGGTAGCAACGCTAACGGATGGTGAGTTCAATCAGGCGTTCTTCGTCCTGCCCAATGAGGGAGAAGTCAGCCGTTCGCCGTCCAACCTGCAATGGCGGCTGACCCGCCAACAGGGTGAACTCGTTCTTCATCATGTTGATGGCCTGCGCTATCGGTTTGAGCATGCGCTCGGTCTCCAGCTTTGTCTGACGTCGATTGAAGATACAGCCGGCAATCGGGTGACGTTCGAGTGGATGCTGAGCGACCTGTGCTGGGTTGTATTGTCCGACGGGCGCTTGATTCACGTCACAACGGAGCGCCGCAGGATCACGGCACTTACGCTATGTACCCCGCAGCGTCAGCCCTTAAAAACGCTTGCCAGCTATACCTATGACGAACACGGGCATTTACTGAGCGTACGGGCGGATGAGGGGCGCAATTTTGACTATCGCTACTCGCCGGAAGGCTGGCTGCTGCGCTGGTCGGATTTAGGCTCGACCTGGGTTGAGCACGATTACGATAAAAAAGGCCGCGCCATCCGCGACAGAACGTCGGAAGGCTACTGGCCGGGTCACTTTGAATACGACGATGACACCCTGACCAGCCATTACCACAGCGGGTTTGGCGGGGTATTCAGCTATGTGCGCGATGAGCGTAATAATATTCTGCTCCAGCGCACGCCTGATGGTGGTGAGACCCGGTTCGAGTGGGTGGATAACCAACTGGTGGCGGAGACCGACCCGTTGGGCGGCCGCACGGCGTATCAGCGTAATGACTGGGGGCAGGTGACCGAGGTTACGCTGCCCGACGGCGCGACACATCACTACGCGTATGACGATAACGGACAACTGCTGGCCTACACCGACCCGCTGGGCAGCGAATGGCGCTATCAGCGTAACGCGGCCGGGCAGGTTGTCGAGGTGAATGACCCGGAAGGGCGCGAGTGGCTGTACCGTTATGGTGACACGGGACAGCTGTCGACGGTGATAGGCCCGGACGGTGTGTTGCAACGCTATCATTATAACCGCCGTGGCCTGCTGAGCCGCCTTGAGCGGGATACTGCACCGGCGGTGATGTTCCGCTATGACGACCTTGACCGTTTGACAGAGCGGCATATCGGACATGAAGCGGGCGTGCAGGTGCGGCGCTGGGAGTATGACGGCGTGCGCGAGTCACCGTCGAAAGTGGTGTACGAAGACGGCAGCGAGACGCGGTTTGGTTACGATGTGGAAGGTAACCTGACGGCGGTGACGGATGCGCTGGGGCAGCGCTACCAGTTCCGCTACGGGGCGTTCGATAACCTGCTGGAGGTGACGGACCCGCTGGGGGCGACGGTGCGCTACCACTATAACGCGGAAGCGGAGTTCGCTGGGGTGACGAACAGTCAGGGACGGGACTGGACGTACGGCTTTGACGCCAGCGGTAGGCTGAGCGAGGAGCGACATTACGACGGGCGGGTGTACCGCTATCAGTACGATGTAGCAGACCGTCTGGTGCAGCGCACCGCGCCAGATGGGAGTTCACTGCATTACGCGCACGATGCGGCAGGGCGGATAACACGCATCACGGCACAGAAAGCGGACGGGGAAACCGACGGCATTACCGAACTGGCGTATGACGTAGCCGGCCGGCTGACCAAAGCCGCCAGCCCGGATGCGGTGGTGGAATACGCCTATAACCGGGCGGGCCAGGTGACGTCGGAAACGGTGAACGGCGAGGCGGTGCAGAGCGGTTACGATGCGGGCGGTCAGCGTGCTGTCGTGGAAGGGATACTGGCGCCGCTGCAGCTGGCGTGGCAGTCGGGTCGGCTGTCGTCGCTGGGTATCGGTTCCCATCAGCCGCTGCAGTTCAGTCATACGGCGGCGGGGGAAGAGCAGCGACGCAGTAACGGCAGTGGATTTGCACTACGCCACGAATGGAGCCCGACGGGGCTGCTACAGCGTCAGGCGCTCGAAGGGGCGGACGGCCGGGTGAATGACGTGCTGGAGCGTCGCTACCAGTACGATGTGCTGGACCGTCTGACGGGCATCAGCGACAGCCACTGGGGCGAGCAGGCATTCCGGCTGAACGGGGCGGGCCAGGTGACGGCGGAGCGCCGTGATGAGGGGCGGCGGCGTCAGGCGCGGCTGTTTGGCTACGACAGTGAACAGAACCTGTGCGAGGTGTCGCAGATAGCACCGGGGCTGGGTGAGACGCTGAAGGTGCAGGATGCGGTGGTGCAGGTGTCGGCGCGGTACGATTCGGCGGGTCGGGTAATCGAGCGGAGCCATACGCAATACCGGTATGACGACTGCGGGCGTCTGGTGGTGAAGCGGGAAACGCGCCCGGGGTTCAGGCCGAAGGAAACGTACTTTGACTGGGATGTGCAGGACCGGCTGGTGCGGGTGAGTTTGCCGGACGGGGCGCGGTGGCGCTATCGTTACGATGCGTTTGGTCGCAGAGTCAGCAAGGTGCGCGAGGGCCAGGTAACGTCGGCGCAGGCGGTGGCACGGGTGGCGTACCGCTGGGATGGCGACCAGTTGATTGGTCAGCAGCAATACTATGCAGATGGCAGTGCGGCGCGGGAAGTGCAGTGGGTATATGAGCCGGGAAGCTTCCGGCCGCTGGCGCAGGTGGAGGCGCAGGGCGACAGCACACAGCTGCACTACATCGTGACCGACCTGACAGGGACGGCGAGAGAGCTGTGCAGCGAGGAAGGGGAAGTCCGCTGGCGCGGGGAACAGGGGCTGTGGGGCACCCACCGCGAAGAGCGACGGCCTATCCCGCTGCGGCGCTACCTGGGTGATGCAGCAAACGAGGAAGTGTACTGCGAGCTGCGCTATCAGGGACAGCTGTACGATGCGGAAACGGGGCTTTACTACAATCGCCATCGTTACTATGATGCGGAGAGCGGACAGTATCTGTCGCCAGATCCGATAGGGCTGCTTGGAGGCCGCAGACCGCAAGGTTATGTGCATAACCCGCTGGAATGGGTTGATCCTCTAGGTTTGGCTGCTTGCCCTGATTTATACGATTGGTATAAATACAATCGTTCTAAAGGTATGAATGCATCTGAGGCTCATGCAGCAATTAAGAACGCGTCACCTCAGGAAGTCTTTGATTATTCATTACACAGACAAGGTTTGTCAGGGCAAGATTATCCGATCAATTTTAAAGAGAAATTCTCAGCGGGAAATTATAAATATGAAGTAAGGGCCCATGATATAAATCCTAATGCTCCTTTAGGAAGTAATTCAGCTAATGGTCCTATTTTTAGGGTAGGAAGAAGTCAAATGGGTGTAAATCCATCAACGAATCAAGGATATGGTTGGGAATATGGTTCACCAAGCGGTGGGTGGCATCATACCTCGATATTAAAGCCTACGAGTCCTAATTATAATCCAGCAGCGGCAAATGATACTCATATACCTTTACCTAACGGAATTATCCCATGAATAACTGTGATTTAGTTCAGAAAATAAAGATGCATGAGTGGAAGGCGTCTTGGCTTGATTTTTCTATTTTCTCTTATGATCGGGGGAGGTTAGTTATCGCTGGTAGCGATGATTTATCTTATTATCATAATTTGGAAATTATATTCATTCAGCCAACATTTATTGATGGCGTTACTGAATGGTCTTGTGATGTATCTGAAGATTTTGTGAGATATCATCCTGAAAGTAAAACTATGGAGTTTTATTCTGATGGAGAGCGGAAGTTAAAAGTAATCGCCGAGGATATCTTGGTTAATTTTGATACGGTCTTTTATTATCTAAGAGATAGTTTAACTGACGGTCAGCGATTGGCTTATTGGCTAAAATAATAATTATCCGTTAGAAAAAGCCGGAAGCGATCTCATGATCCTTCTGGCTATTTTATTTTTAGCGGCTTGTGTTATTAGGCCAGTATAGTCTCTATCTCTGCCCGAATGATTATCTTACCGGGCGGCACCTCAATCCTTAACGTCTGGCCGAGTAGCCCGCTCAGGGTGAGCCAGTCGCCTGCCAGAATCAGTTCGCTGTTGTCACTTACCCAGTCCGCGCTTTCCGTCTCGTGGCCGCTGCAGTTCAGCCACACGGCAGCGGGGGAAGAGCAGCGACGCACTAACGGCAGCGGGTTTGCATTACGCCACGAGTGGAGCCCGACGGGGCTGCTACAGCGTCAGGCGCTGGAAGGGGCGGACGGCCGGGTGAATGACGTGCTGGAGCGTCGTTATCAGTACGATGTGCTGGACCGTCTGACGGGCATCAGCGACAGCCACTGGGGCGAGCAGGCATTCCGGCTGAACGGGGCGGGCCAGGTGACGGCGGAGCGCCGTGATGAGGGGCGGCGGCGTCAGGCGCGGCTGTTTGGCTACGACAGTGAACAGAACCTGTGCGAGGTGTCGCAGATAGCACCGGGGCTGGGTGAGACGCTGAAGGTGCAGGATGCGGTGGTGCAGGTGTCGGCGCGGTACGATTCGGCGGGTCGGGTAATCGAGCGGAGCCATACGCAATACCGGTATGACGACTGCGGGCGTCTGGCGATGAAGCGGGAAACGCGCCCGGGGTTCAGGCCGAAGGAAACGTACTTTGACTGGGACGTGCAGGACCGTCTGGTACGGGTGAGTTTGCCGGACGGGGCACGGTGGCGGTATCGTTACGATGCGTTTGGTCGCCGGGTGAGCAAGGTGCGCGAGGGCCAGGTAACGTCGGCGCAGGCGGTCGCACGGGTGGCGTACCGCTGGGATGGCGACCAGTTGATTGGTCAGCAGCAATACTATGCAGATGGCAGTGCGGCACGGGAAGTGCAGTGGGTGTACGAGCCGGGTAGCTTCCGGCCGCTGGCACAGGTGGAAGCGCAGGGGGACAGCACGCAACTGCACTACATCGTGACCGACCTGACGGGGACCGCCAGAGAGCTGTGCAGCGAGGAAGGGGAAGTCCGCTGGCGCGGTGAACAGGGGCTGTGGGGCGCACATCGCGAAGAGCGACGGCCCATCCCGCTGCGGCGCTACCTGGGTGATGCGGCGAACGAGGAAGTGTACTGCGAGCTGCGCTATCAGGGTCAGTTGTTTGATGCGGAAACGGGGCTTTACTACAACCGGCATCGTTACTATGATGCGGAGAGCGGACAGTATCTGTCGCCGGACCCGATAGGCCTGGGTGGGGGAATAAGGCCGCAGGCGTATGTGCATAATCCATTAGAATGGATAGATCCATTCGGGTTGGATAAGCGTGATCCTAAAATCAATGCGGAACATGTATTTCATGGAGAAATAAACAAGAAAGGTAAAGCCGTAGGTTTTCATCACCGAGCCAGTATTGGACATGAAGGAAAAGCTAGAATATCTGAGATTACTAATGGTCCAAATTCACAAGGTGTATATCGGGCTAAAGTTGAGGTATTTGATAAAGCATCAGGTTCTTGGGTAAATAAAGGGCCAGAATCTTCATTTTTCCCTGATAGTTGGAGTAGACAGAAAGTTATGTCGGAAATAAGAGGTGCTTACAATAATGGTACTGTTTCTCCAAACGGTAAATGGTCAGGCGTTTCTTCTAGTGGAGTGAAGATTGAAGGCTGGCTGGATAAGGCAGGGGATATTAATACAGCTTATCCAATATATTAGGTGGGTTTTATGAAATATTATTTTGCTACTGACGGATACCCTGTTCTTGAAATTAACTATGATCTTCATGTTATTTCTGATTTTTTACAAGGGGATATCCAAAGCAGTTTGTATGGTGTGAATGAATATATCTCTGCTTGTGATGATGTTCTTTCTGGGAAAGTTACTGTATGGGAAGGGACTGGTAATGCTCATACAGTCACCATTAAAACGAGTGGTGTTAATATATGTAATGAATACTCTGAGGAGGAAATCAATATATCCTCTATTGATGAGTTTAGAAGTTATTTAGAAGGTTGGAAGGAATTGTTGTTAAGTAAAAATGATTAAAAAATAAAAGCCGGAGGCGATCGCAAAGATCCTTCCGGCTTTTTTATTTTATTAGTAGTCAGTCGCTATAAATTAATCTGCGTCTCAATAATAATCCTGCCGCGTTCTACCGTGACGGTCACAGGCATCCCGGTGATAAATCCCGACTCTTCGAGCCAGCGGCCTTTAAGGTTGATGGCGGAGGGTGGGTTGGGCTTGCCGTTTTACTCACTTCATCCTGAGGCTCGCCCAGCGGACTAAATAGCTTCTCATAATAGCGCTACACTTGCAGAAGATGACATCCCGCCAGCGCTGGAGCCGCACAATGATAGGTGGAGCATTAATGCGAGAAGCTATTTAGTTAAAGCTGTACAAGCCTGTTTGCAACAGGCTTGTGCGGGGCGTATTCCACGGTGTAGTAACTCTCTGTTTATGCGCTTTTTATTACGAAGACGGCAGCGAGACGCGGTTTGGTTACGATGTGGAAGGTAACCTGACGGCGGTGACGGATGCGCTGGGGCAGCGCTACCAGTTCCGCTACGGGGCGTTCGATAACCTGCTGGAGGTGACGGACCCGCTGGGGGCGACGGTGCGCTACCACTATAACGCGGAAGCGGAGTTCGCTGGGGTGACGAACAGTCAGGGACGGGACTGGACGTACGGCTTTGACGCCAGCGGTAGGCTGAGCGAGGAGCGACATTACGACGGGCGGGTGTACCGCTATCAGTACGATGTAGCAGACCGTCTGGTGCAGCGCACCGCGCCAGATGGGAGTTCACTGCATTACGCGCACGATGCGGCAGGGCGGATAACACGCATCACGGCACAGAAAGCGGACGGGGAAACCGACGGCATTACCGAACTGGCGTATGACGTAGCCGGCCGGCTGACCAAAGCCGCCAGCCCGGATGCGGTGGTGGAATACGCCTATAACCGGGCGGGCCAGGTGACGTCGGAAACGGTGAACGGCGAGGCGGTGCAGAGCGGTTACGATGCGGGCGGTCAGCGTGCTGTCGTGGAAGGGATACTGGCGCCGCTGCAGCTGGCGTGGCAGTCGGGTCGGCTGTCGTCGCTGGGTATCGGTTCCCATCAGCCGCTGCAGTTCAGTCATACGGCGGCGGGGGAAGAGCAGCGACGCAGTAACGGCAGTGGATTTGCACTACGCCACGAATGGAGCCCGACGGGGCTGCTGCAGCGTCAGGCGCTGGAAGGAGCGGACGGCCGGGTGAATGACTGAATGACGTGCTGGAGCTGCGCTATCAGTACGATGTGCTGGACCGTCTGACGGGCATCAGCGACAGTCACTGGGGGGAACAGGCATTCCGGCTGAACGGGGCGGGCCAGGTGACGGCGGAGCGCCGTGATGAGGGGCGGCGGCGTCAGGCGCGGCTGTTTGGCTACGACAGTGAACAGAACCTGTGCGAGGTGTCGCAGATAGCACCGGGGCTGGGTGAGACGCTGAAGGTGCAGGATGCGGTGGTGCAGGTGTCGGCGCGGTACGATGCGGCGGGTCGGGTAATCGAGCGGAGCCATACGCAATACCGGTATGACGACTGCGGGCGTCTGGTGGTGAAGCGGGAAACGCGCCCGGGGTTCAGGCCGAAGGAAACGTATTTCGACTGGGATGTGCAGGACCGTCTGGTACGGGTGAGCCTGCCGGACGGGGCGCGGTGGCGCTATCGTTACGATGCGTTTGGTCGCAGAATTAACAAGGTGCGTGAGGGACAACTCCCTTCGGCACAGGCGGTCGCGCGGGTGGCGTACCGCTGGGACGGTGACCAGCTTATCGGTCAGCAGCAATACTATGCAGATGGCAGTGCGGCACGGGAAGTGCAGTGGGTGTACGAGCCGGGTAGCTTCCGGCCGCTGGCACAGGTGGAGGCGCAGGGCGACAGCACACAGCTGCACTACATCGTGACCGACCTGACGGGGACGGCGAGAGAGCTGTGCAGCGAGGAAGGGGAAATCCGCTGGCGCGGAGAACAGGGACTGTGGGGCGCCCACCGCGAAGAGCGACGGCCTATCCCGCTGCGGCGCTACCTGGGGGATGCGGCGAACGAGGAAGTGTACTGCGAGCTGCGCTATCAGGGGCAGCTGTACGATGCGGAAACGGGGCTTTACTACAACCGGCATCGTTACTATGATGCGGAGAGCGGACAGTATCTGTCGCCGGACCCGATAGGGTTAGGTGGAGGGATAAGGGCATATGGTTATGTAAAAAATCCGCTCAGTTGGGTAGATCCTCTTGGGTTGACGCCGAAAGAAGGCTCATCAAGAGTTGATAATGCGAGAGCACGGCAATCTAAGATGTTAGAGGACGATGTTGGATATAACATCAGTCCTAAGAGCTGGGATGAGTATCCTTCAATTGGAAGAGATGGAACTTTTGTTACGGATAAAGAAGGTGCACTGAAATATTTTGACGGTGTTCAAGGAAATGAAACTTCTATTTCTAGATCTATGGCAGAAAGAATCGAAAAAGATATGGGGTTAAACCCTGGATCTCTGAAAGATGGATTCAATGTCAGGAAAATAGAAGGAATAACAAATATGCAGCCTAGAAGTCCATTGGGTGGTAATGATTACTTCCTTGGCCCAGGCCAGCATTTGCCGGGAGGAGCACCTGAAATGGTTATAAACTCTGTTCCCACATCCACTCCCGTTATGCTAAGAGTAAATGTATTATGAATGTGATTCCTGATAACTCTATTGTTGTAAGTGATATTGCAACTAATACAATAAAGCTTAGAGTTCAAGGTGGTGACTCAGTAAAAGAGGTTGAAGCTCTTGGCTTTTTAGCTTCAGACCAGTTTATGGTTAAAACGGTAAAGGATGAAAATGAGAAATTGGAACTCATTAAATCTTTAGTTAAAGCCGATGCTTTTTTTGTATTTGGTTATGGATGGTATCCATCAGAGGTTATGGACTTTTATAAAGAAAAGAACGCTTATATAGGTAAGTACAAAGTCATATCTTGGTCAGATCCAAACCATTACAATATTGAAGAGAAATAAATAAAAGCCGGAGGCGATCTCACGATCCTTCCGGCTTTTTATTTTATTAGCGGTCAGCCGCTATAAATTAATCTGCGTCTCAATAATAATCCTGCCTCTTTCCACCGTGACGGTCACGGGCATCCCGGTGATAAAACCCGACTCTTCGAGCCAGCGGCCTTTGAGGTTGATGGCGGAGGGCGGGTTGGACTTGCCGTTTTACTCACTTCATCCTGAAGTCCGCCCAGCGGGCTAGCTAAAGCTGTTCAAGCCTGTTTGCAACAGGCTTGTACGGTGCGTATTCCACGGTGTAGTAACTCTCTGTTTATGCGCTTTTTATTACGAAGACGGCAGCGAGACGCGGTTTGGTTACGATGTGGAAGGTAACCTGACGGCGGTGACGGATGCGCTGGGGCAACGTTACCAGTTCCGCTACGGGGCGTTTGATAATCTGCTGGAAGCGACCGACCCGCTGGGGGCGACGGTACGCTACCACTATAACGCGGAAGCAGAGTTCGCCGGGGTGACGAACAGTCAGGGACGGGACTGGACGTACGGCTTTGACCCCAGCGGTCGGCTGAGCGAGGAGCGGCATTACGACGGGCGGGTGTACCGCTATCAGTACGATGTGGCAGACCGTCTGGTGCAGCGTACCGCGCCGGATGGTAGCGCGCTGCACTACGAGCATGATGCGGCAGGGCGGATAACACGCATCACGGCACAGAAAGCGGACGGGGAAACGGACGGCATTACCGAACTGGCGTATGACGTAGCCGGCCGGCTGACCAAAGCCGCCAGTCCGGATGCGGTGGTGGAATACGCCTATAACCGTGCGGGGCAGGTGACGTCGGAAACGGTGAACGGCGAGGCGGTGCAGAGCGGGTACGACGCGGGTGGTCAGCGTGCTGTGGTGGAAGGGATTCTGGCACCGCTGCAACTGGCGTGGCAGTCGGGTCGGCTGTCGTCGCTGGGGATTGGCTCACACCAGCCGCTGCAGTTCAGCCATACGGCGGCGGGGGAAGAGCAGCGACGCAGTAACGGCAGTGGATTTGCACTACGCCACGAATGGAGCCCGACGGGGCTGCTGCAGCGTCAGGCGCTGGAAGGAGCGGACGGCCGGGTGAATGACGTGCTGGAGCGGCGCTATCAGTACGATGTGCTGGACCGTCTGACGGGCATCAGCGACAGTCACTGGGGGGAACAGGCATTCCGGCTGAACGGGGCGGGCCAGGTGACGGCGGAGCGCCGTGATGAGGGGCGGCGGCGTCAGGCACGGCTGTTTGGCTACGACAGCGAACAGAACCTGTGCGAGGTGTCGCAGATAGCGCCGGGTCTGGGTGAGACGCTGAAAGTGCAGGATGCGGTGGTACAGTCGTCGGCACGATACGATGCGGCAGGCCGGGTGGTGGAGCGTGGCCATACGCAATACCGGTATGACGACTGCGGGCGTCTGGCGATGAAGCGGGAAACGCGACCGGGGTTCAGGCCGAAGGAAACGTACTTTGACTGGGACGTGCAGGACCGTCTGGTAAGGGTGAGTTTGCCGGACGGGGCACGGTGGCGGTATCGTTACGATGCGTTTGGTCGCAGAATTAACAAGGTGCGTGAGGGACAACTCCCTTCGGCACAGGCGGTCGCGCGGGTGGCGTACCGCTGGGACGGTGACCAGCTTATCGGTCAGCAGCAATACTATGCAGATGGCAGTGCGGCACGGGAAGTGCAGTGGGTGTACGAGCCGGGTAGCTTCCGGCCGCTGGCACAGGTGGAGGCGCAGGGCGACAGCACACAGCTGCACTACATCGTGACCGACCTGACGGGGACGGCGAGAGAGCTGTGCAGCGAGGAAGGGGAAATCCGCTGGCGCGGAGAACAGGGACTGTGGGGCGCCCACCGCGAAGAGCGACGGCCTATCCCGCTGCGGCGTTACCTGGGCGATGCGGCCAATGAAGAAGTGTACTGCGAGCTGCGCTATCAGGGTCAGTTGTTTGATGCGGAAACGGGATTATATTATAATCGCCACCGCTATTTTGACCCTGAGACAGCGCAGTATTTGTCGGCTGATCCGATAGGCCTGGGCGGGGGGATAAGGCCGCAGGCGTATGTGCATAATCCATTAGAATGGATAGATCCATTCGGGTTGGATAAGCGTGATCCTAAAATCAATGCGGAACATGTATTTCATGGAGAAATAAACAAGAAAGGTAAAGCCGTAGGTTTTCATCACCGAGCCAGTATTGGACATGAAGGAAAAGCTAGAATATCTGAGATTACTAATGGTCCAAATTCACAAGGTGTATATCGGGCTAAAGTTGAGGTATTTGATAAAGCATCAGGTTCTTGGGTAAATAAAGGGCCAGAATCTTCATTTTTCCCTGATAGTTGGAGTAGACAGAAAGTTATGTCGGAAATAAGAGGTGCTTACAATAATGGTACTGTTTCTCCAAACGGTAAATGGTCAGGCGTTTCTTCTAGTGGAGTGAAGATTGAAGGCTGGCTGGATAAGGCAGGGGATATTAATACAGCTTATCCAATATATTAGGTGGGTTTTATGAAATATTATTTTGCTACTGACGGATACCCTGTTCTTGAAATTAACTATGATCTTCATGTTATTTCTGATTTTTTACAAGGGGATATCCAAAGCAGTTTGTATGGTGTGAATGAATATATCTCTGCTTGTGATGATGTTCTTTCTGGGAAAGTTACTGTATGGGAAGGGACTGGTAATGCTCATACAGTCACCATTAAAACGAGTGGTGTTAATATATGTAATGAATACTCTGAGGAGGAAATCAATATATCCTCTATTGATGAGTTTAGAAGTTATTTAGAAGGTTGGAAGGAATTGTTGTTAAGTAAAAATGATTAAAAAATAAAAGCCGGAGGCGATCGCAAAGATCCTTCCGGCTTTTTTATTTTATTAGTAGTCAGTCGCTATAAATTAATCTGCGTCTCAATAATAATCCTGCCGCGTTCTACCGTGACGGTCACAGGCATCCCGGTGATAAATCCCGACTCTTCGAGCCAGCGGCCTTTAAGGTTGATGGCGGAGGGTGGGTTGGGCTTGCCGTTTTACTCACTTCATCCTGAGGCTCGCCCAGCGGACTAAATAGCTTCTCATAATAGCGCTACACTTGCAGAAGATGACATCCCGCCAGCGCTGGAGCCGCACAATGATAGGTGGAGCATTAATGCGAGAAGCTATTTAGTTAAAGCTGTACAAGCCTGTTTGCAACAGGCTTGTGCGGGGCGTATTCCACGGTGTAGTAACTCTCTGTTTATGCGCTTTTTATTACGAAGACGGCAGCGAGACGCGGTTTGGTTACGATGTGGAAGGTAACCTGACGGCGGTGACGGATGCGCTGGGGCAACGTTACCAGTTCCGCTACGGGGCGTTTGATAATCTGCTGGAAGCGACCGACCCGCTGGGGGCGACGGTACGCTACCACTATAACGCGGAAGCAGAGTTCGCCGGGGTGACGAACAGTCAGGGACGGGACTGGACGTACGGCTTTGACCCCAGCGGTCGGCTGAGCGAGGAGCGGCATTACGACGGGCGGGTGTACCGCTATCAGTACGATGTGGCAGACCGTCTGGTGCAGCGTACTGCGCCGGATGGTAGCGCGCTGCACTATGAGCATGATTCGGCAGGCCGGATAACACGTATCACCGCACAGAGAGCGGACGGGGAAACCGACGGCATTACCGAACTGGCGTATGACGTAGCCGGCCGGCTGACCAAAGCCGCCAGCCCGGATGCGGTGGTGGAATACGCCTATAACCGGGCGGGCCAGGTGACGTCGGAAACGGTGAACGGCGAGGCGGTGCAGAGCGGTTACGATGCGGGCGGTCAGCGTGCTGTCGTGGAGGGGATACTGGCACCGCTGCAACTGGCGTGGCAGTCGGGTCGGCTGTCGTCGCTGGGGATTGGTTCCCATCAACCGCTGCAGTTCAGCCATACGGCGGCGGGGGAAGAGCAGCGACGCAGTAACGGCAGTGGATTTGCACTACGCCACGAATGGAGCCCGACGGGGCTGCTGCAGCGTCAGGCGCTGGAAGGAGCGGACGGCCGGGTGAATGACGTGCTGGAGCGGCGCTATCAGTACGATGTGCTGGACCGTCTGACGGGCATCAGCGACAGTCACTGGGGGGAACAGGCATTCCGGCTGAACGGGGCGGGCCAGGTGACGGCGGAGCGCCGTGATGAGGGGCGGCGGCGTCAGGCACGGCTGTTTGGCTACGACAGCGAACAGAACCTGTGCGAGGTGTCGCAGATAGCACCGGGTCTGGGTGAGACGCTGAAGGTGCAGGATGCGGTGGTGCAGGCATCGGCGCGATACGATGCGGCGGGTCGGGTAATCGAGCGGAGCCATACGCAATACCGGTATGACGACTGCGGGCGTCTGGTGGTGAAGCGGGAAACGCGCCCGGGGTTCAGGCCGAAGGAAACGTACTTTGACTGGGATGTGCAGGACCGGCTGGTGCGGGTGAGTTTGCCGGACGGGGCGCGGTGGCGCTATCGTTACGATGCGTTTGGTCGCAGAGTCAGCAAGGTGCGCGAGGGCCAGGTAACGTCGGCGCAGGCGGTCGCGCGGGTGGCGTACCGCTGGGATGGCGACCAGCTTATCGGTCAGAAACAGTACTATGCAGATGGCAGTGCGGCGCGGGAAGTGCAGTGGGTGTACGAGCCGGGAAGCTTCCGGCCACTGGCGCAGGTGGAGGCGCAGGGCGACAGCACGCAGTTGCACTACATCGTGACCGACCTGACGGGAACCGCCAGAGAGCTGTGCAGCGAGGAAGGGGAAGTCCGCTGGCGCGGGGAACAGGGGCTGTGGGGCACCCACCGCGAAGAGCGACGGCCCATCCTGCTGCGGCGCTACCTGGGGGATGCGGCAAACGAGGAAGTGTACTGCGAGCTGCGCTATCAGGGGCAGCTGTACGATGCGGAAACGGGGCTTTACTACAACCGGCATCGTTACTATGATGCGGAGAGCGGACAGTATCTGTCGCCGGACCCGATAGGGTTAGGTGGAGGGATAAGGGCATATGGTTATGTAAAAAATCCGCTCAGTTGGGTAGATCCTCTTGGGTTGACGCCGAAAGAAGGCTCATCAAGAGTTGATAATGCGAGAGCACGGCAATCTAAGATGTTAGAGGACGATGTTGGATATAACATCAGTCCTAAGAGCTGGGATGAGTATCCTTCAATTGGAAGAGATGGAACTTTTGTTACGGATAAAGAAGGTGCACTGAAATATTTTGACGGTGTTCAAGGAAATGAAACTTCTATTTCTAGATCTATGGCAGAAAGAATCGAAAAAGATATGGGGTTAAACCCTGGATCTCTGAAAGATGGATTCAATGTCAGGAAAATAGAAGGAATAACAAATATGCAGCCTAGAAGTCCATTGGGTGGTAATGATTACTTCCTTGGCCCAGGCCAGCATTTGCCGGGAGGAGCACCTGAAATGGTTATAAACTCTGTTCCCACATCCACTCCCGTTATGCTAAGAGTAAATGTATTATGAATGTGATTCCTGATAACTCTATTGTTGTAAGTGATATTGCAACTAATACAATAAAGCTTAGAGTTCAAGGTGGTGACTCAGTAAAAGAGGTTGAAGCTCTTGGCTTTTTAGCTTCAGACCAGTTTATGGTTAAAACGGTAAAGGATGAAAATGAGAAATTGGAACTCATTAAATCTTTAGTTAAAGCCGATGCTTTTTTTGTATTTGGTTATGGATGGTATCCATCAGAGGTTATGGACTTTTATAAAGAAAAGAACGCTTATATAGGTAAGTACAAAGTCATATCTTGGTCAGATCCAAACCATTACAATATTGAAGAGAAATAAATAAAAGCCGGAGGCGATCTCACGATCCTTCCGGCTTTTTATTTTATTAGCGGTCAGCCGCTATAAATTAATCTGCGTCTCAATAATAATCCTGCCTCTTTCCACCGTGACGGTCACGGGCATCCCGGTGATAAAACCCGACTCTTCGAGCCAGCGGCCTTTGAGGTTGATGGCGGAGGGCGGGTTGGACTTGCCGTTTTACTCACTTCATCCTGAAGTCCGCCCAGCGGGCTAGCTAAAGCTGTTCAAGCCTGTTTGCAACAGGCTTGTACGGGGCGTATCCCACGGTGTAGTAACGCTCTGTTTTGGCTGCTTTATTAACGGTGACGCCTGACTTAGAATGTGCCTTAGCCATAGTAACTACCTCTTTTAGTTGCTTGTGGTGAGCGGCGTGGGTGAGGTGCGAACTCATCTTCGCCGCGCTAGTTATCCTTCAGTTACGCGCCTGAGCAATCAGAGCGCTTAACATCTCCGAAATCATCTTCTGTTTTGCCTTCGGCAAACTGTCTATCTCTTCCATCTGCTGCTGCCACTTCGGGGCCGGGCCGCGCTTGCGTCTCGCTGGCTCCGGGGCTTCCCCGAATACCTCTTCAAGCGAAACTGAAAAAATCTGTGCTACAGAAGGGAGTGATGAAACCTTAATCCTTCTGCGCCCGGCTTCCCATGCCTGAACCGTCTGCTGGGAAACGCCGAGCTTCTCCGCCAGTTCAGCCTGTGTGATACCCCGCTCTTTACGCAGGGTGGTGATGCGTTCACCCAGTGCCATGAAGAAATCGCGCTCTTCGTTACTGATAGCCATAGCTGTTACCGATGTTGAATGTAATAAGACAGCCATAACTTACCTCACGTTTTACCACGATATGTTGTATATACTACATTATGTGGTATATTGGCGTCGAGTTATTTTTAGCTAAACCCTATTGACAGGTTTTTAGAGGAAATCCGTTTATGGCACGCATCCCCGAATCCGAGTTGCAGCACCTGAAAGCCGCCGTGTCACTGGTTGAGGTGGTGCGTGGTCAAGGTCGCAAGGTGGTGAAGCGCGGTAAAGACTGGGTGGTGCTGTGTCCGTTCCATCAGGAGAAAACCCCTTCAATGGTTATCTCGCCGGACAAGAATCTCTATCACTGCTTCGGCTGTGATGCAGGCGGCTCGGTGCTGGACTGGGTGATGAAGACGGAGAATCTCAGCCTGCCTCATGCGGTCGATAGGCTGCGGCGTGAGCTGGGCAGCGTGCCCGCCGCTGAGCCGTTGCCGCCAGTGGCGGATATCGCGAATGAACAGGAGCGGCAGGCGTTACTGCATCGTGTTACCGAGTTCTATCATCACACCTTACTCAACGCGCCGGAGGCAATCGCCTATCTGGAAAAGCGCCGCCTCAATCATCCTGAGTTAGTGGCGCAGTTCCGCTTAGGGTTCGCCAATCGGACGCTGGGCTATCGTCTGCCGTCGAGCAAACTAAAAGACGGGGCAACGGTTCGCAGCCAGTTGCAGGCGCTGGGCGTGATGCGTTCATCCGGCCATGAGCAT
The DNA here is from genome assembly GCF_003382565.3 of Pectobacterium aquaticum. Taxonomy (NCBI): domain Bacteria; kingdom Pseudomonadati; phylum Pseudomonadota; class Gammaproteobacteria; order Enterobacterales; family Pectobacteriaceae; genus Pectobacterium; species Pectobacterium aquaticum. The sequence continues at coordinate 1,133,578 of NZ_CP086253.1, forward strand.
CTGGCGGGGTCGTTAGTGGTTCCGGTTATCGACCTTAACGGTCAGGTACGGGAGCTGTACGGGCGCAAAGTGGGCGACCGTCTGCGTGCGGGAACGCCCAATCACCTGTATCTGCCGGGATCCCACGGCGGGGTGTGGAACGAGCAGGCGTTAGTAGCGAGTAAAACGGTCATCTTATGTGAATCACTTATCGATGCGATGAGCTTCTGGGTGGCAGGTTACCGCAACGTGACGGCGGCGTATGGGGTAAATGGCTTTACCGATGAGATGCGGGAAGCCTTTATCCGTCACGGCGTAAAACAGGTGTTGATCGCGTTCGATAACGATGTGGCAGGCGATGAAGGCGCGGAAAAACTGGCCTCGTCTCTGGTTGCTGAGGGTATCACGCCGTTCCGGGTGGTGTTCCCGTCGGGCATGGATGCGAACGGTTATCTGTGCAGTGTGGCTGAACCGGAAACGGCGTTCGGGTTACTGGTTGACGGCGCGTTGCCAATGGGGGAAGTCGTCAGTGCGGAACCTGAATCCATGCCACAGCCTGAAAAGCCGTCTCAACCGACCTCTTCCTTAGCTGCCGGGGTTGTGGTTGAAGCGTTGCCAAACGGTGAGCTGGAGATAGCGCTGTCCGGCCAGCAGTGGCGCATCCGGGGTATGGCGTCAGTGAAAGCGGGTAGCGGCGTGATGAAGGTCAACGCGCAGGTACTGGACACGCAAAGCGGTGTGGTGTTCGCCGACAGTGTGGACATGATGAGTGCGCGGAGCCGTGCGGGTTATACGCGGTTAGCGGCCAGTGAGCTGGGGTTAGCGGAAAGTGATGTTAAACGCACTCTGGGGCGGGTGCTGCTTGCACTGGAAGCGCACCTGAGCCAGCCGGAAACCCACAGTGAAGCCACACAGAATATGACCGATGAACAACGGGATGCTGCACTGGCGTTGCTGCGTGACCCGAATCTTATCGGCAGGCTGACGGATGACTTGGCGGCCTGTGGCGTGGTCGGTGAGTCCACTAACTTAGTGGCGGGTTATCTGGCCGCTGTCTCCCGTAAGTTAGATAAGCCGCTGGCCGTGCTTATCCAGTCGTCGAGTGCGGCGGGCAAATCCTCACTGATGGATGCGGTACTGAATCTCATCCCGCCGGAAGAGCGCTTACAGTACAGCGCGATGACGGGGCAAAGCCTGTTCTATCTGGGAGAAACCAATCTCCAGCATAAAATCCTCGCCATCGCGGAAGAAGAGGGCGTGCGGCAGGCGGCGTATGCGCTGAAGCTGTTGCAGTCGGATGGAGAGCTGACGATAGCCTCAACGGGTAAAGACGATGCCACAGGCAATCTGGTGACCAAACAATACACGGTGAAAGGTCCGGTGATGCTGATGCTGACCACCACGGCCATCGATGTGGATGAAGAGCTGCTGAACCGCTGCCTGGTTCTTACCGTGAACGAATCCCGCGAACAGACGGAAGCTATCCATGCGTTGCAGCGGCACAAGCAGACGCTGGAAGGGCTGCTGATGGAGAACGAGAAAGGCTATCTGACCGAGTTGCACCAGAATGCGCAGCGGCTGTTACGTCCGCTTAAGGTCGTGAATCCGTTCGCGTCACAGCTCACGTTCCTGAGTGATAAAACCCGCACCCGCCGCGACCATATGAAATACCTGACCCTGATACAAAGCATCGCGCTGCTGCACCAGTACCAGCGGGAGGTGAAGACGGTGGCGCACCGTGGGCAGGTTATCGAGTATATCGAGGTAGAGCGTTCGGATATCGTGCTGGCCAACCAACTGGCGCATGAAATCCTTGGCCGGACGCTGGACGAGATGCCGCCACAGACACGCAAGCTGTTGCGGCTGATACAAGGGATGGTCAATCAGTTGGCGCATACGCAGAACAGGAAACCGGGCGACGTGCGCTTTACCCAGCGGGATATCCGTGATGCGACCCAGTGGAGCGATAACCAGTTGAAAGTCCACTGTCTGCGGCTGGTCGAAATGGAGTATCTGCTTATCCACGGCGGCAGTCGCGGACATCTGTTGCAGTACGAACTGCTGTGGGATGGTCGCGGAAACGGTGATAACACGCACCTGTGCGGCCTTATCGATCCGCCGGAAGATAATCCGGCAGGACAGTACGACTCACGCAAGTTGGAGGTTAAGGGGAGCAAGTTGGCCTCAAGTTGCCCCCAAGTTGGGGCTAAGTTGGAGTCGGGAAAATCCCGTCAAGCCACGCCGGATAAGGGGTCGTCAGCCGCAAATGGCGATAAGGTGAAAAGCACAGTTCCGGCGAAGAGAAACAAACGCATCACATCGTAACCCCTCATCACCCCGCAGGACGCGCCATCATGACCCGACTCAAACCACCCAGCCCGGAAGCCCTTTACCTTAGCGGCTTGTCACAGACGCTGCGCCAGTACACCACGGCGTACCTTGCGCACCTGAGCGCGACGAACCACAGCCCGCGCACGGTAGAAGGGTACGGTGAACGGCTGCGCCCGTTCGTGACGTGGTGTGAAGAGCGGGGACTCACGCAGGCGGCACAGGTCAGTCTGTCGGTGCTGGAAGCGTACCAGCGGCATCTGCACGGCTACCGCAAAGCCGACGGGAAACTGCTTGCACAGGGTGGACAGCTTAACCGTCTGACAGCCATCCGGATGCTGTTCCGCTGGCTGCTGCAACGGCACCATATCCTGTACAACCCGGCGGAGCAGATGACGCTGCCGAAAGCGGAGAAACGGCTTCCGGCACAGATACTGAGCGAGGAGGAAACCGAGGCGGTGATGGACGCGCAGGATACGAACACATTAACCGGACTGCGTAACCGTGCGGTGCTGGAAATGCTGTGGAGCACGGGGCTGCGGCGCAGCGAACTGGCTAACCTGATGCTGGACGATGTGGATGTGGGTCGCGGCGTTCTGGTGGTGCGACAGGGCAAGGGGAACAAAGACAGAGTGGTGCCAGTGGGAATGCGAGCGCTGGTCTGGGTACAACGCTATCTGGATGCGGTGCGGCCACGGCTGACGACGAAGCACGACAGCGGCACTCTGTTCGTCACGATATGGGGCAAGCGGCTGGCACGGTCAACGCTGACGATACTGGCGGGAAGCGCTATCCGCGAACAGGCGCACCTGAAAAAGGCCGGTGCGTGTCATGTGTTCCGGCACTCGATGGCGACACAGATGCTGGAGAACGGCGCGGACACCCGGCACATCCAGGCGATACTCGGTCATGAGAAGCTGGAGACGACGCAAATCTACACGCGGGTTGCTATCGGTCATCTGAAACAGGTGCATGAGAAAACGCATCCGGCAGAGCGGAAGCCGAAGTCACGCCGAAAGAAAACAACGCGGGTCGCCCCTGACAAGGGATAAAAGAATGAGTATGATTAAATCCTACTTGGCGGGAGAAAGGGGTTACCAATGAGAACGACACAGCAGATGAGCATCACGTTGCCGAATGAGATGGCGGCACTGGTCAAAGCGCGTGTTGCCAGCGGCGAATATGCGTCGGAAAGCGAAGTTATCCGAGAAGGACTTCGGGCGCTGCTGGCGCGTGATAATGCGGTGGAGAAGTGGTTGCAGGAGCAGGTTGTTCCGGCATGGAATGCGCTGCAACGGGGTGAAACGGACAGCCTCAGCGGTAACGACATAAGAAACCGACTGAAATCCGAGCATAAGAAGGCGACCGGAGAGTCATAATGGAGTATCAGGTGGTGTTCGCACCCGAAGCGGAAGATCAACTTGCCGCGTTGTATGGTTATATCGCGGAGGCGGCGACACCGAATACGGCGCTGAGCTACACGGAAAGCGTGGTTGATTACTGTGAGTCACTGGCGCTGTTCCCGGAGAGGGGAAACACCCGTAATGACCTTCTGGCGGGGCTTCGCGTGACGAACTACCGTAAAAGAACGGTCATTGCCTTCATGGTGGAAGAAGACAAAAGGACGGTAACGGTGCTGGGCATCTGGCACGGTGGTCAGGACTATGAAAGCGACCTGCTGACGGATGATGCTGACTGAACGCAGACAGTCACAAAAAGTAGCTCACTCTCTTCAACATCGCAGGACGGTGCAGGGCAAACGGTGCGCCGTCCATGGCGCACCGCTTGCCTTATGTGGCTAAGGCACTCCGGCGGTAAATGCCGCCCGGCCAGCGCTAACCTTCATCACACTCTGCTCTTAACGTTGCTGGCCGTTCGTCATTCAACATAATGTGGCATTACGCGCAAGTTGCTGAACGCAACCTGCGCGCAACACACATTATGTCTGCGCCGGTCGGGTAATGGGCGCGCTGCGGTTACTTCCACATCGGTGTGCGGCTGGCCGCCGGGGTTCGGCTCTTGGTGCGGTATGGCGCACAGCTCGCAGGCTCGCTCTGCTGCGAACATCGTGCCCGTTCTTCAGCATCGGCGGAGTGGCCGCCTTCCCTTGCGGCGCAGGCTCCGGCGTCAGCCTTCAGGCAACGTCAACATCAAGGTCAACCCCACAGCAGAAGCCGCTCCTTCGTCACGGCGCTTAACGGCTTCACCTCGCCCCCGCCCCAACCCCGCTGCACTGGCTTCGCCCGGCTCGCAGTCGCAAGCTCCTTGCTCGTTCCCGTGCTCGCCATCTTCGCCCCGTGCGGCCCCCGCCGGGGGCCTCCCCGGTTAATGGCTTGGCTTGCGGGCCTCGCCAGCCCGCACCCGGCAGACGCTTCACCATCCCACAGGCAAGCTGCGGAACGGCTCGCGCCGCGATAAAACCCGGTTCATTAACACAACGACTAATGGCAGCGGCTGACGCCGCTGCTATGATGTGGCACAGGCAGACAGGGAAGTCACAGCATGGCGGTAGCGTGTCCGGTGCTAAAAGTGCGCGTCGGGGTGTTCGGGTTACGGTGATGTTAAATAGGCCGAAAGCGCTGTCTGAAAAGGCCGTTGCATCAATAGGTTAAGTGCGCTAAAAAGTACGACGGCGTCAGGATCGTCCCTATGACCCGATAGGGTTGCTGGGTGGCATCCGACCCCCAGGGTGAGAGCATGAGTGTTCATTTTTCACTCGCTGCTGTAATTCCAGCCACAATGACTTGCTCCAGATAGTCGCTATTCATCGCGGCTATCTTTTGTTTGCGTCTGATGCTGGCTGTTTTGCCTTTCTCCGCTCGCAGCATATTCAGCGCCATATGCCTCACTGTTGCCAATATCTGAGCCGCTTCTCCACGATAGATAGAGCACGCATCTTCTTTCATCGTGACGTCCAGTACCCAGTGCAGTTGATTTTCTATTCCCCAATGACCGCGCACGGCTTTGGCCAATTGTTCTTCGGTCAACGCAGCTGAACTGATGTAATAGCGATATTCCAGTGATTCGTTGCCCTTGCTATCACGGCGGTAGCCAATCGCCACGCCCAGCGTGCTCAAGCCCTTCCAGCTAGAAAATTGTTTTACCATGTCGCCTGCTGGCATCACATGGTATTCTCGGAGCTCTGTCCGGCCTCGTGATTGTTCGATCTTGGCTTGATGACTGCCTTCCCGTATCAGAGGGGCAAGGGACTTGCGAACGGCGCGATGCAGGGTTTCTTGATTGCCTTTGACGGCCAACAGATAGTCGCCACCCTTGTCCACAATCTGGGCGGCAATCTCAGTCTGGCAACCCATCGCATCAATCGAAATCAGGCAACCCGTCATATCGAGCAATGCCAGCAATTCAGGGATCGCTTTAATTTCATTGGATTTTTCGTCTGTTTTTACTTGCCCGAGCACCATGCTGTTGGCGCTGGCAAATGCACTGACCATATGGATGGTCGATTGTCGGTCGTCCCGGTTATAGGAACTACGCAGAACCTTGCCATCAATGGCGATCAGCTCCCCCTTGGCACGAGAGTTGACTGCTTGCATCCACTTGAGGAAGCAGGCCTGAAACTGCTCGGGAGCTAGGCTGGACATCACTCTAGCAATGGTATCGTGAACGGGTAAGCCATTTGGAAACAATCCTTTATCCTGGAACCAGCGACTATGCGCTTGCCCGAAATCTTCAATATCTTCCCAGCCCTCGCAGCCACCGATGACAGCGCAAACTGTCAGGAACAGAATGTCGAAGAGTGGATAGGATATTTTCGCGGATTGGCGCGGGTCGTGAAGTTCGGAAAAGAACTCAGAAAAGGCATCGAGCTGCATGGATGGCTCCCAGGAAAAGGGAGTATAAGATCACAACTCGGTCTGCAGGTCAAAGCGTTCTGAATTTGTTTATAAAATGTTCATGATCTTGCCCTGATCCGACCCCAAGCTTACGTCCACAATCCATTGGAATGGGTTGATCCGTTGGGGTTGGCTGAATCTGCATGTGAACAGCGGCAGAGAGTGCTTGATAATATTGAGGCAAGTCGGAGAGCTAGAGAATCATCAAATCTTGGAGGAGCCTCACCTACTCCTGAAAGCCGAACAAGAGAAGGCTTCATGAAAGATCATGTATCTCCAGACTCTGAAACGACACTGCATACTAAATCTCCCGGTTTTAATACTGGTAAGAAAAATAAAGATGGACAATTTAAGCGTTACGGATTGGATTCTCACGGGGGGGCACGTATTCAATATGTAGATCAGGTCATTGCAGATAATGTTCACGCTCGATGAATGTGCCGATTATCTTGTCATGCATTTCCACTGATTTTGAGTACCCGATAGTTTTACGATTCAGTCGTTTTAACCGGTTGCGAAGATTCAGATTTTCACGTTCAATCCGCTGCGTGTAAAGCTTGCCAGTTATATGCTTTTTATCCGGCAACATCTCATAAGCACTGAAGTTATCCGTACACCAGAAAGCTATGCTGAAGCCTGAAAGCAATCCCAGTAATTTGCGCAACGTCTTTTTGTTCCGACGCCCAAAAGCATGAGCAACAATACGTTTGAGACGAGGCTCCCATGCATACCACAACCAGCGTTGTTGCTTGTTGTTGCCAACAAACGACCACATTTCATCAACTTCGCAGATAAGCTGAATCTGGAGATTGTCCAGCGGAAGCGTGGTTACACATCGCGGCGCGAGTTTTTTAAGGTGCGTACAACGGCATTAATACTGATATGCAGCGCGCGTGCGGTATCGCGGATACCGGCATTGTTCATGGCAAGGTCAACAATTTTCTCTTTCATACCCTGCTGACAGGCACGATATTCATACTCAAGCTGAAAACTTCGACAACAGGTCTGACAGCGGAAGCGCTGATGACCAGTGCTTCCCAGTCCATGTTTTTTAACCGGGTCTGTTTGCTCACAAAACGGGCATTTTACCTCAACCGTTGCCATCAGGCTCTTCTTCTAAATATTTAGGAAAACAGATGAACATTCTACCTGACGATCACCGAGTTGAATGCGTGACCTAAAATCGAAATAAGTTCTCTATTTCAATAAGTAAAGTGGGATCCCGCCCTGCCCTGGTGGTTGATTAGCTTTTTCTGAGTAGTTCAATTTCCATTATAATTATTTCCTCTTTATTCATGGTATTGCCAGCGTTGTGAATGGTATCTGCTGCATGATTATTTTCAATGCACAAAGGTGCTCTATTTTCTCTATGTTAATTTCATGAACAGAATTAATTATTAGCAGTGTAAATAAAAATACTGAATATGTTGTTCAGTATTTTCTTTGTACGCATGGATGGTTTTTATTCTATTGTTTCTGTGTCGTAGCTATGTGGTTAATTCCATTTTTAAATTAATGTAAATCAATAAGGTTATTTTTGATATGATAAATAATGAATTAGTTTCATCGCTAATATTAAGTGATTTAATTCAATACCGGCGTCGATTCACTCACTCGACGAAATCAGTGAATGAAGAAGAATCTCTGGTGACTCAGGTTCAATTACCCAGAATTCGTGCTTTTGTTGACGAAGGTCGTCGGGTTGAGCTTATTCTACCGGCGTTTCCCGTTAAATCTCCCAGCCCTTATAAAGTACTGGGGAGAATGCCAGACATGGCTGAGCGCTTGTCCCTGATATTTCTGAATTCGTTATGTCAGCGTATCCAGCTTTATTATCCGCCTGGCGCACATATCCGTATTTGCTCGGATGGGCATGTATTTGGCGATCTGATTGGGACCAGCGACGAAACCATTAATACCTATCAGGATGAGATAGAAAACTTATTGCATGAACTTGGAGCGGTTCATCTCAGCGTCTTTAATCTTAAGGATGTAGAGAATATGGCGGCACTCACCGCTGACTATGATCATCTTCGCCAACGGCTGGTTGAGGATTACGCCGAATCAGAAGAGGAGATTAAGGAGCAACTTATGCAGAGCGAAGAAGGTTTGCAGCTTTATCGTTCAATAACTCGCTTCCTCTATGAAGATAGCCTGCGGCCTGACTATACTGGCTCTAATGCAGCCTTACAGAAGGATGCTAAAAAACGCGCATGTGGCGTTATTCAACGTAGCTGGGCGTGGGGCAATCTGCTTGCTGAGAATTTCCCAGACGCTATCCGTTTGTCTATTCACCCTCAACCTGCGGACAGCCTAAAACTGGGCATTCATATGATGCCCACCAAAGATGACTGGTTGACGCCTTGGCATGGTGTTGCCGCCAATGTTAATGGGCAGTTTGTGCTGATGAAGAATACCGATGCGCAGCAGTTGGCCGGTGAAGTTGTGGAGATCCGTGGTACGCCTAGCCACTACTTAGTTAAACAGTCGGATGTTGCATAAGCGTGCTCTTTTCTCACTTTATGATCTGCTGAAAACATCGATATTGTCATCTTATAAAGGAATATACACGATGGAAAATAGAGTGAATTGCAGCATCGAGCTGCTTTCTCCTTTTGGCGCGATATTGACCCCTTTTGAAGCGGGACAGAGTATCGCCACACTGTCAATCGACTGACTGCGTGAGCTTGCTCGCGAGTATCACCTTCTGGTTCTACGTGGGTTTTCTTCTGGCTTTTCTGAGCAATGAAGCATTGACCGGGTATGTCGGCCATCGAGGAAATTATGCGTGATAATGTGCTGAAACCCGTCACGCGTTATGGGGTAAAAGCGTGCCCCATAACGCTATTGCGAACCGTGTTTTTAAAATAAAATACGCGCATGGATGTTCTATCGCAGGGTTGCAGTAAATGAAGCTATTTTTGGCCGTGATTTTTTCAGTATTGATGATTCCCCAGACCGGTTTTTCAGCAACAAAAACGGATGCGCTGACGCTGCTGAAACATTTGGATGTGACTACTTTCCGCAGTTCTTTTGGACCAAAACATTTCCCGAAGGGGACGTTGCTGAAAGATACCGGTGATTATGTGTTTAGCCAGGAAAAAGACCGGGCAGAAGCAACAGACACAGATGGCAGTTGGACGTATTCGCTACGTATTATCTCGGAAAATGAAAAGGAGATCATTGCCTGTTTCGTGGATGATGCGAACATTGGGAGCTATTTTTCGACAAGTCCTTTCCTGATAAAGAAAACGAAAAATGCTCAGTCGTATTCGGTGACTGAGCTTGAGCACGACGTAGAAGGGTGTGAACTTTATCCCAAGGATCAATAATCCTGATTGATATGGGTAAATGAACGACGTTATCCGAACGTTGCTAAAAATAAGGAGCCGCTATAAGCCGCTCCTTTGTTGTTTCTATCTTGCCGTTTTACAGCGCTTTATCGGTCAACAAGGCGACCTTGCTGGTTGTTGAGACACGATCAAGGTACGCCTGAACGTGAGGGCCAAATTGCACGCCTTTCACGATCGTGAGCGATAATAAAATAGGGAACAGAATAAAATCGGTGGTGGAAATGGCGCTGACGTTTGCCAGACGCGGTTCCAGCGCCTCGAGTTTCTGCTCCACTTCCGCAATCAATTCCGGTGTTTTCGCGAGCAGTGCATCCAGATCGCCGAAGGCTTTTTCTTCGCGCAGGATGTAGGCATGGCGCGCCTCCGGCGTGGAAAGCTCTTTGAAATCGGCTTTCGTAAAACGGGGAACCGCAAGGTTAAACACCGCGCTGGAAACGGACTTACACCAGGCTTCAATCTCAGCATCAACCGGTTTATCGGCGATTAACGGCGCTTGCTTGCTGTCGACATAGTGGACGATATCCATGCTTTCCGGCATGAAGCTGCCGTCTTCTTTCTGCAGGATCGGCACCACTTTGCGGCCTACCATGCGTGTTGGCGTGTCGATGTCGCCTTCCATAATCACAGATTGCTCAACAGGCAGATCCTTCAGGCCAAAAATCATTCTGGCTCTGACACAGAATGGGCAGTGTTCGTAAATGAATAGTTTCATACATCGCCTCGTAATATTTTGAAAAAGGCGGCAAAAATTTGCCAGCCCTGTCATGACAAGTCATGGCATCAGAGTAATACCTGATGCGGTCGGCGGTAAAGTGAATGTGCCTGAAGAAGGCGATGGCAGGGAAAGTAAGGGCACGGTGTGAATCGCGTGACCCACACCAGATTACTGCATGATGCTGGGCAACCCGCGGTGTTCAAAGCCATCATGCAGCTTGAAAATCAGTTGGCAACGCCGCTGCTGCTTCGCTCTACCCGACGCCTGACGTCGACAGAAACCGGGCAGAATTTTTATGAGCAAATCGCCCCGCGTTAAAGGTACTGGGGGATGCTCAAGAGCATGTGGTTAGCGGGAGGGGGCAATCATGGCGCTGCTGGTTGTGCTGATGAAACTCCAAAAAGCGCCATTGCGACCGAGGGAAAGCCAACTGAAATAGTCAGATAGGGCGGCCGGGAAGTCTCACCAATGTTGTTTTACAACCGATAGATTAACCTTACTTGCTGATGACAATACTATACATTTGACTTGCTATAGTCCTTACATCCCTTGTCAGTACCTCACATCCCTGTGAGTGTTGTGTTAGTTAACCATCCCTGTCATTAGAATGACCTTGGCCCGCCTTGCGCGGGTTTTTTTTGCCTGTATTCCCGCTTGTTGGATTCGTGTTGAGCGTGCCTATTCTGTGTCATGATTAACTGAGGCTATTTTGATAACGACTCGGCTTCTGCCTTCATACTCGGCCTGATAGAGGGCCTCGTCCGCGATTTTCAAGACGCTATCGATCTGCTCCGTTCCCAGAATAAAACAGGTGACGCCTAATGAAATCGTGATGGTTTCAGGAATCGGCAGTGGCATTTTTTCCACTTTTTACGCAACCATTCAGCAATATCAGCGGCCTGCGTCATGTCCGTATCGGGCAGAAGTGCGAGGAATTCCTCTCCGCCAGTACGGTAAATCAGATCGGATGCGCGCGAGCCCTGTTTTATGTTTTCTGCCAACAGCCTGATGACGTCATCGCCGATATTGTGTCCGTAGGCATCGTTCACGCATTTGAAATGGTCGATATCATTCAGATTTCCCGTAACGGGAATATAAGAATGGCTGATTAATGACTTTTGTTCCACGAGCGTCTGCTTGCTGGCATCAGAGGTCAGCGTACTTCCTTTCATGTTCAGCAAGGTTGGGTAGAACGCGTGTCTCTGATTCTGGGTATCTGCAACGAAAATAGAATTAAAGCTTCAATTTAATGCAGGGAGTGTACGATCTCCAGCGTACCGTTAATGATGAACTGTACGCCCATGCACACCAGCAGGAACCCCATCAGTCGTGAAATGGCTTCAATGCCGCTTTTTCCGATAAGACGCATAATCAGACCCGAACTTTTCAGACTGAGCCAGACGATCAGGCTGATCAACATAAACGTGAGTACGGGGGCAACGGTAATCACCCATGGCGTGATATCGACGCCGCTCTTGATTTGTGAGGCAGAGCTAATGATTAGGGCAATGGTTCCTGGCCCTGCGGTGCTGGGCATCGCTAGCGGCACGAAAGCGATATTGACCTCATTGGCGGAGAAACTGTCGTTGATTTCTTCTTTTTTGCTTTTTACTTCAGGCGCATGCTCTGGCTTTTGCTGAGGAAAAAGCATGCGAAACCCGATAAATGCGACGATGAGCCCGCCGGCAATGCGCAATCCGGGAATGGATATTCCGAAGGTATTCATTACGACCTGACCTGCGTAGTACGCGACGGTCATAATAATGAAGACGTAGAGTGAGGCCTGAAAGATCTGACGATTTCGTTCCCCCTGGCTCATGTTGCCGGACATCGCTAAAAATACCGCTACCGTTGTCAGTGGGTTCGCGAGTGGTAGGATTAACACGAGACCAAGACCAATGGTTTGAATCAATTCCAGCATTCTACGTTCCTTTTATTGGGGCGCTTTCGTTAGTTCAGGAAAACGGTCAATAGATGACCTGTCGCTACGGCGTTTGGCGCGGTTTAGGTCAGTTCATCCTCCGCTAATTTTTTAAAACGATAGAGTGTCTTTGTCAGCATATCGCGAGAAAACATATCAAACATTTGGCCGATTTTTTTCCCGATCAAGCCCCCAGGTGGGTTGTAGCGAATAGTCAGCGTTACGGTTGTACCCGCTTCCGATGTGGCCGGTTGAAAAGAAAGCCGGCCTTCATTCGGAACCCGCGCCCCTTCCAGCGAACGCCAGTGGATATACTCCCCCAGTTTTTCATCAATAATACGAGCCTGCCACTCAATGAGCGCGCCAATCGGCGTGTTAATCCGCCAATTAGAGTCGGTATAGTTCAGTATCTCGATACTGGCGAAATGGCCCATCAGGATCGGCAACGTTTCCGGTTTGCGCCAGAGATCAAACAAACGTTCTGCTGGGCGATTGATCGTAATGCTGCTACTGATTTCATTGGCATAACTGCCGTTTTTCGCTGCGGTTCTTCTTAAGAAAGAGGGAAACACCCGTCATTCTCCCTAATGGATTATTACCCCTTTATGGGCATGTTCACGCCATTCTGACCGATCTCGACCAACAAGCAAAGCGGAGACGGTGGTGATAGGGTTGGCGCAGGCTATCACAGCAATCGTCAGAATCTTTATGCGCCTAATGTTGCGTTAATGTTCGTTCGGTAGTGTAAGAATCAGACAGAAGCCGAATGACGTGCCGCAAAACACCAGGGTTTTTTACATAACGATAATAGCAGTACCCCGCCCACTATTTTTAGTGGGCTTTTTTTATTTGTACTTCTCTGTTTAGATATTTCATTGCTATATAAATTGATATTTATCAAGTTATCGTTAATGGTTTTGTACCTATTAAGATGTAATAAAAGGGTATCCCTATTTTCTATTATTTAAATGGCGAGATGGTTGTGTGTAATTTACTTTATAGACATGTCGTGATACGTTTATAACCAGCTTTCATGCTGGTAGGAATAAATATGAGTAACCCATTTATTGCGAGGTGGAGCCGTAATGGTAACCTGCTTTGCCACGGTCACTGGTTAATATCTTATAAAGAAAACGATTTCACGTTACCGGAAAAATATAAAGAAAATCATATGGGAACGATGGGGATCTACTCTATCATCGATCCTGATGATGAAATGTACCGAGACGGACTCGATGAGGATGATTGGATTCTGGAAAATATCGACTGGTTGGCCGATAGCTTTGAAGAAAATAATGTCCCTATCGAAGAATGTTATTTCAGATATTTCTTTCAGGCTATAAATAAGCAGGACTGGCGATGCACCAGTTGTGCAGGCTGTATGTAAATTGCTCCATCATTATTAATTACTCCTATTCCTCTCTATTCCTGCAAGCCGACGATCTATTCGCGTCGTGCTATTTTCTCCCTGATTATTCGGCAGCGTTTTATTCGCTCTTCTTCGGTTTTCATTCCTTTTTCATCTTCTTTGCTATGCGCTTCGCATACCGTGCAGCGGAGCGTCTTTTTCGGGGAAAAGTGTTACCCTGACCCAACAATCCTTGATTAAGATGAGGCGGCAATGACGGAAGCTGACATTCTGCGGTTAAGTACTTTGGTGGGCGAAAAACTGAAGGCGCGTGGTGCCACGCTGACATGTGCGGAGTCCTGCACCGGAGGCTGGTTGGCTAAGTCTATTACCGATATCGCGGGTAGTTCTGGCTGGTTTGACTACGGCTTTGTGACATACAGCAATCTGGCCAAGCAGCGTCTGGTGAATGTGAACGCAGAGACACTTGAACAGCATGGTGCGGTGAGTGAAGCCGTCGTCAATGAGATGGCCGCAGGGGCTTTGCAGGCCGCCGATGCAGATTTCGCCATATCGGTAAGCGGCGTCGCCGGGCCAGACGGGGGGACCGAAGAGAAGCCTGTCGGCACGGTGTGGTTTGGCTTCACAGACAAACAGGGTGGGGTATTCGCCCGGACAATGCGGTTCAGCGGAGACAGAAACGCGGTGCGTCTGCAATCGGTCCATTTTGCGCTACAAACGTTACTCGATGCGTTTCTGAAAAAATAACCTTGATGCTGTATGTGTATACAGTATAATGTCAGTAATTATTCGGCAATTCATGATTAAGCAGCCGCGTAGAGACAGCAGTGCTACGCCGCATGACAGGAGCAGAAATGGCTATTGATGAGAACAAACAAAAGGCACTTGCGGCAGCACTGGGTCAAATCGAAAAGCAATTTGGTAAAGGTTCTATCATGCGGTTGGGCGAGGATCGCTCAATGGATGTTGAAACCATTTCTACAGGCTCTTTGTCTCTAGATATCGCCTTGGGCGCCGGTGGTTTACCAATGGGGCGTATCGTTGAGATTTATGGCCCAGAATCTTCCGGTAAAACAACGCTGACCTTACAGGTTATTGCTGCCGCTCAACGCGAAGGCAAAACGTGTGCGTTTATCGATGCTGAGCATGCGCTGGACCCGATTTATGCGAAAAAGCTTGGTGTAGATATCGATAACCTGCTGTGTTCTCAGCCGGATACCGGCGAGCAAGCGTTGGAGATCTGTGATGCATTAACGCGCTCTGGCGCTGTTGACGTTATCATCGTCGACTCCGTTGCAGCACTGACGCCGAAAGCCGAAATTGAAGGTGAAATCGGCGACTCCCACATGGGGCTGGCTGCTCGTATGATGAGTCAGGCTATGCGTAAACTGGCGGGTAACCTGAAGCAAGCCAATACGCTGCTGATCTTCATTAACCAGATCCGTATGAAAATCGGTGTGATGTTCGGTAACCCTGAAACGACTACCGGTGGTAACGCACTGAAGTTTTACGCCTCTGTTCGTCTGGATATTCGTCGTACTGGTGCTATCAAGGAAGGCGAAGAAGTGGTCGGCAGCGAAACCCGCGTGAAAGTCGTGAAGAATAAAGTAGCAGCACCGTTTAAACAGGCTGAATTCCAAATTCTGTACGGCGAAGGTATCAATATCCACGGTGAGCTGGTTGACCTGGGTGTGAAACACAAACTGATCGAAAAAGCCGGTGCTTGGTATAGCTATAACGGCGACAAGATCGGTCAGGGTAAAGCCAATGCCTGTAATTTCCTGAAAGAGAACCCGACGATTGCTGCGGAACTGGATAAGAAATTGCGTGAAATGCTGCTGCACAAAGGCAATGAGCTGGTGCCAGCCACAGCGGGAAATAGCCGTGACGAAGATGAATTCGCTGGTGAAGGCAACGAAGAGTTTTAATGGTGGCTGAATTATCGCCGACAGAGTATTTCAGCGGGTAGATGGATGAATAAACCATTACGCTATGCGATGAATGTGCTTTCTGTTCGCGATTATAGTGAAACCGAAATACGCCGCAAATGTGCGGCGTATTTATATAAGTCAGAAAGCGCAGAAGATGAAGCAGATGAAGCTACAGCCCGAGCTGCGGTGAAAGATGTGGAAGCGGCGATTGCGTACTGCAAGGAACATGGTTGGCTGGATGACGAGCGCTATGCTCGCCGCTATATCAGCAGCCGGAGCCGCAAAGGCTATGGTGCCCAGCGGATCAAAATGGAGCTAAGCCAGAAAGGAATCGATAAAACAACGTTAGCCACGGCATTAAACGAGAGTGATATCGATTGGTGTGCGCTGGCGAAATCGGTTGTGGAACGAAAATTCGGGCATCCTCTGTCCGATGAATGGAAAGACAAAGTCAAACATCAGCGATATCTGCTCTATCGTGGCTTCTTTCATGAAGAAATCCAGTCAATTTATACGAATTTTTCAGATTGAACGCACACGGGATTTTACTTCCCATCGAAGAAAATTTATCTTATTCCCACTTTTTTGTTCGTGAGTTGCTCGGTAACGTCAGCATGCTGAACTAACCTTGCCCGCGATCTGTTCTTCTAGCTTGATTCCAGGACAATTATGAGCAAGAGCACCGCTGAGATCCGTCAAGCGTTTCTCGATTTTTTCCACAGTAAGGGACACCAGGTTGTTGATAGCAGCTCTCTGGTGCCGAACAACGATCCGACATTGTTATTCACCAATGCGGGTATGAACCAGTTCAAAGATGTGTTCCTCGGGCTGGATAAACGTAGCTATGTCCGGGCGACGACCTCGCAGCGCTGCGTACGTGCCGGTGGTAAACATAATGACCTGGAAAACGTAGGTTATACCGCACGTCACCACACCTTCTTTGAAATGCTGGGTAACTTCAGCTTCGGTGACTATTTCAAGCATGATGCGATTCGCTATGCGTGGGAATTGCTGACGTCTCCTCAGTGGTTCAATCTGCCGAAAGAAAAACTGTGGGTAACGGTATACGCAACAGATGATGAAGCCTACGACATTTGGGCTGACGAAGTTGGCGTGCCGCGCGAAAGAATTATTCGTATTGGCGATAACAAAGGCGGACCTTACGCCTCTGATAATTTCTGGCAGATGGGCGAAACGGGGCCATGTGGTCCGTGTACCGAGATTTTCTACGATCACGGTGAGCACATCGCAGGTGGCCCGCCGGGAAGCCCTGATGAAGACGGCGATCGCTATATCGAAATCTGGAACCTGGTGTTCATGCAGTTCAACCGTCAGGTTGACGGCACAATGCTGCCACTGCCAAAACCTTCCGTTGATACCGGCATGGGGTTAGAACGCGTTTCTGCCGTCTTGCAGCATGTCAATTCAAACTATGACATTGATTTGTTCAAAACGCTGATTAAGGCGGTAGCGAAAGCCGTCGGAACGACGGATTTAACCAATAAATCACTACGTGTTATCGCCGACCATATCCGCTCTTGTGCGTTCCTGATTGCCGATGGCGTGATGCCATCTAATGAAAACCGTGGTTATGTTCTGCGCCGTATTATCCGCCGTGCTGCGCGCCACGGTAATATGCTGGGCGCTACGGATACTTTCTTCTACAAACTGGTTGCGCCGCTGATTGCAGTCATGGGGCCAGCCGCTGAAGAATTGAAAAAACAGCAGTCTGTAGTTGAGCAGGCGCTGAAGACGGAAGAAGAGCAGTTTGCCCGCACGTTGGAACGCGGTTTGTCTCTGCTGGACGAAGAAATTAAACACCTGAAAGGGGATACGCTGGATGGTGAAACCGCCTTCCGCCTGTATGACACCTATGGTTTCCCTGTCGACCTCACGGCAGATGTGTGCCGCGAGCGCGGCCTGAAAGTCGATGAAGAAGGTTTTGAAGCTGCGATGACGGCGCAGCGCCAGCGCGCGCGTGAAGCCAGCGGATTTGGCGTAGATTACAACAGTTTCATCCGTGTGGATGAGAACACGCCATTCTGCGGTTATGAAAAAACGCAGCAGCAAGCGAAGGTTATTGCGATTTATCACAATGGAAACGCGGTTGATCAGATTGCGGCTGGTGATGAAGCGGTTGTGATTCTGAATGAAACGCCATTTTATGGTGAATCCGGTGGTCAGGTTGGCGATCAGGGTGAACTGAAAAATGCGGGCGTCAGCTTTGCTGTTCAGGATACTCAGAAATACGGTCAGGCAATTGGTCACGTCGGTAAACTGACTCGGGGTACGCTGCGTGTTAACGACAGTGTCGATGCAAACGTTGATAGCCAACGCCGCGATCGCATTCGTCTGAACCACTCCGCGACGCACCTGCTGCATGCTGCGCTGCGTCAGGTTCTGGGCGATCATGTCGCGCAGAAAGGCTCTCTGGTTAACGATAGCTATCTGCGTTTTGACTTCTCACATACGGAAGCGATGAAGCCTGAGCAGATTCGTCAGGTTGAGGATATCGTCAACGCTCAAATCCGCCGTAACCTTACCGTGCAAACGGATGTCATGGCTCTGGACGATGCGAGAGCGAAGGGCGCAATGGCGCTGTTCGGCGAGAAGTACGATGACCATGTCCGTGTTCTGACAATGGGGGATTTCTCGATTGAGCTCTGTGGGGGCACGCACGCAAGCCGTACTGGTGATATTGGCCTGTTCCAGATCATTTCTGAATCAGGTACTGCTGCCGGTGTGCGTCGTATTGAAGCGACCACGGGTGAGAATGCGTTGTCTGCGTTGCATCGCCAGAGCGACGTTTTGCAAGACATCGCGCAACTGCTGAAAGGGGATAGTCACAACCTGACGGATAAGGTACGCTCTGTTCTGGACCGTGCCCGCGCGTTGGAGAAAGAGCTTCAGCAGTTGAAGGCTCAGCAAGCGGCGCAGGAAAGCTCGTCGCTGTCCGGCAAAGCAAAAGAGATTAACGGTGTGAAGTTGCTGGTTACGCAACTGGACAACGTGGATCCTAAACTGCTGCGCACGATGGTTGATGACCTGAAGAATCAACTTGGATCTGCTGTTATCGTTCTCGGAACGGCGGCAGAAGGCCGAGTTAGCTTGATTTCTGGTGTAACGAAAGATCTGACTGACCGCGTAAAAGCTGGTGAACTGATTGGGTTTGTTGCCCAGCAGGTTGGCGGTAAAGGCGGTGGTCGCCCAGATATGGCTCAGGCTGGTGGTTCAGATGTGTCTGCACTGCCAACTGCGCTGGCAAGCGTTGAATCCTGGGTTGCTGCTAAGCTGTAAAACGACAGATAACGTTTTATTCGCGTTATCCGACAAAACGCCATAACTTTCTGGTTGTGGCGTTTTTGTCTGCGGAAAAGGATCCGCAAGCGGGATAGAAAGTGTGTTACCTTCAGATATTCTGAAGCTTTACATGCTCAGGCCTGTTGTTGTGATAACAAAAGCACGAGCTACTGATATCGACTAAACTAACAAGTAGTGACAAACCGGATTGTGATGGTGTGGTTATACCATCGTCTAGGTTTACGTTTTCACGACACATGATGGATAATGGCGGGGAGACAGAGAGACCCGACTCTTTATAATCTTTCAAGGAGCAAAGAATGCTTATTTTGACTCGTCGAGTTGGCGAAACCCTCATGATTGGCGATGAGGTAACGGTTACCGTATTAGGAGTGAAAGGCAACCAGGTGCGTATTGGTGTTAATGCGCCTAAAGAGGTTTCTGTCCACCGTGAAGAGATCTATCAGCGTATCCAGGCCGAAAAATCTCAACCGACGTCATATTGATTGACAATGCGTCTCGTGTTCGCGGGACGCAATTGTTATTTCCTGTTTTCCCCCCACACATTTATCGATATATCCATTTTTCCTATGCGCTACCTTTGGCAAGGTAACCGCCTGTTTTTCTGTCGATAAAATAGACTTTTTGTTGTGAAAGTGCTCGTCTTGGATGCGAATTGTTCAAACGAACACAAGGTGGGAAAAATTGTTTGACTTATAAGTCTGGGAAAGTAATATGTGCGCCACGCAGTACCGGTGAGCACTAACAAGAAGTTCTTAGTAGCGAATCAGGTAATGTAAGGTGAGGTGGCCGAGAGGCTGAAGGCGCTCCCCTGCTAAGGGAGTATGCGGTCAAAAGCTGCATCGAGGGTTCGAATCCCTCCCTCACCGCCATTTAATATGCATCCGTAGCTCAGCTGGATAGAGTACTCGGCTACGAACCGAGCGGTCGGAGGTTCGAATCCTCCCGGATGCACCATTAAATACTGCCTTTGCAAGGCAAGTAGTATTAGTGAAAGCAAGTATTGTCGCAGATGAAGAATTATCAATGCATCCGTAGCTCAGCTGGATAGAGTACTCGGCTACGAACCGAGCGGTCGGAGGTTCGAATCCTCCCGGATGCACCATATTTCGATATGGGTAAGGTTGTTATCTTGTTCTTATAATCAGCCTATGTGGCCTATAAGTACAAGGGAGGAAAACGTTGCTTTAGCAACGGCCCGAAGGGCGAGGCGAAGCCGAGTAATCCTCCCGGATGCACCATTCTTAAGTATCTCGTTTAATTGCTCACCCCATTTATTTCTGCACCACACTCTGCATCCGTAGCTCAGCTGGATAGAGTACTCGGCTACGAACCGAGCGGTCGGAGGTTCGAATCCTCCCGGATGCACCATATTTCGATGTTAAATAAAATTCTTGCCTTAGCGCGAACCAATAAGCGTAAGAATAACCCTGCTTTAATAACGACTCAAAATACTAAGCAAGACAAATAATTTTCTCCGATACGCATTTCTGTTTTACCCATCGCTTTCTACCCTGTTTTGTGCGCTCTAGCGGAACAACCTTCTATTTTTCTGATATCAGAACGATATTTTCTCATCACTTCTGTGTATTAATTCTTACCCCTCCCTTGCCTATATATTGAGATTACGCTGAAGCGTAAATGAAGGCTACCTACTACTATGGAGGTAATAACCTGTTTTTTATAAGGTTATTGAATAAGCGACAACGTTTTCACTTTACGATAAAGTAAGCTCTCTTTTCAGTGATCATGGAGTCATGATGTACGATCGCTATCAAGGGCTGATCTTTGATATGGATGGCACCCTGCTTGATACTGAACCAACGCACCATAAAGCGTGGGATCAGGTTCTTGCACGATATGGTATGAAATATGATGCCAGTGCCATGGCTGCATTGAACGGCTCGCCCACCTGGCGTATTGCACAGCGTATTATCGACAGTCATCAGGTTGATATTGATGCTCACCAACTCGCGGCGGAAAAAACCGCTGTGGTTGAGGAAATGCTGCTGGATACCGTAAAACCACTGCCGCTGATTGATGTTGTTAAGCACTATCGCGGACGGCGTCCTATGGCAGTTGGTACGGGTAGCACGCATGGCATGGCTGATAGATTGCTAACGCATTTAGGGCTGCATGATTATTTTGATGCAATCGTTGGGGCTGATGATGTTATACAGCATAAGCCTTTCCCCGATACCTTTCTGCGTTGCGCGGCATTGATTTCTGTCGCACCAGAACACTGTATCGTGTTTGAAGATGCAGACTACGGCATTGAAGCCGCTAAGCGCGCTAACATGGCTGTGGTTGACGTTCGTATATCGTGAGTGAGTTCTGGGCCGCTTTTTCTCTTTTCTGGAGTAGCCTGCTCAGTGCAACACTGCTGCCTGGCAGTTCGGAAGTGCTGCTGGTAACGTTATTGCTTGCTGACAGTGCAAAACCCTACCTGTTGGTTGCTGTGGCAACGGTAGGAAATACGCTGGGCGGGTTAACAAATATTTTTATAGGGCGCTTACTCCCTCAGCCAAAACAACAAGCTGGGTATACGGTGGCCATGCACTGGTTACAGCGCTATGGCTGCGCTGCGCTGTTATTTAGCTGGGTGCCGGTAGTAGGCGATTTATTGTGCGTGTTAGCGGGTTGGCTACGCATGCCCTGGGTGCAATCGGCGGTTTTCATCGGTATTGGAAAAGCGCTGCGGTATATCGTATTGGCAGGTATAACGTTACAGGGGATGGCGTGGTGGTCTTAACCAGATTGCAATGCGAACTGGTGAGTGCTGCTGAGTTTCAATTATGCTTACAACCATTACATTTTAACAACGGGAGGTCGATTTGATCCCGGACATTTCAGAAGCACTTTCTTGGCTGGAAAAACACCCACTGGCAGTGAAGGGGATTCAGCGTGGAATTGAACGTGAAACATTGCGCGTAACAGCAAACGGACATCTTGCTACAACAGGACACCCAGAAATATTGGGCTCGGCGTTGGCACACCCGTGGATCACGACAGACTTTGCTGAAGCGCTGTTGGAGTTCATAACGCCAGTCGACAAAGATGTCGATCACCTGCTGACGTTTCTGCGCGATATTCATCGTCACGTTTCCCGTAATCTGGGGGATGAGCGGATGTGGCCATTGAGCATGCCGTGCTTTATCGACAGCGAGCAAAATATTGAGCTGGCGCAGTATGGCTCATCAAATGTTGGGCGCTTCAAAACGCTTTATCGTGAAGGGCTGAAAAACCGCTATGGCGCGTTGATGCAGACTATTTCCGGCGTGCATTATAACTTCTCTCTTCCGCTGTCATTCTGGCAGGCGCGAGAGGGGATCGCTGATGCAGAAAGCGGGAAAAAAGCCATTTCTGCGGGATATTTCAGGCTGATCCGCAACTATTACCGCTTTGGCTGGGTGATCCCTTATCTGTTCGGTGCTTCTCCGGCGATCTGTTCTTCTTTCCTAAAAGGGCGGGAAACCGCACTGCCGTTTGAGCGTACGGAAAAAGGCATGCTTTATCTGCCTTATGCAACCTCTCTACGGCTTAGTGACCTAGGCTATACCAATAAATCACAGAGTAATCTGGGAATTACGTTTAACGATTTGGATACCTATGTCGCCGCGTTAAAGCGCGCGATAAAAACGCCGTCTGAGGAATATGCTCAGGTTGGTATGAAGAAGGATGGTCGTTATCTACAATTGAATACGAACGTCTTGCAGATTGAGAACGAGCTCTATGCGCCGATTCGTCCGAAACGTGTAACGCGTGCGGGTGAAACGCCATCTGATGCCTTGTTGCGTGGCGGAATCGAATATATCGAAGTGCGTTCACTGGATATTAATCCTTTCTCTCCGACCGGGGTGAGTGAAAGCCAGGTTCGTTTCCTGGATTTATTCCTGATCTGGTGTGCGCTGGCTGATGCGCCTGAAATGAGCGCGGATGAGCTACTGTGTACGCGTAAAAACTGGAACCGAGTGATCCTGGAAGGGCGTAAACCTGGGCAAACCGTGGGTATGCGGTGTGAAACCATCCAGCAGCCAATTGCTGAGGTGGGAAAATCCCTGTTTGCGGATTTACGACGTGTTGCGGAAGTGTTGGACGCGGAAAACGATCAACCGCACTATCAGCAGGTATGTGACGAGCTGCTTGCTGGTTTTGACGATCCAGAAACGACGTTCTCTGGTCGACTATTAACGTTGATGAAGCGAGAAGGCAATGGTAGCGTGGGGCTGAATTTAGCGGAAGAATACCGCAAAATGCTCAGCAGCGAGCCGCTGCAGGTGTTGACGGAAAAACAATTGGCTGCTGCGAGCGAGAACTCTTGGCAGCGTCAACGTCAGATTGAGTCTGAAGATACGATGACTTTTGACGACTATCTTGCGACGTATTAAAAAGAAAAGGCCACAGAAACTGTGGCCAAATAAACATCTCTAATGGGGATGATGATAATAAATGCGCGTCTTTCAGTAAGTCAGACTCGTATAAAAAGGAAAAGTTCTCGGAAACGAGAAAAAATGAATGTTTTTCTTTGAGGAGGTGGAATTATGCCGTTACTAGACAGTTTTACCGTTGACCATACTCGTATGGCCGCACCCGCAGTTCGGGTTGCTAAAACCATGAAAACCCCTCATGGCGACAATATCACGGTATTTGATCTGCGCTTCTGTCGTCCTAACATCGAAGTCATGCCAGAGCGTGGCATCCATACGCTAGAGCACCTGTTTGCGGGCTTTATGCGCGATCATTTAAACGGTGAGGGTGTTGAAATTATCGACATTTCTCCGATGGGATGTCGTACGGGTTTCTACATGAGCCTGATTGGAACGCCGGATGAGCAACGCGTTGCTGATTCCTGGAAAGCGGCGATGGCGGACGTTCTGAAAGTGACCGATCAGCGTAAAATTCCTGAGCTGAACGAATTCCAGTGTGGCACCTATGAGATGCACTCACTGAAAGAAGCGCAGGAAATTGCTCAACACATCGTGGATCGCGATATTGGTATCAACCAAAATGACGATCTGGCGCTGCCGAAAGATAAACTAGCCGAGCTACATATCTAGTTTCCTGGATAGGCACAGATAAAAAAAGAGAACCGAAGTGGGTTCTCTTTTTTTATGCTCGTGAACGCAGTCAGACTGCGAGAAAGTGCTGTATAACCCGACTGCCAAAGTAGGATAGCGTCAGCATAAGGGCGCCGATCAGGCTGAACCAGACGACGCGTCGTCCCCGCCATCCTTCATGGTAATGTCCCCAGAGCAACAGAATATAAATGAACCAGGCAAACAGGGAGAACACGGCCTTATGTAGGTTCTCTTTGTTATCGATCAGGTCATCCATATAGAACAAACCGGTACAAAGCGTCAATGTGAGCAGAATGACGCCAACCTGCGTGATGTGAAACATCTTACGTTCAATGCCCATTAGCGGCGGCATGTCAGCGGCAAAACCCAGCTTTTTGTTCTTGAGCAGATAATCTAGCCAGGCGAGCTGGAGCGCATAAAGTGCCGCAATCAGCAAGGTTGCATAGGAGAAAAGCGCCAGTCCGATATGGATCATCAAACCCGGTGACGCTTCCAGATGTGTAATAAATTCACTCGGCATTAAGCTGGCGAAGGCCAGATTGATCAGCGCAAAGGTATAGACGATAGGAAGAATAAACCAGCCGCGATCGCGCGCGGCGACAATAGTCATAACCGTGCAGATGATGAGGCTGACAAGCGAACCAATATTCAGCAGGCTCAGGTTTTGGCCGACCTGAACATCAAAAATGCGTTGATAGAGCGCCACTGCATGACAAATTAGCGCAGCGCTGGCCGAGAGTATTGCCAGCCGACGATATGCACTGTTCTTGCGTAGCAGACTGGGGATAATCAGTCCAAGGCTGAGTGTGTAGGCGACAAGCGCCACAATAGCGAAAACAGACATACAAATAGGCTATTAAATATCAACTAGGTAAAATAGAGAATCAGTATAGCGTTAGTCGCCGTGGGCACCAACAGTTCTCCGTCAGCAGCGCTGAGATCGTTCCCGCTTTTGTGTATAATCTCTTCCATTCGTGTCGCGCTGGCGGCCTGTCTTACGTTGAGCATGAGATATGTTTGAAAATTTAACTGATCGACTCTCGCGCACATTGCGCAATATCAGCGGCCGCGGGCGGTTGACTGAAGACAACATCAAAGAAACGCTGCGTGAAGTCCGTATGGCATTGCTGGAAGCCGACGTCGCGTTACCCGTGGTGCGTGACTTTATCAATCGCGTGAAAGAGCGCGCTGTCGGACATGAGGTCAACAAAAGCCTGACGCCGGGCCAAGAATTCGTCAAGATTGTTAAAAATGAACTCGTTAGCGCAATGGGTGAAATCAACGCCGAGCTGAATCTTGCCGCGCAACCGCCTGCGGTTGTTCTGATGGCCGGTCTGCAAGGTGCGGGTAAAACGACCAGCGTAGGTAAGCTGGGTAAATTCCTGCGCGAAAAGCATAAGAAAAAAGTGCTGGTGGTATCAGCTGACGTTTATCGCCCTGCGGCGATAAAACAGTTGGAAACGTTGGCAGAGCAGGTAGGTGTCGATTTCTTCCCGTCAGACGTGCAGGAAAAGCCACTTGCTATCGTAGAACGTGCGTTACAACACGCTAAGCTGAAGTTCTACGATGTCTTGTTAGTCGATACCGCAGGTCGTCTCCACGTTGACGACGCGATGATGGACGAAATCAAGCAGGTTCACGCGGCGATTAAGCCGGTTGAAACGCTGTTTGTTGTTGATGCCATGACGGGACAGGATGCAGCGAATACGGCGAAAGCTTTTAATGAAGCGCTGCCGCTGACTGGTGTGATCCTCACCAAAATTGATGGTGACGCCCGTGGTGGTGCGGCGTTATCTATCCGCCATATTACTGGCAAGCCAATTAAATTCCTCGGTGTCGGCGAAAAAACCGAAGCGCTGGAGCCGTTCTACCCTGAGCGCGTTGCCTCGCGAATTCTCGGTATGGGCGATGTGCTTTCACTGATTGAAGATATTGAAAGCAAGGTCGATCGTACACAGGCAGAGAAGCTTGCTAATAAACTGAAGAAGGGCGATGGGTTTGATTTGACCGATTTCCTGGACCAGCTCAAGCAGATGCGTAACATGGGCGGCATGGCAAGCATGATGAGCAAAATGCCGGGCATGGGCCAACTGCCTGATAATGTTAAATCACAAATGGATGACAAGGTGTTGGTGCGTATGGAGGCGATCATTAATTCGATGACGCGTCAGGAGCGTGCCAAACCTGAGATTATTAAAGGATCGCGTAAACGTCGTATCGCGCAGGGTTCCGGCATGCAGGTACAGGACGTGAACCGTCTTCTGAAACAATTCGATGATATGCAACGAATGATGAAGAAGATGAAAAACGGCGGTCTAGCGAAAATGATGCGCGGTATGAAAGGGATGATGCCACCTGGATTCCCAGGGCGTTAATCACCGAAATCGATGATGTAGAGAAACTCTTGGCGTGATTATACGCTTTAGATTGCTTTTTGCGCCAAAATGAGTAAAATTTTCGGGCTTTTTATATGACATACTGGGCTCCGTTCCTCGATGGGGCCCGGTTGTTTTATTCACTAAAGAGGATGTTATGGTAACAATTCGTTTGGCACGTGGCGGCGCGAAAAAACGCCCCTTCTATCAAGTAGTCGTGACCGATAGCCGCAATGCGCGTGATGGTCGTTTCATCGAGCGCGTAGGTTTCTTCAACCCAATCGCATCTGGTCAAGCAGAAGCCCTGCGTCTGGATCTGGACCGTATCGAGCATTGGCTTGGTCTGGGTGCAACTGTGTCTGATCGCGTATCTTCGCTGATCAAAGACGCTAAAAAAGCAGCATAACTTGTTGCGGTGGTGATAATGAGCAATCAACTCAGCCCAAAAGCTCCCGTTAACCCAATTGTGATGGGGAAGATAGGATCGGCATATGGCATTCGAGGTTGGCTCAGAGTGTTTTCATCCACCGAAGATGCCGAGAGCATTTTTGATTATCAACCTTGGTTCATCCAGAGTAAAAGCGGTTGGCAGCTTGTCGAGATTGAAGGCTGGAAGTATCACAATCAGGATCTGATCATCAAAGTGAAAGGTGCTGATGACCGTGATGCGGCTAATTTACTGACCAATTGTGAAATTGTCGTAGATTCGTCACAACTGCCCGATCTGGGCGAAGGTGATTATTACTGGAAGGATCTTATTGGCTGTCAGGTCGTGACCGTAGCCGGTTACGAGTTAGGTAAAATCATCGATATGATGGAAACCGGCTCGAACGATGTGATGGTAATAAAGGCCAACCTGAAAGATGCCTTCGGAGTCAAGGAACGGCTGGTTCCGTTCCTCACCGAACAGGTTGTTAAGCGCGTCGACCTTTCTGCTCAAACTGTTGAAGTAGATTGGGATCCTGGTTTTTGAACTCTGAATCGATCAGTAGTACCCAGCGGAACGAGACTATGTGGATTGGGGTGATTAGCCTGTTTCCAGAGATGTTCCGTGCGATTACTGATTACGGAGTCACTGGCCGGGCAGTTAAAAATGGCCTGCTGAACGTACAGTATTGGAGTCCTCGCGATTTCACTTACGATCGGCATCGCACCGTGGACGATCGGCCTTATGGCGGCGGCCCCGGAATGCTGATGATGGTGCAACCTTTACGGGATGCGATCCACGCAGCAAAAGCAGCGGCAGGCGAAGGCGCGAAAGTGATTTATTTATCACCTCAGGGCCGTAAATTAGATCAGCAAGGCGTACATCAACTCGCTACGAACCAGAAGATGATTCTGGTCTGTGGACGGTACGAAGGGATTGATGAGCGTGTAATTAAAACCGAAATCGATGAAGAATGGTCGATCGGCGATTACGTACTCAGCGGTGGGGAACTGCCAGCGATGACCCTGATTGACTCCGTTGCCCGCTTTATACCGGGCGTTCTGGGACATCATGCTTCAGCAGAAGAAGATTCTTTTGCCGATGGATTGCTGGACTGTCCTCATTTCACTCGCCCTGAAATACTGGAAGGCATGGACGTTCCGGCAGTGTTATTGTCTGGCAACCATGCGGAAATACGCCGCTGGCGATTGAAGCAGTCGCTGGGCCGAACCTGGCTTAGAAGACCTGAACTTCTGAAAAGCCTAGCTCTGACTGACGAGCAAACAAGGTTGCTGGCTGAATTCCAACGTGAATATCAGTCTGAGCAACAAGAGTATTAGGTGGTTACGCCGGTTTGACCTGGCGAACCCAACTATCAGTTTACCTAGGGTAAGAGACATATTATGAGCAACATTATTAAGCAAATCGAAGACGAACAAATGAAGCAGGACGTACCTGCATTTCGTCCGGGTGATTCCGTAGAAGTGAAGGTATGGGTTGTTGAAGGTAGCAAAAAACGTCTGCAGGCATTCGAGGGCGTGGTTATCGCTATTCGTAACCGCGGTCTGCATTCTGCATTCACTGTTCGCAAAATTTCTAACGGCGAAGGCGTGGAGCGTGTATTCCAGACTCACTCTCCGGTTATTGACAGCATTACTGTTAAACGTCGTGGTGCCGTGCGTAAAGCCAAACTGTACTACCTGCGTGAGCGTACTGGTAAGTCTGCTCGTATCAAAGAGCGTCTTAACTAAGATAGCGCTTTCGCAACATCCGAAAGTTGTTATTTTTCAATAGCCTAGCGAATTCGCTAGGCTTTTTTTTATCTAAATGGCGGCAAAGTGGCGGCAGATCATGGTTGTGTGGCAGCCCTCTTTCTGGGAATAAGTCCTTTGCTTAAGGCCCGAGTCTAAGGCATGACCGTGTTGGCAGTAAAAAGCCCACCATCTTGGTGGGCTTAGCTTTCCCTGGTGCCATCATTATTGTTTGAATTTCAGTACCATGATGACATTAGACATGGTTATTTTATAAACGTTTATACAGATCAATTTTTCAATATTGATCGGTTACGGCGATCAAAATATTGTGTTGATACCGTTTTTTACTCTGTTCAGAACGGCTTATTCGCGATGACTGTTGGGTACATATGCATACGATCGTTAATGAACTGAATATCTGTGAATCCTGCCTGCTCTAGCTGCGACTGTGTTTTTTTGTGGGTACGAAACGCTGTCCATGTTGCCCCGATAATACGTGAGAAAAGCACATATTGGAGGGCTAGCAATTTTGGATCGGTGTTTATCCATGGGGAATCTTGTGACAGCGTAGGAGGCGGTGTCATAAAGCTGGTGATCAGCGTACCTCCTGGCTTTAAGCCTGAGTAGAACACGCGGTAAAGCTCGGTAACTTTGTCATCATCTTGTTCATAGACGTTGAGTCCGTTGCTGGTAATCACATCTGCTTGTGCTGCCAAATCCATTGTCCAGGCATCAGTAAGCACCAACGATATCTGGTTTTCTAACCCTTGCTGACTGGCAAGCTTATAAGCTTCTTCCAGCGCCTGTTTATCCAGATCGATTCCGATTAATTTCACATCTCGATGCCGCGTATAGTCCAGCAGCAGTAAATCGGCCATGACGCCACAAGGAACCGATACCATGATGGCGTCGGGGCGCAAGAGCTCTTGAAGCAGACGTTGGAAAATACCAAATCGTTCACGTGTTGCCAAAACGCTGGGTAACTGTGTGTAGATGATTTCTTCGAGGGGATTAACATAGTGAGCTGGCTGATGTGTTATCACATTATGCGTCCAGTACGCATTTAACCCGTGATGTTTTAGTAAAAACTGGCCTAGTTCAAGGTGGGAGAACGCCTCCAGAATCGCGAGTTGTTCCTCTACGGAAATGCCGGGATGGTCGCCGGACTCGATAATGTTGTTCTTTACCGCAGCGACTTGTTCATCATGGCTTTCCTGTGATGAGGTAGCGTGTGATAAGAGTCTTGAACTGCTATTTAGAGACGGGTTATGAGGCTTGCTTGAACCGGACATATGAGCACTCCATAATATCAATCGCTATCAGGAATAATAGATTTAACTATCAGTGAGATATTAATTTTCGTTATATCAGCATCAGGTTGTTAATAACTTAATGTGATTATTTAATGTGAGCGATAATAGAGGGGAGATATGTCTGACGTATTTCTGTGTGAGTACAAAAGTGAGTGGAATTGTTACCAGATGCGATGAGCCATAGCGCTTTTCCAGCTAAAGTGCTGGTGAGTATGGATCATCGTTTATCTTCGGGAGGATGTTAAGGCAGGCTCTGTTGCCAGCGAGTTCGCAGTATTTCAGCATTCTCTACGCCATCGCAGCTGGCGGGAAAGTTTTTCCCTGCTTTTCCCCATTCTTCCATGTTATCTGTACCGCAAAAAGCCGACTGTCCGGCCTGATAGCCACGTAGGTAGGTTTCACGGTCAACTTGAGGATTACCGAACCATTCCTGCAAAGTGCTATCGTCCTTTACGACCATGCCAGAGATTGCATCCTGATAACCCGTTTCGTACCAGAAGCCTGACTCACTTTTAGCGGGGAGCGACGGGACGTTGCTTTGGCATGCTGTCATTAAAAGAATTACAGCCAAGACATAACTGTATTTCATCATCAAACCTTCAATGTTGCGGCCATTGGCCTGAAGAAGCACCGCATCAGGCGATGCCTAATTTTTCTTTCAGTAATTTAAGGTAGCGGCGACTGACGGGGATGTGTTTTCCCGTATGCGTCAATACTTCTGCTGCGCCGTTCTCCATTAACTGGATTTCTTTCAACTGTTCCGTATTAACCATGTATTGGCGATGGCAACGGACGAAAGGCGTTTTCTCTTCCAGCGTTTTCAATGAAAGTTGGGTATAGCCAGACTGGCTGACGCCCACGACGTGTACGCCGCTGAGTTCTGAACAAAGATACTCGACTTCCTCAATCTTGAGCAAAAAAATACGGTTGTGTCCGTTACAGGGAATATGGCGAAGCAAAGGTTCTGAAATTATCTGTACGTTTTTGTTTACACTCACGCCGCGACGTAAACGATTTAGCGTTTTGCTTAGCCGTTGTGCATCTAGTGGTTTGAGCAAATAGTCAAAAGCATGCTCTTCAAATGCCCTCACTGCGTACTCATCATAGGCTGTCACGAAGACGACATAAGGCATATTTTCTGGATCCAACATGGCAACCAGCTCTAATCCGCTGATCTTTGGCATCTGTATATCCAGAAAAATCACATCCGGCTGTAGCCGATGTATAGCCGGTATCGCCTCCAGCGCATTGCTGCATTGTGCAATGATGGTGATATCAGACTCATTTTCCAGCAGCAGGCTGAGCTCTTCACGTGCCAGCTGTTCGTCATCGATGATTATGGCTTTCAGCATCCTTCCCCCTTGTTGGCGTGATTCTATCACTATTCACGCTAGGGATTAGCATGGTTGCGTCGGGAAGTGATAGGGCAGACAACTATCGTTTTTTTGGCAATATTTAGGGTGGTAATTTTTTATTTACACCAAGTGGATTGAAATCTTTACGGTTCGTGTTATGGTGTAAACATCACGCGTAGGCAGGTTGTATAGACAGTAGTCTTTACAGGCGATCGCGAACATACCGAACTTTTCAGGAATGGGATCATGCAAAAAGATTCACTTAACAATATTAATATCAGCGCAGAGCAGGTTTTGATTACCCCCGATGAATTGAAAGCCAAGTTTCCGCTTAACGATGCTGAGCAGCGCGATATTGCACAAGCGAGAGCAACCATTGCGGATATCATTCATGGTCGTGATGATCGGTTGCTGATCGTCTGCGGGCCTTGCTCGATTCATGACACGGATGCTGCGTTGGAATACGCGCGCCGCCTGCAGTCGCTTGCCGCTGAATTAAACGATCGCCTTTACATTGTCATGCGTGTTTATTTTGAAAAACCGCGTACCACCGTGGGCTGGAAAGGGCTCATCAACGATCCGTTCATGGATGGTTCATTTGATGTGGAAGCAGGGCTGCACATCGCGCGTGGGTTGCTGCTGGAACTGGTAAATATGGGACTGCCACTGGCGACCGAAGCGCTTGATCCAAACAGCCCGCAGTACTTGGGTGATTTGTTCAGTTGGTCGGCTATCGGTGCACGTACGACAGAATCACAAACTCACCGTGAGATGGCTTCCGGCCTGTCGATGCCTGTCGGGTTCAAAAACGGCACGGACGGTAGTCTGGGAACGGCGATCAACGCGATGAGAGCCGCCGCGATGCCGCACCGTTTTGTGGGTATCAACCAAACTGGGCAAGTTTGTCTGCTGCAAACGCAAGGGAACATTGATGGTCATGTGATTCTGCGCGGCGGTAAAAAACCAAACTACAGTGCGCAGGATGTCGCCGAATGTGAAAAACAGATGCAGGAAGCGGGACTGAGACCGGCGCTGATGATAGATTGTAGTCACGGTAATTCGAATAAAGACTACCGCCGTCAGCCACTTGTTGTTGAATCTGCGATTGAACAAATCAAGGCGGGAAATCGTTCCATTATAGGCTTGATGCTGGAAAGCCACCTTAACGAGGGGAGCCAGTCTTCAGAACAGCCGCGTTCAGATATGCGCTACGGTGTATCGGTCACGGATGCCTGTATCAGTTGGGAAAATACAGAGACGTTGCTGCGTTCCGTTCATCACGATCTGAGCGCTGCACGGGTGAAACATTCAGGAGAGTAACAAGATATGGTAGCTGAACTGACCGTATTACGTGATCAGATAGATGAGGTAGATAAGGAGCTTGTCGCGCTGTTATCACGTCGGTTGCGTTTGGTGGCGGAAGTGGGTGAAGTAAAAAGCCGCCATGGTTTGCCCATTTATGCGCCCGATCGTGAAGCGGCCATGCTCAGCTCACGTCGTAAAGAAGCGGAGTCGATGGGGGTTCCGCCGGATCTCATTGAGGATATCCTGCGGCGTACCATGCGTGAGTCTTATACCAGTGAAAACGATAAAGGCTTTAAAACGCTGTGCCCGCAGTTGCGGCCGGTTGTCATCATCGGTGGCCGGGGGCAAATGGGCAACCTGTTTGAGAAAATGCTGACGCTGTCGGGCTATCAGGTGAGGATTCTGGAGC
This sequence comes from Pectobacterium aquaticum, assembly GCF_003382565.3. Classification (NCBI taxonomy): domain Bacteria; kingdom Pseudomonadati; phylum Pseudomonadota; class Gammaproteobacteria; order Enterobacterales; family Pectobacteriaceae; genus Pectobacterium; species Pectobacterium aquaticum. Next base: position 1,166,365 of record NZ_CP086253.1, read on the forward strand.
AAGATGACTGGCCGCGCGCGGATGAACTGCTGTCTGATGCCGGCATGGTGATTGTCAGCGTGCCGATTCACGTGACTGAACAGGTGATTGCTCGTCTGCCTGCTTTGCCGGATGACTGTATCTTGGTTGATTTGGCATCGGTAAAAAATGGCCCGCTTCAGGCGATGCTGGCGGTGCATAGTGGCCCGGTACTTGGTCTGCACCCTATGTTCGGGCCAGACAGCGGTAGCCTTGCTAAGCAGGTTGTCGTCTATTGCGATGGGCGGCAGCCGGAAGCCTACCAGTGGTTACTGGAACAGATTCAGGTGTGGGGCGCGCGTCTGCATCGTATCAGTGCAGTCGAACACGATCAGAACATGATGTTCATTCAGGCGCTGCGTCACTTTGCGACATTCGCGTATGGCCTGCATTTAGCGGAAGAGAACGTGCAGCTTGAACAGCTATTAGCGCTGTCATCGCCAATCTATCGTCTGGAATTGATCATGGTTGGTCGGCTGTTTGCGCAGGATCCGCAGCTGTATGCCGACATCATTATGTCTTCAGAGGATAATCTGGCGTTGATTAAGCGTTACTACAAACGTTTTGGCGAGGCGATTGAGCTACTGGAGCAGACGGATAAGGCAGGATTTATCAACAGCTTCAAGAAGGTCGAACACTGGTTTGGCGACTATGCCAAACGTTTTCAAGCGGAGAGCCGGGTGCTTTTGCGTCAGGCAAACGATATTCGTCAATAAGCACGTTTACTATCTTGGTTGTGTTTAAGAAGCCATCCCGGGGATACTAGGATGGCTTTTTCAATTATTCGTTCACATCGACTATTCGTTCACGTCCACGGGTACGACGTTTTCACTCGGGTAGCAGCCCAACACTTTTAATGAGCGGGTGATGGGGGCTAATCCTTTTAGCGCTTTCTGCATGGCATCGCTGCGCAGGTTGGCCTGTACGTCCAGATAGAACATCTCTTCCCATGGGTTACCGTTGATCGGTCTGGATTCCAGCTTGGTCATCACAATGCCGTTATCACGCAATACCAACAGAGCTTCTACCAGCGCACCTGACTGTTGACCGGTTGCCATAATTAGCGTGGTTTTTGCCGGCACTTGTTCCGTCACATCAATGGGCTTGCGTGCTAATACAATGAAGCGGGTGATGTTTTGCGACTGATTTGCCAGATCGTGTTCCAGCACCTGTAGCTGATAAAGCTGACCACCAGCTTCGCTGCCGAGTGCTGCTGCTTTTGGCGAGTTGAGCGCCGCGACTTTTTCCATCGCCGCAGCCGTGCTCTCACAATATTCAATCTTCCAGTGTGGAAAACGATTAATGAAATGGCTGCACTGCTGGAACGGTTGCGGATGGCTGTAAACCGTTTCGATCTGTTCCAATGATGTATCGGTGGCAACTAAAACGCAGTGATTTATCGGATTGGTTAATTCGCCGACGATGGATAAAGCCGTGTGTTGCAGCAGATCGTAGACATCGTTAATCGAACCAGAGCTGGTATTTTCAATTGGCAGAACGGCATAGTCCGCTTGCCCTGTTTCCACCATGTTGAAGATGTCCTGAAATTTCTGGCAACCACACTCGATAAATTGTTCGAAGTGTCGCGCAGCATATTGGCGGGCCGCGAGATGGGAATAAGAACCTTTCGGACCGAGAAAGGCAATGCGGGCAGAGTGTGACGTTGTTTGGTTGAGGTGATGCTGTAAGAGTGCCTGCTGCGTTAGTACTGAATCTTCAATGATGAGCTGGAATAAGCGGGTAATGTAGTGACCATCAAGATGATGCTTTTTCCCAGCGGCAGTCAGTTTGTCCAGCAAATCACGCTCACGCTCTTTATCACGGATTGGACGATGCGAATGCAATTTGCTGCGGGCAACGTCCAACGCGAGTTCTCGTCTTTGTGCCAACAATTCAATTAATTGCAGATCCAATGTGCTGATGCGTTCTCGCAGTGCCAGTAATGGGTTGTCTGTCATGATGCTGTTACCTGTCTTATGTTCTTATATAAAAAAAGCCTCCTGGTCAGGAGGCTTTTTTGTTCGTCTTCGTATTCTTGCTCTTACGACGAATCGCCTCCCAACTCAGGGGAAGGTGAAAAAGAATACGAAGAAGAACAGTTTATTTATCATGTTTACTCGGTTAGTCAGGAGGATATCCAGATTCTGAGTAGGTAAGGTAACTGTTGGCTTTTCATCCTGTCAATACAAAATCGCCGAGCGCAATTTTAAACGGGGTATCGCGTTGGTTTTTTAGGACGTGGATACGACACCTGGAATGCAAAAACGCGCCCTCAGGCGCGTTATATTGAGGTAAAGAGGGTTAATTACTCTTCTTGAGTCGGCTGGAGATTCGCTTCTTTGACACTCGCTACCGCGCGTCTGGCTTCACTTTTATGCTGGAGTTTGTCCAACTGGCGTTCCAACTTGGCAATCAGCTCGTTGATGGCGGCATACATATCATCATGCTTAGCGCTGGCAACCAGCGGGCCATTTGGCGTACTGATAGTGGCATCGGCCACAAAACCCTGTGGTTCTTTTGACAAAATAATATGTGGGTTAATCAGCTGGGTTTGCCACTTGTCCAGCTTAGAAAGACGGTCTTCGACATGTTGACGAATTGCGGGGGTGATATCCATTTGCTTACTGGTAATATTAATAGTCATACAAACTTACCTCTCTGCCTATGTCCGTCTTGGATAATTTCAGCATACAGTGAGTCGTGACAAAAAGCGTGATGTTGGTCGCTTTTTTTCGTCACTTTTTGTCAAGAAAATGCGATTTGTGAAGCATCATCGGGAATAGGACGGAAGTACTTGAGAGGGCATCTGGCCTGTGCCATTATTGATAGGATGTATTGACGCTACCGCGCTGTTGTTGACTCATGCCAACCTGTTTTTTTGCCCATCTATGCATAACCAACCGGTCTAACCATAAAAAACGGCAACCGAAGCTGCCGTCTTGTGACTGTGTGTCACTTATCGTTTATGCTGGGTTCGCCGCGATGACTTTTACGACTTTATCCGCTTGCGCGGCCAGTTGCAGTTCGCGATAAGCATTCTCCATTAACGGCAGGGCATTTTTTGTTGCCTGGGCATCTGGGTAATCACGCAGCATTTGCTCAACACGATTAACTACTGCCACATAAGCGCCGCGTTTCGTGTAGTATTGCGCGACAGAAAGTTCATACTTGGCCAGACGCTCTTTGAGGTAAACCAAACGCTTGTTTGCGTCGGTGGCGTATTGGCTGTTCGGATATCCCTGAATGAGCTTACTGAAATCCCGAAATGCGGTACGGGCATACTGCGGATCGCGATCGGAACGATCAACGCCGAAGAAGCCTTGTAACGCACTATCATCCAGCGCCATGTCGGTCAGGCCGCGAATGTACAGGACATAATCCACATTTGGATGGGTTGGGTTGAGTCGCAGGAAGCGGTCAATAGAAGCTTGGGCCAATGGCAGCTCTGCGGATTTGTAATAGGCGTAGATCAAATCCAACTGTACTTGCTGCGAGTAGGGGCCAAAGGGATACCGGTTATCCAGTGCTTCCAACTGTGTGATGGCTGCTTTAAAGTTGCCGTCTTGCAGTTTTTGTTGAGCATTGGCATAGATTTCAGATGGCGGACTATCAGGAACCGCATCTTTGGAATTGCTGGAGCAACCAGCCAGCGCCAGGCTCAACGTGGCGGCAGCCACCAGATATTTCATACGCGTCATGACGTTTTGATTATCCTCAGAATGTTATTCCGGGAGACTGTCCGTGAAGCTCCCGATTTAGACCAGCTACAATAGTACATTATTTTAAACGGCGTCGCCGTCAAAACCCAACGTTAACGAAGAAGCTGCATAATATGTCACAACAAGTACAACTCACCGCAACGGTGGCCGAATCTCAACTCGGACAACGTTTAGATCAGGCTTTGGCCGAATTGTTCCCTGATTATTCACGATCCCGCATAAAAGAGTGGATTCTTGAGAATCGAGTACAGATTAACGGCAATGTCATCAATAAGCCAAAAGAGAAAGTACTTGGCGGCGAATCGGTAGCCATTGATGCATTGATTGAAGAAGAAGCACGCTGGGAAGCACAGGATATCAAACTGGATATCGTGTACGAGGATCAGGATATCCTGGTCATCAATAAACCCAGAGATCTGGTGGTTCACCCCGGTGCGGGTAACCCAGATGGCACGGTATTGAATGCCTTGCTACATCATTATCCTGAGATTGTCGATGTGCCCCGTGCTGGGATTGTGCACCGACTTGATAAAGATACGACAGGGCTCATGGTGGTCGCGAAAACGGTACCTGCACAGACGCGTTTAGTTGAGGCGCTACAGGCGCGTGAAATTACCCGTGAGTATGAGGCCGTTGCGATTGGTTCGATGACTGCAGGTGGTATGGTCGAACAGCCTATCGCTCGCCACGCAACCAAGCGTACTCATATGGCCGTGCACCCAATGGGTAAGCCTGCCGTGACGCATTATCGCATCATGGAACATTTCCGTGCGCATACCCGTTTGCGGTTGCGTCTGGAAACGGGGCGCACCCATCAGATTCGCGTGCATATGGCGCATATTAATCATCCTCTGGTTGGCGATCAGCTATACGGTGGTCGTCCTCGCCCGCCAAAAGGCGCTTCGGAGGATTTCATTGAGATGCTACGTGGGTTCGATCGTCAGGCGCTGCATGCCACTATGTTACGTTTCTACCATCCTATTACGGGCATTCACATGGAATGGCATGCGGAATTGCCACAGGATATGGTCGAGCTGATTGATGCGCTTAAAGCCGATACCGAAGCGTTTAAGGATCAGCTCGACTGGTAATGTATTCAATACGATAAGTGCCGATTTATAGAGGTGACGGACTATGCTGATATACCCCGACTGGCCTTTGCCAGAAAGTGTGAAATCTTGTAGTACGACGCGCATTGGCGGGTGTAGTCGTGCACCTTATGATTCGCTAAATGTGGGGAATCATGTGGGCGATGAGCCCGCGCATGTCACCGCAAATCGGCAAACGCTGGTGGAGATGGCCAGTCTTCCAGCTATGCCGCATTGGTTGGAACAGGTTCATGGCACCGATGTGATTCGTATTGGTGAGGTGTCCCCTACGTCTGTTTGCGGTGATGCGGCTTATACCGATAAGAAAGGAAAAGTCTGTGCGGTGATGACGGCCGACTGTTTGCCCGTGCTTTTTTGTGCAATCAACGGTGACGAAGTCGCTGCCGCGCATGCTGGCTGGCGGGGATTGCACGCGGGGGTATTGGAAGAAACATTAGCCTGTTTCCGTGCACAACCCGCACAAATTATGGCGTGGCTGGGGCCTGCTATTGGGCCTGATACCTTTGAGGTCGGCCCTGAAATCAGGGATGCATTTATTCAGCATGATATGGCTGCGGCCTCAGCATTTCGGCCTGAAGGAAATAAATTTTTTGCCGATATCTACCAACTGGCAAGTCTGCGCTTACGTGCCGCAGGGATAACGCAAATTTTTGGTGGAAATGCCTGTACTGTGAGTGAGTCTCACAAATTTTTCTCTTATCGGCGTGATGGTGTGACTGGACGTATGGCAAGTTTAATCTGGCTGATATAACCTATTGAATTAAGACGATCCAAGACAAGTAACGTTTAAATCCTGTTACGACTGGCAAAATAACCTTGAAATGTTTGAGGGATGACCTCATTTAATCTCCAGTAGCAATTTTGACCAGTGTACGGGAGGTGTTATGCGTCTGGATCGTCTTACCAACAAATTCCAACTTGCTCTGTCTGATGCCCAGTCTCTTGCCCTTGGGCGCGATCACCAGTTTATTGAACCACTTCATTTGATGAGTGCTTTGCTTCATCAGGATGGTGGGACTGTTGGTCCACTTCTGACTGTTGCCGGAGCCAATCTTAATTACCTCAAAGCTGAAATCGACCAGGCAATCACGCGTTTGCCTCAGGTTGAAGGCACTGATGGTGATGTTCAACCTTCGAACGAGTTAGTCCGCGCATTGAATATGTGCGACAAATTTGCGCAAAAGCGTGGCGATACCTTTATTTCCTCGGAACTTTTCGTGCTTGCTGCGTTGGAGTCTCGCGGCACGCTGGGGGATATATTGAAAAAGGCCAGTGTCACGCAGCAAGGTATAACAAACGCCATCGATCAAGTAAGAGGAGGGGATCAAGTGAACGATCAGGGGGCTGAAGATCAGCGCCAGGCATTAAAAAAATTCACGATTGACCTCACGGAACGTGCGGAACAAGGCAAACTCGATCCAGTGATTGGGCGCGATGAAGAAATTCGCCGCACTATTCAGGTTCTACAACGTCGAACCAAAAATAACCCAGTATTAATTGGTGAACCCGGCGTGGGTAAAACCGCGATAGTGGAAGGGTTAGCCCAGCGCATCGTTAATGGTGAAGTGCCTGAAGGATTGAAAAACAAGCGCGTGCTTTCGCTGGATATGGGCGCGCTGGTGGCGGGGGCGAAATATCGTGGTGAGTTTGAAGAACGTCTGAAAGGTGTGCTCAACGATCTGTCTAAACAGGAAGGCAATGTCATTCTGTTTATTGATGAACTCCATACGATGGTGGGGGCAGGTAAAGCCGATGGCGCGATGGATGCCGGCAATATGCTAAAACCCGCGCTGGCTCGTGGTGAGTTGCATTGCGTTGGGGCGACAACGCTCAATGAGTATCGGCAATATATTGAAAAAGACGCGGCCCTTGAGCGTCGTTTCCAGAAAGTGTTTGTCGCTGAACCGACCGTTGAAGACACGATTGCGATTCTGCGCGGGCTGAAAGAGCGTTATGAATTGCACCATCATGTACAAATTACTGACCCGGCGATTGTTGCGGCAGCCATGTTATCTCATCGTTATATCGCGGATCGTCAGTTGCCGGATAAAGCGATTGACCTGATTGATGAGGCGGCATCCAGTATTCGTATTCAGATTGACTCGAAACCAGAGCCCCTTGATCGGCTTGAACGCCGAATCATCCAGTTAAAGCTGGAGCAGCAGGCGTTGAAAAAAGAATCTGATGAAGCCAGCCAAAAGCGGCTTGAATTGCTGAGTGCTGAACTTGACCAAAAAGAGCGTGAATATTCCCAACAAGAAGAAGAGTGGAAAGCAGAAAAAGCATCACTCACTGGAACGCAGAATATTAAAGCGTCTTTAGAGCAGGCGAAAATTGCGCTGGAACAGGCTCGCCGTCAGGGCGATCTGGGAATAATGTCTGAGCTGCAATACGGCAAAATCCCTGAGCTGGAGAAACAACTGGCAGCAGCAACGCAGCAGGAAGGGAAAACGATGCATTTGCTGCGTAATCGAGTAACGGATGTTGAAATCGCTGATGTGCTGGCGCGTTGGACTGGGATTCCTGTTTCTCGCATGTTGGAAAGCGAGAAAGAAAAATTATTACGCATGGAAGATGAACTGCATCAGCGTGTGATTGGGCAGAACGAAGCCGTTGAAGCGGTAGCGAATTCCATCCGTCGTAGTCGGGCTGGGCTATCCGACCCGAATCGTCCTATTGGCTCGTTCCTGTTCCTTGGGCCAACAGGCGTTGGGAAAACGGAACTCTGCAAAACGCTGGCGACTTTCCTCTTCGACAGTGACGACGCCATGGTGCGCATCGATATGTCTGAGTTTATGGAGAAACACTCGGTTTCACGTTTGGTCGGTGCGCCTCCGGGATATGTCGGTTACGAGGAAGGGGGATATTTGACGGAAGCGGTACGCCGTCGCCCTTATTCGGTCATTTTGCTAGATGAGATCGAAAAGGCACACCCTGATGTGTTTAATATCCTGCTTCAGGTATTAGATGATGGGCGCCTCACCGATGGTCAGGGCAGAACGGTCGACTTCCGTAATACTGTGGTCATTATGACGTCAAACTTGGGCTCTGACCTTATTCAGGAACGTTTTGGTGAGCGTAGCTATACCGGAATGAGAGATATGGTGCTTGACGTCGTTAGCCACAGCTTCCGCCCCGAGTTTATTAACCGTATCGATGAAGTCGTGGTATTCCATCCACTGGGAAGAGCGCATATTACGTCGATCGCACAAATTCAGCTCCAGAGACTGTACAAGCGTCTTGAAGAGCGTGGATATAGCGTCACGATTACGGATGCGGCTTTAGATATGCTCGGGGAAGTCGGGTTTGATCCTGTCTATGGTGCGCGTCCGCTTAAAAGAGCGATACAGCAACTGATAGAGAACCCGCTCGCTCAGCAGATGCTGGGGGGGAAATTGATACCCGGTAAACCGATCACATTAGATGTTGACGGCGAACAGATCGTCGCGCAGCAAGAATAATGTGAGTGAACTGGTAAGCGATCAACGGGGGCAGCCGTTAACGGATGCTCCCGTTTTCACATTATGAGCTCAGGTTATATTCATTTTCTGTATGTGAAGTGTGCTAAATGGTGTCTTTTGGCTTGTTTTTGAACGGTTGGAAAATAATTTGCATTTAGCGCTTGTCAGTGGCCGAGAAGTCCCTATAATGCGCATCCACTGACACGGCAACAGCGACACGCGGTTGTGGTGACAGCAAAAAGATTCAACGAAGCAGTCAGTAATGACTTGACTTCACAGCGGAAAAGCATAGTATGTGCAGCCCGCGCCACCGATGAAGTGGCACTGCTCTTTAACAATTTAATCAGACAATCTGTGTGGGCACTCACAAGACCGTATCTTAACGATATAAAAAAGTCTTGAAGAGTGAACAACAGTAAAATTCATTACGAATGAACAGTGACTAATTCTTTGAGCATCGCTGACGAGTTCAGCAAATCAAACAAATCTTAAATTGAAGAGTTTGATCATGGCTCAGATTGAACGCTGGCGGCAGGCCTAACACATGCAAGTCGAGCGGTAGCACAGGAGAGCTTGCTCTCTGGGTGACGAGCGGCGGACGGGTGAGTAATGTCTGGGAAACTGCCTGATGGAGGGGGATAACTACTGGAAACGGTAGCTAATACCGCATAACGTCTTCGGACCAAAGAGGGGGACCTTAGGGCCTCTCGCCATCGGATGTGCCCAGATGGGATTAGCTAGTAGGTGAGGTAATGGCTCACCTAGGCGACGATCCCTAGCTGGTCTGAGAGGATGACCAGCCACACTGGAACTGAGACACGGTCCAGACTCCTACGGGAGGCAGCAGTGGGGAATATTGCACAATGGGCGCAAGCCTGATGCAGCCATGCCGCGTGTGTGAAGAAGGCCTTCGGGTTGTAAAGCACTTTCAGCGGGGAGGAAGGCGGTGAGGTTAATAACCTTATCGATTGACGTTACCCGCAGAAGAAGCACCGGCTAACTCCGTGCCAGCAGCCGCGGTAATACGGAGGGTGCAAGCGTTAATCGGAATGACTGGGCGTAAAGCGCACGCAGGCGGTCTGTTAAGTTGGATGTGAAATCCCCGGGCTTAACCTGGGAACTGCATTCAAAACTGACAGGCTAGAGTCTTGTAGAGGGGGGTAGAATTCCAGGTGTAGCGGTGAAATGCGTAGAGATCTGGAGGAATACCGGTGGCGAAGGCGGCCCCCTGGACAAAGACTGACGCTCAGGTGCGAAAGCGTGGGGAGCAAACAGGATTAGATACCCTGGTAGTCCACGCTGTAAACGATGTCGATTTGGAGGTTGTGCCCTTGAGGCGTGGCTTCCGGAGCTAACGCGTTAAATCGACCGCCTGGGGAGTACGGCCGCAAGGTTAAAACTCAAATGAATTGACGGGGGCCCGCACAAGCGGTGGAGCATGTGGTTTAATTCGATGCAACGCGAAGAACCTTACCTACTCTTGACATCCACAGAATTTGGTAGAGATACCTTAGTGCCTTCGGGAACTGTGAGACAGGTGCTGCATGGCTGTCGTCAGCTCGTGTTGTGAAATGTTGGGTTAAGTCCCGCAACGAGCGCAACCCTTATCCTTTGTTGCCAGCGATTCGGTCGGGAACTCAAAGGAGACTGCCGGTGATAAACCGGAGGAAGGTGGGGATGACGTCAAGTCATCATGGCCCTTACGAGTAGGGCTACACACGTGCTACAATGGCGTATACAAAGAGAAGCGACCTCGCGAGAGCAAGCGGACCTCATAAAGTACGTCGTAGTCCGGATTGGAGTCTGCAACTCGACTCCATGAAGTCGGAATCGCTAGTAATCGTAGATCAGAATGCTACGGTGAATACGTTCCCGGGCCTTGTACACACCGCCCGTCACACCATGGGAGTGGGTTGCAAAAGAAGTAGGTAGCTTAACCTTCGGGAGGGCGCTTACCACTTTGTGATTCATGACTGGGGTGAAGTCGTAACAAGGTAACCGTAGGGGAACCTGCGGTTGGATCACCTCCTTACCAAGAAGATGTGTGTTAAGTGAAGTGCTCACACAGATTGTCTGATGAAAATAACGAGCAGAAATACCTTAATAGGCTTGTAGCTCAGGTGGTTAGAGCGCACCCCTGATAAGGGTGAGGTCGGTGGTTCAAGTCCACTCAGGCCTACCAACTCTTCCGTGAGTGGTATCTAAGGTATCTGTAAGCAACGATGGGGTTATAGCTCAGCTGGGAGAGCGCCTGCCTTGCACGCAGGAGGTCTGCGGTTCGATCCCGCATAGCTCCACCATCACTACTCGCTGTATAGAAAACTTCAGAGTGTACCTGTATGGGTGCACTGCGACGTTTTGCTCTTTAACAATCTGGAACAAGCTGAAAATTGAAACATGACAGCTGAACATGCATTGGTACCTGCGGGTATGAATGGTGTATCAGTGCGTCAATGAGTCTCTCAAATAATCGCAGCGCGACGTTGGCTTTATTTATTAAAGACACCTTCGGGTTGTGAGGTTAAGCGACTAAGCGTACACGGTGGATGCCTAGGCAGTCAGAGGCGATGAAGGGCGTGCTAATCTGCGATAAGCGTCGGTAAGCTGATATGAAGCGTTATACCCGACGATACCCGAATGGGGAAACCCAGTGTGTTTCGACACACTATCATGACATGAATACATAGTGTCATGAGGCGAACCGGGGGAACTGAAACATCTCAGTACCCCGAGGAAAAGAAATCAACCGAGATTCCCCCAGTAGCGGCGAGCGAACGGGGAGGAGCCCAGAACCTGAATCAGTTTGTGTGTTAGTGGAAGCGTCTGGAAAGTCGCACAGTAAAGGGTGATAGTCCCGTACACAAAAATGCACAAGTTGTGAGTTCGATGAGTAGGGCGGGACACGTGACATCCTGTCTGAATATGGGGGGACCATCCTCCAAGGCTAAATACTCCTGACTGACCGATAGTGAACCAGTACCGTGAGGGAAAGGCGAAAAGAACCCCGGCGAGGGGAGTGAAATAGAACCTGAAACCGTGTACGTACAAGCAGTGGGAGCCTACTTGTTAGGTGACTGCGTACCTTTTGTATAATGGGTCAGCGACTTATATTCTGTAGCAAGGTTAACCGTATAGGGGAGCCGCAGGGAAACCGAGTCTTAACTGGGCGTTAAGTTGCAGGGTATAGACCCGAAACCCGGTGATCTAGCCATGGGCAGGTTGAAGGTTGGGTAACACTAACTGGAGGACCGAACCGACTAATGTTGAAAAATTAGCGGATGACTTGTGGCTGGGGGTGAAAGGCCAATCAAACCGGGAGATAGCTGGTTCTCCCCGAAAGCTATTTAGGTAGCGCCTCGTGAATTCATCTTCGGGGGTAGAGCACTGTTTCGGCTAGGGGGTCATCCCGACTTACCAACCCGATGCAAACTCCGAATACCGAAGAATGTTATCACGGGAGACACACGGCGGGTGCTAACGTTCGTCGTGAAGAGGGAAACAACCCAGACCGCCAGCTAAGGTCCCAAAGTCATGGTTAAGTGGGAAACGATGTGGGAAGGCATAGACAGCCAGGATGTTGGCTTAGAAGCAGCCATCATTTAAAGAAAGCGTAATAGCTCACTGGTCGAGTCGGCCTGCGCGGAAGATGTAACGGGGCTAAACCATGCACCGAAGCTGCGGCAGCGACACTTAGGTGTTGTTGGGTAGGGGAGCGTTCTGTAAGCCGTCGAAGGTGGCCTGTGAGGGCTGCTGGAGGTATCAGAAGTGCGAATGCTGACATAAGTAACGATAATGCGGGTGAAAAACCCGCACGCCGGAAGACCAAGGGTTCCTGTCCAACGTTAATCGGGGCAGGGTGAGTCGACCCCTAAGGCGAGGCTGAAAAGCGTAGTCGATGGGAAACAGGTTAATATTCCTGTACTCGGTGTTACTGCGAAGGGGGGACGGAGAAAGCTAGGTTATCCGGGCGACGGTTGTCCCGGTTTAAGCGTGAAGGTGGATGACCTTGGTAAATCCGGGTCGTCATTAACACTGAGGCGTGATGACGAGTCACTACGGTGATGAAGTAACCAATGCTACGCTTCCAGGAAAAGCCTCTAAGCTCCAGGTAACATCAAATCGTACCCCAAACCGACACAGGTGGTCAGGTAGAGAATACTCAGGCGCTTGAGAGAACTCGGGTGAAGGAACTAGGCAAAATGGTGCCGTAACTTCGGGAGAAGGCACGCTGATGGTAGGTGAAGTGACGTGCTCACGGAGCTGAACTCAGTCGAAGATACCAGCTGGCTGCAACTGTTTAATAAAAACACAGCACTGTGCAAACACGAAAGTGGACGTATACGGTGTGACGCCTGCCCGGTGCCGGAAGGTTAATTGATGGGGTCAGCCGCAAGGCGAAGCTCTTGATCGAAGCCCCGGTAAACGGCGGCCGTAACTATAACGGTCCTAAGGTAGCGAAATTCCTTGTCGGGTAAGTTCCGACCTGCACGAATGGCGTAATGATGGCCAGGCTGTCTCCACCCGAGACTCAGTGAAATTGAACTCGCTGTGAAGATGCAGTGTACCCGCGGCAAGACGGAAAGACCCCGTGAACCTTTACTATAGCTTGACACTGAACCTTGAGCCTTGATGTGTAGGATAGGTGGGAGGCTTTGAAGCGAGGACGCCAGTTCTTGTGGAGCCAACCTTGAAATACCACCCTTTAATGTTTGATGTTCTAACGTGGGCCCGTAATCCGGGTTGCGGACAGTGTCTGGTGGGTAGTTTGACTGGGGCGGTCTCCTCCCAAAGCGTAACGGAGGAGCACGAAGGTTAGCTAATCCTGGTCGGACATCAGGAGGTTAGTGCAAAGGCATAAGCTAGCTTGACTGCGAGAGTGACAGCTCGAGCAGGTGCGAAAGCAGGTCTTAGTGATCCGGTGGTTCTGAATGGAAGGGCCATCGCTCAACGGATAAAAGGTACTCCGGGGATAACAGGCTGATACCGCCCAAGAGTTCATATCGACGGCGGTGTTTGGCACCTCGATGTCGGCTCATCACATCCTGGGGCTGAAGTAGGTCCCAAGGGTATGGCTGTTCGCCATTTAAAGTGGTACGCGAGCTGGGTTTAGAACGTCGTGAGACAGTTCGGTCCCTATCTGCCGTGGGCGTTGGAAGATTGAGAGGGGTTGCTCCTAGTACGAGAGGACCGGAGTGAACGCACCACTGGTGTTCGGGTTGTGATGCCAATTGCATTGCCCGGTAGCTAAGTGCGGAAGAGATAACCGCTGAAAGCATCTAAGCGGGAAACTTGCCTCGAGATGAGTCTTCCCTGGGCACTAGATGCCCCTGAAGGGCCGTTGAAGACGACGACGTAGATAGGCTGGGTGTGTAAGCGTAGCGATACGTTGAGCTAACCAGTACTAATGACCCGAGAGGCTTAACCTTACAACACCGAAGGTGTTTTGCGAGTGACTCATAGAGACGTGTTTTGATATTTAGCTTGTTCAAAGATTGGTTCTGATGGTTGTGCGAGAGCGTAAGCGAAGCATGACGGTTGGAATGAAACAGAATTTGCCTGGCGGCGATAGCGCGGTGGTCCCACCTGACCCCATGCCGAACTCAGAAGTGAAACGCCGTAGCGCCGATGGTAGTGTGGGGTTTCCCCATGTGAGAGTAGGGAACTGCCAGGCATCAAATTAAGCAGTAAGCCGGAGCGATCTGGTGGTTGTAGAGAAATTCGGTGGAGCGGTAGTTCAGTTGGTTAGAATACCTGCCTGTCACGCAGGGGGTCGCGGGTTCGAGCCCCGTCCGTTCCGCCACTTATTATGCCAAAGCCCTAAGCGCTAGCTTAGGGCTTTGGCATATTAGAATTTTTAGATGAATCCGTCTCTTCCTCTGCCTTTTGTGTTTTCCGATCATTTCATTTTTCGGCGGATTCAACTCCGAAGTGCAACGCTAAGCCGCCATTCTTAGTTCTGCAAACACCACTGACGGTTGCCTGAACCCCAGACACTTCCGCAGCCTGCTGTTTAAGGCATTCTGATACGCCAGTAACGCCTCTTCTGACACCGTCCTCAGGTCTGTTCCTTTCGGGATAAACTGCCTTAAAAGACCATTCGCGTTCTCGTTCAAGCCCCGCTCATACGACGCATACGGGGGGCGAAGTAGGTTTCCGCCTCCAGCGCCTCTGCGATTGCCTTGTGCCCGCTGAACGCCCTGCCGTTGTCGAACGTGATGGTGTGGCACACGTCCTTATAACCGCTCAGCATCGACATTATCGCCTGTAGTAGCCCCCATCTAAACCGGACACTTCATCAATAAGACATAGGCATAGACCTATGTTTAAGGAGTGTCTTGTGCAAAGAATCGAAGTGATTGCATATTCCGACCCAAACCGACCATTGATTCCGATGTAATCCGATCGCACTTTCCGATTTAATTCGACCGCTGATTCCGATTTGTTCCGGCCAAATCTGGCCATCCGTCGGAATCCGTGATCCTGTCGTCGGAATCCCGCGCTTTTCACTTTTAAAACAATGGGCAACACTTTCTCCTGATAACCCATCTTCCGGAGACGTGTCGCCATGGCAAGACTGAGAACGCGGATGAGTAAAATTAAAGAGCTGCTGCGCCTTAAATTTGACTGTCACCTGCCCAACAGGAGCATCTCGGCCTGTCTGAATATCGGGTGCAGCACCGTATCTGATGTGGTTACCCGCTTCAGGGGAAGCCAACTGGCATGGCCTCTGCCGGAAGATATGACGGAATTACAGCTTGAAGCGTTGTTTTATACCGGACGCGCCAGCGACCGGCATAAACGGATGCCGGACTTCCTGCGGTGCCATCAGGAACTGAAGCGTAAAGGGATGACCAAAATCCTGCTCTGGCAGGAATATCAACATGAAGCTGGCGAAAACGCTTACGGATACAGCCAGTTCTGTAACCTTTATGGTGAATGGCTGAAGCTACAGAAGCGCAGTATGCGTCAGCACCATGTCGCCGGAGAGAAACTGTTCCTCGACTTCTGCAGGCCGACGCTCCCGATTATCAACCCGGATACGGGTGAGGTACGGCAGGTGCAGATCTTCGTCGCCACGCTCGGTGCCTCGAACTACACCTATGAATGAGCGGCAGTTCCGTCGGTTACCGGGTTGCCGGAAAAGCCTGTACGAACAACTGGATAAGCCCGCACTGAAGGCCCTCCCGCCATACCGGTATGAATACGTTGATATCCGCCGTGCAAAGGTCGGTCCTGACTATCACGTGCTGTACGGCAAACATGCGTACTCCGTCCCTCACGCACTGGTTGGCAGCCATACCGATATCGAGGCAGGTGCCCGGCTTGTTCGTCTCTATCACTGGGGGAACGCTGGTTGCCCAGCATCCAGGGGCGCAGCAAAGGGTGGCTTCACTACGCAGGCAGAACATATGCCGGAGTCGTACCGGCAGCAACGCTGGAGCTCGGACAGGCTGTTGTCATGGGGAGAAAGCATCGGCAACGCCACCCGTGCCGTGGTGTCCTGGCATCTGCACCACTGGGCACATCCGGAACAGGCTTACCGGACCTGTCTGGGACTGCTCAATCTCAGCCGCGAATATGGCGATGCCCGGCTGAAGAATGCCTGCCAGCAAACAGATACGCGCCCTGCGGCTGGGGCACATGAGTAACGCGCTGGAGCTACAATGGTCACAGCCCATGACCTACACAGCGTTGAGCTTCGAGGAGCGCTGGGGCTTCTGCTGGAGCACGAACTGCTGCAGCGAGAGGTCTCGGAAGCAGCTGTTGCTGTTGTCGAAAAAGGAACTTTCGCACGTTAAAAAACTCGCGTCGAAGCGAATAACGTCATCTCCGGTTGCTCATGCTGATGTGGCACTTATAGGTGAACTTGATGAGCAGTGGAGCTTCGTTGGCAGTAAGGCGCGACAACACGGGCTCTGATACGCTTACGACACCAAAACCGGCGGTGTACTGGCCTACACCTGCGGTCCACGCACCGGTGAGACATGTCGGGAGTTGCTGGCCCCTTTGACGCCATTCAGCATTGGCATGATAACCAGCGATGAGTGGGTCGGAATATGCAGCTATGCCAGAGAAGTACCGAAAGTTAACTATCTGACGGGTAAAGTCTTTACGCAGCGCATTGAGCGTAACAACCTGACTCTCCGTACCCGAATCAAGAGGCTGGCTCGCAAAACGATTTGCTTCTCGCGTTCAATAGAGATCCACGAAAACGTCATTGGAGCCTTCATCGAAAAATAGATGTTCTACTCATTGGAGGCATTGCCGCCGAGCGTACATTGCAAGTCTGCGATAAAATTCTTATAACAGAAGAGAGTTCTTTTTTGATAGGGTATTTTGTGTATTGAAACGGAGAGTGGATTAGGCGTGCGGAAAAAAACCTATGCAATGAGGTATGTTGCTGGCCAACCAGTTGAACGTATCTTTCCTCCTAGAGAAATGCATTATCTAGGGCAAGTGCTACCGGCAGGCTCATTGTTGCTGGAGGGGAATATTTTACGCGTAATGGTGTGGAATATTTTTAAGCAGCAACGAATGAACTGGCTTTCCGTGTTGCAAAATTTCGGTAAAGGTACCCAGCTCGTCCTGTTGCAGGAAGCGCAAAGTACGCCAGAGCTCATCCATTTTGCAACCACCAACTATCTCTCAGCCGATCAAGTCCCCGCCATTATCCTCCCGCAACATCCATCTGGAGTGATGACACTATCAGCAGCCCAGCCCGTATATTGCTGCCCTTTACGTGAAAGGGAGCCTTTACTGCGTTTGGTTAAGTCCTCTTTGGTAACGGTCTATGCGCTTCAGAGTGGTCAGAGGCTGATGGTTATCAATATCCATGCGGTTAACTTTAGTTTTGGTGTTGAGGTTTATACCAAGCAGTTGGCTGCGATTGGGGAACAACTTGCACATCACCAGGGGCCGGTTATTATGGCTGGAGATTTTAATGCATGGAGTCAGCAGCGTATTAACGCACTTAATCGGTTTGCGGTAAAGATGAGGTTGCAGGAGGTACATTTCGTTGATGACCAACGACGAAAGGCGTTTGGGCGACCGCTCGATTTCGTCTTTTACCGTGAGCTGATCGTTAACCAGTCTTCTATATTGGTGACTCAGGCCTCAGACCATAATCCACTACTCGTTGAATTTAGCCTGAGTTAATCTCTATAAAAAAACAGCCCTCTACATCTGTAGGAGGGCTGTTTCTCGTTACTGTTTTGAATGACGTTAAGAATCAGGTTTTATGTTACTGCTAACATAAAGCGTCAGACGATCACCTGGCTGAATGTTGGCATTCTTGTTGATAAGCGTATTCCAGCGCATCACATCAGCGATATTTACGCCATGGCGTTTAGCAATGCTTGCCAGCGAATCACCCTTCCGAACTTGATAGGTGATAGAACTGCTATTGCCTGACGCTTTGGCAACTTGCAACGTTTGACCAACCTTGAGCGCACCAGCGCTACGCAGATTGTTCCAACTCTGCAAATCTTTCGTGCTGACATTAAGCCGTGCCGCAATAGCTGATAAGGTATCACCTGAGCTTACCTTATACTGCTGCGATGCTGGCTTTGGCTGTGTTTGCGCTAAACGTGTTGGTTGAATCGCTGCGATGTCACCATCAGCCAGTGAATCTTTCAACTGCTCAACATGCGCTTTAGGTACCATGATGTAATGTGGCCCATTTGGTGCGGTAACATTACGTTTATAGCCCGAGTTATAGCTCTTCAGCTTATTCAACGACAGTCCAGCCATCTCAGCCGCTTGTGTCAATTCTATCTGTTGACCCAGTTCAACCTTTGCTAATGCGCGGCTTTCATTGGGCTGCGGTAGACTTACGCCATACTTCTTGCTGTTTTTAAGAATATCACTCAAGGCCAGCATTTTGGGAACATAGATTGACGTTTCACGCGGCAACGCCAGTGCCCAGAAGCTGGTTGATTTCCCTTTCGCTTTATTCGCCTTCATCGCTTCCATGACGCGGCCTTCACCACTGTTATATGCAGCAACAGTCAATAACCAGTCGCCATCAAACATTGTGTTAAGCCGTTGCATCATATCTAGCGCAGCCGTTGTAGACGCAATCACATCGCGACGTCCGTCGTACCACTGGTTCTGTTTCAAACCATAATTACGTCCTGTGCCAGGGATAATCTGCCATAGCCCAGCGGCATTGGCGGATGATGTGGCACTTGGATCAAAAGCGCTCTCCACTATGGGTAGCAGTACCAGTTCCATCGGCATTTTACGTTGCTTAATCTGCTCGACTATCCAGTACATGTACGGCTCTGCCCGTAATGTTACATCGTGGAGATAGCTCTTATTCTTCAAATAACGCATTTTTTGTTCGCGGATCCGGGCGTTTTCCGGAACCTCCATCTTCAGCTCGTCGCCAATGAAGTTCCACAGATCTCGCTGCGTGAGGCTATCGTCATCTAGCCATCGCGCAGAGGCCTCTCGACCATCTGTGTACTTTCCTGCTTCACTTTGACTTGCCGAAGACAAACTCTGTGCATGCTGTTTGGATTGCGAGGTGTCATGCGGTGAGACCTGACAACCCGCCAGCAAGACTGAGGCGATAATCATCGCTTTAGCCTTCATATGTTGGTCAATAGTTGCTTAAAAGACGAGCAAGGATACTTTGGTTAGAGGAATTGCACAACCTAAACCTTCAAAAGCAGTCTTTCTTGCTGCGTAGCATCTCAAAAACTTGCCAATTCTCTATATTTTCAGGTTCTTTTGATAATTTCCTTTTTAAATCAATTTCATGGCAGCGAAGAAATAGATTAATTCTCCTCTCCAGACCCAGCGACGTAGGCAAACTCGACAGTGATTTTTCTCGTATCTGACTGATTTTATGGAGATAAGATTTAATTTCTGGATCTTCAGGCCAAATAACATTAGAAAATTTTAAGTTTGAGAGGGTGTATTCATGAGCACAACA
The DNA here is from genome assembly GCF_003382565.3 of Pectobacterium aquaticum. Lineage (NCBI taxonomy): Bacteria > Pseudomonadati > Pseudomonadota > Gammaproteobacteria > Enterobacterales > Pectobacteriaceae > Pectobacterium > Pectobacterium aquaticum. The sequence goes on from NZ_CP086253.1 coordinate 1,185,611, forward strand.
CACCACTGTGTCATCAGGAAGTTGTGATATTTTTTGAATTGATTCATACATTTGTTTCGGTGTGCCTTCAAAAATACGACCGCATCCCGCCGAAAAAAGGGTATCGCCACAGAACAAAAATGGCGCGTTATAGTAGGCAATATGACCAGATGTGTGCCCTGGTACCTCAATTACAGAAAATTCCGAATTTAACAAAGAGACGGTATTTCCTTCCTCTACCAGGTAGGCTGCGCCGCACTTAGCGGTTTCTTTTGGGCCAAAAACAGGCAGGTTGGGGTAATGCTTGAGGAGTTCACCGACGCCTCCAACATGATCATGATGGTGATGCGTGAGCAAAATTGCTTCAGGGAAAAGTGAGTGTTGATCGAGCGTATTAAGCACTGGAGTTGCCTCTCCGGGATCGACGATCACACAGCGGTTTTCTTTATTGCTTAATAACCAAATGTAGTTGTCCTGAAGTGCAGGGATACTGATAAGATTCATTCATCACCTCTTTTTGCTAGTAGCCTGAGGACGAGAACAGAAGATGAAATCGGCACAAATCCCTCAGACCATTGTGGCACCTGATTCATGGGATGATATCACCTGCGGGCAATTTTATCGCGAGTCGCTTGAACTGGCCTTGCTGCCATGGTGGCCAAAACTCTTTGGTTTTCATCTTATCAAGGTAGGGGCACTGAGTGCGGGAATCCACATAACAGAGTGCGCGATTGCGCATCAGGTTAATGTTGCGCCACACGGTGATAATCTTCAGGTAATTGCAGATGCTCATCAATTACCTTTCTCTGAAAAGTCGATCGATGCCTGCCTGCTCGCTCAAACGCTGTCTTATTCATCGGACCCGCATCGCATTCTGCGGGAGGTTGATCGCGTCTTGATCGACGATGGTTGGCTAATATTGAGTACGTTTAATCCGCTCAGCCTGGTGGGTCTTGGCAAACTGATTCCCAGACTCAATAAGAAACACCCTTATTGCAGCCGTATGTTTACTCAAATGCGTATTACGGACTGGCTGGGGCTATTGAACTATGAGGTTATCCATCAGGCCCATTTTCACGTTACGCCATGGCGAAGAAACAAAGGGAAGTTAAATAAACATATTCCGATGCTGGGATGCCTGACGTTGATTATTGCCCGAAAGCGCACCATTCCGCTGACGTTTACGCCGATGAGGGCGAGGTTGCGCAAAGCCTCAGTGCGCCGCACGGTGGGCGCAACAAAGATATATCGGAGATGAGGCGAACGCCTACGGTGATTTACTCAGCCTGATAGCCGGTGTCTTCAAGCGTTGGTGCACTTGCTGCAGCGCGGGCGAGTTCATCACAGCGCTCGTTTTCCGGATGTCCGGCGTGTCCCTTTACCCATTCCCATTGCACGGAATGGTGTTGAATCGCCGCATCCAGTTTTTGCCAGAGATCGACGTTTTTGACCGGTTTTTTGTCGGCGGTTTTCCAACCACGTTTTTTCCAGTTATGAATCCAACTGGTTATCCCCTGCCGAACATATTGGCTGTCAGTGCAGAGCACCACATCGCACGCAGTAGTCAGCGTTTCAAGCGCTGCAATCGCAGCCATCAGCTCCATTCTGTTATTCGTCGTAAGACGGTAACCTGCACTTAACGTTTTTTCGTGCTGCTTGTAGCGCAGCAGGGCGCCATAGCCGCCGGGACCGGGATTACCGAGGCAAGAGCCGTCGGTGAAAATTTCTACCTGTTTGCGCATCTCTGGTAGACTCTCCCTTATGGTAAAAACGGCAAGTCTGACATAAAACGAAAACGATGAGCACTGAAATTACGCGACAAATCGTCCTGGATACAGAAACCACCGGTATGAATAAGCTGGGGGTTCACTACGAAGGGCATAAAATTATCGAGATCGGTGCGGTCGAAGTGATTAACCGGCGCCTGACTGGTCGTCATTTTCATGTCTACATCAAACCCGATCGTTTAGTGGATCCAGAAGCCTATAACATACATGGTATCAGCGATGAGTTTCTGGCTGATAAACCGACGTATGCGGATGTCGTGGATGATTTCCTCGATTTTATCCGTGGCGCGGAATTAGTCATTCATAACGCGACGTTTGATATCGGCTTTATGGATTACGAATTCCGGTTGCTGAATCGTGATATACCCAAGACGGAGACGTTCTGTAAGATCACCGATAGCCTATTGATGGCGCGGAAGATTTTTCCTGGCAAGCGTAACAGTTTGGATGCACTCTGCGATCGCTACCTGATAGATAACAGCAAGCGTACGCTGCACGGCGCATTGCTCGATGCCGAGATTTTGGCAGAAGTTTATCTGGCGATGACCGGTGGTCAGACGTCACTGACTTTTTCGATGGAAGGTGAAACGCAGCAGAAGAGTGATAATACCGAAACGATCCAGAGAATCGTCCGCCCTCAATCGGCGTTAAAAGTGCTTTATGCGGATGAGGCAGAGCTGTTAGCGCATGAACAACGTCTGGATCTGATTGCTAAAAAAGGCGGTATTTGCCTGTGGCGGGCTGAATAGCACCGCTGTAATATCGTCCTTTGCGCAGTAAAAAGAATCGGTTGATCGCACTGCGGGTGAGAGAATAGTCAGTGAGATGAAATTATAAGCAAACAGAAACGGTTAGTTATAAAAAGCATTGACGTAATAGTGCCATCATCTTAGTATTCATCCCGCTCAGTGAGCACGAGTGGAGCGGTAGTTCAGTTGGTTAGAATACCTGCCTGTCACGCAGGGGGTCGCGGGTTCGAGCCCCGTCCGTTCCGCCACTTATATGAAGGCCCTGAATCAGAAATGGTTCAGGGTTTTTTCATTTCTTGCCCTGTAGAAAAAGGGCTGTAGAAAAAAAATATGGCCACCCAGAACTCGATGGCCGTTTTTTTAGAAGTCCCAGTCTTCATCTTCAGTATTGACGGCTTTACCGATCACATAAGATGAACCTGAGCCAGAGAAGAAGTCGTGGTTCTCATCCGCGTTTGGTGATAGCGCCGAGAGAATAGCGGGATTCACATCCGTCATGCTGGCGGGGAACAGCGCTTCATAACCCAGATTCATCAGCGCTTTGTTTGCGTTGTAGTGGAGGAATTTCTTCACGTCTTCCGTCCAACCGACGCCGTCATAGAGTTCCTGCGTATACAACACCTCGTTGTCATACAAATCCTGTAGCAGATCGTAGGCGAAATTTTTCACCTGCTGCTGATGAGCGGAATCGACCTTCGCTAAGCCGCGCTGGAATTTGTAGCCAATATAGTAGCCGTGTACCGCTTCGTCGCGGATGATAAGCCGGATCAAATCCGCCGTGTTGGTCAGCTTGGCACGGCTTGACCAGTACATCGGCAGGTAGAACCCCGAATAGAACAGGAACGACTCCAGAAACACGCTGGCGACTTTCTTCATCAGCGGATCGTCACTGCGGTAGTGCGACAGGATAATGTCGGACTTCTTCTGTAGCGCCGTATTCTCTTCGCTCCAGCGATACGCATCATCAACTTCGCTGGTTAGACACAGCGTCGAGAAAATAGAGCTGTATGAGCGGGCATGCACTGCTTCCATAAAGCTGATGTTAGACAGCACGGCTTCTTCATGTGGCGTCACCGCATCGGGCATGAGCGTTGGCGCGCCCAGCGTATTTTGGATGGTATCCAACAGCGTTAGGCCAGTGAACACGCGGATCGTCAACTGACGCTCGCGGGCATTCAGCGTACTCCACGACGGAATATCGTTAGAAAGCGGCACTTTTTCAGGCAGCCAGAAGTTAGACGTCAGCCGATTCCAGACTTCCAAATCTTTGTCGTCTTCAATTTTGTTCCAGTTAATCGCCTGGACGCGAGTGAGTGCGGTCATGCTTCGATTTCCTTCCGCGATGGCTTAGAGCGCACAGGACACACAGCCCTGAACTTCGGTGCCTTCCAGCGCCATCTGCCGTATGCGAATGTAATAAATAGTCTTAATGCCTTTGGTCCAGGCGTAGATCTGCGCTTTATTGATGTCGCGCGTGGTAGCGGTATCGCGGAAAAATAGCGTCAGCGACAGCCCCTGATCGACGTGCTGCGTCGCGGCGGCATAGGTGTCGATAATCTTCTGCGGCCCGATTTCATAGGCATCCTGGTAATACTCCAGATTGTCATTGTTCATATAAGGGGCAGGGTAGTAGACGCGACCAATCTTGCCCTCTTTACGAATTTCGATACGTGACACAATCGGGTGGATGCTGGACGTCGAGTGGTTGATATACGAAATCGAACCGGTCGGCGGAACCGCCTGCAAGTTCTGGTTATAAATGCCGTGCGCCATCACGGATTCGCGCAGCGCCGCCCAATCTTGCTGAGTAGGGATGTGGATGCCAGCCTGTTCAAACAGCTCACGTGCGCGTGTTGTTGTGGGTTCCCAGATTTGCTCGATGTACTTATCAAAATACTCACCCGTGGCGTATTTTGAGAGTTCAAAGCCTGAGAAGCGCTGGTTCCGCTCTATCGCTAAGGCATTCGATGCCCGAATGGCGTGGAAAGCGACGGTGTAGAAATAGATATTGGTGAAATCGACGGCTTCTTCTGTACCGTAAAAAATACGCTCTTTCGCCAGATAGCCGTGCAGGTTCATCTGGCCTAAACCAATCGCATGCGATTGGTCGTTGCCTTTTTCGATGGATGGCACGGAGCTGATGTGGCTCATATCGGAAACGGCGGTCAGCGCGCGGATCGCCATTTCAACCGTCTGGCCGAAATCGGGCGAGGCCATTGCGTTGGCGATATTCATCGAACCGAGGTTACAGGAGATGTCTTTACCAATGTGGCTGTAGCCAAGATCGTCGTCGTACAGGCTGGCCTCGTTGACCTGCAAAATCTCAGAGCACAGGTTACTCATGTTGACGCGGCCGTGAATCGGGTTCGCGCGATTCACGGTATCCTCAAACATCATGTAGGGATAACCGGACTCGAACTGGATCTCAGCGAGGATCTGGAAGAATTCGCGCGCCTTAATTTGGGATTTACGGATGCGCTTGTCGTTGACCATCTCATGGTACTTTTCGGTGACGCTAATTTCTGACAGCGGCACGCCATACACCTGCTCGACATCATAGGGCGAGAACAGGTACATCACCTGATTATTCTTCGCCAACTGGAACGTGATATCGGGAATGACCACACCTAAAGACAGCGTCTTGATGCGGATTTTTTCATCGGCATTTTCCCGCTTGGTATCCAGAAAACGCAGAATATCGGGGTGGTGCGCATTGAGGTACACCGCTCCCGCACCCTGACGCGCTCCAAGCTGGTTGGCGTAGGAGAACGCATCTTCCAGCATTTTCATGATCGGAATGATGCCGGACGACTGGTTTTCGATACGTTTGATCGGCGCACCGGTTTCGCGGATGTTGCTGAGCATGAAGGCTACGCCGCCGCCGCGTTTTGAGAGCTGAAGCGCGGAGTTAATCGCGCGACCAATCGATTCCATATTGTCTTCAATGCGCAGCAGGAAGCAGGAGACCAGCTCGCCGCGCTGCTTTTTACCGCAATTGAGGAACGTGGGGGTGGCAGGCTGGAAGCGCCCACTGATGATCTCGTCGACCAGCGCGCTAGCGAGTGCAGTATCCCCTTTGGCGAGGGTCAGTGCCACGAGGCAGACGCGATCTTCGTAGCGCTCCAGATAGCGTTTGCCGTCAAAGGTTTTCAGCGTATAGCCGGTGTAGTATTTGAACGCACCCAGAAAGGTTTGAAAGCGGAATTTGTGAGCGTAAGCCTGCTGGAAGAGGCTTTTGATGAAATCGAACTGATATTGATCCAGCACGTCCGCTTCGTAGTAGCCTTCTTCAACCAGATAACGCAGCTTTTCTTCCAGATTGTGGAAGAACACGGTGTTCTGGTTCACATGCTGTAGGAAATAACGACGTGCCGCGAGCTTATCCATCTCGAACTGGATATTCCCCTCTGCGTCGTAGAGGTTAAGCATCGCGTTCAGCGCATGGTAGTCGAGTGTATGGTAATCGAGCGAGTGGGCATCTGCGTCGGCCTTGGTTGCCTTTGCACTCACGTGGTCTGTTGTTGCCAAAATTTAGTTACTCCCTTACGCACGTTTGCAACGTCTTCTGCCGTGCCGAGCAATTCAAAGCGGTACAGGTAAGGCACCTGACATTTCTGCGCAATGATGTCGCCAGCGATGCAGTACGCTGCACCGAAATTGGTATTGCCTGCGGCAATCACGCCGCGCAGATAAGCGCGATTATGCGGATCGTTGAGAAAGATGATGACCTGACGCGGCACAGCCCCTTTCGTGCTGCCCCCGCCGTAGCTGGGGACAACCAGAATATAGGGGCGATCAACTTTCAATGCAGGCTGTTCTGTCGCTATCGGGATTCTCAGGGCTGGCAAGCCAACTCGGGAAATGAAGCGATGCGTGTTTTCCGACTGGCTGGAGAAATAGACCAGCGGGTTCATATTGCCCCCTTACTGCAATTGTAGGGCGGCGTTCAGAGTACTGATCTTATCTGGGCGGAAGCCGCTCCAATGATCGTCGGCCGTCATCACAACGGGGACCTGCTGATAGCCCAACGCTCTTACCTGCTGTAACGCCTGTTCATCTTCAGTTAAGTCCACCAGTTGATAGTGAATTCCTTGCTTGTCCAGCGCACGGCATGTGGCGTTGCATTGAACACAATCTGGCTTGGTGAAAATAGTAATACGCATGATTCGTATTTACCCTTTGGCGTGAAAGAAGTCTGTCGGAACGGCTATCTTCAGGGTAGGTGCACCCGAACCGATCCACTGTGTAGCGACCCGTTACGCGAGCGCCACACAAAGAATACTAAATGTAGGTGTTTTTAATTTCAACCACACAAGATATATGATTTTTAGTTAACCTTATACCCATTGGCGCAAACCCAGATGCAGCAAGGCTGGGAGAGAATGCAAGTAAAAAATGCAGAAAGAAATAAATGTGACGCGCATCATTTTTGACGAAATAGTGTGCGACGTAATGAAAGATATATGAACGCGCTACACCTCAACCCTCCTCAGGCGCTGTACCTTATACATTAATACAGGGAGTCATCATGGGCTTTGTCCTTATCCGGCGTAAAAATTATGCAGCGGTGAACATGAACACCGAGTGAGCGGAATGGATGCCGCGAAAGCCAGTGCCGCGTCTGGAACGCGTCACTGGCGGCTCGAAGGGGGCATGAACACCGATGGCACCGCGTAGCGGCATAATTTAGCCGGAAGCCTGGGTTCGCAGGGCGGCGGCGACTGAGCGCCCTGCGTCGGGCGCGTGCTACGGGGTAGCATGAAAATGACGGCATCATCGCGCACGAAACCGTCTCTTAGTCGGCATAAAAAATGTGACTAAGAGACAACCCTGTGAAGGGATATGTATTGATTACAGAACTGGCAGGTTTCTGCCGTAATAGATTTCCTGCATTTCGTGATACAGCAGATCGGTAATTCTTTTCCGTTCAGCAGCACTGAGCTCTTCTGGACTGACGTTGAACAGGTAGTGTTTTAGGTCGAAATCTTTCAATAGCATCTTGGTATGGAAGATATTTTCCTGATACACGTTCACGTCCATCATGTGATAGAGCGCTTTCATGTCCTCTGACATGAAGTTCTGAACCGAATTGATCTGGTGATCGATGAAATGCTTTATGCCGTTGACATCACGGGTAAATCCCCGCACGCGATAGTCGATGGTCACAATATCGGATTCAAGCTGGTGGATGAGGTAGTTCAGCGCTTTCAGCGGCGAAATGACGCCACAAGTAGAGACTTCGATATCTGCGCGGAAGGTACAAAGCCCGCCTTCTGGGTGGCTTTCTGGGTAGGTATGAACACAGATGTGGCTTTTATCCAGATGTGCAACAACGGAATGGGGCAGCGGCCCAGGATGTTCTGAGGTATCAACATCCCGTGGATCGATGGGTTCTTCGCTGACCAGAATGGTCACGCTGGCACCTTGTGGATCGTAATCCTGACGCGCGATGTTAAGGATGTTGGCACCGATAATTGAGCAGGTTTCAGTGAGGATTTCTGTTAAACGGTTAGCGTTATATTGCTCGTCAATATAGGCGATATAACCATCGCGATCGTCGGCTGTTTTGGTGTAACAGATATCGTAGATACAAAAACTCAGGCTTTTCGTCAGGTTGTTAAATCCGTGTAGTTTCAGCTTGTGCAATTTACGTCACCCCCTTGTCGTGGTGTGGTTACCCTAAGTGATGGGCTATTGCGCATTTTGTAACGCGCTCAGCAGATACTGCGGCAGGGCAAAGCTGCCGATGTGAACATCAGGCGTGTAATAGCGACAGGCGATAGCGGATTGCGCAAAACGTTGGCGCAGCATGGTGGCATCTATCTGACGCAGCGCCGGGTTATTGCTGGCCCAGGCAAACGTCATAATGCCGCCGTAGTAAGTCGGGATCGCAGCCTGATAAAAACTGACATCGTTGAAATAGTGGCTGAGTTTTTTATGGCTGCCGACGGCTTCGTCCTGTTGTAGGAAGCACACGCCATTCTGAGCGACGAAAATCCCGCCTTCGTTCAGGCAACGGGCGCAGCCCTGATAGAAATCGGAGGTGAACAGGCTTTCACCGGGGCCGATGGGGTCGGTGCAATCGGAAATGATGACGTCAAATTTTTCGCTGCACTGTCTGACGAAGTTAACGCCGTCATCAATCACCAGATTAAAACGCGGGTCGTCATAGCTACCGGCGCTGTGATTAGGCAGATACTGACGACAAAACGCCACTACGCCCGCATCGATTTCCACCATCGTGATCTGCTCGACGCCGCAGTGTCGGCTGACTTCCCGCAGCATGCCGCCATCACCGCCACCGATAATCAGGACGCGTTTAGCATTGCCGTGTGATAGAAGAGGAACGTGGGTGAGCATTTCGTGATAGATGAATTCATCGCGCTCGGTGGTTTGCACCACGCCGTCAAGCGCCATCACGCGACCTAATGCGTCGTTTTCAAAGATGATGAGATCTTGATGAGTGGTCTTCTCGTGATACAGCACGCGATCAACCGAAAAGTACTGACCAAAGTTGGCATGTAGGGTTTCATACCACATTTCTTTCTGGGACATGTTAGGGCTTCCTCCGCGATAACAGCCATGAAAATTGGCGCGCCATCATAGCCGACTCTTTTACCGCTTGCACGGTCAAATTTCAGTCAGCGCGGAGGTGGGGGGAACTACTGTGCGTAGGAGAGCAAGCCGAGAGAATTACGTGCCAGAGACTGACATTTCTTTGGTGTCGGGATAGCGATTTTACTCAGATCGCGATAGCTGTCTTCACCCATCGCCGTCATGTCATACGCGCTGTAATTGCTGAGATCCCAGCGGTTTTGCTGAGCAAAAGCGACCAGCGTCCGACGAATCTGTTCATTCGGCAGATCTTGATAACCACAGTGGTTTTTCAGATAAACAAAGATCGCGGTCAGATCGGCCAGATCTTCCGCTTCAAATTCATTCAGCGCCTTGCTGGCGGAAGAGAAGCTCATCAGGCTTAGCAGGAGCAGAGCCAGCGCAGAGTTTTTCATGGTTGAACCTGTTCCAAATGTTGTCAGATGACGTTATCACAGATATCCCATGAGGTTCCAAGTTTTCTTACGGGAAACATCTGATTGCGATAAAAAATGGTAGTTAAAAAGGTGGGAAAGAAAAAATTTAATTTATTGAAATAGTTGGTTTTTATTTTATTTACGGTCGGTAATGGAAATTACCTCGGGTTAATCGCAGGATTAAAGCCCATTTATCGCTGTTTGATACGATGACGCCACCGTCAGCCTCTGTTATTAATAACAGCGATCTCATCTAATACAGTTTTTATTCTATGATCTCCGGTGTCTGGCGCGTCAGTAGTTGGTTGTTGGCGGGACTGTTGCTGCTTCCTTTAGCAACGGTTTTTTATCAGGCTTTTTTTGCCGATGGGATGGGATTTACCCAACTGTGGCAAATTGGGTTACCCACCTACCTGATACATTCAGCGGTCATCGTGGTTGGCACACTGTTCTTCAGCCTACTGTTTGGATTGCCTTCCGCCTGGTTTATCGCTATGTACCGTTTTCCCGGTCATCGCGTACTGCAATGGGCGCTTTGCCTGCCGCTCGCGATGCCCGCGTTCCTGCTCGCCTACCTTTATACTGATGTGTTACGGCATCTGTCCCAGTTGTTGCAGGAAGGCGGGTGGCAGATAGCCCCACCGTGGGGAGAATTCCACGTGGCTGGGCTACCCGTTTCGCTGGGTGGCATAAGTCTGGTGCTGGCACTGGTGCTCTATCCCTATATTTACCTGTTAGTACGTGAAGCGTTGGTGAAACAACCCGCCAGCCTTATCCATTCGGCGCGTTTACTGAATCAGACGCGCACTCAGGTATTCCGCCGCTTATGTTTACCTATTGCATGGCCTGCGATTGCCTGCGGTAGTGCGCTAGTGGTGGTCGAAACGCTGGGCGATTATGGCGCGGCGTCTTATCTTGATACTCCAACCCTGACAACACAGGTGCTGGATATCTGGCAGCAGCAGGGCGATCTCGGTGCGGCGGCACGCCTTGGCGTGTTGATTTTGCCCGCGATATTTATCTTGATGTTTTTGGTTAATTTCTGGCGTCGCAAGCAGAGAATTTATCAAGCTCAAGCCAATCCTTCTCAGGTGGTTCCACCTGTGTTGAGTGGATGGCGCAGCAGGGTGGTACGTGGCTACTGCTGGGGAATCGTTTGTCTGTCGTTCCTGTTCCCGCTGTTGTATCTATTATTTCTGGCCCTACGACACATGCTGTCGGTATGGGATATGGCGTTCCTCCATGCAGTGATGAATAGCCTGTTGGCGTCGGCCATCGCGACAACTGTTATTACGCTGATGGCGTTGTCGTTTATCTTTTATACACGCACGGCCGGGGTATTTGCCAATCAGACGCCAGTTCGGCTCGTCAGCCTGAGTTTTGCCTTGCCCGGCGCGGTACTGGCCGTCGGACTGTTTACCTTGCTGTCGCTGGTGGACAGCGGAATTAATCTATTTGCCAACGTGGCGGGGTTACCTCCCGCGGAGGCTTTGCTAGCGGGATCGCTGTTTATTCTCATCCTCGCCTATAGCGTTAAATTTGGGCGTCTGATGCTGGACAGCCTTGAGCGCAGTATGGAAGATATTCCGCGTTCGCTGGACAGCGCGAGCCTTGTACTGGGGGCTTCCCCGCTCAGCCGCTGGTCACGTGTGCATATCCCTCTGCTGCGCCGCAGCCTGTTCATTGGGGCGTTGTTGATTTTTACGGAAAGTATGAAAGAGCTGAATGTGTCGCTGCTGCTGCGTCCTTTCGGGGTTGATACGTTGGCAACGTATATTTTCCGCTTTACGGCGAGTGAGCAAGTAGCGTCATTTGCCTTTCCTGCATTGGTGCTGGTGGCGGTGGGGCTAATCCCTGTTTTCTGGCTGAATCGCGCACTGAATATAAAAGGATAATGACATGGCTGCGTCGATAGATATTCTGAGCGTTCAGGCGGTAAGTTGTACGCTACAGCAGTCTCCCGTGTTGGAGAATATCTCCTTTGCCGTGCGCGATGATGAGACGATTTGCCTGCTGGGCAGGAATGGCTGCGGTAAAACGGCGCTATTACAGGTGATCGCAGGCCTGCTGCCGATTACTCAGGGCAAGGTTTTGCTGGAGGGTGAACCCGTCAGTTCGCCGCAAGCGTACGTCCTACCCGAGCTGCGTCAGGTTGGCCTGATTTTTCAGGACTACGCGCTCTTTCCGCATCTGACGGTGGAAGGCAATATTGCGTTTGGTTTATATGGCCGCCCGGACAGCGAGGTAAAGCCCATCTGTGCGGAGATGCTGACGCTCTTGCAACTGGATGATGTCGCCGCGCGCTATCCACACGAGCTATCCAATGAACAGCAGCAGCGTTTGGCGATTGCCCGGGCGCTAGCCTGTGAGCCGAAACTGCTGTTGCTGGATGAACCCTTCCCAGGGCTGGACAGCCAGACTCGCTACCGCTTGATCACCGAATTACGGCAGGTTCTCAAACAGCGCCATGTCGCGGCGGTTTTTGCCACGCACAGCCGGGAGGAGGCTTTTGCCTGCGCCGACCATCTGATTCTGCTGGATGAAGGGAAGATAATGCAGCAGGGCTATCCCTCCGAGCTGTACCATCGGCCGAATAGCCGCTTTGTCGCTGATTTTATGGGGAATACGAACTATTTGCCTGTGAAAATTATGAGCGACCATCAATGGCAAAGCCCATTGGGCGATCATCAGGCGACACATCCGCTCAATCAGCCGATGGATTCACAATGCGACTGGATGGTACGTCCGGCTGACGTGGCGTTGGCGCTCGATCCCGATGGCCCAGCGTCGATCGAAGATAGGCTATTTATGGGCACATCAAACTTGTATCGGGTGAAGATGGGAGAGCTGATGCTGCTGGTGCAGACCGGCAACTGGTTTGAGCCAGGACAGCAGGTGCGTTTAAGCATTAAGACGGATCCTCCGGTCTTGTATCCTGCTTTACCCGCCGCCAGCGGTCCGGCTGACGGCCCTGAAACGAAATGATTATGTCTCTGCGTGCAGGTCTGCTGCTGGCATGAGCCAGGTGCTATTGTGCTTTTCAAACCCTAACTTCGGGTAGTAATCCACCGCCAGCGGCGCGGCCAGCAAAATAATTTTGCAGCCTTTTTCAAGCTGTTGAGCGGTTTGTTGAATCAGCTTCTTACCTATTCCCGCATGCTGATAGTCCTCTGACACCGCGAGATCGGACAGATAACAGCAAAAATGAAAATCCGTCACGCTGCGCGCGATCCCAACCAACGTCTCCCCTTGCCACGCGGAAACCAGCAGGTTGGCGTGCTTAAGCATACCTGCAATTGCTGTTTCATCATCTAGCGGGCGGCGCGGCCCCAATGAAGTTTTCGCCAACAGCTCAATGAACTGCTGGCTGGAAAGCGGGGCATTCACTTTGTAGCAAACATCCACTGGTGGTGTACTCATGGTGTCTCCTTCATGGTGTGGTTTCTGATATACTTCGCGCGCTTGGGCATTGCCTAGGCTGATTCAAACGTCAGCATTGGCGCATCATCGATAATGAGTCTGTCATTTTGCCGATGGTGCTGAATACCTTACTTCAAAGAGTTATCAGTATGATGAAACATACCGTGGAAGTCATGATTTCTGAGCAGGAAGTGATGGCGCGGGTTACCGAACTGGGGCAACAGATTAGCGAACACTACCGTGATAGCGGCAGCGATATGGTATTGGTGGGGCTATTGCGCGGATCGTTTATCTTTATGGCCGATTTATGCCGAGCGATCGATGTCCCTCACGAAGTGGATTTCATGACGGCATCCAGCTATGGCAGCGGTATGAACAGTACGCGCGATGTTAAGATCCTGAAAGATCTGGATGAGGATATTCGCGGCAAAGACGTATTGATCGTTGAAGATATTATCGACTCGGGCAATACGCTGAGCAGGGTGCGGGAAATTCTGCAACTGCGTGAGCCGAAATCACTGGCTATCTGTACGCTGCTGGACAAACCAGATCGCCGTGAAGTGGCGGTGAAAGTCGAGTGGGTTGGGTTCTCGATCCCCGATGAATTCGTTGTGGGTTACGGCATCGACTATGCCCAGCACTATCGCCATTTACCTTACGTCGGCAAGGTTGTTCCACAGGAATAGCGTATCAGTAAGGCCGATGCCGTGAGCGACGCCCAGCGAGTGGGCGTCAGGCAACGAATCAAGACAGGGTAGAAATCGCGCGGCGATAACGCTGTTCCAGCGTCTCCCGATTGGTCGCGGTCACTTCCAGATCGCGCAGACGGCCATCCTGAATACCGTAAACCCAACCGTGGATCGTGACTTTCTGCCCACGCTTCCAGGCGGACTGCATGATGGTGGAGTGGCCGAGGTTGTAAACCTGCTCGACAACGTTGATTTCACAGAGCGTATTCAGCCGCTGTTCGGGAGGCAATTCCCCCAGCAGCGAACTATGCTTGTACCACAAATCACGGATATGCAGCAGCCAGTTGTTAATCAAACCCAATTCCGGGTTTTCCACCGCAGCCTGAACACCACCGCAGCCGTAGTGGCCGCAAATAATGATATGTTCGACTTCGAGAACTTCGACGGCATATTGCACGACAGACAGGCAATTGAGGTCGGTGTGAATAACCAGATTGGCGACGTTGCGGTGAACAAACAGTTCACCAGGCTCAAGGCTGGTCAGACTTTCCGCAGGTACGCGACTGTCCGAGCATCCAATCCATAGAAAACGGGGACGTTGTGCCTGCGCCAGACGTTCAAAATAGCCAGGATCCTCTTCCACCATCGTTTTAGACCAAAGCTGGTTATTGGCGATGAGCGTTTCAATTTCTTTCATGAAAGTAAATGACCTGTAACAAACAAGGGGCAGTGAGGAGTAATATAAGGCAACATGCGTCGTTTGAAAAACGATAGTTTATACTCGTCATACTTCAAGTTGCATGTGCGTTGGCTGCGTTCACTCACCCGAATCACTTACCTGAGTAAGCTCATCGGGATGAAATGAGAGACATCCTGTCTCTCACCGGAGGCCAGCCGTTGGCTGGTCAAATTCGTTCCCGACGAATTTGTCCTTCTCTTGCCGCCTTCCTGAAACTTGAATTATTTAGAGTATATATTTGTCACACTTTGAATCTGTAGAACTCACTGATAATAAGGCAATCCATTTCTTATGACATATGCACTGGAACTGGCGCAACTAACCAAAACCTATTCGGGAGGCGTCAAAGCGCTACGGGGGATCGACCTGAACGTGGAAGCGGGGGATTTCTATGCGCTTCTGGGACCAAATGGCGCGGGAAAATCGACCACGATTGGGATTATCAGCTCGCTGGTGAATAAAACGGCCGGTAAAGTTCGCGTCTTCGGCTATGACCTTGAGCTGGACAAAGTGAATGCGAAACGCCAACTGGGGTTGGTCCCGCAGGAATTTAACTTCAATCCCTTTGAAACGGTATTACAGATTGTGGTTAATCAGGCCGGCTATTATGGCGTGAAACGTCAGGACGCGTTGCAGCGTGCCGAAAAATACCTGAAACAGCTGGATCTGTGGGAGAAACGTAACGAAAAAGCGATGATGTTGTCCGGCGGGATGAAGCGTCGCCTGATGATTGCGCGTGCGTTAATGCATGAGCCTAAGCTGCTGATTCTTGATGAACCGACTGCGGGCGTGGATATCGAATTACGTCGTTCCATGTGGGGCTTTTTGAAGGAGCTGAACGCTCAGGGCACCACGATTATCTTGACGACGCACTATCTGGAAGAAGCGGAAATGCTGTGTCGCAACATCGGGATCATTCAGCGGGGTGAGCTGGTGGAGAACACCTCGATGAAGCAGCTTCTTGCTCAGCTTAAGTCAGAAACGTTTATTTTCGATCTGGCGGCGAAAAGCCCGCTGCCACAGCTTGAAGGCTATGCGTTCCGCCTGATGGATACGTCAACGCTGGAAGTGGATGTGATGCGCGAGCAAGGTCTGAACGCGTTATTCAGCCAGCTCAGTGCGCAGGGGATAACGATATTAAGTATGCGTAATAAAGCGAACCGGTTGGAAGAGCTGTTTGTCACGTTGGTTAATGGGGACGGGACGAACGGTAAGGGAGAAAAGGCATGATGCACTTGTATTGGGTAGCACTACAGAGTATCTGGGTGAAAGAAGTCACTCGATTTGGGCGTATCTGGATTCAGACGCTGGTGCCGCCAGTGATCACCATGACGCTATATTTCATTATTTTTGGCAACCTGATCGGCTCACGTATTGGGGAAATGCACGGTTTTACCTACATGCAGTTTATCGTGCCGGGTCTGATCATGATGGCGGTGATTACCAACGCCTATGCCAACGTCGCTTCTTCCTTTTTCAGCGCCAAATTTCAACGCAATATTGAAGAACTGTTGGTCGCGCCTGTTCCGACCCATGTGATTATTG
The DNA here is from genome assembly GCF_003382565.3 of Pectobacterium aquaticum. Taxonomy (NCBI): domain Bacteria; kingdom Pseudomonadati; phylum Pseudomonadota; class Gammaproteobacteria; order Enterobacterales; family Pectobacteriaceae; genus Pectobacterium; species Pectobacterium aquaticum. The sequence goes on from NZ_CP086253.1 coordinate 1,201,550, forward strand.
CGGGTTACATTGGCGGCGGGATCGCGCGTGGCCTGTGTGTTGGGGTTTTGGTGACGGCGGTGTCGCTGTTTTTCGTCCCGCTGCATGTTCATGCCTGGTGGATCATCGTTCTGACGCTGTTGCTGACGGCGACGCTGTTCTCGCTAGCGGGCTTATTGAATGCGGTCTTTGCGAAAACGTTTGATGATATCAGCCTGATTCCGACATTTGTGTTAACGCCGCTGACCTATCTGGGTGGGGTGTTTTACTCGCTGACGCTGCTGCCGCCGTTCTGGCAGGCCGTTTCCAAGCTGAACCCAGTCGTGTACATGATTAGCGGCTTCCGCTATGGCTTCCTCGGGATTCAGGATGTACCGTTGCTGTTCACAATGTCGGTGCTGATTGCCTTTATTGTGGTGTTTTATCTGCTGGTTTGGTGGCTGATTGAACGCGGTCGCGGGTTACGGACGTAGTGTGCGAATGCTTCAAATGAGAAGGCGGTGGTAACACCGCCTTTTGCTTAGCGATCAGGCGACCTGAACCGGAATCGCTTTTGCCTGACGCTGCAGCTCGTTATCGCCAGAGAAATAGGCAACCTTCGGGCTGTGGCTTCTGGCTTGTTCGTCGGACATCTGCACGTAGGAGCAGATAATCAGTTTGTCGCCCACGCAAGCAAGGCGAGCGGCGGCACCGTTCACGGAGATAATGCGTGAGCCTCTTTCGCCCGCAATGGCGTAGGTCGAGAAACGCTGACCGTTATCAACGTTGTAGATATCAATCGCTTCGTATTCCAGAATGCCAGCGGCATCCATAAAATCCTGATCGATGGCGCAAGAGCCTTCATAATGCAAGTCGGCCTGAGTCACTTTGACCCGGTGCAGCTTGCCTTGCAGCATGGTACGTATCATCGCTTTGTTACCTCGGTTCATACAGTCAAATCGACCTGGTGGTTATCAATCAATCTGGCCTTGCCTAACCAGGCAGCCATCAAAATCACTGCTCGTGTGCTGGCCGCGCTCAGCGGTTGCAACGTATCAGCATCGCGGATAAACAGTTCATCAGGCGTAAAGCCCGCTTCACGCAGCTTGTCTGCCGCCTGTTCCAGCAATGTGTCTATCTGACGATCGCCGTTGTCCAACTGTGTCGCCATGTCCATCATCACCTGATAAACATGCGGTGCCCGCTGGCGTTCTTCCGCACTGAGATACCCATTACGTGAACTCAATGCCAAACCGTCTTTTGCACGTACGATTGGGACACCAATAATATCAATGTCATAGCCCATATCGCGGACAAGCTGCCGAATCAGCGCTAGCTGCTGGTAATCTTTCTCGCCGAAGCAGGCGACATCCGGCTGTACCAGATTGAACAACTTGCTGACGATGGTCGCAACGCCCCGGAAATGACCGGGACGGCTGGCACCTTCCAACAGGGAAGACAGGCCGGGCACATCGACAAACGTTTGCGACTCCAGTCCATTGGGGTATATCACATCTGGGCTTGGTGCGAAAACCAGATCGGCACCGCGGCGATTCAATTTCTCGCAGTCTTCCTGCAACGTCCGGGGGTAGCGGGCTAAATCATCTGGCCGCTCAAACTGCATAGGATTGACAAAAACGCTGACAATAACGATATCGGCACGCGCTCTGGCTTCATCGACCAGCGTCATGTGTCCGTCATGCAAATTACCCATGGTGGGAACTAAAGCAATGCGTTTCCCTTCCTGACGCCAGCGACGAACCTCGCGGCGCAGCAGCAGAGGGGTTTCGATTATTAACACACTCGTACTCCTAAAAATATACCCGTCATCCTTCAAGCTGCATGTGCGTTGGCTACGCTACTCGGCCCACTCGCGTGGACCTCGCCCCGTTGGGGTCGCTGCAAGCAGCGTTCAAATCTGCCTTTGGCTGATTTGTCACTCACCCGAATCACTTACTCAAGTAAGCTCATCGGGATTCTTTCTCTTGCCGCGTTATTCGGCCTTATGGCCTCACCCCTGCGGGGTCAGCGCAAACGCTGTTCAAAAACGCTTTGCCGTTTTTGTCCTGCAACTCGAATTATTTAGGGTATAAGCCCGATTAACGGAATGCTCGTTTTTTAATGAAATGACTGTTCTTAATGAAACGAGTGCTCTTCGGCCGGGTAAATACCCTGTTCGACTTCTTGTGCATACAAACGCACTGCCGCGCGGATATCACCACCGCTTTGCGCCAGAAAATTCTTGGCAAACTTAGGTGTGTTGTCGCCGGTAATGCCGAAGGCATCATGCATGACCAGAATCTGTCCGTCGGTTACATTGCCTGCGCCAATACCGATCACCGGAATCGACAGCGCTTCCGTTACGCGTTTCGCCAGTGCGACGGGCACACATTCCAGCACAAGCAGTTGCGCTCCAGCTTCTTCAAGCGCAAGGGCATCGGCCAGCAGTTGATTGGCATCGCTTTCGCTCCGGCCCTGAATTTTATAGCCGCCGAAGATGTTAACGGACTGCGGCGTCAGACCCAGATGACCGCACACCGGTACGGCACGTTCAGTCAGCATTTTTACCGTCGGGGCAAGCCAGCTTCCGCCTTCCAGCTTCACCATATTCGCACCGGCACGCATCAGTTCTGCGGCCTGGCTGAACGTTTGTTCTGGCGTGGCATAGGTCATAAAAGGCATATCGGAGAGAACCAGCGCCAGCGGTGCGCCACGGCGGACACACTGCGTGTGGTAAACGATATCGTGTGTGGTCACGGGCAATGTGGAATCGTGACCCTGCACGGTCATTCCCAGTGAGTCACCCACCAGCATCACGCGGATCCCTTGCTCGAAAAACAGGCGAGAGAAACTGGCGTCGTAAGCGGTAATCGTAGCGAATTTTCGCTGCTCTTGTTTCCATTGGCGCAAGTGGGAGATAGTCGTCGGTTTCATGACGGTCTTCCTATGTCAATAGGGCGAAGAATTGAGGGGGACATTCTAATGTAAGCCGACGTGTAGCGATATACCCGTCGCGCTTCAAGTTGCAGATGGGGAGAATTATTAGTGGTCGACTGTTCCGGTCAGCTTCTCGTTATCACACGGTTCAGCATCCCACTTTCTATTATCCCATAAAGTCAGACCGTTGCGGTCGACATGGGTTAACCGCTGGGCGAGGGTTTCGCCGTCGGGAAACGTCAGTTCAGGGGCGATTTCTGCGAGCGGGTAGAGCATGAATTCGCGATTCTTCATGTCGTAATGCGGCACGGTCAGACGTTCAGTCTGGATGACGGCATCGCCGAACAGCAGAATGTCCAGATCCAACGTGCGTGGACCCCAGCGATGTTCCTTGCGTTCGCGACCTTGTTCCAGCTCGATGGCCTGTGTGTGATCCAGCAGCGATTCGGCCGCTAATGCGGTTTCCAGTTCAACGACAGCGTTGAGGTAGTCTGGCTGATCCTGCGGGCCAAGCGGGCGGCTACGATAAAACGAGGAACAGCAAACGACGCGAGTATGTGGAATCGCATCTAGCGCAGACAATGCCGCGCGCACCTGTTGCAAAGGCTGGGCAAGATTGCTGCCCAGCGCCAGATACACGCGCGTCATTAGGCTGGATCTCTACGTGCTGTTGTCGGTTTACGCGGTCGACGAGGGCGGGAACGACGATGTGGCGTCGGGCCGTCATCCAGTGATTTCAGCATGTTTTGCTGACGTGGCGGTGCGGCAACCTGGAATTCACCCCACCACTGAGCCAGGCGCAGCAGCTCCTGATGGTTTTCGATTTCGGCACGCAGGCAAAGCAAGTCATACGCGGCGCGGAATTTAGGATGTTCCATCAGCTTATAAGCGCGTTTACCTTGACGACGAGACAGCCGCGTTTGCAACTGCCAGATATCACGAACTAAAGAGGTAATACGCTTAGGGATCGCCAGAGAACGGCACTGCTCATCCAGTACATCGTTCATCGCCAGCGAGAAGGCATCGAGGTAGGCCAGCCCGCTTTCCTGAGCCAATTTTTGCGCATGTTCAATCAGCGGATACCACAGCATGGCGGAAAACAAAAATGCCGGATTGACCCGCATGTCATTTTGCAGACGCTGATCGGTATTTTTCAGTACCTGTGCAACCATGCGTTCCAGCGTGGAATCGCCATTTGGTGTGAAATAGCGACTCAGCAGCGGGAAAAGCGGCTGGAACAGCTGGTATTCACACAGCATTTTATAGGTCGGGTAGCCATAGCCTGACTGAAGCAGCTTCAGCGACTCTTCAAACATGCGCGCTGCAGGAATATCGTGCAGCAATGAGGCCAGACGAGGAATCGGCTCAGCGGTTTCCGGGCTGACCGTCATGTTCAGTTTGGCGGCGAAACGGACGGCGCGCAGCATACGCACTGGGTCTTCACGGTAGCGTGTTTCGGGATCGCCAATCATACGGATGACGCCCTGATGCAGATCGTTCAGGCCATCGGTATAGTCACGTACGCTGAAATCAGAAATGCTGTAATAGAGGCTATTGATCGAGAAATCGCGGCGCTGGGCGTCTTCTTCAACGGAACCAAAAATATTGTCGCGTAACAGCATGCCGCTTTGAGCCTGCTGAGAGGAGTTTTTGACTTCTTGCTGTTCCTGATGCTGTTCGTGGTGACCACGGAACGTGGCAACTTCAATCACCTCTGGCCCGAACATGATATGGGCGAGACGGAAACGACGCCCGACCAAACGACAGTTACGGAATAGCTTGCGCACTTGTTCGGGGGTGGCGTTAGTGGTGATATCAAAATCTTTCGGCTTTTTGCCCAGCAGCAGGTCGCGTACGCCGCCGCCAACCAGATAAGCCTCGTAGCCCGCTTTGTTCAGGCGATAAAGTACTTTCAGCGCATTATCGCTGATATCGCTGCGTGAAATAGTATGTTGGTCACGCGGAATCACCGTCAGATGCTGGCGCGGTTCCTCGGATTCGACCATTTCGTTCTCACGATTCAGTACCTTACGACAAAAATTAGCAACTCGGGAAAAGATAATACACCTCGATAGTGATGGATAAATCAACGGCACAGCAAAAAATTTCTGGGAAACGTTTTTGACGTCGACCCAGCGACGGCCTGCAAGTGTGACGGTCAAAGGGAGTGCGTCACTAAAAATAGCGGCTAATCATAGCTCACCAATGCTCCTTTGAGAATGCCGATGTGATCGCCGATGGGTTTATTGCCGCCTGTAACGGGACAACATCAAGGGACCAGTGCGCGACAGACCAGGCCAGAAGGGCGGAAAGTGTCATATCCTGACCGTTCTCCGGCAGCGGTTGGTTCAAGAATTGCAGTGCGGCCAGCAGCACGGGACGCGGATCGCTATTCGGCAGCGCCGGTGCATGATTCTGCTTAGAAAGCTTATTTCCCTCGGTATTCAGCACCAGCGGCAGATGAACATAGGTAGGAATCGCGTAGCCCAATTGCTGATAGAGCGAAATTTGCCGCACTGTCGGTTCGATCAGATCGGCACCGCGCACGATCTCCGTAATCCCCTGATCGTTATCGTCGATCACGACGGCCAGATTATAGGCAAACAGCCCATCGCGGCGGTGGATAATAAAATCTTCCTGCGCGAGTGCCCTGTCGGCATACAGCTTGCCATGCAATTTATCGTGAAAGTGAAATACCGGCGTTGTCTGGCGCAGGCGTAGCGCGGCGTTATCGGGCGGTAGGTTACGCGTCCGGCAATAACCGTCATAGTGCCCACCCAACTGCTGAATACGGCTACGCGTACAGGTGCAGTAATAGCTCATGCCCTGCTGTCGAAGCTGCTGAAGGATCTCGCGGTAACGCGCATGCCGCTGCGACTGGTACATCACCTCGCCGTCCCAATACAGGCCGTAATGGTCTAATTGTGCAAGGATACGAGAGGCAGCGCCGGGAATTTCCCGTGGCGGATCGATGTCTTCAATACGTACCAGCCAGCGCCCTTGTTGGGAACGCGCTTGCAGATAACTACCGAGTGCGGCGATCAGTGAGCCAAAATGCAGGTCACCAGAAGGAGAGGGGGCAAAACGCCCGACATAACGATGTGTTTTGGTGAAACCAGTTGTTCCAAACATAAGAAGTGGGTGCTATCTCGTCAGCGTTTTATCCAGACAGAAGATAGAGTGATGAGCATCATTCATCAGCGGTAAAATACCTAAAGTCGGCCCCCGCGACGGGCAGGAGCCGATTCTGGACAGGAAAATTAGCCTGCCATTTGCTTTTCGCGTATCTCTGCCAACGTTTTGCAGTCGATACACAGATCGGCAGTCGGACGGGCTTCCAGACGGCGGATGCCAATCTCGACGCCACAGGATTCACAGAATCCGAAATCCTCATCTTCGATTTTCACCAGGGTTTTGGCGATTTTCTTGATCAGCTTGCGCTCACGGTCACGGTTACGCAGTTCGAGGCTGAACTCTTCTTCCTGCGCTGCGCGATCCACGGGATCCGGGAAATTAGCGGCTTCATCGCGCATGTGCGATACCGTACGATCCACTTCATCCATGAGTTGGTTGCGCCATGCTTCAAGAATACGTTTGAAATGAGCCAACTGAGCGTCGTTCATATACTCTTCGCCTGGCTTCTCTTGATACGGCTCTACTCCGGCAATTGCGAGAATGCTCAGAGAAGATGTCTTACGGTTTTGCCCTTCTTGCATGTTGCTTCTCCTACATAACACGACACGCATAATACCCTTTTATGCAGTGAAGTTGCGGCGTTGTTGGCCATAACTTCAGCTATCTGGGTATATCGGCCCCCAAAGGGGGAAAAAACAGGCCGCTATAAATAGCAGATGAAGATGGGGTTGGCAATGCTTCCTGACACCGGCCTGATAAAGTGTGAGGAACAACCTGCTTACATTAAATAATAAACAATGTGTTACGCCTTTGGTGGTACGTTCGGCGTGTTATGCAATGCTTGTACGTCATCCCAACAACGGTAGCTTATGCGTCAATTTAATACCATCAGGGCATAATGTGGAGCCGTAACATAAAATTTCAACCCCAGCCTGCTGTGCTTCGATAAATAATTCCGCATAGCGTGAATCAATATGCCGGGCGGGAGAAACCTGCTGGATACCTGAATGGAGCACGGCGAAAAAAAGGACTGCACGTTTTCCATTGGAAACCATCTGTTGCAGCTCGCGCAGATGCTTTTGCCCTCTGAGTGTAACCGCATCCGGAAAGTAACCACATTCATGTTGCAATAATGTGACGGATTTCACCTCAATATAGCAGTCAATCCTGTCCGGCGCCTGTAAAAGCAGGTCGACTCGGCTATTTTCCGTACCGTATTTTACTTCCGTTTTTACGTCTAGGTAGCCCGCCAACTCTTCTATGCGATTTTCTAATAAGGCTTCGTACAATAATGTGTTGGCACGCAGAGTATTGACACAAATCCAGTGATTTTGTTGTGTTTCAGTCAGTTCCCAGCTCTGGGCGTACTTGCGCTTAGGGTTATCCGATGTGGAGTACCAGACGGTATCGCCGGGCGTTGCACAGCCTGTCATCGCACCGGTATTGGCACAGTGCAGCGTGAGCGTCTCGCCTTCTGGGGTTACGACATCGGCCAAAAAGCGTTTGTAACGTTTAATCAACCGGGCGGGTTGTAAGCGTGGGGTATAGTCCATGCGTATCCTGTTTTTTGTTTATCCACTCGACTATTTATTTAATAAATGACCAGCTTTCCAACTGCTGATAGCGGGTTTTGCCATTATCGAAAAGTGACTCGTAAAGTGAAAAGTGCGTCATGTCTACCTGCCAGCTAAAGGTGGCGGGGGGAATCGCAACGGGGCGTGTCGCGCCACGTAAGAGCGTAATATGTGGATGAAACGGCAAGGCCGTTTGATAGCAGCCGTTGCGTGCGGCCTGAGACCGCAGCAGTTCCGCCAACTGTAACAGCCCGCGCGGTGCACGACGGCAGCCCAGCCATACCACGCCGGGACGCGGCCAGTGTCCAGCGTCATTCAGCGTAAGGGAAAAGGCGGGTTGGTGGATACGGCCTGCCAGCGTTTGCAAAACCTGCGCTTTTTGCTCGCTGACATCGCCTAAAAACGCCAGCGTCAGATGAAGATTGGCCGCCGCGACCGGACGACCGGCTTCCAGAGGGAAGTGTTCGGCACGCCAGCGGAGAATCTCTTGCTGTGTAGTTTCCGGTAGTGATAAGGCAAAAAACAGGCGGCGTGTGGCTGGCATGGCGATCTCTCTGTTCTGATTCCATCAGATGCTACATTCATCCAGATGCTACAATGCTCGCCGCTGAAAGTTAACCTTATACGGAGAAGCCTGTGATTTTACCGCCCGTCAGCGCCGTGCTGGATGATGTGATAACGGCGCTACATAACGCGCCTCAGGTGCTGCTCAATGCGCCAACGGGGGCGGGGAAATCAACTTGGCTGCCGTTGCAGTTGCTGCAACAGGGCAATGTGAACGGGCGCATCATCATGCTGGAGCCACGCCGTCTGGCGGCGAAGAGCGTGGCCTGGCGACTGGCGCAGCAACTGGGTGAAGAACCGGGGCAAACCATAGGCTATCGCATGCGGTCGGAAAGCTGTGTGAGTGACGCAACGAGGCTGGAAGTCGTCACCGAAGGCATGCTAACCCGTTTGCTGCAACAGGATGCGGAACTGCAAGGCGTGGCGCTGATCATCCTTGATGAATTTCACGAGCGCAGCGTGCAGGCCGATTTGGCATTGGCACTGTTGCTCGATGTGCAACAAGGGCTGCGTGAAGACTTAAAATTGTTGATTATGTCCGCCACGCTCGACAATGCACGGCTAGCAACGCTGTTGCCGGACGCCGTCTGCGTGATTTCCGAAGGCCGCAGCTATCCGGTAGCGCGGTGTTATGCCCCGTTGAACAGTCAGGAGCGTTTTGAAGAAGGCGTTGCGCGACAGGTGCGGCGTTTGCTCAGTGAAGAAGCGGGGTCGCTGCTGCTGTTTTTGCCCGGCGTCGCGGAAATTCGCCGTGTGCAGGCGCTGCTGGAAAATAGCGTGTCGAGCGAGACAGATCTTTGTCCTTTATATGGTGCATTGACGTTGGCGGAGCAGCAAAAGGCGATTCTGCCCGCGGAACCGGGTCGCCGTAAGGTGGTGTTAGCCACCAATATTGCCGAAACCAGCCTGACGATTGAAGGTATCCGGCTGGTGATGGATAGCGGCCTTGAGCGCGTAGCCAGCTTTGATGTGAAAAGCGGTATCACCCGACTGGTGACGCAGCGAATCAGTCAGGCATCGATGGTGCAACGTGCCGGACGTGCTGGACGTTTAAGCCCCGGTATATGCTGGCATCTGTGCTCGCGTGAACAAGCAGAGCGCGCGGCGGCGCAGAGTGAAGCCGAGATACTGAATAGCGATTTAAGCAGCATCTGGCTGGATTTATTACAGTGGGGCTGCACTGATGTGACGCAGTTAACCTGGCTGGATACCCCGCCAGCTCCTGCGCTTTATGCTGCACGCCAGCTGCTGTGCCAGCTTGGTATTACTGATGAACAAGATCGGCTGACTGCCGAGGGGCGGAAAATAGCTGCGTTAGGCTGCGATGCCCGACTGGCGACGATGCTGTATGCCGCGTCACAGCAAGGTTCAGATGCATTAGCCACCGCCGGATGTCTGGCGGCGATACTCGAAGAGCCGCCGCGTAGCGGGTCGATCAATCTGGCTGACTGGCTGCATCGCCCATTGTCACACTGGCTGCGGCGGGCAAAACAGCTGACGCGCCGTTTATCGACGGCTTCGGGACGCATTGACAGCGGAGAAGCCGACTGGCTGCTGGCACAGGCTTTCCCCGATCGCATCGCCCGGCGGCGCAGTCAGGATGGGCGCTACCAGCTTGCTAACGGCAGCGGCGCGATGATGTCGCCTGATGAGGCGCTGTCAGGCACCGAGTGGTTGCTGACCCCGGCGTTGCTACAGAACGATCGATTAGTGCAAAACAAGCAAAGCGCAGAGGCACGGATCCTGCTGGCGTTGCCGCTGGATATTGAACGGCTGGAACGGCGGCTACCCGGATTAATAAATGAACGTAACGTGGTGCACTGGGACGAAGAAAAGGGTACTCTGCGCGCCAGCCAGCGCGACCAGATAGGTTGTCTGACTCTGCGAACGCGTCCGCTGAATAAGCCATCCGATGAGGCACTACAGCAGGCGATGTTATCCTGGATTCGGGAGCAGGGGATGGATGTATTAAACTGGGATGCTGCGGCGTTGCAGTTACGCGCCCGGCTACAGTGCGCGCACCAGTGGTTGCCGGAAGTTGACTGGCCGCGAGTGGACGATGAAGCGCTGCGGGCAACGCTGGAAATCTGGCTACAGCCGTCACTTGTCGGCGTGCGTGATTTACGTGCGCTGCACCAGATCAATTTGAGCGATGCGCTGCTGCGGCTGTTGGACTGGCCGCTGCGCCAGCGGCTGGATAGCGCGCTGCCCACGCACTACACGGCACCCGGCGGTAGTCGTTTGCCTATCGCCTATTATGACGATAAGCCACCGGTGCTGTCGGTGCGAATGCAGGAAATGTTTGGCGAGCAGCAGAGCCCGCTGCTGGCAGAAGGGCGTGTGGCGCTGGTATTGGAACTTTTGTCACCCGCACAGCGTCCACTACAGATTACGCGAGATTTAGCGGCATTCTGGCAAGGCACCTACCGCGACGTGCAAAAAGAGATGAAGGGGCGTTACCCCAAGCATGTCTGGCCGGACGATCCGGCAAATACGGCTCCGACGAGACGTACCAAGAAATATCAGAATCACTAATTTCAGACGTTTCCGCTTTCCCAAACAAGGAGCGGGAAACAGAGTAGGCGGCTTGAGCGCAGAGCAGATAGCCGTGAACAACCTGATGGAGAAGTTATTGTAATGTCTGGGGATGACCGCGAACCTATCGGACGCAAAAGTAGAGCGCCAAAACGTAAGCCTGAACGCAAGCAGGCCATACGACGCCGCAGGGATGACGACTATGATGATGAAGGCTATGACGATTATCAGGGCGACTATGACGACAATGATGATGACGACAGCGATGACACCATGACGCGTAAATCGCAGAGAAGACGGCGCTGGCTGGGGCTGGCGATCAAGCTGTTCCTGATCTTTGCCGTGGCGATGGCGATCTATGGCGTATACCTAGATAGCCAGATTCGTAGCCGTATTGAAGGCAAAGTCTGGCAGTTGCCGGCCGCCGTCTATGGTCGCATGGTCAACCTTGAGCCGGGCATGGCCTATAGCCAGAAAGAGATGATCAGCCTGCTGGAAGGTATGCAATACCGTCAGGTGAGCCGCATTACCCGTCCAGGGGAATTCAGCGTGCGTGGCAACAGCATCGACATGCTGCGCCGTCCGTTTGATTTCCCCGATGGAAAAGAAGGGCAGATTCAGGCGCGCCTGACGTTTGCCAACGATCGTCTGTCGCAGATCCAGAATCTGGACAATCAGCGTAACTTCGGCTTTTTCCGCCTCGATCCGAAATTGATCACCATGATGCAGTCGCCGAATGGCGAACAGCGTTTGTTCGTGCCGCGTGCCGGTTTCCCCGATTTGCTGGTTGATACGCTGGTCGCGACCGAAGACCGTCATTTTTATGAGCACGATGGTATCAGCCTGTACTCCATTGGCCGTGCGTTCTTAGCGAACATCACGGCGGGGCGTGCGGTACAGGGTGGTAGTACGCTGACGCAGCAGTTGGTTAAGAACCTGTTCCTGACCAACGAGCGTTCGCTGTGGCGTAAAGCTAACGAAGCCTATATGGCGCTGATCATGGATTATCGCTACAGCAAGGATCGCATCCTTGAGCTGTATCTGAACGAAGTGTATCTCGGTCAGAGCGGTAACGATCAGATCCGCGGTTTCCCGCTTGCCAGCCTGTATTACTTTGGTCGTCCAGTAAATGAACTTAGCCTCGATCAGCAGGCACTGCTGGTGGGCATGGTGAAAGGAGCGTCGCTGTATAACCCGTGGCGTAACCCACAGATTACGTTAGAGCGACGCAATCTGGTGTTGCGTCTGTTGCAGAATCAGCAGGTTATTGATGCCGATTTGTACAACATGCTGAGTGCACGTCCGCTGGGCGTACAGCCGAAAGGCGGTGTCATCAGCCCTCAGCCTGCATTTATGCAACTGGTACGTCAGGAACTGCAACAGCGGCTTGGCGACAAGGTTAACGATCTCTCCGGCGTGAAGATCTTCACCACGCTCGATCCGGTCTCGCAGGATGCGGCGGAAAAAGCGGTGGAAGTCGGGGTTCCGGCACTGCGCGCAGGCCGTAATGTCAGCGATCTGGAAGCGGCGATGGTGATTGTCGATCGCTTCAGCGGCGAAGTCCGCGCGATGGTTGGCGGTGCTCAAACGCAGTACGCCGGGTTTAACCGTGCGCTACAGGCGCGTCGTCCTGTCGGATCGTTGGCGAAGCCGCCGACATATCTGACCGCGCTGAGCCAGCCGGATACCTATCGTCTGAATACCCTGCTGGTGGATGAGCCGTTGTCGATCAAGCAGTCTAACGGACAGCTATGGCAGCCGAAGAACTATGATCGTGAGTTCCGTGGCCGCGTCATGCTGGTTGATGCGTTGGCAAACTCGCTGAACGTGCCGACCGTCAATCTGGGGATGGCCGTGGGGCTGAATCAGATCACGGAAACGTTGAAGCGTTTAGGGATTCCGGAAAATGTGATCCAGCCTGTACCGGCGATGCTGCTGGGGGCGATCAGTCTGACGCCGATGGAAGTGGCGCAGGAATACCAGACGATCGCCAGCGGCGGTAACCGTGCTCCGCTTTCCTCGCTGCGTTCGGTGATTGCGGAAGACGGTACGGTGCTGTATCAGAGCTTCCCGCAGGCGGAACGCGCGGTTCCGGCGCAGGCGGCTTATCTGACGCTGTATGGCATGCAACAGGTTGTCGAACGCGGTACGTCGCGTTCGCTGGCGGTGAAATTCCCGAATTATCATCTGGCGGCGAAAACGGGTACTACCAATGACCTGCGTGACAGTTGGTTTGCTGGGATCGACGGTAAAGAAGTGGCGATTAGCTGGGTAGGGCGCGATAACAACGGCCCAGCCAAGCTGACGGGGGCGAACGGTGCGCTGACGATTTATCGTCGCTATCTGGAAAACCAAACACCGCTGCCGTTAATGCTGACACCGCCGGAAGGCATTACTACCATGACGGTGGATGCCAGCGGTAACTTTATCTGTAACGGCAGCAGCGCCGGACGCGTATTGCCGGTCTGGACGGATAATCCGCAGGCACTGTGTCAGGCGAGCCAGCCGCAGCCTTCAGTGCAGCAGGACCAGCAAAACGGAGAAGGCGTCGCGGACTGGATCAAACAAATGTTTGGGCAATAAATGCTTATCATTACCCCGGTTAATCTATTGTCTCTTATAGACAAAGACAGGGGGATCACGGGCTTTGTCGTTATCCGGCGTAATTTCCGCCAAAAGCCTCGAGATCACGGCGGGAAGGGAAGTCCGCCGACGAACAGCGGCTAGCCGGAGACGTTGATAGCTTCAACCAGCATCCAGCAGGTGGTAAGCACCAGAGAAAGCGCCATGATGCCGTTGAAGGCCTTCAATTTCCACGGCTCTTGTAAATGTTTACCGATGCGATCGCCGAGTAACGCCCAGACCAAAATGCAGGGCAGGTTTAGCGCCATAAAGGCGATCATAATGGTCAACACGCCGTTGCTGGCGGTATACAGCAGCGCGATGTTGCTGGACATTAGCCAGGCCTTTGGGTTTACCGCCTGAAATAACGTCCCTTGCAGTACCGTCATCGGCTGTACTCGCCCCTGTAATTCCGGTGCTGATGAGCGCACGATTTTCCACGATAGCCACAGCAAATAGACGCACCCCAGCACAGTGAGCGGGAGGCGAATCATGCCCAGCCAGCTCAGTAACAGCTCTAATGCTACGCCCATCAGTGCTGTTTGTAGCGCACAGCCAATTAAAATACCCATTAGCATCGGCACAGTACGACGCAGGCCAAAATTGACGCCTGACGTCGCCAGCAGCAGATTATTGGGCCCCGGCGTGATAGACATGACGGTGACGTAGCTGAAAAAAGAAGGGTCGAGCATGGTGTTATCCTGATGATGGGGGAGAACACTATGGTAGGCAGAAAAAAGAAATGGTTACAGATACACAAAATGATTATTGTTATGGGTACAAAATGCATTAATCGTTAACTGTATTCATCGGCTTGCGGGGGAACTGTGTCCATTATCGACTCACAAGAAAGTACGCTCTATCAACAGCTCGCGGAAACTTTCGCCACGGCGATTCATCAAGGAACGTTAGCGCCGGGAAGCCGCCTGCCTTCTATTCGCCGCGTTGCCGGTTCGCATCAGGTGAGTGTGAATACGGTGTTGAATGCCTGGCGTATTCTTGAAGATCGCGGGCTGATCGAAGCGCGACCGCAGTCCGGCTATTTTGTGCGGGGGCGTCTGCCGTCGCTGACGGAGAGCAAGCCTCACCGTGCGCAGGTGATTGTGCCGGGCAGTGAAAAACTGGATCTGATTGATACCGTGTTTGCTGCTCAGACCCACCCAGACTACACCAACATTTCTCTGGCGTGCCCGCAGCATACCGATTTCTACCCTACCGAAAAGATCAGCCGTATTGCTGCTTCTTTGCTGCGACGACAGCCTGAGCTGATTGGTCGCTATGCGCTGCCGCCGGGCAGTGAACGGCTGCGGCGCGAAGTGGCGCGGCGGGCGATGGATTTGGGTATGACATTGACCCGCGAGGACATCACGATCACCCACGGCTGTATGGAAGCGCTACAGCTGGCGCTACGCACGGTTACGCAGCCGGGCGACTGTGTGGGGCTGGAAACGCCAACCTATTTTTATCTCTTTCCTCTGCTTGCCAGTCTGGGATTGAAAACGGTGGAAATTCCCACCGATCCGCAACGTGGTCTTGCACTGGATGCGTTGGAACTGCTGCTGTCAGAACAGCGATTACAGGCGATTATTACTATGCCGAACGCGCAGAATCCGCTCGGATGCAGCATGACGCTGGCAGATAAAAAGCGGCTGGCAAAGCTGGTGAACGATTATCAGGTGCCACTTATTGAGGATGGGTTATACAGCGAACTTCAGTTTACCTGGCCGCTGTCGCCGACAGTGAAAGCCTTCGATCGCGAAGGCTGGGTGATTTACTGCTCCAGCTTCACGAAAACGCTGGCACCCGATTTTCGCATCGGCTGGATGGCGTCAGGCCGTTTCCGCGCCAAAGTGGCGCGGCTGAAAGCGGTATCGTCAATGGCGGAATCGGCGCTGCTATCGGAAACGTTGGCGCAGTTTCTGGAGTCTGGCGGTTACGATCACCATCTGCGCACGCTGCGCCGTCGCTATGCCGCGCAGATGGATGAGGCGCGCGGGCTGATTGCCCGGCATTTTCCGCAGGGGACACGCGCGACGCAGCCGCAGGGCGGTTTTGTTTTCTGGCTGGAATTGCCGGGTAATGTCGATGGGGTGGAATTATTCCATCGTCTGTTGCAAGAGAAAATTTGCGTCACGCCCGGCGAGCTCTATACGCTAAGTGGCCGCTGTAAGCACGCGCTTCGGCTATCGTGTTGCTACCCGTTTGATGAACGCTACACCTATGCGCTTAAGCGCGCGGGGGCGCTGGCGTGTGAAATGAGCGGTATCGAGCCGGGGAATGGGGATTAATGGTGCGTCTGGTTTGCGCTGAAATGACGGCGCCAGTGAGTGACGCCGTCGTCGTGTATTCAGTTGGCTTTTACAACCGTGAGAAGCAGAGCTGTGCGGCTTCTATAGTGCGATCGATGTCCTGTGGCGTGTGTGCCAGCGACATAAAGCCCGCTTCAAACGCGGACGGCGCGAGGTAAATTCCTTCTTCCAGCATCATGTGGAAGAACCGCTTAAAGCGCTCGACGTCGCACTTCATCACATCCTGATAGCAGGTGACGCTCTCGGCATCCGTGAAGAACAGACCGAACATACCGCCCGCCTGATTCACCACTAGCGGAATGTTTTCGGCTTGCGCGGCAGCCAGCAGGCCGTCAGCCAGTTGATTGGTCAACGCGGTGAGTTTTTCATGTACGCCGGGTTTCGCCACTTCCGTCAAACAGGCAAAGCCTGCGGCCATGGCAATCGGGTTACCGGACAGCGTTCCTGCCTGATAAACCGGGCCGGTCGGTGCCAGCGCCTGCATGACCTCACGCTTACCGCCGAATGCGCCAACTGGCATGCCGCCGCCGATGATTTTCCCCAGACAGGTTAGATCTGGCACTACGCCGTAGTGCGACTGTGCACCCGCCAGTGCGACACGGAAACCGGTCATTACTTCATCGATAATGAACAGGGCACCAAACTCGTCACACAGAGCACGCAGGCCGGGAAGGAAATCTGGCAGCGGTGGAACGCAGTTCATGTTGCCCGCAACCGGTTCGACAATAATCGCGGCGATCTCGTCAGGATATTGTTCAAATGCAGCGCGAACGGATGACAGATCGTTATAGACGCAGGTCAGCGTGTGGCGGGCGAAATCGGCTGGAACGCCGGGGGAATTAGGCTGGCCCAATGTCAGCGCGCCGGAACCGGCTTTCACCAGCAGGCAATCGGCGTGGCCGTGGTAGCAGCCTTCAAATTTGATGATTTTGTCGCGGCCCGTGTAACCACGCGCCAGACGGATCGCGCTCATGGTGGCCTCCGTACCGGAGTTGACCATCCGCACCATATCCATACTCGGCACCAGTGAGGTGACCAGACGCGCCATCTGCACTTCCATTTCTGTCGGTGCGCCAAAGCTCAGGCCGCGCTCCGCTGCCGCGATTACCGCATCACGGATTGCCGGATGATTGTGACCCAGCACCATCGGACCCCACGAACCCACGTAATCAATGTACGCTTGATCGTCAGCGTCGTAGAGATAAGCGCCATCAGCCCGTTCGATGAACAGCGGCGTGCCGCCGACGCCGTTAAAAGCACGAACGGGTGAGTTCACTCCGCCGGGAATAAGTTGCTGTGCCGCAGCATACAGGCTTTCAGATTTGTTCATTACGCGGTCCTGACTGGTCTTGATCGTAAAATGTAGGGGTATTCTAATGAACTGACCGCCGTTATGAAATCGCTGTGCGGGTTTTCACTTGAAAACGCGCCGCATCATACCCACTGAGAGTACTGGCTGTGTGGTGTATGAGACGGCATAATACGGCGATTATTTCAACAATCTACCCGTCATACTTCAAGTTGCATGTGTGTTGGCTTTCCTTACTCACCCCAGTCACTTACTTGAGTAAGCTCCTGGGGATTCGTGCGGTTGCCGCCTTCCTGAAACTCGAATTATTTAGGGTAGGGCTGTCAAATCTTGAACGTTTTCGCATACTGCCGGATAATAAGCGTATGAATATGGGTCTATCACCTGATAAGCCCTGAGTTGGGAGTAAAAATATGAGCGATGATATAGCAGCACTGCCTCTGCAATTTACCGATGCGGCGGCAAGCAAGGTGAAAAACCTGATTGCTGATGAAGAAAACCCAGAGCTGAAACTGCGCGTGTATATCACGGGCGGCGGCTGTAGCGGTTTCCAGTATGGTTTTACCTTTGATGATCAAATCAACGACGGCGATATGACCATTGAGAAACAAGGTGTGGCGCTGGTAGTTGATCCGATGAGCCTGCAATATCTGGTTGGCGGTGCGGTGGATTATACCGAAGGGCTGGAAGGTTCTCGTTTCATCGTCACGAATCCGAATGCGAAATCCACCTGCGGCTGTGGTTCCTCTTTCAGCGTCTGATCCTGCGTTGCGGTTATTCACCGACTAAAAAAATAAAAACCGTGTCTTGTTGCCGAGACACGGTTTTTTTATAGCAGACATTTTTTATCGCAGACAATAAGCCAATGATAGGAAGCGTTAAGAAAACACGCCCCTGTTTTTACTGTGACGACCATGCGACCGTAATCAGACGCGTTTCCGTACCCTGTGCGATTTTGCCGCAGAGGTCGAAAATTTTGTCTGATCGATATGAATACGTGACTCAGTAATTTTAGGTTGTGGTACAGAGGCTACGTTACATTTGATATTGACCGGACTGAGGCGTTACGCCGCACGCCGGTAGTATCGTCAGTTGAGCGTTAATTTGTCCGCCCTGACACCCTGTATATGCCGTGCTACAGGCGCCATAAATACTAACGAAGCTATTGTCAGCGGAATGGTTTCATGGTGTTAATTAACAATCACCTGGCTGACGAAAGCGTGGGTCTTAACTCTGCTAATTGAGAACAAATTTGCTGGGCTGCCAATAGCAAACGAGGGCCGCTGCGGCTAAACCAGTCTTCATTGACGGTAATAACCGGAGCCGCTAACTGCGGCTGCCAAAACGCCTGCACGTTGGAAATCCTCTCTGGCGCACCACCGACAATAATGGCCTGCGGCTGGCGTCTTAACACCTGTTCACGGCTGACCTGCGGCCAGGGCACGGGGCTGTCGCTAAAGACATTTTCGGCGCCGCACAGTGAAACGATCTGGCTTTGCAGCGTTGCTTGCGAAGAAGTAAACAGCGGTTGAGTGCCAAATTGAATGAATACCCGCACTGGCGCGGCGTGAGGTGCCTTGCCAGAGTGCCGGAGCTCACCTATTTCCTGCTGAAAATCTGTCGCGGCTCGTTCGGCTTGCTCAGGATGGCGGCTATAGGTCGCCAGCTGTCGTAGTGACGCCGGAATATCGTCTAACGTCTTCGCATCCAGATAAACGATAGGAATCGAGAAATTGGCGAGCTGTTCCAGCGGCCGCTGCGGGTTCCCCTCGCGCCACGCCAGAATCAGGTCGGGTTTGAGGGCGAGGATCCGCTCCAGGTTGATTCCCTGCCAGGAAGCTACCTGTTCCAGCTTTTTCGCTTCTGGCGGGTAATCTGACCAGGCGCTGACCGCAACCAGTTGTTCGCCCATGCCTGCCGCATAGGCCATTTCCGTCGCGTGTGGTGCGAGACTGATCACTCGCTGCGGAATGGCATAAGCGGCAGAGCAGAGCAGTAGCCCGGTCAGCCAGCAGAGGAGCCTGACTGTCACGATTAGCGTGCGGCCAGCTTGGCCAGAATCGCTTCTACCATCCGCGTTGATTGCTGTGCCGCAACGCTCAGGAACTCATCGAAACTCAGGTGTGAGGCTTTATCGGCCACATCAGAAATCGCGCGTACAACCACAAACGGGACGGCGAACTGGTGGCAGACATGGGCGATCGCAGTCGCTTCCATTTCTACGGCAATCGCCTTTGGGAACGTGGTGCGGATACGAGCTAACGGCTCTGCGCCGTTAATGAAGGCATCACCGCTGACAACCAGGCCGCGCACGGCGTTCAGCTGTAACTCGGCAATTGCTTCCTGCGCCAGTGTGATGAGTTTTTCATCGGCAGGGAAAGCGGCGGGGCAGCCCGCCATCTGGCCGGGTTCATAGCCAAAGGCCGTGACGTCAGCATCGTGGTAGCGCACTTCATCGGAAACGACGATATCACCGACGTTCAATGTCGGTGCCAGTCCGCCAGCAGAACCGGTGTTAATGACGACGTCCGGCTTGCTGTGTTCCAGCAGCAGCGTGGTGCCCAGTGCGGCGGAGACTTTGCCGATACCGGATTTCAGCAGCGCGACTTCTACGCCGTTGATTTGTCCGGTGTAAATTTCGCAACCCGCACGCTGGAAGGTCTGACGGTTTTCAATTCGATCGCGCAGCAGCGTTACTTCTTGTTCCATCGCACCGATAATACCGACTTTCATAAGGTTCCCCACAAATTCTGTTATAAATGGAAGGCGTATACCTAATGCTGGTCACTGAAGTCCCATTTTAGGGGAAACACAGGGGGGAGGTTCCCGCAGGGATGCCTCACCCCTGTGGTCGCACCGTGTATCTCGATCGTTAAATGACCAGCATTAGGTGTATATCGCTGATGTTAGTCTATCATGGCTAGCGGGATGAGATGGAATGTCCATTATTGTGCTGTCGCGGGATGATAGGGAGAACCGTATGTCTGATATCGATTTCGCCAAAAAAATGAGCTTTCAGCGCTATTTTAGCCGGTCTAAAACGCTTGATGATGGCTATGCGATTGTGCGCCAGTTTGAGAGCGATCGGGGTCGTATTATTAACTCCGCGGCCATCCGCCGTTTACAGCAAAAAACCCAGGTCTTTCCGCTAGAACGTAATGCGGCTGTCCGCTCCCGTCTGACTCATTCGATGGAAGTTCAGCAGGTTGGCCGCTATATCGCCAAAGAAATTTTGCACCGTCTGCAAGCCGATGGACGGCTGACATCGCTGGGTCTGAAAGACAGAGAAACGCCGTTTGAAAGTCTGGTCGAAATGGCATGCCTGATGCATGACATCGGCAATCCGCCGTTTGGGCATTTTGGCGAATCCGCGATTAATCAATGGTTCAGAAAATTGCTGGATAGCCACTATCTGGACAGTGAATCCCCGGAACGCGTCGATGACTGTAGAGTCCCCACGCTGCGGATGCAGCAAGATGGGCTGGACGATCTGCGCGGGCAGATTCGGCAGGATCTGAGCCATTTTGAAGGCAACGCACAGGCGATCCGTCTGGTGCATACGTTGCTGAAGCTCAACCTGACCTACGGACAGGTGGCCTGCATTTTGAAATACACCCGCCCCGCGTACTGGCACGGCGAGCTTCCGGCGGATTACCATTATTTGATGAAGAAGCCGGGCTACTATCTGGCAGAGGAAGCGTTTGTCGCCACACTGCGTGAAGAGCTGGATATGGGCGAATTTCACCGTCATCCGCTGAGCTACATTATGGAAGCGGCTGATGATGTGTCCTACTGCATCGCGGATCTTGAGGATGCAGTCGAGAAAGATATCCTCACGATCGAAGAACTTTACGATCGTCTGCGCGAGAATTGGGGCACAGGAACAGAGAAAGACATTTTCGCTAAAACAATTGAACGCGCTTACAAAGAACGTGAGCGCTTTCAATGGCGTAGCCACGACGATCAGTTCTTCATGAATCTCCGTGTTCATACCGTGGGGCAGATGGTGCCGCATGCCGCGCAGCGTTTTATCGACAACCTGCCGGAGGTCTATGCTGGATCGTTTAATCAGGCATTGCTTGAGGACGACAGCCCGCAGAACCGCCTGTTAGGCATTTTTAAACGCGTCGCCTTAAAGCACGTTTTTAACCACCATGAAGTTGAACAGTTGGAGCTACAGGGTGACCGCGTGATTCGCGGCCTGCTGGATATTTATAGCCCGCTGCTTGAGATGCCCTATCAGGATTTCAGCCAGCTTGTAAGCGACGATACGCACAAGCGCTATCCGATTGAAACGCGGCTTTACCACAAGCTATCCAGCAAGCACTGTCTGGCCTATTGCGAAGCGGTTACCGAGTTGGAAGGATTACCCGAAACCGAGCGTGTCATCCGTGAATATTATTATCGGGCGCGCCTGATTCAGGATTACATCAGCGGTATGACGGATTTGTACGCCTACGACGAATACCGCAAGCTGATGGCGGCAGATTAGCGATGAACAGGCAGCAACGGAAATCACGACTTTTGTAAAGCCGTTCAATATTTCCTTACGCTTCACGATCTTCCCCTTTGGAACCTTGTTGGTCCATATTTATCTCATACAGCACGACCACTGAGTGTACCCGGTGTCGGGTACACGGGCCGTAAGACTCGCGTGTTGATGACTATGAGATAACCTCCTATGAAAAGAAAATCACTGGTTCTGAGTGTGCTGGCGTTAAGTCTGGCGATGGCGATAGGCTCCACCACGGCGAATGCCGCTGAGTCAGCGGCGTCTGCCGCGTCATCGGGTCAATTACCCAGCCTGGCTCCTATGCTGGAAAATGTCATGCCTTCTGTGGTGAGCATCTACGTGGAAGGGCATACCACCCATGCGGGCAATGAGGGAAAAGAAGGGATCCCACCGCAGCTTCAGCCGTTTTTTGGTGAAAACTCGCCTTTCTGTCAGGAGGGATCGCCGTTCCAGTCATCGCCAATGTGTCAGGGAGAAGGTGACGACGACGGCCAGCCAGCGCAGCAGGAAAATTTCCAGGCGCTGGGCGCGGGCGTCGTGATTAATGCAGAGAAAGGCTATGTGGTGACCAACAGCCATGTGGTGGATAACGCTGACAAGATTCAGGTTCGACTCAGCGATGGCCGCAAGTATGATGGCAAAGTGTTAGGCAAAGACACACGTTCCGATATCGCGCTGGTGCAGTTGAAAGATTTTAAAAATCTGACGGCAATTAAGGTCGCAGATTCTGACCAACTGCGGGTCGGTGATTATACGGTAGCGATTGGTAATCCGTATGGTCTGGGCGAGACGGCGACATCGGGCATTGTGTCCGCGCTGGGGCGTAGCGGGTTGAATATTGAAAACTACGAGAACTTTATTCAGACCGATGCAGCGATCAACCGGGGGAATTCCGGTGGTGCGCTGGTCAACCTGAACGGAGAGCTGGTTGGGTTGAATACCGCGATTCTTGCTCCAGATGGCGGCAATATCGGGATTGGTTTCGCTATCCCCAGCAATATGGTGAAAAGCGTCGTGGCACAGATTGTCGAATTTGGTGAAGTGAAGCGCGGCGAGCTGGGTATCACCGGGACAGAGCTGAACTCCGAACTGGCTCAGGCGATGAAGGTCGATGCACAGCGCGGTGCGTTTGTGAGCCAGGTGCGGCCGAAGTCGGCGGCAGATGAGGCGGGCATCAAGGCGGGCGATGTGATCGTCACGCTGAATGGTAAAGCAGTCAGCAGCTTCTCTGCACTGCGTGCGCAGGTTGGATCGCTGCCAGTGGGCAGCAAAGTCGCGCTGGGACTGCTGCGTGAGGGTAAAGCGCTGACGGTTGAGGTAACGCTGCAACAGAGCAATCAGGCTCAGGTGGCTTCCGGTAATCTTTACTCTGGCATTGAAGGTGCCGAGCTGAGCAATACTCAGGTGGACGACAAAAAAGGCGTCAAGGTGGATAACGTTAAACCCGGTTCCGCAGCGGCTAAGGTTGGCCTGAAGAAGGACGACATTATTCTGGGCGTTAACCAACAGCCGGTACAGAATATTGGCGAGTTGCGTAAAATTCTGGACAGCAAACCGGCCGTATTGGCCTTGAATGTGCGTCGCGGTGACAGCACGATTTACCTGTTGGCTCAGTAATCAATTTGTTCAATGTGTAAGTTAATAATTACCTTTTAAGACAATTTGTTACGTTAGTCTTTTCGCTGGGCACGCGGGTGCCCAGCTACCTCTCGCTTCTCCCTGAAAGTGCTTTTGTGAGTTCTTCCACAGATTTAATCTAATTCCCGTTTCTTTGTTAATTTGCACAATGTGTGGCGCGCCGTGTGGCGGTATGCTGGTGCAATTGTCAATGTTCCTCTCAGAGGTAAAAATGGCGTCGTATCATCTTAATGCCAAGATGGCGCAGGATATTGTCGCGCGGACCATGCAGATCATTGATAGCAATATCAACGTGATGGATGCTCGCGGTAAGATCATCGGCAGTGGCGATCAGGAACGATTGGGGGAACTGCACGAAGGCGCGCTGCTGGCGCTTTCACAGGGGCGAGTTGTCGATATTGATGATGCTGTGGCGCGTCACCTGCACGGTGTGCGCCCGGGCATCAATTTACCTTTGCGCATCGACGGTGAAATTGTTGGCGTCATCGGCCTGACGGGGAATCCTAGCCAGCTACGGCAGTACGGCGAGCTTGTCTGCATGACGGCGGAAATGATGCTGGAGCAAGCGAGGCTGTTGCATATGCTGGCGCAGGATAGCCGCCTGCGTGAAGAGCTGGTACTGAACCTGATTCGCACCGACGATCTGTCTCCCGCGCTCATGGAGTGGGCGCAGCGCTTAGGCATCGATCTAAATAAGCCGCGTGTCGCAGCGGTGATCGAAGTGGACAGCGGGCAACTCGGCGTCGACTCTGCTATGGCAGAGCTACAGCAGTTGCAGACGTTGCTGACCACGCCGGAACGCGACAACCTCATTGCTATCGTTTCTCTGACGGAAATGGTGGTGCTAAAACCGGCACTGAACAGCCACGGTCGCTGGGATGCAGAGGAACACCGGCGTCGCGTGGATACGCTGATGTCGCGTATGGCGGAAAGCAGTCGGCTGCGGGTACGTCTGGCGCTGGGGAACTATTTTGCGGGCTCCGGTAGCATCGCGCGCTCCTACCGCACGGCACGAACGACCATGAGCGTAGGCAAACAGCGTATGCCCGCCCAGCGCTGTTATTACTATCAGGATTTGATGTTACCCGTGCTGCTGGACAGCCTGCGCGGCGGCTGGCAGGCAAACGAACTGGTGCGTCCGCTTTCGAAGCTTAAAGCAATGGACGGCAATGGTCTGCTGCGTCGGACGTTGGGTGCCTGGTTCCGTAACAACGTCCAGCCCGGCGCGACGGCGAAAGCGCTGTTTATCCACCGTAATACGCTGGAATATCGCCTTAACCGCATCTCTGAACTAACGGGGTTAGATCTGGGGAATTTTGACGATCGTCTGCTGTTGTACGTGGCTTTGCAACTGGACGAAGAAGAGTAGGGCAGAAAGACACGCCGTTTACGTCCTCCGTCACTCAAGTTTCCCTTGCACCGTATCCACCTGATGCCGCAAGGCATCAGGGTTACCTCATATCCAGTCGTAAAAAGATTGCCGCTGCAACAAAATTGCTTAGACTGAAAACTATTACATAATCATTAACAATATAACGCGATAGCATAAATTATCGCGAAACAATATTTTTGCCCCTTCCTTATATCCACTATTGTCACTTCCATGTTGTCAGCCTGATATACCCGTCCTATCTCAAGCGGCATGTACGCGGTTCAAATCGATAACGTTTTGTCCTGTAAATCGAATTGTTTAATTTATTAATCAGTCACATCCGTCATGATTTCATCTGATACTTTCGAGCATTAGGGAGTGATAAGAATGCCAATACGTCGTCTGGGGTTATCTGTTGCTACGGCAGCACTGTTGTTTTCTGGTGTGGCCTCGGCGGCTACCGAATTATTAAACGTGTCTTACGATCCGACGCGCGAACTCTATCAGCAATACAATGCGGCGTTTATTAAGCATTGGAAAGCCACTAGCGGTGAAGATATCACCATCAAAAATTCGCACGGCGGTTCTGGAAAGCAGGCGCGTTCGGTAATTGACGGCTTACAGGCTGATGTGGTGACGCTGGCGCTGGCGGGTGACATTGATGCACTAAATCTGAATCAACCGATGATCGATCCTAAATGGCAGGCACGTCTGCCTGACAACAGCACCCCTTACACCTCCACCATCGTTTTTCTGGTGCGCAAAGGTAATCCGAAGCAAATCAAAGACTGGAACGATCTGGTGAAGCCGGGCGTTGACGTGATCACGCCAAACCCGAAAACCTCCGGCGGCGCGCGTTGGAACTTCCTGGCTGCCTGGGCTTATGCCAAAGCGCAACCGGGTGGTAATGATGAAACCGCACTGAAATTTGTCACTGAACTGTATCGCCATGCGCCCGTACTGGATACCGGTGCGCGTGGGGCAACCATCAGCTTTGTGCAACGTCAGCTAGGCGATGTGCTGCTGGCATGGGAAAACGAAGCGTACCTGTCTCTGCAAGAGCAGGGCGGCGATCAGCTTGAGATCGTGACGCCGTCTCTGTCGATTCTGGCAGAACCGCCGGTTGCCGTTGTCGACAAAGTCGTTGAGCGCAAAGGGACGCAGAAACAGGCTGAAGCCTATCTGCAATACCTCTACAGCGATGAAGCGCAGCGCATCATCGGTAAAAATTTCTACCGTCCACGTAATGCCAAGATCGCTGAAGAGTTTAAAGATCAGTTTGCACCGGTGAATCTGGTGACGATTGATAAGGATTTCGGCGGCTGGAAAGCGGCACAGGAAAAATACTTTAACGATGGCGGTGTGTTCGACGCCATCTTTAAAGAGATTAATAAGTAAGTTTCTAATGTCTGACGGATTAAGGCTGCTATCACCCTAGCGGCTTTTTTCAGGTTAAGAAGGCAGAGGATCTGCCGCCTTAACCTTTCTGTCAGGTAGCGCGCGTCGGCAAGCAGTTGTTGGCTGGGTAGTGAGTATGAAAATTAAAGGCACGGTATGTCACAACGTTCTTCCTCAGTGATCCCCGGTTTCGGGCTAACGTTAGGGTTTAGCCTGAGCTATTTAGGATTAATTGTCCTCATTCCGTTGGCGGGGATGTTTTTGTATGCCAGCCAACTAACGTTTGGTCAGTTTTGGGATCTGATCACCAGCCGTCAGGTGCTTTTCTCCCTACGGCTTTCGTTTGGTACGGCGCTGGCAGCGGCGTTGATTAACGGTATTCTCGGGACGCTGCTGGCCTGGGTGCTTGTGCGGTATACCTTTCCCGGCCGTAAAGTGATCGATGCCATGATCGACATGCCCTTCGCGCTGCCAACTGCCGTGGCGGGGATCGCGCTGACGGCGTTGTATGCGCCGAATGGCCTGATTGGCTCGCTGTTTCCGTTCAAAATTGCCTACACCGGTATTGGCATCACGCTGGCGCTCATTTTCGTCACGCTGCCTTTCGTGGTCAGAACGCTGCAACCGGTGCTGGCTGATATTCCGAAAGAAGTGGAAGAAGCAGCCGCCTGCCTTGGTGCACGTCCGCTTCAGGTTTTCCGCCATGTCTTGCTGCCTGCGGTGTTACCGGCGTGGCTGACGGGGTTTGCGCTGGCCTTTGCCCGTGGGGTTGGAGAATACGGTTCCGTGGTATTTATCGCGGGGAATATTCCATTTAAAACCGAAATCCTGCCGCTGCTGATCGTCTCCAAGCTCGATCAGTATGACTACAAGGGAGCAACTGGGATCGGCGTATTCATGTTGCTGGTTTCTTTCATTATGCTGCTGCTGATTAACGTGTTGCAGCGCCGCATTCAACCGAAACTGTAAGGGCCGGTCGTCATGGAACAGGTTATTTCCGCTCAGGCCAGCGCGGCTAAAAGAAAAAAACAGCCCGCCGCCTATTACATTCTGATTTCACTCGCGTGGGTCGTCTTTTTTCTGATTCTGGTGCTGCCGTTGATGATGGTGATGACTCAGGGGCTGGATAAAGGTGTCGGCGCATTTTGGGACGCGATTACCGAACCGGATGCGATCTCTGCGCTTAAGCTGACGCTACTCGCGACCGTCATTTCTGTGCCGTTAAATGTGGTGTTCGGGCTGGCGACAGCGTGGTGCGTGACGAAATTCGAATTTCGTGGCAAGAGCTTTTTGCTGGCGCTGATCGATTTGCCATTCTCCGTTTCGCCCGTGGTTGCGGGGCTGGTGTATGTGCTGCTGTTTGGGGCACAAAGCTCGCTCCATCCTTTTCTGCTCGAACACGATCTGCAAATTGTTTACGCCGTGCCGGGCATCGTACTGGCGACAATTTTTGTCACGCTGCCCTATGTTGCGCGTGAGCTGATTCCGTTGATGGAAGAGCAAGGCTCGCAGGAAGAAGAAGCGGCGCGGTTGCTAGGGGCGAACGGCTGGCAAATGTTCTGGCACATTACGCTGCCGAATGTGAAATGGGCGTTGATCTACGGCGTAGTGCTGTGTACCGCGCGTGCGATGGGGGAATTTGGCGCCGTTTCCGTTATTTCCGGCCACATCCGCGGACTGACTAACACGCTGCCGCTGCATATCGAAATTCTTTATAACGAGTACAACATCGTTGCCGCTTTCAGCGTGGCGATTCTGCTGCTGATAATGTCGCTAGTGGTGTTGCTGCTGCGCCAGTGGAGTGAAGGTCGATTGACGAAGCAAATACAGAAACAACAGGAGTTGGCCAAAAATGAGCATTGAAATTCGCAATATTAATAAACAATTTGGCCAGTTCCGGGCGCTGAACGAGATTAATTTGTCGATCCATAGCGGTGAGCTGGTGGCGCTGCTTGGGCCATCGGGCTGTGGTAAGACGACGCTGCTGCGTATTATCGCCGGGCTGGAACAGCCGGATAGCGGTAGCATTATCTTTCACGGTCAGGATGTGTCCGTTCACGATGTGCGTAAACGCAACGTGGGGTTCGTATTCCAGCACTACGCGTTGTTCCGTCACATGACGGTGTTCGATAACGTGGCGTTTGGGCTGCGAATGAAGCCTAAAAATATCCGGCCATCGAAGAGTGACATCGAAAAGAAAGTGCATGAATTGCTGAATCTGGTGCAGTTGGACTGGCTTGGGGATCGCTATCCTGAACAGCTTTCCGGCGGCCAACGCCAGCGTATTGCACTGGCGCGTGCGTTGATCGTCGAGCCGAGCATCCTGCTGCTGGATGAACCTTTTGGCGCACTGGATGCCAAGGTACGTAAAGAGCTGCGTCGCTGGCTGTCTCAGTTGCATGAAGATATCGATCTGACGTCGGTATTTGTGACGCACGATCAGGAAGAAGCGATGGAAGTCGCTGACCGCATCGTGCTGATGAACAAAGGCGTGATTGAACAAATCGGCACGCCAGCGGAAGTGTATAACAACCCAGCCAGCGAATTTGTTTACCATTTCCTTGGCGACAGTAACCGACTGAAAGTGGCGCAGACGGAAGAGACGATTCTGTTTCGTCCGCATGAAGTGTCGTTATCCGTTCAGGCGCAGGAAGGCTATCAGGCAGTGACAGTGCGAGATATTCGCCCACTCGGTGCCTTGACTCGTCTGTCGTTGAAGCTGGGCGAGCAGTCAGAGCTGATTGAAGCGGAAGTTGCAAAAGACGATGCAAGCCTGCACGGGCTACAGAAAGGCGATGTGATTCAGTTCAAACCCAAGCGTTATAGTCACGATTGGGAAATTTGATCGATAGGGCATCGAAATAAAAAACCCGCGAATCCGCGGGTTTTTTGCTTTTGTCGTGAATACCTGCTGGGTGGCAAGGATTAGCGATAAGCGGGGTTAGAGGCAACAGAATAGCGACCACTACCGACCAGCATGATGATAATGCCCGCGAAGAAATAGAGTGCTTCCAATTCCAGCGCCCAGGCACCCACTTTGGTCAGAGTGAAGAATTTACCCATTCCCACCATCAGCGTAGCAACAACCAGCGTCAGCGCGGCAATCAGGCCTGAAACGCGGGTAAATACGCCCAGAATAATCAGAATCGGGGCAACAACCTCACCGATATAAACGCCATAAGCGATAAAACCAGGCAGGCCTGCACCTTGCAGCATCTGTACTATCCAGCCTACACCGTGCTCAACTTTTGCTACGCCGTGAAACAGCAGCAGAATACCCACGGTTAAACGCAGTAAAAGTTTACCTGCATCAGGATGATCGGTTAAACGCGTGAACCACTGATTCAACTGAGCAATCATAATAGACAACCTCATAAGTGAGCAAAAATGCTGATTGGTAATGCTTGTTTATATAGTGCGGCAGTGTCGTCGATTTAGGGACAGAATAGAAAACCAATAAATTTGATATTTTCTGTCAAAAAATTACGTGAACAGTAAACGCAGATAAGCATAGCACCGCGATTGCGGCGGTCTAATGATGGATGGGAATAATGCAATAACAAGATGTTATGAAAAAGAAACACAGTCTGAATGGCTGAAGGCAAGAGGAATGGATTGCATAAAGGGAATCGTTTTAGAGGGGATAGAATTTGGAACCTATCTTGGATGTGACAGGTCCCTTTTTCATAACCTGTTTATGCGTCGCCAAGCAGCGCTTTTTTGGCGGCGATAAGAAAGTCGTCTGACAAAGGATCGCCAGCCGTTGCTCGCGCTAACGTGAGTGCGCCGGATAACAGGGCGAATTGCGCCAGAGCATGCAGTCGGCGCTGGTCTTTATCTTTTATCGTCGATAGAGACTCCAGCCTGTCCAGCATGGCTCTGACACCACTGAGATAAACCTCACGTATCGGTTTGTCTTCACTTTCTCTGGCTATGTCGCTGGCTAGCGCAGTGAGCGCACAGCCGTCCTTAGCGCCGTCACGATGGGCGGGGGAAAGATAGTGTTCCACCATCGTTTGCAGGTCATGTTGACCTGCGTGCTGAGTTATTTCCTGCCAACGCGAGCGAGAGTCCTCAAGCGCTTTTCGGCTAGCGATGGCAGCGAGCTCATCCTTAGAAGCAAAATGACCATAAAAGCCACCGTGAGTTAAGCCGGCCGCGGCCATCAAGTCGTTCACGCTGACGCCGTTCAGGCCCCGTTCACGAAAGAGTTGTGAAGAAACCTGAATGATTTCCTCTCGGTTACGCTCCATCTGCTGTTTTGATACACGGGCCATGCTGTTCTCCTCTTTCTGTCAGGCATCATCTTAGGGTATGAAAAAGTCAGACTCAATAGATGATGCCTTTCATCAATAGCCAGATCAGGCCCGTGGCGGCCACGGTGTAATAATATGAGCACTGTTGCCCCCTTGAGCCCGAGGCAATGACCCTGCGATCTGATCGTGCGGCGTCCCCAGCGAAATAGCACTGACGTCGTCCAGTCGTGCGACCTGATCGTCGCTTAGCGTCACACCTAATGCAACCAGTGTATCGTCCAACTGCGCCAGTGTGCGGGAGCCCAGAATGGGGATCAGGCTGGTGCTAGCGCGGGCGGATTTATGTCGCAGCCAGGCGATGGCAATCTGTATTGGCATGACATTTAAGTCGTTTGCCACGCGAAAGACCTCGTCCAACAAGGTTGTGTCTTGCTCTGTGTGTACTAGTCTTCCGCCAAAACCGATCAGACGGCCTTCTTTACTTTTACGGTATTTTCCCGTCAGCAGGCCGCCACCCAGTGGAGACCAAAGCGTTGCTGCCAGCCCCATTGCTTCAGCCATCGGCAGTAGCTCTCGTTCTGCGGTGCGCTGCACCAGACTGTATTCCACCTGAATACCGGCAATTCGCGACCAGCCGCGCAGTTCCGCGATGGTGTCCGCTCTGGCAATGCGCCAGGCGGGGAAATTAGAGAAGCCTGCGTACTGGATTTTCCCTGCCCGAACGAGATCGTCGAAAGCGCGAACAATCTCTTCCAGTGGCGTTAATTGGTCATCAAAGTGCGCCCACAGTACATCGATACGATCGGTGTTTAGCCGTTTTAGGCTGTTTTCGACTGATGAGATCATGTTCTTGCGGCTATTGCCGGTTTGGGAAATTCCGGCATCCGGCATGGCACTTAAGGTGTACTTCGTCGCAACGACAAAATGGTCGCGATCTGCGGCAATGAATTCTCCGACCATTTGCTCAGATTGGCCTAACTGGTAAGCATCCGCTGTATCGATGAAGTTGCCGCCCGCGTTGGCATAACGATCAAATACCTGTTTAGCCTGTTCTTTTTCAGAACCATAGCCCCAACCGGTGCCAAAATTTCCTGTTCCGAGAGCAAGTTCGGAAACGCGTAAGCCCGTATTACGTCCAAAAGTCGTGTATTTCATGCTGCTACCTTTATTTTTAGATGTTGTGTGACATTTATTATATATGTCATATATCATCTATATTGCAAGTGGAGCGGTATTATTTTTACGGGATGTCGAGTTAACTGGGGTTGCTTAACCGCATGAATTGAGTTTCTAATCGATATTCAACGCCGCGATAGCGTTAAACCATAAAAGGAAATATTTATGTCTGATGATGTTCTGTTTAGTCCCTTCACGTTGAAAGGGTTAACCCTTCCTAACCGCATTGTTATGGCACCGATGACGCGAGGTATGGCTGAAAACGGCATTCCTGGCCCAGCGCAGGCGGAATATTATCGCCGCCGTGCCGAAGGGGGAGTTGGGCTGATTCTGACAGAGGGAACGGTAGTCGATCGTCCCGCTTCGCGTAATATGCCAGGAATCCCGCTCTTTCACGGCGAAGCCGCGTTGACCGGTTGGGACGCGGTGGCGAAAGCGGTTCATGCCGCTGGTGGTCGTATTGGGCCGCAAATTTGGCATACGGGTTCAACCCACGGACGTGGCTGGGAGCCTGATGCGCCTGTTGAAAGCCCCTCGGGAATCGTCAGTCCAGATGAGCCTCGCGGTGTGGTGATGACCGAAGAAGATATTGCCGATACCGTGGCAGCTTTCGCTCGCGCTGCGGCGGATGCGAAACGATTGGGTTTTGACACGTTGGAACTGCATGGTGCACATGGTTACCTGATCGACCAATTCTTTTGGTCGGGCACGAATAAGCGTGAAGATGCCTTTGGTGGCGCAACGATCCGCGAACGTTCTCGCTTTGCCGCTGAGGTAATTCGTGCTGTCCGGACCGCTGTTGGTGAGGATTTCCCGCTGATCCTGCGTGTGAGTCAGTGGAAGCAGCAGGACTATAGTGCGCGGCTGGCGAGTTCCCCACAGGAGATGACGGACTGGTTAGCGCCGCTGGTTGAGGCGGGTGTGGATATTCTTCACTGTTCCCAGCGTCGTTTCTGGGAGCCTGAATTCCCGGAGGTTGATGGGGCGGAAGGGCTGAACTTCGCCGGTTGGGCGAAAAAACTGACGGGTGCGGCGACAATTAGCGTTGGCTCAGTGGGATTGAGCTCGGATTTCTTTGCTGCGTTTGGTGGTGAAGGTTCTGGCACGGCGGCATTGGACAATCTGCACGCTCGGATGGAGCGAGAGGAGTTTGACCTGATCGCGGTAGGCCGAGTCCTGCTTTCTGATGCGCAATGGGTACAAAAAGTGCGTTCTGGGCAGACTGATAAATTACGCGGTTTTGACGCTGCGGATTTAGCCGTACTGGCGTGATATTTAGGTGCCGTAGCTGAGTAGGGCTGCGGTACTTCATTGAATATTGGGAAAGCTAACGCGGAATCATTGAGCAGGTTCTCACCTACACGACATGCACAATATATAACATTGGATGGATTTACTTCAGATAGGAATAACTTTGCGGAAGTGGTGGGTCGTGCAGGATTCGAACCTGCGACCAATTGATTAAAAGTCAACTGCTCTACCGACTGAGCTAACGACCCGCAGAAGTGGTGGGTGATGACGGGATCGAACCGCCGACCCCCCTTGTAAGGGAGGTGCTCTCCCAGCTGAGCTAATCACCCACTTCTGAACTACATTTACTTCTTGACTTG
Organism: Pectobacterium aquaticum; assembly: GCF_003382565.3. Classification (NCBI taxonomy): domain Bacteria; kingdom Pseudomonadati; phylum Pseudomonadota; class Gammaproteobacteria; order Enterobacterales; family Pectobacteriaceae; genus Pectobacterium; species Pectobacterium aquaticum. The sequence continues at coordinate 1,234,456 of NZ_CP086253.1, forward strand.
CTTCAACTTCTAATAAGAAGACCAGCTGGTATGAGATTGGTGGGTGATGACGGGATCGAACCGCCGACCCCCTCCTTGTAAGGGAGGTGCTCTCCCAGCTGAGCTAATCACCCAATCTCAAATCTTCTTACTCTACACAGCGAGCTACTCTTATTTAAAACTCAAAAGAGTGGTGGGTGATGACGGGATCGAACCGCCGACCCCCTCCTTGTAAGGGAGGTGCTCTCCCAGCTGAGCTAATCACCCCCGCTGTGTGGAGTCGCATTATAGGGATCCTTGAATGTGAGTCAACGCTTTTTAAAACTAAAATGATTGTTCGTTGCAAAATTAGTCAAGGCGTCGTATTTATCGCCGTTGGTGCTGCATCCTTGCGCAATTCAGCCTGTTATCTTGCCATCGCTAGCAGAATAAAAGCATGTGCGGCATGTTACGGCGTTGAGGAATCGAAGCAGAGTGATAGAATGTTGCCCACTTTTGTTCTCTGAGCTTATGTCGGTCTATGCCGACAGCCGTTGCGTAATAAGGCTGTAATCCCAAATGAAAATCAAAACCCGTTTCGCCCCTAGTCCTACTGGCTATCTCCACGTCGGCGGCGCTCGTACCGCACTGTATTCTTGGCTGTTTGCCCGTCATCATGACGGCGAGTTCGTGCTGCGTATTGAAGATACCGATCTGGAGCGTTCAACTCAGGACGCGATTGATGCCATTATGGATGGTATGAACTGGCTGAGCCTGAACTGGGATGAAGGCCCGTACTACCAGACTAAACGTTTTGACCGTTACAACGCAGTCATCGATCAGATGCTGGAAAACGGTACGGCATATAAGTGCTACTGTTCTAAAGAGCGTCTGGAAGCGCTGCGTGAAAAGCAGATGGAAAACGGCGAAAAGCCGCGTTACGACGGCTGTTGCCGTGGCTCTCACGAACACCATGCTGATAATGAGCCGCACGTCGTGCGTTTCCTCAACCCGCAGGAAGGCTCGGTCATCTTCAATGACCGCATTCGCGGGCCGATCGAATTCAGCAATCAGGAGCTCGATGACCTGATTATCCGTCGTACTGACGGTTCACCAACCTACAATTTCTGTGTCGTTATCGATGACTGGGATATGGAAATCACGCACGTTATCCGTGGTGAAGACCATATCAACAACACGCCGCGTCAGATCAACATCCTGAAAGCGCTGGGCGCACCCGTGCCAGAATATGCGCATGTGTCGATGATCCTGGGCGACGACGGTAAGAAATTGTCCAAACGTCACGGCGCTGTGGGTGTAATGCAATACCGCGATGACGGCTATTTGCCGGAAGCACTGCTGAACTATCTGGTGCGTTTAGGCTGGTCGTCTGGCGATCAGGAAATCTTCTCTATAGATGAGATGAAATCGCTGTTCTCGCTGGATGCTGTCAACAAATCGGCGAGCGCTTTCAATACTGAGAAGCTGCAATGGCTGAACCATCACTATATTAACCATTTACCCGCAGAATATGTGGCGACACATCTGTTATGGCATATCGAGCAGGCAGGGATTGACACCCGTACTGGGCCGCAGTTGAGCGAGCTGGTTGGTTTGCTGGGCGAACGCTGCAAGACGCTGAAAGAAATGGCGGATTCTTGCCGTTATTTCTATGAAGATTTTGCTGAGTTTGACGCTGATGCCGCGAAGAAACATTTGCGTCCGGTTGCCCGTCAGCCGCTTGAGCTGGTACGCGAGAAGCTGGCCGCGATAACGAGCTGGACGCCGGAGAATATCCATCACGCCATTCAGGGCACGGCGGACGAGCTGGGTCAGGGCATGGGTAAAGTCGGTATGCCGCTGCGTGTTGCGGTAACGGGCGCGGGTCAGTCTCCAGGTGTTGATGTGACTGTGCACGCGATTGGTCAACAGCGTTCGCTGGCGCGTATTGATAAAGCACTGGCGTTCATCGCCGAGCGTGAAGCGCAGCAGTAATCGTTATCGCGTGAATAGCGTTATATAAAATGAACCCTGGCCAGAAGCCGGGGTTCATTTTTTTATGGCGTGCTATGGGAATTATTGACCGGCGATAGCAACCGCTTTACCGATGGCATCGGGGATCACGTCGCCGTGCCCTTTACCGAGGAACAGAATAAAGTCGGCTTTTGTGCCTTGTTCGTTGAGCTGTGCGACCAGTGCCGTTGCTCTTTCCACCATTTTTCTTTGGCTGATCCGTTCTGCCCGCTTTTCATCAACGGGTTTACCTGCCTGCGTTTTGGCTTGCTCATCTTCATTTGCCCCTGCCGTGACGGTTATTGACAGCGGTGGTGTAGCGAGCAGCGGCGTTCTTGCCGGAATCACGACGCCATTTCCCCACCAGATAGACGGGCTTGCGGCAACATAACGCTGGAAAGATTCGGTGTGGTTAAACAGCGTATAGAGCGTAAACAGACCGCCGAAAGAGTGCCCGGCCAGCGTTTGTTTTTGCTTATTTACGGCGTAGTTCGCTTCAACCCAGGGCTTTACCGTGGATTGCAGGAATTGATAAAACGCTTCGGCTTCGCCGCCTGCGGCAAAATCTGGATCGGTGAGCGTTGTCGGTGGCGTGTAGTCACGCGTTCTGGCGGGAACATCGTAAGGCTTATCGATCGGATAACCCACGGCGACAATCAGCGGTGCTGCGCCATTTTTTGTATTGTAGCTGTTTACGGCAACGGGAAACTGAGCGTTGCCATCCAGCATGTACAGAACCGGATAACCGCCTTCAGGTGCGGGTTGGCGGGGAAGCGCCATGAAAAGCCGATAGACATGCTGTGCATCGCTTTTCATTTCAACGAGCTTGATCTCAAATTGAGCTTTTGCTTGTTCGGTCATATCAGGAATGGTTGGCTGCGCCCGAACAGGCAACATGCCAGAGGCAGATACCATCAGAGAAAATACAATCATAGGAAAATAGCGCATGTGGTGAGGCTTATATAAGAGGCAGAAGCGTAACGTGAAATGATGATAATAAATCGCGTTATCGTTAGCAGCTTTTTTATTGAGACTGCAATTTAAATTGTGCTTATGACGAGATGACATCGAAATTGCCGCCTGTTTTTTCTTACCTTTGGCGTCTTTTTCAGCGGTTAATCGGATAACCGGATTTAGCCGTTGACACTGCGAATCGGGTTTCATATTATGCGACGCGTTCGCACAGTACTTGCCCTCGCGGTGATGCTGTAAGATACGGGGCTATAGCTCAGCTGGGAGAGCGCTTGCATGGCATGCAAGAGGTCAGCGGTTCGATCCCGCTTAGCTCCACCAAACACTCCCTCTGTTTGGTTCATTATCACGAACATTCCACACGTTGTGGGGCTATAGCTCAGCTGGGAGAGCGCTTGCATGGCATGCAAGAGGTCAGCGGTTCGATCCCGCTTAGCTCCACCAAATCATCGAATTAACGCTTATTCATCCCTTTCTCAATATATCTGCATTCAATGAACGTTTTTTATTTGCTCAATACGTTAGTGAGCGATTTCTTGTAAACCATCCCTTGTAAACGACAGTTGGCCGCCTTCGTTTTTTGAAGACAACCAACCCGTTATCGCTTAAGCCTCTTCCGGGAGCCTTGGCGTCCAGTCTATTGGCGACAGCCCTTGCTGTTCCAAAAGCTGATTAGCCTGAGAAAAATGCTTACAGCCCAAGAAACCACGGTGTGCAGACAGTGGGGAAGGGTGCGGCGATTTCAGAATATGATGGCGCTGCTGGTCAATGATGTTGCCTTTTTTCTGTGCATGAGAGCCCCATAGCAGAAAAATCAGGCCTTCCCGTTGTTCATTCAATGCTGCGATGACGCGGTCAGTAAACGTTTCCCAGCCCAAATTAGCATGCGAGTGCGCCTGTCCAGCTTCAACGGTTAATACCGTGTTGAGCAGTAAAACGCCTTGCTCTGCCCAGCTTTGCAGAAAACCGTGTCGTGGAATTTCAAATCCAGGGATGTCGCTCGCCAATTCTTTATAAATATTACCCAGAGAAGGCGGAGCGGGTACGCCCGGACGTACAGAAAATGACAGCCCGTGTGCCTGATTCGGGCCGTGATAGGGATCTTGCCCGAGAATGACGACTTTGACCTGATGCAGTTCAGTAAAGCGGAACGCGTTGAAAACATCCTTCTGCGGGGGATAGATAGTTTTACCCGCTGCACGTTCCTTCCCAACGAATTCAAGGGTATTAATGAAGTAAGGCTGCTGCTTTTCTTGTGCCAGCACGTCATGCCAGGTGAGAGAGATCGCCATCATGCACTCTTTTTTTACAGGTTGAATGGTGTTGTCGGTAGCTTACCGATCTATCGTCCTGAGGTAAAACCGTAACCGCTATTGTCGGGATGAAAGGACCTTTTTTGAAAAAAAATTGAAAATTTACAAAAATATTTGCAATTCAGTGTGTTGGTAAAATTGATATAAAACAATATATTGCCATCGGGCTGCCAAGTCGTGGGCTTTTAAAATTGATTTAAGTCAAGGATGTCTGGTTGTCAGGCTGGTATATAAGAGGCAGATACAAACGGTTTTATACGATCGTTACGAAATTTAGCAGTTTTTTTGCTGATAGCGATTTTTACTCAGTTAGTTTTTTAACTAAGACAATAACACGCCGTTTTACGGAGGCAATTATGGTTACTGGTATTCAAATCACCAAGGCTAACGACAGCGCGCTGATCAATTCTTTCTGGTTGCTGGATGAAGAAAAATCACAGGCGCGTTGCGTGTGTGCTAAATCAGGTTATAGCGAAGATCAAATCGTTCCGGTGAGCGATCTGGGTCAGATCGAGTATCGTGAAATTCCGCTGGAAATCAAACCTGAAGTGCGTGTGGAAGGCGGTCAACACCTGAACGTAAACGTTCTGCGCCGTGAGACGCTGGAAGATGCTGTTAAGCATCCGGAAAACTATCCGCAACTGACTATCCGCGTATCTGGTTACGCTGTGCGTTTCAACTCACTGACGCCAGAACAGCAGCGCGACGTTATCGCTCGTACTTTTACAGCAAGCCTGTAATTCAAGCCTTAACAAAAAGGGAGCTGAGGCTCCCTTTTTTTACATCTATATAAAACATCGACTGTTTTATTCGGCAGAGGGTTCGTCGGTTTTCTGCGTTGGTTGACGACGCTTACCAATATTTTTAGCATCGCGATGACGAACTTTTACCTTAACTTTTTCTTTTTCCTTCTCTTTTTTCTCTTGTCTCTTAGCCAGTACTTTTTTCGACGGTTTCCCCGTCGTTTTGGCGCTTGGCGCTTTCGTCTCTGGGCGGAGTTCTTCAATGACGCGCGGTTTTAGCGGTTCATTCAAGTAGCGACTGATTTTTCCCAGCAGCAGATGGTCGTGCGCTTCGACGAAAGAGATAGCACAGCCTTTACGACCGGCGCGACCGGTGCGGCCGATACGGTGAAGATAGGTGTCCGATGTGCGCGGCAAATCGAAGTTAAATACGTGGCTGACATCGTTAATATCAATACCACGCGCTGCGATATCCGTTGCTACCAGCACGTTGACACGCCCGTCGCTGAGACGTTTGATCGCCTCATTACGTTTAGCTTGCACCATTTCGCCTTCAAGATAGCAGGAGTTAATGCCCGCTTCACGCAACCAGGCAACCAGCTCGTGCACGCGCTCACGCTTGCGTACAAAAACGATAGAACGCGTCACGTCCGGCTGTTTTAACTGGTGGCAGAGCAGCGCCGTTTTGTGTTTGAGATCGTCGGCGCGGTAATACCATTGCAGAATTTTTTTACGTTCCCGACGCGATGGATCGGATTCGATTTCAACAGGTTCGTTGAGCAAGCGCTCGGCGAAATCTTTGATCGCGTCCCCTTCCAGCGTTGCAGAAAACAGCATCGTTTGCTTGCGCCAGCGGGTTTCTCCAGCGATGTGTTCAATATCCTGAGCGAAGCCCATATCCAGCATTCTGTCTGCTTCATCCAGAATCAGCGTTTCTACCGCGCGGCAATCGAAGTTTTCTTCTTTAATGTATTGCAGAAGACGGCCCGTCGTCGCGACGACGATATCCTGATTTTCACTGAAGACTTCTGCGTGGTTCATGTAGGCCACGCCGCCGGTGATCGTGGCGATATCCAGGTGCGTATGTGCAGCAAACGCTCGCGCCTGATCGGCCACCTGCATGGCGAGTTCACGGGTTGGCGTGAGGATCAGAATACGAGGTGGACCCGATTTTTTACGAGGGAAATCGATAAGATGCTGCAAAACCGGCAGCAGATAGGCGGCGGTTTTACCTGTTCCTGTTGGCGCGGAGCCTAGGACGTCGCGGCCTTCCATCGCCGGAGGGATCGCCTCAGCTTGAATCACGGTTGGGCGCTCGTAGCCCATGTCGCGCAGGGCGTCTAACAGGCTTTCATCAAGATCGAGCTCGGAAAAATTGGTTACAGTCATGGTCTACCTCTATTTGGGGCGCCGATTATAGACGGATTGGCCGGTTTCTTCACCTGTTTAAGCAGACATCGGCACTTTTCCTGCATTGATGTTTCACCTATGCTACTGCGGTTTGCGTTTGGAATCTTATTTTCATGAGTCATCAGGCTGATAATAAACTGACATTGCGTCGGGATGGTTTTACCTTCAAGCAATTCTTTGTGGCGCACGATCGCTGTGCCATGAAGGTGGGGACCGACGGCATTTTGCTGGGAGCATGGACGCCAGTGTCTTCAGCCACTCGGATTTTGGATATCGGTAGCGGTTCCGGTCTTCTCGCGTTGATGCTGGCGCAACGTTCTGAACCGCATGTTCCGATTGATGCCGTCGAGCTGGATAGTGCCGCCAGCCAGCAGGCACAGGAGAACATTGCCGCCTCTCCATGGGCTGACAGAATCACGGTGTATGCTGAAGATATTGTCGGTTTTGCTGAGACGCGAGCCGCCGATTATTCGTTGATTATCAGTAACCCGCCTTATTTCCCGCCAGGGATCGCGTGCGGATCGGCTCAGCGCGATCAGGCTCGCTATACCACCTTGTTAACTCATGAAGCGCTGTTGCATTGTGCGCATCAGTTGCTAATGCCTGAAGGTCTTTTCTGCGTAGTGCTACCGGTTCAGGTTGCTGAGTCTTTTATTCCGCTGGCGCAGCAGCACCATTGGTATGTTCACCAGCAGCTTCGCGTATCGGAACAGGAAGAGAAACCAGCGCATCGCGTTTTGCTGGCGCTGTCTCGTCAGGAAAGAGAATGTTTGAGTTCCTCACTGGTAATTCGTGATGCAGAAAGGGGTTATTCGACGGATTTCCAGCAACTGACAAAAGATTTTTATCTCTTTATGTAGATGGCAGACGCCTTGTTGCTGCGCCTGCCTTTGCTAAGTGAACTATTTTTTATGAACTACGGCACCAGAATAGTTGGCGTTGGGGCGTCGAACTGCTCTGGGTAGTCCAGCGTGTAATGTAGCCCGCGGCTTTCTTTTCTTTCTAGCGCACAGCGGACGATGAGTTCGGCGACCTGCACCAGATTACGCAGTTCCAGCAAATTGTTGGAAATGCGGAAGTGGGCGTAGTATTCATTGATTTCCTGCTGAAGCAGTTGGATGCGGCGTTGTGCCCGCTCCAGTCGCTTAGTCGTCCGCACGATCCCAACATAATCCCACATAAATAGACGCAGCTCGTGCCAGTTATGCTGAATCACCACTTGTTCGTCGGAGTTGTCGACCTGGCTTTCATCCCAATCTGGTAGCTTTTTCACCGCTTTGATTTGCGGTAAGCGCTGCAAAATATCCTCAGCGGCTGACCAGCCGTAAACCAGACATTCCAGCAGTGAATTGGATGCCATGCGGTTTGCGCCATGCAAGCCGGTATAGCTGACTTCGCCAATCGCATACAGGCCGTCAAGATCGGTACGGCCGTGCTGATCGACCAGCACGCCACCGCAGGTGTAGTGTGCCGCGGGGACGATAGGTATCGGTTCACGCGTCAGATCGATGCCGAGAGACTGTAGCTTTTCATCGATAGTGGGGAAGTGCTGTTTGATGAATGCTTCGGGCTTGTGGCTGATATCCAGATACATGCAGTCTGCGCCAAGCCGTTTCATCTCATGGTCAATCGCACGGGCGACCACGTCACGCGGGGCCAATTCGCCTCTGGCATCGAAATCGGGCATAAAGCGTGTGCCGTCAGGACGTTTAAGGTACGCGCCTTCACCGCGTAGCGCTTCCGTTAGCAGGAAATTTCGCGCCTGCGGGTGGAACAGGCAGGTCGGGTGAAACTGATTGAACTCCAGATTTGCCACGCGGCAACCCGCGCGCCAGGCCATGGCGATGCCATCACCAGAGGAAATATCGGGGTTCGTGGTGTATTGATACACTTTGGATGCGCCACCGGTCGCTAAAACTACCGTTTTCGCTCGGCAGGATTCTACGCGCTCCCGTTCACGATTCCATATGTAAGCACCGACAATGCGGCGTGTGCCGGGCAGACCCAGCTTATTCGAGGTAATCAAATCGACGGCGTTACAGCGTTCCATAATCCGAATATTCGGATGAGATAGCGCTTTCTGCACCAGCGTGTTTTCCACTTCTTTTCCGGTTGCATCCGCCGCGTGCAGAATCCGACGATGGCTGTGCCCACCTTCGCGCGTGAGATGGTAACGTTCTTCACCGCTGGTGCTGGTTTCAGTATCGAATAGCACGCCTTGTTCGATAAGCCATTGCACGCAGTGTTTGGCATTGCTGGCGATAAACTCAACCGCTTCCCTTTCACACAGGCCATCGCCAGCGATCAGGGTATCTTCGATATGGGAGTCAATCGTGTCCGTTTCATCGAAAACCGCGGCGATGCCGCCCTGAGCATAAAACGTTGCGCCTTCGTTGAGTGGGCCTTTGCTTAATACCGTCACGTTGGCTTGTGAAGCCAGACGCAGAGCTAGCGAAAGCCCGGCAGCACCGCTGCCAATGATTAAAACATCACAGACGTATTCAGTGGTCGTTTGCATGGTCGTGTCGTGGGTGCAAAAAGAAGAGGAAATCGGATGGTAGCACCCAATGGTTGATTGCTGCATTGGTTTTTAGCCCCCTATCTACACGCTAAATAAGCGAAGGGAAGGGAATGCTGAATCGTGCGCATACCCCAAATTTATCGTATCATCCTCGGAGAGGCGTGGAGCCTCAGATCAAGACCATTTTTGATAAAGACAATGTGTGATGAAGAGAATGCGTCATGATACGCATCGCAAAGACGAGTAACGGCGCTAAGCAAAATAAAAATGATGACTCGGAACTTTATTGGATGTCTTGGTTCTAATGAGGAGCTTGCTCTAAATGACTTATATAGCTGGCAGTACTATTTTACGTGTGGAGAACGGTTTGAGTAGAGATTACCTCGGATGAGCGAGCAACTGGCAGATCAGGTTCTGGTCGAGCGAGTCCAAAAAGGCGATCAAAAATCGTTTAACTTGTTGGTCGTTCGTTATCAGCATAAGGTAGCGAGCCTGGTATCGCGGTATGTTTCCCAAGGGGACGTGCCAGACGTGGTGCAGGAATCGTTTATTAAAGCCTATCGCGCGCTAGAGTCATTCCGCGGCGATAGTGCGTTCTATACGTGGCTATATCGTATCGCAGTGAATACGGCCAAAAATTATTTGGTTGCTCAGGGACGCCGTCCGCCTTCCAGCGACATTGATGCTAATGACGCGGAAAACTATGAAAATGCGGGCGCACTGAAAGAAATATCGAACCCTGAGAATTTAATGTTGTCAGAAGAATTACGAAGCATCGTTTTCCGAACTATCGAGTCTTTACCGGAAGATTTACGTTTAGCGATTACGCTGCGTGAGTTGGACGGTTTAAGCTACGAAGAGATCGCCGTGATTATGGATTGTCCCGTCGGCACTGTTCGTTCTCGTATTTTCCGGGCGCGGGAAGCGATTGATAATAAAGTACAACCGCTTATTCAGCGCTAGCGAGCGTTTTCAGCTATCCGCATGACTAATGATGGATTTGACAAGGTAAGGGTGTCGGTATGCAGAAAGAGAAACTTTCCGCTTTAATGGATGGCGAAGCAGTAGATTCCGAACTGTTAGGCGCACTGTCACGGGATGATGCGTTGCAGCAAAGTTGGCAAAGTTATCATCTGATTCGTGATGTGATGCGTGGTGACGTGAGTGAAAACGTGATTCACCTGGACATCGCTTCTCGTGTTGCTGCTGCAATCGAAAAAGAACCTGTTCGTCTGGTTCCACAAGCGCAGCCTGAATCTCAGCCACAGCCTGTCGAGTGGACGAAGATGCCTTTCTGGCACAAAATCCGCCCGTGGGGCAGCCAACTGACGCAAGTCGGTGTCGCAGCCTGCGTATCTTTAGCGGTGATTGTCGGCGTACAAAATTACCAGCAGGGTAATGCTTCTGAACATGTTGTGGAATCCGGCGTGTTCAGTACCTTACCTGCTATGGGCACCGCCTCTCCAGTGAGTCTGGGCGTGCCGTCAGAAAATGTTGCCCCTAACAGCGGTCAACAAAAATCCGATATGCAGCGCAATCGCCTTAACGCCATTTTGCAGGACTACGAATTACAGCGCCGGCTGCATGCCGAGCACGCTCTGCCGCAGGACGATCAGCAAGCGGCAATTCAGGTTCCCGGTACTCAATCATTAGGAACACAGCCCCGGTAATGAAGCGTGTTTGGTCCGCCGCCTGTTTTCTGATTGGCAGTCTGTTTTATTCTACTTTCGCCCCGGCTCAGAATGTTGAGCCGGGCGCGTTGCTGCAACAGATGAATAGCGCTACTCGTTCTCTGAATTACGAAATTTCCTTTATTAACATTACCCTGCAAGGTTTCGAGTCGGTACGGTATCGTCATGCTGTGGTCAACAACCGTGCCTTAGCGCAGTTGCTGTTTATGGATGGTCCGAGACGCGAGATTGTGCAGCGTGGCAATGAAATCAGCTATTTCGATCCTGGTTTTGAGCCATTTACGCTCACCAGCGATCATATCGTTGATTCTCTCCCTTCTCTGGTCTTCGCTGATTTTCAGAAACTATCGCCCTATTATGATTTTGTTCCTGCTGATGGACGGGTACGCATTGCCGATCGTCTGGCATCAGGCATTCGGGTCATCTCACGCGATGGCACACGCTACAGCTACACGGTGTGGATTGATGCGGACTCCAAACTTCCACTGCGCATTGATTTACAGGATCGCAATGGCGACAAACGGTTGGAGCAATTCTTAACGACATCATTGATTGTTGACGATGATCTGGTGAGCGTGATGCGTCCGCTGGAAGGTATCAAACTTCCTCCTGCGCTACCCACGCCTGCTGCGGAAAAAAGTGATTTTACCTGGGTGCCTGAATGGTTGCCTGCCGGCATGAAAGAACAGTCGCACAACAAAAAAGTATTGCCAGGTTCGTCCATTCCTATTGAAACACGTCTGTATAGCGATGGTTTATTCAGTTTTTCGGTTAATATTAGCCCGTCTTCTGACGTGAGTGAGGAGCAGTCTGTACTCACGGGGCGGCGCTCCATTCACACCGTCATGAAAGACAACCGCGAGATTACCGTTGTCGGCGATATTCCTCCTTCTACGGCTAAGCGCGTGGCTGACAGCATTAGTATGAAGGCGGAGCCGTGATTAAAGAGTGGGCGACAGTGGTGTCATGGCAGGATGGAATTGCGGAGCTGCGGTGTGAGCCCAGTGCGGGCTGTGGCACCTGCAAATCCCGCTCGTCGTGTGGAACCGGTTTATTAAGTCAGCTTGGGCTCTCTGCCGAAAACACGCTGTACGTTCCTTGCGATCGGCCTTTGGAAATTGGACAAAAAGTGGAGCTGGGTATTTCTGAAGGACGGTTATTGTTTTCCGCCGCTTTGGTTTATATTGTCCCGCTGTTTGGATTGCTGTTCGGGGCAGCGATATGCCAAACGCTGTTCGGCACCGATCTGGCCGCGGTTATTGGCGCGCTGTTAGGCGGTAGCGTGGCGTTTATCGGCGTGAAGCGCTGGGCAAAGCAGCTAGGTAAAAATAAACGTTATGAACCCGTTATCCTGCAAATCGCACTGCCGGGTACTCTGTTACAAAATTGACCTGTTCACCCCAGCGTAAACGGCGCGCGGCGCGGAAACATTGCTTACTCGCTTGTTATCTTTCGACACGATATTTGCCACGTAATGACACTTTACTTCCTGCTTTCCTCTTGTTGTTCTGCTATTCCAAATAAAACCGTCATAATCAAGGGGAATGCACTGGACATGACTAGGTTTTCAGGCTTCTCGCATGTAGAATGCTGCGATTCAGGTGGAATAACATCGCTGCTGTTTTCACCTATGCGCATGCCCATCGGCAAGAATTTCAGGAATATCAAGGTAGAAAAATTTTTATAATGAAGCATATACGAAATTTCTCCATTATTGCCCATATCGACCACGGTAAATCAACGTTATCTGACCGTATTATCCAGATTTGCGGCGGTTTAACCGAGCGTGAAATGGCTGCGCAGGTTCTGGATTCCATGGATCTGGAACGCGAACGCGGAATAACGATTAAAGCGCAAAGCGTCACGCTGGATTATAAAGCGCAGGACGGCCAAACCTACCAGTTAAACTTCATTGATACGCCTGGACACGTTGACTTCTCTTATGAAGTTTCCCGCTCGCTCGCCGCCTGTGAAGGCGCGCTGCTTGTCGTTGACGCGGGGCAGGGTGTTGAAGCGCAAACGCTGGCTAACTGCTATACCGCGCTGGATATGAATCTGGAAGTGGTGCCGGTTCTGAATAAGATCGACCTACCTGCTGCCGATCCAGATCGCGTTGCTCAGGAAATTGAAGACATCGTCGGCATTGATGCCACCGACGCTGTGCGCTGCTCTGCAAAAACGGGGATTGGCGTGCCGGATGTTCTGGATCGTCTGGTGCGTGATATTCCGCCGCCGGAAGGCAGTCCTGATGCGCCGCTGCAGGCGCTGATTATCGACTCTTGGTTTGATAACTACTTAGGCGTTGTGTCATTGGTGCGTATTAAAAACGGCACGATGCGCAAAGGCGATAAAATTAAGGTGATGAGTACGGGTCAGGTTTATAACGCTGACCGTCTCGGTATTTTTACACCGAAGCAGATCGACCGTGATGTCTTGAACTGCGGCGAAGTAGGTTGGTTGGTGTGCGCCATCAAAGATATTTTGGGTGCGCCAGTAGGGGATACCCTGACGTTGGCGCGTCAGCCAGCTGAAAAAGCGTTGCCGGGCTTCAAGAAAGTCAAACCTCAGGTCTACGCTGGCCTGTTCCCGATTAGTTCCGACGACTATGAAGCATTCCGTGATGCGTTAGGCAAGCTGAGCCTCAATGATGCCTCCCTGTTCTATGAACCAGAAAGCTCCACTGCGCTGGGCTTTGGTTTCCGCTGTGGATTCCTGGGTCTGCTGCACATGGAGATCATTCAGGAACGTCTGGAGCGTGAGTACGATCTGGAACTGATCACCACGGCACCGACGGTAGTGTATGAAGTAGAAACGACGGCTAAAGAAACCATTTATGTCGATAGTCCGTCTAAACTGCCGCCGCTGAATAATATTCAGGAACTGCGCGAACCGATTGCCGAATGTCACATGCTGATGCCTCAGGAATATTTGGGCAACGTAATTACGCTTTGTATTGAAAAGCGCGGCGTGCAGACGAACATGGTGTACCACGGTAATCAGGTTGCGTTGACGTATGAAATTCCGATGGCCGAAGTGGTACTCGATTTCTTTGACCGCCTGAAATCAACCTCTCGTGGTTATGCCTCGCTGGATTATGGCTTCAAACGTTTCCAGACATCAGACATGGTGCGCGTTGATGTATTAATCAACAACGAGCGTGTCGATGCATTGGCCCTCATTACTCACCGTGATAATTCACAATACCGTGGCCGTGAATTCGTCGAAAAGATGAAAGAACTGATTCCGCGTCAGCAGTTTGATATCGCGATTCAGGCCGCCATTGGTAACCACATTATTGCGCGTTCTACGGTTAAGCAATTGCGTAAAAACGTACTGGCCAAGTGTTATGGTGGCGACGTCAGCCGTAAGAAGAAACTGTTGCAGAAACAGAAAGACGGTAAGAAACGTATGAAGCAGGTCGGTAACGTTGAACTGCCGCAAGAGGCGTTTCTGGCAATCCTGCACGTCGGCAAAGACAGTAAATAAATTCTGAGGAGTTGGCATGGCCAATATGTTTGCCGTAATTCTGGCATTGGTGACGCTGGTCACGGGGATTGTCTGGTGTTTAGAACGTTTCCTCTGGGCACCCGCTCGCCGGAAGAAATTTGCCACCATGAGCGGCGCCGATCTGGCTGATGGTGCCGTTTCATCGAAAGCTATTGAACAACCTGGCTGGATTGAAACAATCGCATCCGTCTTCCCTGTAGTGGCTTTGGTATTGGTTGTGCGCTCCTTCATTTATGAGCCGTTTCAAATTCCATCGGGTTCGATGATGCCGACGCTGTTGATTGGTGATTTTATTCTGGTGGAGAAATTTGCCTACGGCATTAAAGAACCCTTCACGCAAAAAACGCTGATCGAAACCGGTCACCCGAAGCGTGGCGACGTGGTGGTATTTAAATACCCGTCCGATCCTAAAGTAGACTTCATCAAGCGTGTGGTTGGTGTACCGGGCGATCGCGTTAGCTATAACCCGATAACCAAGCAGGTGACGATTCGTCCATCCTGTCAGGGGCAGCAGGCGTGCGATACGGCACTCGCCGTCACATACAGTAACGTACAGCCTAGCGATTTTGTTCAGACCTTCAACCAACCAGGACTGGAATCGCGCAGCGGTTTTTATGAGGTGCCTGCTAATGACAACAGCGTGGAAGGGACCCGAATGGGCGCACGCAAAGAGTCATTAGGCAATGTAACGCACAATATTCTGTTGGTGCCGGGTCAGCAGGATCAGCTCGGTGGTTATTACCAGCAATCGCAGCAGCAGCTTGCGACATGGGTTGTCCCTGCCGGGCACTACTTCATGATGGGTGATAACCGCGACAACAGTCTGGATAGTCGCTATTGGGGCTTTGTACCAGAGAGAAATCTGGTCGGCAAAGCTACCGCTATCTGGATGAGCTTCGAGAAGCAGGAAGGTGAATGGCCTACCGGCGTACGTTTGAGTCGCATCGGTGGCATCCATTAACCAAAGTAAGCATTAACCGAAATAAGATACAGGCAGCATTCTGATGCTGTCCGATGTAGAATATTTTCTGTAACGCTCTTTTTGAAAGAACATGCCCTAAATAGTACGAGTTGCATGACAACACGTTAGCGTTTTAACCATGCTAACGTACAGGCAACGCGAAGTATGACGGGCAAAAAGGCAGGCTCCCTATGGGAGCCAATGCAAACGAAACAGTTTTGACCGAATTAGTAAGCAGGGCTGTTCCGTATGCTGCTGTTTTTGACGCATCGTTGATCTATTGGTAACACATGAATCCCATTCTGATAAATCGTTTACAAAGAAAGCTGGGCTATACTTTTCAGCAGTACGAGCTTTTGTTACAGGCGTTGACGCACCGTAGCGCCAGCAGCAAACATAATGAAAGACTCGAGTTCCTGGGTGATTCCATCCTGAGTTTTGTGATCGCTAATGCGCTGTATCATCGTTTTCCCAAGGTTGATGAAGGGGACATGAGTCGGATGCGAGCGACGCTGGTGCGAGGAAACACGCTGGCGGAAATCGCGCGTGAATTCGAACTGGGAGAGTGCTTACGCCTCGGTCCCGGTGAATTAAAGAGCGGTGGTTTCCGTCGTGAATCGATCCTGGCTGATACGGTCGAAGCGCTGATTGGCGGCATTTTCCTCGACAGCGACATTCAGACCATCGAACGTTTGATCCTGAACTGGTATCAGACGCGTCTGGATGAAATCAGTCCCGGCGATAAGCAAAAAGATCCGAAAACGCGGTTGCAGGAATTTCTGCAAGGGCGTCACTTACCTCTGCCGACCTATCTGGTGGTGCAGGTTCGTGGGGAAGCACACGATCAGGAGTTTACTATCCACTGTCAGGTGAGCGGCTTTAGTGAGTCGGTCATTGGTACAGGATCGAGCCGTCGTAAAGCCGAACAGGCTGCGGCTGAACAAGCGTTGAAAAAACTGGAGCTTGAATGAGCGAAGTACAGACACACTGCGGTTTTGTCGCGATTGTTGGTCGACCAAACGTCGGTAAATCGACGTTACTGAATCAATTACTGGGGCAGAAGATTTCTATTACGTCACGTAAGCCCCAGACGACGCGGCACCGCATCATGGGTATTCACACTGAAGGGCCTTATCAGGCTATTTATGTGGATACGCCGGGATTGCACATTGAAGAAAAACGGGCGATTAATCGCCTGATGAACCGTGCCGCCAGCAGTTCAATTGGTGACGTTGAGCTGATCATTTTCGTTGTTGAAGGTACACACTGGAACGACGACGACGATATGGTATTGAATAAGCTGCGCGATCAGAAACTCCCAGTGTTATTGGCGATCAATAAAGTCGATAACGTCACGGATAAAACTAAGCTGCTGCCGCATATTCAGTTCCTCAGCCAACAGATGGACTTCCTTGATGTTGTTCCAATCTCGGCTGAGAAGGGGACGAATGTCGATACGATTGCCAGCATTGTGCGTAAACACTTACCGCAGGCAACGCATCACTTCCCGGAAGATTACATCACCGATCGCTCACAGCGTTTTATGGCATCGGAAATTATCCGTGAAAAACTGATGCGTTTCCTGGGTGAAGAGCTGCCGTATTCTGTAACGGTTGAAATTGAGCGTTTCGTGACGAACGAGCGTGGCGGTTATGACATCAACGGCCTGATTCTGGTTGAGCGTGAAGGCCAGAAGAAGATGGTCATTGGCAACAAAGGTGCCAAAATTAAAACCATTGGTATCGAGTCTCGTCAGGATATGGAAGAGATGTTCGAAGCCAAGGTGCACCTTGAGCTGTGGGTTAAAGTGAAATCCGGTTGGGCAGATGACGAACGTGCCCTGCGCAGCTTGGGTTATAGCGAAGATCTGTAAGGTTCACGCCGATGGAAGGCTGGCAGCGCGCATTTGTCTTACATGGGCGACCTTATAGTGAAACGAGTTTATTGCTGGATCTGTTTAGTGAAAGCGATGGTCGAGTTCGCGTGCTTGCCAAAGGCGCGCGAGCCCGACGCTCTAGCTTGAAAGGTTGCTTACAGCCTTTCACTCCGCTGCTGGTGCGCTGGAGTGGCCGGGGAGAAGTGAAAACATTGCGCAGCGCTGAGCCTGTCTCGCTCGCGCTACCACTGACTGGTTCGATGCTTTATAGCGGTTTATACGTTAACGAACTGCTATCTCGCGTGCTGGAACATGAAACCAATTACTCCGCTCTTTTCTTCGATTATCTCCACTGTTTACAACATCTTGCTGCACAGGATGCCTCTCCCGAGCCGGCATTGAGACGCTTTGAATTAGCGTTACTGGGCTATCTGGGATACGGCGTTGATTTTCTGCATTGTGCTGGCAGTGGTGAACCCGTGGCAGATACCATGACTTATCAATATCGAGAGGAAAAGGGATTTATTGCCAGCCTGGTTGTTGATAATAAAAGCTTTACCGGGAATGAGTTACGTTCGCTGGCGTCGCGTGAATTTCCAGATGTCGGCACATTGAAGGCGGCAAAGCGTTTCACCCGTATCGCGTTAAAGCCGTATCTAGGGGGGAAACCGCTGAAAAGTCGTGAACTATTCCGCCAGTTCGTTCCCGCTGCTAATTTGTCCAAACCCACGTCTCCTGATAAATAATCCCGTCTCCTCAGTACCCTGACGCTGTGACATCGGTGTAAACTGCCACGTATCGTGCATGACTTTACCGAGGATTTATCATGGCTGAATTACTGCTTGGCGTTAACATCGATCACATTGCAACGTTGCGTAATGCGCGTGGAACGGCGTATCCCGATCCCGTTCAGGCTGCTTTTATCGCTGAGCAGGCGGGGGCGGATGGCATCACCGTGCATTTGCGCGAAGATCGTCGCCATATCACGGATCGTGATGTGCGAATCCTGAGAGACACGCTCCAAACCCGCATGAATCTGGAAATGGCTGTCACGGAAGAAATGCTAAACATTGCCTGTGAGGTGAAGCCACATTTCTGCTGTCTGGTACCGGAGAAACGCCAGGAAGTGACGACCGAAGGCGGTCTAGATGTCGCAGGGCAGCAGGAAAAAATCGATAACGCGGTAGCCAGACTTAGCCAGGCTAACATCTTGGTTTCACTCTTCATTGATGCGGATAAGCGGCAAATCGATGCCGCCGTGGCCAGCGGTGCACCCTATATCGAAATCCATACTGGGGCGTATGCCGATGCGCCAGATGACGAAGCACGCCAACATGAGTTCGAGCGCATTCGTGATGCGGCGTCTTATGCGGCGGCGAAGGGGCTTAAAGTTAATGCCGGCCACGGTCTTACGTACCATAACGTTCTGCCGATTGCTGCCTTGCCAGAAATGCATGAATTGAATATTGGGCATGCAATTATCGGGCGTGCAGTGATGTCCGGTCTGAAGGATGCTGTTGCCGAAATGAAGCGTCTGATGCGAGAAGCACGTCGCTGATGGCAATTCTTGGGCTCGGGACGGATATTGTCGAGATCGCCCGTATTGACGCGGTAATTGAACGTTCAGGCGAGCGATTGGCTCGCCGCATTCTGACGGATGCTGAATGGGCGCATTATCAGCAGCATCAGCAGCCTGTCCGTTTCCTCGCCAAGCGCTTTGCCGTGAAAGAAGCGGCAGCAAAAGCCTTTGGTACCGGAATCCGTAACGGGCTCGCGTTCAACCAGTTTGAAGTTTTTAATGACGAACTGGGTAAACCTTGCCTGCGGTTTTTTGCTAAAGCGGCAGAGCTGGCTGAACAGATGGGGGTCAGACACGTCCATGTGACGCTGGCGGATGAAAGACGCTATGCCTGTGCGACGGTGATTATCGAAAGCTGATCGTCCGTAAACGGCTGTTTAAATCCTGTCGGCATGGTGGATGAGAACGTATTTTTCCCACAGTTGCTCATTGCCTTCAACATGGTTTGGATCTTTGATGATCGTGTTGTCGATCGGACAGACTTTCTGACACGTAGGGGTGTCGTAGTGGCCAACACACTCGGTACAGAGGGTGGTGTCAATTTCATAAATGTCCACGCCCATGGAAATAGCCTGATTAGGACACTCGGGCTCACACATGTCACAGTTGATGCATTTATGGGTAATGAGTAACGCCATGATGTTCTTCTACCTTACAAACAGGGCGCAGATTATACCCGCTGATGATCGTTTAAACACGCGTAACTGTCATTGGTGGAGAATATACTGGCAAATCGGTTTCTCCTGTCTTCAATGTGCCTCTCTTCCGAGACCGTTTACTGCGGGTTTTGCGTGTTTTCGAAGGCCTTCAGCATGCAATTTATTGACAGTATAAATAGTGAGGTTACAGGGTAAAATTACCATCTGTTCGTTAAATTGGTTTTATACCTATCCTTTAAACTGTATAAATCAGCCAGTGCGACTGTGTTTCTTGGTTTTTAATTTATTGATTTACAATTTAAATAAATTTAGTTGTGATATTGAACCACTTATTTTTGTAATATCATGGACAGTGATTTAATCGGTATTGCTGATTAAGTTTGCATCTGGAGAGTCGATGATGGTGCATGTCCGTATGATATAATTTTATGACTAATAGTGTCAGTTTAATGGCGGAACTCATAGTGCAGCAGGAAGGTCATCTTAATCAGGTTGGGGCAGGATTTTTCCAACAGGGAGACACAGAGCCATTAGGCGCTGATTACTGGCATCAATGCCAGCGGCGGTATACTTTTCAGCCCATTTACCGAACATCAGGTAAATTAATGGCTATTGAGTTACTGACTTCCGTTTTTTCTCCTACCCTGCCGCAAAAGTTCATCTCTCCTGAAAAATACTTCGCGAATATCGATGTTGAAACTCGCCTGTTAATTATTGTAGAACAACTGCAACTTTTATCTCAGTGGAGTTTTCGATTTACTCGCGACGAGCTTTTTGCCTCTGTCAATATTGATGGTATGACGCTACTGGCGTTGCAGAATAGTCTGGAAGCCAAACGTTTGATCGCGGCAATGCCCTGGATTCGTTTTGAAATAGTCGAAAATCAGGGAGGGCTGCCAAAAGAAATCTTAACCAAGCTCCCTGAAGCGCAAACACTGTGGCTGGATGATTTCGGCTGCGGAATGGCGAATTTTTCATCACTCATGCTGGCCCAGTATGATTGCATCAAAGTAGCACGTGAGCTCTTCATTCTTCTGCAACAAAGTGGTGAAGGGAAAACCGTTTTCCCTGTGCTGATCGCTTTGCTATCGCGTTTTTGCAATTATGTCGTCATTGAAGGAATCGAAACAAAGGAAGAATGGGCGATTGTTCAGGCATCACATGCTCATGCTGCCCAAGGATACTACCTCTCTCGCCCTCAGCCGTTTGAGTATTTTGAAACGTTGAAACTTGAAATTTAGGTGATAACCTGTTGTTTTGGCTATCACTTTTTACATTAGAGTACCGCTGTATGCCCATCCATGTTTCTTCTTCATGTTAATTCATTATATTTCCTAATATTTCATTGTTGTACAAAATTTATCCTATCTGACAGATTTCCTTTCTCTTGTTGTTTTCAAGTAATAATGCTGAATTTTGTTTTATTTTTGTTATTTAATTCTTGTTTTACTTGTTATGGCGGTGTTTAATTTCGATGAAGTAACAGGGAGGAACACTGTGAATTTTGCATCAATTTATGACATATATAATCAGACACTTGCGTTAATGATTTTATTTTTTTCTTTTAATTATTTGATTTTTAATGGTAAAAAAATATAATGTTTACTGTTAACGATCAAAAATCACTTTGTGATAGATTTTGTTGATTAAAACAATGATACTTATTGGTATAATTGATTTGCTTACAAAAATTTGATGTTCAGAATATATCGCCATGTACCCTTAGGATTATTCTTTTATTCCATTAGAGAAGCTTATAACCCGAACAATTACGACTATTAAATTAAGATACTCTTTTGAATTTGTTGTTTTTTATCTGCGCACAGTCATATGCGAGGGCTTTATGCTTACGTTGCTATGTTTCTAAACACTCCTGCTTCATGGAGCGTTTTTTCTTTCATCCTTTCTGCTCTCCGGAAATGCACTCATCCTGAAAATCTATGGGGTGTGGGCTTGTTACCCGGATTTTTCGTCATCAGCGTTGTGATTTGTACGATCAGGACCACTCGGGCCTGAGGAGAGTGTCATTGTGTATGAAATTATAATAACCCTACTTTTACTGTTGTTATTGTTTTCTTCTGTAAAAAATAGAAAAATCAAACAAAATTTTAAAACTGATCAGAAAAAGCAAGATTTCCTTAACATGGCTTTTTTTGCGATGGAATATAGTCCTGCCTCAATTATGATTGCAGATGAAAATTGTGAAATTATTTACGTCAATCGTCAGTTTATTACCATGTCTGGCTATATGCCCGATGAAGTTATTGGCAAAAAAACGAATATATTAAACTCTGGCATGACCAACGCTAGTGTCTATGAAGATCTGTGGGCTACCATAAATAAAGGTAATATTTGGAGCGGTGAATTCGTTAACCGGCGTAAAGATGGGCAGTTGTATTGGGAAAAGGCTAATATTGCTAAAATATATAATAAGGCGAGTAACACGACCCAATACGTCGGCATTAAGTTAGATATTACAGAGCGGAAATCGCAGGAACATCATGATAATTCATACAATCGTGCGCTGGATTTGTTATCAAGCGGCGCGCCGCTGAAGGATATTCTGGATGCGATCATTTTCAGTGTGGAAGAAAAAAACCCAGGTCGTATCGTTTGTTCTGTACTGCTCGTTGATAAAGAAAAGAAATGTTTGACGCTTGGATCAGCACCGAGCCTGCCAGGCTTTTATAAAAATGCTATTCACAACGTTAAAATTGCCGATGGCGTGGCTTCTTTTGGGACCGCAGCCTATACCGGAAAACGTGTGATTGCTGACGATATTTCCGTGCATCCACATTGGTCTTTATATAAAGGGCTCGCATTATATGCCGGGCTGCGTTCGTGTTGGTCTGAACCTATCATTGGTCAGAACAAAGAAATATTAGGGGTTTTAAGCGTTTATCATCGTAAAGTGTATGTCCCGACTGAAGAGGAAATTTTCTCTATCGAGAAGTCGGCGCAGCTGATTGCGATCGCTATAGAGCGATATCATGCCATTGATATGCTGCGGCGCAGCGAGGAACACTATCGGCAACTGGCGCACTATGATTCATTAACGTCATTGGCTAATGGTCTGACGTTTGCCGAGCAAATGGAACAGGCGATTCTGTTATCGAAACAAACGGGTAGAAAAATCGCGCTGATGTTCCTGGATCTCGATAAATTTAAACAGATAAACGACTCTTTTGGGCATGCTGTTGGCGATTTGCTATTAAAAGAGGCGGCGGCGCGTATGCGTGGTGCGGTACGCGATTCTGATACGGTATATCGCCGTAGCGGCGATGAATTTATTATTCTGCTTCAGGGTATTAAGGAAATTGACAATACTCTTTATGTTGCAGATAAAATCCATAACGCACTGAACAAGCCTTTTGAGATCGATGGGAAAACGCTGGATATATCATGCAGTATCGGTATTGCGCTGTATCCAGAGCACGGTACCGATTCTCTGACGTTGGCAATTAATGCTGATTCCGCCATGTACCAGGCTAAGGCCATGGGGCGCAGTCAGACTCAGATTTATCACAGCATGAACGATCATTGATAAATGAAATAAAAAAGGCGCTCTGTCGAGTGCCTTTTTTATTATCTTTCTCGTAGTGCTTCTGCTTTTGCCCGAATAATCGGCTTTAACAAATAGCTGAGGATAGTTTTCTTGCCGGTGATTATATCAACAGAAGCCACCATGCCTGGAATGATAAGAAGCGGCTTATCGGCTGAACCCAAATAATTCTTATCAGTCCGTAAGCGAATAATATAAAAGCTGTTCCCTTCTTTATCAGTGACGGTGTCTGGGCTGATTTGTTCCAACTGACCTTTTAAACCTCCATAGATGGTGTAGTCATAAGCGGTCAATTTTATGATGGCATCCTGACCTGGGTGTAAAAAGGCAATATCCTGAGGGCGAATTTTCGCTTCGACCAACAGCTTGTCATCCAGTGGAACAATTTCTACCAGATCGCTACCCGGTTGAATCACTCCCCCGATGGTATTCACCAGAACTTGCTGCACGATACCGCGAACAGGGGAGACGACCAGCGTTCGGTTTACCCGATCTTCGAGAGCTTTACCCGTTGCTGCAATTTTGTTCAGGCTGGTTTGTGCTTCACTAAGTTGAGATAACGCCTCGCTTTTATAGCGACTACGCGTTTCCTCTATTTTATTTTCGCCCTCTTTAATCGCAGACTCCGCCCGTGGAATGGAGAGCTTGATGGAATCAAGCTGGCCACGAGTTTCAACCTCAGCACGGCGCAGGCGTAAAACTTCTACTTTAGAAATGGCGCCTTCCGCGATCAGCGGTTCCGACATTTTAATTTCTTGCTGGAGCAGGCTTAGGCTATTGCGGAACTGAATTTCCTTGGCTGAGAAATCCCGCAATTCCTGCTGGCGCTGGATCAACTGCTCTTCCAGACCGGATATCTCATTATGCAGTTGCTGGCGGCGGCTGTTATAAAGCTCTTTTTCTCCTGCCGCGATTTTAGGCGCTTGTGTCGTGATTTCTGCGGAAAGCACGAGCTCTTGACCGTTGATTTCAGCGTTCAGACGTTCAATTCGCGACAGTAGCGCAAGCCGATCGGCTTCGGTTTCACCGACGTTGGAGGCAAAGCGGGTATCATCAAGGCGCAGCAAAGGATCGCCTGCATTGACAACTTGTCCCTCACGAATGAACACTTCCGTGATAATGCCGCCTTCCAGGTTTTGGATTTTTTGCAGCCGAGAAGATGGGATTGCTTTACCATCGCCGCGAGTGACTTCATCAATATTTGCGAGCCCAGCCCACAGGATGAAAAACAGGAAAAAAGCACCGACAGCCCACAGCGTGAAGCGAATCGATCGCGGTGAATCCTCGGTCATTGCTCGGCTCACTTCAGGCATCGTTTGCAGGCTCTCTTCATCTCCGCCGACAAAATACTGTTTGATTCGTCTGATATATTTACCGAGACGCATTGATCTGCCCCTTCTTCAACGCATCCATCACGATTACTTTCGGCCCATCAGCAATAATTTTACCTCTGTCGACAATCACTAAACGATCGACCAGCGCTAGCATGGAAACCCGATGGGTGACCAGCAAGAGCGTTTTCTCTGCAATCACGGGGGCCAGAGCTTGTTTTAACCGATCTTCGCTGGTGTTATCCATCGAACTGGTGGGTTCATCCAACACCAGAATCGGCGGATCGAGCAGCAGCGCTCTGGCTATCGCGACAGCCTGACGCTGCCCGCCGGAGAGTTGTTGGCCACGTTCACCAACCTGAAGGTTATAGCCATCGGGGTGCAGACGAGCAAACTCGTTCACCCCTGAAATTTCTGCGGCTCGCAACATGGCTTCGTCTTCGACATAGCGTGCGCCGCTAATCAGGTTGTTGCGCAGCGAGCCACTAAATAGCTGAATATCCTGAGGAACATAGCCGATATTGTGGCGTAAATCGCTGACATCCAACTGACGAGCATCGACGCCGTCGATCAGAATATTACCTGTATTAGGCTGATAGAGGTTTACGATCAGTTTTTGCAGCGAGCTTTTTCCCGAGCCGCTACGGCCGATGACGCCCACTTTTTCACCGGGCGCGATGGTCAGGCTGATGCCTTGCAGCGAACTGGTTTTTTGTTCTGGGTAATTGAACGTCACATCGCGAAATTCGATACCGCCCCGGATGCTCTCGCGTTTCAGCGGGCGTTCGTTATCGCTACGCTCCTGCGGTAATTGCATCATCTGCTCGGTGGTTTGCATCGTCAAACGCGCCTGCTGGTAACGGCTGACCAAGCCAGACAATTGGCCCAACGGCATGAGCGCTCTGCCGTTCAGCATGTAACAGGCAATCAATCCACCCATACTGAGTTTGCCGTTAATCAGCATATAGACGCCGACGACAATCATGGCAACGCCAGCAAATTGCTGGAACCACTGCGTCAGGTTTACCGCCAGTGAAGACAATGCCTTGGCCCGCATTTCCAGCTTGCTCAGGCTGCCAATGGTCTGTTCCCACTGGTGCTGCCGTTCACTTTCCGCATTATTGACCTTGATTGCGTCCAGACAGCTCAAGGTTTCGATCAGCGTAGCCTGCCGTTCACTGGCAAGGTGCATCGTTTTTTCAATGGTGGCGGATAGCGGTTTTTGCATCGCCCAGCTCGCCAGCAGGGCAATAGGGTAGGCGAGTATGGAAACCCAGACCAGCGGGCCGCCGATGATGCCGATAACCAGCAGCAGAAGCAGCGTAAAAGGAAAATCGATCAACGTCGTCAGCGTCAGTGAGGAAAGAAAATCTCTTAGTGATTGAAATTCGTGAATATTTTGTGCAAAGCTACCGATTCGTGGCGGTCTGGCCTTCATCGACATGCCCGTGATTCGTTCAAATAACGTGGCAGAAATAATCAGGTCGGTTTTTTTGCCCGCCATATCGAGGCAAATGCCACGCAGCGTTTTGAGTATCAAATCGAAAATAAATGCGCCGGTCACGCCGATAGCCAGCACCCACAGTGTCGCTGTTGCCTGATTGGGCACAACGCGGTCATAGACATTCATCACGAACAGCGGCGTGGCAAGCGCGATAATGTTCACCAGCAAACTGGCGAGGACCGCATCGAGATAGAGCGAGCGTGAAAGCTTCAGCGTATCTTTGAACCAGGATTTGGTTCGGGGGATCAGCGACGGATTTTGCAAATCGAACTGATGACGAGGCTGGGCAAACATCACTAAACCGAGGTAATTCTGTTGCAGCGTATTGTGCTCAACGGAAATTTCTCCGCCTTCTGTTTCACTGGGCATCAGACGTGCGCTGCCGTCAGCGTTCCAGCCCAACAGAATCGCCGCGCGTCCTTCCCGTAACAGCAGCATCGCTGGGAGCGACATTTCGGAAATTTTATTCAGAGAACGTTTGAGAACACGCCCTTGCAGCCCCGCGCGTGCAGCGGCTCTTGGGAGCAATTTTACCGATAACCGTTGGTTGGCTAAGGGGAGCCCCGCCGTGAGTGTGGCACGACTGACGGATTTCCCCTGCAAGGTGCAGAGGATCAGCAAACTATCCAATAAGGGATCGTCATGGCGGCTGCGAGGGTCACTATTTTCATGAATGATGGGCTCATGAACACCAGTCGATTCATGGACAGCTGGCTCTTGGACGATAGACTCCTCGGTAGCTGATTTATCAGAACCATTTGTCTCTTGTACTGAATGCAACTTCATTTAACTAAACGTTCCCTTACGCAACGTAATTCCCCGCATATAAAGCATAATTCATCGCCGTCTGACTAATGAAATATATTAATTAAGGCTCGGCAACTCTGCTTGGGTGGTGACGTTGGTCAGGCTGGTACCGGCATCAGGTGCTGGGATCGCCAAACGGTTTAATAGCTCTCCCATACGGGATGCGATCCGATATTCAGTATAGAGGGAGGTGAAGCGAACTTCGACCAGACGGCGCTGTGCGGTGAACAGCTCGTTTTCACTGTCCAGAAGGTCCAATAATGTCCTTTCTCCCAGACCAAATTGCTTCTGATAAGCGGTTCGTACTTTCATACTGCGGTCGGCATATTCGGCGGCAATCGGCAGTTGCTGACGCGAGTTATTTAACGCTGACCAAGCTAACTTGAGTTCTTCGCTAAGCAGGCGTAGGGCATTATTTCTCACATCCTGTGCTTCTTTTACCTGATAGGCTTTTGATTCCATGTTGGCTTTACTGCTACCGCCTTCATACAGGTTGTAGCGCATGCGCAGCATCGCCTGCCACTCATTATTTTGACCACGTGTTCCGCCAACGTTGTTATCCATCGTGCGAGAGAGCTCAACGTTAAGGCGTGGGTAAAACGTTGATTTTGAAGTCTCATATTGCTGCTGAGTGGCTTCAATATCTGACTCCGCGGATTTCAGCGCCGGGCTGTTAGCCAGCATAATGCGCAGTGTTTCTTCCAGCGAGGCGGGGAGTTTTATCGCAGACGCATCGGGCATCACCAAATCCTCTGGCACCTTACCCACAATGCTCATGTAGTTGATTTTGGCATCATCAAGATTGGTTTTTTCTGTCAGCACGTTGTTACGGGCCTGTGCAAGACGTGCTTCGGCCTGATCCAAGTCGGCCAATCGCCCAACGCCTTGTTCGCTACGCAGCCTGATTTGATCGTAAATGCGCTCATGGCTTGCAAGGTTTGCTTCCGCCAGACGGACAAATTCCTGACGTTGCAGCACACTGAGATAGACCTGAACGGTATCTAACGCCGTCGCCTCACTGGTATTTAATACTTTATAGGCGCGTGAATTGACCGTAGCGCGTTGTCTGCCCACTTCGCTGGAGGTGGCGAAGCCATCAAACACCGTCTGGCTTAGATTGATACTCGATTCCTGGCGGTTGAGCTCAACGCGCTTATTGGTGCTGGCGCGTGTCGAGGGGCTATCAGTCTCTTCGCGGCCAACGCCAGCACTTAGCGTGATGGAGGGGAGATATCCGCCTTTTGCCGCACGCAAATCATGTTCGGCAGAAAAACGGCTATTAATGGCGGCGCTGACTTCAGGATGTGTATAAAGCGTGCTTTTTATTGCTTCCTGAATCGTCTCGGCATGTGTCGTCGCTGTGGAAAAAACGGTAATAAAAGGTAATAAAGCAAAATAATATCTACGCATCATCAGCAGTTTTCCTTCACAAAAAAACTTTATTTGTGATTATTCCTATTAAAGTGTTTGAGTGTTATATAAACGCTTAACGAGTTGATTTTATTTTATTCCTTTTATATCAATGTGTTAAACACCATTTCTGAAAGGGCCTTAATGCGAGAAAAATAAGACCTACTCGAAATGAGTAAATTTCTGGAAAGAATATTCTGAATTTTTTATTATATCGTGCATTGAGTCAAGCGTTTGACGCATCACGACAGCACTATCGTAACGATTTTTTCATAAAATGTCGGGACGACACACAGCAAATCAACCTTATCAGGATGATAGCAAAAATCTATAGCCGCAATATCGCCACATTATAAAAATAATTATAGATATCAAGGAGAAAGTATTTTGAATGGTGTGATTGGTGTCATTAAATTCGTTATTGGACAAGTGTTTATCGTCGCGCTTGATGGAAGCCAGAGATTGCTGGTTGCTGGCGATCGGGTTTACAGCGGTGAAGAAGTAGTAACTGGCGCTAATGGCGCGGTTTCAATCACATTACCCGATGGCAAAACATTAGATCTAGGACGTGATAGCCGCTGGAGCGATGTGAGCAATGCGTCCTCTCAGGCCAATGCGGATGTTGCTGATGATGTTGCTGCGATACAAGATGCTATCGCTCAGGGGGCCGACCCAACGCAAGTATTAGAAGCGACTGCCGCGGGTAATGACAACACCGGAGAAGCGGGTGACGGAGGCGGTGGGCATTTCAATCCAGCGGTGGTGCTGAATTTAACGGCCGAGGTCGTTACCACCCCGATTGGTTATGATACCGCAGGTCTATCGTTTACTGACCGTGCTTCATCCGTTCTGGATGGCGCCGATTCATCCATGTTGCAGGCTGCGACAGCGGACACCACTGATACCACACCGCCTTCTGTCACCATCGTTATAAACAGTGGTGGCACAGTAATTTTCGTCTTCACAAAACCGATTAGTGGTTTTGATCTCAGTGATATCAGCGTAACAAACGGCGCAGTAACGAATCTGGTACAGGATCCGAATGATCCGACTCGCTGGACGGCGACATTGACGCCTGCCACCAACTTTGAGGGAGAAGTCCGTGTCAGTATTTCTGACAGCAGCTACACCGATGCTGCCGGTATTCCTGGCACGGGGGGAAGTGAAGCGATAACGGTCGATACATTGCCTCCAGTGGCGTCGATCGCTATCGACAATGTCACGTCGGATAACGTGATCAATGCCAGCGAGTCCGGTCAGACCATCGCCGTGACGGGTAAAGTCGATAACGACGTCAAAGCGGGCGATGCGGTTACGGTCAAGGTCGGTACTGAAACGTACCAGACGACGGTGAATACCGATGGCAAAACCTGGAGCGTGAATGTTCCTGGTTCTGTTTTAGCCGCGAATGGTGATATCTCGGCGACCGTGACCACGCGTGATACCGTGGGCAATGTCACCACCGCCAATACTTCTCACACTTACGGTGTGGACACCGTTGCACCAACAGCCTCTATCAGTATCGATAATGTCACGTCGGATAACATCATTAACGCCAGTGAATCCGGTCAGACCATCGCCGTGACGGGTCAGGTCGGCAATGAGGTCAATGCGGGCGATGCGGTTACGGTGAAAGTCGGTACCGAGACCTATCAGACGACGGTGAATGCCGATGGCAAAACCTGGAGCGTGAATGTTCCGGGATCGGTGCTGGCCGCAAACAGTGATGTGAGTGCGACGGTCACCACGCGTGATACGGCGGGTAACGTCACCACCGCCAATACCAGTCACACATACGGCGTCGATACGGTTGCGCCGGTGGCGTCGATTACCATTGATAACGTTACGTCGGATAACATCATTAACGCGACCGAATCCGGTCAGACGATTGCGGTGACCGGTAAAGTCGATAACGACGTGAAAGCCGGTGATGCGATCACGGTGAAAGTCGGTACCGAGACTTACCAGACGACGGTGAATACCGATGGCAAGACCTGGAGTGTGAATGTGCCGGGATCGGTGCTGGCCGCGAATAGTGATGTGAGCGCCACCGTGACCACCCGCGATACCGCAGGTAATGTCACCACGGCGAACACCAGCCACGCTTACGATGTGGACACCGTTGCACCAACAGCCTCTATCAGTATCGACAATGTCACGCCGGATAACATCATTAACGCCAGTGAATCCGGTCAGACCATTGCGGTGACAGGTCAGGTCGGCAATGAAGTTAACGCAGGCGATGCCGTTACGATTAAAGTCGGCACCGAGACCTATCAGACGACGGTGAATGCCGATGGCAAAACCTGGAGCGTGAATGTTCCGGGATCGGTGCTGGCCGCAAATAGCGATGTGAGTGCCACGGTCACCACGCGTGATACCGCAGGTAATGTCACCACGGCGAACACCAGCCACGCTTACGATGTGGACACCGTTGCGCCTATGGCGTCGATTACCATCGATAACGTCACGTCGGATAACATCATTAACGCCAGTGAATCCGGTCAGACCCTTGCGCTGACGGGTAAAGTTGATAACGACGTGAAAGCGGGCGATGCGGTTACGGTCAAGGTCGGTACTGAAACGTACCAGACGACGGTGAATACCGATGGCAAGACCTGGAGCGTGAATGTTCCCGGTTCTGTTTTAGCCGCGAATGGTGATATCTCGGCAACGGTCACCACGCGTGACACCGTGGGCAATGTCACTACCGCCAATACCAGTCACACTTACGGTGTGGACACCGTTGCACCAACAGCCTCTATCAGTATCGACAATGTCACGCCGGATAACATCATTAACGCCAGTGAATCCGGTCAGACCATCGCCGTGACGGGTAAAGTTGATAACGACGTCAAAGCGGGTGATGCGGTTACGGTGAAAGTCGGCACCGAGACCTACCAGACCACGGTGAATGCCGATGGCAAAACCTGGAGCGTGAATGTGCCGGGATCGGTGCTGGCCGCAAATAGTGATGTGAGCGCGACCGTGACCACGCGTGATACGGCGGGTAACGTCACCACCGCCAATACTTATCACACTTACGGTGTGGACACCGTTGCACCAACAGCCTCTATCAGTATCGATAATGTCACGTCGGATAACATCATTAACGCCAGTGAATCCGGTCAGACCATTGCGGTGACAGGTCAGGTCGGCAATGAAGTTAACGCAGGCGATGCCGTTACGATTAAAGTCGGCACCGAGACCTATCAGACGACGGTGAATGCCGATGGCAAAACCTGGAGCGTGAATGTTCCCGGATCGGTGCTGGCAGCAAATAGTGATGTGAGTGCGACGGTCACCACGCACGATGCCGTGGGCAATGTCACCATCGCCAACACCAGTCACGCTTACGATGTGGACACCGTTGCACCAACAGCCTCTATCAGTATCGACAATGTCACGCCGGATAACATCATTAACGCCAGTGAATCCGGTCAGACGATTGCGGTGACAGGTCAGGTGGGTAATGAAGTCAATGCGGGCGATACGATTACTGTCAACGTCGGTACCGAGACGTACCAGACCACGGTGAATGCCGATGGTAAAACCTGGAGCGTGAATGTTCCTGGTTCTGTTTTAGCCGCGAATGGCGATATCTCGGCGACCGTGACCACGCGCGATACCGTGGGCAATGTCACTACCGCCAATACCAGTCACACTTACGGTGTGGACACCGTTGCACCAACAGCCTCTATCAGTATCGACAATGTCACGCCGGATAACATCATTAACGCGACCGAATCCGGTCAGACCATTGCGGTGACGGGTAAAGTTGATAACGACGTCAAAGCGGGCGATGCGGTTATGGTCAAGGTCGGTACCGAGACCTACCAGACGACCGTCAATAGCGATGGTAAAACCTGGAGCGTGAATGTTCCTGGTTCTGTTTTAGCCGCGAATGGCGATATCTCGGCCACGGTCACCACGCGTGATACCGTGGGCAATGTCACCATCGCCAACACCAGCCACGCTTACGATGTGGACACCGTTGCGCCTATGGCGTCGATTACCATCGATAACGTCACGTCGGATAACATCATTAACGCGACCGAATCCGGTCAGACCATCGCCGTGACGGGTAAAGTTGATAACGACGTCAAAGCGGGTGATGCGGTTACGGTCAACGTCGGTACCGAGACGTACCAGACGACCGTCAATGCCGATGGCAAGACCTGGAGCGTGAATGTTCCGGGATCGGTGCTGGCCGCAAATAGTGATGTGAGCGCGACCGTGACCACGCGTGATACCGTGGGTAACGTCACCACCGCCAATACCAGTCACACATACGGCGTCGATACGGTTGCGCCGGTGGCGTCGATTACCATCGATAACGTTACGTCCGATAACGTGATTAACGCCAGTGAATCCGGCCAGACGATTGCGGTGACGGGTCAGGTCGGCAATGAAGTTAAAGCGGGCGATGCGATTACCGTCAACGTCGGCACCGAGACCTACCAGACGACCGTCAATACTGATGGCAAAACCTGGAGCGTGAATGTTCCTGGTTCTGTTTTAGCCGTGAATAGTGATATCTCGGCAACGGTCACCACGCGCGATACCGTGGGTAACGTCACCACCGCCAATACCAGTCACACATACGGCGTCGATACGGTTGCGCCGGTGGCGTCGATTACCATTGATAACGTTACGTCGGATAACATCATTAACGCGACTGAATCCGGCCAGACCATCGCCGTGACGGGTAAAGTTGATAACGACGTGAAAGCGGGCGATGCGGTTACGGTCAAGGTCGGTACTGAAACGTACCAGACGACGGTGAATGCCGATGGCAAAACCTGGAGCGTCAATGTTCCGGGATCGGTGCTAGCAGCCAATAGCGATGTGAGCGCGACCGTGACCACGCGTGATACCGTGGGTAACGTCACCATCGCCAACACCAGTCACGCTTACGATGTGGACACCGTTGCACCAACAGCCTCTATCAGTATCGACAATGTCACGCCGGATAACATCATTAACGCCAGTGAATCCGGTCAGACCATCGCCGTGACGGGTAAAGTTGATAACGACGTCAAAGCGGGTGATGCGGTTACGGTCAAGGTCGGTACTGAAACGTACCAGACGACGGTGAATACCGATGGCAAGACCTGGAGTGTGAATGTTCCTGGTTCTGTTTTAGCCGCGAATGGTGATATCTCGGCGACCGTGACCACCCGCGATACCGCAGGTAATGTCACCACGGCGAACACCAGCCACGCTTACGATGTGGACACCGTTGCACCGGTGGCGTCGATTACCATCGATAACGTCACGTCGGATAACATCATTAACGCCAGTGAATCCGGTCAGACCCTTGCGGTGACGGGTCAGGTGGGCAATGAAGTTAACGCAGGCGATGCCGTTACGATTAAAGTCGGCACCGAGACGTACCAGACCACGGTGAATACCGATGGCAAAACCTGGAGCGTGAATGTTCCTGGTTCTGTTTTAGCCGCGAATGGTGATATCTCGGCGACCGTGACCACGCGCGATGCCGTGGGCAATGTCACCATCGCCAACACCAGTCACGCTTACGATGTGGACACCGTTGCACCAACAGCCTCTATCAGTATCGATAATGTCACGCCGGATAACATCATTAACGCGACCGAATCCGGCCAGACGATTGCGGTGACGGGTCAGGTCGGCAATGAAGTTAAAGCGGGCGATGCGATTACCGTCAACGTCGGCACCGAGACCTACCAGACGACCGTCAATACTGATGGCAAAACCTGGAGCGTGAATGTTCCTGGTTCTGTTTTAGCCGCGAATGGTGATATCTCGGCGACCGTGACCACGCGTGATACCGTGGGCAATGTCACCACCGCCAATACTTCTCACACTTACGGTGTGGACACCGTTGCACCAACAGCCTCTATCAGTATCGATAACGTCACGTCCGATAACGTGATTAACGCGGCCGAGTTCGGCCAGACGATTGCGGTGACGGGTAAAGTTGATAACGACGTCAAAGCGGGCGATGCGGTTATGGTCAAGGTCGGTACCGAGACCTACCAGACGACGGTGAATACCGATGGCAAGACCTGGAGTGTGAATGTGCCGGGATCGGTGCTGGCCGCGAATAGCGATATCTCGGCCACGGTCACCACGCGTGATACCGTGGGCAATGTCACCACCGCCAATACTTCTCACACTTACGGTGTGGACACCGTTGCACCAACAGCCTCTATCAGTATCGACAATGTCACGCCGGATAACATCATTAACGCGACCGAATCCGGTCAGACCATCGCCGTGACGGGTAAAGTTGATAACGACGTCAAAGCGGGTGATGCGGTTACGGTCAACGTCGGTACCGAGACGTACCAGACGACGGTGAATGCCGATGGCAAAACCTGGAGCGTGAATGTTCCTGGTTCTGTTTTAGCCGCTAATGGTGATATCTCGGCGACCGTGACCACGCGTGATACCGCAGGTAATGTCACCACGGCGAACACCAGCCACGCTTACGATGTGGACACCGTTGCACCGGTGGCGTCGATTACCATCGATAACGTCACGTCGGATAACATCATTAACGCCAGTGAATCCGGTCAGACCCTTGCGGTGACGGGTCAGGTGGGCAATGAAGTTAACGCAGGCGATGCCGTTACGGTTACCGTCGGTACCGAGACGTACCAGACGACGGTGAATGCCGATGGCAAAACCTGGAGCGTCAATGTTCCCGGTTCTGTTTTAGCCGCGAATGGCGATATCTCGGCGACCGTGACCACGCGCGATACCGTGGGTAACGTCACTACCGCCAATACTTCTCACACTTACGGTGTGGACACCGTTGCACCGGTGGCGTCGATTACCATCGATAACGTCACGTCGGATAACGTGATCAATGCCAGCGAGTCCGGCCAGACCATCGCCGTGACGGGTAAAGTTGATAACGACGTGAAAGCGGGTGATGCGGTTACGGTCAAGGTCGGTACTGAAACGTACCAGACGACGGTGAATACTGATGGCAAAACCTGGAGCGTGAATGTTCTGGGATCGGTGCTGGCCGCAAATAGTGATGTGAGCGCGACCGTGACCACGCGTGATACCGTGGGTAACGTCACCACCGCCAATACCAGTCACACATACGGCGTCGATACGGTTGCGCCGGTGGCGTCGATTACCATCGATAACGTCACGTCGGATAACATCATTAACGCCGGTGAATCCGGCCAGACCATCGCGGTCACTGGTCAGGTGGGTAATGAAGTGAAAGCTGGTGATGCGATCACCGTTACGGTTGGCTCCGAGACTTATCAGACGACGGTGAATACCGATGGCAAGACCTGGAGCGTGAATGTTCCCGGTTCTGTTTTAGCCGTGAATGGTGATATCTCGGCGACGGTCACCACGCGTGATACCGCAGGTAATGTCACCACCGCCAATACTTCTCACACTTACGGTGTGGACACCGTTGCACCGGTGGCGTCGATTACCATCGATAACGTCACGTCGGATAACATCATTAACGCGACCGAATCCGGCCAGACCATCGCCGTGACGGGTAAAGTTGATAACGACGTCAAAGCGGGTGATGCCGTTACGATTAAAGTCGGCACCGAGACCTACCAGACGACCGTCAATACCGATGGCAAAACCTGGAGCGTGAATGTTCCTGGTTCTGTTTTAGCCGCGAATGGTGATATCTCGGCGACCGTGACCACGCGTGACACCGTGGGCAATGTCACCACGGCGAACATCAGTCACGCTTACGATGTGGACACCGTTGCACCAACAGCCTCTATCAGTATCGACAATGTCACGCCGGATAACATCATTAACGCCAGTGAATCCGGTCAGACGATTGCGGTGACAGGTCAGGTGGGTAATGAAGTCAATGCGGGCGATACGATTACTGTCAACGTCGGTACCGAGACGTACCAGACCACGGTGAATGCCGATGGTAAAACCTGGAGCGTGAATGTTCCTGGTTCTGTTTTAGCCGCGAATGGCGATATCTCGGCGACGGTCACCACGCGCGATACCGTGGGCAATGTCACCACCGCCAATACTTCTCACACTTACGGTGTGGACACCGTTGCACCAACAGCCTCTATCAGTATCGACAATGTCACGCCGGATAACATCATTAACGCCAGTGAATCCGGCCAGACCATCGCCGTGACGGGTAAAGTTGATAACGACGTCAAAGCGGGCGATGCGGTTACGGTCAAGGTCGGTACTGAAACGTACCAGACGACGGTGAATACCGATGGCAAGACCTGGAGTGTGAATGTTCCTGGTTCTGTTTTAGCCGCGAATGGTGATATCTCGGCGACCGTGACCACCCGCGATACCGCAGGTAATGTCACCACGGCGAACACCAGCCACGCTTACGATGTGGACACCGTTGCACCGGTGGCGTCGATTACCATCGATAACGTCACGTCGGATAACATCATTAACGCCAGTGAATCCGGTCAGACCATCGCCGTGACGGGTAAAGTTGATAACGACGTCAAAGCGGGCGATGCCGTTACGGTTACCGTCGGCACCGAGACCTACCAGACCACGGTGAATGCCGACGGTAAAACCTGGAGCGTGAATGTTCCCGGATCGGTGCTGGCAGCAAATAGTGATGTGAGTGCGACGGTCACCACGCACGATGCCGTGGGCAATGTCACCATCGCCAACACCAGTCACGCTTACGATGTGGACACCGTTGCACCAACAGCCTCTATCAGTATCGACAATGTCACGCCGGATAACATCATTAACGCCAGTGAATCCGGCCAGACCATCGCGGTCACTGGTCAGGTGGGTAATGAAGTGAAAGCTGGTGATGCGATCACCGTTACGGTTGGCTCCGAGACTTATCAGACGACGGTGAATGCCGATGGCAAAACCTGGAGCGTGAATGTGCCGGGTTCTGTTTTAGCCGCGAATGGTGATATCTCGGCGACCGTGACCACCCGCGATACCGCAGGTAATGTCACCACGGCGAACACCAGCCACGCTTACGATGTGGACACCGTTGCACCGGTGGCGTCGATTACCATCGATAACGTCACGTCGGATAACATCATTAACGCCAGTGAATCCGGTCAG
Organism: Pectobacterium aquaticum; assembly: GCF_003382565.3. Classification (NCBI taxonomy): domain Bacteria; kingdom Pseudomonadati; phylum Pseudomonadota; class Gammaproteobacteria; order Enterobacterales; family Pectobacteriaceae; genus Pectobacterium; species Pectobacterium aquaticum. The sequence continues at coordinate 1,271,333 of NZ_CP086253.1, forward strand.
ACCATCGCCGTGACGGGTAAAGTTGATAACGACGTCAAAGCGGGCGATGCCGTTACGGTTACCGTCGGCACCGAGACCTACCAGACCACGGTGAATGCCGATGGCAAAACCTGGAGCGTGAATGTGCCGGGTTCTGTTTTAGCCGCGAATGGTGATATCTCGGCGACCGTGACCACGCGCGATGCCGTGGGTAACGTCACCATCGCCAATACCAGTCACACATACGGCGTCGATACGGTTGCGCCGGTGGCGTCGATCGCTATCGACAATGTCACGCCGGATAACATCATTAACGCCAGTGAATCCGGTCAGACCATTGCGGTGACAGGTCAGGTCGGCAATGAAGTTAACGCAGGCGATGCCGTTACGATTAAAGTCGGCACCGAGACCTATCAGACGACGGTGAATGCCGATGGCAAAACCTGGAGCGTGAATGTTCCAGGTTCTGTTTTAGCCGCGAATGTCGATATCTCGGCGACGGTCACCACGCACGATACCGTGGGTAACGTCACCACCGCCAATACCAGTCACACTTACGGTGTGGACACCGTTGCACCAACAGCCTCTATCAGTATCGACAATGTCACGCCGGATAACATCATTAACGCGACCGAATCCGGTCAGACCATCGCCGTGACGGGTAAAGTTGATAACGACGTCAAAGCGGGTGATGCGGTTACGGTTAAAGTCGGTACCGAGACTTACCAAACGACGGTGAATACCGATGGTAAAACCTGGAGCGTGAATGTTCCTGGTTCTGTTTTAGCCGCGAATGGCGATATCTCGGCGACCGTGACCACGCGCGATACCGTGGGTAACGTCACCACCGCCAACACCAGTCACACTTATGGTGTGGACACCGTTGCGCCTATGGCGTCGATTACCATCGATAACGTTACGTCCGATAACGTGATTAACGCCAGTGAATCCGGCCAGACGATTGCGGTGACGGGTCAGGTCGGCAATGAAGTTAAAGCGGGCGATGCGATTACCGTCAACGTCGGCACCGAGACCTACCAGACGACCGTCAATACTGATGGCAAAACCTGGAGCGTGAATGTTCTGGGATCGGTGCTGGCCGCAAATAGCGATGTGAGTGCGACTGTCACCACGCGCGATACCGTGGGCAATGTCACCACCGCCAATACTTCTCACACTTACGGTGTGGACACCGTTGCACCAACAGCCTCTATCAGTATCGATAATGTCACGTCGGATAACATCATTAACGCTACCGAATCCGGCCAGACCATCGCCGTGACGGGTAAAGTTGATAACGACGTCAAAGCGGGCGATGCCGTTACGGTTACCGTCGGCACCGAGACCTACCAGACCACGGTGAATGCCGATGGCAAAACCTGGAGCGTGAATGTGCCGGGTTCTGTTTTAGCCGCGAATGGTGATATCTCGGCGACCGTGACCACGCGCGATGCCGTGGGTAACGTCACCATCGCCAACACCAGCCACGCTTACGATGTGGACACCGTTGCGCCTATGGCGTCGATTACCATCGATAACGTCACGTCCGATAACGTGATTAACGCCAGTGAATCCGGCCAGACCATCGCCGTGACGGGTAAAGTTGATAACGACGTGAAAGCGGGTGATGCGGTTACGGTCAAGGTCGGTACTGAAACGTACCAGACGACGGTGAATACCGATGGCAAGACCTGGAGCGTGAATGTTCCCGGTTCTGTTTTAGCCGCGAATGGTGATATCTCGGCAACGGTCACCACGCGTGACACCGTGGGCAATGTCACTACCGCCAATACCAGTCACACTTACGGTGTGGACACCTTTGCACCAACAGCCTCTATCAGTATCGACAATGTCACGTCCGATAACGTGATTAACGCGACCGAATCCGGCCAGACCATTGCGGTGACCGGTAAAGTCGGCAATGAAGTTAAAGCGGGCGACGCGATCACGGTTAAAGTCGGTACTGAGACCTACCAGACGACCGTCAATACCGATGGCAAAACCTGGAGCGTGAATGTGCCGGGATCGGTACTGGCCGCCAATAGTGATGTGAGCGCCACCGTGACCACCCGCGATACCGCAGGTAATGTCACCATCGCCAACACCAGTCACGCTTACGATGTGGACACCGTTGCGCCTATGGCGTCGATTACCATCGATAACGTTACGTCCGATAACGTGATTAACGCCAGTGAATCCGGCCAGACCATCGCCGTGACGGGTAAAGTTGATAACGACGTCAAAGCGGGTGATGCCGTTACGATTAAAGTCGGCACCGAGACCTACCAGACGACGGTGAATACCGACGGTAAAACCTGGAGCGTGAATGTTCCGGGATCGGTGCTGGCCGCAAACAGTGATGTGAGTGCGACGGTCACCACGCGTGATACGGCGGGTAACGTCACCATCGCCAACACCAGTCACGCTTACGATGTGGACACCGTTGCACCAACAGCCTCTATCAGTATCGACAATGTCACGCCGGATAACATCATTAACGCCAGTGAATCCGGCCAGACCATCGCGGTCACTGGTCAGGTGGGTAATGAAGTGAAAGCTGGTGATGCGATCACCGTTACGGTTGGCTCCGAGACTTATCAGACGACGGTGAATGCCGATGGCAAAACCTGGAGCGTGAATGTTCCTGGTTCTGTTTTAGCCGCTAATGGTGATATCTCGGCGACCGTGACCACGCGTGATACCGTGGGCAATGTCACCACCGCCAATACTTCTCACACTTACGGTGTGGACACCGTTGCACCAACAGCCTCTATCAGTATCGATAATGTCACGTCGGATAACATCATTAACGCCAGTGAATCCGGCCAGACCATCGCCGTGACGGGTAAAGTTGATAACGACGTCAATGCGGGCGATGCGGTTACGGTGAAAGTCGGTACCGAGACCTATCAGACGACGGTGAATGCCGATGGCAAAACCTGGAGCGTGAATGTGCCGGGATCGGTGCTGGCCGCAAATAGTGATGTGAGCGCGACCGTGACCACGCGTGATACCGTGGGTAACGTCACCACCGCCAATACCAGTCACACATACGGCGTCGATACGGTTGCGCCGGTGGCGTCGATTACCATTGATAACGTTACGTCGGATAACATCATTAACGCGACCGAATCCGGTCAGACGATTGCGGTGACCGGTAAAGTCGATAACGACGTGAAAGCCGGTGATGCGATCACGGTGAAAGTCGGTACCGAGACCTACCAGACCACGGTGAATGCCGACGGTAAAACCTGGAGCGTGAATGTTCCTGGTTCTGTTTTAGCCGTGAATAGTGATATCTCGGCAACGGTCACCACGCGCGATACCGTGGGTAACGTCACCACCGCCAATACTTCTCACGCTTACGATGTGGACACCGTTGCACCAACAGCCTCTATCAGTATCGACAATGTCACGCCGGATAACATCATTAACGCCAGTGAATCCGGTCAGACGATTGCGGTGACAGGTCAGGTGGGTAATGAAGTCAATGCGGGCGATGCGATTACAGTAAAAGTCGGTACCGAGACCTACCAGACGACGGTGAATGCCGATGGCAAAACCTGGAGCGTGAATGTTCCGGGATCGGTGCTGGCCGCAAATAGCGATGTGAGTGCCACGGTCACCACGCGTGATACCGCAGGTAATGTCACCACGGCGAACACCAGCCACGCTTACGATGTGGACACCGTTGCGCCTATGGCGTCGATTACCATCGATAACGTCACGTCCGATAACGTGATTAACGCCAGTGAATCCGGTCAGACCATTGCGGTCACCGGTCAGGTCGGCAATGAAGTTAACGCAGGCGATGCCGTTACGATTAAAGTCGGCACCGAGACCTATCAGACGACGGTGAATGCCGATGGCAAAACCTGGAGCGTGAATGTTCCGGGATCGGTGCTGGCCGCCAATAGTGATATCTCGGCAACGGTCACCACGCGTGATGCCGTGGGTAACGTCACCACCGCCAATACTTCTCACACTTACGGTGTGGACACCGTTGCACCAACAGCCTCTATCAGTATCGACAATGTCACGCCGGATAACATCATTAACGCCAGTGAATCCGGCCAGACCATCGCCGTGACGGGTAAAGTTGATAACGACGTCAAAGCGGGTGATGCGGTTACGGTTAAAGTCGGTACCGAGACTTACCAAACGACGGTGAATACCGATGGTAAAACCTGGAGCGTGAATGTTCCTGGTTCTGTTTTAGCCGCGAATGGCGATATCTCGGCGACCGTGACCACGCGCGATACCGTGGGTAACGTCACCACCGCCAACACCAGTCACACTTATGGTGTCGATACGGTTGCACCAGACATTGATATTACGAATTTCGCGGATAACGATGGCTATGTCAGCCAAAGTGAGTCAGAAAACACCGTAGTTAGCGGCACGAGCAACGAGAAGAAGGTCGATCTGGTCTTTACCGACGTGAATGGTAAGTCGGTTACGCTGCATGACGTGCCCGTGACGAACGGAAAATGGCAGACGACTGTCGATCTAAGTACGTTAGCGGAAGGCAAGATTACCGCAGGGGCGACGGCAACCGATGCGGCAGGTAATCAGGCGCATGATAACAGTCAGGCTATCATGGATATTACGCCGCCAGCCGCACACAACAACACGGTGTCTGGTACGGAAGACACGCCGCTGCACATTGGCTGGAGCGATCTGGGTGTATCGAGCGATACCACAAGCATCGTGATTTCGTCTCTGCCGCCTGCTGCCGCTGGCACGCTCTATTTTAACGATAGCGGAAGTTGGAAAGCGGTCACTGCTGGACAATCCTTTACGGTTGGCAATACCGATCTGCGCTTTACGCCCGCGAATAATGTCTCAGGTGCAGCGCTGGGTGACATTGCTTATCGGCCTGTCGATAGCGCAGGGAACACGGGCGATACAGCCGTGTTGCACATTGGTATTACGCCAGTGGCGGATGCTCCGACGGTGACGCTTTCGGTGACATCCGGTGATACGACGCCAACATCGACGATTATTCAGGTAAACGGCGGCAGTAATAACCCGAACGGGTTTGATGTTCAGGATGGCAAAATCGTCAAAATTGGTTCGGATGTCCGCGTTTGGTTAAGCCCGGGGGATACGGCACCGAAATCGGATCATCCTACTGATCAAATCAAATATTACGGTAAAGATAATGGGAATGGTAACCCTAAAGGAACGGGTAACTATACCGATATCTTTGTGGTACACGATGGTAGCGGTTACTGGCAGGACGGCAATTGGCGTTCTCTCAATGCGGTTCAGGGGAATCTGGATACCATTTTTTCTGGGACAGATTCCGATTATGTCTTTATCCAAGGTACGAAAACGCAAGGATATGGTAGTACGGTTGGTACCAATAATAACGCTAGCAGCAATATCAATACGCTAGAGAATGTGTCGGTAACCTATAAAGGAACAACGTTACTTCAAGGTAGCAATCACCTTGATGGCATTATTTATGGCGATGGGACCGTAGTTGCTGCAAACAGTGGTCGTACGACGACGAAAACGTCTACGGAGGCTGGCGCGCAGACACATACGTTGGATGTGTCTGCGGCCCTGACCGACATCGATGGCAGTGAAACCCTGTCAGGGATTACGCTCACAGGGATCCCGCAGGGAACGGTGCTGACTGACCACATTAACAATGTGAAATACACCGTTGGCGACGATGGATCGTACCTCATCAAGAACACCAATAATGTTCAGACGCTGGCTGGCAAGATTACGCTCGACGTACCTGTTGATGCAGGTAAGTTCAACGTGGTTGCACAGGCAACATCGACAGAAATTGCCAACCACGATACGGCGACTGGCTACTCTACTGAAGGTATTGAGCAGTACGGGATGAGTGTCGGTACGATCGGCGATGACAACATGCTCGGTACACCTAGCCACGATGTGATGGTCGCGGATGTCTCTGGGTTGCAGATCATTGAAGGCAAGAATTACAACATTGCCTTTGTGGTCGATTCCTCCGGCAGTATGTCGTCAACGGATATCGAGAATACGCGTACATCCTTGAGCAACGTGTTCAAAAGTCTGATCAATAGTGCTAGCGGCGTAAACTCCGGTACGGTAAACGTTTTTCTGGCTGACTTTGATACGCAGGTGGGTAAAACCGTATCCGTAAACCTGAATGATCCCAATGCACTGGATAATTTGGCCGCCGTATTGAATTCAATGGTTGGCGGATCGGAGAAAGGCGGTGGAACCAACTATGAAGACGTGTTCAAAACGACGGCTAACTGGTTCCAAAGCGATGTGGTGAAAAAGAATGTGGGGAATAACCTGACGTATTTCATTACTGACGGCGAGCCAACGTTCTATCAGAAGAATGAAGCCGATGTCGTGAAAGTAAGTGACTGGAACCAAACGCTGAATATCGATAGTTTCGCCTACAAACCAGGGCAGTCCTACGCTATGGATGTCCGCGGTGCTGTGCGTGAAGTGATTGATAGTAAAGGGAACGTCTATCAATATGCCTTGAGCGATAACAGTAATAAAATTGTTGGGACGGTCATTGGGCAAGTACACGCGCAGGGGGATGGAACGTATCAAATATCCTCGTTGGGCGGCGTCGGTAATAACAGCAGCTATTGGGCGCAGGACTACCGCGGTAACTGGTACTGGGTTGATAATTCAGGCAACCGCGATGTTAGCAATACCAATGCGACTGAGGCTTTCAATTTGCTGAAGAAGCAGTCAGCGATTGAAGCGATCGGTATTGGTGCTGATTTAAATGGCGATACGCTGAAGCGCTATGACTCCGACGGTGTGGTTCAGGATCACATTGATCCTGCTAATCTTAATAAAGCGATTCTGGGCAGCAGCGAATCAATACCTGCGGGCAATGACCAACTGAGTGGCGGGTTGGGCAATGACATTCTGTTTGGCGATGTCGTGTCATTCCCTAATATCGACGGCAACGGAATCACCGCCTTGCAGAACTACATCGGCAAGCAGTTAGGTATGCAAACCGGTGTGCCGACAGCCAAAGCTATGCATAGCTATATTGCAACGCACAGCGCGGAATTTGATTTGTCATCGGCGAAAGATGGTAATGACATACTCAATGGCGGCGACGGAGATGATATTCTCTTCGGCCAGGGAGGAAACGACACCCTCTATGGTGGGGCGGGGAATGACCTGCTTTACGGCGGCAGCGGAGACGACATCCTGATTGGCGGCGCGGGGGGCGATACGCTCATCGGCGGAGCGGGTGCGGATACCTTTAAGTGGCAGGCTGGCGATATCGGCAACGATGTGATCAAAGACTTCAATGCTAAAGAAGGTGACCGGATTGATTTAAGCGATCTGGTTGGCGAACTGGAGGAAGGTACCGATATCAGCCGCTATATTCGCATCACCGATAATCATGGTTCACCGACGATTGAAGTGAGCACGGCGGGGAACTTTACGGCGGATAAAGGCGGAACGGTTGCAGTGTCGATTACGTTGGAACACTATAACGGTGCATTGCCGTCGCTTGAAAGTCTGGTCAGCAAGCCAGAACCGTCTAGCTGACTAAAAGGGGGGGCCTGCCCGGCTCCTTTCTTTATCAAAAACGTAAAAGGTCTCCGAACATGTTTTATATCCAGCGCGACAGTGATGGTCACCTGATGAAGGTAGAAAAGAGTCCTTTTCCTGAAATGAACGGCGAACTGTCCGATGATTCGCGTGAGGCGCAGGCCTGGTTCCGCAGTCATCAGGCCGCGATGTCCAGCCTCCAGCAACTGCGGCAAAGCGATCTGGAAATGGTGCGCGTGCTGGAGGATTTAATTCAGGTTTTGATTCAGAAAGGCGTGGTCAGCATTACTGATTTCCCTCAGGCGGCACAGCTGAAGTTGATCAACCGTGCGCAGGCGCGTGAAGCCTTGAATGGCGGGTTGAACAAGCTGATTGGCGACGACGAAGAGACGATGTTTTAATGACTTACTGTTTTAAAGACTCGCTGTTTTAAAGATTCACTGTTTTAAAAACATAACGCTTTAAAAACATGATGCTTTGAAGAAGAAATTATCCCTTAACGTCCCATTCAGCCGTTTCCGGCTTCTCACTATCGTAGTGAGAAGCCGGGGTCGTTAAACGCGGTTAGCCAAAATAACGCGGTTAGCCAAAATAATGTTACATCAGATTCTGACCGCTGGCACCGGTTCACCCAGCAGCCGTCCCATCGCGCCCTGTAATCCCATCTCCTGAAGCACTTTCAGCTCACCTGCGGTTTCAACACGTTCGGCGATAAGTGGCAGGGCAATACTGTTGGTGGCGCGATACAGCGCTTCGATAAACATTTGTTTATCGTCCTCCTGATCGATATTGCGGATGTAGCTGCCATCGACTTTCAGGTAAGCCAGACCCCATTGCGATAGGTTGCCGATCATATTAAAGCGCCCGCCAAAATGCTGTAGCCCCAGCGCACAGCCATGTTCATTCAGCAGCTTGATTAAGGCTTCCAACTGTGAGCTGTCTGGCAATTGGTTCTCATCCAGCTCCAGAATCAGTCGGCTGGCGACGTCAGGCTGATGCTTCAATGGGGCAAGCAGATCGGCGAGCAGATGAAGATTCAGAACCGTGGTGCCGGACAGGCTCAGCGCCAGATTGCCGTCGTGCTGGCGAAGATAGTCCAGCACTTCACGCAGCATCGTTTGATCCAGACGCGTATCCCAGCCAAAGCGTTGGATCCACGGCAGGAAGCGGCCTGCTGCGATACTGTTTCCTTGCTCATCCTGAATGCGCGCCAGTACCTTATGATGCAGCACCTGGCTGGGATCGTCACAGGCGACGACTGGTTGCAGGAAAAGCTGCAAGCGTTCCTGTTCCAAAATGGGATCGAGCAGGTTAAACCATCTATGGCGATCGGTTTCGACCTGTTCGGCACTGGCGGACGGTATGTCGTGAGGCGCGGTGCTATCGGTATTGCTTTCGGCTCGCGTGAGCACTTGATCGCCCTGAATAAACAGGGATTGCGCGGTGTCTCCGGTGCGGAAAGGCACCATGCCGAATTGGGCGACAGGGGAGACATCGGTTTCGCCTGTTAGATACAACGTTTCGATGTTGCGCGTCAGTTCGCCAATCAGCGCATAGGCTTCTTTATCGACCAGCCCTGGGCAGAACAGCGCAAATTCCCCACCGCGGATGCGTGCCAGAAGGCTCTCCGCATTCGTATGCTGCTTTTGCGTGTTACGCAGGATATGCCCGACAGAGGCTAATAGTGCATCGGTACGCTGGCCGCCCTGCCGCTGATTCATCCCCGCCAGATCCTGAACGCGAATCATGATAAGAAAACCGGGGGCGGTTTCTTCATCGGCGAGTTTATCGTTGAACTGCATGTCAAACGCGCGACGGTTATTCAATCCGGTTTGAGGATCCTGATAGGCTTCCTGACGTAAGCGCTCGCTCCGCTCCGCTTCCTCTTCGAACAGCGTTTTGAGCTTGCTGACCATCAGGTTCATCGCCTGTGCGACGCGGCGAAATTCGGGCGTATTGGGTAAATCTGGCTGGCTAAGGAATTCACGACGGGTAATCGCCAGCGACTGGTCGACGATATAATCGAGCGGACGTAGCTGGCGGCGCAGGAACAGCGCACCGAGGAACACGCCCAGCGTGCCACAGCCGAGCAGCCACAGGAAGGTGGCCGTGCTGCTGCGCCACAAACGGGTGACTGCGAACATCGGATGGCTGACGACTTCCACTTTTGCCGCCTGTTCCCAGCCGCGCATCACGATAGCTTCGCCCGCGCCGGGTTGCAGGTTCACCAACCGGACAAACCAGCGCGGGACGTCAGGGATATCCGGCGAGGCGGTACGTTCCAGCGTGACGTTGCCGGTTTTTAAATCCCGCACGCGAATACTGGAAAAATAGCCGCTGTCGAAAATCGAGCTGACCATCAGCTCTACCATCGCCGGATCATCAATATTTGGCGTCAGGGAAAGCCCCAATGCGGTGGCAGCATCCTGCGCGTGAGAGTGAAGCTGGTTATTGTACTGTTCACGCGAATTTTCCAGGCTGACGAAAAAACTCCCGCTGAAAATAATTAGCACAAACAGGCAGATGGCTATCAGTAGTTGTTTGTATAGAGACATAGCCTACCTTTACTCCTCAATTGAAAACCCTTCGGCACGCATTTTGGTTAATACATCCTGCCAGCGTGAAAGTCGTTTACTGTCGCCGACGCGTTTGTTGCTGCCGCTGGCACTCGGCAACCAGAGGCCTCCGCCATTAAAGGCGTACACCGGAACTAAATCAGTGCGCTCTGTCGCGGGTTGGATCTTGTCGGTCAGATTATCCAGCACCAGCGGAATCGAGGTTGGCGTGGGATAATAGGTCACTACCATATGCGCTTTATTCAGACGCAGGGCTTTAACATAGGTAATGCGTAATTTGTCCGCTGAGACGCCTAAATGGCGCAGCGTAAAATACTTGGCAAGCGCATAATCTTCGCAGTCTCCTGCACCTTTGCGCAGCGCTTCAATCGGCGTAGCCCAGTAATCTTCCTGATTCCAGACGACAATATCATCGCGAAACAGCATACGGTCATTGAAAAATTGGTTCACGCTACTCAGCAGCGCCTTTTCCTCTTTGTTGAGGGAATTGGCCAACAGCGTCTGCCATTCATCTATTCGGCGGCGAGCATCGGGCGTAGCCGGGCCATAAAGCTGCTCGGTTCGCTGATTAATGGTAATAAAATCCCAGTCCGCACGTAGGGAACCCGCCAGCAGAAACAGCAGACAGCTAATAAAGAAAAGCGTGTAACTGGAGAGTCTGAACCCGGGGAGCCGCACTGAGGTTTCTCTGTTTACTTTGCGAGATGCATGTGGAGGGTGAATTCGATGCAGAATAGCGTACTTTCATAGGTCTCAAAAGCAGTATAGTGGTGAAAAGGGGTGTTTGTCATAGGCGTGTAGAAAGCGCTGGCATAAAGCATGAGGTAGCAGAATGCGTTCAGATGTGATGGATGGAGAGAATCTTAATTTAGGGAAGCTGGTTTCCGAAACGCGAAATCCGGCAACGATGGCGCTGGATCAGCTCTCTACGCTGGAGATGATGCACGCGTTTAATCAGGAAGATCGGAAAGTGCCTGAAGCCATTGCGCGGGTTTTACCCGCGATTGCTGAGGCTGTCGATCTGGCGACGGCATCGTTGCAGGAGGGTGGGCGGCTGATTTATCTGGGCGCGGGGACCAGCGGCCGTTTGGGCGTGCTGGATGCCTCAGAGTGCCCGCCGACGTTTGGTGTGCCACACGGGCTGGTTATCGGGCTGATTGCTGGTGGGCCGGGCGCGTTACTTAAGGCAGTTGAAGGTGCGGAAGACGACCCTGCACTCGGTGAGGCGGATTTAAAAGCGCTGGATGTCACCGCTGCCGATATGGTTGTTGGCCTTGCGGCATCAGGCCGAACGCCGTATGTGATTGGCGCATTGCGCTATGCGCGTGACGTTGGCTGCCGGACGGCGGCGATCTCCTGTAATCCGCATTCACCCATTGCACTGGAAGCGCAGGTGGCGATTTCTCCGGTGGTTGGCCCGGAAGCGTTAACGGGGTCGACGCGGTTGAAGTCAGGAACGGCGCAAAAATTGGTCCTAAATATGATTTCTACTGGCGCAATGGTTAAGCTGGGGAAGGTGTACCAGAATTTGATGGTGGATGTGAAGGCAACCAACGTGAAGCTGTTAGACCGGGCTTGCCGCATCGTTGTTGAAGCAACGGGAGCCGAGCGGGAGCAAGCGCAGCAGGCGCTGGTGCAGGCGGATAATGAGGTTAAGCCTGCAATTCTGATGCTTCTGGCTAACATTGACGTGGTAGCGGCGCGTGAGCGCCTGAAACAGCACAACGGTTATCTGCGTGAAGCGCTAATTGGCGGATAAGATCATCTCGGGGTAAGTTGGGAGAAATGTTTTGAGTGATAAGCGAGAGCAACGCATTGTTTTTTTTGATCTGGATGGCACGTTGCATCAGCAGGACATGTTTGGCAGCTTTTTGCGTTTTTTACTTCGTCGGCTGCCGTTAAATCTCGTTCTGGTTGTCTCGCTATTACCGATTATCGGGCTGGGGCTACTGATTCGCGGTCGCGCGGCCCGATGGCCGATGAGTTGGCTGCTGTGGGCGATTACGTTTGGCCGTGATGAAGACGAATTGGTTCAACTGGAAAAGCAGTTTGTCAGCGCGTTTCGTCATGATGTCATCCCGTTTCCGCAGGTTCAGCAGCGGCTGAAAACCTATCTTGAAGACAGCGAGGCGCAGGTCTGGCTCGTGACCGGATCGCCGCAGCGGCTGGTGGAACAGGTCTATCATGATTCGCCTTTTCTGCCCGGCGTTCGCCTGATGGGAAGCCAGATTACGCGCCGCTACGGCGGCTGGGTATTAACGCTGCGCTGTCTCGGACATGAAAAAGTGACACAGATGGAGCAGCGTCTCGGTGCACCGCTCAAGCTCTACAGCGGTTACAGCGACAGCAAACAGGACAATCCACTGCTCTATTTCTGCGAACACCGCTGGCGAGTCACCCCCGAAGGTAGCCTGCAACAGCTGGAATGATTTTTTCACCCTTTCATCTGATTTTTCATCTCTTCATATAGATAGGTATAATGCGCCGCCAAAATATGAATGTTCGAGAGAGTAAACGTGGACAACCTGCGTAACGATGAATACTGGATGCGCTATGCATTAACGCTAGCTCAGCGTGCTCAGGATGAAGGCGAGGTGCCGGTTGGAGCGGTGCTGGTGCTGGATAATGAAGCGATCGGCGAGGGGTGGAACCGGCCGATTGGGCATCACGATCCTACCGCGCATGCTGAGATTATGGCGCTGCGGCAGGGAGGGCTGGTGTTGCAGAACTACCGCCTGCTAGAGACAACGCTGTATGTCACGCTGGAGCCGTGCATCATGTGTGCGGGTGCGATGATACACAGCCGTATTGGCCGTTTGGTTTACGGTGCGTCAGATGAGAAAACGGGGGCGGCGGGCTCGCTGGTGGACATTCTGCGCCACCCCGGCATGAATCATCAGATCGTGATTGAATCGGGCATTCTGGCTGATGAATGTTCTGCAACGCTCAGCGCGTTCTTCCGTCTGCGCCGTGAACAGCATAAAGCCCAGCGTGCCGCAGAAAAAAGCGAGAAAAACGCCGCGCAGGAGTAGCGGCGTTTTATGCAGGTTTATTCCGGCACCTTATTGATAGGAACCGCCGGATAGCCTTTCGCGATCTGGGTTTGTTGCTGCGCTTTGGTTTCTTTTTCTATCAGATAACCTTCCAGACTCACCATATAACGCCGAATGTTTTCCACGTAGTTATAGGCTTCGTGTCCGCGCGCGTAGCCGTAGGTGGTTTGCGTGTAATAGCGCTTCTGGCTTAGCATCGGCAGGCGCATCTTCACATCGACCCAACTGTCGGGGTTACCTTTCTGTTTTTCGGTCAATTTACGTGCATCAAGCAGATGGGCGTATCCCATATTGTAAGACGCCAGCGCAAACCAGATTTTTTCATCTTCTGGGATGGTGTCCGGCATTTTCTGCATCATGTGCGACATATATTGCGCACCGCCGCGAATACTTTGCTCAGGGTCGACTCGATCGGTGACGTTCAGGCTTTCTGCCGTGTTGCGCGTGAGCATCATCAACCCGCGCACGCCGGTAGGGGAGGTCGCCAGCGGGTTCCAGTGTGACTCCTGATAGGAGATGGCAGCCAGCAGCTTCCAGTCGATATCGGTGGCGTATTTTTCAAATAGCGGCCGCAGATCCGGCAGCGTTTCATCAATCGCGCTCAGGAACGTGGTGGTATCGACATAATCAAATTCGCCAACGTGGCCGAGATACTTCTCCTCCAAACGCGCGAGCGTACCGTCTTCGACAATCTGGCTGAAGAAATCCAGCAGCGCGGCGGACAGGCTGTCATCGTGTGAGCGTCGCATATACCAGGTAACCGGCTCTTCGTCGCTGAGATCGAAGGTGACGGCGAGCTGCGGATGAATTCGCTGCATTAAGCCGATGGTGACCGAATCACCCAGCGTATAGTCCAGTTTGCCGTCGGCAACCTGCTTCAGTAAGTCCTGCGTGCTCTGATCGGAAGCCGATTCCCAGCTTAGCTGCGGGTATTTTTCTGCTTTTAGATCGCGCAGGGTAGCGGCGTGGGCGGAACCGGATGTGACGACGAGGCGGCCTTGCAGTTTATCCAGCGTTTTTGGACGGGGTGAACCGAGGCGGTACACCATCTGTTGTGAAATGGAATAGTAGGTTGGGCCGGCACGGAAACGTTCCAGACGCTCGTGGTTGTAGATCAGCCCAGCTGCCAGCAGGTCGGCATCGTCACCGTCCAGATCGTCGAACAGTTCGTCAAGGTTCTTGCGTGACGAGACCACCAGCTTGACGCCGAGGTAATCGGCGAACCGTTTTGCCAGTTCATAGTCCAGACCTGTCGGGGATCCGTTGCTCACGGCATAAGTCAGCGGTGAGTTGATTGTGCTGATACGCAACTCACCGCGTGAGAGGATCTGCCTGAGCTGTACATCCTGACTACTGCGCCAGGGAATACTAGGCCATAGCGCTAACGCCAGCAGTAACGTGATAATCCCGATGAAAAAATAATTTAATTTTAACGGCTTCAAATAGTTATCTCTCGGCGGCCGTGTGGCCAGGCTGTCTGTAACGGCAGTTTTTTTATACGTCATTTCCCAGAGTGGGGGCATTTTGCTTAACAAACCGCCAGTGTGCAACTTTTATTGATTTGGTCACCGATTAATCATTCGCCGGACGCGAAGTGAAATTATCGCCACGCAAACGGTTTCGTCCGAGGGAAGGATTCTCTATAATATGCGTGTTTCCCCCCTGTTGTGCCCCATGGCTGTATCGCAGCCAGTGCATCGAAGACGAGAGAACTTTAGATTATGGAAATACTGCGTGGTTCACCTGCTTTATCGGCTTTTCGTATTAATAAATTGCTGGTCCGCTGCAAAGAGCACGTTTTGCCGGTCAGCGATATCTATGCTGAATACGTACATTTCGCCGATGTCAGCGCCCCGTTGAACAACGATGAACAGGCCAAACTGACACGTTTGCTGAAGTATGGTCCTTCTCTCGCGGAGCACGAGCCGCAAGGCCATCTGTTACTGGTCACGCCGCGCCCCGGCACCATTTCGCCGTGGTCTTCCAAAGCAACGGATATCGCCCATAACTGTGGGTTAAGCAAAGTACTGCGTCTGGAGCGTGGTCTGGCTTTCTATATTCATGCGCCGACGCTGAGCGATGAACAGTGGCAGCAACTGGGGGCACTGCTGCATGACCGGATGATGGAAAGCGTATTTAGCGACCTGAAACAGGCTGAAGCGCTGTTCTCTCATCATCAACCTGCTCCTTTCAAGCGTATCGAAATTCTGCTGCAAGGACGTCAGGCACTGGAAGAGGCGAACATCCGTCTGGGACTGGCATTGGCAGAAGATGAAATTGACTATCTGCTGGAAGCCTTCACCAAACTGGGCCGCAATCCTAACGATATCGAACTGTATATGTTCGCCCAGGCGAACTCTGAACACTGCCGCCACAAGATTTTCAACGCTGATTGGGTGATCGACGGCGTTACTCAGCCGAAGTCACTGTTCAAAATGATCAAAAACACCTTTGAACACACTCCCGATCACGTTCTCTCTGCCTATAAAGATAACGCCGCCGTCATGGAAGGTTCCGCCGTCGGCCGTTTCTACACCGATCCCAACGGGCAATATACTTACCATCAGGAAGATGCTCATATCCTGATGAAGGTTGAAACGCATAACCACCCAACCGCCATTTCACCGTGGCCGGGCGCAGCAACGGGATCCGGTGGTGAAATCCGTGACGAAGGCGCGACAGGCCGTGGCTCCAAGCCAAAAGCCGGTTTGGTGGGTTTCTCTGTATCGAACCTGCGCATTCCTGGCTTTGTCCAGCCGTGGGAAGAAGAAGAGTTCGGCAAGCCAGA
This sequence comes from Pectobacterium aquaticum, assembly GCF_003382565.3. Classification (NCBI taxonomy): domain Bacteria; kingdom Pseudomonadati; phylum Pseudomonadota; class Gammaproteobacteria; order Enterobacterales; family Pectobacteriaceae; genus Pectobacterium; species Pectobacterium aquaticum. The sequence goes on from NZ_CP086253.1 coordinate 1,287,271, forward strand.
GCGTATTGTCAGCGCGCTGGATATCATGACCGAAGGCCCATTGGGCGGCGCGGCATTCAATAACGAATTCGGCCGTCCTGCACTAACGGGCTATTTCCGTACGTATGAAGAGCGTGTTGATAGCCACAATGGCACAGAACTGCGTGGCTACCATAAACCGATCATGCTGGCGGGCGGCATTGGTAACATCCGCGCCGATCACGTCAAAAAAGGCGAAATTAGCGTCGGTGCCAAACTGATTGTACTGGGCGGACCGTCCATGAATATCGGTCTGGGCGGCGGTGCCGCCTCTTCTATGGCATCGGGTCAGTCTGATGCGGATCTGGATTTTGCTTCTGTACAGCGCGATAACCCAGAAATGGAGCGCCGCTGTCAGGAAGTGATCGACCGCTGCTGGCAATTGGGTGAAGCCAACCCGATTCTGTTCATCCACGATGTTGGCGCGGGCGGTCTGTCTAACGCCATGCCGGAACTGGTGAGCGACGGTGGCCGCGGCGGTCGCTTTGAACTGCGTGATATTCTGAACGACGAGCCGGGCATGAGCCCGCTGGAAGTCTGGTGTAATGAATCGCAGGAGCGCTACGTTCTGGCCGTTGCGCCAGAGCAGTTGGCACAGTTTGATGAAATTTGCCGCCGTGAACGTGCGCCTTATGCGGTGATTGGTGAGGCGACGGAAGAACTGCATCTGACGATGAACGATCGTCACTTCAACAACCAACCTATTGACTTACCGCTGGATGTGCTGCTGGGCAAAACGCCGAAGATGCTGCGTGACGTTGAGCGCAAGCAGGTAGAAGGCACGCCGCTACAGCGTGATGAAATCTATCTGGCAGAAGCGGTCGAGCGCGTGCTGCATTTGCCTGTTGTCGCCGAAAAAACCTTCCTGATCACCATTGGTGACCGCTCTGTGACTGGTATGGTGGCACGCGATCAGATGGTCGGTCCGTGGCAGGTGCCGGTGGCTGACTGTGCGGTGACCACCGCCAGCCTTGATAGCTATTACGGCGAGGCCATGTCTATCGGTGAACGTGCGCCCGTTGCGCTGCGTAACTTTGCGGCCTCCGCGCGTTTGGCGGTGGGTGAGGCGCTGACGAACATTGCGGCCACGCATATTGGCCCGCTGACTCGCGTGAAGCTGTCCGCTAACTGGATGGCAGCAGCAGGCCACCCAGGCGAAGATGCCGGCCTGTACGATGCGGTGAAAGCCGTGGGTGAGGAACTGTGCCCAGCGCTGGGTCTGACGATTCCGGTGGGTAAAGACTCTATGTCGATGAAAACCCGCTGGCAGGAAGAGGGCGAAGATCGCGCGGTAACCTCGCCGATGTCGCTGGTGATCTCTGCGTTTGCCCGTGTGGAAGACGTGCGTAACACGGTAACGCCACAGCTGCGTACCGGACAGGATAATGCGCTACTGCTCATCGATCTGGGTGCAGGCAATAAAGCACTGGGCGCGACAGCGCTGGCGCAGGTTTATCGTCAGTTGGGTCGTAAGACGGCAGATGTGCATAGCCCAGAGCAACTGGCAGGCTTCTTTAACGCCATACAGCAACTGGTCGCGGACAAAGCGCTTCTGGCCTACCACGACCGTTCAGACGGCGGCCTGCTGGTTACGCTGGCAGAGATGGCGTTTGCTGGCCATTGCGGCGTGACTGTTGATATCGCGTCTCAGGGCGAGGATACGCTGGCGACGCTGTTTAACGAAGAGCTTGGCGCAGTCATTCAGATTCCTGCTGCCCGTCGTGCGGAAGTGGAAGCGGTTCTGGCGCTGCACGGTTTGGCGGACTGCGTGCATTACCTCGGTCATGCTGAAGAAGGCACGCGTTTCACCATCAATCAGGGTGCAGAAGCGATCTATCAGGAAAACCGTTCAACGCTGCGTCGCTGGTGGGCTGAAACCAGCTGGCAGATGCAGCGCCTGCGTGATAACCCGCAGTGTGCCGATCAGGAACATATCGCCAGACAGGATGATAACGATCCTGGCTTGAACGTGTCGCTGACCTTCGATCCGAAGGACGATATCGCTGCACCTTATATCGCTAAGAATGTCCGCCCTAAAGTGGCGGTCCTGCGTGAGCAGGGTGTGAACTCTCATGTCGAAATGGCGGCGGCGTTCGATCGTGCGGGCTTTGATGCCATCGACATCCATATGAGTGACCTGCTGGCGAATCGCCGTAACTTGCAGGATTTCCAGGCGCTGGTGGCGTGTGGCGGCTTCTCTTATGGTGACGTGCTGGGCGCGGGTGAAGGCTGGGCTAAATCCATTCTGTTCAACTCTCGCGTACGTGATGAATTCGCTGAATTCTTCCTGCGTCCACATACGCTGGCACTAGGCGTATGTAACGGTTGCCAGATGATGTCCAACCTGCGTGAGCTGATTCCGGGCGCCGATCTCTGGCCGCGTTTTGTCCGCAATAAATCCGATCGCTTTGAAGCGCGCTTCAGCCTGGTCGAAGTGGAGAAAAGCCCGTCGCTGTTCATGAATGATATGGCCGGATCGCGCATGCCAATTGCCGTTTCACACGGTGAAGGTCAGGTTGAAGTTCGCGACGATGCCCATCTGGCGGCGATTGAAGAACACGGTCTGGTGGCGCTGCGTTATATCAACCACTACGGTCAGGTAACCGAGAACTATCCAGCTAACCCGAATGGTTCGCCAAACGGTATTACGGCAGTCACCAGCACCAGTGGTCGGGCAACCGTCATGATGCCACACCCTGAACGCGTGTTCCGTACCGTCAGTAACTCCTGGCACCCAGAAGAATGGGGCGAGGATGGTCCGTGGATGCGTATGTTCCGCAACGCGCGTAGACAGCTGGGCTAAGTTAAGGTCAGCCAGAGAAAGGGGCTGATGTTGGCAAATGTTAGGCTGAGGTCACTGATATTCTATGGTTATTCTCAGCAGCGTTGGTCAAATCAAAACCACTGCGCATAGGCAATTTAGATAAGCATAGCGCGGGCAATCCATGATTCCATTCTTATTTGAGGTGGAATCATGTTGCATATTTTAAGTTTTAAAAAAATTATGGTAATTCTCCTGCTTTGCATAGCGAAATTGCCAAGGTGATTTTTATCTATTTGAATAATCTGTATATATTGCACAAGGATAGGCAATATGGACAACCCGATTCAGTGGCTAGATCCGTTCAACGACGAATACCAAAATGGAATGGTTTACCGCAAATTTATTTTATGCGGCAAGTTGTATGGTGTCGGTTTTCAAGAACTATCAACTTCCGCTGATCTGGAAGCGAAGCAAATTAATTTACAGCATGCATTCCCCCGATTCGACTTCCCGCTTAACTCAGGGGTATGGGTGGTTTTGTTTGATGCCATTGATCCAATAACAGATGAGCTCCTTGGCTTTAGGCACGTTCAGCTCGAAGGATTAGCGGGAGGGCGTGTGCTGTTCAACGTTGCAAGTATAATTTATGACCATTATACTATTTGTAACGCAGGTGTTTATGTTTTCAGCGCAGCTGAAGACCGTGAACATGAACGGGGTACCGATCTGGCAGTCATTTATTCTCGTGCTCTCGGTCTTCAGGGGCACCGAAAAGGTATGCTATTCGGCAAGTTTGTTGGATGGAATGCATACACAGATGTTGATGCTGGAGGAAGAAGCTATGTCGTCACAACTGAAAGTTACTAATTTGCACAATGCTGCGGTAGAGCGTCTCTCGCTTGAAATGGCTAAGCACTTGCAGGCAGCTGTGGGACGAGATGTGAGAGACAAACTTGCATCCGGCGAAATTAAAATAGTTAATGGTCGCTATGTTGCTGTTGATGACAGCTTGAAGGTTAAACGAGCTTCCGTCTTTGGTGCCCAGCCAAAGAAAACCCAACATAAAGTCTGCTAAATGAAGCCCCGAAAGGGGTTTCTTTTTTGGTGCGTTGGTCAAGAAGATATCTTTTTTACGTCTGTTTTCTCAGTTTGTCGTTTTTTTGCGACGAACAAACTTTTCAGTGTCTCTAATTGGTGACGTTTAACTGTTTGATTTATATGAATGGTGTGATGATGTCATAAAGCTGTCTGTTTTTAGCGACATAAAGCGTCTCTTTTACGAGTATTTTCGTTATTTGTATTCTGGATTATGTCTTTCTTAGCGATGATTAAAATAAAAATCGTTAATAATCAGTATTTTGATTTTAATTTTTTAAAATTGGCATGCTAAATGCTATTAATAAGCGTTGCTCATTCAACTGGTTATGATTGCGTTGCTAACTGGCAAACATTTTCGCTCATAACATCTGGAATGATGCCAAAAGAAAGGGTGCCTATCGTCCACCAGACCGATAACAGGGCGTGAAAACGAACGTTATCAAGCATCGGGCGACACGTTGAGTGAGGCACCGCCTATTCAGTTACGCGGCCAGAGGGAGCGATTTTTCTGGCCGCGTGACGTTTCATACCCGCCGCCTCTCCCCCAGAGAATCTCCCTGATTGCTTTTTACGGCGCTACTTTTTACGACGTTACTTTTTTACGTCGTTACATGGATATTCATACCGTATTGCGAAGCGTTGCGCATGCCGCAAGGGAAAACATTGAAGTTTTATAAGACTCAGTTAGCATCAGAGCGGATTCGATAGGTAACGAGATGATTTCTTTGAAACGATGGCGTTTATTCCCGCGTTCCCTGCGGCAATTAGTAATTATGGCGTTCTTGTTGGTTTTGCTGCCGCTGTTGGTGTTGGCCTATCAGGCTTATCAAAGCCTGAACATGTTGAGCGAACAGGCGGCGGAGATTAACCGGACAACGCTGACGGATGCCCGGCGCAGTGAGGCAATGACCAGCGTCGCGCTGGCGATGGAGCGTAGCTACCGCCAATACTGCGTATTGGACGATCAGACGCTGGCGACGCTTTATCAGAATCAGCGTAAACAGTATTTGCAAATGCTGGATTCTCACGCGCAGGTCCTGCCCGATCCCCGTTATTACCAGACGCTGCGTCAACTCCTTACTCAGCTCGGCGAAATACGCTGCCATAATAGCGGCCCGGAACAAACGGCATCTAGCCTGCTGGAAGGGTTCTCCCGCGCTAACGGGCAGATGGTGCAGATGACGCGTGACGTCGTTTTCTCCCGTGGGCAGCAGCTTCAGCAGGCTATTTCTGAACGCGGTCAGTTCTTTGGCTGGCAGGCGCTGCTCTTGTTTCTGGTCAGCGTGCTGCTGGTGGTTCTCTTTACTCGGATGATTATCGGCCCCGTTAATGGCGTCGAACGAATGATTAACCGCCTGGGGGAAGGGCGCTCGCTGGGCAATACCAGTACCTTTAAAGGGCCACGTGAAATTCGGACGCTGGCGCAGCGCATTATCTGGCTGAGCGAGCGTCTGTCCTGGCTGGAGTCGCAGCGACATGAGTTTTTACGCCATATCTCCCACGAACTGAAAACACCGCTGGCTAGCCTGCGGGAAGGCACTGAATTGCTGGCCGATGAAGTGGTTGGTCCGCTGACTACCGATCAGAAAGAGGTCGTCGCTATTCTTGATAGCAGCAGCCGCCACCTGCTACAGCTGATCGATCAACTGCTGGACTATAATCGCAAGCTGGCGGATACGCCGACCGAGCTGGAGCGGGTTGAAATCGAAGAAATCGTTGATATTGTCGTGGCCTCTCACAGCTTGCCCGCCCGTGCCAAAATGATTTACACCGATGTGACGCTGGCCGTTGAGCACTGTTGGGCGGAAACGACGCTATTGATGCGAGTGATCGATAATCTCTATTCCAATGCGGTGCACTACGGTAAGGAATCCGGTAACATTTGGATTTATAGCCGTCAGATTGGCAATCGCGTTCAGATTGATGTTGCCAACAGTGGTACGCCCATTCCCGATGCCGAGCGGAGCATGATTTTTGAGCCCTTTTATCAGGGCAGCCATCAGCGCCGTGGCGCAGTCAAGGGGAGTGGGTTGGGATTGAGCATTGCGCGTGATTGCATTCGTCGTATGCGTGGTGAGCTTAGCTTAATTACCGTGGACTATGCTGATGTGTGTTTCCGCATTGAGCTGCCCTTATTGTCCGATAATGAATAAAGTCCGAGAATGAATAAATAATGAATGTAGGATTTATGAAGGGATGGCCGGCGAGTAGAGGATTTTTCCGTCTGTTGAAAGTGGTGGTCATGTCGTCACCGCTCGTTTTGGCCGCGTGTAATAGCCATGTGAGCAGCGGCTCGGCGTTGCTTGAGGCAGAGGCGATACCGCCGAAAGAGCAGGTTGCCGATTTCCGTATCGCGCCATGCGAGCATCTGTGGAAGATAGACGATCGTGAATCCATGAACAACGCGCTTTATTGGCTGCGGGCGATGGACTGCGCAGGGCGTTTGACGCCGTTCCAAGCCCGTGAAGAAGCTGGGCAGGTTGCGGCTGATAGCTGGGACAGCGTGTTTAAGCAAGGCATTCTGCTGGATAATGCTGGTATTACTCAGGCTGAACGCCGTCAGGTGCTGGAACTGATTAATTTATATCGTCTTGCTTTCCCAGCGGCGCTGCGCCCGCTGATGCAAACCTGGCGTGACAGACAAACGCTGTTTCTGGCGCTATCGGATGAACGCCTGCGCTATAAGCGTTTGCAGGAATCCAGCGACAAACAGCTAGATGCCCTGCGTGTCCAGCAAAGTCACCTGCAATATCAGTTAGAAACGACCACGCAGAAACTGGAAAATTTGACGGATATTGAGCGTCAACTGTCGTCTCGTAAGCAACTGTCGGGGGAAATGCCGGATAACTACGGCGATCGTCGCGGTAGCTCCGGTGTGAATAGCGGTAGTGCAAATAAAGACGGTTCGCGCAATTCGGCAACGAAGGAGTCAACAAGACAATGACAGCCCGAAAAACGGCGAGTTTGTTGCTCGTGGATGATGACCCCAGCCTGCTGAAACTCTTGGGCATGCGTCTGACCAGTGAAGGATTTAGCGTGATGACGGCGGAGAGCGGCCAGGAGGCGCTGCGGCTGTTAACACGCGAGACGTTCGATCTGGTGATCAGCGATCTTCGTATGGATGAAATGGATGGCATGGCGCTGTTTGCCGAAATACAGCGTTATCAGCCAGGGATGCCAGTGATCATTTTGACCGCTCACGGTTCCATTCCCGACGCGGTCGCGGCTACGCAGCAGGGCGTATTCAGCTTCCTGACGAAGCCCGTTGACCGCGATGCGCTCTACAAAGCGATAGACGAAGCGCTGGCATTGTCCGCCCCCGCAGGCGATGAAAGCTGGCGTGAAACCATCGTGACGCGCAGCCCGATTATGCTGCGTCTGCTGGAGCAGGCCAGAATGGTCGCGCAGTCGGACGTCAGCGTGCTGATTAACGGTCAGAGCGGGACTGGGAAAGAGGTGCTGGCTCAGGCGATTCATGCAGCAAGCCCGCGAGCAAAGAACGCCTTTATTGCGATTAACTGCGGCGCGCTGCCGGAGCCATTGCTAGAATCGGAGCTGTTCGGCCATGCGAAAGGAGCCTTTACCGGTGCGGTTAGCAGCCGTGAAGGGCTTTTTCAGGCAGCAGAAGGCGGCACGCTGTTTTTAGATGAAATCGGCGATATGCCGCTGTCCTTACAGGTTAAGCTGCTGCGTGTTCTGCAGGAGCGAAAAGTCCGCCCGCTGGGTAGCAACCGCGATTTGGACATTGATGTGCGGATTATTTCCGCCACACACCGTGATTTGCCGAAGGCGATGGAGAAGAGCGAATTCCGCGAAGATCTCTATTATCGGCTCAATGTGGTAAATATGAAGCTGCCAGCGCTGCATGAACGTGCCGAAGATATTCCGATGCTGGCAAACCATCTGCTGCGTGAATCCGCCAATCGCCACAAGCCTTTTGTGCGCACTTTCTCAACCGATGCAATGAAGCGCTTGATGACGGCAAGCTGGCCGGGTAACGTGCGTCAACTGGTGAATGTCATCGAACAGTGTGTGGCGCTGACCAGTGCACCGGTTATCAGCGATGCGCTGGTTGAGCAGGCGCTGGAAGGTGAAAACACTGCCCTGCCAACGTTTGTTGAAGCACGACATCAGTTTGAGCTTAACTATTTGCGAAAACTATTACAGATCGCAAAAGGTAACGTGACGCAGGCCGCGCGAATGGCCGGGCGTAACCGAACGGAATTTTATAAACTGTTGGGCCGCCACGAGCTGGATGCCAACGATTTTAAAGACTAGCGCTGAGAGAGCCGTGCGGGTGTAGATTGTCCGCCTGAGTTCTGACATGCTGTCCACTTGCTGATGCTCGGCTTTGGCCGCAACATAGATAACACAAAGGTTCCTCCATGAAGAAAATTGATGCGATTATTAAGCCGTTCAAACTGGACGATGTGCGTGAAGCGTTAGCTGAAGTGGGCATCACAGGGATGACGGTAACGGAAGTTAAAGGCTTTGGTCGTCAGAAAGGCCACACCGAGCTGTATCGTGGCGCAGAATACATGGTCGATTTTCTGCCAAAAGTAAAAATCGAAATTGTCGTGTCAGATGACATCGTTGATACCTGCGTGGAAACCATCACGCAGACCGCGCAGACGGGTAAAATCGGCGACGGTAAAATCTTCGTCTTTGATGTGGCGCGTGTTGTCCGTATCCGTACCGGTGAAGAAGACGAAGAAGCGATTTAATCGTTCGCTTCCCCGCCAATACCGCCTAGAAGCCAGCCTTTGTCAATCAGGCTGGCTTCATCACATTTACTTCCCTTTGGGCGCGGTAGGCACCCAACCCGCCAATACCTTGTCTGCGGTGTATTCTGCTGCTTCCGCATTGCTTAGCTGACGGCGCTGATCGTTTTTCTCTGCACCTGCGCCTTTGGATTTATACTCGAAAAAGCGCGAATCCTGTGGATAGAACCAGATTGTCGCACCTTGTTTATCTTTACCGGACATTTTGTCCCAGCCATAGATATGATCATCCATGCTGGTGTTCAGGAACACCGTTTGCCCGATGGCGTTAGGATTGGCATAGCGTCCATCTGGAAAGGTCGTTGTTGGGTGCCAAGGTCGACCCAGTCCATAACTTTTTGCGGGGACGTCTTTCTCTTTAATCACTCGGCTATTGGTAATGACCAATCCATATTTTTGCTTAATATCCGTGCTGGGTGCGGTGAGATAGCCAAGCGGCTGACCTTTCACATCGGTACGGTTGCGTGAGACAATGTCGCAATTGTCAAATAATGCAGTGCCGTCGCCAAAGATGAAGTCAACGGTTCCGCTGATTCGGCATTGTGAGAAGAAGCTGCGTCCGCCTTTCACATATAACGTGTCCTGGTACCCGACCAGGCTGACATCATGAAACCATGCACGATCGCTATTTTCGGCAACCAGCAGTGCAACGGCCTGCGAGTCTTTTAGTTTAGTTGGATCGTCGCTGGCTTTAGCCTGATTGGCGGGGTAATCGAAATCATTGCGGATGGTCAGCGAACGGGCACTGAAGTCAGGCGCATCGACTTTCACCGTGTTGCTGCCGTAAGTTCCCCATTTGCTGCCATCGGGTTTGAGCGTCCCGGCTGCGGTGTTTGCCGCGATCACGGTGCCGTTACGGCTTTCTCCCTTTAGATGAATGTTGGGGCGCGTAATCGTCAGGCGCTCATGGTAGACACCATTTTTCACATAGATAACAAATGGCGAACTGTCCGCCGGGGCGCTGGCAATCGCTTCAGTAATAGTTTTGTAGGCCTTGGCGTCCTCTGAGTTGGCGGAAACCAGCGCATTGTAGTCGGCTGCCTGTGCTAACGACAAAGGGGCGGAAATTAGCATGGCTAAGGTCAGCGTCTTGCAGAGGTGTGAAGTGTCTATCATGTCCATAGTCCTTTAATTGGTATAGGGAAGGGTACATCACGTGCGGCGGTGAAGTACACCGCGCGCGATTCGGTCTTATCGTTTTACCTGACTGATAACTACTTGTGTTTGCTGGCCGTTTTTTCTGCCAGCGACGCTAAAGCGGGTTCCTGCCGAATGGCATCAGCGACAATCCCTGCCACGGCGATAGCGCCTTTTTTCTGAAAATGGGTGGTATCTGGTTTGCTCAGGCTACCCGCCTGATCGCGATAAAAAGGGTATTGCTTAGGATCGATCACCAGCCAGTACTGTTTCCAGTGGTCGCTGTTGCCCTGATTCGCCAGCGCGATAGTGGCTGGCTCAACGTCCAGTAAAATTACCTTGTTATCTACTGCCGTATTCTTGATGGTCTGACTGTAATCGCCGATGAACGCGTAGCCGTTATCTGCATTTTGCTTGGTGAAGTGGCTATGTACCGCTGGCGTGCCATCTTTGCCTTCAGCTGTTTTCACTCGGGTGGTCGGGGTAAGCAGAACTGGTGTGAGTTTGTGCTGGCGGGCAAAAGTGATGTAGCGCTCCAGCGATGTCTGGAACGACATATCGGCTTTCCCCTGCGGGGCCTGCTTTTTCCCTGCGACATCGTTCGGGTAAGTACAGAGGTTAGCGACATCCGCCGGGCCACGTACCGCTTTCGCCCCGTTGCAGTTTTGATCGTTGTGTCCCATTTGGATAAACAGGAAATCACCTTCCTTCATCAGCGGCTGCATCTGGCGGAACCAGCCTTCGTAGAAATAGTCGCGTGAGCTACGGCCTGAACGTGCGCCATTGACGACTTTCACACCGCTATTTTTACTGAACTGTTGTTCAAAAACCTGTCCCCAGCCCATGCGAGGGAAGCGCCCCTTTTCATAGGTGGCGGCTGTCGAGTCGCCGACGATAAAGATTCGAGTTTGTGCTTGCTTAATCGCATCCAGATTCTGACGTGCAGCGCGATAATCCAGTGGTTCATAGTCGCCTTTGTCATTCAGGCCAACAATCGGGTGAAATGCGCTGTCAGTCAGCACGGTGTGGCCGGAGTAACCCGTATTGTTGTGATAATTGCGGTTATGGTTAATGACGCTGACGATTTTGGTGACGGCATCCTGCTGAGTCGCGGGGTAAGTCAGAGGATCGAAACGCTTGGGCGCACTGACGCCCACCTGTTTTAGCGCGTCATTAAAGCCTGCATGAAAATCGGCGTAGGCTTTTTTCCATGCGGCGGCGTCCAGCTTCGGTGATGCCGTGTCGTCCGTTAGCTGCTGTGGACCAATGTAGCCTGCTGCCACCGCAATATCTGAGGTAATGCGGTCAGTCAACGGGTTGATATTGGCAATATTCTCTTTACCGTCATGCAATGATGGGGCGACAGCAGACAGGCAAATTGCACGAGAAATATTATTTAGCAGGCAGTTATTGCCGCCAGATTCGACCGCTAAAAGACGTAACGGCGGTGTGAGGCCAGAGATATCAAGGTGATATTTTCCTTGCTCATCCGTCTGTGTCTGCCTCTTCTGTCCCTGCTGATCTCTGATAATGATGGTGGCAGGCAGATGAATATTCCGTACAGTGACATGACCGGATAAGCCGGTTTTTTCACCCAGCGTTGAACCGGACAGTAAGTTAACGCTGTCCGGTGCGGTGGTCTGGTGTGCCGCGGCGGGCGTTTTAGCGTGTACCAGTGTGAAAGGGGCGGAAAGTATCAGAGCTAAAGCTACACTTTCTGAAAAACGTTTTGCCATGGTCAGACATATCCCTTGTTGGTTAGTCGAAAACGGTTAATGAACCCAGGCGTTATCAAAGGAAGGTCGCTGTTTTTTTATCGCTCTTATCACGGCCTTTAGCGAGAACGTCGGGCTTTTATTGTGCACCCAAGCCGATTCAAGGGCGATGCCTAAACGAAGCTTGTTTGGTGAAATAACCATTCATTAAAAGTGAAATGTTATTTTAATAATGTCTTGTTTTTTGTGACCCACCTCTTTTTTAGCGGAGCACTGCCGTATTGGCATAGAGATTTGTGATCAATAAGCTGTTTTATACCCGTCATACTTCAAGCTGCTTGCGCGTTGGCCGCCCTTACTCACCCCAGTCACTTACCTGAGTAAGCTCCTGGGGATTCGTGCAGTTGCCGCCTTCACGCAACTTGAATTATTTAGGGTATGTTCTGGTGGTTTTCTGAAAGATGAAAAAAAGGCCGCAAAAGCGGCCTTTGGGTTTGATCCGTCACCAATAAGGGTTAGACGACTTTATGTGGACCAAAACATTCGTAATGCAGTTGCTCAGCGGGGATACCCATCGCCAGCAACTGCTGTGCGATAAACTGCATGAAAACCACAGGGCCGCACAGGTAATAGTGCATATCAGGCGTGGTTAATTCCTCTTTTAACGAGGCCAACTGCATTAGCCCGCTGTGATGATAATCTTCTCGCAAGCGATCGGCCTGCTGCGGTTCCCGATACCAAATGTGATGCTGGAACTGTGGTAGTGATTGGCCTGTTTGTTTGATTTCATCCGCAAACGCATGCGCTGTGCCATTTTCTGCTGCGTGCAGCCATAACACCTTCGCCTGATGATCCTGCTGCTTGAGCGTATGCAACATGCCCAGCATCGGGGTTTGCCCCACGCCGCCGGAAATCAGGGCAACCGGCGTAGCAGCGGGGATATCAAGGAAGAAATCGCCATGCGGCGCCGCCAGATGAATGATGTCGCCTTCACGCGCGGTATCATGCAGATAGCCGGAAACGGTGCCCTGTGCTTCGCGTTTAACCGCAATTCGGTAGGACTTTCCATTCGGCGCATGCGTCAGAGAGTATTGGCGAATCTCCTGATTGGCAAAACTGTCATGCTTGATGTAAACCGCCAGATATTGGCCCGGCTGAAAATCCGCAATAGGCTGGCCGTCGGTGGGTTCCAACGTGAAGCTGGTAATCACCGAGCTCTGCGGCTGCTTGTTCACAATACGGAAAGGTCGCACACCGCTCCAGCCGCCGTTTTTCGCTTCGGTGCTGCGGTAGATATCGCCTTCGCGCTGGATGAAGACATTCGCCAGCACGCCATAGGCTTTACCCCAGGCATCCAGTATGTCCTGACCGGGGCTAAACAGTTCATCCAGCGTGGCCAATAAATGATTACCGACGATCTGATACTGATCGGCCTGAATGTTAAAGCTGGCATGCTTCTGGGCGATGCGCTCAACCGCAGGCAGCAGCGCGGCCAGGTTTTCAATATTCGTTGCATAAGCACAAATGGCATTGAACAGCGCTTCACGCTGATCGCCATTGCGCTGGTTGCTCATGTTAAAAATATCTTTGAGCTCAGGGTTATGCGTAAACATGCGATCGTAAAAATGTGCGGTCAGTTTCGGGCCGGTTTCCGCCAGCAGAGGAATGGTTGACTTAACGATGGCGATAGTTTGGTTATCCAGCATGGTGACTCCTTATTTATTGGCATGACTTATAAGTTGTATTTTATATGCATCTTATTGAGTTTGTCCGCTGCTGTAAATTACCTTTTTGGTGGTAGGGGTTTTTAGGCGGAGCCAAAGGGAATAACATGAAGAAATAGCAGGTTGAGAATGAAGAAAAATCCGTTTACCACTGCGCAACAGATGTTTGCTGAAGCCTTGTGCTGCCTGTAGCTAATCGTTTGCGTAAAAACCTCTGTCAAGACCTATCTTCATTAGGGAAAAACGGTTTACACTATACGCCATTCGCCAAAAGGGTAGCCCAATTCCCAAATGGGCCATTAATTCCCAGTATATTTATGTTAGCTGAGTCAGGAGATCCGGATGTTAAAGCGTGAAATGAACATTGCCGATTATGATGCCGACCTGTGGCAAGCAATGGAGCAAGAAGTGGTGCGTCAGGAAGAGCACATTGAACTGATTGCGTCAGAAAACTACACCAGCCCACGCGTTATGCAGGCTCAAGGGTCTCAGCTGACGAACAAGTATGCTGAAGGTTATCCGGGCAAACGTTACTACGGTGGCTGTGAGTATGTTGATATCGTTGAGCAACTGGCGATCGACCGTGCGAAAGCGCTGTTCGGTGCAGATTATGCCAACGTGCAGCCGCACTCCGGCTCTCAGGCGAACTTTGCCGTTTACACCGCGCTGCTGCAGCCGGGCGACACCATTCTGGGTATGAACCTGGCACACGGTGGTCACCTGACGCACGGTTCTCCGGTTAACCTGTCGGGCAAACTGTATAACGTCATTCCTTACGGCATCGACGAAAGCGGCAAGATCGACTACGACGAAATGGCTGAACTGGCGCGTACGCATAAGCCAAAAATGATCGTTGGCGGTTTCTCCGCTTACTCTGGCGTGGTTGACTGGGCGAAGATGCGCGAAATCGCTGACAGCATCGGTGCTTACCTGTTTGTTGATATGGCGCACGTTGCCGGTCTGATTGCAGCCGATGTTTACCCTAACCCAGTTCCTCATGCCCACATCGTGACCACCACCACGCACAAAACGCTGGCTGGCCCACGCGGTGGCCTGATTCTGGCGAAAGGCGGCGACGAAGAGCTGTACAAAAAACTGAACTCAGCTGTTTTCCCTGGTGGTCAGGGCGGCCCGTTGATGCACGTTATCGCGGGTAAAGCGGTGGCGCTGAAAGAAGCAATGGAGCCTGAATTCAAGGTTTATCAGCAGCAGGTCGCGAAAAACGCCAAAGCAATGGTTGAAGTTTTCCTGTCGCGTGGTTTTAACGTCGTTTCTGGTGCAACCAGTAACCACCTGTTCCTGCTAGATCTGGTGAGCAAAAACCTGACCGGTAAAGAAGCGGATGCTGCGCTGGGCCGTGCAAATATCACCGTGAACAAAAACAGCGTGCCTAACGATCCGAAGAGCCCGTTTGTGACTTCTGGTATCCGTATCGGCACGCCAGCGGCAACCCGTCGCGGCTTTAAAGAAGCGGAAGTGCGTGAACTGGCTGGCTGGATCTGTGATGTGTTAGACAACATCAACGACGAAGCGACCATTGAACGTGTGAAACAGAAAGTTCTGGATATCTGCGCCCGCTTCCCAGTTTACGCATAATTCGGCATTTTCTCTGACATCACTGTCGGAACACTTCCCAAACGCCAGCCTGAGTGCTGGCGTTTTTTATGGCGGCCATCCTTGGCCGCCACCCTTACGGGCCGTCGCAAGCGACGTTGAAAAACGTTCCCTACGTTTTTTTATGGCGTGCCATCCTTGGCCGCCACCCTTACGGGCCGTCGCAAGCGACGTTGAAAAACGTTCCCTACGTTTTTTTATGGCGTGCCATCCTTGGCCGCCACCCTTACGGGCCGTCGCAAGCGACGTTGAAAAACGTTCCCTACGTTTTTTTATGGCGTGCCATCCTTGGCCGCCACCCTTACGGGCCGTCGCAAGCGACGTTGAAAAACGTTCCCTACGTTTTTTTATGGCGTGCCATCCCTTGCCGCCACCCTGCGGGCCATCGCAAGCGACGGTGAATAACGCATTGCACCGCCGTGTGCACTCTGACACAGTAACCGGCAAAAAAGAGTAGCCAACAAAAAAGTGCCGAAGCTAGGGGAGTTCGTCATCGAAAGGGAGGAATCATGGTTTTGCAATCGACGCGCTGGTTGGCGCTGAGCTATTTCACCTACTTTTTTTGCTATGGTGTTTTTTTGCCGTTTTGGGGCGGATGGCTGAAAGGCGAGGGGCTGTCCGCTGAGTCGATCGGCATGCTGTTGGGTGCGGGGCTGGTGGCGCGCTTTGTCGGCAGTCTGGTCATCACGCCCAGCGTGAAAGATCCGTCCAAATTGATTACGATGTTACGTGGGCTGGCGTTGCTGTCACTGGCGCTGGCCGTCGGTTTCTGGCTCGGGAATGCCTGGCTGTGGCTGATGATAGTGATGATCGGGTTTAACCTGTTTTTCGCACCGCTGGTGCCGCTGACCGATGCATTAGCCGCGACCTGGCAGCGGCAGGTCGTGATGGATTATGGCAAGGTGCGCGTCTGGGGCTCGATCGCGTTTGTTATCGCTTCTGCGGCGACGGGGGAACTGGTCGCTATCTGGGGACACCCCGCGATTCTGGCAATCCTCAGCGCGGGGTTGGTTGTGATGCTAGTAGGCATGCTGCTTCGCCCCAGCGTGATGCCGCAAGCGGCAACGTCGACAGCCCAATCGGTCAACGTCACACCGTGGAAAACGTTGCTGACCGAACCCGCGGTATGGCGTTTTCTGCTTTGTGTGTCCCTGTTACAGGGAGCACACGCAGCTTACTATGGTTTCAGCGTCATTTATTGGCAGGATTCGGGCTATTCCGCCTCGATTATCGGCTATCTCTGGTCGTTAGGCGTGGTTGCGGAGATTGTCATCTTCACTTTCAGCCAGCGCCTGTTCCGACGCTGGAGTGCGAGACAGCTTCTTTTGCTCTCGGCCTTATGCGGCGTGGTGCGCTGGGGCTTGATGGGCGCGACAGTGGCTCTGCCGTGGCTGATTGTGATACAGATATTGCACTGTGGAACCTTCACCGTCTGTCATCTGGCCGCTATGCGTTTTATCGCGGCACGCGGCGATGGGGACGTATTGCGGTTACAGGCGGTGTATTCCGCGTTGGCAATGGGCGGGAGTATTGCGGTGATGACGATGGTGTCCGGTTTCCTGTTCGAACACCTGCAGGGCAGCACGTTCTGGGTGATGGCGCTGCTGGCGGTTCCGGCCCTGTTTATTCGGCCTTCTGTCAGCCACCATACTGCTGTCG
The DNA here is from genome assembly GCF_003382565.3 of Pectobacterium aquaticum. Lineage (NCBI taxonomy): Bacteria > Pseudomonadati > Pseudomonadota > Gammaproteobacteria > Enterobacterales > Pectobacteriaceae > Pectobacterium > Pectobacterium aquaticum. Next base: position 1,303,781 of record NZ_CP086253.1, read on the forward strand.
AAAAGGCGTAAGAAATGGCGTGTACTGTCAAGATAACGTAGTGTGGTAAAAATAATGTTACATTATAACGCTTTGAAACGGTGGTGCGGACAGATAACGTTGCTGATGCTAGGTTTGGCATTCGGCCAGCCCGTTTTCGCTCACCCACACAGTTTTATTGATATGCAGACGACAGTTGAGAGCCAGAACGACAACATCACCGGTTTACGTATGCTGTGGACGATGGATCCCATCACGTCTGCCGACCTGTTGTATGATGCAGGGAAGGCGAAGAAGGACTCTGAAGTCTGGAAAAAGCTGGCGGCGGAAGTGATGGCGAATGTGTTAGGGCAGCACTATTTCACCGATATTTATCGTGATGGTCAGCCCGTGAAATATGCGCCGATGCCAACCGAATATCACCTTTCCCGCAAAGGCAATCAGGCGGTACTGGAATTTGTGCTGCCGCTGGCGCATCCACAGCCGCTGGCGGGCAAGCCTTTGCTGATTTCTACTTACGATCCTACCTACTTTGTCGATATGTCCTACCAGAATGACAAGGCCGTTACGCTCGCTCCTGCGCTTGCTTCACGTTGTAAAACTTCGCTCGTCACGCCGGAACCTAACGCTGAACTGCAATCCTATGCGCTGTCGCTGGATAAGAACGATGCGCCGGATGAAGACATGGATCTGGGGAAACAGTTTGCACAGCGGGTGACGTTGCAATGTCAGTGAACCTCGGCTCACTGCCGCGTCAGCGTTCGTTGTTGAGCCGATTGCGCGATCTGTGGCCATTGTGGCTGTTCTTGGCGCTGCTGGCCTCGGCGCTGCATTACATCGTGGGATACTGGCCGCAAATTGTGCTGCAAAGCGCGATCTGGCAGAAATCGCTACATCAGCAGATGTCGCATCTGTTGCAGATGGTGGAACAGCAGCCGCATCAGGCGGGGCTGAGCCTGATGATGTTCAGTCTGGTCTATGGCGTGCTTCATGCTGTCGGGCCGGGGCACGGTAAAGTCGTTATTATGACCTATCTGGCGACGCATCCGTCGAAGCTGAAAAGCAGCCTGAAGTTGACGCTTGCCGCGTCGCTGGTTCAGGGGCTGATGGCAGTCGCGCTGGTGACCATGGTGTTAGGGATTTTGCAACTGTCGAGTCGAACGTTGCATAACAGTAGTTTCTGGATGGAAAAGGGGAGCTTCGTGCTCGTTGCGGGACTGGGGCTACTGCTCTGTTTCCGCGCGTTGAAACAGCTGTATATCGTCCTTGTTCGGCAGCCTAAGCCCGCGACGATTTTGCGCGTGACGCCTTTACACGTAGATTCTTTGAATGCAACCCAGCTTAACGTACCGACCGATAGACGTATGGCGCTTCGCCCGATGCCTATGCTTTCCTCTTCTCCTCATCAGCACGATGCCGACTGCGGCTGCGGGCACCGCCATCTCCCGAGCAATGAGGAACTTGAGCGCGATAGCAACTGGCGTACGCGGCTGATGATTGTGTTGGCGATGGGGATGCGCCCGTGCTCAGGTGCTATTCTGGTGCTGCTTTTCTCTAAAGTGATCGGCGTGTATTGGTGGGGAGTGGCCTCTGCGCTGGTAATGGCTGCCGGAACGGCGATCACAATCTCTGCGCTGGCCGTGTTGGTTTTTTACTGCCGTCGCGTGGTTGAGCGCTTAGGTGCAAACCGCGTATCACCCGTGTGGCAGCGTGCAACGTTTTCTCTTCTGGCTTTTGCTGGCGGGCTGATTTTAGTTGGCTCTGGCGTCCTGTTTTACCTCAGTGCACAGCCCGCGATGATGGGCGGCATTCGGCCCTTCTCCGGCTGATTTTTCCTTTTATTAACGCTGCGCTAAAAACCCATTGCTTCTGATAATCACGGCAGGATATCATTTAAATAATGATAACTATTATCATTTGTAACCATAATCGCAGAAGGGAATAAGAATGAAGAAATGGCTGTTTTCAGTCGTTGCTCTGTTGGGGCTGAGTGCGAGCGTTGTCGCCAGCGCTAACCCGATTGTTATTGAAGACGTTAGTGGCAGGAAGGTAGAAATCAAATCCGAAGTGAAGCGGATTATCTTAGGGGAAGGTCGACAGATTTATCTGCTGGCTGCCTTTGATACCGAGGCTCCGTTCCAGCGCGTAGTGGGCTGGCGTGACGATTTGCCGAAAGCCGATTACGACGGCTATTTGGCTTACGAAAAGCAATACCCAGAAATTAAAAAGCTGCCGACCTTTGGCGGAGCGAAAGACGGCACCTTCAACGTCGAGCAGGCATTGACGCTGAAGCCGGATTTGGTGTTGATGAATCTGGAATCAAAAGCGGCGACGGATGAAGGCAAGTTGATTGAGAAGCTCAGTTCGCTGGGCATTCCGGTGGTGTTCATCGATTTCCGCGAGAAGCCGTTTGAGAACGCAGAAAAAAGCATTCACATCATGGGCCAACTGGTTGGCAAACCACAGCGTGCGGAAGAGATTATTAAGTTCCGTCGTGAGCAGATTGAGCTTGTCACCGATCGGTTGAAGAACTATCAGGGTCCACGTCCGAAAGTGATGATCGACCGCGCGGGCGGCTATGATGAAGAGTGCTGCATGTCATTCGGTGATGAGAACTTTGGCCGCATGGTTGAAGCCGCTGGCGGTGATAACATTGCCAAGAACATCATCCCCGGCACCTTTGGTACGCTGAACCCCGAGCAGATTATCAGCTCTCGCCCGGATGTGGTGGTGGTGACCGGAGCTAACTGGAAAAACTACAACACGGCGAATGGCTGGGTTGGCGTTGGACCAGGTGCCGATCAGAAGGAAGCGCTGCAACGTTTGCAAAAACTAATGGAACGCTCAGCATTCAAAACGCTGCCAGTAGCGACCGATGGCAACGCCCATGCCATCTGGCATCAGTTCTATGACAGCCCGTATCAGTTTGTGGCGATTCAGGTATTAGCAAAATGGATGCACCCGGAGCTGTTTAAGGATATCGATCCTGATGCAACGTTCCGTACCTTCCATGAGAAGTTCCTGCCGCTGCCCTATCAGCCAGGTTACTGGGTCACGCTGCCAGCGAAGAAATAACACTGCCAGATAATAAAAAGCACTGGGCTCTATGGCTCAGTGCTTTTCTGTACTGATTTCATCATCCTGCAAGTAGCCTGTACATTGGCTGTGTTATTTGGAGGGCTAAACCTCTCTCCGCTCATCCCGAGCTTGATTTTTTGAGCATTCAAAGCGAACACGTTTTCCCTTTCTGTTTATCGAATGTCGAATTTTTAGATTTTTTAACTATCATTAATTTTACTTTAATAGCCAATAATCATTAGTACGAATTTATTAAATGACATTTGCGGTCAATACTATAAAGCTGCTTGCTTCTCTGGCGATAATGGATGTGGTGGCGATATCTCAGATTCTGGTTCGATATAACGTGTCGGAATAACCATTCCGTTCTTTACGCATATTTGAATCAGGAAAAATACGCGGTATAAAATTTAAAAACGGAGTGGCTATGAATATCACACAACGCTTGCTACTGATATTCTCGTTAATGTCCTTAGCGTTGATCTCGTTGGTCATCGTTACATTGTCATTATTATCAGGCTTTCAATCTCGTGCTGAATATGTTCAGGAAAATACGATCCCGAGTTTCAAATACATAAGTCAACTAGTCGAAAAAAGTAACTCATTGGTACTTTTTTTGTATCGTCACCAAACCATCTCAGAAAATGACAAGCTCAATGCCATTGAGCAGGATATAACGAAAACTTCTGAAGAAGTAAAAGCGCTTAATGATTATTACCTGAAAAATCTTTCGTCGAATGAAGAAGATACTCGGGTGTCAAATCAGGCAGCGGATATAATTGGAAAAATACAGTCGTCACTTCCCGCTTTTTTTGCTGCATCGCGCTCAAACCAAAAAGAAGACTCTCTTAAGCTTTTACAGGGAATGGGGGGGCCAGGGGAGGCTGTTCGCAATTTAATCGCAACTTATCGCGAACAGTTTAACCTTAATGTTCGAATCGGGGATGAGTTGCGTAAGCAGAATGTGGCCGCTTACGAGAAGTCATGGATCGGTCTATTATCGAGTTCGATATTGATTGTCTTATTGATCGGCTTTTTCGCGGTAAGAACGATTCTGGGCATTAGAAAAAGTCTGAACGCCATGAGCCAAACGATGGAAAACGTGAGCCATAGTCTTAACCTGACAATACAGGCAGATGAACGACGTAAAGATGAGGTAGGAAATACGGCCAGAGCCTTCAATAGCCTGATCCACCGAGTCTCATCTGCATTGGCTGCCGTGAGTGCATCGTCGCAGTCGGTAAGCAGTGCGGCGACGCAGATTGCGGCGGGGAATGAAGATTTGTCATCCCGAACTGAAGAACAGGCTGCTTCGCTGGAGCAAACGGCTGCGAGTATGACGGAACTTGCGGAAACGGTGCGTCAGAATGCGGAGAACACACAACAGGCGAGTCTGCTGGCGGGGAATGCTAGCCGGATTTCGATCAATAGCGCGGATTCCGTCAGCACCATGCTGAATACAATGGAACACATTCGTACTAGCTCAGGTAAGATCACCGACATCATTGCGCTTATCGAAGGCATTGCATTTCAGACCAACATTCTTGCCCTGAATGCGGCGGTAGAAGCGGCACGCGCTGGTGAACAAGGCCGCGGTTTCGCCGTGGTTGCGGGAGAAGTACGCACACTGGCACAGCGGTCATCTACGGCAGCGCGTGAAATCAAGGACTTAATTGATGCCTCAAATTCGCTGGTATCGGAAGGTGTGGATCAAGCGAGTGATGTAGGAAAAAATATGTCGGCGATGAAAGACGCCATCCAGCAGGTGACCGACTTAGTGAATGAAATCGCGGCGGCAACGGAAGAGCAAAGTAAGGGAATTAACTTAGTACATCAGGCAGTTAATCAGATGGATGATGTGACTCAGCAAAATGCTTCATTGGTGGAGGAGGCCTCTGCGGCGTCGCAATCGTTACAAGAACAAGCCAATACGTTGAGCCAATTGGTCGGACAATTCATTGTAGGACAGGAATCTTCCTTGGCGCACTCTTCAGCGCCTGTGCCACTAGGAATACTCGCGCCGCGTCTCTCGTCCGTGAAGAAAAAAAGTTCTGCTGCTCAGGATGAAGCGGACTGGCAACGCTTTTAATCCTTCACACTGCGTGCGCTATAAATGATAAGCACGGCTTTTGGGCATGGTGAATCGAGAGCTGTCTTATAAGTAAGATGAGAACAAGCGGAGACGGTGAGGGGACTCACCGTCTAGTCGTACAGAGAAAAGCTTAGATGGTCGGTTCGCTGACCAGCCCGTCGATAATCACCTGCGGCACGCCCTGCGAACAGCGCTCGATGCGTCCGCGTACGCCATAGACCGCTGACAGGCTTTCAGGGCTAATCACCTCGGCCGGTGCGCCATTGGCAATCAAATTACCGTTTTGCAGCATCAATACATGGTCGCCATGACGCAGCGCGATGTTGATGTCATGCACCACCACGACGGTGATGATGTTGCGCTTGCGCGTTTCCTTGCGTACCAAATCCATCACGTGGAACTGATAGTTCAGATCGAGTGCGCTAAGCGGTTCGTCCAACAGGAGCAGCGAAGGTTGACGGATCAGCGATTGTGCTAACCCCACCAGCTGTTTCTGTCCGCCGGAGAGCTGATCGAGATAGCTCAACGCCAGATGTTCAATGCCTAACTGACGCAGCAGGCTCATCACTTCATCCTGCTTTTCGGCGTTGTGCATGCCGCCGGACGCGCGCTGTGCGACGATAATCGATTCCAGCACGTGCAGGTGAACGCCTGCGGGCAGGGACTGCGGCAGATAAACGACTTTTTCCGCCCGCTGAGCGAATGGCAACGTCATCAGGTTGGTGTCATCCAACCACAGTTCACCTTCGGACGCGTTCAGACCTGCCATTGCACGCAATAGCGTTGATTTGCCGCTGCCGTTGGGGCCGAGCAGCACGGTAATTTTCCCGCGCGGCAGCTCTGGGACGGACAGATCGCGAATCACCTGACGCTTGGGGTAACCGGCGCGAAAGTGGGAAAGGCGTAATCCAGAAGCGGTTTGCTGGTTCATACGTTTCCTCTGTGGCGCAGGATGATACTCAGGAAGAAGGGAACGCCAACCAGTGATGTGACGATCCCGACTGGTATAATGACGCCGGGGATGAGGTTTTTCGAGGCAACGGATGCCATCGACAGCACCAGCGCGCCAGTTAACGCGCTGGCAGGCAGATAGAAACGGTGGTCTTCACCGAAAATCATACGTGCGATATGCGGAGCAACCAGACCGATAAAGCCGATGGGGCCAACAAACGCGACCGAAATGGCGGACAAAATACTGATGCGCAGCAGCGTCGCCAGACGCAGGCGGCGGACGTTAATGCCAAAACTCACGGCGCGATCTTCACCCAACCGCAGCGCGGTCAGTTTCCATGAGCTCATCAGCGAAATTGGCATCACGATGATGAGCACCAGCAGCAGGATGCCTAATTTTTCCCACGAGGCACGAGCCAGGCTGCCCATCGTCCAGAACACCAGACCTTGCAGCGTGTCTTCGTTGGCGATGAACTGGAGCATGGATACCAGCGCGTTGAAGGTGAACACCAGCGCGATACCGAACAGCACGACGCCGGAGGTCGCGACCTGCGTCCAGCGCGTAATGCCATCAAGCAGCAACGCTGCCAGCAGCGCAAAGATAAAGGCATTTGCGGAGATAAACCACTGAGCCGGAATACCGGGGATGCCGATACCGAGGACGATAGCCAGCGCAGCGCCGAATGCGGCGGCGGAAGAAACGCCGAGCGTAAACGGACTGGCCAGCGGGTTGTTCAGGATCGTTTGCATTTCTGCACCGGCCAGACCAAGTGACAGCCCGACCACGATAGCCATCAGTGCGTAAGGCAGACGAATATCCCAAACGATCACGCGCGTACCGGCATCGGCGCTGGCCGGATCGGTCAGCGTCTGCCAAAGCACATCAAGCGGCAGCCCTGAAGGCCCCATCGTGAAATCCAGCAACAACGAGCCGATGATGATCAACAGCAGTATCGCCATAACACCCACGCGGCGTCGAAGGATGCCGCGATAGTTGTCCATAATGGTGTTGGCATCTGCGGCAGTATTGCGGATACTCGGTTCAATGGTTGTACTCATGAAAAATTACTCACCTTGTTTCCAGGCAAAGATAAAGTCACTGTCAGGCAGCGAGGTAAAATTCTGAATGATATGGTGATACGTGTCATCAGGATTCAAGCTGGAAAACGCCTGAGGATAAATGTCCTTTGCCAGATATTCCATACCAACAATGTTGTAAGGATGGTTGTAGAAATGGTGGTAAACGCCGTAAACGTGTTTCGCCTGAACGGCTGGAATTTGGCTGATGCCAGTGCGGTTTAGCAGCGTAGTGGCCTGATGACGAACGTCTTCTACGCTGGCGCCATAGCCTAACGGCAGTACCTGACTGTTACCACGCTTAGAGCCTGTCATAATGTAGACGTCAGGTTTCATGCTGATAATTTTTTCCAGCGAGACAAAGCCTGACGCGCCTGGCAGTAAATCCGAACCAATATTTTTCGCGCCGACCGCTTCAATTAATCCGCCCCAGCCGCTGTTGCTGTGTGTGAAGCAGCAGGAGTCTGAGTTGCCAGCAATCGGTTCAATAAAGACGTTAGGTTTCGGGGTGATTGCAGCGGTTTTCTGCTGAATAGCATCGAAGTGTTGACGATAGAAATCGGTATACGCTTTGGCATTGGCTTCCCGGTTCAGCACTTTACCCAATAGGTCGATGCTGGGGGCGGTATCTTTAGCCGGATTCACTTCATAATCGACGAACAGTACCGGAATATTCAGCGCGCTGAGCTTGTCGATCACACCGCTTTCCGTCAGTGCTGCCTTGGCACGCAGCTGGGCAATCATCAAATCCGGCTGTTTTGACAGCACGCTTTCCAGATCGACGTTGCCTTTGTCACTGAAGCCCATATCCAGAATGCCAACGGACTGAGGCCATTTCCCTTTCAGCATATCCCAGGTTGCGGTGTCCTGTTTTTTCGCCAGATTGTTCCAGGCGACCAGACGCTGAAAGGGATTATCGCGATCAAGCAATGCCATCGTCATAATATCGCGCCCATCTTGCAGGATGATGCGCTGTGGCTCTTGTTTAATGGTGACACTTCTTCCGTCGAAATCAGTGACGGTAAGCGGATATTGGGTGGCATAGCTGAAAAGCGGGGTGGTGAGGAGTGCAGTCAGAAAGAGTGATCTTACTGATTTTCTTAACATGGTGGCGATCCTAATTCACGATTTATCGGTGTAATGAGTTTGATAATTATTATCGTATAAGGATAAACAATGCGTATACAGGATTCATATGTAAAGAAAAATAACAACTCCGGCCCAATGTCGTTTTTATGGGGGTGGGCCGGAGTGGGTCGGGATTAGCGTTTCAGCGCGTCGCTCAGTTCTTCACGGATGGTACCCAGAATAGATTTCACCACGCGCGGGTTACCTGCAACCAGATTGCCGGATGCCAGATAGTTATGGCCGCCAACGAAGTCTGTCACGATCCCGCCAGCTTCACGAACCAGCAGCTCGCCACCGGCAAAATCCCACGGCTTCAGGCCGATTTCAAAGAAACCGTCAACGCGACCTGCGGCCACATAGGCCAGATCCAGTGCAGCAGAACCCGTACGGCGGAAATCCGCACAGTGGGTGAACAGCGCGCCGATGACGTTGATATAGCTTTTGCTGTGTTGTTTTAATTTGAAAGGGAAACCTGTTGCCAGTACGGTGCCTTCCAGATCGCGGGCAGTGCTGCTGCGCAGACGGTAGCCGTTCAGCTGTGCACCTTGACCACGGGTCGCGGTAAACAGTTCATTACGCATAGGATCGTAAACGACGGCAACTTCGGTACGGCCTTTAATGCGGACCGCGATAGAAACAGCGAAGTGGGGTAAACGTTTGATGAAGTTGGTGGTGCCATCCAGAGGATCGATAACCCATTGTACTGCCGGATCTTCGCCAACTAGCTCGCCACATTCTTCACCAATAATGGTGTGCTGTGGGTAAGACTTACGGATGACTTCAACGATCAGACGTTCTGCATCCCGATCAACGTTGGTCACAAAATCGTTGCTGCCTTTCTGGCTAGCTTCGACGGCGTCTGGCGTTTCATAGTTTTTGGCAATTAAATTACCGGCTTTACGCGCAGCGCGTATAGCGATGTTGAGCATCGGATGCATGGTATCGGTCCACTGGAATGTTAAAGAACGGAAAGCGGCGCAGAGTATAGCAGGAGAAAAGTCAAATAGCGAAGTTTGTGTTAGAGTACGGCGGTTTCCTTTTCGCACGACTTCCTTTCGCACAATAGAGTACATATGTTAGACAATATTCGCATTGTTCTGGTTGAAACGTCGCACACTGGCAATATGGGGTCAGTGGCCAGGGCGATGAAAACCATGGGATTAAGCAAACTTTATTTGGTCAACCCATTGGTGAAGCCTGATTCGCAGGCAATTGCGTTGGCGGCAGGCGCCAGCGATGTTATCGGCAATGCCACCATTGTGGAGTCGTTCGATCAGGCGCTCGAAGGATGTGGTCTGGTCGTTGGCACCAGCGCACGGTCTCGAACCTTACCTTGGCCGATGCTGGAACCGCGTGAGTGCGGCGTTCGCAGCGCGCAGGAAGCGGAACACGCGCCGGTCGCGCTGGTGTTTGGGCGTGAACGCGTGGGGCTGACGAATGAAGAGCTTCAGAAATGCCATTATCACGTGGCGATTCCTGCGAACCCGGAATACAGCTCGCTCAATCTGGCGATGGCGGTACAGATCATTGCTTATGAAGTGCGCATCGCGCATTTGGATCGCTTACAAGCCGACCAGCCGGAACACGAAGAGTCACCGTACCCGCTGGTCGACGATCTGGAGCGGTTTTATCAGCATCTTGAACAGACGCTGCTGCAAACCGGATTTATCCGACCAGCACATCAAGGGCAGGTGATGAACAAACTGCGTCGCCTGTTTACCCGCGCCAGGCCTGAAAGTCAGGAACTGAATATCCTGCGTGGGATACTGAGCTCGGTACAAAAAACACACGACGAATAATACTTGAGTGTTTTACTCGGTTAAATAGTTGACTAAAACACTCAGGAATGTCAGACTCGCGATATGTTCTGCCAATACATGTTTTCATAATACATGTTTTATCTACAGGTACCACTATCATGAGACTGACATCCAAAGGCCGTTACGCCGTTACCGCCATGCTCGATGTGGCTCTGCACTCCCAGGAAGGACCGGTTCCATTGGCGGATATTTCTGAACGCCAGGGTATTTCGCTGTCTTATCTGGAGCAGCTGTTTTCACGCTTGCGTAAGAACGGACTGGTTGCCAGCGTTCGTGGCCCGGGCGGCGGTTACCTGCTGGGTAAAAATGCGAATGAAATCGCTGTTGGTATGGTTATTTCGGCCGTCGATGAATCCGTTGATGCAACGCGTTGCCAGGGGCGCGAAGGCTGCCAGGGTGGCGATCGCTGCCTGACGCACACGCTGTGGCGCGATCTGAGTGACCGTATTACCGACTTCCTGAATAACATCACGCTGGATGAGCTGGTGAACAATAAGGAAGTGCTGGATGTGGCGGATCGTCAGGATGCTGACACGCGCCGCACCGCCAATGGACGTATCCAGGAAACGATTAACGTTAACCTGCGCGCCTGATACACCTTCAACGTGACGAGCACCCTTACTCGTCACGTTTTGCCTTTCCGATAGCCGCATAATCCTGACCACATTACCCAATGTGGCGTTGGCGTTAGTCCGACTATCACGGCGTGTTCTGACGATAATGTGTTCCGACGATAAATTGTTCCGGCTATAACATCGTCAGATTTTTTGCATTGGCCCGAGAGGTTGCGGGTATAAACAGCCTGTCAATAAAACAAAACGCATTGTACGTTTTGAAGTGATGTACGGAGTTTATGAGCAATGAAGTTACCTATCTATCTCGACTACTCAGCTACCACGCCGGTTGACCCGCGCGTCGCTGAGAAAATGATGCAATGTTTGACGTTGGACGGTACGTTCGGTAATCCGGCTTCCCGTTCCCACCGTTTTGGCTGGCAGGCGGAAGAGGCGGTTGATATCGCCCGTAACCAAATTGCTGAGCTGGTCGGTGCCGACCCGCGTGAGATCGTCTTCACGTCAGGCGCGACCGAAGCCGATAACCTCGCAATTAAAGGTGTTGCCAACTTCTATCAGAAGAAGGGCAAGCACATCATCACCAGTAAGACCGAACACAAAGCCGTACTGGATACCTGCCGTCAGCTTGAACGCGAAGGCTTTGAGGTGACTTATCTGGCTCCGCAGCGTAACGGTATTATCGATCTGGCTGAACTCGAAGCGGCAATGCGTGAGGACACCATTCTGGTTTCCATCATGCACGTCAATAATGAAATCGGCGTTGTGCAGGATATCGCTGCTATCGGTGACATGTGCCGTAGTCGCGGTATTGTGTTCCATGTCGATGCCACGCAGAGCGTAGGCAAGCTGCCTATCGATCTCAACCAGTTAAAAGTGGATCTGATGTCTTTCTCCGGCCATAAAATTTATGGGCCGAAAGGGATCGGGGCACTGTATGTTCGTCGTAAACCCCGTATTCGTCTCGAAGCGCAGATGCACGGCGGCGGGCATGAGCGCGGTATGCGTTCTGGCACTTTGCCTGTGCACCAAATTGTCGGTATGGGTGAAGCCTACCGCATCGCAAAAGAAGAGATGACTGCAGAAATGGATCGCCTGCGTGCGCTGCGCGACCGTCTGTGGAACGGTATTAATGATATTGAAGAAGTCTACCTGAATGGTGATATCGAGCAGGGCGTGCCCACTATCCTGAACGTCAGCTTCAACTATGTTGAAGGTGAATCGCTGATTATGGCGCTCAAGGATCTGGCTGTGTCGTCCGGTTCTGCCTGTACGTCGGCCAGCCTGGAGCCCTCCTACGTGTTACGTGCGCTGGGCATGAATGATGAGCTGGCACATAGCTCGATCCGTTTCTCGCTGGGACGTTTTACCACCGAAGAAGAGATCGACTACACCATCGAGCTGGTGCGTAAATCCATCGGTCGTCTGCGCGATCTTTCTCCGCTGTGGGAAATGTTCAAGCAGGGCGTGGATATCAGCAGCATTGAGTGGGCGCATCATTAATTCACCAGAGCGGGGACGACTATCATGGCTTACAGCGAAAAAGTAATTGATCACTATGAAAACCCACGTAATGTGGGTTCGTTTGACAACGCCGATCCGTCTATCGGCAGCGGCATGGTCGGCGCGCCAGCGTGCGGCGATGTGATGAAGTTGCAGATAAAAGTCAACAATGAGGGTATCATCGAAGATGCCCGCTTCAAGACATACGGTTGTGGTTCTGCCATTGCCTCCAGCTCGCTGGTCACCGAGTGGGTAAAAGGCAAATCGCTGAATGAAGCTGAAGCGATTAAGAACACGCAGATTGCCGAAGAGCTTGAGCTACCGCCAGTGAAGATTCACTGCTCCATTCTGGCGGAAGACGCTATCAAGGCAGCGATTGCGGATTACAAAAGTAAACGCGATGCGCAGTAATCTCTGCGGCTGAACTCGTCGGGGCAGCGTTTCTTGCGGTGCCTGATTCCGTCGAGGTGGCGAACGATCGAGGTAACAGTATGTCGATTTCTCTGAGCGAAAGTGCGGCACAACGCGTGAGCGCTTTCATCGCAAACCGGGGCAAAGGCCTTGGGCTGCGTCTTGGCGTACGGACATCCGGCTGTTCCGGTATGGCGTATGTGCTGGAGTTTGTTGATGATTTGAACGACGGTGATACGGTCTTTGAAGACAAAGGCGTCAAAGTCATCGTGGACGGCAAAAGTCTGGTCTATCTTGACGGAACCGAATTGGATTTCGTCAAAGAAGGGCTGAACGAAGGCTTTAAGTTCAATAATCCGAACATTTCCGGCGAATGTGGTTGCGGCGAAAGTTTCAACGTCTGACCCCTCTTGGGTAGTGAACGTGCGATCGATTAATGGCCTGCGCTGCTACCCAAAACTCCCAGAGTACCACTATGGATTACTTTACGTTATTCGGGCTGCCCATTCGCTATGATGTGGATGGCGGCCTGCTTGCATCCCGTTTTCAGGATTTGCAGCGGCAGTTCCATCCTGATCGTTATGCTGCTAGCCCAGAGCGCGAGCGCCTGCTGGCGGTGCAGCAGGCGGCGACGATCAATAATGCCTATCAGGCGCTCAAGCATCCGCTGAAACGCGCGGAGTATATGCTGTCGCTGCACGGTTTTGATGTGAACAATGAACAGCATACGATGAAGGACACGGCATTCCTGATGGAACAGCTGGAACTGCGCGAAGAGTTGGAGGCGATCTCACAGCGATCCGATGCGGATGAGGCGCTGACGGCCTTCGCGGAGCGGTTGCAGGCAACGATCGTTAAGCGCCGTTCGCATATGCGTGATGAACTCGATAATGAGACGTGGACAGACGCCGCGGATACCGTGCGCAAGCTACGCTTTTTAGACAAGCTCCAGCAACAGGTTGAAGAACTCGAAGAACAATTGCTGGACAGATAACTGGTTAATCCGGCGGGAAACCCGATGGTGATTACCATACCGGTTTTTTCGTCAGCCAATTGATGGAAGCTCAATATGGCCTTATTACAAATTAGTGAGCCCGGTCTTAGCGCCGCACCGCACCAGCGCCGTCTGGCTGTCGGTATTGATTTAGGCACCACCCATTCTCTTGTTGCTACCGTACGCAGCGGCGAAGCGCAGACGCTGGCGGATAGCGATGGACGCGACCTGCTGCCGTCGGTTGTCCACTATCGTCACGATGGTCACAGCGTTGGCTGGCACGCGCGCGACAATGCTGCCTACGATCTGGAAAATACCGTCAGTTCAGTTAAGCGCCTGATGGGGCGTTCTCTGGACGACATTCAGCAGCGCTATCCGCATTTACCGTATCACTTTCATGACAACGATAACGGCCTGCCGCTGATTCAGACCTCGGCTGGCAATCTCAATCCTGTACAAGTCTCGGCGGATATTTTGTCCGCGCTGGCTGCGCGTGCGGAAGCGGCGTTAGGCGGCGTGCCGGATGGCGTGGTGATTACCGTTCCCGCCTATTTCGATGACGCACAGCGTCAGGGCACCAAAGATGCGGCACGTCTTGCTGGGCTGCACGTATTGCGCCTACTGAACGAGCCGACCGCGGCCGCGATTGCCTACGGGCTGGATTCCGGTAAAGAGGGCGTGATCGCCATTTACGATCTGGGCGGTGGAACCTTTGATATTTCCATTCTGCGCCTGAGCCGTGGCGTCTTTGAAGTGCTGGCAACGGGCGGCGACTCTGCATTGGGCGGTGATGATTTCGATCATCTGCTGGCGGAGTGGCTGCGTGAGCAGGCGGGTATTCACGATCGCGACGATCGCCAGTTGGATCATGCCTTTCGTGATGCGGCAGTGAAAGCCAAGATTGCGCTAAGCAGCGCCGAGACGGTACGCGTGGATGTCGCGGGCTGGCAGGGCGATATCACCCGTGAACAGCTTGATGCGCTGATTGCTCCTCTGGTGAAACGCACGCTGTTGTCCTGCCGTCGTACGTTGAAAGATGCAGGGCTGACGGCAGAAGACGTGCTGGAAGTCGTGATGGTGGGCGGATCGACGCGTGTTCCGCTGGTGCGCGGGCAGGTGGGAACGTTTTTTGGCCGCTCGCCGCTGACGTCGATCGATCCGGACAAGGTTGTAGCTATCGGCGCGGCGATCCAGGCGGATATTCTGGTGGGCAACAAGCCAGACAGCGACATGCTGCTGCTAGATGTGATCCCCTTGTCGCTGGGGCTGGAGACGATGGGTGGGCTGGTGGAAAAAATCATTCCGCGCAATACCACGATCCCGGTTGCCCGCGCACAGGAATTCACCACCTTCAAAGACGGCCAGAGCGGCATGATGATCCACGTCTTGCAGGGCGAACGCGAAATGGTGGCGGATTGCCGCTCGCTTGCGCGCTTCTCGCTGCGCGGCTTACCGCCGCTGCCTGCCGGTGGGGCTCACATTCGCGTGACCTTTCAGGTGGATGCGGATGGCCTGCTGAGCGTGACGGCGATGGAGAAATCGACGGGCGTTGAGGCATCCATTCAGGTGAAACCGTCATACGGCCTGAGCGATACAGAAATTGCCACGATGATCACCGACTCGATGCTGAATGCGAAGGAAGATGTCGGCGCGCGTCGTCTGGCAGAGCAAAAAGTGGAAGCGGCACGCGTGCTGGAAAGCTTGCAAAGTGCGCTGGTGGCGGACGCCGAGTTATTGAGCCATGAGGAAAAAGGCGTCATTGTCGCGGCATCCGAACACCTGCATACGATGATGCAGGGAAGCGATCCCGTGGCAATTGAAGCTGCGATTAAAACAGTCGATCAACAAACCCAGGAATTCGCCGCTCGTCGCATGGATGCCTCTATCCGTCGCGCGCTGGCAGGCCATTCTGTGGATGAGGTGTAACATGCCTAAAATAGTTTTTTTACCGCATCAGGATCTGTGCCCTGAAGGGGCGGTTTTGGAAGCGGAACGCGGTGAAAGCATTTTGGAAGTCGCCCTGCGTAACGGTATTGACGTTGAGCACGCCTGCGAGAAATCCTGTGCTTGCACCACTTGCCACTGCATCGTGCGCGAAGGCTTTGACTCGCTGGCAGAAAGTACAGAAGAAGAAGACGACATGCTGGATAAGGCCTGGGGTCTGGAGCCGGAAAGTCGTCTGGGCTGTCAGGCGCGTATCGCTGGGGACGATCTGGTTGTCGAGATCCCGCGCTATACGATCAACCACGCACGCGAGCATTGATCTGAATAAGGAGAAACCGCGATGGGATTAAAATGGACAGACAGCCGGGCTATCGGTGAAGCGCTTTACGACCAGTTTCCCGATCTCGATCCGAAAACCGTACGTTTCACGGACATGCACCAGTGGATCTGCGAATTGGATGAATTTGACGATCGACCGGACGCTTCCAATGAAAAAATTCTGGAAGCGATCCTGTTGGTCTGGTTAGATGAAGCAGAATAGAAAGATTACGGGCTGCCTTGGGTGGCCCGTTTTATTCTCGTGCCAAAATTCGTAACATTTGCATGTCATGATGCACCGTTTATTTATCTGCAAACTGAGTATTTATAAGCGAGAGCGTTTATATACCCTAAATAATTCGAGTTTCAGGAAGGCGGCAAACGAAGGAATCCCGATGAGCTTACTCAGGTAAGTGATTCGGGTGACTGAATGCAGCCAACGCATATGAAACTTGAAGTATGACGGGTATAAACACGCATTGATAAGCAGAATGTCTGCAAATATGAACATCACCTGCAAACATGAAACGTGGCAGGAATACCTATTATCGGAGAAGCACTATGACGAACAATACCATGCTGATTTCACTCTCCACTCAACCTGCTGACGCGCGCTGGGGAGAAAAAGCGACGCTGAGTGTGAATGAGCAGGGTTTTACCATTCATGCAGGGGCGTCCCTGAACGGTAAAGCTGCACTGGCGGTGATCCAACGTGCTGCCCGTAAAATTGATGGGCAGGGGATTAAACACGTTAAGTTAGCGGGTGAAGGCTGGGATCTGGCAAACAGCTGGGCATTCTGGCAGGGATATCGCGGGCCGAAAGGGCAAAGAACGGTTGAATGGGCGGAACTGAACGACGCCGACAAGAAAGAGCTGAACGCTCGCCTGAAGATTGTTGACTGGGTGCGTGACACCATCAACCTGCCTGCTGAAGATTTGGGGCCAGAGCAACTGGCGACCCGCGCAGTCGATCTGCTGTGTGATGTAGCCTGCGATGCCGTTAGTTACCGCATCACCAAAGGTGAAGATCTGCGTGAGCAGAATTATGCCGGTCTGCACACGGTGGGTCGTGGTTCTGAACGTCAGCCGGTGCTGCTGGCGCTGGACTATAACCCAACGGGCAATCCGGATGCGCCAGTGTTCGCTTGCCTGGTAGGTAAAGGTATTACGTTTGATACCGGCGGCTACAGCCTGAAACCCAGCAGCGCCATGGATTCCATGAAATCGGACATGGGCGGCGCGGCCACCCTGACGGGCGCACTGGCGCTGGCGGCGGCGCGTGGTTTGCAACAGCGCGTGAAGCTGTACCTGTGCTGCGCTGACAACATGGTGAGCGGCAATGCATTCCGACTGGGCGACATCATTCGCTACCGCAACGGTAAAACGGTTGAAGTCATGAACACCGACGCGGAAGGGCGTTTGGTGCTGGCGGATGGCCTGATCGATGCGTCGGAGCAGAACCCACAGTGGATCATCGACTGCGCAACGCTGACGGGCGCAGCAAAAACGGCGCTGGGCAATGACTATCACGCGCTGTTCAGCTTCGATGATGAGCTGGTGGCGGCATTGCAGGAAAGCGCGACAGAAGAAAACGAGCCGTTCTGGCGCTTGCCGTTGGAAGAGTTCCATCGCAGTCATCTGCCGTCCAGCTTTGCGGATCTGAACAATATTGCCAGTGGTGCACACACGGCTGGTGCCAGCACGGCAGCGGCTTTCCTGTCGCACTTTGTGAAAAATTACCAGCAGGGCTGGCTGCACATTGACTGTTCCGCGACGTACCGTAAAGGCGCGGTAGAGCAGTGGGCGACGGGCGCAACGGGGCTCGGCGTACGCACGCTGGCTAACCTCTTGCTGAGCAACGCCAAATAGTTGGTTCAGGTCTTAAAGCGTCGGTTTTTAACGTAATCATGTTGAGGAAAGTATGGAGTTTTCGCCACGTAATAAACTGGAAGAAGTGTTGATTCTGGCTGCAACGGAACCCGCGCATCGTCCTGAGTTTTTCAGTGAACTGATGGAAGCCACGGTGTTTGTGCTGGGCACTACCGATGACGGGGATGAATCCGGTGAGGTGGTGTTGCACGCGGGCAGTAATGTGAACATCCAACACTGGGAAAAAGACGATGGCTCATCCGCTATTCCTTTCTTCTCTTCTCTGGAAGCATTACAGAGCGTGATTACGGAAGAAGCGCCTTTTCTGGCGCTGCCGACGCGTTCGCTGTTTGAAATGACGCAGGGCGTCACGCTGTTCCTCAATCCTAAGCTGCCGTATGGCAAAGAGTTTTTGCCGCAGGAAATTGAACATATTCTGTCTGGCGAAGGTAACGGCTTTGTTCAGCAACGCGTTGTTGAAGAAGAGATGCAGGTCATACTGAGTCAGCCAGCCGAGATGCCCGCACAGATGATTGATTCTCTAACGCAGCTGTTTACCAAACATCGCCATGTAAAACGGGCGTTTTTGGCGCAGATTCAGGAGCCGGGTGAAGAGCAACCGCACCTGCTGATTGGTATTGATGCCGATCAGGATGAAGAAACTATCATCCGTGAAGCGGGCAGCGTCGCCAGTGACACATTACCGGACGAGCGTCCTGTCGACCTGTGTCTGGTGAAAGAAGGCGAGCCGGGCATCAGCCACTACATGATTAAGCATTCCACGCCGTTCTACGAGCGCAAGTGGGGGAGTTTCCTGAGGGAGTTTAAGGCCACCGGCAACGCCTGATACCCGTCATACTTCAAGCTGCTTGTGCGTTGGCTGCCCTTACTCACCCCAGTCACTTACCTGTGTAAGTTCCTGGGGATTCGTGCGGTTGCCGCGTTACAAGGCTATAAATGAGCCTTGCCCTAGCGGGCCAACGCATAGCGTTGTTCAAAACGTTAACGTTTTGCCACGCAACTCGAATTATTTAGGGTATATAAGTTTGATACAGGCAACGGCGGATTACGATTTTTCCGCTGTTGCCTGCAATAGCAGTAAATCGATCAGCATCACCAGATTCGATTCAAATGAGCTAATCTCACCGGCTTCCGCCGCATAGTGAACCGCATCATCGTAGAGCCGGAAGTGCAAATCGGCTAACTCGCCTAATGAATTCAACGACGCGCGGGTAAATGCGATCACCTTCATGCCAATGTTTTTGGCGATACGCGCCTTATCCAATACCTGCTCGGTTTCCCCACTGCGGGAGATGGCGATAAACACCTGATATTTCGGCGCGTTATTGAGAAAAATGCCTCGGCTATCTCCTAACCCAGAGGAGAAGGCATCTTTCCCCAGCACCTGGAGTTTCTTCGCCAAATATTCGGCAAACAGATGGGAAAACCCCGCGCCATAGAGGAAAAAGTGGCTTTCCTGCCGCAGGATAGCGCTGAAAGCGGCGCTATCCTGATGGCTAATGTAGGCAAACGTGCGCTGGTAATTGTCGATAAAATGCTGGAAAGCATCAGGAAGAGAAGCGTCATTGGGCGTAACGACAGGCGAGGGGGCAAGACGCGGATGATCCGTGAGCAGCGTTTTGCAGTGATAAATGAATTCACTGTAGCCGCTAAAGCCGATTTTCTGGCACAGCCGCATGATCGTCGCCGTGGAAACATAGGTTTTCTGCGCCAACTCCCGTACCGTGATTTTGCCTATCAGTGATGAATGTTCGGCGATAAAAGCCAGCACGCGGTATTCCGCGCGCGTCAGCACCTGACCGTGCTGCATTAAGGATGCCAGCCGATTATCCACCTACTACTCCTGACCAACAGGCGGCAAAACACCGAGCGGGATTAATCACGCGCAATAGGGACATCATCGCGGCTACCCCAATCGCTCCACGAACCATCGTACAGCGTCACATTCGGGACATTTAACTGCGTCAGCGCCAGTACGATGACAGAGGCCGTGACGCCGGAGCCGCAGCTGGCGACGATGGGACGAGTGAAATCCACGCCGTGCTTATGAAGAATGGTTGCCAGTTCTGCATTGGGTTTTAGCGCACCATGGCTCACTAAATCGGTCCACGGCACGTTCAGGCTGTTGGGAATATGGCCGCGATGCAGGCCGGGGCGTGGCTCATCCACTTCAGCATTAAAACGCGGAGCGGGGCGGGCATCGACAATCTGTTCTGATTTATCCCGACAGATGGAAAGCACGTCATCGCGTGAGCGAATGGCGTTTTCATCCAGTGTAGCGTGGAACGTGGTTGGCTTTGGTGTCACATCGCCCTGTTCCAGCGGTAGGTTCTGTGCTGTCCAGCCCGCTAGACCCCCGCTCAGGATTGAAAGGGATGTCGCACCGAAGGTGTGCAGCATCCACCACGCACGCGGCGCGGAGAAGAGGTTGCCTTCATCGTAAATCACCAAATGCTGCTGGTTATCGATCCCCAATTTGCCCATTGCGTGTGCGAAGTCTTCGCGCGTTGGCATCATATGTGGCAGGTCGGTGCTGTGATCGGATAGCGTTTCAATATCAAAAAAAACCGCGCCAGGCAGATGACCGGCGCGGTATTCAGCATGAATATCACGGGTGGCGTTGCCCGGAGGCAACATGCGGGCATCGATGAGCGTGATGCTGCTGTCATTCAGGTGGCTGGCAAGCCAGTCTGCGGAGACAAACCGTTCATGAGAAACGGGCAAATCAGAAGACGATGCTGACATAGATCCTCCACGTTGGGGCCGACGAATTCGACCCCGAATCTATCATTGATATGCAATGATAGATTCATTGTCAGCGATTTTCCCTCATCCGACAAGTCGCAGATTATTGGGCGATACCGTCTCTATATGCTTGTTTTAATTGCGGCCAGTAATCCTGATTGGCTTCAATCATCTCGTCCAGAATGGCTTTGGCGTGCTGCATGGTTGGCACGGTACGGTTCAGGGTAAATGCCTGCAAGGCCTTCTCGTAGCTGCCTTCCAGCGTGGCTTCAACCAGCAACTGTTCCGATGCCAACTGCTGCTCCAGCAAGGCGCGATGGAACTGCGGAACATTCCCCATTCGCACCGGCTCTGGCCCTTGTGCGGTGATATAAGCGGGCACTTCTACCATCGCATCGTAAGGCAGATTGGCGATAGCGCCTTGGTTTTCGACGATCACCAGATGGCGCTGGCGGAGATCGAACGCCAGCGAGCAGGCGACATCAACGATGAACGAACCGTGCACGCCAACGTGGAACGCATCCGACAGAATACCGGTTTCCTTGTAGCTGGCCGCTGCGGCAAACAGCTTCTTCTCACGCCCGTCCATCACTTCATTGGCGCGCGTGTAGTCAGGATCCTGATGCTCCACGATCTGATTCGGCATCAGGTAGTACTGCAAATACGGATTCGGCACGAATTCCGGGAAATGATCCATGATTGGTTTGATATTGCGCCAAGTTTTCACCCATGACGGATCGGCGTGCTGCGGATCGGTATCGGCGGCATCGGCGGTCAACAGGCCGTAGCGGGCGATATGCTGGCGCAGTTCCGGCATACGATCGACACCGTCGACCAGCACGCGGGTAAACCAGCCAAAGTGATTCAGCCCGAAATAGTCCACGGTGATGTCGTGACGATCGACGCCCAGCACGGCGGCGATATTACGCATCGCAGCAACCGGCATGTCGCAGATATTCAGCACGCGGGCGTTAGGACGCAGACGACGAACGCCTTCGGCAACAATCGCGGCAGGGTTGGAGTAATTGACGATCCACGCCTCTTTATGCGCATAGCGCTCAACCAGATCGATCAATTCGGCCATTGGCAGAATAGTACGCAGGCCGTAGGCCAGCCCGCCGGGGCCACAGGTTTCCTGCCCGACGACGCCGTGGCGTAATGGGATTTTTTCATCCTGCTCGCGCATTTTGTACTGGCCGACGCGCATCTGGGCAAAGACAAAGTGGGCGCCGCTAAACGCGGTCTCCGCGTCGGTTGTGACGGTAAAGACGATGCTGTCACTGTGGTCGCGAATCACCTTTTCCACCACCGGCGCGATGATGTCCTGCCGCGGGCCATCGATGTCATACAAACGAATCTCTGCCAGCGGGAAATCCGCGAGACGTACCATCAGACTCTTTACGATGCCTGGGGTATAGGTGCTGCCGCCACCGGCAATCGTCAGAATAAATGGGGGTTTCGTCATGGTGAGTCTCCTGTTAAAGCGCGTTTTCAACTGCTTCGCGTATCGTTTTGACGTGAAGTCCGTAAACCACCTGTACGTTGTTACCCTGTCGGATAACGGCTTTCGCACCGGTGTTCTTAAGCTGTTGTTCGTCTACCAAAGCGGGGTCGATGAGCGTGACCCGCAGGCGGGTGTAGCAGTTATCCACCACCTCGATATTAGGTTTGCCACCCAACCCGGCGATGATGGTGGCACCAACAAGTTGGGCATCGCCTTTCACCGCATCCTGCGTTTTTGTCGGATTCTCTGTCTTGGACTGATATTCGGTTTTGGAATAAAGCCGCGTCTCTTCCTCATCGATTTCACGCCCTGGTGTTGGCATGTCGAAGTACAGAATCAGGAAGCGGAAGACGAAGAAGTAAATCACCGACATAGTCAGCCCAACCACGATGTACATCGGCCAGTTGGATTTCTCGATGCCCAGCGGCAGGTTATAAAGCAAGAAGTCGATGACGCCGTTGGCACCAATCGCATGCACACCCATGATGGAGAACAGCATCATCCCTATGCCGGTGAGTACGGCGTGGGCGGCAAACAGCATCGGAGCGACGAACAGGAAGGAAAACTCCAGCGGTTCGGTGACGCCCAGTAAGAAAGAGGTAAAAGCGGCCGGAATCAGAATGGCTTTGGCGGCCAGCCGTTTTTCTGGCTTCGCTGTCACGTACATCGCCAACGCAGCAGCTGTCAGACCAAACATTTTACTGATACCGCGCGCATCCCAGACCACGGTAGAACTCAGCTGTTTGACGTCCTGACAGGCCATTTCAGCAAAATAGATGTTGCGTGCGCCCTGATACAGCTTGCCGCACACCTCTGCGGTTCCGCCCAGTTCGGTGTACAGGAACGGGGTATAGACCAGATGATGCAGCCCGGTGGGGATCAGCACGCGTTCGAGAAAGCCATATATCGCGATGCCAACAGGGCCAGCGCCTTTGATAGCGAAGGCTAGCCAGGTAATGCCGTGCTGAGCAAACGGCCACAGGGTGCTCATCGCAAAGCCCAGCGCAATCGCCAGCGGAATCACCAGAATGGCGACGAAGCAGTGGCCGGAATAGATCGCCATCACGCCGTTAAACTGTTTACTGGAATAGCGGTTATACAGATAGCCTGCGAATCCACCGATCAGGATACCAGCGAAAACGCCCATTTCGAGCACCTGAACGCCCAGCACCATGCCTTGCCCGGCGGGACGCATTTCTGCGGCAGGCACGAGCTTGCCCTGTAATTGCAGCGTGATGTTCATGGCATTAATGAAGATGATAAACATCACCAGACCAATCAGCGCAGCGTAGCCCTTATCGCGTTTCGCCAGCCCGATCGGGATCCCGACGGCGAACACCAGCGCCAAATTAGCCAGAATCGCCACGGCAGATTTGGAAACCAGTTGACCAAAATCCTGAATCAAGGGGTGATTAAGTAAAGGGACGTAGCCCGCTAAATTGCCGTTACCGAACACATTCCCAAATGCGATGAATAACCCGACAATCGGGAGTATCAGCACCGGCCCATACAGGGACTTGCCGAAATTTTGCAATGCATTGACCGCTCTTTTCATTATCAGCCCTCTTACTGGCCATTATGGTGGGTACAGCAGCAAGGCTAGCAGTGAATGACAAAGAGATTCCAGTTATCTTATTGTTTTAAAAACAAATAACCTATAACGTTACAAGTAACCTTCAGAACTGTGATCGCCGATGATTTGTTACATTCCGTACTGGGCGGTGGGAAACGAAAAAGCACGAGGCGTAATCGTTAATGAAGAGAGGGTGAGAGGTAATATTTTTTTTAATAAAATGTTATCTCCTTGGTAGGCAACAAAGGCCGCTACCCCTATAATTTGCGCCACTTTC
The DNA here is from genome assembly GCF_003382565.3 of Pectobacterium aquaticum. Lineage (NCBI taxonomy): Bacteria > Pseudomonadati > Pseudomonadota > Gammaproteobacteria > Enterobacterales > Pectobacteriaceae > Pectobacterium > Pectobacterium aquaticum. The sequence continues at coordinate 1,327,637 of NZ_CP086253.1, forward strand.
ACTGGCCGGGTATACAATTCTTATAATCCGGCTGTAATCTGACAGTTTAGTTAATGAGGTCAATATGACGATAGAACGTACCTTCTCCATCGTAAAACCTAATGCGGTTGCTAAAAATGCCATCGGTGCGATTTACGCACGCTTTGAAAGCGCAGGTTTTACCATTGTTGCCGCTAAAATGCTGCGTCTGAGCCGTGAGCAAGCGGAAGGTTTTTACGCTGAGCATAAAGGCAAGCCGTTCTTTGATGGCCTGGTCGAATTCATGATGTCTGGCCCGATCATGGTGCAGGCGCTGGAAGGTGAAAACGCTGTTCAACGTAACCGCGACATTATGGGTGCCACCAACCCGGCAAACGCACTGGCGGGAACGCTGCGTGCTGATTACGCGGACAGCTTCACGGCGAACGCGGTACACGGTTCTGACTCTATCGAATCTGCTCAGCGTGAAATTGCTTATTTCTTCAGCGATGACGAAATTTGCCCGCGCGCGTAATGTTGCGTGTGATAAACAGGTTAGCGCGTGTGATGTTGCTTCTTTTTCGTTGCGTTAGTGTGCAGTGTCGACGTAATGACACAGAAAAAAAGCGGTGATGGTAGCTTACCTGTTTTAAACTTTGTACAATGCTGCGCCCCAGATGAGCCTGCACTTATCCGGGGCGTTTCTTTGGTCATTACCATCGAATTCAACCTTCTTTTTAGCGCCATAACGTGTAATAACGAGGCCAGGATTGACAATGTCTAAGCAAATCGCGTCTGAAACCGTCTTGTCTGAAACGACGGCATCTAACACCACCGCATCTAACACTACCGTATCCGAGCAAACCGTGTCTGAATTCTCTCCGGCGTCCGCTGATGTCTCTCAATCCGTCAAAGTCAGTGCGGAAAAAATCAACCTGTTGGATCTTAACCGCCAGCAAATGCGTGACCTCTTCATGTCGATGGGAGAGAAACCGTTCCGCGCCGATCAGGTCATGAAGTGGATTTATCACTACTGCTGTGATGACTTCAACCAGATGACGGATATTAACAAAGTCTTCCGCAGCAAATTGCAGGAGATCGCTGAAATTCGCGCCCCTGAAGTAGTGGACGAGCAGCGCTCTTCCGACGGCACCATCAAGTGGGCGATTCTGGTGGGCGGTCAACGGGTTGAAACGGTTTATATTCCAGAAGAAGATCGCGCCACGCTGTGTGTATCGTCTCAGGTAGGCTGTGCGCTGGAGTGCAAATTCTGTTCAACGGCGCAGCAGGGCTTTAACCGTAACCTGCGCGTATCGGAAATCATCGGTCAGGTGTGGCGTGCGGCGAAGATCATCGGTGCGTTTAAAGTTACTGGTCAGCGCCCGATTACCAACGTCGTGATGATGGGCATGGGTGAACCGCTGCTGAACCTGACTAACGTGGTGCCAGCGATGGAAATCATGCTGGATGACTTCGGCTTTGGTTTATCTAAGCGCCGTGTGACGCTGTCCACGTCAGGCGTGGTGCCTGCGTTGGATAAACTGGGCGATATGATCGATGTTGCGCTGGCGATTTCTCTGCATGCGCCGACTGACGACATCCGCAACGACATCATGCCGATCAACAAAAAGTACAATATCGAGACGTTTCTGAGCGCGGTACGTCGCTATCTGGAAAAATCCAATGCGAATCAGGGACGTGTTACCGTTGAGTATGTGATGTTGGATCATATCAATGACGGCACCGAACACGCGCATCAACTGGCGGAATGCCTGAAAGATACGCCGTGCAAGATCAACCTGATTCCGTGGAACCCGTTCCCTGGCGCGCCGTATGGCCGCAGCTCAAACAGCCGCGTTGACCGTTTCTCCAAGGTACTGATGGAATATGGCTTCACGACGATCGTACGTAAGACTCGTGGGGATGACATTGATGCTGCCTGCGGTCAGTTGGCGGGTGAAGTCGTAGACAGAACCAAACGTACACTGAAGAAGAAAATGGCCGGTGAACCTATCGCGGTGAAAGCGGTCTGATAACAAATGGGCGCGGGTTAACGTGGAAGCGCTAACCCGACGTCGTCCGCTGAGCTAATTTGCAGGGCAAAAGTAAGCAAATTGCGAGGCGCGCCGCGTTGTTGTCAGGTCTGACTGCCACCCTGTTCATATTCAGGTAACCTCGCTGGTCAGGATGTCTGGCAAAGACGACAAGGCGAGGGCGCAGGGATGGCAAAGCCACTATCACAGGGCTTTTCTTTATTGCAGGGAATGTTTTTATCACAGGGAACGCATTGGCTGAGTAGCCTGTTCGCGGTGCTGTTGCTGGTGGGGTGTGTGAAATCGCCTCAGGAGACGACAAATCCGGCGGTCGCCCAAACCCGCTTGCAGTTGGGGTTGACCTATCTGGCGCGCAATAATCTGGATTCGGCTCGGCAGAATCTTGAGAAGGCGGTAGCGATTGCTCCGCAGGATTATCGAACACAATTGGGGATGGCGCTTTACGAGCAACGGATAGGTGAAAACCGTCTGGCTGAACAGCGTTATCAGCATGTGTTGAACATGGCGCCGGAAAATGGCAGCGTCATGAATAATTACGGTGCGTTTCTGTGTAGTTTAGGGCAGTATGTAGCGGCTCAGCGACAGTTTAGTGCGGCTGCACAACTTCCTGATTACAGTCAGGTTGCTGATGCGTTGGAAAATGCGGGATACTGCTTTTTCAATGCCGGACAGACTGAAGACGCGCGCAATTTATTGAGTCGGGCGCTGAAGTATGACCCGACGAAAGGCAGTGCCTTGCTGGCGGAAGCAAACCAACAGTTTGCTTCCGGGAAAAATGAGCAAGCGCGGCTGCTGCTTGATGTTTATCAGCATAGTCTTCCGGCCAGTGCCGAAAGCTTATGGTTACAGATTCGTTTCGCCGCGTTAGCGGGCCATGATGGCGATAAAGAACGTTATGGCAACGTGCTGGCGCGAAGTTTTCCACAATCTAAACAGTACCAGCATTTCTTAGCTAATGAATACTGAAGCCACCCAAGATAAAACAGAAGCAAAACTACCCGGCGAACGTCTGCGTGAGGCGCGTGAACGCCTTGGGCTCACTCAGCAAGCGATTGCTGAGCGTTTGTGCCTTAAAATCACCACCGTTCGCGATATTGAAGACGGTACGACGCCTGCCGATTTAGCGCCGACCTTTCTGCGCGGCTATATCCGCTCTTATGCCAGGCTGGTTCATTTACCCGAAGATGAACTGCTTCCCATCGTGGATAAGCAGACCATCCCTAAAACGATCTCCGTCTCGCCGATGCAGAGTTTTTCGCTGAAAAAAAGCCGCAAAAAGCGTGATGGCTGGTTGATGACAATCACCTGGCTGGTCGTACTGGTTGTTCTGGGGCTAACGGGCGCATGGTGGTGGCAAAACCATCAGGCTCAGCAGGCGGAAATCAACAGTATGGTCGATCACGCCAGTTCGATGCAGGCACAGACGGAAGGGCAGTCCGTTCCACTGGTGGACAACAGCGTAGCGCAGGAAACGGCGGCGACGGACTCTGCAGCGGCATCTTCTACGCCAGTTGATCTTTCTGCTACTGCCGCGGCGACACCTTCAATGCCTGCTTCTGCAACTGCACCGTCCAGCCAATCTTCTTCACACGCGAACGCCGCACAGCCACAGGCTGCGGGCAATGTTCTATTGGGTGCTGGGGCCATTGCACCCGCTGCGGGTACGGTAGCGCAAAGCAATCTGGTCTCTGCGCCTCATGCTGTGGTGATGACTTTCACGGCCGATTGCTGGCTGGAAGTGACGGATGCCAGCGGTAAGAAGCTGTTCAGCGGTATGCAGCGTAATGGCGGTACACTGAATCTGGATGGTCAGTCACCCTATAAACTTAAAATTGGTGCGCCTGCTGCGGTACAGATTCAATTTCAAGGTAAGCCAGTCGATTTAAGCCAATTTGTGCGTAGCAGTCAGGTTGCACGTCTGACGCTGACCGCAGAATAACGTGTTGTTCAGGTAAGACTGCAATGTTGGAGATGAAGTAATGCATAACGCTGCACCCATAACCCGCCGAAAATCAACACGGATTTACGTCGGCAAGGTGCCTGTTGGTGATGGTGCGCCGATTGCGGTGCAATCCATGACCAACACCCGAACCACCGACGTTGAGGCTACCGTTAACCAAATCAGAGCGTTGGAACGTGTTGGCGTCGATATCGTCCGCGTTTCTGTGCCAACCATGGACGCGGCTGAAGCTTTTAAGCTTATCAAACAGCAGGTGAATGTCCCGCTCGTCGCCGACATCCACTTTGACTACCGTATCGCGCTGAAAGTTGCGGAGTACGGCGTCGACTGTCTGCGCATCAACCCCGGCAATATTGGTAACGAAGAGCGCATTCGCTCGGTTGTCGACTGTGCGCGTGACAATAATATCCCGATCCGCATTGGTGTTAACGGTGGCTCGTTGGAAAAAGATTTGCAGGAAAAATACGGTGAGCCTACGCCGGAAGCGCTGCTGGAATCGGCAATGCGCCATGTCGATATTCTTGATCGCCTGAACTTCGATCAGTTTAAAGTCAGCGTCAAAGCGTCGGATGTTTTTCTCGCGGTGCAATCCTATCGTCTGCTTGCTGCGCGTATCGATCAACCGTTGCACCTCGGCATCACCGAAGCGGGTGGCGCACGTAGCGGTGCGGTGAAGTCGGCTATCGGCCTCGGTCTGCTGCTGTCTGAAGGTATTGGCGACACGCTGCGCATCTCGCTGGCGGCCGATCCGGTTGAAGAAGTGAAAGTTGGCTTCGATATCCTGAAGTCACTGCGCATTCGTGCGCGCGGAATCAACTTCATTGCTTGCCCGACCTGCTCTCGCCAGGAATTTGACGTGATCGGTACGGTGAACGCACTGGAGCAAAGACTCGAAGATCTTATCACGCCGATGGATGTCTCAATTATTGGCTGCGTGGTGAATGGCCCCGGTGAAGCGCTGGTGTCGACCATTGGCGTCACGGGTGGACACAATAAGAGCGGCTTCTATGAAGACGGCGTGCGGCAGAGAGAGCGCTTCGATAACGAACAGATGATCGATCAGTTAGAAGCCAAGATCCGCGCGAAAGCCTCCATGATGGACGAAAATCAGCGTATTACCGTCAATCTGGTAGATAAGTAACTCTGACGGCGTGACGGTCTGCCGTCACCCGCCTAATTCACGATTCCTGAACCCGATGGGGAGGCCCCGCATTGAAGATGCGACGACAATCCCTCTATAATCGGGTTTATTTTTTGAAAAACGCATAGAGAACTGACGTGGCAAAAAATATTCAAGCCATCCGTGGCATGAACGATTACCTGCCAGCCGAAACGGCATTGTGGCAGCGTATTGAAAACAGCCTGAAACAGGTGCTCAGCGGCTATGGCTACAGCGAAATCCGCACCCCGATTGTTGAGCAGACATCGCTGTTTAAACGCGCTATTGGTGAAGTAACCGATGTCGTCGAAAAAGAGATGTATACCTTTGACGATCGCAATGGCGAGAGTTTGACGCTGCGCCCTGAAAATACCGCATCTTGTGTTCGCGCCGGTATTGAGCACGGTATTCTCTATAATCAGGAACAGCGGCTGTGGTATGTCGGCCCAATGTTCCGCTACGAGCGTCCGCAGAAAGGGCGCTATCGTCAGTTCCATCAGTTGGGCTGTGAAGTGTTTGGTCTGCAAGGGCCGGATATTGATGCCGAACTGATCCTGATGACGGCCCGCTGGTGGCGTGTGCTGGGCATCGCCGATCATGTGAAGCTGGAACTGAACTCGATCGGTTCATTAGACGCGCGTGCGCGCTATCGCGAAGCGCTGGTGGCGTTCCTCGAACAGCATAAAGATCAGCTGGATGAAGACTGCCTGCGTCGGATGTACACCAACCCGCTGCGCGTTCTGGATACGAAAAATCCGCAGATTCAGGTGTTGCTGAATGACGCCCCGGTGCTGACGGACTACCTGGATGACGAATCGCGTGCACACTTTGAAGCGCTGGGTGAACTTTTAACGCAGTCCGGTATCCCATATACCGTTAATCCACGTCTGGTTCGCGGTTTGGATTACTATAACCGCACCGTATTTGAGTGGGTAACGACCAGTCTGGGCGCGCAGGGCACGGTCTGTGCCGGTGGGCGTTATGATGGTATGGTGGAACAACTGGGCGGGCACGCGACGCCAGCGGTTGGTTTTGCAATGGGTCTGGAGCGTCTGGTTCTGCTGGTGCAGTCTGTGAACCCGGATTTCAAAGCACAGCCGAATGTGGATGTTTATCTGATTTCTTCCGGTACAGGAACGCAGGTTGCGGCAATGCAGCTGGCGGAGAAATTACGTGACGCGCTGCCGCAGTTGAAACTGATGACCAACTACGGTGGTGGCAACTTTAAGAAGCAATTCGCCCGTGCTGATAAATGGGGCGCACGCGTTGCATTAGTATTAGGCGAAAATGAAGTGGCGGCTGGTCAGGTTGTGGTTAAAAACTTGAGCAATGGCGAGCAGGATACATTGGCACAGGCCGACGTCGCATCGCGGCTGGCAACGTTACTGGATTGAGGAGAGAGACACCGTGGAAGTCTATACCACAGAGAATGAACAGGTTGATGCACTACGTCGTTTCCTCGCGGAGAACGGAAAGGCGTTAGTTGTCGGTGTTGTGCTGGGCGTTGGCGCACTGGTTGGCTGGCGTTTCTGGCAAAGCCATCAAAATGACAGCGTGATGGCGGCATCGGCATCTTATCAGCAGGTGACGGAGCAATTGGCCGAAGGCAAAGTTGAAGCGATTGCTTCAACTGAGAAATTTACGGCTGAGAATAAAAACGCCTATGGTGCGCTGGCTTCTCTGGAACTGGCTCGTCATTATGTTGATCAGAAAGATTATGCTAAAGCAGCACAGCAGTTGGTACAGGCGCAGTCGCAGACTAAAGATGCCGACCTGCTGGCCGTGGTGAATCTGCGTCTGGCGCGGGTTCAGCTACAGGAAAACAAAGCGGATGACGCGCTAAAAACATTGGATGCCATCAAACTGGAAGGCTGGGCGTCACAGGTTGCGGAAGTGCGTGGTGATGTCCTCGTGAGCAAAGGGGATAAGCAGGCTGCGCGCGATGCCTACAACAAAGGGTTGTCTTCCAATCCATCGCAGGCACAGCAAGCGTTACTGCGTATGAAACTGAATAACCTGTCCAGCTAAGAGGAATTCCATGCAATTGCGTAAAACACTTTTGGTAGGACTGGTTTCTGTTGCCCTGCTGAGCGGATGCTCGCTGTTTAACAGCGAAGAAGATGTTGTCACTATGTCTCCACTGCCGCAGGTGGAAAACCAGTTCACGCCAACCAAGGTGTGGAACAGCTCGGTTGGGAGCGGGATTGGTGAGTTTTATTCCAATCTTCGCCCCGCATGGCAGGATAATCGCGTTTTTGCTGCCGATCGTCGTGGCACCGTGAAAGCGATGGATCTGAGTGACGGCAAAGAGATTTGGCGCGCGGATCTGTCAGAGAAGACCAATTTCTTCTCCCGCAATAATCCAGCGCTGCTGTCTGGCGGCGTAACGGTTTCTGGTAACCATGTCTATGTCGGAAGCGAAAGAGCGCAGGTTTATGCGCTGAATGCGGAAGATGGTACGCCAGTATGGCAGACCAAAGTGGCTGGCGAAGCGTTGTCTCGCCCTGTCGTCAGCGACGGTGTCGTGCTGATTCACACCAGCAACGGCATGTTGCAGGCATTGAATGAAGCAGATGGCGCAATCAAGTGGAGCGTCAACTTAGATATGCCGACGCTGTCTCTGCGCGGCGAATCTGCACCGATAACCGCATTTGGTGCGGCGATTGTGGGGGGGGATAACGGTCGTGTAAACGCCGTGATGATCAATCAGGGCCAGCTCATTTGGCAACAGCGTATTTCACAGCCGAGTGGCGCAACCGAAATCGATCGTCTGAACGATGTCGACACGACGCCAGTTGTCGCGGGCGAAGTGGTTTACGCGCTGGGTTACAATGGCAACATGACCGCGCTGGATCTGCGTTCTGGTCAGGTTCTGTGGAAGCGTGAACTGGGTTCAGTGCATGATTTCATCATTGATGGTGACCGCATCTATCTGGTCGATCAGGACGATCGCGTTGTTGCATTGAATACCAACGGCGGCGTGAGCCTGTGGCGTCAAAGCGATCTGTTGCACCGCAACTTAACGGCTCCAGTGCTGTATAATGGTTATCTGGTTGTCGGCGATACCGAAGGGTATCTGCACTGGTTGAATACGGCGGATGGTCGCTTTGTGGTGCAGCAAAAAGTGGATAGCTCGGGCTTCCTGAGCAAGCCTGTGGTTGCCAGCGATAAACTGCTGATTCAGGCGAAAAACGGTGATGTCTACGCGTTCACTCGTTAAATAACCCGTATTGATTTGGAGCACAGCGTTTTGGGGTGTGCTCGTATAACGGCTCCTGACATTATCAGGGGCCGTTTCGTCTTTTTATCGTCAGCGAGTATTTCGCTGTAACGTATTGAAATATAAGTAATGAGGTTGTAACAATGATACCTGTCGTCGCGCTGGTCGGGCGCCCGAATGTGGGGAAATCCACGCTATTTAACCGCTTAACGCGCACTCGTGATGCATTAGTGGCGGATTTTCCAGGGCTGACTCGTGACCGCAAGTATGGTCGTGCAGAAGTGGAAGGGCATGAGTTTATTATCGTCGATACCGGTGGCATCGACGGAACAGAAGACGGTGTGGAAACACGTATGGCGGGTCAATCGCTGGTCGCGATTGAAGAAGCGGATATCGTGCTGTTCATGGTGGATGCTCGCGCGGGGTTGATGCCTGCGGATGAAGGCATTGCCAAGCATTTGCGCAGCCGTAAAAAAACCACGGTGCTGGTCGCCAATAAAACCGATGGCCTTGACCCAGATACGGTTACGGCGGATTTCTACTCGCTCGGAATGGGCGAAGTGTACGCGATCGCGGCGTCTCATGGCCGTGGCGTGACGTCACTGCTGGAAACGGTTTTGCTGCCGTTCGTCCAGGATGAAATAGAAGAGCCGGTTGAGTTAACCGAAGAAGAAGAGAACGCGGCTTACTGGGCTGCTTTAGAAGCGGAAGATAAGGCCAGCGCAGAAGAAGCAGAAGACGATTTCAACCCTGAAGATTTGCCGATCAAACTGGCGATTGTCGGGCGTCCGAATGTGGGCAAATCCACGCTGACTAACCGTATTCTGGGTGAAGAGCGCGTGGTGGTGTATGACATGCCGGGTACGACGCGTGACAGTATCTACATCCCGATGGTGCGTGACGAACGTGAATACGTTCTGATTGATACTGCCGGGGTACGTAAACGCGGTAAAGTAACGGAAACGGTAGAAAAATTCTCCGTGATCAAGACGTTGCAGGCGATTGAAGATGCCAACGTAGTGCTGCTGGTTATTGATGCGCGCGAAGGCATTTCCGATCAGGATCTCTCGCTGTTGGGCTTTATCCTCAATAGTGGGCGCTCACTGGTGATTGTGGTGAACAAGTGGGATGGCATGTCGCAGGAAGCGCGTGAGCAGGTGAAAGAGACGCTGGATCTGCGCCTCGGCTTTATCGATTTTGCCCGCATTCACTTTATTTCTGCGCTACACGGTAGCGGCGTGGGTAACCTGTTTGAGTCGGTCACCGAAGCCTATTCGTGCGCGACTCGTCGCGTCAGTACGGCGATGTTGACCCGTATCATGCAAATGGCATCAGACGATCACCAGCCGCCGCTGGTGCGCGGTCGCCGCGTGAAGCTGAAATATGCGCACGCCGGTGGTTATAACCCGCCGATTGTGGTGATCCACGGGAATCAGGTGAAAGACCTGCCGGATTCCTACAAGCGCTACCTGATGAACTACTATCGTCGTTCGCTGGAAGTGATGGGCACGCCGATTCGTATTCAGTTTAAAGAAGGGGAAAATCCCTTTGCGGACAAGCGCAACACGCTGACGCCAAACCAGCTACGCAAGCGTAAGCGGCTGATGTCGCATCTTAAAAAAAGTAAGTGATTTATTAACGGGGCGAATAGCGATATTCGCCCCGTTTTATCAGAAAAGAAACCAATAATAACCAAGGAAAGCCATGTCTTGGGAAACCTGGAGTTTTGCGTTCAACGTCACGATGCCCAATTTGCTGATGTTGTTTATGGGTATCGCATTGCGCAAACTCAATCTGCTAAATGATGCGTTTTGTGATACGGCAATGCGGGTGGTGTTCAACGTTTCTCTTCCCTGTCTGCTGTTTTTTAGTGTTGCCAGTAATCAACAGTCTTTTGTAAGCCAGTGGCCGCTGGTGGTTTATGGCACAGTCGGAACATTGGCAACATTTCTGCTTCTGGAGCTTGCGGCGACGAGGCTAGTTAAGGATCCGAAAGAACGTGGCATCTTCGTACAAGGCGGGTTCCGGTCGAATACTGGCGTGATGGGGCTGGCTTTTGCCATGAGTGCCTATGGCGATGAAGGCATTGCTATCGGCTCGTTGTATTTGATGGTGACGGTCATTATGTTTAACGCGCTGTCTGTCATTACGCTGACGCGCAGCTTGCAGCGGCAATCGCCCGAACAGAAGATTCCGGTAAGCCAACTGCTGCGGGGGATTGTGACAAACCCGCTGATTATTGGTCTACTTCTGGGGGCTGCCTATGGACAAAGCCAACTGCCGATGCCGGGCGTGATTAAACAAACGGGCGGTTTTATTTCCGCCATGGCGCTGCCGCTGGCGTTACTCTGTGCTGGTGCCAGTCTGGAATGGCGTAGTATGTTCCGTTCGTCCAATGTTGCCGTGCTTTCTTCTGTGGCGAAGGTATTCGTTGTGCCTGGGTTACTCACGCTGGGCGGATGGCTTGTTGGTTTCCGCGGTGTTGAGCTGGGAATCATTTTTCTGTTTTCTTCAACGCCCACCGCAGCTGGCAGCTATGCGATGACGCGGGCGATGGGCGGAAACGCGACGCTTGCGGCTAATATCATTGGGCTGACAACGGTAGGGGCCTTCTTTATGATTGCGCTGGGGCTCTACTTTTTACGTTCACTGGGCGTGATTTAGCGTCTGACCATCATGCGTTATTGGTAGCAACATGGAGGAAAAAATGGATGCGCTTTGTCCTGGCTGTCACCACGTGATGCTGTGGCAGCCTGATGGTTCGTTTTTATGTGAGGACTGCCAATTACATTATCTGCGTGAGGCTGTTTGCCCTGAATGTAAGCACTCGCTACAGGAACTGAAAGCCTGCGGTGCGGTGGATTATTTTTGCCAGCAGCACGGGATGATTTCCAAACGGCGAGTCGTGTTCAGCTACGCACCTGTCGATTAAATCCATTATTACTTAATCAATGGTTACTCCTGTACGCCATTGCGCCACAGCTCAGTTAGCTCCGGTGGCGCACGGTCTTCGGGGATCAGCAGGATGACATCGGTATAGTGATTCTGTTGCGGTTGGCTGTAGCTGATGTGGATACGGTAATAGAATTGGTCGCCGTGCCCTGGGCCGTCGGGTTCGCCGGGTTCGCGAGCCTGAGGAAAGGCATGACGGATCGCGTTACAAACCCGCTCCCGTTCGGATGGCGGTACGCTGGCGAGCGCGAAGCGTCGCGGCCCCGCCAGCTTTGGGATAAAGGCAAATCCCCCTTCACGCGCCAGCTCAATGATGGCATCGTCGTTGAGTGCCGGCAGCGTTTTCATAAGAACGCCTGCCGGATCTCTACCCCGACTGTTTCCCACGACTGCCGGACGATATCGGCAACGGTGTGGTTAAAACGTTTAGCGGCATGTTGAAGGGTGTAGCGTGCGAAAATTTCGAAATCCGCATTTTGCGGCAGCGTTTTATCACACAGCGTGTCGTACCAGATGCGACCCGCTTTTTCCCATGAATAGCCGCCCAATGCGATGGCTGTCAGATAGAATGCTCGGTTGGGGATGCCTGAATTCAAGTGTACGCCGCCGTTGTCTTCGCGCGTGTTCACATACTCGTTCATGTGATAGGGCTGGGGGTCGATACCGAGCAACTCATCGTCATACGCCGTGCCCGGATGTGACATCGACCGCAGCCCCATGCCGTGAATACCGTCAGCCAGAAGCTCGGCACCGATAAGCCAATCGGCCTGCTCTGTGGTTTGCCCCAAATGATACTGCTTGACCATGGAGCCAAAGACATCGGACAGCGATTCATTGAGCGCACCGGACTGGCGGAAATAGATCAGCCCCGCTTCGTTTTCGGTGATGCCGTGAGTGAGTTCATGTGCGACCACATCAAGCGCAATCGTGAAGCGATTAAAGATTTTGCCGTCGCCATCTCCAAACACCATCTGCTGCCCGTTCCAGAAGGCATTCTGGTAATCCTGACCGTAATGGACTGTGCCAGCCAGCGGCAGCCCTTCGGCGTCCAGTGAGTTACGTTGAAAAATCTTCCAGAAGAAGTCGTAAGTGACGCCTAGGTAGCTGTAGGCCTCATCGACGGCGATATCGCCGTTGCTGGGTTGACCTTCAGCGCGCACCAGCTTGCCGGGCAATTGTTGTTGCTGTTCGGCATCATGAATGCTGCGATTTGCCTGCCCGGCGGGTAATTTCTCATGGGGTTCCGGGCGCGGATGGTGGCTGACCATTAATGACTGAACGTGCATCAGCGTCTGTTGCGCGCAGTGGCGCTGTTCGTCTGTGCCGTTTGCGATAATGCGATGCAAAATGTAAGGGGGGATCACGCTACAAATCGGTCTGGACTTCATACCTCATCTCCTTGAAAACGCTCATCAGGGGTAACACAGACGATCAACAAAGCTCACTGTTTTTTATCCACTTCCTTTCACCACGTGGAGGCTGATAACCCATGCAGTGAAAACGGTGAATGTATACCCTAAATAATTCGAGTTGCAGGAAGGCGGCGACGCAGGGAGTCCCCGGGAGCTTACATCAGTAAGTGACTGGGGTGAGCGAGGAAAGCCAACGCACATGCAGCTTGAAGTATAACGGGTATTAAGTTAGTGAGCTGGGAATGAGTATAGTTCAGATGCCGGGGGTAAGAATGGGGGAACGCTGTTTTTTTAGGACCAATCCCCATTCACGTATTTTATGCTGTTCGCGTTATTTTGGCGTCGGGGATGAGGATTTTCGCCGCTTTTTCGCGGATTCTGGATTCGGAGCTCGCGTCGTGACCTGGCTTTCTACCCAGCCGTCCTGCAAACGGGTTTTCAGCGTTTCGCCGAGGGAAATTTGCGCAACGTTTTTCAGCACTTTACCATCCGGGGCGGTGGTGATGTTATAGCCACGTGCCAGCGTCGCCAGCGGGCTAACGCCTTCCAGCCGCGAACAGGCGATGCCTAGCTTTTGCTTGTTCTGATTCAACTGACGTTCTACAGCGCTTTGCATCTGATAGCTAAGCTGCTGCAAACGCTGCTGCGCACGATGAATGCGGGTTTGCGGCTGCTGTTGCATCAGACGCTGTTGTAAGCGTTCACTTCGGCGCGAGGTCTGCCGAAGCTGCTGCTGCATGGCGTCATCCAGCCGTTGGCGCAGTTTAACCAGCTGTGCCTGCTGGCGCGCCAGTCGCAGCTGCGGATGTTGCTGCTGCAAACGGTGGTGCAGACGGGTAAAGTCCCGATTGCGCTGGGCAAGGTAATAATCCATCGCCATTTCCAGACGCTGGCGCTGGGACTGTATCTGGCGCAATAGCTCCAGTTGGTTACGACTCACTAACTCGGCAGCGGCCGACGGCGTGGGGGCACGCAGGTCACCGACGAAATCGGCGATGGTGACATCGGTTTCATGGCCGACGGCGCTGACGATAGGAATGCGGCTGGCGAAGATAGCGCGGGCGACCCGTTCGTCATTAAAGCTCCACAGATCTTCCAGCGAACCGCCGCCGCGCCCGACGATTAATACGTCACACTCATCCCGCTGGTTAGCCAGTTCGATGGCGCGAACAATCTGTAGCGGTGCTTCTGCGCCTTGCACCGACGTGGGGTATACGATCACCGGCAGCGACGGATCGCGGCGCTGCAACACCTGCAGAATATCGTGCAGGGCGGCACCGCTGGCTGACGTAATCACACCGACTTGTTTGGCGGGAGAGGGCAGAACCTGCTTAAACTGTTGGTCGAACAGCCCTTCGGCGGCGAGACGCTGCTTGAGCTGCTCAAACTGCTGCTGTAGCAGGCCATCGCCAGCGGGCTGCATGCTTTCTGCTAGTAGCTGATAGTCGCCGCGGGGTTCATATAGCGTGATGCTCGCCCGAATCAGCACTTGCTGACCGTTTTGCGGGCGGAACGTCACTTTGCGGTTGCTGGTGCGGAACATCGCACAGCGCACCTGCGCACGTTCGTCTTTTAGCGTGAAATACCAGTGGCCGGATGAGGGCTGAGAGAGGTTGGAGATTTCGCCGGAGAGCCAAATCTGGCCCATTTCCATTTCCAACAGTTGTCTAACCGTCTGATTCAGGCGGCTAACGGTAAAAATTGCAGAGGAGGGAAATTGAGACATTGTGAGCCAGATCAAATTTTAAAACAGTCACTTAATTGATCGATACTACCTACCTGAAACAGGTAATCAAGCATTTTAGTAAAATAATGCTGGAGGCAACCGATTACGCTCTGTATAATGCCACGGCAATATTTTATCTATTCTTACATCCACCTTGGTGAGATATTGCCCATGCTACGTATCGCTAAAGAAGCACTGACGTTTGATGACGTCCTCCTGGTTCCTGCTCATTCTACTGTTCTGCCTAACACTGCCGATCTGTCCACGCAGTTGACGAAAAACATCCGCCTGAATATTCCTATGCTGTCCGCAGCGATGGATACCGTTACCGAATCCGGCCTGGCTATTGCGCTGGCGCAGGAAGGCGGTCTGGGCTTTATTCACAAAAATATGTCCATTGAGCGTCAGGCTGAAGAAGTTAGCCGCGTGAAAAAACACGAAAGCGGCGTGGTGGTTGATCCACAAACCGTGACGCCAGAAACCACTCTGCGTGAAATGAAAGCGCTGACCGAGCGCAACGGCTTCGCTGGCTATCCTGTTGTGGCAAAAGACAACGAACTGGTCGGTATCATCACCGGTCGTGACGTGCGTTTTGTTACCGATTTGGAAAAACCGGTTAGCGCATTCATGACGCCAAAAGAACGTCTGGTCACGGTCAAAGAAGGCGAAGCGCGTGATGTCGTGCTGCAAAAAATGCACGAAAAACGCGTTGAAAAAGCGCTGGTGATTGATGACCAATTCCACCTGATCGGTATGATCACGGTAAAAGATTTCCAGAAAGCAGAACGTAAACCGAACGCGTGTAAAGACGCACACGGTCGTCTGCGCGTAGGCGCGGCAGTTGGCGCAGGTGCAGGTAATGAAGAGCGTGTTGATGCCCTGGTTGCTGCGGGTGTTGACGTTCTGCTGATCGACTCCTCACACGGCCATTCCGAAGGCGTATTGCAGCGCATTCGTGAAACACGTGCTAAATACCCGAACCTCGACATCATCGGCGGCAATGTGGCAACGGGCGCAGGTGCAAAAGCGCTGGTTGAAGCGGGTGTTAGTGCAGTGAAAGTGGGTATCGGCCCTGGCTCTATCTGTACGACCCGTATCGTGACGGGCGTGGGTGTACCGCAGATTACGGCTATCTCTGATGCGGTTGAAGCGCTGGAAGGCACAGGAATTCCTGTCATTGCCGATGGCGGTATCCGCTTCTCCGGCGACATCGCTAAAGCCATCGCAGCAGGCGCGGCGTGTGTCATGGTCGGTTCGATGCTGGCGGGTACGGAAGAATCCCCAGGTGAAATCGAACTGTATCAAGGCCGTTCATTCAAATCTTATCGTGGTATGGGTTCACTGGGCGCAATGTCCAAAGGCTCATCAGACCGTTACTTCCAGACCGATAATGCCGCCGACAAACTGGTGCCGGAAGGTATCGAAGGCCGCGTAGCCTATAAAGGCCGCCTGAAAGAGATCGTTCACCAGCAGATGGGCGGCTTGCGCTCCTGTATGGGCCTGACCGGTTGCGCGACTATCGATGCACTGCGCACGCAGGCTGAGTTTGTACGCATCAGCGGTGCTGGCATTCAGGAAAGTCACGTTCACGACGTTACCATTACTAAAGAGTCACCGAACTACCGTATGGGTTCATAAGGTGATTTAACGCAATAAACCCTGTACTATTTCGCGCCGCTCTGCCTTTACATAAGGCTGGGCGGTTAGCTGGGTTTACTTTTCGCTTTTGTCTTTTGCTTTTTGGAACATGCTCCTCATGACTCAAAACATTCATCAACACCGCATTCTTATTCTGGATTTCGGCTCACAGTACACGCAACTGGTTGCACGTCGCGTGCGTGAACTGGGCGTTTATTGTGAACTGTGGGCATGGGATGTCACGGAAGCACAGATTCGTGGGTTTAATCCGAACGGGATCATCCTGTCCGGCGGCCCAGAAAGCACCACCGAGTTTGGCAGCCCGCGTGCGCCAGAATACGTTTTTAATGCTGGCGTACCGGTATTAGGTGTGTGCTATGGCATGCAGACGATGGCGATGCAGTTGGGGGGCCACGTTGAGGGTTCCAACGAGCGTGAGTTTGGTTATGCGCAGGTAGAAGTGAAAACGGATAGCGCGCTGGTGCGTGATATTCAGGATGCGTTGAGCGCCGCTGGCGCACCGCTGCTGGATGTCTGGATGAGCCACGGCGACAAAGTAACGGCGATCCCAGAAGGGTTTGAAACCGTTGCCAGCACCGATACCTGCCCGTTTGCCATCATGGCGAACGAAGAGAAACGTTTTTACGGCGTGCAGTTCCACCCAGAAGTGACGCACACCCGTCAGGGCCAGCGCATGCTGGAGCGTTTTGTTCTTGATATCTGCCAGTGTGAAGCGCTGTGGACGCCAGCCAAGATTATCGACGATGCGGTGAACCGTATTCGTGAGCAGGTAGGCAACGATCACGTGATTCTGGGTCTGTCTGGCGGCGTGGATTCTTCCGTTACTGCGATGCTGCTGCACCGTGCGATTGGCGATCGTCTGACCTGCGTGTTTGTCGATAACGGCCTGCTGCGCCTGAACGAAGCCGATCAGGTGCTGGAAATGTTCGGCGATCAGTTTGGTCTGAACATTGTTCACGTGGCGGCGGAAGAGCGCTTCCTGAGCGAACTGGCGGGTGAAGATGAGCCGGAAGCCAAGCGTAAAATCATTGGTCGCGTGTTCGTTGAAGTGTTCGATGAAGAAGCCAGCAAGCAAGAACAAGTGAAATGGCTGGCGCAAGGCACCATCTATCCAGACGTGATCGAATCCGCGGCGTCTGCCACTGGCAAAGCCCACGTGATCAAGTCACACCACAACGTGGGTGGCCTGCCGAAAGAGATGAAGCTGGGTCTGGTTGAGCCGCTGAAAGAGCTGTTCAAAGACGAAGTACGCAAGATCGGTCTGGAACTGGGTCTGCCGTACAACATGCTGTACCGTCATCCGTTCCCGGGCCCAGGTCTGGGCGTGCGCGTGCTGGGTGAAGTGAAGAAAGAATACTGCGACCTGCTGCGTCGTGCGGATGCGATCTTCATCGAAGAGCTGCACAAAGCCGATCTGTACAACAAGGTCAGCCAGGCATTCACCGTCTTCCTGCCGGTTCGTTCCGTGGGCGTGATGGGCGATGGCCGTAAATACGATTGGGTTGTCGCGCTGCGCGCGGTAGAAACCATCGACTTTATGACCGCGCACTGGGCACACCTGCCATACGACTTCTTAGGCCGCGTCTCCAACCGCATCATCAACGAAGTCGACGGCATCTCCCGCGTCGTTTATGACGTATCGGGTAAGCCACCGGCCACGATTGAATGGGAATGATCTCGCGTCCGTAATAGCCGGCACTGACAGGCATTAAACATAGCTAAGCCCGCGTAATTTCGGGCTTTTTTTATGTTTGGTAATGATTGGCAAATTTTGGCATCACCAAGCACCACGTTTGTATGGCATGGTAGAGGGTACGACCTAATCCGAGCGGCTGAATGAAGCAAAGAACGTGATCGAAGCGGGGAAGGGATCAGCAAAATCCGGTGATTATTGGTAAGATTAAAATCTTTCTTCAGACTCTGCCATTTTTTCCAGTATCACGATCTTTGTTATTGATACGAAAAGCGACTGAAATAAGGTATAAAGCCGCATGAAAATCCCAAGCAGACTCCAACCTCTGGTCGACGATGGTCTGATCGACGTTGTGCTCCAACGCCTGAAAAGCGGCAAGGAAGCGGATGTTTACACTGTTTTATGTGGTGACAACATTCAGTGTGCCAAAGTTTACAAAGAAGCAATGCAACGTAGCTTTAAACAGGCAGTGCAGTACCAGGAAGGGCGTAAATTCCGTAATACGCGTAATGCCCGTGCAATGCAAAAAAACTCAAAATTTGGACGCAAGCAACAAGAAGAATCCTGGCAAACGGCGGAAGTCGATGCATTGTTCCGTCTTGCTAATGCCGGTGTTCGCGTACCACAACCCTATATTTGCATTGGTGGTGTGTTATTGATGGAGCTGGTCACTGATGGTGAAGGCGCTGTTGCTCCACGCCTTAGCGATGTGGCTCTGACGGAAGAAAGCGCAATTGCTGATTTCGATACCATGATCCGCAATATCGTTCGCATGTTGTGTGCAGGCATTGTACATGGTGATTTATCGGAGTTTAACGTGCTGCTTGATGCGCAAGGACCGGTAATTATCGATTTGCCACAAGCAGTGGACGCCGCCGCCAACAACCTTGCTGAATCAATGTTTGCACGTGATGTTAATAACATCACCGCTTACTACGGTCAGTTCGCGCCACAATTATTGCAAACACGGTATGCTAAAGAAATCTGGATGTTATATGAAGACGGAAAATTAACACCAGAAACAGCGCTAACCGGTCTCTTCGTCGAAACGACGCATGAAGTGGATATGGGTTCAGTGATTGATGAAATCATTGCAGCTGAAGATGAGTTCTACGAACGTCAGCGGGCAAGAAAGGAACGCGCTGATGAATAATTGTTGGAGCAACATAAGTCGTTGATGGCATTTTCAGGGATACAGTGAAAACTGAATTCGGGTTATCCACCTAACGCCATTTATAGCCCATTTTGAATGGCGGCGGTTTCTTACTAAAGACACCCGCCACCTAAGATGCAATTAATCTACCTGTTGCGAAATACGATTAAGCTTAGCGATCTGCTCGCGTGACAATACGAGGTCTGCTGCCGCAAAATTCTCTCGGAGGTGTGTCGCAGATGATGTTCCAGCGATGACCAAAATGTTAGGAGAGCGCTGCAGTAGCCATGCTAATGCAACCTGCTTTGGTGTCGCTCCGGCTTCGTTAGCCACTTGCGAAAGGATCGACGATTGCAGCGGCGAAAACCCACCCAGTGGGAAGAAGGGAACATAGGCCACCCCTTGTGCTGCCAGAGCATCAATGAATTCATCGTCGTCACGCTTGACCAAATTATATTGATTCTGAACACACACGATTGTCGTTATCGACTTGGCTTCGGCGAATTGCGTGGGTGAGACATTACTCAGGCCAATGTGACGAATCAGGCCTTGGCGCTGAAATTCAACAAGCGTTTCCACTGATTCGGCTACCGATCGATCGTCCGGCCCTTGTACGCCGCCCAGTCGCAGATTGACAACATCGAGCGTTTCCAGACCGAGGCTGGTGAGATTCTCATACACGGCACGTTTGAGCCCATTCGGCGTAAGATCGGGTACCCAAGATGCATTGCCACCACGCACGAAACCGACTTTGGTAACGATCGTCAGGCCACCGGAATAAGGTGACAACGCTTCGTGGATGAGTTGGTTGGAGACGCTCGGACCATAGAATTCGGCTGTGTCGATGTGATTGGCACCCAGAGCGATCACTTCGCGCAGTACTGCCAGAGCGGCGTCCTTGTCGCGTGGTGGACCCCAGACGTGCGGGCCGGGTAATTGCATGGTGCCATAGCCCATTCGCTTCAGATTCAACGATGTGCCGATAGGGGTAAACGTGCCACCAAGGTGAGATGTGTTCATGAAGTTATCCTAATGTGCGTTGGTGAGTTTTATTGTGAAAGAACGATGATCTTGCCCCGTGCGTGACCGTAGATCTGGCGATCCCAGGCTTCGTCAAAGCGATCGAAGGGAACGGCACGGTCAATGATCACTTTCAAGTTTCGGTTAGCGATCGTTGTGACGAGATCGTCTAGGCGATCGGCGAAGGGCTTGGCGTAGAAGATACTGGCTGTTACTCCATGTGCCCGTGCCTCTTCCTCGTTGGGCGGCATGACAGTGGAAACAAGACGGCCTCCCGTGCGGAGGACTTTGTAGGATCGGCTTTGAGTCTCGCCGCCTACGAGGTCGAGAACCATATCGACATTTGTTGCTAGGCTGGTGAAGTCCTGCGAGCGATAATCAATGACCTCGTCGGCTCCCAGACCTAGAGCAAGAGTAAGGCCACTGCCAGACGCGGTCGCAATGACGTGCGCTCCAGCCATGTGGGCGAACTGGACAGCAAAGCTGCCAACGCCGCCTGCGCCAGCATGGATCAGTACCGTCTCACGAGCTGTCAACTTGCCACAGGAGAATAGGGCGTGCCATGCGGTGCTCCCAGCCGTCGGAATCGCACAGCCCTGCGCGGCCGATAGGTTTTCTGGTAGCGGCACGCATGCGCTGGCGGGCGCGACCGCAAAATCGGCAAGACCGCCTCCTGAACCAGCATCAACCCAGGCAATCACTCTGTCGCCGATGTTCCATTGTGTAACATCAGCTCCTACGCACTCAATCGTCCCAGCGAAATCTGTACCGAGCGTGATGGGTATAGTGATATCGAAGAACTGGCGGGCAACCCCTGACGCCACGAGTATATCAAGAGGATTGACGGCAGTTGCCTCCACACGCACAAGCACGTCGTTTTGACCGATATCAGGCATGGGGATGTCTTCTCTGCGAGGCGCTTCTGTGAAACTGTGAATGCGTATGGCTTTCATATGCGATTTCCAACGTTGGGAAAAGGAGGTATCGGTGATATATTTGCGCACCGAGTGCAAGTAAATATATTGCACTAAGTGCAAATATTCAAGTCCCAGATGTGCGAGAGCCCTACCATGGAACACGAGTTGAAACGCAAAGACGGCGTGCGCGAAAAGAAGCGCCGCGAGATGTACCACCGCATCACTGAAGTAGGCCTGAAGTTGTTCGCAGAGAACGGCTATGAAGCCACGACGCTTGATGCGATTGCCGAAGCATCGGGCATCGCCCGAAGAACCTTCTTTAACTACTTCTGCTCTAAGGAAGAAATCATCTTGGCTTGGCAAAATGCGCTGCCGGGTGAGCTACATGCGGAGATACTGCAGCAGGGTGTGGCAGCATCGCCAATCGCGACCATTCAAGCGGCGCTGGTTAGTCAGACGGTAAATATGCGTCCGGATGTCGCGGTATTGATTGGCAGAATTGTGCAGTCGACCGAACAGCTCCAATTGGGCAATCAGGCTAAATTTCTGCGAATGGAGCAAGCAGCCTATGAGGCCCTGTGCGAGCTGTGGCCAGATGTTGCCAGCCGATTCGGCTTACGCCTTGCAGCCATGATTGGTGTCGGGGCAATGCGGCTTTCGATCGACGTATGGGTTGCCGAAGGATGTCAGAGGTCACTAGTTGAGCACCTTGAGGCGAATTTTGCTTGTCTTAAAACCGAACTGGGCGTTTGCTGAGTGCTAGGATAGCTCAGAGCAAAAAGCCTATTAAACCCGCGTAACTGCGGGTTTTTTTACGCCTGACTACGTGATTGTGCTATTTCGCCCACTCCGCCACGCGCTTCAACAACACGGTGTAATGCTGTCAGGAATGCCGCGATGCCACCTTCCTCATAAATATCCTCTAGTGCTGTCTGGAGGTATATTTCTGCGTATTCAGGGCTTTCTCGTAGTTCCGCAACCATTGCATCATCGTGGCTAATGGCTTTTTCGAATGTAGTGGATTGGGTGATGATTGTCATGATGTTACCTCGTTTGATAATCCCACCAGTATTGACTGTTTTATATAACTAGTTATTTTTCATTATTTTTTCTTTGTGTCGATTTCGAGTAAGAGGCTTTATTACTACCGTCCTGATAGCGTTTTGCGGTGTACAAGATGGTCTCCTTGTAAGTCCTCAATCCATTGGGTTTGTAACTTAAAAACGACAACGTTGCAAAGTAGTTTCATTGGATTGGTGTTTCGGGATTAGACAGATTTAAGTGGTGACAAATTATCCAACCACAAACGGTGGCGCAATCTTTTTCTGTACGGTAAAATTACGTACAAAAGGAGGTCGCTATGACTACTACTGCTCGTTTAGATCTTCGGTTGAATGCTCACGATAAAGAACGCATCACTAAGGCTGCCGCATTACGTGGTATAGCTGTTTCTGCATTTGTGCGTGATGCGGTGTTGCGTGAAGCGGATACCGCCATTGCCGCAGATACCGCTGTTACGCTTTCTGAGCAAGAATCTCGCCGCTTTTTGGCTGCGTTGAATCAGCCGTTTTTGCCTAATGATCGTTTGCATAAAGCGATGGAAGAGGCTGCCAATTTGATGAAACGCTAACCTATGGCTCTGATATTTTCATTGTTGGACGGCCGCCGCCATGACCGTTCAAGTTTTTCTTGTGGTGTTTTGGCTCTTGATGACTATCTACAAAAGCGAGCCTCGCAACATCAGTGTGATGGAATCGCTACGACTCATATCCTGCTCGATGAGTCGCAGCCTACCTGTATTCTGGGCTACTGCTCATTGTCCGCAGCACACTTATATTTGCACGAACTCAGTGAAAATGACCGTAAGCGACTGCCTGGATATCCGGTGCCTGCTATGCGTATGGGACGTTTGGCGGTATCGACTGCTGAACAGAAGAAAGGTTACGGACAACTTTTGTTGGGGCATGCTGTGAATATGGCGTTGTCTGTGCGTGATACGATGGGCGTGCGAGTGCTGGTTGTTGATGCGAAAGATGCGCGGGCTGCTGCTTTTTATGAGGAGTACGGTTTCCGAAAAACAGCTAGCGAAGCGTTAACGTTGTATCTACCAATATCGAACGGCTAGGTGAGTGCAATTATCCCCACGGAATATGAAGTGACTCATACTGCTACTTCCTGGTATATAGGCCTGCCTGTAGAAATCTAATCCCCCGCGTTTCCCCTAAAACGCGATAGCGCTTTAGCGAGTCATAAGCTAACACCTTAAATGTGTGACTCATCGTCCGTGGTTTTACAAGCGACTAAAGGCGATCCTACCCACACGGAAATCAAAAGGGTTTTTGATAGGTGGAGGGGAATGGAATGAATCACACTGACTGGCACCCGGCGGATACTGATAGCCCAGCGCTATGGGCTATCAGTATGGAGAATCGAGCATTAATACTGAGTGTTAACGCTTTTCCTGTTGCTTCAAAATTCCCGCCTTAAGCACATCCACCTCTTCGCCGTTAATCGTAGCGGAAATGACCTGAAATTTCAGAACGCTGAACTGGTAAAAACCGGATTGGTGCATCGGTATGAGTGCAGATTTGCGGGACACGATGTATTGCTCTCCAATCGTTCTGGCATCGAGGCTATTTGCCCCAAACACAGGGAAAGCGAGCGTTTCTTCGGTGGATGCGCCCTCGCTGTTTTTGAATTGCAGCGTGGCGCGAAAATTGGCGACTTCGCCTAATTTATTCGTATTGATAGAGAAATTAAGCTCGTATTTATAGGGATTATTATTTCCACCGTATGGGCTAAATAACTATATGGACACCGACCCAGTGCTTAACCTAACTGCCAACTGGTAGTAAACTGGCCGCATGATTTTTTGACCGATTTTCACTGTGGGCATTCGCTCACATGCGTATCGATTCCGTTCCCTCTTTTCAGTGAGCTATCTGAGCTATGACGTACCTCAAATTTTTGGGGATTGGGTTTATTTGTGTACTGTTGCTGTCTTTTTGGCAGAGCTGGGCGCAGTCGACGCGTAACGGCGAAACGTTTAATGGGCAAAATTGGTGGTCTGCCAAACGTGATTCTTCCGGCTTGGCGCCGAACCCTGTGCAATTTCGCCAGACTGCTATCGTGCAGGTTTATGCTGCGCCGACTTATGGCTGGCGCGGGTTGGTAGCGGTACATCCGTGGATCATTTTCAAGAAAGCAGGGGAAACCCAATATCGGCGCTATGAAGTCGTGAGCTGGGGAAGCGAGAACGTCGTCCGTCTTAACCGTTCGGTAGCCGATGCGTATTGGTATGGCGCGAAACCGAAGCTGCTGGTGGAGCACCGTGGTGACAAGGCGGGAGCCATGATCCCGCAGATTGAGGCCGCGATAAAAAGTTATCCGTGGCCGAATACCTACCACGCCTGGCCGGGGCCGAACAGCAATACGTTTCTGGCGCACATTGGCCGTGAAGTGCCCGCGCTCAAGCTGGATATGCCCGCTAATGCCATTGGCAAAGATTACCGCCCGATCACGCGACCGGTTGGGCTGTCGCCGTCGGGAAGCGGTGTGCAGATCTCACTGCTGGGCGTGTTGGGGATCACGGTGGGCATTGAAGAGGGGATCGAGGCCAACATTCTGGGGTTGAACATGGGCGTGGATATGAACCCGCCCGCGCTGCGTTTACCCTTTGTTGGCCGCCTCGGCTATGAAAAAACGGGTAGCGAAGAAGGCTGAGGCTCGCGCTTCACCTTTACGCGCCGCATTGCCGCAGATGTGTCAGCAGATTGGCGACTTCAGGTTGCAACGTCGCGCCGGATTTCACGCCCAGCCAGAGCTGGCGTGAAGCCCACTCGTCGGTGAGGCTGATGGCGCGTAATCCGGTGCCGAGCACGCCTGGGCGAATCGCGCCCTCTGGCAAGACGCTGATCCCCAGTCCTGCTTCGATCATGCGACAAATGCCGTCAAAGCTGCTGACTTGCACCCGCAGGCGCAGCACTCTCCCCAGTTCATCCGAAGCGTCTTTCAGCTGTTTCAGCAACGAACTGCCTTTATTGAGGCCAACGTAGTCGTAGCATAATGTCTCGTCAAAGCTGACTTCTAGCCGTGCGGAAAGCGGATGCAGGGGGGGAACGAGTACGACAAGCTTGTCCTGACGATAAGGAATCTTCTCTACTCCCTGTGAGCCGACATTGTCCGCGAAGATGCCAATATCAGCTTCGCCCATCGCGAGTGCCGTCACCACGGTCTTACTGAGCTTTTCCTCCAGGTTAATACGAATGAGCGGTCGTGCCAGAAGGAATGACGCCAAATCCTGCGGAAGAAACTGAATAATCGCCGAGGTGTTCGCCCACATGTGTACGTGGCCGCGCACGCCAACGGCGTAGTCGTTCATTTCACTCGCCATACGCTCCACGTTGCTCAACACATTGCGCGCGTGATTCACCAATTCCTTTCCTGCGGGGGTTAACGTCAGGCCGCGCGGCATTCTAATAAACAGCGCACAGTCCACGGTGCGCTCCAGTTCGGCGATACGCTTGCTCAGGGCTGAAAGCGTAATGTGGAATTTTTCTGCGGCTTTGGTCAGGCTACCCGTTTGAGCAACCTGCAAAAAGATGCGGAGCGACTGGAGGTCAAAGTGCGTCGGGTTAATCATGGTGTATCGAGAGTCCTCAGCAGAGCTGGAAAACAGCACAAGAGCCGGCAGTTTGATTCCGCGCAGCATGTTGGCACATGTCTTATGTCAGGCTGTAATTTAGCACAGTGGATGGTTTTCCTGACAGGAAAGGGTCATTGAGTATTCAGGGATTATCAAAAGACCGCGTTACTTCTAGGATGTGAGAAATATCGTTCAGGATAGGACTTATCAATGTCACTTATCGATCATGTCGATCACCTTGTATTGACCTGCGTTGATTTTGCGGCGACCCGACATTTTTATGTTGATGTGTTGCAAATGCGGGAAGAAACGTTTGCGAATGGGCGCGTTGCTTTTCATTTTGGTCATCAAAAAATCAATGTGCACCTGCGCGGCGCCGAACATGAACCGAAAGCACATCTGCCCGTTCCGGGATCGCTCGACCTGTGCTTTGTTGCGTCGGTGCCGCTGGAGCAGGTTATGCACCATCTGGCGCGCTGCCGCTGGCCAATTAGCGAAGGACCGGTGATGCGAACCGGTGCAATGCAGCCAATCCGTTCTCTCTATCTGCGCGATCCCGATCTGAATTTGATCGAAATCGCGGAATATTTACCCTAAAGCCATTGTCGGTCTACCAGCCTGAAACGCGGTTCTCCAGATAGTCTTGTGATATATAGGTCATGCATTTTTTATGTTCAGTTTAATGATGTTCAGCGATATGTTGTTGTGTTTACTTTTGGGTATCGGGCTGGGAGTTTGTGGAGGCATGTTGGGGATTGGCGGTGGGCTGATCGCGATTCCTATTCTGGGCGTACTCTTCGGGATGGATCAACATCTGGCACAGGGAACCGCACTGGTGATGATCACGCCCAATGTGCTGATTGGTTTTTTGCGTTACCGCCAGCGTAACCGCATCGATACGCGGATTGCGCTGACCCTGTGCGTGTTTGCGTCGATATCTGCCTATTTTGCCGCACATATTGCCTCGTCGATTGATGTTCATCATCTCCAGAATGCCTTTGCCATCTTCCTGTTGGTGCTGGCGGCGTACTACATGTTTCAGTGGTACAACAAGCAGCGTAATCATGCCTCCGAAATTGTGTTGTCGGCAAAATACCTGCCGCTGCTCGGCGTGGCGAGCGGGTTTATGTCGGGCATTTTTACCGTCGGTGGTGGGTTGGTCGTCGTGCCGGTGCTGGTCACGCTGTTTGCCTTTGCGCAAACGCAGGCGCAGGGCATGGCGCTGATTCTCGTGGTGCCTGGCGCACTGGCGGCGCTGCTTTCCTACTCGCAGGCCGGGAACGTTGACTGGAGTATCGGCCTGCCGCTGGCGCTGGGCGGAATCTTCAGCGTGTCTTGGGGTGTCGCTCTGGCCCACAAGATGCCGGTTGCTTACCTGCGCGGGGCGTTTTGTCTGGTGCTTGTCGGTGTGGGAATCACCATGTTGGCGGTGAAATAACTGAGTGGTACGTCCTACTTATCGCTTTTAATTTCTACCTATTCAGCCTAAAGTTTTCAGCGCTTTCTCCGTTGATAAGTAGGAAGTGATGCGGTTAGCGTGAATGATTTCTCAGCGTCCTGACCGTTGCTGGAACGGCCCAAATGAATCAGGGTCGGCGTCCTCTCTGAAGCCCAATCTGAATAAGGCGTGATGTATGAGTCTCGTGAGCTATCTAGGAAAGCAAACTCTCGGTGTACTAGCGGGTTATAAGCAGGATGGCGTGGTCATCCATATTTGTGGCGTCTACCCCAATGCGGATAACAGTCTGCGCGTTTTTTTCCCACACGGTCATGAGTTTACCGTTGGCGATCTGGCAACGATTCACCTTGATAACCGCTCCGGGGTTGATGAATTTGATGCCAATATTCAGGTTTATCGCGCCTCTTACAAAGGACGTGTGATCGCCAGCGATGGCGATTGGATCGTGCTGGAACCGAGAGAGTGTCAGCTTCTGCACGGTTTCACGCCTGTGCTGGATATTCGCGAACCGGGCTATCAGTTCCCACAAGATGACCGCCTGTCGATGCCAGTGCCGCTGACGCCAATGGTCGATTTTCCACCGACGGAAAAGCAGGATTTCTCCAATAAGGTCGGTGTACTCATTACTATGGCCGCCGAACAGCCGCATACTACGGTGCTGGCGTTCCTGTCGTCCGTGGATAACGATATCTTCCTGATTACGTTCCCTGAAACCTTTAAATCTCAACTGCTCAAACGTAATCCGCACTGCTTTTTTGCGATGGATGAACGCAGCCATTATACCTTCGAGCGGGCCATTGAATGGAACTACACCATTATTGAAGGGGAAGCGTTTATTATCGCGCGTGATAATCCGCTCTATGAAAAAGTACGCCATGAATTCGTCACCAAGAACCCGTGGGAAATCGCCTTCTTCACACGTCCTGACGTTGAGGTTTACCATATTAAAAGTAAACAGCTCGTGTGCCCCGGTAATACCCAAACGCTTAGCTAAGCTATAAAGAAAACAGACGGGATAGCGCCGTGCTATCTCGTTTTATATTAATCAATCGCGGCTTACCGTGGCTGGCCGATCACCATACGGCCTGTGATTTTCCCGTCTTTCATTTCAGCGAAAATGGCGTTGATGTCTTTCAGTGGACGGCGCGTCCATGCGGCCGTGTTTCTGGGATAAGAGGGGACGGGCTACAGCGCTTTTTCTTTCTGTGCCAGAGCCCATTCCACTTTGCCTTTACCTGTGCTTTTGGCTTGATACAGCGCCACATCCACGCGTTTCATAAAGTGTTCCGTGGGTTCCTGAGGCTGTTTTTGGCCAGCACCAATACTGACGGAAAGATGATGCCTGTTTTTAATAATGATTTTGCTTGCATTTTTTAATACTTCTCTTGCCAGCGCCTCTGCCCGATCCTGTGTTCCAGAATACAGAATAATCGCGAACTCTTCGCCCCCGATTCGGGTCGCCACCACTTCGCTGTTATCGAAACGGGAAAGGATATGGCCGAATTTACTTAATACTTCGTCGCCTTTTATGTGTCCATATTTATCATTGATGACTTTAAAATTATCGATATCGATAATAAATAAATAGGGCGATTTCGTTTCGAGCTTTTTTAATTCATTAATAAAAAACCGACGATTAGGGAGTTGAGTGAGCTCATCGCTGAATGACTGTATTTTGGCTTCGATGTACTTATCGTTGATTTTATAGATCAGGTTATACACGCCAAACCCGACGCCAAACATACCAATGATTCTCAGTAAATCCTCAACGTAATATCCAATAAATTTAGTCTGATAAAAAAACTCATCCATGAAATCAAACGTGGCGGAGCATATCCATGCGTGTAGCGCGAGGCGAATGGATAAAGCCGAAGTATGGTTAAGTGATATTTTACTGGTACAGGATAAGATAAAAAAAAGAAAAATCAGTGCGATCGCATCGGTATAAGATCCAGGATTGTTGTGCAACTGCTCCTGAAAATCTCGATGCTTTAAGAACAGGACATTAAATATAACGATCAGTGCTGACAATAACAGGGCGAGCCTTATGGAATAAGACGACTTCTTATTTTTATCAATAAAATCATGATCATATTGTTTAAAAGGCATCGCTCACCTCCTCTTGTATCACTTTTTAATCCTATCATGAAACAGATAGAACAGATTCAGTATTATGCTAACTGATGGGGTACTCTAGAGAATGACTGACGTAAGGCGGGCAGATGCTGCAACAGCAGACGCCTGATTACTCAGGCGTCTTTACCGATTAAAAATCGGCTTTCAGTACCACGCGGTAGCGGGCTTTGCCGTCACGTACGTGCTGGATGGCATCATTGATTTTCGACATCGGGAACAGTTCCGTCTGCGGCTTCACGTTGGCACGTGCAGCGAGCTTCATCAGAGAACGCAGCTCATGCGGTGAACCGGTAGAAGAACCGGAAACGCTGCGATCCCCCGCGATAAGCGTGAAGGCTGGAACGCTGAATGGCTTCATCACCGCGCCGACGGTATGGAACTTCCCGTTATAGGCGAGCGCGTTGAAGTAGGGTTGCCATTCCAGATCAACACTCACGGTGTTGATGATGAGATCGAACTGGCCTGCTAGTGCGGTCAGCGCCTGCGGATCGCGGCTGTTGACGACCTTATCAGCACCCATCGCCAGCACTTCTTGCTCTTTGGCCGGGTTAGAACTGAACGCTGTGACTTCACAGCCCATCGCGTGCAGGAGCTTAATCGCGATGTGACCCAGCCCCCCGATACCGATCACGCCGACGCGGCTGGTTGCAGTGATATGGTGCATTAACAGTGGTTTGAACACGGTGATGCCGCCGCACAGCAACGGACCTGCCGATTCGATATCAATGGAGTCAGGAAGCGGGATAGCCCACTGCCAGTTCGCGCGAATCTTATTGGCAAAACCGCCTTTATTCAGAATCGTCGGCACGCTGCCTTGTTGGCAGTTGGTTTGGCTACCGCTGATACAGGCATCGCAGTGCCCACAGCTGTGAGCCGTCCAACCAATGCCGACGCGCTGACCCACCTTTAATCCTTTGCTTTTCGCCGCGTCACCCAACGCGTGTACACGGCCAATCACTTCATGCCCGGCAACCAGCGGATAGCTCGACATACCCCATTCGTTATCGATCATTGAGAGATCGGAATGGCACACGCCGCAGTAATCAACCACGACTTCGACGTCTTCCGCTTGCAGCTCACCCGCATCAAACTCATACAACTCCAGCGCTGCGCCTGCTTCCGGTGCGGCATAACTCTTTATCATCGTCATCACAATTTCCTCAGTATGGGTTTGATTAACCAGTCTAAAGGGTTATGGCGTTTTTCTCTATGTCACAACGTGCCTG
The DNA here is from genome assembly GCF_003382565.3 of Pectobacterium aquaticum. NCBI lineage: Bacteria > Pseudomonadati > Pseudomonadota > Gammaproteobacteria > Enterobacterales > Pectobacteriaceae > Pectobacterium > Pectobacterium aquaticum. The sequence goes on from NZ_CP086253.1 coordinate 1,357,986, forward strand.
TGGTTTTTCATTTTGTGTCAGGTGGGAGTCGCGCGGGCGATGGCTTGCTTTACTGGCGCCACTTACTTATCCTGCAAAGCGTAGTACATGACTCGGGGTGCCCTTCTTTGTGAAGGCTGAGAAATACCCGTACCACCTGATCTGGATAATATGATTATGTTATTTATTATGGGGTTATGACTGAATTTCCCTATTCACTTCCCTAACCATTCCCAATCTTAGGGAAGTGAGGTGGTACCTATCTCGCTCAACCCTCTGAAATAATCTGCAACAAAACACCAGAACCCGTGCTTTTCGTTTCCTGTCTTCCATCTGTGAGATAGCGTTGTTGCTATTGCTTGGCATAAGATAACACTCAGATAAATCAGACATAAAAAATCGTTCGGTATCAGAGCAGGATAATAAGAATGAAGTCAGGTGAGGTTATCAAAGCTGCGAAGCAATGGTTCAGGCTGAGCAACTATGATGTTTTACAGGAAATCACGTTAAACGACCTAAGTGATGAGTTGAGTCGCCGGGCAGTTTTGTTCCGTTATGATTCCACCAATGAACAAAGTCCACGCTATCAGCGCTATCTGGAAGAAGAAGCCAAGATACTGGCTGGCACTCCGCTATTAATCAGCTCAACCAAAACTATCCCCCCATCATCCAAAAAGAAAAATCCTCTGGCTGATGCCACATTACATGTTCAGCATATCACCGTTGGGGATATTAGCCGCTATGAGGCAGACTTACGGAAACTCAATTTACTCCAACGTAGCGATGCTTCGCCTGATGCACCATCAGTACCCGTATCAAGAGAACAGGGTAAACGGCGATTAACGGACATCGAACGACTGAATGATGATCACCCACTATACCTATGGCTAAACATCAAACGTCTGACTGATGATGAAGTTATCGAACATATCAAAATCATGCTCCCACAATGGCGTAAGGAGTATGGCATCACGGAACCAGAAATCGGTTTATTTCGCTTTGGCTTGAGCACGATTAAGAAAGTGATCTCCCTGAAAATTATTCCCATGCTGGATCTGATGTTATGGGCTAATCATCGAGGGGTAAAAATCTCTAATGAGCAAATGTCACGTCTACTCTATCCGAATGATTCAGAGGTGATTAGAGGAGGGGCGCAAATTAAGGATACCGATAAACCTTTTGCGGAAAAAGCACTGACTCGTGAGTTTGCGCGTTTGTTTAACCTCTATCTGAGTAAAGACAGCTACATGATGGATGTCAGAGTTGCTGACGCCATGAAGATGAACGAAAAAGAAGAAGAAAACTAACCTTTCTCACTATCTCTGGGAGCCTGCCATCAAGACAGGTTCCCTTATGCAAAACCAGCGACATTCGCACATTTTCATTTTCCCCAAAATCACATCCCTTCATTTCCTCGAAAGATGTTGTTTGCCAACGTCTGCATCTTGTCATTGCCATTTTTTCTAGAATTACTCCTGTCGAAACAAACGGGAGAAGACAATGAAAAATAACAATACAAATCAAAAAAGAACAACATCCTATGAGCAAAACGAAGTCACACCCAGAAGGCTTATCCGCCTCCCGGAAGTACTCAAAAGGGTAGGGTTAAGCAGGGCAAGAATGTATGGGCTGATAAATACAGGTCGTTTTCCTAAACAGGTCAGGATTGGGTTGAGATCGGTTGCCTTTATCGAAAGTGAGATAGAAGCGTGGATGGATAGCGTTATTGCTGCCCGTAATGAATCTCACTAATAATATTTTAATAACAACAAGAGGAAATAAAATGAATAATCAAGAAATGAAAAGTGATGTAGCCCCCTGAAACACCAGACAGTAGCTGTATCTCCAGATAAGAGATAGGCTTGAATATATGTCTAACACTAACGCCAATTTTAAGATGAACGGGATCCTTTTAGGGCAAGTAGTCCGTAAACGTAAGACTCCTCAGGAGAAAATCGCCATTATCCAGCAGACGATGGAGCCCGGCATGAATGTCTCCCATGTCGCCCGCCTGCATGGTATCCAGCCCAGCCTGCTGTTTAAGTGGAAGAAGCAATATCAGGAAGGCAGCCTCACCGCCGTAGCGGCCGGAGAAGAAGTTGTGCCAGCCTCTGAACTCACCGCAGCGCTGAAGCAGGTTCGGGAGCTTCAGCGCCTTCTGGGCAAGAAGACGATGGAAGTTGAGATCCTGAAAGAAGCCGTGGAGTACGGTCAGTCGCGAAAATGGATAGCGCACGCGCCCTTGTTGCCAAAGGATGGGGAATAGCTCTGGTCAGCCGCACCATGAGCGTGTCGCGTGCGCAACTGTCACTGCGGATTAAGCGTTCTGCCGACTGGCAGGACAGGCGCTGTAACCGGCGTAATGACGAAGCAGACGCAGAAATACTGTCGGGTATCCTCGATATCATCAGCGATATGCCGAGTTATGGCTATCGCCGCGTGTGGGGCATCCTGCGTAAGCAACGTCGTACTGAGGGGCTGCCGCCGGTCAATGCCAAACGGCTTTACAGGATCATGAACGAGCATAACCTGCTGTTACTGCATGACAAACCAGAGCGGCCGACGCGTGAACATAAAGGTAAAATCGCAGTTGCGGAAAGCGATATGCGCTGGTGTTCAGATGGCTTTGAGTTCGGCTGCGATAATGGTGAAAAACTGCGTGTAACGTTCGCGCTGGACTGCTGCGACCGCGAGGCCATAGACTGGGCAGCAAGCACGGGAGGCTATGACAGCTCGACCGTGCAGGATGTCATGCTGGGGTCGGTAGAAAAGCGCTTCGGCGATAAGTTGCCGGACACAGCGGTGCAGTGGCTGACGGACAACGGTTCCGCGTATACCGCGCATGAAACGCGGAGGTTCGCCAGAGAGCTGAATCTGGAGCCGTGTACAACAGCGGTGAGCAGCCCGCAGAGTAATGGCATGGCGGAACGGTTCGTGAAGACGATGAAGGAAGACTATATCGCGTTCATGCCAAAACCGGATGTGAGAACAGCGCTGCAAAACCTTGCAGCAGCATTCACGCATTACAATGAAAATCACCCGCACAGTGCGCTGGGATATCTCTCTCCACGAGAATACCGGCAACAGCGGGCATCGTTAACTTAAGATACAAAAGCTGTCCGTAGATGGCGGGTCAAGATCAATCAAGAAATGAAAAGTATCAAAGAGTCATCTACCAATATTTTTACTGCTATGGCGAAAAATCTTTATATCACAGGAATACGTATATATAAAGAACAAGAAGATTATGAGGTATTGGAAGCCATAATGTTAGATAGCGAGAGAACGGAATCATATCTTTCGCATGTTAAAGAATATCTGGCAAAACGCTTTGATGAACATATGGAAGAAGCGGGTAAAAGAGAAAGGCTTATCTATGTTGATATGGATAAAGTGATGTGTGAAATGAGATATGTTCATACTCAAGCATTACTTTTTAGTATGAGTTAACAACAGCGTATTCGGCCCCGAAAAGTGGCTAATAAAAAACACAATGAACTAAATAAGCATTTAACTATGAGGGTATAAATATGTCTAAAGAGAAGATAGGTATTAATAAATCAACCAAACTGTTCTATGACCTTGCATGTAGATCGTTTTCCGCAAGCTGGAATATGTTCATGGAAGTTAATGGCGATGGGGATGCTAATGATTATTTGGATGACCCGGATTTTATGAGTCCATTTATTATCCATGTTATTGACCATATCCAGAACAACTTTGAAAGATTCACTAAACAAGAGGGTAATAACGGTGATATTCATCAGGTTAACTTTGAAATGGTTGCTGCCATGTTAGTTGAATATTCAGACATCTTTAGAAAGTAAGAACTCATCTTGCCCCGCAAGGGGCTAACCAAAATATAAAAGGAAATATATGACAAATAAAATATCTGTAGTCGTAAGTATGCTGTGCGAAGGAACCCCGAAAATAATGAATACTATTCAAGAAAGCTTTGATGTGTTTGTTGCTCTTAGTGGGTATTCAGTAGAAGAAATGATAGAGAATAAGGGTTTGATTGATGCCTTAAATCGACATATCAATAACGATTTAGTTGATGAGTTAGATCTGGAATATGGCTCTGTTATTGTTAACATATTTTATAACAACTAAACATTATTACTAACCATTAACATAATAAAAGGATTAAAGATGAAAGAGATTGTATTAAATAAAAATGAAAAAGAACTAAACGAACTTATTGCCAACATCTTACAAGGATACTGTGATGAGATATATGGCATTTACGAAAAACATCCTGAAACAGCAATCGATATTTTGAAAGATGGTTTCATGTCAAGCGTGATATATGATGTTTTGATAACTCGTGAGATGAAGAAATACTCTATCAAAAATGATGTATCTGATATAAACAGAAGAGATTTAAAAGCCGCTATCTTGTATTGGCATCAAGAACACATCATTGAACTCGTTTCGAAAAATATAAATCAGGATGAAAATGAAGAGCCTGTTTATTGGAAGCTGAAAATGACAGTTGTTTGATCTTCAATATTATGAATATTCCCTCGAAAGAGGGAAATAACATGAATGATAAACTAAGGGTTATAATATGATTGATGAATTCCACGTAATGTTTATGTACAGAAAAATCCAAGCAGAAGCCGCTACTACTGATATGAAAACACTGAATCAACTGTTGAAGAAGTTCCGCAAATTGGTAGCGGAGCGGCGTGAAGAATACTATCAGGATATTGGTGCGAAAAAGGCTCAAAGATTGAGAGCCAAGAGATTACAACAGTTACTTGAGAAAATGGAGCGTGATCGTGTATCGCCGGAGGATCTTTATCACTGACACCTGACACCTGACACCTGACACCTGACACCTGACACCTGACACCTGACATTGTCACAGGTGTTAGCGACGACATCCATATTTCGCCCTCCATCGAAGTGTTCAGCACTGAAAACGGTACAATCATAACCGTGTCTAATACATAGAGGGTAGGAATGTGATCGCAGTGCTTTTTGAAGCAGATGTTATTCCCACACAACAAGAGCGTTATCTCCAGCTTGCTGCTGAATTGAAACCGCTATTAGCCGATATTGATGGTTTCATTTCTATCGAACGTTTCCAGAGTCTGACAACAGCGGGAAAGATACTGTCATTATCTTGGTGGAGGGATGAAGAGGCCGTATTGCTATGGAAACAAAATGTTTTGCATAAGGCGGCTCAGTCAGAGGGACGTCAATCTATCTTCTCGTTTTATCGCATCCGTATTGCCCATGTACTCAAAGACTATTCATCAGAAACCAGAGGTCAGGCCGATGTATGACATCCATGTTGTTTTAAAGAACACGCCGGGCGAACTGGCTGCACTGGGGATGGTATTAGGTCAAAACGGTATTGGCCTTGAGGGTGGTGGCGTATTTACTGTTGGAGAAAAAGCACATGCGCATTTTCTTGTTGAGAAGGGATATGCAGCCAAAGCTGTGCTTGAAAAAGCAGGATTACAGGTTGAAAGTGTATGCAGGCCATTGATCCGCAAACTAAAGCAAGAGCGCCCCGGTGAGTTAGGAGAGATCGCGGCAACACTGGCTAAAAATGGTATTAATATTCTGTGCCAATACAGTGACCATGCAAACCAACTGATCCTCTTGACCGATGATGATAGGCTTGCCAGTAAAGTAACGGAGAAATGGGCTGTAGCGCCTGAGTAACATGTTAAAACACGCTAATTCAACAGATAGCGGTGATGAACTGGAACATGCAATGGCAGCATTAGCTGCTGCCATGTCTGATCCTTCCCGCATAAAAATGCTCTGCGCATTGATGGATGGACGTGCATGGACAGCGACAGAGTTAAGTACGGTTGCTGATATAGCGGCATCAACTGCGAGTGCGCACCTGTCCCGACTTGTCAGTGAGGGATTGATTACCTGTCTTTCTCAGGGGCGTCATCGTTATTACCATCTGGCAGGAACAGACATTGCCGGGCTGATTGAGAATATTATGGGCGTGTCATGGCGTTCGGCTTCATCAGCTAAAATCAGCACGCCTTCCTCGTTACGGATTGCCCGGACGTGTTATGACCATCTTGCAGGTGAAATCGCTGTTCATATCTACGATTTTATGGTTGCCGAAGGCTGGGTAACTTCAGATGGCGTTTCACTGACGTTATCGGGACAAAAACAGTTCCGAGAGTTAGGTATTATGCTCAACCCCAAAACACGGCGTAAAGCATGTTGTGCTTGCCTTGATTGGAGTGAGCGGCGGTTTCATCTTGGTGGTGAGGCAGGTGCGGCCTTTTTTGTACATTGTGAGCAAAAAGGATGGCTAACCAGAATACCGGGATTTAGGGAAGTAACCATTACTTCCAGTGGAAAACTGGCGTTTAAAAAATTGTTCAAGTTGCATACGTAATATAATTTAAACAGCCATTTTCCTACGTCTTATATTCGATGCTCCAAAATCTGATGAAATACTGGAAAGCTGTTCAAGACTCTGCTCAACAGACCGTTGAAACTCAAGTGCTGCCTCTGTGCGCTGTTTTATTACCAGAGCAACAATCTCAGCGTCTGTTTTTTCTGAAATAGCTCTCTGGTAGATCATTCGCTCATGCATGATATCAAGATTACCGGATGATTTAGCGGCTGTTCTTGCAGTTGAGCTACTTATAGGATTGAGTTCAATGACAAAATTATCTATCAGTGATTGTCTCTTCTTATCCAGTCTGCGTAGCTCATTATAAGCAGACCTGTATTTATCTATTTGTGTTCCAAAAGGATATTCTTCACGCACTTTACGATAGCCTTCCAGATATTCATCCATCGATGGTTGTTCTTTAAGTTTTTCAATAGTATCAAAATATGCTAATAAATCGCTGTTGTCTAATTTTACATTTCTCATAAATACCTCGTTAATAATGTTTGTTATATTTATATGTTAAGGTATATAGGGAAAGTGTCAAATTGAGCAGGGCGTTAAATGAGATAAATATTATCCACTCATTGTACATCTCTGGTAATGCAACTACCTATATTAATTTATATAAATCCGACTCTCACGTATTCTGATAAATGGAGTGAGATTGTTTTTTAACTGAGTCTCTCCATATATCTATTCAACATCATTATAAGCTGGCTCTGTTGTTTCAGGAAAATGCAGCGTCAATGCTGGCCCCGTTTCCTTGTTGGAACCGCTATCAGGAGCTTTGGGCGGTTCAGAGGAATTTATTCCTTCTTATTTTTGTAGTTGGAAAGATTATAGTTATCTTGATACTTACCGTCACTGCTTCAGCCAACGCGTTTAATAGTTCATCAGATTTAGCTATAAGTCTACACTAAATTACTTATTTGGTAACTTAGTGTAGACCTATTAAGTCAGAGTAAGCTTCATATAATTTAATGATTTATTTAATTTTCAATTCTCAAGTTTTTCTCAAGTCCAATATTTTTTTGCTACAAGCGTTGTGAATAAAGGTGAAACGCTTTCACCTATTAATTCACGCGGCATAGGGGTTAAAAAAAGTTGAGTCATGTGTTCAGCTAAAATATTTAGAATATAAACCGTGCAGCGGTAAGAGAAATGGTTGAAGTGGCAATGATTGTTGCTGCTAACCACTTCGTTTGTTTTCCAATTTCTTCATGTAAATCGGATTTTTTTGCGTAATTTGATTTGATTACTGCGATATCTGTGCACAGGTCTGACATAGTATCTTCGAGTTTTTCATGAAGTTTTATTTCAAGTGAACCGGGTAGTTTTTTCATTTTTTTTCCTTGTTATTATTGTTTTATCAGGATACTGCTTTCAAAAGATTTGTGCCATCAGCTAAGTTTTTTCTTGCCACTTCATTTTCTTTCGTTCGTTTGTATACCTTTCGGGGTTTATCGATCTTGATACTATTTTTAGCATTAGGAACAGCATTATTCTTTTTCTTCTTACTAAAAATAAAGGCATCCGTGTAGATCTCTTTCGTTTCTGTTTCCAACGCTAAGTTTCGTCTTTCTTGCTTTGAGTAATCAGTATAGTTTTCTGGGTATTGTTCAAGCTCTGCATGAAGGCTTCTGGCATTACTTAAATGCTCTTTACGCTTCTCATCAAGTTGATGGCTTAGACCTTTGGCGAAAATGTTCGAGTTAATATACAGGTGACCATGATGCTCAACGAGTATTCCTTTCTGTTTTAGTTTTTTGAATATGTTTGACATATTACCGGATGCGATATTCAATGCTTTACAGAGTGATGACTGTGAAAGATTGATAAGATTTCCGAACTCCATGTATTCCAATATATAGGTCAATACGCGGAATTCATTCTTAGATATATCCAAATCAGAAAAAACACGAAAGTTGGAAGTGAAAGCAAAAACATAAGGCTGTGCAAATGAGATCGCTTTATCTTCATCTGTTGCGATGACTGTGGTCGATTTTATTTCTTTGTTTTGCAGTAAATGTCTTGCGATATCAATCTTTTGTTCCGTGGTTAATGTTTCAAATAGGCTAAGTAGTTCAGTGTCATTAGTATTCATAGTATTCTCTCTTATAGTTTTTATTATGTTATTTTTAATACTATGCAGAAAAATAAAAGTCAATAGTTAAACTATAAATAAAATAGAGATTTTATTATTATGCTATTGTTATATGTTAAAAAACCTATGTTCAAACATAGATCTCCCTATGTTCGAACATAGGGCGGATCTATGTGCGCACATAGGAGTTTGCTATGTTCGAACATAGCAAAAAAAGTTGTGAAGCCTTGATTTTATTGGGCTGGGACAGTGCTTATAATTAAATAATTAGTAAGAAGTTAAGAGAGTCCAGTTTTCCTTTTTCTTATATGCAGGGTGTTTTACGTGGGAATATGTGGTTTTCTTGATACTTATTTTCAGCGAAGTGATTGTTTCATACAATCACGAAGCGCTGCTGGTGTTTTAGGAAACTTGAAATTGTTTTTCTTATATTATATTGGCGGCTATCGCCGCAATTCTCTATGGATAAATCCATCATTAACAGGGGCAAGCCCTGTTCCAGCAATGTGATTGTTTTGGACAATCACTTAGTGCTGCTTATCTGAATATAGTTTTCCTATGTGTTTAAGAGCAAATGCTATAGCCTTGATGAATTTCTAGTTAATATACTGACAAAGGGCGAAGCCATGAGCGAAAGCTCATAAGAAAGGATTTGTTTTTCAATATGAAGTTTTAATTAATTATAGGATAAATCTGGTATATATAATATCTTAAAAACTAAACCGTACATGAAGTCATAATATTAATCATACTATTTCTGCTTTATCGGCTATCGCCGAAATTCTTTATGGATAAATCCATTTCTAACAGGGATGAACCCTGTTCCAGCAATGTGATTGTTTTGGACAATCACTAAGTGCTGCTTCTTTAAATATAGTTTTCCTATACGTTTAAGAGCAAATGCTATATGTTATCGCGGTAATACTATGTTTAAACATAGGATCAAATTATTAACTTGATGATAAAACGATCTGAAACAGACCTTTCCCTCTTTCATCATCAATCATCGAAAAACACATTATCAATATAAAGATATTTATATCAGAGTTAGGGCGTAGCCGTGCTTATGAAAACAGGTTCATCGTTTTCGATAGCACATGAGCGTTAGCTCATAGAGGGCGGTGATTTTCAAAAAAAGGTTTTTAGTGAAATGAAAAGGAAAGCTGTGCAATAAATAATATAAGCTGTAATCCTCAATTAATAATTTTATGAATGATAAAACCCCTCATGGCGATCATAAAAATCGCCCGGTTTCTATTAATCCTCTTAAGTATTATTTCTTACTTCTTGCAAAATGAAATTAAGTAAAAATCACTCTGTAGCCCTTGCGGTATAAGGCTTATAACGAAAATAGGCGACTGACTGTACGGTCAGCGTTCCTGACTCTATAGTCAGTATTCCTGACTGCACGGTGCGCTTTCCTGACTTTGCAGTCAGTTTCTATGTCATTTTTTAGCTTAAAAACGATAGCATTCTAAACTACTAACGTTAGGGAAATTTAGATCTTGAAAAAATAAAACAGAATCCGATGATCTCTGTGGTAATCACTTTACTCTGAAGAGAGTAATAAATTTGATTTTGATAATAGATATATAATAATATATTTATATAATCATAATAAAATAGGCATATATGATCACAATAGAAAAATTATATCTGGTAATGGCAGGGACCATTTTTATAAAAAAAGAATCTCAAGGTAAAAACATCGGTTTTTTAAAAGTATTAGTGACTGTTATAGCGATTTATTTATTTTCCTTAAATGGAGTTGCCTATGCGAAAACAGATAAGGTTCAGTCTAATCATGAATTTTTAAATTTTAAAATTTCTTTCGTTGATTCATGTGACGGATCTGATCCATCTAAACCAGTTTATATTACTGCATCTACCTCTGGTGGTGATATTACTCCAATTCAATTTGATATTAAAAATGAAACATCATCTATTAGCGCAGTTTCTGCCATTCTTTATCCGAAAAGGCATAATGGATTATCAGATACAGTTGATGTTTTACTGAACTACACCATTACAAGCATTGATGGGATTCAAAAGGTTGGAGATCAAAATAGTATTGTTTATGCTGAAGCTCCCATTACATCACAGATAATGCAAAGAATAAACATTACTACTGAAAAATCGAAACCTGTTTCAATAGTCAGTGGTATTCCTTGTTCTGGACGGTCCAAAGAAAATTGGCGTTATAAGTTGACATTAGAACGTTTGTAAATGCGGATAATAATCTGGAAATTGATTCCTGAACTCAGCCAAGTCAGCGAAGAAACTGTAAGGTCGCTGCTGCCATAACCTGAAACCTATAACGGTCAGAATCCCAAAACGCCCGTTAGTGTTCTGGATGATGTGGTAGGGTGAAAACCAATGCTCCAGATGAGTCCATATTGATGAATGCGCTTGTCCCTGAAGATAACTTCTTATCTGAATTAATACCTTTGGCGGTATGGTGCTTCACACAGATATGGGCTATCCAGTTGCGGAATACAAAGGTACAGACATCAGAATAGCTATAGAGCCGATAAACCTTGCCTCTATGCGAGATCTGACCGATGGCTATGTGGTAATGTTCAGGAACGGTGAGTTCGAGCATGAGATGGAGGGCGATCTCTATGAGGTGTTATCTCAAACTGTTGATAGGCTGAAGATCGCTGTTGCGGTGCTTGAAAATTAATAGATTCCGTATATGTTCAAAGTTGAATTTTGTCATGTTATTATCTTATAAAAAATTAAAGACTAAATGGATAACATTATGAGAGAATATATTTTCAATCTTTATTATTTTGCTACTGACAATTTAATAACACATGTTGCAGCAGTTATTTATACGCATAGCGGTACCGATGAGCAAAAAAGAAAGTATTTACTCTCAAAAGTTGGAACTGACTTATCTATAGCTAAATATGGTGATATACCAACAATACTTAAAGATAAAGAAAATGGTATATCAATAGAAAGAATAAATTCTTTAATGAGGCTTGATAACCTAACATATATTTTTTCTGATTTACTTAAAGGATACGATGAGAATTCTTTTTTTGTAATAACACCAATTCAGAATGGCAATATAAACTATCAGTTTAGATTAGAAGATGAACCTTTGCGGCAGCATCATATTGATAAGTTTTTAGGCTTAGATTCTTTATCGAATAATGATTACCTTACAAAATATTATGTAAACGAAAAGTTTAATTTAACTCAGCTGTTATTTGATGATCATTTTGTTCCTATTCATCTTTTATTCAATCATGGGCATTATATTGCTAGTATTAAATTATTGTTGTCATTTATAGATACTATTGCTTGGATCGATATAGGTGAACATCATAATTTTATTAAATGGGTTAATCTGTATGCAGATTTAACTACTTTGGGAATTACTGCTGGTGAGTTATGGGAATTAAGAAATTCTCTATTACATATGTCTAATCTAAATAACTTCGCCAAATAGTAGATCACTTGAAGGGAACTCAGTCCGAGTTGTGCGATCTGATCAATCGCCAAATCAAAACAAATCACCAACCGGACTGAGCGATGCCGATCATAGCAGCAATCCCTGATGAAGAACGACGACTAATGCGTAAAGAAGCCCAACAGACACATGATAAAAATTACTCCAGACGACTCATCGCCATACTGATGCTGCATCGGGGAATGACTGTCACCGACGTTGCCAGACTGCTTTGTGCGGCCCGCTCATCCGTTGGAAGGTGGATAAATTGGTTTACTTTACATGGTGTTGAAGGACTAAAGAGCCTCAAAGCCGGACGAGCACCGCGCTGGCCAGTCGCTGATATCCTGCATATGCTACCGCTTCTTATTCAACGCTCTCCTCAGGATTTTGGCTGGCTGCGCTCCCGCTGGAGCACCGAGTTGTTGGCACTTATCGTTAACCGGCTTTTTAACGTGGCGCTGCATCCTTCCACGTTGCATCGCTATCTGAGACGAGCGGGCATTGTCTGGCGCAGAGCCGCGCCAACACTGAAAATCAAAGACCCAGATTATGAGGAAAAACGACTCGCCATCGAACAAGCGGTCTCTCGGAAACAAACAGAGCATCCCGTGTTTTATCAGGATGAAGTAGATATCGACCTGAACCCGAAAATCGGCGCGGACTGGATGCTCAAAGGGCAACAGAAACGTATTACTACGCCGGGACAGAACCAAAAGTATTATCTGGCAGGGGCACTGCATTCGGATACGGGACGAGTTCATTACGTTGGCGGCAGTAAAAAGTGTTCTGATTTATTTATCAATCTGTTAGAGACATTACGGCGGACATATCGGCGAGCGAAAACCATTACGCTGGTCGTTGATAATTACATCATTCATAAAAGCCACAAGGTGAAAAAGTGGCTGGGAAAAAATACGAAGTTCCGGTTGTTGTTCCTGCCCACGTATTCGCCGTGGCTGAATCCAATCGAGTTGCTGTGGTTGTCGTTACACGAAACGATAACGCGTAACCATCAGTGCCGGTATATGTGGCAGTTACTGGAACAGGTAAAATTATTTATGAATGCCGCTTCACCGTTCCCCGGCAATCAGCATGGTCTGGCTAAAGTGGAGCGGTATTAGGCGAAGCTATTTAGAGTCTAAGAAAGTTAAGAAAGGCGATGTGCGAAGAATTAGCCTTACAATACAACAGCGAGGTTCATTCGAAACAAAAACTATCGGCGATACAACCTATTTTAATTTAATAGATTTTATTTATATTATCGAGGATGCGATGATTAAATGGGTTGAAACTTATAATGAAGATAACATTAAAATAATTACTTTCATTGAGCGCTATGATACGATAGTTAGAAATTCATAGATCTTGAGTCTATTGATTTTCATTCATTGAGAGACCTACTTGAGCATAGGTCTCTTACATATTTAAATGGACATTAACTAATCCAACAACCCACGCGAAACCTTACTCGCTGTCTGACTGAAATTATATCGGTCAACAACATTCCCTTTAAACCAGATTTCAAGGGAGTTTATATGAGCGGTGTTGCTGTTCTTCAGTAGGGCCAGACCGGGAACGTAGTTCGATATCTGACTCTCGCCTGACATACTGGAGTAGGACCACATTTCCTGACCATCATTGCTGGCGCGTGTTTGAGGTTCACCGAATGCAGCCAAGATTTCCTGCTGGGTAGTTTTCCCTTTAACGATTTTGGTTTTAACGGTTTGTTGGGTTTCGTTTTTCAGGGATTTATTACCATAAGTCGTGCAGGCGGAAAGAGGCAGGATCACCAGTGCCGCAATAAGCAGTTTCTTCATATTAACTCCGATAAAACATAACAATAAAAAGTAGTGTGAGCGAGATTAAAAATCGTGTTGGTCATAAACCACTACAAGCCTGTTTCATTGATTACTGACGAACATGTGCCTCCACAGAAAATGGAAAAGCATTAGGTGAACGAGTAATTGAGTAAATTAATTGATTATCACGTTATTCCATATGAAACCTTGCCTGTGTATTTCCCCTGATGTGCATAATTGCCATTTCTTCCCCACAAAACAGCCTGTAGCGTGTTTCTTACCATCTGAAAGGAGTAAGCCTGAAGTATGTGGCAAATCGCTTTGTGAGCCTCTGGTTAACTCTATCTATCAGCGTCAGGTATGGCAAGTAAAATGATCGGTATATCAGATCGATAATTAATTATTGATAGATAATAGCGATTAAAATCGATTTATCGATCGATATTTTAATTGTTTTAATCGATCGATATAAAACTAATGATAGTTAATATCTATCATTATTTCAGTTTTGATCGTTACAAACGATATGACGGCCAGCAGAAATAATTGAAAGCTATCAATTGGTTAATGAGGTGACTGTGCTCTTATGTATCTGTCAGAACAAGCTGTAACGGATACCGGTAAACAGTCGCCTCCCTTAAATGACAGCGTTTTTGATTATCAGGATGGATAAGCAGATGAAGAAGATTTTGCTCGTTGCTGGCACGGCACTGGTTCTGGCGGGATGTGGTGAGAAAGGCGATTTTGAAAAAGTGATTAATGCGAAAATTTCAAAATCAAAGGTGTGCTACTCACTGCAAAACAATGATTTTGCGTTCAACAAAGATTTTCCAGTAAAGGTTAATCATGGCTACCGTTCTGCTGGATACAATGCAGGTGATGAAATCCTTAAAGGGCTTGTTGAACAGGGGCTTCTCACTGTTTCACAACAGGCGAATGGCTTTAGCAGTGTTGATGTATTAGAGATAACAGACAAAGGACAAGAGGTTGATTTCTGGAATCGTGAGGAAGGTGCCTGTGTCGGTCATCGTGTTGTTGCTGAGATCACCAATTGGACTGAACCGAGTGATGGCGCTGGCGCTAAAATCACACAAGTGACCTATACGTGGAAGCTCGATGGCGTTCCGGGCTGGGTTGATAAAAATGCGTTCTCTGGCGTTAAGGGGATGGCTGAACCAGAAGAAGCCAAAATTGTTCTGGTCAAGACCAATAACGGCTGGAAAGCTAACTAAGAGGGTATTATGGAAAACAAAACTATCCAGTGCCCTTTTTGTCTAAGGGAAAGCCAGCGCGGTGTTCATGTCTGCACCGGCTGTATGGCGACTGTTTTATATGGAACCTATCCGCAGTGGTATGCGCTTTTGGTTATCTTCCTTTCCTTTGGCCTGTCAATTCTGATAGGTATGTCTACAGGCATAGCTGGGACTACTATCAGTCTGCCAATCATTGCGGCTGTTGGGTTTATTGTCGGGAAAATTATATTTTCTGATAATGTTGTTTTCAGGCGGAGGATGTAGAGCTTTCCAATTTTAATGAACCACACCTGCTGAAATGGTGGTGTGGTTATATTAAATCCATTGGTTTCAATTTAATTTTTTAAAAATGACTGACCTGATCTATTTTTCTGTTTTGGTGACTTTTATGGTGTCAATAAAATAGCATGCAAATTCTGGATTAAACCCACGCAGTATCCAACAAGCAAATAACTTATTTTTATAATCGCTTGTATAAGGCCAACAGTTTATCATTATATTTCTCTCTATAATAATTTTTTTCAATTCATTAAAGTATAATATATTTTTATATGGATCATTCCTATGAATGCATACGAGGCTCCATAAATTTTTAGGAACCAACTCTGGTTTAGCATAGGTCATTATTTCTTCATATATTGAAGAAGGTATATGGTATTTTTTCAAATACTTTGATATTATGCTTTTACTTAAAATCTCGGTGGAGTTAAATCTCCCTCCTCTTACTTTTTCTATACCATAGCGGTTCATGTACTCGATTGTTTTAATATTTTCAATTCTATATACATAATTAATGTCATCGGATGAAAAAATTGTTTTTTCAACCAATCTTATTGGTTTGTATTTTTTTGTCCAATCAGAACCTCTTTTACCTATATGGTCTAATGTTCTGTTTTCCAAATTTGAAGTAATTCCTATATAATAATTCCCACCATCAAGTTCCCAAACATATATAAAATAATTCCTAAAAACTTTCTGCCAGAACCCTACATTCCCCACACCATACAATCGTGCATATTCATTTGCTTTATTTTTAACTAAAGAGGGGAGTTCATCTTCGGATCTTATATTTATATAATATGATTCTTTTACTCTTAATGGCTTATGCTGTCTTGTCCATGAACATTTCCCTTGATAATGTTTACTAAGTGATCGGCTTAAAAATTTTGTTACTCCAACATAATAACAATTATCTTCCAGTTCCAGTGTATACATAGTATAGGTTTTAATTTGTTTTTTCATCGCTCGTGTCATTATTAATAAAGAGTCTATAAATATATCGAGGTGTGCGCATCAATACGGAAAAACACTGGCTATGTCAATCGGGTCACAAAGATATGCGGGCGTTTTTTTATAAGGATAGACAGTCATAAACCATTTGTTCATCTTATTAATAATCTGTTGTTTTTCTTCTGCAGAAATCACATTATCCATAATTTTCGCTTCATTTTAAATGTATATTTACTGTTATACTATCTTTTCTCACTTATGCCAATGAATTATTTCTGTGAAATTGACATTTCATGATTAATTCATTATCTCCATATAAAGAAGATAAAAGGAGATGGGGAATGCATTTAGAAATAAGAATCGGTGATAAAAGGTTAATGGAGCCAGAATTTAAAATATTTACTAGGCCGTGTCCCTTAACTTAACAACCGTTTTAAAAATAACCTGATCGCTCCCAGTTTTAGCATACTCAGGTAGTTTCTGGCTGTTTTCTCCGAGCGGGTGGCAATACGGCGATTTTCTTTAAGTATCGCAAAGCAGCGCTCCACGACATTGCGTTTTTTGTACAGGCGCGTGTCGAGGGGGCGACGTCCGTCCTGACTGGCCTTCTCATTCGATTTAAACGGAATAACCGCTTTTATTCCTTTCATTTTCAAATGAATGCGAAGGTTTTTACCTGAATAACCCTTATCCGCCAGCACCGCTTTCGGACGTGATTTCAGGTGCCCGCTTTTTCGGATAATCCCGACCCGGTTGAGCAACCTTTCCGCGTATCGGCTTTCGTGGGCCTGTCCACCGCTCAGGCAAAAACTCAGTGGTAATCCTGTGCCATCTGTCGCCAGATGGATTTTGGTGCCAAAGCCGCCGCGAGAGCGACCCAGCCCATGGTCCTCGCATTCATCGGGATGTTTTTTTTCGCACCCGCGGCCGCTTTCAGGGCGCGAACGTTACTGCCATCCAGCGCGATAACATCCCAGTCAATCAGCGCTTTTTCATCCAGAATCTGGAGTAATTTATTGAAAATGCTGTTCATTATTCCGGCTTTAGACCACCGATTGAAGCGGTTGTAAATGGTTTTCCATTGACCATAACGCTCAGGTAAATCCCGCCAGGGTGCGCCAGAGCAAAGCACCCAAAATATGCCATTCATGACATGTCTGTGCGCAAAATAAGGACGCCCGCCTCGGGAAGAGCCTCTTTCAGGTGGCAGCATGGGAGAAATCAACGCCCAGGCGTCATCGGGAAAATCGTAACGAGCCAAATTAAAGGACTTTTTGTGGTGAAATCATGTCCCTGATTGTACAAAAAATAGTTACGGGACACACCCTAGTAACGATAATAAAACTTTGTTCTTTATCGCAATGAAAGTAGATGTCTATACAGAAGAGATGATAAAAAAAGAGATAAGTAATGATAAATTTAAAATTGAAATACAAGATGGATTAATTGGTCTGACTATAACTGATATGGTTTTCAGTTTCGATGTTAGAGAATTTTTACGGAACTACTTAATTAATCATGTTAGCGAACAGTTTTTAGTAGCTTTTGCTTTTCTTGACGAAGGTGATAAAATAAAAAAAGAAAACGTAAAAGCTATAAGGATGAAACATAGGTGAAAATTGAGGTAGTAAACGATAGTTTGTTTGATGCGTTTTTATATGATAAGTATCAGATAGTGTCAACAAATTCTGCTACTGATGAATATAAGCAAGATAGGTCATTGGATTATAAACGGCTGATTAAAACACTAAATGAAGACATTGACACTTTTCTTCCCTCAATAGATAAAACCATTCCTCTCATTTTCTACAGTTTATCAGCATGGACAAAGATGAAATCAAGAGCTAATGTTTTTATCCAAGATCCTAACCTGAAAACATTCTTAGGTAAGTTAACGACTTCATATCAAGCAGGAACAGAAAGTATTTATATCAGTAAGAACCTGTATGAAGATCAAAAGAAAGATAAAGAAGTTAATGAGCATGAAGTTTATAAATATCTATTGGCATCAGATTGTACACATGAAGAAGTTACAAACCTCATTATCTTACATGAGATAGGCCATGCTATCCATCATCAGTTGGAAAAAAGAGACGATTGCTTACTTGAACCAACAACAGCGGAAGCATCGTTCCTGAATCCGTTTGTTCAATTCAACGGAGAGTGTGTTGGAGGGATACCAACCGTAACCGCTATAGCTTACAAAGCGATAACAGAAGGGATTGCCGATCTATATAGCTGTATTCTTATAGATAGATTCTATGACTGTTCTCGCTCTGATGTGATTATTAATGCTTTGTATCAATACAGAGCCTCGCATAAAAATGAAAATTATTATTCAGATCGGAGTATTGAAAGTTACTTGAACCAATGAATCGGACGTGGCTTTAAAAACTTTGATGAAGCCTATAAATATATGTCGGCAACTATAGCTTATAATGCTGTGAAATATATTGGAGAAAACTTGCGTGATGGTAAACCTGAGTTGGGTCGTTTTTTAGGTGTGATTAATAAATTACATAGTTTAAATCACAACAGGTTAGATAAAACTGTCGAGACTATAAAGAACATTTATCCGTTCATGGATCATGTGATTTTTTATGCGGATAAAAAGAATCCTTTTAGCTACCATCCGGAACTGTTTGCCGAGGGTTGTAAGGCAGGAGATAAATGGATAAAGAAAAGAGCTAAAAATAATTCAAAAAAAGATAAAAGACATTAAAATAAATATTTCATTTAAAGACTCTGGATTTATGCAAGGGAATACTGATAGACGAAATCGAAAATAGAGTTAAGTTTAAAGAAAATCATTCAATTTTGTTATTATTTTTTCTATACCGAATAAACCGCAAGATGCTAGTTTTAGGTTTATTTGGTATAGAAATCAAAAACATGTTGAATCTGAATAAACCCCCATAGTAAAATAATAAATATTTTTCCTGAAGGTATATGGTGAATAGCATGTCATTGAGTGAAGTTGAAGAAACATGTTTATTTAGGTACAGGCATTTCAATAAAAACACTGCGAAAGAGATTCTTAATAAAGAAATATGGCATTCTGACGTTAAAAACTTGAATGATCCTTTTGAGTTTCCCATTATTTTAGATTGGAGTGAAATTGATAAAAAAGATAAAGTGTTATTAACAAAGTATGCGATGCATTTTGACTTTTTACCGATAGAGGAAATTGCGTATTACTGTTTTCATGATAAGTTGGATTTATTACATTCTATAATAGATAATAATCTTCGCAGTGCTAGCCTTGCAATGAAAGAATATTATGAATCTTTGTATGTCTGTTGCTTTAGTAAATCATTAAGAGACCCATTAATGTGGTCTCATTACTCGGATGGAATGAAAGGGCTTTGTATTGCTTATGATAAAAATATATTGAAAAAAACCAGTGAATATAAAAATCTCAAACCTGTCGTTTATAATAAAAAACCTATTGAGTTTTTATTTAAAGATTTCAGAGCCGATAAAGTTAGTGATGAGTTTAAATATTATGATGAAGTCCATAAGGAAAATAGAATAGCAGAACCTAGATTGATTAGACTGAATACATTTGAACATCTGTATCAAAAGCATGAACGCTGGGCCTATGAAGGTGAGGTTAGAAATATTGTGGACCTTGATATTCCTCGTTCTAAAAGAAAGGATGGTGCTTTAATAAAATATCCTTCCGATGCAATTAAGGCAATTTTAGTTGGTTGTAAGATGAAGAGGGTTCATCTTAAAATGGTTGGTAAGTATTGTATTCTAAATAGACTTCCTTTATACAAAGTGTCACCTAATAAAATAGATTATAGTATACTTATTGAGCCTTTATTCCAACCGTAATTGGCCTTTTAAGCTGGAAGTTTGTGGTACAAGATATTGGATACAATGTGATATGGACATTGTTCTTCCTATTCGCCTGTCTGCTGGCTTACCTCGATTGTGCTGGGAGTAAAACATATTCTGGTTATTCGGCATCGTCATCTGTACCGCAGTCGGATTATTTTAAGACGACCAAAGAATATGAGATGCAATCACAAATTGACTACGATATTGCTGTGAAAGGGCGGAGTGTACTATCTGACCCCAATCTGAGCATTGTTGAGCAACAGCGTTATCGAGATGCACTTTCGAAAAAAAAACCATTATCAGTAAAAGCGTATGGACTATATACATATTGTTGCATGATTTTTTATATTAACCATATGCTTATGGATGAGTCAATATTATATTCAATATATATTGGCTCTATTTCATTCAGGAGTTTGTGTTGTTAATTTTCTAAATTATTAGGGAGGTTTAGAGCATTTAAAAGATGGTAAGTAGAATCTTCAATAATTGGTGAGGAAAATAATAAACTATTTTCGTATCCAAACATATCGATAGATATTTCCCTAAATAAAGTCGTTAAGTCAAAAAGTAAATTCGATATATTATTTGGGGTTATATTTATATCATAATATAAAGAATTCCTGTCAACATTAGCCTCCCTGTGTGCGATTAGCTTGTTTCTTATTTCTTTAATTCCTTTGACTAATTTTTTGTGTTTTTTTAATCGATTGTCGATTTTTTCAATAATTTGATACTGATTGTTTTTTTCTAATATTTCCTTAAAGTGTCTAATCGAATAAATTTTCGGTTTTTTATCTGATGTGTTCTCGAAAAAACAGGCTATCTCAATAAACATCAATTTATACATACCACTAATTGTTGTTATGAAAAAATGTTTATATAGATTATTCTGAGTGGTTTCTTGCAATGCGTGATAATTTGTTTTCCCTTCAACACTAATAGATAAAGCTTTATACACTTGAAAGAAAGCTTTAGCTGAAGTTAAGTTGTCAATCATTATGTTGAAATGCTCTTCTAATTCATTGTTTTTTATGCACATTATCTTTCCTTTTGAAATATTCACCATAAATAGATAGTAAACTATTTATTATATCCTTTATATTCTTGCTATCCACATGATAGTTATTCCCACTAATAACTTCGTCGTCTAGTTTTGTGACACCAAGAGTGAATGACCTTTTTTTAATATTAACATCCCGTTTTTTTTCAAAATGCTTAGTTCTATTGCATAGCTCATTTATGATTTTATATTCTTCTTTTGCGTATATTTTAGAATGAAGGATTTGTTCTTGACTCCAGTTTTCAACAGGGAGTTGAATATAAGATTCATGTCCGTCGGAATATATCCATTCTCTAAGGTGGTTTAAAATAAATATAATGAAAAAAAGTGTCTCGTCATTGGGGGTTTTATTAAATGATTCAGTTTTATTTTTCAGTAACGTATATAAATCATTCGGGGTTTCTATGTCAAAGAACTCACTCATTGTAGTACCTATAAATGGAGTGTGATACTAATGTTATTGTAATCGACCTATAGACGCGAAACGTATGGGAGCAATATGATTTCTACTATTTTAACATTAATTAAAATATAATAAGTAAACTTGGCATCTGTATTTAATTAAATAAAATATCATCATTTCTTGATAATGGCTACAGTGGGTTTTCGTTTCAATATAACAATTAGTTATATGATCGGATGCATTGAGTTGATTTTTTAAAATAACTCATAACCTCTCTGTATCATTACAGTCATTATCTGTCTTTATAAACATTATGCGGTCTCAATTTAGGTACTGATTTTTTCCTATTCGCCGCTAAATAGCTTTGCGCATTGATGCTTCACTTCTTATCGTGCGAGGCCGCTGCTGGCGGGGTGCGTAATCTTCAGTAAGTGTAGCGCTATTATGCAAAGCTATTTAGTGTTGGGATGTAGTCAAGATCGTCATCAGGCTGGACTGCCTTAACCGGACGACTTGGAAAACGCCTGATCTCATCTGGTGTGGGACTATAAGTGTCACTGTTAAATCTGGCTCGTTTTTCAAACTCAGCGCGTGAAACATAGATGCCTCGAACCTCATCAAACACATAGTTTTCGGCAATACGCTTATCGTGGTCAGCATCAACGGAAACAGGAGCTGGTTTCTTCTTGGCCCAGACAAATTTTTCTCTTATATATTCCATTACCAGTAAAGTGAAACGCTTGAACACACCACTCTGACGAGGTTTAACCTGCTTTCTATTACTTTTAACAGGAGCGCGTTTGATAGCTCTGGCCGTTAAAGAGGATGGGGTTTTCAATTTAGTGCGTGTATGAGGTGCAGGGGTAACCAGAACAGGCTGTTGCTCTTCGGATGATGATGACTGCGAACCTGTTTCAGAGAACTCTGTTCGAGGTTGTATCTCAGGTAAGACGATTTCAACAGGCTCAGGAAGCTCGGACACGGTGAAACTTCTGAGGTCAACAACGATCTGAAGATCCAAATCTTTGAAGGGGAGATGTGATTTGCGTGATCCAAATCTGTGCATTATTGAACGACGGTGTTATAGAAAAGTAATTAATAAGAAATGAGGTTGTTTGATATCTGTAATGAACGTAAGAACGAAAAACTCTTGTTCTTACGTTTGCTAAAACAGTAAAAGTTGAGCTTAAGATTTTATATTTAATATAAACCATTTATCATCACCCTTCTCCAAGGCAGCCACCTTCTACAGTTCGGGGATTATACGTTCCCCATTTCATTTCAAAATTATATTCTGATAAAAAATTTATCAGAGCGATGATATGCTCCTGTGTAAGATTATCTATGATAAGATTCTTATCTCTATTGACATCATTAACCTCTATCCAGTACATTTATTATCCTTATTTTATTGATTAATAACAATGTTTAACATAGAAAGGACGAAAGTCAATGCCAGATTATAGAAAAAAATTAAATCTTCTAACGAGTAATGGACAAAGAGTATTTGTTCTTCAATGCAATAAATCAGAGAAAAAATCTGTAATTAAACGATATCATAATAATGGTAGTTTTAGCTGGTTGTCAGATCATGTAGCTGCAAAGCATCCGGATGGAAAGCCTAAAATACTTCACGTTCCTATTCCTGCTGAAGGTATTTATCAAATATATGGTCAGCCCGAATTAAGTGGGTTATATTGTGTTTATTCAAGTGTGAAGGGGCAGTTTTACTATTCAAAAATAAGTGAAGATGAAAAAATAATTTTAATAAATAGAAATAATAATGGCATTAGTTTTAGAGATACATTACTTACAATGAATAAGGACCCTCTTTTCTAACTCAATATGATAGCGAAACTGAATATCTTTATTAGCCAGTTTTTTCTGTATCTCATTATAAGCGATATATATATTGAAGAATTGAATTTTCTGGTGTGTTAGGAGGGATTATGGATAAAATTGCGTTTGTTAAAACAGGCTGGGCTACTTCTTATGATGGGGATCAGGTAGTAGGACGGCATGAGCATATAGAATCATATGATGAGGCTCATGAAAAATTTAACTTCAAACCATCAAAGGACGGACGATTTTATGCTTATATCCCACCTATGGGTGAGTATAAAGTACCGCCTAAACCTGATGTTAGTTCAAAGTGGCTAATAATATTTGTTGCAGCAAAAAACGGTAATGGACCATTAACCGTTGTTGGGTGGTACCGGAATGCACAATTTCACAATGATTACATCAGTCGGCCTGAATATGATCTGGATGAACTTGAATTAGATGTTCATGGTGGGAAATATAGTTATTGTATATCTACATGTGAAGCGTTTTTGATACCTAATCATCTCCGGGATATATCTATATCAGGGAAGCACTTCAAACGTTCACCAATTATTTATGTTAGAGGTGGTAAAAAAAATGATGCATGGAGACTTAGTTTGCTAGATTAGCTGAGTCAATTGTTTCAAAAAAAATTGACTATTCCGAGCTTAATTCACCCAATGTTTCGTTTCCTGACAAAGAGCATAGGGAACAGGGCAAGATCATGAACATTTTATAAACAAATTCAGAACGCTTTGACCTGCAGACCGAGTTGTGATCTTATACTCCCTTTTCCTGGGAGCCATCCATGCAGCTCGATGCCTTTTCTGAGTTCTTTTCCGAACTTCACGACCCGCGCCAATCCGCGAAAATATCCTATCCACTCTTCGACATTCTGTTCCTGACAGTTTGCGCTGTCATCGGTGGCTGCGAGGGCTGGGAAGATATTGAAGATTTCGGGCAAGCGCATAGTCGCTGGTTCCAGGATAAAGGATTGTTTCCAAATGGCTTACCCGTTCACGATACCATTGCTAGAGTGATGTCCAGCCTAGCTCCCGAGCAGTTTCAGGCCTGCTTCCTCAAGTGGATGCAAGCAGTCAACTCTCGTGCCAAGGGGGAGCTGATCGCCATTGATGGCAAGGTTCTGCGTAGTTCCTATAACCGGGACGACCGACAATCGACCATCCATATGGTCAGTGCATTTGCCAGCGCCAACAGCATGGTGCTCGGGCAAGTAAAAACAGACGAAAAATCCAATGAAATTAAAGCGATCCCTGAATTGCTGGCATTGCTCGATATGACGGGTTGCCTGATTTCGATTGATGCGATGGGTTGCCAGACTGAGATTGCCGCCCAGATTGTGGACAAGGGTGGCGACTATCTGTTGGCCGTCAAAGGCAATCAAGAAACCCTGCATCGCGCCGTTCGCAAGTCCCTTGCCCCTCTGATACGGGAAGGCAGTCATCAAGCCAAGATCGAACAATCACGAGGCCGGACAGAGCTCCGAGAATACCATGTGATGCCAGCAGGCGACATGGTAAAACAATTTTCTAGCTGGAAGGGCTTGAGCACGCTGGGCGTGGCGATTGGCTACCGCCGTGATAGCAAGGGCAACGAATCACTGGAATATCGCTATTACATCAGTTCAGCTGCGTTGACCGAAGAACAATTGGCCAAAGCCGTGCGCGGTCATTGGGGAATAGAAAATCAACTGCACTGGGTACTGGACGTCACGATGAAAGAAGATGCGTGCTCTATCTATCGTGGAGAAGCGGCTCAGATATTGGCAACAGTGAGGCATATGGCGCTGAATATGCTGCGAGCGGAGAAAGGCAAAACAGCCAGCATCAGACGCAAACAAAAGATAGCCGCGATGAATAGCGACTATCTGGAGCAAGTCATTGTGGCTGGAATTACAGCAGCGAGTGAAAAATGAACACTCATGCTCTCACCCTGGCATAGGGAAAAGGTTGAAAAAGCTGCTATTGAAAAAGCGTTTGAGGTTCTAAGTAAAAAATACGATGTTATTGATAGGCAGAAAGATGCTTGTGGTTATGACCTTTTAATTACTGATAAAATAACTAATGAACAACTTCTTGTAGAAGTTAAAGGAACTAGTAATGATAGGATGCATTTTTTTATGACAAGAAAAGAACTAGAGTTGAGCCATGATCCACGCTGGAGGTTATTTATGGTTAGCGATGCTTTGAATAGCAAAAAATACTCATTAATGAATAAATATGAGGTTAATAAAGTTTTCGATCTATCTCCCTTGGCGTGGGAAGGAACAACAAAAAATTAATAATTTATAGTAACATTGTGATTGTATATGTCATTTTTTTAAGTATATTAATATAAGTTACTTAATCTACTTTATAACCCGGCGGTTTCAACATTAGTGCAGGCGGTTTCCTGTCAGTCGCTAGCGTTGGTATGTAGTCAAGGTTACTATCAGGCTGTGATGCCTTAACCGGACGACTTGGAAAACGCCTTATCTCCTCCGTGGTTGGTTTGTAGTCATTACTGTTGAATCTGAGACGTTTTTCATACTCAGCGCGTGGCACATAGATGCCCTGAACCTCATCAAAGACATAGTTTTCAGCTATACGTTTATCGTGATCCGCATCAACGGAAACAGGAGCTGGTTTCTTCTTGGCCCAGACAAATTTTTCTCTTATATATCCTACTACCAGCAAAGTGAAGCGTTTAAAAATACCATCTGGACGGGGTTTAATCTGCCTTCTCTTACTTTTAACAGGAGCGCGTTTAACCGCTCTGGCTGTTGATGGGGATTTCAATTTGGTGCGTGTATGAGGCGCAGGGGCAACCAGAACAGGCTTTTGGTCTTCTGATGATGCTGACTGTGAACCTGTCTCAGAGAACTCTGTTCGAGGTTGTATTTCAGGTAAGACGATTTCAACAGGTTCAGGAAGCTGCGACACAGTAAAGCTTCTGAGGTCAACAACGATCTGAAGATCCAACTCTTTGAAGACACTATATGTGGTCTGTGCTTCCTGTTTCATCTCATCACGAACAGCCTGTTCAGCAGCACGTTTTTCCTGAACGCTTCGACTGTTCCACTTGGCACGATGAACACGCTGCATTGCCGGGCGGCTGGTTGCTGTTGCTTTGGCAAGCCATAGAGCTTTTTCTTCTGCATCCAAGGTAATAGCAGCATGTTCGAGTGCTTCATTATGTTGAGCCTCAATAGAACGATGATAAATACGTTCATTACTGCCAGCAGCAGTAAGATAGCGATTAGCAAGAGCAGACCACGCTTCACGCCACAGTATTACGTTTTTCTTGTCGTTCCAGCTTCTTTCTTTTTTACCAAAGCCATCAGCGGTGATCGGTTTTAATGTCAACATCACATGTGCATGGGGGTTTTGACCATCCAAATCGTGGAAGGCGATATCGGCAATCATTCCTTTATCAACGAAATTCTTCTGGCAGTATTCAACGACCAGTTTTATCTTTTCTTCATTATTCAGTTCACAGGGAATAGCCACATCAAAATAACGGGCTGTTTGACCGTCTTTCTGACGCTCAACCCTTTCCACTTCGTTCCACAATGCTGTCGAGCTTTCAACAATATGAGCAGGTGCGGAAACAGGTGCTAATATCAGATGATGGAATAAATCTGTTCGGTGGCTGAAATCGTAGGTATTGCCTGTGCGATCATCTGTTATTCTGCAACGTGCATGATAGGCTGCCTTCCTACAGGAAGACATACCCTCAGAACGTTTCACAATTTTAAACTCCAGATGAAATATCGCCATTAACTTATAGAACCTCAATATAAAATAAAACCAAAATATAAAACGCAACGATAACTATGCTGCCGTTAGTTTTTCGCAAGAAAAACTTCGGGATTGACGTTGACGTTGTTTCCGAAGGAAACGGTGTTAGCCTGCGGCAGGCAACCGTCGGTAGACCCCACACACTGCGTAGCAGTGTATAAGTGGGCATTGTTTTCTTAAAAAAAGAAACAATGTAAAAGCCTCTAATTAATTAATACGAAATATATTAATGCCTGTAAAACAAAACGCCGAATTAAGCGGCGCAATCTGGATAAACGGGCGAAGTATTCCGCGATATTAAAGTGATGGGTTTTTAAATGGCGTCCGAAGGACAAGGAGAGTGTTAATTTATCCCGCCGTAAGGTGGGAAAGCTCTAAAACAAGAAAATAGGTAAGTTTATCGGTGGTTTTCCTTGTTGCACAATTCACAGGTTAACTATGGAAATCAGGGTTAAATTTTAACAAGTGAAATGAAAAGCACTAATAAACAAAAATAAGTAACGCGGAGAGGTCGGGGTTTTAAGTACGAAGTTATTTTTCATACCCTGTTTGTAAACTTCGTTTTTGACCTGCTTTTATTCATTTTTCGATATCTGGTATAATCTGTTTAAGGTGAGTGAGCGCTAGCTAAAAACCATAATTGGATATATCTAAAATTAACAGGCAAGCCCTGTTCAGCATAGTGATTGTTGTAAACACTCACAAAGTGCTGCTTTTGACATAAATAAACATATCGAATAAAAAAATTAGCTATCACAAGAAGAGATGAAAGAGCGGATTACTAAAGTCCAAAATGCTGGAACGCCGTGGCTTATTTCATATACCGGCAGGCATTTGATATTTTGGGGTTGATTTTAGAGGTGAAAATTAGTTAGAGTTTATACAGTGATAGTGTGTATGGATATTTCTGATGACGATAGCTAAAGATAGTTTGAGTGGGGAAATTGTTCATGGAAACGATCTCAGAGGGATGGATGCATTTTATGTAAAGACAACTCAATATGAATGTCCTTATGAACAATGTCGGATCAAGGCAACGCCTTGTAGTTATACACCAGATAAAAAAAGACAGTCATATTTTAGATATGATAATGATCATAAAAATGGTTGTGGTATTCATGATCCAAAATATAATGATAAGCATAGTTCTAATGGTGAAAAGACGGAAAACTCGCCTCCTGCTCCTGTGATTTCACTGCTAAAACTCAGTGTTCCAGAAAGAAAAAAAAGTGATAGCCTTTCCAGAGGAGAGTATACAGCTCGCAATGAAGCTCAAGGTAATCACGAACATCCTGTCTCGTCGTCCAGTATCAAACCAATAGTTGATTATTATATTAGTAATATCAATCGTGATGAGTATCTTTCAATACCTCCATATGGAAAAAGAAGCTATAAAACTACATTTCAGCAGATACTTTTCAAGGATAGAATTCGTTATATAAAACCAGCTATATATTTTGGGAAAGTTCAATCCAATCTAACTGTAGACCGCAATTCAGATAAATATATCTTGAATTTTTTGGCTAGAGATAAACAAACAAAGCAGCCTTTTAGGCTGGAAATTGATGTGTCTGGATGGAATGATAGCCAAAAAGATGTTTTTTATAAGGAATTGGAAAAGCAAAGATCAAAAGCTGAAATATACCGTAAAGGGCTTAAAACTAACAAGACAGCAGAAAGGTTTTTAACCATATTTTTTTGGGGGGTGCCTGATGTAGATGACAGATTTTTATTTAAAACGGATCATTTTAAATTAGTGTATGTTATTTTTTTAGGTAAAATTGATGTCTCATATAACGATACTAATTACATTATTGAACCTGTGGTTGATAATATCTGTATCGGAAATGAATGCAAACCATTTGTTCTGGTTAATAATTCTCTGCCAGAGCCAGAGCCAGAGCCAGAGCCAGAGCCAGAGCCAGAGCCAGAGCCAGAGCCAGAGCCAGAGCCAGAGCCAGAGCCAGAGCCAGAGCCAGAGCCAGAGCCAGAGCCAGAGCCAGAGCCAGAGCCAGAGCCAGAGCCAGAGCCAGAGCCAGAGCCAGAGCCAGAGCCAGAGCCAGAGCCAGAGCCAGAGCCAGAGCCAGAGCCAGAGCCAGAGCCAGAGCCAGAGCCAGAGCCAGAGCCAGAGCCAGAGCCAGAGCCAGAGCCAGAGCCAGAGCCAGAGCCAGAGCCAGAGCCAGAGCCAGAGCCAGAGCCAGAGCCAGAGCCAGAGCCAGTTATAAAAAAAGCAAACACTTTAACAAGGAGTATCAATAGAGTGTTGAGATTATCTACCATAATAATGGGTATTTGGCGGCGATGATATTTATGGCTGGAGAACTATTATTGCCTTAAATAATAGCTCTCCAAGTTTTGACAAAAGTAAATTTATATAATAAAGGGATGTGACATATAAAAATAAAAAGGAGATAACAACATGTTGCCATTTACCAACGATATTTTTAGATCATTAATGAATGTTCTAAAAAAACATAATATATCAGCATATGAAATAAGAGATTTACTCGACCGAACATTGCTGTTCTATGCAAGAACACGAGATGATGTAGAACAATTAATAGATCTTGGCGTTGATATTAATCATCAAGATAAGCTTGGGCATACTGCGCTATTTCATGTCAGTTCAGAAGAAGTGATTAATGCCTTAATTGAACACGGAATAGATGTAGACAGAAAAGATAATGAAGGTCGTCATGTTTTAGCAACTTATGGATTTTTTAATTATCATGATACTTTTCTGAAGTATGCGGATAGATTTAAAGAGAAGCATATTATTATTGACTCTCTATATTGTAATCAATTGGAAAACATACCATCTGCATTGAAATTACTTCACGATAATGGATTTAAAATAACGTTGAGTAGATTTGTTGAGATTGAGCATGATCCTGAAAAAGAAAGCTCAGATCATTTCATTCAGTATAAAAAAAAGTATACTAATGTATTGGATGCATTAAAAGAATATTGTTATTTATCTACTTTTCATGAGCTTCAGCAGGATTTTATTTGTAGAGTATATGGTAATGATAAAGTGAAACTGTTGAGCTATAGAGACTTTCGTGAAATTATTGAAAGTATGTGATTTTTTCCCCTGACTCATCAGGGGAATATTTTAGGATTTTCGTCTTTTAGGTGTAGACTTCAATTTTACACTTTCCAAGTGCTCATGCTCAAGAGCGTTTGCTCTTGATTTAGCCTCAATAAATCCTTCAAGGTCTTCACCTATGAGAAAATGACCTGCGTCGTGATCAAAAATTTCAAAACTTACCCTGAGTGTTTTTCCTTTTTCATCAACGGTGATTTTTTTGACAGGCTCATAACGTTTGCTTGTTGTCATAGAATATCCTTTCTATATAAAGAGTGCTCTGCCTAAAAATTATACTCCATTAATACTATTTTTGCAATTTTCCATTTTAATAAAAATAAAGTAAATAATAATAGCAGTGAAAAAAGGAATAACAATGAATCCTGATAAACTTGATGACACTGCATTAGTCTTAATGTGAGTTAATGCAATGATGTCGGTATTAATATCCATCTTATGATTTTTTAAATAAAATCATCTTCCTGTATTGATAATTATCAAAAATGTGTTAAAGGATAATATATAAAAAACAAGGAGGTGTAATGTATAAAAATAATGATGAAGCCATCGATTGGGAAGCTAAAAGGCTTCTTGATGATGGAATCTATACCGATACGGAACAAGCCTATTTAGAAGCAGAAAAGATAGTAATCAATATTAGGGAGCAAGCAAAGCAGCGCCAGATAAAGCAACAATTTAAATTGAAGATTAAGTCAATCAAGAAAAAAATTGGTAATGGTTATGATTATGCGGATGTCCCTTATGCCAACAAGAAAAAACATTGGGGAGAACATAAATGACCAGAAAGGATATAAAACAACAAATTGCTTCAGCACAGGAACGCTTATACTTCTTGGAAGCTAAAAAGAAACAGCAAACGAAAAAAGAAAACACCCGCCAGAAAATTATTTTCGGTGCAGAGGTTGCCAAAGTCTTAGGATGTGATATTGGTTATGTAGATAAAGAATTAGTCTTTGGGGTTCTGCTTAACATATCTAATCTATCTGAGCGTGATATTGAAGGGTATAGAGCACAGGGCCAAGTCTATATCGAAAATGTTATAAATAAATCCAAATGTTAATTATTTTTTTCACGTCCGAACGGTGAACCGGCCTAAAACTTGTTTTTAGGTCGGTGAGCTGTTGAGCAAGCCCTAGAGGGCGCGGTAGCTTATCTAGGGTATTAGGCGTGGCAGAATATGGGAGGGTGTAATTAAAATTGTGTAATTGCCTGTTTTTGATATGTTCACTCCAACAGCGGAGACAGGCAAAGTATGGACGAAAAGAAACTTAAAGCCCTTGCGGCTGAACTGGCTAAAGGCCTTAAAACGCAGGCAGACCTCAATGCGTTTTCACGTATGCTGACGAAACTCACCGTCGAAACGGCGCTCAATGCCGAACTCACCGACCATCTCGGATACGAGAAAAACGCCCCTAAATCAGGCTCCAATACCCGTAACGGCTACTCGTCAAAAACGCTGCTTTGCGATGACGGCGAGATTGAACTCAGCACGCCGCGTGACCGCGAAAATACCTTTGAGCCGCAACTGATAAAGAAAAATCAGACACGTATCACCCAGATGGACAGCCAGATTTTATCCCTGTATGCCAAAGGCATGACGACCCGTGAAATCGTCGCTACGTTCCGGGAAATGTACGATGCGGATGTGTCACCCACACTGATATCCAAAGTCACTGATGCAGTTAAAGAGCAGGTGACCGCCTGAGCGCTCACCTTTAATAGGGTGGCAGTTACACAGAATTACGTACACCCTCGAATATGGCTGTCTACTCTGAGCGAGCAGCAGACGTTTTTCACATAAAGTGATGCCGAATAATTTCTAAAGTGAATAATGTGTTTTGTCTGGACACTTACACCGTCATCGATTTTTGGGAGGGATGACCACAAACAGCCCAATCTGAGCAATACACTAATAATTCGTATTAATTATGCCCCTTAATTGGGGGCACATTTAGATATCATCTATTAATCCTTTAAGTAAACCATTTTCTCCGGTCGAACTGTACTGAGCAACAGTTCTTTCTTTGAGCCAATCAGCTAACACCGTAGGCACGTCATTATCAACTACGATTATTTGGCACGGAATTTTTTTATTTTCGGCTAGGTTACAAAGTTCGATTAAGGCACTGAAGACCAATTCATATTTCTTAGGATCAGATGTTCCTTCTATTACATCCTCTTTCGCGTCAGTACCAGAAAGATACTGTTGCTTCGTATTCTTCCCCAAATATTTACCCACAGTATCTAATAACAAAAACTTAGGGTGATTGATATTATTGAATATAGAGTATTTAAGTATGGATGTCATATATCCAATTGTAATCAATGTCCTAAGACCTCCAGAGGTGATTTTGAAATAATCCCTACCTCTTACAACTGCAGAATATGTAGTTGAATGTATGGAGATGCCAGTCCTATTTTTAATATTAACATGCTCAAGGAACTCACTGAGATTATCCCCTAAATTAGATAAAACCCCAGTAATGTCAGGTGCTTCACTACGCATTCTTTCCAGTTCATCTTGCAGTTTTATCAGATTATCTTTCAGCCTGCTCTGCGCATTAAGAATTTCTTCTTGATGATTTCTTATTCTTAAACTCGATACTAAATTAGCTCTTCTATTCTTCAGGTCATTTGCTTCTTTTAAGAATGCATCTCGCTGAGTTAAGAATGGAGTTATCATATCCTTTGTTTCAGTATCAATCATAGATGCCGATTTATTCAAATCTTCTTCAAGAGAAACTCTGACCTTATTCAGCACAACTTGCTCATCGGCAAGAGAAAATATCAGTTCTTCAATTGATTTAACTCTTCGAATTAGAGAGCTTAATTCTTCATCAAGTTTTTCGGGTTTTGATCTGTTCAAGCTATCTACATCTTTAATATTAATAACATTATCACAAATAGGGCAATTACATTTCAATTCATTAATCTTTCCAATCTTTGAATTGGCCAAGTGTATCGCTTGTATTTTGGATATGTCATTTTTATAATCGTTTTTTAGACGAATATACTGTTCTTGCTTGGTTGATAGTTCCGATAATTTTTTAATGGTTAATTTAAGTTTAAGATTAAACTCAGTATGAAATGCTTTAAGTTCCTTGTATGTTTCAGAATTCGAAGTCATGTTCTGATTAAGAGTATTAATAGCCTCAGTAATTTCTTCAAGTGAAATATCACAAGAATTTATTTCATCATCAATTGATGAAACTGACTCATAACCAGTTTCACGTAAAAAATCAGACACATTTTCATATTTTTTTGATAGCTTATTTAGCTGAGTATTCTTATCGGATATTTGAGATTCTAAATCAGAAATATCAGCATCAAAGACATTAAATATATATTTAAATACTTCCTTAACATGAGCATATCTTGTCCATTCGGTTAAATGTAGTAGAGATTTACTACCCATGTCGTCTTGATCTACATAACAGAATCTCATTAAATCCCTAAAACTTAACCGCCTGAATTTTGAACTATCTTGTGTAGGTGATACTTTAAGTTTGAGTTTTGGGAAGTTTAATAAATCCATTAAGTAATCTGAAAAGAAACCATCCGGGCCGGGTTTTGAATTAAATTTTGGTGCGAATTTTTTCGGTACATGATTTGATATATCATGAAAATGACAATTATAAGTGTCAATTAACTCATTAGGATTGAATATATTCCGCACTATTGTGCAAGCTTCATCATTAATTGTTAGCTCTAAGGCTGCATATTCAAGAGAAGTTAGCATTTCATCGGCAAGTTCAATGTTACCACTACCGAGCAAATAATTTACAAATTCCAAAATACTGGATTTTCCTGTATCAGAATCTCCATGAATGACGTTCAACCCATCTTCAAAACTCACGGAATAATTTTTCCGGCTTCCCACCAAGATTAATCTATCAATCCGTAGATAAGATGTCATTCTGCCTCCGTGAAAACATTATTTAGAATTTTATAAAGTTTACTAGCGCTTAATGATTTTAAAGAGGAAACTCCATCAATATATAAATGTATCTGATCATAATATCCACCTACTAACGACTCTGCAAAACTCAATCCAGACTCTGATAATTCCAAAAAGGTAACATCTTCAATCTTTTTTACAGTTAAGAAACCTAGAGCTGACATATTAATTAATATTTCTTTAATTTTTTCTTTCGAGAACAGGATATCAACATTGATTGACATGCTTTTTATTGTATATATTTGAGTTATATCAATTGAAGGCGCTTTTTTACCCGCTAATATCATGACCCTCTCTATCTTTGATGGGTTTTTTATTAGATACATAAAAATCTTGGCTTTGTCTATATCCAAAGTTGGTTTACCAAGTTTGTTCTTCCCTAGTAAATGTAAGATCTTTGAGAAAATAGCCAAATTTAAGGATAGCTCTTCATCCAAGGGAATATATGGTAATGCATTCATTTCTTACCCTTAAGAATACTCAGAGATTCCACTGTTGTATCCGCTGACCAAATAACATCTCTATTCAATTTATTAGCTAACTGATGAAGCATTCCTTTCTTGTGCAAACTATCTAAATTAGATAAAACAGTTGATAGTTCTTTTTTATCTTCTTGATCAATTTTACTATGTATTGATGCAACTAACTGATCTGAGGACAATCGATTGGATAATGCTAATTGGTATTGTGTTTGATAGAGACTTTTAATTTGTCTGTAAATTTTACCCAATAGATTTCTGTCATAATCACTTGTAAATAAATTACGTGCCAATTCAGCATTATAATAATATTCTTTGGCGTGATTAGTAAAATCATTATGCACATCGGCAAGCATTAACTTTAAAACAAAAAACTCATTGTCATATTGGTTTTCGTCAATAAACTCTGCCTGTGTAAGTCGATCAGACTCTTCGTTGGAAATCTCAATTATGAATTTTTTGACCACAGCATATACATTGTTTTCAATGCTTTCTGGTTTGCAAATTGATTGATGATCTTCATTCACTGCAATGTAGTCTTTTTCTTGAATATGCAATGGCAATGCACTTTGTTTCTTAACTATATTATCGTTAGTGCCATAAACAAATTTTGCCTTAGGCAGATTATTAGCATTAAGCCAATCGCGATTTAAAGCATCTGTCTCATTGCTAAAGACACTTAAGTCTGAAATTTGAATATTCTTAGTAACTAAAGATGACATGATATTTGCAATGGTCGAGCCAAAATGAGGAACAGCTAAAGAAATGAACCCCTTAATGTTTCTTGAACGCTCGTAGTTGATCAGTTTGAGGATACAAGACTTTGCAATCAAGCCCCCCATACTATGCGCTATAATTATGATGTTATTGTACTGACCTAAATGTAAGTCCATCTCTGTAACTAAAAGTTGAGATATTTCACTTACAGGAAGGTTAATTTCTCTCTTCTTAGTATTATTGAAAAGTCTTCGTAACATTCCTGTTTTATTACCGAATAAATTGGTAAAATTAGTGAAGTATTCAAAACAAGCAATATCGTAATTTTCCAACTCGATATCACCGCAGAGCAAAATAGGAAACGAAATAGACTTATTAAATGACCACGTATCGCTTCCACCTTTAAGTCCATGTATAAAAAGAACTAAGCTATCTGTGCCATTTTTTCTTTTCCACTCTAACATGCTCATCTGTTCTAATCCCTTAAGAATTCTTTAACTTTCTCCATTTTCCTACTTAACCTGACTAAAATCAATGCTCTACAACAAGTCTATCGGAAAAATAAAACTAAGAAATTCAGTTGGTTAAAATGATGTTTCCTTAAGGTTAGGTTCAGTAAAGTGGCCTACTTCTCAATAATGAATACATTGTAAAGCAAGCAAAGTTCGCATTTGGCACAGAACAGCCTGTCCGATAAAGTGACTCCCCATTGCACCAAATACAACAGGGAGTCATATAATTAGATAGCAAAGTCTTCCAGCGTTTTACCACTTTCCAGTGCTGAGGCGATAGTTTTGGGTGTACGGCCCTGACCTGTCCATAGCTTTTCATTGCCATTTTCATCGGTATATTTGTATTTAGCCGGACGAGGAGCACGTTTAGATTTTGCTGACTTGGTGGCAGAAACAGAACCAAGCAGTTCAGCCGGATCAATACCATCTTCTAACAGTTTGGCTCGAAGAGCTTCAATTTTTGCCAGACGTTCAGCCTGTTCTTGTTGAACTTTGGTTTCTTCTTCACGGCGCTCTTCAACAATAACAGTGAGTTTTTCCAGCATTTCTTCCAGTGTCGCCAGATCGGTTTCTCGTGCCTGAGCACGCAGGGTACGGATGTTATTTAATACTTTGAGAGCTTCACTCATTGTTTTTCCCCGATAGATTGATTTAAGTGATGTGTCAAAATTTGACAACAGACAGTGATGATCATATATCAGTATTATCAATGAGTAAATAATAAAATATTATCAATGTAATGGTAGTGGATATCAGGTTTGTTTTAAATTGGATATTCATTCGTTGGGAATTATATAATAAGTTTGGTTTAACAGGTGTTGTGTTTCTATAGCAGTAATGGCCTAAGTATCATTTGTCTGGTAATTTATGAAAAAGGAGTGGCAATGTATTATTCAATAAGAAAAAATCGCTCCAACAATCTGAGCATTATTTCGTTTAAAAAGCCATTTTTTAAACTCATAGAAAATGAAGATGGTTGGGTTATCAGAGTTTTTATTTATATATTATTGCATAAGATAAAATTATTTAAACCTAATGCTGTTTTTGATTTTGATTCTGAAGATAAGATCAACGATCTTATAAAGAAAAATGGCGAATATCATTTTAATGATTCGGTTTGTCATCTTATCAGTGAGGCTTTTATTGATGGGCTAAGACATTCAACGGTAAAAGATAGTGATGTGATTTTTAGTGCTATCAGATTGTTTTAAGGAAATAATGAAAAAGAAGAAATCAAAGAAAAATCCGCTTCAGGATACGGCAGTGTTAAGTCGAATTGCTCAACGGGCATCACAGAATGCGATTAAAGAAGCGTTCACGGCAGGAATAGCTATCCACTATATTTTAGAGGGGAAACTGATAAAAGCGTATCCTGATGGAAGAAAAGAATGTGTCAAAGAGCTAGGTATGAACCCTATTCTTCTTCGTGAATTATTAGAGTGAAAATGAGTGAGTTTTTTAAAGGAAAGTGTATGAATGAAAATGAATTAAGTGGAATATCAGTAAAAAAGAGAACGAAATGGACAGATGCTGTGAAAGATTTAAGGCACAGTGGCTTAATAAGTAAGGTCAATATTCCGAATTTATCCCAATTAGGAAAAATAGAGGTAGTTAAACTAAAAGACCTCGTGGATAAATTATTTCATGAAGGATACCAGCCTCGGAAAGTTATCTTTTTAAACAAAGACAGGTTTTTTGTTGCGCAAGATTTTTCTACAGGGGAAGATCTTTATTCTTTACCTAAAGGGACGAAAGTGTCGTATGCATACCGTATGCAGCATCCTGATGGAAGGACATATCCCGTTCCTTATGTGGGATACAAATATGCGCTTTTGCTTTTTTACAGAAATTATCTTGATGGAAAAACTTGCCCAAACTCATTGGGAATAACTGACGATTTATTTAATACAATGGTACGCTCAGCAAAAAGTATATGTGAAAAACATTCAAGCCTGTATCGAGTGATTAATGATGTTCGAGAGGAAGATCTTCAAAGTTATGATGATACCATGTTAATGCATTCAAGCAAGCCCGATGTAAGAAAAATAAAACCTTAGTTGTGATATATTTCTCTCGCGTCAGCCGTTCGTCAGTTAACACGTTATTTACGAGTTGCTGTCTATTGTCTTACTCAATGTAATTGTTTATTTTTTATTAATGGCTGCAAAATAAAAAAACGAAATTATTTTAATTAAATGTAAGGAGATAACAATGACCAGAAGTTCTAAATTTATAGGGTATAATGCTATGTCAAAAGGCCTTGATTTTATATATGAGAAAAACAATCAACCATTTGGTATTCGTTTTTGGTATGATAGTGATCTTGAAAGAACGAAGACTTACTTATACAGAGATGAAAGAACACATAAATATACTAATGCGGAAATGGGAACGTCAGAAGTAGAACTCCATATGGAGGTAACATCGATTCCTTTCCTTCGTGAGTTCTTTGAAGTAAATGATAATAAGGAATTAGATAAATTAAAGAAAGACATACATGATATTGTTTATTCTCATCTTAGGGATGGACTATCATTAATTGAAGACTTGGGTTTTGAAAAATACGAGAAGCCAGATGTAGTATCAAAACCTACAGGTAGGAAATATAGATAATTTTCATAATATATCATTTTATATTTAAAGGGTTGGTTTTTTATTAATAAGTTTATTAGTTTAAATATTTTACTTATCCTTTTCATTCTATAGTATCATATTATCCATACTTCAAATTGCACATGTACTGATTACATCCACTTATCTGAATCGTTTATCAACTAAGGTAAGTGGTAGGTTATTTTTCTTACTGCCTTTCTGATGAAA
Source organism: Pectobacterium aquaticum (assembly GCF_003382565.3). NCBI lineage: Bacteria > Pseudomonadati > Pseudomonadota > Gammaproteobacteria > Enterobacterales > Pectobacteriaceae > Pectobacterium > Pectobacterium aquaticum. The sequence goes on from NZ_CP086253.1 coordinate 1,396,730, forward strand.
ATAATTAATAATATAATTCCCTTGCATCATCCGTTCATCAGTTAACCCACTAATTACATACCGCTATCTATTGTCTGACCCAAGTTAATGGTTTATCTGTTTTTCATCGTTTGGATGAAAAGGAGTTAAACATGGTGCTATTAAAAAACAGAAAATATACAAAAGGGTTCTCTCTGCTTGAACTGCTTTTAGTTTTAGGTGTTATTGCTGGGTTGATTGTTAGTGCGTTTATTGTTTACCCCAAGGTTCAGGCAGCACAGCGTGTAGAAGCCGAAGTGAAAAATATTGCAGCAATACAAGCGGGAGTCAAGTCAGTATATGCATCAACGAATTCTTATTCTGGTGTGGTTAATGGTTCTATGTATAAAGCTGGGATATTTCCAGACAACATGGTAAAGAGGTTCGCTCTTGGGTTTTATATTGTAAATTCGTGGAGAGGGAATGTTGTCTTGGCATCTGACGATACAGGTCCAGCAGGGACACCCGGAAGTGCATTTACTATAACTTATAATGGAGTGCCTGCGGCTGAATGTGCCAGATTGATTTCTGCTACAGCAGCAAGTTTTTATATAGTGCAAGTGGGTTCAGTAATGGTTAAAGATACTGATGGGAATATCAATACCAGCGACGTGTCTGATGCCTGTAGTTTGAGTGAGAATAACATATTAATATTTACATCGTTATAGATACAGATTGTTTTTGCAAAAAAACATGAAAGATAATGAAAGCCATTTATTCTTTTTATTTTATTAATCCTTTGTCGATATCTTGACCGCTTTTTTAATTTTGCTAATTAACATGTATGTAAATAAAAAAGGACGGTGAGAAATGAAAATAATAAATAAAAAAGGGTTTTCCCTATTGGAAGTCGCATTGGTTTTAGGTATCGGTACGGCAATGGCTTTCATTAAGTTTCAGGATATGAAAAGCGATCAAGAGAAAGTAATGGCCTCTGCTGTTGGTCAGCAAATGAAACAGATGGGAGAGGCGGTTAATCGTTATATCAGTATCCGTTATGACAAACTTTCAACATTAACTTTAAGCAGCAGCCAGAGCAGCGATCCGGGTCCAAGAACCTGTTCTGCTAATGGTTGTGAAATCACCTATCAAACGCTAATCAATGAGGGCTTATTACCTGTTAGCTATACCGGAATAAATGCGCAGAAATCCTCTTATACGATACTGTTAAAACGCTCTGGCATTGCGCCTAACTACGTTATTAATGGCCTTGTTACTACGACGCAGCCTTGGTCAGAAGGGAACAGTGTTCGCTATGACTTATTAGGCCGTGCTATGCAGGCGGCTGGCATTGATAGTGGTATGACGCAATCCGCTACGGTGGCATCGGGTACGGCTGGTCAATGGACTGAGAGCCAAAATAATTATAATGGGATAAATGCGGCAGGATTGCTGGCCTACCGTGTTGGATATGACAGCTCTATGTATTCAGTTTATCTACGTCGTGATGGAACATTACCAATGACGGGTGATTTGAATATGGGAGGCCAGAGTATCAACAACGCCAAAGACATCACCGCATCGGGTGACGTGAACGCGACCTCATTTAATGGCACCTATGGGCGTTTTGCCAAGAACGTCAATGTGTCTGAGGATTTAAATGTTATTGGGTTTTCCACATTTGGTAAGAACGTATCGATGAACAGCCAGCTTACGGTAAAAAATGGTATCAACTCTGAAAACTACATTTCAGCAAAAACCCAGAGCAGCAAACTTCAGATTGGTGGTGGTGGCACCAGCGATCCGAATATGCTCCTGCTGAACGTATCAGGCGGTGCGGGTGATGGCTATCTTTCCCTGAATGGAGATAACAACTCCTCTGTTAAACTGGATATTTGGGGTAGCCAAAGAGTGAGAGGCGACCTCACATTATCGGGTTCAAATGATGGAAAAACGATAGGAGCGATTTCTGCATCAGGAAATATTACAGGTAAATATTTGCAGTCGACTTCAATATCAATTGCGGGTGAGGTTTGTTCGCCTGATGGTCTGATAAGCAGAGATCAGACTGGCGCGATATTGTCCTGCCAGAATGGGGAATGGAAAGGAACAGGTGGCGGGAGTATCACCCGAACAGCCACTGACAGTTTACGTTTTCAGTCCACGGGGGATTTTAATTATCTCAATGTTTCTCTTGCTACATTATTTAATCACAGGGATGGTTCTCACACGACATCAGCCAATTTTAATGTGTACGTTAACAGCACGTTGATAGGTAAAATGACGACATACATTTATGTCGAAAAAGGCGGTAGCAGAGGTCATTATTGGGGATATCAGAAAACAGGTGTGGATGCTCAGATGTTTAAATATCCTGTTAACCAAGGAGATGTTATTTCTGTTGAGTTGGATAGTGCCTATCTTGCTATAAAAACAGACATAATAGTTTCTTTGTCCCAGTGAGAAAGCTTTATTAAACTATTTTTGTGGCTTAATAGGAAATAATATCTTATCCTAAATAAAAATTTCGTTAATAACGTCTATTTATCGTTCTGATACGGGTTTCCGTATTGAACCATCTATAAAAAACGCCCAACATTCAGCCCTCAAAAGGAATGTTTTACTGTCAAAGGAAAATGACAATGCCGGGTGCTGCCCGTCTTAATGATATCGGAAGTGGTCATGACTGCTTCCCTGAAACCCCGATAATCGAAGGCAGTCCTGACGTGATTATTAATGGTCAGCCTGCGGCTCGCAAAGGGGATACCGTTCTGCTTCACGGTTGTCCCTGTCCCAATGCACCACATGGTGTTCATTCCCGAAAAATCGCCGAAGGTTCATCGACCGTCATTATTAACGGTAAAAATGCTGCGCGTATTGGGGATGGTATCAATTGTGGCGGCGTCATCACGTCCGGCAGTGGCAACGTCATTATTGGTGATACGCCCCATCGTTCTCCCGTTCAGGACTGCGCTAAACAGGCAGCATTAACCCGTGCGCCATTGCTGGCATTAACACCAATGCTGGCTGTAGAGCCTGTTTTTGCCAAATCCTGCTTACGTGGCGCGGGTTGTACCGATGCGGGAAAGGAAGAAGAGCCACAGGGCAACATCGGGGAAATGAGTTTTTATGTCGCGGAGCCTGTTGGTGAGTCGAGCACTTTGGCTGATAAACCGGGTGAAGTGAAACAGTATGCGCAGGCAGCGAAAAAGAAAAATACGTCTTCTGCTGTTTCTCCTCCTCAGTCATTTGCCGGAAAAAACGAACCGTTACCCAAGACCCCGCCCGATGGGATTAACAAGCCTCAGATACCCCCGATGGAGCCGTGGTATAAAACGGTTTTTGATCTGTTAGTGGGTAAAGCGGATGCGGCAATGTTGCCGCCACCTCAACAAGTGGTAATGGCAGGTACGGCAGCACAGGCGGGTGCGATCGCTGCTGCGGGTGGCGCTGTAGCTCAGGCCAATCAGGATGCAGCAAAGGCACTGACACATCAGATGAAACGCCTTTCTGGGCCATCAATCTGGCAAGGTCAGTTGCAGATGGCGCAAAGTTTCCTGCTGATGGGAGCGTTGATTCAACACCATCTGAAAGGTGAAAAAGCAGATTTACTGACACCTGAGAAATTGCTTGAGGCAGCTAATAAGCAGGGAACCGTCCCCAGTCGTGTTCGTTATCAGTGGATGGAAGATGAGGAAACAGGCAGGCTGAAGGCGGTTGGCTACCACACCAGTATGGAAAGCGGGCGCGATCAGGTTCGTGTCAGATTACTGAAACATGATTTCCCCAATAACCGCTACGAGTTCTGGGAAGAGGGCGCAACAGGGCCAACTATTTTATGGACGCCGGATAATCCGGGTATCGAATTACCCACGGATACGGCACACGGTGAACAGCCTGTTATTCCGTCAGCCATACCGGGACTTGAAATTCCAGAGATGGATGATGTCAGTATTCTTGTGACACCAATGCCGGACGAGAAGGATTTTCGGGATTACATTCTGGTGTTCCCTGAGAATGCGTTTCCGCCGATTTATGTTTATCTGAGTAAGCCTCCGGTTGAGTTTTTAGAAGTCGATCTTTACAGTGATTTTGAAGGCAGATCACGGCAGGGGGAATATCAAGTTGACCATATGCCTTCGGCTGCAGCCGTAAAAGCTCACTACAAACGTTTGCATCCAGAGCTTGGACCAAAGGAGCTGAAAAAACTGTCTAAAAGGGTTGCTGCCATTGCTGTCCCTACTGGCGTCCATCAAAAAAATAGTGAAACATACGGTGGTCGAAATACGCCAGAAAAAGTCGAAGCAGATAGTCATGATCTTCGCTCTGCGACTGACAGTAACTTTGATGCGGAAAAGCAGGCACTTAAAGAACATGGCGCAACGGAAGAACAATTAGAAGAAGCAAGAGCAAAATTGCACCAACTAAATGAAAGTGTGGGGTTGTACAAAAAATGACTGTTAATGTTGAAGCATTATTTAATCGAATAGGTAAAACCTACCAAGAGATCTTTGATGAAGGATTGATCCCTTATAAAACTAAGCCTAAAGGGGATTCAGGCGATCCTGTATTAGATTTAGATATGGTCAAAGAATCTGTTTACTTAGCTTTTCATCGCTCATCGAGAAAATTGTTTTGTGTGACACTTACACTCTTTGATGAAGACAGGCCAACACAGCAATTCCCAAATGAGCTTCCTCTTCCTTTTAAGAAGGAAATGAGCGTCGACTGGATGCATGAAAAATTCGGCATTCCAGAGAAAACCATCCCTTCCAAGGTTATTGGAGGTCTTCAGTTTGGAATGAAGGAAAAGTATAAGTTAGATGGTTTTCATATACCGTTAGTGATGCAGATAGCTTATACCGAGAAAAATACTGTTGAATCAATAACAGTTATGCCAACAGAAGAAATGGCGTGGTGATTACGGAATTTACATGCCAATATTGAAATAGCAGCACAACAACCTGTGTGCTGCTCAACTTACCACACAATTAAAGCTGTTCTACTGGAATCACTTCTGGCGTATGAAAAGTGCGGAATAACAGATCAAGTCGTTCCCAAAGAACGAAGATCAAAATCTCTTTTGCCTTGGGTTCATCCAGTTCAACAACGGCGTAAATTAATGCCCGACACTGATCGATGATTTCTTCCAGTTCCAGCGGTGTGCTATCGAACATGATAAGCCTCCGCTGCTGGATATGGCAAAAAAGTAGTAGCCAGATGCAGATTTTCAGGAAGGGAATAGGTAAACTGACAGACAGCCATAGCGTTAGTCCTTGTAACGTTGAGGTTAGCCCTTGTTTGGTATTGTAAGTACCTTGCAGGGGCGAAACGGGTTCATAGGTAGTCCTGTATACAGGCGTGAACCTTTCGGCTGCAATTTAAGGCTAGGAATGATGCTAGTCAATTCAATTAGTTAGCGCGATATAAGAAAACCCACAACAGGTAATTACCCAGTTTTCAGATCCGCACAATCAGAACTGCGTGAACCGTTGGATGACACAGAGGCTAATGTGGAGATGAGCTTATGTATGGTGAGTGCTATTGAGAACAATTCTGTTAACAACATCAATCAATTGCGAAGGCGATTCACACCAGTAATCTACCTTATGTTGAGATAATTCCTCGTCTGAACCATAACCCCATTTCGCACCGATGGCTAACAACCCGTTCTCATGAGCACTGATAACATCATCTCTTCTGTCTCCAACCATAATTGTATTTTTTATGTCAAGATCGTATTTATGGATAAGGTTTGATAAAAGTAGACTTTTATCATCCATACTGCCATCTTCAGACGTACCCGTAATATCGGTAAATAGCGAACATAGCTTCAAATTAGCTAATATAGATTTTGCAAAACGCTGTCTTTTCGATGTTGCGATAAATAGCTGATGGCCTTCATTTTTTAACCTATCAAGATCAGAATGAATTCCTTCGTAGAGGGTGCTATCGTAGAGTCCATACAGAGCATAATGCTCTCGATATATTTTCACGGTTTCTGAGATTCTGTTATCCCCATAAGGCGCAGGGCAAGATCATGAACGTTTTTTGCACAATTCGACGTCAACATTGACCTGACGAGTCGACTATGATCTTATGCTCCTCTTTTGAGGAGTGACCATGAATTTAGATACCATCAAAGCGCATTTCAGTATCATCCGCGATGAACGACAAAGCGCAAAAGTGGATTACCCACTGTTTGATATTTTGTTTGCTTCAATCTGCGCAGTGATAGCGGGAGGCCAGGGCTGGACTGACATTCGTGAGTACGTTCTCGGCCATCATGACTGGTTCCTTAAACAGGGCTTATTTGAAAAAGGTGTGCCCGTTGATGATACCTTTGCTCGCCTAATTTCAAATATTGAGCCCGCTGAATTCCGCGATTGTTTTCTCGCCTGGATGAAAGCCGTGCACAAGTTAACCTGTGGTGAAGTCGTCGCTATTGATGGCAAGACTTTGCGCGGCTCTTATGACAGAGACGACAGGCAAAGCACCATCCATATGGTAAGTGCCTATGCCAGCGCCAACCAACTCGTATTGGGCCAGCTTAAAACTGATGCTAAAAGCAATGAAATCACCGCGATACCCGCGCTGATTCAGATGTTGGACTTGCGAGGTGCCATCGTGACAATTGATGCGATGGCCTGTCAGACCAAGATTGCCAAGGCGATTACGAGCAAAGGTGGCGACTACTTATTGGCAGTTAAGGGCAATCAAGGCAAGTTAGCGGCAGCGATACAGGCCGCTTTTACCCCACATCGGCGCGCGCCAATTGACAGGGGCATATCTCAAGTTGAGAAGCAGAAAAGCCGAGTGGAGGCACGCACTTACCATGTACTGGATGCCAGTGATATGGTTGGGGATTTCTCTGCCTGGCTCGGGCTAACCAGCATAGTCATGGTCGAAAGTTACCGCGCAGCAAAAGGCAAAGCGCCAGAGTTGGAGTACCGCTACTACATCAGTTCAGCCAAACTAACCCCAGAGCAGGCCGGAGATGCGATACGGGCCCATTGGGGTATCGAGTCCATGCATTGGATTTTAGATGTCAGTATGCGAGAGGATGCTTGCCAGATTTACCGAGAAAACGCCGCAGAAAACTTGGCAGGGTTAAGGCACATGGCGCTGAACATGCTCAGAGCCGAGCCAACGAAGATTAGCGTACCGATGAAACAAAAACGCTGCATGATGAAACCCGTGTTCTTGGAGCAAGTTCTTATGGCTGGATTAACGTCAATGGTTAAATGTTGATCACTCATGCGGACGCCCTGCCATAAGGCGTAAGTAAAGTGTGCATAATCGTATTCATAGGTGGGCCAATCAGCGCCGAAATATCAATAGAATCATCAATGATATGTCCTTGCTGGCGTATAGCATAAACCAAACTTGTTCTAATACCCGGTAATGAATCAATAATAGTTCCATCCAGATCAAAAATAATGTTCATCCTAATACCTTATTTTTAATAGGAAAATGAGTATAGTAAGTGGTGTTTTTTGGCACCACCGAACGGGATTGTTAACCAATCAAAGCCTTCGCTTTTGCTCTGATGAGTTCTAACTCGTCGATTGTTACTTTACCTTTCTTTGTTGCCTTACGGTTACGCCAGTCTACACAAGTAACCTGATCGGCGAGAGCCACGCTTTCACGGTCTCCAGATAATTCGACTTCAAAGTTATATCCTTTGCGTTGTGTTGTGCAGGGGACGCATAAGCACATTCCGGTCAAATTATTATAAGGAAAAGGGCTAAGAACAACAGCGGGGCGATGTCCTCCCTGTTCATGCCCCACTACTGGATCAAAATCTAACCAGATCAAATCGCCGGAATCAGGAACAAAACGAGAAACCATTTAAAGCAGCTCCTTGCCTACGGGTGCACCAAAATCAACTTTCTCATGGACATGTTCAGGCGTCATCCCTTCGAGCAACTCATCCAGAGTAAATTGGTATTTGGGCTTTTTCTTGGGGATCAGAGCAATCTCTGTTTCCCTGATCTCCATATCAAAGCTATCGTTAAACGTCATATCAAACGCTTGCATAACAGATGAGGAAAGACGTATTGCAGGTGAGTTTCCCCATTTTTTAACCGGGACATCGATCATAAAAAATCCTCATTGAATTGAATGTGTCTACAATGTAGAGCATTTAAATGTCAGTGTCAATCTACATTGTAGATACATAGCAAGATCTGATATTTCTTCAAGACCATCGGGTTTAAAGAGTTGGTCCGGTAGGCGTTTAAGAGATTGGACGACGCTTAGCTAAATATGAGCAAAATGAAATTCCTTGGTGTGGTAAAGAGCTATTTTGTCTTTTAGTTCTTCAATCTTTATGTTTACTCTAATGAGATAGCACGGGGATCGACTCCGCTGACTATTTTTACTCATTATTTTTTATTTTAAATTATTGCTATTTACTTGCAGGAAACCACTTTGAAAATAAATAAATATTTTAAAATTAAAATAGCGACGATTTGACAGGTTTAAATAAATATATTAATTAATGGTTATCATTTTTAATGAAAAAGTGGGGTGGTTATGATTTTAATGGGAGTTTGTTTGGTTATAACAACAATTTATTCAGTTATTATAACAAGAATAATGTCTGGAAGCTCAGAAGATGCGGATAAAAACATCAAGGTAAGACGTTCATCCTATCTTGATGGTCCATCATCAGGAGTTCTTTAATTTCCCGACAACAATTGCGCCACGAGTAACAGAAAATCCCGTATCACCGAGACATTTTTTGTTGCCGTTACTGAGAATTGCATGATTCTGTTCTGACGTACCGAGATTCAGAGGAAGAATGTTCACAACCTCATACCCTTCTTCATCGAGTTTATTATAAGTATCTTCAAGTGCTTTGGAAAACTGATCATAATCTGCGAGTCTTGAAGTTGGCAACTCAACAGATTTTGTTTTTTTCCACCAGAAATATCCTTCTGTAACTTGATCTTCATATTTACCAATACCAGCGTAAAACCATCGAGTAACAAATTTTTTCATAATTTAAAATTCCTTTTTATCACATTAGTTTTTTCTGCTTTACGAAATTTTTTGTTTGCTGGCACTTTGTTATACGGATTTTCCAGCAGGGGTAGTCCGAAATTTATAGTGTCAAATTATGTTCTGAGAAGAATAAAAAAGCCAGAAGGAATAAAATTTTTAGCAAAATAACAGGCCATCCGTGGCCTTTCGCTATTTATCCCTTCTGCGCAAACTCAAACGGTCTGACCATCCCGTTGCGGTTAACATCCAGAAAATCTGCCCACCATTGCAGCATCAGGCGACGTTGCTCAAGATGTTTAGCCTTATGAGTATAGGCAGCGCGAACGTTGTTCTTTTCCATGTGGCTCATTTGAAGCTCTACCACATCTTCAGGCCAGATGCCCGATTCAATCAACGCACTACACGCCAGCGTTCGAAAGCCGTGGCCGCACAGATCGGTTTTGGTGTCATAGCCCATTTTGCGCAGTGCCTTGTTGATGGTGTTTTCACTCATCGGCTTTATCGTGTCATAACAATAGATAGGTGTTTGTTATTTATAGAAATATTTTGTGGGATAGCAATAAAGAATGAATGAGAAGGATATGGAAAATTTAACTCGAAAGATCTATAGGAAACCCTTACGGTGCTCCCTATAGATTATGCGACATAACGTTTTACAATACGTTTGGTTTCACCAAGTGAACCATTCTGACGTATCTCTTTGATCAGCGAAGAGGTCAATTCTTGCTGAAAAGCCTCTACTGCCTTGAGGCGTGCAAGCGCTACATCAGACAGCGCTCTGGTTCTGGGCTTTAACTTCAATGACATACAATCCCTCCTCTGCCAAGTCACTCCGATAATGAAAGTTTACACCATCTGCATGTTTTTTCAACAATGCATCATAGATAATCGCCAAGCCCTGACGAAGAGGAACATTAAAAATTATTCTTACATCTCGCTGACGGGAAAAATCTTTAATTACCTCACCAATGCCTTGAAGAAGAAATATTTCACGTTCTTCTTCTGTATATCTCATGTCAGTATACGTGTCAAATTGAGATCTTTTTTCAGCATTTTTTAAAGCCATAATATCATAAAACTCTACCATGTAGGTTTTGTTTAAAATATCCGGTTCAGGATAGATAGATTCAAAATGGTGGTAGAGTTCTTTTATCAGCTTTTTAAAATCGACAAGATATGTGGCCTCCTTCTCATCGCTCTTACACACCTTAACGCTGTAGCGAAACTCTTCATCAACTGGCGTTTCTATTTCTAATATTTCAATGGTCGAAATCATTCCAATGATTCCATTAAATAATTATTTTTATACGTGAATAATAATTAAAACTAATTACACCAAGTCATTCTTGACCTTTTAAAACCTATTTCTTCTGAGTAAACTAAAGCTGTCTAACCGTATCGTTTCTGTTAGCATCAAGAAAGTCAACCTGCTATTGCAACATCAGTTAACGATGTTCAAAATATTTTATAGACGGTGCTAACGATAGGTTTCACTTGTCGTTCAACACATCTTCCGGCCAGATACTTGATTCAGTTAACATAAAAATCGGTTTTGGTGTCATAGTCCATTTTGCGCAGTGCCTTGTTGATGAATTTTTCATACAGTTACTGCACATCCGCAAGTTTAGGCTGTGCCTCCTGCCATTCCTTTGGCTTCTTGTTGATGATATTTTTCTCAAACCACTGAAACCAAACAGGCCAAGCCTTATCGACCTTTTTCTGAAAGGCTTTTGGTTGGTAAGTTGCCAGAATCTTTGACATTACCATACTGAGGCTATGACCTAACATCAGGTCTACAATAATGGGATCAATCCCCGCCTCGTTGCTCATCATTGATGCCGTGCTACGTCTCAGGTCGTGAGTTGTAAAATCATTTCCGACGGTTTCGCGTAGTCTGACAGCGGAATGAGACATCGTGGTATGTCCGATATGTGTCCATATCTGTTTGCTAAGGTTATGCTTTGTCCAAGACCATTCTTCTAACAGACTGATCAGGTAGTCAGGAAGAGGGTATACACGCTCCTGTTTTGTTTTGGTGCGTTCTGCGGGTAAGGTCCATGTCTTAGCCTTTAAATCTATTTCAGGCCATACCAGCTTTGCTGATTCTGATTTGCGAGTACCAAAGACCATAATAAAACGCATCGCTGCATGGGAAGGGGTGTTACCCAAGGAATGCCAGAGTATGCGGTATTGTTCTACGTGTAGATGGTTATCACGCATTTTGCCAACAACAGCAGCAACCTGCTTTCTGTCGTGGATCTCTGACAATTTTTGCGGAACGTAGACAGGTTGTCCCGGCTGTTGCCCTTGTATGCCATGCACCTGAAAGGCATATAACATCACCATTTTGATGATCTGGCACATACGATGAGAAGCGTTGCTGACCCCCATAGCCAAAATATGAGAATAGACATGGTGGTAAGTAAGCTGCTCAGGGTCTACGTTATGCAGGGCTTTACCATGTTTATTCCAGATCGCCTGTCTTCCCGGTTTTGACGGTTTAGCGCATTTTACTTCCAGCCACTCCTGAACCAGACCATCCATAGTGGTGGGTTTTCCGGTGAGTGTTTTGCTGGGCGCAAAGCCTTGTCTGGTTTTTTGTACCTGTTGCAAATGCCATTTTCTGGCATCTTCCAGACTGTAGGCTGGATAGGTGCCTAAAGTAACATCGTTGCTACCCACAATATAACGCCAGCTTTTTGTTATCACGCCTGATGGATTTCTTCGGGCAGCAAAGTACAATCCTGTTAATCCGTTGTTGAAGACGATTTCTTTCTTCATTGTCTTACCATCGGGGATGGTGAAACGCTGGATGTCAGTTTTGGTTTTGAGCATTGGCATTATCCGGTTTTTTTCACTTCCCTAGTATGTACCTAAATAGCACCAAGATGAATTGAAATATTATGAGACATAGTGAACTTTTATATTATTGTTTTAACTTGATTTATAGACTTCACTAAACGTCCTGAGATGCTAACTTTTTATTTGATCTGGATAATGCCAGCGTAGGGAAGTCACGGTATGCCCACTGGTTGCCGCCTTCTTCCACGCCGGTTGGGAGACCTATGAACACGCGACCCGCCGACTTTTCTGCCGCTCAGGCAGTAACATCACTTACTCAATTCCGTTCTGCGTCGCCGACAATGGTGGTCGATCCCGAAGAAGCCGCGCAGTTCAGCGTGGTGGCCGATGCACTGCTGATTAATGGCGGAACGCTGGAACGCACGCGTGCCGAGGCGATGCGCGCGGAGGATCTGGCATGAAGCGTATCAATGCGTTGACGATTGCAGGCACCGATCCGAGCGGCGGTGCGGGTATTCAGGCGGATTTAAAAGCGTTTTCTGCGCTGGGCGCTTACGGCACCTCGGTCATTACCGCGCTGGTGGCGCAAAATACGCGCGGCGTGCAGTCCGTCTACCGGATTGAACCGGATTTTGTCGCAGCACAGCTGGATTCCGTACTGAGCGATGTGCGTATCGACAGCGCCAAGATTGGGATGCTGGCGCAGATCGATATTGTTGAAACCGTTGCCGAGCGTTTGCGTCACTACGTGGTGCCTTTCGTGGTGCTGGACACCGTGATGCTGGCGAAAAGTGGCGATCCGTTACTCGCGCCGGAAGCGGTGGAGTCGATCCGTCGTGAGCTGTTGCCGCTGGTTTCCCTGATTACGCCCAACCTGCCGGAAGCCGCCGCACTGCTCAATACATCACCGGCCACCAACGAACGGGAAATGCGCGAACAGGGTGAAGCGCTGCTGGCGATGGGCTGTCAGGCGGTGCTGATGAAAGGCGGTCACCTCAGTGAAGCGGAGAGCCCAGACTGGTTGTTCAGCCGGCAGGCTGAGCCACAGCGTTTTAGCTCTCCGCGTGTGAATACACGCCATACACACGGCACGGGCTGCACGCTCTCTGCCGCGCTGGCGGCACTGCGACCGCGTCATAATAGCTGGGGCGAAACGGTCAAGGTCGCGAAGGACTATTTACAGCAGGCATTACAGCAGGCCGACACGCTGGAGGTCGGGCACGGCATCGGCCCTGTTCATCACTTCCATCGCTGGTGGTAACACCATAAGTAAATTGACTTGTACTTTGCGTGACATATTTGCCAGTAATTTCAAACTGTGCCCTAAATAATTCGAGTTGCAGGAAGGCGGCGACACAGCGAATCCCCAGGAGCTTACATAAGTAAGTGACTGGGGTGAGCGAGGAAAGCCAACACACATGCAACTTGAAGTATGACGGGATAAATTAAGCGTATTCGGCATAGACAGTGCGGGGGCATCCGGTTACTTTGCTGTGAATTCTTGGCGTTAATGTGAAATAGGATGTGGGGATAACATATGGCAGGTTCTGCGCGCAGTGCGATGGCTGCCAAGGCGCTTCAGACGATACTCAATATCGGCCTGTTGGTGCTGGCAATTATTCTGGTGATTTTTTTAGTCAAGGAAACGTTCAATCTGGCGAAAGTGCTGTTGATCTCCAACGAGAAAGATTCCTCCTATCAACTGATAGAAGGCATTGTGATCTATTTCCTGTATTTTGAGTTCATTGCGCTGATCGTGAAGTATTTTCAGTCCGGCTATCACTTCCCGCTGCGCTATTTTATCTACATCGGCATCACGGCCATCATTCGCCTGATTATTGTCGATCACAAAAGCCCGTCGGATACGCTGGTGTATTCCGCAGCGATCCTGCTGCTGGTGGTGACGCTGTACCTAGCAAACAGTAATCGCCTTAAGCGAGAGTAGTAGAAACAGGAATAGTTGAAACGCGCCGCTATTCCAGCAGCGAGCATTGGGGCGGCAGCCGACAGTGAATCGCGGCGGGAAGCACCTCGATATGGAAGCGTTTGGCGGTGAGCGGCTCGCCGTCTAGATTAAACGTCATATCATCTGGGGCGGTGATCTCCAGCCAGGGCAGGGTAGCGGAAATCATGTTCTGGTTTTCGCTACCGGTAAACCAGGCCTGCAACATATTCGGCAGCAACTCGGTTGCCGACAGCACGCTCAGTTCCAGTAGCTCGTCGTTGACCAGCGCCTCTGGGCAAAGCTGCTGCCCGCCGCCAGCCTGGCGGCCATTTCCCACCGCGATAATCAGCGTATCTCCCGACCAGTGAAAATCCGGTCCGCGTATCTCACAGCGTTCAGCTTGAAGCATGTCCATGCGAAAGAGCGCGTGCAGCACGTATGAGGCACTCCCGAGAGCGGCCTTCATCTTGGCCGGTGTCTCGGTGGTGATGCGCGTGGCAAATCCGCCCGTTGCCATGTTGATGAAATAATGACTGTCGTTCACCTTGGCGATATCAATGGCGGTGGCGCGGCCTTTGATCGCCAGCGTTAGTGCGTTGTGCATCTCCATTGGAATCTGACAGCTGGTGGCGAAATCGTTGGCTGTACCCAGCGGCACAATTCCCAGACACGGACGCACCGCTTCCGGCTGTACCGCTAATGCGGCGGCAACTTCATTGACGGTACCGTCTCCGCCAGCGGCGATCACGTTATCCGCGTTGAGCTGAATCGCCTCTTCCACATAGCGTTTGGCATCGCCGTATTCCCAGGTCACGCGGACATGCAGCGTATAGCCGTCCTTGCGTAGCTCACCAATGGCCTCGCGAAGTTCTTCATTACCCGCGCTTTTCCCATTCAGAATCAGCAGCGTCACCGGATTTTTTTCCATGGCCTATTTCTCCTAAACAGGATAGTGGAATTAATAATAGTCACTAAATCGGTAGGTAGAAATCAGAAGAGTCAGGGAATGTTTGCGGTAGGGAAATGGGGGGCGTGAGAAAAAGAAAAGCCAGCTCAAGGGAGATTGAGCTGGCCAAGGAGGTGGTTCCTAGTAGTATCACTACGCTTATTTTTCGTTCTATGTTTTCTCAGCGATGCAATACTAACCACAAGACTAGCTAATTGATGTGATCTGTTTCTAATATTCGTTAAAAAACCCTGAGCTTTGTAACGATACCTTTGGGGGGACGCGCTTATTCGTAGCGGGGAAGCGGCAGTGATAGTGGGCATTTGGGGTTACAAGCGGGGTAGCCGGATGGTTGAGACATCCGGCGATATTACCGATTTATTCCGCGTTAGGATTACGCGTGGTGGTGCCTGGCAGATTGCGTAGCAGCAGTGCGTAATCCAGCGAGACATCGTCCGGTACGGGCAAATAGACGATATGGCCATTACCCGGCGCGACATCGGTCGGTTGCCCTTTGGCATTCTGCATGGTGTCGATGGTGAATTGAATATTGCCGTTTGGCGTCATCATCTCCACGCTGTCGCCGCAGGAAAATTTGTTCTTCACATTGACTTCCGCCAGCCCATCGCGGCGCACGCCGGTGAATTCACCGACAAACTGCTGACGATCGGAAACGGAGTAGCCGTAGTCGTAGTTCTGGTAATCTTCATGCACGTGGCGACGCAGGAAGCCTTCGGTATAGCCACGATGCGCCAGACCTTCCAGCGTTTCCAGCAGCGTCGAATCGAACGGTTTCCCCGCGACAGCATCGTCAATGGCACGGCGATAAACCTGTGCGGTACGGGCGCAATAATAGAATGACTTGGTGCGACCTTCAATTTTCAGCGAATGCACCTGCATTTGCGTCAGGCGTTCAACGTGCTGAATGGCACGCAGATCGCGGGAGTTCATGATGTAGGTGCCGTGCTCGTCTTCAAATGCGCTCATGTACTCGCCGGGGCGCAGGTTTTCTTCCAGCATAAAGACTTTGTCGGTCGGTTCGCCGATGCCCAGCGCGGGTTCAACGTTTTTCACCGCAATAGGTTCATGCTGATGGACGATATTCCCGACGTCGTCCTCTTTGCCTTCCTGAACCTTATATTCCCAGCGGCAGGCGTTGGTGCAGGTGCCCTGATTCGGATCGCGCTTGTTGATGTAGCCGGACAGCAGGCAGCGACCGGAATAGGCCATGCACAGTGCGCCGTGAACGAAGATCTCCAGTTCCATATCCGGGACGTTCTGGCGGATCTCTGCAATCTCTTCCAGCGACAGTTCGCGAGACAGAATCACACGGGTCAGCCCCATTTGCTGCCAGAATTTCACCGTCGCCCAGTTGACCGCATTGGCCTGAACGGAAAGGTGAATATCTATCTGTGGGAAGTTTTCCCGCACCAGCATAATCAGGCCCGGATCGGACATGATCAGCGCATCTGGCCCCATTTCGATCACGGGTTGCAGATCGCGTAGGAAGGTTTTCAGTTTGGCATTGTGCGGCGCGATGTTAACGACGACATAAAATTTCTTGCCCAGCTCATGCGCTTCGTTAATGGCTTGCGCCAGCGTCTGATGGTTGAATTCGTTATTGCGCACGCGCAGGCTGTAGCGGGGTTGACCGGCATAAATCGCGTCCGCGCCATAGGCAAAGGCGTAGCGCATATTTTTCAGCGTACCGGCCGGAGAAAGCAGTTCCGGTTTAAACATGGTATCTCTCGATTCTGATCACAAGTCAGGCTGCTCCACGGCGGGAGCAGTAAAGGCGGGGGGATTCTAGCGCTAATAGGGGGAAATTACAGTAGACGACACACGAAATGTGGGGCCCTTGTTTGACGTAAATCAATCGTGTGACGTAAATCAGTTTTTTGACCTAAATAAAGAATGGCCTGCCATTAACGTAACAGGCCAAGACGCAGCATTAACGCGTGGCGATACGGGATTTTCCGAACGTTTCGCGGTTGTGGAGCTGATATAAATCGACCTGTGGGCCAGCCGGCACAATCTGCGTCGGGTTCAGCCAGGCAATACCGTAATAGCCTGCTTTGATGTGGTCGATATTGACCGTCTCCGCGACGCCCGGCCACTGGTACAGTTCGCGCAGGTAGTTCGACAGGTTCGGGTAGTCGGCAATGCGCTTCAGGTTACATTTGAACGCGCCGTGGTAGGCTACGTCAAAACGTACCAGCGTGACAAACAGGCGCCAGTCTGCCTCGGTCAGCGTGTCGCCCAGCATATAGCGATGGCTAACCAGATGATTGTCCAGTTCGTCCAGCGTGGTGAAGAGCGTGGTGACGGCATCGTTATAGTGTTCCTGCGTTTTGGCGAACCCAGTTTTATATACGCCGTTGTTGACGTTGTGGTACACGGTTTCGTTCCAGCGGTCGATCTCGCTGCGCCGTTCTGACGGGTAGAAATCGAGGCGATTGCCGGTCAGATCGTTAAATTCGCTGTTCAGCATGCGGATAATGTCCGCCGATTCGTTATTCACGATGCGGCCTTCTACCCGATCCCACAGCACAGGCACTGACACCTTTCCGGTATAGTCGGGCACGCTGGCGGTGTAGAGCTGGTGCAGGTAGTGAATCTCACCCACATGTTCGCCAGCATCCTGTGGCGTGGCAAATTCCCAGCCGTTATCGGCGATACGCGGGTTGGCAACCGAGAGGGAAATAATGTTCTCCAGCCCTTTCAGTTTGCGGAAAATCAGCGTGCGCGATGCCCACGGGCAGAGGTAGGAAACAAAAAGCTGATAACGACCGGCTTCTGGCACCAGCTCGGTTTGCCGAAATTTGGTTTCTTCGCGGTGGAACGCCCCGTTTTTGATCTCTTCCGCCGCGACATCGCCATTAACCCATTTGCCGTTCACTAAGCCTGACATCGTTTTTCCCTTATCTGTTCTGTTGCAGGTGACCCAAGTCCCGCACGCTGTGCGGGGTGATACCCGTTATTATTGTAGGTCTAAAAGGGTAACAGCCTTGGGAAAAGAGAAAATGACAAAATTTTCATTAAGTCAGACAGTATTTTTGACCAGCATGGGAAGGGACTGGGGAGCTAGAGCCTAATACCAGTCACTTAAGCATGGATTTACTCGCACAGTCCCTGTGCTCGCCCTGACGGGCTGCCACAAGCGGCATTTAAAATGCGTTTGCATTTTATAGGGGAAACACGGTGAGGAGGTTCCCGCAGGGATGCCTCACACCGTGGTCGCCCCGGTATCTCGATCCTTAAACGATCAACATTAGGCTAACGCTTAGCCGCCAGCAGGCCGTATAGGGCAGAGTCGGACACCTCGCCGTCGACGATCCAACGCTGTTTCAATAGCCCTTCCTGCGTGAATCCCAGTCGTTCCAGCGAGCGGGCTGAAGCCACATTGCGGGGATCGATTTCGGCTTCCAGTCGGCTGAGTCCCGCCGTTTCAAAGGCAAAATCCCGCAGCGCAGAGAGCGCCTCCGTCATATAGCCTTTGCCTTGCGCACTCGCCGCCAGACAGTAGCCGATTTCGGCGCGTGTAGACTCAATCTCAAGGTTGAACAGCACGCAGGTGCCGATCAGCTCGCCGCTTTCTTTAACTTCCAGACCCAGCTTCATATATTGACCGGCGCACAGCGCGCTCCAATATTCGTCAATCGCGTCGTGCGCCTGTTCGATGTGTTGCCAGGGCGGATGATTCCAGAAGCGCATCACAACTGGGTCGGACATAAAGGCGAACAGCGCAGGCGCA
Organism: Pectobacterium aquaticum; assembly: GCF_003382565.3. Lineage (NCBI taxonomy): Bacteria > Pseudomonadati > Pseudomonadota > Gammaproteobacteria > Enterobacterales > Pectobacteriaceae > Pectobacterium > Pectobacterium aquaticum. The sequence continues at coordinate 1,415,144 of NZ_CP086253.1, forward strand.
TCATCACGATAGAGCGGGCGCAACAGCAGGCGAGGGGTCTCGATTTTGGTGGTTTCGGAAAATAGCGCAGTCATATTCTTGTTTATCCTTCGTGATGGAAACGCAGCGAATTACACCTCATTGCAGGGCGCGGCTTCCCAGCGATAGCCGATGCCGTATACCGTGCGGATAAATGAGGTCTCTTCGTCCAGTTGTTCCAGCTTGCGACGCAGGTTTTTGATGTGGCTATCGATGGTGCGGTCGGTCACGACGCGATAATCGTCGTAGAGCTTATCCAGCAGCGCCTCGCGGGAAAATACCTTACCCGGTTCGGTGGAGAGCGTCTTGAGCAGGCGAAATTCCGCCGGCGTGAGATCGAGATTCTGCCCCAGATAGCTGGCCTGAAAGCCGCTTTTATCAATCAACAGGGCCGTTTCGGTTTTCTCGGCGGCTTTCAGCCCGTCATTTTGCCAGTCGCAGCGGCGCAGCAGCGTTCTGACGCGCACGACCACTTCGCGCGGGCTGAAGGGCTTACAAATGTAGTCATCGGCACCAATTTCCAGACCCAGCAGGCGATCGATCTCTTCGCTACGGGCGGTGACCATAATAATCGGCACGTTGGAAAATTGGCGGATAGTGCGGCAAAGCGTCAGGCCGTCGCAGCCCGGCAGCATTAAATCCAGCAAAATGAGTGAAGGAGAATGCTGCCGCACCCACTCGACGACATCGTTGCCGTTGGGCAGCCAGTGCGTGGCATAGTCCGCTGCCTGAAGGTAATCCACCAGCAGTTGCCCCAATTTGGGCTCATCTTCGACGATTAGAATCGGTGACGCCATAGCGAAATCGGGTGCGGTTGTCATAGCTCTGCTTATTTTGGGTGTCGTGAGTGGCGCTTAATCCGGGTGGTGCGATGGAAGCTCAATGGTAATCATCACTCCCCCTAACGGCGAATGTTCAGCATACAGCCGTCCGCTATGTGCCTCAACGATATTATTGCAGATCGCCAGCCCCAGCCCAGAGCCGCCGCTGGCGCGGTTGCGCGAACTTTCTGCACGGTAAAAACGCTCGAAAATCAGCGTGAGCTGCTCGTCGGTCACGCCGGGGGCGCTGTCCTGCCAGATAATCGCCCAGCGTTTATGCTGCTGAACCACCGTAATGGTCAACTGACCTTGTTCATCCGTGTAGCGCAGGCTGTTTTCCAGCAAATTGTTAAATAGCTGACTTAGCCGGTCTGGGTCACCAAAGACGCTAGCCTGCGTAGGTAAATCAGTGGTGAGCGTAATCTGTTTTTTCTGGAAACGTTCATGAAACGCGGCGATAGCAATATGCAGAATTTGCACCATGTCAACAGACGCCTTGCGGTAGGCCAGCGCCCCACGATCGGACAGCGTAAGCTGATGCAGATCGTCCACCAGTTTGGTCAGTGTTGTGACCTCCGACTGGAGCGAATGCAGTGAATTCGAGTCGGGTTTACGTACGCCATCCTGCAAGGCTTCCAGCTCGCCACGCAGCACCGCCAGCGGCGTGCGTAATTCGTGGGATACGTCGGCCATAAACGCGCGACGGGACTGCTCGTTTTTCTCCAGCGTGATGGCAAGCTGGTTGAAATCCTGTGCCAGCCTGCCCAGTTCGTCGTGCGAGCTTGCCGTCACGCGCGTACTGAAATCCCCTGATGCCAAACTGTGCATGCCGTTGACCAGCCGCTTGACGGGCGCGAGCAGTCCACGTGCGGTGAGCCAGGTAGCGATAATCGCGAGCAGCGTCGAGAGGGCGACAATCAGCCAACTGGTGCGCTGTTGCTGCCTGTCGAAACTGATGTCGGCGTTACGGGTCAGGCGTTCAACGGGCGAGGCGACAATCCAGCCGACCGTTTGGTTTTGCACCTCAATCGGCTGCCAGGTGCCTTCGTTCGTGATGGGGGCTGGAGAACCGAACAGCTTGCGTTTACCGATATCGAGCACCCAAAGACGGACTCGCCATCCCTGCATGCTGTTGTCGGTGTCGTTGTTTTGGTCCAGCGAGTGCAGCATCTTGAACACCATACGCTCATTGTTGCGCAGGAATGACCAGTCGCCGTGCAACTGATACTGCTCTGCCAACGCATCGCGTAGCTGCATGACCCGCTGCTCGTTGCCGCGCTTAATGTAGTCGATAAAGCCACGCTCGAAGCTGGCGCGCACGCCCCAGTGCATAGTAATCAGCACCAGCATGCAGGTGGCGAAAATCGCGAGGAATAGTTTGGCGGTGATTCCGAATTTCATGACGACCTCACGATTGATGCGGCAGCGTTGACTGCTTGACGCTGTCCATTGGCACGCGATTAAAAATCAACACGGGCAGGGCGATGATAACGATCATGCTGAGATAGGTGTAAATAAACACCGTATGTGTTTCCGTGCCTCCCGCCGCCATGTGCGGCTGAGAAAACATCCCCAGCAAAATGCCTGCGATGCTGACGCCGAGGCTGGTGGACAACTGCATGGTCATCGACAGCAGGCTATTGCCGCCGCTGGCGAGCGTATCCGGCAGATCCTTCAACGTCAGCGTGTTCATGGTGGAGAAGCGAACGGCGTTCACCGTGCCGAGGAAGAACAGCACAATCGGGATCATCCAGATCCATTTCATTAGCGCAACCAGTGCAAACAGCGCCGTGATCAGCGCCAGCAACAGCGTGGAGGTAATCAGCACGCGGCGGTAGCCGAATCGGTTGACGACCTGCACCACGATCCGCTTCATTCCCATGCTGCCTAGCACCATTGGCACCATCATCAGCCCGGCGTGGAACGGAGAAAACCCCATTCCCAACTGTAAAAACAGCGGCGTCATAAACGGCAACATGCCGCTGCCGATGCGGGCCAATAGCCCGCCTGTCAGGCCGATAGAAAAGGTGGATGTGTCGAACAGATGCAGGTTAAACAGCGCCCGTTTGTTGTGACGGGCGTGCAGCCAATAGCTCAATAGTGCGATCAGCCCGACGGCGATCAGGGCGAAAATGGCAATTGGCGGAATGCCCAGACTGCGGTTGCCGTCCAGTGCCAATGTTAGCGTTGCCATCCCAACGGCAAGCCAGAGGAAGCCGCTGATGTCGAAGCGTTGGGTACGCATGGTGTAATTGGGCATCAGGAACCAGGTTGCCAGCGCGCCGATAATGCCGACTGGCAGGTTGATGAGGAAAATCCAGTGCCAGCTGGCATATTCCACCAGAAAGCCGCCGAGCGCGGGCCCCATTAGTGGGCCAATCTGGCCGGGCAGCGTCACGAAGGTCATCGCCGCCATATACTGATCGCGCGGAACAATCTTCATCACTGTCAGGCGGCCTACCGGCACCATCATCGCACCGCCGATCCCCTGAATAACGCGCGAGGCCAGCAGCTCATTCAGCGTTTCCGACCGAGCGCACAGCAGCGATCCGAGCGTAAACAGCAGAATCGCGGTGAAAAAAATGTTCTTCACGCCGATGCGGTCCGCCAGCCACCCGCTGGCGGGCAGCATCACCGCCGCGGTCAGCACATAGGAAACAATCACCGAATGCATATGCAGCGGGCTTTCATTCAGACTCGCCGCCATCGAAGGCAGCGCGGTATTCACGATGGTGGTATCCAACGTCTGCATAAAGAAGCCAAAGGCAACAATCCAGAGCTGCCAGCGGACGGAGGCGGAATTCATCACGTTTCAGATTCCCCCTGATTAAGTGATAAATGGATAGCTGGTGAATACATATGCCGACACCCGATTGTGTAACTTGTTCTTTTGGCGAGGTTTCGTGCGCTGAGTATTTCCCTTGGCGTAAATTATGCTGAGGGAAAGGCAGACTCTCGGATAAGCGGCATGGATGCCGCGCAAGCCGATGCCGCGTCGGGAACGCGTCAGCGGCGGTCCGCAAAGAGGATGCTTTTCCCGAAGGCACCGCACAGCGGCATAATTTCCCGCCAAAAAAGCCAGGGTTCCAAGGGCGACGGCAATTGAGCCGCCCTTGGTCGGGCGCGTTCGGGGTGCTATTAGAAAAACGGTGAAGCTTGAGCGCACGAAATATCCCCATAAATAGCATATTAATTAGATAGCTAACGTTAATCCTATTCCGTCACGATAGTGACAAATCCTTCTCCGGTGCTTTGCGCCGAATATTCCTCAGCTTGTCGAAAAACAGATACACCACCGGGGTGGTATACAGCGTGAGGATTTGGCTCATCACCAGCCCGCCGACAATCGTGATGCCGAGCGGTTGGCGCAGCTCGGCACCATCACCGCTGGTCAACACCAGCGGCAGTGCGCCAAACAGCGCGGCTAATGTGGTCATCATAATCGGGCGGAAACGCAGCAGGCAGGCCTGAAAAATGGCGTCCTGTGCGCTCAACCCGCCGCTGCGCTGTGCCACCAGCGCAAAATCCACCATCATGATCGCGTTCTTCTTCACGATCCCAATCAGCAGCATGATGCCAATCAGTGCCACCAGACTAAACGGTGCGCCGAACCACTCTAGTGCCAGCAGCGCGCCCACGCCTGCCGAGGGCAGGGTAGACAGAATCGTCAGCGGGTGCACATAGCTTTCATACAGCACGCCCAGCACGATATACACGGTGATAATCGCTGCCAGAATCAGTAGCAGTTGGGAAGACTGCGACTGCTGGAACGCCTGTGCGGTACCGGAGAACTGACCGCGTACCGCTGACGGCACGCCCAGCGACGTCATGGTTCTTTCTATCGCTGCCGTCGCGCTGGAAAGATCGGTGCCTTCCGGCAGGTTAAAAGAGATCGTCGAGGCGGCGGACAGCCCCTGATGGTTCACCGACAGCGGTGCATTGATCGGCTTCCAACTGGCGAAATAAGAGAGCGGGATGGGCTTACCTTCGTTATTGATCACGAACATCTTGTTCAGTGAACTGACATCCTGCGTGTAGGCGTCGTCCACTTCCATTACTACCTTATATTGGTTTAACGGCTGGTAAATGGTCGAAATCTGGCGCTGTCCGAAGGCGTTATTGAGCAGTGCGTTAGCGGCAGAAACGCTGATGCCGAGCTGCGCCATCGCATCGCGATCGTAGGTGAGCGCCATTTCCGCCCCTTTATCCTGCTGATCGGAGTTCACGTCGGCCAGCTCAGGCAGTTTGCTGAAAGCGGTTCGAATCTTGGGTTCCCAGATGCGCAGCTCGCTTAGATCGTCAGACAGCAGCGTGTACTGGTATCCGGCGCTCGCTTCCCGCCCGCCGATACGAATATCCTGCACCGGCATTAAAAACAGGTTGGCGCCGGGTTCTTTTGCCAGCTTGACGCGCAGGCGACTGATCACCTGCTGTGCCGATACATCACGTTCGGACAGCGGCTTCAGTGAGATAAACATCGACCCGCTGTTAGTGCGCGATCCGCCAGTAAACCCGTTCACGTTATCCACCGCAGGATCGCTGCTGACAATGGTCATGAAATTCTGGAGTTTCACCGTCATGGCCTGAAAAGAAATGCTCTGATCGGCCTGAATGAAGCCCATCAACCTGCCCGTGTCCTGCTCTGGGAAGAAGGTCTTCGGGATGCTGATGTACAGCCAGACGTTGAGTGCGATGGTGCCCAGCAGGAGCAACAACACCCAACGCGCATGGTTGAGCACCCACTTCAACGAACGCCCGTAGCCTTGCTGCATGGCGAGCAATACACGATTAAAACCACGGGTGCGCGGCTGGCTACGCTTGGGAACGGCACGTAGCAGGCGGGCGCACAGCATCGGCGTCAGCGTCAGCGAGATCAGCAGCGAAATCATGATCGCTACCGACAGCGTGACGGCGAATTCGCGGAATAACCGCCCTGGCAAGCCATCCATCAGCAGCAGCGGAATGAACACCGCCACCAGCGACAGACTCATCGATAAGACGGTGAACCCCACTTCGCGCACGCCCTGAAGCGACGCCTGTAGCGGCTTCATGCCGGCTTCGATGTGGCGGGAAATATTCTCCAGCACCACGATGGCGTCATCCACCACGAAACCGGTGGCGATGGTGAGCGCCATCAACGACAGGTTATTCAGGCTAAAGCCGCACAGGTACATCGCCGCAAAGGTGCCGATCAGCGACACAGGGACGGCCAGTGCCGGAATGGCGGTTGCGCGGCCGGAACGCAGAAACAGGAAGACGACTAAAATAACCAGCGCGACGGCGATAATCAGCGATTGCTCGACTTCCGCCAGTGAGGCGCGAATGGTAGGGGAACGATCCTGCGCAACATCCAGCTGTATTTCTGCTGGCAGGCTGGCACGCAGTTCCGGCATCTCAGCGCGGATATTGTCTACCGTGGTAATAATGTTGGCATCCGGCGCGCGGCGAATCATCACCAGAATCGCAGGCTTCGCGTTCGCCATCCCCGCGTTACGGGCGTTCTGCACCGAATCTTCTACCGTGGCGACGTCGCTCAGGCGGACGGCAGCGCCGTTTTTGTAATGGATAATCAGCGGCGCGTAGGCATCGGCGGTTTTGAGTTCATCGTTGGTTTGTATCTGCCAGCTTTTCTGGCTGTTTTCCACGTTCCCCAGCGGCTGGCGCACGTTCGCCTGCGCGATGGCCTGCCGTACCTCATCGAGGGAAATGCCTTGATTAAACAGCGCCACCGGATTCAGCGCGACGCGCACGGCGGGCAGCGAACTCCCGCCGATGGAGACATCGCCAACGCCTTCCATCTGCGAAATTTTCTGCGACAGCTGGGTAGAAGCAAAGTCGTACAGTTGTCCCTGACTGTAGGTGTCCGAGGTCAGCGTCAGAATCATGACGGGGGCGTCGGACGGATTGACTTTGCGGTAGGTCGGGCGGCTGGACATGCCGGACGGCAACAGATTCTGTGCCGCGTTAATGGCTGCCTGTACATCACGCGCCGCGCCGTTGATATCCCTGTCGAGATTAAATACCAGAATGACGCGCGTACTGCCGAGCGAGCTGGTGGAGGTCATTTCGCTGACGCCCGCGATCCTGCCTAGTGCCCGCTCCAGTGGTGTGGCGACGGCAGAGGCCATGGTTTCCGGCGAGGCACCGGGCAGCGAGGCGCTGACCGAGATCACTGGGAAATCCACCTGCGGCAGCGGCGACACCGGCAGCAGGCGGAAACCTAATACGCCACAGAGCGCGATGGCCAGCGTCAGCAGCAGGGTGGCGACGGGGCGGTGGATGAACAGGGCGAAGAACTTCACTCGGTTTCTTCCTCCTGACGCGCTAAAAGGCGGAATCGCGTCGCCAGACGATCAAACAGCAGGTAGATCACCGGTGTGGTAAACAGCGTCAGGATTTGGCTCATGATCAGGCCGCCGACCATACAGATCCCCAGCGGCTGGCGCAGTTCTGCGCCGACGCCGGTGCTCAGCATCAGCGGCAGCGCACTCAGCAGCGCCGCCATAGTGGTCATCAAAATCGGCCGGAAACGCAGCAGACAGGCCTGATAAATCGCGTCATACGGTTTCATGCCCTGTTCTCGCTCCGCCGCCAGCGCGAAGTCGATCATCATGATGGCGTTCTTCTTCACGATCCCAATGAGCAAAATGATCCCGATAATGGCGATCACATCCAGCTCGTTCCCCGCCATCATGAGCGCCAGCAGTGCGCCGACGCCCGCCGTTGGCAGCGTAGACAAGATGGTGATCGGGTGAATAAAGCTCTCGTATAGCACGCCAAGCACAATGTACATCGCGACAATCGCCGCCACGATGAGCCACACAGTGCTGCTCAGTGCCGACTGGAACGCCAGCGTACTGCCCTGAAAACGAGTGATAATATCCGCAGGCAGATTCATCTGCTGCTCGGCCTGCGTGATGGCATCAACCGCTTCGCCCAGCGCATAGCCTTTAGCGACGTTGAAGGAGATTGTCGTCGACGGGAACTGGTCGATATGGTTGATTGCCAACGGCCCCTGACGCTCCTCAATGGTAGCAATACTGCTGAGCGGAATGGTCCCGCCGTCGCTGCTGATGAGGCGCACGTCGTTCAGCGCGTCCAGACCGGTGTTGTTGGTCGTATCGTGCTCCAGCACCACGCGATACTGGCTGGCCTGCGTATAGATGGTGGAAACCAGTCGCTGACCAAAGGCGTTGTACAGCGCGCTATCGACCTGTGACATCGTAATACCCAGACGGCTTGCGCTGTCGCGGTTCACGTTGACGTAGGCGACCGCTGCGCCGTCTTGCCAGTCGCTGCTGACATCCTCTAGCTGCGGCAGTTTTTTCAACTCGGTCATCAGCTTTGGCACCCACTCGCTCAGCTCGTCCAGCGACATCGCCTGCAAGGTAAACTGGTATTGCGTGCGGCTAATCTGGGTGTCGATGGTGAGATCCTGCACTGGTTGCAGATACAGCTGAATACCGGGGATCTGGGCGGTTTGCTGTTGTAAGCGACTGATGATCTCTGGAATACGTTCGCTGCGTTCACTGAGCGGTTTCAGGTTGATTTGCAGTCGGCCGCTATTTAGCGCGGCATTCGTGCCGTCAACGCCGATGAACGAGGACACGCTCTCCACCGTCGGATCTTTCATGATGATGGATGCAACGCGCTGCTGGCGGTCGGCCATATTGCTGAACGAGACCGTCTGTGGAGCCTGCACGGTGCCCTGAATGATGCCGTTATCCTGTATCGGGAAGAAGCCTTTCGGGATCCAGATATAGAGCAAAACTGTTAGCAGCAACGTACCGAGTGCGACGCTGAGTGTCAGCCACGGATGATTCAGCACCTTGCGCAGCCAGACGCCGTAGGCATCAATCAGGCGAGTGAAGAAACGTTCGCTGGCGCGGGTAAAGCGGTTCTGTTTACGCAGCGACTGATGACTCAGCATTCGTGCGCACATCATGGGCGTCAGCGTGAGCGACACGACGGCGGAAATCAGGATAGACACCGCCAGCGTGACGGCAAATTCGCGGAACAGGCGTCCGACGATATCGCCCATAAATAGCAGCGGGATCAGCACCGCGATGAGCGAGAAGGTCAGGGAAATAATGGTGAAGCCGATTTCCCCCGCGCCTTTCAGCGCCGCGTTAAGCGGTTTTTCCCCTTTTTCGATATAGCGGGCGATGTTTTCAATTACCACGATGGCATCGTCCACCACGAAACCGGTGGCGATGGTGAGCGCCATGAGTGTCAGGTTATTGATGGAGAAACCGAGAAAATACATCGCGGCAAAGGTGCCAATCAGCGACAGCGGCACGGCAATGCTGGGGATCAGCGTGGCGACGGCGTTACGCAAGAACAGGTAAATCACCATCACGACCAGCGCGATCGCCAACAGCAGCTCGAACTGGACGTCTTTCACCGAGGCGCGAATGCTGGTGGTGCGGTCGGTCAGCGTGGTGACTTCGACAGAGTTCGGCAGGCTGGCTTTCAACGCGGGCAGCATCTTACTAATGCTGTCCGTGGTCGTGATGACGTTGGCACCCGGCTGGCGCTGAACGTTAATAATGATCGCCTGCTGCCGATTCGCCCAGGCACCGAGATGAATGTTCTCGGCGGCCTGCTCAATCGTTGCGACATCCTGAAGCCGCACCGGCGCGCCATTTTTCCATGCAACAATCAGCTTGCGGTAATCATCAACGGACTTCATCTGATCGTTGGCGGAGAGCGTGACCGAGCGCGTCGGACCATCCAGACTCCCCTTGGCGGAATTCACGTTGGCGGCAGTAATGGCGGTGCGGATCGTTTCGCTGGTCAAACCGTACGCTGCCAGCGCAGGGGCGTTCAGCCTGACCCGCACTGCCGGACGTTGGCCACCAGCGAGTGACACCAGACCGACGCCTGCCACCTGCGAGATTTTCTGCGCGATGCGGTTGTCCACCATGTCCTGCACCTGCGTCATCGACATAGCGCTGGAGGTGACGGCCAGCGTCATAATCGGCGGATCCGCCGGATTCACCTTGCTGTAGGTTGGCGGGTAGGGCAGATCGTTAGGCAGCAGGTTGCTGGCCGCATTGATGGCGGCCTGTACATCCTGTTCGGCGACGTCCAGCGATAGCTCAAGCTGGAATTGCAGCGTAATGACGGATGCGCCGCCTGCGCTTTGCGTCGACATCTGTTTCAGACCAGACATCTGGCCGAACTGCCGCTCCAGCGGCGCGGTAATCGCCGAGGTCACCACATCAGGGCTGGCACCGGGATACAGGGTAATGACCTGAATCGTCGGATAATCGACTTCGGGCAACGCGGACACCGGTAGCGCCCGATAGCCGATAATACCGGCGAGCAGAATGGCGATCATCAGCAGCGTTGTGGCAACCGGACGCAAAATAAACAGGCGTGACGGCCCACCGCCGCTGGCTGGAACGGTATCCTGCATCAGGATTTCTCCCCAGCGATGGCGGGCGTTTTCTCCGTTAGCGCTGAGGGAATGACTTCCACTTTCGCGCCTTCGGTCAGGCGATCTATGCCGTCAGTCACAACCTGAACATTGGCGTCCAGCCCGGCGGTCACCACAACCAACTGGCCGTACTGAATGCTGGTGGTCACCTGACGCTTACTCACTTCATTTTTATCATTCAGAATCCAGACGAAGCGGCCTTCATTGCCCATTTGTACGGCGGCGGACGGCGCGACAACGGCATTTTTCAGCGTGTCGACCTTCATGCGGATATTCACAAACTGGTTCGGAAACAGCGCATCGTCCAGATTGTCAAAACGCGCCTTGAGCTTGATCGTGCCCGTGGTGGTGTCGATCTGGTTGTCCATGCTCAGCAGGATGCCCTGCGAGAGTTTCTTTTGATTAGCACGATCCCAGGCTTCTACCACGGGCGGCTGACCTGATTTCTGCGCACTCAGAATCGTGGAGATTTCCGCTTCCGGTACGGTAAAGACCACATTGATAGGGTAGGTCTGCGTAATCACGACAATCCCATTAGTGTCGCCGCTGGTGATGTAATTCCCCACATCGACCTGCTTTAAGCCGATCCGACCGCTGATTGGCGCGGTGATTTTGCTGTAATTCAACTGGAGCTGGGCGCTGGCGACGGCACCTTCATCGGCTTTTAGCGTGCCTTCCGCCTGACGAACGGCGGCGGTCTGCGCATCCAGCTCCTGACGGGAGATCAGGTTGGTTTTCACCAACTGCTGATAGCGCGCTAAATCCTGTTGGGCATTAGCCAGCACGGCCCGATCTTTTGCCAACTGTCCCTGAGCCTGCGTCAGCTCAACCTGAAAAGGACGCGGGTCGATTTCTGCCAGTAAGTCGCCAGCCTTAACCTGTTGCCCTTCCTGAAAGTGGATCGCCATCAACTGACCGTTCACCCGGCTGCGCAGCGTCACGGTATTAGCCGCTGTCACGGTGCCTAAGCCGGACAGATAATAGGGCACGGAAGCGGATTGCGTCATCGCCGCCTGCACAGGGGCCAGCGTGCGCATAGCGGCACGGCGTCCACCGCCATTGCTGTTGCTTCCCGAATGTGACGTACGGGCGGCGTGCTGTTCACTTGTGCCAGGGGCGGCAGGCGGTGTCTGGGTAAAATGGCGCCAGATCAGCACGGCAATAGCGATAACGGCGGCAAGTACCAGCAGGCCTCGGATACGTTTGGCATTCATAGTGATGGATTACTCTCTCCAGGTTGCGCGGGAAGCACGGCGTAGCCGCATACTTCACGCTGCATGTGCGTTGGCTGTCATACCCAGCACGTTAGTAGACCAATGGCCTTATTTTACTAGTTTAAACAAGGGATGCCGGACAAAAATGAAGGAATTATGGAAGATATGTCAGGGTTTGTAGGAAAAAAATCCGGCAGCACAAGGCCGCCGGATAGCGATGAAAACTTTATAACGTGATGAAGGATTACAGCACCAGACCGGCGATAGCAGCGGAAAGGATGCTCACCAGCGTAGAACCGTAAACCAGCTTCAGGCCGAAACGGGAAACCACGTTGCCCTGTTGTTCGTTCAGGCCTTTAATCGCACCGGCAATAATACCGATGGACGAGAAGTTGGCGAAGGACACCAGGAACACAGACAGGATGCCCACGCTGCGTGGAGACAGTTCGCCTGCTACTTTTTGCAGTTCCAGCATTGCCACAAATTCGTTAGAAACCAGTTTGGTTGCCATGATGCTACCAACCTGAAGGGCTTCGTGAGACGGAATACCCATGATCCAGGCGAACGGATAGAACACGTAGCCGAGGACTTCCTGGAAGCTGATGCCAAAAATGGCGCTGAAAATCGCGTTGACCGCGGCAATCAGTGCAATGAAGCCGATCAACATGGCCGCAACGATAACGGCCACTTTGAAACCAGCCAGAATGTATTCGCCCAGCATTTCAAAGAAGCTCTGATTTTCATGCAGAGCACCCAACTGCAATTCCGGCTCTTCACCGACTTTGTAAGGGTTAATCAGCGACAGCACGATGAAGGTACTGAACATGTTCAGAATCAGCGCGGCAACGACGAATTTGGCATCCAGCATAGACATGTACGCACCGACGATAGACATCGAAACGGTCGACATGGCGGTCGCGGACATGGTGTACATGCGTTTTTCGGACATCTTGCCCAGAATGTCTTTGTAGGCAATGAAGTTTTCTGACTGGCCGAGAATCAGTGAACTGACTGCGTTAAAGGATTCCAGTTTACCCATGCCGTTCACTTTGGACAGGACCGTACCAATCGCGCGGATGATGATGGGCAGGACTTTAATGTGTTGCAGGATACCGATCAGCGCGGAGATGAAGACGATAGGGCAGAGCACTTTAAAGAAGAAGGAAATCAGGTTCTTCTCACTGTTAACCATGTCACCGAATACGAAGTCCGTCCCTTGACCTGCAAATCCGAGTAGTTTGTCGAACAGCGCGGCGACCCCTTTGACTGCGCCTAACCCAATGTCGGAGTACAGGAAGAAATACGCGAGCAAAATTTCGATGACGAGTAGCTGAATAATAAAACGAATACGAATACTTTTACGATCGCGGCAGACGAGTAGCGCCAGCGCCGCAACAACAACCAGCGCCAGAATAAATTGCGCGATATGGGACAGGGACATATGTGCTCCAAATATGAGGCAGGCCAAATTTTTCACGTCATTTTATGTAACGTGTGCATTAAAAATGAGAGGGATAACGCAAAAAAAACAATTATAACGTGGGATTTTACCTAAATTACATGCTGCGTCTCGTTATTTGCGTCTTTCTGTTCATTCATTATTCTTATTCCAAACAGAAAGTGGCACTGCCCTACTATTCGTTGGCGAATGCCACACGGCGGGTACTGTCGGCAGAAGATATCGAGCTGCTGAATCGTGCGAGTCGTTATTAGGAAATTGCCTTCTGCGCAGGTGTTTCTTCATTACACTTTTATATGCATATATGTGGGGGTAGAAATTACATGCGGACGTGAAGATGGTTTCGTGCGCTACAAATGTTGTGAATGTATGAGGGGCTTGTTGTTATCCGGCGTAAAAAATTATGCTGAGGAGATAGCAGGCTTAGGATGAGCCGCATGGATGCGGCGAAAGCTTGCGCCACGTCGGGAACGTGTCGCAAGCGGTCCGTTAAGCCTGATACCGACGAAGGAACCGCGTAGCGGCATAATTTCCGCCAAAAGCCTAGGGGTCACGGGGCGAGTGGCGTTTGAGCCGCCCCGTGTCGGGCGCGTGCTACGAGGTAGCATGAAAATGACGGTATTATCGCGCACGAAACCGCCCTAATAGTGGCATAAAAGTGACTACCTAAAACCGCTACCGCGCTTCTGCACCATCATCCTCAAACCAGGCGGCTAACTCGCGGCGCAGGTTATCCGACTGGGTGCCGAAGATGGCTTGCACCTGATGGCCGACGATGATCACGCCGATAGCGCCCAGTTTTTGCAGACTGTCGCTGTTAACCAGCCGCAGGCTGTGAACCTCGACCCGCAGGCGGGTGATGCAGGCATCCAGACTGACGATATTTTCTTTGCCGCCAAAGGCGGTTACCAACTGCTGCAAGTTTTCTTTGTCTAGCGGTGAAGCGATTTCAATCTCGGTAATTTGCTTACCCAACATTGATGCGAACAATTTCCGAAAATTGTGAATCTTGCCCATCGTAGTCACCTCTTCGTTTGTTTATCAGCGTGCGTATGATAATGCCGTTCACGTAACATGACTGTTAGGCGACACACGGTGATGAGGTTCCGTAGGAACGTCTGCACTGTGCTCGCCCGGTATCGTAATGCTTAGCCAACAAGCATGAGCCTTACTGTAGCGCGCGGCGTAGGACCCGGCAGCCGTAGCCTGACAGGTCGAGCGCCCCTGAAAGTGTGCTGCCCGTCGTCATTTCCTCGTAGGTGGCAGGCAGCGCGATCTGTTGCGGTGTTGCTGTGTAGTTCTGTACGAAGATGAACTCGCTTTCTCCGTCATCGCGACGATGAGCGACAATGCCGTAGGGCAGGTCGGTCGGCAGCGCACGCGGTAGATCCAGCATCTGTATCAGCGTGGTGAAGAAATCACGCTGGAAGGCGAGATCGTTGCGCGATGCGATGTAATAGGTCTGCCCTTTGCCGTAATCATTGACTGTAACGGCCGGACGACCCGCGTAGAAATCGCTGTCATAGATTGCCAGCGCCCGCGCGCCTTCCAGATGAATTAGCTCGCACAGGTGAGTGACCTGATAAGGGCCGACCAGACGTTGCTCGTTGCCGTCCAGACCGCTGATGCTGTTGCTTTCATGATCGTACAGCCCATCGATTTCTTCTGCCCAGATCCCCATGATCGGACGCAGCGGGCCAGGGAAACCGTTTTGGTGACACAGATCGGTTTCGTTGACGATGCCAGACCAGTAGGTGGTGACGAAGCGACCGCCTTGTTTGACGAAGGCATCGACACGTTCGGCAAAGCCATCGCGTACCATGTAGAGCATCGGTGCGATCACGAGCTGATAACCGCTGAGATCGACATCGGCGTTGATGATATCCACCGCCACGCCCTGTTCCCAGAACGTACGATAATGCTCGGTGACGGTTTTCTCATAGAACAGCCCCGCGTTGCGCGGCCCTTGGGCGTTATCCATTGCCCAGCGGCTTTCCCAGTCGAAAATGATGGCGACTTTAGCGTCAACACGACTGCCCGCTACCGGTGCGAGTTTGTTGAGTATGTCACCCAATTCCTGCACTTCACGCCCAACGCGGGTGTCGATATGTCCGACATGATCGACCACGGCACCGTGGAATTTCTCAACGGAACCGCGGCTCTTACGCCACTGGAAATACTGCACGGAGTCTGACCCGTGCGCGACGGCCTGAAGTGAAGACAGGATATGCATGCCCGGCTTTTTCAGTTTGCTGATCGGCTGCCAGTTGGTCAGGCTCGGCGTTGACTCCATCAGGTAGAACGGTTTTCCACCTTTCAGCGTACGCATCAGATCGTGATACATCGCGGTGTAGGCGCCCAGCGTGCAGTCATCTTCCGCGTTATGCCACAGCGGGTAGCTGTCCCAGGAGACGAAGTCGATCACCTTCGCCAACTGCCAGTAGTCGTAATCATAGAAGTATTCCATGAAGTTCGTCGTTGTTGGCAGAGACGGATTTTCGGCTTTTAGCGGTGCAATTTCTGCGGCACAAAAATCGCTGACCTGTGAGGTGTTAAAGCGTTTCCAGTCCAGATTCAGACCGTGGATGGATACTTCACCGATGGGCGACGGGGGCTCTAACTGTGACCAGTCGGTGTAGGTGTGGCTCCAGAAGGTGCTCCACCACGCTTTATTCAGTGCGTCTATCGTGCCGTAGCGCGCTTTCAGCCAGTTCTGGAAAGTGCTGCGGCAGGTATCGCAGTGGCACTCGCCGCTGTATTCGTTGGAAATATGCCAGCCGATCACCGCAGGATGGTGCGAGTAACGCTTTGCCAACTGGGTGTTGATTTGTTTTACTTTCTCGCGATAGTTCGGCGAGCTCAGGCAGTGGTTATGGCGACCGCCGTGCAGCGCCCGCACGCGGTTGCTGCCCACGCGCAGTACGTCTGGGTATTTCTGCGATAGCCAGGCTGGGCGAGCCCCGCTCGGCGTTGCCAGAAAAACGAAGATACCGTTGGCATACAGCGTGTCGAGGATGCCATCCAGCCAGCCAAATTCGTAGCGACCTTCTTCCGGCTCAATCCCAGACCAGCTGAAAATACCCACGGACATGACGTTGCACTGGGTCTGCTTCATCATCTCAATGTCTTTTTCCAGCACCTCTGGGTCGTCCAGCCATTGGTCAGGGTTATAGTCTGCGCCGTGCAGCAGAACAGGCACTTTGCTGCTTAGCGGGGGGAATTTGAACATCGTTCTCTCCTAAACGGGTTGTCACGCTCTGAATACGGTTTGCGTGTTCGAGATAGCTGGCAATGTGCTTATGCGGCGATGATGGGTAGATCGTAAAGACGCTGTGAATACATCCCTGTACGCTCGGGTTGCGCCATCCCTGGCGCAAACGCTTTACTCTTCTACCCCATTATCGCCGCTCTTGTTCAGTTAAACGGGTTGTCACGTTCTGAATACGGTTTACGACTTACTTAAACGCTTTGATGGAAGGCAGTACGTTGCCTTTGCAGTCGAACAGCGCCTGATTTTCCCGCGCGTTGCCTTCTTTCCATTCGTCGTTGTTGTATTTCATACCCGCTTTCGTGGCCCAGGTTGCGCCGGGGGTAGGCAGCCAGATGGGCTCCCAATAGAAGACGCCTTTACCACGCTGATTGGGGACGTTGATGACGCTTTGCATCAAATCGTGCAGGTAATTAGCCTGACCCTGAACGGAAGCGGGGTAGCCGCCTGCATCCAACTCTTTTTGCTGGAAGCTGTTTTCCGCGTTATCGCAGTTTTCCAACGTGTAAGCATAGGCGGCTTCAACCACGATGATGTCTTTATTGTAGCGTTTGGTGACGTCGTTCATGTTGTACTGCAACGCGCTGATGGGGCCGTTCCAGTAGGTGTAGAACGAGGCACCGATGACATCAAACGGGACATTACGTTTGACGATTTCATCGAACCACCAGATAAAGGTGTCGTTTTTGGTACCTTCTGCCAGATGCAGCATGATCTTGACGTCATTCCCGCCCTGTACATCTTTCACACCCTGAATACCGGCTTTCAGCAGCGCTGCGAGGCGATCGAATTCGCCGCCGCCCTGACCCCAACTTTTTCCTTCCGGCCACAGCATCCCGCCGTTCAGTTCGTTACCGATCTGCACCATATCCGGCATGACGCCCGCTTTCTGGAATTCGCTAATGGTGGCTTTGGTGTAGTCATGTACAGCAGTCGTGAGCTGCGCTGCATTTAGGCCAGACCAGGCTTTGGGCTTGTTCTGGTGGGCCGGATCGGTCCAGAAATCGCTGTAGTGGAAATCCAGCAGCACTTTCATTCCGTTCGCTTTGGCGCGTTTAGCCAGCGCCAGCGTGGTCGCCAGATCGTTGTTACCGCCGCCGTAACCGTTGCCCGCTGCATCTTTCGGATCGTTCCAGATGCGCAGACGGATATAGTTAATGCCGTTCTCTTTCAGGATCAGCATGGCATCTTTCTGTTTGCCGTTCTCGTCATAAAATTTTCCGCCGTGCTTTTCCACCTCGTTCAGCATGGAAATATCCGCGCCTTTAATGAAATCGGCAGGGACGTTCGTCAACTTATTGATCGTCACATTCTCTGCGGCATACAGGGTTTGCGGCAGGGAGAAGGTCAACAGGCCAGTTGCCAGCATGGCGGCCATCAGTACGCGTTTTTTCATTTTCATTTTACGTTCCTGGAATAGGTACAGATGTTGAGTTATTACCCTTTGGTTCCGCCTGAGGTCAGGCCGGAGACAAAGTACTTTTGCAATGAAAGATAAAGAATGGCGACCGGTACCGCGATCAGCACGGCTCCCGCGGCGTAGGTGGTGTAGCTGGCGCCCATCTTCTGTGAGACCAGGTTGTATAGCCCGATGGGCAGCGTGTACTGATCCGGCGTGCGCAGGATGGTGCTGGAGAGAATGAAATCACCCAGCGGACCGGTAAACGAGAACAAGGCGATCACCGCGATGATCGGCTTGGACAGCGGCATAATGATCTCGATAAAGATGCGGAAGTTACCCGCGCCGTCCATACGCGCGGACTCATCCAGATCTTTCGGAATGGCATCCAGATAGCCTTTCATCAGATAGGTATTCATCGGGATCATGCCGCCGACGTAAACCAGCACCAGCGCAATATGGCTGTTCACCAGCCCCAGCATCTGCGCTAGTACGAAGATGGCGATCAGCGCGGAGAACTGCGGAATCATCTGCAAGAGTAGAAACAACATCAGCCCATTCTGGCGGCCGCGAAAGCGGAAACGAGAGAAGGAATACGCGGTGAAGCTGACGCTGACGAGCGTCAGAATCATGGTCAGGAAGCTGATTTTCATCGAGTTCCAGTACCATGCCGCGTAGTCAATCTGGCCGTTAAACAGCTCCTCATAGTGAATAAAGGAGAAGTTATCTGGGATGATCGAGGTGTTGAGCAGGCTGTTGCCGGGGTTCAGTGACGCGCCAACCGTCCAGATCAGTGGATAAATAATGATGATTGCCACGATCGTCAGCAGCAGGTAGGTCAGGCCGAGTTTGATAAAATTCTGGCGTTTAACGCTGTGTTTTTTCATCTGCGCGCTTTCCTATGCCATGTTGTCTTGTTTGAAGGAATTGGTGGCGCGGAACTGCCACAGCGCGACGCCCACGACAAAAATCGACAGCAGAATGGTGATGCTGGCTGCGATCGCATATTGGGAAGAAGACATGGTTAGCTTATAAATCCAGGACACCAGAATATCCGTCCCGCCCGCGTTGGAGCCGATCACCGCCGGTCCGCCGTTGTTGAACAGATAGATGATGTTGAAATTATTAAAGTTGAACGTGTACTGCGTGATGATGATCGGTGCAATGGAGTAGAGCACCAGCGGCAGCGTGATGGTGGTCAGCTTGTACCAACTGCTGGCGCCGTCAATGGTTGCGGCTTCGTACAAATCGTCAGGAATCGCCTGCAATACGCCGGTGGTCATGGCGAATACAAACGGGAAGCCTAACCAGGTTTGCATCAAAATCAGTGCGGTCTTGGTCCAGAACGGATCGGTCATCCACGCTTTAGGCTCAATCCCTAATGCAGCCAGAATGCCGTTATTAATCACGCCAAACGTTTCGTTAAACATCCCCGCGAAAACCAGAATAGTGACGAAACCCGGCACTGCCCATGGCAGGATCAGAATGGTGCGGATCAGCGGCTTGAAACGCAGGCCTTTCTGGTTCACCACAATCGCCAGCAGGATGCCTACGGCGCACTGAAGTGTGGTCGCAATCAGCGTCCAAATCACCGTCCATTGCAGCACGTCAAAGAATGTCGAACGCCAGAGATCGAGCCGGAAGATGTTGATAAAATTCGTCATCCCCACCCAGTCGACCAGCTTGGCGGGCGGCGTGTGATAGAGGTTGTAATTGGTAAAGGCGATGGAAAAACCGAAAATAATCGGAAAAACCACGACAAAGACCAGCAAGATGAAGCCGGGCGTAATCATCAGATAAGGGAAGCCTTCGCTCAGCAGCATCTGATATTGCTTCTTCACGCTATTCAACGGCAGGCCTTTATCGCGTCTGGCACCGCACACGTAAGCATCGCGCAGGCTCAAATAGTAAACGCCGATGCCAAAGGCGGCGACGATCACGCTGATAATGCCTTTTGCCAGCAGAAAAATAGAGTGATCGCGCGGCAGCTCAGTGCCCAGCGTGATGAGCCCCCAGGCGCCGTTCCGCAGGAAATCATGGAATATGCCGATGAAGCAGACCATGACGATAAAGAAAAGTGCGCCTTTGACGAACTGGCGATTATAAATCTGTCCGAGTCCGGGGACGATCGCCAGCAATACAGCCGTTCTGGCGTGGCGACATCCTCTCTCTTGTGGCGTAAGGCCGCTGGCGTTGACGGTCACATCTACCTCCATTTTCTTAAAAACATGGGCATCCCTCATATCCCGAAATCGATTGGGGATGACAAGGGAGCCCATGTTGACCCACGGTGGTACGGGGGATTACTGGTTACTGTGGTTAGCTTCGATCTGCATTTTGATAATCTTCACGGCAGATTCCAGCGCCGCTTTGGTGTCCTGCTTGCCCGTCACGCTCAGTTGCAGCGCGCTGTTTGCTGGCGTCCAGACTTCCTGCATTTCTGGTACGCTCGGCATAGGAACGGCATAGCCAGACTGGATCGCGACAGCACGGGATTTTTCGTCATCCTTAATCAGCGGATCGTCAACCAGCGCCGCGATCGGTGGGATTTCGCCAGTTAACTGGAAGCGAATTTTGGCGTACTCAGGTTGATTGATGAACTCAATGAATTTCTGCGCTAGCGCTTTGTTTTTAGAGTAGGTGGAGATGCTGTAGCCTTTCACGCCCAGCAGCGAACGTGGATGCTCGCCGTTTGGCAACAGCGGCAGTGGGGCGACGCCATAGTTTACGCCCGCGTTTTTGTACGGTTGGAACGCCCACGGACCGGTAATCACGGCAGCGGCTTTTTTCTCGGTAAACAGGGAGTCGATGGCGTTAGCGCCGGTTTCACCGACGATGCCCGGCGGGAACAGGCCATCGGCGTAGAATTTCTTGATGTAGTTGACGGCATCGATGGTGGCTTGTTTATCCAGACCGATGTCTTTTACGTTCGGTGAACCGTTGCTGTTCTGCCCGAAAATGTAGCCACCCATCCCAGCGATGACACCATAGGCGTAATAAATTTCGTCAAATTTCGCCAGCAGGCCATAGCGGCCTTCGGCACGTTGCTGTTTGGAGAAGGTGAACAGGTCGTCGAATTTTTCCGGCGGCTGTGGCATCAGGTCTTTGTTGTACACCAGCACGGTGGTTTCAACCGCTTTCGGCACGCCATACAGCTTACCGTTATAGGTTTGTGCTTCCATTGCTGGTTTGGTGAAACTCGACAGGAACGTCTGATCCAGCTTCAGTTCGCTGATCAATCCCTGAACCACGGCGGTACCCACCTGATCGTGTGGCATCACGATTACATCCGGGCCGATTCCTGCTGGGCCATCCAGACGGAGTTTCTCAATCTGCTGTGCGTAGGGCGTTTCCAGCACGTTGATTTTGACATTATTCTGTTTTTCAAAGGCTTTGATCGCCTCGGCGATGCCGTCGGATTTCTTGATATCTTCCCATACCAGAAGTTCTTTGTCGGCTGCCAGCGCTGATTTGCTGAGTACACCGGTGATACCCAGTGAAATCATAATGACGGTGGTCAGTGTTTTCATTTTCATCATTAGTCCTCAAAGCCCTGGTGGGCCCATCATGGTCAGAAATTGTCGCGTACTTTCCCGTTTTCACCGTTTTTGCTGTCCCTGTGCGATGTGGGTGTAACGTTACATCACACGGCAAGGAATGAGGCATCTAACAGTACACGTGGTTTGGCGATCGTCGCGGTGTGGTGCTTGACGCTTTATTAGGCGTTTTCCACAAACTAGGATAACGGTTACACCAATGGCGATTACATTAAGCAGAGTGCGCCACGTCTGCCAGCGAAACATGTAAAGGCTGTGATCTTATGCACAAAAGTAACCCCCTGTTTGTGCAAACGGTTACACCATGCTGTTATATTGCAATTATGACCAGCGTGCAGGTAAACCTGGCCGGATGCTAATGCATTTGGAAGGGCTACCGAGCCATTTTGAGTCGACGACCACTGGGCCGTTGTGACTCAGCGCTTATATCCTGAAAAGCAAAATTATCAAGAGGTTACCGTTATGGCGTCGATCCAGTTGGATAGAGTGAGTAAGCATTTTGGCAAAACGATTACGCTTCACGATGTGAATCTGACGATTGCGGATGGAGAGTTCGCCGTTTTTGTTGGGCCGTCTGGCTGTGGTAAGTCGACGTTGCTGAGAATGATTGCCGGGCTGGAAGATGTCACGGGCGGTGAAATCATGATTGATGAGGCAGTGGTGAATGATGTTGCCCCCGCTCACCGTGGCGTGGCGATGGTGTTCCAGTCTTATGCGCTGTACCCGCACATGACCGTCGCTGAGAATATGGGCTACGGCCTGCGCGTGAATGGCGTTCCGAAAGACCAGATTAAGCACCAAATCGAGATGGTGGCGAAGACGCTGCAACTGTCTCACCTGCTGGAGCGTAAACCTAAAGAGCTATCGGGTGGGCAGCGCCAGCGTGTAGCGATAGGGCGCGCCATCGTGCGTAACCCGAAAGTGTTCCTGTTTGATGAACCGCTGTCGAACCTGGATGCAGAGCTGCGTGTGGATATGCGATTGCACATTGCCAAACTGCATCAGGAATTGAAAACGACGATGATCTACGTGACGCACGATCAGGTCGAAGCTATGACGCTGGCCGACAAAATTGTGGTCATGAACTACGGCAAAGTCGAGCAGGTTGGATCGCCGATGGAGCTTTATTATCATCCGGTTAACCAGTTTGTTGCGGGTTTTATCGGCTCGCCAAAAATGAACTTCCTGCCTGCGCAGGTCATCGATTGGACGCCGGATAGCCTGACGGTGAATGTTGCCGAGCAGTTGCAGCTTGAGCTGCCGATTCGCACTGGCGAACTGACCGTTGGCAGCACGGTCACGCTGGGGCTGCGGCCGGAACACGTGTCACCGGAAGGTGAGGGGATTCGCCTGTCATTCGGCTGCGAAGTCGTCGAACGTTTAGGTAACAGTACCTACCTGTTCGGCCAATGCTGTGGCATCGATAACTTCAAACTTCTGCTGGCGGGCGACAGTGCCTTCAAGCCTTATGAACATATTGAGGTCTTCTTCTCCCCGAATAACTGTCTGGTGTTCAACGCCGATGGCTTGCGTATCAGCGCGTAGTAAGCGACTGCATCGCTGAATCTCAATAGCCAAAATCCCTTCTAAACATAAACAGCGCCCGCTAAGGGCGCTCAACCTTAATTGCTGCTGATAAAATCATCTGTCTCTCAATATTCCGCTGTTTTGGGTATGCCTGGCGTAAAAAATTGTGCTGAGGTGGGCTTGGCCGTCGGATGAGCCGCATGGATGCGGCGAAAGGCAGTGCCGCGTCGGGAACGCGTCACTGCCGGTCCGAATATCGGCCACGAACGCCGAAGGCATCGCGTAGCGACGCAATTAACGCCGAAAAGCCAGTGGTCAAGGCGCTGCGGCGATTGAGCGCGCCTTGTCGGGCGTGTGATGAAATCACAGATTTGCTCGGTAGTTAACACGCACGAAATTTTCGCACTACCACACAGGATGCAGTGAACATTTTACAGCGGATACTATCCGCAACAGAAAAAGGCTCTCGGTAGAAAGCCTTTTGGGAAACGCCCGATGGGAATGATGGACCCACCGAGCTGAGGGTTAGTGCGGTATTACCACCAGGCTTCTGCCTGAATACCGAAGTTCACGGCATTGCTGCGATCGTCGTTGAAGGTGTTGCGGTTTTCATTTCCACGGTTTTGGTAAGACACGAAGAAGCGCAGTTCTGGGCGTGTCATCATGGGAATATCGGCGGTGAAAGCGTGTGCTAGCGTGTATTTCTCACCACTGTATTTGGTTTCTGTACCCGCTTTCCAGCTATCTTTTTTCTGATACGCACCCACTTCCAGATAGGTTTTCTGGTTCTTGGTCCAGACATACTGGCCGCGACCTACCGCAGACAATAATTCTGTGCTGTCGCGCCAGCGGCTGATTTCATCAGCTTTACCGTAGGTCAGAACATGGCTAAGAGAAATATTATCAGTGATTGGTAGGTCACCGGTCTGAATGACGCGGTAGCCTTTGGCGCTGTCGTTGATGCTCCAGACGTCATACCAGCCGCCGCCCTGATCGACCATGTTGTGCGCCAGCCCTTTGTCGGCATATTGCAGCACCAGTTTCTGGTTAGATTTGAGGCCGGAGAAGTAGTGGCTGAGCTCGCCGGTGATCATCATCGAATTTTTAGGATCGAATTTTTGCCCTTCCGCGAGGAAGATATTTTTCTGTGTGTCCGCTTCATTTGGCATCGCGTAGGAGATACCGAACTCCGTCCACGCGCCGTCCCACGGCTTCCAGCCTGCATAGCGTGCGTCCAGATAGTTGATATTCAGATCGTCGTAGGTATCTGTTCTGCTTTGACATTCCTGACTGTTAATGCTGTTGCTACAGTCGACGTTCATGTTTTCAGCATCGGCACGGATCCAGGCAAAAGAGAACGCGCCTTCGCCCGCTTTGACGTTTTCGATCCCGGCACCCGCACCGGAGATATTCCAGTATTTGGTATCGATGATGTGCAAGTCATGACGCTGATAGTAGCGTTTCCCCGCCCAGACCGTGGCATCCGGCAGTCCAGGTACAAAGCCTTTTGCCTGAAGGTTTAACTGGCGCAAACCAAACTCGGCATCGTCATTTTTTGTCGTTTCATTATCGTTCGAGCCATTGGAGAACATGGAAATCATGCTATCGAAGTAAAACGTTTTCCCATTTTCGTTATACAGCTGCTGCCCTAATTGGATTTCGCCGTAGGTGTCATCTTCGTTACCTAATCTTCCCACATAACTTTTATCGGCTGCCTGTTGTTTTCCGTGGTTTGATGCACCCACGCCAGAACGGAAGTATCCTGAAAAATCAACAGAATAAGAAGGGGTTGCCAGCATTGCCAAACTCAGCGCAATGGATGTTGTCAGCAGTTTTCTTTTCATAATATACCTTTCGCTTATTCGGGTAAGAATGTGGATGTTCCAAATAACATGACGTGAACGGAGGTAAAACGTTTCCACTCATGGCGAAGGATTATGGGGGAATAAAATGGCGCGGGACATGATTGTTCTCACAAAACACAAAAGAGTTACACCATTATTTACACTAATGTAACGATGTTACAGGTGGTATTTTGATTGTTTATCAGTACTGGAGCGGTGTTATTTGCTGCGTAATGATGTGTAACTGGTTACACGTTTTTCTGGTGCGTCTAAAATGCAGCATAAAATTTTTTTATGTCAGAATCGGTGGCGTTACATAAAAGGAGTGATGCGATGCCGAGTAGGAAACATTTTTGGAATAGAGGGAAAGGAGGTTAGTTAAAAGGAAAGCGCAAACAAGGGGGGAGGTCAGAAGGCAATGATGTCGCTACCTGCCTGATGCAAATGAGTATTGCGTCAGGCAGCGACGTTGGTGAAAGGTGACTACTTCTTACGGGCCGGGGGACTCACCGAATGGCGGCGTACCAGCGTCGGGCTAAACATATTCGTGGTTTCACTGAGCTGTTTACCGTGAGATAGCGCGATGGCTAATTCTGCGGCCTGAATTGCCATGGCGGAAACCGGATAGTGCACAGTTGTCAGGCGAGGGCGGAGGTAGCGGGCGATCAATACGTCATCAAACCCGATCACTGACATATCCTGCGGTACGCTGATGCTGTTATCGCTCAGGACGGAAAGCGCGCCTGCGGCCATGGAATCGTTGTAACACACGACTGCTGTCATGTTGCCGCCCCGACTCAGCAGCTCCATCATGGCAGATTCGCCGCCCACTTCGTCCGGTGAGGCGCGGGCTATGAGGCGTTCATCCCGTGCGATGCCGTGCTCTTGCAGCGCATCCACATAGCCTTGCAGGCGGTCGGCGGAGTCGGAAATTTGGTGATTAGAGCAGAGAAAACCGATCCGCTGATGCCCTTCCTGAATTAAATGGCGCGTTGCCAGCCAGGAGCCATAGCGATCGTCGAGTGCAACGCAGCGGTTTTCATAACCGGGTAACGTGCGGTTAATGAGCACCATGTCAGGAATGTGGCTCATTAGCGCCGCCAGTTCCTCATCTGAAAGCATTTTTGCATGCACGATCAGCCCCGCGCAGCGGTGGCGAATTAGCTGCTCAATGGCTTTCTTTTCCTGCTCGGCATTGTGATAGCCGTTACCAATCAGCAGAAAGTTGCCAGTTGCCTGGGCAATTTGTTCGACAGATTTCACCATCGTTCCGAAAAAGGGATCGGACACATCCGCAACAACCAGCCCCATGGTCTCTGCACTTTGATGCGCGAGCGCTCTGGCATTGGCGTTCGGATGATATTGCAGCTCCGCCATGGCCTTGTGTACGGCTTCCCTGGAGGCGGTACTGGCTTTGGGCGAGTTATTAATTACACGCGAAACCGTAGCGACTGATACACCTGATAGACGAGCAACATCCTTTATTGTGGCCATTGGCATTCCTGAGCGGTCAAATGCGTGGTGAGGCGTACCGCAGCCTAACGCACACGTTAAAAGAAAAAATCGATGACTTATATTTATAAATGTACAGGTTTTTGGCGGATGTTACCTATTCGACTACCTTTCCTTTTTGATCCAGACCGTACTTATGTGATCGCTATCAACAATCATCGGTCATTTCTCTCTTCCAAAATACCATTTCGGGGTTTAAATTTAGGGTAACCGATTACACTTATGTGGTGGCTAAACGATAGCTGACTATCTTTCTTTAGCATTATTACAGCTATTTTATCCATGCCATAGTGTGAAACTGATTACATTAAGGGGTTTTTCTGGCTGAGTTTACGGACTGAGCTGATGCCTCTTCCAGATCTCTGACGGACTGTTAGCGCCATACAATGGGTTGCGGATGGTGCCGCGGTTGTACCGAATTTGTGTTTTGTATTGAGGAATAGCTTATGCAGTTTGAGCCGACTGAACATCCGCATCGCCGTTTTAACCCGCTGAAAGGCGAGTGGATTCTGGTTTCTCCGCATCGTGCCAAGCGCCCCTGGCAAGGGCAGCAGGATGAACCGGATCGCGCCACGCCGCCGCCTTACGATCCGACCTGCTATCTGTGTGCGGGTAATAAACGTATTACTGGCGATATCAACCCGCACTATCAGGGCACCTTTGTTTTTACGAATGACTTTTCGGCTTTGATGGAGGACACGCCGGAGGCACCGTCGGGCGATGATGAGCTTTTCCGCGTGCAGCAAGCCCGTGGCGTCAGCCGTGTCATCTGTTTTTCTCCCGATCACAGTAAAAGTCTGCCGCAGCTTTCGCTGCCCGCGCTGAAAGCGGTGATCGATACGTGGAGCGATCAGACTGAAGAACTGGGCAAGCGGTATCCGTGGGTTCAGGTCTTTGAGAATAAAGGGACGATGATGGGGTGCTCTAATCCCCATCCGCACGGGCAGGTTTGGGCTAACGATTTTCTGCCGAACGAAGTACAGCGTGAGGATGAGCAGCAGCGAGACTATTTCTCCCGTCACGGTTCGCCGCTACTGCTGGACTACGTTCGCCGCGAGCAGGCTGATGGCTCGCGCATCGTGGTGGAAACGGAGCACTGGTTGGCGGTTGTCCCTTACTGGGCGTCGTGGCCGTTTGAGACGCTGGTGCTGCCCAAATTTGCGGTGCAGCGATTGCCGCAGCTCAATGACGTTCAGCGTGACGATCTGGCGCTGATGCTGAAAAAGTTGACCAGCCGTTATGACAACCTGTTCCAGTGTTCCTTCCCCTATTCGATGGGGTGGCATGGTGCGCCGTTCAAGGGGGATGACATCGCACATTGGCAACTGCATGCCCATTTTTATCCCCCGTTATTACGTTCCGCCAGCGTGCGCAAATTTATGGTCGGCTATGAAATGCTGGCTGAGGCGCAGCGTGATCTGACGGCAGAGCAGGCCGCTGAACGTTTACGCAGCGTGAGTGATATCCATTTTCGTGAGCAAATTTGAGGTCATTTTATGAGCCGTATTGATTCTCTACGTCAGTTAACCGAGTCTGTTTTTGTCCGATTATTTGGCTATGCGCCGCACGCCGCTGTTCAGGCACCCGGCCGAGTCAACCTGATTGGTGAGCACACCGACTATAACGATGGTTTTGTCTTGCCTTGTGCTATCGATTACCAGACGGTGGTCAGCGCGGCGGTACGTCAGGATGGTATCGTGCGGGTGGTCGCAGTGGACTTTGACAGCCAGCAGGATGAATTCGATCTCGCCACAGAGATCGTGCCTCACCCAGACTACACTTGGGCGAACTATATCCGTGGAACGGTGAAATTTTTGCTGGCGCGTGGCCTGCCGCTCACTGGCATGGATATGGTGGTTTCCGGTAACGTGCCGTCTGGCGCAGGGCTAAGTTCATCGGCCTCGCTGGAAGTGGCTATCGGGCAGACGTTCAAGGAGCTGAATAATCTGGACATCAGCCAGTTGGATGTGGCCTTGAACGGTCAGCAGGCAGAAAACCATTTTGTTGGCTGTAGCTGCGGCATTATGGATCAGTTTATTTCCGCTCAAGGGCGTGTTGGTCAGGCGCTGTTGATCGACTGCCGCTCTCTGGAAGGGCGTTCTGTGCGTATGCTCGACGGCGTTGATGTGCTGATCGTGAATTCTAACGTGCGCCGTGGGCTGGTGGACAGCGAATACAACACGCGACGCCAGCAGTGTGAAGCTGCGGCGCGTCATTTTAACGTTAAGGCGCTGCGTGATGTTTCCCTCGCACAGTTTGAAGCGGGAATCGAGGGGCTGGATCCGGTAGCGGTGCGCCGTGCACGCCATGTTATTACCGAGAACCGCCGTACGCTGGAAGCGGCCGATGCGCTGGCGCGTCAAGATGCACACCGTTTGTTTACGCTGATGGCAGAATCGCATGTCTCCATGCGCGACGACTTTGAAATTACCGTGCCGCCGATCGATGCGCTGGTGGAGCTGATTCAGGAGTATGTCGGTGAGCGAGGCGGTGTGCGTATGACCGGTGGCGGTTTCGGTGGCTGCATTGTCGCCCTTATCCCCTCGGCGCTGACAGACGAAGTCAAACAGGTGATTGAACGGGAATATCCGGCGCGTACCGGCCTTCAGCCGTCCATCTATTTGTGTCAGGCATCCGGCGGTGCGGGTCGCGTGAGTTAAGTTCAGGCTGGAAAAGGTGAGGGAAACCTCACCTTTTCCATTTATTGCCTAGCCTGTGGGGAAATAAAAATATTAACGTCGCGGTTAAGCTGGCGCAGAGCTAACTCTATCGTTTCAACTTTTGATGAATGTTCAACATCCAAAAGGCGATCAATTTGCGGACCTTTTTGGCCTAAGCGTCTGGCAAGTTCAGCTTTACGCGTTCCTGTTTCAATCATTGCATTATGTAATGCAGCCTTCATCGTCACTAATACTGGGATCGTGACAACGTGCTCTCCTGCTATTGGTGCGCTAGCGTAAGGAACTGGACGGCGTTCTTCAATTTCGATGGCTATGGCGGTAACAATTCCGTCAACAGATTCCAGAAGGGCTGAGTCAACGGAGTCACCAACCGAATTCATTAATGGCAAATCGCGGCAAGAAACCACGTATTGTCCGGTTGCTTCGTCGAGTTCCAGTTTTACGGGATAGTTGAACATACTTTTACCTCTAAATGGGGTTTCCCCCGATGTAACGAGAATCGCACTTACATAGATTATAGTGGTATCGACTTAATCATATTAGTGGTTCTTCTAACCAATTCGCTGAATTTACAGAAATTTTGGTATATGAGATAGCCAAATTGGCTGGTAAGCCTTAAGTATCATAGCCCCAAATCTTTCATGATTTTCTTACGAAGAGGCTCAGGTATTTCTTTTGCGCCATGAAAAGGCAAAACGGATGCTTTTCCGTTTAATTTAACTTTAAGGTGACTTCCACCTCCTGATGCTTTAGTCAATTCTGCTCCTTGTTGCAGAAGCCAGCGTCTGAATTCAGAATATTTCATTTGGCATCCCGCCACGTTGCTCAGTTTTTACCCTATAACCACACTAACTTATTTGTATAAAATGACAACTTATATGTTAACTAATGAATCATTAATGTTAAATCTAGCCCTTTTATCAAGGCAGCAGGAACAGCGTTGCCAGTCCTAGGAAGATAAAGAAGCCGCCAGTATCGGTAATGGCCGTAATCATTACGCTGGAGCCGATGGCCGGGTCGCGGCCGAATTTCATCATGACCAACGGGATAGTGACGCCCATTAGCGCGGCGAGCAGCAAGTTCAGCAGAATCGCCAGCATCATCACGCCACCCATCGCGGCGTTACCATAGAGCAGGAAGGTCACCACGCCCATAATCGTGCCCCATATCACGCCGTTTACCAGCGCAACGCCTAATTCTTTCAGCAGTAGGTACGTTTTTTTGCCATGTTCAAGCTGATGCAACGCCAGTGCGCGCACAATCATGGTGATCGTCTGGTTACCCGTATTTCCGCCGATGCCGGCGACAATCGGCATGAGCGTCGCCAACGCCACCAAATGGGATAACGTGTGCTCAAACAGGCCGATGACCCGCGAGGCGATGAGTGCCGTACACAGATTGATGGCCAGCCACGCCCAGCGATTGCGAAATGATTTATACACCGGCGCGTAAACGTCTTCAGAAGACGTTAAGCCCCCCGAACGCCGCAGATTGCTGTCGCTTTCTCGATTCACGACGTCGAGGATATCCTCAATCGTCAGGCGTCCCATGAGTTTCCCTTTGCTATCAACCACGGCGCTGGAAATTAAATCGTAACGCTCAAAAGCCCCTGCGGCGTCTTCAACTTTATCTTCAGGCTGGAACCGCAACGGCTGATCGTCCATGACGTCAGTAACCAGAGCATGAGGCGAATGAAGCAGAATGTTGGCCAGCGATAGCTCACCGATCAGCGTGTTTTTGCGATCGGTAACAAACAGCTTATCGGTGGAATTGGGGATCTTTTTGCGATAGCGCAGATAGCGCTGTACGGCCGCGAGCGTGACATCAGCGCGCACGGTGATGAGTTTGAAATCCATCATGTGGCCGAGGCAGTCTTCATCATAATTGATGGCGGCGCGTAGCTGTGCGCGCTGCTTGGGCTCAAGCGAAGTCAGTATCCTGCCTAGCAGATGACGGGGGACGAGGCGAGACAGCTGAGCCTGTTCATCAACATCCAGTATCCGAACCGCTCTCAGGATTTCTTTGTCCTGCATATCGCCGATCAGATCGTCAGAAATGCTGTCAGAGGCCTCAATCAACACGCGGCCGCGCTTCTCTATAGGGATCAGTCGCCAGAGCGCCAGCCGTTCATCCTGCGGTAAAGATTCCAGCAAGTCGGCAAGGTCAGCGGCATGCAGCCCGATGATGAGCTCGCTGATTTCTGCGGTTTGATCGATCAGGATGCTTTTTTCACGCAGCCTGATGTTGTTATTTAATGCCGCGTTGTCGCCTGACGCCGTCTCATCACGTTCCGTAACGCGCGGTTGCCGGTTGATAATGTCTTCAACCAGTTCTTTGTTTTCCAACAGCAGAAGGGAGATCTGGCGGCGGAGGTCGGTAAGTTTTTTTACACTCGACATCATGTTTCATGCTCGATCTGTTTTTATCTGTGTTTTATTAAACGTAGCGCAAAATCAGTAGATTAAGAATAGGATTACTGACGAATCGCCGTTTGAACGGTGTGCGATAGTGTACCCAGACGTATTTTTTATGAAAAAAATTATCTAACGGATTATTAAATCGCTTGCTACTTAGTTTTTGACGATATAGAGTCCGTTCCAGAAACGTAACCGGTACCGATGGCAGAGACGATGAACGACAACGCTTACAAACTGGATGGACAACTGTGCTTCGCACTGTATTCAGCTAATCTGGCGATGAATAAACTGTATCGTCGTTTGCTGTCTGAACTGAATCTGACCTATCCCCAATATCTGGTGATGCTGGTGCTGTGGGAGCGTGATGGTTTGACGGTGTCTGAGTTGGGTGAGCGTCTGTATCTCGATTCTGCTACGCTAACGCCGTTGCTCAAGCGGTTACAAAGCGCAGGCTTAGTGGTTCGTAACCGAGGAACAGAAGATGAGCGTCAGGTGCTGGTCGGGTTAACCGAAGCAGGGCGAGCACTTCAGCAGCAGGCACGAGCGATTCCTGAAAGCGTGTTTTGCGCGACGGAATGCCACCTTGACCAGTTGCAGACGATCAAAAAAGATTTAGAGACGCTGCGTAAGAATCTGATTGGGCATCTTTGAAGATACTCGCGGTTGCCTTGTGCATCCGCAGTCCGTCAGACAGCGTTATATTTGTTAAGTAGTATGTTTTTACGTGGTTTTATTTATGTATATAAGTAGTATGCGATTTAATTTTTCGCTATGTAATTGAAGCCTAGGCGGCGTAGAGACCGCCTTAGGCCATACCCTAACTATCTGGAGTCACATTATGTCTATTGAAAAAGTATTATACGTTGCTCATGCTCAAGCTACTGGTGGTCGTGATGGTCGTGCGGTGTCTTCCGATAAAGCGGTTGATATTAAATTGACGACCCCACGTGAGCTGGGCGGTGCAGGCGCTGAAGGGACGAACCCAGAGCAACTGTTCGCTGCGGGCTATTCTGCCTGTTTCCTTGGCGCGATGAAGTTTGTCGGCGCGCGTGACAAAATCGCTGTCCCTGCTGATACCACGGTAAACGGTAGCGTAGGTATCGGTGCCATCCCGACAGGATTTGGTATCGAAGTCGAACTGAAAATTTCCCTGCCGGGCCTGGATCGCGCCGTGGCTGAAGATTTGGTGCAGAAAGCCCATATCGTTTGCCCATACTCCAATGCCACGCGTGGCAACATCGACGTGACCTTGACTATCGTCTAAGCCCGGCTTGAAGCACGTTCATGATTGATGAACACGATTGATTGATGAGCGTAATTGATTAATAAAAACGGTGGCTGCGAAGATTCGCACTGCCGTTTTTTTATGACGGATATCCTCGTCCGTCACCCTTCGGGCCGTTGCTGCGCAACGTTGAAAAACGCTCCCGACGTTTTTTTATTGGTACGGCATCATCTCAATAGGCAACGGGCGTGAATGACGGGCACGGGAATACGAAGGCAACAAAGCCTGATGAAGAAAAAAAAGAATATAAGGAACGGGTTGGCTAAGCGCTACTCTTTCTGATTGACGAGTACGTTGGCAGGAAGCCGTAATTGTTCAGCACGCTGCTGCTGCTTGTCTTGGTGATGACCAAACGCAGTGATGGTGGAGTAGGCAAAACGGCCTAAAAGAATAATGAAGCTGATGAGCAAAACGGCACGGGCGATCCGAGAGCCACTTCGTTGCGGGCGTATCGATAATCGTCGTTTGTGGGTAAGCGTGGACATTACCAGTTAATCCTCTGTGAAAGCGAACATTCGCTGTTGTTTATTTAGGCACAAGCAGTAGGGGAGGTCAATCGACCTCAGTGAAAAAGATGATGGTCGATCCGGTTTTCGCACGTTCGGTGCAAGGAGACAGGGAGGTATAAACCCGCGTGAAGAGAAAAGGGTATAAAAGGGATAAAGGGATAAAGGGAATCAGTAAAAAACCCGCTCAAACAAAAACGAATAAGCGGGTTGTGTGGTGCAAGGGATTACGCCGTGGTATTGACGTTACGCCCAATCGCCGGATTTGCTGGCAGAGGGGGTAATGCCTGCAAAATACCAGCTGCAACAGCTTCTTGGTTATCGAGCGCTTTTTTCATCACTAGTGTACTGGCCTCACTGCTGGTACGCATGTTGCTGAGATCGGTAGCGAGTGATGCAATCTGTGATACATCCATTTTACTCTCCTTAATACTGAGTTGGATTGATATCCGGCATGAAAGGAAACGCATCTTTCCGCCGAGGTTGCATGATGTTGGCGAAAATTCACGCCAGCCATCATTTTGGTATCGGCCCCATCTCTGTAAACTTTATGTTAACCGGATCTCACCGGCCAGCCAAGTTACACCATTTCTCGCTACTTTACTGTTCGGCGTAGGCTCGATTTTCCACGTAACGTTTTCATCAATCAGGCTTTCTCTTCCTCAATCATCAGCTTCCAACCGGTGACGTCCTGCCAATATTCTTGTTCCCGTTCCAAATCCAGCTGTACCAGCGTGTTATTGGTAAAGAAGTCACGGGGGAACGTCAGCGTCCAGTAGTTATCATCGGTATGCAGCCGTAACGATTCCGGCGTTGTCGTTGCCTGACGCTGGTTATTCAACAGCGTGGCAAGGCGCAAGAGCTGCATCATGGGCAAATACTGTTTCTTTTTGAACAGGTTCAACCGCGGCAACTCTTCCAACTTGATCACTTTACGGTGCAATCGCACGATTAGGGACAGCACAAGCTGCTGTTCCTGATTGAAACCGGGCAGGTTGGTGTTTTGCAGAATGTAAGCGGAATGGCGATGCATGCCGCTATGGTTAATGCCCAATCCAACTTCATGCAGCATGGAAGCCCAGTTCAAAATAGCCTCAAGCTGTGGATGCACCAGATTAGGATTTTGCTCTGCCCATTGCGCATAAAGCTGCTGCGTGGTTTCCCGCACGCGTCGCGCCTGCTCACGGTCGATATTGTAATGGGTCGCCAGGCTCTGCGCGGTACGGATACGAATATCCTGGTGGCGGAATCGACCTTCCATTTCGTACAGCACGCCTTCGCGCAATGCGCCATCGGACAGGCGTAGTTCTTTGATCGCCAGCGCATCGAAAATACCGCACAGAATAGCCAGACCGGGCACCAGCACCGACTGACGGTCTTCGGACAGACCCGGCAGACTCAGCGCTTTGAAGTGCTTAAACTGCAAGATCTGCGTGCGTAGCATTTCCAGTCGCTCGGGCGTAATCAGGCCGTCTTTCTCTCCCATCTCCACCAGAATTTCATGCGTGGCTTTGATCGTTCCAGACGCACCGAGGGCGAATTTCCAGCCGTATATGCGGTATTCCCAGGACAGCGTCTCCAGCTTTTGCGCTGCGGCCAGCCGAGCGCGCTTGAAGTTGGCTTCGCTAATTTCACCATTCGGGAAAAACTGCTGGGCGAAGCTGACGCACCCCATACGACGGCTTTCCACCAGCATTGGCTCGAAATCTTCACCGATAACCAGCTCTGTAGAACCGCCGCCGATATCGATGACCAGCTTGCGGCCTTTTTCCGGCTGCGTATGTTCCACACCCATAAAAATCAGACGGGCTTCTTCATGGCCGGAAATGATCTCTATCGGATAGGGAATGATATCCGCCGCGCGGCGCAAAAATTCCTGCGCGTTAGCTGCCTGACGCAGCGCGTGCGTTCCGACGATGGACACGTTCATGGCTGGGAAGCCTTGCAGGCGTTCAGCAAACAGCGCCAGACAGTTCAGGCCGCGTTGAATCGCTTCTTCGCTGAGCATGTTTTTGCTGTCCAGCCCGTCGGCCAGATGCACCCGCTGTTTTAAACGTCCCAATACCTGAAGCGCACCGTTTACCACGCGTGCGATCACCATGTGAAAACTATTGGAGCCCAGGTCGATAGCCGCGAACTCTTGCGGCTTTATCTCGGTTTTTTCATTGTTCGTTAACGGCATTATTCAGGCTTATCTCCAGGTTGCTCCAACGCCTTGATGTAGTCGTAAATGGCATTTTGCGCGCGTACTTTACGCTTGTTGCCGCGTGAGACATAGCGGTTGCTCGATTCTTTATCAATGACACGGGCTTTCACCGTATCGCTGAACAGAATATCCAACGTCTCCAGCACGCGGTTTTTCAAAATGGGATCCAGAATTTCCACTGCGACTTCAATGCGATAATCAATATTGCGTGTCATCCAGTCTGCGGAAGAGAGGTAGACTTTCTTGTCCCCGCCGTTGTTGAAGACATACACCCGATCGTGTTCCAGATAGCGGTCAAGAATACTGATGACCTGAATATTTTCGCTGATCCCTGGTAAATTAGGGATCAGCGAACACATGCCGCGTACCAGCAGATTAATTTTCACGCCCGCAGCGGAAGCCTTATACAGCTTTTCCGCCAGCCCTTTATCCACCAGATTATTTACCTTAAGCGTAATGCCTGCATCACGATCCGCCAGCGCGTTTTCGATCTCGGTATCGATCAGTTGGTAAAGCTTGTCGCGGGAGTTTTGCGGTGACACCAGCAGGTGCTCGAAGCTGACTGGGCGGTAGGGGTTTTCAATGAAGTTGAAGACGCGACGGACTTCGTTGGTAATACGTTCGTCGGCAGTTAACAGCGAGTAATCCGTATACAGGCGGGCAGTTTTCTCGTTGAAGTTACCGGTGCCGATGTGCGCGTAACGCACGATGTTTTCCCCTTCGCGGCGGGAAATCAGGAACAGTTTGGCGTGAATCTTCAGCCCAGGCACCGAGAAAATGACGTGCACGCCAGCTTCCGTCAGGCGCTTAGCCCAATGGATGTTTGCCTCTTCGTCAAAACGTGCCTGTAGCTCGACCACGACCGTCACTTTCTTACCGTTGTGCGCCGCATGGATCATTGAGGTAATGATGCGTGAGTCTTTGGCGACACGGTAAATATTGATTTTGATGGACAGCACATTAGGGTCGAAAGAGGCTTGTCGCAGCAGTTCCAATACGTGCTCGAAGGTGTGGTACGGGTAATAGAGCAGAACGTCGCGCTCACGGATCGCATCAAACCCATTGCGAAAATGGTTGAATCCGGTGTGCCGCAGGCGGGGCAAGGGCTTGTTGACCAGATTGGCGCGTCCGACGTTCGGGAAAGAAATAAAGTCTTTGAAATTATGATAACGCCCGCCGGGGATAACGGAGTCAAAAGAAGAGATCCCCAGTTTCTCCTGTAGCATCGCAACCATGGCGTCCGGCATGTCGCGCTGATACACAAATCTTACCGGCTCGGCGGTTAAGCGCTGCTTCAGGCTGGAAGACATCAATTCCAACAGGCTGGATTCCATTTCCGTCACCAGATCGTATTCTGCATCGCGCGTCATCTTCATGGAGTACGCGTTCAGCGCATCGTAATCAAAGAAGCCCTTGAAGATATCATCCAGACAGTAACGCAGAATGTTATCGATGAGGATCATGGTCTTACGGCGGCGCGGCGCTTCCGCTGGCAGGTTGACGAAGCGCGGTATTTTATCCGAAGGAATTTCCAGCAGGGCATAACTGATTTCATCGCCACGAATAATTTCGACGGCAAGATAGGTATAGTTATCCTTCAGGAACTCCACCAGATTGGTTTCGTTAAAGATGAGTATTGGCGTGATGTGCGGGCGCAGATATTGCCGGAAGTAGTCCCTCAGCCACTCTTGCTGATTAGGGGAAACCTGACGCTCATTGACCAGAAAAATCTGGTTACGCGCCATCTCCAGCAGCAGTTCGTTGTACAAACTATCGAAAATTTGATCGGTTTTTAGTACGCGCGCCTGAATTTTACCTAAAAGGTGTCGCAGATTGCCGTCCAGACCTTGTTCTTCGTTAATCAGAATGCGTCTTTTCAAATCGGCAAAACGGACTTTATAAAATTCATCAAGGTTGCTGGAGTAAATGCCAAGAAAGCGCATGCGTTCGATTAACGGATTGCTTTTATCTGCTGCTTCCTGAAGTACTCGTTCATTAAAGGATAACCAACTTAATTCTTTCTCTATGTAGAGTTTGTCCTGACCCATTGTCACTCCGCTCAACTCATGTACTGAAGGTTCATCCAATATTCATACCCTTCCTCTGTGGGTATAGGGTACAACAACATTATGGCGTGTTGATGACGATAAAATCTAATTCATAGACAGACTTACCATTGTCATATTATGGGCGTAAAGGCAACATATGCTACCCGCAATACGTTAGCAACACGACTCTGGCGGCTTCACTCTAACGGCGAGAATAATGGTAAACACAGGCAACACATCACAGTATCGGGATCGTCGGCGAGCGTGGATCGATCGTTTGGTTCACCGCATTGTTGCGGGCAGTGGGCTGCTGGTGCTGGCTATGCTGTTATTAATCTTCTTCTATCTCCTGTATGTGGTGACGCCACTGTTCCTTTCCCCCACCGTTAACGGGCAAAAAACGGTGCCACGCCACAGTGCGGAACCGTCGCTGGTGCTGGGGCTTAGCGACAACGGGCAAATCGGGTTTCGCATCGACAGTCAGGGCTATGGCGAGTTTATTCCGTTTGCGGAAAACCAGCCTATGTCGCGTATTCAGTTGGTGCCTGCGCTGAGTTTGCTGGCGCAGAGTCAGGGCGAGCGACAAATTTATGCCCTGAGTCAGCCTGATGGCCGTCTGATTTTCGTTCAGCCCGTATTATCGCGTACAGAAAACCGTGCTCCAGTCTGGGATTATCCGCTGGGTGAGCAGGCGTATTCGCTTGGGTTACCCGCGCAGCCGCTGCGTCATCTGGCAGTGACTGCGGTGGGTGAAAAGCATGTCGTTGTGGCGGCGATCGGGCAAGAAAATACCTTGATTATTGCCGATGTTGATAAAAATGGCGTGCGACAACGGGCGCAGATTACGCTTCCGGTGGGTACTATTAACCAACTGCTGCTGACGCCAGACGGGCAGCAAGTGTATTTGCTCAGCGGTAAGACATTAACGCTATGGCAGGTGGGGTCGAACGCGCTGAAGCTGCGGGAAGAGCGCCAGTTGCAGTTGGCGGAACCGCTGCATCTGGCGTTGTTGTCCGGTGGACGATCATTGCTGATACAGGCCGCTGACGGGCGGATTAGCCAATGGTTTGACGTCCCTGGCGAAAAGGGCGCCACACTGACGGAGATTCGCGAGTTTCCGCACGTTGTGGGCGAATCGGTGTTGTTGGCAACGGAGGCGCAGCGACGAGTCTTTGCCACATTGAATGCACAGGGTGATTTGTCGCTGTTTGCCAGTAAACAGTCTCATGCGCTGCTGACGCAGACGCTACCGGCCCATGCACAAACGCTGGCGTTTTCGCCGCGCGGTTCAGCTTTGCTGGTTGAAACGGCGCAGGGCTGGCATCGCTATCAGGTTGATAACCCGTATCCCGATATTGGCTGGCGCGGGCTGTGGCAAAAGCTGTGGTACGAGAACTACCCAGAGCCTGCCTATATCTGGCAATCTACGTCGGCGGATGACAGCTATCAGGCCAAATTCAGCATGATGCCGCTGATGCTGGGCACGATGAAAGCCGCGATTTACGCTATGATGTTTGCCACGCCGCTGGCGCTGTCCGCCGCGATTTATACCGCCTGCTTTATGTCGCCGACGCTGCGACGCTGGATTAAACCCACGCTGGAAATCATGGGCGCGTTGCCGACGGTGGTCGTCGGTTTGATTGCGGCCATCTGGCTGGCCCCGCATTTTGCGACTTATCTGTCCGCGATTCTGGTCATGCCGATTTTATGGATGCTGGCCGTGCTCTGCTGCGGCTGGCTGATTGAATGCCTGCCGACGCGCTGGCGCACCCGTTTTCCAGCAGGCTGGGACGTGCTATTCCTCATCCCCACGATCTTGCTGACATTTGTGGCCGGATGCTGGCTTGCGCCACATATCGAAATCGCAGTATTGGGGCAGCCGCTATATCAGTGGTTAGGCGATGATTTTGTCCAACGTAATACGCTGGTAGCGGGTGTTGCCCTTGGCTTCGCGCTGATCCCGCTGATTTTTTCGCTAGCGGAAGATGCGCTGTTCAGCGTACCGGCTCGTTTAAGTCAGGGATCGTTAGCGCTGGGGGCGACGGCGTGGCAAACCCTGTGGCGTGTCGTGCTGCCGTCCGCCAGTGCTGGGGTTTTCGCCGCGCTGATGCTGAGTTTTGGCCGCGCCGTAGGGGAAACCATGATAGTACTCATGGCGACGGGCAACACACCGATTATGGATGAAGGCCTGCTTCAGGGCCTGCGTTCGCTGGCGGCGAATATCGCTATTGAAATGCCGGAAGCGGTGACGAACAGCGGTCACTATCGGGTGCTGTTCTTAACGGCATTAACGCTGTTTGTTTTCACGTTCATCGTGAATACGCTGGCTGAAACTATCCGACAGCGCTTACGCCAACGTTACCGTGATGAAGGAGAAAACGCGTGAAGCGCTGGTTCCGTTCGGGAAGGCCCTGGGTGTGGCTGACCGCATCGTCAATTTCCATTAGCCTGCTGGCGATGCTGGCAATTATCGTACTGCTTGCTGGGCAGGGCATGCGCTACCTGTGGCCACAGCCCGTCTGGCTGCTGACGTTACCGCCAGCACAAGGGACGCAACGTGCGTTGATAGGGGAGATTTATGCCGAGCAGACGCTTTCGCGTCAGCAACTGGAACAGGCTGATTTAACCTCTGCGTCTGGGGACGCTGAAACACGCTATTTAATCAAAATTGGCCAGCGTGAAATTCATGGGCAGAGCTTTCGCACGCTGCTGTCGCGCGACATTGTCCGCTTTGATAAACCCGCCGACATTCTGGTGTTGAAGCGGACGAACAATGGCACTGCCTATGGTTATCTGGCTGGCATGCTGGAGGGCGAGCAGCCGCTGGTGGCAACGGATCTCCCCGCCACCTTACAGCATCGCGTTGAGCAGGTGCAGGGGTTGCTCGCGAAGATGCAGGCCATCCGTATGGGGGAGATGGCGAAGATCAACCAGCAGTTTGAGACGCTGCGGCTGGAAGAGAAAAAGCGGCAGCAGGCCAAGACGCTGGATAATCAGGCGTTAGCCCGCCTTCAGGCTGAACGTATTGAACTGCAACGCCGCTTCGATGCGCTGTCGCGCCAGCTAACCTCACTCAATATGGACATTAATCGCGATACCGTGCAGCTACGCGACGCGAACGGTAGCGTCCATCTTATCCCGCTCAGGGACATCGAACAGGCCTGGTTCCCTAATGCGATGAACCTGTGGGAAAAAGTCAGCCACTGGGGCGAGCAGGCGAAATTCATGCTGGTACACTATTCGCTGGACAGCAACAGCGCGGGCCACCTTTTCCCCGCCATTTTTGGCACGGTGCTGATGGTGGTGCTGATGTCTATTGTCGTGATGCCGTTGGGGGTGATCGCTGCGGTTTATCTGCATGAGTACGCGGGGAAAAACAGCTTAACGCGCTGGGTGCGGATTGCCGTGGTCAATCTGGCTGGGGTGCCTTCCATTGTTTATGGCGTATTCGGGTTAGGCTTTTTTGTTTATCTCATCGGTGGCACGCTGGATCAACTGTTCTATTCTGAAGCGTTGCCGAATCCGACGTTTGGGACGCCGGGGCTGCTGTGGGCGTCGCTGACGCTGGCACTGCTGACGCTGCCGGTGGTGATTGTGGCAACGGAGGAAGGGCTGTCGCGCATCCCAATGTCCGTGCGCCACGGTTCATTAGCGCTGGGAGCGACCAAAGCCGAAACGCTGTGGCATGTTGTGCTGCCGATGGCGGTTCCCGCGATGATGACGGGCTTGATCCTCGCTGTAGCGCGTGCCGCGGGGGAAACCGCGCCGCTGATGTTGGTCGGCGTAGTGAAGTCGGTGCCAGTTTTACCGGTGGATGACATTTTCCCTTATCTGCATCTTGAGCGAAAATTTATGCATCTGGGATTTCAAATCTACGATCTGGCGTTCCAAAGCCCAGATGTGGAAGCGGCAAGGCCGCTGGTGTACATCACCGCACTGCTGCTGGTGTTGATTGTCGTTGGGTTGAACCTTGCGGCGATTGGGATTCGCCATGTTCTGCGTGAGAAATATCGTTCGTTATCACTCTGAAAGTAGGATGAAGTTATGGGATTTATGACACAAAAGGAGATGGCACCGCTGCCTGATATTCATCAACTGAGTGATGAGCAGACGACGTTGACCGTGGAACATCTGAATCTTTACTATGGCGACAAGCAGGCACTGAACGATATTTCGATTCGTATTCCGAAGAATCAGGTGACGGCGCTGATTGGGCCGTCGGGCTGTGGTAAATCCACGCTGTTACGCTGCTTTAATCGTATGAACGATCTGGTGGATGACTGCCGTACCGAAGGTGATATCAGGCTGAATGGGATGCTTATCAACGACCCACAGCTTGATGTTGCCACGTTGCGCCGTCGGGTGGGGATGGTTTTTCAACGCCCGAATCCGTTTCCCAAGTCGATCTATGAAAATGTGATTTATGGCCTGAGGTTGCAGGGGCTACGCGATCGCCGTTTTCTGGATGATGCCGTTGAGCGTGCGCTACGTGCGGCGGCGCTTTGGCATGAGGTAAAGGATCGTCTGAGCGACAACGCGCTGACGCTATCCAGCGGGCAGCAGCAGCGCTTGGTGATCGCCCGGGCGATCGCCATTGAACCGGAAGTGTTGTTGCTGGATGAGCCGACCTCCGCGCTCGATCCCATTTCGACGCTGGTTGTCGAGGAACTGATGGGAACGCTAAAGCAGCATTTCACGCTGGTGCTGGTGACGCACAACATGCAGCAGGCGGCTCGCGTGTCGGATTACACCGCGTTTATCAATCAGGGCAAACTGATCGAATACAATCGTACGGACGATCTATTTACCTCTCCGACACAACGTCGCACAGAGGATTATATTACTGGGCGTTTTGGTTAGAACCGTACTTAAATAATAGAACGCAATATCATTTCTATGCATATAATTTTATTATAAATGATATTGCGAATATTTTTAAACTTTCCATAAAAATAAATAACTGATTAATTATTCTTTTTTAAATCTAAAATTTTTTTTTTGTGATTTTTTTACTGAAAAAAATGAAATTTTGATTCATAGTTTATATGCAGCGATTGGCTGTATTTAAATGGAATTACTCAGGATGAGAAAGAAAATATATATTGGCGTTGCATTTAGTATGTTGGTTAGTATGATGTTTCCGGCTTATTCTCAGGCTCAGGAAGAGCCAGTGGCGGAAGTCATTACAGCATTTGACTCTCCCCTTCTGGAGCATCCAGTATCTGCAAATGAATCCTCTTCTCAGGACTATAAGCCTCTTCGTGCGCCAGCGCCTGCATTGAGTTCTGTCTATGTCTATGCTGTGGCATCAACACAGAATGGTGGAGCCTGGGAATATATTGGCCCAAATAAACTTGCGACAACTCAGGATCATGGCGGAGCGCAACTGCGAATTGCAGTGCTGGAAGTGGGCTATGGTAATAACCGCTTTGGTTGGGTGAATGGTACGCAAAAGAGTCCCTATCAGGTTAATGGCGTCTGTGTCGTCGGTGGTTATTATACCGAGTCATGCCCTGCAGGTTCGACTTATGTGGGATGGATGGCTTATTTCAATGGCGATGGCATGCAGTCAGGTCCTTTCCGCTATCAATCTACTTCGATTAATGCACCTTTTAGAACGCTTAGCACTTCACTGAATATTCGATAACACCGCATTCTCAGCAGGTTCTCTTAAAAGAGGACCTGCTTTTCATTATGCCTTCACGCTAATCGGCATGTAACTAAGTTGTGCTAGCTTATCTAATACTGATTTCTGCTGTTCTGCATGTAAGTGCTCGCCGCGTGATAGCGAACCGCTTATCCCATTTTTTAGCATTTGGATAAAATTGATTTTCTGGTTGGGATCGGCGGGGGCGACATCGTCAATTGGAGGATGCAAAATGAGCAGCGCCGCCATACCGATTTCCAGACTTTCTTCAAATGACATATCGCCGGAGGCGGTGAGATCTTTTGTCGCGTCAATCGCTTCCTGTGGTGTCATATTGGAAAAATCATAACGTTTGCTTGACTGGATCGTTGAGGGGGTATTGGCAGCAACAGAATTGACGCTTGATTTTGACGTGTTGCCAGCGAGTGAAAATACGTTTTCCGCAGGTTCTTTACGGTTCACCGAGGGGGCTGAGTAGTTAGCGATACCATTAAGGCTTGTAATGCTCATTATGGAAGTTCCTTTCCTGTGAGAGTGAAATTTAATAGTAGAGCGTTGTTATGCAGTGCAATCGTGTGAATATAGAATAAAGTTTACCTTAGTTAATGTATTTGTCTTCTTTTTATTCAGGAAACAATGAGTTATTTTTTTAACTCATTGTTTTTGTTTTGTTATTTAAATAACATCTCTTTTTGATTT
This sequence comes from Pectobacterium aquaticum, assembly GCF_003382565.3. Classification (NCBI taxonomy): domain Bacteria; kingdom Pseudomonadati; phylum Pseudomonadota; class Gammaproteobacteria; order Enterobacterales; family Pectobacteriaceae; genus Pectobacterium; species Pectobacterium aquaticum. The sequence goes on from NZ_CP086253.1 coordinate 1,458,694, forward strand.
CTAATTAGTGGTTTTAATTATTATATTGTTTAATTGTTTCGATTAAATATAACCCGTATTTACGACAAGCCTGATGGGATGTCTATGGTATCATCAAACCATAAAAAAATTATGGATACCGTTCATCAATTGTCCGTGCCATTTGAAAAATTGATGATAAAATGCGCGCAAATTTTTTAACTCTGGCAAGTGGTGGGTAAGATGAAATTCAGTACCATGAACGAAGGCGAAATTATTACCGAGCTGTGCCGGAGAATAAAAGACGCCAGAATTCAACAACGTTTATCGCAGGTCGATCTTGCTGAACGGGCAGGGCTGGGAATCGCAACGATCAAGCGTGCGGAAATGGGCGAATCCATTACGCTAAGCAGCCTGCTCTCCATTCTGCGCGGATTAAATCGTTTACATCAGATTGAAGGCGTGCTCTTCGATGCGGAAGTGGAATCCTTCCATGCGCAGATCAGCGGTGAGAAAAAACAGACGCCGCTGCGTATCAGAAAGAAAGCCGCCACGTTTCCTGCCAAAACGCTCACCAAGCATGAAAATATCAAAAAGCCGGCTAACAGCACCGTGGACTGGTACATCGCAGCGGCTGAAAACAACATTGTCTGGTCGCTGCCTGAAAGCGATAAAAAATAAAGGGCTAATGCGAAACCATACGCATTAACCCATGATTGTCGCGTTAATCTGCCGAGCATTTAATGCGACAAGGCGTATCCCCTGCTATTTCTTACTCACACAGCACAACTTTAATCGCCAATCCCCCGCGAGACGTTTCACGGTACTTGGCGTTCATGTCTTTGCCGGTTTCATACATGGTTTCAATGACCTTATCCAGTGATACGCGTGGCTCGCTGGTGCGGCGCATCGCCATTCTGGCGGCGTTGATCGCCTTCACGGAGGCAATAGCGTTGCGTTCAATGCACGGTACCTGAACCTGACCCGCGACTGGGTCGCATGTCAGCCCCAGATTATGCTCCATACCAATTTCCGCCGCGATGCATACCTGTTCAGGGCTCGCGCCAAGTAGTTCAGCCAGACCTGCTGCGGCCATCGAACAGGCCACGCCGACTTCTCCCTGACAGCCCACTTCTGCACCGGAAATCGAGGCGTTCATTTTGTAGAGCATGCCGATAGCGCCGGATGCCAGAAAGTAGCGTAGGTAAGATTCTGGGGTGACCGGTTGAACGTAACGATCGTAATAGGCCAGCACGGCAGGAATAATGCCACACGCACCGTTCGTTGGTGCGGTGACGACGCGTCCGCCAGCCGCATTTTCTTCCGACACGGCCATCGCGAACATGTTCACCCAGTCCATCGCATCCATCGGGTCGTTAGAAAAACGATCGTTGATGAACAGCAGGCGATGCAGCGCTGATGCCCGGCGCGGAACGCGCAATGGGCCGGGCAATACGCCTTCCGTATTCATGCCGCGATGCATGCAGTCCTGCATGGTTTTCCATACGTCGGCAAAATAGTGCTCAAGCGCTTCCCGACCATGCATCGCAATCTCGTTTTTCAGGACGATAGCGGATAAAGACAGGCAGTGATCGTGACAGTGTTGCAACAGTTTCTGGGCAGAAAAGAACGGGTAGGGCGCACTTTCTTCGGCCAGATTGGGTTTGCCGAAATTTTCCTGATCGACGACGAATCCGCCTCCGATGGAGTAATACGTTTTGCTATAGACCAACTCTTGCTGGTTATAGGCGCGAATGATCATGCCGTTTTCATGCAGCGGCAGATTCTCTGGTTGGAAACGCAGGGAGGATTCCAGCGGGAAGCTGACCTCATACTGACCGTTAAGCATCGGCAGACGCTGAGTGTCTTTCACTTGTTGAATAAACGCCGGAATACTATCGATATTTACGCTATCTGGCAGGTTACCCGCGAGCCCCATAATGATGGCGATATCGGTGTGGTGTCCTTTCCCCGTCAGGGAAAGTGAGCCGTAAATATCAACGACAATACGTGTCACCGATGAGATAAGCGCGCGGTTCACCAGATCGTCAGTGAACATTTTACCCGCTTTCATCGGGCCGACGGTATGAGAACTGGACGGGCCGATGCCGATTTTGAAGATATCAAATACGCTGACCATAGCGATTTCCTTGAAAAAAAACGCCGGATACCCGTCATACTTCAAGCCGCATGTGCGTTGGTTTCCCTCACTCACCCCAGTCACTTACTTGAGTAAGCTCCTGGGGATTGATGAACCTCATTTATGAGGTTCACCCTTCGGGTCAGTGCTAGCACTGTTCAAATCGGTCTAAGACCGATTTGTCGTGTGGTTACCGCCTACCTGCAACTCGAATTATTTAGGGTATGACTAGAAAACAACGTGCCGGCGTTAAATTAGGGTGGGGGGATTACAGCAGTTCGCTCAGGCTGTAAACGATAGCGGAAATCGCGATCAGTCCCATCAGGGTGACAAAGACGTTGCTGATCTGGCCGCTGTATTTCTTCATTGCTGGGACTTTCTGGATGGCGTACATCGGCATCAGGAACAGCAGGCACGCGATAATTGGGCCGCCCAACGTTTCGATCATGCCCAGAATGCTTGGGTTCAGCGTCGCAACAATCCAAGTGGTGACCAGCATGAACAGCGCAGTGATGCGATTCAATTTGGTGTTGGAAATGGTTTTTCCTCTGCTACGCAGGGATTTCACGATCATGCCGTTAAAACCTTCGCCTGCACCCAGATAGTGACCTAGGAACGATTTAGAGATGGCGATGGTGGCAATAACCGGCGCTAAATAGCCGATTACCGGGTTGTTAAAGTGGTTTGCCAGATAGGACAGAATAGAAATGTTCTGTGTTTTCGCTTCCATCAGCTCAGTCGGAGACAGGCTCAGTACACAGCTGAAGACGAAGAACATCACGGTCAGCACCATCATGATGTGGCTGTAAGACAGAATGCGTGAGCATTTTTGCTCGGCGTCATCACCATATTCTTTACGTTTTGCAACGGCGAAAGAGGAGATGATTGGCGAGTGGTTGAAGGAGAAAACCATCACCGGAATAGCCAGCCATAATGTCGCCAACAGGCCGTTGCCCGTGACGCTGGAACTCAAAGAAATGTTTTCAAAAACAGAGGTGTTCCAGTTTGGAATTAAATACAGCGCCAGCAACATCAGTACGGCAACAAACGGGTAAACCAGAATGCTCATGGCCTTAACGATCATCGCTTCACCGAAGCGGACAATAAACATTAATCCGAGGATCAATATTAATGACAGCAGGGCACGTGGCGGAGAAGGCAAATGCAATTGGTGGGTAATAAAGCTATCTACCGTATTGGTGATGGCGACGCTATAAACTAATAGGATCGGATAAATAGCGAAAAAATAAAGCAAAGTGATTAATTTACCTGCGCCAACGCCGAAATGTTCTTCAACGACTTCGGTAATATCTTCGCCACCTTTCTTGCCGGATAATACAAAACGGCATAAAGCACGGTGAGAATAATATGTCATCGGGAAGGCAATCAGAGCCATGATAATTAACGGAATTAACCCACCAATACCGGCATTGATAGGTAAAAATAACACGCCAGCGCCGATAGCCGTGCCATACAGGCCCAGCATCCAGACCGTGTCGCTTTTACGCCATCCTGAAGCCTGTTCTAACACCTGGCTGCTATCTTGAATGGTGCTCATATACTGATCTCTCCTCGGTGAATATATTAATACTCTGTTACAAGAGTATTGCCACATGATGTGGATTATAAAAATTACAGTATCGGCAAGTTGCCGTTACGGAGTTTAAAAAACGAACGAGACATGTTGATAATTATGTCAGTAGGTCAATACTGTTTTGTGGCGGCATTCTATATCGTTGTGGTCAGCGAATAATATTGAGGCGATCACAGAAATGAATTGACGGGAAATATTTTAATAAATTTCTATGCAAATTAAAATATCAATCTTGATACTTTAATTTAAATATTTTTAATGGTTCATTATTGATGCTTTATTTAATTGCTGAGTGATGAAAAATGAACAATAAATAAAATAAAGGAAAGATGAAATAATAAACGCAAATTTGCTGATGTCACGCGTAATGATGGTTTTTCTCTTTTGCGGATGTATCGATGGTGCAGTTTCTGCTGTTGTATCGTATCACAACCTGATGTGTTGTTATCCGATGAAAGTGAGCCGGCAGATTGTAACCTGCCGGTTCACGGCCACCGATCTGTCAGGCGGTGAGTTTTTTTTCTGCCCATGCCAGACCGCTGTGGTATTCCTCTGGTAAGAGAGGTGCCAGCAATTGCAGCGTGTGTTGCAATTGTACGGTGTCCGACGACGGTAGATTGAGGTGTCCAACTTTACGGCCAGGACGAACGTCTTTCTCATACCAGTGCAGGTGCACCAGCGGCAGCGCCAGCCAGTCGGTATTTACATCAGTGCCGATTAGGTTGACCATCACCGACGGCGTTTCGACCACTGGTACCGGCAGCGGCAGATCCAGAATGGCGCGCAAATGTAGCTCAAACTGGCTGATGGACGCACCATTTTGTGTCCAGTGTCCGCTATTGTGCACGCGTGGAGCCAGCTCGTTAATGAGCAAGTGATCGCCGACGATAAAGCATTCCATCGCCATCACGCCCACATAACCCAGCGCATTCATTATTGCGGACAGCATCTGCTCTGCCTGCTGTTGCAACTGCGGATCGGGCTGAGGGAAAGCCACGCTGGTACGCAGAATGCCATCCTGATGCAGGTTATGAGTGAGCGGGTAGAACACACATTTGCCGTGCGTATTGCGGGCCCCCACCAGCGAGACTTCGCCAGAAAAGTTAATGCCTTGCTCAACGATGCATTCGCCGTAGCAGTCAGCGGGCAGCGTCTGCTGTTCGCCATCGCGCAAGCGCCACTGCCCACGGCCGTCGTAACCGCCGACGCGACGTTTAACGATAGCGAGTTCACCCAATGAGGCAAAGACGTGTGGCCATTCATCGGCACTAACCAGCAACTGCCAAGGTGCGGTTGCCAGATTCAACGAATCCAGCAGCTGCTTTTGCGTCAGGCGATCGGCCAGACGCGGGAAAATATCGCGGTTTGCAAACGCCGTGTGCTCGGCTAACTCGCGCGTGAGGGCGGTTTCCGGCCAGCGTTCGATCTCGGCGGTAATGACACTGTTATGAAACGGAACCGATTCCGGTTCTGCATCCAGACCCACTGGGTAAACCGCAATACCTAGCGGTTCACCAGCCTGACGCAGCATTCTGCCCAACTGACCATTGCCTAATACGCAGACCGGTTTCATGCCTCCTCCCGCGGATCGGGATGAGAGAGCACATCATCGGTTTGCGCCTGACGCCAGTCTGCCAGTCGGGTGGCGATGCCATTGTCATGCAGGGCAAGAATTTGTGCGGCCAGCAGAGCCGCATTCGCTGCGCCCGCTTTGCCAATAGCCAATGTGCCGACCGGGATGCCGCGCGGCATCTGGACGATGGAATACAGGCTGTCTACCCCGCTCAGCGTTGAGCTTTGTACCGGCACGCCAAGCACGGGAACCAGCGTTTTTGCTGCCAGCATACCCGGCAGGTGTGCTGCGCCGCCTGCGCCCGCGATAATCACATCAAAACCGTTCTGTGCCGCCTGCTCAGCGAAGCTGAACAGTTTATCCGGCGTCCGGTGTGCAGAAACGACTTCGGTATGAAAAGGAATGTTCAGCGTGGTGAGGATTTCCGCAGCAAACTGCATGGTGGCCCAGTCACTCTTTGAACCCATGACGATGGCAATTTTAGCCGGGGCAACGTTGGATGACATGCCTGTAACGCTCCTGTAGTTGTACCTATAATTGTACGTGTTCGTGACGCGTTCGCGTCGGCCAGACAGGGAGGGTCTGACGTTGAGGGCGTAGAGCATATCACGCCATTATGGCGAGGAAAACGGTTGCGTATGCGCAAATTCTGGGGGAGTAAGGCGAGAGACCGTTAAGTCAATGTCAGGAAACGCATTAAAATGGGAAGGAAATCAGTTCGATATTTTGTGGTGTGACCTTAATCATCGACCCTTCTTCATGCCAGGCTCCGAGAACGGCGCGACGACCAGAAGATTCACCGAGATCGACCTGATGAATGGCCGGGCGGTGCGTGTGGCCGTGGATCATCGTTTCCACTTGATAATGCCGTAGGCGTTCAAGTACGGCGTCGTGATTGACATCCATAATCTGCTGCGATTTTTTCTGGTTTTCCTGCTGGCTGGTCGCCCGCATCTTCGCTGCAATGCGCATACGTAGCGACAGCGGCAATAGCAGGAAGAGTCTCTGAATAAATGGGTTATGTACCCGACGGCGGAATTGCTGGTAATGCCGATCGTCAGTGCACAACGTATCACCATGCAGAATGAGAATCTTTTGGCCGTAGAGATCGAGCACCGTTTCCGTCGGCAGCAGCGTCATTCCGCTTTGCTTGGCGAAACGCTTACCGATCAGGAAATCACGGTTACCGTGCACGAAATAGCAGGGAATGCCGCGCTGATGTAAGGCATACAGCTCCGCTGCGACAGTCGCATGCAGCGGTTGGAGATCGTCGTCACCAATCCAGGCATCGAACAGGTCGCCAAGAATGTACAGCGCATCTGCATCAATCGCATCATGGCGTAAAAAACGCAGAAAACCGGCGGTAATCGCCGGTTCATGAATACTTAAATGCAGATCGGCAATGAACAGCGTTGCCATGCAGGTCGGATTATTCGCTGACCGTTACGTGGGTAATTACCACGTCTTCTTTCGGTACGTCCTGATGCATGCCGCTGCGGCCGGTAGCCACGCCTTTGATTTTATCAACAACGTCCATGCCTTCGGTGACTTCAGCGAATACGCAGTAGCCCCAGCCATCGGCACGCTCTGAACGGAAGTTCAGGAAATCGTTATCAACGAGGTTGATAAAGAACTGGGCAGTTGCCGAGTGCGGATCGTTGGTACGCGCCATCGCCAGCGTGCCACGGGTATTTTTCAGACCGTTGTTGGCTTCATTTTTGATTGTCGCATTGGTTTCTTTCTGATCCATGCCGGGAGCGAAGCCGCCGCCCTGAATCATAAAACCATTAATCACGCGGTGAAAAATCGTGTTGTCATAAAAACCGCTGCGACAGTAGTTCAGGAAGTTTTCTACGGTAACCGGCGCTTTGTCTGCAAACGTATTAATAACGATATCGCCGTGGTTGGTATGAAGCGTAATCATAATAATGAACCCTAGATAGCCTTAGTGATTAAGAGTGCTGTTCACAAAATGCGGTGAACAACAAGAGCGCTGTTATAGCATAACTGGTCGATTGAGTCAGTACTTCGCGCTTACTGCACCGCTGTTAGCGGTTGGATGGATGAGAAAATCGTATAAAAAGGTTTACTACTCTGATTTTGGTAGGCGTCAAATAATATGTGCGCTTAAGAATGGTGCGCAATAAGGTGTTAATCAGGCAATAGGGACTTTTAAAAACAAATAAATTGATTAAAAATTAAAATAATAGTTAATTAATTTGAATGAGATTTTTGTTGCCCCAGATCAATGTTTTGCGTAATCAACGTGTTCTTTTTTTGTGGCTCAGATTAATCTGAGAGTAATTCTTATTCTTCATAAATAACTCTAAAGAGATAGGTGAACTATGCTGGGTATTCTGGATAGTGTTAATCGTTTATTAGACAAACCGGATTTTGGCAAACTGTTTTTGCGCGTATCTTTCAGCATTTTGATGCTGTTTCATGGCTGGCATAAGGTACACGGTGGAATCGGTGCCATTGAAGGCATGCTGACCTCGGCAGGGCTCCCTGCTTTTGTTGGTTACGGTGTCTATGTCGGAGAAGTCATCACCCCTATTCTGATGATTCTCGGGATTCTTACACGTCCTTCTGCGCTGATCTTCTCCTTTACCATGGTCGTCGCAACCTTACTGGTTCACCCTGAAGGTTTTGTCACGCTGGCCAAAACCGGCGCCTGGGGTGTTGAAGGCACGGCGGTGTTCTTCTTTGCGGGTATCGCGATTGCCCTGCTCGGTAGCGGAAAATACTCTGTGATGTCCAATCCGCGCTGGCGTTAATGGTTTTTTGTCGGCGGATTGCTTTTGTCAGTCACCGTCAATGATGTGAAATGGCCCGGATTTTCCGGGCCATTTCATTTTTATCCTTTCTCGCTGATTCCCTCTTCTTATTAACCTTGCAATACAGTAGGGTTCAGGTTTCAATACGCCGTTGGGTGTTAACCCTGAATGCATTGATGTTGCTGACGCTAACTGCGGCTGTGAAAACCATTTCTTTGAAACCATTTTTTTGTGAAAACCATTTTTTATAAAAACACTGGAACGCCCTGATGCTAAAGATTTTTAATACGCTGAGTCGCCAAAAAGAGGAATTTAAACCTATCCACGCCGGTCAGGTGGGAATGTATGTGTGTGGCATCACCGTTTATGACCTGTGTCATATCGGTCACGGGCGTACTTTCGTGGCGTTTGATGTGGTGGCGCGGTATTTGCGGTATCTGGGATATTCACTGAAATATGTGCGTAATGTCACCGATATTGACGACAAAATTATTAAACGTGCTGCCGAAAATGGGGAAACCAGTGACCAACTGACGACCCGCATGATCGCAGAGATGCACGCCGATTTTGATGCGTTGAATATTCTGCGTCCGGATGCTGAGCCGCGTGCGACGCACCATATTGCCGACATCATCGAAATGGTGGAAGCGCTGATCGCCCGTCGCCACGCCTATGTCGCGAGTAATGGTGATGTGATGTTCTCCGTTGATACCGCGCCGGGTTACGGCGTGCTGTCTCGTCAGGATTTGGATCAGTTGCAGGCTGGCGCGCGCGTTGAAATTACCGAAGTGAAGCGTAACCCGATGGATTTCGTGCTGTGGAAAATGTCCAAGCCGGGTGAACCGCACTGGTCCTCTCCGTGGGGAGAAGGGCGCCCTGGCTGGCACATCGAATGTTCTGCCATGAACTGCAAACAGCTGGGCACGCATTTTGATATTCACGGCGGCGGCTCAGATTTGATGTTCCCGCACCACGAAAACGAGATCGCGCAGTCCAGCTGTGCACACGACGGCTCGTATGTGAATTACTGGATGCATTCCGGCATGGTGATGGTTGACCGCGAAAAGATGTCAAAGTCGCTCAACAATTTCTTCACCGTACGCGATGTGTTGGCGTATTACGACCCAGAAACCGTGCGTTACTTTCTGATGTCTGGCCACTACCGTAGCCAGTTGAACTACAGCGAAGACAACCTGAAGCAGGCGCGTGCAGCGTTGGAACGTTTGTATACGGCGCTGCGTGGAACGGATCTCAGCATTGCGGCGCACGGCGGTGACGAGTTTGAAGCCCGTTTCCGTGAGGCGATGGACGACGATTTCAACACGCCGGAAGCCTATTCGGTACTGTTTGATATGGCGCGTGAAGTTAACCGCCTGAAAACGGAAGATGTACAAGCGGCGAATCAGTTGGCATCGGCACTGCGTAAACTGTCTGGCGTGCTTGGCCTGCTGGAGCAGGATCCTGAGCAGTTTCTGCAAAATGGCACACAGGTGGATGACGAGGAAGTGAAAGAAATCGAAGCGTTAATCCAGCAGCGTAAAGATGCGCGTGCGGCGAAAGACTGGGCGCTGGCGGATCAGGCTCGCGATCGCTTGAATGAAATGGGTATCGTGCTGGAAGATGGCCCGCAGGGAACGATCTGGCGCCGTAAGTAGAGTTTTCTTCCTGTAACACGCTTTCAGTAAATAAAAAGCCCGCGACATGAATCGCGGGCTTTTTTTCGCCGAGAACGATGACGTAAAGGTTATTCGGCGACTTTTACCGTCTCGCCGTTGAACCGAACGGTTTGCCCTGCAACGATTTTGCAGCGTTTTCGGGTTTCCGTCTGGCCGTCAACGGTCACGTCGCCTGCGGCGATAGACAATTTGGCTGCTGCGCCACTTTCACTCCAGCCCAGCAGTTTCAAGAGATCGCACAGTTCAACGTGCGGATGTTTTTCAAGATTAAAGGTTGCCATAAATTCCTGCTTATCGGTGTTTGACTCGCCAATTATTCGGCGTGGTCATGATACTCTTCGCACGCCTGTAGCGTGTTTTGAATCAGTGTGGCAACGGTCATTGGGCCGACGCCGCCCGGTACAGGGCTGATGTAAGATGCGCTTTCCTGCGCCGTTTCAAATTCCACATCGCCGACCACTTTGCCGCTTTCCAAACGGTTGATACCCACGTCCAGTACAATCGCGCCCGGCTTAATCCATTCGCCGGGGATGAAGCCCGGTTTACCCACCGCGACAACCAGCAGGTCGGCGTTTTCAACATGGTGGCGTAGATTTTTGGTGAAACGGTGCGTGACGGTAGTCGTACAGCCAGCCAGCAGCAGTTCCAGACTCATCGGACGGCCAACGATATTGGACGCGCCGACCACAACGGCATTCAGCCCGAAGGTGTCGATATTATAACGCTCCAACAGCGTGATGATGCCGCGTGGCGTACAGGCTCGCAGCATGGGCGCGCGCTGGCACAGACGACCCACGTTGTAAGGATGGAAGCCATCCACATCCTTACTTGGCGCGATGCGTTCAATCACCTTGGTATTATCGATGCCTTCCGGCAGCGGAAGCTGAACCAGAATACCGTCAATCGTCCGATCGGCGTTGAGCTGGTCGATAAGCGTCAACAGCTCTGATTCCGTTGTGGTGATGGGTAAATCATAAGAGCGGGAAATAAAGCCGACTTCTTCACACACCTTGCGCTTGCTGGCGACATAAATCTGTGACGCAGGATTCTCGCCGACCAGTACAACAGCCAGACCCGGTGCACGTTTTCCTTCTGCCAAACGCTGCGTGACTCGTGCGGCAACTTCGTCTTTAACCTGCTGCGCAATCGTTTTACCATCAATAATCTTTGCTGCCATCTGAGAAGAGACCCATCAATTTGAAATAGGGGGAGATGGCCGCTATTTTGTCAGAAGCTGCGTGCGCTGTCAGGTATTGCATCAATATTAATTATTTCTAGATTGAAACTGAGAGCGCTATTCACTCACCGCGAACCGGTAAAAAAACAGGCTGACGTATCTGTGAAATTTATTTCATCGGAAATGAGATATAACGTCATGATTTAAAGAAACAAATATTTATTCATCATCTATATTTACTTTGCAGGCTGTGAGTAGCGATACAACAAATGCACCGTACTTGCTTCGGTGTCACGTGCGCTTGTCTGCAATTTGGGGTTAATTGACCGACAAAAGGGTGACACAGCAACTGATATTCGGGGGATGCAAAAATGGATGTAGAAACGCGGATGATTGAGCTTATCGTTAAATCTGGCGAAACACGTTCCTGCGCAATGGAAGCACTGAGATCTGCTCGCCGAGGGGAGTGGGATCACGTCGATGAATTATTAAAAATGGCGGCGGTGGCGCTGAACCGAGCGCAGTTGATCCAGACTGGATTTATTGGCAACCAGAGTAAGGAAAAAGCCAATATCGAACTTATCGTGGTGCACGCGCAGGATCATCTGATGAATGCGATGCTGTGCCGTGAGCTGGCTGAAGAGATTATTGAACTCAGAAAAGAGGTCTCTGGCGTCAATCTCCACATGCGCTAGCCGCATCGCGGAGCAAAGGGAAAAGCCATTCAGTTTTACGCTGAGTGGCTTTGCTGCTTCTACCCGCCGCTGATTTTCAGCGTAGCTTAATGAGCGATTGACCGTTTCACATGGACATCATTCATGACACCACTCTTCGTACACGTAGATGTTAAAAGGAAACTTTAATGGCCTCATTTCATTCCTTGTGGTGGCAAGAGAACGTCGTTTTACCAAAGCGGCGGCGAAGCTCGGGCTTTCCCAGTCGGCACTAAGCCATTCGATTAGCGGCACTTATCGGGCTCGGTCTGGCCTATGTACCGGAAGATTCGGTACGAGATGACATTGCCAGCGGGCGCCTGATGCGGGTACTAACGGAATGGTGTCCGCCGTTCCCTGGTTACTACCTGTATTATCCCAGCAGCAAACAGCATACCACTGCCTTCTCACTGTTTGTGGAAGTGCTGCGCTACCCGCGTTAGGATTGAGTTCTTGGGCTGTAAGTCAGGCGATTAAAAAGCGTTTGAGATAATCGGTTCCACCGACAAATTTTGAATATTCAAGGAAATGAAATGTGTTCTGATAATAATGACGCGCTTTTAGCGATTTTTTCTGGTGAGTTTAGCGTTAGCGACGATGTCTGGACGTTGGATGCCGTGCGGTGGGGTTTTGTTGAGAAGAAAAAGATTATCGCCAGCTTGAAAGGGAAAATGGGGAGCGGCCCGTTTAATGCAGAGATAGAGTTATTATGGCGGGAAGAACTCAAAGACTATTTCGGCAGAGGCGAAATTACCTATGATAATTTCCGCTCGGAATACAAAACTAATGGTTTCGCAATAAAAATAATGGCATCAGATATTTATGTAGAAGATGATGTTTGTGTTATTGACGATGCTGAATGGCTGGAAAATGGCTATCCATATTCATTTTATGGCGATCTAGAGCGGGTAGCGAACTGAAGTAAAGCGAACTGAAGTAAATAGCGGTTGTTTTCAACAGTGATCCCTATTCACATAACGTCTAAAGCGCTTGAGCCTCCATCCCTGCAATCACGAGTAAACTGAGTTTCACGGCGTTGCTGTCTCCGAACCTTGCTACCTCATATTCTGGTCGTGTAAGTAAGTACGGATGCCTTAGAACCCTTCTCCTGCCTCGATCTTGTGGGGCCCGTCAGCCTTATTCTGTGACGGACATAAACACTGTACATACCGTTACACAGCAACGCTCATCATCCAGGATAAGCCTGGTATATAATCCGAAAATACGGGGATAGATTTACTGTGGACATAAAAATTCACAAATTTCAAACAATAAATATCATGTAGTCTTACTTTATAATGAAAATCAAAAATACTCTCTGCCTACATATCCTGATGGCTACCCTCGCCATCCTGTTTCTTAGCGTTCCCCCGCTGGTGAAGAGCATTGATCCGGCGCTAACGTTCCAGCCTCTGATTAACACAATGGAAGGGACGACAAAGGAACAAAAGGAGAAAATAGCCACCATTTCCCATGCGTTACAGGGGAATGCGATTTTCTTTCTCGGGGCTTCTGAGGTCTCGACCTCTGAAGACGAACATTACGCAGTATATAATTACTTTAATAATCAGTTACATCGTCCGGTCGTGGCCTATGGCGATAGCTATGTCGATAGTGTCACACATTTTTTACTGCTCTCACGCTTTAAAAACGAGCTTAATGCTAACAGTAAGGTTGTTTTGCTGCTGGCACCGGATAGCTTTTATTCAGACGGTATTCCCCCTGCTATTTTTGCCAACAATTTCCCTGCGTCTATTTTTGATCCGCTGATGAAAGATGATCAGACGCGTCCCTTTTTGGTCAATTACTTACAACATATCGATAAAGAAGAGATAAGCCATTTAACGTTCGGACAAATGAAGGTCTATGGTTGGGATCCACAAATTATCTGGCAGGAAGTGAGTTATCAATTTGCTAATTTCTGCGAGCTGATAAAAAACGACTGGCTGGCGATGTTACGTATTGTTCCTCAGCCCACGCAACCGTGGCCTCAGCAACCCGCCTCCAGCATGATTCCAGACTGGAATCGCGAGTTGGCGCAGGCTCATGTGCTGAACCAGTCCCGTCAGCAAAGTGCAGAGACATTGTGGATGGATAAAGCTGTGTTTGCAGACGATCAAACGCCGGAAGAGTGGGATAACGCACCGATTGTTCCGGCGCAGATGGAGGCCTTAAGGGCGACGGTCAAGCTGCTGAAAGCGCGCAACGTCCAGTTTGTGGTCATTGTCGATCCGATTAATCCGTGGGCGATTAATAATTCCGAGAAATTCCAACCAGTGGATAGCCAAATCAGGTCGATGCTGGAAGAAAATCAGGTGCGCTATTTTGATATGTATGCGCAGCCTTATCAGAACGGTTGGAATTGGGATCGCCTGCATCCAACTGAACCGGCATGGGTCGCCATGGATCAATTTATTGCAGAGAGTTTTAAATGATGAAAACTGCCATTCGCCTTTTTTTCCTTTATCTCTTTCTGGCAGTCACCCTCGTCGCGTGGACCTCTGTTGATGAAAGCATGAGTTTAAAAGTGCATTTTGAATATCAAAAATTCTGAAGGATGAATGATGTACAGCTCCGGAATGTTTTTTTTCCTTCTGTTTTCATCAGCATTACTGTTTGCGCTGGTTAATCGCGTATTCCGTTATCGGCTGACGTATTTATCCGCCTTTTCCGTATTGGCGGTATTCGGCTGGGGGTATATTTTCCAGGGGGATTACATTGTTCCCGTGGCCGTGTTCCTGAGCTTTTATGTTCTCGTCACCTTAAAAGAGAAAGGTTGGTTAAAAACCTGGCAAGCGGTCAGCCTGACGCTGCTGCCGCTGTTCTTGGTGAAATTACACCTCAACAACCACTGGGGCATGATCGGCCTGTCCTTTATGACCTTCCGCGCCATAGATGTGCTGCTTTATCGCAGCAAAAAGGATGGTCGGAATATCTTGCACTACTTCTGCTACCTCTTTATGCCTTTTATTATTCTGGCTGGCCCGATGTATCGCTGGCGGACATGGGTGAATGACATTAATAAGCCGGTCTTCATTATTACCCGTGAGCAGTTTTTAGTGGCGATGGAGCAAATTTTCACCGGTATTATCCAGAAGTTCCTATTCGCCATGCTGATCAATAATCTGGTTATTGAGTCGTGGAGCCAGCGCCCGTTTACGTTAAGTGTGGGTGTCGTGATGTCGCTGGCTTACAGCGCTTACCTTTACTTTGATTTTGCTGGCTACAGCAATATGGCTATCGGGGCAGGGCGCTTGTTTGGTCTGAACATCCCAGCGAACTTCAATATGCCTATTCTGGCGAAAAACCCGCAGGACTTCTGGCGGCGCTTCCACATCAGCCTGTCTGAATGGCTGAGGGATGTAGTCTTTATGCCAATCTATATGAATCTGATGAAGCTCGACTTTTTCCGACAGAACAAAACACTGGCGCAGAATATTGGCATCTTCTGCACCCTGTTTTGTATGGGGGCATGGAACGGGCTCGAACGACACTATGTTATCAGCGGCGCGCTGTTTGGCGCCATTTCGGTTGCTCACAACATGCTGCAGTGGTCAGCCAAACGCAGTCCGGCACTGAGCAATTATCTACACCATCCGGTTATTGTGTTCATCGGTCGCATTCTGACGCTGGCAAGCGCCGCGGCCTCCCTCTACATCTTTAGCGGAATGTCCCCACTATGAACCTTCACTCAGAGCTTCAGGAACTGCAAGATTTCCTCCGGGCGGCATTACTCGACCCCGCGAACCCAGATCAGTTGGCGATTAGCGGCAGCGATGACGCGATGACCTGGCAACAGCTATCCGTCGCTGTGACAGACTGGTCGCGTCGTTATCAGCACTATCAGCAGCCTGATGGCGCGCTGGTCGTGTTATATGGTCATCAGCAGGCCGAGTTTGCCGTGGCAATCTATAGCTGCCTGCTGCACAATATTCCGTATATCCCGGTGGATTGCATCTATCCGCAGGAGCGGCTCAACGAGATTTGCCATCTGGCGAGTGCACCTTATTATTACGATGTGGCGACCAGACAGTTCATTGCTACCGGTGAAGCGGGGCAGGCGTTGATCGAGCAAGATCTCGCCTATATCATGTTCACCTCCGGCAGCACTGGAAAGCCTAAAGGCGTACAGATCGGGCGTGAAAGCCTGTGGCACTTCATGAAGTGGGTGCGCCAGGATTTTTCACTGCCAGACGTGCCGGTGCTGATGAACCATGCCGTGTTCAGCTTCGATCTCTCTCTGATTCCGCTGCTGGCGAATCTGGCTACAGGGGGGCACATCGTTCTGAATGCGAAAGAGGATATCGCGGCAGAAAATTGGCTTGATCGCCTGAAAGATAACCGCGTTTCCGTCTGGGTTTCAACGCCCTCTTTCGCCTACCAGAGGTTGCTGTCTCCCCAGTTCAACAGTGAATATTTACCTGAGCTCAACGTCTTCGTGTTCATTGGCGAAGTGCTAAACAAAGCGCTGGTAAAACAGTTACGCCGCCGCTTCCCACACGCCAAAATTCTCAACTCCTATGGCCCAACGGAAGCCACTATCGCGACCACCGTCATCGAAATCACCGATGAAATCCTGCACAGTGAAAACGATCTGCTGCCGGTCGGCGTGATGATGCCGGACTCCAGAATGGAAATTACCGCTGAAGGTGAGCTGATCATTTGGGGCAAAAATGTGATGCGTGGCTATTTGGGGCTCGCGAAAGAGAATGCGGAGAAATTGCTGCATCGGGAGAGCGAAGCGTTCCGGGGCTATAGAACCGGCGACCTAGGCTACGAAAATGGGCTACTGTACTGTCAGGGTCGCAACGATAGCCAGATCAAACTGAATGGCTATCGTATTGAAATCAATGAGATTGAAAATCGTCTGCTGGCGATATCCGACATCAGCGAAGCGGTAGTTCTGCCGCTGATGAAATCGGGCGGTGGTGTTCTGCGCATCGCCGCGTTCTGCGTGACGAACTTAGCGCCAGAAGCGATTAAAACATCGCTCTCGAAGGTGATTCCGCCCTACATGGTGCCTTCCCAAATTATTATCAAAGATGCGTTGCCGCTTAATCCTAACGGCAAAATCGACCGTAAGCTGCTGGACACCCATGCCCGCACGATCTAATTACTCAGGAAAAATGATGGAACAAGAAATACTCGCGCTGTTTGAAAAGATCTTATCCCGTAAAGTGGGCTTTAACGATGAGCTGATTGAGTCCGATATTCTCGACTCTATTCTGGCGGTCGACTTGGTGCTGGAAGTGCAGGACGTTTACGGCTGTGTGATTCCACCAACCGAAGTTGCCACCGTTCTGAAGACCCCGGCGGAGCTGGCCCGCTACATTGAAGAAAACCGCGGCTAAGCCTGAAACGGCGACGGTTTTGCACGATTCAAAGACCCTGGATGCGTTTATCCGGGGTTTTTTATGGGTTTTTATTAAGGTCTATTATCTATTGATGAAAAATAGGGAGGAGTGATTCTCTATTCAAACCCTCCTAATTATTAAAATTGTATCCGTGGTGTTGAATATTTGTTGCCGATATTATCTGAAAAGATCTTTCAGCAATGGATAATACACGGAGACGTAAAATGGACTCATTCACTTTAGAAGATCGCTTTGATTATCAGCCTTTAACCCATTCCCAAGGTGAAACCTGTCATTTTGGTGTGCGTATTGAGCCTAAACAGTCAGGCGTGCATATTGGTGAATTATCGCCTACCTGGCTGCGTACATTAGTAGAGAATGAACAATTAGTGGTACTGAGAGGCTTTGATAGCTTTACGAGTGCAGAAAATTTAACAACATACTGCGCAGCCATTGGTGACATTATGCAATGGCCGTTTGGTGCCGTGTTGGAGCTGGTTGAACAACCCGATGCTACCGACCATATCTTTGCTAACAACTATGTTCCCTTGCACTGGGACGGCATGTACCTTAAAACCGTGCCCGAACTACAAGTCTTTCAATGCGTCTCAGCTGTTGGCGAAGGGCAGGGTGGGCGAACCACGTTTTCGAGTACCACCACGGCGTTACGTCTGGCGTCACCCGAAACCAAAGCGCTGTGGCAGCGTGCCACAGGTCAGTATCAGCGCGCCGTCGAGCTATACAGCAGCACCGCGCAGGCTCCTATTATCGAGCAACACCCTTACCGCACTCATCCCGTCATTCGTTTTTGTGAGCCACCGATTGCTGGCGATAAAGCGTTTTTGAACCCATCGACTTATCATTTTTCAGGCATTGAACCTGAAGAGCAAGAGCAATTACTCAGCAGCTTGCAGCATGCCTTATATGATCCACGGGTTCAGTATGCTCACCAATGGCAAAGCGGCGACATTGTCATTGCAGATAACTACTCGTTATTACATGGCCGTGAATCTTATGCCAGCCAGAGTGGCCGTCATCTGCGCCGAGTGCATATCCATGCTAAACAGCCGCTGACTAACCCACATTTGGTGCAGCCGTCATGAAACTACAGCATGTTGATCTCATGATTATCGGCGCTGGGCCTGTCGGTCTGGCCTGTGCCTATCTTGCTCAGCTGTCAGGTTTAAGCACCGTCATTATCGACAAATCACAAGGGCCGTTAACGGTAGGCCGCGCTGATGCGCTAAACGCCCGTAGCTTGCAGCTGTTTGAAATCATCGGTTTATTCGATGAGCTTTATCCCTTAGGCAAAACCTGCAATACCAGCTCAGTCTGGTCAAAAGGCAAATTTATTTCACGCCAATCTACCTGGTGGGAGGCTTTACAAGGCTGTTTCCACAAGCATTTTTTAATGATTGGCCAGGCTTATGTGGAACAAGCACTCGATGATAAGCTCACCGCGCTAAATAGCGCCGTGCGCCGTAATACTTCTGTGGAAGATATTGTGCTGGAGGACTACGGCTGTCTCACCACGCTCACCAGCGGTGAGACCGTTCGTTCTCGGTATTTGATTGGTGCAGATGGCTCACGATCGTTTGTGCGCCAACACTTTGCTATCCCGTTTGAGATCACGCGGCCACAAATTACCTGGGCCGTGATTGATGGTGAAATAGAAACTGATTTCCCAAAAGTACCTGAAATTATTGTTTTCCAGGCAGAAACCGCGGATGTCGCCTGGATACCACGTGAAGGTAAGATTGATCGTTTTTATATCCAGATGGAGAGTGAGGACTTCACGCAACAGCAGGCGATAGATAAAATTAACCATGCTCTGCAACCACACCGTCTGCGCTTCAAGTCTATTGAGTGGTATTCACAATTCTCGGTTAAAGAGTCTGTAGCAGAACACTACATCCTTGAAAATAAATTATTTATCGCTGGCGATGCGAGTCACATTCACTCGGTGAATGGTGGGCAAGGGTTAAATACGGGGTTGGCCGATGCCTTTAACCTCATCTGGAAAATGGCGATGATTACTCATCATCATGCGCCCCAAACGCTATTACAGACTTACGAAACAGAGCGAAAAGCGGTCGCGCTGGAGGTCGTAAAAACGTCAGCGGAACTCGTACGTTCAACCAAAACCTCAGATACCGGTACCCATGCTGATGATTACGTCAAGATTGTCGAAAAACGCGCGGGTTACATCACGGGTATGGGCGTTCGCTATGGAACCGACGGGCGTGTTGGCGAAAGGCTGCATGATTTCATGTGGAGGGATTCTCAATCTGGTCAGACAGGCAGAATTTACTCACAGCTAAATTATCGTCATTACAGTTTGCTCATCATTGGCACGGCAACTGCTCCTGCATCACTGCCTGATATCGTCAATGTTCTGCACGTTGAGACGGGAAGTAGCCCCTATTCCGATCAATACCTGTTAGTTCGGCCAGATGGCTATATAGCAGCCACTGCTCCTCTCGACCAACCTTCCGCGATCGGTCATTACTTCAGTGACTGGCGAGTTCAATAGCATAAACATTGTCGGCTCAGTGAAATTGCACTGGGCTGGTTTCACTTTGTCGGGTAGAGTGAAAACCGAGATTTTTCGCTAATTCACTGAATTTCAGGCATAAAAAAAGACGTCGGTTGACGTCTGTTTACTGCGAAATGGTACGCCCTACAGGGCTCGAACCTGTGACCTACGGCTTAGAAGGCCGTTGCTCTATCCAACTGAGCTAAGGGCGCATTTCAAAAAAGAAATGGCTGTTGCTTGTCACAACAGTGGGCTGGATTATACCCACACGCCCCAATGAGTCAACGGGTTGGCGCTGGATTTACGCTATACGGTGAATCCCTGTACAACTTTGGTGACTGTCGCTTTCTCTGGTGTGACTTTTTTGCACAATTGCGAGCCTCGTCCACATGAACTACACATAGCAATGAAAATTTCAGTTTTATCTGCTAGATGCTTCCAGTAATTCTTTTCAAGTTATGATCGGGCGTATTCTGCATCCTGCGCTATTGGTACACTATGCCCGCATTCGTTGGGTTTTGGATGAATGTGGGCTGCTTTCACGTGCTGGGTTTGTCGCTCGGTTACTTGTGGATCCGCTATTTTGTCGAACTTTGGAACTTTTTGATTTATGAACATTCTTTCATCCGCATTCTTGCGCGTTTGTCTGCTGGCAATGTTGATGCTGCCTGTTGGATATGCATCGGCGGCGAGTGCGGATTCTGATCCTGTCCCACAGCCTGCGCAGACCGATGCGCTCGTAAAAATTAATGTTGATGCTGAGTTGATCAAGCTGCAAAAACAGTTAGATAACATTAAGCAGCAGGTTTCAGGTATAAATAACGACAGCAAATTTGGCGCGTTGAATGACACAACGCAGGAACTGATGAATAGCGCCAACGAGCTTGCTAATGCGGTGGCACCGCAGCGGGCTCAAATTCAGGCTCAGTTAGATGTATTAGGGCCCGCGCCAGAACCCGGCTCCATTATTAATGAAACCAATGAAGTGACGCGTAAGCGCAACAGCCTGAATGCGCAAAAAGCAAAAATGGACGCGCAGATTGAACAGGTTCAGGCTTTACGCACCAGCGTGGCTAATTTGTCGGCGCAAATCGTTACCTTGCGACGTAGTGCGCTAAAAACGCAGTTGGCATTGAATTCCGGCAGTATTCTGGGGGGCCGTTTCTGGGCCCCCCTCGTCACACCGCTGGCCGAGGATGTTCGTCGTCTGAGTGCCTTTCAGGCGCAATTAAGCGACGCTTTTATTGTGTCTTGGGAGCCCGACTGGCGTTATGGTTCTGCATTTCTGATTCTGATTGCAATCGCTATGAGTTCGGCAGGGCGTCGGTATCTGGAGAAATGTCTCGCCTGGGCAGGAATTCACTGGCTGCCAGAAGGGCGGTTGCGGCGGAGTTTTTTAGCCACGGCGTCGGTTATCTCAACCGTGGTTACGATCGGTATTGCAGCGAATTTGATTGACTTTACCTTTACGCGTCATGCTGAGGCTTCGGAACGCGTGGTGTCATTTCTTGATGCGCTGGTGAGACAGGCAATTTTCTGCTCAATGATCGCTGGATTGGGGCGAGCATTCCTTTCGAATCAGCGCCCTTCATGGCGTTTGCCCGCGATTGCTAATCCCGTAGCAAAAGCCATGAAGCCGTTCCCTGTAGTTGCTGCCGGTATTATTTTGATCTTCGGTTTTATTGAACAAGTGACGGCAACGGTAGGGACATCGGTCGCGGCAACCATTATGGTGAATGGCTTATCTGCACTGTTCTTAGCTTTTACTGCAGGGACGATCACGCTGAAAAGCGATCAAATTCGCCGGCAGATGGTGCATTCAGGGGAACAGCCGGAAGCGCGTTCGACATTATCTGGCGTTATTCATCTTGCCGTATTGGCGACGGCATTCTCTATTCTGGTTTCGCTGATTATCGGTTATATCTCACTGGCTCGTTTCCTGGCGTTCGAACTTGTGTGGATTGGTATGGTGTTCTCCTGCCTGTATTTGTTCTCAACGTTTATTACCGATATCTGCGAAAGCCTCTTTTCTCCTAATAATGCCAGCGGCAAGCGAATGAAAAATTCGCTCAATCTTGACGATCGACATCTGGCTCAGGCCACCTTGATCCTGTCGGCTGGTGGTAAAGTCTTTTTAATTTTGATGGCGGCCGTCGCCTTACTGAACGGGACGTTTGGCACCACTACGCCGCTGGAACTGGTGCAAAAAGCCGTTGAAATCTGGGGCGGAAAAGGGCTGGAAACGCTGAGCATCGTGCCGGCGCATCTGGTCAATGCCGTGCTCTTTTTGGTGGTGGGGGTTTATGTTTTACGTTCCTCAAAACGCTGGTTGGAAGATGAGTTCCTTCCTAAAACGACGTTAGAACGTGGAATCCGTGCGTCGCTGGTGACGCTGTTCAGCAACATCGGCTATATCCTGATTATCCTGCTGACGTTAGCGACATTAGGGATTGAATGGAACAAGTTGGCATGGATTGTCAGTGCGCTGTCGGTGGGGATCGGTTTTGGATTACAGGAGATCGTGAAGAACTTTATCTCCGGCCTGATTTTATTGACGGAACGCCCGGTGAAAGTCGGCGACTCAGTCAGTATCAGCGGCGTTGAAGGGGATATTCGGCGGATTAATGTGCGTGCGACGGAAATTCAGCTTGGGGATCGTTCGACGGTGATCGTGCCGAACTCTCAGTTCATTTCGCAGAATGTACGCAATATTACGATGGGGAACCCGTTTGGGGTTGCCACGCTGGCGCTGACGTTCCCGCTGGATATCGATCCTGAAGAAGTCCGGACACTGTTACTAGATGCTTACATCAGCCATGAGGCGATTCTGGAAACACCTGCACCGTCAGTGAAGTTCAGCCAGTTGAACCCAACGGGCATGGTGCTGAGCGTCACGGGCTATGTCAGTAGCCCGAGAATGGTATCGGAAGCGAAGAGCGATCTGTTGTTTGAGATCATCAAGCGGCTACGGGCATCCAACATTCCGCTGGCCGTACCGCAGAAGATGGTGCTGGAAAATTCAGGGTTTGCGCTGCCTGACGGCATTTCGGGTGAGGATAAATAATGTGCTCAGCCATCCGTTATCCGGCAGTGAACGGGTAACGGATGAACATCGAAGCCGTGCTTACAGGATGTGAAGTGCGGCTATCTTTCCTGTTGTTTAATCATATCGAGATAGATTTCACGCAACCGCTGAGTCATTTTTCCGGGCTTGCCGTCGCCGATTGTTTTTCCATCCAGCATCACGACGGGGAGAATGAGCATGGTGGCTGAACTGACAAAAATCTCTTTGGCGTGATACGCCTCTTCCGGCGTAAAAAAGCGTTCTTCCAGCACAATGCCATCCTTTTCTGCCAGCTTGAGCAGCGACTGACGTGTAATGCCGTGCAGAATAGCGTTGCTCAGTGGGCGGGTCACAACCGTATTGTCATGCAGGACGATGTAGCAGTTGCAGGAGCTGCCTTCGGTAATGAAACCTTCTTCAACAAAGAAAGCATCGTCGGCTTGGTTGGCATGGGCATACTCTTTTGCCAGGCTGGCGGCGAGCAGGCTGACGGTTTTGATGTCCCGACGCTGCCAGCGAATATCCTCGGTGGTGACAACGTGCAGGCCGGTTGTGGCCTTCGGATTGCCGACCAGCGAACGTGCCTGAGTGAATAACACCAGCGTGGATTTGACGTCGGCAGAAGGGAAATAGAAGTCACGATCGCCGGTATTGCCGCGGCTAAGTTGTAAATAGATCGCGCCTTCTTTCAGATCGTTTTTATTGATCAGCTCATCGTGAATGGTTTTGAGCGCCTCGGGTGTGACGGGCAACGTGAGTGAGAGCTCGCGGCAGGAGCGTTGCAGGCGAGTAATATGATCGGGGAAATCAACCAGCTTGCCATCGATGACCGCCGTCACTTCATAGACGGCATCGGCAAACAGGAAACCACGGTCAAATACAGAAATTTTTGCTTCATTTTCTTCCAGATACTGTCCATCAACATAAACAAGACGTTGCATCACAACACTCCTTAATAGTTGCTCAATGCAGGTTAACACGCGTTATCCCCACAATAATGCGTTGGGCGGTAATATTTCGCTACCGTTATAGTGCAGCCCGTTAGTGCGATCGCGCTGTAAGAGCAGCGGGCCATCCAAATCGATCACGGCGGCACCTTGCGCCACGACAAAAGCGGGTGCCATCGAGAGTGAGGTACTCACCATGCAGCCGACCATGATTTCTAATCCTTGCGCCTGTGCGTAGTTGCGCAGGCGCAGAGCTTCAGTTAGTCCGCCAGTTTTATCCAGCTTGATATTGATCATGTCATAGCGGCCGACCAGAGCGGCCAACGACTGACTGTCATGGCAGGATTCGTCGGCACAGACAGGAATCGGGCGGGGCAAGTCTGCCAGCAGATCGTCTTTGCCTGCTGGGAAAGGTTGCTCGATCATCGTGACGCCGAGCGCCGTGAGTTCAGGAACCAGCCTCAGATAACGTTCGGTATCCCATCCTTCATTCGCGTCCACAATCAGGCGAGCTAATGGCGCGCCTTCGCGCACGGCAGCAACTCTGGCCAGATCGTCTGCATCAGCCAGCTTTAGTTTGAGAAGAGGGCGAGTAGCATGATGTATTGCGGCGTGGCGCATACGGTCTGGCGTATCCAGAGATAGCGTATAGGCCGTCTCCAACACCGTAGGCGAAGGGAGATTCAAACGCTGCCAAATGCGCTGTTGGTGCTGTTTGCACTCCAGATCCCAGAATGCGCAATCGAGCGCATTGCGCGCTGCGCCTGCAGGTAAGATGGTTTGCAGCGTCTCCCGATCTAAGCCGTTACGGATGTCGCTGTGCAGTGAGGCAATCTGTGCCATCACGCTGTCGAGGGATTCGCCGTAGCGTGAATAAGGAACGCATTCGCCGTAGCCTGTCACGTTGCCGTACTGGAGTGCCACCACAACGATATCAGCCTGACGTTTGCTGCCGCGTGAAATGGTAAAGGCGCCTTCTATTGGCCAACTCTCGGTGAAATATCGCATCTCAGTCATAAGCTAATTCTCGGATTAACTATCTTGTGCCTCACTGGCATCAGTGCCTTAGTTACAAGGCCTGAGCGGGTCATCAAGTGTAATGCTTCTTTCGGTGCGTATTCTCCATTTTTCGCGATCTTAGCCAGAAATTGATGAGGCTTAATTCCAGGCTGGAAAAATTTATGAGCACGGTATCGACAGAGCGAATTATCTGAGATAGCTTGAATAAGCTCATCATACTTCAGGTCGCCTGTACCCCTGTGGTTAACGAAAGTTGTCGTCAACAAAACGGGGTTACTGTGATTTGAATGATGTTGAGTAGAGGGCCTTTTTACAGGCACTGCGTCGCTCGGACGGTCCGGGCGCTCACGTTAATTCGAGGATGTTATGGCTGATTTACCTTCTCCGCGCCGTTTTACGCGCATCGATCGTCTTCCCCCGTATGTATTTAATATTACTGCTGAATTAAAAATGGCTGCGCGTCGTCGCGGCGAAGATATTATTGATTTCAGCATGGGTAACCCTGACGGCCCGACACCTCCTCATATCGTGGAAAAACTCTGTACGGTTGCACAACGCGAAGATACTCACGGATATTCGACATCCCGAGGTATTCCGCGCCTACGCCGTGCCATCTCCCGCTGGTACGCCGATCGCTATGAGGTTGATATCGATCCTGAAAGCGAAGCGATCGTCACGATTGGTTCCAAAGAGGGGCTGGCGCACCTGATGCTGGCAACGTTGGATCATGGCGATACGGTGCTGGTGCCTAATCCCAGTTATCCAATTCACATTTATGGTGCGGTGATTGCCGGGGCGCAGGTGCGTTCTGTGCCGCTGGTAGAAGGCGTTGATTTCTTCAATGAATTAGAACGTGCGATCCGCGAGAGTATTCCTAAGCCGAAAATGATGATTCTCGGTTTTCCGTCGAACCCGACAGCGCAGTGTGTCGAGCTGGATTTCTTTGAGCGCGTTGTGGCGTTGGCGAAACAGTACGGCGTGTTGGTGATCCACGATCTGGCTTATGCCGATATCGTGTATGACGGCTGGAAAGCGCCGTCGATCATGCAAGTTCCTGGGGCGAAGGACATCGCAGTAGAGTTCTTCACGCTATCAAAAAGCTACAATATGGCGGGTTGGCGCATCGGCTTTATGATCGGCAACCCAGAGCTGGTTAACGCGTTGGCGCGGATTAAGAGCTACCACGATTACGGCACGTTTACGCCGTTGCAGGTGGCAGCGATTGCTGCGTTGGAAGGCGATCAGCAATGTGTACGGGATATTGCCGAGCAGTATCGCCAGCGCCGTAACGTTTTGGTGCGTGGTTTGCACGAGGCTGGCTGGATGGTTGATGAGCCGAAAGCGTCAATGTACGTTTGGGCGAAAATTCCTGAAGCCTATGCGCATATGGGGTCGTTGGAGTTTGCCAAGCGACTGCTGTCGGAAGCGAAGGTTTGCGTCTCCCCCGGTATTGGCTTTGGCGATTATGGCGATACCCATGTTCGGTTCGCCTTAATTGAGAATCAGGATCGTATTCGGCAAGCGGTGCGCGGTATTAAAGCTATGTTCCGTGCTGACGGTCTCTTACCGACCACCAAATCCTTATCCGGCAAGGGTACAGCTGCCTGACGGTGATTTCTTGATAACTGCGGCTCCCAGTCGGCTGACTGGGAGCTCATAAACATGCCGTGACAGCAGCTTATCATTTGCTAGAATGCCTACCGTTAATCTCAATCAGGATGAGTTTGTCATGTCATTATCTCTGTCTAAAATTTCTGCATTAACGCTGCTTTGCGTCACGCTGGCTGGGTGCCAACAAACAGGAACGTCTGCCCAAAAAGGAACGTCTGCCCAAAAAGGAACGGTAGCAGGTCAGTCTTCTGCGGTAACGGTTTCTCCTAACGATCAAATGAATCAACTGGCGTCGCTGGTTGCGGCCACCCGCTATCTCAAATTGAAGTGTAACCGCAGCGATCTGCCCGATGATGTGACGATTGCTAATGTCGCATTGGCTGTAGCGAAACAACGAGGCTGGAATATCGCGAGCTATCAGGCTTTACCGCAGCGCAGTGAAAGCCTGTATCAAGGGTTATTGAAAGACAGTACGCCAAAAGAGGCGCAGTGTTCGGAATTTAACCGTACGCTGACGCCGTTTATTGACGCCATTCGCAGCCGGGGCTAAGGCGTAGCGTTTCCACTTTCATCGTCGGCGGAACGTTCATTCTCGTTGAATTTTCCGCCTGGCCAATCTTCCAGTGCTTCTAGAATAAACACTTCACCCTCTACGCTGAAAATGGACACATCCTGCTGGACCTGCTCTAGGGTCAGTCCTTCTACTGGCGAATCCCCTTCACGGAATTGCAGACCGTTGAGCGTGATGCTGCGCTTGGCTTCATCCGACGTATAGACGTGCGCGCTGTAGGTCAGCGGTGGAATCTCACCATGGCTGACGGCGGGTAACGGCAGTGTGGTCCTTTTCTCTGCGGGAACAGGCGTATCGGTATGGGTCGCTTCTTGATGAGGCGGAATCGCAGGAATCGTTGGCGTTTGTTCCTCTGCCGCAGGCAAGGTAGCCGCTTGAGCTGCTAAAGTGGTTGTCGGAGACGTGAGGCTCCCCCATCGCTGGTGGCTGAACCAGCCGAGTGTGATAAACAGTAGAGCATAAATAGCCATCAGATAACCGGGCATTGGGTATCTGGCAAGCAGCGCTGGCTGTGAGTGTGTCGGTGCGTCCGGTGCGTTATCCACGCGCTCATCCTTAATTATTTAGGGGGCTTAGGTCGTGTAGCATCACATCATAAACCAAAGTCGGGTGCGTAGGATGGTGCCGTCTGCCTTATTTTGCAAAAAATAGAAAGAGCCAGAAAACTGAATCTCTCGGTTATGTGACAGTTCCTCCATTTTGATTAAAAACTATTACAGTCATAATAATCACAGATGGAATCTTGATGCGGGTCGCAAAAAAAACGTGTGAATTTGCTTTAATGAAACCATGTTTTACCATTGTAGGTATTGCGTTTCTTTTTTGTGCTCGATAATCAATCAGTGTGGGGAGGCATCATCATTTAATGAACAGTCCCGAGCGTTAAAGAAGCAGTACTATTATGTGGTTTTTACTACAGATAGTGCCCTGCTTTTTTATCAATAAGGGACGAGCCAATCTGCCACGACATTAAAAATAAAAGTACTTTTAAAGTATGCGATTAATATTGCAGGATTTTGTGCGGATTTATTTTTCTATTTTAATAATTTAAAAATACTGAGGGATAACATGTTTAGAACGGTTATTGTGACTGGTCGTTTACGCACCTGTGCGGTAGCTATTGCCCTTTCTGGGCTCGTGCTTTCCGGGTGTGATAATAGCCAGCAGCCAGTGGAAGAAGCGGCTCCGCCAGATTTGCAGGTGAAAACAGCACCGTTTGGCTGGGCTGCGCAATATCATAATACGGATGGTAAATTTTATGCGACGACGGGGGGCGAGGGCGCGCATGAAAATAGCATTTATGTCGTCACCAGTCGTCAGGAATTAAAAGACGCATTAAATAATATCCGCAGCCCCCGTTATATCGCCGGTGATGCCGATGCGGAATTGAAGGCAAAATTAGAACCAAAAATTATCTACTGGCAAGGCACTATTCGTGGTGATGATTTAGGTAATGGACGCTATGCCAATGCTGAGGATTATAAAACCAAACCGAATAAAACAACGTTTGATTTTGATTTATACGTCAAAGCGTTCGATCAGAATTATATGGCACAGTTGAAAGCGACGGCGGATGCCGGTGGAAGCGATGCAGCGACGGCCAGCACACAACTTAACCTGTTGAAAAAACAGAATGGCCAACGTTCGCAGTATGCCAACAACCAGAAGGCGCAGATTCAATTTCAGGTACCGCCGAATACCACGATTTTAGGTGTAGGTAGCGAAGCAAAATTGGTGGAAGGCTATTTATCCCTCAATACCCTGAGCCACACGTTCGGCAAAACGGATAACAGCAACATCATTATCCGTAATATTACGTTTCAGGCACCGCGTGACTTTGCTCCAGCCTGGGATGCGGGCGACGGTGATAAAGGTAACTGGAATGCGCGTTATGATTCCGTGTCGATTAATGCCAGTAAAAATGTCTGGATCGATCACTGCACGTTTACGGACGGTGACTATCCAGATCATTTAGAGCCAGTGTTATTTGGCAAGCCTATCCAGCGCCACGACGGCTTACTGGATATCGAAGACGGTGCTGACTACCTGACGATTTCCTACAACATTTTCTCCCAACATGACAAAACGGTATTAATTGGCTCTGGCGATGGTGATAAGGGGGAATACCGAATCACCTTTGAAGGCAATTTATGGGACAACAGCGTGCAGCGTTCGCCGCGTGTACGCTTTGGTCAGGTGCATTTGCTCAATAACTACCATCGTGGGGCAACGGATACGAATTACCCCATTCTGTATGCCATTGGAATGGGCTTCGATTCATCCATTCTTTCCGAAAGTAACGTCTTTAATTTCCAGGGCGGCGGGGCGGATGAAACTCTGAGCATCGGTGCCTACAAGGGAAGCAAATTTAAAGACAACGGCTCCTGGTTCAATGGCAATCCGGCAAGCAATTTGAATCAAATCGCAGTAGATAAATGTGTCGCATTGCAAGAAGCCGAGAAGGCCGCAGCTACAAACTCTGGGAAAGCCGTACCGGCGTGGGCGCTGGAAACCTGCACCAATGAACTGGAATGGAGCCCGCCTTATGCGTATAGCGCTGGGAAATCCATCGCCGCCGTTGAGAAATACGTCCTGGAGAATGCCGGCGCGGGGAAACTGGATATTGCTCTGCCGTAGATCGTCTGATTCAACCCGTTATTTTTTTATTTGATTTTTATCTGTAAACCCTCTGCCGATGTGTTTCGCCTTGTGGCAAGGCTCCTGCCACGTGGGAAATTCATCGAGCGAAATAATAGTAAAAATACAGGAAATGCTATGACTGACTTTTTACCTCGTACTCGTCTTACGCTCTGCGCGACATTAGTCCTGAGCGGCCTGATTGCCGGATGCAGCGATAATGACTCAACGCCCGATGTTGGTGTTGATCGTTCCGCCGCACCACAAAATCTTAAAGTGCCGACGTTGGCTT
Organism: Pectobacterium aquaticum; assembly: GCF_003382565.3. NCBI lineage: Bacteria > Pseudomonadati > Pseudomonadota > Gammaproteobacteria > Enterobacterales > Pectobacteriaceae > Pectobacterium > Pectobacterium aquaticum. Next base: position 1,488,334 of record NZ_CP086253.1, read on the forward strand.
ATGATGACAGTAGCGTGGTACTTGCCTGGGAAAAACCAACCAAACCTACTGCTGGCATTAAGGATTACCGCGTCTACATGAATGGAACCTTACTGGGCGGAACCATTGATAACCAGAACACCCACTCGCCGGCCAAGCCCTATATCGATAACTTCTACAATTCGATTGATACTGATAACTGGCATGTCCGCGTCAGTTTCCATAATTTCAAGGTGGCTAATCTGTCGCCGGAAACGGAATACCGCTTCACGGTGCGTGCGCTTTATGACGACGGCAAAGAATCTGTTGATAGCGAAACCGTCGTGCAGAAAACGACGGCGACGCCAGCTTCACTGAATGTGACCAACTACGGTGCGAAAGGCGATGGCTTAACCAACGACACGGTGGCCATTCAGAAGGCGATTGATGACTGTACGCCAACTGCGTATCCGAAAGGGTGTAAAGTCGTGGTTGAAGGGGGAACGTTTAAAACGGGGGCGCTGTTCCTGCACAGCGATATGACGTTCGAAGTCGCGAAAGGCGCCACATTGCTGGGGTCGGCAAGCGGTGACGATTATCCGCTCGCCCGCGGCTACTATCTCTACCCTTATAGCTCACCTAAGTTGCCGAAGCGTCCGCCTTCCCTGATTAACGTTCTGGAAGCGGACGATCAGGGCAGCAGCCATGCAGGCACCTTTAAAAATATTCGTATCGTCGGGCAAGGCACGATTGATGGCAACGGCTGGACGCGCGGTATTAAAGCCGGTGACGCAAACATTACTGAAACTGATGAGTTAAATAACACGTTACCGCTCTATCGTGCGAGTAAAGCCACCAATGTCAGCAGTGACGGTATTCTGGCAAAAGACCAAACGGCAAAAGCCGTTGCTGAAGGAATGCTACTGGATGAGGCGTACAAAAACCGACGCTCTAGCCTGATGACGCTGCGTGGTGTGAGCAACATGTACTTGGAGGGGCTGACGATTCTGAACCCAGCTTACCACGGTGTGATGGTGCTGGAATCCGAGAATGTGGCAATGAATGCGCTGGTACACACGACGTATGATGCCAATAATGCGGATGGTATTGAATTCGGTAACAGCCAAAACGTCATGGTATTCAATAACTTTTTTGACACAGGTGATGACAGCGTAAACTTTGCAGCGGGATACGGTGCCGAAGTCGCCACGCTGGGGCAAAAAGCGCAGAGCGGTGCTTGGATCTTCAATAACTACTTCCGCCGTGGGCATGGCGCGGTGGTCACGGGGAGCCATACCGGTGCCTGGATTGAAAAAATTGTTGCTGAAGATAACGTAATGAATAAGACGGATGTTGGCCTACGCATGAAGAGTCGGCCCTATTATGGTGGTGGCTCGCGTGACGTGGTATTCCGTAATAACGCGATGCGTGATATTGTCAACGAGCCGTTTGTGTTTACGATTAAATATAAAGCGGACGTGAACGATACCCAGCCTGCCGCTGAGCCCGCACAGTTCCGTGATGTGACCGTTTCCAACGTCACCGTTGACGGTACAGCGAAGAAAAACAGCATTCTGGTCGATGGAATGACCGTGGCTGAAATGGCTGATGCGTATAAGTTCTCTTTTAGACGTGATGCCTATCACCAAGGCTTGCATTTTGAGAATGTAAAATTCAAAAATGTAAAAGCCACGGACATTACGTTCCTGAAGAACAGTGAATTTAAAAATGTCATTTTTGAGAATGTACCGGGAGCCTGGAATTTCGGTCATATTGAAAATATCAGGCTCGAAGACCGTGTAAATAAGGATGCCGCGCTGACGACCAGCGGTGATGAAACTATCACCCGGGAAGCCGCAACGGAATAAGGCATTTTCCCCACGCTAATCGGCGTGGGGAGTATTATGGATGATTACCTATGGCTCGATTGCAAGTTTTCAAAGATTCGTCTTTTAATTCGTTGGTTGCCACTTTTCGGTCACTACCTGCTCCACTGATCCGACGTATCGTATTGGGGCTGATTTTGTTGCTGATTTGTCAGCAGTTGGCCGTATTGACATGGCGCGTTCTCCTACCTGAAGACTCACGCTTTGCTGGCGTGTCGGTTGCGCCTGCCCAAGCGAAAGAAAAACCCACTACGCTGGGTGATTTTACCTTATTCGGCCATGCCCCCGATGCCGATGCCTCTGTGGTTAACGACGCTGCATTATCCGGCGATATTCCGCTGACCTCGTTAAACATCAGCTTGACTGGGGTGTTGGCGAGTGGCGACGCCAAGCGGTCGATTGCCATTATCGCTAAAGATAGTCAGCAATACAGTCGCAACGTCGGCGATGCCATTCCAGGCTATGAAGCCAAAATTGTGACTATCTCTGCCGATCGTGTCGTGCTCCAGTATCAGGGGCGCTACGAGGCATTGCATTTGTATCAGGAAGACTTATCTCAGGAAAGAAAGGCGACTGATACGCCGTCGTCTTCTGGCGCATTTAATCAGGTGAAAGATGAGATACAAAAAGATCCCTTCTCGGCGCAGGACTACCTGACTATTTCTCCCGTCACGGAAGAAGAAGTCCTGAAAGGATATCAGTTAAACCCCGGCAAAAATCCCGATCTTTTCTACCGCGCAGGCTTGCAGGATAACGATCTCGCTGTGTCATTAAACGGCATGGATTTACGCGATGCGGATCAGGCACAGCAGGCGATGGCGCAACTGGCAGGGATGAGCAAATTTAATTTGACCGTCGTACGTGATGGTCAACAGCAGGATATATATCTGGCACTGGATGGAGACCACTAATTTGTTTAGCAAGGGACAGGGATTTTTTAAGCGTCAGGTTTTTTCGAAGAATAAAAACCAGTGGCTTGATCATTTACGCCGCAAGAGCATGTTGTTGCTCAGCGGGAGTGTTTTGTTGATGGCGTCATCGTTGGCGTGGAGCGCCGAATTTTCCGCCAGTTTTAAAGGCACGGATATTCAGGAGTTTATTAATACCGTCAGTAAGAATCTGAATAAGACGGTTATTATCGATCCGTCGGTCAGCGGAACGATTACCGTACGCAGTTATGACATGATGAACGAAGAACAGTATTACCAGTTCTTCCTAAGTGTGCTGGATGTCTATGGATTCACTGTGATTCCGATGGATAACCACGTCTTGAAAATTATTCGCTCGAAGGATGCGAAATCGACGTCTATGCCGCTGGCCACTGATGAACAGCCTGGTATTGGCGATGAAGTGGTGACGCGTGTTGTACCCGTCAACAACGTCGCCGCACGTGATTTGGCACCGCTGCTGCGCCAGTTGAATGACAACGCCGGTGCCGGGAGTGTGGTGCATTACGAACCGTCGAACGTGTTGCTGATGACCGGCCGCGCGGGGGTGATCCAACGGCTGATGACGATTGTCGAACGGGTTGATCAGACGGGCGATCGGAATGTGACCAGCATACCGCTGTCTTATGCCTCCTCAACGGAAGTGGTTAAGATGGTGAATGAATTGAACAAGATGGATGAGAAATCTGCTTTGCCCGGCATGTTGACCGCCAACGTAGTGGCTGACGAGCGAACCAACTCGGTGCTGGTGCGCGGCGAGCCGAATTCACGCCAGCGTGTGATTGATATGATCAAACAGCTCGATCGTCAGCAGGCGGTGCAGGGCAACACCAAAGTTATCTACCTCAAATACGCCAAGGCTGCCGATCTGGTCGAAGTGCTCACCGGTGTCGGCGACAGTATCCAAACCGATCAGCAAAATGCGTTGCCTGCTCTGCGTAAAGACATCTCGATTAAGGCACATGAGCAAACCAACTCCCTGATTGTGAATGCGGCACCGGACATCATGCGCGATCTGGAACAGGTGATTGCCCAGTTGGATATCCGCCGTCCACAGGTCTTGGTCGAAGCGATTATCGCGGAAGTACAAGATGCTGATGGGATGAATCTCGGTGTGCAGTGGGCCAATAAAAATGCAGGGGTAACACAGTTCACCAATACAGGATTACCGATCACGACAATGATGGCGGGGGCAGAACAGTACCGACGTAATGGTACGCCTGGTACGGCAGCAACAAATGCGCTTGGTAGCTTCAACGGGATTGCCGCAGGTTTCTATCAGGGTAACTGGAGCATGCTGATGACCGCGCTGTCCAGCAACAGTAAGAACGACATTCTGGCGACGCCCAGCATCGTGACGCTGGATAATATGGAAGCAACGTTTAACGTTGGTCAGGAAGTGCCCGTATTGGCGGGTTCGCAGACGACATCCGGCGATAACGTTTTCCAAACGGTGGAACGTAAAACGGTCGGTATCAAGCTGAAGGTGAAACCTCAAATCAACGAAGGTGACTCCGTTCTGCTAGAAATTGAGCAGGAAGTCTCCAGCGTGGCAGATGCGGCCTCCAGCAGCAGTACAGAATTGGGGGCAACATTCAATACGCGTACCGTCAATAACGCGGTGTTGGTCAGCAGCGGCGAAACCGTGGTAGTGGGTGGCTTGCTGGATAAAAGTACCAATGAGTCGGCAAGTAAAGTGCCTTTGTTGGGCGATATTCCCGTGCTGGGACACCTGTTCCGTTCCAACAGTCAGGAAACGAAAAAGCGTAACCTGATGCTGTTTATCCGTCCTTCCATTATTCGCGATCGCAGCCAATACCAGAGTGCTTCTGCTGGTAAGTATCATTCGTTCAATGCTGAAGAAGAGAAACAGCGAAATGTGAACGGCAGCGAAGGAGGGCTTTTGAATAACGACTTACTGCGCTTGCAGGAAGGCGGAAACGCCTACACGTTCCGTCAGGTGCAGTCCTCCATAGTGGCGTTTTATCCGGCGGGCGGGAAATGAGTGACGTTGCCTCCCAGATGATAGAGCTACGCCCCATACTGCCTTTTGCCTATGCGCGATCGCAGCAAATTCTGCTGTTGCAGAGGGAAAATGATGCGAGCCTGCAGACGATTTGCGTCGCGCAAACGCCGCCAGCCGCTTTGCTGGAAGCCCGTCGGATTGCGGGCTGTTCGCTCAAGATTGAGCGCGTTACGGATGAAGAATTTGAGCGGCAATTAGTCATTAGCTATCAGCGCGACTCGGAAGAAGCACGTCGTATGATGGAGGACATCGGTAATGAGATGGACTTCTATACGCTGGTGGAGGAATTGCCAGACAGCGACGATCTGCTTGATGCCGACGACGATGCGCCGATTATCCGCCTCATCAACGCCATGCTGACCGAAGCGATTAAGAATAAAGCGTCAGATATTCATATCGAAACGTATGAGCGTTATTTGCTGATCCGCTTCCGCGTTGACGGCGTATTGCGTGAAATTTTGCGTCCACAGCGTAAGCTGGCTTCGCTGCTGGTGTCGCGTATCAAAGTGATGGCAAAGCTGGATATTGCCGAAAAGCGTGTCCCGCAGGATGGACGTATGGCGCTGCGAGTGGGAGGGCGGGCGATTGACGTTCGTGTCTCCACGCTGCCGTCGAACTACGGTGAGCGCGTCGTGCTGCGTTTGCTGGATAAAAACAGCGTTAAGCTCGATCTTGAACTACTGGGGATGTCGGAACGCAATCGACAACTGCTGGACAGCCTGATCCATCGTCCCCATGGGATTATTCTGGTGACCGGCCCGACAGGATCGGGGAAGAGTACCACGCTTTACGCCGCGCTCAGCCGCCTGAATGCCTCGGAACGTAACATCATGACGGTGGAAGATCCCATCGAGTATGAACTGGAAGGTATCGGGCAAACGCAGGTCAATACCAAGGTGGATATGACGTTTGCCCGCGGGCTACGTGCCATTCTGCGTCAGGATCCGGACGTCGTGCTGGTGGGGGAAATTCGTGATGGTGAAACGGCACAGATTGCCGTGCAGGCGTCGCTGACCGGTCACCTCGTGTTATCCACGCTGCATACCAATAGTGCGCTGGGTGCACTGTCCCGTTTGCAGGATATGGGCGTCGAGCCATTCCTGTTGTCAACCTCTCTGCTGGGCGTACTCGCGCAGCGTCTGGTCAGGACGCTGTGTTCTGACTGTAGCCAACCACAGCCGGTCGATCCGGTTCAGGCTGAACAGATGGGGATCGCGCCTGGTACGCTACTGCATAATCCCGTTGGCTGTCCGCAGTGTAGCTTTACTGGCTACCGGGGACGTATCGGCATTCATGAGTTGGTGCTGATCAATGACGACGTCCGCGCTGCGATCCATCGCAGTGACGGTGAAATGGCGATTGCGCAGATTTTGGGGAGGAGTCGAACCACCATCCGTCAGGACGGGTTGGACAAGGTACTGGCGGGGCTCACAACTTGGGAAGAAGTGATCCGCGTAACCAAAGAGGAATGATATGGCACAGTACCACTATCAGGCGCTGGATGCGCAGGGGAAAAAATGCCGTGGCGCTCAGGAGGCCGACTCTGCCAGACAGGCGCGTCAGCTATTGCGGGAGCGTGGGCTGGTGCCACTGTCGGTTGATGAAAACCGAGGCGACCAGCAGAAATCCGGTTCTACAGGATTCTCCCTCCGTCGCAAAATTCGGATCAGCACCTCAGATTTGGCGCTACTGACTCGCCAGTTAGCCACGCTGGTGGCCGCGTCGTTGCCGCTGGAAGAAGCGCTGGATGCGGTGGCGAAACAGAGCGAAAAGCCGCAACTGAGCCAACTGATGGCGGCGGTGCGCAGCAAAGTCATGGAAGGTCACTCGCTGGCCGATGCCATGAAATGCTTCCCCGGCAGCTTTGAACGGCTGTATTGCGCGATGGTCGCCGCAGGCGAGACGTCCGGTCATCTTGATGCCGTGTTGAACCGGCTAGCGGACTACACCGAGCAGCGCCAGCAGATGCGCAGCCGCATCCAGCAGGCAATGATTTATCCGTGTGTGTTAACCGTGGTCGCGATTGCGGTGGTCAGCATTTTGCTGTCCGTCGTGGTGCCGAAAGTTGTCGAGCAATTTATTCATATGAAACAAGCGCTGCCGCTGTCAACCCGCGTGTTGATGGGGATGAGCGATGCCGTGCGCACGTTTGGACCGTGGATGCTACTGGCATTGCTGGCGGGGTTTATGGCATTCCGAGTGATGCTGCGGCAGGAAAAGCGGCGCATCAGTTTTCATCGCCGCTTGCTGCATTTACCGCTGATCGGCCGCATAGCGCGCGGCTTAAATACGGCACGCTACGCGCGGACGCTCAGTATTCTTAACGCCAGTGCGGTGCCGCTGTTACAGGCGATGCGCATTAGCGGCGATGTGATGAGCAATGACTATGCCCGCCATCGGCTTTCTCTAGCGACGGATGCGGTGCGAGAGGGGGTTAGCCTGCACAAAGCGCTGGAACAGACGGCGCTCTTTCCCCCCATGATGCGCCATATGATCGCTAGCGGTGAACGCAGCGGTGAGTTGGACAGCATGCTGGAGCGGGCGGCGGATAATCAGGATCGGGAATTCAGTTCGCAGATGACGCTGGCGCTGGGGCTATTTGAGCCTCTGCTGGTGGTCAGCATGGCGGCGGTGGTGTTGTTTATCGTACTCGCGATTTTACAACCGATTCTGCAACTGAATACGTTAATGAGTTCGTAAGAGAACCAACAATTGAATGAGGAAAAGTCAGGATGCAACAGTCTCAGCGTGGTTGTGGACAAAATAGTTATGGTCAGAGCGGTTATCGTCAGCGTGGTTTTACCCTGTTGGAAATTATGGTGGTCATCGTCATTCTCGGCGTACTGGCGAGCTTGGTCGTGCCTAATCTGATGGGAAATAAGGAAAAGGCGGATCGACAAAAAGCCGTCAGCGATATTGTGTCTCTGGAAAGCGCACTCGACATGTACAAGCTGGATAACAACCGCTATCCGTCCACAGAGCAGGGGCTGAAGGCGTTGGTGACGAAGCCGACGGTACAACCGGAACCGCGTAACTACCCAGCCGATGGCTATATTCGTCGCCTGCCGCAGGATCCGTGGGGTACGGACTATCAACTGCTAAACCCCGGCCAGCACGGTAAACTGGATATCTTCTCTCTGGGGCCGGATGGCATGCCGGGAACGGAAGATGACATCGGCAACTGGAATCTTGATAAAAAATAAAGACATGTGGCGATATGCCAGTCTTGATAGATGATGCTGGTTGTTGTGGATGACTGTTGTGGGTAGTTGCTATCAATGGCGGCGGGAAAAGGACGGCAAAAGCGCAATGAAGCGATCAACGAGGAAGCAGCAGGGGTTCACCCTGCTGGAAATGATGCTGGTCGTGTTACTGGCGGGCATCGCAGCTAGCATGGTCGTCATGGCGTTTCCTCCCGAGCGCCAGAATGACAGCGCCTGGCAGTTGGCTCGTTTTCAGGCGCAGCTAGAGTTTGCCGCTGAAAGCAGCCAGGTGAACGAATACATGCTGGGTGTTCGTATCTATTCCGATCGCTGGCAGTTTTATCAACTCCAGCGACCCGCTGCATCGGAAGGGACGCCGATCCCGAGTGGCGATCGCTGGCAGGGCTACAAGTGGCAGCCGTGGCAACCGCATCGGGTGAGCGCAGCGGCGTCGCTGCCCGAGGCATTACGACTTGAGTTACTGCAAGCCGATGGGAAAAAAGTGGATAAAACGCAGAGCGGTGACGATCCCGATATCCTGATTTTGCCCGGTGGCGAAATCACGCCTTTCCGTCTGCTCGTTAAATCTGAAAACAAAGCGCTCTCGAATTGGCTCCAGGTGGATAACACCGGACGATTTGTGACGTCGATGAGTCAGGGTAAGAAACGATGAGACGACAGAAAGGGATGACGCTGGTGGAGGTGCTGGTCGCGCTGAGTGTTTTTGCGCTGGCAGGTATTGCCGTTTTGCAAACGACAGCCAGACAGGCAAGCAGCCTGAGCCGGCTGGAAGAGAAGACGTTTGCAGGCTGGGTGGCGGAAAACCAGCAGGTTCAACTGCGACTGGAACAACGCTGGCCGGAAGCGTCGTGGGTGAGAGGCGAGACGCAGTTCGCTGGCCTGCGCTGGCATTGGCGTTGGCAGGGCGTAGAGACCGGTGACCCTCAGACCAAAGCGCTGGATGTGGAAGTGCGACGTAATAAAGATGCCTTTGCCGCCGATGCTTCCCTGCGCACCTATGTGGTGAAACAATAATGTTTAGTAAAACAAGGATGTGTAGCCAAACAATAAGGGGGCGAGAGCCCGCGCGACAGAAGCGCCAGCGGGGGTTTACGCTGCTGGAGATGATTCTAGCGATCGCTATTTTTGCGGCGCTGAGCCTCAGCGCGTTTCAGGTGCTGAACGGCGTGATGCGTAATGATGACATTTCGCAGCGTAAAGCCGAGCGTCTGGCTGAAATACAGCACGCATTTTCACAAATGGACAACGATTTCTCCCAGATGATCGCGCGTGGCAGCAGAGGAAGTACCTCAATGTTTTACGCTGGTCGCGATCAGTTAAAAAGTGATGACTGGGGCGTCAGCTTTATGCGCAATGGGTGGCAGAACCCGTTTGGCATTCTGCCTCGCTCTGAACTTCAGCCCGTGGCCTATCGATTGCGTGAACACACGCTGGAACGGTTAACGCATGTGACTCCCGACCCAATTGAAGGTCTTGAACCTGGCGTAAAGCCGCTTCTCACACAGGTTGACGGTTTCCGCCTGCGCTTTTTTAGCAATAAAACCTGGCGCGATCGCTGGGACAACAGTACGCAATTGCCACAAGGGATTGAAGTAGTGCTGACCTTAAGGGATTACGGCGAGGTGTCGCGTATATTTTTGATTACCACTGGGCCGGTTAAATGAGGTCGCGTCAGCGCGGTGCGGCGCTGCTGGTGGTGCTCCTTATTCTGGCATTAATGGTGACGATTGCCGCAGTGATTACGGAGCGTACAGGCAAAGCGTTTTTGCGCACCGAAAGTCATTTGAGCCGTCAGCAGGCGAAATGGTACGCATTAGGCGCGGAAACGCTAAGTGGGCAGATATTACAGCGCGATACGCGGAGTATGCCGGGGCGCACGTTTGCTGGACAGAACTGGTCGCAGCCGGAGCAGCGTTTCCCCGTGGACGGTGGCGAAATCACTGGCCAGATTAGCGATGCGCGTACCTGCTTTAATGTGAATGCGATCAATCAAGGTGTAGATAACGAAAGTACGCTGGTGAAGACGCCTTATCCGGCGCAGGTTTTCCGTTTGCTATTGAAAAATCTGGGTGAGGAAACGGATCGTGCAGAAAAAATTACCGCGGCGGTGCGTGACTGGATTGATGCAGATAACTATCCGTCGGCGAACGGTGCGGAAGACGACGTCTATGCCACGCTGCCGGTGCCTTATCGTACGGCCAATCAGAGAATGAGTGAGATCAGCGAATTGCGTTCAGTGTATGGCATTGACAGCGATCTCTATCGTCGACTATTGCCCTACGTCTGTGCGCTGCCGGTGGATGCGATGTCCATTAATATCAACACGCTAACCGAATTTGATGCCCCGCTGTTATCCGCCGTGTTCCTGAACGAAATGACGATGTCGCAGGCAAAAGCGCTGGTGCAGCAGCGGCCACGTATGGGGTGGGCAAGTATTGAAGTTCTGCAACAAACTGGGCTATTGCCCCCGAATAGTAAAAATACCGCGCAGCGAGTGCTGGCAGTAAAAAGTGAATGGTTTTTTGTAAAACTCCAGGTGCGTGTCGGCGACAGCGATTTCCATCAACGTAGCTTGCTTCATCTGAGTGGACAAAAGATAGAGGTCGTGCAGCGGCAATATGGAGGATATAGGACGGTGAATCCATGAAAATAGCGGGAAGATGGAAGCGAAAAGCCGCAAAAAACCCATTAAATCGAGGCGCGGTCGTTCGACATCCGTGCCTCATTGTTCGTCTTCCGGTGGAAGAGCAGGGAGAGATCGAATGGCAGGTGCGTTCATCTAATGGGGAAAGTTTACTGATTCAGGGGCGCGGTAGCATCGAACAGGTTCGTCAGGCGCTGGTAGCTTATCCGTCTGTGGTATTTACCCGCATTCTGGTTCCGGCCACTGACGTAACGTTTTATACCCTGACGTTGCCCCGACAGGCCCGGCGTCAGCTGACGCAAGTCGTGCCGTTTATGCTGGAAGACCAACTGGCGACGGAAATTGAAAAGCTGCATTTTGCTGTGCTGGAAATTCATGGCGATGACGGTACGGTTGCTGTGGTGGAAAAAAGCCGGATGCAGCGTTGGTTGGCACAGTGTGATGCGTTGGGGCTCAGCGTCGATACGTTATTGCCTGACGCCCGCGTATTGCCGAAACATCAGGATGGCTGGAGCGCGTTGCAGCATGATGACATGTGGCTGTTTCGCCAGCCGACGGGCCATGCCATGGCGGCGGAGTCTTCCTGGTGTGGTGATCTGCTGAAAGCCGCTATGCCGCTGCCTGCGATATACAGCTACAGCGCGGCATCGGTTGGCGGTGAACTGGCGCAATACGAATGGCAGGAGGAGGGCGAGTGGAAGGTACAGCCGGAAACGGATCTCTTCACGCTGGCGGCAACGGCGCAGCTACCTGCTTCGGTCGATCTGCGGCAAGGCGATTATGCGCCGGAGAAAGCCTGGCAAAATACTCTGCTGCCGTGGCGCGGCGTCGGGATCGCGTTTGCCTGTTATCTCCTATTGGTTATGGCGGATGCTGGCTGGGCGCATTACCAGCTTTATCAACAGGCCGAGCATTGGCGACAGGAAAGTGTACGCGTCTATCGACAAATTTTCCCGTCTGAGACGAATGTCGTTAACCCGCGCGCGCAGATGCAGCAGCACCTGCAACGTACCGCCGCCGGAGGCACAGGGAAAGCACTGCTGGATCAATTGAACCCCTTACAGCAGCTCATGACGCAGAATAGCGCGATCAAAATTCAGTCGCTGTCTTACGACGGCGCAGCGGGTGAATTTCGGCTGGCGTTGCAGGGCACGTCATATCAGGAACTCGAGCAATTTCAGCAGCAGGCTGCCGCTTATTATCAGGTACAGGCGGGAGAGATGCGGCAGGAAAACGATCGGGTTGAAGGTCGCTTAACGTTAAGGATCCAGCAATGAATGAATTACGGCAACGCTGGCAGGCGATGAGCCCGCGCGAGCGTCAGCTTATGGTCGTGTGTGCGGCGGTGCTTCTGCTCTGTCTGGTGTATTACGCTATCCTCCAGCCGTGGCAGGAGCGGGAAGATCTGTGGGAGCGCACAATTTCCCGCGAGCAGCAGACTGTCAACTGGATGCAGAAACAAGCTTCATTGATTCCGCAGGGAAATCAGGCGCAGGGGGACAATAGTCAGCGCGACGTCAGTCTGCCGATTTTGATTTCGCAAAGTACCAAGCGTTACGGACTCAGCGTTGTTCGTTTGCAGCCGCAGGGCAGTCAGGCATCGGTGACGCTGGGGCAGAGTGATTTTAATAGTCTGCTGCGCTGGCTTGGCGAACTGGAACAGAAAAATGGCGTAAAAGTAATATCGCTGGATGTGAATGCCGTCGAGCAAAGCCCCGGAATGGTGGATGTCACCAGACTGATGCTGGAACGGGCGGATGAAGCTTAAGTCCGGCATTGGCGCAGGTATCGCTATGGTTCTGGCCTACGGACTGTTCCTGGCGAGCTATGTGCCTGCCCGTTTGCTCACCTCTGTGCCACTGCCGGCCGGAATGGTGATTGCAGAGGCAGCCGGAACGCTGTGGCAGGGGAACCTGCAACGGTTTAGCTGGCGCACGTTAACGCTGGACGATGTGCACTGGAACCTCACCTTCTCTGATTTTATGCCCGCGCTGGAGATTGCGTTTAAAAACCCAGAAGGCATTGCAGGCCGTGGGATCATTCGCGGTTGGCAGCAGCCGCAGTTTTATCAATGGCAGCTTTCTGTACCAGCGGGCTATTTATTCAGCCATCTGCGTTTTATCGTGCCAATTGGGGCTGAAGGAAACGTGCAACTCAATCTGCAAGAGGCGACGGTCGACCGTTCAGGCTGCCAGTCGTTGGATGCCCATGTAACCTGGCCGGGGGCGCGGGTGAAAACGCCGCTGGGTGGACTAGTGCTCGCTACGCCGCAGGCCACGTTACGCTGCCAGCAAGGTGCGCTAGAAGCGAGCCTGCGGCAGAACTCCTCACATCTGCAATTGTCTGGCAAAGGCAGCGTCACCCCGAAAGGTGAATATCGTTTTACGGGGCAGCTTAGTAGCGGAAATGACTTACCCGCGACGATGAAAAAACTGCTGGCAACCACTGGTAAAGCCGATGAACAGGGTGCCAGAACGCTGAATTTTCAAGGTCGCTTGCTGTAATAGCGGTAAGCGCTGTCGGTGCTGCGTAGTCGAGCGTAAAAATAAACCGCTTACTCATACCGTTTCTTTATCAACAATCAGGGACTAACGTGGACGATTTAAGGGAATTCGCACAACTTTTTCCGGCGTGGTGGTTTGGGGCACTGGGCGTGTTGGGGTTGATTGTTGGCAGTTTTCTGAACGTGGTGATTTACCGTTTGCCGATTATGCTGGAACGTCGCTGGCGGAAGGACATCGAGCTTGAAACGGGCATGGACGATTCCGATCGTGATACGCGCTACAACCTGTGGTGGCCGCCTTCGTCTTGCCCGCACTGCCAGCAGGCTATTGCGGTAAAAGATAATATCCCGCTATTCAGTTGGCTGTGGCTGCGTGGCCGCTCCCGTTGCTGTCATCAATCGGTCTCTGTGCAATATCCTCTGGTGGAAGCGATCGCCATGCTGGCTTTTCTGACGGCGGGTTTGCTCTGGCTGCCCGGTATGGCGCTGTGGGGGGCGTTGATTCTGCTGTCCTTCCTGTTGGTGCTGACCGTGATTGATATAAAAACGCTGCTGCTGCCGGATGTGCTTACGCTGTCGCTTCTGTGGATGGGGTTGCTGTTTAATCTGTCGGGGACATTTGTTTCATTGAACGATGCCGTAGTCGGCGCGATGGCTGGTTATTTATCTCTGTGGCTACTTTATTGGGCATTCAAATACGCAACGGGCAAAGAAGCGCTGGGGTACGGTGATTTTAAGTTGCTGTCTGCGCTGGGTGCCTGGCTGGGCTGGCAGGCATTGCCGAATCTGGTTTTGGTGGCAGCGTTGAGCGGTCTGGTCGTTACTCTCATTTGGCGAGGATTACGTAAAGAAGAGGCGAATAAACCGCTGGCCTTTGGACCCTGGCTGGCAATCGGCGGCGTGTTTGGCGTGATAATGAACGGATTCAATTTGTAGAGAATGACAAAGACACTACGAATCATCGGCTGAACGTCGATCGGCAGGCATAAAAATAGGCTGAGGGTATAAATACCATCAGCCTTTTTTATCTCTCTATGACCTTCAGCGAATAAAGCTTTGTCAGGCAAATGACCGGTTATTCTACCATCAGCATAAAGGCACTCACCCAAACGACTAAACAGAATGAGATACCCATAAAAAAATACTTCACCGATTTATTCTCCAGCAGAAACCACGCCAGCAACGATCCCGATTGTGCGTTTTATTATGGAAGGAAATAATTACGCTGCCGATGATGTCACCGAAGGGTAATCTTTCCCGTTGTCATCACCAGAGTCACACCAGTTATGACGGGATCGGCGCTAAATCTACGCCGAGTGAGGGGGGGAATTCAAGAGGTCCAGAAACTATATTTTCAAAATAGCATTAAAAAGCGTTGAGCTGTTTCAGAGGCTAAAAAAACGGGGAGATACGAGTGAAAATAGCCCCTCAATCTCCCCGATTTTTGACGCTGTTATCGTCGGTTTACGCCTACTGGATCGGCTTTCATTTTTAGACCGCAGGCCTAATCCCGTCCCCCCATCGCGGGCGCGATATGTTTCATCATCCTTTAGCGTGGAGCTTTGCAGTTTCATACCTAGCTTTACTGCCCATACTGCCGCGGCATTCGATCCAGAACCCCACCAGATTCGGTCACGTAACTCAGTTGAATGAGGTTCCAGACGCAAAAGGCTGGTGAATTTGGGAACATGAAGGACAAGGCTTTCTGATGAGCAAAGGATTCGCTTCGCGGTTTTAGTCGCAGAACGGGAGGTAAATCGGTCAACGATGACGAACTCTGCTATGATTGCGGCATATCTGCGCCGCTTTTTAGCGCGGCGTCACCTTTCGTTATCTCGTCCTTGGTAGAGTAATCACTGTGAGTACAACCTCTTTTTCTTCCCTCGCGCTGCCCGCAGAGCAGTTATCCAATCTTAATGAACTGGGCTATACCGACATGACGCCAGTCCAGGCGGCGACGTTGCCAGCCGTTCTGAGCGGCGCAGACGTGCGAGCCAAGGCGAAAACCGGTAGCGGTAAAACGGCGGCATTCGGCATTGGGCTGCTGGATCGTATTGTCGTGAGCGACTTTACTACGCAGGCGCTGGTGCTGTGTCCGACGCGTGAACTGGCCGATCAGGTCAGCAAAGAGCTGCGTCGTCTGGCGCGTTTTGCACAAAACATTAAAATTCTGACACTGTGCGGCGGTCAGCCGATGGGTCAGCAGCTCGATTCGCTGGTTCACGCCCCGCATATTGTCGTCGGGACGCCGGGACGTATTCAGGACCATTTACGCAAGCAGTCGCTGTCTCTGGATAGCCTGAAAGTGCTGGTGCTGGACGAAGCGGATCGCATGCTGGACATGGGCTTTACTGATGCGATTGATGATGTGATTTCCTACACGCCGTCCGATCGTCAAACTCTGCTATTTTCCGCTACCTATCCGGAAGAGATCGAACAGATCAGCGCACGCGTTCAGCGTCAACCGCAACGTTTCGAGGTTGCGGACGGTGTAGAAGCGTCCGCTATTGAACAACGTTTCTATGAGACAACGAAAGATCAGCGCCTGCCGCTGTTGATTGCCATTTTGGGCCATTATCAGCCTGCGTCCTGCGTGGTGTTCTGTAACACGAAGCGTGATTGCCAGAGCGTATTTGACGCGCTGGACATGCGTGGGATTAGCGTATCCGCGCTGCATGGCGATCTGGAACAGCGCGATCGCGATCAGGTTCTGGTGCGTTTTGCTAACCGCAGTTGCCGTGTGCTGGTGGCAACTGATGTTGCGGCTCGCGGTCTCGATATCAAAGAGCTGGAGCTGGTGGTGAATTTTGAGCTGGCTTTCGACCCTGAAGTTCACGTTCACCGCATTGGCAGAACGGGACGCGCGGGTACGAAGGGGCTGGCGGTGAGCCTGTGTACACCACAGGAAATGAATCGCGCGAATCTGATTGAAGATTATCTCGGTATGCGCATTAAATGGACACCGTCGGATGAGATTAGCCGCAGTGGCGAGGTTGCGCTCGAACCTGAGATGATGACGTTGTGCATTGATGGTGGCAGAAAAGCCAAAATTCGTCCCGGTGATATCCTCGGGGCGTTAACCGGCGATGCAGGATTAACGGCAGCGGAAGTGGGGAAAATTGATATGTTTCCGGTGCATGCCTATGTGGCAATCCGTAAAGCCAGTGCTAAGCGTGCGTTACAGCAGCTCCAGAAAGGCAAAATCAAAGGAAAAAGCTGCAAGGCTAGATTGTTAAAGTAACCAGTGGCTGATATACCAGACAGAAGGGGCACGGGTAACGGACAGGAGTGTTAAGGGCGGATGCAGACAACAGAAATCGATCGGCGGCTAACGGAAGTGAGCCAGCAGCTAACGATGGTGTTAGTGCCGGGACTGCGGGACAGCGATGACGAACACTGGCAAAGCCATTGGGAACGGCGTTTCCCTGACTGGCGTCGTATACGCCAGCGGGAATGGTATCAGGCCGATCTGGATCGCTGGGTGTTAGCGATCCGTCGTGAGCTTAGCGTCTGTACACAGCCCGTGATTCTGATCGGCCACAGTTTTGGCGCGCTGTCTTCCTGTCATGTGGTGCAGCAGGGGCAGGAGGGAATTGCCGGTGTGATGCTGGTGGCACCTGCCGAACCGATGCGCTTTGAGATTGACGATCGCATTCAGGCTGTACCGCTGTCGGTTCCGACGCTGACATTTGCCAGCCATAACGATCCGCTGATGAGTTTCACTCGCGCCCAATACTGGGCGCAGGCGTGGAACAGCGAGCTGGTTGATGTCGGTGAGGCGGGGCATATCAATGCAGAAGCGGGATTTGGTCCCTGGGAATATGGTCTGACAAGATTAGCTGAGTTTTCAGAGGCGCTGATTGATGCTCGTTAATCGGACAGTTTCCATCAAATAGCCATAGTATCTTATTAAGATAACGTTATATTTTTCTTTAATGCCAGGGCAATGACTACATTTGTCTTGGCATCTATTTTTTATTAAGACAGCTCTTCTTGATCGCCTGAACTATGTAGCATTTCCTGAATCTGCTGATAAACTTCGGCAGCGGACAAATTGCTATATGACGTTTTGCTCTCAAAATGTAATACCTGCTCGCCACCAGAACTATGAAGTGCGCCCATGAGTGCTAGGTCTTCTTGTGTTATGCGCTGCCCAGTAAAGGCATCGAACATTTCAGAATTACCATCTGGGTATTTAACCACGGAAATGAGCTTGCCGTTGTACAAGGGAATCCCCGTCATTGCCAGCGAGTATTCGCTAGCGGCTTTCTGCTGTGCTTTAACTTGTTCAGGTGGAGTGGCATCTTTCTCTTTAGCGGCGCGCTTCTTTTGAGAAGACAGCGTGACCTTCGTGCTCTCGTTCGAGCTCGGCATATTTTGAGAGTCGGAGTTTGTTGATGTGTCGGTTTTATTTCCCGGACTGATGGCCGCAACCACAGTTGGGTTAGCTGCCGCGCCAATCGGAGGCATGGTTGCCGGTGTAGTCGCATTCACGAGTTGAATATCTGGGATCACCACAGTATAAC
The DNA here is from genome assembly GCF_003382565.3 of Pectobacterium aquaticum. Classification (NCBI taxonomy): domain Bacteria; kingdom Pseudomonadati; phylum Pseudomonadota; class Gammaproteobacteria; order Enterobacterales; family Pectobacteriaceae; genus Pectobacterium; species Pectobacterium aquaticum. The sequence goes on from NZ_CP086253.1 coordinate 1,506,048, forward strand.
TCCTTCTTATATCTATTTAATGCTGGTAATGGTTTTACCAGTGAGTTACTTCAGTGTGTTAAAACCACAGACGTTAATACCGCAATCGTTGAAATTCAGGCCACCAACACCTGCAGGATAATTATCTTCCGTGAAAAACGGATCAATCTGCTGGGGATAATTTCCTATTATTCAACATGATGACGTTAACGAAATGGTTTAGTGAAAACACGGTTAATGTAAAAAGTATTTATGCCAAACACTATTTATGCAAAATGGAATTGCATTAAAAAACACCCTATCGCAAAAGGTATCGGCTGTTTTTTCTGCTTCATTAATATCCAAAAGGCATAAGATTTATTTTTTTGATTACTAATCGTGCGAACTTATGTGACCAAACCTCACCATTTTTAGAATATATAACGCTATCATAATATTAGCGTAATGCAGTGATAACCCTTGCCTCATATCTGCTCTACAAGTGAAGGGGAACGCGATACACTGTTTTCTTGTTTTCCCCTGTAAAGAAGTGCTATGCCCAGTATTAAACTGACGGTTAATTATTTGTATCGGCAAGTCGGCGAAACGCGCAAAGCCTCACAGGCCACTGCCCGCGTTTTTGTTGGTGATGAGATCATCGCCACGGAGGTGATTACTGGGATGACGGAAAGCCCAGTCGAGAAATATTTGCACCACTCAGGGCGAGAAGCGCAGCCCGTGCGTGTCGAATGGGATTGCGAAGGCACAACAGCCATGACGGTGTCTGAAGTAGACATCTGCCTCTGCTGCCACCATGATTAGCCTGATAGGCTAAGCCGTTTTTGAATGATTCGGTGTCATGATTGACACGCTAAAATACAACGCGAGTTGCAGAAAAACCAACATATCAGTAGCTTGAAGTATGACGGGTAGACAAGGTGAATGTATGAGAGCAGCGGTATCAACCTTAATAGCCTGTGGACTGTGGACGGCAACATGGGGAGCGCAAGCCGGCTGGTATGTCGTGAGCAATTATGAAGGTCACATTGGTCCTTATCCGGTACATTTTTCATTGCAGAAATACAGTATTGGCCAAGATAAAAATCTGCTTGGGAGCTACTTTTACGATAAATACAGAGCGCCGATCCCTCTGTATGGGCGGCTCTCGGAAACGTCGCTTGAAATCTGCGAAATCCATACCCCTCAGGACTACGATAAATATATCGTGCAGGGCGTTAAGTCCGGCATCGATATGACGCACTGCCCGTTTAAATTAGCCGAGGTAGGGGAAGAACTCCGCGGCGAGTGGTCAAACGGAAAGGCGCATTATGATGTTAGCCTACGGCGCGTGGCATCCTTTGACGATAGCGAGCAGCCTGCCAAGGTCCAAGGGCAGGTTGATATTCCTTTCTGGGGGCAAACGGCGACTCACAGTTTCGTCGGCGTGTATCAAAACAGTGATGCAGGTATGGTCGTTGAGGGAATCAAGGCGATTAACAAGAAGAGCGGCAATGTCGATCAGCTTCTCCAGCCTGATTTTCAACAATGCCAGTTTGGCTTCTTCATGACTCCCGTTTATATGAATATTGAAAACGGTGAAGATAATCGCAGCATCATGCTGAACTGCTATTCCCACGGCGGAGGCGATATTCTGCTGGAATACCGTTTTGATGCGGCAAGCCAGCGTTATGATGTGGTCGGTGAGTAAAAATTCTAACGGATTAGGATCGTTAGCAATTTTTAATAGATAAATCCTCAGCATTATTTTGCAGGCTAAATATATTGGCGTTCATTGTTGGAAATAAATGTTTTTTATTTCCACGCCTTTCTTGTTAAAAATATTCCCACCTTCATTTTTTATCAATGCTGTGTCTTATCAATATTACGTTTTAGCTTCATTGTAACTGTAAGGGTACGAGTCCATAAAAGGGCTATTTTCTGCTAAAGGAGTGAAAATGCTTTCAGGAAAGAAAACGATCATGGCGACATCCATATTATGTGTCGCTTTTTCTGCGCATGCGGATAATTTCTCTAAGTTGGATCAAGCGTTACCGTCTGGCATTAATGCGCTTGCGATTGCGCCGGTATTTGATTTCGACAGTGATGGTTGTTTACCCAGTGCCGGTTTTAGTCGGGGCGGGATACAAAACGGTGGATTGAGGCCGACAGGAAGTCTGACAGGCGGGTGTCGATGGGGTAACTTTCTCGACTCGTCAAATACATTGCACCGATACGCCTGTGTTGATTCCGGTGGGGCTCGCTATTGTGGTAGCTTCTATGCGCTCTATTTCTTAAAAGATCAGGTACTGGGCGGTTTGAACACGGGTCATCGACATGACTGGGAGCATGTTGCTATCTGGACTAAAAACGGCGCGGTAACGCACGGCAGCTTCAGTGCGCACGGCAAACTGACGACGGAATCCGCAGCGAATATCGATAAGCAGGGCGGTCGCCTAAAATTTATCTACCACAAAGATGGTGCATTAACGCACGCTTTCCGGTTTGCCAAAACGAATGAACAGGCGGAAAACCCTTACGGCAACTTTGTTACGCCGGATATTGTCAACTGGTATGCGATGCTGGGTGACGGTATTAATAACGAAGAACTGCGTAACCGATTAAATGCATTCGACTATGGTTCCGCCTCGATTCCGCTTAAAGACAGTAATTTCCTGACTAACCTGAATAATGGCCGACCGGCTGGTTATCCAGAATTTACTGCGGCCAGTCTAATCGCATCGAAATAATCATCAGGGGCGATTTGTCCTTGAAATGATGCCCACCTGGTGGTTTTGGTACCCAAATCCATCGGGCGATAGACGGAAGTGGCCTCCCGTTAAACATTGTGATAAATCCAGGACAGGCGCACGAAAGTCAGTTCTCCCTGCGCTCTCTCGATGGAAATTGGTGTTCAGCGGCTTAACGGTAGCATGGGGCGTCGTGGTGGGTGCTAAAGCTTACTCGAGAGAGGGGTTATGTAACGCGTTGAGAAAAAGGGTATAAAAGCAGTTATCACCCTAAAATATGTTGATTGCAATAGATTGTAGTAGACGTTGCGAGAAGTGTGAATGGTGTCCCCTGCAGGAATCGAACGTATAAATATTTTCATGATTTAAAAGAGAATTTTTATACATGGTCATATTCATTCCAACAATAATACCAACGGTTGAATTATAGTTTTTTGTGTCATGTGACTGCATAAAAAACAGCAAGTTAATGACCAAAATCTAACTGTGAGTATACTACCAGACAATCGCTACTCACAGTGGAGTGTGGAGATGAAAAACTGGTCATTTGAAGAGACCAAAGCTGTTAAGATTTGGCTCAATATAGATACCTACCGAAAATTTGAAGAGTTTTCATTGTATCGTCTTTATCTGGAACTGTGCGCGAGAGCTCTTTTCTTTAAATCAAATCGGGATAATCATGAAAATGAAGCCATGGTGAGCTATTGCCAAAAAATTTTCAGTGGAGAACCGTTTTTAGTAAGGGAAGAACAATCCGGCTGCATTACAACAAATGAGCTTTATCTACCATCACATCTCTTGCTCACAACCCAGGGCAAGATCATGAACGTTTTTTGCACAATTCGACGTCAACATTGACCTGACGAGTCGACTATGATCTTATGCTCCTCTTTTGAGGAGTGACCATGAATTTAGATACCATCAAAGCGCATTTCAGTATCATCCGCGATGAACGACAAAGCGCAAAAGTGGATTACCCACTGTTTGATATTTTGTTTGCTTCAATCTGCGCAGTGATAGCGGGAGGCCAGGGCTGGACTGACATTCGTGAGTACGTTCTCGGCCATCATGACTGGTTCCTTAAACAGGGCTTATTTGAAAAAGGTGTGCCCGTTGATGATACCTTTGCTCGCCTAATTTCAAATATTGAGCCCGCTGAATTCCGCGATTGTTTTCTCGCCTGGATGAAAGCCGTGCACAAGTTAACCTGTGGTGAAGTCGTCGCTATTGATGGCAAGACTTTGCGCGGCTCTTATGACAGAGACGACAGGCAAAGCACCATCCATATGGTAAGTGCCTATGCCAGCGCCAACCAACTCGTATTGGGCCAGCTTAAAACTGATGCTAAAAGCAATGAAATCACCGCGATACCCGCGCTGATTCAGATGTTGGACTTGCGAGGTGCCATCGTGACAATTGATGCGATGGCCTGTCAGACCAAGATTGCCAAGGCGATTACGAGCAAAGGTGGCGACTACTTATTGGCAGTTAAGGGCAATCAAGGCAAGTTAGCGGCAGCGATACAGGCCGCTTTTACCCCACATCGGCGCGCGCCAATTGACAGGGGCATATCTCAAGTTGAGAAGCAGAAAAGCCGAGTGGAGGCACGCACTTACCATGTACTGGATGCCAGTGATATGGTTGGGGATTTCTCTGCCTGGCTCGGGCTAACCAGCATAGTCATGGTCGAAAGTTACCGCGCAGCAAAAGGCAAAGCGCCAGAGTTGGAGTACCGCTACTACATCAGTTCAGCCAAACTAACCCCAGAGCAGGCCGGAGATGCGATACGGGCCCATTGGGGTATCGAGTCCATGCATTGGATTTTAGATGTCAGTATGCGAGAGGATGCTTGCCAGATTTACCGAGAAAACGCCGCAGAAAACTTGGCAGGGTTAAGGCACATGGCGCTGAACATGCTCAGAGCCGAGCCAACGAAGATTAGCGTACCGATGAAACAAAAACGCTGCATGATGAAACCCGTGTTCTTGGAGCAAGTTCTTATGGCTGGATTAACGTCAATGGTTAAATGTTGATCACTCATGCGGACGCCCTGGCTCACAACCACTGAAAGGATCGCCCAACTGTGCTCTGTCTCAATTCAACGAAGTCTGTTTTCTTTGGGTGAAGAGGGTGAGCATGGGATTAATAAAGAAAGCTACGGGCGTCCTGTTGCTGAGCTTATGCCAGATCAGTTTCCCCAAACAGTGATGTTAGAGATTGATCTGGCAAGTGGAACTGATGAAGCGATAACAGAAGCGCTTAGAGCAGTGCTACCACATTGGAGAAGCATAAAGGGAATTGATCCTAATCCAATCGATTCTATACGCTTTGGTCATGGCACCATTAAAAAAATTGTCAACTATCGGCTAATTCCATTGCTGGATATTCTATTGTGGGCAAATATAAACAAAGTACGAGTGCCCGATGATCGTCTCTCAGGACTGCTTTACACAGATGCTGACTATGAAAGCGCTACAAGACATCATTATCAGATTAAGGACACTGACAGACCTCTGGCATTAAAAGCAATGACGAATGCGTTTTTAGTCCAATTTAATCTTTTTATCAATAAAAACAGCCATTTTAAAAACATGAAAGTTTCGGATGTGATAAAAATTCTCACTTCTGATTAGCATTAAAATCTATTTTGACTTTCTTGTAAGGGCGCTGGTGTTCCCTTATAAAGAAATCCGCTGTTTCTATATTTTTCCACTCCCATAGTGATCTTTTTGAAATAACTTAAGAGAAATGAAAGTTTCCGCAATTGATAGATTTTAAATTTTAAAGTCTTTTGATTACGACTGATTAAAAATTAATCGCCGATAAAGAAATATTACTTTGGTATCGTGAGATTTTATTTTTATTTTCGCATTGACATTAAAGTTATAACTGTTATTTAAATATATATACAAGGTGATTGTTTATATTTCACCTGTGGGCAAAGTGTTATTACTTATAATTAAGAGTTGTAAAAAACGATGTAATTAATGCTTAATGCTCACTAAACAATAATATTAGCCCTATGTATTGGTGAGCGAATTGTGGAAATAGTGTGTTTGTCCGATTTGTTTGATTATTGTGAGTAAAGACGGGGAGTGCAGCATATTACTCACCCCGAAGCACTGCTCTAAGTCGTTGGTTATCAGTCAGGTAGGCTATGTGAAAGCCCGGCCATTAAACGGGGATAGACTGAAGCAATTTCGATATGAGCGGATCTCGTGGGGGCTGTAGGGTGTCGCATATTGGAAACGATATGTAGCTCTATGACGAGACGGCCGTTAGTGGTCTGGGTTGAAGAACCATAGATTCGGGTTAGTGCCACTCCTAAAATATTCTTTCTTTTAAGAATTTTTTAGGAGAGGCGAAGCCTGGGTTGAAGCAATTCGAAACACCCCAAGACATGATCTTACGAAGATAAAGTAAGACAATATTCTAAAGAAAAAAGAAAAAAGAAAAAAGAAAAAAAAAAAAGAAAAAGAAAAAAAAAAAAAAAAAAAAAAAAAAAAAAAAAAAAAGAAAAAAGAAAAAAGAAAAAATATTTTAACAAATAACACACTTAAAAAATTTTTTAAGTAAATATGTTTTCTTTTAAAATAAAGAGTTTTAATCATGGTTTTTTTAAAACATTTAAATGGGCCGGATGAATATAAAAGGAGATTTTAAGCAATATTTGAAAAGGCTGTATATAATTAATGGATTTTATATATTGACATTATCCGTTGTTATGTTAATTATTAAATAAGGCAAGGGATGGTTTAATGCAAGGATGCAATTACATGGATAATTATATTGAAACACTAACCAGAGAAGAGAAATTAATAGTCATTATTGATCAGTATATTACCAAAGCATACAACCCTGAAGATACTATGTATATTCATAAGTTATATTTGATTTTTGTCGGTTATCACTTGAAATACTTCTATCCGACATCTCAGTATTGCCGTTCTACTAATAATGTCGATAATATTATGCAAATGTTTTTTGCGGTGTTTAAAAATTTGAAAGGCGACTTCATAAAAAGCTTACATCATAAAGATATTTTGTTATTTCAATTCAATGCTCTTGTTAATTATATCGAAGAGAATCAGGGAAGGTTAGAACAGATCTATGTGGAATTAAAAGCACAGTATGAATTTAAAGAGATTAGTAGTCGCATCACAACTGTATGTAAGCCAAAAAGATCAAGGTTGTGATGCTTCTATCAAAAAGCTCCCGTGTGGGAACTTTTTTGAAAAATAAATATTTAGTTTCCGATTATTTTCCATCCGTCATCAGTTTTTAATAATTTAAGAGAGGTGATTCTGTTCTTATCGACCCTGTAAATAATTCTGTGTAACTGCCACCTTATTAAAGGTGATCGCTCAGACGGTCACCGAACTCGATTATAAAACGGCTCATCGCCAGCCGCCAGTTTTGGATCGGCATACTCCATTTCTTTGAAGCATTCTTGATCGCCAGATAAATCACTTTTCGCACCGAGTCGTCTGTCGGGAACACCTTTCGCTTTTTGGTGGCTGCACGGATAACGCTGTTCAGCGACTCGATAGCATTCGTGGTGTAGATGGCCTTGCGGATATCAGGCGGATAACCGAAGAACGTATTGAGATTTTCCCAGTGCGCACGCCAGCTTTTGCTGATTTGCGGATATTTATCGTCCCAGATACCCGCGAACGTATCCAGCGCTATCAGCGCGGCTTCCTCTGTCGGAGCCTGATACACCGTTTTCAGCCCGCTGGTGACGGCTTTGTAATCCTTCCACGACACGTATTTCAGGCTGTTGCGCACCATATGGATGATGCACAACTGGATGTGCGTCTGAGGATAAACGCTGTTTATCGCATCCGGGAAGCCCTTCAGGCCGTCCACGCAGGCAATCAGGATATCCTGAAGGCCCCGGTTTTTAAGCTCCCTCAGTACGTTCAACCAGAACTTTGCCCCTTCGTTCTCAGCTAGCCACATACCCAGCAGCTCTTTCTGACCTTCCGTGTTGATGCCCAACGCGAGGAACACGCCTTGTTAATTACGCTACCACTGTGACGGACTTTTACCACGATACAATCAAGATAAACAATGGGATACAGTGCATCCAACGGCCTGTTTTGCCATTCGGTAACCTGCTCTTTAACCGCATCGGTGACTTTGGATATCAGCGTGGGTGATACATCAGCATCGTACATTTCCTTGAAGGTGGCGACGATTTCCCGTGTGGTCATGCCTTTGGCATACAGGGATAAAATCTGGCTGTCCATCTGCGTGATACGCGTCTGGTTTTTCTTGATGAGCTGAGGTTCGAAGGTGTTTTCACGATCACGGGGTGTACTCAGTTCAATTTCGCCATCGTCGCACAGCAGCGTTTTAGACGAGTAACCGTTTCGGGTATTAGAGCCTGATTTTGGGGCATTTTTCTCGTGCCCGAGGTGATCGGTTAACTCAGCATTGAGCGCTGTTTCGACGGTAAGCTTTGTCAGCATACGAGAAAACGCATTCAGGTCAGCTTCGGTTTTAAGGCCTTTAGCCAGTTCAGCAGCGAGTGCTTTGAGTTTCTTTTCGTCCATAGTTTGCCTGTCTCCGTTGTTGGAGTGAACATATCAAAAACAGGCAGATACACAATTTAAATTACAGTCTCTTCTTATCGTTAATTACTATTTCGGTATTACATTTATAACTCTTATCTGATTCTTTTATACAATCAATTTTCTTAACAGAATTTAGCGTTCTAAGCATTTCTTGGGGAGCATTTGGATTAATAGATTTAATTTCAGAATTGCCGTGTTCTATAGATGTATTTAAAACATTAAATATATCTTGATCTGAGGGTTCACTATCGCAACCAGACAGAATGAAAGAAGAAAGTATTATGGCAACAAATGTATATTTTTTCATTTTATTTCCCATGTAAAAATTACGTTTACAGAATTTTTTGATAATGCAATTTCCTGTTTCGATTCTCGATGGATAGCTCGCTAAAGTAAAATCACTTGTACCGATCGATGTAGCGATGTTGATAGCTGTTGACTATTATATGTATAATATTGATCTGTAAAACCGATCAATTATTCTCAAGAAAAAATCAATAGATTAGCGCATTAGGATTTAATGGCTAATGTTGGAATGGTTTTAATCTGCTGTTATTTAAGGTTTTTCATATTTTCAGTAAGCTTTTTCGTATGAATGGGGTTAATGCGTGGACGGTCAGGACTCTCTTGAATTTTCGGAAAGAATTTATCAAGTAAAAACCAAACATTTTCAATGTGTTAATGTAAATTAACCAAGGGTTGCAGCGAGTGAACTTTGCTTCTTTCTTGCTCCTGGCATTTTGTAAATCGAGGACAGCATCGATTATGCGTTGACGTTTATCTTCAATAGCAACAATGTCGGGCGTTAAAGAGGGTGCAGGTGCAACAGTTACGGGAGGGGGGAACGCTATGGAAGAGGAAAGAGACGCTATTTTCTCAGAAATAGTGAGTGATCCCTTCGTTGCATTGATTAGCTTTTTAGCAGGAGTAGGAGTAGGAGCAGGAGCAGGAGCAGGAGCAACTGGCATGGCATTTAATAGAAGTGGGTTATCGCGGTCTGGCTCGTAGTTTATGCATTTCTGAAGATTCGCCCAAGAATATTTTTTACCGAGCTGCGAAGCTTTGAAGGCTATATCACGATATGAGAACGAGAACCCGTTCATTTTTCCTGTGCTGGCGACATTCGCTGTCCAGGTGACTTCTGCAACTTCGAGTCGCTTGATAAAAGTGGGAAGTTCAGGTCTGTCAGCCAAACTTTTATCAAGGATCTCCTGAAGAGCCTGTTTAGGTGATGGGCTACTGATTCTTGCGGAAAGCATTTGTTCGTTGCGAGAGATCCTCTTCCGCTTCGCTTGCTGTGGGTCTATGGAAGCTGCGGATTTTGTCACTGTCAGATGGTGAGTCATTTCGAGTTCACTGATTATACGCGTGCTGATGAGATTCTCGTTCTTGCCGAGATAAAGCTTGCTACTGTTCATATCAATGCGACTGGCAATAATGTGTATATGTTGGCCGGCTTCGTCATCATGCAAAACGTAACAACGCAGGTGAGTCTCACTAAACCCAATCCTCGTCATGTAATCGTCAGCGAACGCCACCCATTGGGTCGGTGAGAGTGATTCGCCCGTGGGTAAGCGTAGCGAGTTGTGCCATACAGGTTTAGCAACGTCCGGGCGTCGCTGTTTTGACAGATTAAATTCTTCAATAAGGTCTGTTGCTTTATATCCAAGCAAATTTCCACCGATGACGATAGGGTCTTGCTTGTGATGCGAACTCGGTTTCAATACATAGAGAACGACCCCAGAGAATGCCTTACCTCTTTTGATTTTTTGCATTCCCTTCATCAGACACTCCTTTTCCCTGTCTATCGATATTGAGTAAATTTATTCGCAGATCTTTAATGAGTTTATTCACATAGAAAATTTCTGTTTTTGTCAGATCACTGTCTGTGTTTTTATTTTTTAAATGCGAAAGAACACGATTAAATTGCTGGGAAATTTCACCTAACAGCTTCCATGTCTCGACGTTGATTGCAGGCACGACAGGAGGGAGTTGATTCAGGGATGCCATGCGAAGCCATTCCCCCTTACTTTTATCACCTCGTCGGGTATTGATAAGCGCTAATTCTTCTTTATTCAATCTGATGCTAATGCAATGTATTCGCAGTAATTGAACGGGGGTTTTAGGGAATGAGATTTTCCTGATGGGTTTGGTTTTTTTTATTTCTGATAGGGTTGTTTTTTTATTCATATAAATTCCTTTTCAAATGTGCATATTGATATTTCTTGCACGGTGAGTCATTCCTTTACAATACTTAATAAAGTTTATTCGAAATGCTATGTATGTCAATTGCAAGGGTTTAACTTGGGTTTACTTTTTCAACCGAAGAGCGAAAAACAAGGCAACTTAGAGAAGCGGAGCTTCGATGAGTTAGCCCTTGCTTAGAGATTTAAAGGTGAATGGGGGGCATTAAAGCAATGGGGTGGGATAAGAGTAAAGCTAATTAATACATCAATTAATAACACACTATTGCTGAATTACAATTGATTATTAGAAAATGCTAATACAGTTTGAGTGTTATTTAATATGGTTATATTAGTTAAAATGAAATCTGAAGCTGAGTATGTTCACTTGAGCTTAGCGTAAAACCCTCTGATTATATTACTGAAACTTGCGGTTTAATTTTTTTAATTAAATCATATCATTATTTGATATGTATTTTGATTGTAATTTTAACTGAGGCGCTATTAAAGCGCCTCAGAATACTTACTAAAAGACTAACAGTATAATTAGTCCATATTATGATTATTTTCTAAACTTACAGGATTCAATGCTTTATTTTTTTCCTTTTTAATATTTGCTTTTCGTTTTATTTTCCCAATAACCTTGCAAAGTTTAAGTGTTAATTTATACAGAATGCTTTGTGAATCACCATCATTTATTAATGGTATTTTTTTTGTATCGGTAAGTAAAGGTAGCCAATTCTTTTCCATAAATTCATCCCTAAAGAATGAACTATGTCCACCAGGATGAAACCTGTTAATTTTCCTTTGGCCGGAAAAACCATCAAATCCCGTTACACCACCTAAACCAACCTCGGGGACAAAGGCCTCATTAATTGCCAATGGGTAGTCATTGACAGCACATTCATTGATTAACGTAAATGTTTTATTCAAGCAAAGATAATCGAAATCGTAATTCCTATCTAAAACAGATCCGCAAAGAATAATTAAATCTAATTCTTGCAGTAAATACTGATCTTTAATTTTCTTTAAGGCATTCATTAGAATATAAGTGCCAAAGCTATGAGCTATACATATTATTCGTTGGCTTCTATTATTTCTAAGATGATTTTCAAAATGTTGTAAAAATTCTTCAACTATCTTTTCCCTTTTTTCTGAGGATAAAAAGTTTAAAGTGGAAATTGAAGTGTGCTTATAACTTATTGATTCTACACTGGAAAGGGTTTGATCCTTTCTACAAATCTCAGCAAACCTTTCTTGCCATTTCCCATAGGTTCTTATCCCATGTAGGGTAAAAACAACAATGTTTGAGTTCTTATCGCCGATATTATTAAAGACAGAGCACTGATATAATATTTTTGCTTTTATAGATTCAAGCCAAGAATAATCATTTGTAGGGGCAAATAAAAGATCAAATCCAAGAGATTGATATTTTTCTTTTTTTTCTAAAATCCCTTCTTCAAGGCTTGTATATCCAAAAATACTACCAGGTGTTTTAAGGCGGCCGGCCAATATAGCTTTTAATATATCGAACCCTCCTTCAGGGTCAACATCTCCTCTCTTTAATTGTGGTAAACCAACATCAATAAAAACTATTGTATAGAATGTTCTTCGAAGAGTTGTCTTTGCATCATTGACACATTCAGCACAATCAATGAACTCGGGAGGTATGTTATGATTTAGTATTAAAAGTTCTTTGACTTTTTTTAAACGGGTTTCATCATCATCAACAATTAACAATCTATTCATGGTTGAACCATTAAAGAGCGAACCCTTTCCTTCCATTCTAAACTGGAGTTATCATAGAAAACACACCCTTTAAAATTCGTGGGATATGTTTCCATTGCTATTTTTTCCAAATTTGCAAAGTCGTAACTTTTATCATCAACAGCGAAAGATATATACTGTGTAAGAAAAATGAAATTCAAGTTGAGTTTTTTTCTTTTAATATACTTCGCAATATCCATTCCTCCGAAAGTTCTAAATTCACTTGATGGAGCCCTAATATCTTTATCAAATGTTGGCAAACTCATGTCGATAATCGCGAAATCATATTTGTTGGAGTTTAATAAAGCTATTGCACTTGAATAAGACTTACAACTATCAATATGAGTGTCTTTAAAATCAGAATAAATAAAATCTACGATCTTTTGATTTTTATAATCATTGTCTTCAATTATTATAATTTTCATAGGACCTCATTTTAATTGTATTACTTGACGGAAAATATTGTTTTCAAGTTCGACATAGAAGCGTGCATTGGGGAAGGCATCTATTATATTTTTATATACTTTATAAAGACCTGTCCCTCCTTCCTCAATTAACATGTTGTTATCAAAATTGATGCTGAATTTATTTACCCTATTTACAATGTCAATATCTATAAGCTCTTTAATTTTACTGAAACTAATCAAATTGCATACTTTAATTGTTTTCAATCCATGATCATCCACAACTTCAACAGAAATTGGGGTGGCAGTTTTATCTTTTCCGTGCTTAAGGCAATTCATATACATCGTTACTAAAGAACGAGTTAGATGTAGTAATGAATCATTACGCATTACCCACTGTATATCTTCGTAGCCTTTAAATGTCAGATTTATTTTTTGCGGAGTGTAGATACCTTCAATATACTCCTTAGATGCATATAAAATCGCACTAATATTAATGTCTTCATCAAGTTCATGCGATGGTTTTCTGAACCATCCTTCAAAATCTGAAAGTTTTTCATTGATATTATATTTAGCTAACTTAATCTTCTCGATGATTAAAGAGTCGTTGTTAATATTCGGGATAGTAACCAATTTGTTAATTAAGTTTTCACATGCAGTAGAAAAATATGGTTTAATGACTTCATTACTTAATTCTCGGACAGATTTAAAGCATTTTTCTAAAACAAACCAAATAAAATCTTTAAGTATAGATTTAAAATTATCATAACTTATGGAGCCAGCTTTCCCTACATCACGAATTTTAATGTCAAGAAAATTCTCAAACTCCTTTATGCTTTTTTCAGAAACTTGAAATAAGAAAGCAGTGTTTGGAGTTTCAGCTTCTTTATATTCACCTAAATCTGGAATTGTTAGAGGCCTAATGATATTATTTGTGGTTTGTATTTCTGTATCAATCAATGATGAAAATTCAGTTAAATAATCTGCAACTTTATATTTTTCATCATAGCTTAAATTATTTATTTCATTTAACCAAAAATGAGGTATCTCATAAGAAGCTTTCGCAATATCATTTGATATCTTTGAGGTTACTAAGTTATCAGCTTCGAATACACTTCTTATATGATTTGGTAAAACACCGTGTCTTATTTCTGAACTGAGGTATCGAACTAACCCAAACTCGTTATTCATTATAAAGTCATTTATGATATTAGAATATATTATACTATAATAATAATGTTTTGCTTTAGCAGATTCATGAGGGGTTAGTTTATCTTCTAATAAAAAATCATCGCCTTCTGAAGAGGATAAATAATAATCTAGATATATTGAAACATCATCGGATTGTATTTTTTTAATCATTTCAAAAGCAGAGCTGTAATAGTCATCTCTTAATTCAAGAATGCCATCGAAATCGATATGAATTTTATTTTGAGCATGATGATTAGTTAGCCTGCTTACTAATAATTTTTGATAAATATCAACTTCTTCTTTTGATAGTTTGTCTATTTGCTTTTGAGTTAATAATTTTTGATTGTCCTTTTCAGACAAAAGATCTATGATTTTCAATCTTTCTGTCAGCATTATAACTGTATCCGAAATATTTTCTAAGCCACTAAGAACAGGCTCATCACATACATGGATTAATAAAAACAATTCATCTTTACTTAATCCACGACCTTCCGAAACTAGATCGCTGGGTTTGGAAAGATTTAGATTACGAAGATAGTCATCTACATAAAAGGATGTTACGTCTCTGAAAGATTTATCGTAATATTGTTGAAACAGATGTGAAAATATAGCAGCTTTTATGAGGTTTGAAACACAATCTATGTCATCATCAATTTTTTTTGCGATTTCAGTCATAGGGAATAAAATTAGATCGGAACTTTTACTCATGCCTTTTTCTATTACGCGTTGTATAAGTGAATCATAGTTTTTGACTTTGGCTAAAGAGATATACTCATAAAAATGATAATCTGGAGTAGTAATGTCCCTTTCATTTTTCAAGTCTGAGAGTATATTCGTGATCGATTCTGACATTACTCCTTTATCTGCTTCATAGAGCAGTTTTTCTCTAAGTTCCCTTGACTGAGTTAATCTTGGTTGATTCACAAAAGCATTGGTATCGATGAGTTTATTATTTTTTAAAGTACGAATGAATTTTGGAGTGATACTAAATCCATTACTTATTAAATGATAAATAGAGTATTCAAGCTTTGCATTGTTTTGATAGGGATAAGAAATATAAAATGGTTGTAGAATTGTATTTACAAAATCAAAGCAAGATAATTTAAAATACAAGTCTTCGGCGTATTCAATAGCTGAAGAATATTGATCTGTATATAGGTAGGCCTTGATTAAATTCGATACAAGAACTTCAATAATATCCCTATTGTTTATTTTATCTAAGAATGTTTTGTGCCTTTGGGAGAAAATTATAGATCGTGCAAGTAAGTCTGTTAGAATTAAACTTCTGGGTGCTTTTCCTAAATACGCATTACATTGTGAAATTACTGATTCATAATTCCCCTCTGTATACTCTTCTATTATATGCTCAATTTCAGGTTGAATATTAGTAGATAAATTATGTGTAAATAGATCTCTCATCATTGACCACGAATGATCAATATTCAACGCTGCCATTTCAATTATAAATTCTTTAACATATGAATTTGTCTCAATATTATTTGACAAATTATAAGAAACCAATTCTGAAACAGCTTTTTTGATGAAGATGTATTTATCAACCGGATAAAGTTTGTGTGTGTATTTTATAATGTTGGAAAATTCTCTTTCATTATCCATGAAGTATGGAAATAAAAGAATGGACAAAAAATCTGCATAGTTTTTTCTCCATGGCTGATTTCTTATGTTATCAACAATATTTATTTTAGATTTTTGCTTAAAAGATAAAGCGCTATGAGAAGTGTGTTTGTTATAGAGATAGCCTGTTATCAAACTTAGTTGAGAACTTTGATCTATAGAGTAGGTCTCTTGTGAGATTTGTTTGTTTGATAAAGAATCGATAGTCATGCTTGCATCTAAGGACCATATGCTTCTTCCGAAACAATGTTCTATTTCCCTAAGTATATTGTAAGCATCATCATAATTATTTTTTAAAATATCATTTTCTAATTGCTCTTTAAGTGAAACAAATTCTATTAACCGATTAGAATTATCTTTCGCAAATGCTAAAAAGCAAAATAAATTGAAACTTTCAGATAGTTCTTTTTCTTTAGTTAAATCTAAGTAATCTTTTCTGTTAAATCCGCTAAGATTTAACAAATTGCGCATGGAAACATTTTTATAGCATGCCGAGGCAAAGCTTTTAACATTTTTTTCATTTAACACTTTGACTTCTTCGTCAAGTGATTTAAGTGCTTTTATTTTTCCAAAGTTTCCTTTTCCCGTATTTTTACCATAATTTCCAAGTATGGTTTTTAGCTTATGGTTGTTTGCAATATCAAACAAAAAATTTGCCATATTTAAACCTTCGAATGATTTTCAGTGTAATTTGGATTAGGCACGCTACCGCCCCAAGAAAATTAATCTTGTGACGTGGTTTAACAGTTTGTGTAATGCTTAACTTTCAAGGTCTTTCAGAGATTTGCAATATACTTTGGTTACTAAGTTACTAAGTTACTAAGTTACTAAGTTACTAAGTTACTAAGTTACTAAGTTACTAAGTTACTAAGTTACTAAGTTACTAAGTTACTAAGTTGCTAAGTTTGTTACTTTATCCCAATCAGAATACATACGCTTATTGTTGCAATTTAAAAAATTAGCACGCTAAATAATTATTATGGTGAGGACTGTTCAATTTGATTTTTTGTAGCTGATTTTTTCATAATTCTTATGCATTTTCGTCAATCATATTTAATTTTATGTGCGAACTCAAACGGAGTAACAGCTTCCTTTTTACAGCTATCAAGATAATCAGCCCACCATTGCAACATGAGTCTCCTTTCTTCAAGATGCTCGGCCTTATGTATGTATGCGGCTCGAACCGAGTTTCGTTCCTGATGGCTCATCTGGTGCTCTACGGCATCTCTCGACCATAACCCTGATTCGATTAATGCGCTACAAGCCATTGTTCTAAAACCATGCCCACAAACGTCAGTTTTTGTGTCATAACCCATAGCGCGAAGCGCTTTGTTTATGGTGTTCTCACTTATCGGTTTATCGTCTCGACTAAAGCCGATAAACATGAGTTCTTTCTCACCACTGATTTTCTGAAGTTCTTGAAGTTGAGTCTTGGCCTGTTGACTCAATGGCACTAGGTGAGGCGATTTCATTTTAGAGCCTCTACCAGAATACTTTACCCCTATCAGCTCTTGCCGTTCGCCAGGGATCGTCCATAACGAATTGTTTAAATTCACTTCTGACCAACGAGCAAATCTCAGCTCGCTTGAACGTATGAAAGTCAGCAAAGTCAGTTGAACTGCAATTTGAGTGATGCCTTTGCCTTTATAAGCTTTAATCCGTTTAAGAAGGTCTGGTAGTTGTTCTAGAGGAAGTGCAGGGCGATGATTGCTCTTGGCTGTGGTAACAGCACCAGCAAGATCATAGGCAGGATTTTGGTCGATCAATGCATTGTGGACAGAATATCGCATGATTGCGGTAATTCTTTGTTGCAGTCGAGCTGCAAGTTCAAGGTGTCCTGCTGCCTCGGCTTTTTTTAGTGGAAGTAGTAAATCGCGGGTTTTGAGTTCAGTGATGTTCCGTTTGCCTATCACAGGAAACAAGTGTGAAATTAAGCTGTTTAGGACTGTTGTCCTGTGGCTGACAGACCATGTTCTGTTACTTGAATGCCAATTCCGGGCGACGGTTTCAAAAGTGAGCAACCCTTTCTCTTCTATTTTTCCCGCTTTTCTCTTTTCACCAGGGTCAATGTTGTTGGCAATGAGTTGTCTTGCTTCATCCCTTCTACGACGAGCTTCAGATAATGACACCTCTGGATAGACACCCAAGGCCAGCATTTTTTGTTTACCGGAAAAGCGGTATTGCAGACGCCAGTATTTAGACCCGTTAGGCTGAATCAGGAGGTGCATACCGTTTCCGTCTGTCAGCTTGACGGGTTTTTCAGTAGGTTTTGTGTTTCTGACTTTAATCTCAGTAAGTGCCATTGAAAACCTCCTGCAGTGATGGTATCTGCATTATCGAACTTACCATACCAACATAAATACCAACAAAACAAGCTGGATATTGAAATATCTTAGTAGAAGGTAGTAGACGATGTGAGTAATTTAACTTAATGAATTTACTGGTTAAAGTGGGGGTTAGTAGACGTTCGTAGACAAGGTGATGGTGTCCCCGACTGGAATCGAACCAGTAACTAGCCCTTAGGAGGGGCTTGTTATATCCGTTTAACTACGGGGACATGAAGCGGAGCCATTATACGCATTTTTGCTCTGAGAATAAGCGCTTAACGGCGCGTTTGCTCAAAGTGTCGGCAATCAGCGTTTCTACTAGTGTTTTTCTACATCATTCTCATGCGTCTTTTGGCGTTTGCCGTGGGATGAATGACTCATATCGTTGAGGATTTGTCTGGATTCTGGAGGTGGGTTCATAGCGATTCTCTCGACGAGTGGGCCGGTTGGTGCCTTGCTAACGGTACTGACGTTGAGGGGCGAGCACCGCCCCCCTGCCGATAACCGTAGCCAGTTTTTACAACATGGGGCGTTGCATGACTCACTGATTTAGGCTGGCGATGCTAAGCTGTGAGGGGAACACGGGAATACCGTACTGTCGCCCACGCTGGAGCGCGTGTCGCAGCGATGCCGCGTGTTGTCCCCATAAGAAAAATGGCAAACCTCTGAAAATGCAGTAATGCGTAAGCCAACGTAGCGATGGAGCGATAAAATGTTACACTGTTGGCCGATATCCCGTCCTTGTCGCTCAGCCTGATAGGCTGGTGCTGATACTGGGAATACCCATTTTCGGTCGCGGGTATAGCACACTATAAATCAGGGAGAACAGATATGAATTACCGCCTGAGTGGGGTGGTGTTTGCCAGCGTGTTACTGATCGGCTGCGCCAGTTCCGGGGATCGAGTTCAAGAAGGACGTTCTGATCCGCTTGAAGGCTTTAACCGTACCATGTTCAGCTTTAACTATGACGTTCTGGATCCTTATCTGGTGCGTCCTGCGGCTGTGGCCTGGCGCGATTATGTACCGACGCCCGCGCGTAACGGACTGGGGAACTTCTTCAGCAACCTGGAAGAACCTGCAACGATGGTGAACTACTTCGTTGAAGGCAAGCCGTATAAAGCGATGATTCACTTTAACCGCTTCTTCCTGAATACCTTGCTCGGGATGGGCGGCCTGATTGACGTGGCCTCAATGGCGAACCCGAAACTGGCGAAAGAAGAGTCTCGCCGCTTTGGTAGCACATTAGGCCATTATGACGTGGGCTACGGGCCTTATGTGGTGGTGCCAGGCTACGGTAGTGTGACACCTCGTGAAGACGGCGGTGGCGTCGTAGATACGTTGTATCCGATGCTGAGCTATCTGACGTTCTGGATGTCCGCAGGCAAATGGGCTATCGAAGGGATAGAAACACGAGCACAGCTATTGGATTCCGATGGTCTGCTGCGTAACTCTTCCGATCCTTATCTGATGGTGCGTGAGGCCTACTTCCAGCGGCATGATTTCCTTGCCAGTGATGGAAAACTCACCCCGCAGAAGAACCCGAATGCGGCAGCGATTGAAGACTCGCTCGACGAGATCGATTCAGCGAAATAGTGTCGCGTCACATCGCTCATTTCACAGGCACCTGCGGGTGCCTTTTGCTTTTATAAAACTTTGCTTTTATAAAACACTGCTAAACTTACTTTTACCATGATGATTCTGTGGTTTGTTTCTTAAAAGTTATTACTTTGTTGTCCATTTATTTACTTACTAAAATTTATTTCCTTTCGTCAGATAACAATAATGCTACGTCGTTAACCGCTACCGCTGCCCATCCTGGTTGAAATGTGTCTGCACGCTGATTTTTTTGTTAGCAAGGTGATTAACAAAAAGGTCATAAGAATGATGCCTTTTACGGATGATAGCGTGTTCGTGTGTTAATGAATGCCCAGAATTCTATTTACCTGCACTGATAAAAATAGAGATATAAGCATGAAAAAACTACTTGCTATGTTCTTCTGCCTCAGCGTGGTGGTTAGCGCCCCACTAGCGATGGCTGAAGAGGCTGAAACGACAGCGAAGACAACGGATGTGGTACTGATCGGCGGGGGCATTATGAGCTCTACGCTGGGCGTGTATTTACAGGAACTGCAACCAGACTGGTCTATCGATATGGTTGAGCGGATGGATAATGTGGCGGAAGAGAGCTCGAACGGCTGGAATAATGCCGGTACGGGTCACTCGGCTTTCATGGAACTCAACTACACGCCGGATAATCCCGACGGCCCAATCAATATCAGCAAAGCGCTGGAAATTACCGAAGCCTTTGAAGTCTCACGCCAGTTCTGGTCCTATCAGGTGAAAAACGGCGTACTGAACAATCCGCACTCTTTCATTAACAGTGTGCCGCACATCAGCTTCGTCTGGGGTGACGAGAACACGGCTTTCCTGAAGCATCGTTATGATGCGATGCAGCACAGCACGCTGTACCGTGGCATGGAATTCTCTGACGATCCCAATACGATCAAAGAATGGGCGCCGTTGGTGATGGAAGGTCGCGATCCGGCTCAGAAGATTGCGGCGACTCGTATGCCTATCGGTACCGACGTGAACTACGGTGAAATCACGCGTCAACTGGTTGGTGCGATGAAAACCAAACCCAACTTTGCGCTGCACCTGAATTCCGAAGTGCGTGATATCAAACGCAATGCGGACAACACCTGGAGCGTGGTTTACGCCGATCTGAAGAACGGCGAGAAAGAAAGCGTGATTAAGGCGAAATTTGTCTTTATCGGTGCGGGTGGGGCGGCGCTGCAACTGTTGCAGAAATCCGGCATTCCTGAGGCCGACCTGTACGGTGGCTTCCCGGTTGGTGGTGAATTCCTGCTGACAGAAAACCCGGAAATCGTGAAGCGCCACATGGCAAAAGTTTACGGTAAAGCTTCCGTCGGTGCGCCACCGATGTCCGTTCCTCATCTGGATACCCGTATTTTTGATGGTAAGCCAGTGCTGCTGTTCGGGCCGTTTGCTACATTCTCCAGCAAGTTCCTGAAAAACGGTTCGCTGTGGGATCTGATCGGTTCCGTGACATTTTCCAACGTGATGCCGATGACGCACGTCGGTCTGGATAACTTCGATCTGGTGAAGTATCTGGTTGGTCAGGTCATGATGGATGACGACGATCGTTTCGCCGCGCTGCAGGAATACTTTCCGAACGCCAAGAAAGAAGACTGGAGACTGACGATCGCCGGCCAGCGCGTTCAGGTTATCAAGAAGGATGATGATAAAGGTGGCGTGCTGAAGTTGGGTACCGAGATTGTTAGTTCACAAGATGGCTCGATTGCCGCGCTGCTGGGTGCCTCTCCGGGCGCGTCTACCGCAGCGCCGATTATGCTGAGCCTGCTGGAAAAAGTGTTTAAAGATAAAATCGCGACGCCAGAATGGCAGGGCAAGCTGAAAGAGATCGTTCCATCTTATGGTCAGAAGCTGGACGGTAATATTGAAATGACCAATAAAATCCGCAGCTACACCAGCAGCACGCTGGGCCTTGACTACATTGAGGTTAAGCCAGAGTAATCGGGGTTAGTTGGAAGTTACGATATAAGGCCGTGCAAGCGGCCTTTTTTGTGCCTTCAAGCCCAATGCGCACTAGCGGTAGTGATAGCCAGTGTTGAGCCCTGGGATCCTGGAAAACGCTTCAGCAATGAAGTCCATGAATACAATGGCTCGCTTCGGTAGCAGGCGATTAGCGACATAGAGAAACTGTATGGGCGCCGGCGGTGCTTCGTAGTCGCACAGTATCTGACACAGCTTGCCGCTCTTTAATCCATCCTCGTATAACCACTTTGGTCCGCTTGCGATACCAAGGCCAGCGATGACGGCTTCCTGTACGGCCTGAGGTGAGTTGACTCGGAATCGCCCCGAAACGTTGATTTCGGTATCTCGAAATGCCCATGTATTACCCGTGTTTAACAGCGAGTACAGAATGCAGTCATGATCGCGCAGATCTTCCGGCGTTTGCGGTATGCCGCGACGACTCAGATAGTCTACCGAGGCGACATACACGCGTGTAAAAAGACCAATCCGGCGGGCGCGTAGTGCGCTATCGTTGGGATGACCTATTCGGATCGCCAACTCTGTTCCTTCTTCCACCAGATCGACGAAACGATCGCTAAGCTGCAAATCCAGCGATAAGCCGGGATAGCGTGCCAGAAAAGCGGGTATGTGTGGCATAAGGAAAGCATGAGCCATTGCAGTCGGGCAGGCCACTCGCAGGAGTCCCGTGGGTTCAGTCTCATTGCTCAAGGACGATTCGGATTCTGCAACCGCATCGAGAATTCGGCTGACATCCGCGTAGTACCGCTCACCTTCGGGCGTCAGTACAAGTTGGCGCGTTGTCCGCTGAAGTAATCTGACGCCCAGATGTTCTTCTAAAGCGGCAACGTATCGACTGACGTTGGGTTGCCCCATATTCAGGTCGCGTGCTGCTGCAGAGAAACTGCCTGTTTCGACAGTCCGTTTAAAACAGGTCATGAGCAGAAAACGATCCACGTGAAGACTCCTAGATTCATGCGATTTTGGAATGAAATATATGCAAAAGTAGAATCTTATCATTTTTTCTACATATACGTATGATTAGCGCTGTCTCAGGCAGCACATTGCTGCATCCCGCTATGATTATCAGGAGTTCCTTATGTCTCGCTTACACAATAAACGTACCCTTATCACCGGCGGCACCACCGGTATTGGACTGGAAACCGCAAAGCAATTTCTCGCTGAAGGGGCTCGTGTCATCGTTACCGGGGTCAATCCCGACTCTATTGCAGCGGCAAAAGCCGAGCTTGGTAGAGAAGTGTTGGTACTGCGCGCCGATTCGGCCAGCGTGAGCGCACAAAAGGAATTGGCTCAGGCCGTGGAGGCCCATTATGGAAAGGTTGACGTCGTTTTCCTTAACGCTGGTGTTTCCGTTTGGCAATCGATCGAAGAATGGACAGAGGACATGTTTGATCGCTCCTTCGACATTAACGTCAAGGGGCCGTATTTCCTGCTCCAGTCGCTGCTGCCCGTGTTCGCCAACCCTGCTTCAGTCGTGCTCAATACGTCGATTAGTGCGCACGTAGGATCGAGCCGCTCCTCGGTTTATTCTGCGACCAAAGCGGCTTTCCTTAGCCTGTCAAAGACGCTGTCGAGCGAACTGATGGCGCGTGGTATTCGCATCAACGCGGTTAGCCCTGGGCCAATCGATACCCCGCTATATGACAAACTTGGTATTCCCGACAGTTATCGCAAACAAGTCAATGAGGAGATTGTCAAAAGCATCCCTTCAGGCCGTTTCGGTACGGCGGAGGAGATTGCCAAGGCGGTGTTGTACCTGGCTTCAGATGAGTCCCGATGGACCATCGGTAGTGAAATCGTCGTGGATGGCGGGCGTCTGTTGAACGACTGATCTGGCATGACGATTGGCGTGCGGTGTTTATCATTAGCTAATCACTGCGCCAGTAAGAAAGAGACAAATGCCTTGTGATGAGCAATAAAAAGCAGGTAAGTCGCCTTACCTGCTTTATCACGTCGTGACTGCTAGCAATGAGAACGTGTGCTTTATTTATAAACTCATACGTTATTTAGAACGCCATTCTTTATTTAGAACGCCATTCTTTATTTAGAACGCCATTCTTTATTTAGAACGCGTAGTTAAAGTTCACGCCGTATAGCCAGGCCTTACCTTTAGAACTGAAGTTGTAACTTGGAGAACCAGCTCTATCAGAGAGCGGTTCGCTGATATCGACTTGCTTACCGTGCATGTAAGACACACCGACATCCACTGACGCATCTTTATTGAAGGCGTAAGTGGTGCCTGCGCTCAGCCAGAAACGATCCTGATCGGGGATAGAGATAGAACGTCTGTCGGCTGGTATCGGGCTGTCATCAAACGCGATACCACTACGGAACGTCCAGTTATCGTCATGATAGTAGGTGGTGCCGAGTGCGAGACGGTAGGCATCACGGAAGCCTTCCTCTTTCTGGAACAGCGTGTTGCCAGTGTTACCTGTCGCTTTCAGTTCCTGGAAATGGCTCCAACTGGTGTAAGTTAGGCTGTAGTGAACCGCCCATTTCGGTGCAACACGGTGGTAGGCGGACGCTTCCCACATTTCTGGCAGATTGAGTGTCAGCTTACCGGGAATGGTTGCACCATTGAGGGCACCAGGTCCAGCGGACCGTTGGTTACTGTAATCGCCATTGAAATCGATATCGACTTTGGAACGATAGGTCAGGCCGAAGCGGTTATTTTCATCCACTTCATACAGAATCCCGGCGTTCCAGCCGTATCCCCATTCTTTACCTTCCAGACGAGCCATCTCTGAAGATGGACCAGCAACAGCACCCTGAGCGCCACCTGCACCAGCAGGAACATTAGCCAGTTCACCAGCGCGCCGAATAAATTTGGCATCGGCATAAACCGCGTTAACCCCTAAACCAAAACTGAAATGTTGGTTCAGGCGATATGCGGCGCTTAGGTTCAGGTTTGACGTCAACAGGTCGGTTTCACCGCCGATAGAACCTGCTGCATAGTTATCATTAAATTTAGTCGCCAGACCATAGTTAGTGGTGGCGGAAGCACCAATCGCCCACTGTTCATTCAGCGGCATGATGAAATGCAGGTTCGGCACCCAAGCGTGCGGCGCGATGTTTTTAGCGCTGGTATCTTGCCCGGTCAGGGAATTTTTCCCCTGAACATCGATATCTGGGTTGATATAGGTGACACCACCGGAGAAAGACGGGCGGTCAAATAGGGTCATGGTCGCTGGGTTACGGCTACCTGAGGTCGCATTATCGGCTACCGCACCTTCACCAGAAAACGCACGTCCCAGACCCGATGATGAGTATTCATTTAGCTGGAAACCAGCTGCGGACACATTTGCTGAAAACAGGGCCACCGCAACAGCAATTGTGGATTGTTTGAACAGGTTTTTCTGGTTCATGACCAAAACCTCTTTATATGCTTGTTATTTAACGTTGTTACACGGGGTAACAAGGGACGCGCATTGTAGGGGGCGCACTCAGCCTGACAAATCAGACCAGTTGCCAAAGTATAAGTTGGGAATACGATAATGTTGCATTTGTGTATTGGGAATATTTCCAAAATGATGCGAAATTTAGATCTGCTTAACGTTTTAGTTAATTTGTGTGAAGAGGTATTACTCGATTTTTACTACTGTATAACACCGTAATGTGATTGATATCACTAAAATTACTGGTCAGCATGAAGTGCTGGTACTGCTTCGGGATGAGGGAGTAAAATGTAAGGAAGATAAAAATATTTGAACTGGATCAAATCTCCCGCGTCTTAAGTCTTAAGAGGAAAGTAGCATGACGAACGTAATCAACAAATGCAGTGCTGAAGAAACCGCAGCCTGCTGCTGTGTCGATGTCGGCACAATCATGGATAACACGGATTGCACGGCGTCTTATAGCAACGTTTTCGGCGATCGTGCTGAGGCGGAAGCGGCACTGGCCGCCCTGACGGAAAAAGCGCGTGCGGTAGAGTCTGAACCTTGTGAAATCGCCAGCACGCTGGAAGAGGTAGACGGCGGCGTTAAATTGGACATCGATTTCACGTTTAGCTGCCAGGCTGAAACGATGATTTTCCAGCTCGGCCTGCGTTAAGCTCATCTCTCACAGGAGCCTTGATTGGCTCCTGTGCTTTTCACGTATTGATCTGCATTTCATTATTACTCTCCAAATCTTGCTGTTTTCATTCCCGCCTATTATTCATTACGCAAAAGGTCACACTTTTGTGTTGCGCAGCTTTGCGTAATGTAACTATCTGGTTAACAATGAAATCAGGTCTGACCTGTTGTGCGCGTACTTTATTTTTGGTTAACGGAAGTATTTTTGGTTAACGGGAGTATTTTCGGTTAACAGGAGCGTTTATGAGCGAGGTATTACCTCTGATAACCCGCCGTGGCGATCGCATTGCGTTCGTGAGCGGATTACGGACCCCATTTGCCCGGCAGGCAACGGCCTATCATGGCGTACCAGCCATCGAATTAGGGAAGCTCGTCACCAGCGAATTACTGGTCCGCACTGGGATCGATCCTGAATTGATCGAGCTATTGGTCTTTGGGCAGGTGATTCAGATGCCCGAAGCGCCGAATATCGCCAGAGAGATCGTGCTCGGCACGGGTATGAGCGTGCATACCGATGCCTACAGCGTGTCGCGCGCCTGCGCTACCAGCTTTCAGGCGGTCGCCAATGTGGCGGAAAGCATTATGGCGGGTATGGTGGAAGTCGGCATTGCCGGCGGGGCGGATTCCTCTTCCGTGCTGCCTATTGGCGTCAGCAAAGCGTTGGCCAGAACGCTAGTGGATATGAACAAGGCTCGGACGCTGAGCCAGAAGTTGAAACTGTTAAGCGGCCTGCGCCCAAAAGATCTGCTGCCGGTTGCGCCCGCCGTGGCGGAGTATTCCACCGGGCTGCGCATGGGCGATACCGCCGAACAAATGGCAAAAACCTACGGCATCACGCGTGAAGAGCAGGATGAACTGGCGCACCGTTCGCACAAGCTGGCTGCTCAGGCCTGGGAATCTGGCGTGCTGCGCGATGAAGTGATGACGGCTTACGTCCCACCTTATGACAAGGCGCTAAGTGAAGATAACAACGTGCGTCATGATTCTGCGCTGGAGCAGTATTCCCGCTTACGTCCGGCGTTCGATCGCCGACACGGTACGGTCACGGCGGCGAACAGTACGCCGCTGACGGATGGTGCGGCGGCGGTGTTGATGATGAGTGAATCTAAGGCGAAAAGTCTGGGGCTCACGCCGCTAGGCTACCTACGCAGCTATGCATTCAGCGCTATCGGTGCGCAGCGTGATATGTTGCTGGGGCCGGCTTATGCCTCCCCGCTGGCGTTGGCAAGGGCTGGCGTGACGCTGGCCGATTTGACCCTCATTGATATGCACGAAGCCTTTGCCGCGCAGACGTTGGCAAATCTCAAACTGTTTGCCAGCGATGAGTTTGCCCGGAATCAACTGGGTAGAAATGCCGCACTGGGCGAGGTAGATCGCGCCAAGTTCAATGTGTTGGGGGGATCCATTGCCTATGGACACCCCTTTGCTGCCACTGGCGCGAGGATGATTACCCAAACGCTGAATGAACTGCGCCGTCGTGGCGGCGGGCTGGGGTTAACCACCGCCTGCGCGGCTGGTGGGCTGGGTGCGGCAATGGTACTGGAGGTGACGCCATGAACGATCAACAGCCTTTCTCCGTCACAACATCGTCTGCAATGGAAACAACATCGTCTGTGACGGAAAGCCCCTCAGCCTTTTCCCTTACCATTCGGCCGGACAACATCGGTGTTATTTACATTGATGTCCCCGGCGAGAAGGTGAACACGTTAAAGCGCGAATTTGCAGAACAGATTCTTTCGGTCTTCGAGCAGGTGCGGCAGCATGCGACGCTCAGGGGGCTGATTTTTATTTCCGCCAAGCCTGATTCGTTTATCGCCGGTGCGGATATCACCATGTTGAACCAGTGTAGCAGCGCCGAACAGGCAGAAAATCTGGCGAAGCAAGGGCAGGAAACGTTCGATCAGGTAGCCGCGCTGCCGTTCCCCGTAGTGGCCGCGATCCACGGTGCCTGTCTGGGCGGTGGGCTGGAGTTAGCATTAGCCTGCGACTATCGCGTCTGCTCGCTGGATGAAAAAACGGTGTTGGGGCTACCGGAAGTGCAGCTTGGTCTTCTTCCTGGTTCAGGCGGAACGCAGCGGTTGCCACGGTTAATTGGTCTGGATAGCGCGCTGGATCTCATTCTGACCGGCCGCCACCTCCGCGCGAGTCAGGCGTTACGACAAGGACTGGTTGATGAGGCTGTCCCGCACGATATCCTGCTGGAGACGGCAGTCGAGATTATCAAAAAAGGAAAACGCAAAGCCGTGCCGCTGGGCTGGCGTTCGCGTTTGCTGAGTAGCCCAGGTATTCGCGATGTATTGTTCAAAATAGTGAAACGCAAAACGCGAGCGAAAACACACGGCAACTATCCGGCCACGGAAAAAATCATTCAGGTGGTGCGTCGGGGCATAGAAAAAGGTCGTGAGGAAGGGTATCGGCACGAGGCGCGAGCGTTTGGCAAACTGGTGATGACGCCGGAATCTGCCGCGCTACGCCACCTGTTCTTTGCCTCCAATGCATTAAAGAAAACCGCCGGTGCGGACTCTGAAGCGAAGCCGATCCACCGCGTTGGTATTCTCGGCGGTGGGCTGATGGGCGGTGGGATCGCCAGCGTGACGGCGACGCGCGGGCAGTTACCGGTGCGCATTAAAGATATCAATGAACAGGGCATTAACCATGCGCTGAAGTACAACTGGCAACTGCTGACCAAACGCGTTCAGAGTAAGCGGATGAAGCCGACGGAGCGCCAGCGGTTGATGACGTTGATTTCCGGTAGCACGGACTATCGCGGTTTTGAACATGCGGATATCGTCATTGAGGCCGTTTTTGAAGATCTGGCGCTGAAGCGGCAAATGGTGGCGGAAATTGAAGAGCACGCTGCGCCGCACACGATTTTCGCATCGAATACCTCCTCGCTGCCGATCCACCAGATTGCAGAGGGCGCTCGCCGTCCGCAACAGGTTGTGGGTCTGCACTACTTTAGCCCGGTGGACAAAATGCCGCTGGTTGAAGTTATCCCTCACGCTCACACCAGCGCAGAGACGGTCGCAACGACGGTGGCTCTGGCGAGAAAGCAGGGGAAAACCGCGATCGTCGTAGGCGACAGCGCCGGTTTTTATGTGAACCGCATATTAGCGCCTTATATCAACGAAGCGGCTTATTACCTGCTGGAAGGGGAGCCGATTGAATCGATCGATTATGCGCTGGTGCGCTTTGGCTTCCCTGTCGGTCCGCTTGCGCTGCTTGATGAAGTCGGTATTGATGTCGCGACCAAAATTGTGCCGGTGCTGAGTGAAGTGCTGGGCAAACGCTTCACCTCTCCGCCTGCATTTGATGCGATCCTGAAAGATGGACGCAAAGGGCGCAAGAATGGGAAAGGGTTCTATCGGTACAATAAAACACGCCGTTTCTGGCAGGCGGGCAGAGAGGTGGATAGCTCGGTTTATCCGTTGCTGGATGTGACGGCGAAGGCCCATATTGACCCTGCGCTGATCAGCCAGCGTGCCGTGATGATGATGCTGAACGAGGCCGCGCGTTGTCTGGATGAAGGCGTGATCCAGTGCGCCCGCGATGGCGATATCGGCGCGGTATTTGGCATTGGCTTCCCCCCTTTCCTCGGCGGGCCGTTCCACTATATGGATCGTTTGGGAGTGGAAACGGTCGTGAAAACGCTGCTGGTGCTGCAACAACAGTATGGCGATCGGTTCGCACCCTGTGAACGTCTGCTCGCGATGCGGGAAGGTCGACGGACGTTTTATCCGCCAACCGACGAAGACCAGAGTGCTCGTTGATCGTGACGGCATTTTTATACGTTCGAGCTGACTGATTTGTCTGACTAATATTCATTAGGTTGGTGAAGTGATTTAGGCTGTTTTCTATATTACGTGGCTAGGACAGCAACGGGTAATACCCAATGAATACCTTTATGGTTTTTTATTAATGTAATTATACGAAAAAGGCGGCGTTATCATGACAGAGTTCAATGTTTATGGTCAGGAATTGGGTAAATCATTGCCTGAGTGGCAACCACGATCGCTTCCGCAAAAAGTGGTGCTTAAAGGAAAGCACTGTTTTCTTGAACCCATTGATCTTAAACATAGCCAGGATTTATTTGATGCTTGGCACAGTATTGATGACGAGCGAGACTGGACGTATTTTCACATCAAACGCCCAGTGACCATTAGACAGAGTGATCACTATATTGCTTCGCTTGCCGCGAGCAAGGATCCACTTTTCTTCGCCGTTATCAGCCTTTCTACGGGTAAAGCGGTGGGGTTTATCGCATTACAACGGATGGATCCGGATAATGGTGCTGTAGAGATTGGTTGGATTAACTGGTCTCCTCTGATGAAACGAACATTATCTAGCACCGAGGCCATTTTTCTTTTACTCAATTATATTTTTGACACGTTACAATACCGTCGATGTGGCTGGAAATGTGACAGCTTGCATCAGTCTGCAATCAGTGCAGCGGAGCGACTGGGGTTCAGATATGAAGGAACTCTCCGACAAACTCAGGTTTCCAAAGGACATAGCCGTGATGTCCGCTGGTATTCAATTATTGATAGTGAATGGCCCGCTATCTCTCAGGCTATGCAATGGTGGCTACATCCATCCAATCTGGATGATCTAGGCAGACAAAAAAAGCGTCTGTCGGAATTTATGCCTTCATCGGAGCATGAATAATATTCAAACTAGCCTGATAATACGTTGATAAATTAGGTAATACTTTCAACTAGTCGATTAGATAACCTAAATAATTCGAGTATCAGGTAAGTGAACGCTGCTTACCGTGGCACTGATGGGGCGGTGCAACTCGTTAATGTGCGGAGTAGCGCCGCCAACGCACAGGCAACTTGACGTATGACGGAATATGTCCCTCTTGATTTTGTGAATATACCTTTCCAATAAGATGTGTTCGACTAGGGGGCATTAAACTTTTATTTATCATGGTATTACCATTGGAAAAGTAGGAACAGGACGTGCGTGATATTGAAACCAGCGTCAGGTGAGTTTATCAGAACGAGAAACTCAGGTAACCTACAGGAATAAGACGATTTATACCCTACATAATTTGAATGGCCTATGCAGGATAATCCCTGCATAGGCAACTTGAATTATAGAAAATACATAATTATTTCATTTACATAGCGGTGTAATATGCAAGTGTTGATAATGCGTCATGGTGATGCGGTACTTGATGCAGCGAGTGATGCCCTTCGGCCGTTGAGCGACGCTGGTTGTGATGAATCCCGCCAGATGGCATGTTGGTTGAATGAGCAAAATATCGATATTGAGCGCGTTCTGGTGAGCCCTTATTTGCGCGCCCAGCAAACGCTTGAGGTGGTGAAAAAAGATCTGCCGCTGCCGGAAGAGGCGGATTGCCTGAATGAGCTGACGCCCAGTGGTGATGCCCAGCTTGTCAGTTATTACCTGCAAACGCTGGCGAGAGAAGGCGTGGGTGCAGTCTTGGTTGTGTCGCATCTGCCGCTGGTGGGTTATCTGGTTGCCGAACTATGCCAGAATGAAACCGCGCCGATGTTTGCCACATCTGCTATTGCCTGCGTGACGGTGGAAGCGGAATCCGGTCATGGCCTTCTGCACTGGCAAGTCAGCCCAGCGCAGTTGAGCGCAAAATCCTGAATGCTAACCTAACTTCAACGCCTGAATTTATATGGTATGAGGCGTGTAATGGACTGACACGCCTTGTCGTTCTTCGAAGAAGGGCGGGATTACTCAAGCAAAGGCGCCTCTAACGCCACCAAAATCAGCAGCGCGGCATTCCCACCGAACTCTTTCGGAGCCTGATGAAAAGCCAGCACGTCAGGGTGCTGTGCCAGCCAGAGCGGCGTTTGTTGCTTAAGAATATGTTTGCCGTGCCCGTGCATTACGCAGGCGCAGTAAACGTGCTCCCGCCGACAGGCCGCTAGCAGCGCGCCCAGTTCCTGCTTCGCCTGAAGCTGCGTCAGGCCATGCAAATCCAGAAACAGCTCCGGTGAATAATCTCCCCGTCGAAGTTTCTTCAATTCATAGTGGCTGGCACCCGAGCGGACATAGCGTGTCGGGCCTTCTGCATCCAACTGTGGCTGAAATTCATCCGAAAAATAGAAACTGGCATCAACCTGCTCCTGCAATACCCGTTTGGCGGGCAATTCGCCCAGTTTTTTGCGCAGCGGTTTGTGGGTATAGGTATCCTGACGCAATTTTTTTGTGCCAGTGATTGACGTACGAAAAAGCTGTAATTCGTCGTCATTCAGCGAATATTTATTACTCATGTTTCATTCATCTTGCGTCAACATTCGTTCAGTTTACCTTGTCTCCCCGCTGTCGCTAAATAAAAGTCTGTATCGGAGCGCGTTCAGTCGGTTATATCTGCTGATTTGTCGCAGGCTTCATGGCAAACTAAGCGCCAATTTGCCATTCAGAACTGTCTGCGGAGGACACCCTTGGACAAAATTTTCGTCGATGAGGCCGTCAGTGAACTTCATACCATTCAGGATATGTTGCGCTGGGCTGTCAGCCGGTTTAACGCAGCCAACGTCTATTACGGTCACGGGACGGATAATCCCTGGGATGAAGCTATACAGCTCGTCTTGCCTAGCCTGTATCTGCCGCTCGATATTCCTGAAGATATGTACACGTCGCGTTTGATCACCAGCGAACGGCAGCGCATTGTTGAACGTGTGATCCGCCGCGTCAATGAGCGTATTCCTGTCGCCTATTTGACCAACAAGGCCTGGTTCTGCGGACTGGAATTCTACGTGGACGAACGCGTGCTGGTGCCGCGCTCTCCCATCGGTGAGCTGATCAATAATTATTTTGATGAGCAACTGCCAAAAACGCCAAACCATATTCTGGATCTGTGCACGGGCAGCGGCTGTATTGCTATTGCCTGCGCTCAGGCGTTCCCGGAAGCGGAAGTCGATGCGGTCGATATCTCCAGCGAGGCGCTGGCGGTAACCGAGCAAAATATTCAGCAGCACGGTCTGGAATACCGCGTGACGCCGATTCGCTCTGATCTGTTCCGCGATTTACCGGCGATTCGCTATGATCTAATCGTGACCAATCCACCGTATGTGGATGAAGAAGATATGTTCGATCTGCCGCAGGAGTTCCGTTTCGAGCCTGAGCTGGGGCTGGCGGCGGGCAACGACGGCTTGGATCTGGTTCGCCGTATTCTGGCTTGTGCGCCAGACTATCTGAGCGATGACGGCGTGCTGATTTGCGAAGTGGGCAACAGTATGGTGCACCTTATCGATCAATACCCAGACATCCCGTTCACCTGGCTGGAGTTTGATAATGGCGGTGACGGTGTGTTTATGCTAACGCAATCACAACTGGCCGATTGCAAAGCGCATTTTAGCGCTTACCGTGATTCGGATAGTTGATAAACCTACTTGCGAAGTGAGGGCGGGAGTAACGGAATAGAAGAGTAAAGCGTTTGCGCCAGGGATGGCGCAATCCGAGCTTACAGGGATGTACTTGCAGCGTCTTTACGATCTATCCGTTACTACCGCTCAACGACTTTTGTCAGCAGCCGTGATTAAACGGTCATAACGATATTTATTCGCCTTACCGTGTAGACGGTAAGGCAGAAACAGAACACATGCGAAGGAGTTGTGATGGCAGGCAACAGTATTGGGCAATTTTTCCGCGTCACTACATTTGGTGAATCCCACGGTCTTGCCCTGGGATGTATTGTTGACGGTGTACCGCCGGGGATCCCACTGACGGAAGCGGATCTGCAACACGATTTGGATCGCCGCCGTCCGGGAACATCCCGCTATACGACGCAGCGCCGCGAACCCGATCAGGTCAAGATTCTGTCCGGTGTTTTTGAAGGCGTAACAACAGGAACCAGCATTGGCCTGTTGATTGAAAACACCGATCAGCGTTCTCAGGATTACGGTGCGATTAAAGACGTCTTTCGCCCCGGTCATGCCGATTACACCTATGAGCAAAAATACGGCCTGCGCGATTACCGTGGCGGTGGCCGCTCTTCCGCGCGTGAAACGGCGATGCGCGTTGCTGCGGGCGCGATTGCGAAGAAGTACCTGCAACAGCAACATGGCGTGAAGGTACGTGGCTATCTGTCGCAGATTGGCGATGTCACCTGCGAGCTGAAAGATTGGGAACAGGTTGAGCAAAACCCGTTCTTCTGCCCGGATATCGACAAGCTGGAAGCCTTGGATGAACTGATGCGGGCGCTGAAAAAAGACGGTGACTCCATTGGCGCGAAGGTTAGCGTCGTCGCGGAATCGGTGCCTGTCGGATTAGGCGAACCGGTCTTTGATCGTCTGGATGCTGATTTGGCTCACGCACTGATGAGCATCAACGCCGTGAAAGGCGTTGAAATTGGCGATGGCTTTGCCGTTGTCACCAAACGTGGCAGTGAAAACCGAGACGAAATCACGCCGGACGGTTTCCAAAGCAATCACGCTGGCGGCATTTTGGGTGGAATCAGCAGCGGCCAGAATATTGTTGCGCATCTGGCGTTGAAGCCGACCTCCAGCATTATGGTGCCGGGCAAAACGATCAACCGTCAAGGCGAAGCGACTGAAATGGTCACGCGCGGGCGTCACGATCCTTGTGTGGGTATTCGCGCTGTGCCGATTGCCGAAGCCATGATGGCGATTGTGTTAATGGATCACCTGCTGCGCCAACGCGCACAGTGTGGGGATGTAAACAGTCAGGTTCCTCGCTGGTAAAAATCATGAAACAAGGGTTAATCGGGGTTCTCGCGCTGGCACTGAGCGCGCCGCTCTTGTCGAACGCCGTATGGGCGAAAACGCCCTGGCAGGAGATCGCGCATCCGGTCGTGGGTACGCCACAGTCAATTGGTAGTTTTTCCAATGGCTGTATCATCGGTGCCCAGCCGCTGCCTTTGCAGTCGCAGGATTATCAGGTGATGCGCGTCGATCAGCGCCGCTATTTCGGTCACCCCGATCTTCTGGCGTTTATTCACCGCCTGAGCAACGAGGTTAAGCGTACGACGTCCGGTAATGTGCTGGTGGGGGATATGGGCATGCCTGTTGGGGGACGTTTCAGCAGCGGCCACGCCAGTCATCAATCTGGGCTGGATGTCGACATCTGGCTGCAATTGCCCAGACAGCGCTGGAGCGAGCAGCAGTTGCTGAAACCGCAGCCTATCGATTTGGTTAACGCCAGCGGGCTGAACGTTAACCCCCGCGTTTGGCGACCGGAAATCACCACCCTGATCAAAACCGCTGCGTTGGATAGCGACGTAACGCGCATCTTCGTTAATCCGGCGATTAAAAAACAGCTGTGTGTTGAAGCTGGCCACGATCGTGACTGGCTGCGCAAAGTTCGCCCTTGGTTTGCACACCGTGCGCATATGCATGTGCGCCTGCGCTGCCCGGCGGACAGCCTTGAGTGCCAGGATCAGGACGAAACCCCTGTCGGTGACGGATGCGGTGCCGAGTTAACCAGCTGGTTCCAGCCAAAACAACCGAGTACCGAAGCCCCGGAAAAAACCACGCCGCCGCCGTTGCCTCCGTCTTGTCAGGCACTGCTCGACAGACATTTTGCTGCGAGATAACGAATAACGATGGACTGGTTAGTTCTTGGGCCAGAAATGCTGGCCGTACTGTTTTTTGTCGGGGCGTTGGCAGGGTTTATTGATTCGATTGCGGGCGGGGGCGGTTTATTAACGATCCCCGCCTTGCTGGCGGCGGGGTTATCCCCGGCGCAGGCGCTGGCAACGAATAAACTTCAAGCCGTTGGTGGATCCTTTTCCGCCAGCCTGTATTTCATCCGCCGCCGTGCGGTGAATCTGGGCGAGCAGAAGCTGGCGATTGCGCTGACGTTTGTTGGCTCGACCTTTGGTGCCTGGCTGATCCAGCAGATCAATGCTGATTTTCTGCGCCAACTGCTGCCGGTGCTGATCATTGGCATTGGCCTCTATTTTTTATTAACGCCTAAAATCGGTGATGAAGATCGGCAGCGTCGCCTGTCGCCACTTCCGTTTGCGATTGTGGCAGGCTGTTGTGTCGGTTTTTATGACGGCTTCTTCGGCCCCGGTGCTGGGTCATTTTACGCACTGGCCTTTGTCACCCTGTATGGCTTCAATCTGGCAAAAGCGACGGCGCACGCCAAAATCCTGAACTTTACCTCCAACTTCGGCGGGCTACTGTTTTTCATTCTGGGCGGTCAGGTTGTCTGGGTGGTCGGCGGCGTCATGCTGATCGGGCAGATCCTCGGCGCGCGGCTGGGAGCCAAAATGGTGATGACGAAAGGGCAAAAGCTGATTCGTCCTATGCTGGTGCTGGTTTCCGCCATCATGAGTGGCAAGCTGATTTATGACAGCCATGGGCACGAGATTGCCATCTGGCTGGGACAGTTTTTATAACAACAAATGATGATAACAACAGATAACATGACTACGACGCACCATTATCAACAACTGATTGATATTTTTAATGATTGTTTTGGCGACGAATACAATACCCGTCTGGTAAAAGGCGATGATGAGCCGATTTATCTGCCCGCGGATGCTGACATTCCGTATCACCGGATTGTGTTTGCCCACGGTTTTTATGCCAGCGCGCTACACGAAATTTCTCACTGGTGCATTGCTGGTGCTCAGCGGCGTTTGCAGGTCGATTTCGGCTACTGGTACTGCCCAGATGGCCGCGATGCCTCGACGCAAAGCCAGTTTGAGGTGGTGGAAATCAAACCGCAGGCCTTCGACTGGCTGTTCTGCGTGGCCGCAGGCTTTCCGTTTAACGTCAGTTGTGACAACCTGAACGGCGACTGCGAGCCGGACCGCATTGATTTCCAGCGACGCGTGCATGCGCAAGTGATGCAATATCTGGAAGAGGGGATTCCCGCACGTCCCGCCAGCTTTATTCGTGCATTACAATCATTTTACAATACGCCAACGCTGACGGCGGCGAGCTTCCCGTATCCAGCCGATCTGTGATGCGCGGGAACCGCAAAAAATTTGAGGATAAGAAATGATCGCAGAATTTGAAACGCGCATTCTGGCGCTGATTGATGACATGGTAGAGCATGCCAGCGATGACGAACTGTTTGCTGGCGGCTATTTGCGTGGTCATCTGACGGTGTCGGTGGCTGAAGCGGAAGAGCATGGGGAACACACGCTTGAAGCACTGCATCTGCGCGTTAGCGACAGCATCAATAACGCCATCAAAAACGGTGAACTGTCACCGCCGGATCAGGTGCTGGTTAACGGGATGTGGGAACGTTTGTTCCAACAGGCGCAGAATAGTACGCACTAGCTTGAATTAATCAGCGCGAGTTTAGCTGAACTTGTTATGGCCGCTCCCTACCTACTGTCTCTTAGTTACATTCCTATGCCGACTCAGAGACGGTTTCGTGCGTTACACCGCCGCTATTCATATGCGATACCGTATACGCGCCCGACGCAGGGCGCTCAGTCGCCGCCGCCCTGCGAACCCAGGCTTCCGGCTAAATTATGCCGCTGCGCGGTTCCATCGGTGTTCCTGACCGCTAGTCGAGCCGCCAGTGACGCGTTCCCGACGCGGCACTGGCTTTCGCGGCGTCCTGCCGCTCACTCGGCGGTCAAGCTCACCTCTGCATAATTTTTTAAGCCGTATTCTGGCAAAAACCATTATAAGTCGTGGCATTTGTGCACAAGAGGCCGTTTGTCTGTGAGGAGATAGTTTATTAATCCTTCGTTACAGGTTTACCTTTCAGCAGTTTCCTTATCCAGAAACGATTCGGGTTGAGTGCGGCGAGCGTATCGCGATCCAGCGGTAGCGGTTCGCCATACATCTGCGAGGCCAGAATTTCCGCCGCGAGTGGGGCGGAGCACAGGCCGCGTGAGCCTAACGCACCGATGATAAACAGATCCTGCCAATAGGGTGCGCTTGGCACCGTGTCAGCACGGTGTTGAGGATGCAGTCGATCTTCATAGTCTGTCAGCGTTTGTTCATAGTTCGGCACGGCGCCAAGCAGCGGTAGATGGTCGCGCAGTGCGCAGCGGACGCCCTGACGCGCTTGCGCATCGCTGATATCGATCGTTTTCGCCCAGTCTGCGTCGGGCAAACAATTCAGCAGGCGCTGGCGGTTCTCTTGCTGCTCGTCTTCCCGATATTCACAATGTGTTTCGCCCCGTAAATAGCTCGCCCCGATGCAGTGCGTTTGATGTTGCGGACTCACTGGTGTCAGATAGCCGTCGTAGCACAAAACCTGTTTGAGCTGCCCCAGTACAGGGTTGGTCGGAATATGGCTGACCTGTCCACGCACGGCGTAAGCGGGTAAATGGGATGTCTGTGCCCAGTCGGTAATGTGGTGACCATTTGCCAGCACCACGACCGCATGGTTTACCTGCTGGCCAGTGCTCAGGGTGAGCGCCCAGCCGCCGTCCGTTTTCTCCAGAGCCGAAACGGTAGTACTCATCTGTACCGACAGACCGTTTTGCTCTGCCAGCTTCAGCGCAGAAGCCGTCAGCTCTGCCGGACACAGCCAGCCGCCGTCAGGATACGTGATGCCGTTTACGCCGGGATTCAGGCCGCTCTGATTTTCCAGTTGCTGCGCATCCACGCTGACGACCAGCTCTTGCGGCCATTCCCCTTGCAGAATCTGTTCGATTTTATGCGCACTTTTTTCATCCCAGGCAAGCTGGCTGACGCCGCACCACTGATGCTCAAACTCCCAACCCTGCTGTGTCAGCGCGGTGTAATTGCGGTGAGCAAAGTTAAAGGCGAGCGAGAAAAAGCGGGATACCGCATCGTGTCGGTTATTCAGTAGAGGATAAAGCGCCCCCTGACGATTGCCGGATGCGCCTGTGGCAGGCAGCGCGTCCGCGCAGTAGAGCGTGACGTTTGCACCGCGACGTTGCAGAGCCAGCGCGGTGAGCACGCTGGCGATGCCGCCGCCAATAATCGCGATATCGTCAGTCGTACTGGCGGCGGGACGTGTGTACCACGGCGTCGGCGACGTGACGGGAAGCGCGTCAAGAAGCATGCCGCTCAGCATTTCCCGTTTTTGCCCAAATCCTTTGATTTTACTGACCTGAAACCCCGCCTGTTGCAGACCGCGACGCACAAAGCCTGCGGCGGTAAAGGTAGCGAACGAGCCTTCTTTACGGCACAGACGTGCCATTGCCTGAAACAGATTATCCGTCCACATATCTGGGTTTTTGGCAGGCGCGAAGCCATCCAGAAACCAGGCGTCGACCTGATGGTTCTGCGTATCATCCAGCTCAGGCAGTAAGACGTTGACGTCACCGAACCATAAATCAAGCGTGATACTACCTTGCGCCAGAATCAGGCGATGGCAGCCTGGCAGCGCTAGCGGCCATTGAGCGCGTAGTTCATCCGCGAAGGGGGCCAGCTCCGGCCATTGTGCGTGTGCGGCAGCCAAATCATGCTGACGCAGCGGGAATTTCTCGAAGCTAATGAAATGCAGGTGGCGCAAGGTCGCCTGTGGTTGCTGTTGACGAAAGTCGGCAAATGCCTGCCACAGCGTCAAAAAATTCAGGCCCGTGCCAAAGCCGGTTTCTGCTATCACGCAGGCGGCGCGCGGGTGCGTGGTGAAACGCTCAGGAAAGTGATTGCCCTTTAAAAACACATAACGGGTTTCTGCCAACCCATCCTGATTCGAAAAATAGACGTCATCAAACTGTTGCGATACAGGTGTACCCTGAGCGTTCCAACTTAACGATGCGTGTTGGATGGGGAGGTTGGTCACGACAAAAAGCTCATTATTCAAGTGATGATGAGATTCTATCGGGCTGAATATTGTGGCGCAAATTTAGCAATGATTTCGCAATAGTTTGGCTGATCGGACTTGTTCAGCTTACAACTGTACGCTAAAGTGCGAAGCGAAGTCCCAAACTCTACAAGTGGAAGAAGAGGTATTACATGAAACGTGCAGTGATTACTGGCCTAGGGATCGTATCAAGCATCGGTAATAACCAGCAGGAAGTTCTGGCATCATTGCGAGAAGGCCGCTCGGGCATTACTTTCTCTCAAGAGCTGAAAGATTCCGGCATGCGTAGTCACGTCTGGGGGAATGTCAAACTGGACACCACTGGCCTCATCGATCGCAAAATTGTGCGTTTTATGAGTGATGCATCGATCTATGCCTACTTATCCATGGAGCAGGCGATTCAAGATTCCGGGCTGTCTGATGAGGTTTATCAGAATAACCCCCGCGTTGGCCTGATTGCTGGCTCAGGCGGCTCTGCTCGCTATCAGGTGTTCGGTGCTGACGCGATGCGTAGCCCGCGCGGCCTGAAAGCCGTTGGCCCTTATGTGGTAACCAAATCCATGGGTTCTGCGGTATCCGCCTGTCTGGCAACGCCATTCAAAATTCACGGCGTGAACTACTCTATTAGCTCTGCCTGTGCGACCTCTGCACACTGCATCGGTAACGCGGTTGAACAAATTCAGATGGGCAAACAGGACATCGTGTTTGCTGGTGGTGGCGAAGAGCTGTGCTGGGAATTGGCCTGTGAATTTGATGCGATGGGCGCACTGTCAACCAAATACAATGAGACACCAGAGAAAGCGTCCCGTACTTATGACGCCGACCGTGATGGTTTCGTCATTGCTGGCGGCGGCGGTATGGTTGTCGTAGAAGAACTGGAGCACGCGCTGGCGCGTGGCGCGCACATCTATGCCGAAGTAGTCGGCTACGGCGCGACGTCTGATGGTGCGGATATGGTTGCCCCGTCAGGTGAAGGCGCGGTACGTTGCATGAAGATGGCGATGCAGGATATCGATACACCGATCGATTATATCAACACGCACGGCACTTCTACGCCAGTGGGTGATGTGAAGGAACTGTGGGCGATTCGCGAAGTCTTCGGTGACAATGTTCCGCCGATTTCTGCGACCAAAGCGATGACCGGTCACTCTCTGGGTGCGGCTGGCGTTCAGGAAGCCATCTATACGTTGTTGATGCTGGAACACGGATTTATTGCGCCGAGCATCAACGTGGAAACACTGGATGAACGTGCTGAAGGCATGAATGTCATCACTGAAATGACCGAGCGCGAACTGAAAACGGTGATGTCTAACGGTTTCGGGTTCGGTGGCACCAACGCCGCGCTGGTAATGAGAAAGCTCGATAAGTAATCGGTTTATCATTCGAACATTTTCATTCAAACGTTCTCATTGAAATAAATAAAACCCCACTGGCGCAAGCCGCGGGGTTTTTTGTTTGTGCGGGTTTGGTTGATGATGGTCATGAGCGGTATTGACGCTAGATTAATACCCACAGCAGAAATGCAGCTACGCAGGTGCTGACAATCACCAGAAACATCGGCTTATGGAACAGGGATTGCCAACTGAGCGGTAGCGAAGCAATCAGCGGGTTAAACAGCGGATGCAGCAACTGTGAGGTCGTGGTCCAGTCCGTTTCCTGTGAGCGCTGAATACGCTGCGTAAACAGGAACGTCAGCAGATCGCTAACCTGCATCGGCGTCAGCGGGGTTTGTAATCCGATATTGAAGCGATTCTGCGTGTAATCCACCAATAATTGCTGTTCCTGCGCGGTCATAGGCTGTTGTAGCAGAGCTTGCAACGGCGCGAGATTCGGCGAAAGCAGTGCATTCTGTGCCG
Organism: Pectobacterium aquaticum; assembly: GCF_003382565.3. Taxonomy (NCBI): domain Bacteria; kingdom Pseudomonadati; phylum Pseudomonadota; class Gammaproteobacteria; order Enterobacterales; family Pectobacteriaceae; genus Pectobacterium; species Pectobacterium aquaticum. The sequence continues at coordinate 1,547,060 of NZ_CP086253.1, forward strand.
ATAGCGGCTGTGATGGTAGATTTGCTGTGGATGACGGATTCGCATTCGCTGTATTGGTGGTGTTGGCTGTCAGCGGTTCTGGCGATGTACCCGCTGTGCCTGCATTTGTCGGTGCTCCTTGTGGCGCTGGCGAGGTGGCGCGCAGTAGCGTTTGTGTCTGTTGTAGCTCAACCTGTGCTTGCAGGAACTGCGTGATCAGCGGCAGATGTTTTAACGGGATGGCGTCGCCCAGGCTAAGATTCTGCATCATCATCAGATTGTTCAGCACTCTTGCAGGCTGTTCCCCGGTCATGGTCGCTAATCGGGTGACTAACTGATTCAAGCCGCGCTGTTCAGCAGGAGAGAGCGGACGATCGGGCGAGTTGGCTGCCTGAGCGGTTTGCGACGCGGTGGTTGATGCCGTTGACTGCGGAATTTGCCCGTTTTGCAGCAGCGTAACAACCTGCTGTAGCTGCGTTTTAGTCAGCGCGCTTAGCGTGGTGCTACCGAACTGTTGCTGGATGAAATTGCTGACCGCCTGACGGTTATTTCCCTGAGACAGCATATCGGTCAGACGCTGAAGCAGCTGTTGACGTCCACCGCTGTCTTGCGCCTGCGTTAAACGCGTCTGGAGTATCTGCTCGGCAGGCTGGTAATGGCGGGACAGCAGTTCATTATTTTCTGCCAGCCCTAATCCCTGTTTTACCGTTGTCCAGACTTCCGCTGCCTTTGACGTTGTCAGCGCGGCAACTTTAAGCACCAGATTTTCCAGCGTTGTGCGCTGCGCCAGCGTCAGCGGTCGATCGCCGTTGGCGGAGGAACCCGCAGCGTTAGCGGATGATGTAGAGGTTGACGATGTGGTGGTCGGCGTCACCGAACGTTCGCCGGGCAGCGGGGCACCTGGGCCACTTACAGGTTGCATATCGGTTATCCTTACTGCCGTCATGATTGAGATGAATCATAGCAATCTCCCGTGACGGTCGATAGTCAGACGTCGCCTAAAACGGCACTAATCTAATGGTAGAGTTGTATGATATTCGTACCAACGCCGGAGGTAGACACTCGCTAGGCTACCGTCAACCCCATATCTCTAATGTTGGAATAGCTGTGGCGGGATATTGATACACCCCCGCGAAGAAAAGGCTGTGCAGTGTAATTGCCTTGGGTTTCTGCACCATTCGGTGGCAGAATATCTCCCCACTTTTTTTGGCTGGCTACCGATGTCGGAGAAGACAATGAAGATTCTGGTTGATGAGAATATGCCGTATGCCCGCGAGCTATTTAGCCGTCTGGGTGAAGTGCAGGCCGTGCCGGGACGTCCTTTGCCGCGCGATCTGCTGGCAGACGCGGATGCGTTGATGGTGCGCTCGGTCACGAAGGTGAACGCGGATTTGCTGTCTGGTTCAGCGGTAAAATTTGTCGGCAGCGCGACGGCAGGCACCGACCATGTTGATGACACCTGGCTTAACGCCAACGGGGTCGCGTTTTCTGCTGCCCCCGGCTGTAATGCCATCGCGGTAGTGGAGTACGTCTTTTCTTCTTTGCTGATGCTGGCCGAGCGTGATGGTTTCCAACTGCGTGATAAAACCGTCGGGATTGTCGGCGTGGGTAATGTTGGCAGACGTCTGGATGCGCGTCTGAAGGCCTTGGGCGTTAAAACGCTGCTGTGCGATCCGCCGCGTGCCGATCGCGGTGAGGTGGGCGATTTCCTTCCGCTCGACACGCTGGTACGTGATGCCGACATTTTGACGCTGCATACGCCGCTATATCTCGACGGCCCGTATCGTACTCACCATCTGGTTGATGCCGCCGTACTGAGCGCGTTTGCGGACGGACGTATTCTGATTAATGCCTGTCGTGGCCCAGTGGTGGACAATGCTGCACTGCTTGAGGCGCTGCAACAGGGTAAAAAACTCAGCGTCATTCTTGATGTATGGGAGCCGGAACCCGCGTTATCGACCGATCTGCTGGCGCGGGTAGACATCGGCACGGCACATATCGCCGGTTATACCTTGGAAGGAAAAGCGCGCGGCACCACACAGGTGTTTGAGGCGTGGAGCGAGTTTATCGGAACCCCGCAGCAGGTGGCGCTTTCGTCGCTTTTGCCTGCGCCAGAGTATGCCGAAGTGACATTGACCGCACCGCTGGATGAGGCGCTGCTAAAACGTCTGGTGCATCTGGTGTATGATGTGCGTCGGGACGATGCGTTGTTGCGCCACGTAGCGCATCAGGAAGGCGAATTCGATCGCCTGCGTAAACATTATCAGGAACGACGCGAATGGTCGTCACTCCATGTTATCTGCGCCGATTCTGACAGTGCAGATTGCCTGAACGCGCTGGGATTCACAGCGTCAGTGCGGGACGCACGCTAACGGCGTTTCGCGCGAGCATCACTTTTTTATTCATAAACTGACAGACGGCGTCACTATCGTCTGTCGGTTCCATTCATGATTTGTGTTTCATTCAAAATTTGGGAGAGAACCAAATGTCTGACGGCTGGAATATTGCTCTGCTGGGCGCAACGGGCGCAGTAGGCACGGCGTTACTGGAATTATTGCAGGAACGCGAATTCCCAGTGGGTGAACTGTATCCGCTGGCCAGTGAACGTAGCGCGGGTGAAACCATACGTTTTAACGGCAAATCTTGCCTGGTCACCGATGTGGCTGATTTTGACTGGTCACAGGCGCAACTGGCATTTTTTGTCGCTGGCCAGGATGTCAGCGCCCGCTATGCGGAAGACGCAGGGGACGCAGGCTGTCTGGTTATAGACAGCAGCGGTCTGTTTGCGCTGGAACCGGACGTCCCGCTAGTGGTGCCCGGCGTGAATACGCATACGCTGGCAGATTATCGTAACCGCAATATTGTTGCAGTGGCCGACAGCCTGACCAGCCAACTGCTGACGGTGATTAAGCCGTTGACCGATGTGGCTGGGCTCTCGCGTCTGCATGTCGTCAATATGCTGTCCGTTTCCGCATTCGGTAAAGCGGCGATAGACGATCTGGCGGGACAAAGTGCTCGTCTGCTGAACGGTGTTCCGCCTGAGGCCGGGCTGTTCCCGAAACAGCTGGCATTCAATCTGTTGCCTTTACTGCCTGATGATGTGGGCAGCGTGCGCGAAGAGCGCAGTCTGGTCGATCAGGTGCGTAAAGTTTTGCAGGACGACGGATTGCCGATTTCAGTGACCTGCATTCAGTCCCCCGTGTTCTATGGCCACGCACAGGTTGTTCATCTTGAATCACTGCGTCCGCTGTCTGCGGAAGAAGCGCGCGATGAACTGCGCAATGCTGGGAATATTGAGGTCAGCGATGAGCAGGATTACCCGACGCAGGTAGGCGATGCTTCGGGCAATGGGCAACTGAGCGTCGGCTGTCTACGTAATGATTACGGTATTCCTGAGCTACTGCAATTCTGGTCGGTCGCCGATAACGCTCGCTTTGGCGGCGCGCTGATGGCGGTGGAAACGGCAGAGTGTCTGGTGCAGGAGTATCTCGGGTAATGTCGGAAACCACTCAGGCGGAGGCGACTCAGGCCTATGCCGCTGCGGAAAACGAACGCGCCCCGCTGAAAATCGCGCTAGGTATTGAGTACGATGGTAGCCTCTATTATGGCTGGCAGCGCCAGTCTGACGTTGCTAGCGTGCAGGCCTGTCTTGAAAAAGCGCTGAGCAAAGTGGCGGATGAGCCGATAGAGGTGTTTTGCGCCGGGCGAACCGATGCTGGGGTTCATGGCACCGGGCAGGTGGTGCATTTCACCACACGCGCGATCCGAAAAGACGCCGCCTGGACGATGGGGGTGAATGCAAATTTACCGCCGGATATCGCGGTGCGCTGGGTGAAAACAGTGGATGAGGATTTCCATGCGCGCTTCAGCGCTACGGCACGCCGCTACCGTTATGTCATCTACAATCACCGCTATCGTCCTGCGGTGCTTTCGCGTGGTATGACGCACTTTTATCACCCGTTAGACGTGGAACGTATGGAGCGTGCTGGGCAGTGCCTGTTGGGGGAGAATGATTTCACCTCTTTTCGTGCGGTGCAGTGCCAGTCGCGCACGCCGTGGCGCTATGTAAATCATTTAAAGGTTACACGTCACGGTGACTATATCGTGGTAGATATTAAGGCCAATGCGTTCGTGCATCATATGGTGCGTAATATTGTTGGCAGCCTGATGGAGGTCGGTTGTGGCAATCGTCCAGAATCGTGGATTGCCGAGCTGCTGGCGGCCAAAGATCGTACGCTGGCTGGTGCAACAGCCCGAGCCGAAGGATTGTATTTGGTGGCGGTAGATTATCCCGCGCGTTTTGCTTTACCGCAGCCTACGATGGGACCGCTCTTTTTAGCTGATTGACGTTTTTTGTTGTAACGAGTGCGTCTTTTATCTGTTGCTCGCTGCCAGATGGCCGTAGGCCAAAGGTAGCGTGCGATGCGTATTAAGGACGAGGCTATTGAGCGTGCTATATGCAAGGCAACACGGAGAGTGCGGCTGCTTTGCGTCTATCGACCGCGTGCGTTCAATAGACACGTTGGGGAGAAGAAGTTGTGATGGAGTTTATACAGTTTATTATTGATTTTATTCTGCACATTGACGTCCACTTGGCGGAACTGGTGGCGCAATATGGTGTCTGGGTTTATGCCATTTTGTTCCTGATTCTGTTCTGTGAGACTGGGCTGGTGGTGACGCCGTTTTTGCCGGGAGATTCGCTGCTGTTTGTCGCAGGGGCGCTGGCGGCACTGCCGTCGAACGATTTGAATGTGCACACGATGGTGTGCCTGATGATCGTTGCCGCGATTACGGGCGATGCGGTGAACTACACGATTGGACGACTGTTCGGTGAGAAGCTGTTTAGCAACCCGAACTCAAAGATTTTCCGCCGCAGCTATCTGGATAAAACGCATGCGTTTTACGCGCGTCACGGTGGCAAGACGATAATTCTGGCGCGCTTTGTCCCGATTGTGAGAACATTTGCGCCGTTTGTTGCTGGGATGGGGCACATGAGCTATCGGCATTTTGCGGCCTATAATGCCATTGGTGCGCTGCTGTGGGTGTTGTCGTTCACCTATGCGGGCTACCTGTTTGGCGATTTGCCAGTAGTGCAGGAAAATCTGAAATTACTGATTGTCGCGATTATTTTTCTCTCTATCCTGCCGGGCATTATTGAGATTGCCCGTCACCGTAGAGCGGCCTCGCGCGGTAATGTGAAATAAGTGAAGTATTTTAACATCCGGTTTGACCAGTTTTTTATCCACAGTACCGGAACGTTATGGTTTAATGGGCAGCATTTATGGTCTGTTCTTGGGAACACCCTGGGTGCCGATGCCTTTGTACCGCGATTGTCGTGCGTCTCAGGCATTTTTTCATTGGCAATGTTGTCAGGGAATAACATGAACAGCGGACTGGCATTTGCCAGGTTCAAGCAGAAAGGTTATCAATGAGCTGGATTGAACGAATTCTTAACAAAAGCAATATCACACCGACCCGTAAAGCGAACATCCCTGAAGGGGTCTGGACAAAATGTGATAGCTGCGGCCAGGTTCTTTATCGTGCCGAGTTGGAGCGCAATCTGGGTGTCTGCCCGAAGTGCGATCACCATATGCGCCTTTCCGCGCGTGCCCGTCTACAGGCTTTTCTGGATAAAGAAAACACTGTCGAGTTGGGAAGCGAACTGGAGCCGAAGGATGTCCTGAAATTCCGGGATTCCAAAAAATATAAAGATCGTCTGGTTTCTGCACAGAAGCAGTCCGATGAGAAAGACGCGCTAGTCGTGATGAAAGGTACGCTTTACGGCATGCCGATTGTCGTCGCGTCGTTTGAGTTTGCTTTCATGGGCGGTTCAATGGCGTCCGTCGTGGGTGCGCGTTTTGTGCGTGGCGTTGAGCAGGCACTGGAAGATGGTTGCCCGCTAGTGTGCTTCTCCGCCAGTGGCGGTGCGCGTATGCAGGAAGCGCTGATGTCGCTGATGCAAATGGCGAAAACCAGTGCCGCATTGGCAAAAATGCGCGATCGTGGTTTGCCTTATATTTCTGTGCTGACTGACCCAACCATGGGGGGAGTTTCCGCGAGTCTGGCGATGCTGGGCGACCTGAACATTGCGGAACCAAAAGCGCTAATCGGTTTTGCCGGCCCACGCGTTATCGAACAGACCGTGCGTGAAAAACTGCCGCCGGGCTTCCAGCGCAGTGAATTCCTGATTGAGAAAGGGGCGATTGATATGATCGTTCGTCGTCCGGAAATGCGCTACAAGCTGGCTACCATCCTTGCCAAACTGACGAACCATCCAGAACCTGGCAACGATGACGTGGAAATTCGCAGCGATGCGCCGTCTGAATCATCACAGGATGACGCATAATTGACATGATGGGCAGGGCGTGTGGCACTACCACGTCGTTCTCGACCGAGTAGCAATGCGCACGCTCTGCCCGTAATGAACCGTAAGCGAGTGAACGGGACTCATGGATACTCTTCAAATACCCCAAGCCACGTCACCTTTGGTCACGTGGCTTCATTATCTTGAGCACCTGCACGCTCAGGCCATTGATCTAGGCCTGGAGCGCGTTAAGCAGGTTGCCGAACATCTCCAACTGCTCCAGCCTGCCGCCACGATTTTCACCGTCGCGGGGACAAACGGCAAAGGAACGACCTGCTGTACGCTGGAATCCATTCTGTTAGCCGCTGGTCTGCGGGTGGGGGTGTACAGTTCTCCCCATCTGCTTCGCTATACCGAGCGAGTGCGCATTCAGGGTAAAGAATTGCCTGAAGCGCTCCATACGCAGGCGTTTGCGGATATTGAAGCAGGGAGAGGGGCGGTATCGCTCACCTATTTTGAATTTGGCACGCTGTCGGCACTGCAACTCTTCAAGCAGGCGAATCTGGATGTCGTTATTTTGGAAGTGGGGCTAGGCGGGCGGTTGGATGCTACCAATATTGTGGATGCAGATGTATCTGTGGTAACCAGCATTGCTATCGATCATACCGATTGGTTAGGTAACGATCGGGAAAGCATTGGTCGCGAGAAGGCGGGGATATTCCGACAAGGGAGACCTGCGGTTGTTGGCGAGCCAGATATGCCAGGAACGATTGCCGACGTTGCCGCGGAGAAAGGCGCGCAACTGCGCCGCCGTGGTCGAGACTGGGAATATTCAATGCAGCGCGAGACGTGGAGCTGGCAGGATAAACAGCGCGAACTGTCACGGTTGCCGTTACCCAACGTCCCGTTAGCCAATGCCGCCACGGCACTGGCTGCATTGCACTATTCTTCACTCAACGTGAGTGAAGAAGCGATTCGACAAGGTTTGCAGCACGCCGCATTACCCGGTCGTTTTCAGACTGTGCAGGTGTCACCGCGATTGATTCTTGATGTAGCACACAACCCTCATGCGGCGGCGTATCTGGCAAATCGTTTGGCTGGGCTGCCGAAAACCGGAAAAGTGCGAGCTGTTGTCGGCATGCTGTCGGATAAAGACATTGCTGGTACGCTGGCCCACTTAACGCCGTCAGTGGATGCGTGGTATTGCGCGTCGCTGGAAGGACCGCGTGGTGCTACGGCGCAGCAGATTGCCGAGCATCTGACGCGAAGCCAATCATTTTCCGATGTCGTTGCCGCTTGGCAGCAAGCAATGTCCGAGTCGACGGAGCAGGATATCGTCATTGTGTGTGGATCTTTTCATACAGTAGCGCATGTGATGGACGCGCTGGATGAGGAGAAGGCGAATGGCGAGTAAATTTCAGAATCGATTGGTCGGTACGGTTATTCTGGTCGCACTGGGCGTGATCGCCTTACCGGCCCTGCTGGATGGCAAGAAAAAGCACTACGAAGACGAGTTTGCGTCGATTCCGCTGATCCCTAAGCTGGGTGACAGCAATGAGATGGAAGCACTGCCTGCGCTGAACCCGCCGCTGCCGAGTCAGCCTCCGGAAGGGGCAGAAACGGCGATGCAAAATAGTGCGGAAGCCGAAGCTGCTGAAGCGAGATCGTCTGCATCATCTGCAACTACGTCATCTACAACGACAGGACCTGAAACCACGACGCAGACGCCGCCATCGTCCCATTCTGGCATGAATACGCCAGCCATGACCGCACCGCCAGTGGTGGTTGAGCGTCCGCCGGTTCAGACGCCAGCACCAGTGACGCCGAAGCCTCAGCCAAAGCCTGAGGTGAAACCGAAACCAGAGCCTAAACCGGAACCCAAACCGGAACCCAAACCGGAAGTGAAGCCTGAAACGCAGCCGACGCAGCCGACGCAGCAAGCGCCTGTCGGACAGGCCTATATTGTGCAGCTTGGTGCGTTGAAAAATGCCGATAAGGTGAACGAAATTGTCGCTAAGCTTCGTCTCTCTGGCTACCGTGCGTATACCGTGCCATCCACGCCGGTTTCAGGCGAAATCACCCGTATTTACGTGGGGCCAGATGCCTCGAAGCAGAAGCTGGAGTCTTCACTGGGCGAACTGAAACAGATCAGCGGGCTAAGCGGGCAGGTGCGAGCGCATTCCGTTCGTTAAGATGCCGAGAGTTTATAGAATCAGGCATGACGTCTTGTCGGTTTTTTCGCCTGATTATCTATCGATGAAATCGGCGGAAATACGCTACGCAAACGTTTTCTTTTTCTGTTAGAATGCGCCGCGAACAGGATGACGTAGCGGCTTATCGGTAGCATCGTTCATTATTAGGATAGTTCATGGTTTGGGTTGATTACGTCATTATTGGCATCATCGGATTTTCGGCTCTGGTTAGCCTAATCCGGGGGTTTGTTCGCGAAGCGCTGTCGTTAGTAACCTGGGGATGTGCTTTTTTTGTTGCCAGTCATTACTACGCTTACCTCGCGGTCTACTTCACCCGTTTTGATGATGAGCTGGTGCGTAACGGCATTGCGATTGCCATTCTGTTTATTGCAACGTTGATTGTGGGAGCTATCGTCAACTATGTGATTAGTTCACTGGTTGAACGTACCGGATTATCCGGCACCGATCGCGTTCTGGGCATCTGTTTTGGTGCGCTGCGCGGGGTGCTGATCGTTTCCGCACTGCTATTCTTTCTGGATACGTTCACCGGTTTTTCACAAAGTGATGACTGGAAGCAATCCCAGTTAATCCCGCAGTTCAGTTATATTATCAGGTGGTTTTTTGACTACCTGCAAAGCACGTCAAGTTTCTTGCCGCAGCATTTACCGCTGCGGTAGCGCTGATGAGGAAAAGACACCATGTGCGGTATTGTCGGTATCGCCGGTTTTACACCGGTCAACCAGTCGATTTATGACGCGTTAACGGTGTTGCAACACCGTGGGCAGGATGCTGCGGGTATTGTGACCATCGATGCCTTTAATTGTTTTCGCCTGCGTAAGGCCAATGGCCTGGTGAAAGATGTGTTTGAAGCGCGGCACATGCAACGCTTACAGGGCAACATGGGGCTTGGCCATGTGCGTTATCCGACCGCAGGCAGTTCCAGCGCCTCGGAAGCACAGCCTTTCTACGTTAACTCACCGTTCGGTATCACGCTGGCTCACAACGGTAACCTGACTAACGCCCACGAACTGCGTAAAAAGCTGTTCGAGCAGGAGCGCCGTCACGTTAACACCACGTCTGATTCTGAAATTCTGCTGAATATTTTCGCCAGAGAGCTGGACCGTTTCCAACACTACCCGCTGGAAGCCGATAATATTTTTGCGGCCGTTGCCGCAACGCACCAGCAAATTCGCGGTGCCTATGCTTGTGTTGGCATGATTATCGGTCACGGTATGGTGGCTTTCCGCGATCCAAACGGGATTCGTCCTCTGGTTATCGGTAAGCGCGATCTGGAAGATGGCCGCAGCGAGTATATGGTGGCGTCAGAAAGCGTCGCGCTGGATACGCTGGGCTTTGAATTTTTACGCGATGTGGCGCCGGGAGAAGCGATCTACATTACGGAAAAAGGGCAGCTGTTTACCCGCCAGTGTGCAGAGAATCCAAAGAGCAACCCGTGCCTGTTCGAATATGTCTACTTCGCTCGCCCAGACTCTTTCATTGATAAAATTTCGGTCTACAGCGCACGTGTTCGCATGGGCCAGAAGCTCGGTGAAAAAATTGCGCGCCAGTGGGAAGATCTCGATATTGATGTTGTGATCCCGATTCCTGAAACCTCTTGTGATATCGCGCTGGAAATCGCGCGCATTATCAACAAGCCGTATCGTCAGGGATTTGTGAAAAACCGCTATGTTGGCCGCACGTTTATCATGCCAGGGCAGCAGGCGCGTAAGAAATCGGTACGCCGTAAGCTGAACGCCAACCGTGCTGAGTTCCGTGACAAGAACGTGCTGCTGGTGGATGACTCCATCGTGCGTGGTACAACGTCGGAGCAGATTGTGGAGATGGCGCGTGAAGCAGGAGCCAAGCGTGTTTATCTGGCCTCAGCGGCGCCGGAAATTCGCTTCCCTAACGTGTACGGCATCGATATGCCGAGCGTTAATGAACTGATTGCCCACGGTCGTGAAGTGGATGAAATCTGTAAGATTATTGGTGCCGATGAGCTGATATTCCAGGATCTCGACGATCTGATTGAAGCCGCACGTGAAGATAACCCGGATATCGCTCAGTTTGAATGTTCGGTGTTCAACGGGATTTACGTGACGAAGGATGTCGATCAAGGTTATCTGGATTATCTGGAAGTCTTGCGCAATGACGATGCCAAAGCGCTGCGTAGCCAGAATGAAGTTGAAGATCTGGAACTGCACAACGAAGGTTAACAGCTAGTCGCACATTAAGGCTGTGTTGAAGGGGGGAGGGCGCGAAAGTGTCCTCCCCCTTTGTTGTATCTAGAAAACAGTTGTATCTAGAAAACAGGCTTTTGGTGCTTATCCTTGCTTATCGTTAATCAATGCGGCAAAGTTTGCGCAGATGATTTTTCCGCGTTTCTGCTTACGCGGCCAGCCAGAGGCAGTATGAATGAAGCGACTCATTGTAGGAATTTCCGGTGCCAGCGGCGTCATTTACGGCATCCGGCTGCTACAGGTTTTACAGACGCTGGAAGGTATCGAAACGCATCTGATCATGAGTCAGGCCGCCCGGCAGACGCTGGCGTTAGAAACGGACTTTAGCCTGCGTGACGTGCAGGCGCTGGCTGATGTGGTACACGACACGCGTGATATTGCTGCCAGCGTCTCTTCGGGGTCGTTTAAAACGGCGGGGATGGTGATTTTACCCTGTTCGATAAAAACCCTTTCCGGCATTGTGCACAGCTACAGCGACAATCTATTGACCCGCGCGGCTGATGTGGTGCTGAAGGAGCGTCGTCCTCTGGTGCTGGGGGTACGTGAAACGCCGCTGCACTTAGGGCATTTGCGATTGATGACCACTGCCGTTGAGCTGGGGGCGATAATTATGCCGCCAGTGCCTGCGTTTTATCATCGCCCAGAAAGTGTGCAGGATATTGTCGATCAGACAGTAAATCGTATTCTAGACCAGTTTGACATCGACCTGCCAAAAGATCTCTTTATCCGCTGGCAAGGTGCGTCGTAGCAGGGTAGAGATTCAGGTACGGTATTTTTCTCTCTCGGGGCGGTCAACTTTCACTGCCCTTTTTTTGTGCTTTTTTATCGCATTGCACTAATTTTGTGCGTAAAAGCACTGAAATGGTGCGATTGAGTTTTGGTATTCATGGCAATGTTATCTATTGTTATTACTATGTGCAAAAAAAATCCTCTGAAAATATTTTATAATCAAACGGTTAACTATTATTTTCTGTGCGCTTCGCTCATGGTTTTTTTACGACGTCTCTGCGTTCATTGTGGCATGAAAACTGCTACAAAAACGGTAATAGTCGGCGTAGAAAACAAATAGCACTCATATCGTTCATTTTTAAAGCAATAAATCGATAAATCGTTCCGACATTGACGACACATGACATCAATCACTCATGATAAAGGTAGCAATATGAAGAAACTGATCAAAGTCTTGCCGTTGGCACTCATTCTGGCGGCGGGTAGCGCGATGGCGGAGATTCCTAAGAATATTAAAATTGGTACCGATCCTACCTATGCTCCCTTTGAATCCAAAAACGCCAGCGGTGAACTGGTTGGGTTTGATATCGATCTGGCGAAAGAGCTGTGCAAGCGTATTCAGGCTAACTGTACGTTTGTAGAAAGCGACTTTGATGCGTTAATTCCGTCCCTTAAAGCTAAAAAAATCGATGCCATCATCTCTTCTCTGTCCATCACCGAAAAACGCCAGCAGGAAATTGCCTTCACTGAGAAGCTGTATGCAGCCAATTCACGCCTGATTGCGAAGAAAGGGGCGAGCATTGAACCCACGTTGGCTTCTCTGGGCGGCAAACGTGTTGGCGTATTGCAGGCATCAACACAGGAAGCCTTTGCTAATGCTAACTGGCAGCCTAAAGGCGTTGACGTTGTCGCTTACCAAAATCAGGATCTGATTTATGCCGATCTGGCCGCAGGCCGTATTGATGCAGCCTTTCAGGATGAAGTCGCCGCAAGTGAAGGTTTCCTGAAATTGGACGCGGGTAAGGGCTATGAGTTTGCCGGCCCGGCGGTAAAAGATGACAAATTCTTCGGTGTGGGAACGGGTATGGGCTTGCGTAAAGCGGATACTGAGTTGAAGGCCGCGCTGGATAAAGCCTTTGAAGAAATGCGTAAAGACGGTACCTACGATACCTTCGCGAAGAAATACTTCGATTTTGACGTCTACGGCGGCTAATGTCGCCACTGTGACGCTCATTTCTTTATCACATGTGTAGCGGGATCGTAGGGCATGCGGCACGGGATCGTTCCTCTCGTGCCGTATTCCTGATTGATGACGCAGCGTGCCATTAACCGCTATTTCAACGGATATCATTGATGCTCTATGGCTATTCCCAGCTAATTCTGGATGGTGCCATCATGACGCTGGAGCTGGCCGCGAGTTCGTTACTGCTGGCGCTGGCTATCGGCCTGATTGGTGCATCGGCGAAGCTGTCTTCCAACCGTCTGCTGGCGGGGTGTTTTTCCTGCTATACCACGCTGATTCGCGGCATTCCCGATCTGGTACTGATGCTGCTGATTTTCTATGGTCTGCAAATTGTCTTAAATGGCGTGACGGAATCGCTCGGTCTGGATCAGATTGACATCGATCCGTTGACTGCCGGGATTATTACACTGGGCTTTATTTACGGCGCGTATTTCACGGAAACCTTTCGTGGTGCCTATCTTGCCGTGCCGCGTGGGCAAATCGAAGCTGCCGTCGCGTTTGGGTTCTCTCCCATGAAGGTGTTCCGCCGTATTCTGTTTCCTTCCATGATGCGCTTTGCGCTACCGGGCATCGGTAACAACTGGCAGGTGATCCTGAAAGCGACGGCGCTGGTGTCACTGCTTGGCCTGAACGATGTGATTAAGGCGACGCAACTGGCTGGCAAGGGCACACACGAACCGTTTTATTTTGCGCTGGTTGCTGGGGCGATGTACCTGATTTTTACCACCATTTCTAACGGTGTGTTGTGGTGGCTGGAAAGGCACTATTCGCAGGGAGTCAAAAAAATAAATTATGAGTGAGATCCTGCAACAATATTGGCAGCCGCTCCTGTGGAGCGATGGCTACCGCCTGACGGGGCTGGCGATGACACTCTGGCTGCTCATTTCCTCGGTGGTTATCGGCGGGCTGATGGCGCTGCCGCTGGCGATTGCCCGCGTATCGCCACGACGCCGATTCAGCTTTCCGGTTTGGCTATTCACCTATGTGTTCCGCGGCACGCCGCTCTACGTACAGCTTCTGGTGTTCTATTCCGGCGTGTATAGCCTGGAGATTGTGCGCGGCACCGACATGCTGAATGCCTTTTTCCGCAGCGGGCTAAATTGCGCCATTTTGGCGCTGGCACTGAATACCTGTGCGTACACGACGGAGATTTTCGCGGGGGCAATCCGCGCGGTACCTCATGGGGAAATTGAAGCGGCCAGAGCATACGGCTTCTCCCGCTTTAAGCAGTATCGCTGCATTATTTTGCCGAGTGCACTGCGTATTGCGTTGCCTGCCTACAGCAACGAAGTGATTTTGATGCTGCATTCAACGGCGCTGGCCTTTACCGTAACGGTACCGGATATTCTGAAGATTGCTCGTGATATTAACGCGGCAACCTACCAGCCGTTTTATGCGTTTGGCATCGCGGCAGTCATCTATTTGGCGATCTCGTTTGTGTTAATTGGACTGTTCAGAAAGGCGGAACGGTGCTGGTTACGTCATCTTTATACCCGTTCATCTCATTAGACGCAGGAAAAAAGAGTATGTCGAATAACAAATTGATGGTGACGGAACTGCGTAAACGCTATGGCCAGCATGAGGTGCTTAAAGGGATCTCACTACAGGCGAAAGCGGGTGACGTTATTTCGATTATTGGATCGTCCGGTTCGGGGAAAAGTACCTTACTGCGCTGTATTAATTTTCTGGAAAAACCCTGTGAAGGGGCGATTTACGTCAGCGATCAGGAAATTCGCATGGTGCGTGATACTGACGGACAGCTGAAAGTTTTTGATAAAAAGCAGCTTCAGATGCTGCGGACGCGCCTGACGATGGTATTTCAGCACTTTAACCTGTGGAGCTTCATGACGGCGTTGGAAAACGTGATGGAAGCGCCGGTTCAGGTGTTAGGACTCAGTAAAGCGGAAGCGCGTGAGCGTGCGGTGTTCTACCTGAACAAGGTCGGGATTACGGATGCTGCTCAACAGAAATATCCGTCGGATCTCTCTGGTGGCCAACAGCAGCGTGTTTCCATTGCACGGGCGCTGGCGATGGAGCCGGAAGTCTTGTTGTTTGATGAGCCTACGTCAGCGCTCGATCCCGAACTGGTCGGCGAGGTGTTGCGCATCATGCAGCAGCTTGCGGAAGAAGGGAAAACGATGGTGGTGGTGACGCATGAAATGGAGTTTGCCCGCCATGTTTCGAGCCACGTTATCTTTCTGCATCAAGGCGTGATCGAAGAAGAAGGGCCACCGGATCAGCTTTTCGGTAACCCGAAAAGTGCACGTTTGCAGCAGTTTTTGTCAGGGGCATTGAAGTAGATTTTGGGGCTGATGATGTGCATTGAGCGATGATAATGGGTAGATCGTAAAGACGCTGTGAATACATCCCTGTACGCTCGAGCCGCGCCATCCTTGGCGCGGACGCTTTACTCTTCTATCCCATTATCATCGTTCTCGTTCTGCGAAAAGGCTACCAGTAACCTGAGATGGATAGTTATCAGCTCGGCTTTTTGATGACGTCCTGCAGGGCTTCTTCCAGCTCAAAGAAACGGAAACCAAAGCCTGCGGCTTCTAATTTCTTTGGGATGGCGCGCTGTCCACCCAGTACTAGCGTCGAGGCTTCCCCCATTAGTAGTTTGATCGCGAAAGCAGGTGCTCGTAGAAAGCCTGGACGATCCAACACATGTGCCAGCATGGCGGAAAATTGTTCATTATGAACCGGATAGGGCGCAACCATATTGAAGGGGCCGCTCAATATCGGCTGATCCAGCAAATAGATAATGCCGTTAACCAGGTCATCAATATGAATCCACGGCATATATTGCTTACCGGAACCCATCGGCCCGCCAAGCCCGAGGCGAAAAATCGGCAGCATTTTTGCCAACGCGCCTCCTTGTGCAGAAAGAACAATGCCAGTGCGCAACAGGCAGACGCGGGTTTTATCGCTTTCGGCAGACTGGGCCAACGCTTCCCAGCGGGCACATAGGTAGTGTGTGAATTCATCGGCTGGGGATTCATCTTCCGTGACCAGCGCTTCTCCCTGATCGCCATAATACCCGACAGCGGATCCCGAGATAAAAACCGCTGGCGGCTCACTGCTGGCCTTTATCAGCGTGGCAAGCTGTTCGGTGATGTTCCAGCGGCTCTTTGCCAGACGCTGTTTTTGCTGTGGCGTCCACCGTTTGTCGGCGATAGGTTCGCCCGCCAAATTGATGACGCCGTCAAAGTCGTTCAGTGAGGTGACATTACTCAGTGTGGACCAATATTCCACCTGATTGCCGAGAACGCCTCGGGCGCGCTCAGGATCGCGTGTCAGCACTGTAATGTCATGGGAAAGCAGTTGTAATCGCTGAATAAGATGGCGGCCAATAAGGCCGGTTCCGCCTGTTATGAGTAGTTGCATCGCACCCCTCTCCCTATCTTTATGCCTTGTGATAACGCAGGGTCATGGAAACCGAATCGGCGTATCGCAGGGCAAACGGTTTATCTACTTCTACTTCAGCATAGGTGATCCATTCGTGCTCGCTGGCGATGTTGAGCACATCCTGCGTTAATTTTTCCAGCAAAGCGAAGCGGTTATCTTCCACGTGGCGAATAATGTTTTTGGTGATGGTGCGGTAGTTCAGCGCATCGGCAATATTTTCGCTGTTGCGCGCCTGTTCTGCTGGGTAGTGAATCACAACGTTGATGATCACATCCTGCTTATTCGTGATTTCCTCATCTTTGATACCGATGAAGGTGCGCAGCCGCAGATTTTTTATACGAATAATGGCGTCAGAATAGTGATGTGGCATTGCTCGGCCCTCGGTTGCTTCTGTTACTGCGGCTAAGCCGCAGCGTCAGGGGGTATCGTTAACGACAATATGTTGATTACCATAGCAGAAGATACCCAAAGGCCGAATGAGATGATGCCAGAATTTTATTGCTCGGCGAGCTGGTAAGCTCGCTGTGTTGCCGGGCGCTCATTGATACGCGTATACCACGTCTTCACCGCTGGGTAGTCATCGAGGTCGACGCGCTGGCGGGCATAAGAAACCACCCACGGGTAGGTTGCGATATCGGCAATGCTGTAATTTTCTCCTGCTAGCCAAGGGCTGTCTTGCAGATGTTTATCCAGCACGCGATACAGGCGCTGCGTCTCCTGCTGATAGCGTTCAATGGCGTAAGGCACTGGCTGAGGCGCATAGTGGTTAAAATGATGATTCTGCCCCAGCATTGGCCCGAAACCCGCGACCTGCCAGAACAGCCACTGTAGTGTGGCCGTACGCTCACGTAATGACGTGCTCAATAGCACGCCGTGCTTTTCCGCCAGATAGAGCAGAATCGCACCAGATTCAAACAGGCTAATTGGCGTATCGCCTTTCTCGGGCTGCGTATCGACAATCGCGGGGATTTTGTTGTTAGGCGAGATAGCCAAAAACTCCGGTTTGAACTGTTCGCCTTTGCTGATATTCACGCGGTGGATATGGTAGGGGAGATTAGCTTCTTCCAGAAACAGGGTGATCTTGTGCCCGTTAGGGGTTGGTGCGTAATACAGGTCAATCATGAATCAAGTCTCCGTTTTAATTCAGAAAAACATCATGGACTGTATGGCAGTTGATCGCTTCAGAGAGCGATGCGCTGTCAGAATAGCGTATTGAGGAACGGGCTCTTACCCTACCACTTCTGCGAGTGAAAAATAAACGATGGCGCACCTCGTTATACGATCTTTACCGGAAGCGTGTTGCCAACTTTGGTAGACTACGACCGATAAACGATGCGGGCGTTGTAGGTCTAGCATGGTTGATATAGACGTTGTGGAGATAACGATGAAGTTAATGTTTGCGTCCGATATACACGGTTCTCTCAGCGCGACGGAGCGCGTGCTGGAAATCTTTGAGCAGAGTCAGGCCGACTGGCTTATTTTGCTGGGCGATTTTCTCAATCACGGCCCGCGCAATCCGCTGCCGGAAAAATATCAGCCTGCGGAAGTGGCTGTCCGGTTGAACGCCTATGCATCACGCATCATTGCCGTGCGAGGGAACTGCGACAGCGAGGTGGATCAGATGCTGTTGACCTTTCCGATGACGGCACCCTGGCAACATGTGCTATTGCCGCAGAATCGCCTTTTCCTGACACACGGTCATCTTTATCATCCTGATAATCTGCCGCCGCTACACGCGGGGGATGTATTGGTATATGGTCATACCCATATCCCAGTTGCTGAGCAACGCGGTGAATATTATTTTTTCAATCCCGGCTCAGCGAGCTTGCCGAAAGGGGGATACGCCGCGAGCTACGGTTTACTGGAACAAGACGAGCTGCGAGTTCTGCCGTTACACGGCGGCGAACCTATTGCACGGGTCACGATTAGGCACTAATTTAGCGTATACTCGTCATACTTCAAGCTGCATGTGCGTTGGCTGCGTTCAGTCACCCGAATCACTTACTTGAGTAAGCTCATCGGGACTCCCTCTCTTGCCGCCTGCCTGCAACTCGAATTATTTAGAGTATATATCCTGTTTTTGACCTTGAATAACGGCAAGGCAGCAGGGAATATCACAGCAAAGTTCGATCATTTAAAACAGACGCGCGTAGCAACGTGCCAATACTAAAGGGTTTCAGAGGATGGCGGAACAAAGTCAGGCAGCAGGCACAGAGTGGGTTGATATCGTCAATGAAAACAACGAGGTAATTGCTCAGTCAAGTCGTCAGCAGATGCGTGCGCAGAGTCTTCGTCATCGTGCTACTTACATTGTTGTGCATGATGGAATGGGTAAAATTTTGGTGCAGCGCCGGACCAAGATAAAAGACTTCTACCCTAGCTGGCTGGATGCGACCGCTGGCGGCGTAGTGCAAAGCGGTGAGCAGATGCTGGAATCCGCACGTCGTGAAGCGGAAGAGGAGCTTGGCATTGCGGGCGTGCCGTTCGCAGAGCACGGCTTGTTCTATTACGAAGGCGAAAATTGCCGGGTATGGGGCGGGCTGTTTAGCTGCGTCACCCACGGGCCGTTTGCGCTACAGGAAGAAGAGGTTGATGAGGTCAGTTGGCTGACGCCGCAAGAAATCACCGCACGCTGCGATGAATTTACGCCGGACTCGCTGAAAGCCCTGTCGCTGTGGCTGACGCGCCATAGCGATCAGGAATACGGCAAGCCGATTTCACGCCAGCCGAATGTAGCCGTCGAGGCCGCTGCGACACCTGTTGTGAGTCATAAAGAGGTTCATGATGAAAATGACGGTAACGTCGTTGCTCCATCGGAAATGGGTTCGCAGAAATAACCCGTTCCTGCCTGACGCCGCTGTTTTCCGCTGTGGCATCTTTTCTTGTTCTCCTTCCAAATAAAAAATGCCAGCCCGAAGGCTGGCATTTAACGTCATCAGAAGATGATTAGAGCTGTGTAGCTTGAATGGCGGTCAAGGCAACGGTGTAAACGATGTCGTCTACCAGTGCGCCACGAGACAGGTCGTTAACTGGTTTGCGCATGCCTTGCAGCATTGGCCCGATGGAGATCAGGTCTGCAGAACGTTGTACCGCTTTGTACGTGGTGTTACCAGTGTTCAGGTCAGGGAAGATGAACACGGTGGCTTTACCTGCAACGGGTGAGTTCGGCGCTTTGGACTGTGCAACGTCAGCCATAATAGCGGCGTCGTACTGCAGCGGACCATCGATGACCAGATCAGGACGTTTTTCCTGAGCCAGACGCGTTGCTTCACGCACTTTCTCAACATCGCTACCTGCACCGGAATTACCGGTAGAGTAAGAGATCATCGCAACGCGTGGGTCGATACCGAAGGCGGTAGCGGAATCAGCAGACTGGATAGCAATTTCAGCCAATTGCTCTGCCGTTGGGTCTGGGTTGATGGCGCAGTCGCCGTAAACCAGAACCTGCTCAGGCAGCAGCATAAAGAACACAGACGATACCAACGAGCTGCCCGGTGCTGTTTTGATCAGTTGCAACGGTGGACGGATGGTGTTAGCGGTGGTATGAACGGCACCAGAAACCAGACCGTCAACTTCACCCTGTTCCAGCATCAACGTACCCAGAACCACGTTGTCTTCGAGCTGTTCGCGCGCAACCACTTCGGTCATGCCCTTACTCTTACGCAGCTCAACCAGACGCGCAACATAGCGCTCACGCACAACAATTGGATCGACGATTTCGATGCCTTTGCCCAGCTCTACGCCCTGAGCGGCAGCAACACGTTGAATCTCTTCTGGGTTACCGATCAGCACACAGTGAGCAATACCGCGTTCAGCACAGATAGACGCTGCTTTAACGGTACGTGGTTCATCACCTTCTGGCAGGACGATACGTTTGCCTGCTTTACGCGCCAGTTCGGTAAGCTGATAGCGGAACGCTGGCGGAGACAGACGACGTGAACGCTCAGATTCTGCGCTCAGTGAATCGATCCACTGGGTGTCGATGTGGCGTGCAACATATTCCTGCACTTTCTCAACACGTTGACGGTCATCAGGCGGTACTTCAAGGTTGAAGCTTTGCAGGCTGAGTGACGTCTGCCAGGTATTGGTGTCGACCATAAATACCGGCAGGCCAGTTTGGAAGGCACGTTCGCACAATTTGGCAATGCTTGGATCCATTTCATAGCCGCCAGTCAGCAGCAGGGCACCGATTTCCACGCCATTCATGGCAGCCAGACAGGCAGCAACCAGAACATCAGGGCGGTCAGCGGAGGTCACCAGCAGTGAGCCTGGACGGAAATGTTCCAACATGTGAGGGATGCTGCGTGCGCAGAAGGTGACAGACTTAACGCGGCGCGTCTGAATGTCACCTTCGTTGACGATACGCGCATTCAGGTGCTTCGCCATATCGATGGCGCGCGTAGCAATCAGGTCAAAGCTCCACGGGATGCAGCCCAGAACCGGCAGCGGGCTGTTAGCGAACAGCTGTTTCGGATCGATGTTGGCAACGCTGGCTTTCGTGGAATCATCAAAGATTTCAGACAGGTCAGGGCGAGTACGTCCCTGCTCGTCTACTGGCGCATTCAGTTTGTTGATGATCACGCCTGTGATGTTTTTGTTTTTGCTACCACCGAAGCTGGAACGCGCCAATTCGATGCGATCTTTCAACTGTGCCGGGGAATCGTTACCCAGCGCCAGTACGAAGACGATTTCTGCGTTCAGCGTTTTGGCGATTTCATAGTTCAACGCGTTAGCAAACTGATGCTTACGGGTAGGAACCAGACCTTCAACCAGAACGACCTCAGCGTCTTTGGTATTTTCGTGGTAGCGCGCGATGATCTCTTCCATCAGCACGTCTTGTTGGTTGGAGCTCAGCAGCGCTTCAACGCGGCTCATCGCCAGCGGCTCGGCTGCGCTGATGGCGGAATTAGCACGAATAATGGTAGTCGTTTGATCTGGCGTATTGTCGCCACTGCGCGGCTGGGCGATAGGTTTGAACACGCTCAGGCGAACGCCTTTCTGTTCCATGGAGCGGATGACACCCAGGCTGACGCTTGTCAGACCAACGCTGGTGCCAGTTGGGATCAACATGATTATACGGGACACGGCCGAACCTCTTTACGGTTGCTCGTTAGTCAAAAACAACACCGTCAGCCTTGGCTGACGGTGTTGGGAGTTACGTGTTTTACGCGGTCAGACGGTAAGCGTCTTCGGCGATGACCAACTCTTCATTGGTCGGGATAACCAGCGCCGCGCGGGTGCCATCTTTAGCGATGTTGCCACCTTTACCGAAGCGTGCGGCCAGGTTGCGCTCGTGGTCGACGTCAAAGCCCAGCAGACCCAGTTTTTTCAGCGTCAGTTCGCGCACCATCGCTGCGTTTTCACCGATACCACCGGTGAAAATCACTGCGTCCAGACGACCTTCCATCAGGGCAGTGTAAGAACCGATGTACTTAGCCAGACGGTGGCAGTAAACGTCCATTGCACGTTTAGCGTCTGTTTTCGTCTCGTAGTTATCTTCAACGTAGCGGCAGTCGCTGGTCACTTCAGTCAGGCCCAACAGACCAGATTCTTTGGTCAGCATTTTGTTGATAGCATCAACACTCATGCCCATTGAGTCATGCAGGTGGAAAATGATCGCCGGATCGATATCGCCACTACGCGTACCCATCACCAGACCTTCCAGCGGCGTCAGACCCATAGAGGTGTCAACGCATTGGCCGTTACGGATTGCAGTAACGGAACCGCCGTTGCCGAGATGGCAAGTGATGACGTTCAGCTCTTCTACAGGTTTGTTCAGCACTTTAGCGGCTTCACGAGAAACAAAGTAGTGGCTAGTACCGTGTGCGCCATAACGGCGGATGTGGTTTTCTTTATACAATTTGTACGGCAGTGCATAAAGGTAGGATTCTTCCGGCATGCTCTGGTGGAATGCGGTGTCGAAAACAGCGACGTTCTTATCAGCCAGGTGCGGGAAAGATTTCAGTGCTTCGTCGATACCGATCAGGTGAGCTGGGTTGTGCAGAGGTGCAAAAGGTACGGAATCTTTGATACCCTGAAGAACATCATCAGTGATGATCGCGGATTGGGTGAACTTCTCACCGCCGTGAACGATACGGTGACCAATAGCAACCAGTTGAGCTGACAACTCCGGTTTCTGAGACAGAATGGTATTGACGATGAAGTTCAGCGCTTCGCTGTGAGCTGCACCGGCACCCAGTTCGGCGTCGTGTTTACCGCCGTCCATTTTCCATTTGATGCGGGCTTCAGGCAGGTTGAAACATTCGGCTAAACCAGACAGGTACTCTTCTCCGTTAATCGCATCGATGATCGCGAATTTCAGTGATGAACTACCGCAGTTAAGAACCAGTACTAACTTACTCGACATGGAAGTACCTACTTGTTATACATGGTTAAAAAAATGTCATCAGGGCATATAGCGTATCGCATGCCGCCGCTGGCATTTATGATTAACATCATACCTTGGTGTGATACACCAGACACGATGATGAAATAGGGTCGATATGATGCCGTAGGTTATATCGGATAATCGATACAACAATTAATCGATATAACTAATCTCTACAACAACGTGACATCGACCTGATGTAAACCGCAGCTTTTAAAGCGATGGATAACCGCGTTATGGCCGTTGGCTGCGCTTATGTCGCGAAGGAATTATACTCCCTGCGTGTAGTCATACTACTTTAGGTATACAGCGGCCAAAAGGCCGATCTAGGATACCGATAGCGCAGGCTAAACACAAAATATATTTTAACCTTATCAACTTGAGTTGTTGATTTGTGCAAAAGTTTTATTTTTTATCTGTAAAGTTGAGGTGTGGCTATGGCGACGAAACCAGACAGTAGAATTAGTTGGCTACAGCTACTCCAATGTGGGCAGCATTACATGAAAACGTGGCCAGCAGATAAGCGGCTGGCGACCGTATTTCCTGAAAATCGCGTGGCGCGAGCGACGCGGTTCGGTATCCGCATTATGCCGCCGCTGGCGGTGTTTACCTTAACGTGGCAGATTGCGCTCGATGGGCAGCTCGGCCCAGCCATCGCCACCGCGCTGTTTGCCTGTAGCCTGCCGTTACAGGGGCTCTGGTGGCTGGGTCGCCGTTCTGTGACGCCTTTGCCGCCGACGCTGGCACAGTGGTTCCATGAGATTCGCCATAAGCTATTGGAGTCAGGACTGGCATTAGCACCCTTGGAAGAAGCGCCAACTTACCAAGCGTTGGCGGATGTGCTGAAACGTGCGTTTAACCAGCTTGATAAAACCTTCCTGGATGATTTGTGATCGGCGTCAGGCTGTGTGCGGGTTGATGGCTATTTTGTTCTTTCCCCTGTTTCAAATCAAAGAAGCGGTGGCTACCGCTACCGTGACACGATTCAGTATGCGATTCTGGGGTAAATACCTATTTAGCGATATTGGCTTACCCCAAAAAGGGTTCAGGAGAGCAACATGGAAATGACAAATGCCCAGAGATTGATCCTTTCAAATCAATATAAAATGATGACGATGCTCGATCCCGACAATGCTGAGCGCTATCGCCGGTTACAAACCATTATCGAGCGTGGTTATGGTTTGCAGATGCGCGAACTGGACCGTGAGTTTGGTGAGCTGACTGAAGAGGTTTGCCGCACCATTATTAACATCATGGAAATGCATCATGCCTTGCAGGTGTCGTGGACCAATCTGAAAGATAAGCAGGATTTGGATGAGCGTCGCCTGACCTTCCTAGGCTTTGATGCCGCAACGGAAGCGCGTTACCTCGGCTTTGTACGCTTTATGGTACATGTCGAAGGTCGCTATCCCCACTTTGATGCAGGTACGCATGGGTTTAACGCTCAGACAAAAATGTGGGAAAAATACAACAGAATGCTGGCTGTCTGGCAATCCTGCCCGCGCCAGTATCACTTAAGTGCGGTTGAGATCGCACAGATCATCAACGCCTGATTAATGACAAAGGGGCTTTCTGTGGAGTGTAAAGGTTTTCTGTTCGACCTCGATGGTACGCTGGTTGATTCACTGCCTGCCGTAGAACGTGCGTGGATTAACTGGGCAAAAAATCACGATATTGAACCACAGGAAGTGCTAGATTTTATTCATGGCAAGCAGGCAATCACCTCCCTGCGTCACTTTCTTCAGGGACAGAGCGAAGAAACGATTCAACAAGAGTTTGATGCACTGGAGAAAACAGAAGCCTCTGATACGCAGGGCATTGTTGCCATGCCAGGGGCGAAGGTGCTGTTGGAACGTTTGGATGCACTGGAGATTCCCTGGGCGATTGTGACATCCGGCACGGTGCCGATTGCTAGCGCCCGTCATCATCATGGAGAACTGCCCGCTCCTCGTGCCTTTATTACCGCGGAGCAGGTTGCCAAAGGTAAACCTCACCCTGATGCCTATTTACTTGGCGCACAGCAGCTAGGGCTGAAGCCGGAAGAGTGTGTCGTCGTTGAGGATGCACCAGCGGGTGTGTTATCTGGCCTAGCTGCTGGCTGCAAGGTCATTGCGGTGAAGGCACCTGCGGATACGCCGAAACTGGATCAGGTCGATCTGATCCTTGATTCGTTGGAGCAGATAGAAATAGAACCATTACCGAACGGCGTTGAGGTGCTTCTGCGCCAGTAGGTGGTCTGTAACATCATGACAAAATTGTAAATAAATATGATCAGACCTCGCATCCGCGAGGTTTTTTTATGGCAGACTATACCCGTCATACTTCAAGCTGCATGTGCGTTGGCTTTTCTTACTCACCCCAGTCACTTACTTGTGTAAGCTCCTGGGGATTCGTGCGATTGCCGCCTTCCTGCAACTCGAATTATTTAGGGGATACCAACGTCTGCCACCCTTTGGGCCACCGCTGCGCGGTGTTGAAAAATGCGCCTGCATTTTTTATGGCATGCTGAACCACCACCTCTCAATATGCATTTTTCTGTCAGGGGAACCGTTTTGAATAGCGAACTTCTCTGGGTTTTATCCCTGTTGCTGATCGCCATTGTGTTGTTTACCACCAATAAATTACGCATGGACGTCGTCGCGCTGTTGGTCATTATTGCGTTTGTACTGAGTGGCACACTGACGCTATCTGAAGCGTTGTTGGGGTTCAGCGATCCTAACGTGATATTGATTGCTGCCCTGTTTGTGATTGGTGAAGGGTTGGTTCGTACTGGCGTGGCTTATCAAGTCGGTGATTGGCTGGTTCGGGTGGCGGGCAGCAGTGAGATGAAGATGTTGATCTTACTGATGGTTACCGTTGCGTTGCTAGGGGCTTTTATGAGCTCCACCGGCGTTGTCGCGATTTTTATTCCCGTGGTACTGAGTGTTTCCTCTCGGATGAAAATTTCCCCCGGAAGGCTGATGATGCCGCTGAGTTTTGCCGGATTGATTAGCGGCATGATGACGTTGGTCGCAACGCCGCCGAATATGGTGGTGAGCAGTGAGCTGATGCGTGACGGTGTTGCGGGCTTTGGTTTTTTCAGCGTGACGCCGATAGGGATGGTGGTATTGCTGCTGGGCGTGGCGTATATGATGGTGGCGCGTTACTGGCTTGGCAATGCCGAGACGGCAACAGCAAAAGAGATGTGGAAGAGAAGAACGTTTCGCGATCTGATTCGTGATTACCGGCTGACGGGCAGGGCACGTCGGCTGGCGATTCGCCCAGGATCGCCTTTTATCGGCCATCGTCTTGATGATTTACGCCTGCGTCAGCGCTTCGGGGCGAACGTGGTGGGAATTGAGCGCTGGCGTAAATTTCGCCGTGTGATGATCAGCGTGGCGGGCAATACCGAACTTCGCCTGAATGATGTCTTACTGATCGACATGTCGGCCTCTGAGGTGGACTTACGCGAATTTTTCACCACGCAGCGCCTTGAACCGATGGTGCTGCGCGGTGAGTATTTTTCTGAGCAGGCGCGTGATGTGGGAATGGCGGAAGTCTCGTTGATCCCTGATTCCGAATTGTTGGGGAAAACGCTGTACGACGTCGGGTTTCGAAGCCGCTATGGCCTAAGTGTCGTGGGGATTCGCCGGTCAGGTGAAGCAATGGACGGTATCCTTGCCGATGAACGGCTCCAACTCGGTGATATTCTGCTGGTGATGGGTGACTGGCGCATGATTCGACAACTGCACACGCAGAAAAACGATTTCCTTTTGCTTAATCTCCCTGCCGAAGTGGATGATGTTGCGCCTGCGGTGAGTCAGGCACCCCATGCGCTGTTTTGTCTGGCACTGATGGTGGCGATGATGCTGACGGATGAAATACCGAATGCGATTGCCGCGCTGATTGCTTGTTTGCTGATGGGGAAATTCCGCTGCATCGACATGGAAAGTGCTTATCGAGCCATTCATTGGCCGAGTATTATTCTTATCGTCGGGATGATGCCGTTTGCGCTGGCGTTGCAGCAAACGGGTGGTGTCGCACTCATTGTTAACGGGTTGATGGATGTTGCCGGGAACGCTGGGCCGCATGTGATGCTGGTGTGCTTGTTCATACTGTGTGCCGTGATCGGCCTGTTTATTTCCAACACGGCGACGGCGGTGCTGATGGCACCGATTGCGATTGCCGCAGCGAAGCAGATGGGGGTGTCGCCTTATCCCTTTGCGATGATCATCGCAATTGCAGCTTCTGCCGCCTTTATGACCCCGGTGTCGTCACCAGTGAATACGTTGGTTCTGGGGCCGGGCGGCTATAAATTCGGGGACTTTGTGCGCATTGGCGTCCCTTTTACCGTGCTGGTGATGTTAGTCAGCGTGGTGATGGTGCCGTGGCTGTATCCATTCTGACGGTGTTTTTCCGTTATAGCGGACGCCCGCTATAGCGGCGAATCCTGGCTGATTTCGTCGAGCGACAGGCTGAAACTGGGAACGAACACCGTCATGAAATAGTCCATTTCCGGGCTGTGGCGCAACTGCAATGTTTTTTCTAACCGCGCTTTGGCAAGCGTGAATTCTGCGTTGCCTGCCGATAATTCTTCCAGACATTTCAGGTAGGCGCAGAGCGCGTCTGCCTGTTTAACGATGAGGCGTTCTTCTTCGCTGGTGTAGTTATCATCCAGCAGCATGCGATAATCCTGCTGCAACTCTTCCGGCAACATCTCAATCAGTTTCTGCTGTGCAATCTTCTCTATCTTCTTGTACTCATGTGCGATCTGCGCGTTGTAGTACTTGATGGGCGTCGGCATGTCACCGGTCAGCACCTCGCTGGCATCATGGTACATCGCCAGCAGCGCGATGCGTTCTGCGTTCAGGTTACCGTCGAACTTGCGGTTTTTGATGACCGCCAGTGCATGCGCGACGAAGGCGACCTGAAGACTGTGCTCGGAGACGTTTTCCGTGCGCACATTGCGCATGAGCGGCCAACGGCTGATGAGTTTTAGACGAGATAAATGGGCGAAAAAGTGGCTCTGATTCATGGCGATCTCTCAGACAACAGCACGGTGAAATAACGATATCGTGGGCGTCTATTGTGGGCACTTGCTGGGGGTTATGCAAACGAAGGTCAGGTTTTCGCCGGGCGATGACTGCCCGGCGAAGAGCGGTGCTGGGCTATTGGTGATAGTGCCCAAGGAAACGCCCTAATTTGTGGATCGCCATGTCCAGTTCATCAATACGCGGTAGCGTGACGATACGTACATGGTCTGGGTAAGGCCAGTTAAATGCAGTTCCCTGAACCAGCAACACTTTTTCCTGTAACAGGAGATCCAGCACCAGTTTTTGGTCGTCGTGGATATTAAAGCGTTTGGCATCAATGCGTGGGAACATATAAAGCGCGCCACGTGGTTTTACGCATGACACGCCAGGGATCTGATTGATCAATTCCCAAGAGCGGTTGCGCTGTTCGTACAGGCGTCCACCGGGTTGAATAAACTCACTGATGCTTTGATAGCCGCCCAAGGCGGTTTGAATCGCATGCTGCATTGGCACGTTGGCACACAAACGCATGGAAGCCAGCATTTCCAGCCCTTCAATATACCCTTTGGCGTGTTTTTTCGGACCGTTCAGTACCATCCAACCTTGACGGAAACCTGCCACACGATACGTCTTGGACAGGCCATTAAACGTGACGGTCAGCAGATCTGGGGCGAGTGCTGCAATCGAGTGGTGCTGCGCATCGTCATACAGAATTTTGTCGTAAATTTCGTCGGCGAAAATGATCAGGTTGTGTTCGCGTGCAATTGCCACGATATCCAGCAGCAGCGCTTTGCTGTAGACCGCACCCGTTGGATTATTAGGGTTAATGATGACAATACCGCGCGTATTGGCCGTGATTTTTTTACGGATATCATCCAGATCGGGGAACCAATCGGAGGATTCATCGCAGAGATAGTGAACGGCATTGCCGTTAGACAGGGAAACTGCCGCGGTCCAAAGCGGGTAGTCCGGTGCAGGTACCAGCATTTCATCGCCTGGGTTAAGCAGAGCCTGCATGGATTGCACGATGAGTTCGGAAACACCGTTACCGATATAGACGTCTTCAACCGTCATATCGCGCATATCCCGCGCCTGATAGTGCTGAACAATGGCTTTGCGAGCGGAATAGAGGCCTTTGGAATCACAATAGCCCTGTGCCGTTGGCAGGTTACGGATGACATCGACCAGAATTTCGTCCGGTGCCTCGAAGCCGAAAGGGGCAGGGTTGCCAATATTCAGTTTAAGGACTTTATTACCTTCTTCTTCAAGCCGCTTGGCTTCCTTTAAGACTGGGCCACGGATGTCATAGCATACGTTCTCCAGCTTCTTGGATTTTTCAATCGGAGACATAAATAGTACGAACCTTTTGCAGAGAGCGCATATTCCCAGACGGAATAGCATAACCTGCTTAATGTACTCCTCCTATAGTACCTTTTGAAGAATGATTATCGCTTTCGCTGCAAATGATTGCGCATCTGCACTATATGGTTGTGTACTCGTTGGATGGTGCGATATGGTAGGGGGCGGACGACTGTTCATGTCGCACTTTTTTAGCGCCAAAATAGGGTGACAGGGAGATCGCGTTTATTTAAGTGTGGAGCGTATTTATTTCGCAAGGTGAAATAAAGGGAAGGTGCCGTTTTTATTGAATTAAGGATTAAGGCTGGTGAGCCATTTAATTATATGATGTCTTACCAATGGAAAGGCGATAGGGGTAACGAAATATAAGTATTTTTTTGCCCTTATCGTGCGTCTGCGATAGTGTCTTTAAATGTATCGGTCATTACCTGTACATGTAATAAAACACCAGGAATATTTTGTTAAAATTAAAATAGATAAGTGAAAAATCGTATGACCAGTGCAAATCGACCAGTACTTAATCTCGATCTTGATTTACTGAGGACGTTTGTCGCCGTTGCAGATTTAAATACGTTTGCAGCTGCGGCGGCCGCAGTTAATCGAACTCAATCGGCTGTCAGCCAGCAGATGCAGAGGCTGGAGCAACTCATCGGAAAGGAGCTATTTGCTCGGCACGGGCGCAATAAATTGCTGACCGAACATGGTGTTCAGTTTCTGGGTTATGCCAGAAAAATATTACAATTCAATGATGAAGCCTGTATTTCATTAATGTACAGCGATATTCAGGGTATGTTGACCATTGGAGCGTCTGATGATACTGCAGACACTATCCTTCCTTATATTTTACACCGAGTGACATCTGTATTTCCTAAACTCTCCGTCAATGTCAGCGTAAAGCGTAGCGCTGAAATGATGGAGATGCTGAATGAGGGAAAAATAGATCTGGTCATTACCACAATGAACGGTGTGGTGTTTCCTCATGTGTTATTGCGTAGTTCTCCGACGCTATGGTACTGCGCCGCGGATTATCAGTTCCGAGCGCAAGAACCCGTGCCTCTGGTTGTTCTGGATGAACCGAGCCCTTTCCGTACGCTGGCTATGCAGCAACTGACGGCTGCGGGGATCCCTTGGCGAATTGCTTATGTGGCTTCAACGCTGTCTGCGGTACGTGCTGCGGTGAAGGCTGGCATGGGTATCACCGTACGTTCAGTAGAAATGATGAGCCCAGAACTGCGGGTGTTGGGTGAAGAGGAGGGGTTGCCGAGATTGCCTGAAACACGTTATTTCCTCTGCCAGAACCCTAACCAGGAGAACGAACTGGCGACGGCAATTTTCAATGTGATTGAATCAGGGAAGCCCTCTCACATTACGCCTGTCAGCCTGTTAGCAAACAGCGCGAATGCAAAACTGTCTTCTGATCCGTCACTGAAGGACGCGATCTAATCGTAATGGGAAGTTAACTATCATTCGGGGAGGGTAGGGATGCACCCCGAATGATGATGATTTATGACTAACGTGTTAAACCGAAATCGGCAGCGCCTTCTTGGCCTGATTTCTTCACGCCGATCCCACTTTGCGTTTTCCATTTCACATCAATAGGCTAGGTGTGCGGAGATTAATGATCCCTTCCAGTTTATAAAACACCGGTTCTATTTTTTTAAAATAATGTTATGGAAAATAGCATCAAACCTTGTTCAGCATCAGCTTGATTTTTTTACTAACTAAATTGGTAAAAATGTGTGCTGGATCAAAAAATACCCCTAATAACCACATGGGGGAACAGGCATTTTCTGTGAAAATGGTATAGTGACGTAGTGAACTTGCTTCCTGTGCTGCTGCACACTGGTTAACTGACAAAAGTACTGATTCGATTTAGCTGCGGATGAGAACACAAAATGTTAACAAAACAGCGTGCATGTAAAGTAATGTACTGTTATTTTTAGTAAGGTTGAAAAAAAGGTTACAAATTTAGGGGCTCAACCATACCAAGCAAGGCTTACCTGATACGTTTCCGTGCTTTTTTGTGGTTATTAATCCTTCCTTTTAATCGATGTGGCGCATTAACTGCCGATAATAGAGCAGAGATGTTACCCGCCACTTTTGATGAGTAAGCAAAGAGAATGTCAACAACTACTGAAATCCTCGCCCATCATTGGGCATTTGGGCTATTCCTTATCATTGCCGTAGGCCTTTGTGTCTTTATGCTGACCGGTGGGTTCTTGCTGGGGGGAAGAGCAAAAGGCAGGGCCAAAAACGTACCTTATGAATCCGGTATCGACTCCGTAGGTTCAGCACGGTTACGCCTGTCTGCTAAATTTTATCTTGTCGCTATGTTCTTCGTTATCTTCGACGTTGAAGCCCTCTATCTCTACGCTTGGGCTGTGTCTATCAAAGAAAGCGGCTGGATTGGCTTCATTGAAGCAACCATTTTCATTTTGGTGCTGTTGGCTGGTTTGATTTACTTGGTTCGCGTTGGGGCACTTGACTGGACCCCAGTACGTTCCAAGAGACAAGTCGTTAAATCAGACATCATCAACACTACCAACAATCATCCGCAGTAACAGCGAGGCATTTTAAGATGGACTATACGCTCACCCGCATAGAGCCGGACGGTGAGAATGACCGTTATCCCCTGCAACGTCAGGAGATCGTTTCCGACCCTCTGGAGCAACATGTTCACCGCAGTGTCTACATGGGCAAACTGGAACATGCATTACACGATACGGTGAACTGGGGTCGTCAGAACTCCCTGTGGCCGTACAACTTTGGCCTGTCCTGTTGCTACGTAGAAATGGTGACATCATTTACCGCCGTCCATGACGTCGCGCGTTTTGGTGCTGAGGTTCTGCGTGCGTCGCCACGTCAGGCTGACTTCATGGTAGTCGCGGGAACCTGTTTTACCAAAATGGCCCCTGTGATTCAGCGTCTGTACGAGCAAATGCTGGAACCTAAGTGGGTTATCTCCATGGGCGCATGTGCTAACTCCGGCGGTATGTACGATATTTATTCCGTCGTTCAGGGCGTAGATAAATTCCTGCCTGTTGACGTGTATATTCCGGGCTGCCCTCCGCGTCCTGAAGCCTACATGCAAGCGCTGTTGCTGCTGAAAGAATCCATCGGTAAAGAACGCCGCCCTCTGTCATGGGTGGTGGGTGAACAGGGCGTTTACCGCGCCAACATGCAATCTGAGCGTGAGCGCAAACGCGGCGAGCGAATCGCTGTGACCAACCTGCGTTCGCCTGATGAGATTTGACCTGTAGATGATAAACCCGGTGGCCGTGTAATACCTCGATAATAGTGTGCGGTCATTATCAGCTACAGAAATAGCACATTTAATGTGGTGACATATTTATGACAGATTTAACGACACACGATCTCGCTCAGCCAGGCTGGCAAACCCGCGATCATCTTAACGATCCGGTCGTTGGCGAACTGTGTAACCGTTTTGGACCAGATGCATTTACTGTACAGGCAACCCGCACAGGTATCCCTGTTGTGTGGGTCAAACGTGAGCAATTACTGGATGTTGTCGCATTCCTGAAAAAACAGCCGAAGCCTTATGTCATGCTGTTTGACCTGCACGGTATGGATGAGCGCCTGCGCACCCATCGTGAGGGTTTACCTGCCGCCGACTACTCCGTCTTTTATCACCTCATTTCCATTGAGCGTAACCGCGATATCATGCTGAAAGTCGCGTTGGCTGAAAATGATATGCATTTGCCGACCGTGACCAAACTGTTCCCGAATGCCAACTGGTATGAACGGGAAACGTGGGAGATGTTCGGTATGACCTTTGATGGTCACCCGCACCTGACGCGCATCATGATGCCGCAGACGTGGGAAGGGCATCCGTTGCGTAAAGATTATCCGGCGCGTGCGACCGAATTCGATCCTTTCGAGCTGACCAAGCAGAAAGAAGATCTGGAGATGGAATCGCTGACGTTCAAACCGGAAGAGTGGGGAATGAAGCGCGGTACTGAAAACGAGGACTTCATGTTCCTCAACCTCGGTCCGAACCACCCGTCTTCACACGGTGCCTTCCGTATTATCCTGCAATTGGACGGCGAAGAAATCGTCGACTGCGTGCCTGATGTGGGTTACCACCATCGCGGTGCGGAGAAAATGGGCGAGCGCCAATCTTGGCACAGCTACATTCCTTATACTGACCGTATTGAATACCTCGGCGGCTGCGTTAACGAAATGCCGTACGTACTGGCCGTGGAAAAACTGGCAGGTATTGAGGTGCCGGATCGCGTCAAAACGATTCGCGTCATGCTGTCTGAGTTGTTCCGTATTAATAGCCACCTGCTGTACATCAGTACCTATATTCAGGACGTCGGTGCGATGACACCGGTGTTCTTTGCGTTTACAGACCGCCAGAAAATTTACGATTTGGTTGAAGCGATTACCGGCTTCCGTATGCACCCAGCGTGGTTCCGTATTGGCGGTGTGGCACACGATCTACCACGCGGTTGGGAACGTCTGCTGCGTGAATTCCTTGATTGGATGCCGGCTCGTTTGGACACGTATGTCAAATCCGCGCTGCAGAACACCATTCTGAAAGGCCGTACTCAGGGCGTCGCTGCCTACAATGCGAAAGAAGCGTTGGACTGGGGCGTAACGGGGGCGGGTCTGCGTGCCACGGGTATTGGTTTTGACGTGCGTAAATGGCGTCCGTATTCCGGCTATGAAAACTTTGACTTTGAAGTGCCAGTAGGCGACGGCATCAGCGATTGCTATAGCCGCGTGATGCTGAAAGTTGAAGAACTGCGTCAGAGCTTACGTATTCTGGATCAGTGCCTCAAGAACATGCCTGAAGGCCCGTTCAAAGCAGATCACCCGCTGACGACGCCGCCGCCAAAAGAGCGCACGTTGCAGCATATCGATACGCTGATCAACCACTTTCTTCAGGTTTCTTGGGGACCGGTTATGCCTGCCAATGAATCATTCCAGATGGTCGAGGCAACGAAAGGCATCAACAGCTATTACCTGACCAGTGACGGCGGCACGATGAGCTATCGTACCCGTATTCGCACGCCGAGCTATGCGCATCTGCAACAGATTCCTTCTGTCATTCGCGGATGTTTGGTATCCGACCTGATCGTTTACCTCGGCAGTATTGATTTCGTAATGTCAGATGTGGACCGCTAATTATGCATGATCACAACAATCACGATCATATTGACGCTCAGGGACAGCCTGCTGCCGATTCGCTGACAAAAGACACTGCTTTTGTATTGACTGACGCAGAACGTGACGCTATTGAGCACGAAAAACATCACTACGAAGATGCACGCGCCGCGTCAATCGAAGCACTGAAAATTGTGCAAAAAGAACGTGGCTGGGTGCCGGATGGGGCTATCCACGCGATTGCCGATCTGCTGGGTATCCCGGCCAGTGACGTGGAAGGCGTGGCAACGTTCTATAGCCAGATTTTCCGTCAGCCTGTCGGGCGTCATGTTATTCGCTATTGCGACAGCGTCGTGTGCCACATCAATGGCTATCAGGGCGTTCAGGCTGCGCTTGAGCGTAAGCTCAGCATCAAACCGGGACAGACAACGTTCGATGGACGTTTCACGCTGTTGCCGACCTGCTGCCTGGGGAACTGCGACAAGGGGCCGTCAATGATGATTGACGATGATACCCACAGCCATGTGACGCCGGAAGGTATTGAATCGTTATTGGAGCAGTATCAATGAGTAAAGACATTGTTCTGACTGCTGAGCAGCATCCTCTGACCTGGCGTTTACGTGCAGACAAACAGCCAGTATGGCTGGATGAATATCGCAGCAAAAACGGCTATGTCGCCGCGCAAAAAGCGTTAACCGGCATGGCGCAGGATGAAGTGGTCTCACTGGTTAAAGACGCTGGCCTGAAAGGGCGTGGCGGCGCGGGCTTTTCGACAGGCTTGAAGTGGAGCTTGATGCCGAAAGACGAAAGCATGAATATCCGCTACCTGCTATGTAACGCGGATGAGATGGAGCCTGGTACTTATAAAGACCGCCTGCTGATGGAGCAAGAGCCTCATCTTCTGGTTGAAGGTATGTTGATCAGCGCGTTTGCGCTGAAAGCCTACCGCGGTTACATCTTCCTGCGCGGTGAATACATTGAGGCTGCCGTTCACCTGCGTCGCGCAATCGAAGAAGCAAAAGCGGCTGGCCTGCTGGGTAAAAATATTCTGGGCAGCGGGTTTGATTTCGAACTGTTCGTGCATACGGGCGCTGGGCGTTATATTTGTGGCGAAGAAACCGCACTGATTAACTCACTGGAAGGCCGTCGTGCTAACCCTCGCTCCAAGCCGCCGTTCCCAGCATCTGCGGGTGTTTGGGGCAAACCGACCTGCGTCAACAACGTGGAAACGCTGTGTAACGTACCAGCGATTATTGAGCACGGCGCGGCGTGGTATCAGGGGTTGTCTGCGGGTAAAAGTAAAGATGCAGGCACGAAACTGATGGGCTTCTCCGGCCGTGTCAAGAGTCCGGGGCTGTGGGAACTGCCGTTCGGTACGACTGCGCGTGAAATTCTGGAAGACTACGCGGGCGGTATGCGCGATGGTCTGAAGCTTAAAGCCTGGCAACCGGGTGGCGCCGGTACGGATTTCCTGACGGAAAGCCATCTCGACCTGCCAATGGATTTTGAGCACATTGCGAAAGCTGGTAGCCGTATGGGTACTGCGCTGGCTATGGCCGTCGATCACGAAATCAATATGGTTTCGCTGACGCGCAATCTCGAAGAATTCTTCGCTCGTGAATCCTGTGGCTGGTGTACGCCTTGCCGCGATGGTCTGCCGTGGAGTGTGAAGATTCTGCGTGCGCTGGAGAAGGGTGAAGGCCAGCCTGGCGATATTGAAACGCTGGAGCAGCTTTGCCGTTTCCTCGGACCGGGTAACACCTTCTGTGCGCATGCTCCGGGTGCGGTCGAGCCGCTGCAAAGTGCCATCAAGTATTTCCGGGAAGAATTCGAAGCGGGTATCTCTAAACAGTATTTAGGCAACCTCAAAGCGATTGGCGGTATTCAGCCTAACCTGTTGAAAGAGCGCTGGTAAGCTATCGCTCAATACGTGCGAGATGCAGTGAATGTATCCGCAGGGTGGCGCAAATAAGCCACCCTCATAAACCCAATAGATTTCAAGGCGCAGGCAGCAAACGCATTGGCGATTTGAAAGATGAGGGTATACAGAATTTTTGATTAGCGCCCGTGGTAACACGGGCCATTATGGAAGCATGCTGACTATGGCTACTATTCATGTAGACGGCAAAGAGTATGAAGTAAACGGAGCGGACAACCTTCTGGAAGCTTGCCTGACTCTGGGACTTGATATTCCTTACTTTTGCTGGCACCCCGCGCTCGGGAGCGTCGGATCCTGCCGCCTCTGTGCGGTAAAACAGTACCAAAACGCGGAAGACACCCGCGGTCGTCTGGTGATGTCTTGTATGACACCGGCAACCGAAGGAACGTTCATCGCGATTGAAGATGAAGAAGCTAAGCTATTCCGTAAGACGATAGTTGAGTTTCTAATGACCAATCATCCGCACGACTGTCCAGTGTGTGAGGAAGGCGGTAACTGTCATTTGCAGGATATGACGGTTATGACGGGGCAGAACTTCCGTCGCTATCGCTTCACCAAACGTACCCACCGCAATCAGGATCTCGGGCCGTTCATTTCCCATGAGATGAACCGCTGTATCGCATGCTATCGCTGCGTGCGTTACTACAAAGACTACGCGGATGGCAAAGATCTCGGCGTTTACGGCGCACACGACAACGTCTACTTCGGTCGCCCGGAAGATGGCACGCTGGAAAGCGAGTTCTCTGGCAACCTGGTTGAAGTGTGTCCTACCGGTGTTTTCACCGATAAAACGCACTCTGAGCGCTATAACCGTAAATGGGATATGCAGTTTGCACCGAGCGTCTGCCAGCAGTGCAGCATCGGCTGTAATACCAGTCCCGGTGAGCGCTATGGCGAACTGCGTCGTATCGAAAACCGTTTCAACGGTAGCGTAAACCACTATTTCCTGTGTGACCGCGGCCGTTTTGGTTACGGCTATGTCAACCAGAAAGATCGTCCGAATCAGCCTCTGCAACGTCGTGGTAATGACTGGATCGCGCTGAATGCCGATCAGGCATTGCAAGGTGCGGCAGATGTGCTGCGTCAGGCGAAGAAAACGATCGGTATCGGTTCAGCGCGTGCCAGCATTGAAAGCAACTTCGCGTTGCGTGAGCTGGTGGGTGCCGAGAACTTCTACACCGGTATCGCGCAGGAAGAACAAAATCGTCTGCAACTGATCCTGAAAGTGCTACGTGAAAGCGGTGTAAGAACGCCAGCGTTGCGTGAGATCGAAGGCTACGATGCGGTTCTGATTCTGGGTGAAGACTTGACGCAGACCGGTGCACGTATCGCACTGGCCGTTCGTCAGGCCGTTAAAGGCAAAGCCCGTGAAATGGCAGCCGCGCAGAAAGTGGCTGACTGGCAGATTGCGGCGATCATGAACATCGGTCAGCATGCCAAGCACCCGCTGTTTGTCACCAACGTCGACAACACCCGTCTGGACGACATCGCCGCATGGAATTACCGTGCGCCGGTTGCCGATCAGGCACGTCTTGGTTTTGCCATTGCACACGGTCTGGATAGCAGTGCACCAGCAGTTACCGATCTGGCTGCTGGCCTCGACCAGAAAGTCGATATCATCGTACAGGCGCTGGCCGGTGCGAAAAAACCACTCATCATCTCCGGTACCAATTCAGGTAGCGAGGAAGTGATCTCTGCGGCGGCAAACGTTGCCAAAGCGCTGAAAAATCGTGGTTCTGACGTCGGCATCACCTTTGTTGCTCCTGCTGCTAACAGCATCGGGTTGTCAATCATGGGGGGCGGTTCGCTGGATGACGCGCTGGCGCAGTTGGAAAACGGCGACGCTGATAGCGTGGTGGTTCTGGAGAACGATCTCTACCGTCATGCCCCAATCGCTCGCGTTGACGCGGCGCTGGGAAAAGCGGAAAACCTGATTGTGGTTGACCATCAGCGTACTCGCATCATGGACAAGGCTAGCATCATTCTGTCTGCCGCCAGCTTTGCTGAAAGCGATGGTACGTTGGTGAATCAGGAAGGCCGCGCTCAGCGTTTCTTCCAGGTTTATGACCCAACGTACTACAACGACAAGATTGTGATGTTGGAAAGCTGGCGCTGGCTGCACTCGCTGTATATCACCTATAACAGCCGTCAGGTTGACTGGACGCAGTTGGATAACGTGATTGATGCGTGTGTTGCTGAATTGCCGCAGTTGGCTGCAATTAAAGATGCCGCGCCTGACGCCTCATTCCGTATTCGTGGTCAGAAACTGTCACGTTCACCGATTCGTTCCAGCGGACGTACTGCAATGCGTGCCAATATCAGCGTGCATGAACCACGTCAGCCCGTCGATAAAGACACTATGTTTGCCTTCTCAATGGAAGGGAACAACAGCCCGACAGCTAATCGTCAGCAGATTCCGTTTGCCTGGGCGCCAGGTTGGAACTCACCGCAAGCCTGGAACAAATTCCAGGACGAAGTGGGCGGACATTTGCGTTATGGCGATCCGGGTGTGCGTATGATCGAAGCTGGTGAAGGTTCGCTGGCGTATTTCGATAACATTCCTGCGGCCTTCGTCCCACAAGCGGGTCAATGGCGCGTTGCGCCGTATTATCACCTGTTTGGTAGTGATGAAATGTCACAGCGTTCTGACGTGATTCAGCAGCGTATGCCAGAGCCTTATGTGATGGTGAACCCGGCTGATGCGGCAACGCTGGGCGTGAACGCTGGTGCGTTGCTTGAGTTGACCTGTGCAGGACAAACGCTACGTCTGCCACTGCGCTTAAGTGCGGCATTGAGTCAGGGACAGGTTGGTTTACCGCTGGGCTTACCGGGTATTGCACCGGTGCTGGCGGGTGCAACCGTTGAAAATCTGCGGGAGGCCGCACAATGAGTTGGTTAACGCCGGAATTAATCGAGATTCTGATCTCCGTCGGAAAAGCGATCGTGATTCTGCTGGTTGTGGTGACCTGTGGCGCATTCATGAGTATGGGTGAACGTCGACTGCTCGGCCTCTTCCAGGGACGCTATGGACCGAACCGGGTAGGTTGGGGCGGTTCATTGCAGCTTGTCGCTGACATGATCAAAATGTTCTTCAAAGAAGACTGGGTGCCGAATTTCACCGATAAGGTGATCTTCACACTGGCACCGATGATCGCGTTTACGTCAATGCTGATTGCCTTTGCGATTGTGCCGATCACGCCAACCTGGGGTGTCGCCGATCTGAACATCGGTATCCTGTTCTTCCTGATGATGGCGGGTTTAGCCGTTTACGCGGTGCTGTTTGCCGGCTGGTCGAGTAACAACAAATACTCGCTGCTGGGTGCGGTACGTGCTTCTGCTCAGACCGTGAGCTACGAAGTGTTCATCGGCCTGTCGCTGATGGGGGTTGTCGCGCAGGCGGGCTCGTTCAACATGCGTGACATCGTCGATTCTCAAGAACACCTGTGGAACGTTATTCCGCAGTTCTTCGGCTTTATTACGTTTGCCATCGCAGGCGTGGCGGTGTGTCACCGTCACCCGTTTGACCAGCCTGAAGCTGAACAGGAACTGGCAGATGGTTACCACATTGAATACTCCGGTATGAAATTTGGTCTGTTCTTTGTTGGTGAATATATCGGGATCGTGACGGTTTCCGCGCTGATGGTGACCTTATTCTTCGGTGGCTGGCATGGTCCAATCCTGCCTCCGTTTGTCTGGTTTGCGCTGAAAACTGGCTTTTTCATGATGATGTTCATCCTGATTCGTGCTTCGTTACCCCGTCCGCGTTATGACCAGGTGATGTCTTTCGGTTGGAAAGTCTGTCTGCCGATAACGCTTTTGAATCTGCTGGCGACAGCGGCTGTCATTTTGTACAACGCTTAAGAAGGGGTGAATAAACCATGACATTGAAAGAGTTAGTGGTTGGTTTCGGCACCCAGATACGCAGTATCTGTATGGTGGGATCGAATGCTTTTAAGAAGCGCGAAACCAGAATGTATCCAGAAGAGCCTGTGAATCCACCGCCGCGCTACCGTGGTCGTATCGTGCTGACGCGCGATCCAGATGGTGAAGAGCGTTGTGTTGCCTGCAACCTGTGTGCGGTGGCCTGTCCGGTCGGCTGTATCTCATTGCAGAAAGCGGAAACCAAAGATGGTCGCTGGTATCCGGAGTTCTTCCGCGTCAACTTCTCGCGCTGCATTTTCTGTGGCTTCTGTGAAGAAGCATGCCCGACAACCGCGATCCAACTGACGCCGGATTTCGAGATGGGTGACTACAAACGTCAGGATCTGGTGTACGAGAAAGAAGATCTGCTGATATCGGGGCCGGGTAAATATCCGGAATACAATTTCTACCGGATGGCTGGTATGGCAATCGATGGGAAAGATAAAGGCGAAGCTGAAAACGAAGCCAAACCCATTGATGTCAAAGGCCTGTTGCCCTAAGGAGCTAGCATGGAATTCGCTTTTTATACCACAGGCTTGATTGCAATACTGGCGACACTGCGCGTCATTACGCATACCAATCCTGTGCATGCATTGTTGTATATGGTCACCTCGCTCATGGCGATTGCGGGCGTATTTTTCTCGCTGGGGGCTAATTTTGCCGGCGCGCTGAGCATCATCGTGTATGCGGGTGCCATCATGGTGCTGTTTGTGTTCGTGGTCATGATGCTCAACCTCGGTAATTCCGTAGAAGAACAAGAGCGGAATTGGCTGAAGCCCAGCGTCTGGATCGGTCCGGGCATCCTTTCACTGGCGTTACTGGTGATTGTCGTCAATGCCATTCTTAGCCTGAAAGATCAGGGCATCACGGGTACGCCTGTTGAGGCGAAAGCCGTGGGTATCAGCCTGTTTGGGCCTTATGTTCTGGCCGTTGAATTAGCATCAATGCTGCTGCTGGCGGGATTGGTTGTCGCTTTCCACATTGGTCGTGAAGATAAACGTGGTGACGTTGTCAGTAAAGAAGGCGCGAACCAGGACGTTGAGAAGAAAATAACGGGGGAACGCGCATGATTCCGTTACAACATGGATTGATTTTAGCCGCTATTCTGTTTGTTCTGGGGCTGACTGGTCTGTTGATTCGTCGTAACCTGCTGTTTATGTTGATCAGTCTTGAAATTATGATCAACGCTGCCGCGCTGGCCTTTGTGGTCGCAGGCAGTTACTGGCAGCAGCCGGATGGTCAGGTGATGTACATTCTGGCGATTACGCTGGCAGCGGCTGAGGCCAGTATTGGTCTGGCACTGTTGCTGCAAATGTATCGTCGTCGTCAGACCCTGAATATTGATACAGTCAGTGAGATGCGCGGATGAACTTACTTTATTTAACAATACTCTTCCCGCTGCTCGGCTTTCTGTTGCTGGCATTTTCCCGCGGTCGCTGGTCTGAAAATACGTCCGCGACCGTCGGTGTTGGCTCGATTGGTCTGGCAGCGTTGGTTACCGCTTGGGTTGTGGCTGATTTCATGGGCCAACAGCACGGCGGCGTAACCTTCTTCAATCAGCATCTGTGGACATGGATGGCCGTCGGCAACTTCGATATCAGCGTCACGCTGACGCTCGATGGCCTTTCGGTGACGATGCTGTCCGTTGTAACGGGTGTCGGCTTCTTTATCCACCTGTTTGCCTCCTGGTACATGCGTGGGGAAGAGGGATATTCCCGCTTCTTTGCCTACACCAACCTGTTTATCGCAAGTATGGTCGTTCTGGTACTGGCTGATAACCTGTTGTTGATGTACCTCGGTTGGGAAGGGGTGGGGCTGTGCAGTTACCTGCTGATTGGTTTCTACTACACCAATCCGAAGAACGGCGCGGCGGCGATGAAAGCTTTCATCGTTACGCGTGTGGGTGACGTCTTCCTCGCCTTTGCCCTGTTCATCCTTTACAAAGAGCTGGGTACGCTTAACTTCCGCGAGTTGATGGTATTGGCACCGCAGAAACTGGCGGAAGGTTCACCGGAAATCACCTGGGCTACCCTGATGTTGCTGGGTGGTGCGGTCGGTAAATCGGCACAGCTGCCGCTGCAAACCTGGCTGGCGGATGCGATGGCTGGTCCAACACCGGTATCTGCATTGATCCACGCCGCCACGATGGTTACCGCGGGTGTTTACCTGATTGCGCGCACCAACGGCCTGTTCCTGATGGCACCGGATGTTCTGCATCTGGTGGGGATTGTGGGTGCAGTCACGCTGGTGCTGGCGGGTTTTGCCGCTCTGGTTCAAACCGACATCAAACGCGTCTTGGCTTACTCTACTATGAGCCAGATTGGTTACATGTTCCTGGCGCTGGGCGTTCAGGCATGGGATGCCGCGATTTTCCACCTGATGACGCACGCGTTCTTTAAAGCGCTGCTGTTCCTTTCGTCTGGTTCGGTGATTCTGGCCTGCCACCATGAGCAGAACATCTTCAAGATGGGCGGCCTGCGTAAAACGATTCCGCTGGTTTATGTTTGCTTCCTGGTCGGAGGCGCGGCGCTGGCTGCACTGCCGCTGGTTACCGCAGGCTTCTTCAGTAAAGACGAGATTCTGGCTGGCGCATGGGCAAATGGTCACATCAATCTGATGGTGGCTGGCTTGGCCGGTGCCTTCATGACCTCGCTGTATACGTTCCGTATGATTTTCATCGTGTTCCACGGTGAAGAGAAAACCAAAGCGCATGCAGGAAAAGGCATTTCTCACCACTTACCGCTGGTTGTGCTGATGATTCTGTCCACCTTTATTGGTGCGATGATTGTTCCGCCGTTGCACGGTGTATTGCCGGCAACGACTGAGCTTGAACACGGTCAACTGATGACGCTGGAAATTACCTCTGGCGTGGTGGCGATTGCCGGTATTCTGCTTGCCGCTGTGCTGTGGCTGGGTAAACGTCAGGCGGTGAATAGCATCGCGAAGAGTGCTCCTGGTCGTTTCTTCTCGACCTGGTGGTTCCACGCGTGGGGCTTCGACTGGTTGTACGACCATGTCTTTGTTAAACCGTATCTGGCTATCGCGAAGCTGTTGCAGCGTGATCCGTTAAATGCATTGATGACGCTTCCGGCTACAATTACCCGTTGGGGTAACCGTGGGCTGGCGCTCAGTGCGAATGGTCAATTGCGCTGGTACGTTGCTTCAATGGGCTTTGGTGCCGTGCTGGTGCTGGCCTTGTTACTGCTGGTCTAAGGCAGTATCCGGTAACGTATAAAAGGTAGGGCATTCCGCTGATAGGGATGCCCGCCACGGCAAGTTTTCAGATTTCTTTAATTTAGGGACACAAAACGCCATGCTACTACCTTGGCTAATTCTTCTCCCCTTTATCGGCGGTCTGCTGTGCTGGCAGTTAGAGCGTTTTGGTACGAAAGTACCGCGCTGGATAGCGTTGATTGCAATGGGGCTGACACTCGCACTGTCTCTGCAACTGTGGTTGCAAGGCGGTTATTCGCTGACCGCACCAACAGGCGTACCACAATGGCAATCTGAGTTTTATGTGCCATGGATCCCGCGCTTCGGCATCGGCATCCATCTTGCGCTGGACGGCCTATCACTGCTGATGGTGGTGCTGACGGGGTTGCTGGGCGTGTTGGCAATCCTCTGTTCCTGGAATGAAATTCAGCGCTATCAGGGTTTCTTCCACCTGAACCTGCTGTGGATTCTGGGCGGCGTTATCGGCGTGTTTCTTGCCATCGACATGTTCCTGTTCTTCTTCTTCTGGGAAATGATGCTGGTACCGATGTACTTCCTGATTGCACTGTGGGGGCATAAAGGCTCCGACGGTAAAACCAGAATTACAGCGGCGACCAAGTTCTTCATCTATACCCAGTCAAGTGGTCTGATCATGTTGATCGCGATTCTGGCGCTGGTCTTTGTGCATCACAATGCCACTGGCGTTTGGACGTTCAACTATGAAGACCTGCTGAAGACGCCGATGTCATACGGTGTTGAATATCTGCTGATGCTGGGTTTCTTCATCGCGTTTGCGGTAAAAATGCCTGTCGTGCCGTTGCACGGCTGGCTGCCGGATGCACACAGCCAGGCGCCAACGGCGGGTTCTGTTGACCTTGCAGGGATCCTGTTGAAAACAGCGGCATATGGCCTGCTGCGTTTCAGTCTGCCGCTGTTCCCGAATGCCTCCCATGCCTTTGCACCGATTGCCATGTGGCTGGGTGTGATTGGTATCTTCTA
Organism: Pectobacterium aquaticum; assembly: GCF_003382565.3. NCBI lineage: Bacteria > Pseudomonadati > Pseudomonadota > Gammaproteobacteria > Enterobacterales > Pectobacteriaceae > Pectobacterium > Pectobacterium aquaticum. The sequence continues at coordinate 1,591,113 of NZ_CP086253.1, forward strand.
CGGTGCCTGGCTGGCGTTTAAACAGACGGATATTAAACGTCTGATTGCTTATACCTCTGTGTCCCACATGGGCTTCGTGATGATTGCCATCTATTCCGGTAATCAACTGGCTTATCAGGGCGCGGTGATTCAGATGATTGCGCACGGCTTGTCCGCTGCGGGTCTGTTCATTCTGTGTGGTCAACTTTACGAACGTCTGCATACCCGTGACATGCGTGAAATGGGTGGCCTGTGGTCGCGTCTGAAGTTCCTGCCTGCGCTGTCTCTGTTCTTTGCTGTGGCAACCTTGGGGATGCCGGGCACAGGTAACTTTGTCGGCGAATTCATGATTCTGTTCGGCAGCTATCAGGTTGTGCCGGTGATTACGGTGATCTCAACCTTCGGTCTGGTATTTGCGTCGGTCTACTCACTGATCATGATTCAGCGTGCTTATTACGGTACGCCTAAATCTGATGAACCATTGAAGAGTATGTCGCTCCGCGAATTGTCTATCGTGATGCTGTTGGTGGTATTACTGGTGTTGTTAGGGGTTTACCCGCAACCGATTCTGGATACCTCCAGTGCCGCGATGTCAAATATCCAGCAGTGGTTTATGTCGTCTGCTCCAGATTCAATTATTTCAACAACAAGGCCGTAATTCGCCATGACAATAACTCTTCAACAACTAATTGCGCTATCGCCGCTGTTGATCGTCGGATTGACGGTAGTGGTTGTGATGCTGTGCATTGCGTGGCGACGCAACCATTTTGTCAACGCAACCATGACGGTTATCGGCCTGAATATTGCGTTGCTGTCACTGTACTTTGTCGGTCAGGTTGGCCCAACGGACGTGACGCCGCTGCTGCGTGTTGATGGCTTCTCGATGTTCTATACCGGACTGGTTCTGCTTGCCAGTCTGGCAACCAGCACGTTTGCTTATCCGTGGCTGCAAGGCTACCCAGACAACCGTGATGAGTTCTACCTGCTGGTTCTCATCGCGGCGTTAGGTGGAGTCTTGCTGGCGAGTGCTAACCATCTGGCTTCGTTGTTCATTGGGATTGAACTGCTTTCTCTCCCGCTGTTTGGTCTGGTCGGCTATGCCTTCCGCCTGAAACGTTCGCTGGAAGCCAGTATTAAATACATGCTGCTGTCGGCAGCCGCGTCTTCCTTCCTGCTGTTTGGTATGGCGCTGATTTATGCTGAATCAGGCGATATGAGCTTCGCCAGCCTCGGTAAGAGCCTGAGCGATCACCAAATCCATGAGCCGCTGCTGCTGGCAGGCCTGGGGATGATGATTGTCGGTCTGGGCTTCAAGCTGTCTCTGGTTCCGTTCCAGCTGTGGACGCCTGATGTGTATCAAGGGGCACCTGCGCCCGTGTCTACGTTTCTGGCGACGGCCGGTAAAATTGCCGTTTTCGGTGCAGTCATGCGTCTGTTCCTGTACGCGCCGATGGCTGACAGCGAATCCGTCAGAATCGTGCTGGGTGTCATCGCGTTTGCGTCGATCCTGTTCGGTAACGTGATGGCGGTATCGCAAACCAACATCAAACGTTTGCTCGGCTACTCTTCCATCGCGCACTTGGGCTATTTGCTGGTTGCCCTGATCGCGGTTCAGAGCCATCAACTAGCGCTGGAAACCGTCGGTGTTTATCTGGTGGGTTACCTGTTCAGCAGCCTGGGCGCGTTCGGTGTGGTTAGCCTGATGTCTAGCCCGTACCGTGGCCCGGATGCCGATTCACTGTTCTCTTACCGTGGTTTGTTCTGGCATAAACCAATCCTGTCTGCGGTGATGACGGTGATGATGCTGTCGCTGGCGGGCATCCCGATGACGCTGGGCTTCTTCGGCAAATTCTATGTGCTGGCGGTCGGTGTTAATGCTGAACTGTGGTGGCTGACTGGTGCGGTCGTGCTGGGTAGTGCCATTGGTCTGTACTACTATCTGCGTGTGATGGTGAGTTTGTTCCTGAATGCGCCGCAGGTGTTGCAGCGTGATACGCCAAACAACTGGGCTTTAACTGCGGGTGGTGTGGTCGTGCTAATCTCCTCCATCGCCGTACTGTTCTTTGGTTTGTATCCGCAGCCGCTTATCTCTCTGGTGCAATTGGCGCAGCCAATGATGTAACCACTGACGAGAGTCTGCTTGAGTAATGAAGCGCCGTTGATGAGAATCAACGGCGTTTTTTTTATGGCGAGCTTCCTGCTCGCCACCCTTCGGACAGTCGTACGCGACGTTGAAAAACCCTCCCTGCGTTTTTTATGGAAGCAATATACGTTTTAGGAATGGTCTGGTCTGTTGAAGCCGTAGGAACGGCGCAAACTTGTCTATAGTTAATCAGGCAACGATTTATAACTCATGACTTTTCATAACAGAAGGGAGCACTTTATGGCAGCGGCAAAAAAACAGCCTGAAGATATTCGTGTCGATGATGATTTAAAACTTCTGTCTGAAACGCTGGATGAGGTATTGCGCTATACGGGCGATCAGGCAGACCAAGCCTACCTTGATTTAAAGAAGGGAGCGGAAAAAGCGCTGTTGGAAGTCAAAGCCCGCATTGGTGTGACTGACAGCTATTATGCGCGCGCCAAGCAGGTGGCTGACAAAGCCGATGTTTATGTGCATGACAAACCTTGGCACGGTATCGGTATCGGTGCCACCGTGGGGCTGGTATTAGGGTTACTGCTGGCTAAGCGCTAGTTCCTGCCAATCTAGTTTCTGGTAATAATGTAGCGGGGTTACCCGCTACATCTCACGATATCCTCTAGCCCTGAATCTTATCCTCTTTCTCCGGCATTCCTTGTACCCAATAGATAGCTTCAAACGGGCGTAGCGCTAGTATGGTGAGTTGAGGCCGGGCGTCAGAGTCATGGCTGTATAGCCGTCGCCAGCGGCGGTCATGGGTATCAATTGGTTCACGTCACTTGAATTATTAGTATAACTTTTAGCGCAGACGTCGTAAGCGAAGCCAGTACAGCCAGAGAAAAGCAGAGCCTGTTAACGGTGGTTTTGCCGTGAAAGGAAAACGCATTGAGCTGTTTTTAAAAGAGAATGTTCAGGCATGCGGCGTGCTACACAAATCTGCGACGTGTGGGTAGACAAAAAGGAAAGAGGGATGAGCAGGGTGAAAGAGAGGCTGAAAAAACAAAAGCCGCCTGTAGGAGGCGGCTTCAGAGATTGTTTATATCACAATCAGAACGGGCTGATGATTGACCCAATACGTTCACAGTAACTGACATAAACATCTCCCATTCTTTTAAAGAATTTGCTGATTCTGCGCATCGTTTTCATTATCAGGCTCCTCTAACGGGTTAATTAAGTGTGATATTCATCACGTTTTTAATGGTAGCGAAGATGAGATCGGATTTCAACATTTTTGTGATGTTAGTCACAAAAATATAACGATATGGCAAAGGTCATGCATCGTGAAGAGAAAGAATCTGATGCGCAGCCGGGAGGTCAGCGCATCAGGCGATGGAAGGTATACGGGGTAATATCAGGCAGGATAGCGATAAATATTGTGATCGAACCACTGCTCGCCAATCTGCTCGGCGTCTTTCTCCGTGTGGTGAAAGTGGAAGCCAAGCCGTTGAGCGACAGCGTTGCTACGCGTGTTGGCGGTTGAGGCTCTGATGACGCAGCGCCCAACGAGATTCGCATCGGTATAGGCGGCTATCAGTGTACTGACAGCCTGAGAAACGATGCCTTTACCTTCAAAGGCTTCGGCGATCCAGTAGCCGATGACGCCTTCTTTATCCTGAATCGTGTTGAAGGAGACGATGCCAGCCAGCGCATCGTCCCAGCGGATAACGTACACAGCGGCCGTTTTGTCGAAGAATGCCTTTCTATTGGCGCGAATGGTTTCACGTGTGTCATCGACGGTCTTAACAGAATCCGGCCAGGGTAACGTCCGCCGCAGACGCGCTTTTTCCTGCTGAATCAGGGTGAAGAGCGTATCGGCATCGCGCTCTTCCTGTATCGTCAGGCGCAAATGTGGTGGATGCCGTAGTTCATACAGAGCATCGATAACTGACATATCGACAAATGGCGTTTCCATAAAATCCCTTACCCCTGCAAAGTACCGTCAACGATTGTGAGGCTGTGCCCGCCGATCCAGGGTTCATCGTTTAGGTAAGTGGCGGTAATGCGGCCATCGCAGTTCAGCATCGTGCCCTGTCGTGCAAGGTAGCTGAGTGGCGCGGTGACGTTATTAATAGAATGCTGTTGGCGAAGCAGCACTGCCAGACAGGCGTTGGCACTGCCGGTAACCGGATCTTCTTTAAGATGGCCACGTTCAATATAGAGCGCACGAACTTCATAATCGGCTGGCGTCGCGTTATCGTGCGGGCCGTAGATAGCGATGCCGTTAGTCTGGCTGAGGTTTTGCACGGCTGAGAGCGCGTCTGCATCCGGTGTGATGTTCAGACAGGTGTCGGCACTGTCGACACGAATCACCAGCCAGCGAATGCCCATGTGCACCGCAGTGGGCGGGTAGCGGTTATCGATAGCAGCACTACCCAAACCAGTAATGCCCAGCGTTTTTTCCAGCAGTGGCACATGCTCATCACCAAACGGAACCATGGTGGCCTGCGGCGCGTGAAAAGCCAGACTGCCGTCATCATTAATATTAATTGGCACTAAGCCAACGCCGCACTGTTGCACTAACTGACCTGGGGATTTAGGGCGCAATCCTTCTTCCAGCAGAGCATGCGCGGTGCCTAGCGTAGGGTGTCCGGCAAAGGGCATTTCCGATTCTGGCGTAAAAATGCGTACGTGGTAATCCGCCAGAGGATCGGTGGCTGGCAGGACAAACGTGGTTTCTGACAGGTTTGTCCAGCGGGCGATCTCCTGCATTTGCGCATCGGTTAATCCCTTCGCCTCCATAATGACGGCAAGCGGATTGCCCTTGAAAGGCTGCTGGGTGAAAACGTCGACCTGTTTGAAACGACGTAGTATAGGCATCGCATTTCTCTCCTGTATGCGCTATCGCTTAAATATTACTCAAAACTAACCGCGATCCTATCGCGCGCTTGTGGCATAATGCGCGCCAAATCACATTCCGACTCGAGTATAAGTGCTGTGTTAAGTACCAACAATATCACCATGCAGTTCGGCAGCAAGCCGTTGTTTGAAAACATTTCCGTTAAATTTGGCGGCGGCAACCGTTACGGTTTGATTGGCGCAAATGGCTGCGGTAAATCTACCTTTATGAAGATTCTCGGTGGCGATCTGGTGCCGAGCGCCGGTAATGTCTTCCTCGATCCTAATGAGCGCCTGGGTAAACTGCGTCAGGATCAGTTCGCTTTTGAAAAATACAGCGTGCTGGATACCGTCATCATGGGCCACGGGGAGCTGTGGGCGGTAAAAGAAGAGCGCGACCGTATCTATTCATTGGCTGAAATGAGCGAAGCCGACGGCTATAAAGTTGCCGATCTGGAAGTGCAATACGGTGAGATGGATGGCTACAGCGCAGAATCACGCGCGGGCGAATTGTTGCTGGGCGTGGGGATTCCCGTTGAGCAGCATTATGGCTTGATGAGTGAGATTGCTCCCGGTTGGAAACTCCGTGTCCTGCTGGCGCAGGCGCTGTTTGCCGATCCCGATATCCTGCTGCTCGACGAACCGACCAACAACCTGGATATCGATACGATCCGCTGGTTGGAGCAAGTGCTGAACGAGCGTAACAGCACCATGATCATCATCTCGCATGACCGTCACTTCCTGAACATGGTTTGTACGCACATGGCGGATCTGGACTACGGCGAGCTGCGTATTTATCCCGGCAACTATGATGAATACATGACGGCAGCGACGCAGGCTCGTGAGCGTTTACTGTCCGATAACGCCAAGAAGAAAGCGCAGATTTCCGAACTGCAATCGTTCGTCAGTCGCTTTAGCGCCAACGCTTCTAAATCCAAGCAGGCGACATCGCGCGCACGTCAGATTGATAAAATCCAGTTGGATGAAGTGAAAGCCTCCAGCCGTCAAAACCCGTTTATCCGTTTTGATCAGGATAAGAAACTGTTCCGTAATGCGCTGGAAGTTGAAGCGCTGAGCAAAGGCTTTGATAACGGTCCGCTGTTCAGCAAGCTGGGTCTGATGATCGAAGTGGGTGAAAAAGTCGCTATTCTGGGTGCCAACGGTATCGGTAAATCGACATTGCTGAAAACGCTGGTCGGTGATGTCGAGCCGGATAGCGGTACGGTGAAATGGTCTGAAAACTCAAAAATTGGCTACTATGCGCAGGATCACGAATACGAATTCGATGAGACGCTGACCGTTTTTGACTGGATGAGCCAGTGGAAACAGGAAAAAGACGACGAGCAAGCCGTGCGTAGCGTACTCGGTCGTTTGCTGTTCAGCCAGGACGACATCAAGAAGAAAGTGAAGGTGTTATCCGGTGGTGAAAAAGGTCGCATGCTGTTCGGTAAGCTGATGATGCAGCGTCCGAATATTCTGGTGATGGATGAACCAACCAACCACCTTGATATGGAATCCATTGAATCGCTGAATATGGCGCTGGAAATGTATGAAGGGACGCTGCTGTTCGTCTCTCATGACCGTGAATTTGTCAGCTCGTTGGCGACCCGTATTCTGGAAATTACGCCAAATAAAGTGATCGATTTCACCGGCAACTATGAAGATTACCTGCGCAGTCAGGGTATTCAGTAAGCCATTAGCCGCTTTCCTAAACAGTTGTTTGGGAAAGCGGATCTTTCAGCGGTTCACTATCTGGCAATGTCTTCGAATTGTAGTGAACCACGCCAGCAGCCCGAGGGTTAATTGTTCAAGGGGGACGTGTTTTGATACTCCGTTAACGGTGACAATATCGGAATCTGTTTCATGCTTCAGGCGGCACAAGTATGCCTTAGAGCCACCTATTCAGCCAGTGCGTTTATATCATCCATCATTATTTACATGCCTCGACGCCTAAGTAATATGCTATTGATTCATAGACTATCCCACTCATACGCGGGTCTGGCGATGATGCCTTCATTTGTTCGAGTGTTTCACCATCTCCAAGGTATTTAACCGTGGAATTCTTGCAATCGTAAATGCGTTTAGAATAAGAGGTTCCCGATGGCCCTACGCGTTTTGTAACGATGGTTTTCATTCCACCTTGCGAACCCTTTTCGAGAATTGTGTACTGCGCTTTAGAGTCTGTTGGAATGGTAATCACATAATTTTTAGCACTCACCCCACCAGAAACCAGCAATAACGCTGCAATCGCTATCTTCTTCATCGCTATCCCCATTGGTAAATATTAGTTAATCGTAGACGGAACCGTGTGCAATGGGAAGCAAGAAACCCGCCGAAGCGGGTTGGATGAGGGGGGATGCAGGCTAATTTGTAGCTGTAGCGTCAAGGCGATAAGCTATCTCCGTTAAGACTGAACTCAACATGAACTCGACCTGAAACGCGCCTGTCAGAATATCCGCTTTTGCTCTCACCCATTCCTATATATAGTTTTCCAGTATAATTCTCGTGCGAAAAAACCGACTCCCACTTGCCACAGTTGGTGTTTGTTACGCAAGGGAAAAAGGAAAAATCGTCATTGTATACATGTTCGTTAACTTCTTTTGGCGTTCCGTATCTTTCAGTGAGTATTTTCTTCAGCTCATTATAAATGTGCTTACTTTTATCAATACTGTCGAGGCCAGTAAGATCGTATGTATTAAAGGTTATTCTCTTAAGTCTATCGTTTTTATATAAAAAGTTATATGCACCTTCTATATTAAAAGATTCTTTCGGCGGTGTTGTTACATATAGAATTACCCAATCACCTCTTAATGGTATTTTATTGAATGTCGGAAGCCCCAATGAGGACACGCTTCTAGATCTATCATTCCACTCAACACCAAATGGCGCTTCGGATTTTCTATCGCAACCTGAAAGCAAAACTAACAAAGTCGCAATCGCTATCTTCTTCATCCCTATCCCCATTGGTAACATTTTCTCACAGGTTAGCACAGAGACATAGCAACACAACTGATCAAATATCAGGATTTCAGGAAGGCAATCAATCGATAGCGTAACTTAATCACTTCTCAACCTTTTCCATGTTCTTGGTAGCTTTTCTACATCTACCTTCTTCCAGTCGCAATAGTGGTATTTTTTTCTTCCGCTCATTCATCAATCAGCTGCCGATAGTGCCTTTCAGCTTCGATCTGGTATCCTCTGTCGCTAATTGGTGCATTGCCTCTTCGCCCATTAGTTGGCGGTTCTGTAACTGTCCAGCCATCCAGTTGAAAGCCTGAATGTAGGTTATTTTGCTTTGCATGGCTGCTTTACCCGTGAATCCCATAACTACCAGCATGAAGCCGTCTTTTGTCATGCTGTACATACGGCGCATTTCTCCTTTTTTATCAATATATTCAACCTCCTCAAAATTGAGGTGGTTGAATTCAGGAGGACAATCAACCTCTAACCGTTTAATCGCTCGGATAACGTTGTCGTGCCGCTTGCCGAAAAATTTTGCCTATTAATCTCTCAAATTAACGAACTTTAATAAACGCTGTTTTTTTTTCGTACTTGTTAAAAAAACAAAGAGGGATACATCGTAACCCTCTGAAATAAAATAGCGATACGTTTTTTCGGCATGATTTTCAGTTTGCACAAAAGAAAACGATTTGTTAATCCACTGCGTCATTTTGTCGCACTCACATTCCGCCTGTTTATTTACGCCTCCGTCACGTTGCCAAATAAAAATAATTATCATTTAATTTATTTTATTGATTATTTGGGGGCCGTTAATGAACATCGATTTGACGCCGTATTATGCCGAGCCCGGTGAGCAGCCTTTTGGTGCCCGACGTATGGCAATGCCTTGGCGCAACTCTGTGCCGCTTTCACCAGAACAGATTCCGGCCGGTTGGCAGACGCTGAAGCAGCAGATCGTGCCTGCGCGTAAGCGTCTGCTCTATCTGCACATTCCTTTCTGCGCCACGCACTGCACGTTCTGCGGTTTTTATCAAAACAAACTGCGTGATGACAGCACGGCGACCTATACCCGCTATCTGTTGCAGGAATTGGCGATGGAAGCGGACAGCCCACTGCATCAGTCTGCGCCGATTCATGCGGTGTATTTTGGTGGTGGTACGCCAACGGCGCTGGCGGCCGATGAGCTGTCGCAGATCATTCGCGCGATCCGTACTTCTCTGCCGTTGGCACCGGACTGTGAAATCACGGTGGAAGGGCGGGCGATGGATTTTGACGATGAGCGGATCGATGCCTGTCTGGATGCCGGAGCGAACCGCTTCTCCATCGGGATTCAGACGTTCGATACTCGCATCCGTCAGCGTATGGCGCGTACGTCGGATAAGCAGCAGTCAATTCGCTTCCTTGAGCGCCTGTGCGAGCGAGACAGAGCCGCCGTAGTGTGCGATCTGATGTTCGGCCTGCCGGAACAAACGCCGGAAATCTGGCGCGAAGATCTGGCGATCGTCAGTGATTTACCGTTAGACGGCGTCGATCTGTATGCGCTTAATCTGTTACCGACCACGCCGCTGGCGAAAGCGGCCGAAAACCAGCGTGTCGCGCTGCCTGATGTGGTGGCCCGTCGTGACTTTTACCGAACTGGCGCGGCATTTCTGGCCGATGCTGGCTGGCACCAGCTTAGCAACAGTCACTGGGCACGCACCACGCGTGAACGCAACTTGTACAACCTGCTGATTAAACAGGGCGCGGACTGTCTGGCAATGGGCAGCGGCGCGGGCGGCAATATAAACGGGCAAGCCTACATGATGGAACGTAGCCTGGAGCGCTACTACCAGCAGATCGATCAGGGGCAAAAACCGATCATGATGATGACGCCAGCCAGTCCGACCGGGCCGTGGCAGCATCAGCTTCAGGCGGGTATTGAGGTTGGCCGTATTAAGCTGCCTCAACTGACCCAACATGCCCGTGAACTTCAGCCGTTGCTTAGCCAATGGCATCAGGCCGGGTTGACCTGTGACGATTCCACCTGCCTGCGCCTGACCAACGATGGCCGCTTCTGGGCGAATAACCTGATGCAGGCATTACAACAAATTATCCCCCAGCTTAATGCCGAAGAGCATGCGCACTAACCGGAGACGCAGACATGACGATGACACTGAATGAATTACTGGCAACCAACCCTGATGGCACGCTGGAAGAGATTGCCGGAAAATATAATACCTCGCTGTTTGCTGTCGTTGAGGCCTTGCCTGCGGCGCAGCGTACGCTGGCGGCGAGCGATCGTTTCGATCACGTCTGGGACACGATTGCGACCTGGGGTGAAGTGACGCTAATCAGCCACACGGCGGACGCGATTCTGGAATTCAAGAGCGAGCTGCCAACCGGTACGCATCGCCACGGTTACTTTAACCTGCGCGGTAAAAATGGCCTGAGCGGACATATCCGCGCAACGAGCTGTCAGCACATTGCGTTTATTGAACGTAAATTCATGGGGATGGACACGGCGTCCGTGGTGTTCTTTAATGCCAGCGGTACGGCGATGTTTAAAATTTTCCTTGGACGAGACAGCCACCGCCAACTGCTGAGCGCTCAGGTTGAGGCGTTCCGTGCGCTGGCGAGTGAATTACAACCGGAGCAGGTATGACGTGGTTACTTTTCGGCGCAGGCAATGGGGTCGGCGCCTGCTTATTACAGCGCGCTATTGAGTGCGAGCAGGCGGTCGTACTCGTATTACGTAATCCTGAACAGGCCAAACACTGGCGTGAGCAGGGAATGACGGTAGTAGAAGGCGATGCTTGCGAGCCGGAAACGGTCGCGGAAGCCTGTCGTGTGGCGGGGCCTTCTGCCATTGTGGTATCGACAATGGGCGGCGGCACGGTAAATTATCAGGGTCATCGCACGGTGATCGATGGTGCCGAACAGGCAGGCCTCAAGCGTATGCTGCTGGTGACGTCACTGGGCTGCGGCGATAGCTGGCCGCTGTTGTCGCCACGCGCCAGAGCTGCGTTTGGCTTCGCGGTACGTGAGAAATCGCTGGCAGAAAGCTGGTTGCAAAGCAGTACGTTGGATCACTGTATTGTTCGTCCCGGCGGTCTGCTGGACGTGGTTGCGACGCACAATGCAAAACTGACGCAGGGTGCTGCTACGCTGGGGTTGGTGTCACGCTGGGATGTCGCGCTGGCGGTTGATCAACTGTTGCAGCAACCCGTGTTTGGCAATCACATCTACAATCTGATCGATCCCGATCTCACGATGCCCGCCATTCCGTAATCTCCGCCATTCTGTCACCGAGGTTGCCGGGGTAATCCATCCCGGCATCCGACAAACTGTTATAGTTAATCTGTCGAAAACTGTATCTGTTATCTCTCATGGGGCTATGTTCTAATCGATGCCAGCAGTGTTGTATTCCTCAAGCACGATGGTGATGACGATGGATGAAGTAAAACGCCTTCTGACCGAAGAGATCGAACGTATTAATCGGGAAGAAAAACGCGACAATAAAATACGTTTTAGCCGCAAATTCATGCAGTCACACCCCTATCTGTTTGCCGCGATGCTGGTGAGCTACGTGCCGGTCGCGATCATCCTCTTTTATGCCCCTTATTTTGGTTTACCGTATCTGATCGGCTTTACGGTTTTCCTGCTGGTGATGACGCTGGCGCTCTCGGTAGATATCAACCCGACCTATCGCTTTGAAGACATTGATACGCTGGATCTCCGTGTTTGTTATAACGGCGAGTGGTTTACGGTCCGCCACGTATCACAGGACACGCAGGATAAGCTGCTACGCAACGAGCAGGTGCCATCAGCCGTGAAAGCAGGGATAGAGCAAATTCGACGTACGAAAGGTGACGTTGATTTCTACGATGTTTTCTCGCTAGCCTACCGTCAACAGTCTTCCCGTTAGCAGACTCTTTCTGCCCTCAAACCGCCCCATTTCACGATGATAAAATAATGCGCAGGTTTTTTTCCCCATGCGCAGATTTTCATGATGGCTGGTTTTCATTGAGTCACAGTGCTACGTTCGTTATAAGCAGTGAGCGCCGCATTCTTGTGGTTTTTCAGACGAATGGTTTTTCAAATTTGTGATTTTCAAATACGGGCAGAACAGGACGATGAGCGAAAAGGTATTGCTGGTGATTCAGTTAGGCCAACCGCCGGAAGGCATTGCGTCTCAGGTTGGGCAACAGGGGAAGTGGTTTACCGATGCGGTGCAGGGGAACACGCAGCCGGTGCAGGTGGTCCGTCCCGATCTCGGAGAGCGACTGCCATCGTTCGATACGCTGGCGGCGGTGGTAATCTCCGGCTCGTGGTCGATGGTCACCGATCGACTGGACTGGAGCGAATACACCGCAGGCTGGCTGCGTGAAGCGTATTACGCGGATGTTCCGCTGCTGGGCGTGTGCTATGGGCACCAACTGCTCGCCGATGCGCTGGGCGGTAAAGTGGGGGATAACCCGAACGGCAAGGAAGTGGGTGTTCAGGTTGTGACAATCCATGAAGCCGCGGCGCAAGACATCTTACTGCGTGATTATCCGCCGCAGTTTGGTGCTTATCTGACCCATCAGCAATCCGTGCTGGAACCGCCGGAAGGTGCACAGGTGCTGGCAAGTTCAGAGATGGATGGCTGCCAGATTATCCGCTATAGCGATAAAGTCCTGACCGTGCAATTTCACCCGGAATTCAGTGCGGACATCATGCTGACGTGCTTGCGTTATAATGAAGCGGCGCTACGGCAGGGCGGCTGGGATGTCGATCGGATGATGGATATTCCGCAGGAGCCCGTCTGGGCGCGCAAGATTCTGTTGGATTTTGTACAACGCTACGCGGCGAAATAGTCTTCGCACATAGTCCTCGAACAGCGCGTTGTTCTCGATAAAGCATCCTTCTCGATCATGACCTGTCGGTGGTGATCGAGCTAAAAATAATGACAGACTCACCCACCGAAACTGTAGCGCTATGGCAAAGTTTGAACAGCTCGCTCACCAGATCCGTGAGCAGCTTCAGGAAGGGATCTGGCAGCCGGGCGACAAACTGCCCTCGCTGCGGGAAAAATCACTGCATTCGGGTATGAGCCTGATGACCGTGCTGCACGCCTATCAGCTGCTGGAAAGTCAGGGGCTGATTGTGTCGCGTCCACAGTCGGGTTATTACGCGGCACCAAAGCTGTCCACGCTACCAGCAGACAGCCTGCATTCGCCCGTGGGGCAGGAGCGCGTTCAACTGACCGAAGACGTAGACGTCAACGCGTTCATTTTTGATGTGCTTCAGGCCAGCAAAGATCCGGCGGTCATGCCGTTCGGATCGGCGTTTCCCGATCCACAGCTCTTTCCACAGCGTCAGTTGACACGCTCGCTGGCCTCGGTGGCGCGTCATATGCAGCCACACAGCGCGCTGGATAACTTGCCGCCGGGTAATGAAAGCCTGAGGAAGAACATTGCTCAGCGCTACGCGTTGCAGGGGATTGCCGTCTCTCCCGATGAGATTGTGATTACGGCGGGCGCGATGGAGTCCCTTAATCTCAGCCTTCAGGCGCTGACGGAACCGGGCGATTATGTGGTGATCGAATCTCCCGCTTTTTATGGCGCGCTACAGGCGATCGAACGCCTCAAACTCAAAGCGATTGCGATTGCAACCGATCCACAGCAGGGCATCGATCTTGATGCGTTGCAGCAGGCGCTGAACGACTATCCGATCAAAGCCTGCTGGCTGATGACCAATTTTCATAACCCGCTCGGCTGCACGCTGTCCTGGGAGAAGAAACAGCGGCTGGTGGTGATGCTGGAAAAACATGGTGTCGGGCTGGTAGAGGATGACGTCTACAGCGAGCTTTATACGGGCCTGCAACGTCCGTTGCCCGCAAAAGCGTTGGATAAAAAAGGCTCGATTCTGCACTGCTCCTCGTTTTCTAAAAATCTGGTGGCGGGGTTCCGCATCGGCTGGGTGGCGGCCGGAAGCTATGCGGGCAGCATTCAGCGTTTACAGCTGATGAGTACCTTATCAACCAGTGCACCTATGCAACTGGCGATTGCGGATTATCTGGCGACCAGCAGCTATGACAGCCACCTGCGTCGCCTGCGACGAGCGCTGGAACAGCGTAAACACGCGGCGTTACAGTCGCTACGACGACACCTCCCGGGCGATGTCCTCATTAATCATTCGCAAGGTGGTTATTTTCTCTGGCTGGAGTTGCCTGAAGGTGTCAGCAGCACGGAGCTATACCGCCGCGCGCTGGAACGAGGCGTCAGTATTGCGCCGGGGAAAATGTTCACGACCGGTGACAAATACGATCGTTATTTCCGCTTCAACGCCTCCTATGAATGGGACGAGCGCTGTGAACAAAGCGTGATCGTATTGGCAGCGCTGATTCGATCGCAGATAAGCGAGCGTTTGACCCGATCACCCCTTTAGAGGTGTGGAGATGTTTGCCGCTTTTCTGCTACTGTTTCCGTCATGGCGGAAGGTGACTGAATGGATGGCGAAAAACAGCCATAACCTTGCCGGAAATCAGAAAGTCGCTAGTCACGATGCGTATAATTCCGACTAAAGGTGAGCTATACCCGCTATCTTTCGGACCGCGCTGGCGGCCTTCCGGCACCCCGAAATCTATCGGATAGACAACGTAAACAACAGGAAAAATCCCCCTGATGAGTATTCGCATTGTTCCTCAGGAACAGTTAGAACAGAACGAAAAATCGATGCCGGAAGGGAATATTCCTCCGTTGCTTTTTGCCAATTTAAAAAGCCTGTACAGCAGCCGCGCGGAGCGTCTGCGTCAGTTAGCTGAAGATCACCCGCTGGGGGATTATCTCACCTTCGCCGCAGGCGTGGTGGAAGCCCAGCAGAAGGTATTGCACGATCATCCGTTGAAGCTTGACCTGAGTGACGTGCTGAAACAGTCTGGTGAACGTCCGCCGCTTGATATCGCGGTGTTCCCGCGTGATGCGCACTGGCACACGCTGCTGCGTGCGCTGATTGAAGAATTGAAGCCAGATGCCAGCGGACAGGTATTATCTACGCTGGAGAATCTGGAAAAAGCCTCAGAGCAGGAACTGGAAGAACAGGCAACGGCGCTGCTGCAACACGAATTTCGTGCCGAGAGCAATGATAAAGCCCCGTTCATCTGGGCGGCGCTGTCGCTGTTCTGGGCGCAGATGGCAAGCCAACTGCCCGGTAAAGCGCGTGCCGTACCCGGCGAACATCGCCAGTTCTGCCCCGTGTGCGGCAGTATTCCGGTCTCGGGCGTGGTGCAGTTAGGTACGTCCAGCGGGCTGCGTTATCTGCACTGTAATCTGTGCGAAAGCGAATGGCACATGGTGCGGGTAAAATGCAGCAACTGTGAAGAATCGAGCGAACTGAACTACTGGTCGCTGGATAGCGAAAACTCCGCCATCAAAGCGGAAAGCTGCGGCCACTGCGGCACGTATCTGAAGCTGTTATATCAGGAAAAAGATCACCGTGTAGAAGCCGTCGCCGACGATCTGGCGTCGCTGGTGCTGGATGTGAAAATGGAGGAAGAAGGTTTTTCTCGCAGTAGCATCAACCCGTTCCTGTTCCCGGAAAGTTCGATCGAATAATCCGTCTAATCGGTGAAGCGCGTTTGGGCTTCACCGCCTTTCTTTTCAGAAAACCTTTCTTTTCAGAAAAAATGACAGAAAATCGGGGCTACCACACGCCGCTGAAATGCAGCAGCAAGACCAGCGCGGTGAGCACAATTGACGCTGACGTGAGCACGATCAGCCCGTGGCTGGCGCGTGATAGCACCGATTGGCAATGGGCGTTAAAGCGGTAGCGCAGAATCGCCAGCACCGACATCAACGCAGAAACACACAAGAGCAGAATGGCGCAGGCAAATACCACCCGGCTGTCATTCACCATGCTCAGACGAAAACACAGCAGGCTGTTGATCAGCACCACAAACAGCGTACGTGACCAGGCCATGCCGGTTCGCTGTGGCTGTAACCCCGGATCGCGAGTCGTGTCCATGCGCTACCCGAACAGAATCATGGCGGCAAGCGCGATGGCAATGAGGGTGATGAACAGCGTCACGATCAGCAGCATTGGCGTATACGGCATATCGCTTTCCTGACGCATCGCTTTCTCATTACTGACCCAGCGACGATACGCCAACGCCCCAAGCAGTGCCGCGCTGACGACCAGCAACAACGACAGCCCTTGACGCAACAGTGGATCGATGTGCACGGTAAATTGGTCGATACCCACCGCGCCGGCAAGAAACGCCAGCGCGGTGCGAATCCACGCCAGAAAGGTGCGCTCATTCGCTAATGAAAAACGGTAGTCCGGGGTTTTCCCCTGACTCCACCACGGTGTTTTGTCCTGTCTGGGTGTTGTCATGTTGTCGTCTGATTTCAGGTTGAATGTTGTTTAATGCGCTCTTTAATCAACAGCGCTTTGATTGAGATGCTCTGGCTGGAAAAGTCTTTAAAGTTCTGTTTGGTGAGTTCGGTGCAGAGAAACTCGATCATGAAAAGCTGCGAAACACGGGTGCCGATAGAATCCCCCTGATAGCGTTCACTTTCGCCACAGGTTAACAGCACATAATTTCCTAAACTCGTGAGCGGCGAGTGTGTGCTGTGGGTTATTGCAAGCCGTGTGGCGCCTGCTTTTTCCGCGAGTTTAAAGGCATTCACCACTTCCGGGGTTTCGCCAGAGTGTGAAAACGCGACAACAAGATCGTCAGGCTTCAAATTTGCCAGTTTTAACGTCATTGAGAACCGATCGGTAAAGGCATCGGAATCAATGCCGATACGGTTCATCTTGTCACGCGCTTCCAGTGCCGCAAGGCCAGATGCGCCGAAGCCGATAAACATCACGCGACGCGCCGAGATAAACAGACTGACTATCTGATTGATCGTCTGCATATCAATCAGATCGATGGTTTCCTTGACGGCTCTGTCTACCGTGAGGGCAATTTTTTGTGCGACATCGTGACGCGTATCATTCATCAGGATATCGGGAGTGGCGGGCAATGACAGATCGCTGTCATCAAACAGCTCACGGTTCAGCGCGCTTTTCAGTTCCAGCAGACCGGCATAGCCGATGTGTTTGCAGAACCGGACGATGGTCGCTTCACTCACGCCGATCTCCACTGCCAATTTCTTGACCGGCAATTGGGCAACCATGCTGGGGTTTTGCAGCACGTAATTGGCGATAGTCTGGTTCGTGTCGCTGAGGCCATGCAAGATATTCGCGATATACGTTCGAACTTTTTCTTTATTGATGCTCATGGGGGATTCCTGCGTCGCCATCGTACACAGAGCGTGCTGATTCTGAATCAGGCCTGTCGTACCGCTGCTGAATATTCCCCGCATTTTACCTTGCTCTTCCTTTTTCGTCTGCGTTGACCGTGAAGTTAAAGCCACATTCAAAGCGTTCGCCCGATTGTAGCGCCACAATACCCCGCTTGTGCCGCAATTCGCCTGTGAAATCGGGCGCGTCTGTCGTCCCAAAAAGCGGTTCAATACAGAGTAAATTGGCACCCGGCTCTGACCAGAGTGCGAGCCAGGGGTGCATATCGGTACAGAGTTGGATCAGGCTAGTCCCTGAGGGAGAAATAACGTCGATGGTCTGCTGCTCCGCATGGCTGAAATAGAGCGCGCCGTTGGCAAATGTCTCGGACGTTAACGGCAGCACGTCAGCAATAGGAGCGGGGGCCGCGTCGTTCACGATCAGTGTTCTCTGGTGGGTAGGCCACGGACCGCGGCAGCGCGCAGATGAAAAGCGGACGTGCCAACCGGGCTCCTGGCCAATTGGAATAGCAAATCCGGGATGTGAGCCCAGCGAAAACCACAGCGTATTGTCATTGGTATTGACCAGCCGATAGCGAACCACCACACGCCTGTCGTGCAGTTCATAATGGACATCAAGCTGCCAGCGAAATGGCCACATGGCGAGCGTTTCTGACGTGTCATGGCAGCGGAGGTGTAGCGCTTCCTGACACTGTTCTACCACCGTAAACCGCTGGTGCCGCAAAAAACCATGAGCAGGTAACGGCCAGTGTTTACCGTAATGATAAATTCCCTGATGAACGAGTTGCCCGACAACAGGAAAAAGCAGCGGGGCGGTACTCTGCCAGCCCGTATCGCCGGGCTGCCAGAGCCATTCCCGCTGAGCATCCGTCAGGCTACGCATTTCCGCGCCGTTGGGATGCACTTGCAGCGTCAGCTGCGTATTACTCAGCGTTAATGTGTTCATCGTTTCCCTGTCAATCAATCCGCAAGAGCAGGCGCGCCTGATACACCAATTCCGGCTGTGCTGCCGGAGAAAATGCCGCCGCAATCATCAGGAAAATATCGCTTTCGCGCAGCATAGATGTCTGAGGAATCGATTGCAGCATCGCGGTGAGCGAGAGATTGGCCGCTTTTCCTGCATTAATCAGCAGGCGCAATGATTCATAAACGCCGCGGTGTTCGCAACTGACATCCAGCCCAGCCAGTTCAGGATAGTGCTCATAGCGTGCCCGATCCTGCTGTTCCCGATCGGCACTTAGCGCATCGAGGCTGAAACGGGAATAGAGTTCAGGCGGGGCGTCATTTTCCCTGAATAGTGCGGCAATCTTCTGGGCATAGGCCATCGCCCGCTGTGGATCCTGCAACGCCTCTTTCTGCCGAGGATCATCAGCGACATTGAATAACTTGTCGCCATAGCGATAGGCGTTGAGGTAGCCAAAGGTGGCTGGGATCTTCATGACCTGCGCACCTTGGGTGAAATCAAATCCGGGGTGCAGTGTCATATGCCGGAAATCACCGAGCGCAAACGGGCTGTCGATGCGCGTGGGCATTAAGGTGTATTCGAACAGATCCGTCTTGTCGTTTTGTCGCGGACCGCGCATGTAGACGTACTCACCGTCGGTGATATTCACGTGCCCGCCAAAGTACCCGTACAGCGCGCTGTCACGGATGGGCGTATCGTTTTCAATCGCCGGACGTAGCGGCCTGCCGTGCATGGTGGGCGGCAGCGGTACGTTGAAATAATCGAGCAGCGTGGCAGGAATATCGATGGTTTGTGCCAATGCCTGCCGCCGTTCTCCCTGAATTCCGCTACGAGGATCGCGTATGAAGAAGGGCGTGTTGGCGATTTCGTTATACACCGGCATGATATTTTTGCCCCACCACTGGTGCTCGCCCAGCAAAAATCCATGATCGGTACACACGATAAACAGGGTGTCGTCCCACAGCCCGTTTGCCTTGAGGTTGTCCATCACCTTACCAAGATAATCGTCACACATCGTGACCAGCGCCTGATAAAACGTCTTCACCTTCTCGGCATGCTCAGGGCTTTCCGTCGCGCAGTAGTAGGGTGTCCAGCCGTTGAAGTCTTCCGCTTTACAACCGTACATGTCCAGATACTTTTCAGGCACGAAGAAGGGTTCATGGGGATCGAAGCATTCAATCTGCAAGAACCAGTTATCGTCGTCTTTGTTGTTGTTGATGAAGTCCAGCCCGGCCTGAATTGTGCGCTCGGTGTAGTGCTCTTTTTGGGTCGGCATCGCGGCGCGGTTGATGAAATCCTGCGTAATGCGCTTGGTTCGCCGCTGGCGCGTGTTTTCATCCTCCATGCCCTGATAGTGGATGGCGGGTTTGGCGACTTTGCCTTGCCAGCAGTCGCCTTCTTGCCCACGAATAAATTCAAAGGTGGAGTAGCGGGTATGGTAGGTTGCCCCACCATCACGCCAGTAATGTTTGTGGTCGGTCACCATATGAGTGTGGATGCCGTGCTTGTCCAGCGCCTGCGGCATGGAGAAATCAAACGGTTCCAGCGGCCCCCAACTGCGGTGCAGGAAGTTATATCGACCGGTATGAAGCTCGCGCCGTGCCGGCATGCAGGGCATGCTGCCGACATAAAAGTTATCGAACTGCACCGACTCCTGCGCCAAACGGGCAAAGTTAGGCGTAATGGCGTCACCGCCATAGGGCGACAGATGGTTACGGGTCAGCGTATCGAACATCAACATGACAGCTTTCATTTTCTTATCCTTGCTAACCGTTAAACGGCCATTAATTCTTCAACTTCGTTCTTAATCAGCGTGACATGTGGGCCATATACCACCTGAACGCCTTGCCCGCGAATAAACGTCCCACGGCTGCCTAACGCTTTAAAATCATCGGTTTTCACCTTTGTGGGATCGCTAACGGTAATGCGCAGTCGGGTGGCGCAGCAGTCCACGTCAATGATGTTGCCTTTCCCGCCCAGCGCGGCAATGATGCCCTGAGCGCGCTCGGTTCCGGCAAGCGTCGGTGTTTCGCTGTCGGTGGTAGACTCATCTTCACGACCAGGCGTTTTCAACTGGCGTAACTGAATCAGGAAGCGGAATGAGCAGTAGTAAAGGGTAAACATCACGGCACCCAGCGGCAGCATCAACACCCAGTTGGTTTTGGCATTGCCTTGCAAGACGCCGAACAGCAGGAAATCGATCAGTCCGCCGGAGAAGGTTTGTCCGACAGTAATTTCGAGGACGTGCGCCAGCATGAACGCTACGCCGGTCAAGACGATATGCACCAGGTACAGCAGCGGTGCACAGAACATAAAGGCGAATTCCAGCGGTTCGGTAATGCCGGTTACGAATGCGGTCAGCGCGGCGGAAAGCAACAGTCCGGCGACTTTGCCTCGGTTCTCCGGCTTGGCGCAGTGGTAGATCGCCAGTGCGGCACCGGGTAAACCAAACATAAAGTCAGCAAAGCGGCCTGCCATGAAACGGGAAACGCCGATGTAATATTGCGTCACGCTGGGATCGGCCAGTTGCGCAAAGAAGATTTTTTGTGTTCCCTGCACCAGCGTACCGTTCACCATTTGTTCTCCACCGATACTGGTCATCCAGAACGGTAAATAGAAAATATGGTGCAGGCCGAATGGGATAAGGCATTTAAGAATCATGCCGTAGAACATCGTGCCGATATACCCGGTCTTTTCTACCAGCCCACCCAGGTGGGAAATACCGCTCTGGATCGGCGGCCAAACGTAAAAGAGCAACACGCCAAGAAACAGTGCAGCAAATGACGCCACGATCGGAACAAAGCGAGAACCGCTGAAGAATGCCAGCAGTTCGGGTAGCGCGATCTTGTTATAGCGCCCGTGTAACCATGCGGTGAGCAGGCCGCTAAGAATACCGCCAAGGACGCCAGTCTGAAGCGTCGTAATACCAAGAATAACGGCTTGTCCATGCACGGCCAGATTATCTGTCGCCAGCGTGTTTGTGATCACCAACATGGCATTAATGGCCTTGTTCATGACCAGAAAAGACAACACAGAAGCGAGCCCTGCGGTTCCTCTATCGGTGTTGGTCATACCCACTGCAATCCCGACGGCAAACAGCAGTGGCAGGTTATCAAACACGGCGCTGCCACACAGTTTCATCAATGTGAAAATGGCCTGCAAGACAGCATTATCAAGGAACGCGTAAGTTCCGATAGTGATTGGGTTGGAAAACACACCGCCTATACCCAACAGCAAACCTGCAGCAGGTAAGACGGCGATAGGTAACATAAACGATTTACCCAACTTTTGTGCGCCGGAGAAGAAACTGTTCATGAGAGAACCCCTGGTGTTGTGCATTATTTTAAGAAATAATAATTTCATTGATTTATTGTGTTTCTGAAATTATTATTTCCATTGTTTTCTCACACTGTCAATATCAAATATCCAGAGAGTGATCATGGTCACTTTTCAAGTGCGTGGATAACCGACGATCGTTAACATCCGGCAAATCCCGGCGGGAGGTAAGATGAAACGACCTTTTCACCTGATGGCAAAACCCACCAGCTATCAGTGTAATCTTGCCTGCGACTATTGCTTCTATCTTGAGAAAGAGCAGGGAACGCTTAAAACGGCGAAATCGAAGCGGCATATGGATGACGACATCCTGCGTCAGTACGTGCGGCAGTACATTGAGGCAAACCCCGCAGGCGAAATTGAATTTACCTGGCAGGGCGGCGAGCCCACGATGGCGGGCATCGATTTCTACCGCCGCGCGTTGGCCTACCAGCGACAATATGCTCAGGGAAAGGTCATTCGCAACAGCATGCAAACCAACGGTGTATTGCTTGATGAGGAGTGGGCGGCGTTTCTGGCGGAGAATCAGTTTTTGATTGGTTTGTCGATAGACGGGCCAAAATGGTTGCACGACCGCTACCGCGTTACCCACAGCGGGAAATCGGTTTTTGATCGGGTAATCAATGCGGTGGCGGTGCTAAAACAGCACAAGGTTGATTTCAATCTGTTAACCGTCGTGAATAATGAAACGGCGCAGGCTCCGTTGGAGATCTATCGATTCCTGACTCAGGAACTGGGAGCACAGCATGTCCAATTCATCCCTGCCGTTGAACAGCGTCCGGTTGATAGCTGCTATGGTGAATTAATTCATCCACAGACGTTAGGGAACACGCAGGTGACGCCGTGGTCGGTCAGCGGCGAGGCGTATGGCCATTTTATGAACACCATTTTTGATTACTGGGTGCGCCACGACGTTGGACGGGTATTTGTGCAACTGTTCGATAATGCACTGGCCGCATGGGCGGGAGACAAGCCCAGCCTCTGCGTCATGCAGGCGACCTGCGGCACGGGGCTGGTGGTTGAGATGAATGGTGATATTTACAGCTGCGATCATTTTGTTTATCCAGCACATCGGCTGGGTAACCTGACCACCGATCGTTTGGATAAGTTGGTCAATAGCAAACAGCAACGCCAGTTTGGTATGCAGAAAGCTAATCTATCGCCAGAATGCGTGCGCTGTGAATACCGTTTCGCCTGCCACGGCGGGTGCCCGAAACATCGTATTCACCGTGTTGATAAGCATTGGCATAACCATCTTTGCGCGGGCTATAAGGCCATTTTTTCCCATATCGATCCCTATATGCGTTATATGACGCAGCAGTTGCAGCGACACCAGCCGCCAGCCAATGTGATGAACGTGGCAGCATTTATTGCGGCGGAGCAGGTGTAGCCTGGGAGTGAGCGATGACAGGCCATGTCCGTCACGGGATCAATGGCCTGCCAAAAACGAAGGTTTATCAGCACGATGTGTTGTTAAAACGAAAGCTACGAAGCGTCTTTGCCCGCTTCATGGTTCTCTACTGCCAGCGCGGTGACCAGCGCGAACGCGCAGGCCAGCAACGTGCCGAGTATCCAGGCGAAATACCACATCTTCTTTCTCCTTAAGTTGTTAGTAAACGGAATGTTTATTGGCTTCGATGTAGCGGGCATCGATCCGGCCAAACATTTTGTAATAACACCAGCTGGTATAAAGCAGGATGGTGGGAACAAAAATACAGGCCAGAATGGTCATCACCTGAAGCGTAAGCTGGCTGGACGTGGCATCCCAGATGGTCAGGCTGACGTTGGGATCGAAGCTGGAAGGCATCACGAACGGGAACAGCGTAATTCCTGCCGTCAGAATCACGCAGACAATCGTCAGTGATGAAGTCAGGAAACCCCAGCCGCAGCGGTCTATGCGAGAGAAGAGGCAGGTGAACCACGGCAGAGCCACACCTAATGCGGGGATCGCCCACAGCGCAGGGTGCGTCGTAAAGTTGGTTAACCACGCCCCAGCCTGCTGGACCACCTCTTTATTCAGCGGGTTAGACGGGGCCGCTTTATCTATTGCGGAGGTAATCAGGTAGCCGTCGATGCCGAACAGTACCCAAAAACCAGCCAGTAAGAAGGTGAGGCTCATCAGCGCGCTGGCGATCTGGACGGTTTTTTGCGCGCGACGCTGAAGCGCCTCTGTGGTGCGCATTTGCAGGTAAATGGCACCGTGTGCGACGATCATAGCGACACTCACGACGCCTGCCAGCAGCCCAAACGGATTCAACAGGCCAAAGAACCCGCCGTGGTAGGTGAGGCGCAAATACATATCTACACTCAGCGGCACACCCTGCAACAGATTCCCGAAAGCGATGCCGAATACCAGCGTGGGGACGAAGCTGCCGATGAAAATGCCCCAGTCCCACATATTGCGCCAGCGGCGGTTTTCCAGCTTGGAGCGATAATCAAAGCCAACCGGGCGGAAGAACAGGGCGGCGAGTACCAGGATCATGGCGAAATAGAAACCGGAAAAGGCGGCGGCATAGACCATCGGCCAGGCGGCGAACAGCGCGCCCGCGCCGGTGATCAGCCAGACCTGATTGCCGTCCCAGTGTGGAGCGATCACGTTGATCATCACCCGTCGCTCGGTATCGTTCTTGCCCAGCAGGCGCAGCAGAATGCCTACGCCCATATCAAAGCCGTCGGTGATGGCGAAGCCGATGAACAACAGGCCAATCAATCCCCACCAAATCAGGCGTAATGTTTCATAATCCAGCATTATTATGGCTCCCGTTACGGTTTTGCAGGTGTTGCGAGGGACGATGCGGTCGGTTGTTCAAAGTGGTAGCGGCCGGTTTTCAGGCTGCTTGGCCCCAGTCGGGCGAATTTGAACATCAGATACATTTCCGCAATCAGAAACAGCGTATACAGTCCGCAAATCAGCCCCATCGACAGCAGAATGTCGTGTGCCTCCAATGAAGAATTGGCAACGGCGGTAGGCAGAACCTCGCCGACTGCCCACGGCTGACGGCCGTACTCGGCGACGAACCAGCCGGATTCAATCGCGATCCAGGGCAGGGGAATCCCGTACAGCGCGGCGCGGTGTAGCCATTTACGCTGTCCCATGCGGCCGCGTATCACGCTCCAGAACGACAGCGCAAAAATGCCAAGCATCAGCACGCCGCAGCCCACCATCAGGCGAAACGCGACATACAGCGGTGCGACGCGCGGGATTGAGTCTTTGGTTGCCTGCTGAATCTGGTTTTCACTGGCGTTGGCGACGTCATCGGTATAGCGCTTAAGCAGCAGGCCGTAGCCAAGATCGCGCTTGGCAGCCTCAAATTGTGCGCGAACGGCGGGATCGGTGTTGCCCGAACGCAGTTCCTCCAGCAGACCATAGGCCGTCATGCCGTTACGAATGCGAATCTCATGTTGCGCCATCAGGTCTTTAATACCGACGACGGGTTTGTCGAGCGAACGCGTGGCGATGAGCCCCAGCAGGTAGGGAACGTGGATCGCATAATCGTTCTGCATCGTTTCTTGATTGGGGATAGCGAACAGCGTGAAAGAGGCCGGTGCAGGCTGTGTTTCCCATTCGGCTTCGATCGCTGCCAGCTTGGTTTTCTGTACGTCGCCCATCACATAGCCGGATTCATCACCCAGTACGATGACGGACAGCACCGAAGCCAGGCCGAAACTCGCTGCAATGGCGAACGAGCGCTTGGCAAAGGCAATATCGCGGCCTCTCAGCAGGTAGTAAGAGCTGATCCCGAGGACGAACATCGCACCAGCGGTGTAGCCCGCTGCCACGGTGTGGACGAACTTCACCTGCGCGACCGGGTTCAGCACCAGTTCGGCGAAGCTCAGCATTTCCATGCGCATGGTTTCATAATTGAACTCAGCGGCAATCGGGTTTTGCATCCAGCCGTTGGCGACCAGAATCCACAGGGCGGAGAAGTTGGAGCCCAGCGCAACGAACCAGGTCACCAGCATATGCTGGACTTTAGTCAGACGATCCCAACCGAAAAAGAACAGGCCGATCAACGTGGATTCGAGGAAGAACGCCATCAGCCCTTCCATCGCCAGCGGCGCGCCAAAAATGTCGCCCACGTAGTGAGAATAGTAAGACCAGTTGGTACCGAACTGAAATTCCAGCGTCAGACCGGTTGCCACGCCCAGCGCAAAGTTGATGGCGAACAGCTTGCCCCAGAATTTGGTCATATCCTTGTAGATTTGCTTGCCGGTTAACACATACGTGGTGTTCATAATGGCCAGCAGGAAAGACAACCCCAGCGTTAGCGGGACAAAAAGAAAGTGATACATGGCGGTCAGGGCAAATTGCAGCCGCGACAGCTCAACGACATCAAACATGTTACGCTCCTAACTTCAGGCAGGAAAATGCAGTTATTCCGATACTTGCCGGAATAAATAGTGATGAATAAATGCGAATAAATTACCGTCGACGGAATTTTTATCCGTCGTAAATTAACGATCACTGATCGGCGTGAGATAAGAATAAATAGTGAGTGAAACGTGTGGAGATTATACCGTGCAAAAACTTAAGGATAAATAGTACAGTTTTTCGATTTGACGTCTTTATCGTTAATGTTGATTTTTTGGTTTTATATGTTTAGTTTTAACTTATTCTTGGTTTTTAATTTTATTGAAATTAAATTTATTATCATTTTGTGCTTGGTTTTTTCATGTGTTAGTGACTTATTTTAATTTAAATAGTACAGATTTGAAATATATAAATATAACAGTTTCATTTTTTATTTTATTTTACATTTGGCGATAAAAATAATTAGAAATTATCAGAATGTCCTGCTCAAAGAGAGGGCGATAAGGCGTGTGTGCCGTATGCTAAATACGGCACACCATTATTGATGTAATGGATGCGGGTTACACCGATTACACGGAGGGCGCTACTGGCCACACGACGGATGCAGCAGTGAGATCAATACGGTTCAATGTAACCAGATAAATTTTCCATTGGGTTAGCCGTTCTTGCTCTTCATCCGTGGCAATAGCCAAGTCCACTGCATAGTTCAGCTCGGCAATTCGGGTCGTTGCTGTCGCGCGCCGTGCCGCCAGTTCCTGCTGTAGGCTTTTAGTGACGGCAAGTTGTTGCGCCTCCTGATTTGTCACCCATGCCGCACCATCCCATTGATCAAACTCGGTTGCTGGAGCCAGAAAGGTCATATTTTCAGGCAGATCGCCGAATTGCATTACCGTCTGCGCCTGACGGGTTTCTGTGTTGTAAACCATCTGGCCGCGATAGTCTGGCACCTGTTCCCAGGCCTTACCATCTGCGCTACGGCGCAAGGCTTGGCCGACAGGCGGCAATTGCGGTTCGTCGGCATAGCTGTCGGCGGGCAGGCCAACACCTTGCATCACATATTCATAGCTGGCGCTCTGATATTCCCGCGTAGCCGGGTTCACGTGATAAACCGTAATCCACCCGGTGTTGATGGCTAATCCACGTTCGTTCAGTTCTGCGTTTTTAATTTGTGTTGAATAGTTGCTCATTATGCTGCTCTCACGATGTAGTTAAAGGCGATATTGCGTGGACGGTTTTCAGCACCGCCGGATGGGGATGTCTTGCTGTCGTAATAGAGCCACGTCCCATTGTCTGAATCGGTGGAATGGGACCCGATGTTATTGTTGTAACCGTTTGGGACAATCTCGGTATATGTAGATGTAATACCAGCCTCAATGTAATAACGGTCTCTGTACTCATGCGTGTGGCTCTGCATTGTGTCACCTTGCGCTGACATCAACGCACGCCCCGCATCAGCCCCACGCCCGTCATCCCAACCGCGTACGAATTCACCGCGCAAATCGGGCAGGAAACCGGACGGGTAGCGGGACGCTAAAACAGGGAATTGTGCGGTATCGAACTGCTGGCCATTGCATTTTAGCCACCCTGCTGGCGCAACAGCGCCGGGGAATAGCTGCGGCATGCCTGCTAGTTCAGATACGGGCATCGCGCCAATAGCGGCGGGTGTTAGGTTTCCTGAATGATAAAGGTGAACGGGCGGTAACCAACCCGTGGAATGGCGTTTACGTAGTGTGAAATAGTTATAGTCCAGTGAGGTCATGTTCTCATCTGCGAGAACCCATCCCCATTCAGTGCCGTCGGCGTCCCCAGCCCGATGGCGTGCGGACAAAAAGCATGCCCACCCGTTATTTTCAAACTCAACAGAGCCGATTAGATTGTTTCTTGAGCGGTCACAGACATACAGCCAATCAGCAATAGTGGCGAATTTTGTCGTTATTGCATTTCCGACCGCCCCCGTTGTCATACCGCTGCCGCCGTGCTCTTTGCGTAGTGGTAACGTAAAGTCGCCCTCAGTCCAGACCCTTGCAGAATTCACCAGAAGTTTGCTAGCTGTGATATTAATCAGTGACAATGCTTCGCCTGGTGCTGGCGGCGGTGTGGCAATCCGTACGTTATAGTCAGTGCTGGATTTACCATCTGTGTGAAAATCAACATAGCAATAGGATGGCGTGCCGTTTGTCCCACCGTACTCAATAACATAATCGCCATCGACATTCGGTTCATTGATTTCAATAATACGAGTCGGGATGCGAGTCGTGCTAGCATAAGACACCACTGGAGTGACCCATCCCTGCCAGTAACCATTACCCAATATCACCCATGCAGTGCGTGACGGATTGGTAACATCTACGACGCTCAGTACACCAAACCCATCCGTCGACGATTTCCACTCCATAATGGAAGGGCCAAACCCAGTGGGTAACCCCGTAACATTAGCGGAATCGCATTGATACAAATCTGACGGCCGATTCGCCTTAAAATAATCCAGAATATTGACGTGGCTTATTTGCACGGCTTTGCCGCCCCATGCCGACTCGATTATTCCCACATTCTGACGAAACTCAGCTTTATTCGGGATATCCGCGCCGTTCTGATCTTTTGCCAGCTTCCCGGCTAGTGCATTCAGTACGGTTGTACTGAAATTTGGATCATTGCCCAACGCATTAGCCAGTTCTTGCAGCGTATCGAGCGCCGCAGGAGAACCATTAACCAATGCGGCTACGGCGGCTTTCACAAAGGCCGTTGTCGCCAATTGCGTGTCATTAGAACCGGAGGCAGCCGTCGGCGCGGTTGGGATTCCTGTGAATACCGGACTCGCTTTTGGGGCATATTGAGGGTGCGCATCGAGGATGGAAGCATGAGCATTCAGCTTACTGGCCGCGTCAGTTTTCACTTCAGCAATCGCATTCAATATGGTTGTTCTGAAGTGCGGATCGTTACCTAACGCATTTGCCAACTCTTGCAGCGTATCCAGTGCTGCTGGAGAACCGTTGATCAGCGCGGCGATAGCCGATTTCACAAATGCTGTAGTGGCAATTTGCGTGTTGTTTACCGTTTGCGCGGCGGTGGGCGCGGTGGGCGTTCCCGTCAGTGCCGGGCTATTTTTGGGGGCATATTGCGAATGCGGATCGCTGGCCGCCAGATGTAATTGCAAACTCTCACCAGTGGTTTCCTGCATTTTCTTCAGGTAAGCCGTGCGGCTGGCTAACTGCTCTGCCTGACGGTTGGAGATCCCCCCTGGGCCTGCGACAACGGGATCCGATGTCTCAAGCTGATAAATTCCATCAATCCAGCTTTCTTGTTCAGATAAATTTGCCATGTTCATGCCTTCCTATGGTTGTGTCGTCGCTACGATGCGGCTTTTACAGCGATTTTTTCTGTTTCCACGCCGATGTCAGCATCGTGCCGATGGCTATAAAACCGTTTTAGTAACGATGAAGAGAGTACCTTTTGCGATGAGGCTGGTTTAGCAACGGAGTTTAAAAATTGAGGTGAAACGTGTGCGGAAGCGGCAGTCACCGTGCGGATGCTATGTCCTTGCTTCCTGATAACTGTGAGCTGATGCAAATGGCGCGCTAATTGCATAGTCCTGATTGTGGTTTTTTCAGGAGAGAGTGCAATGGTGGCGGAGCCTTCAACGACAATTCGATTTTTACTTGCCTCGCGCCAGTGTGAGCTGAACAGCCTGCGCTACCTGCTGCAAAGCGGTGAGCTGGTGGGCAAAATTAGCCAGCTCGTCCATCTATTGCAGCGTGAACGGGGAACAGCCAACCTGTTTCTTTGCTCCGACGGCCGATTGTTCGCCGACGAGCTGGCGCTACGTGAGAAAGATGTGCAGGTGGCGCAGACGCATTTGATGACGCATCTGGCCGGGTTGGAAAAAATGACGGCGGAGTTGCCGCAGGCGAGCCGTTTATTCAGCCGCGTTGCCAGCGTGGTTTATGCGCTAAGTCTATTGCCCGCGCTGCGCCAGCAGATTCGCCAGCGCTTGCTGCCTCAGCCGCAGGCGATGACATTTTTCAACGATATTGTCCGTAATCTGCTGGCGTTGGTTTTTGAAGTCTCGGACACGGCGGCCGATCCGGGGATTTCCCGCGCGCTGATTGCCATGTTCAGTTTTATGCAGGGAAAAGAGCTGGCAGGGCAGGAGCGGGCTATGGGTGCTGCGGCCTATGCGGCGGGCAGTGTTGATGAGGAAACCCGGCAAAAGCTGCTGGATTTGATTGAGCGGCAGGAACGCTGCTTCGATACCTTTCTGAATTTTAGCGATGAGGAAAACCAACAGCGCTGGCGTGCTATTGCACTAGACAGTGAGTTTGAGCGCCTGCGCCGCATTGTGTGCACCCGCAGCCCGATAGAAAAGCTGTCGGAAGCGGATAGCCTGCACTGGTTTTCGATTGCCACGCGGCGCATCGACGAAATGAAGCGGATGGAAGATGAGCTGGAGCAGACGCTGATGCAGCGCTGCCGTACCCGTATTGCGGCAGCGGAGAAGGCGTGCAGCGATCAGCGCGCGGATCTCGACGCGCTGATGGTGCAGCAGGAGCGTGACGATCCCGGTTATTCGATATTTATCGCTGGTCATGATGTGGAAGGGCAGAACGTCCCTCCCGGCTGGCTGAATAGCGATGGTGTCAGTCCACAGTTGGGACGATCGCTGTTATCGCTGGTGCAGCAACAATCGCGGCGCTTACAGGCGCAGGATCATGAACTGGCTGCGCTGCGAGCCACGTTGAATGAAAGAAAGCAGATCGATCGTGCGAAAGGTTTGCTGATGCAGCACCGTGGATTAAGCGAAGAAGAGGCCTACAAAACCCTGCGCCGCATGGCGATGAGTCAGAATAAAAAGCTGATTGACATCGCAACGGCGATGCTCGCGGTGGCAGATGTATTCGGAGATACCCCTTAAGAGGTATATGCACATGAACTGTGCGTGTTCTGCTTGCTCGCGGTGCAAGACGCCGTCTTGTGAAGAGGAAATCGTGGAATAAATAGCGGAGTAACTGAGGGGGTGAAGTGGTTTCGTGCGTAGCGGGTTCTCGCTGTCGTTGTGTTGTGATGAGCGTAAATAACGCTGAAGGAAAAACAGGCTTAGGATGAGCGGCAGGGAAGCCGCGAAAGTCGTTGCCGCGCCGGGAGCGCGTCAACGACGGTCCGCTAAGAGACTGTTTTTTCTGAAGGTATCGCGTAGCGACGTTATTTCTCGCGAAAAAGCCACGGGCCACGGGGCGGCGGCGACTGAGCGCCCCGTGTCGGGCGCGTGCTACGGCGTAGCATAGAAATGGCAATATTCTCGCGCACGAAATAATAATCATAATTTACATGTGGTTACAGAAATTTCAATTCACCTCTCGGTTAAACCATCCCCCTCGGCAATACGCAAAACTGTGACATCTGGCACAAACCTTGCTTTAACTCATTAGCAACAACCAAACATTCATAATGCGTTTCGGGCCAACGGCGGTGCGGAAGGTGTTAATCGGACAACGGCGTCCATAAGCGTGCAGATTCTGCATGGGCTTGTGGACGCCGTTTTTGTTTTTACCGCCTGAAAAGGTGTTTTGCGCAAGGGTGTCGTTGATGAGTGATTCCAAAACCAAAAGCATGACCGTCTCTCGCCGCCAGTTTCTGCTGGGGAGTGCTGCACTGGGCGGCAGCCTGATGCTGCCGGGGTTGATGAATAGCGCCTGGGCCGCGGGTTCCGACGCGCCGGAGAAAAAGGAAATTCGGGTCGGGTTTATTCCGTTGACGGACTGCGCCTCGGTCGTGATGGCGGCAGTGAAAGGTTTCGATAAGAAATATGGCATCACAATCGTTCCCAGCAAAGAAGCCAGTTGGGCTGCGGTACGCGACAAGCTGGTGTCAGGCGAGCTGGATGCGGCCCACATTCTGTACGGCCAACTGTACGGTCTGCAAATGGGGCTGTCCGGGGCGCAGAGCAACATGGCAGCGCTGATGACGCTCAACCAGAACGGACAAGGGATCACGCTGGCAAACCAACTGCGTGAAGCCAACGTCACGGATCTCGCCGCGCTGCAAAAATATATCGCCGCCAGTCCGGCTGGCACTTATACCTTCGCACAAACCTTCCCAACCGGTACGCACGCCATGTGGCTCTATTACTGGCTGGCTTCCGCCGGAATTCATCCGTTGAACGACGTGCGCACCGTCGTGGTGCCGCCGCCGCAGATGGTGATGAACATGAAGATTGGCAATATGGTCGGCTACTGCGTCGGCGAGCCGTGGAACCAGCGTGCCATCAGCGAAAAAATCGGTTTTACCGCCGCCACCTCGCAAGACATTTGGCCGGATCACCCGGAAAAAGTGCTGGGTACCCGCGCTGACTGGGTAAACGCCAACCCGCATAGCGCCCGCGCGCTGACCGCCGCGATTCTCGATGCCTCGCGCTGGATTGATGCCTCGGACGACAACCGCCGCGAAACGGCAGGCGTCGTTGCCGGACGCGCGTACATCAATGCCAAAGAAGAAACCATCGTCGGACGCATGCTGGGCCAGTACGAAAACGGACTGGGGAAAAGCTGGAAAGACGAACACGCGATGCGTTTCTACCACGACGGTTCAGTGAACTACCCGTACCTGTCCGACGGCATGTGGTTCCTCACTCAGCACAAACGCTGGGGCTTGCTCACCGAAGAGCCGGACTATCTGGCCGTCGCGAAGCAGGTTAACCGCATTGATATCTACAAGCAGGCGGCCGAGGCCGTGGGGAACGTGCCGTTGCCCGGTAGCGACATGCGCAGCAGCGTGCTCATCGATGGCCGTCGCTGGGATGGTAGCGATCCAGCGGGTTATGCCAACAGTTTTAGCGTGAAGAAATAAGTGAGGTTGATGATGAAAAACCAGGCCCAGGTCATTCCAATTACCGCGGATAACGCCCCGGAAACCGTACGCAGCGCCGACATTACGCCGCTGCCAACTAAACCCGTAACGCCCGCAAAAGCGCCGGCAGCTCCTGCTTTTGCCTACCGCTTGCTGCTGCGTAAGCTGTTTCAGCAACTTTTCCCTGCGGTTCTCGGACTGGGGCTGCTGGTTGCGGTCTGGCAGATTGCCGCGCTCAACAGCGAAAACTTCCCGACGCCGTGGACGACCTGGCTTGCGGCGCTCAGCCTCTTTGCCGACCCGTTTTACATCGCGGGGCCGAACGATCAGGGCATTGGCTGGAACGTATTGGCTTCGCTGCAACGTGTGGGTATCGGCTTCGGGCTGGCGGCACTGGTCGGCATTCCCGCTGGCTTCCTGATTGGTCGTTTTACCTTTCTGGCCAACATGCTTAATCCGATCATTTCGCTGCTGCGTCCGGTCAGTCCGCTAGCGTGGTTGCCTATCGGCCTGCTGCTGTTCCAGCGTGCCGAACCGGCATCCAGTTGGACCATTTTTATCTGTTCTATCTGGCCGATGATCCTCAATACCGCCGAAGGCGTGCGCCGTATCCCGCAGGATTACCTGAACGTGGCGCGCGTCCTGAAGCTCTCCGAATTCACCATCATGCGCAAGATTCTGCTGCCTGCGGTGCTGCCTAACGTATTGACCGGCGTGCGCCTGTCGATTGGTGTCGCCTGGCTGGTGATTGTGGCGGCGGAGATGCTGACCGGCGGCGTCGGTATCGGCTTCTGGATTTGGAATGAGTGGAACAACCTGAATGTGGAAAACATCATCATCGCCATCGTGGTGATTGGCGTTATCGGCCTGCTGCTTGAGCAGGGACTGGTGTGGATTGCTAACCGTTTCAGCTATGACAACCGCTAAGGAGCCGACGATGCGTACAACACCGATTATTCAAGTGCAGCAGGTGAGCCAGCGTTTCAATACCGCCAGCGGGGAGTTTCTGGCGCTGGATCAGGTGAGTTTTGATATTCACACGGGTGAGACGATCAGCCTGATCGGCCATTCCGGCTGCGGCAAGTCCACGTTATTGAACCTGATTGCCGGCCTGACACTGCCGAGCAGCGGCGGCCTGCTGTGTGACAACCGTGAAATCGACGGCCCGGGGCCGGAGCGCGGCGTGGTCTTTCAGAACCACTCGCTGCTGCCGTGGCTGACCACTTACGAAAACGTCGCGCTGGCGGTACGACAGGTGTTTCGCGGTCAGATGAGCAAACGCGAAATGCACGAATGGATTACCCACAATCTTGAACTGGTGCATATGGAGCACGCGCTGAACAAGCGGCCGAATGAGATCTCCGGCGGGATGAAGCAGCGTGTAGGGATTGCCCGCGCGCTGGCCATGAAGCCGAAAGTCCTGCTGATGGATGAACCGTTCGGCGCGCTGGATGCGCTGACCCGCGCACATCTTCAGGATGCGGTGATGGAGATTCAGCAGCGGTTGCAAACCACGATTGTGCTGATTACGCACGACGTTGACGAAGCGGTGCTGCTGTCGGATCGCGTGCTGATGATGACCAACGGTCCCGCGGCGACGGTCGGTGAAATCATGAAAGTCGAGCTGGAACGTCCACGTTCGCGCGTCACGCTGGCTGACGATCCACGCTACCACCACTACCGTCAGCAGGTGCTGCATTTCTTATATGAAAAACAGCCTAAAGCAGCCTGACAGCGAGGCCGGAACGATGATGAAACCGCATCTGATTGTGATTGGTAACGGGATGGCGAGTGCGCGATTCGTCGATGTGCTACGCCAACTGGCCGCAACGCGCTACCGCATTACCGTGATTGGTGATGAACCGCGCGCCAGCTATAACCGCATCCTGCTGTCGCCAGTATTGAGTGGCGAGAAAGCGTTTACGGATACGCTGCTGACGCCTGCGGCTATCGACGACGATGCGGCGCTGCCGGTGAATTATCTCCTGGGTGAGCGGGTTACGCATATTGATCGCCAGCAGCGTGAGGTGACAACGACGCAACGGCAGCTGCATTACGATCATCTGGTGTTGGCGACCGGTTCCACGCCGTTTATGCCGCCGATGCCCGGTATCGATCTGGCAGGCGTGTGCGGCTTCCGCACGCTGGATGATGTCGAGCTGATGTTGGCGACGATTCGTCGGTCCGTTCCTGCGGTGGTGATTGGCGGCGGTTTGCTCGGCATTGAAGCGGCAGCGGCGCTGCAACTGCGCGGGGCTGACGTCACGCTGCTGCATCGCGGTCCGGTTCTGATGGAGCGCCAACTGGATGCCACGGCGAGCGACCTGCTGTGTGACAGCCTGCGTGCTCGCGGTATTGCCTGTGAGACCGATGTGCAGGTCGTCGCGCTGCACGGCGATGAAAAAGGCGTCACGGCTGTTGCGTTGGCAGATGGCCGTACTATTCCGGCCGGGTTGGTGGTGGTGACCGCGGGGGTGATTCCCGCGAGTCAACTGGCGCGCGACTGCGGCTTACCCTGTAACCGCGGCGTACTGGTGGACGGACAGTTGCAAACTGCTGATCCGTATATCAGCGCAATCGGCGAATGTTGTGAACTCAATGGCGAAACCTTCGGGCTGGTTGCCCCGTGTTTCGCCCATGCCACGCTGGTGGCACAGCGCCTGGCCGGACACACACCGAAAGACTATCAGCGTGAACAGGCGGCAACGCGGCTGAAAGTCACGGGAATTGGCGTGGTCAGCGGCGGCGATATTAACGTGGCACCGGATGATGAGGTGTACACCCTTTTTGATCCGCAGACGCAGCACTACCGCCGTTTGCTACTGCGCGACGGGCGGCTGAGCGGTGTTCTGCTGTATGGCGACACTGACGACAGCCAGCGCCTGCTGGCCGCGATGGAGAGCACGACAGCGGGCGAGATGACTCCGCCTGCCTCGCTGCTTTTCGGCCTTTCTTCCCCTGATTCTGACCCACAGCCTGAAGCTGTAAGGATTCCTGTCATGAGCAAACCTATTTTGGTGGTCGTCGGCCACGGTATGGTCGGCCACTATTTTCTTGAACAGCTGGTTGAACGCGACCTGCATCAGCATTACCACATTGTCGTATTTGGTGAAGAACGCCATGAAGCCTATGACCGCGTTCACCTCTCCGAGTATTTTTCCGGCCGCAGCGCCGCCTCTTTGTCACTGGTAAAAGACGGCTTTTTTGCCGAGAGCGGCATTGAGCTGCGCAGCGCCAGTGAGATCGTGGCGATCGACCGTGAACGTCAATGCGTGTGCGACGCGCAGGGGAGGGAAACCGCCTACGACAAGCTGGTGCTGGCGACCGGCTCTTATGCCTTTGTTCCGCCGATTCCCGGCAATACGCGCCCCGGCTGTCTGGTTTATCGCACGTTGGACGATCTGGACGCGATTGCCGCACAGGCGAAAAAGGGCAAGTCTGGCGTGGTGATTGGCGGTGGCCTGCTGGGGCTGGAAGCGGCAAACGCCCTGCGTCAGTTGGGGCTGGACACCCATGTGGTGGAGTTTGCGCCGCGCCTGATGGCGGTGCAGCTTGATGACGGCGGAGCTGCGATGCTGCGGCGCAAAATTGAAGCGCTGGGCGTACAGATTCATCTCAGTAAAGAAACACGCGAGATCACCGACGGTGAGCAGGCGTTGCATCGCCTCTGCTTTGCTGACGGCAGCGTATTGGAAACCGATCTGGTGCTGTTTTCTGCCGGGATTCGCCCACGTGACAAGCTGGCAGACAGCTGCGATTTAGAGAAAGGGCCGCGCGGTGGCATCGTGATTGACGACCGCTGCCAGACCTCCGATGACGCAATTTTTGCTATTGGCGAGTGTGCGCTGTGGAAAGGCCAAATTTTTGGGCTGGTGGCACCGGGCTACCAGATGGCACGCAGCGTAGCGGATACGCTGGCGCAGCGCGATACGTCATTTACCGGTGCGGACATGAGCACCAAGCTGAAGCTACTGGGCGTTGAAGTCGCCTCGATTGGCGATGCACATGGGCGCACGGCGGGGAGCCAAAGCTACCAGTGGACGGACGGTCCGAATGAGGTTTACAAGAAAATTGTCGTCTCTGCCGACGGCAAGCGTTTACTGGGGGCGGTACTGATTGGCGACAGCAGCGATTACAGCACGTTGCTGCAAATGATGCTTAACGATATGCCGTTGCCTAAACAGCCGGAAGGGTTGATTTTGCCTGCGCGTTCTGGCGATGCGCCGAAAGGATTGGGCGTGGCGGCATTACCAGCTAGCGCACAGATTTGCTCCTGTCATAACGTCAGCAAAAGCGATATCTCGGCGGCGGTGGCGGGCGGCTGCGGCGAACTGGGCGCGTTGAAAACCTGCACCAAAGCGGGAACGGGCTGCGGCGGCTGTGTGCCGCTGCTGAAACAGGTGATGGAGTATGAACTGACACAACTGGGTGTCGAAGTGAAGAAGGACATTTGTGAGCACTTCGCCTATTCGCGTCAGGAGCTGTACCACCTGATTCGTGTGCATGAGATCCGCTCGTTCGACAGCCTCCTTGAGCGTTACGGCCACGGTTTAGGCTGCGAAGTGTGTAAGCCGCTGGTGGGGTCGATGCTGGCGTCCTGCTGGAATGATTATCTGCTGCAACCGCAGCACCTGCCGTTGCAGGATACCAACGATCGTTTCTTTGCCAACATCCAAAAAGACGGTACGTATTCCGTCGTGCCGCGCGTGCCGGCAGGGGAGATCTCGCCGGAAGGGCTGATCGCGATCGGTCAGGTGGCACAGCGCTATAACCTGTACACCAAGATCACCGGCGGTCAGCGCGTGGATTTATTCGGTGCGCGCCTGGAGCAGCTTCCAGAGATCTGGCGCGAGCTGATCGATGCCGGATTTGAAACCGGCCATGCCTACGGCAAATCGCTGCGTACTGTGAAATCTTGTGTGGGATCGACCTGGTGTCGCTATGGCGTGCAGGATTCCACTGGGCTGGCGATCCAA
Source organism: Pectobacterium aquaticum (assembly GCF_003382565.3). Taxonomy (NCBI): domain Bacteria; kingdom Pseudomonadati; phylum Pseudomonadota; class Gammaproteobacteria; order Enterobacterales; family Pectobacteriaceae; genus Pectobacterium; species Pectobacterium aquaticum. The sequence continues at coordinate 1,628,722 of NZ_CP086253.1, forward strand.
CTGGAGCACCGTTACAAGGGGTTGCGTTCGCCGCATAAAGTCAAAATGGCGGTGTCTGGCTGTACCCGTGAATGTGCGGAGGCGCAAAGCAAAGATATCGGTGTGATTGCCACGGATAAAGGCTGGAATCTGTATGTGTGCGGCAACGGCGGCATGAAACCGCGCCATGCCGATCTCTTCGCCAGCGATCTGGATACGGAAACCCTGCTGCGCATCATCGATCGGGTCTTGATGTTCTATATCCGCACTGGCGATCGCCTTCAGCGCACCAGCACCTGGATGGACAATCTGGAGGGCGGTATCGACTATCTGCGTCAGGTGATTTTGGAAGACAGCCTGAATATCGGTGAAGAGTTAGATAAAGAGATGCAGCGCGTGGTGGATGCCTACCAGTGCGAATGGCAAACCACGCTGGAAAGCCCGGAACGTCTGGCGCTGTTCCGCGGCTTCCTGAACAGCGATAGCCCGGATGAAGCGGTGGTGATGGTGCCTGAGCGTGGGCAGATCCGTCCGGCACAGGATCATGAGAAAGCGGTATCGCCAGAACCCGCTGTGCTGAAACCCGCCGCGCATGAAGCTGAGTGGGTTCAGGTCGCGACGCTGGGTGATATTCCGCGTCATGCTGGCATGGCGGCGCGCCTCGGACAGCAGCAGATCGCGCTGTTCCACCTGCCGGGTAGCGAGCAGCAGGTGTACGCGTTAGAAAACCACGAACCGGGCAGCGGGGCGAATGTGCTGTCGCGTGGGCTACTGGGTGACGTGGCGGGGGAACCGGTTGTGATTTCACCGCTGTACAAAAAACGCTTCAAACTGCGAGACGGCGTCAGCCCGGATGACAGCGCGCTGTACGTGCGTGCCTGGCCGGTGCGCGTGGAAGATGACGAAATCTGGGTATGCCGTCAACCGCTGGCCGTGCCTGAAGGCGTCGTTCTGGCAGACACCGCCATGGCGAAAGCATCATGAACGCGCGCGTCTGTCGGACAACCTGCCCGTATTGTGGCGTCGGCTGTGGCGTGCTGGCAGAACACGATGAGCAAGGGGCGGTAAAGATCAGCGGGGATCCCGCACATCCGGCGAATTTGGGTCGACTGTGCGTCAAAGGCTCTGCGCTGGGAGAAACGCTGGATTTGAAAGGCCGGCTCTTGTGGCCGCTCGTGGAAGGGCGTCGCGTTAGCTGGGAGCAGGCGCTCGATACGGTGGCCGAACGGCTGCTGGCGACCATGCAGAAACACGGCCCGCAGTCGGTGGCGTTTTATGGTTCAGGCCAACTGCTGACGGAAGATTACTACGTCGCTAACAAGCTGATGAAAGGCTTCATTGGCGTCGCCAATATGGATACCAACTCGCGGCTGTGTATGGCGTCTGCGGTGATTGGTTACAAGCGTGGGCTGGGGGCGGACGCCGTTCCCTGTAATTATGAAGATATCGAGCTGGCGGATGTGGTGGTGCTGGTCGGTTCTAACACGGCTTGGGCGCATCCGGTGGTGTACCAGCGACTGGTGCAGGCGAAACAGCAGCGGCCACAGATGCAGGTGGTGGTGATCGATCCTCGACGTACCGCAACCTGCGACGTTGCCGATTTGCATCTACCACTGCAACCCGGCAGCGATGCCGGGCTGTTCAACGGCCTACTGCATTGGATTGCGCAGGATTCGCGTATCGATCGCGCCGAATTGGCCGAGCGCTTTTCCGGCGTGGAAGAGGCATTACAGTCGGCGCAGACGTGGTCGGTGGCGCAGGTCGCGGACTGCTGTCGGTTAGATGAAGCCGATATCGAGTGTTTCTATCACCTGTTCGCTACCCGCGATAAAGTGGTCACGCTCTATTCGCAGGGCGTAAATCAATCGTCCTCGGGCAGTGATAAATGCAACGCCATCATCAATGCCCATTTGCTGAGCGGCAAAATCGGTTTACCCGGTAGTGGCCCCTTTTCGATAACCGGACAGCCAAATGCGATGGGGGGGCGGGAAGTGGGCGGGTTAGCTAATCAGCTTGCCAGCCACATGGGGTTTACGCCACAGGACATCGAGCGCGTAGGGCGCTTCTGGCAGAGCGATAATGTGGCGACGCAGCCCGGTCTGAATGCGGTGGAACTGTTTCGCGCGGTTGAACGCGGCGATATTAAAGCGGTGTGGATCATGGGCACTAATCCGGTGGTGTCGATGCCGGATGCTGACCGGGTGAAACAGGCGCTGGAACGCTGCCCGCTGGTGATTGTCTCCGAAGTGATGCGCCACACCGATACCGCAGAAACCGCTGATATCTTACTGCCTGCGTTGGGCTGGGGAGAAAAAGACGGCACAGTAACCAATTCCGAACGCCGGGTGTCTCGTCAGCGAGCCTTTCTACCTGCTCCGGGGGAAGCCAAAGCTGACTGGTGGATGCTGAGTCAGGTGGCGCAGCGTATGGGATTTGCCGAGGCATTTGCTTATCAGCATCCGGCGGAGATTTTTCGTGAACATGCGGCGCTGTCTGGGTTTGAGAATAATGGCAGCCGCGCGTTTGATATCAGCGGGCTGGCGACGCTCAGCAATCAGCAGTGGCAGCAGTTGGAACCGATACAGTGGCCAGTGAATGCGGCATTCCCGAACGGACGCGCCCGACTGGGTGACGATGGCCGATTCTGGCATGCCGATGGTAAAGCGCGTCTGGTGAGCGTAACGCCGTCACTGCCGCAAAGCCCGTGGCGCGCGGCGTATCCGCTGATACTGAACACCGGACGTATTCGCGATCAGTGGCACACCATGACACGGACGGGCAAAGCGGCTCGGCTGATGCGTCATATCAGCGAACCCTACTGCGAACTGCATCCACAGGATGCGCAGACGCATGACATTCAGGCGGGCGATTTGGTGCGTCTGTCGTCGGTGCACGGCTGGATGCTGGTGCGGGCACGACTCGATGCCGGACAGGCGCGCGGCAGCGTGTTTGTACCGATGCATTGGAATCAGCAGTTCAGCGCTCAGGCGCGGGCTGACAGTTTAGTTGCGCCGATTACCGATCCGTATTCCGGGCAGCCGGAAAGCAAACACAGCCGGGTGCGTATCCAACCTTGGCATACCGCCTGGCAGGCAACGCTGTTTTTTGCCGATGAACCCGTTCCAGCGCCATTAACCTTATCTGCCGAGCATGACGTTCTGCCGCCGCCTGCAACGTATTGGAGCAAGATTCCGCATGAAGGCGTGACGCAGTATCTGTTTGCCGACCGTGTGCCGGTAGACGACTGGCAGGCATGGCTGACTGAACATTATGGGTTGGAAAATATGCAGTGTCAGGTTGCGCAGGGCAACGGCATCTTTCACCTGATTGGCTGGCGCGATGGCCGTGTGGTGTTGGCCTGCTATGTGAGTGCACAGGCGCTGCGTATCGACAGCGATGCAGTGCGTCAGGCGTTTGCTACTCCACCGCAGCTCCCGCACGAACGCCACGCGTTACTGGCGGGTCAGGCACCGCAGGGGCAAGTGACACAGGGAGCCACGATTTGCAGTTGCTATAGCGTTGGCGAAGCGATCATCGTCGGTGCGATTCGTAAGGGGTGTCACAGCGTGGCAGCGTTAGGTGGCACGCTGAAATGCGGCACCAACTGCGGTTCCTGTATCCCCGAACTGAAGGCGTTATTGAGTCAGCATGTGCCGATAACGGTCAATGAATTGAAAAAAGCAGGTTGAGCGCCACGGCGTAATGAGGTGTGACATGATGACAACACAATCAATATTGGCGAAGGGCCAGCGGCGTCAGCCTGTACTCGGCGGTGAAATCTGGCTGGTAGGCGCGGGGCCGGGCGATGCAGAACTGCTGACGCTGAAGGCGCTGCGGGCAATCCAGCAGGCGGATGTGGTGGTCTACGATCGGCTGGTGTCGGCGGAGATTATGGATTTGGTGCCGGAGCAGGCGCTGTGTATCGATGTCGGCAAAACGCGCGGCTGCCACCGTTTGTCGCAGGAGAAAATCAATCAGCTGTTGGTTGAACTGGCGCAGGCTGGGCAGCGGGTGATTCGTCTCAAGGGCGGCGATCCCTTTATTTTTGGGCGCGGCGGCGAGGAGATGGATTATGCCCAGCAGGCTGGGATTGTCTGTCATGTGGTGCCTGGTATTACTGCCGCGACAGGCTGTGCGGCGGCGGTGGGGCTACCGCTGACGCACCGGGCCTGTGCGCAGTCGGTACGCTTCGTGACCGGCCATTCGCGCGATGGTGAACCGCAATTGGACTGGCCGACGCTGGCGGACAGCCAGCAAACGCTGGTGTTCTATATGGGGCTGAGCCACAGCAGTCGACTGTGCCAGCGCCTGATCGAACATGGTCTGTCCGCGCAGACGCCCGTCGCGATTATTGAACGCGGCACCCAGCCGGATCAGCGGCTATTGACCGCGACGCTGGCAACTTTACCGGCACTGTTGGCACGCTATCAGCCACAGTCGCCGAGCCTGCTGGTGGTCGGTGACGTCGTTCGCTTCTGCCGTCATCCTGCGCTGCATGTTGATGCAGCCCCTGCACCTTTGATGATGGAAAAACATGAAGCCGCCTGACGGCAACGGCTCCTTGCCTACAGCCAGCGCTTCGAAATAAATCGGTTTTTCTTCGAGGCGCTTTCCACTTTCTCCGCTGTCTTCTGTTTTGTTATCGCATCCCCGTTACCCTCCCTACTGAATTTTTAGTCATGGTCTACAGGGAAGGGGACGAGATGCCATCGCATGATGCGATCTTTAAACAGTTTCTCAGCGATATCGCGGTCGCACGGGATTTTCTGACTATTCATCTGCCGGATGAAATCCGTGCACGGTGTGATTTCAGCACGCTGCAATTGGAATCCGCGTCGTTTATTGATGAAAAGCTGCGCGCGCGGATATCGGACGTGCTGTACTCGCTACGTACCACCGCAGGCAAAGGGTATATTTACTGTGTGATTGAACACCAAAGCCGCCCGGAAAAGCAGATGGCTTTCCGGCTGCTGCGCTATTGTCTGGCTGCCATGCAGCAGCATCTGGATCAGGGACACGATCGCTTACCGCTGGTGGTGCCGCTGCTGTTTTACCATGGCAGAGCGCGTCCTTATCCTTACAGCCTCCGCTGGCTGGACAGTTTTGCCGATCCTGTACTGGCAAAAGCGCTGTATGAACAGCCTTTCCCGTTGGTGGATTTAACTGTCATGCCAGACGATGAAATCCGCACGCACCGACGGATGGCGTTACTGGAACTGGTACAGAAGCATATTCGTACCCGTGATATGCTGGAGTTGGCGCGGGAGATTGGGTTACTATTTGAACGCTGGTCGGTGCCGCTGACGCAGCGTCGGGCGCTGTTATTTTATATTGCACAAGCGGGAAACACATCCAAGCCCGCAGATTTCATTGACGCACTGGCTGCACCGCTATCAACCGGTCAGGAGGACATTATGACGATCGCCGAACAATTGAAAAAAATGGGATTCGAGGAAGGCATCCAACGCGGTATTCAGCAAGGATTGGAGCAGGGCATTGAACAAGGGATGAAAAACAGTGCCAGACAGATTGCCCGAGAGTTGCTGTTAACGGGTATGGATAAGGAAAAAGTGCGGCAAATTACCCGAATTGAAAACGAAGAACTGGAGCAGTTGGTCACGGCTATCCTGCATGACACACAGCATTGATACCGCACTAAAAACTGAGCGTTGCTGATGCCCTTACGAGGAAGGTCAGTCAGGCAACGCTCACGTATTTTGTTAACGGCGCTTTTAGCCTTTGCGTACTCGTGCCGTCAGCCCTTTCAGGAAGTAGCGGATCACCTGATCGCCGCAGGTGCGATAGTTTTTATGATCGGGCGCGCGCATCATCGCGGTGACTTCCGGTACTGAAATGCGAAAATTTTGTGCCTGCAGGATCGCCTGAATATCATCCGTTTTTAGTGAAAACGCGACACGCAGCTTTTTCAAAATAATATTGTTGGTCATCTTGCGCTCAAACTGCGGCGCAGGCTGGTTTTCATCTTGACCGCGTTTTTGCAGAATCAACCCATTCAGGAAATAACTCATCACGATGTCCGGGCAAGGCTGATAGCCTTCCTCCCCCTCTTTTTTGACGTAGCTCGCCAACTGCTGTGGGGGGACGATCATCTCCACCAGCGCCAGGATCTTCAGCAGGTGGTCATTATTGAAATTCAGCATATAGCGCACGCTGCGCAGGACATCGTTGTTCATCATTACTGAGGGGTTCTCGCCGTTCGTCTTGGTACAAAACGCACAGTATAAAGGGAACGGCGGAGAAATGCAGAAACGATCGTGGAATGAGTGAAACGGTTTTGATAGCGGTTCACTATGTGGATTTAGTCGTGCTATCTCTACGCCCTTCGTAACTTTACTCGGCAGGTTGAGACAAAATGGCGTCGAGCAGGCCGGGAAAGCGCTGTTGCATGTCGCTGTGGCGCAGTCGGTTGATGTGCGTGGTGCCGATGTTGGTGGTATGCAGCAGGCCCGAGTCACGCAAGACGCGAAAATGGTGCGACACGCTGGATTTTGGGCGACCGCCGTCAAGTTCGCTGCATGTTGCCTCGCCCTGCATAGCCAGACGGCGGACGATTTCCAAGCGCAGGGGATCGCTTAAGGCGTACAGGACGCGCTCAAGGGTAAACTCATCGGGGGTAGGGTGCTTAAAAGGTCTCATGGGCGAATTATAGCGTCAGGGTTGTCTAAAATCCATTATTCGAATAATATCGAAATATCGAATTAACCAAACAAGGTAGGAAATGTTATGTCCGCACTGTTTCAACCCTTCAAGCTGAAAGATATTACGTTACGCAACCGAATTGCTGTTCCACCGATGTGTACCTATTCCGCGAATGATGGCCTGATCAACGAGTGGCATCAGGTGCATTATGCCTCACTGGCGCGCGGCGGTGCCGGGTTGGTTATCGTGGAAGCGACGGCTGTCGCACCCGAAGGCCGCATCACGCCGCACTGCACGGGTATCTGGAACGATGAGCAGGCGCAGGCGTTTGCCAAGGTCGCTAAATCCATTAAGGATGCAGGCTCCGTACCGGGAATTCAGATTGCGCATGCTGGACGCAAAGCCAGCGCGAATATTCCTTGGGAAGGCGACGATCATATTCCTGCTGGCGACTCACGCGGTTGGCAGACCATTGCCCCTTCCGCAGAAGCTTTCGGCGCGAACCTGTCCAAACAACCGCAGGAAATGACGCTGGAAGATATCGCCCGCGTTCGTGATGATTTTGTCGCTGCGGCTCGCCGTGCACTAGAAGCCGGTTTTGAATGGCTGGAGCTGCACTTTGCTCACGGCTATCTGGCACAGAGCTTCTTCTCCGCTCATTCCAACAAGCGTAACGATCAGTACGGCGGCAGTTTTGACAACCGCAGCCGTTTTCTGCTGGAAACGCTGGCTGCCGTTCGTGATGTGTGGCCACAACACCTGCCGCTGACCGCCCGTTTCGGCGTGATTGAATTTGACGGTCGTGATGAAGAAACCTTGCAGGAATCCATTGAGCTGACGCGTCGCTTTAAAGCCGCAGGGCTGGATATGCTGAGCGTCAGCATTGGTTTTTCTACGCCGGAAGCGAATGTTCCGTGGGCTCCTGCCTTTATGGGGCCGATTGCTAAACAGGTACGCGAGCGGGCCGATCTTCCTGTCTCTTCCGCCTGGGGCTTCGGCACGCCGGAACTGGCTGAACAGGCTGTCGCATCGGGTCAGTTGGATCTGGTGATGGTGGGTAAAGCGCATCTGGCGAACCCGCACTGGAGCTATCAGGCCGCCCGCGAGCTGGGCATCGAACGCGCCTCGTGGACGCTGCCAGCACCTTACGCCCACTGGCTGGAGCGTTATTAATCCCTGATAAATATCTTTGTGAAAGTTAGATGCATTTCAACACAAGGAACAGTAGGTTTCGTGCGTGATAAGCCGCGGAGTTTCTCTATGGCATTGATGCCACGCCCGACTTAGGGCGCCCAATCGCCGGCGCCCTAAGAACCCAGGCTTTTGGCGGGAATTATGCCGCTAACGCGGTTCCTTCGGTGCCCATGCCCGCCTTTCCGAACCATCAGTGGTGCGCTCCAGATGTATTAGATCGGAGCTGACACCTTCGTTGCTCTGAATCATTCCTAATCCGACAGACTGCTTTTTGCACGGTACGGGGCATAGCAATAATTTTGCTATGGTTTTTAATTATTGGCCATTGCCGACGGTACGCCGTTCTGTCACGCCGGACATGGCAGAGTCATGATGATGATAAGCCCGCTGTCATCGCTGCGTTCAGCGTGGTTTTCTGTATGATTTTCCGCATAAGGTCCTGTGTCACTTTTTGCATAACTTTCCGCATAAATAGTGCCGCCATGTGCGGTGATAATGGCCGACGCGATGGAGAGTCCCAGCCCGCTACCGCCGGAGTGCCTTCCGCGTGAATGCTCGGCGCGCCAGAAGCGGTCGAAAAGCAGGGGCAATGATTCTGGCTCAATGCCCGGCCCGCGATCGGCAACGGTAATCTGCCAGCACGGTGCGCTTTCTCGTACCGCTATTTCGCGCACCTCAATCGCCAAATAGCGGCCGTCGCTGGCGTAGCTTAAGGCATTCTCGATCAGGATAGAGAACACCTGTCCCAATCTCTCGCGGTCGGCAATACAAAAGTCACTCTGTTCGATATCAACATGTATCTGAAACCCAGCTTGCTCTAACTGAGGCCGATACCACGTCAGCCGTTCCGTGATCAGTTCGTCGAAGTAGAAAGGCGTGTGCACCAGTGGCAGTTGTCCGGCTCTGGCCAGTGACAGGACGTGTAGATCCTGAATCACGTGATTGAGCTGTTCGAGCTGTTTAATGACCATTGCCAACTGTGCTTTATCCTGCGGGAAGACGTCATCCATCATGCCCTGAACACGGCCCATCGCCGCATTTAACGGTGTACGCAGTTCATGGGCTAACGCCGCGCTGGATTCGCGCAGTTCTCGCTCGTAGCGCTCCAACTGTGCGGTCATGTTGTTAAAGTCGTCCGCCAGCGTAATTAACTCCATCGGTGCCTGCTCAACGCGCTGTGTGCGGGTATCGAATTTTCCCTGTGCGACGTCGCGCGCGGCGTTGGCGATATTGGAAAATTGCTGTGATAGCGGGCGCGCTCGCCATAGCACCACAACCACCATGGTGGGTAAAGCGATAAGCACCATAATCGCGAGCACCAGCCAGTCGCTGCTGGCAATATTAGGGGCGAAGACTTCTGGGCCATAGAACTGATTGATAATCTCTTGGTAGCGAGGGTTACCGTAATCTTTTTGTGCAGTGAATTGCTGAAATTCCGTGCGTACTGCGTCCGGCATGTGTTGTTCAATATAGATGCTGTAGATGGCAAAGCGCAGCCACATTAGACCCGCGATGGTGATCACGGCGGCGAGCAGCAGAGAAATGATGCGAAAGCACAGCCAGCGCCACAGCGACATGTTTTCTGACAGAAAGAGCGACTTTTTCATCATACTCACCGGAATCGATAGCCGACGGAGCGGACGGTGACGAGCACATTGACGATGTTGTACTGATTGAGTTTTTTTCTCAGGTTGTGGACGTGGGTATCCACCACGCGTTCCAGCGCATCGCTTTCTGGCAGACAGGCTTCGAGTAATTCTCCCCGAGTGAAGGCGCGGTTCGGCGTTTTGAGCAGCGTCACCAGAATATTGAACTCGGTTGGCGTCAGGTCGAGAAAGACGGAGTCTGATGGCGATACCGCAATGCTGGCCGTCACGGAGGTCGGATCAACCGAGAGATTTTCGAATGTCAGGATGGCATCTTCCCGGATGGCGTAACCGGTTCGTCGCAACACGGCCTGCACCCGCGCCATCACCTCCTGCGGGTTATAAGGCTTGACGACATAATCATCCGCGCCGTAACGCAGCGCGCCAATTCTTTCCGGGTCGTCACCGATGGCGGTGACCATAATCACCGGAATATTGCTGCGTTGTCGCAGGGCGGACAGCACCTCGGAACCGTTCATCTTCGGCAGCATCACATCCAGCAGAATCAAATCGGGTTTACTGGTCAGCGCCATGTGCAGGCCTCGTTGTCCATCAGACGCGATAGACACCTGATAGCCATCACGCCGCAGATAAGCCTCGAGCACGCTGGCTGCATCCATGTCGTCTTCAATAATCAATACCCGTTTTTCCGCCATCGCGAACCTCTTGATGAAATCTTAAAAAACCACACAGCGTTTCTTGACTATGCATCAGCATAATTCGCCACGGTGCTGAAAAGCCAACACCAATCACGCTGCGCCTGTCGGGAAACGTCACGGTGCAAGATTACCGCGTAAAAGAGGGGATGTATGAACATAACAAAAATTATTTTATCCACCAGCTTGTCTGCTATCGCGCTATCTGGCGCGGCATTCGCCGCGGAGCCAGAAGTATCATTGCCCTCGCTCTTGGGTGACCACACGGATGTGACCGTGGGTGTCGCCGTCCTGAATGCACCGCGCTATATGGGGAGCAAAAATCGTCAAACCACCGCGCTGCCTGTGCTGACCGTTCAGCGCGGCCCACTCTATTTCGATTCCACACGCGGCATCGGCTGGCAATACCAGTCTCCTTCCGGTTTTTATCTCGATCACGCCATCGGTTACGACATGGGAAGGGATGACAAAAACAGCCAGTGGCGCGCAGGTTCAAATCGATTGAAAGGGATGGGTAAGGTTAAAGGATCGGTAACAACCACCGTCACGGCGGGGTATCAGTTTGCGCCCTGGCTAGCGCTGGAGGCGAGTGGCGAATTTGCACTGAGTGAGCGTGCGCGCGGTAATCAGTATCGCGTCGGGGCAAAGAGCACCGTGTGGCAATCGGCAGAAAAGGATGACGTGCTGGCGCTGTCGGCGGACATGCTGATAGGGGATGCACGCTTTAACCAAACCTATTACGGCGTGACGCCGCAGCAGAGCCGCCGTTCTGGCTTGGCCGCCTATCGTGCTGACAAAGGCGTCTATGGCTATGCGCTGGGGGCGAACTGGACGCATCAATTTAGCCCCGCGTGGTCAACTAACGTGGCGGTGACGTCAACCTGGCTCACCGACAAGGTGGCGGATAGTCAGGTTGTGGAACGACGTAATGATACTGGCGCCACGTTGGCCGTTCTGTATTCGTTCTGATGCCATTTGTTGAGAGGTTGTAATGATGGTTAGCCGTTTTGCCTTCTGTCTGCTGTCAGCCGTGTTCCTGAGCGGCTGCGACAGCGCTGATGATGCGCCCGTGCCTCCGCCTGTCAGGCAGGTGAAAACGCAGCTCGTCATGCCGGCGATGAATCGTGAACCTGTGTCGTTGACGGGAGAGATTCGTCCGCACGAAGAAACGGTACTGGGTTTCCGTCTGGATGGACGCGTGCTTAATCGTCTGGTGGATGTCGGTGCATCCGTGAAGCGCGGCGATGTGATTGCGACGCTCGACGCGCGCGACAGCGAAAACCAGTTGCGCAGCGCACAGGCGGATTTAGCCAGCGCAGCCTCGGCAGAACGGTTGGCGAAAAGCAATTTCTCCCGTATGAAGGCGCTGGCACCGGGTGGGGCAATTGCGCGGGTACAGCTTGATGAAGCACAGGCAAACTGGGATGCCGCCGTTTCCCGACGTGAAAGTGCACAGGCTACCGTCAAAGGGGCGCAGGAGCGCCTCAGCTACACGCAACTTACGGCAGCACAGGATGGCGTGATCACGACGGTCAGCGCCAATCCCGGTCAGGTAGTGAGCGCCGGACAAGAGGTGGTGAAGTTGGCCTCTCTGGGCGGACGCGATGCGGTGTTTGACGTGCCGGAGCGGCTGGTCAATCCGTCACTTGCCTCGCGCGTTATCCGCGTGTCACTGCTGTCTGAACCGAGCGTGCTGGCCGAGGGGCGCGTGCGTGATATCAGTCCGCAGGCCGATCCCGTTACGCGTACTTTCAGAGTGAGAGTCACGTTAACCTCGCCGCCCGCTGCGATGGTATTGGGTGCCAGCGTGAATGGCACGATACAGCAGTCCGATGCGGCTGTCATTGAACTCCCCGCATCTGCGCTCACGCGTCAGGGGGACAAACCTGCGGTCTATGTCGTGAACGCAGAAGCCCAGACGGTGCGTTTGCAGCCGGTTAGCGTCGCGCGCTACAGCGACACGGCGATTTTCGTCGCCGAGGGGCTGAAACAAGGCGACCGCGTGGTGACCGCAGGCGTCAGTAAGCTGCGACCGGATGAAAAAATTCGGCTGGATGAAGAGGGGCGTCGCTAATGGCACAAGAACCGCAATCGGCCGCACGCTTTAATCTGTCCGCCTGGGCGCTGGCGCACCAGCAGTTTGTCGCGTTTATGATGCTGGTGATTATGGCAGCAGGCGTGATGAGCTATCAACGCTTGCCCCGTAACGAAGATCCGGCGTTTACCATCAAGTCTGCCGTGGTCTCTGCGGCCTGGCCGGGCGCGACGGTGAGCGATACCGTGAATTTCGTCACCGATAAGCTGGAGAAAAAATTACAGGAAACGCCGTATCTCGATTACGTCGAGAGCTATACCCGCGCCGGGGAATCGGTGGTTTTCGTTAACTTGCGCGACGATACGCCGCCTTCCGCTGTGCCGAATATCTGGTATACGGTGCGTAAGAAAATGACCGATATCGCCAGTTCGTTGCCTGATGGCTTCAGCCCACCGGCCGTGAATGACGAGTTTGATGATACGTTTGGCACCATCTACGGCTTCACCGCCGACGGTTTTTCACCGCGGGAACTGCGCGACAAGGTTGACGATATTCGCTCTGCGTTACTGAGCGTGCCGGATGTTGGTAAGGTCGACATGCTTGGTGTCGAGGAAGAACAGATTGTGGTGACGTTCTCGCCCCGACGGTTGGCTGGGCTGGGGTTAGATCCGCAACAGGTGATTGATTCACTCAAGGCGCAGAATGCGGTCACGCCCGCCGGCATTATTCGCACCGATGATGAGAAGGTCGCCGTGCGCGTCAGCGGGGCGTTTACCTCTGAGCAGAGCCTGCGACAGATTACCTTACGCATCGGCGGGAAATTTGTTCCGCTGATCGATATCGCCACGATTAACCGTGAAACGGCGGAACCGCCGTCGCCGACGTTTCGCGTGAATGGCGAGAAAGCGATTGGGCTGGCAATCTCCATGGCACCCACTGGCAACATGCTCAATTTCGGTCAGGCCATTCGCGATAAAATGAATGTGATTGCGACGCAACTGCCGTATGGGATTGAAATGACGCGCGTGGCCGATCAGGCTGAAGTGGTGAAGAGTGCCGTCGGTGGCTTTGTGAAAGTGCTGCTGGAAGCGATTGCCATCGTGCTGGCGGTGTCGTTTGTGTCGCTCGGCAGCCGTGCCGGATTGGTGGTAGCGGCCTCTATCCCGATTGTGCTGGCGATGACCTTTATTGGTATGGAAATCACCGGTATCGGGCTACAGCGCATTTCGCTGGGGGCGCTGATTATTGCGCTGGGACTGCTGGTGGATGATGCCATGATTACGGTGGAAGCGATGGTGTCACGGCTGGAGCAGGGCTGGGATCGCAAACGCGCGGCGGCTTGGGCCTATGAAAGCACGGCATTTCCTATGTTGACGGGGACGCTGGTGATGATTGCCGGGTTTATTCCGGTGGGGTTTGCTGCATCCAGCGCGGGGGAATACTGCTTTTCGCTCTTTGTCGTGGTCCTGATTTCATTGCTGAGCTCCTGGATCGTGGCGATTCTCTTTTCCCCGCTTCTCGGTGTCTGGCTGTTGCCAAAAACGTTTCGTCACCATCATGACGAACCGGGACGGTTGGGGCGCCTGTACCGCCAGTGGCTACAGCGTGTGCTGGTTAATCGAGGGATGACGCTCGCTATTGCCCTGATATTACTGGTCGTTGCCATGTTTGGCGCTACCCGACTGGACGGCGAGTTTTTTCCTGCATCCGACAGGCCGGAGCTGCTGGTCAGCCTGACGCTGCCCGCGAATGCTTCACAAGCGGCGACGGAAGCGCAGGCGAAACGGCTGGAAGCCTTTCTGAAAGATGACCCTGACGTTGACCATTTCTCTTCCTATGTTGGGTCGGGCGCGGTGCGCTTTTATCTCCCGATGGATGTGCTGCTGAGCCACGAAAATATCGCGCAACTGGTGGTGGTGGCAAAAAATCTGGAGGCGCGGGATGCGCTGGCGGCAAAATTGAATCAGGTACTTGAGCGCGATTTCAGCAACATTGTGGCGCGCGTGTCCGCACTGGAATTGGGGCCGCCAGTGGGCTGGCCGCTTAAATATCGGGTAGCGGGACCGGATATTCATCGCGTCCGTGATATTGCCCAAGGGCTTGCCAGTCTGGTGGGCAATCAGGCCGATGTGCGTGAGGTCAACCTGACGGCGGGGGAGCCGGAACGTTCGGTGAACGTGGTGCTGAATCAGACCGAAGCCCGCGCGGTCGGTATCAGTTCACAGGAAGTGGCCAGCATGCTGGCGGCGATATTCTCCGGTTCAACGCTGACCTCGGTACGTGATGACAATCGGCTGGTGGATGTGGTCGTTCGCGGTACGCCGCAGGAGCGCCGGGATGTTGCCACGATCGCGAATTTGCAAATCCCGATTGCAGATGGGCGTTCCGTACCGCTGGGGCAGATTGCTACCGTGGCGTACGGCGTCGACGATCCGATTATCTGGCGTCGTCAGCGCGAACCGTTTATTACGGTACAAATGGATATGGCGCCGGGCGTACGGGCTCCAGCGCTATCTGAAAAACTGGCACCTGAAATTGAACGCTATCGCGCCACGTTGCCAGCGGGTTACCACATCACGGAAGGCGGCGTGGCGGCGGAGTCTGATAAAGGCAATGGCTCCGTATATGCGGTGTTGCCAGTGACGCTGTTGGTCATGCTGGTGCTGTTGATGATTCAGCTCCAGCGTATTTCCCGCATGGTGCTGGCCTTCCTGACCGCGCCGTTTGGCCTGATAGGCATTGTCGCCGCCATGCTACCGACCGGGACGCCGATGGGGTTTGTGGCGCTGCTGGGGGCGATTGCGCTGGCAGGAATGATTATTCGTAATGCCGTTATTCTGATTGGTGAGGTCGATCTGAATGTGAAAAATGGACAGCCCGCGACGGAGGCGATTGTGAATGCGGCCAGTCACCGTTCACGCCCGATTATACTGACGGCGCTGGCGGCGATCCTCGGCATGATTCCGATTGCACATCAGGTATTTTGGGGGCCGATGGCCTACGCGATTATCGGTGGATTGATGGTGGCGACGCTGCTGACATTGCTTGCCCTGCCTGCGGCGCTGAGTCTACTCATGCAGTGGGAAGGGCGGAAAACCGCAAATCTGACCAGGTAGTATCCCAGCCCCTGACCGCAGTCAGGGGCTGGCCGATTAGAGATGCCCGGACAGGCGCTGGTGAATTTTTGTGCTGTTGGTGTCCAGCCCGACGATCGTGACCTTAGCATCGTAGCGGTGATAGCGGGTTTCGATCGCGTCGAGTGCCGCCACGCTGGAAGCATCCCAGATTTGGGCGTGCGTCAGATCGATGGTGACGTTCTGTGGATCCTGCACATAGAGAAAGTGCTCGAAGAGATCGTTGCTGCTGCCGAAGAACAGCGGCCCGCGTACCGTGTAGTGCACCGACTGTCCGTCATCGGCAGGCAAGGAAAAGCTAACAGGGAAACGAAAGGGCGGATAGCGCGTCGTTCTATCCGCCGGCGTTATGTTTTCGTCGTCAATAACTAGGCATCAAGCGCCAGAATGGCCATAAATGCTTCGCGGGGAATGTCTCGTTTTGAGAACCCAACGTTATGCTTTTTATTCTCTCGCTGTTTACGGATCAGTCGCTGTTTCTGCGACAGGCTACCCTGAAAGCCCTGAGCCAATGCGCTTTTGCGCAGCGGAGGGATGTCTTCGCGCGCGATAACGCGATGGCCGACTTTTGCCTGAGCAGGAACGGGATACAGTTTACGTGGAATCACGTATTTCAACGCTTTCACGATTTCGGTGGCCCGCGCCCATACCTTATGACGCGCAATGATGAAGGAAAAGGCATCGATCAACTGACTATCGAGATAGATATCACAGCGCACTAAATCGGAACGCCGGTAGCGACCTGGCTCATAATCCAGCGTGGCATAGCCTTGAGTGAGCGATTTCAGCGCATCAAAAAAGCCGAAGATCATCTCGTTGAGCGGCAGATCCCAGTGTAATGTCACGCTACCGTTATCGAGATAGTGCATGTCGATAAACTCCCCGCGACGCGAAGCGCAGTACTCCATCAACGCGCCAACGTAGGCATCTGGCGTGTTAATGGTGCAGATAACATAGGGTTCTTCGATGAAGTCCAGCACGTCCTCTCCAGGGAAATGTGCTGGGTTATCAATCGTCAGGCAGTGGCCGTTATGTAATGTGACGCGGTATTCCACGCTGGGCGCGGTGGCCATTACGGAGATACCGTATTCACGCTTGAGCCGCTCACGAACAATATCCATATGTAACATCCCAAGAAAACCACAGCGGAAACCGGCACCCAGTGAGGCGGAAACGTCGGGAACCCAGTGCAACGCCGCATCGTTAAGTGACAGCTTATTCATAGCGTTACGCAAGCCTTTCAGATCGTCGTCCGCATCAGGATAGAGTCCAGAAAACACCATCGGCTTCATTTCCTGATAGCGCGCAACCGGCTCTGTCGCGGGGCGCTCGGCGAACGTCAGT
The DNA here is from genome assembly GCF_003382565.3 of Pectobacterium aquaticum. Taxonomy (NCBI): domain Bacteria; kingdom Pseudomonadati; phylum Pseudomonadota; class Gammaproteobacteria; order Enterobacterales; family Pectobacteriaceae; genus Pectobacterium; species Pectobacterium aquaticum. Next base: position 1,645,370 of record NZ_CP086253.1, read on the forward strand.
GTATCGCCCACCCGAATGGCGGCGGCGTCTTTCAGGCCAGCAGCGAGATAACCGACTTCACCGTTTCCCAATTCTGCACAAGGTTGCCGATGGGGGAAAAAAGCACCCATTTCGGTGACCTCAAACCGTGTCCCTGAGGACATAAAATGCAACGTTGAACCCGCCTGAATACTGCCATCCACTACGCGCACATGCAGGATGGCACCCTGATAAGGATCGTAATGTGAATCAAAAACCAGCGCGCGCAGCGGGGCATCGGCGAGCCCTCGTGGGGCAGGGAAATGGTGGGCAATCGCGTTTAGTACCTCAGCCACGCCCTCACCGGTTTTGGCAGAGACAGCCAGCACGGTGCTGATATCCAGCGAAGGAATAGCCTCCAACTGCTGCATCACCTGCGGTACGTTAGCCTGCGGGCTGTCGATTTTATTCAGGACGGGCAGGATGGTCAGCCCCTGTTGTCGGGCGAGATTGAGGTTGGCGATCGTCTGGGCCTGAACGCCCTGCGTGGCGTCAATCAGCAGAATCGCGCCGTCGCAGGCGGCGAGACTACGGGAGACTTCCGCAGAAAAATCGACGTGCCCCGGCGTATCCACCAGATTGAACTGATACGGTTGACCCTTCTCATCCTGATAGCGCATGCGCACGGTTTGCAATTTGATGGTGATGCCGCGTTCCCGTTCTATTTCCATCGAATCCAGTAGCAGCTCACGCATGTCACGTTGGGCGACGGTTGCAGTCAGTTCGATAAAGCGATCGGCGAGGGTGGACTTGCCATGATCGACATGGGCAATAATGCAGAAATTACGAATTTGAGGTGTACACATAGAAAAAGCCTTTCACATCATGATGTCTGGCTCGGTATCGCGTGCAGCGTTGAGAACAGACAGAGAAATTCGCGCTGAAAAAATTCAGCGAAGGTGAAAATCAAAAGATGTAAAAGTGAATAGCCGCTGCGATGATAGCGCGTTTTATTTTAGCGTGGCAAGTCATGATACGTGACGTGGATCGATACTCGAAGCTGTGTCCCCCGCGTGAGCACGCGAACGGGTTATGGGTGTTATGATAATGCGGCGATGGGTGAGGACGGAACATCTGTATTCCGAACAGATGTTCCATATCTTCTGCAAAGAGTCGGGTTATCGCTGTCAAACGTGCGATATCCAGATTGATCATATCCAGCATCTCACCCAGTGATTGATCTAAAAAGCTACCCTGAAAACCGTGGCTAGCGTTATTAGTTAATATATCAACCACAATATTTTGTTCTTTTAGTCGGCTGTGTCGATCGCTGATTGCGCTAATCGCGGAAAGGTCCACTTGTCCAACGATTACATCGACGTTGAAATCTTTGCGTAATTCCTCCGCGAGTATTTCAAGCTCATTGAGCCGACGCGCTCACCAGGATGAGCGACTTTCTTTGTGCCGCATATTGCCTCGCGAATTCCTCGCCAAACCCGCTTGAAGCCCCCGTGATAAGCACCTATGCATTGTTTTCTACTGTCATGTTAATCACTCCCATTGTTTATTTTAAATTGTACAGGTGCCAGTTTGTGGCTGTGTTGGGTGCGCATCTTATTGTGCTCTCGCTGTGGCTTCTGGCGGCTGCCAACCGCCGCCGAGCGCCTTGAATGTGGCGATAACTGCGCGTGCCGATTCGGTTTGGGCCTGAGCCCGGGCATCGGAGGTTTGTAGCAGGGTTTCATCGGCGTGAAGGACGTCAATCAGGCTGCTTGTTCCTTTTTGATAGGCGATGAAAGACGACTGCCGCGCGCTGGCTAACGCGGTCTCACCGGCGGTTAACGTTGCAGCCTGCATTTCGCGATTGACCAAGGCCGAGAAGGCGTTCTCAACGTCTTCGGTCGCACGGAGTACCGACAGACGGTAAGCTGCCAGCGCTTCAGCTTCCTGTCCCTTCGCCTGATCGATCTGGGCGTTAATGCGACCGAAGTCGAAGAGTCGCCAGCGCAGCCCTAATACGCCCGCCGATTGGCTGGCACCGCTGGAGAACAAATTGCCGCTCGACACCGACGTTGCACTACCGAGCAAGGCGCTGAGCGAGAATTTAGGATAGTACTCGCTGATGGCTACCCCGATGCGTGCGTTGGACGCCGCGAGATGACGTTCGGCCACAATAATATCGGGTCTGCGGCGCAGCAGGTCGGCGGGTGTCCCCGTTGCTACGAGCGCTGGAGGCTGTGGAATGGCCTGTGAGATGGACAACTGGGCCCGATGCGTGCCGGGAGGCGTGCCGAGCATAACGTCCAATGCGTTCATCGCGGCATCGATCCCAGTCTGGAGAACCGGCACGGAGGCCTGAACCTGTGCTAATGTCCCTTCTGTCTGGCGTACCTGATACTCGGGAGCCAGTCCTTTACTGTGGAGTAGCTGTACCTTATCCAGCAGTTCTTGCTGTGTCTTGACCTGACTGTTGGCGATCGCCAGACGCGTTTGTAATCCGCGCAGGGTGATATAGATATCGGCAGTCTGAGCGGCGACGGCCAGACGAGTGGCCGCGACGCCTGCCTCGGAAGCCTGATAGTCAGCCAGTGCCGCCTGACGGCCGCGTCTCAGTCCACCGAATACATCAAGCTCCCAACTGGCGTTGAGATCAGCTTCATAAGCATTGCCGTAGCGGCTATAGCCAGGAACCGAGTTGAGTAGCTGACCTTGTGGCGTTTCAATTGACTGGTAGGCGCGAGTGCCTTGTCCGCTGATGTTGCCCGAGGGCAGCAGCGCCGCCGTTGCTGCGCCAAGCCCGGCACGAGCCTGACTCATCCGTGCGGACGCCTGAGCTAAATCAAGATTCTGTGCGAGCGCACTTGAAACTAACTGGCTCAGTAAGGGATCATTAAAGCTTTCCCACCAGACTGCAAGGTTGGCTGCCTGAGCTGCGTCGTTTTGTTTTGCTAAAGACGATTTTGCGACAGATGGCTGCGCGGAAGATCGTTGTGCGGCGGATTGCGCCTGATAACGATCCGCGAGTGGCGCGTCTGGACGGTGATAATCCGGCCCAACGGCGCAACCTGCCATTAAGCTCGTGGTCACCACCAAAGAAAGGGTTCGGAGGGATAACATAGGAATTCCTTGAGTCAAAAAGTTGTGACTATATTACGTATTGGTCACTCGTTGTCAATCAGTGCTCGGTGAGCTAAGCTTGAGTCATGACTAAACATATGAATACACATCCCCCACGCGGGCCGTCGGATCACAGCGTTCGAGATCAGATTGTGGAAGCGGCGACTGAGCACTTCGGACACTTTGGATATGAGAAGACCACCGTGTCCGATCTGGCCAAGGCGATAGGCTTTTCTAAGGCCTACATCTACAAGTTTTTTGATTCCAAACAGGCGATCGGGGAGAGTATTTGCGCTAACCGACTGGCAATAATTATGGATGTTGTTAACGCGTCGGTTGTCGATGCGCCAACAGCTTCGGAAAAACTGAGACGCCTGTATAAAGCCGTGATAGAAGCGGGTAGCGATTTATTTTTTCACGATCGCAAGCTTTATGAGATCGCCGCGGTGTCCTCGCGCGACCGGTGGCCTTCAGCTGTTGCTTATGAAGAAAAACTACGTCAACTCGTTCAGCACATTCTTCTTGAGGGACGACAGTCTGGGGAATTTGAGCGCAAGACGCCGTTGGATGAGGCGGCAGATGCCATCTATCTGGTCATGCGCCCTTATGCTTGCCCTGTTCAACTGCAATACAACCTGGATTCGTCAGCGTCCGCTGCGGTGTTACTCCCGTCATTAATATTGCGTAGTTTAGCACCTTAAAAATAGTGACCATTGACAATATTGGTCACTGGTTGGAGAATACGGTTTCTGTCCTGTTAATTTGATAAGGGAACCTATGCTTCGGTTCAACTCTACCACTCTTGCTGTTTGCTTGTTGCCTCTCGCCCTGGTGGCGTGCGGCGACGCTTCCGACATCGACGATCCACGCAATCAGCCACCGCTGGTGAGAGCGGCTACCGTGGTGAGCGCCGTTGATGCCTCTCGTGCCTTCACCGGTGTGGTTGTCGCACGAATTCAAAGCGATTTGGGTTTTCGGGTGCAAGGAAAAATCCTTGAACGTCTGGTTGATACCGGCCAGACCGTGAAACGCGGCCAGCCTTTGATGCGTCTGGACCCTATCGATCTCAGTTTACAGGCCCAAGCCCAGCAGCAGGCCGTTACTGCTGCGCGAGCCCGTGCCAGACAGGCGACCGATGACGAAGCTCGTTATCGTGGTCTGGTTGCCGCAGGTGCGGTATCCGCTTCGGCTTACGATCAAATAAAGGCGGCTGCCGAGACGGCGAAAGCGGAACTGAGCGCCGCACAGGCTCAGGCTGATGTAGCGAAAAACGCGACAGGCTATGCCGTGTTGCTCGCCGATGCCGACGGTGTGGTCATGGATACGCTGGCTGAACCCGGTCAAGTGGTGAGTGCAGGGCAGCCTGTTGTTCGGCTGGCGCGCGCGGGGCAGCGGGAAGCCATCGTACAACTGCCCGAAACGCTACGCCCTGCGGTTGGAAGCGAAGCGCAGGCAATGCGCTATGGCGCCGGAGAACAGCGTGTTCCAGCGAAACTGCGGTTGCTCTCCGATGCGGCCGATCCGTTGACGCGTACCTTCGAAGCGAGGTATGTGCTTGAAGGTGAGCTGGCGAGTGCACCGCTCGGATCCACCGTTACGCTCCATATTGCGCAAGATGACGCATCCCGCCAGATGCTACAGGTGCCTTTAGCGGCAATCTATGATCCGGGGAAAGGGCCGGGTGTCTGGCGTATTTCAGGCAATCCCGCCAAAGTATCATGGCAACCCGTTCAGATGTCTGGCCTTAGCGACGATAGGGCAAAGGTGACAGGAAATCTCAAACCGGGAGAGCAGGTTGTTGCCTTGGGAACGCATTTGCTGCATGACGGCGAGGCGGTCCGAGTGATTGAACAGCGCGATGCCAGCGTCGCTGGGAGCCAGCCATGAGCGAGGGAAGATTCAATCTTTCGGCGCTTGCTGTCCGTGAGCGCTCCATCACGCTGTTTCTTATTATCCTGATTACCGTCGCTGGCATCCTCTCGTTCTTTGAACTGGGGCGGGCAGAAGATCCACCGTTTACGGTCAAGCAGATGACCATTGTTTCTGTCTGGCCAGGGGCGACCGCTCAGGAAATGCAGGATCAGGTGGCCGAACCGCTGGAAAAGCGCATGCAGGAGCTCAAGTGGTATGACCGCAGTGAGACTTACACGCGTCCTGGACTTGCTTTTACTATGCTGTCACTGCTCGATAGTACGCCGCCTTCACAGGTACAGGAGGAGTTCTATCAAGCGCGTAAAAAGCTCGGCGATGAAGCCAGGAACCTGCCGGCAGGCGTGATTGGACCGATGGTTAACGACGAATTCTCCGATGTGACCTTTGCGCTCTTTGCGCTGAAGGCGAAAGGCGAGCCGCAGCGTTTGCTGGTCCGTGATGCAGAATCGCTGCGTCAGCGTCTCTTGCATGTGCCGGGCGTGAAGAAGGTCAATATCATCGGGGAACAGGCTGAACGTATTTTTGTGTCGTTCTCGCACGACCGGCTGGCGACGCTGGGTATTGCTCCTCAGGACATTTTCTCCGCGCTGAATAGCCAGAACGTGCTGACGCCTGCCGGCTCGATTAATACGAGCGGCCCGCAGGTCTTTATTCGTCTGGATGGCGCTTTTGATAAGTTGGACAAGATCCGTAAAACGCCGATTGTCGCACAGGGCAGGACGTTACAGCTTTCAGACGTAGCAACCGTTGAGCGTGGCTATGAAGACCCTGCGACCTTTCTGGTTCGCAATCAGGGAGAACCGGCGCTGTTGCTGGGCATTGTGATGCGTGAAGGATGGAATGGCCTGGATTTGGGGAAGGCACTGGATGCGGAGACGGCCAAAATCAATGAAGGCATGCCGCTTGGCATGACGTTGACAAAAGTTACCGATCAGTCGGTGAATATCAGCTCGTCTGTTGATGAATTCATGATCAAATTCTTCGTCGCGTTGCTTGTCGTGCTGGTTGTTTGCTTTATCAGCATGGGCTGGCGCGTGGGCGTTGTTGTCGCAGCGGCGGTACCGTTGACGCTGGCTATCGTTTTTGTAGTGATGGAAGCGTCCGGTAAAAACTTTGACCGAATTACGTTGGGGTCTCTCATTCTGGCGCTGGGTTTGCTGGTCGATGATGCGATTATCGCCATCGAGATGATGGTGGTGAAAATGGAGGAGGGCTATAGCCGTGTTAAAGCCTCCGCCTATGCCTGGAGCCACACGGCTGCCCCGATGCTGGCCGGTACGCTGGTCACCGCTGTGGGTTTTATGCCTAACGGTTTCGCGCAGTCCACCGCCGGTGAGTACACCAGCAACATGTTCTGGATCGTCGGCATTGCCCTGATTGCCTCTTGGGTCGTTGCGGTGGTCTTCACGCCTTATTTGGGCGTAAAAATGCTGCCGGAAATCAAAACCGTAGAGGGGGGACACGCCGCCATCTACAACACCCGCTATTACAATCGATTTCGCCATTTACTGGCGCGTGTTATTGCGCGGAAATGGATCGTGGCAGGTACCGTGGTGGCTGCCTTTACCGTAGCGATCTTAGGTATGGCGCTGGTTAAGAAACAATTCTTTCCGACTTCCGATCGTCCTGAGGTACTGGTAGAAGTACAGATGCCCTATGGGACTTCCATTGAGCAGACCAGCGCGGCAACGGCGAAGGTTGAGGGCTGGTTGCAAAAGCAGGAAGAAGCAAAAATTGTTACGTCTTACATTGGGCAAGGTTCGCCACGCTTTTTTCTGGCTATGGCCCCCGAACTGCCCGATCCGTCGTTTGCAAAAATTGTTGTGTGGACGGACAGCCAAGAGGCGCGCGAGGCGCTCAAGTTTCGGCTTCGTGAAGCGGTGGCCAAGGGCCTGGCACCCGAGGCGCGCCTCCGAGTGACTCAACTGGTGTTTGGCCCATATTCACCGTATCCGGTGGCCTACCGTGTTATGGGGCCGGATCCGACCACGCTGCGTGAGATTGCCGGCAAGGTGGAAGCGGTGATGCTGACAAACCCGATGATGAGGACCGTCAATGCCGATTGGGGCCCGCAGGTGGCGACGCTGCATTTCACGCTCGATCAGGATCGTTTGCAGGCGGTGGGATTGACATCGAATGCGGTTGCTCAGCAACTTCAGTTCCTGCTCTCGGGGGTTCCGATCACGTCGGTGCGTGAAGACATCCGCGCGGTACAGGTTATGGGGCGTGCTGCCGGGGATATCCGGCTTGATCCAGAAAAAATAGCGGGCTTCACGCTCGTGGGGGCTGCCGGTCAGCGTATTCCTCTATCACAGATAGGGGAGGTCGGCGTGAAGATGGAAGATCCTATCCTGCGCCGCCGCGATCGCACACCAGTCATTACCGTACGGGGTGATATCGCCGAAAACCTGCAGCCGCCTGATGTCTCTATGGCGATCTTGAAACAGCTACAGCCCATCATCGATACACTTCCGGCCGGATACCGTATTGAACAGGCTGGCCCGATTGAAGAGTCAGGAAAAGCCACTCAGGCGATGGCACCGCTGTTTCCTATCATGATTGCGATCACGCTACTGATCATCATCCTACAAGTGCGGTCAATGTCGGCAATGGTGATGGTGTTTCTCACTTCACCGCTGGGGTTGATTGGCGTGGTGCCAACGCTGCTGCTCTTCAACCAGCCGTTTGGTATTAATGCGCTTGTGGGGTTGATTGCGCTATCCGGCATCCTGATGCGTAATACTTTGATCCTTATCGGGCAGATCCATCACAACGAGCAGGAAGGACTCTCGCCATTCGATGCGGTGGTGGAAGCGACGGTGCAGCGAGCCCGACCTGTGTTGCTGACCGCGCTGGCCGCCATTTTGGCGTTCATCCCGCTCACTCATTCTATTTTCTGGGGCACGCTGGCATACACGCTGATTGGCGGTACGTTTGGCGGCACCATCATCACGCTGGTGTTTCTGCCTGCGATGTACGCTATCTGGTTCAAGATACGTCCAGAGAATGAGAAGCACGTCGATAAACCCGCCGCGGTGTAAGCCGTCATTCATATGAAAACGCTCGTCACACAGGGTGGCGAGCGTTATCCAGTCTGCTGCGTGGCACAGTTTTCCACGTCGTCATTGTCATTAAAATCACCATGAGCACTGTCATTATGGCGAAAACGCATTCCTTCGAAAGCCCGCGATTGACCGGAAAAATTGTCGCGTTATTGGCTGGCCTTTCGGCGATTAGCATCTTGTCTACAAACATTATTCTTCCGGCTTTCCCCGATATCGGAGAGCAGCTTGGGGCATCCCCACGTGAACTCGGTCTGACGCTGTCCAGTTTTTTCATCACGTTCGCGCTGGCTCAATTGGTTGTCGGCCCGTTGTCGGACCGCTACGGACGCAAGAAACTGGTATTGGGCGGCCTCTCACTATTCATCGTGGGTACGGTAGTCGGTGGCTTAGCCGGTTCATTTGAAACGCTGATTGTAGGAAGAGTGATTCAGGCGCTGGGTATCTGCGCGGCGGCAGTGTTAGCACGCGCAATTGCACGCGATCTGTTTGACGGTGAAACGCTGGCGCGGGCGCTATCGCTGACGATGATCGCGACAGCGGCGGCCCCTGGCTTCTCACCGCTGGTGGGAAGCGTGCTGACGACGACATTGGGCTGGCGCGCGATCTTTATCCTGGTGGGGCTGGCCGCCTTTGTCATCGCCGTCTTCTATGCGCACGGGCTGGGGGAAACGCATCCCGCTGAGCGCCGCGCACCGTACTCCATTCCGAGCGTCATCGTGGCGTACGGAAAGCTGGTTGTGGATGGGAAATTTATCCTTCCGGCACTGTCGATGAGTCTATTGATGAGCGGCCTGTTTGCCTCTTTCGGTGCTGCACCGGCGATTCTGATGGAGGGGATTGGCCTATCGTCATTCCAGGCCGGACTCTATTTCGCCTCCACCGTGTTTGTTGTCTTTGGTGCGGGTATGGCCGCGCCGCGACTGGCGCGTCGCTATGGTCCGAGAAGCGTGGCGTCGGTGGGGCTTGCTACTGCATTAGCGGGTGGGAGTTTGCTCCTGCTTGGGCCGGAAGCGCCAAGCCTCAGTGGGTATACCTTGTCGATGATCGTCTTCCTCTGGGGAATGGGCTTAGCCAATCCACTGGGAACGGCCATTACGATGGGGCCTTTCGGGAAAGAGGCAGGTTTGGCATCCGCGCTGCTTGGGTTTTTGACGATGGGAATGGCGGCGATAACAACCTGGCTGGGCTCGGTACTGACGTTTCCCGCTGTCACCACGCTGGGCGGTATACAGGTGACGGCCTGTCTGATAGCACTGATATTGTTTCTCAGTGGCTCACTATTTAGCTCCACCTAACCGTATCCTTCCTGCAGAACGGTAACCGCTGCATAACCGTGGCGTGTAAAGGTAAGCGCTGTCACATTTTTGTTAACCTTGTCTGGTGTTTGATGAGGTTTTTTCATTCAAAACTGCCTGATGAATATCAGGTATTCATTCCAGCCTCAACGGCTACAGAAGGTCTATTGAGCTGTGATTTATAAAGATATAGGCCGTGTGAGTCGGATAGTGTTAGGGGGGTTATCAGAAGATTTGATACTGCGGATTTTCGCGTTGTGACGAGACAGTTGCTAAGGGATTTTTGGGGTCACTCCGTCATCGAACCAGCTTGACCCCAAATCTGACCACCACATTCTCCCGATGCGGAGGGAAAACGGAACGTACACCAGAAATATTTTTGCATGTGAACGTATTGAATCAAATGATAAAAACAAAAATCCCGCTTAAGTTTCCTTAAGCGGGATTTTCTAAATTTGGCTCCTCTGACTGGACTCGAACCAGTGACATACGGATTAACAGTCCGCCGTTCTACCGACTGAACTACAGAGGAATCGGTTAAGTGCGATGGATAATAGCGGGAGCGTTTCGGGTTGTCAAAGGCTGTTATCGCTTGGTGTGTTTGATTGCCGAACTAATAACCAACATATTGAAATTATTGCTCAAGTTGATCACTAAAAAGCAATGAAATGTGCTGATTAATGGGTATGCTTGCACTCTAAAATAGCAGGGATTGCTTTAAGATGGTGCAGGTTAGCATTGGTTTGATGGCGGGTTTCCTAGGTAAAATAGGGGGCTTTGGTTAGCATAATCATTGCTTTTCCTTATTTTACCTGTGGCTTATCAATGAGGTATCACTTTTTCTTAGACATGGGTACATAATATGGCGCGCTTTTTGCTACCTCTTTAGGGTAACTACTCAGGAGGCAGACATGAATCTTAGACGGCTCAAGTATTTTGTGAAAATCGTTGATATCGGTAGCCTGACACAGGCTGCTGAGTTGTTGCATATTGCACAACCGGCGCTGAGCCAACAGGTCGCGACGCTGGAGAGTGAACTCGAAAAACAGCTGCTGGTACGGAGTCGGCGTGGTGTGACGCCCACCGAGGCGGGGAAAATTCTTTATTCTCATGCACAGACGATATTGTCACAGTGCGAACAGGCAAAGGATGCGGTGAGTGGCGCACGGCAATCAATGAGTGCGTAAGCATTAGTCATCGAGCCAGCCATTTCCCGATGGCTGGCTACTAATCAAACTTTGTGTAAGATGTTCTATCATAATGGTGCTCTTTCTTATTTTTTTTGTGATGTTAATCACAATTAATGACATTATCGATCTTCCTCAAAGCAGAGATTTTTTTCCCTTAAAAAATAAAATGGTCTTTTAGTTTTTTTATTTATTCTTTTTATTTATCTGCAACTTCATTTTATTGCTGCTGTGTGAATATGATTTCCTTAAAATGGTAATAGATACTAGCGATCAGGCCATTCACAGTGTTACATTAATCTTCGTTATGTTTTCTCTAATCCTGTGCACCAAGACAGGTGTTGCCTTATGGGTGTATGACGGTTATTTTTTTGATTAAGGAGTTCAAATGAATAATATCCTCTCTCATCTTTTAATAAAGCTGGCAGAAAAAGAAGTTGGAGAAAAAGCGCTTAATGCGAAGATTGAATCGTTAGAGATGCTGATTTCTGCTATTGTTTCAACATTTGATGACAGTAAAATCAATGAGTTAAATAGAAAAATAGAAGGTGTAGTTGCTGATGCCTCACAGCGGAAGGATGAACATAATTACTTAGCCCTCGAACTATTGGCAAAAAACATCAATCGAATCACAACCGTTTCATTGCGGGAATAACTTTCTTATATATCAATGGTGGCGACATTAATTGTTCGAATATTAATTTTCGTATATACAATTGAGAATTATTTATATCCAATAATAGAGAATACCTGTGCTATGCGTGATTTTGCTGAAAAAAATTGAAGGCGCTGACGTTGTCCGCGCCTTTCTTGCGTTTATACGCTTTACTTCACATCAACAGCCTGCTTTTTCCGACGAGTAAACTGATAAGCAATAGCCAGAAAAATAAACCACAGCGGCGTAACAATGAGCGCCTGACGTGTATCTGGTTGTAATGTTAACAGTACAATAACGAAAGCGAAAAAGGCCAGGCATACCCAGCACATGAAAATACCCAACGGCATTTTATAGGATGACTCCGCATGTAGCTGAGGGCGCTTTTTACGGTATGTCAGGTAAGAGCACAGGATGATGCTCCAGATGAACATGAATAAAATCGCGGAGACGGTGGTCACCAGCGTAAAGACCGTCATCACGTTTGGAATCAGGTAGATCAGCACCACGCCCGAAAGCAAACAAATGCAGGAAAACATCAACCCAGTTGAAGGAACCGCGCGTTTAGATAGCATACCGAAACTTTGCGGCGCATCACCTTGTTTCGCTAGGCCAAAGAGCATACGGCTGGTGGAGAATACGCCGCTATTGGCTGAGGATGCTGCCGATGTCAGAACGACAAAATTGATCATACTGGCAGCTGCAGGTAGGCCAACCAGTACGAACATTTCCACGAAAGGACTGCGATCCGCAGTAATTGCGCTCCACGGGGTGACGGACATAATCATGACTAATGCAAAAACATAAAACATGATGATGCGAATCGGGATGGCGTTAATTGCGCGGGGCAGCACGACTTTCGGATTTTTAGTTTCAGCGGCAGTTGTACCCACCAGTTCGATACCGACAAATGCGAATACGGCGATCTGGAATCCGGCGAAGAAACCACTTATCCCTTTAGGGAATATACCACCGTTATTCCAAAGGTTGGTAAAGGAGGCGACGTTTCCTGATGGGGAAGAGAATTGCATCATTACCAGCGCGACACCGACCACGATTAACGCAACGATAGCGACAATTTTGATCATCGCGAACCAGAACTCCATCTCGCCAAACAGCTTTACGGTTGCTAGATTTAGCGTCAGTAATAGTAGAACGCAAAGCAGGGAAGAGATCCACTGCGATAAATCAGGGAACCAGAACTGCGAGTAGGCACTAATGGCTACGACATCTGCGATCCCAGTTACGACCCAACAGAACCAGTAAGTCCAGCCGGTAAAGAAACCCGCCCATGGCCCAAGGAGGTCAGCAGCAAAATCGCTGAATGACTTATAGTTAAGGTTGGAGAGTAATAGTTCTCCCATTGCGCGCATGACAAAAAACAGCATAAAGCCAATGATCATATAAACGAAGATGATCGAAGGACCCGCCATGCTGATTGTTTTGCCCGAGCCCATGAATAACCCAGTACCGATCGCTCCGCCGATGGCGATGAGCTGAATATGACGATTAGTCAGATTCCGTTGCAGTCCTTCCTCCTGTTCAGGGGCAAGGTCTGCGGCTTCTTTTGATTGTTCGACCATGTAAGTATACTTTCCTGTTTCTGTCTGTGATGTTTTTTGAGCTCTTTGGCGGCTCTCGTCTGCGAAAATTTAAACGAATAAGATAGCGCAACTGCAGTGCTTATTACAGTGAGTGTCTGAGATAGCCAGAGATCATAACGAGGACTGATAATGATGTAAGGTGCTGTTGTATGTTTTTCGCCCTAAAATGAAGAGGATATACAGTGATGAGAGGAAGAGATAAATAGCTTGAGCAGGTTAACAAAATTAGCAATCGCTAACAATGTTATTATCATGCATAAAAAATTAATATGAAGTGTTTGACAGGCGCGCCGGGGAGGAGAATAATCCTCCCCGTTGGGTCGTTAGCTCAGTCGGTAGAGCAGTTGACTCTTAATCAATTGGTCGCAGGTTCGAACCCTGCACGACCCACCAACAATATAAATGGCTTATGGTATTGATTTTAGTTTTTTTATTATTTTTTTCTTTGGTTAATTAATTTTTAATTATATCTATTCTTAACGTTAATCGTATCTGCTGCATTAATTTATACTCTCTTATATTTTATTTCTACTCCACTTATCATGCCCTGCCTTAGTTAATAAATGTGACATTTCTAGTATATTTTTATTCATATGACGCCTTAACGCTAGGTGGATATATAAGATGGTTGATGATTTCGCTGAGCGTTATCACTTCGGCTGGTGAGAAGGTGCCTCATACGTGCTGAAGAGTGGCGAGAAAGTGCTATGCTTAACTGATGGAATTGTTGACAGATCGTTTATGATGTTACGAGTTGTTTGCACAAGATTGTGTTCACATCCACTGGGAACGGCGTTTAGAAGCTGCTGGCGTTTCCTGGTTAGCCATGAGCATGTTTCTGCTTGATTTCGGAGGTTCATGTGGGATTCGAAAAATTACTGGCTGTCATAGAAAAAAGTCACCAGGATCCAAAATCGGTTATCTCATTGTCTGAACTGAGCCAGGCAATCCATGAGATAATTTGTACGGAAAGTTCAAAAGAGTACAAAATAAATGAATGCTTCACCGAGCTGAGGGAACTGGTTGATGAAAGAAAAGCGCTTTCCAGAAAACAGTTCCTGGATAAAGCATTGGTGATGGAATTGACGCAATATAAAAAGAAAGAAGAGGCGCTACTTCTGAAACTCACGCGTATTGGAAATAAATAGACGAGAGTCTCTATTTTTAAATCAGGAAGGCAAGGCTAAATACCACTACACCGCCAAGCAGATTATTAATATGGCGGTGTAGCAAATAGTGCTATTTACGGTAGCTGGTTTTGATTTGTTTAATCGTGTTATCAAAAACGGCAGCTTGCTCGGCATTTTCCAATTGAGCAATATATCTTTCCATATTGATGATAACTTTACCAGCATCTGCTTGGCCGATTGCTTTTAATAGCAGTGTAACCATAGCCTTCAGACAGGTGACTTCATGGGCCAGTGTTTCAGCGGATGCAGCAGTAGAAAAATCTGCGTTGCTCATGTTTTCTCCTCAATAAGAAAAAGATGTTTTTTCGCCTGCTGCGGGCGTTACCGCGGGTATGGCAGGCAGAACCAGATGGGCGGGAGTATAACATAAAGCATATTGTGGATTGATATTATTCGCGGATAAAGCCATTTTAGTGACTGTTTTTTATGCATTTAACTTATTAAAATAGCGTCTATATTTTGGTTTTTTTGTGGTAAGGGCTATCGATGTGTTTTGTTTAATACATATGATGTTCACTATGGACGTTTTTCATTGAATATATTATTTGTATAATACGGTGGCAGGCGATGATGTGATTCCTAATCACACCCTGATTACAATAGTGATTTTTTATTGACATTCAAAATGTAAAGCCAATTGCATGCCATTTGATTTACATTGTTTTTTATACATTTTGTGCCAGCGAAGTGTTTATCCACACGCTGTAGCGTATTTGAAATGTTAAGAATGTGATCAACATACACCCTTAGGTTAACGATATATTGTTATGATCGAGAAATGCGCTTTATTCCTTCTCGGCATATTTTAAAATACATATTCATATAAATCTGTGTTCATTATTTTTTGAAATCAACGTAGTATCACCTGCAAGCAACTTTTCATGTAAGTGTTACTCCCTTTTTTGGAGAATTATTCTTTGATTAGCGTTTTTCTTGTTGATGACCATGAACTGGTGCGGGCAGGGATACGACGCATTCTGGATGATATCAAAGGTCTGAAAGTGGTTGGTGAGGCGTGCTGTGGTGAAGATGCCGTCAAGTGGTGCCGAAGCAATGATGTCGATGTTGTTTTGATGGACATGAGCATGCCGGGCATAGGTGGGCTTGAAGCAACGCGCAAGATCCTGCGTTTTACGCCAGATATAAAAGTCATCATGCTCACTATTTATACTGAAAATCCGTTGCCCGCTAAAGTGATGCAAGCTGGCGCCGCAGGATATGTGAGTAAAGCTGCTGCTCCTCAAGAAGTGATCTCCGCCATTCGTGCGGTACATGCGGGTAAGCGGTATATCGCTTCTGATATTGCTCAACAGATGGCATTGAGCCAGTTGGAGCCGCAGACGGATGCGCCGCTGGAGTGTTTGTCTGAACGCGAATTACAGATTATGCTAATGATAACGAAGGGACAGAAAGTGACTGAAATTTCAGATCAGCTCAATCTTAGCCCTAAAACAGTGAACAGCTATCGCTACCGTATGTTCAGTAAGCTGAATATCAACGGCGATGTAGAGCTGACCCATTTGGCTATCAAACATGGGCTTTTTACCGCGGAGACATTGTTAAGTAGTGAGTGAGAGTTTCGATGCTTCTGCATTTTTAAAAACGGTAACGAGTCAGCCCGGTGTCTACCGAATGTATGATGCCAGTAATACGGTCATCTACGTCGGTAAGGCAAAAGACTTAAAAAAACGACTTGCCAGCTATTTCCGTAGTCATGTCGCCAGCCGTAAAACCGAGGCTCTGGTCAAAAGCATCAAGCATATTGATGTCACGATCACGCACACAGAAACTGAAGCCTTACTGCTGGAACACAACTACATCAAGCTTTATCAGCCGCGTTATAACGTCTTGTTGCGCGACGATAAATCCTATCCCATGATTTTCCTGAGCGGTGATACGCATCCACGTTTGGCTGTTCACCGTGGCGCTAAGCATGCGAAGGGTGAATATTTCGGTCCGTTTCCCAACGGCAATGCTGTGCGTGAAACGCTAATATTGCTGCAAAAGCTGTTTCCGGTGCGCCAGTGTGAAAATAGCGTCTATCGCAATCGCTCTCGTCCTTGCCTGCAATATCAAATTGGTCGCTGCCTAGGGCCTTGCGTCAGCGGTTTGGTGAGCGAAGAAGATTATCAACAGCAGGTTGACTATGTTCGCCTGTTTTTGTCTGGTAAAGACCAGCAAGTACTGAATCAGCTCATCTCCCGGATGGAAGCGGCCAGTCGCGATCTGCATTTTGAAGATGCAGCCCGGATACGCGATCAGATCCAGGCGGTTCGGCGGGTGACAGAAAAACAATTTGTTTCCGGCGACGGCGAAGATCTGGATGTGATCAGTGTTGCCTTTGATGCTGGCATGGCCTGCGTCTATGTCCTTTTCATCCGACAGGGAAAAGTGCTTGGCAGCCGGAGCTATTTCCCCAAAGTCCCTGGCGGTACGGAATTGGGGGAGGTCGTGCAGACTTTTGTCGGGCAATTCTATTTGCAGGGAAGCTTAGGCCGAACGCTTCCTACAGAAATTCTGCTCGACTTCACTCTGCCCGATAAAGATTTGCTGACGGAGTCTCTAACGGCAGTTGCGGGAAGAAAAGTACAGATTCAAACGAAACCCCGCGGCGATCGTGCTCGTTATTTAAAATTAGCGCGGACAAATGCCGCCACGGCGCTGGTCACAAAACTGTCTCAGCAGTCCACCATTCACCAGCGTTTGGCTGCGTTAGCCAATGTTTTGCAGTTGCCAGCAATCCATCGAATGGAGTGTTTTGATATCAGTCATACGATGGGGGAACAGACTGTGGCATCCTGTGTCGTATTTGATGCCAATGGTCCGTTACGTTCGGAATATCGCCGCTATAATATCAGTGGTATTACGCCAGGCGATGATTATGCCGCCATGGCGCAAGTCCTCCGACGTCGATATGGTAAAGCGCTGGATGACAGCAAAATACCAGATGTCATTGTGATCGATGGCGGAAAAGGGCAGCTCGGCCAGGCTCAGGACGTGTTTGACTCGCTGCAAGTATCATGGGATAAAAACAAGCCTCTGCTACTTGGTGTCGCGAAAGGCAGCGATCGTAAAGCTGGGCTGGAGACGCTATTTTTTGAGGCAACAGGTGAGGGCATGGCACTGCCAACTGATTCGCCTGCGCTACACGTTATCCAACATATTCGCGATGATTCGCATGATCATGCGATTGGTGGGCACCGTAAGAAGAGAGCAAAAATAAAAAACACCAGTACGCTGGAGCTTATTGAAGGTGTCGGCCCTAAACGCCGCCAAACCCTGTTGAAATACATGGGAGGGCTACAACCTTTGATGAATGCCAGTATTGAGGAGATTGCAAATGTTCCAGGAATTTCGCATGCATTGGCAGAAAAAATCTTCCATGCATTGAAACACTAGGGACAATGTTGCAACATACTCTTAGTATCCACTCCAGCCAGATAGTTACCTAAGCGCTATGCAATTTAATATACCGACGTTGCTTACCCTGTTTCGTGTTGCTCTTATTCCGTTTTTTGTGCTGGCGTTTTATCTTCCATTCGTCTGGGCACCGCTGCTCTGCGCGTTGATTTTCGTGTTTGCTGCCATTACGGATTGGTTTGATGGTTTCCTTGCCCGCCGCTGGAAACAGACCACACGTTTTGGTGCTTTCCTCGATCCTGTTGCGGATAAAGTGATGGTGGCTGTCGCGTTGGTGCTAGTTGCGGAATACTATCATTCTTGGTGGATTACGCTGCCTGCCGCGACAATGATCGCGCGGGAAATCATCATTTCAGCATTGCGCGAGTGGATGGCTGAAATTGGTAAGAGAAGTAGCGTTGCCGTGTCGTGGATAGGGAAGGTTAAAACCACGGCTCAGATGATGGCGCTTTTTGCTTTGCTATGGCGCCCAGAACGCATTGTTGAAGGCGTTGGTGTTGTGGCGTTGTACATCGCCGCGGTACTGACTTTCTGGTCCATGTTCCAATATTTGAACGCCGCGCGACACGATCTGCTTGAACCTTGATCGAAGCGCCGTAAAAACCAGCAAACGAACGCAGTTGCTTGATAATTTTATTGACTCATTGCGTCAGGTCAGTAGAATGCACCGCATCAACAGCAACGCTGGTTTGTAAGAAGTTAAGATAATCAGTGAGTTCTGTGCTGCGGGAATAGCTCAGTTGGTAGAGCACGACCTTGCCAAGGTCGGGGTCGCGAGTTCGAGTCTCGTTTCCCGCTCCAATTTAAAACATCGGCAATTGCGGATGTTGGTCACTAAGACCTGAATATTTTGGCGCGTTAACAAAGCGGTTATGTAGCGGATTGCAAATCCGTCTAGTCCGGTTCGACTCCGGAACGCGCCTCCAATATTTAAGCCCGGGTGGTGAAATCGGTAGACACAAGGGATTTAAAATCCCTCGGCGTTCGCGCTGTGCGGGTTCAAGTCCCGCCCCGGGCACCATCACCACATCAATGGACGTCAACAGACGTCTATTTTTTTGTCTAAAACCCACGGTTTTACAGGCTTTCCTTCATTCTTTACTCTCCCGACGTCAACACAATTCAACCTACATCAACTTGCTTATACGGGTACAATTGCGGGTATACTGCGGTATGGTAAATCCTTGTACCCTCAATAACGCTTTATTGAAGGAAAGTCACTATGGCACTCACGGACATCAAGGTACGTTCAGCAAAACCGGAAGAGAAGGCCTATAAACTCACCGACGGTAACGGTATGTTTCTTCTGGTCCATCCCAATGGATCAAAATACTGGCGCTTACGTTATCGTTCGGATGGCAAAGAAAATACGCTGGCATTAGGTGTCTACCCCGAGGTTTCACTCTCTGAAGCGCGTCAGAAACGCGATGAGGCGCGAAAACTTATTGCTGCTGGCGTTGATCCCAACGAGCATAAAAAGGCAGTCAAAACGCAACAACAGGATGATGCGCAAACTTTCGAAGTTGTGGCGCGTGCCTGGCATACCGATAACAAAAAATGGTCGGGCTCGCATGCCGAACGTATCTTGAAAAGTCTAAGCGACAATATTTTCCCCGCCATCGGTGGTACACATATTGCAGCGCTGAAAACACGCGACTTGCTGGCTCCGATCAAAAGCGTTGAACGTTCAGGACGCTTGGAAGTGGCTAAGCGACTAAAGCAGCGCGTAACTGCCATCATGACCTATGCCGTACAAAACGGTCTGATTGACTACAACCCGGCGCAGGATATGGCCGGGGCGATTATGCCCGGCAAAGTTGAACACCGTCCGGCTTTGGAACTCGAACGCTTGCCTGAACTACTTGGCCGTATAGATGGCTATAAAGGCCGTGAGTTTACCAAGTGGGTAATAAATCTTTCCTTGCTGATTTTTATCCGCTCCAGTGAACTGCGTTTTGCCCGTTGGCCGGAAATCGATTTCGAGCGTGCCTTGTGGACGATTCCCTCCGAGCGTGAACCGATCCCTGGAGTGAAGTTCTCTGAGCGAGGCTCAAAAATGCACACGCCACATCTTGTTCCACTAAGCCGTCAGGCCGTGGAGATCCTTAAAAAGATTCGAGAGGTAAGTGGGCATTGCGAGTTGGTTTTCATTGGCGATCATTCGTCACGAAAACCTGTTAGTGAGGGCACAGTAAACAAAGCGCTGCAAACTATGGGTTACGATACGAAAAAGGAAGTGTGTGGTCATGGTTTTCGCACCATGGCCTGTAGTTCACTGATTGAGTCAGGGTTGTGGTCTCGGGATGCGGTGGAACGGCAGATGAGTCACCAAGAACGTAATGGCGTTCGGGCGGCGTATATTCATAAGGCGGAGCATCTGGATGAGCGCAAACTGATGCTGCAATGGTGGGCGGATTTTTTGGATGCGAATCGGGATAGGGCGGTTAGTCCGTTTGATTTTGATGAAATAAAATCCTCATCACACAGGTTTAGGAACTAAGCGATTCTTGACACTGCTTTCAATTTTGACTTTGATGGATGGGGAACATAGATCACGCTTTCTGTACTAGCATAGTGCGTCTAGCATGAGAATAAAATAACGTGTTTTTAACTAGTATTTAGGAAAAGGCGATAGTTAGATTAGCAGTGATAGTTCCTGGGGTAATCATGCGTGTGGTTTCGGCAGGGCTTACCCCATACATGTAAGTCTCAAAGTGAATGGTATAAATAGATTTATTAGTGTTCTTACTACTGTTCATTTTTGAGAAGAAAAAGTATTTTATATATCTAATTTTATTGATTTTTAGTACAGGAGTACGTAAATGCAGAATAGATACCAAGCCATAAGATGTAAGCAGACTAGCGATGGTAACTGGCTAGTTTTCTTCTCTGCATCTGCCCATGAGATTGATGTTTGGGGAGGCATTCCAGAGAAGAAAAATTTTGATACAGTAGAATCAACAGGATTTCAGCGCTCCTTCAAACCCGAGCGTCTAGATAGCTTAATAAATTTTTATTCAAATGATGACAATATTTTACAGAATCCACTTCTGTGTGCTCCTAGGAAAATAGGCGATTTCAAAAGCTCGGTTTATTTTATACCTGATAGTAATGTTAATGAAAATGATTATATTCAAAAAGGAAGTCTTATTATAAATTATGAAGATTTTCATTATCTAAAATTGATTGAGCTGCTTCAGCTATTCAGTGATTATCTTACCAGTAGAGTTGAAGATATTGACAAGCAGGATTTGGATGTGCATCTTCTAGCTAAGCTTAAAGAGCGTTTGTCATTAGATTATGAAGAGCCATCTGATATAATTTCTTCAAGTGCAGATGTTAATGAAGGGGCTGATCCTCTAGATGAAGAACTTACTATTATTGAGTCATCACATATAAGCGATTTATGGCAGGAGGTTGCTTGTCGTATTTCTATCTTAAAAGAGTATGGAAGCGAATATGATGCTCCGGAAATATTAGGTTTTAAAAAAGAATCGATTATTTCTTATCTCAAACCAGTAATAATTGTTGATGGTCAACATAGGCTTATTGGTGCCATAGAACATTCGAACCGAGAATCCAAAACGCCTGTCTCTATGGCCAAATATTTTGATTACATGACAACTGATGGCCTAACGGAGAGAGATGCTAAGATAAAGGTTCAAAATGAAGTATGCCGTCATTTGCCGATTTCCTTAGTTTTATCTGATGACCCAGCAGAGCATGTTTTTCAATTTGTAGTTGTCAACCAAAAAGCCACTCCAATTAATAATGCATTGTTAGGAACAATTGTATCGACTACTCTAGCTACAAATGAGTTAGAACGAGTCGCAGATAGATTAAAAAATGCAGATATAGAACTTGAAGCATCACAAGCAGTCTCTTTTGCAACAAGAAACTGCAATAGCCCATTTTTTGGATTAGTGCAAACAGGTATTAGTGGAGAACAATCAGGAAAATTACCTTGGACAGTAATGCGGTCATTGATAACTATATTTAAGGACTTAAAAGGAGGGAAGTTTTTCAGTGATGAAAATAGAATTGATTATGCGGATTTATGGAGAAGACGTTATCTTGACGCATCAGATATAATTATTGAGAATGATAAGTTTTCAGTGTGGAGTTCTGAGGATGGAGTATGGCGTGATGTATTTATTAATTTTTGGACATGTATCAGGGATAAATTTGGTAACACCAAAGACTCTAGTAGCCATAACTACTGGGGGCATACAAGCTCGAATTTATTTAACAAAATATCTTTAACAATTCTAGCGGCCGATTTTTTTAAATATTTATGTGAGTCAAGGGCTAATCTTAACTCTGCAGAATCAGTCACACAGTTAGTTAATGATTGGTTGACAGACGTTGATCTTACCTACTTTAATAGAGATTGGAAATTAGCAAATGTGAAAAAAGATGCCCCAGGTACTAGAAAACAGTGGTCCAAACTATGGTTGACTTATCGCCAAGATCCAAGACAGTTACCATCATTAAACTCTTATAAAAAGATATAAAAATGGAAAGATTACATCAATATGTTGAGCAGTCATTGATTGGATTTGGCAATGTTTGGAATTCAAAAAGTATTGCTAGGCAATCAATTATTGATGTGCCGGATGACGTTTTTTTGGGAGGCACATCACTTTTAAAAAATGATATTAATTTGCAATGGCTTGCGTGGTTTTGCGAGTCACTATGTAATTTAGATGAGTGCCTAGATGAGGTTGACCAATATAAAGTATTTTCGCTTGTTCGTCGTGGGTTAATTCACGTTGATATAGATCAAGATAATCCTGATTTTTTGAATTTATGTAATATAATATCTGGTTTTATGTTTAAAAGAATTGAAAGTGTTTCAGGAAGATTAAGACAGCGTGTCACCAAACAGAATAAATTAGATTTAATAGAGTCTTCACAAGGCGAACCGAGATGCTGGATTTGCAACTCAAAATTTAGTAAAGATGCAGTTGAAATTTTCTTAGGAAGAACAGGAAACATAGTATTGCCTGAGCTTATTGATTACATGATGCCTAGAGGATTGATTGAAAGAGATCTTAAAATAGAAGTTGAACATAAATTACCTTTTTCAAAAGGAGGGGGAGATATTAATGATCTTAGTAATATTGCTTTGAGTTGTGGATGGTGCAATAGATACAAATCGAATTTAATTTCTATATATGATGTTGGACGAAACCTAAAAAATTATAAAAATAATAAATTTGTTGGATTTAGCATACCAGAACCATACTGGATTATACGAAAAATGGCATTATCAGATAGATGTTCTCATCCTGGCTGTACTGCGACAAGAAAAAATAATTTATATGTTGATTTAATAAATCCACGGGGTGCTGCGAATCCCATAAATCTTAAGGTTGTATGTAAAATTCATGTTAATGATTATCATAACAGACTAGTACCTGCAAGTAATTATATTGAGTGTGTTTCCAGTAAGAAAAATAGGCTCATATAAGTATAAATTATTTAAAAATTGCCGCATTGAAATGAAATTTATTTCATACGGCATAATAATTTTCACCGGATAAATTTTATTTACTATTTGACTGGCTAGTTTAGCCAGACTTTCGTGTTCAATTCTTAATTACATTTAGAATTCATTGCTATTTAAAAGCGAGTTTAATCCTCGAGAGATATGTAATTTAACAAAATTTTGAACACTATTATTGGCCATGTCTTTTCTACTTCGGAATAATACAAGGGATTCATAAATCTTGTGCTCGTTACCAGCAAATGTTCTCCAAGTCATTTCAACATTACTATCCGAAGGAATATCTTCCTTTGGTGGTATTGTTGGATCAGCTAATGATTTGCAAAGTGCCCAGCGGCAAAGTACATTCCAGTTCTCTATACCAGTTTTGCGTTTAAGAGTGATCAGTTGCTGCTTCTGTTTCTCAGATAAACGAATAATATCGATATGTTGCATAATTAGAAATATCCCTCTTTAATGCTGGACGTTTTATCTAGCTCATTATAGCTAATATAAAACTCACGACTCACGTATGGTTTAATTTCTTGATAATATTCATTAATAATCTCTTCGTCGGTAGATAGCAAGATTACTTGAGGACCTGCTTTAGGAAAATAGTGATTTACCAACTTACTACGATGTTTACCGTCTAATCTACTAAGTGGCGTATCAATAACGGTTGGTAATTCTTTGCCTGAGGCTTCAGCTAGACCCCACAATATAGCGATTGCTAGTAATTGTCTCTCACCTGCTGAGAGTTTAGTAGTCTCAAGTATTTTACCTGTGGCATCGTATAGTGTGATTGCGAAGCTTTCAGGGCAGATTTTTAACTCACTGATAAGTTGTGACTTACGCACTAATTCATCAAATTTCTGCTTTACCAATGTCTGCAGTCGAACAATATTTTCACTTATTAACTGCTCAGCAAAGCGTTGCAGAGTGGCTTTTAATTTTTTAATATGGTTACTTACTTGGATAGATCGTTTTTGTTCGAAAGTATCTTTGTTTTGATGTGCTAATAAGTTAGTATAGCGCTTTGACAAAATGTTACTTTTCTGTATTGTTTGTTCAAGTAGTTGTTGTTTATTCTTTTGCTGTGTCATGAAAGCTTTAAGAGCTGCTTCATTTTCGGCTAATTCAGCAATTAAATGTTGGACCGATCCATAATCAGGTACTGTATCCAGCTGTTTCTGCATCAAGGCTTTTTGCTCAAGCAATTGAACTTTTTCTTTTTGCAAAAACAACCTCTGTTTCTCTTCCTGCTTAATCCGTTCTTCTAAGCCATTAAAAATACTAATTTCTGTTTTCAGAAAGCATTCTACTCTAGCTAGAGTTTGTTGTGCTTGTATTTGGGAGTCTATAATTTTATTAACGTGAAAAATGGTCTGCTCAGAGGCGGACGTTGTTTCAAGTGCGTTGAGAATTTTTTCGTTATAGGAACTAATGACTTCGTTTAGCACTTTTGCCTGTGTTGCCTCAGCTTCTAGACTAATTTGTTCTTTAGTTTGTTTGATCAGATCACTTACCAATCCTAGCGGGCCGACGCCAGCAGCTAATTTAATTTTTTCGGCTTTATTCAGACTCAATTTAGTTTCAATAGTGCCTAGTTCAAACTTGATTTCATCGCGTTTTTCGATCAGGTGGGCACCGGCATTACGTACTGCTTGACGGGCTTTGTTGACAGCAATATTGGTATTGTTGATGTCATGTTCTATTTCAACTAGTTCTTTTTTCAAATCTGCTACTGCAGCATTGCACTGAGTCATCTCATTTTCGCAGTCTTCCACTTTAGCAATGATACTTTGATCAACATTGGATACTCGACGTTTTTTATCGACTAGAGTAAGGTCAATTTGCAATTGCGACAGTAAATCCAGCCCAAGTAGGCTCTCAATTCCCGTCCTGACTAATTCTGATGAACGCTGCGGGTGCGCTAGATTTTCAATTTTTTCACCATCAAAAAAGAATAAATCTGATAGGCTCAGTGGGATAAATTCGTTAACAAATTCATCCCAGTGCTGACTTAGATGGTCATCTGGCTGAAGATCAACATACACCTTAATTTTATCTTTTGTCTCTAACCCCTTTACGTACCAGCTACGTTCAATATCGTAACGATTAATTTTATTATCTGTTTGATGTGTAAAGGTTAAATTTATCTTTACTTCAGCATCTGGAGAAGAAAAGCGGTTTTTACTACTGGCTAAAAATGCACTATAGGCAGTGCCTGCGCGGTTAGAGCATCTTGCATGTTTTCCGTACAATACTAACTGTATGGCATCAAGAAAGGTTGTTTTACCACCACCATTTAATGCACCCAGCAAGATCACCGGCTTACCGTGTTCCACTTCAAGGTTAATCGAGTGCTCACCTTGATAAATACCGAAGTTTGAAATTTGCAACTTGTTAAAGATCACCGCTGATAACCTCTGTTTCAATCACCAATGAACTATATCCCCGTTCTTTTAGTGAGCGGGTAATGATAGCAATCTGCTCATTAATAGATGCTTTTTCTTCGTCTGACAATTTTGGTGAATTGTCATGTTGAATTTGTAGCTCGAGCCTTTTACGCTCAAGGGCAAATATTTTTGCCTCATCCAAAGAGGAAAATGCTCCTTTTTCTAGACTGTCAGATAACTCTGCAGCTAAGTTAGCTCGCCGTAATTGGCTTTTATGCCTATTAACAATAGCGATAGCACCGCGTATTTGTTGATACATTAGGCCCTCATCATCGCTATTTTCAGTACAGAAAATTTTGAGTTTCTCCAACACTTTTTTATTCAAGATAGGATGATGAGCGCGGCGTGAACCTGGGTAAGGTATTCCCATTATTTTTTTGTAAATAGTAGGGAGGTTGTCCTCTACTTCTAGTTTTTCTTCCAGCCAAATACGGCGTATTTCTTCTAGTTCTTCTAGAGGTAGCAATTCAAGATTTTTTACCTCTGCTGGCCCCATTTCTTGCACGGCTATTTGTGCAAGTAGTACTTTTTCCAGTAGTTCTTCGCGAAAGCTCTGTATATATGGGCCAGGAACAAGATCTGCCCCATTTTTTGTAACATGCACAGTTAATGAACCATTCATACGGCGAAAATCGCGACGGGACTTATCACGACGTAGTTTGCCTAGCTTCTTATGATGATCAATATCGTTAACGTCGATTTCATTGCGCAAAGCTAATAATGGATACATCCATTCCTTTTCTTCATCATTAGCAATCATCGCCGACATGGATTTGTCTTCAGACACAATAGTGCAAACGTAACAGCCAAATCGGCTATCACCACAGCTTTGGGTGCTTTTATCAACTACGAGTGGGCACTCACCACCTTCTGTTGCTCCTTGGTACATTCCCATCAAATCTTGGTTTGGGAAGTTCCAAGGGTTAGGTACTGAATTCAGGTATATCCAGACATCATCATTAGTCCAGTCGGCAATAGGAGGGTATACCCAAACCCTGTCTAGGGTACCATTTGCCGTTAGGCCATCAGCCCGACGAGTGTTGGCTTCAATATTTTCATAATGTTCCATTGTTGCTGCACGGGTTGTACTTTCCGCTTTTCGTGTGCCTAGAACTAAAATAGCTTCACCGCGTTTATCAACTAAATTATTAATAAACGTGTTGGATGGGGAAATTTTAAGCCGATCTGTGCACCAGCGGAATTTATAACGTGGGGCGGGATAGCCTTTTCCAATGAGGTTAACCCAAAATCGATCCTTGACAGCAGGTGTCAATCGATGCGGATGAATAGGGATATCCTGTTCTTTTTTGGCTTCAAGCATCCTCTCCAATGATTTTTCTACCCACATTGCAACAATAGGATTTTCAACGAGAGTATCTGTACTTATGACATGTACATCTTTATGGCACTTATTTTCCTGTTTCAGATCTTGTAGAGCATACCATACCAACTGCAAAACAGCTGTTGAATCCTTACCTCCGCTATACCCAATAACCCATGGCACTTGATCTGATAAATATAATTTCTTGATATGAGAAATCGTATCAGCTATAGTTTCTTTTAATCCGCGCTGTTCAAATGCGGAGTAAGGGTTATTTACAGACATACTCATTGTTTTGTTCCTAAAAATTTATCTTCAGCTTTTTGTTGTTCTGTATTTAATGGAAGCTGAAGATGTTGTTTTAATGCATTTAAAGTCAGTAATGCAGAATGAACGCTATGATCCATACGACCTTTATTAAAGCATCTTTCTACCCAAACTTTATTGGTTCTTGCCCAGTTTAATCCTTGGAGACTTGTTAGTATTTGCTTCCAATTAGGGTATTCAACGAGTAGTTCTTTGCCAAGCATTGCGAAGCTTTTAAGTAAAATAGCACTAAACAGAACATAGTTTGCTCTGTCCGCTGGTTTTATCTGATGATTTTTTGCTTGTTGCCATAGCAGTAAATTTTTTGCTAACTCATCCCAGTATTCTACGGTGTTTTCAGCTTGCTTCTGCCAATTTTCCTCAGTGATATTTTGGCATAGCTCCATACATGCAGCATGTACCGAACTATGCATAAAAAATTTAGCTGAGCGTTTGCTGATACGGCTGGAAAACTCAACTACACCATTAAAAAAATCGCTACCTTCAACTACGTAGTTAGTTAGATTCTCTTCAGGTGAAGAGCCGTATAAGACCGCAATGGATCTGTTGGCTGGTATAGGATAGAGGTTCAAATCACGAAATATTTTTTGCCGTTGCTTCAGGTTTTTATCAACGAAAAAAACGACTGATATTGTCTCATCGCCTAAGCTAGGGTCTTCTTCTAACGCTTGTTGAATCGATGCGCTACGATGCTGGCCATCAGTTAAGTAAAATTCGGCATCTTCGTCAACGACTAGGTTACCAATTTTGCTACCATGTCCTTGATGTGCAATAGGCTCAAAGTAAGTCTTCCCTTCTATGCAAGCAGTGATAGCCGAGAACGTATAATCGTGACGATTGCTGTGAATATAACGAGTAATCTGCGGAATGCGACTATGATTTAAAACGCGCTGCGCTTTGTCACTTTCGGCTAGCATAGACTCATCGAGTGTGAAGATTTTTTTTAGCCTTTTGAGAGGACACATCACTATATAGTATTCATGTCCGGCCTGGACCCCTCGGATTGCGGGAAAACTGATTCCAGAAACGATATGGTTCACTACTGACGATCCTCAACTTTTGGCGCTTAGATTTTGTTCGAACGAAAAAATTATCTTGTTCGTACGAACATGAGGTGGCATGGTATCAAAATCGTGTAATGATGTCTTTAGATTTTTGGGGACAAGTGGATGACAGTTTATCTTGATTACAGTGCTACAACCCCTGTATTGCCGGAAGTAGCTGATCTTGTATATAAAACCATGGTTGAAGAATATGGGAATGCTGGTAGCCGTACTCACGAGTATGGAGCCAGTGCTAAAAGAGCTGTTGAACTTGCTCGCGCGCAAGTTGCCTCAGTAGTGAAGGCTGATAAAACAGAGATAATTTTCACTAGTGGTGCGACAGAAAGTAACAATATTGCTATTTTGGGTCTGCGCGAGTTTGCTGAACATACAGGAAAAAAACACATTATTACGAGTAAGATAGAGCATAAAGCTGTACTAGAGCCTATTGCATATCTAGAACAGAAGGGTTTTAATGTAACTTATCTTGATGTTTCTAATGATGGTATGATTGATACTGAGCAATTAAAAGCATCGCTGCGAGAAGATACAGTGCTTGTATCAGTTATGCATATCAACAATGAGACGGGCGTAATTCAGCCCATTGAGAAAATATGTCAGTTATTACAAGGGCATAATGCTTATTTGCATGTTGATGCAGCACAAAGTTTTGGCAAATTTTCTTTCAGTCTCGATAACTCTCGTATTGATTTTATCAGTGTTAGTGGTCATAAGCTTTATGCCCCAAAGGGAATCGGTGCATTAGTTTTGCGGCGTCGCGGTTATGTTAAAGCTCCATTAAAGCCACTCTACTATGGTGGTGGCCAAGAAAAAGGGCTGCGCCCCGGAACTTTGGCTACGCCATTAATAGCAGGTTTGGGGCTAGCCTGCGAATTAGTAACAAAGAATGCGGACGATTGGATTAGGCATGTTTCTGGGTTAAAAAGCGATTTCATTGCTACTGTTACCAAATTAGGTGCTGTAATTAATGGAACCAATACGTCCCCTTATGTTTTGAATTTTTCTATTCCAGGTATCAATTCAGAGGCTGCTATGGTTCAGCTTAAAGGAATCGTTGCCGTTTCAAATGGGTCAGCTTGTACGTCAAGTAGCTATGATCCATCTCATGTGTTAGTGGCTATGGGATTAGATGTAGAGCGAATAAATGGTGCTATTCGTGTTTCCTTTGGGGTCTGTACAAGTGATATACCTTATGAAGAAATTAATCAGCAATTGAGGAGGTTAATTTAAAGTTATGTGCTGTTATTTTTATCTTAAATATTTTTCATGAGGATAATCTTCATGGTTTTAATTTATAATAGAACAACAAAAAATTTCTGTTTGACCTTATAGGTCTTTTCTAGATATAAAATCATAGTTATGTAATGGAGTGGTACATGGCCGAAAAATTATTAGCTTGGAATATTGGTAATGAGGATGTCGATTGTTATGTGACAGTGATGAAAGCTAAGCATATTTTTAATTTATCAGAGGTGTCTCGAGCAAGCGAAAAACCTGAAGACGGCTATCAAAGACTTTTGAGTAAAAAAAGGGCTGAGGATATTGCCTCTTACCTTAATGAGGGAAATATCATACCTGGGGCGATTATACTAAGTGCTCGTGAAGGATGTAGCTTACATTTCGATAAAATAAAAAATACTCTTACTTTCGATGATAGTAGTAAAAATAAATTACTTGTAATTGATGGGCAGCATCGACTATTTGGTGCCAGTATGGCCAATAATGATATTCTTTTACCTGTTTGTATTTTCAAAGGATTAGATTTAAAACAAGAGGTGCAATATTTTATAGATATAAATTCCAATCAAGTTGGAGTTCCTAAAACTCTAAGAATAGAGCTTCTTAAGTTTTTATCAGAACCAGAGTCCAAAGAAGCTACTTTAATAAAGTTATTTCGTGATTTAAGTGAAGATATAGAATCACCTCTTTTCGGAAGGACATCCTCGACAGCTTCAATACCAGGGAAATTGTCTCATGTTCCATTTCATACGAGCTTATCTAGCCTAATAGAGGGTAGAACACTTAACTCGTTCAATTATGAGATGAAAAAAAGATTTATTCTGAATTTTCTTTTAGCAGCTTCTAAAGTTTTAATGGAAATTGAAGGTACAGATAAGCGATTGATAACTGGTGTTTTTTTTCAAGCGTTATTTAAAATATTTGAGGAAGTATGCTCGCTTTCACTTGTGTTTTATAAAAATTACAAAGAAGAATCTTTGTACAAGATACTTTCTGGTATTAATAAAATAAATTTCGGAATTCATAAAGGAACTAACACTCAAAATATTAAAGCGCTTTCGGATGATATGCTTCAGTTGATTGAATTACATGTTAGAATGCTTGACGCTCCTGATGATCTTTTAGGATGAAATCATGATATCTGATGTGCTATTTAAAAAAATAATAAACAACATTAGCCAATATGGTTTATCTCCAGAGGTCGGCCAGAAATATTACTTCAAAGATACGATAAAACAATATTTGTTAGATCCAGCTAGCTTCTTAACATTTGAGTGTGCTGATGTAAATCATATATCTGTTGAATTGAATGGGCAAGACTATAGAAATGCACTTTTTAGTGATTATTTTTATGGGAAGGTAAGGATTACTGAGCAAATTAATAATCTCCAATTGCAAATAAAAAATGCAAGTCAAATATCTTGGGTTTTAGTTACAGCATATTATGCATCTTTTTTCATGGCTACTGAGATTTCGAAATTATGTGGAAAGTACATAATTAATTTTTCAGATGAAGATATGCGATTTATCATTTCTCACTCATATCAAGCAGTCAGTCCAAGTGAAAGTCCTCGTGAGTCTAATTATGGCTATCAGGTTAATGTTTCACTTTCAGAAAATGATAAAATGATTAAGCTTGTCTTTTGCAAGAGATCGTCTAGGCCTCATATTGAAGTATGGAAAAATATTGTTGAGATAGTAAATCAATTGAGTGTTGCAGATGCACATGTTCATTATCAAGAGCTATTTCTAGACATATGTAACGAAAGTAATGAGAAGTGGCATAATCCAAGTAGAATAAGAAATGATTGGAATTATCGGTTCGCTAACTATTATGGGGGAAAAGGAGATTCTCTAGGTGCAGTATTCTATAAAAACATAAGAGCATACAGTTCGTCGATGGGTTGGGCAGGAAAAAGGACTATTCGTCCACATGATGAGAATCGTGTGGCAGCGTTGTCTTACATTTATCATGTTTTATATAAAACAGTTAGCTCAATTAATGAGAGAATAAGTTTTTGATTATTTTAATATCCTATAGTGTTTACAGATAATTTAGGAACATCTGAATTAAATTTGGTTTATGTCCGAGTGTGATTCTTGGTATGAAACAAAAATTTAAAGATTACTTTATAGTCAAGTACATCTCTTAAGATATTTTTTCAGAACTTCTCTGGCTACCACAATATGCTGTAACCTAGAGAGGTTGGTAATTCCTTCGCCATATTGAAACGTCTGATAGGCCGAACACATGAAGTAGTAACAGTGGCTTATGAGGCGC
Organism: Pectobacterium aquaticum; assembly: GCF_003382565.3. NCBI lineage: Bacteria > Pseudomonadati > Pseudomonadota > Gammaproteobacteria > Enterobacterales > Pectobacteriaceae > Pectobacterium > Pectobacterium aquaticum. Next base: position 1,676,972 of record NZ_CP086253.1, read on the forward strand.
AGGCTGATCACCCTTACGCCATATAGATATGTTGGTGATGGCTGTTTGACGTTCCTGGGCAGATAGCATACACAACACGGGCTGAAAGGAGACATGTTGCGATAATGCTCGTAAAATCAGTGAGATTCAAGTGTCTTGTTAACCGTGGAAACGCTGGTTAAGCACGCAGAATTTTTCTGTGTTCAGTGTACGCAGTGTTATGTATATGCGTGATCTCGACTATCAATAAAAAGGTAAATAGATCTTTCATTCCATACTTTCTGTAAATGCCATTTCTCATGTTGTTGGCCGTTTTGTGAGTTATAGACATACTTTTTGCGATTGATTTTATTGGTATGCCTTGTAGCCAGCAATCAAAAAACATTTTTTCTTTTGATGATAATAATACCTCATGGCCATTTATCTCCTTAAATATCGATATTGTAAAGATGAGTTTTTTAAAAGTCCTTATAGGTGAACGTTTCGATATTAATATCACTTTGTTGGCAATGAGCAGGGGAGAGTGGTTACGATTATTTAAGATGATAACAAATTTTATTTTTTCATCGTTAATGACTCGTTCTAACAGAATAGTATCGATGCCATGCTCGATATCAATAACACTTATTGACTCATTACCGTAGTTCATGCCTTCAAGATACGAAAATGCTACCTTGGTGAAGGCGCATTCACTGAATATTTTAATTCTCATGTTGGCTACAGTGGTGTATGAGATATCGGCCAGAAAATCTGGATTCATCCCCGTAATAGACTTAACACGATGTCAGATTTCTGGTTGGCCTGAGTGAGCATCGACATCGACGCCTGTTGCAGAATTTGGGCTTTCATCATTGCGGAGACTTCGAGCGCATAGTCCGCATCCAGAATACGAGAGCGAGCGGCTGATGTAGCAATGGTTTCTTGCGACAGCACAGCACTTACCGATTCAAAGCGGTTCATCTGGCTTCCGTATTCACTGCGGTAGCCATTGACTGTTTCTAACGCTTTGTCAAATGTGGCTAATGCAGCGCCTGCCTCATCAGCGGTACTCAGTATGATATCCGACAGGCCCAGCGACTCGCTATCTGCTGGCGTCGGGTTAAGGGTGACTGTTTGCAAGTCATCGTCAAAACGAGCGCCGACGACGAAGGTTGTTGCTTTACTGACAGGAACTGAAGATGGTAGTGGCGGTGCAGGCTCTGTGGGGTTGGGAAGCTCATCCCAACGTGCACTGCCGTAAAACACACCGCTGCCCACCACAATAACAATTAAATCCTCCGTCACTTCATCAATGTGGAGCTTTTCCAATCGGTTTGCAGCCACATATCCATCGTTAAATCCCCCGGTGTTAGCATCTTCAAAACGGTCACCGTCACCGCTGTAGGTGATGGTCATGCCCTGATAACTGCTCTGCGTACCTGCGTTAATATTATATTCCCCGGCCTGAGATAGAGCGTCAGCCGAGTAGGTCGCATTGGATAAAAAACCATTGTCTTGCGTAATAACGGATGCATTCATGATGCTTTCATCGGTCACGCCATTGGCTGACCAGACAATATCGGCATCACTCCCTTCAGCGGGGGTTCCCACCAGATGCTTACCATCCCGCGTAAATAATTGGATGTCATCATCGGCACTTAATGAGTCGATGGTAATGGTTATATTTTTTGCTCCGGCAGGAATATAAGCCAGAGAAACCACCCCAGAAGGAAATTGATACTGGGTATTTTCATCTGGGAATTTTTCTGCCAGTGGGAGTGTATTCCCCAGTTTAGCGGGTTGAGGACCAGGCTCAGCAGGAGCCAACGGGTAAAGGCCAAAGATTTGTGTCGAGGAAGCAATTCGGTCTATTTCAGCGCGTATTTGCTGATATTCACCGTCCAGACTGGTGCGATCCGCATCGGACAACGTGCCGTTTGCTGCCTGAACCGCGAGTTGTCTACCGCGTTGCAGCAGGTTATTGATTTCATTTAGTCCTCCTTCAGCAGTTTGCATCAGGCTGAGGCCATCCTTCATCCCATCAGTGATCACGTTGTTGGCATTCAGGTTGGCGGTCATCCGGTTAGTAATGGCCTGACCGGCCGCATCGTCCTTTGCGCTATTGATACGTAAACCGGATGAAAGGCGTTCAATGGCCTGACTCAAGCGGGAAGCTGATTTACCCTGCTGATTCAATATCGTTAAAGTATGGGAGTTAATCGAGGTCATGGCACATCCATCCTGATGTGATAAAAACAGGGAAATTATCTGTAAGCCATTGTCCTGGGCTGAAAGAAGGAAAGGACATCCCCTTCCGAACAGCAGGAATAAAAGCAGATAAAACATTAATTTATGTTTGTTTTCGACAATAGCTTAGCGGTGATAGCGATCAAAAGATAATCGTTTTCATAGATCAATGCGATCGTATCGATCGGCGCTACCGATCGACGGTGCGGGAAGTGGCTGGTCATTTAACGCTGCGAAAATCAAACAGACCGGTAGTCTGTCCAGTAGCCAAAGCAGGAGATGAAAATATACTCATCAACCAGAGCTCGAGGTTCCGGTTACATGTTGAGGAATGTATTTCCACGATTGAAGAGGACTCTCTGTCTCTCAGCTAATGATAGCGACTCTGAGGTTAACAATCAGTTAACGAATTATAATCAGCGAGACAGCGTTAGTGCTTATTGAATCTATGACCTACTTTGCACCTCTTATGAGAAAGTCTCTTAGTCGTAAGGAACTCGTGATAGATGAACGCTTGAGCGTTTACTTATTATCGCATTGCTGGTAATGCTGTGGTTACGGAATAGGAGCTCTAAACGCAATACCAAAGGAGACTGTTCATAATCAACAGCAAGTCGCGGAATTTCCTAGTTTAAAGTTGTTTTCTATTATTAAGGTACAAGTGGGAATTATATTTAATTACCGCGTGAATGCTCTATGCGTTGCTGCATCCAGGTTTCTACTTCACTTCTCAACCACCTTGAGCTACGTCCAAGTTTGATAGGTTGCGGAAATTCCCCATCTTTGATCAGTTTGTAGAACCACTTATCCGTCATACCGGTATAAGTCGTGATGAAGGCCATATCGATAAGTGGATTGTCTACGGAAAGTAAGGTGGTGGTATTAGTCATGATTTGCTTCTCCCTCTGAGTAGTAAATGACGGGGGAAAATTGGCGCTATCAAAGAAAAATAAGCGCTAATTCTCCCTCAGAGGATGGGCGTTATCAGTTAAAAATTACTTCGACATCTTGCGTTGATGATTAACAAAAGCTGTCTTGTTATATATAAAGTCTTTAACGATGACTACAGCCGAAATTACGGTCTCCATCATCAGTGACTTTGGTATGGTATTTGGCAAGATACATGGCCCGTTCCAGTCCCTTCTGTAATTGCTCATTGTTTCCTCGTTCAATCCATAGTGATGGGTTATCTGGAAAATGAACCAGTGCGAAAAATCGCTGCACATCAATATGCAAGGCACTGCACCATGCTTGTTGAATCATCCCTGCTAGTGAGTTCGTGTCCAAGAAGTTACCAGCCCCACACCATGCATCACGGTTCAGTAGTAATATAACGTGATAATGCTTTTTCTCATTTATTTCACCATATTCTCGTACCCAGATATAACGCAGGGTAGTGATATGTACTCGCTTTCCTTCGCGCTGCTTACGTTGTTGGCAAGCTTTAATCTTTGCTTTAAGTGATTCGATAAAACGAGATATCACCGCAGCATCAGTTGCAGCTGGAGTATTTGGGATTCTTAAGTCCACTCTTAGCATCAGCACTCTACGATAAGCATCTAAAGAACTCAAAAATGTATCGATGATGCGCTGTTGCCAGAAGGGATTGTAAGTGTAAATCATTGAGTTTATCTCCGGTGGATTGTTGTTCATATCCATTACCGGAGTTGTAAAAAAATACTTATTTTTGATGGCAATGTCATGGTGACTGATAAATGACCTGCAATCAGGATTTATTGATGTTTGACTTGAGTTTTACTCAATAGAGTTTTATCTAAAAACGCCTGTGTGATTTCATGGCCTTCATGATAGGTGTGAACCAAGTATATTGAACCAAGTATATATTACAAATCAGACAATCAAATCCAGTTTTTTACATAGTTAATTAGACTCATGCACTGATTGCTAGCGGTTTTTTGCGCATGAATTACTCTGTAATTGAGTCGTGGCACTACACACCATTTTGTTCATTGATTTTACAAGGAAAAAACAAATAACAATCAGTTTTAAGGAACGTTTTTTCCTCAAAAAAATATGTTTTTTTCATGATCATTCTATGAAATCTCTTCATTTTTATATCTTTTAACTATATGATTAAGCATGGCATTTCAAAATGAGTGATGAGCAATTGAATAATGATCATAAAAACGAAATAAAAAGATTAAAGGCTAGGCTTATTCAGCCTTTGATAGGAGAGGATACGATTTCGCTTAGGAAATATATTTTGACATATCCACTACTGACAATTAGAAAAGTGTTGTTGTCGCTTAATATTACTAATGCTAATTCTATATTCCCTGATATCGCTAACAATGCTGTTGCAATGTCTGAGTTCATTATATCGGCTATACAGTCCAGAAAAGAATCACCTCCTCTGTTGTACCTTCAGCATCTTATAAATGATTCCAAGGAAGATCTCGCTCCCATAGAGAGTATTGTCTGGCTCAAAAAAGATCCCGAGGCATGTTACTATTTTTGGTCAGTGTTAATTAATCTTGAATGGATGTCTGTTTTAAAAGAGTTTAAAAACGGTAATTTCCATGTTTATAGTCAAGCTGTATACAATTATGACCCCAATAATAAATTTGTAGTTGATGTGTTAAAAATTCCAACAGCGATAGCTAGTCACAAAGAACGTTATTCTTCAATCGTTAAAATATTAAATGAATTACCGTTCAGAGGAGCCGAAATTGGACATTTAATCTCCATGGTTTTTTACTCTTATAAATTAGATAAAACAAACTGTAATAAAAAAGCAAATATTGATTTATTAATAAAAAACAAAGAAGTAATTATTTTTTCACTTTCTTATCTACAGAAAAAAGGAATCTCAGTACCATATATTGAACCATTGACAGAAGCTGATAATAAATGCTCACTAGTAACCCAACTTTATCTCTTGAGTAGAAATGATGACTTTAAAGTACTGATTAACGCTATGATTAAAGCGTGGTCACAGAAAAAAATACGTGAAAAAGAAAAGGCTATTAATAAAAAGAAAGTTATAGAGCACTTGAGAGTAAATGAGGAAAGCATGAAAATGCTTAACGAATTATCATCTAAATATAATGAAAGCCAAACAAATCTGGTTAATATGGCAGTTGCTTTGTTGTATAAAGAAATGGTGTGATTCATCTAAAAATTAAACACATATAACCATATTGAGAATGTTCTAGCGGAAACAATAGCCCTCAATACCGCTCCCAGAACTCCCTTGCTATGAATCTGAGAGGCATACAGTTAAGAGAACACTTGATTAAAATTTCACATTGTAGCGTTACCCTCGTAGGGCATGAGGACTAGCCAGTGTTGGTTTCGCTCGATTAAACGTCGAGCAGAAATGTGCTGAGTTATTTAGTATTCTTCTTTTTTGACACATCCTGCCCGTGTTTAAATAAATAGAACAAAAAATAAACAAAAATAATGACACATCCTGTCCATATGCATCTTTACAGTAATCGCTCCTAAACGATTATTGAGGATAGATGATGGCAGTTTATCGGCTAGATCCTGATTTGGCCTTGCTAAGCCAATGCAGTAATGAAGACCTTCAACTACTGGTTGAGCTGTTAACCATTGATAGTAAGGACGGTGAAAAACGCTGGTCGGAGACGTTAACCAGCACAAGTGAATATCAGCGCTTCTACCCGGATCACAGCAAGTATTGGACGTCGATTGGCGCAGAGTTACAAACTTTTGGCGCAAACACGTTAGTCAGTTTGGTGCGCGGTGGACAGGGTGTTCTTTACCGTGAAATTTTGTGCGATGTTTGTGACAAGCTGGATGTTAATTACAATAAAAACAGTACAACGGAGTCGATTGAACTTAATCTGCTCATGAAAGTGCTGGAAAAAAGTCTGGACAACATGACACCAGACGAATTGGCGATGTTGTCTAAAAATATGCAGCTCGATTTAACCAGCCCAACACCACAACTCATTCTTATCGCTATACAGGCAGCCATTCGTACCTCTTCTGTTGCCGCTTTGGAACTCGCAACAACATTGGCAGCCAGCGTGATCACTGCTCTTGGCGGGATCGCTACCTGGGGAACCGTGTTCGTTGCGTCTCGCGCCCTTTCAGTTCTCGCTGGCCCCGTTGGTTTGGCGCTCAGTTCAGCCTGGATGCTGTCGGATATTGCGGGCCCGGCATACCGTGTCACGATCCCTGCCTGCATCGTTATCGCCTGGCTACGTCAGAAAAATCTTACCCAATATTGATTTATTCCGTGTATGCCAAAAGGGATGCACGGAATTTATACAGGAATTAACACCATGCCTGAACAGGGAAAACGTTACGACCGGCTCGCCAGTCGCCTGGCTATTCTAGTCAGCAGGCTCTTCATGGGGGAGTCTCTGTCAGTCAAACAACTGGCTTTAGAATTCAATGTCTCGGAAAGAACGATTCAGAGAGATTTACGACAGCGGTTACAATATCTGGATACTGAATTAAAAGATGGATACTTGCGTCTTTCTGATGCCAGGGGGCCATTTCGTACCGATCACGATATCATTACGTTTGCGCGTATTACCCATGTGGCACAATTTTTCCCTGCACTGGATAAAAAGTTGCTTTCCGTTTTGCTGGATGCAGGACAGGACTCCCCCTATATCGTCTATAACGCACCGCCACGAAATGTTCCTTCTTTGTTCGGTGGGTTTTATGCCATCACACAGGCTATAGTTAAAAACCGCTTAATCAACTTTTTACATAATGGCCGCAAACAAATCTCCATTGCTCCCTATCGCCTTATTTACTTTGATGGGGAATGGTATCTGGCGACAGAAAAGCAAAACCACATAAAAGTATTTAATCTGGTGGCAATTACGGATGTAGCGATGACCATTAGTTCATTTAGTAAAAAGGAGGAGGTGAGACGAATTTTTCAGGATAAACGATTCATTACAGCGTTACCACACTTTCAATATATCTGTGAACTTATACGTGAATAAATAAGATGAACAATGAGTATCGTTAAACTCACTCACGCTTATTAAATCACCACTTTACACAATGAGATATTATACGCATTTTATAAGGAGTTATTGCATGAATCATTCAAAATGGTTGTTACCAGTATTATCATTACTCTTTTCTGGAATGGTAATCAGTGCGCAAACACCGGTACCAATAACGGTAATGGCATATAACAATGTCCATGTGGCGGGAAATCGCTACGTTGATGTCGTTGTCACCGCTAAAACGGATACTGTTCGTATCAATAATATCAGTGTCAATCGTGGAAATTGCCGTATTGGAAATCTGAAATACTTCGGCACCAGCAATAAGGAAACGATTATCCCGGCCACACTTCGCTATGGTGAATCGGTGAAAGTCCCTTTTTACAATGATTGTGTTGCCTCAGAAGTCCAGGTGGATACTGACAAAGGCGGTTGGACATTCACTTTTGATTGAAATAATACTTCAATATCTCACTGAAATATAAGGATACGCCACATGAAATACTTAAAAGGTGCCGTATTGGCGGCGCTGTTGTTACCCTTGGGTAGTGCTGTTGCGGCAGAGTGGACATACTGGTCATTGCAGGGATATGCAGGCGTTCATCTGAGTAATGACGATAAGCATTATCTTGAAATCAGCTGTGAATTATATTCCTCGAAACCACCTGTTTTACGTGTGCAGGCCGGGTTTAGCGGTGATTATTCTCAGCTACAGGTTGATGGGCATGAAGTATCACAACCCTTTCACTCGTTAGAACGGATAAAAACAGAATGGGAGGCATTACGTCAGGCGAAAGTCATTCGTGTCAGTGATGCGAATGGAAAGTCATACACATTTAATGTTACAGGCAATAAAGACTTCCCCCCCTTTGGTTCTGAGTACTATCCCTGTGATAAGGAATGACTTTCAAATATTATCGATAAAGGTCAGGCATTATGTCATTACTTAAAATGTTAATTGCTGCATTAGGTAAAGTAATTACCTGGTATTCAAGTGCTCAAGCTCAGGATTTTGTAGCTGAGCACTTACGGCAGGCAGGTTATAATGACGAAGAAGTTGAAGCAGCCCGGGAGGCTGCTTTTTTATTGATAGGTGCAATAACCACTAAAATAATGAATTTTATTCTTCGTACTGCTTTTACTGCCTGAAATATGAAATCCATTCTTTCATTAATTATCATTTCAACAAGATGTGCCAGGGTCATTCACTCTGGCACATAAGGAGTTTTTATGCCCAAGTTGGCCTCGCGCTTTGGCGCAGTAAATATTATTCGCCGCGACCGTCCATTAACCCGTGACGAACTGGCGCACACGGTTCCCAGTGTATTTAGTGAAGACAAGCATGGCTCGCGTAGCGAACGGTATACCTATATTCCCACCATTACCCTGTTGGATAACTTACAGCGTGAAGGCTTTCAGCCATTTTTTGCTTGCCAAACCCGTGTACGTGATCCGGAGAAACGGGAGCATACCAAGCACATGCTGCGCTTGCGCCGGGAAGGTCAAATTACGGGCAAACAGGTGCCAGAGATTATTTTGCTTAATAGTCATGACGGCTCCAGCAGTTATCAAATGTTGCCTGGTCTTTTTAGACAGGTTTGTCACAATGGTTTAATTTGTGGTGAATCCCTGGGTGAAGTCCGTGTTCCCCATAAGGGTGATGTGGTTGGCCGTGTTATTGAAGGGGCTTATGAGGTATTAGATACCTTTGAGCGTATTGATGAAAAACGTGATGCCATGCAGTCATTATTATTACCACCACCGGCACAGACTGCGTTGGCTCAGGCTGCGTTAACCTACCGATTTGGTGAAGAGTATCAGCCAGTGACAGAGGCTCAAATCCTGTCGCCTCGCCGCTGGCAGGACGAAAGCAATGATCTGTGGACCACTTACCAGCGTATTCAGGAAAATTTGATTAAAGGTGGACTATCAGGCCGTACAGTTCAAGGTAAACGAGCCAGAACCCGTGCTGTCAAAGGGATTGATGGTGACGTAAAACTTAACCGCGCCCTGTGGATACTGGCCGAAAATATGCTGGAACTGGCATCCTAATTTCCCTCATTTTGTTTCATTCTCCCTTATTACCTCACTTCAAGGACTTATCATGTCATGTAATTCATTGGCAGGAAGCATTGCGTCCAGAGAGCAGCGCATCATCCAGATGGCGTTGTGCCTGCTGGAAAAACGCGTGCGTAAAAATGCGCGGCAGTTCAAGACCTCGGAGGACACCAAAAGCTGGTTAATGCTGGAGCTCAGCAGTCTGGAACGCGAAGTCTTTATGGTGCTGTATCTGGATAACCAGCATCGCCTGATAGAAAAGGAAGTTATCGCGCTGGGCGGTATCAACAGCACCGAAGTGCATCCGCGTGAAATCCTCAAAGCCTCACTGCGCCATAACGCCGCTGCTGTGATACTGGCACATAACCATCCATCCAACTGGGCCGAACCCAGTCAGGCCGACCGCAACATTACTGACAGGCTGAAGGAATCACTGTCACAACTCGACGTCAAAGTACTCGACCATCTGGTGATCGGCGGCACTGAGGTGGTGTCGTTCGCTGAACGCGGCTGGCTGTGATGACCACACTTACCACCGTGTTTTTATAAGGAGGCGATCATGCCATCGTCTGATACCCCGGAATGGGGACTAAAACGTGCTGTCACTCCGCAATTCGGAGCCAGGCTGGTTCAGGAAGGTAACTATCTTCATTATCTGGCAGACCGGGCCAGCGTTGTCGGTACGTTTAGCGAATCGGAAGCCCGTAATCTTGAACAGAGCTTTCCTGAGCTGATTAAGCAGTTGGAACAAAAACTGCGCTCGGGTGAGTTGAATCCCCGCCAGCAGGGCTGCATCACGCTGCATTACAACGAGTGGACCTGTGAAGCCGATACGCTGGGCAGTTTTGGCTACGTGTATATTTCTGTTTATCCCTCTTCTACGGCAACACAATAATCCGCAGCTTCTCTCCCCATTCTGAACATTTCCCTGGTTTTATCGACTTAACCTGAAGAGAGTATTCCCATGCAAACAACACCTGCAATCCCGTTACGGGAGGATCAATCCTGCCCACCACCCATAGCCGTCTGGCAGCAACTGCTTACCTATCTGCTGGAAAAGCATTACGGTCTCACGTTGAACGACACACCGTTCTGCGAGGAAAACGTGATTCAGGAGCATATCGATGCTGGTGTCACGCTGGTAAACGCCGTGAATTTTCTGGTGGAGCGTTACGAACTGGTACGCATCGATCGCAACGGCTTTAACTGGCAGGAGCAATCGCCGTTTCTCTCCGCCGTTGATGTTCTCCGTGCCAGACGCGCTACCGGCTTGCTCAAGACATAAAGACCGCGAGCCGCTTTCCAGTAACACCTCGCCAAACCTATTTATTCCTCTCCCCAATGCATAATGCGCCAGCCCTTATCGGCTGGCGCATTTGCTTATGTATGGATCACAAACTATGCAAATTGAACCCGAGGTTTTGACCGAACACACCGAGCTGATTTGCTCGACCAATATCGAACGTGTCGTCACCGGACGTGATGCCGCGCTGCAACAGATAGAGCAACTTCTCAATCAGCTACAGGCGATCTCAATACTCACGGCGACTATCGGTGGCGGCACCGCCGAAGACTGGGGGCTGAAGCAGGGGCATCGCAACGATTGCTGGCTGACAGAAGCGCCCAACAAGGCGATGCCCGCCATCATCCGCATGCTGGATCGCAATATCTGGCGCGACCTGATGCTGAAATCCGGCATGCTGTCGCTGATGGATGCCGAAGCGCGTAGCCAGTGGCATAAAAATCTCGATGAGGGTGAGCTACCGACTATCAGCGAAGCCAATATCCTCAGCACCTTTGAGCAACTTCACCAGAGTAAACAGGAGGTATTCGAGCGTGGGGTCATTAACGTATTCAAAGGGCTATCGTGGGATTACAAAACCAATCACCCTTGTTACTTTGGCAAGAAAATCATCATCAACAATCTGGTGACCTACAACCGTTGGGGCTTTGGCCTGAACTGGGGCTGGCGACGCGATCAACTGGCCGACCTGGAACGTATGCTGTATCTGCTGGATGGCAAACCGATTCCTGACAACCGAGGCGATCTCACTATCCGCCTGATGGACCATATTCGCGATAATCCCCATCAGCAGGAATATGAAGATGAGTATTTTAGTGTGCGTTACTTTCAGAAAGGCACCGGGCATCTCACCTTCAAGCGTCCTGACCTGATCGATCAGATGAACGACATCATTGCCAAACATTATCCGGGGATGTTGGCGGCAAGGTGAGTAGCTTAATAACGTTGGCTGCGTATATCCCATTGACATATCCCATTAGTGCTCTATGCTACCGATAGCACAAAGTTTATCCAAGGAGATCGCCATGGAAAAAACAACAGTATTCAAAAGCAACCGCAGCCAGGCGGTACGGCTTCCTAAAGCGGTGGCACTTCCTGATGATGTGAAACAGGTTGATATCATCGCGATTGGCCGTACACGTATTATCACGCCAGCAGGGGAAAGTTGGGATAGCTGGTTTGAAGGGGAGGGGGTAACACCTGACTTCATGATCACCAGAGAGCAACAGGATGATCAGATCAGGGAAGATTTCTGATGCTGAAATATCTGCTTGATACCAATATCTGTATTTACACCATCAAGAACAAGCCGCAGGAAGTCAGGGACGCTTTCTACCGTCATTACGGGCAGTTTGCTATCAGTGCTATCACGCTGATGGAACTGATTTATGGTGCGGAGAAATCGGTAAACCCAGAAAAGAATCTCGCCGTGATTGAAGGTTTTTCTGCGCGTCTGGAAGTGCAAACTTATGGCTTTGACGCTGCCGTACATACCGGTCAAATTCGCGCCGAACTGGCAAAACAAGGAACCCCCATCGGCCCGTATGATGCAATGTTAGCCGGTCATGCGCGGTCCGCTGGTTTGATACTGGTAACGAACAATGTGCGTGAGTTTGAGCGTGTGCCAGGATTACGCGTAGAAAACTGGGTCGGTAGTTCGGCTGACAATAGCCAGCCTTTGTAATATGCTGTCGAAATTCAACAACTGGCGTCACTGCTTGGTATCGTAGCGGACGGCAGGGTAGGGAATGAAGCAATGTGGGTTGTGGGTACAAATGCGGGTACATGCTCGTTAGATTTTAAGGTAAAACCTATAAATTCAACACGTATGACATGTTTTTCAAGTCCCGCCCCGGCACCATTGATTTAACTTCAATAAAAACAAGAAGTTACAAAACAAAATTCAACCACCGTAAGGTGGTTTTTTTGTGCCTGAAACCCCCTTTCCTAATATTCTTCCTAATATGATTTTTGCGTGTTTGGTGAATATGCAATTATCTTGAATTTTTATTCTGACCACCCACGACAGGAACGATAGGTATTTTTCGGTCGTATCGTGCTGTCTGGCTGATTGTCATGTGTCCTGATATTGCCTGTTTTTCTGCTAACGTCCCATCGAGATCTGAAACCCCTTTAGCCTTGAGATCGTGCTCGCAGCCTTGATGAGGATGCAGCAGCATATGAACCAGCATACCCCTCTTATCCCCCTCAGCGCGCGAGGGTTCCCCGCCCGCACACGAAAATAGCGCGTTTTTATGCAGTTGTGCAGCAGGGGTAAACCCGCGCCAGAACTGGCACGGGAAGGGGTTAATAGCATCAAAAAAATTGTGCATTGGCGTGCGGGATTTTGCAGTGATTTTTACAAGAAAAATAAATCCCGCCGGAGCGGGATAAGTTATGCGACTTGTAAGCGATGTAAGCCAGAAAGATCCAGTGATTGACGCGCTTGCCACAGGTCAAAATCACGCTGCATTCCCAGCCACACGTCAGCGGTTCCACCCAGAACGATTGCTAAACGAAGCGCCATCTCAGGTGATACATCTGCTTTTTTCGCGATCAAGCGTTGGACAGTTGACGGAGCGACGCTCAATGCTTTTGCCAGCCCGCGAGCACTCAAATCAAGTGACTCCATAGACTCTTTTACCAGCCCCCCTGGATGGGGGGGATTAAACATTTTACCCATCAGTGATAATCCTCCAGATTGACGATATAGACATCACCACCTACAAACTCAAAAGTTATACGCCAGTTTCCAGTGACTGTGATTGACCATATCCCTTGCTTGTTTCCTTTTAGGGGATGCAGATTAAAACCCGCAATATCAATACTTTCTATCTGTTTTGCGTTATCTAATACCGCTAGGCGATACGCGATCTTTTCAGACTGTTTCGCATCAATCCCAGCGGTTGATCCTGTTTCAAAGAACTTCTTTAATCCTTTGTGTTTAAAGCTCTTTATCATTTTTACCAATCCTTTGTTGCGTTACGCGCATCATATCAGTATGCCGCGTATTACGCAACACTAAGTTATTCAATTAGAAGAGTCGACAATTGCCAGCGCTGATAACTCTCTTCCTTTTCAAAATCATCGTCATACTTTCCCATACTGCCCCCTGTTAATGAGTGCAACTTTAAGCCTTTGCAAAAGCACATTATTTTCTTGCTTTCTTTCAGCTTTATGCCTTTGCTCCGCTTCTTCACGGCGCTGTGCAATCGCTGCCGTTCCGATCAGCTTCGCTGTACATGCCAGACATAAACTTTCGTTGCCATATTCATGATCTTCCTGAGTTAACTCAGTATGACAATGTTTCGCACGACAATATGATGCTTTGGTTTTTTCTATCAGATAACCGTCTTTGAGATAAACCCGCCGATCACCGAAAGAAAGCGCAGCGCCACATAGAAGAACATGAATATCAAGTTCCGATTTTATGCCCCAGGCTGAAAGCTGATATTTAAGGGGATCGGTCATTGGTGCGTGGTGCGCCGTACTGATTTTCCTCGGGGCATTCTTCACTCCCTGCCCATCAAGACCGAGCGTTACACTTATTATCTGAATTCGCGATCCACGAAAAAGTCATTGGAGCCTTCATCGAAAAATATATGTTCTACTAATTGGAGGTATTACCACCTTATTGTAAATAAAATAGTGTTTTTATTTTCTAATTAAATCCGGTGTTAATATGTTTTTTATAAACATTTTCGGAGATGGGCGGATTATTCAATGAAAGTGTTTCTTTTACATTCTCAATGTGGTTATCCATTTGTCCTATAAGGAAATATTGATCGATTTTTTCAGGATAATACTTATTCTATAATCGTCCGAATCTGGTTGGTTTCTTTTTTTTGTTAAATAACAGGGTGTTGAGTTTTAATGTTAGATATTTTAGGCTAATGACGATGATATCGTGCTATTTATGATTTTAGGGCGTACACTGCATATTCATACACCTATTTGGTACAATGTATGGCTACCTTTGATTTTCTTCAGATGTTTAATCGCACAACGGTGAAAGTGACTTGTCCCGTATGCAACCATATCACTGAGCAGAAAAGAAATAGATTTCGCGAAAATATTACGGTTATTTGTCCTAAGTGTGGATTGTATTTTTTGCCGAGGGGAGAGTAGAGGATGTGATTTATCTTCCATTTTCAAAGAATTATAGAATGGGCTTGATTGCCTCTAATGGAGGAACATTCCAATTGACTAAAGAAGAGCTTAAAGTGTTTTTATTCACACAGACTTGTGTGATTCTCTCTGGTGTACTTGCCGCAAGAGAAGGCCAACCACTTATTATCCAACAACGTTTTAGTAAAATTTATGAAATATTGTCCGATGAGTATGATAAGTTACAATAATTAAATGATTTTTTCGTTATTTTCATATCTGTATGGTGGTAACTTAAACGGAGTGCCAACCACGCAAAAATGAGTAGAGATAAAAATATGTTTAATCGTTGTCGGTCTTTTTTAAGCTACACGCATCCTAGATACTGGTTATTATGGTTTGGTCTAGGAGTACTCTTTCTACTGGTTCAACTGCCTTATCCTGCATTGGTGGTATTTGGAGGATGGTTAGGGCGTCAGTCAATGCATTTTTTAAAAAGACGAGTAGCGATTGCTAGGCGTAATTTGATGCTCTGTTTCCCTGACATCTCATCTCAACAGCTTGAGAGTAAACTCATTGATAACTTCTCCTCTCTTGGTATTGCACTGTTGGAGACTGGGATGGCATGGTTTTGGCCCGATTGGCGAATAAAAAAATGGATTGATATTGTTGGTATTACACATTTGCAAGAGGCTGAAAGTAAGCAACGCGGTGTTATTGTGGTTGGCGTACATTTTATGACGCTGGAGTTGCACTTTCGTATTTTAGGCCATTGTAAACCGATGACTGTGATGTATCGTCCTCATAACAATAACGTGTTGGAACTGGTGCAAAAATGGGGGAGATCGAGATCGGGAAATGTATTGGTTGACCGGAAAAAACTCATTTCAATGGTGCACACGTTGAAGCAAGGCGGCAGTGTTTGGTTTGCACCCGATCAGGATTATGGCGTAAAAGGCAGTGTATTTGTGCCTTTTCTGGGCGTAGAACGTGCAGCTACCAGCAATGGGACGTTTATTATTGCCAAGCTGACCCGTTCTGAATTGGTGACGGCTGTCGTGATTCGTAAGGATGGTAGGAAAGGGTATCAACTTATTATTTCTCCGATCTTAGAAGAATATCCTTATGAGGACAGTCTGTTAGCTGCTCATTATCTGAATAGCATGATAGAACATGAAATCATGAGGGCCCCTGAGCAGTATCTCTGGTTGCATCGACGTTTTAAAACTCGGCCCCAGGGTGAACCCTCTTTGTATATTTAATTTATTATCTTCGAATTATTTTGTTGTACGTTTTTTTTTCTGTTTTTGACCGCGCCTAATGGATTGGCGTTTATCGACTATACTTACTTCCTTACCTCTCTTTTCTTGACTCCAATTTCTCTCACCATTTGGGCAATTGACCCGTATTTTTTATTCAGTTCCTGTATCAAGTGTCGGTAATCCTGACCAATAAGGTTTGCCTGGCTTTCTGAACGTTACCTTTAAGGTGGTCAGTGCGTATTTTGCATCCAGACCAAAAGGCGATTATGAAAATATTTTCCCGCCACTTTTCCTTCTCTCGCCAAGATGTTGCTTCGCCCTGGAATGACATTCTCCCCGTCAGAGGGGATCTATTCGGCATGGAGCGCTTAGAGCAACACGGTCGCACGTTAGCCAGTGCGCAGCCTGTGACCTTATCGCCACCTGATGTGATCTCGTTACACCAGCGCTTGAATGATAATGCGAAAGTATTACTGGCCTCTTACCGAGCTAGTGCTCAAGAGCTGGATAAAGGGGGCAGTGTTGTGCCTGCGGCTGAATGGTTACTAGATAACTACCATCTGGTCGCCGCGCAAATTCGTGAAGTCCGTGAAGACTTGCCACCTCGTTACTATCGCCAGCTACCCAAACTGTCACAAGGCCCTTTTGCCGGTTATCCACGGGTATTTGGGCTGGTATGGGCCTTTATTGCTCATACTGACAGCCATGTTGACCCCATTGCTTTACGTCGCTTCATTATGGCGTATCAGGATGTGCAGCCTCTGACGATCGGTGAGCTATGGGCTGTGGCTATTACCTTGCGCATTGTGTTGATAGAAAATCTGCGACGTCTGGCTGACCAGATGACTGTCGGGCGCAAGGCTCGCGCAGATGCTGAGCGGGTTGCCAATGAACTTTTGCAATCCGGTGAGGCTGGTGCCGTTCGAGGCGATGAAATAGCAAATAGCTATCTCTCCGCTTATATTCTTTCTTCTGATAACGATGCCCCCCTGTCGGAGACGTTTGCGGCACAGTTGGTCAAGCGACTACGCGATCAGGATCCAAAGACAACGCCCGCATTAGGGTGGCTTGAACAACGGCTAAAACAGCAGGGAAGTTCAACAGAAGAAGTCGTGCAACACGCTCAGCAGCGTCTGGGCATTTCTAATGTCACTGTGCGCAACATCATTACCAGTATGCGATTAATTTCGGATATCGATTGGGCTGAGTTTTTCGAAAGCGTGAGTCTTGTTGATGCACGTCTGCGGGCGAACAGTGACTTTGCGACCATGGATTTCCCTACTCGAAATTTATACCGCAGCGCAATTGAGCAACTCGCGCGTCAGGCACCCAGCTCTGAGCTGGATATTACAGAACAAGCGCTTTTACTGGCACAACAGGTACCCGCTTCTTCGCATTCTGACGAGTTTACCGAACGTAAGCGCGAACCGGGTTACTATCTGATTGCGGAGGGAAGGCCACAGCTTGAAGAGGCGATCGGTTTTCAGCCCGCGTTTCTACTGCGATTCAATCGCTTTACCCTGAATGGTGGCATGCGCGGCTATGTTGGTGCTATCGCGTTTTTTACTGTGCTTTTACTGGCGGGGATCGGCATCGTGTTGTCTTCTCCTGCGGTGTCGAATGTCTGGCTCGTGGTAATGGGGCTGATCTGTATCATTCCCTGCTCTGACGTCGCGACCTCCTGGGTTAATCGGTTGGTCACTTGGCTATTTGGTGCAGCACCGTTAGCTGGGCTGGAGTTGTTGCAAGGCGTGCCCAGCCATTGCCGGACATTAGTCGTGGTGCCAACGCTGTTGTCCCGCGAGCAAGATCTGTTACAGCAGGTCGAACAGCTTGAAGTTCACTACCTATCTGGTGGGCAGGGCGATATCACCTTTGCATTGTTGACTGATGGTGTGGATGCCGAAACGGAACACCTTGCAGGCGATCAACCCATGTTGACGCAGGCATTACTTGCCATACAACAGCTCAATGAACGTTATGGAAAAGGGCCTGCGGGTGACCGATTTTTGTTATTGCATCGTCGACGGGTCTTTAATGCTTCGGAAAACGTGTGGATGGGCTGGGAGCGTAAGCGCGGGAAATTGCATGAGCTTAACCGGTTATTACGTGGCGCGACGGATACCCACTTTATTTCGGTAGACGGTCATCACATTCATGTTCCTGCTGATGTTCGCTATGTGATCACATTGGATGCGGATACGCGTTTGCCGCGGGATACGGCCTTAAAACTGATTGGCAAAATGGCTCATCCTCTCAACCAACCGCGCTGGGATCGCCACGGGGAACATATTGTGGCGGGATATGCCATCTTACAACCTCGCATTACGCCATCTCTGCCGGCCGGGCATGAAACGTCCTTATATCAGCGGATTTTCTCGGCACCGGGGGGAATTAACCCTTATGAAGCGGCGATCTCTGATGTGTATCAGGATTTGTTTGGCGAAGGGTCCTATACCGGTAAAGGTATCTATGATGTTGATGCGTTTGAACGCGCGCTCAAAGGCCGTATTCCTGAAAACAGCCTACTCAGCCACGATCTCTTTGAGGGCATTTATGCCCGTGCGGGGCTGGCTTCTGATGTTGAATTAATCGAAACCTTTCCCTCTCGCTATGATGTGATCGTCAAACGACAACATCGCTGGACGCGCGGTGACTGGCAGTTGCTACCATGGATTCTGGGACGGATGCCGTCAGTGTCCGGTACGACGGTGCATTTACCCGCGGTGGGGCGCTGGAAAATGATTGATAACTTGCGCCGATCGTTGCTCGCTCCAAGCCTTTTATTGATGCTGATTGGATGTGCGGCGCTACCGCCTGATATGGCATGGAAGGGCATCGCTATCGTCCTGCTGGTCTTGGCGTTTCCCTCCTGCCTGCCCGCGTTATGGGATGTTATCGCACGCGGTGTGCGTGGCATAACCCGACAACAGTCGCTGAGTCAAAGCCAGCCTATCCGGCATTTATTGCGCGACCTTAAGCTCGCTTTCATGCAGGTCGTGCTCTCTTTTGTCTTTCTTGCCGATCATAGCTGGCAAGCGCTCGATGCACTCATTCGCACGTTGATACGGCTAACGATTACCCACCAGCATTTACTTGAATGGACGACGGCAGCGCAGTCGGGTCGCCGTCCCCGCCTGACGCTGGGGGGCTTTTATCGTCAAATGCTGGGCGGGGTGTTACTCGGTGTGGCGGCGGTGGGAGGCGGGTGGTTAATGACTCCGCAGAATTGGCCACTTTGGCTATCGCTTGGCATTGTGTGGCTGGCGGCGCCAGCCCTGGCACTGCAAGTGAGTCGCGAGCGCTCAATGTCACGCCAGGAAAACATTAGTGAGGCAGATAAACAGGCGCTGCGATTGACCGCCCGACGTACCTGGCGCTTTTTTGAAACCTTTGTTACTGAAGGTGAAAACAATTTGCCACCGGATAATTTTCAGGAGCAACCGAAACCGGTTGTGGCTCATCGGACTTCCCCAACCAATATCGGTCTGTATTTACTGTCTACCGTCGCAGCGCGCGATTTTGGTTGGATTGGCCTGACTGAGGTGGTTGAACGGATCAATGCGACACTGAGCACCATGGATCGATTATCGCGTTTTCGCGGTCATTTTTTTAACTGGTATGACACGCGGGATCTACAAACGCTGCAACCGGCTTATGTGTCCGCGGTGGATAGTGGAAATTTGGCAGGGCATTTGATCGTTCTGGCGAATGCCTGCGAGCTTTGGCGGGAAGAAAATGTGTTGTCGGATTATCGGGAATCTTTGGCTGACCACCTGCAACTGATCCGTACATCACTACTGCTTCATCAAGCAACGAAGAATGAATCCGTCTTGCTCCGGTCGTTAGATAAAATCGACAGTTTGCGAAATAGCCATTTGCCACAGGAACGCCTGTTACCGGAAATAATATTGCAATTGGATCAATTGCTACAGCGGACGCAAACGCGGTTAACGCCGGCCAATGAAGATGAGGTAGCGGAGTCCATCTTCTGGATTAGTGCAACGACATCGATGTTGACCGCCCATGAGCGTGAGCTGCACGGTTCTACGACAGCATCCGAATCTCTGATGGAAAGCCTGCGTGTAGTGGCCGAACGCGCCCGTAAGATGGCGATAGAGATGGATTTTGCCTTCCTTGTCGATCCCGAACGCAAATTGCTATCAATTGGCTATTTGATGTCAGAAAACCAACTGGATGTGAGCTGTTATGACTTGTTGGCTTCAGAGGCCAGATTAGCCAGTCTGTTTGCCATTGCTAAAGGGGATGTGAGTACGCGTCACTGGTTCCGTCTGGGGCGTTCGGCTGTGCGTACTGCTTACGGGGCGGCGCTGATGTCATGGTCGGGTTCGATGTTTGAATATTTAATGCCATCGCTGGTCATGCGTGCTCCTATGGGGAGTTTATTAGAACAAACCACACGGTCGGTTGTGGCACAACAGCAGGTTTATGGTCGAGCGTTATCCGTGCCATGGGGGATTTCCGAATCGGCCTACAATGCACGGGATATAGATTTTACCTATCAGTATTCAAATTTTGGTGTTCCTGGCTTAGGTTTAAAGCGTGGGCTGGCAGATAATCTGGTTGTCGCACCTTATGCGACTGGTTTGGCAACCATGGTGGACCCGCTTGCTGCCTGCCGAAACTATGCGCGTTTGGCTGATATGGGGGCGTCGGGCCGCTATGGCTTCTATGAGGCGCTTGATTTCACGCCGTCTCGTCTGCCGGATAACAAAAACGTGGCTATCGTTTACAGCTTTATGTCGCACCACCAGGGGATGACGCTGATCGCGATCGCCAATACCCTGCATGACGGTAGTATGCGCCGTCGTTTCCACCGCGAACCGATGATTCAATCCTGTGAGCTGCTGTTACAGGAAAGTTTGCCGACGCAGGTGGCGCTTGCTGAGCCTCAGGTTGAAGAGGCGAAGGCCAGCGGAGGTGAAAGCCGCAATGAGGCGGCGATGTTGCGGCGATTCTCTGCATCGCCAACGGGGGCGCCGATGACACATCTACTCTCTAATGGCCGCTATGCGGTGATGCTGACCACAACGGGATCCGGCTATAGCCACTGGCGTGAATTAGCCATTACCCGCTGGCGTGAAGACACCACTCAGGATAACTGGGGGAGTTTTGTGTTGCTGCGTGATATACGCAGCAACAGAATTTGGTCCGCCGGTGAACAACGTCAGCTAAGTGAGTCCGTAGGCCATGTCCCCGAATTTCCTGACGTTATCGGTAATGTAATGGGGGAACCAAGGCATCGTTATGAGGTGATTTTCGGTGAAGATCACGCGTCGTTTATCCGTCATGAACGTTCTTTGACCACTACGCTTGATGTGTTGGTGTCGGGGGAAAGCGATGGGGAAGTTCGCCGAGTCACATTGACAAACAGTGGACGCCGCCAGCGTGATATCGAACTGACATCCTACGCGGAAATGGTGTTGGCGCCGCCCAGTGCCGACACGGCACATACTGCATTTTCCCGCATGTTTGTACAAACTGACTATCTGGAGGCATTCTCCTCCCTGATTGCGACCCGACGCCCACGAACGCCGGATGACCCTCCCGTCTGGGCCGCGCATTTTGTCGTGCTGGAAGGGGCCACGGGCAGCACGATGCAGTATGAATCAGACCGGGCGCGTTTTATTGGCAAGGGTAAATCAGTGATGACAGCCGATGCCATTCTGGGTCATCAGGTCTTGTCGAATACCACCGGTACGGTACTTGATCCTATTTTCTCACTTCGTCAACAGGTACGAATTCCTGCCGGTAAAACGGTGAGAGTGGCATTTTGGACCGTGGTGGCGGCTTCCCGCGAAGCGTTAATTGATGTGATTGATAAGCACCACGATCGTAGCGCCTATGAGCGGGATAAAACGTTTGCCTGGACGCAGGCTCAGGTGCAGTTGCGCCATCTCGGCGTGAAATCTGAGGAAGCGGCAGATTTCCAGCGTCTGGCTGCGCCAATCATTTATGCCGATCCCCGTTTTCGTGCGCCGTCTGAATCTATTGTGAAGGGCGCAGGGAAACAATCCGATCTGTGGTCACTGTCTATTTCTGGTGACCTGCCGATTGTGCTGTTGCGTATTGATGACATTGACGATATAGCGCAGGTACATCAGCTATTAAGGGCCCATGAATACTGGCGAATGAAGCTATTGAATGTCGATCTGGTGATCGTTAACGAGCGTTCCTCATCCTATATTCAGGATTTGCAGATAGCGATTGAAACGGCCATTCGTAGCAGCCAATCAAGAGCCCGCCTTGGCGGAGAATCAACGCGAGGGGAGGTCTTTGCGCTACGTGCTGATTTAATGTCAGTAGAAGCAAGAGCGCTGTTGCTATCAATCGCCCGCGTCTCACTGGTTGCACGTCGTGGGCCGATTTCCCATCAGTTGGCGCTCATTTCGTATCCCGATAAGGACACTCGGCCGATAAGCCTCATCCCGCCAAAATCCCAGCCTGATAACACTTCCCGTCCTGAAGGGCTGGTATTCTTTAATGGGATTGGCGGTTTTGATCGGCAAGGCCGGGAATATGTCACGGTGCTGGATGCTGAGCACACTACGCCGGCACCGTGGATTAATGTGATCGCCAATCCAACGTTTGGTTTTCAGGTTTCGGCGCAGGGAAGTGGCTACAGTTGGGCAGAAAATAGCCGTGAAAATCAATTAACGCCCTGGGGCAATGATGCGGTGATTGATCCCGGCGGCGAGGCGCTTTACCTCCGCGATGAGACGAGTGGTGTGCTGTGGACCCCTACGGCATGGCCGATTAATGACGGCGGATGCTATGTTGCACGTCACGGTTTTGGCTATAGCCGTTTTACCCATGCCGCCAATAATATCGAGTCGATGCTGTTGCAGTATGTCCCTTTGAGCGACGCGATAAAAATCTCGCGTTTGCGATTGCGTAATACTTCTATGCATACGCGGCAACTGACGATTACTGCTTATGCAGAATGGGTGCTGGGTACATCACGTAGCGCCAGCGCGCCTTATCTGTTAAGCCATGTGGATTCACAAACGGGCGCGGTGTTGGTACGGAACCCGTGGTCTGGGAGTTTTCCCGGACGGTTTGGATTTTCCGATCTGGCGGGTAGCCAGCAGTCGCTGACGGCAGACAGAACGGAGTTTCTCGGGCGTAACGGGCATATGCGCGCGCCTTTAGCGTTGGTAAACCAAAGCCGATTATCGGGGAATACTGCTGCGGGGTTTGACCCATGTTGTTCGTTACAGACGGCGGTGACGATTGCGCCCGGCGAGGAGGTTGAGGTTGTCTGGTTTATCGGGCAAGCGGCGTCTGTTGAGCTGGTCAGAAAGCTGGTGGAGAAATACCGGCAGATCGATCTGGATGCGGTTTTACATGAAGTAGAAACGCATTGGGAATCGGTAACTGGGGCGATCCGCGTGAAAACACCCGATAGCGCCATGGATATCATGCTTAACGGGTGGCTGCTTTATCAAACACTGTCTTCCCGTATTCAGGCGCGTTGTGGTTTTTATCAGGCCAGCGGCGCATATGGTTTCCGCGACCAGTTACAGGACGGCATGGCCTTAACCTTTTCCCGACCGGAGGAGACGCGCCAGCATCTATTACGTGCGGCGGGGCGGCAATTTACCGAAGGTGATGTGCAGCACTGGTGGCTACCGCATTCAGGGGCTGGGGTGAGAACACGGATTTCCGACGATCGTGTTTGGCTGGCGTTTGCCACGGCGAATTATATTCAGGTTAGCCAGGATTATGACGTGCTGACTGAACAGATCGGTTTTCTGGAGGGGCCGCCTGTCGCCGAAGGGGAGCATGACGCGTTCTTCCAGCCGATGCCTTCGGCTGATACGGCGACGCTATTTGAGCACTGCGCGCGCGGTCTGGATCAATGCCTACAGTTGACCGGACAAAATGGCTTGCCACTTATCGGCGGTGGTGACTGGAATGATGGTATGAACCGCGTCGGTGAGAAGGGTAAAGGTGAGAGCGTGTGGCTTGGATGGTTGTTGATTTATACCATCGCGCGCTTCGCGCCGTTGGCTGAACGGTATGATACTACTCGTGCGGCCCGCTGGCGCGATCATGCCGAGTCTGTCAGGGAGGCTATTGAGCGTACAGCATGGGATGGTGCCTGGTATCGTCGGGCAACGTTTGATGACGGGACATGGCTGGGTAGTCGTAGCAATGATGAATGTACCATTGATTCTATTGCCCAATCATGGGCAGTGCTTTCCGGTGCTGCTGATGCAGAAAGGGCGGCGACGGCCATGGCATCACTGGAGCAGCATCTGATTCGTCAGGATGACGGGCTGGCGCTGCTGTTTACGCCGCCGTTTGATCGTGCCGAGCGCGATCCGGGTTATATCAAAGGTTATCCACCGGGGTTACGTGAAAATGGCGGTCAATACACGCATGCTGCAATGTGGTCGGTATTAGCGTTTGCCAAATTGGGACAGGGGAATAAGGCAAGGGATCTGTTTACTTTACTTAATCCGATTAATCATGGCTCGACACCGCAACAAATCGCCCGCTACCGTGTTGAGCCTTATGTTATCGCCGCAGACGTTTATTCGGTGGCACCACATTCGGGACGGGGAGGCTGGACGTGGTATACCGGCTCGGCAGGGTGGATGTATCGAGCGGGCATTGAAGGGATATTAGGGATCCGCCGTGAAGGAAACGAGTTGATGCTGTCACCTTGTATTCCCGATGATTGGCCCGGCTTTGAGGCTCAGGTGGCCGTGGGTGAGAGCCGTTATTGTATCCAGGTCGTGAACGATCGCCATCAGTGCCAGGGGATATCAAAGGTAATACTGGATGGCAGGGATATGCCATTCAATGCAGAGAAGAAGCAGGTCGGAATTGTGCTAGAGAAAGGGGAACACCACCTGCAAGTGTTCTTGTAGTATAAGCAACGATACGCGTGATTAACCGACATCGCGACATGACGCCATTTATATTTAATTCACATGATTAGTCACGATTTTGGAAGGCAGGGCTGGTGGATGGAATGGCAAATTGATGCGGTGTAAAGCCACTCTTTTACTCGCCGTTAAGAGACGGCGAAGAGTAGCGGAACCGTTGTCGCTAGATTTTTACCTACTTGCTTTTTCGGCATAGGAATTTGTCTTTTATCACGCCATCAAAGAAACGACCCTTAGAGACGACAGCGTCAGAAATAAACTTTTTATAGATAGATTCAGGCACACTGACATACTGATAGATATCTTTGTTATGAAACACTATCTCAAGCGTGTGCGTCTTTGGGTCATACCCAATGGAATCAATTCGTGACGATGAAACCTGCTGTCGCTGCAATGTTTGTTCCTTCCCAGTGTAAAATAAGATTAAATTATAAAAGGTTTACTGCATGACGCATTGTCGACGATCATGCTTATTTATTGAATATGTATCAAATTTCTGGCGGGTTGGTTAGTAAAATCGTTGGTTTATTGCCGGTCAAGATCATCTGAATAATTGATATGTAATGGCAGAGAGGGTCAATATGGCGTTGTTAAAAAAATAAAATTAATCATTTCATACAGCTACTATTCCTACCGTAGTTTTAAATGATGATGCTGTTTTTTGATGTTAGAAGCTATTTTGAGATAAATTTATGAAAGTTAATGATCTGGTTACGGTTAAAACCGATGGAAAGACGCGGCGTGAAGGGACGATTCTTGCTGTAGAAACGTTTCAGGAAGGGGTAATGTATTTAGTTGCATTGAAGGATTATCCAGCTGGTATCTGGTTTTTCAATGAGATGGATAGCAAAGACGGTACGTTTGTTGAACCAAAGATATTGCCAGAAAAAGAGTAAATGGGATTATGCCAATATGCGAGCATTGTCCGAGTAAACAATGCTCGCAGTGACGTTGGTATCCAGTATTAGAACGTTTCCCAGTTACCGTTTTCCGTATTGGCCTGACGGGGAAGGGCGAGTGATGAACGGTCCTTGGCAGCCAATGCGTTCGGCCGAGCCGGTGCGGAATGACCGCTTGATAAATGGCTGGACAGCTTAAATGTTGCAACCGCACGGGTAAGCAATGCTGCTTGCTCTTCGAGTGATGCCGCTGCGGCACTGGCTTCCTGAACGAGCGAAGCATTTTGCTGTGTCACGCTGTCCATTTCAGATATCGCTTGACCGACCTGAGTAATTCCTCGACTTTGCTCGTCAGAAGCAGATGCAATCTCACCCATGATGTCGGTGACGTTAGTGACGGCATCGACGATCTCTTTCATGGTTTGACCCGCGTTATCAACCAGAACAGAACCACTGCTGACCAGATTGACCGATTCAGAAATCAGCGTTTCTATCTCTTTTGCTGCTTGCGCACTGCGCTGTGCGAGGCTGCGAACTTCACTTGCTACGACGGCGAAACCGCGACCTTGCTCTCCCGCTCTGGCTGCTTCAACCGCCGCATTGAGTGCGAGAATATTCGTTTGGAAAGCAATGCTGTTAATAACGCTGGTAATCTCAGATATTTTCTTTGAGCTGCCTGAAATACTGTTCATCGTGTTCACAACGTTTGCAACGATTTCACCGCCTTGCTTGGCTTTTCCTGAGGCATTTGCGGCGAGCTGGCTAGCATGGTGCGCATTTTCTGAGTTTTGCTTCACTGTTGCGGTTAATTGCTCCATGCTTGCCGCCGTCTGTTCAAGCGCTGCGGCTTGTTGTTCGGTTCGCGAGGAAAGGTCGGTGTTACCGGATGAGATCTCCGTCGAACCTTGGTAAATAGAGTCTGCGCTTTCCCGAACGGTGGTGACAGTTGTGACCAGAGAAGACTGCATTTGTTGAACGTTTCTGGCCAGAGTGCCAATTTCATTTCTGCCATAACGGTCCGACATTTGAGTCAAATCGCCCTGCGCAATGCGCTGAATTCTCATGACCAATTGATTTATCGGTTTGATGAGGATCCCGCGCAACAGGAAGAATGTCAGAAGCGTTAAAATGGTGGCCAGCGCAAAGCTGCCGCCCATCAACGAATATCCAAGCAGTGCATTTTTATGCGCGGTTTCGTTTAAATCTTTGGCTCTTTGTGTGCGGTAAGCAATAGCCTCTAGCAAAAATTTGTTATAGGCCAAATCTAAAACCCGGGTTTCTTCGGATTCGAGAGTGATAACCTCTTCAAACAGGCCTTGTTTTGCCGCAGTGAGCATCAGCATAAGACCTTGGTTGACGTACGCGTCATAGGACTTACGCAGATCGCCATCCAACGCCATATCCTGAGGTGTTTTAACCGAACGTTGTTCATAGACAAGGAAGGCTTTTTTCGACTGTTCCAGACGCTGCTCAGCCTGTTTCAGGTTGTCATTGAAGACCTGAGAATCACCAATACGCGCAGCCGCTGCCGCTTGAATGAGCAGCAGACGTGCGGTGCGAAGGTGGTTGGAACTGTTTGAGATCCCCATTCGGGTATCGATTTCTTGTGTGACGTCGTCTAATGACTGATTGCTGCTTTGTAGAAAATAGCTGGATGTGCCGATAGATGCTGCAAATAACAGCATGATACCACCCAGAATAATGATGAATAAGGGAACTAGCCGTAAATTGCTCAGCATGCCGGCCTCTGCGTGCTGCTCAGACCTTGACGTTATTTTCATATCCATGCGCTCATTCTCAGGAGTTTATGATTTACCATGCCACGCGCTGCGGCATTGGCGTTTAGGTTTTAGTGTCTACATTAATGACAATTCATTAGCTAAACAACCAATGTAAAAGATAATCGACCCATATTGGGAAACCTTAATCAAATTCTATGCGATCCCGATCACGTTTTTAACGCTTTAAAAAGAAAACAGAAATACGTGATGAGAAATCATACGAATTGTATAATAAAAATAAAGAGTCTGCCTCCTAACTTTATTTGTCTGAGGTTCAACGCTATTATGGAAAATCTATCTTCGGAGGGATTTTTTTTGGAAAAGCGTACGCATTTTTTTTCGGATAAAAAAGTTGTTTTTTTTATCGCCACATTATGCTGTTTGCTCTGGGGAAGTGCTTATCCGGCAATTAAAAATGGCTATGAGCTGTTTCACATTGCAGATAATGATGTTCCTGGGAAGCTCGTTTTTGCAGGCTACCGGTTCGCGTTCGCTGGGCTGTTGCTCTTGGTGCTTGCTGTGTTAAGCGGACGCGCCATCGGGCGCTTTCAGCGTGGGCAGTTAGTGCAGTTAACTACCCTTGGAATATTCCAAACATCGCTGCAATATGTTTTTTTCTATATCGGCCTGGCTTATACCACCGGTGTTAAAGGTTCGATCATGAATGCAACCAGTACTTTTTTTAGTGTACTGCTAGCTCATTATCTATACCAAAATGATAAATTAAATGTCAATAAACTAATTGGTTGTATATTAGGCTTCGCTGGTGTCATGGCCGTTAATATCGATAGTAACGGAATGAACATTGGTTTTACGCTGTTAGGTGATGGGTTCGTTGTTATTGCTGCATTTATTTTGTCTGCATCGACTATATATGGTAAGCGGATATCACAAACGATGGATCCAACGGTGATGACCGGTTATCAACTGGCTATTGGCGGGATTATTTTAACCATATCAGGATACTGTACCGGCGGGACACTCATGATACCTGATTGGAAAGCTGTACTGATGCTAGGTTACCTTATTTTGCTTTCTTCAGTCGCTTTTTCGTTATGGAGCCAATTGTTGAAATATAATCGGGTCGGTATGGTCGCACCATTTAATTTCCTTATCCCTGTTTCTGGTACGCTGTTGTCAGCACTGTTTCTTGATGAAAGCATTCTGGAGTGGAAATATTTCTTTGCACTTGTCTTGGTATGCTCAGGTATTTGGCTGGTTAACCGAATCGTGAAAAGCGATCGTAAAATGCCTCTGTGATCCAACTCATCTATCGTACTGAAGGCACTGTTTGTAGTGTGATGCTTGAGCTCGTTGAAACCGAAAACCACTTCATACTGCAGTGCCTACATTTACCCCCAAAAAATCACTAATTTCTTTAATATCAATACAGTAATGTTTAACCACCTTTTTGCGGCGAGAGCGATATGCTTTGTTGTCGTTGCAACTGATTTCTGGCAGAGGATAGATAAATGTTGCTCTATAACATGAGGTTAAGAGTTTTTTGGGTAAAAAGTGTAAGTTTTTCGTGAAAGGTATAAACTTACATAACGGCATGTGTTTGGGATATGATGGATTTTCTATATATCTATCATTTATATAGCAACCAAATTGTTTCTTTTTTATTATTTTTAATGCTCTTCTTTGTAACGTTTAGTGTGCGTTTTTGGCTTAAAAATAAGCATAAAAGTGATCTGACCAGACAGCGTTTAGCTCATAATGCTTTCATTTGCGTGATCTGTATCACATAATGGCCAAATTCATTCTTCAGTCGCGTTGTATGTGCTATGGATTAGGCGGTACAGTTGCGCTGTTTTAGGATTAATCCTATGCTTTAGTTGAAGCAAGTCTTCAGGGTGGAACAAGAAAGCAACGCATGAACGGATTCGCTGCGTGATGCGTAAAGTTGGCAAGTCACCATTGCCCGAATAAGAAATGATAAAACAGTAGCTCGCAGTATCTGGCACCGATAGTTTTTTATGCCATCAATGGAGAGTGATTTTCGAACTGGGCGATATGGTCTATCACTTAACTTATGTTTTAAACATAGCCTGTCGGGATGGGAAATATGGGTACCTCTGAATTACTCAAACACATTTATGACATTAATCTGTCTTATTTGTTACTAGCACAACGTTTAATTAATGATGAAAAAGCTTCTGCTATGTTTCGTCTTGGTATCAATGACGAGATGGCAGATATCTTGATGCAACTAACTTTACCGCAGATGGTGAAATTGGCAGAAACTAATCAATTGATATGCCATTTTCGTTTTAACGATCACAATACAATCAAAGTCTTGACTCAAGAATCACGTGTGGATGATTTACAACAAATTCATACGGGGATTTTGTTGTCGAGTAACTTATTACAACAGTTAACTTCGAAAGAAGAAAACCTGCCTAAGAAAAGGGCATAAGTAATGGCGGAGAAAAGTATTGTTCAGGAGGCGAAAGACATCCAATTGGCGATGGAACTCATTTCGCTCGGTGCTCGGTTACAGATGCTGGAAAGTGAAACTCAGTTAAGCCGCGGACGTCTGATTAAACTGTACAAAGAACTTAGAGGAAGTCCGCCGCCAAAGGGAATGCTACCTTTTTCAACGGATTGGTTTATGACCTGGGAACAGAATATTCACTCATCAATGTTCTACAACGCTTACAGCTTTTTAATCAAGAGTGGGCAGTGCAGCGGTGTTGAAGCGGTTATTAAATCTTATCGGCTTTACCTGGAACAGTGTGCGCCGCAGAGCGATTCTCCACTGTTGGCATTGACGCGGGCTTGGACGTTAGTCCGTTTTGTTGACAGCGGTATGCTGCAACTATCGTCATGCAATTGTTGCAAAGGGATGTTCATTACTCACGCTCACCAACCTAAAAACAGTTTTGTTTGTAGTTTGTGCCAACCCCCTTCCAGAGCGGTAAAAAGGCGTAAACTTTCGCAAAATCTTGCCGATATAATACCTCAACTGCTGGATGAACAGGTAAAACACGCAGTCTGAGCCTGTAGCGATTTGTGAATCTATCATTGTTGATTGTGAAAGCGGTGATAGATTTTTTCCTCTAGAATGTCTTAGCTACGGCTCCGCAGTTTTATCTCTCTTTCCGCCCACCTTTTTATTATAAGGATTTCTTGTGCTGGTTATATTGGGTTATATCGTCATTGTGGCCTCGGTACTCGGCGGTTATCTCATGGTCGGTGGGGCCTTGGGAGCGCTTTATCAACCTTCTGAGCTGCTGATCATCGGCGGTGCTGCGGTAGGCGCTTTCATTGTTGGTAATAATGGAAAGGCGATAAAAGCAACACTACGTGCGCTACCTCTTCTGGTCAAAGGCTCTAAGTATAATAAAGCATTGTATATGGATCTCATGGCGTTACTCTTCCGTGTGATGGCCAAATCTCGCCAGCAAGGTATGCTTTCCTTGGAATTTGATATTGATAACCCTCGCGAAAGTGAAATTTTCTCAAGCTACCCCAATATTCTTGCTGACAACAATGTGGTTGAATTTATCACCGATTATTTACGGTTGATGGTCAGCGGTAATATGAATGCATTTGAGATTGAAACGCTGATGGATGAAGAGATCGAAACGATTGAGCATGAAAGTGAAATACCTGCATCCAGTTTGACGATGATGGGTGACGGTCTTCCTGCATTTGGTATCGTCGCTGCAGTTATGGGTGTTGTTCACTCACTGGCCTATGTTGACCGGCCTGCAGCTGAGTTGGGGATGATGATCGCTCACGCCATGGTGGGTACCTTCTTGGGAATTCTACTTGCTTATGGCTTTGTCTCTCCATTAGCCGCATTACTGCGCCAGAAAAATGCAGAAAAAATCAAAGTATTGCAATGCATTAAAGTCACTTTACTGTCTAGTCTTAATGGTTACGCGCCGCAAATTGCCGTTGAATTTGGTCGTAAAACACTGTACTCGACGGAGCGTCCTTCCTTTACTGAATTGGAAGAACACATTCGTCGTGTGAAATCGCCGACTCAGCAAGCGTCGGACAGTAATGCATGAAACATCAGCATCCCATTATTCGCAAAAAGCGTAAGTCTGGACATGGGGGCCACCATGGTGGCTCTTGGAAGATTGCCTACGCTGACTTCATGACAGCAATGATGGCATTGTTTCTTGTAATGTGGCTTATCGCAATTTCTACGCCAATGCAGTTAGCGCAAATAGCGGAGTATTTTCGTACCCCGCTAAAGGTTGCATTAACTTCAGGTCCTAAATCAAGCGACAGTTCTAGTCCCATCCCAGGTGGAGGGAATGATCCCACTCAGCAAGATGGTGAAGTGAAAAAAGCCATCAAAACGGATAACGTGGAAAAGAAGCTGGATGAGGCGCGGCTCAATAAATTGCGCGAACGTTTGGATCAGTTAATTGAGGCTGACCCTCGATTACGAGCACTCCGCCCGCATCTGTTAATTGAAATGATTGATCAAGGGTTACGCATCCAAATTATCGATAGTCAAAATCGCCCCATGTTTAAAACTGGGAGTGCACAGGTTGAGCCCTATATGCGAGATATCCTGCGTGCGATAGCCCCTATCCTGAACGATTTCCCGAATAAATTGAGTATATCAGGCCATACTGATGATGTTCAGTATACGACAGGGGAACGTGGTTATAGTAACTGGGAATTGTCCGCGGATCGTGCTAATGCATCACGTCGAGAGCTTATTTTTGGGGGCTTGTCTGATGGAAAAGTTTTGCGCGTTGTGGGTATGGCTGCGACAATGCACCTAAAACAGGCTGTAAGTGGGAATGATGCGATTAACCGGCGTATCAGTTTGTTGGTATTGAGCAGACAAGCTCAAAAGGATATTGAAGAAGAAAATGCAGAAAGCTCTGCTGTAAATATAGACAAAGTGGAAAATTTACAAAATATGCAGTTGGGTAAGCCTAAACCTACCATTCCGGCTGCCGAAAATAGTGATAATAACAATACGAGTGGAAGTGGTGGGGCATTGCCACAACCAACTAATGGAGTTCCTGCTCCAGAGCGTCAACAGCCAACCACTGCGTTGCCTGCTGCGCCCGATAGTCAGGCGACGCCTTCTCAATAAGCCGCGATTCACAGCAGAGGTGACCACGTGAGCATGGACATGAGTGCTTTTTATCAAACGTTCTTTGATGAAGCAGATGAATTACTTGCAGATATGGAACAACACTTATTGTTGTTGGATCCGTCAGAACCCGACACTGAGCAACTGAATGCAATTTTCCGTGCAGCTCACTCCATAAAAGGAGGCGCTGGCACATTCGGTTTTAAAGCATTGCAGGAAACTACACACCTGTTAGAAAACCTACTCGATGGAGCAAGACGTGGCGAAATGCGTCTTAGCACTGATATCATCAACCTGTTTCTGGAAACAAAAGACATTATGCAGGATCAGTTGGACGCTTATAAAACCGCACAGGAACCCAATGCTGAAAGCTTTGAGTATATCTGTCAGGCCTTGCGCCAGCTTGCTCTGGAGTCTAAAGCCGATGGTGACGCAGCCGCATCTGATGCGTCGGCCGCAACACAGAACTCTGCTAGCCCAGCCTCTAATGGTGTAGGTAAAGGTGAAATGCGTATTGCATTAACCGGCCTGAAGTCTCAGGAAATACCTCAGATGCTGGAAGAGCTTGGCAATCTGGGGACGGTTAAAGATCCTCATCAAACTGACACTAGCGTAGAAGTGACATTGGTCACGTCTGAAAGTGAAGACGATATTAGCGCGGTTCTGTGTTTTGTACTTGAACCTGAGCAAATCAGCTTCAAATCTGCTGTGGCCAGCCAACCTGTTGTCGCTGAAGTCGTAGAAACATTGGCTGTGGTTCAAGCACCCGCCGCAGCCGCTCCAGTGGCCCCGCCTGTGTCAGTTGCTGCAAAACCGCAAGTTGCGCCGGAAAATGGAAAAAATAAAGCAAAAACTGGTGATACCAGTATTCGTGTAGCGGTTGAGAAGGTTGACCAACTTATCAACCTCGTTGGTGAGTTAGTGATTACGCAGTCCATGCTGGCGCAGCGCTCAAGCGAACTCGATCCTGTGGCGCACGGCGATTTGCTCAACAGTATGGGGCAGTTGGAACGTAACGCTCGCGATCTGCAAGAATCGGTTATGTCCATCCGTATGATGCCGATGGAATATGTATTTAGCCGTTTCCCTCGACTGGTTCGTGACCTCGCTGCGAAATTGGATAAGCAGGTTGACCTAACGCTGATGGGGAGTTCGACTGAGCTGGATAAGAGTTTGATCGAACGTATTATCGATCCTCTGACGCACTTGGTGCGTAACAGCCTCGATCATGGTATCGAATCTCCAGATAAACGCGTAGCTGCAGGTAAGTCTGCGGTGGGTAACTTGACGCTTTCTGCGGAACATCAAGGCGGTAACATCTGTATTGAGGTTATCGACGATGGGGCAGGGCTCAACCGCGAGAGAATTCTGGCTAAAGCTTTGTCTCAAGGTTTGGCCGTGAGTGACTCGATGTCTGATGAAGAAGTGGGCATGTTGATCTTTGCTCCAGGTTTTTCAACCGCTGAGAAAGTCACCGACGTTTCTGGCCGTGGTGTCGGCATGGATGTGGTGAAGCGAAATATTCAGGAAATGGGGGGGCATGTCGAAATCCACTTCCAGGCCGGAAAAGGCACGACGATCAGAATCCTGTTGCCACTAACGCTCGCGATCCTTGATGGCATGTCTGTTAAAGTTAACAAAGAAGTCTTTATTCTACCGCTTAACGCCGTGATGGAGTCCTTGCAGCCGCAGTCGGAAGACCTGTATCCGTTAGCTGGTGGAGAAAGGGTATTGCAGGTTCGTGGTGAATATTTACCTCTCGTTGAACTGTTCCATGTCTTTGATGTAGATGGTGCTAAGACGGATGCTACCCAGGGTATTGTCGTTATTTTGCAAAGTGCGGGTCGACGTTATGCCTTGCTGGTCGATCAGCTGATTGGGCAGCATCAGGTGGTTGTTAAAAACCTGGAAAGTAATTATCGCAAGGTGCCAGGCGTTTCAGCCGCTACCATCCTTGGTGATGGCAGCGTTGCGCTGATTGTGGATGTTTCAGCGTTACAAGCGCTCAATCGTGAAAAGCGTGCGGTTGAAACTGCTGCTTAATAAAACAGATCGTTAATAAAGGGTGGAAAACATGACTGGACTTGCAAGCGTCACGAAATTAACTGGCGAAACAGTAGGACAGGAATTCCTGATTTTTACGCTGGGTGACGAAGAGTACGGCGTTGATATTTTAAAAGTACAAGAAATTCGCGGTTATGACCAAGTAACGCGTATTGCTAACACACCTTCCTTCATTAAAGGTGTTACCAACCTACGCGGTGTCATTGTACCGATCGTTGACTTGCGCATTAAATTCGCCAAGCAGGATGTTGAATACGATGACAACACGGTTGTGATTGTTCTCAACCTTGGTCAGCGTGTCGTCGGGATTGTTGTAGATGGCGTTTCTGATGTGTTGTCATTAACTACAGACCAAATTCGTCCCGCGCCGGAGTTTGCTGTAACGCTGTCAACAGAGTACCTGACTGGTTTAGGCTCTTTGGGCGAGAGAATGCTGATTTTGGTTGATATCGAGAAGCTGTTGAGTAGTGAGGAAATGGCTCTGGTTGATAGTGTATTGAAAGTCTAGCCTATCGGCCTCCAGGGGCTACGAAAGTGGCCCCGAAAACCTTCCTTAGTCATATCCTTGTCAGTTCAGAAATTCGTAAAGATATCCAGAATAATGCCGATATAATAGGTGGTTGGTCTACTCAAAAGGCGTTATATGTTTAACCGTATAAAAGTTGTTACAGGTTTGATGCTTGTACTCGTGTTGTTTGGAGCTCTTCAGCTTATTTCTGGTGGTTTATTCTTTAGTGCATTAAAAAATGATAAGGATATCTTCAGTTCAACGCAGGTTATTAACCAAAAGCGTTCCGAGCTGGATTCGGCATGGTCATATTTATTACAGACTCGCAATACACTTAACCGTGCGGGGACGCGTTTTGCGCTCGATGCAAGTGGTACGGGGGCGGGTGCTGGCGGTAAAGAGCTTCTTACCTCTGCTGAAAAGCAGCTCGCGGTGGCAAATGATTATTTCATTCGATATGAGAAAATACCTCAGGATGTACGACAGGATGACAGTATTTCTCGTGGTGTAAAAGAAAACTATGTCGCTCTAAATGCAGCATTGACTGAACTGATTCAGTTTTTGAACGCTGGGGAATTTAAGAAATTTATTGAGCAACCGACCCAGCGCTTCCAGGATAACTTTGAAAAAGCGTATTACGCTTATAAAGCTGAAAGCGATAAACTTTATCAGGCTGGTATAGCTAAAAATGATGCAGCTTACGACTCAGCGCTCTGGATCCTTGGCTTCATTATTGTGTTGGTTTTTGCGTTAGCGCTGATGTCTTGGGTTGGTATTCAACAGCTATTAATAAGGCCGCTAAATAATATTGTTGAACATATTCGTCATATTGCGAAAGGCGATATGACAAAAACGACTCACTTTCACAGCAGCAATGAAATGGGCATTTTGGCTGAGAGTATTCGCCATATGCAAAGTGAGTTTGTTTCAACGGTTAGTGCGGTTCGACAAGGTGCTGATGCCATTTATACTGGTGCTACAGAAATTAGCGCGGGTAATAACGATCTTTCATCGCGTACCGAGCAACAGGCCGCTTCATTAGAAGAAACAGCAGCAAGTATGGAACAGTTGACCGCAACAGTTAAACAGAACGCGGAAAATGCTCGTCAGGCCAGCCAGTTGGCACTCAGTGCGTCAGAGACGGCGCAGAAGGGGGGCAGGGTTGTCGATAATGTCGTCAAAACCATGCAAAATATTGCTGGAAGTTCGCAAAAAATTGCCGATATCACTAGTGTGATTGATGGTATTGCTTTCCAAACTAACATTCTTGCCCTGAATGCGGCGGTTGAAGCAGCCAGAGCAGGGGAACAAGGCCGTGGTTTTGCGGTTGTCGCAGGTGAAGTCCGTAGTTTGGCACAACGTAGTGCTCAGGCTGCGAAAGAAATTAAAAGTTTGATTGAAGATTCTGTCAGTCGAGTTGATGAAGGTTCTGCACTGGTTGAAAACGCGGGCGAGACGATGGGAGAAATCGTCAGTGCTGTCACTCGTGTAACGGATATTATGGGTGAAATCGCCTCCGCTTCTGATGAGCAAAGTAAAGGTATTGATCAGGTTGGCCAAGCTGTGACTGAGATGGACCGGGTTACGCAGCAAAACGCCTCCTTGGTTGAAGAATCTGCCGCTGCGGCTATTGCATTAGAAGAACAAGTGAAAGTGCTGAATCAGGCTGTTGCCGTATTCCGCCTCTCTGAAGATGAAGGCTCGTTTAGAAGGGCGACAACAGGCCCAAAAAACGCATTGTTGGCTTCATCAGTGAATGGCGGTAAAAAGGCGAAAGAAGGTTCATCAAATGATAATTGGGAAACGTTCTGATCAGAACCGTCATATAGACTATAAGTAACCTAAGATGTAGCGACATCGTTGATGAGATAACCCCCAGCCGCTTATATATAGGTGGCTGGGTGATTGTTGATTCGCCATAATGTAGAAAAATCAACATGCGAGTAGTTGATGAGTGCGCACTTGAGTTTTGTAAGTGATACAGCACTTGGCGGTTTGAAGCAGTGAAATTCATGGTATTGTTCAATCTGCAATTTGTGTTACAGACATGATGGGTGAGGTCGGCTTTGGTATTACCAATACAGTGTCAGTTTTAAATCGTAATTCGATGAATAATTGACGAATGACAATAAAAACCTGCGGTAGCTGTGAAGGAAAGTTCAAATTGAAAAAACATCATAGCAAGAATCAGTATCCGAGCAGTGTGATATGAAAAGTACGCCATCGAGAAATCGCCCCGAGTCTGCTTCTATTCTGACGCAGATGGTTGACAGATTGCCGTTGTCGGACACCCATTTTCGCCGAATCAGCCAGTTAATATATCAGCGGGCTGGCATTGTCCTTGCGGATCACAAACGTGAAATGGTTTACAATCGTTTGGTTAGACGTCTTCGCTTGCTTGGAATCAATGATTTCGGTCAGTACTTAGCGCTATTAGAGTCAGATCCTAATAGTGCAGAATGGCAAGCTTTTGTTAATGCGTTAACCACTAACTTGACAGCGTTTTTCCGCGAAGCTCACCATTTTCCTATATTGGCTGAGCATGCCAAAAAACGTCCCAATGGCTACACTATCTGGAGTACGGCCGCCTCTACAGGGGAAGAGCCATATTCATTGGCGATGACTCTTGCTGAAGTTTTGGGTAATAAAGCGAGCGGGTGTCAGGTATGGGCCAGTGATATTGATACCCAGGTGCTAGAAAAGGCAACCGCTGGCATCTATCGCCATGAAGAGTTGCGCTCTCTTTCTCCACAGCAGCTACAGCGTTTTTTTTTACGCGGTACTGGACCACATAGTGGTTTGGTTCGTGTTCGCCCTGAGCTTGCGTCAATGGTGCATTTCCAACAACTCAATCTGCTCGCACCTGATTGGTCCGTTCCCGCGCCATTTGATGCTATTTTTTGTCGTAATGTAATGATTTATTTCGATAAAGAAACTCAAGAGCGTATTCTTCGTCGATTCGTCCCAATGCTTAAACCGGGTGGGTTGTTATTTGCTGGGCATTCAGAGAATTTCAGCCAGATCAGTCGTGAATTTTATCTGCGTGGGCAAACTGTATATGGGCTGGCTAAGGAAAGATAATGAGCAAGATAAGAGTATTATGTGTTGATGATTCTGCCCTCATGCGTCAGATCATGACTGAAATAATTAATAGCCACCCTGATATGGAAGTTGTCGCTACTGCCCCAGATCCGTTAGTCGCTCGTGATTTAATTAAAAAATTTAATCCTCAGGTATTAACGCTGGATGTTGAAATGCCGCGTATGGATGGACTGGATTTCCTTGAGAAACTTATGCGTTTGCGCCCGATGCCTGTTGTCATGGTGTCGTCCTTGACCGGAAAAGGGTCAGAGATTACGCTTCGCGCGCTGGAGCTTGGTGCGATTGATTTTGTTACCAAACCACAGTTAGGTATCCGTGAGGGAATGCTGGCGTACAGCGAGTTGATTGCGGAAAAAATTCGCATGGCTGCTAAGGCGCGTCTACCGCAACGTAGTACTGCCGCCGAGTCGACAAAGATTATTCAGCATATGCCATTACTCAGTAGTGAGAAGCTGATCGCGATTGGTGCATCAACGGGGGGAACGGAAGCGATACGGCATGTATTACAACCTCTGCCGCCGACAAGCCCTGCATTACTGATCACTCAGCATATGCCACCGGGTTTTACGAAGTCTTTCGCCGAGCGTTTGAACAAGTTATGCCAGATTACAGTGAAAGAAGCAGAAGACGGGGAGCGTGTTCTTCCTGGTCATGCCTACATTGCTCCAGGCGCACGCCATCTGGAACTGGCACGTAGTGGGGCAAACTATCAAGTACGTTTAAATGATGGACCTCCCGTCAATCGGCATCGTCCATCAGTTGATGTGTTATTCCGTTCGGTTGCGCAATACGCCGGGCGAAATGCTGTAGGAGTAATCCTTACTGGGATGGGCAATGATGGGGCTGCCGGTATGTTGGAACTCCATCAGGCTGGTGCTTATACTCTGGCCCAAAATGAAGCAAGTTGTGTGGTTTTCGGGATGCCGCGTGAAGCGATTGCGATGGGTGGCGTCGATGAAGTGGTGGATTTGCACCAGGTGAGCCAGCGTATGTTGGCACAAATCTCTGCCGGACAGGCATTACGTATATAAGCAGCTCTTGGTGAGCAATAAATATTTTAGGAGTAGGTATGGCCGATAAAGAACTCAGATTTCTGGTAGTGGATGATTTTTCGACGATGCGTCGAATTGTCCGTAACCTGCTGAAGGAACTGGGCTTTAATAACGTAGAAGAGGCAGAAGACGGCGCTGATGCACTGAATAAGCTTCGCTCCAGTGCTTTTGATTTCGTTATTTCTGACTGGAATATGCCCAACATGGATGGACTGGAGCTATTACAGACTATTCGTGCTGACGGCGCGCTTTCCAGCCTTCCCGTGCTGATGGTAACGGCAGAAGCAAAGAAAGAGAACATTATCGCTGCGGCACAAGCGGGTGCTAGCGGCTATGTAGTTAAACCATTTACTGCAGCTACCCTTGAAGAAAAACTGAGTAAGATTTTCGAAAAACTGGGTATGTAAGGGGATCCTATGACGCCACATATGCCGTCCGTGAACGACACCGCTTCAGCAACCGAGATCATTTCGCGTATCGGCCAATTGACTCGTATGCTGCGCGACAGTTTGAAAGAGCTGGGTCTGGATAATGCGATAGCAGAAGCAGCAGAGGCTATTCCTGATGCCCGCGATCGTCTTGACTATGTTGTCCAGATGACTGCGCAAGCTGCAGAGCGTGCTCTGAATTGCGTAGAGGCTGCACAACCACGTCAAAACCAACTAGAAGCGGATGCCAAATCCCTGAAAACCCGTTGGGATGAATGGTTTGAAAATCCAATTGAATTGGCAGATGCGCGTGAATTAGTGACGGATACGCGTAGCTATCTTGAGGATGTCCCACAGCATACCTCGTTTACCAACGCCCAACTGTTGGAAATTATGATGGCGCAGGATTTCCAGGATCTTACTGGTCAGGTAATCAAGCGTATGATGGATGTTGTCCAGGAAATTGAAAAACAACTGCTGATGGTGTTGCTGGAAAATATTCCAGAAAAACCAGATTCACCTAAGCGTCCTAATGATGGTCTGCTCAATGGACCTCAATTGGACAAAGGAGCAGCAGGAATCGTCGCCAATCAGGATCAGGTTGACGATCTTCTGGATAGTCTCGGATTCTAATAAACCTTGCTTCAAAAAAAGAAGTCATCTTCTTTTTTGAAAAGGTTACCAGCACCGTCGCCCCAGTTATTTATGGCCAGTACTTATGGCCATAAATAACTAAATTCGTTTTTCTCTTCCTCTTAATTCTTACTATGCGTTAAAGAAGCGCTGGTTTTTCCCGTTGTTCCAGCCATAAAACTTTCTCGTATTTGTCATGCTAGGCAGCAAATTCCTATCCCGAAAGTCGTAACAGGAACGCCATAGTGGCTGAAGATAGCGATCTAGAAAAAACAGAAGCCCCCACTCCCCAAAAAGAGGAGAAGGCGCGTGAAGAAGGGCAGATCCCGCGATCGCGAGAACTGACTTCTGTTCTGATGATGGTCGCTGGTCTGGCTATTTTGTGGATGGGAGGCGAAGCTATGGCTGGCCGATTGGCCAGAATTGTCTCACAGTCGTTAAACTTTGATTACGCAACGATTGGTGATGACACTCAAATGCTACGGCATGTCGGCTCATTACTGCGTCAGGCTGTATCGGCGTTGATGCCAATTATGCTCGGTGCTGTGTTGGTTGCGCTGTCAGCACCTTTGCTGCTTGGTGGGATATTATTTAGTACCAAATCATTAAAGGTTGACTTCAAAAAATTAGATCCTATTTCTGGGTTGAAACGATTATTTTCCGCTCAATCACTCGCTGAGCTCTTCAAGGCAATATTGAAATCAGTCGTGGTTGGCATCATTAGTACCTTGTTCTTGATTCATAACTGGCCGAAGATATTGCATCTGGTATCTGAGGCGCCGATTGCGGCGATGGGTGATGCGCTAGAACTGGCCGTGATGTGTGGTTTCCTTATTATCATGGGCCTCATTCCCATGGTCGCTTTTGATGTGTTTTGGCAAGTTTGGAGCCATATCAAAAAATTACGAATGAGCAAGCAGGAAATTCGTGATGAGCATAAACAGAGCGAAGGTGACCCGCATGTTAAAGGTCGTATTCGTCAGCAGCAGAGAGCAATTGCTCAGCGTAGAATGATGGCTGATGTGCCGAAGGCTGATGTGATAGTCACTAACCCGACGCATTATGCGGTAGCATTACGTTATGATGAGAAAAAAATGAATGCGCCGAGAGTGTTAGCTAAAGGGGCAGGTGAAATTGCGTTGCGTATTCGTGATTTGGGAGCCGAACATCGCGTTCCTATTTTAGAAGCCCCGCCGTTGGCGCGAGCGCTATTTCGTCATTCAGAGGTCGGACAGCATATTCCGGCTGCGCTGTATGCCGCTGTTGCAGAAGTCTTAGCCTGGGTTTATCAACTGAAACGCTGGAAGCGGGAAGGTGGATTAATTCCTAGAAAACCGAAACATCTACCCGTGCCGGATGCACTGGATTTTGCTAAAGAGAATATTACTGATGGCTAATTTGGCCTCTTTGCTTCGTTTACCGAGTAATATGAAAGGTGGCCAATGGCAAATATTAGCCGGACCAATATTGATCCTGCTGATACTTTCCATGATGGTATTGCCGCTGCCGCCATTCATTCTGGATCTGTTATTTACCTTTAACATTGCACTGTCCATCATGGTATTGCTGGTTGCGATGTTTACACAGCGGACGCTGGAGTTTGCTGCGTTCCCTACGATTCTGCTGTTTTCTACTTTATTGCGTCTTTCGCTCAACGTCGCTTCTACCCGTATCATTTTGTTGGAAGGGCATACAGGGACTGCCGCCGCAGGTAAAGTGGTTGAAGCATTTGGTCACTTTCTGGTAGGCGGAAATTTTGCCATTGGTATCGTGGTCTTTATCATTCTTGTCTTAATCAATTTCATGGTTATCACCAAAGGTGCCGGACGTATCGCTGAAGTCGGTGCTCGCTTTGTATTGGATGGAATGCCAGGCAAGCAAATGGCGATTGATGCCGATCTTAATGCTGGGATCATTGGTGAAGAAGAAGCGAAAAAGCGCCGAGCTGAAGTCACTCAGGAGTCAGATTTTTATGGCTCAATGGACGGTGCTAGTAAATTCGTGCGTGGTGACGCTGTCGCTGGACTGATTATCATGGTCATCAACGTCATTGGTGGATTGGTCGTTGGTGTTGCGCAGCACGGCATGCCAGTAGGACAGGCAGCAGAAAGCTATACGCTACTTACCATTGGTGATGGATTGGTTGCCCAGATTCCAGCTCTGATTATTTCTACCGCCGCGGGTGTTATTGTTACTCGCGTGAGTACCGATCAGGATGTTGGCCAGCAGATGGTCACCCAGCTATTCAATAACCCACGAGTGATGGTGCTGAGTGCGGCGGTTATTGGACTCATTGGTCTGGTTCCTGGAATGCCCAACTTTGTCTTTCTGTTATTTACCGCATCTTTGTTAGCGCTTGCCTGGTGGATGCGTGGAGAACAGCAGAAAGAACCCGTCATGCAACCTATGCCAGCATCAATGGAGAAGCATCAGATTGTTGAAGCAAGCTGGTCTGATGTACAGCTTGAAGATCCGCTGGGTATGGAAGTTGGTTATCGATTAATCCCAATGGTTGACGCGCAGCAAGATGGCGAACTGCTGGGCAGGATTCGTAGTATCAGGAAAAAGTTTGCCCAGGAAATGGGATACTTACCGCCAGTGGTTCATATTCGGGATAATTTGGAACTTCAGCCTGCCAGCTATCGCATACTGATGAAAGGTGTTGAGGTGGGTAGCGGTGAGGCTCATCCGGGTCGTTGGAT
Organism: Pectobacterium aquaticum; assembly: GCF_003382565.3. NCBI lineage: Bacteria > Pseudomonadati > Pseudomonadota > Gammaproteobacteria > Enterobacterales > Pectobacteriaceae > Pectobacterium > Pectobacterium aquaticum. The sequence goes on from NZ_CP086253.1 coordinate 1,720,029, forward strand.
GGCGATCAATCCGGGTAATGCTGTTGGCTCTTTGTCTGGCGATATCACGAAGGATCCGGCGTTTGGGCTCCCAGCGGTCTGGATTGATAATGCCCTCAAAGATCAGGCTCAGGCTCAAGGATTCACTGTCGTAGAGGCAAGTACCGTAGTAGCAACCCACCTGAACCACTTAATTGCATTGCATGCCAGTGAACTGTTTGGACGGCAGGAAGCTCAGCAATTGATGGATCGCGTTGCGCAGGAAATGCCAAAACTGACAGAAGATTTCATTCCGGGCGTGGTGACGTTAACGACTTTGCATAAGGTCTTGCAGAATTTGCTTAGCGAGAGGGTTTCGATTAGGGATATGCGTACCATCATGGAGACATTGGCTGAACATGCGCCGGTGCAGCCAGACCCTTATGAACTCACCACGGTGGTTAGGGTTGCTTTGGGGCGTGCGATAACTCAGCAGTGGTTTCCAGGAGACAGTGAACTTCAGGTTATCGGTTTGGAAGGCTCGTTGGAACGACTCCTGTTACAGGCGCTTCAAGGAGGCGGTGGTCTCGAACCGGGGCTTGCCGATCGCTTGCTTGAACAGGCGAAACAAGCGCTACAGCGGCAGGAAATGTTGGGTGCTCCGCCTGTGCTGCTTGTGAACCATGCTTTACGCGCTTTACTTGCCCGATTCCTGCATCGTAGTCTGCCAAACATGGCCGTACTGTCTAATTTAGAAATCAGCGATCATCGTCAGATTCGCATGACATCAGTGATAGGGGAAGCTCAGAAGTGAGGATGATGATGCGTGCTCTGGCAGTATCCATGCTGGCACTCCCGTTCTGTGCCACCGCGACGCCAGGTAGTTGGAACGGAAGTATGCCAGGAATCAAACTTGATCATCGTGGCGAAATGGTTACGACGTCAGCTTTTGTTCCTAACATTGCTGTTAATCCAGATGAAACGATTACGACAATATATTGGCGGCACGTGATTGATTCAGCGATACCTGTGGGGCTTGTTGTGAAACTGTGTTCACAATCACCACAGCGCTGTGTTGATTTAGACGGAAGTGGTGACGGGCAAACCCGAGCATTTGACGGATTGGCGGCTAATAATGAGTTTCGTTTTGTATACTACATTGAAGGAAATGGTCGTATTAATCATACGTTCAGCGTGCGTACAATCGATATTGCGGTAAATTACAAGTAAGTTTTTAAACAGTAATTTAAATGAGTGGCTGTTTTAAGGATGAAAAGTCTCTGCCAGAAATGCAGAGACTTTTAGAATGTAATTTTTCTACCACCAACTGTTACACCTTTCGACTGACCATCTGGGCCATACAATCCCTGACCGTGCCGAGGCTTCAATATGTTGATGGCTTCGTTCGTGTAGGCAATATGCCGGCTAAGCAGAAGGCCATTATGCTGATTCTGATCATTCAAACGTCTGGTTAACTCTTGCACTTGCTGCCAGTAAGTCGACAGTTTTTCAATGCCGTCATAAGGCGCTTGCAACTTAAGAGTTGATTCAGTTTTATGGCGCTGCGTTTCCAAATGCTGCATCGTCGCTAGCAAGGACGTTTTTTTCTCTGTTACCTGTTGCAGCGCGATGCTATTAATATGGCCAGCGCAAAGCAGGGTTTGCTCTTCAGACATAACAACATCGAGGTCACGTAAGTTGCTCAGCAGCTGATCTAAAATAGCTTGCAGATTTTCCATAAATATTAATTACCTGCTAAAAAATCCTGCGTCTCTTTAAGCAGCGCATCCGCGATTTTTCCGGCGTCCATGTTAAGTGAGCCATCACGAATTGCCTGCTTCAAGGTTTCAACCCGGTTCATGTCTATGTCGTGCGTACCTGGCTGCATCAACTTTGCCTGCGCATCGCTCAGCTTCACCTGCGTTGCACTTACTTCAGACTGGACTTCAGTCTGTGTACGTTTAGCTTTAGCGATATCGCCAGATTCACGTTGCTGCACTTGACTGACCGGCTTCAGTGACTGGGTGCGATCGATACTCATAATACATCCCTCTAATTTGAGGATAAGTGGTTAATAATCAATGTGTTACAGTGATTTCATCACATTGGTGTTCAATTTTAAAATATCATCATTAATGACTCTGTAACTATCATCGGCAAACATGACTAAATCTTTAATTAATTACTGTGAGATCAGAATAATCCCATCTTTGTTTGCGATTCCGCTGACTATTTGTCCATTTGCCGTTCTGACTCTGACCGCTTGCCCATCTGCCGCGTTGTTCATGGCTTTTCCTTCGCCATTGATTGTAAAGCCTTCCCCTTGGGCAATAATCTGCACTAACTGACCGGCCTTTACGACCCAAGCGCGCCGGATCATAGACGCAGTAATAACCTGGCCAGGCGTGAGATCGCGCAAAAGGACTGCGCCTTGGGCGTCTGGTAACGTCAGTATAGGGCGCAACGGTAATAAATCGAGCCTGCCTTTTGTCAAACGAACGTCTTTTTCCGTCAGCGTGGTTCCTCGATTTATCAGTCTTGCACTGGTGACATAATTCCCAGTTACCTGAACTTCGGTTTGAATGAAGCGACGATGTTGCCCGCAACGTACGGACAGGCTCACATTACCCCACATTTTCGCATTTCCAGGCAGCGTGATTTGCGGCGCTTGGCACTCTGGCCATTGCGATTCTGGCGATTTTACCACAACGTTTACGGTATTCGTGCTTCCCTGAAAGCGTGAGGCAAAAAATTGATTGACCTGTGCAGGAAGGTCGTTGGCATTGACTGCGGTACAAAGGGTGAAAAAACAGGACGCAGCCAGATAGAGGTAATAATGTATTGTTTTCATTCCTGCCCGGCTCTCCTGATTCTGATTATATTGGGCGTTAAGTGTAACGATGCCAGCATGAGGTTAAGGCAATAAATAGCGCTGCATTTAGTGTCTATTCATTCGATGGTATAGCCATCATGAGAATTATCCTACTTACTCCAAATTCTAACTTGCGGAGGGAGCATGCTTGATAAATTAGACGCCTCATTGCGGTTTCAGCAGGAAGCGTTGAACTTGCGTGCCCAGCGGCAGGAAATTCTGGCCGCGAATATTGCCAATGCGGATACGCCAGGATATCAGGCCAGGGATATCGATTTTGCCAGCCAGCTCAGTAAAACGATGGAGCAAGGACGGGTGAACGGTACGGGTATCGCGCTGAAAACCACATCTGTACGGCATATACCAGCACAGAACTTTCAACCGCCGGAACTTGATTTGCTCTATCGTGTACCCGATCAGCCTGCGTTGGATGGTAATACGGTCGATATGGACCGCGAACGCACTAATTTTGCCGATAATAGCCTGAAATATCAATCCAGCCTGACCGTTATTGGCGGACAGATTAAAGGTATGATGTCGGTCCTGCAGTCAGGTTCGTGATCGTAGCGCGATAGGAAGGTAAAGATTCATGTCGTTATTAAATATATTCGAAATTTCAGGCTCAGCGCTTTCTGCGCAATCTCAGCGTCTGAATGTGAGCGCCAGTAACCTGGCTAACGCAGACAGCGTGACGGGGCCTGATGGCGAGCCTTATCGCGCCAAGCAAGTTGTGTTCGAAGTGAATGCCGCTCCGGGGCAGTCTACGGGGGGCGTACGCGTTTCCAATGTTATTGAAGATCCATCACCAGCCCGTCTGGTTTACGAACCGGGCAATCCGCTAGCTGATGGGCAGGGATACGTTCGTATGCCGAATGTCGACCCTGTGGCTGAGATGGTAAACACCATTTCTGCCTCGCGCAGCTATCAGGCAAACGTCGAAGTTTTGAATACGACAAAATCAATGATGCTGAAGACGTTAACCATCGGCCAATAACTGGGATATAAAATAATGTCTATCACAACTAACGATACTTCCTCTGCGGCTAAAACACAGAGTTCATCGTCGACAACGGCGGTCGAGAAGAATAGCAGCGCTGACCTCCAAAACCAATTTTTGACGCTTCTGGTTGCGCAGTTGAAAAATCAGGATCCGACGAACCCGATGAGCAACGACCAGTTGGTCAGCCAACTTGCTCAGCTCAATACCGTCAGCGGTATTGAGAAATTGAACACCACCCTAGGTTCTATTTCTGGCCAGATCAATAATAACCAATCCATGCAGGCAACAACGCTGATTGGGCACAGTGTCATGATCCCTGGAAAAGACATTCTTGTTGGTAAAGAAACCAGTACCCCCTTTGGCGTAGAGCTGGAAAAAGCAGCGGAAGTTGTCACTGTTACTGTCAATGATTCGACAGGTAAAGCCGTACGTACGATCGAACTGGGGACGCTTTCTGCCGGCGTTCACTCATTTAACTGGGATAGTAAACTTTCTGATGGCACGGTTGCGCCTGATGGGGCTTATACCTTCACTGTTGCTGCCAGTACCGGCGGCGCGCAGCAAGTTGTTCAGCCATTGAGCTATGCGGTTGTCAATAGTGTCGTTCGCGGCGATAGCGGTGCATTACTGGATTTAGGACTGCGCGGCAGAGCCACCATGGACGATGTCCGGCAGATTCTGTAACGGTATAAATTTCATGTTATTCCAGTGAAATTCACTATCTGGAATATGACTTAATCAATTCTCTGGAGAGCGACATGAGTTTTTCTCAGGCGATCAGTGGCATTAACGCAGCATCTAATAACTTAGATGTTATTGGTAATAATATTGCTAACTCAGCAACAGTGGGGTTTAAAGCTAGCACGGTTACCTTTGGGGATATGTTTGCAGGGTCGCAAGTCGGCATGGGGGTACAGGTTGCTGCGGTGTTGCAGGATTTTTCTAATGGCACCATCACTTCGTCTTCTCGAGACTTGGATGTTGCGATTAGTAATGGCGCTGGTTTTTATCGTATGCAAGATACTAATGGCACAACTTATTATAGCCGTAATGGTCAATTTATGCTGGATGGGCGTAATATCGTCAACGCACAAGGTATGCAATTGACGGGTTACCCTGCAATAGGGGCTCCACCAGTGATCCAAACAGGGGGAGATCCCCAGCCACTGACTATTCCTGATGGTGATATGTTTGCTAGTGCGACGACTACAGCATCTTTGATCGCGAGCTTGAAGTCATCTGACTCTGTACCAGCCAGGCCTTGGGTTGCTGCCAATCCTAATGCTACACCTCCAGTATTAAGTACAGAGGGTCAAGAAGGGACCTTTAACAGTACAACGTCATTGACGACTTATGATAGTCAGGGTAATAAGCACAACTTTACGCTGTACTTTGTTAAAACTGGCGATAATAACTGGAAGACCTATGCGCGCGATGCTTCTGCAGCATCCCCTGAATATCAAGATGTAGGTAATCTGGTTTTTGGCGCTAACGGTGCATTACAATCTCAGAACCCGACCCCTGTTAATGGTGTAACGCCAGGAGCCCTTACACTTAAGCTCGCGGGAACTAATGGCGCAGCGCAGGGTACGTTCACACTCGATTTCACTGGTAGCGTGCAGCAAAACACGGACTATAGCTATAAAAGTCCCGTTCAGAATGGCTATGCGCCAGGTGCTCTGACAGGATTTGCTATCCAAGGCGATGGTACGATCGAAGGCAGCTATAACAATGGTCAGAAACAAGCATTAGGTCAGATTGTATTAGTGGGCTTTGCTAACCCAGGTGGTTTAGTGCCTAACGGGGATAACGTATGGTCGGAAACTGCAAGTTCTGGACAGGCTGTTGTTGGTGTTGCGGGTTCAGGAAATTTAGGTCGTCTCATCGGTAAATCAACGGAAGCGTCAAATGTGGATATGGGGCAAGAACTGGTCAACATGATTGTTGCGCAGCGTAACTATCAGTCAAACGCGCAGACCATCAAAACGCAGGACTCCATTCTGCAAACATTGGTTAGCATGCGTTAATTATCCTAACGGGGACATTGCATGGATCACGCGATTTATACGGCAATGGGTGGCGCGAGCCAGTCATTGGAAAAGCAGGCGATTACGGCGAACAACTTGGCCAATGCTTCAACACCGGGTTTTCGGGCTCAGCTATCTGCACTGCGCGCTGTGCCGGTCAATGGGGTGACACTGCCCACCCGAACGCTGGTTGTCGCTTCAACGCCTGGCGCTGACATGACTGAAGGCGTGATGAATTATACTGGTCGTGCAATGGATGTCGCTTTACCGAAAGAGAGTTGGCTGGCAGTGCAAACGGCTGACGGCGGTGAAGCGTACACTCGTAATGGTAATATGGAGATCAACGCGGATGGGCAGTTGACTATCCAGGGGCGTGTAGTTATGGGGGATGGCGGACCGATTGACATCCCTCCACAGGCTCAGATCAGCATTTCTCCTGATGGTACAATTTCTGCGCTTAATGCTGGGGATCCGCCGAATACGATCGCCCAGTTGGGGCGCTTGAAGCTCGTCAAGGCTACCGGACAAGAAGTTGAGCGGTCTGATGACGGATTATTTCGCTTGACGCAACAGGCTCAACAACAACGTGGTAATGTTCTGCAAAATGATCCCACTGTGCGTATTATGCCGGGTGTGATCGAAGGCAGTAATGTGAACACAGTCGATACCATGGTCGATATGATTGCCAATGCGCGACGCTTTGAAATGCAGATGAAAATCATTAGTAGCGTCGACGATAATGCACAACGCGCTAATCAGATATTAGCAATGGGTTAAGCGCCGAGTGCGCACAGGAGTGAATAAATGATCCGTTCTTTGTGGATTGCCAAAACCGGCCTGAATGCTCAGCAAACCAATATGGACGTTATTTCCAATAACTTGGCAAACGTCAGCACTAATGGTTTCAAGCGTCAGCGTGCGGTATTTGAAGACTTGATGTATCAAACCATTCGTCAGCCTGGTGCTCAATCTTCAGAGCAAACTATGCTACCATCTGGTTTACAACTCGGTACTGGAGTTCGTCCGGTATCAACAGAGCGTATTCATACTCAAGGGACGTTTTCCGAGACCGGTAATTCGAAAGACGTTGCCATTAAAGGCCAAGGGTTCTTTCAGGTGCAGTTGCCTGATGGTACAACGGCTTACACGCGTGACGGTGCCTTCCAACTTGATGGTAACGGCCAGTTAGTGACGTCCAGTGGTTATCAGGTTCAGCCAGCGATTACCGTTCCAGCGAATGCGACGGAACTGAATATAGGCCGTGACGGTATTGTCAGCGTTAAATTGCAGGGGCAGGCGGCAACAAACCAGATTGGCCAGTTGACACTGACAACCTTTATTAACGATAGCGGCCTTGAGAGCATGGGCGAAAACTTGTATCTCGAAACCGCGAGCTCTGGCGCGCCGAATGAAACAAACCCAGGGTTGAATGGCGCGGGTCTGCTGTATCAGAAATATGTCGAAACCTCCAACGTTAATGTGGCAGAGGAATTGGTATCGATGATTCAGACTCAGCGTGCTTACGAAATCAACAGTAAAGCTATTTCTTCTTCTGACCAAATGTTGCAGAAATTGACCCAGCTGTAATGGTAGGTAGCCTACTAATTTCAGGCGCGAGAGCGGGTGCTCTGGTTGCCTGATAGTAGCAATATAGACAGTTAACGAGGTAATGATGGCCATAAGCACCCGATGGGTGGGTAGTATGGTTTTGATTTACCCCGTGAATAGGTGAAATAGATTAATTTAAGGCGATATCCGCAGTGATAATGAATGCAAAGTCGGTTATCAAACCACTCCGCCGACACCGTCTGTTGGCATTGATCGCGATGTTAGCACTTAACGGTTGCGCCTATATTCCGCATGATAAAGTTGTCACTGGGCCTACGACTGCTCAGCCTGGATCGCCCGTATTAGCGGGGCCAAATGGTTCTATTTTTCAAACTGTACAGCCGATGAATTATGGTTATCAGCCGATGTTTGAGGATCGTCGCCCACGAAATATTGGCGACACATTGACGATCGTGCTGCAGGAAAATGTGAGCGCGAGTAAAAGTTCGTCTGCCAATGCAAGTCGCGATGGTTCATCCACGTTTGGCCTGACTGCGGTACCGCGCTATCTTGAAGGGCCGTTGGGTAATAACCGAGCCTCCCTGAATGCAACTGGAACAAACGAATTTACTGGGCAAGGTGGTGCGAATGCAAACAACACCTTCAGCGGTACGATTACGGTCACCGTGGGTCAAGTCCTCGCTAATGGCAACCTGCAAGTCGTTGGCGAAAAACAAATTGCCATCAATCAGGGAACAGAGTTTATCCGTTTCTCTGGCGTAGTAAATCCGAGAACCATCAGCGGTAATAACTCGGTGCCATCAACGCAGGTTGCGGATGCGCGGATTGAATATGTCGGTAACGGTTATATTAACGAAGCGCAAAACATGGGCTGGTTACAGCGGTTCTTCCTCAATGTTTCTCCGTTCTAAGCTTAAGAGGCCTGCCATGCGGATTGCATCATTTTTCACTGTACTGCTGACGTTACTGACGCTGAATATTGTCCCTGCGTCGGCAGAGAGAATTCGCGATCTGGTGAATATCCAGGGCGTACGCGGTAATGCCTTAATTGGTTACGGTTTAGTGGTTGGCCTAGATGGTTCTGGCGATCAGACTATGCAGACGCCGTTTACCACGCAAAGCTTAACTAACATGCTTTCTCAGTTAGGGATTACCGTTCCTGCTGGAACCAACATGCAGTTGAAGAATGTGGCTGCGGTGATGGTAACGGCGGAACTCCCGCCTTTTGGCAGATCAGGCCAAAATATTGATGTTGTTGTGTCTTCGCTCGGTAACGCAAAGAGCTTGCGAGGCGGAACGCTGCTGATGACCCCATTGAAAGGGGTAGACAACCAGGTTTATGCACTGGCGCAGGGGAACGTTTTGGTTGGTGGTGCTGGTGCCTCCGCTGGTGGGAGCAGTGTTCAGGTTAACCAACTTGCAGGCGGACGAATCAGTAACGGTGCGGTTATTGAGCGGGAGTTACCGAGTACGTTTGGCACGTCAAATACGATAGTACTGCAGCTGAAGAATGACGACTTCTCAATGGCGCAGAAAGTCAGCGATGCAATCAATCGTTCTGGATATGGTGGTACAGCGACGCCGCTGGATTCTCGTACCATCCAGGTACTTGCCCCGCATGGCAATAGTTCTCAGGTTCGTTTTTTGGCCGATGTCCAAAATATTGAAGTCAACGTCGGTATTCAGGATGCCAAGGTAATTATTAATTCTCGTACCGGATCTGTCGTAATGAACCGCGATGTCACGCTGGATAGCTGTGCTATCGCCCAGGGTAACCTCTCCGTGACGATCAATCAGCAGGCCAACGTTAGCCAACCTAATACCCCATTTGGGGGGGGGCAGACGGTTGTGACTCCGCAAACAGAGATCTCGGTTCAGCAAGCCGGCGGTGCTTTACAACGTGTTAATTCCAGCGCCAACCTCAACAATGTCGTGCGTGCATTGAATTCCTTAGGCGCGACGCCGATGGAGCTGATGTCTATTCTGCAGGCGATGCAAAGTGCTGGCTGCTTGCGTGCCAAACTGGAAATTATCTGATGAGTGATATGCAGACGCTGAATAACGCGGCCTATGATGCGCAGTCCCTGAATACGCTGAAGCGTGAAGTTTCAGGTAATCCTCAAAGCAAAGAGGGCATCCGCGCGGTTGCGCAACAAATGGAAGGCGTGTTTGTACAATTGATGATGAAAAGCATGCGTTCTGCGATTCCGCAGGACGGGCTTTTCAACAGCGATCAGACGCGTCTGTATACCTCAATGTATGACCAGCAAATTGCTCAAGAGATCTCAACTAAAGGCAAGGGGCTTGGGCTTGCGGATGTCATGGTTGAGCAATTGACTCGGCAATCCCCAGAGGCCACGGCGGCTAAAGCCGCTGTTCCCTCTGTTCCATTAATATTTGATGGTGATGTGCTTAAAAGCATGCCAATGGCGGCTGTGGAACAGATGGTACGTAAAGCGCTGCCCAAATTGCCCACTACGGGTTCAGCGTTGCCGCTATCCGATAGTAATTTTGTGTCTCAGATTTCCTTACCCGCTCAGATTGCCAGCCAGCATAGCGGTATCCCTCATCACCTGATCATCGCTCAGGCTGCGCTTGAATCTGGCTGGGGACAGCGTGAAATCCCTACCGAAGATGGGCGCCCAAGCCACAATCTATTCGGCATTAAGGCCGGCGGCAGTTGGAATGGACCAACCACTGAGATAACCACGACAGAATATGAGCAAGGTGTGGCTAAAAAGGTAAAAGCCAGCTTCAGAGTTTACGATTCCTATATTGAAGCTATTGGCGATTATGTGAAATTGTTGACCAATAACCCCCGCTACTCTGCTGTGATGAGTGCCGGAACGGCTGAGCAAGCGGCACATGCATTGCAAAAAGCGGGTTATGCAACGGACCCGCAATATGCTCAGAAGCTGGTTAACATGATCCAGCAAATGAAGCATTCAGGTGAGAAAGTGGCAAAAGCGTACACTCATGATTTGAGCCAGCTATTTTGACTTTTTTATTCAAGATTTGTGCTTTCTGACCGATAAAGTAATTAACTTATGTAGCGTAATTGCTGCTTTCAGCATTTAGTTAACTGCGCAGGGCGAAAAAGCCTGTGTAAAAGGAACAACACCCTATGTCCAATTTACTTAACACTGCGATGAGTGGCTTAAAAGGTGCACAGGTTGCGCTGAGTGTCGTGAGTAACAACATTAGTAATCAGGCTGTTACCGGATATAGTCGGCAAAATGCGATACTTGAGCAGACAATAAGTAGTGCTACGTCAGCTGGATATGTGGGAAATGGTGTCAATACCGTTAGTATCAATCGCCAGTATAATGAATTTATTACCAATCAATTGCGTTCGGCGCAGACGACAAGTAGCTCGGTTTCCGCTTACTACGAGCAAATTTCCAAGATTGATAATCTGCTGGCCAGTAGTACGACTAGCCTGTCATCAACCATACAGGGCTTCTTTTCTAACCTGCAAAATCTCACCAGTAACGCAGGTGATTCGTCGACTCGTCAAACTGTACTGGGCAAAGCTGAAGGGCTGGTAAACCAATTCAAGGTCACGGATAAATATCTGCGTGACATGGACAGCGGTCTAAATACGCAAATTCAAAGCACTGTCGGCCAAGTGAATACTTACACCAAACAAATTGCATCTTTAAATGACGAAATCAATCGCTTATTAGGATCAAATAATGGTGCAATGCCTAATGATCTTCTTGATCAGCGTGATTATCTGGTCGACCAACTGAATAAATTAGTCGGCGTTGATGTCGTCATTCAGGATGGAACGGTTTATAACGTTGCATTAAAAAATGGGACTAACTTAGTGCAGGCGGGGAGTAGTCAGCAATTGATAGCAATGGGGTCGAGTAGCGATGCCACTCGCCTCACTATTGGTTACAAAGACCAAGCTGATAATATCTATACCTTGAATGAGAGTACGTTAACGGGCGGTTCATTAGGGGGATTGCTCTCCTTTCGTTCAGAGACGCTGGATGGGGCACGCAATCAGCTAGGGCAGTTAGCGCTGTCATTTGCTGATGCATTTAATGTTCAACATCAAAAAGGTTATGACCGTGATGGCGTTAAAGGCGGTGATTTCTTCTCTTTTGGTAAAGCGGTTGCCCTGAATGACAGTAAAAACAGTGGTAATGCGGTACTAACACCATCTTATACCGATACCAAAGACGTACAGGCAACCAATTATTCGATTAAATATGATGGTGCTAATTGGCAAGTGACCCGTTTATCTGATAATTCAAAATTTACCGCCGCAGTAACAACCGCAGGGGCTCCGCCCGAGAGCAGTCTGAATTTTGATGGCATCAAAATGAGCATTACAGGGACACCTGCAACGAATGATAGCTTCCTGCTTAAGCCGGTCAATGACGCTATTATTGATATGTCAGTAGCTATTTCTGATCCGAATAAAATTGCAGCAGCATCTGCTTTTGATGCAACGGGTAATTCTATTCCTTTCGGTGGTGTGAGTGATAACACCAATGCTAAAGCATTGCTTGCTCTGCAGAATGAAAAAATAGTAGGTCGCAAAGCGAGCGTTTCCGGTGCATACGCCAGCTTGGTTGGTGCGATTGGTAACCAGACCAACACGCTGAAGATAAATAATACATCTCAGCAAAACGTTGTTAAGCAACTCACAGCAGAACAGCAGTCCGTATCCGGTGTAAACCTGGATGAAGAATACGGCGATCTGATGCGTTATCAGCAATACTATATGGCCAATGCTCAGGTCATCAAAACAGCCCAATCTATATTTGATGCCCTTTTAGCGGCCCGTAGCTAGTTTGACCATTTAATAAAGAGGAATTAATACCATGCGTTTAAGTACTAGCATGATATATCAGCAAAATATGCAAGGCATTATTAATGGTCAGGCGACGTGGCAAAAAACGGGTGAGCAGTTAGCAACGGGTAAACGTGTCGTAAACCCATCGGATGACCCGATTGCAGCAGCGAATGTTATTATGCTTGGCCAGGCTCAGTCAGAGAACAGCCAATATACGCTAGCGCGTACCTTTGCCAAGCAAAGTATGTCCTTGGAAGATTCTATTTTGGACAAGAGTGTTATCACAATTACTAGTGCCTTAACTGAGGTGATTAGCGGCGGTGGTATTAAGAGTGATGATGATCGCAAATCACATGCGACAGCGTTGCGCGGTATGAAGGCTGAGTTATTGAATTTGGCAAATAGTACCGATGGCAATGGTAATTACATTTTTGCAGGTTATGAAACAGACAAAGCACCTTTTGTTGAGGGAGCTACAGGCGTTAACTATGTCGGCGGAGATAAAGCGATTTCACAGCGTGTCGATGCTGCTAGAGATATGAATGTCAGCCATGTCGGTTCTGCCGTTTTCCTTGAGGCAACAGGAGACGCGAAGAAAGAACCTGATGGCACCACCGTTCAAAAAGATTTATTTAAAACGCTGGACATTGCAATTAAGGCGCTTGAAACCCCGCTTGATGGGGCTGATGATGCAACCAAAGCCGGTGTTGCTGCTGCAATGGATACGGCCAATCGCGGTTTAAACAATACTTTAAATAATGTTTCCGCTGTTCGTGCAGAGTTAGGGATTCAGCTCAATGAGATTGATAATCTTGATGCAATTGGTAAAGATCGCGATGTGACAAATAAAGCGACATTATCACAGTTGCAGGATACAGACTGGTATGAGGCGATTTCATCCTACATCATGCAGCAGTCTTCTCTACAGGCTTCTTATACGGCTTTTCAGAATATGCAAGGCATGTCGTTATTCCAGATGAGATAGTAGTAATAGTTTTTCTATTCTACTTTACGGTTTGAATACGCTTAAACCGGGCGTATTTTTTAGGCGTGTCACTCCTTTTATTATATTGAATGGATGACATGCCATTTTTTATCCCCCCCAACATCCTCAATTCCCTCTGACATTCTCTTTTATATAACGCCTATTATATTAGTGCATGGGCTGTTTTAGTGCATCGCTATCTGACGCACTTTCCTGGCGCGATTTTGAAAAAATCACAGCGTCGTATAGCCATAGGACGAGCTACAGTAGCAAACTGTAAGGATGTTGGGGGAATAAATATATGCGCCTGGTGTCCGTATTGGCCTCACTTCGACCACTACGGATTGATATAGGGAACGGCTAAGAACTTGATAGTTGAGTGAGAATGTCAGCGAGTAAATCGAATACTTCGCTGAATAAATGCTCTGCAAAGGGTGGGATAAGAGGAAGTAATAAACCTAACGTCATGATTCCCACCGTGAGAGTAATCGGGAAGCCAACGACAAATATCGAGAGTTGGGGGGCCATACGGTTAAGCATGCCTAATGCTAGGTTGATGGTCAGTAATAGCGTTATGATGGGCAATGCCAACATCAGCCCGTTAATAAAGATTAACCCGCCAGCGCGCGCAAGAGCAAGAAAGGCATGACTGTTAATCGGATTAACACTGACGGGCAGAGTATAGAAACTATCTGCTAATAACGAAATCAGCCAGAGGTGCCCATCAAAGGTTAAGAACAATAATATCGCGAGAATATTCATGAAACGGGCAATTATTGGCATGTTCGGGCCACCTGTGGGATCAAAGAAGGTCGCAAAAGCGAGCCCCATTTGTAAGCCAATGAGTTCGCCAGCATGGCGAATAGCGGCAAATGCTAACTGCATTGACAGGCCGAGCGTAACACCGATGAGAATTTGTTGTATTAACAGCCATACGCCCATGACGGAAAAAATAGGCGTGGTATTTAACGGTAAATAGGGCGCAACAAGCAGGGTAATCATTACTCCCAAACCGATTTTTACCCGATTGCCAATTGCTCTTTCGTTAAAGACCGGTGCGGTGCTGATCAGTGCGAGAATTCTGACAAAAGGCCAGAAAAACTGACTGACCCAATTCATCATGTCCCAACTGTTAAACGTCAGCATGCTTACCCAATAATGTTAGGTAACTGGCCGAATAGCGTACGCATATAGTCCAGCATGAGGTTTAACATCCAGGGGCCAGCGATCACTAAGGTGAAGAAGACCGTTAGGATTTTAGGGATAAACGACAGCGTCATTTCGTTTATCTGAGTGGCTGCCTGCAGGAGACTGATAAGCAGCCCGCTGAGTAGTGCGGCCATCAACGGAGGCGCCGCCAACGCCAATGCTACCTTCATTGCCTCATAGCCAAGTGCCATCACCGATTCTGGTGTCATCGTCGCATTCCTCTCTTCGTCTAACTATAAAAACTCTGCGCTAATGAACCGAGTAGCAACTGCCAGCCATCGACTAATACGAAAAGCATGAGTTTAAAAGGCAATGAAATGGTTGCCGGAGGAACCATCATCATCCCCAGTGCCATCAATACGCTGGCAACAACGAGGTCAATGATGAGGAAAGGGATAAACACGGTGAAACCAATTTGGAAAGCAGTTTTTAGCTCACTTGTCACGAATGCGGGGAGAAGTACACGCATGGGCACCGCTTCAGGTCCCTGGATCTCTGGAATTTCTGCCAGCCGGGTAAACAACGCCAAATCGGTTTCCCGAGTCTGCCGCAGCATAAATTCACGTACAGGTTCCGCGCCACGCTCGATGGCGATTTCCATGCTGATTTTATCCTGACTGAAGGGAAGATAGGCTTCGTCATAAACGCGGTTTAATACGGGTGACATGACAAAAAATGTCAGGAAAAGGGTCAATCCGAGCAATATCTGGTTCGGTGGTGCGGTTGGTGTACCCAGCGCATTGCGTAACAAGCTCAGTACAATGATGATTCGGGTGAAGCTGGTCATCATTAACAATGCAGCAGGAAGAAATGTTAATGACGTAAGGAAAACCAGCGTCTGTACGGATAGCGTCCAGCTCTGTCCACCGTTAGGTAGAGGTTGCGTCACAATACCAGGAAGCTGTGCCCACACCGATGGTGCAAACAATAGACCAATGGCGAAAGCGTAGGGCAGTGTGCGAAGCAGGGCGGTGATACGAAAATAATTAGACAAGGCACTCATTCCGATTTTTCCGGACGCTTTAAAACTTTCTTTAACAGTTGATTGAAATCTACCGGCTTGGTGTCACCAGTTGAGGAACTGTCGTTGGTGGGGTGTGCTGTAAGTGTATGCAGCGGTGTGATTTGCTGAGCCGTAACACCTAACACTAGCCAGGTATTATCAACTTCTACAATAACGACACGTTCACGCTGCCCAACTGAGCAACTAGATACGACTTTTAGCAACTTGTTTTGCTTGGCTTGAGGAGCAAAGCCGAGTTTGCGAGCTAGCCAGGCAATCAGCAGAATAAATAATAAAACACCAGCGAGCACACTACCAACCTGTGTCAGTAACATGCTGCCGGTAAGTGGTGGCTCAGTAGCAAGTGTTGACTGTTGACTTGCTACTGGGGCCGGAGAGGATATCGAGGCTATTGCCATTAACGACTCAGGCGGCGCATACGTTCGGATGGTGTCATGATATCTGTAATACGGACACCGTACTTGTCAGATACCACAACCACCTCGCCTTGGGCGATGAGATAGCCATTAATCAGGATATCTAACGGTTCACCGGCTAAGCCATCAAGTGCAACAACAGAGCCCTGAGTCAGGCGCAGTAATTCTTTTATTGTCATTTTGGTCCGGCCAAGCTCAACGGTGAGTTTGACAGGGATGTCCAATATCAGGTCGATATCCTGCAGAGCACCCAACGGATCATGACCCTCTAGCGCCTTAAAAATACCTTCCGTTGTCGGGGCCGGTTTTTCTGCAGCCTGCTGCTCGTTAAATGCATCAGCCCACAGATCGTCCACTGATTCCTTGTCGTCGGACGGCTTCTTGGTGTCACTCATGGGGCTGTTCCTCGTTATCCAGAGAATTCAATATAGGGTTAATCAAATGTTCAACACGCAGGGCATATTGCCCGTTCAATGTGCCATATTGGCTGGTCAGCACGGGCACGCCGTCAACATGAGCGACTATTTTATCAGGTTTGTCGATCGGTAAGACATCGCCGGGCTGTAGCTTCAGAATCTTGGAGAGGCGCAGCGGAATATCAACAAAGCTTGCAACTAATTCCAATTCAGAATGTTGTACCTGCTTGGCTAAGGTGTCCCGCCAGCTCTGATCTTCCTGGCGTGAGTTTTCCAATGGTGGGTTGGCGAGCAATTCGCGCAACGGCTCGATCATTGAAAAAGGAATACAGATGTTAAATTCGCCCGTCAGCGAACCGATTTCAACATGAAACGGTGTCGTCACGACGATATCATTAGGTGACGTCGTGATGTTGGTAAACTTGACCTGCATTTCTGAACGCACGTATTCGATGTCAAGTTTGTAAATCGCATTCCAGGCTTCGCCATAGGCTTCCAGAGCCAGGCGTAACATACGTTTGATTACTCTTTGCTCTGTGTGGGTGAATTCGCGGCCTTCTACTTTCGTCGGAAAACGCCCGTCACCGCCAAAAAGGTTATCTACAGCGATAAACACCAGGCTCGGAGAAAACACAAACAATGCAGTACCGCGTAGCGGTTTTAAGTGGATAAGGTTCAGGTTTGTCGGTACCGGAAGGTTCCTGGCAAACTCATGATAAGGCTGGATCTTAATTCCACCCACGGTAATATCGGGGCTACGACGCAACAGATTAAACAATGCCATTCTGAATTGGCGCGCGAAACGTTCATTAATAATTTCTAATGCCTGTAAACGCTCACGAATAACCCGTCGCTGAGTGTTCGGATCATAGGGTTTAACGTCCCCGTCCGTTTTTGATGTCGCATTGTTATCAGCGTCGCTGTCGCCGCTGTCGCCATTCAATAGTGCATCAATTTCTGCTTGTGAAAGAATACTATCGCCCATAATGGTTACCGCAGTATAAAGGCCGTGAACAGAACATCAGTAACGACCTGGTTAGGTTGACCAGGAACTAATGGTGGGCTTAGCACTTGCTTAATTTGCTCTATCAATTTTTGCTTACCTTGCTCATTGGCAAGCGCAATCGCGTCCTGACGAGAAAGCAGTAATAATAGTCTGCTGCGAACTTCTGGTAGATAATTCGTAAACCGTGTACGCGTGGCTTCATCGGGTAACCGCAGCGTGAATCCAACATATAACACGCGATCAGGGTCATTATCTGCATTGACGAGATTAACGGTAAAGGTATCCAGTGGCATGAAAACAGGCTCTGGTGGTGGCGGCGCTTCCTGCTCAGCCGTTGCTGCGTTTTTCTGATTTAATAGCCACCAGGCGGCGCCCGCAGCGCCAGCCGCAGCGAGAGCAACGATAATCAGTAGTATTAGCCAAAAAGACCGTTTACGTCCTGGTTTAACTTGCATATCAGACATAGCTAAAGAGATTTCCCGTTACTTATCGATATTTACTGTTGGATGAAACCAACAATAAATAAATGCGTAATGTCGATGATTATCCTGCCTATTGCTATGTTCAATACAGAGAATAGGCAGGGAAAACCGTGCTAACTTGTTCGTTTACTTCAGTTTCAGGCAAAGATATCAACGCCGTTGACGGATGATGCCATTGATCTTAACGGTTCTGGTACGTCTAATAATTCACTGGTGCTTTCTGATGAATGGCTAAATTGTTGTTGGTAAGACGGCCCACGATTATTGCCATCGTTGTTATTACCCGCCATTTGCTGCTGCCAGGCAGAGGAATCACTGCCTACGCTGCTCTGACCAAGGTTAATTCCGCTTTCTGCCATTGCATTACGCAGGTGAGGCAGCGCAGCTTCCAGCGCTGAGCGAACCTGACCGCTTGCTGAAGCCAGATGAATTTGAGCTTGGTTATCATCAATTTTTAGACTGATGTGCAGGGCACCCAATTCCTGTGGGTTCAAACGTAACTCTACGGTCTGTTGACCATTACGGCTGAACATAATAATTTGCTGGCCCAATGCGTCTTGCCATTGCGGTGAGCCAAAGGGAGCGTTCAGTTGAGCACTCGCTGCCTGAGAGGATGATGTGGCAGTTCCCACCGATGCTGGTTGAATAGGCATCGCCTGTGCCACAGGTGGCGTAGTTTGAGACGCGCCGTTGCCTAAGGTTGAGACTGATTCAGACACATTGCGATCGCCTGCAAGGGAATTTGGCGTCGTTAGCGCAAACTTTGCAGCCTCATCCGTAGATTCGGTTGTTGCTGATGAGGTTTGCTTGGCTGCATGATGCAGATCGCGTGATATACCCGCATCTTTATCTGGCGTCACTGACGTGTCGAGTAATGCTGCCAGTGTGCCTCTAGTACTTTCACCCGTATTGTTTAGTACTGATGCGGGATTGTTTAGTACTGGCGCGGGCGCTTCATTCTGGCGTTTAGCATCAATGAGTCCTGGAATGTTTAAACCTGCATTAACGGCAGTTGCTGCAATGCTATCAGCGGCAGGTTGTATAGGAAGCGGCGTTGACTGCAACATGGCAAGCAGTGCCTGCACGGCGATAGTGTCCTCTGCGGTGCTGTCACCTTCTTTTTTGTCCAAGTTTTTAAACTTCGCTTGCTCTACAATTTCTGGATTTTTCTGACCCGCTGTAATCGTTGCGCCCGTGAGAGAACTGAAGGAAGAAAGCAGCGCGTTTAAATCGTCTCGGCTAAGCGACGCATTATCTTTCCCTAACGCGCTTAGCAAAGCTTCTTTCTCTACTTTATCGAACGTTTTCTTACCCGAGGCATCATCGGCTACTTGTGATATACGTTTGCTCAACAGATCAACAAAATCTTTTGGCAGCTCACCCTGTGTCAGTAATGAAGCAGAAGAACTGCTTGTATCACTGGCCGTGGTAGCTATAGGTAACGCGGACAGATTCATGATTCTGCTTTCCTCTGTGAGGCCCGTTGGGCAAATTCATCCATTTGTTTTTGTTCTATTTTATTTTCTTTGGCAAGCTGTCTTGTCAGTTCACGATCCTGCAGTTTTTCAAATGCGTTCAAGCGCTGCTGTTTTTCTTGCCAGGTCTTCATGGCTAAATCTAAACGTGATGTCCACTGCGAGAGCTGTTGCCTGTGTTGCTCAATTGCACTGTCCAGCGTTCGGATGAACTGCTGATAATTCTGCCAGCTATTATTCGCCATACCAGAGGACATCGTCGAGTTCAATTTTTGACGATAGTCATCCTGATAGTTTAACAGCATATTGAGTTGCTGCTCGGCCTGTTGATGTGCTTGACGCACTTGACCCAACTGACCAGCAGCTTTCTCAACGTCCTTCTGCGCCAGTTCGCGTAGTGTAACCAGCGGTGACTGGGTTTTCATCTGCTCTCCTACTCGTTACGAGGGAAAATAGTGTGCAACGCTTGGCAGGACTCTTCATAGTTACTTTGTTCAAACATCCCTTGCTGCAAGAAGGCTTCCAGATGCGGGTATAGCCGAATTGCTTTGTCAAGCATAGGGTCACTGCCTGCCGCATAGGCACCAACACTGACTAGATCACGGTTACGTTGGTAGCTGGATAGTAACTGTTTAAATTGCCTTACAGAAGCATAATGCCCTTCATCGATCAGCGATGTCATTGCGCGACTAATTGATGCTTCAATATCAATTGCTGGGTAATGACCGGACTCAGCTAATTGACGTGACAGCACGATATGTCCGTCAAGGATGGCACGGGCGGAATCAGCAATAGGATCCTGCTGATCGTCACCTTCTGTTAGAACAGTATAGAAAGCGGTGACTGAACCACCTCCATGAATACCATTACCTGCGCGCTCTACTAGCGCAGGTAATTTAGCGAAAACAGAAGGGGGATAACCCTTGGTTGCCGGCGGTTCGCCAATCGCTAACGCAATTTCACGCTGTGCCATGGCATAACGCGTGAGCGAATCCATGATGAGCAGCACGTGATGCCCGCGATCGCGAAAATCTTCAGCAATACGCGTGGCATACGCGGCTCCTTGCATCCTTAATAATGGAGAAACATCAGCCGGTGCAGCAATAACGACGGAACGCGCTCGTCCTTCCGCTCCCAGGATATTCTCGATAAAGTCTTTCACTTCTCGGCCGCGTTCACCGATAAGGCCGACAACGATGACATCTGCCTGAGTATAGCGCGCCATCATCCCCAAAAGCACACTTTTACCGACACCTGAACCTGCAAATAAGCCCATTCTCTGCCCCCGACCTACGGTGAGCAAGGCATTGATGGCCCGAACACCCACGTCCAGAACACTGTCGATTGGTGTTCTCTGTAATGGGTTGAACGGCGGCGTAATGAGTGGTGCGCGATAACCTGTATCCGGCGCGGGTAAACCATCCAACGGTTTTGCGCTACCATCCAGCACACGGCCCAGTAATTCAGGGCCTAAAGGCAATTGTTTTCCCTGACTGCTGCTGTCTTGGCCGACACGGGCATAAACACGCGCTCCGGGCGTAATACCTTCAACTTCTTCTAGTGGCATAAGAAAGAGTTTTTGCCCATTGAAACCGACAACTTCGCTTTCTATTTCTTCAACCTGAGAACCATTCTGCCGTTCGATAAGGCAGGTCGCGCCCAGAGGCATGTGCAACCCTGTTGCTTCCAGCACCAAACCTGTCGCACGCGTTAAGCGGCCGTAACGACGCACCGAGGGGGTGTCATCAATACGCTTCTCAAATGCATCAAGAGAAGAGAGCCAGCGCCCGAGGCGTGAAGTCATTATAATTCCCCTGGGGCAGCTAAACGGCAAAGTTCATGCCAGCGTGTTGCCAGACTGGCATCCAGATCGCCTTCTTCTGCACTCACTTTGCAACCACCTGGATGGAGCTGACTATCAGCAAGCAATCTCCAGCCATGTAAGCTGAGTGTCGGGCCCAAATATTGTTCAACGCGTTCCAGATCGGAAGGATGGACGCGCAATTGTGTTTTACCTGAGAACATAGGCTCTTGCTGAATCAATTGCTGTATCTGGCTGAGCAAAGCATTGCCGTCACACACTGGAGGTTGTCCCAAGATTTGCTTGGCTGCGGTCAACGCCAACTGCATCAGGCGAGCTGGGATAACACTGTCGAGTGTATCCAACGTCTGTTGGAATTCGGTGACCATCTGCTGCATCTGTTCAATGACCGGCTGTTGCTGCTGCAAGGCATTTTGCAAACCCTGCTGCTGCCCCTGTGCTAATCCTTCCTGATAACCTGCGTCATAGCCTTGTTGATGACCCTGTGCAAACCCAGCTTCTCGTGCCTGTTGCATTGCACTTTCACGCAGAGATACCAGCTCATCCTCGAAGGTAGGAATGGTATTCTCTTCATTGAAATTAACCATCTCAGACACGTCGGGGTCATCACTTGTCTCATATGTTGGTATGTTTTTTGAAATTGGTTCAGCCAAATCATTGAGCTTCCAAGGCTCCCAGGCCAGATTTTTTGGGGCATTAGACATAGGCATCCTCGCCGCCACCAATAATCATCTCGCCGCTGTCTGCCAATCGACGAACGATAAGCAGAATAGCTTTCTGTTCGTTTTCGACCTGCGACATACGTACTGGACCGCGTGTCGAGAGATCGTCGCGAAGAATTTCTGCCGCACGCTGAGACATATTGCGCAGGAATTTTTCGCGCAAAGGTTCTTCTGCGCCTTTCAATGCCAACAGCAAAGACTCGGATTCCACTTCTTGCAGAAGGCGCTGGATGCTGCGGTCGTCCACCTCGACCAAATTTTCGAACAGGAACATTTCGTCGATAATTTTTTGTGCCAGTTCGCCATCGAACTCGCGTACCGCATCGATAACGGCTTCTTCCTGCTGAGTTTTCATCAGGTTGATAATTTCTGCCGCAGTACGAACACCACCCATCTTGCTGCGTTTGAGGTTCTGACCATCCAGCAAGCCATTCAGAACGTCTGTCAGTTCTGCTAATGCAGAAGGTTGAACGCCACCGAAGGTCGCGATACGTAGCATAACGTCGTGGCGAAGACGTTCGTCAAACAGGGCTAAGATATCGGCAGCTTGAGCGCGTTTCAGGTGAACGAGGATTGTTGCGATAATCTGTGGGTGCTCGTCGCGAATAAGGTCTGCGGCAATCTGCGGCTCCATGAAGTTGAGCGTTTCCATTCCACTCGTGGAGTCGCGGCTTTCCAGAATATCTTCTAGCAGGCTAGACGCGCGCTCTTCACCAAGGGCTTTGACAAGCACTGAGCGAAGGTAGTCACCCGCATTCACACTGAGCGCAGCATATTGCTCTGAGTCAGCCTCAAACTCCCTCAGGATTTCGAGCAACTGCTGTTGCGATACCTGCCTCATATTCGCCATTGCAGAACTGAGATGTTGTACTTCTTTAGCCGAAAGATGAGTAAATACTTCCGCGGCGCGGTCTTCACCAATGGTCATCAATAAGATGGCGCTTTTTTCTGTTCCTGTCAGGTTCATAGTTCAGTACTCATCCATTGACGAATTACCAGAGCGACAACGCGTGGATCGTTCTCTGCCATTTCACGTATGCGGTTACTTTGCATCTCTGCATTGACGCGTTGCTGCGATTTCCGCTGTTGCTCGATTTCCGAGCTGCTCAGGTTGACCATAACATCGCTGTCTGCACCTTGAGACAGCGTCGCTGCTGCCAGTGCCGCTTCTTGTTGCTGTGCTTTTCTCTGCAACTGCGGACGTACCAGTTTACGCCACAGAATCCAGGCGACGATCAGAACCAGCAGCCAACGGCCTGCTTCCATCAAGAGATCGAAGAATACTTGTTTTTGCCAGAAGGGGAGTTCTCCAGTCCCATCGGTACTATCCATAAATGGCGTGTTAACGACATTTAAGGTATCCCCACGTTCGGCAGAGAAGCCCATTGCTTCCCGTGCTACCGTTTCAATCTGTTTGATCTGTTCTTCCGTCAGTGCAACTGGCTTGCCATCCTCCCCCGGAGGCTGATAGTTAACAATAACCGCTGCAGACAAGCGCTTCACACCACCGGTACTGTGTTTGGTGTGTAAAATGGTCTTGTCGACTTCATAGTTGGTGGTTGCATCATTGCGAACATTTGATGTTTGAATAACGGTATTCGCATTTGCCGCATTGTTTGGGTTCTGCTGGCCTGCCTGATTATTTGTATTGGCGTTGGCATTATTTGGCGGCGTCGCAATGGGGGCTGTGGGTGCGGGTGCTGGCTGATTGGTTAGTGCACCAGGAACGCCACCGACGTTAGGGCCCCCTCTTTGCTCACTCTGGCTGGTTTGCTGAGAGCGAACAGCCGCTTTATCTGGCGGTTGATTGGGTTGATATTGCTCATCAGTTTGTTCGCGAGCAGAGAAATCGATTTGCGCAGTGACTTGGGCATGTACGTTACCCATGCCAACCATTGGCGCGATAATTGACTCGATGCGGCGTTGGTACATCGCCTCGATTTCGTTGCTATACTTCAGTTGCACAGCATTCAGGTCGCGGCCGCTGCCGCCAGCTTGGGTTAATAGGCGTCCGGTCTGATCAACGACCGTAACATTGTCCGGTGGCAGGCCAGCAACACTGCTGGAAACCATATAAACGATGGAATTGATTTGCCCTTCATCTAATGCACGACCAGGCTGTAATGTCAGTGTGACAGAAGAAGAGGGGGCTTTTTGCTCACGAACGAACAGTGAAGGCTTTGGTATGGCAAGGTGAACTCGCGCATTCTGAACAGGGCCGAGCGTTTCTATCGTTCTGGACAGTTCACCTTCCAACGCACGCTGGTAATTAATTTGCTCGCTGAATTGGCTGATGCCAAATTTTTCCTGATCGAGCAATTCAAAGCCAACGGCGCCACCTTTTGGCAGCCCTAATTGAGCCAGTCGGAGTCGTGTCTCATAGACATTTGCAGCAGGGATCATGATCGCCCCACCGCTTTCCGCAAAACGATAAGGGATATTCAGCTTCGTTAATTCACTGACAATCGCACCGCCATCACGGTCATTTATATTGCTGTAAAGCACTCGATAGTCTGGACCTTTGGCCCATAGCGTCAACGCAACAACGATCGCAATAGTTGCCGCCGCTGCGATCAATAGCGGAATTTTCGGATTGGCGCGTAACCGGTTGAGTATTTCGCCAAAGCTATTTTTACCGGTAGCGGCGCCGGTGAATGAGGCGTTCATACTCTATCTCTGCTTGGTTGTTGAACGATATACTTAACGTTGTGACGTGACAAAACAGAACTCCCTGATTGCGCAATCAATAAAACATTTCGCCTACATTTGCGGGCATGTCATTATTTTCCGTAAAAGAAAAATCGATGGGTCGATAAGGTGGCATTTTTCACGTTAATTACCCCATTTAGACTAAACGGGGTATGGTAGGGTATGGTCGTCATAAGTGTGTGTGAAAAAGCTTAATCAGCATTTTAGTGAGGTGTTATGTCGGTTCAAGGTATTGATGGCGTTTTACAGCAAATGCAGGTCAAAGCCCTGCAGGCCACTGGCACGCCAATAGCTAGACCATCGGTAGAACCTGGTTTTGCCAGTGAACTGAGGGCGGCGATCGATAAAATCAGCGACACGCAACAGACGGCTCGTACGCAGGCTGAAAAATTTACCTTAGGTGTGCCGGGTGTGGCATTGAATGATGTGATGGTGGATTTGCAGAAATCATCCATTTCAATGCAGATGGGCATTCAGGTGCGTAATAAACTGGTCTCTGCGTATCAAGAAGTGATGAATATGTCTGTGTAGGGTGATTAACTACACGAACTTCTTATCTAGATAAATGCCTGCTTATGCAGGCATTTATCTTATTATTGATTACTTAAATCGCCTGGTAAGAGTCGATGTTGGGAAAATTCGCCATAGGTGGAATTCACATTTTGCTGGGCAACGGAGTTCTTCATCAATAAGCTCAGGTCATCCATTCTTTTCCGTAGCAGTTCTTTAATTTGAGATTCATTCTCAATAATTTCGCGTAGTATTCGTCGAAAATGTAACTGCATAACGCTGTCAACATCTGTCGGAATCGGTCTTTTAGTGAGATTTTCAACCAACTGGATGTAAACAATCTCCTGAGCAACCAATTCATCCCATTGACCGCCTGATGCTAATGCAAGAATCTTACGGCTAAGAGCTTGCAATTGTTGATAATCTTTTAAAAGCTGATGGAGATTGCTCATGCTATTTTTCCTGAGGCGGCTGATAGTTTGGGCCGATTTGACGCCAGGCGCTGGCTATGTTTTCCAGCAAAGCTTCTACTTCCTCTATCACCTTCACATCGTTGTGCAGGTTGGCGATCATTAGGCGTTGCGTCATATAGTCATAAAGCGCTGACAAATTTTCTGCCAGCTCACCGCCTTTTTCCATATCTAGCCCAACCTTCAAGCCATTAGTAATGATATCGATGGCTTTCGATAACGCAGCGCCTTTCCCTGGTATGTCGCCTTGTTGCAAAAGAATGCGAGCGCGTACCATCGCACTACGCGCACCATCGAACAGCATCACAATAAGCTGGTGTGGACTGGCGCTCATTACCGCACTTTCCAAACCAACTTGAGCGTAGGCTTGGCCGCCCGTTTTGTTATACATTTCACTGTCCTTTATTGTTACTTATTCGGTGTTACTTACTAAGTGCTGCTAATTGTGTTGTTAAATAGCTACTAGTGCTATTCATCTGTGATACCAGCTTGTCCAGTTGAGTGAATTGTGCTTTGTAACGAGCGATATTCTCTTCGATACTTCGATTGGTTTGTTCTTCAGTTTTTGTTAGCGTTTTTTGCGTTGCAGCGATGCTCTCTTTGGCAATTTGAATGGAACCTTTATCATCACCAGTGGTTACTTTTAGTACAGAATCCAGATAGGTATTGATTTGTGTCGCAAAGCCTGTTGTTTTACCGTCGCCGACGAAAAACTCCGTCACAGAACCATTTTTCTCTTGTAAAGATTTCTGCAGTTTACTGCTATCAACCTCCAATTTCCCATCAGTGGGATTTTGTTTAATTCCCATTTCATTCAATGTGCTGATGTCCATTCCACTTTGCGCATTGGAGATTTGCATCTTCAATTTAGTCTGGATACTACGCACAGTGCTGTTACCGAGCAAAACACCATTACTTGAATCTGGTGTATCAGAATTAGGGTCGGTTGGTGTAAATTTCGTCAGGTTGCCAATAGTGGTTTGCAGGGCGTTATAGGAATCAACCCATTCTTGAATCGCTTTCTGCATTGGCGCATTGTCCCCAGTGAGTGTTAATGTCTCGGGAGTATCAAGCGCAGTTTTCGATTTTAAGTTTAAGGTTACGCCTTCAATGGCATCATCAATTGTATTACTCTGGCGGACAACCTGAATACCGTTTAACTCGATGATGGCGTTTTCAGCAGCGGTCTGTTGGTTCATGCCATTACTGGCTCCACCAGATGTATACGATAGCTTTTGTTTCAATACGTCATCACCACTGACGTTGATCGCCATCTGCGAATCAGTACCTGTACTTTTGGATGTAATAGAGAGGTAATAGCTATTATCATCAGCTTTTATGATACTTGCGCCGACATCACCATTTGCTTTATTAATGGCATCACGAATGCCTTCCAACGAGGTTTGTTCTTGAGTCAGTTTGATTTCTAGCGGTTGGTCTTTCCCATCTTGCTTAATCGTCAACGTTCGTGTGCTATCACCATTACCTAATGCAGTTTTGTTACTTGTTTCTTTGGCAGAGATGACCGAATGTGCAGTAGCAAGATTCTGCACTTCTACGTTATAGATGCCAGCCACTGCTTTGCTGGCCGACGTTGCGCTAAAAGCTTTGTTTTCGCCGCTAATGGCAGTTTTGTTGATCTCATTCGCTTTAGTCAGCGCTTCATTCGCGGCATCTAGCTTCGTGAGGGCCGTTTTCAGTGTGTCAAAAGCGGTGTCACGATTTTTGTATACTTTTTGTTGATTATTGACAGGTGTGATGCGTGTCTGCTCAAAAGATGTCAACTGGTTCAGGATATCAGTAAAACCGCTGGTAGAGCCTGTAAAGCTGATACTAGCCATAATAATTCCTTTAATGGGTTTCAGATGTCATAAACTGCTTATCGGCAGCTAGAGAAGAAAGTTTAGCATTATTGCGCTAATGTTCTGCCTATGCGGATATGGTTTACCCTCGACTCAACCACAATATTTCATCTCAGCAAATAAATTTCTAAAAATAATTAAAGCTTCGTTCAAGCACGCCGATACAGGTTAGGACGGTGATAAAAGCCGTGGGCAATAGCCCGAACTTTAAACCGACCCGAAATCGACTTAAATGCATAATAAGGAATACAATTATGGCAGTCATCAATACTAACAGCCTGTCTCTGACGGCTCAAAACAACCTGAACAAATCTCAGTCTGCTCTGGGTACGGCTATCGAGCGTTTGTCTTCTGGCTTCCGTATCAACAGCGCAAAAGATGATGCTGCGGGCCAGGCTATTGCCAACCGCTTCACCGCTAACATCAAAGGCCTGACTCAGGCAGCGCGTAATGCCAACGATGGTATCTCTGTCGCGCAGACCACTGAAGGTGCATTGAACGAAATTAACAACAACTTGCAGCGTATTCGTGAACTGACCGTTCAGGCTAACAACGGTTCTAACTCTGCTGATGACCTGGTTTCTATCAACAATGAAGTGGTTGACCGCCTGAAAGAAATTAACCGTGTCTCTGCACAGACTCAATTTAACGGCGTTAAAGTGCTTGCGACTGCACAAACGCTGTCTATCCAGGTTGGTGCCAATGATGGTGAAACTATCGGCATCAGTCTGAAGAAAATTGATTCTTCAACTCTGTTTGCTGGTAACACTGGCATGTCAGCTGTTACTGAGACAAGCACTGGTGCTGCAACTGCTGGTATCCTTTCTGCCTACACCGCAGCAACGGGTACAACAGCAGCAACAGCAACGGTTGCAACTGGACTGTTAGCGGATATCGACAGCGCGATTTCCTCGGTCGACTCTTTGCGTAGTAGCTTGGGTGCGATTCAAAACCGTTTTGAATCTACCGTGACTAACCTGAACAGCACCGTTAACAACCTGACTTCTGCGCGTAGTCGTATCGAAGATGCCGATATCGCAACGGAAGTGTCTAACATGAGTAAGAACCAGATCCTGCAACAGGCGGGTACTTCTGTATTGTCTCAGGCTAACCAAGTTCCACAGACGGTACTGTCTCTGCTGCGTTAATTCGTTGGATTCAATCCCAACAAATAGCATGAAAATAGCGGGTTTTTACACCCGCTATTTTTTTTTATGTCCTTTATACTACTACCTTCCAGGCAAGCATGTCGGCAATAAATACCACTGCTGATGTGACATGCTGCTATCACCTATGATGAAGTACCCACTATGAAAAAATCGTCCGAAAAAGCGGTTGTTAACAAGAAAAAAAACGCAGACTCTGCTACGAATCAGAAAATCAAGTTAGCGGCCGAATGGCTTTCAACGCAGCCGGGAACTGCTTTGCAGTTAGTGACTGAGTTGTTGCAGAAGGATGAAAAAAATCCCTTACTTTTGGTGATTGCTGGTAGAGCACAGCAAAAACTCGGTAATTTCTTTGAGGCAACGCAATCAATTGATGAGGCGCTGGAACTTTATCCCTCATATCTTGAGGCTATATATGCTAAGGCTGATTTGCTGTACCGTAGAGGCATGCACGAAGAAGCACAAATATATTTATCTGATGTAATAAAGACGGTATCTAAAGTAGAATCGAGGCCCTTGCGCTCACTTCATGCTACTGTTTTACAGAAGTTGAAAAAATATGAGCAGGCGGAGGAAATCTTCAATGAGTTAATACAAGAAGATCCCTCTAACTGGATGTACTGGAGTAATGTAGGGATGATTAAACAGGATCTTGGGTATTTTGACGAAATGGATGCTGTTTATCAAAAGGGGGAAGAAACTACTAAAAATAACCCAACTCCATTTTTTAATCGTATTGTCGGGGCACACTACCACCCAGAAAGAACGGCTGAACAAATTTTAGCCTTGTGTAAGACATGGCAACCTAAATTTAAATTTGATAAGAAATTGCCCCGAGCTGTTGCTAAAAATAAAATTCTGAACAAGATGCTGAGAATTGGCATGATTTCCGATGGTTTCCGCTCCCATCCTGTGGGAAATATGATTACTATCGGGTTGTCTCATATCCCTGAATCACAAATAGAGTTTTATGCTTATAGTACTAATCATAATGAAGATCATATCACACAGAAGATACAAAGCATTTGTACTCAATGGAAAGTGGTTTCAGATATTTCTAATGATACGTTGGCTAAAATAATCCGTGAAGATGAGATCGATATATTATTTGATTTATGTGGCTATAACGCAAATAGCCGTATGCTGACCTTGTTGCAGGGGCCCGCGCCGATACAAATCAAGTGGGTGGGGGGACTGATTAGCAGTACTGGTTTGGAAACGATGGACTACCTGTTAAGCGATCCTGTCGAAACACCGGCGGGAGTGGATGCATTATATACAGAGAAATTGATTCGCCTGCCAGACGATTATATCTGTTATGATCCTCCTCATTATTTGCCACCGATTAGTGAACTTCCTGTTGCTAGTAAGGGATATGTCACATTCGGTTGTTTTAATAATGCATCTAAAATAAATGATATCTTGTTATCTCAATGGGCTATTATTTTGAATTCGGTTCCAAATTCGCAGCTATTTCTGAAAAGCTTTAATTATACCAACCAAGCCCTGAGCGAGCGTATTTATGCCACGCTGGAAAAACATGGTATCAGTCGTGAACGTGTTAGGATTGAAGGTGGCTCGCCGCATCGGGAATTGTTAGCAAGTTATAACGATGTTGATATTGCACTCGATCCTTGGCCCTATTCTGGTGGACTAACGACATGTGAAGCGATGGCCATGGGGGTACCAGTGGTCACATTACCAGGGCCTACGTTTGCTGGCCGACATTCAGCTTCCCACCTGGTCAATGCAGGTATGCCTGAACTGGTGGCTAATGATTGGGAGCAGTATATTAACATTACAGTAGGAATGGCGAATGACCTAGATAGCTTAGGTGTGATCCGCCAGCATTTACGGGATATCCTTCTATCTTCTCCTGTCTGTGATGGTAAACGATTTGCGAAAAATTTCTCTGATGCGATGCGCGCAATATGGCAACGCCATTGTGAAGGAAAAGCACCAGAAGCGTTGACATTGAGTAATGATTTCTTACCTTATTTCCATGATGATAATCAACCGATCACATTACAACACCCTGTTGTAGATATCATTCCTACTACGAAGCCACAAGATGGATTTAGTTTCCAATTGTCGGGGAAAATAATCGCTATGGATCATGGCGGTAGTCTGGCAACGAACAAAAATTTTATTAATTTAACGGCTACTGATGCATTTCATTTCATTATTATGGATATGCTCGGTGAAGTAGAGGAACGTCATTTACCGTTGCGTAAAAAAGGCATACAACATATAAAATTACATGGCTTGGGCGATGGAGAATCTTCTCCTGTTTACATGTGCCTTGCACCGGAATACAGCAGTGATTTGGTTCCTTTATCCGCTGAGGGAGGAAGTAGAGTGCTTGCTGAGGTAATGGCTCAAACCTCAAAACTTGATCATATTCATGGGTTGGATCATCTGGATTGGCTGATTTTGGATAATCGTTATGATATTCGCAAAGCTATTATCCATGGTAAGCGTATTCTCTCTGACTGCCTTGTTGTTCAGGTAAAAATCACTTTTTCTCAGACTCACCAAGAACAATTGCTGTTTAGCGATATTACTTCTCTTTTGACACAATACGGATTTTCTTTCCATTCGTTAGAAGATATTGAATATGCTAAACCTACCGTGATTGATGACCAAAAAATGCTACCGTCATCAAAAATGATTTCTGCTGTTGCAGTTTATCTTCCAGATAATGTTCGTGTGCACGCACTGACAGTAGAACAGCGTGAAAAGCTGGCATTTATTCTGCATTCGGTTTATCGAATGCAGGGACTTGCTTGCTCGGTGCTACAGATTGATTCTAAAGAAAGAGCAAAAAGCTATCTTGATGATCGCAATATAAATGAAAAAAATGCTGATAGGCCATCTTCAACGTTACCGAAGATGATTATTCCTGACATGCCTAGAATGTCAGAGAAAGAAACTCAATTGTTTGAATATTACTTGAAAAAAGCAACCTGTTATTTTGAGTTTGGTAGTGGGGGATCGACAAAACTCGCAGCTAGAAATAATGTAGAAGTATTTGGTGTAGAAAGCGATAAAACATGGGTGGAAACACTCAAAAAAGAAGTCGGTCCACTGTGTAAAGTCGAATACGTTGATATTGGACCAACAAAAGCATGGGGGTATCCTGTTGATAACACTCATCGGAAAAAATTCCCACACTATAGTGAAGCAATATTACGACATGAGCGTGCTTTTAATC
This sequence comes from Pectobacterium aquaticum, assembly GCF_003382565.3. Taxonomy (NCBI): domain Bacteria; kingdom Pseudomonadati; phylum Pseudomonadota; class Gammaproteobacteria; order Enterobacterales; family Pectobacteriaceae; genus Pectobacterium; species Pectobacterium aquaticum. The sequence goes on from NZ_CP086253.1 coordinate 1,751,753, forward strand.
TTATTCTTGTAGATGGGCGCTTTCGTGTAGCCTGTGCACTTAATACAATAAAACATGTTTTAGAGAAAAAAAGGGATGTAGCAGATACGGTAATCTTTATCCATGACTTCTGGAATAGGCCTGATTACCATGTTGTTTTGGAATTTTTGGAAAAATTAAACGTGGCAGAAAGTGCTGGAGCTTTTAAAATAAAAAATGATATTAATATATCATTGCTTAATAAGGTTCTGGAAAAGTATAAGTATATTGCTCAGTAAAATTGAATAGAGATACCTTGTTCAAGGTATCTCTATCTAAATTTAAGTGTTAATTCTTATATAAATAAGGTCATCATGAAAATAGCTATCGCAGGAACAGGATATGTCGGGTTATCGAATGCGATGTTGTTGGCGCAACATAATGAAGTCGTTGCTGTTGATATTGTTGCTGAAAGAGTAACGATGCTGAATGATAAAAGGTCGCCTATTGTTGATAGCAATATTGAGGATTTCCTCCAGCATGGAAAATTAAATTTTACGGCAACACTGGATGCACATGGTGCTTATAAAAATGCTGACTTTGTTATTATTGCTACGCCAACTGACTATGACCCAGAAACAAATCACTTTGATACAACTTCTGTTGAAATTGTGATTCAGCAGGTTTTATCTACGAATGCTTCAGCAACTATTATTATTAAGTCTACTGTTCCTGTTGGCTATACGCAGTATGTTAGGGAAAAATTTAATACGGAAAATGTTATTTTTTCACCGGAGTTCTTGCGTGAGGGAAAGGCTCTTTATGATAATTTGCATCCGTCACGAATTGTTGTTGGTGAACGTTCTTTACGTGCCGAAAATTTTGCCAATTTGTTATTGCAAGGTGCAATAAAAAAGGATGCACCTGTACTGTACACAGAATCTACTGAAGCTGAAGCTATTAAATTATTTTCAAATACTTATCTTGCTATGCGCATATCATATTTCAATGAGTTAGATACTTATGCTCAATCTTTAGGATTAAATAGTCGACAAATTATTGAAGGTGTTGGGTTGGATCCTCGAATTGGTAATCATTATAATAATCCTTCATTTGGTTATGGTGGCTATTGTCTCCCTAAGGATACTAAGCAATTGCTAGCTAATTATGCCAGTGTGCCAAATAACCTCATTCAAGCTATTGTGAGCGCTAATAGTACACGTAAAGACTTTATTGCAGATTCGATAATAAAAATGAACCCCAATGTCGTAGGTATTTACCGACTGGTAATGAAATCCGAATCAGACAACTTCAGGTCATCTGCTATTCAAGGTGTGATGAAGCGAATAAAAGCTAAGGGTATTCATGTTATCGTTTATGAACCTGCAATGCAGGAAGCTGAGTTTTTCCATTCTCCAGTCATTCATGATTTATCTGAATTTAAACAATGTACGGACATTATTCTGGCAAATAGAATGATTGCTGAATTAAACGATGTGAAAGATAAAATTTATACGCGGGATATTTTTGGTTGTGATTGATAAAAATTTACCAAGAAATTCTTCTCTATAAATAGCTTTGCATAATAGCGGCTACACTAGCTGAAGACGGCATCCCGTCAGCACTGGCCTCGCACGATGAGAAGTGAAGCATCAATGTGCGAAGTTATTTATTTTCGTCATTATTTTCCCTAAAGTTTTTTTCTTGGATGTCGATAATCGCCAGAGATTTTAAGAAAAAATTTGCAAGGATGCCCTGATGGCGGTTTTCAATACCAATATCCCTTCTCTTTTTGCTCAAAAAAACAGCAGTAAATCTTCTTCCTCGCTGAGTTCAACAATAGAGCGTCTTTCTTCCGGCTACCGTATCAACAGCGCTAAAGATGATGCCGCTGGGCAAGCAATTGCCAACCGTTTTACTGCGAATATCCGAGGACTAAATCAAGCTGCGCGTAATGCTAATGATGGAATGTCGATGCTGCGTACGGCAGAAGGTGTGCTTGATGAAATTAACCGCCGTCTGCAACGTGTCCGAGAACTGACGGTTCAGGGGCTGAACGGTACGAATGAGGGCGATGTGGGTGACAGTATTCAGGCCGAAATTAATCTGAACCTGAAAGAAATCGATCGCTTGAATCTGTGGGCTTCTTTTAACGGTATTCCATTATTGAATGGTAGTGGCGGCACTAAAGCGCTACAGGTTGGTGTTTATGACCATGAAACAATGGATATCGATCTCGGCCCACCAGGGTTCAGCGTGCAGGAAATGGGATTGCTGGATATGACGGTGCAGGGCACCCCAGGGAAAGTGACGCCAGTATCCTCGCTAAGTGGTGTATCGAGCCAGATCAATTTAGATGATACGACATACACGACAGTTGCTTATATACCGCCGGACAATAATCCTAATCTGGTGCGTTCCTCGCGCGGTAGCAATCTGGTTCAATTGAATGGTGCAGGTGGAAGGTTGATGAATGTGTCGATCAACGCCGCCCATGATACCGAAACCCGCTTGAATGATGTCCGATTAGGCGTCAGCAGTGGTGTGGTCGCTAATACGGCAAGTGAGTCAATTTCTAGTACCCGCTATCTGGATAGTAATGGTAATACCCTGTTTTTGAATCAAGCAGGGGTTGTGAGTTCTGGAGGAAAATATTGGATCCAGCATCAAACCAATAATGGTATGTATTATTATGAAGCGGAAGTAACGGTTCATGGCGATCAAAATAAGATCACTGCTCAGGCTAAGTCGACCACGAGAATAGCAAAAAATGACATGACGAGCAGTATTTCTGATGTGTTGCGGTACGCACCTTCGGTATCCAAAGCGAGCGCTGATTATAGCCTGGCACTGGATGGTTCAGATGAAACCAACAATGCCAATATGGCGTTGGTTCGATTGGGAAATTATTACTATGTGGAAGAGCAGGTTAGTGCAGGGCAATATGCCTACTACCGTGCTGATGTGACTATTAAGACTGGGGGCACTCAAAATTCAATTACTGTGACCTCTGATCGTAGCCAGATTATTTCAGTCAGCGATCAGCCGTATGTGAGTGGTTCATCGGTGGCACACCTTGACCCTGAAAATAATAATGTTCAGGTTAATTATGTCGATCTGGCGGGTAGATCGTATTCAGATGTCATGCGTGCAGATGAAGATGGAAACTATGTTTTTCATCTCGATGAGTTTGTCGGTGGAGAAGATGCGTATAAAACAGCCAAAGTAGTACGTAATCAAAATGGACAATATATGCTGCAAACTGTAAATGGCGCTGCAGAAGTTGTTTTATACTATCCACTTTCCTATTCCGTCTCAACTAATGTCGAAAATAATCAGACCATATTGACCTTGCGCGAAGCCGATGTCGCACAGCGTTTACGTAATCCGTCCGATCCCTTAACTGTCATCGACCAAGCTATCGCCAGAGTGGATGCCAAGCGCGGAGAATTGGGGGCATTGGAAAATCGCTTACAGTCTGTTGTGCAAAATAACACACAGACCAGCATGAATCTGACAGCATCACGCTCACGGATAGAAGACACGGATTTTGCACAAGAAATTTCTGTTATGACCAAGCAACAGATACTGCAGCAGGCATCGATATCGGTATTGGCGCAGGCTAATCAAATTCCACAAACGGTGTTGGCATTATTAAAATAAGAATGGATCTATCTTATGAAAAAACAAGAGGTTTTGATCATTGAATCACGTAGCGCACAGGATATTTATGATGACCGCTATGAAGGTGAAACGTTAAAGCAAATTTTAAGGCTCCAGGGTGTTCATGCTAAATATATTGAGGTGGTCAATCAGGAGCTATTTGTTAAGGCTCTGAAGTTGGCACAAAAAGAACATATAAAATATGTACATATCAGTGCGCATGGAGAGGATGAGGGGTTTGTTTTGACTGACGGCACTGAAATATCATGGGCAGATTTTGACACCTTGGCATGGCCATATTTAAAGGGAGTTTGCCTTTGTTTTTCAAGTTGCTCTGTAGGGAAAGGGGCAGAAAAATTATTTACACATCATAAATCATTTTGTAGCGCGATTGTTGCACCTACCCGAACCATCACCTGGGGGGAGGGGTTAGTCGCCTACTCTGCATTTTATCACCGTACGTTATCAACGGAAACGTCGCCGGAACAAGACGTAAAAGTACTCAACCATATTGTCGGAGCAGGAAGCTTCAGATTAATCAGATCCGCTTACCAATCTGTAACTTATGCTTTGGGTAGCTAATTCGCAATTAAAGAACGGTACCCAACTGATCTTACGAGATATACTGCGTTTTTTACTTAATTTGGGAGCAGTCCCTCAGGCCGTATCCCAAATAACCCTCCTTTTACGCCCCTATTCAGACGATTGGCTACCCTACCTAAAAGCATAATAGTGTCGATAACATTATCATCGTAGGTATTTGTCACTGTGAGCGATTTGTATACCGCCGAAGGCACAATGGATAAAAATTCCCTTTGGAAGCGCTATGTACCACTAGTGCGCCATGAAGCCTTGCGTTTACAGGTTCGTCTCCCCGCCAGTGTTGAGCTTGACGATCTGCTACAGGCTGGCGGTATCGGCTTGCTTAGCGCAGTTGAACGTTATGATTCGTTGCAAGGTACGGCGTTTACTACCTATGCCGTCCAACGAATTCGCGGTTCGATGCTGGATGAATTACGCAGTCGTGATTGGGCTCCACGCAGTGTACGGCGTAATGCGCGGGAAGTGGCACAAGCAATGCAACAGGCTGAACAGCAACTCGGTCGTACTCCAACGGAGCAGGAAGTTGCGCAGGCCTTGAATATCACGCTTGAGGATTATCGTCAGATACTGCTGGATACCAACAATAGCCAGCTTTTCTCTTACGATGAATGGCGTGAAGAACATGGTGACAGCGCAGAGGCGTTACTGGAAGGCAATGAAGATGCGAACCCATTGCACCAACTGATGGAAGGCAATTTGCGCCATCGGGTAATGGATGCGATTGAAAACCTGCCAGAGCGCGAGAAGTTGGTGTTGACGCTTTACTATCAGGAAGAGCTGAACCTGAAAGAGATCGGTGCCGTTCTTGAAGTCGGAGAGTCGAGAGTCAGTCAGTTGCATAGCCAGGCGATAAAGCGCCTGCGCGTGAAATTAATGAACGATGTTTAATTGCGCTGCGTAGGAATACTGTTATCAACGTATATCTTCAGTTACTGAAGCAGCAGGCCATGGCAATCTTTGAATATTGATGCGCGTCTTATATCAATATTTAGATGATTAATGCCACCTGTTTTTAGCACACCGGATTCTCTGGCGTAATGAACGATGCTATCGCTTTAGATTGAAGTTATACATTGTCATGGAATGGATTCATGCCCCCATCAATTCGGAAGAAACAGCTCCTAAGCCGTTATCTGAAAGACTTCAAGCATAGACAAACTAATTGTTCCCAGTGTGATAAAGCGCTTGACCGCGTTTCACTGGTATTTCGTAACCAGCTTATCAATAAGAAATCGATTGGTAGCATCGACAGGCTTATCGATGATGAAATATGGTCTGCCTTGCAACAAGAGTTAATCCCACTTTGCCGCTTTTGTAGCGAAATATTATGCAATACCCATGCTAGCTATTTCGATATTAAAGCTTTCACACACTATCTGATCGAACAAACCGAAGTTCGCCATAGCACAATGCGCGAATATGTCATTCGTCTGAGGCGCCTGGATGAGCTGCTGGCCGCCAATAATTATCCTGCAGAAACCTTTTCTCGGTACCGTGATGGAGTACAGCAGCGCGTATGTGATTACCTTCCCGATATTGAGCAGAGTATTTACCGCAGTGCCTTACGAAAATACGATCAATATCTCGACTGGCAGCGGCATTTCTGACGTGTATCATGCGTCGTTTTCAGGCTGGCATTGCCAAACCATGGGATATACTTACCCTAAATAATTCGAGATGCGTGAAGGCGGCAATCGAGCGAATCCCCAGGAGCTTACACAAGTAAGTGACTGGGGTGAGTAAGGCAGCCAACGCACAAGCAACTTGAAGTATGGCGGGTATATACGTAAATGTTATGACAGTGTAAAAAACGCTTGCATTGCAGAGGCAAATTATTGCACTGTCATACTACTGACATCATTCGGCACTAATTTTTAGGCAATGGTTAGCAGTAGTTCTACGATGCGATCAATCATTATTCAGTGGAATAGTCGTTGTCACAGTGAGGAACGCGAATGGTAATGTCCTTTTTTGGACTTTATAGTCGATGTCAAGATTCTACGCTGCTGACTCGCCGATGCGAGGGATTTTCCTCCCACTTATTTTCAACACTGCGCCATTTTCTCTTTACCCAAACTCTCCGTATATTTTCTTTTTCTATCCATGAACGCTCGGTCCGTTTTTCATCCGGCTCGTGGATGAATCATGTGTATTCTCCGTCCGCTATTGGCTTAATAAGGAAGCCTAACCTCGTGAGTGAGTTAAACGTCACGCGCTGTAGAGCAGTGCGGTAAGTGAAACAAACTGTAAGGTGCCACTATGGGAAGACAAAAAGCAGTGATCAGAGCTCGTCGTGAAGCCAAACGCGTTATCCGTCGTGAGTCGCGTAGCCATCGTCAGCGTGAGGAAGAATCGGTCACTTCTCTGGTTCAAATGGGCGGGATTGAAGCAATCGGAATGGCGCGCGAAAATCGTGATAATTCTGTTATTCAAGCTCGTACCGCTGCCCAGGAACATTACTTGTCTGCGATAGAAAACAAACAGTTGATTTTTGCTACAGGTGAAGCCGGCTGCGGTAAAACGTATCTGAGCGCTGCGAAAGCGGCAGAGGCACTAATCCATAAAGAGGTTGAGCGTATTATCGTTACGCGGCCGGTATTACAGGCCGACGAAGATCTTGGCTTTTTACCCGGAGATATTACGGAGAAATTTGCGCCTTATTTCCGCCCGGTTTACGACATACTTTTGCGGCGGTTGGGTGCCTCTTTCATGCAGTACTGTTTGCGGCCGGAAATCGCCAAAGTTGAAATTGCGCCATTTGCCTATATGCGCGGGCGGACATTTGAAAATGCGGTTGTGATTCTGGATGAGGCGCAAAACGTGACAGTGAACCAAATGAAAATGTTCCTGACGCGTTTAGGTGAAAATGTCACGGTTATCGTCAATGGCGATGTGACGCAGTGCGACTTGCCTACTGGGGTTAAATCCGGCCTGCGTGACGCACTGGAGCGTTTCGTTGAAGATGACATGATTGGCGTGGTCTCTTTTGGTAAAGAAGACTGCGTCCGCTCGGCGCTGTGCCAGCGGACGCTCCATGCCTATGGCTGATAAATCGAAAGCTTAACAATAAAGCCCTGAATCTATATGGTTCAGGGCTTTATTTGTTTATAGCTGATGGACTATAGCTTGACCATTATCTAGGATGGTTTTCTAGCTGTAAGGGCCGTGGTGAAATAATATCGCGTTTCTCCATGCTATTGAGCTTAAAGGTATCAACAGCACTGCGTAATTTTGCTGCTTGTTCACTTAGCGAGTCAGCGGCTGAAGATGCCTGTTCAACCATTGCTGCGTTTTGCTGGGTGACACCCTCCATCTGGTTTACAGCAATATTGATTTGTGCGATGCCTCTGCTTTGTTCCTCTGAAGCCAGTGACACCTCATTTATCAGGTCTGACACATTCTTAATGACGTCTTTGACATCAATAATAGAATCCCGGACTGCATTGGCTTGAGAGGAGCCATTTTTAACGGCGGCTTGCGCATTATCTATTAGGCTTTTTATTTCTTTCGCTGCGGAAGAAGATCGCTGTGAAAGTGTTCTAACCTCACTGGCGACGACGGCAAAGCCACGGCCGTGTTCACCAGCGCGAGCTGCTTCAACGGCTGCATTCAGTGCCAGGATATTAGTTTGAAAAGCGATGCCTTCTATTAGCGTGGTGATTTCGGCAACCTTGGAGGAACCGCTGGCGATTTCCTCCATTGCTGCAATCATACGAGAAACGGAATGATCGCCATGTTCGACCACATCATTAGCTTTTTTACCCAACTGATTGGCTTGCATCATATTCTCAACATTACTTTCCACCGTTGACGACAGTTCATGCATACTGGCGGCGGTCTGAGCAAGCGAGGAAGCCTGCTCTTCTGTTCTTGCGGAGAGGTCAATATTTGCCGATGCGATCTCACTTGAGGATATCGCCACATTTTCACTTGAAGCACGGACATGGCTTAATACATCAGAAAAACGCGTGATCAATGCGTTGAATGCCTGTGCTGTTTGGCCGACTTCATCATCACGCTGTGCATCAGCTTGTTGAGTTAAATCCAGCGTTTCGCTAATGGTTGTCAATTTTGTTCGTAGATTATTCAGGCTTTGCCGAACATAGCGCAGAATCATGGTAGAGAATGTGCCTGCCAAAACCAATGCACCAATAATAAGTCCAGTTTGTATCAATACGGTTAAGTTAAAGTTATCACTATTTTCTGTTTGGAGTTTCTTCGCCAAATCTAAATTATAGCGATATTGATCGTGAAATCCTTGGAATAGCGTTTTCTCTATATTGATAATGTTCCCTTGCTCCAGGGAGGAATTATCAATAGTTGCACCCTCTTGAATGAGTGGAGTGATGACACTGCGGTAATTATTGAAGGCTTCGATATTCTTTTTAGACAGATTCAGATCGTTATCGTCTGAAATGTCATTTTTCATATAGTCGTTAATGCTTTTTTCTGTTTCATTTAATGCATTGACTATTTCTTGCCTTTTTTCTTTCTTCTTTTGGGGATCAGAAATGAGAATAAACTGCAGTAGATACGTTCTGACATTGCTAATAGCGTCATTGGCGGTGTTCAGCTTGCCTATACTCGGTAACGTATTGGTCATCACGTACTCAAAGCGATCTTTTGATGAATTCAGTGCGTTCAGCCCAAATCCCCCGACACAGATCAATGCTAAAGCGAAAATGCTCATCGCCAGAACCAGTTTTTTTACGATTGTCATATTAGAATGCTCCACCGGTAAGTGTATATTTTTTATATGGCATTGAAATGTTGTCTCTTTGTCATTATCAGGGATAAAACATTAAGATAACATTAATATCAATCGGAACCCAAAAATATTATTTGATATGATAATTATCAGTTATCTCCATAAGTATAAAACTATATGCAGCATTGTCATGATAATTTTTTATTATAGTAGATGCTCATCATTAAAATATTTAGCGTGCTTGTTTTATTATCCTGACTGCGCCATCTCATAGAGACAAAGATCACATTTTTGAAATAAATAGTGATGTAACGAAGAGTAGAAATAAATTTAATGATTCATTAAGCTATTTTTTAAAATTCTATCTGCTAAATGGAACTAGTGACGTAAAGGCGTAACTTAAGGCCGTCGCGGGAAGTAGGTTTTTGACAATAGCTGAGAATTGCTATGAAATTTATTGTCGATCTCGCAAAGAAAACGCCCTTAACTTGCGTTAAGGGCGTTTTCTTTTATATGGCGGTGAGGAAGGGATTCGAACCCTTGATACGTTTTCACGTATACACACTTTCCAGGCGTGCTCCTTCAGCCTCTCGGACACCTCACCGGGGGTTGCCGACAAGGGGCAACGGGGCGGTACTATAGGGAGTCGCTTAGCTTCGGTCAAGCAGTATTTAGCGCGAACGGTGCGTCTGGCTAAGCATTGAACGGTAACGGAGAGTCGGCGTAACCGTGCCGTTAAAATCTAGGCAAAATGCGTGGGAAAGTGACATAAAAAAACCACAGACCATGATGGCCTGTGGTTTTTTTCAGCTATTGACGATTATGCCAGCAGCGTTTTGATGTAGCTGGTCAGTGCTTCGTCTTTGCTGTTAGCGAAGAAGTATTCCTGGAATTTAGGACCCGCAATCGCACCTTTAACCAGATCCTGATCGAGGCCTTTCAGGATGGTGATCAGATCGTTGTAGGTCACTGCTTTTACAGCATCCAGAATTTTCTTGTTACGTTGTTGAGGAGCAACGCGATCGCTTGGATAGCCGCGGCCGCCTTCTTCTTTGAACAACTGGGTAAACAGGTTTTCCAGGTTCAGTTCAGCGCCCCAGCCAAAGCCTTTAGCGTAAGGAACGGATACGGCGTTACCGTTGTTGATCTGAGAGAACAGGTAAGCATCAGATGGGTCAACAACCAGACCGCAGATTACGCCTGGGAAAGAGTTACAAGCCAGCATTGCGCCCTGGCCAGTACCACAACCGGTCACAACGAAATCAGCCGCGCCGGAGTTCAGCAGGATAGCTGCAAGAATACCATTCTGGATGTAGGTCAGCTGCGCTGCATCTTCAACGGCGTATTGACCGTAGTTGTGTACAGTGTGCCCCAACGGTGCCACCGCTTTGGTCAGAGACTCGGCGATGATGGCGTTTTTGGCAGCTTGGCTGTTCTCGTTAATCAGTGCAATTTTCATGTTCGTTCCTTTTCTGTGACGGACTAATACATTTTTTAAAACTGTATTTCAATTTGTTGTGTGCAGTATACCGTTTCAAAAATAAAGCGCAAATTGTGGAAGCAAAGAATGCGGCACAGCCCATAAATTCAGGAAGAGTGCGATGCAATAAAAAGAGAAAATAAAAGCATAACATATTGAAAATGTAGCTGTATTTAATCATCGATGGATTGCCCAGATGGACCGTAGAGAAAGTGCGCTCCATACTTTTCATTGCTATACACAATCTGACAAACAAACGCCTTGCGCACCATTACTATGAGTGACAACACCATCAGTGATGTCACTTTTCCTTGAGGAATGAAAATGAATAATTGGCTGCAACAGATTCAGGGTTTATTGAGCTCCGGTAGCAAGCAGGAGAATCCGCATCAAGGGGGTAAAAACGTCAATTTGGGCGATATGCTCAAACCAGCTGCGCTGGGCGGTTTGGCGGGCGTGTTATTGTCGAATAAATCCACGCGGAAAATCATGGGTTCATTGGGTAAGAATGCGTTGATCATTGGCGGCAGTGCAGCGGCGGGCGTGGTGTTGTGGAACCAGTACAAAAAACGCGTTCGTGACACGCATCAGGACGATCCACAGTTTGGCACCCAGTCCTCGGGTGACAATATTCGTGCCCGCCGTCTGATTCAGGCTCTGGTTTTTGCTGCTAAAAGTGACGGACATATCGATGCGACGGAGAAACAGCGTATTGATGAAAATATTCAGCAGCTGCAACTGGGCAGTGAGGCGCAACGTTGGGTGCTGGAAGCTATAGAACAACCGCTTGATCCGATTCTGCTGGCGAAAGAGGTGAAAAATGCGGAAGAGGCGCTTGAAGTCTACTTCTTGAGCTGTGCGGTCATTGATGTCGATCACTTCATGGAGAAAAGCTATCTGGATGCGTTAGCGACCGAATTGAAGATACCGCAAGATGTACGGCAGTCGATCACCCATGAACTGAAAAGTCCATCACCATAGGGCGGAGGGGTTAAGCTGCGGTGAGAGAACGTCGGAGAAATAAACGGATAACGCGGGCGAAAATTTTCGCCCGCACTGCTAGCTGGTGCTTAGAAAGCGCTGGTATCTTTAAATAGCCCCACTTTCAGTTCGTCAGCGGTATAGATCGGCTGATCATCAACCAGTACTTCGCCATCAGCAATACCCATCACTAAACGGCGATTGATCACACGTTTAAAGTGAATACGATAAGTCACTTTCTTCGCTGTCGGCAGCACTTGTCCGGTGAATTTAACTTCACCCACGCCGAGCGCGCGGCCTTTGCCTTCGCCACCCAGCCAGCCAAGATAAAAGCCGACTAATTGCCACATGGCATCCAGACCCAAGCAGCCTGGCATCACCGGATCGCCGATGAAATGGCAACCGAAGAACCACAGATCAGGCGTGATATCCAATTCTGCTTCCACATAGCCTTTGCCATACTTACCGCCGTCTTCCGTCATTTTAACGACGCGGTCCATCATGAGCATGTTAGGGGCGGGCAACTGAGGGCCGTTCGGGCCGAACAGTTCACCACGACTGGAGGCAAGGAGGTCTTCTTTTGTATAGGATTCGCGTTTATCTACCATGGTCTCTGTAAGCCTTGTTTTAATGAAGCACGCAGGTTAGCGTACAGCTGTACGCTGGGCAAGTCTGTTGCGTCTGGTTAAACCAGTTGGTTTAACGGAAAAACCAAGGGAAACGTCTACGCTCCTGCGGTGAAATCTGTCCAATTCGTTCACGAATGGCGGACAGCAGGTTTGGTTGCTGTTCATCGTCATAGGCGAAATTGGTCAATAGTGATACCGCTTCCGGCGCAGTTTCTACTGGGAACAAATGGAATTTCCCTTCGCGTACTGCCTCAACGACATCTTCTTGTAAACAGAGATGCCGTAGATTAGCGGCAGGTAAAATCACACCCTGCGTTCCCGTCAATCCACGACGCTGGCAAACCTCAAAGAAGCCTTCGATTTTCTCATTCACGCCGCCAATGGGTTGCACGCGGCCAAATTGATCGACAGAACCGGTCACGGCGAACTGCTGATTGATCGGTCGCAAGGAGAGGGCGCTAATCAACGCACATAGTTCTGCCAGTGAGGCACTGTCACCGTCAACTTCGCTGTACGATTGTTCGAAGACCATGGACGCAGAGAAGGGAAGCTGTTGTTCAAGTTCCAGTTCTGTAATCAGGAACGCCTGCATGATCATCATACCCTTGGCGTGCAAATTGCCAGCCAGTTCGGCTTTGCGCTCAACGTCGGTGAATTCACCGTCGCCAGCGTGAACTACGCAGCTGATACGCGTCGGCTCGCCAAAGGCAACGGGGTAGCCTGGGAATTCCAATACGGAAAGTCCATTAATCTGGCCAACGACTTCGCCTTCCGTTTCGATCAGGATCTGGCCTAATTCTATTTCATCCTGCATGCGTTCACGGAGGTAGCCTTCACGCCATTGGCGGGCAGCAACGGCGTCAACCAGCGCCTGCTCCGTGATCTGGCCATCTCTTGCGTACAGAGACGCATATTTTAACTGGCCGATTAGCCAGCGCGGACATAATGGCAAATTGCCCTGATCGCCGCTGTAGCGTACTGCAATGTTGACCAATGCCGGCCAGGCATCTGCGTCCAGCAGCGGCAGTTGATTTTCGCTACATAGTGCATTGATGTAGGAGCACCAGCGCGCCATATCATCCGTTTCAATCAACTGCAATTGCGCTTCAAATTCGCCGTAAATTGCGTGCTCGCCTAACTCCGGCTCCATATCATGAATATCTGCCAGACTTTCACGGTCACCGAGAATAATCAGGCGAATATCAAGCGGCATCGGTGGCACATCAACAGGAAGTGGCTTGCGCTCGTCTGGTGACAGCCAACGATAGATGCCTTCAGCCATAATCTGTTTCAGACGTAGCCACATCAAAGGCTGAGCCAGCAGCGCTCTGGCCGACAGGATCAACGTACCGCCATTAATCTGGTGAATCAGCCCTGGGTGCAGCGTGATTTCATCGTGAAAACAGCGTACGCAGCCAAAGAGCTGTTCAGGTTCAATCCATTCCTGATAACCACAGGATTGCTGTGCGGCAAAGTTATCCGCAGGCTGTGTGGCAGGTTCGATCCGGATATGACGACCCTCAATGATATATTTACTGCCATGTATCACCCCGGAGTCTGGCCTGATGGCGCTCATCGCACGGGCGATCAATGCCATATATTCATCATTCTCTTGCGCTTTCAATAGCATAAAGCGCGAAGGAGATCGAGGGTGGCAAAAGAGCGTCAGGCTGTCTGCCAGACGCGACTGAATAGCGGAGAATTCAGCTGGAGCAAGCTGAGCTGCCTGAGCGAATAGCGTTTGATAAGGCGTATTATTAGGCAGTAAATGCTGCCATGAGAGTCGGTTACTGGTCAAAGTATCAATGTAATCGTCTGAAGGAAAAGCGTGATTATACAAGAATAATCTAGACTTCACATAAGGAGAGTCATCTCTCCGTCATCTTTCATACGCTGAAATTCAGGCCGCGTTTGGCTAATCGTCTTAAACGCTGTCAGAACGCCGCCAGAAAGCGGTTAAAATCAGGGAAAACTGTTATGCTGAAAGTCACGTTACGCGGTCACTGAAGAATTTAATATGAAATATCAACAACTAGAAAATCTTGAGTGCGGGTGGAAATGGAAATACCTAGTGAAGAAGCATCGAGAGGGAGAAGCGATTACGCGTTTTATCGAGCAAAGCGCTGCTGATGACGCCGTACAGGTATTGCTTAAAATGGAAAATCAGCCGGTGAAAGTGCTGGCGTGGATTGCGCAATATATGAATCCCACCTTAGAAAACCGGATGAAGCAAACGATTCGTGCACGGCGTAAACGCCATTTCAACGCAGAGCACCAGCATACACGCAAGAAATCGATCGATCTGGAATACCTTGTCTGGCAGCGTCTTGCGGCTCTCGCTCAGAGACGCGGCGTGACCTTATCAGAAACGATTGTGCAGTTAATCGAAGACGCTGAGCACAAAGAAAAATATGTCAGCCAGATGTCATCGCTGAAACAGGATCTTAAAGCCATTCTGAATAAAGACGAGACATGATGGTTTTTTTTTGTCATTTATCGCGTAGACAAACACGCATAAAAAACCTCGCCTGAGCGAGGTTTTTTTCGTTGTCAGCCTTAAACCACCACCTCTGGAGGTGGTGGTTCAATAACTTAAGCCTGAGGCTGAGTTACAACGTCTTTGATGCCTTTAACTTCGATCTCTACGCGACGATCTGGTGCCAGGCAGTCGATCAGCGCAGCACGAGGTTTCACGCTGTCACAGGTAGAACCCGTAACTGGTTGAGATTTACCCAGACCACGAGCAGAGACTTTGTTCGCAGGAATACCTTTAGAAACCAGGTAATCCACTACGCTCTGTGCACGTTTTTCAGACAGGGCTTTGTTGTATTGCTCTGAACCTAAACGGTCAGTGAAGCCCAGAACAACAACGGAACCGTCTTTCGGATCCAGAGAACTCAACTGGGTGTACAGTTGATCCAGCGATTGCTGGCCTTCTGCTTTCAGCGTTGCTTTGTTGAAGTTGAACAGGACGTCAGATTTCAGTGTGAAACGCTTGGTTTCAACAACTGGAGCTGGCGCTGGAGTTGGAGCTTGAGCCGGAGCAACAACAGGTGCTACGCGGTCATCCTGGCCGAAACGGTAAGACAGGCCAACGCTCATCAGCAGGTTGTCTGGACGGGCACCAACGGTACCAGCATCACCAATGTTGCTTACCCACTGGTAGTCAACACGGGCAGCCCAATTTTTGTCGAGAGCATATTCAACACCAACTGCAGCCAGCGGAGAAACGCCAGTGTCGTCGTTGTTGATGTCGCCACCACCAATAGCTGCATGGCTGTCAGCGCGCCATACCATACCGCCTAGACGAGTATAAACGTCCAGATCAGGCATAACAGGGTAGCTCAGTTTAGCAGCCAGTTGGATGCCCTGTGCTTTGAAGCTCGCGCTGTCTGCTGGGTTAGAAATGGAACCTGCATACTTCATGCGGCCTAGCCAGTCGTAGCCCAGTTCAAAGCCCAGATACGGGTTGGCTTGATAACCAACAAATGCACCCGCACCTAACTTGCTTTTGATCGGGTTGTTAACGATATTGTTGTAACCATTGCCGTAGAAACCCGTATCGTGGAATTGAGACACACCCAGTTTACCACCGGTGTACCAAGTATTGTCTTTAGGAGCTGCTTGCGCGACGGTCGCGAAGCTAGCCAGTGCCACTGCAACTGCTATAGCTGTTTTTTTCATTTTACGCCTCATTATCATCCAAATCGGCAATTAACCTGAAGGGCTAATAAACCTTTGGTTAAAATCCTTTGGTTGGAGACTTTGCCCTTATTTATGACTTACTGTCAGTTAACTGACGTTATAAAAGAGCAACTCCAGCGGGTTAAAGTCTACAACGTGATGAGAAAGTTACAAGTATGATGTGATTTGCGTCATAAGAAAACCGCACGATTCATACATACTTGCTAACAAATAGTCGATGCTTTTGACAGATCTCACGCCTTTGTGCTGTATTAAATATATCCAAAAAGCCCGCAGAATACCGCTCTGCGGCGTTCGACAAGGTATATAACCGGAAGGGGCTGAGAAAATTCTTAATTTACTTAATGATACAATGTCGAATGAATTTTAAGGCTAGGAAACAGTCTATAGGCGTCACCGCCAGCACTTTCTGGGCGCATAATAAAGCCATACGTATTTCCTGCCTGTGCGGCATGACGTAATCGAACCTTCTCTTCTTCCGTCAATTCGTGCGGTAACCAGCATAAAACAGCGCTGTAATTCCCTGTCAGCAAGGCCTTTTCCATGGCATCAACCGCAAACTGCGGATTGATGTGGTGGAGTTGTACCATTTTATCCAGCGGTAGCCCAGATTGCTGTACCCAAGGGCGGCTCAATTTTTGCTGAGGTGAAAGCCATAGCAACCAACGAGACTGCGTGCCTAGCTGCTGTAAGAGCGGTAATAAGAGGTGTGTGACTATGGGCTGATCGGCGTTGTACACGATTTCGCTGATAATTCCACCTGCGGCAACCGAGGGCTCCGCAGTGTGTTGATTTGCAGAAAACGATGACGACTCGATGTTGTGAGAGCCGATTGATTGCGTACGCATAATGAGTTCTACCCATAGTGTTACTGTATGAACATACAGTATCCGCTGTGTGTGTGAAAATCAACCTGATTTTTTGAAAGCGCTTCGCATATTCCTTATGCAAGAGACAGTAAACACATTTACTGTTTGAAGCTACATCGGAGCTGTGGTTAATTATTTGTTCCTGCTACAGATATTTTTAATCGTTCAGGAAGAGATCATTTCAATACTAAGGATTATGGCAATGAAGCAATTATGCAAAAAAAGGATTTTGCAATCTCAACAGTCTTTTTCATCTCTGGGGGACATCACGTCGCGTTCCCAATTTGGTGGCTACAGCATCGCAGCAAATAAAACGATTTTTGGACTGGTGTCTGAAGGGGAACTTTATCTTCGCGCCAGCAAGAAAGATGAAAAATATTTTCAACAGCGTGATATGCCTAATCTGATTTATACCAAGCGTGGCATGCCTGTTCCTTTGAATTACTTCCTTGTCGATGAAGCATTATGGCAAGAATCTGAGCAGCTACTGTATTTCGCCCGTTTGGCGCTGGGAGGTGCGCAGCATGATAGAGCAGTCAGAAGTACCAACGGTCGGTTAAAGGATCTTCCGAATCTTAACCATGATATCGAACGGCTGCTGTGGAAAGCGGGGATCAAGAATGTTGATGAGTTACAGCATTACGGTGCAAAAAACAGCTACCTCAAGTTGCGGAAGGTTCGCGCTAATCTGAGTGTCAATGTGCTATTGGCGCTTGCTGGTGCAATTTGTGGTACGCATCAAGCGGCACTCCCTCGCGGTATCCGCAACGAACTGTTGGAATGGTATAAAAACAATGCGGTATCCAAAGGGCCAAAGCACTAAGAAACGCACCTATTTTCACTGTGTCATCATGTCATTTTTTAGCTGTACGAGTTCAGGTAAGAGACCGATCAGCAGGCCGATTTGCTGAATAATTAATGATTCTTTGCTGTCTGACTCGGGTGAAAGGGATTGAAGGCTGGCGGTAATGGTTTTCAATCCCTGATTGATACGCAAACTTTCCTCTTCGTCACAGTGTAGCGCATCATCAACATGGCAAACGGCATCATCCAGCAATTGCAGCGTTTCCGTTGAGGTAATTTTCCCTCGATGTGCGCCGAGCGTCGAAATATAGCTTAGCAACGTATGATTCAGGCACATGAAGCGGAATGCGCTGTCCAGCTTACTTCTGGTCGCATGAGGTTCTGAAGACATATTCGACACGACGGACGCCAGTTCGGCATCGCAGTTATGCGCATCGCGGCGGGCAATGCGATAAGGCAGGCTATTATCTTTCCCCTGATAATATTGAACCATGATCGCATCAAGATAACGGCAGTTGGCGTCCAATGTTTTATTGATGATGGTTGGCAGACCGCGGAAATTCCAGTCTGGCCAAATAAAGCTCACTGCCGCCCATGCGATGGCACACCCGAGTAGCGTATCAATAATGCGTGGCACCGCAACGTCAAAGCCTTCACCCAACAGGTTGAAACAAAGCAGGACAAGCAGCGTAATAAACATGGTTGCGTGGGCGTACTGCACGTTGCGAAAGGCGAAAAATAGTACGCCGCTAATAACGATCAACGTGAGCTGTCCTTCCAGCGAAGGAACGAAGTACAGGATGGGTAGGCCGAGCAAAATGCCGGTCAATGTTCCGATAATTCTCAACGTCAGCCGCCGCCGAGTGGCGTTATAGTTGGGCTGACAAACAAACAGGCTGGTGAGCAGAATCCAATAACCATGTTGCAAGCCCGTGACCTGAATCAACGCGTATCCGCTACAGAGCAGCACGGACATACGGATGGCATGACGAAACAGTGCTGACTGCGGCGTCAGGTGGCGGCTAATACGTAAGTGGATGTCACTCCAGCCCGTGATTTTGTCGTCTGCCAGCGTGTTTTCTGGGTTGTTCTCTTGCTCAATGGCCTGTTCGGATTCGATAGTCGCCAACTGGGCATCAATGGCGCGTAAGTTATTTAAGAGATAGGTGAGCGCCTTAATTTGTGAGGCGTCCGCCATGTTGTTGGCCGCGATACGCGCAATAGCAGATTCGAGATGCACGAAAGCCCGTTCAATGCGGCTGTCATGCTGATATTTTTGGTGCAGCAGAATGGATTGCGACAACTGCTGACAGGCTTTGGCCTGCATACTCAGCAGGCGCTGAAAGCGAAATAGGACGTCGCTATAACGCAGTTTCTCACGCAATAGCGGATAGTAAACATGCGATGAACTGGCTCGTTCGTGAATATCCTGCGCGACGAAATAGTAGTGCAGTGTTTGACGCGTTCCACGCTGGCCGCGATCGCCCCGCAGGCGCGTTAACAGCGATGACTTGGTCTGATTGAGCGTTGTAACCAGTTGGCTGTTTGCCATCGCGACGTCAATCAAAGGCTTGTCGGTTTCTTCTTCAATATCAGGATCGAAGAGGTTGGCTTTGGCATCCAGATAGTGGGCCAACTGCTGATAACACTGCGCGAGGTTGTCCTGTAACGGGCGGATGGGGAAGAGCAGATGGCCGAATAGCGTCAGCAGATTGTACCAGGAGGCCCCGATCAGCAGCATGATGGGCTGCTGATACCAGTTGTCGTAAAGGGATATGCCCAGCATGGTGTAAATCGCGATCAGCAGTGCACCAAACGCGATGGTTGCATAGCGTTGCCCTAATGCGCCGAGCAGAATAAAACCGCACGTCGATACCGCCAGACCGATGCCAAACAGCCAAGGGTGTGGGAAAAGCAACTCGATTGAAACGGAAGCGACAAAAAAACAGGCTAGCGTAATGAACAAATTACGCAGACGCCCAGTGAGGCGATCGTCAAGGTCGGTGAGGGCGGCCGCGACGACGCCAAGCGTGACGGGGATTGTCGATGTTGGCTGACCCAGCCACCAGGGAACTGCCGCTGCACCACTTAGTGCAATGAGGATGCGAATGGTATACAGCCAACTGCTGTTATATACATAGCGGCGAATTCCCTGGGCGAAGGTGAACAACGTAATATCCTTAGATGCCGTTAGCGAAAGTGGCGGCGGGCATTATTTTCCCTTGCTGCCTGCGCCAGTTCGACGGAAACCACGCGACGCCCTACAGGCCACAGCGCGATGGCGGCAATTTTAAAATTGGCGATGCCAACAGGAATGCCAATGATCGTAATGCACTGTGCGATGCCGGTAATAATGTGCGACAGGCAAAGCCACCAGCCAAAGAAAATGAACCAGAAGATATTCAGCAGCGATCCGCCAGCGCTGAGAATTGTACTCTTTTCATCTGGGCGTAGCTCATCAACATGGATAGCCTCATTACCATAAGGTAAGAGCGACAACTTGGTTATTTCCCAGCATGAGCGTGTCAGCGGTAAGGTAAAAATCAGCAGCACGCTGACGACTGTCGCCAGAAGCCAGGCTAACGTGGTGAAAAAACCACCTAATACGAAATTAAGGATGTTCAACACAGTACGCATAGTTTCTCCTGCACTTGTAAGGTCACCAGATAACGACCCAAACTCGCTGATGGTAAAAGAATTATCACATTAAGCATCAGGATATCTTAACCTGTTTTTAAGGCTAGAGCGTGAAGTCCGATAACGGATAAACTAAGAATCAGATAAACGACAAAAAATGGATGAATATCCTCTCACATAGTCATGGCGCGAACATCATGGAACTGAAATCTACCTCGTTAGGTAAACATCTGGCCCAGCATCCTTACAACCGGGTGCGGTTACTGAATGCCGGTGTCGAAGTGAGTGGCGATAAACATCAATACCTGATCCCCTTTAATCAGTTGCTGAGTATTCACTGTAAAAGAGGGCTGGTGTGGGGAGAGCTGGAATTTGAATTGCCAGCCGGAAAAGTTGTGCGTCTGCACGGAACAGAGTGGCAGGAAACGCAGGCTTTTTACCGCCATCTTCTTAAATCCTGGCTCGATTGGAGCGAGGAGATGAGTCTGATCAGTGCTGAAGTGTTGCAGCGACAAACGGACAATATTCAAACGCTGACGCAGCAGGATAAATGGTTTAGCCGTCAGACTCTGGCCACGTTACAGAATGCCATTCACGATTCGCTGGGGGCTCTGCCTCTTCCTATTTCTCGTCTTGAAACCTTTGATAACTGCCGTGACCACTACCAGTATTGCCTGCGCTGGCTTGAGCAGGGCGATGAGATGCGCACTGCGGTGAATCAGGCATGGATGGATCGCACGCTGACGGCAGAGCAGCCTTTCTTTGAAACGGTGGAGAACTCGCCATTAAATGTGTCGCAGAGTAAAGCGGTGATCAATGGCGAAGAAGGCGTACTGGTACTGGCGGGTGCAGGCAGCGGAAAAACCTCCGTGCTGGTGGCCCGAGCGGCGTGGTTAATGCACCGACAGGAGGCCGCGCCCGATCAGATTTTACTGCTGGCATTTGGTCGTAAAGCGGCAGAAGAGATGAACGAGCGCATCCGGGAGCGGCTCAACACGGATGAGATTCAGACTAAGACGTTCCATGCGCTGGCATTGCACATTATTCAGCAGGCTAGCCGCAAGGCCCCGATGATAAGCCAACTGGAAAGTGATGCGAAACAGCGTCGCGAACTGCTGGTTTCTCACTGGCAACAGCAGTGTGCAGAGAAAAAAACGCACGCTAACGGGTGGCGACGCTGGTTAACGGAAGAGCTGGAATGGGATGTACCAGAAGGCGATTTCTGGAACGACCCGAAACTGGCGGGGCGGTTGGCTGGGCGACTTGAGCGCTGGTTGGGATTGATGCGTATGCACGGCGGTAGCCAGAGTGAAATGGTTGAGCTGGCGCCAGAATCCATTCGGACAGTGTTTCAGCAACGAATTCGCCTGATGGCGCCGTTGTTGAAAGCCTGGAAAAAAGCGCTTAAGGACGAAAATGCTGTCGATTTCTCTGGCCTCATCCATCAGGCGGTGAACTTGCTGGACAAAGGGCGCTTTGTAAGCCCTTGGAAACACATTCTAGTGGACGAATTTCAAGATATCTCGCCACAGCGTGCGAGCCTGCTTGCGGCACTGCGTCGACAAAATAGCCGCACCTGTCTTTTTGCCGTCGGGGATGACTGGCAGGCAATTTACCGTTTTAGCGGTGCTGAACTGGCGTTGACGACGGCATTTGAACAGCATTTCGGCGTAGGTGAACAGTGCGCGCTGGATACCACCTATCGCTTTAATGAACGCATTGGTGAAATTGCGAATACGTTCATACAGCAAAATCCGTATCAGTTGAAGAAACCACTTAATAGCCTGAGTAAAGGGGATAAAAAAGCCGTGACGATTCTACCTCAGGATCAGCTTGAGCCACTTCTGGATAAACTGAGCGGCTTTGTGAAAGCTGATGAGCGCATTCTTGTGCTGGCGCGTTATCACTATTTACGCCCAGCGATTTTGGAGAAGGCGGCAACCAAATGGCCGAATTTGCACATTGATTTCATGACGATGCATGCCAGTAAAGGGCAGCAGGCGGCATATGTCATTATCGTAGGCATGCATGAAGGGAAGGACGGCTTCCCAGCGCCGACAAGAGAGTCAGTGATTGAGGCGGTGCTGTTACCTGAACCTGATGATTTCCCCGATGCGGAAGAACGTCGCTTACTATATGTGGCATTGACGAGAGCGAAACATCGCGTCTGGTTGCTACAGGATGTAGCGAATCCATCGGTGTTTATTGAACATCTTCATCGTTTAGGTGTACCGATGGCGCGTAAGCCAGGATAACGAAAAGAGAGAAATATAGAGAAATATAGCAGAAGAGACCAGCGTCGGTGTGTCACACGCCGCTGGTCCAGTATGACGTACGGATATTATTTCAGTCGATCTTGCAGGTAGCGCTGATAATCAGGAATGGCGACTTGAACCTGCTCGTTAAATAGCGCTGAGTTAATCAGGAAATCCGCCGTTGCCCTGTTGGTAGCAACAGGAATGTTCCAAACCGTAGCCAGTCTCAGCAGCGCCTTCACATCGGGATCGTGTGGCACGGCATTAAGTGGATCCCAAAAGAAGATCATCAAATCGATTTTCCCTTCGGAAATGAGTGCGCCAACCTGCTGGTCACCGCCCATCGGTCCACTTAGCATGCTTTTTACGGGCAAGCCCGTGTTCAACTGAATCAGGTTGCCAGTGGTTCCAGTAGCGTAAAGCGTGTGCTCTGTGAGCTGTTGTTTATTCGTACCAACCCAATCCAGCAAAGATTGTTTACAGTGGTCGTGTGCGACCAGCGCGATATGTTTTTGCGCGGGGAGGGTACGGGTGGTGAACTCCATGGTTACGTCCTTCAATCTGGTGTAGTAAAGCTGACGCTAGGGTACAGACAGATTACGGAAACGCCGTTTCAGTGCAAAGCGATAAAAGCAAGAAAAGACGAACGGGTATCAAAAACCTACTGTGACTGCGTATAAAATCACCAGCTTACGGATTCATTCAGCGCGGTAGCAAAGCCAGCAACCGAAGCCCCTTTCGCTGCTGCGTTGTACTCGGACATTTTTCGCTCTATATCGAGTTGATCATTGTCTGCGAGCACAATCGCATCGGTACGCACGGAAATTGCCTGATTTGTTTCATCAAGCAACTGATACTGAGGTTGGGCAGTGAAGTTCTTGCGATCTTGCAGGGTTTGCAACGGTGGTAGCTTAAATGACACGGATGTCATTTTTTCTGTATTAAAGGCCGCAATAAATGTTGAGGGAAAATAGGTCGCTGGCGCTCCCGTTTGGGTGTCGACAGTATCGACCACCTTGAACAGAATCTGGTGTTGCCCACGGCTCAGTTCGAGACTATCGGCACCTTTCAGCAACGAGCCTGACATCCTCTGCCCGTCAACCATAAGGAGATCGATTTTCCGATCTAATTTCAACGTTGTTGCCGCCATTGCAGAAGCACTTAAACCTGCAATAAAAAGGCAGACAGTGATGAAGCCGAATTTCATAATTTTCCCAGATGGCACGCAATCTGAGTATTGTTGAGGAATTGTCTGAATGTGTCAAAGGTTTCAATTTGAAACAGGGTGTTATGGCATTTTTCGCGCTATAAGGCACAGATGGCGGTGGTTTTAAGCCATTTCCTGCTATTCGTAAAATGTACGATACACTGTAATAAATCACGTAAGAGAGGTTGAATAGCATGAATGACAGAGAGATTGAGTCTGTACTGAAAACGGTAAAAACCATTGCGTTAGTAGGGGCCAGCGATAATCCGTCCCGCCCGAGTTATGGTGTGATGGCGTATTTGCTTAAACAGGGTTACGAGGTTATCCCCGTTAGTCCCAAACTATCTGGCCAGACACTTTTAGGTCAACAAGGGTATGCCAGCTTAGCGGATATTCCTAAACCAGTTGATATGGTCGATGTCTTTCGCCAGCCGGAAGCGGCCTATGAGATAGCTAAAGAGGCCATCGCCATCGGTGCTACCGTTTTGTGGCTACAGATTGGTGTCATTAATGAGCAAGCGGCAATTTTGGCTCACGATGCCGGGCTGAAAGTCGTAATGGATCGCTGTCCGAAAATTGAAATCCCGCGGCTGGGGTTGGAAAAATAAGTTTCAGATAGTAGGCGATGCTGAATACCACAACATCGCCAATACTTGTCTTTGGTCGTCAGTATTTGCAATTAATGGCGCAACTGTGGCGCACGGCGTCGAATGACCTCGGCTAATTCGTTTAGTGAAGGGTGCCCATGCTCAGAAAGCTCTTCTTTCATCAACTGCGCTTCTGCCAGATAAGTATGAATCGGTTGGCCTTCGTCATCTTCCATCACAACGTGATACCACGGCTCGGCGCGCGGCGTGTCATTGCCGCTAATTTCTTCCCAGGTGGGTGTGTCTAATGAATATTCGGGATCGATATCAATCACAACCCCTGGAAATCCCAGCTGTCTATGACGAATCTGTTGTCCAATACCAAATTTACAGATGATCATATAACCCCCCTGGAAATAGATTATATTTTCTACTTATTGCGGATAGCGTAGAGGAAAAGAAACCGCATTCGATAACGCCTTTTAGCGTATAGCGTTTTTTCAAATAATGTGTTCGTTGATGAATCGCTGGCTGAACACATTATTAACAGTATGGTGTAAATTTTTAGAAGATACAGGTCTGCTAATGAAATGTTGTGTGGTTGCAGGGTAGGAAAAGGGGGAAAAAGATGGCAAAGATAGCGACGGTCGCCTATGTCTATGGTGTGGTTCAGGGCGTTGGATTTCGTTATAGCACGCAGCATCAGGCTAGGCAGCTTGGGCTCAATGGGTATGCACGCAATTGTGATGATGGCAGCGTGGAGGTGGTCGCAAGCGGCGAACCTCATGCGGTAGACGCGTTAATTGAGTGGCTGAAGCAAGGAGGCCCACGAAGCGCCAGAGTGGATAAGGTGCTTATTGAGCCACATGGCAAGACGGACTATGAAGGGTTTACGATCCGCTATTGAACCTGGGTGACGCTAGATGCATTTCACCGGTTTGGGTAAGCCTGCGATTTTAGTTGCCTGCTTGGCTGGCCCTTTTGGGAACAGCTTGTACAGGTAGCGACTATTTCCTTTCTCCTGACCATACTTTTTCTCCATCGCCTTAACCAACATGCGTATCGCGGGTGACGTATTGAACTCCTGATAAAAATTCCGCACAAACCGGACGACTTCCCAATGCGGTTCAGTCAATACGATGCCTTCCTGTTCCGCTAACACGAGAGCCAATGCTTCGCTCCATGTGGTGCTATCCATCAGGTAACCCTGTGCGTCAGTTGCGATTGTTCGCCCTTCAAACTCCAACATCTTCTCTCCGACTGCGATAGTTCAGCCCGCAGTTTACCAAATTTTTCTGTTTGCGCCGGAATAAAAAAAAGCCCCATCTGGGGCTTTCTCGGTCTGGTGATAAACGAGAATTAGTCGTTACGCATGATGCCCAGAATGCTCAACAGGCTAACGAAGATATTGTATATCGCGACATACAGGCTAATCGTTGCCCGTATGTAGTTAGTTTCGCCACCGTGGATGATGTTGCTGGTTTCCCACAGGATGGCACCCGCAGAGAACAGAATAAACAAGGCGCTGATTGCCAGATGCAGGGCCGGAATCTGCAAGAACAGATTGGCGATGACGGCAACAAGCAGAACAACAAATCCTGCCATCATCATGCCAGACAGGAAGGACATATCCTTACGTGTCGTTAAGACATAGGCCGAACAACAGAAGAACACCACCGCCGTGCCGCCCAGAGCCAGCATGACAATGTCGCCTGCACCGGAGGAAATCAGTGAACTTAACATCGGGCCCAGCGTATAACCCATGAATCCGGTTAGAGCGAAAGCTGCGAGAATACCCGCAGGGCTGTTAGCCAACTTGTGCGTCAGAAACATCAGACCATAAAACCCAACCAACATCAGAATTAAGCCAGGGGCTGGAAGGTTAAGTACGGTACTTGCTGTTGCGGTAACGGCGGAAAAACCCAGTGTCAGCGACAATAGGAAATAAGTATTACGCAGCACTTTGTGAGTGCTGAGTAGCGAGCTTTCACGGGTAGAGGAAACAACAATACGATCCATAGTCAGCGACTCTCTCTTCAGGGTGCTATTATCCAATGCAAAAGAATAAATAGTTGCGCGACGTTATTAAAGACGGTTTACCCTTCTTTACGCTGAAAGTTTTTATCTTTCGGACCAGTGCTCATATTTTGCCCTGCACGTCGTATGATTCTGGAGATAAATTGCACTATGTTATTTGTTGTGTGGCGGTTTTGCGTCCAGTTACGTTGCGTTAGACTGTTTTTCAAGCAATTGAGCGCTGTGATGCTTTACAAGATCTCCTGCACTGTTTATAGTGCGCGTCATTGCGGAGGAGTGGCCGAGTGGTTGAAGGCACCGGTCTTGAAAACCGGCGACGCGAAAGTGTTCTAGAGTTCGAATCTCTACTCCTCCGCCAACAAATTAATAAAATCAATGACTAAAGTATGGTTTTTGATTTTGCACTACATGAAATACAGCATAAAAGCTTCCTTAAATGGGAGCTTTTTTGTGGTTCATCGCGCTTTACCGGGGAACGCTGCTTTAATTTTCAGGAAGAAGTAGTCGTTATCCCGGTATCCATAAGCCATTCGCTTTAGTACCTTGATTTTGTTATTCATCCCCTCCAGCACACTCGTATTCAGACGATGTTCAGCACTGGCGATTATCCCGCTCACGTAGCCCTTGAGCTTATCTGCGAACTGCTGCAGCGCTTTTATATCGCTCTCCTGAGACTGCCTGTACCATTCATCCCAGCGATGCCGGGCGACCTCCTTATCCGGCGCATACCACAGCTCTTTCAGCGCAGTTTTCATCACGTACACGGTGTTCAGCGGCTGGTTTGCCTCCAGCAACTCTGCCAGCTTTACATCATGACCTGCTGGCAGATTTTCAGCGTTACGCAGCAACAGCCAGCGACTGCGCTTGATAACCTTCCGGGCTTTCGCGTTGTCACGTAGCTGATTCGCCTGGTCAACCCGCACCCTGTCGATGACCTCGCGACCGAACTTCGCCACCACGTGGAACAAGTCATAGACCACTTCCGCCTGTGGGCATTGCTCCCTGACTTCAAGGTCCAGCGCCGTGTTCATGTCCATTGCGACAGACTCGATAGCCGCGCAGCCTTCCGGTCCCAGCCAGGTGAAGAACGGGCGGAAGGCCGCGCGGCTGCGACCTTCCCCGACCCACAGCACCTGCTGCGTATCAGCGTCCACGACCACAGTGGCATAGCGATGACCTTTAAACAGGGCGAACTCATCCATTATCAGGCGACGAAGTGTATGTCGCTCTGGCTCCTGCAATTCCCGACGCAAACGGCGGAGGTCGATATTCTTGATGGTGTGCCAGTGCAGGCCTGTCAGCTGTGCTACGTGCTTCACGGGGAGTAGACGGCTAAGAGACTCAACCCAGACTGATAATGTAGAGGTGTAACGCTGCCTCTCAGGCAACCAGGAGATACGTTCGGTGGCAACACCGCAGCAGGCGCAGCGAAGACGACGAACAGGAACCAGAAGCGTGACGCGCCAGTGCAGCAAATCCCGCTCACGAACCTGACGTACAGAGACATCATGAACGGCACAGTCTCTTCGGCCACACCGGCGGCACTGGGGTGTAAAACTGGGTTCTGGGCGAAGCGTAATAAGCAGCGCATCAGATGAGGAATGGGAAAAGGAGTCAACGGTAAAGCCTTCCCAGAAAAGGGAAGAGAGGTTAGCATTCATGGCAGACGGCGGTTGAGTGGTCGGTTAGTGTTTTGGCGAATACAAAACTAACCACTTTTACCGCCGTTTTCTATTGGTTCACGCTTAAGCGCGATGAACCTTAAAAAAGCCTGCTGGGCGAACCATGCAGGCTTGGAGGTTATGGCAGATTTTTGGCAAAAAAATACCGGAGCAGCTTTTAAGGCATACTCCGGTATCTTTCGAGAATTTAGCGCGTATTGATGAATGGGGCAAGCAGGATGTGGATTATTGTCTGGCTGGATTTGACATATGAGCACTTATTGTTATGATTGGGTCATAACAATTATAGGGTGACATATGGAACGTGATAGTGCTTTAGGTTACCTGCTGTCATTGCATGGCGAGACGGTATACCGAGAAGATGGATACTGGTGGAAAGTGGATGCTTGGGAAGTTAAAGCGACGGCTTTCATCCCGCATGGTATCCGGTATGCGCTGACGCTGCATGACAAGCACAATACACGGGTATTCGGAATGGATAACGCACACGCCATTAAGCCGCCCAAGAAAGGGAAATTTTCGGGTCGTCTGGTCTATGACCATGTACACCGAACGCCTGTGGATAAAGGTTATCCATATGAGTTTGTGTCTGTCGCGCAGTTACTTGAAGATTTCTTTACCCGAATAGATGAAGTTATCGCAGAACGTGAAAAAAGAGGTTAATACGATGAAAGCCCTGATTGGCGTTATGCCTGAAGCTGTGATCCGCGCAAGAATGCTTGCCATCGTCAAAGGTCAGTACAAACCGGAAGAAGGGGAGCCTAAAGTGTGGTTTACTTCCATGAACGCACTGGCTCAAGTGCTCAGTAATGAGAATATCGCTTTGCTGCGACTTATGGATGAACAAAAACCAGAAACCCTCACCGAACTGGCGGAAATGTCTGGCCGTCAGAAAAGCAATTTATCCGTGACGCTCAAAACACTGAATTCGCATGGCTTTGTAAGGCTGGAAAAAGTCGGGAGAAGTGTTAAGCCGGTAGCCATGTTCACCGATTTTGATATTCAGGTGAAACAGGAGTTTATTGAGAAGTTTTCACCGAAAGCTGCCTGAACGTAGCCCAGTTCGCTGGGCTGCTATTCCCTGCCTTTTTTATTTCCGCCAAATTCCTCTATAGATCAGCAGAAAGGTGTCAGTTCGGTTGGTTCAGTTGGTTCACGGGCTGCTAAGCCGCGCCAGCACTGGATTTATGTGAACCAACATAGCCCTTATTGCGTTGGTTCAGCCGTGATTTTTGTTGGTTCACGCATCCAGCCAGAAAATAATCGGATACATCACCCTGTTGGTTCAAACTGCCCGTTTGTTGGTTCAGTGTTGGTTCAAAACAGAAAATATTTCCCTTATAAAACAAAGAATCTAACAGATTGAACCAACTGAACTGACTGAACCAACATACTTTATCGCACGTAGGGGATTATTCCTGCGTGGCTTCTTCCTCTGGCATGTAGTGGATCACGTACACGTTAAACTGCCGTCCATCAATGCGGGGGGATTTACGCTGAAACCCTCTGCCGCTGGTGGGCGGGGTCAACATCCCTGTGGTTTTTAATACCTCTGCGAATTGCTTCGCATTAAACCCTTTGGCGATCTCGCCCTCAAACGCCGCGGGGAAGGTATAGAAAATCATCGGCGCATCCTCGTGCTTGCCTCTGTCGTCACGGTATCCGGCCAAATCCCGAATAGGCAGGCTGGTAGGGTCGTAAGGAAATGGGGCGAACCGGCTCAGGCCATGCGCATTCAGGAATGCTTCACACTGTTCGACAATTTGCCGATGCTCTTTGTTGCCTGTGCCAAACTCTCTCAACCAGGCGTTAAAGCTGTGCTGTATAGCGTCACGACATTCCTGTTCATTCCAGCCCGTGATCGTTCTGCCCACCAGCAACGCCGCCTCCAGAATGGCGAAACGTTCTGCTACGCGGTGAACCTGTTCACCGTAGTTGGCGGGGATAAGCGATCGCCAGCGGTTTTCAGCCTCTCTGACGGCCTGTATCGCCTCTTTCTGGTGGTGGGCAAGGTAGCGTATCCATTCACGCCCAGCCGCACCGTGATTGATGCGATAGGCCGCTTTCAGTGCGTCGGCATGGTCTTTGCCGCTCTTGTGTCCGTGGAACTGCTGCGCCTTTTCCAGTGGCAAATTGAGCAAGCGCACCAACTGACCGGCTTTGGATTTTATGCCTGCGCTGGTCAGAAAGGTTTCCATGTCCATTTCACCCGTGCTGATCGCCACCGTGCGCCAGCGTTTTAGCTCACGGTTACCGCCTTCCCGTGCGCCCTGCAACTTACCGACACCATTAAACAGCGTATAGGCAGAGGTGGAGACAGAACGCGCATCACTACCTTGTCCCACCTCATCGAGTGGCAGCAGGCCGTCATTGTGCGCTTCGGCTTCATTAGCAATCCCCAGCGCGGTGCCGTACCAGGTGAGTTTTAGCGCGTCGGGGTCACCGTAAAGGCTGGTCGCGACATTGGCGGTGGTCGTTTTCCCTGCGCTGGACTGTTCATAGAAATGCAGGCCGAAACCGTCTGATTCAGACAGGCCGATGAGTGGCGCGGCTAAGGCGGCGGCGATCGCGGTCATCATAGAAGGGTTACCCTGTGCCAGTTGGGCTATGCTGTCGCGCCAGCTTGTCGCCGATCCTTTAATCGCATAGCCACCAGCGGCAGCACTGCGCCCCCGGAATAAGACGGGCTGAAGCGGTGAACCGATGATATCCCCGTCTGGCATGATGTAAGCGCCACATTGCCAGCCTGTGGTATGGCTGATTTGCCACAGTTCAGCTTTCCCCTGATTCTGTAACCAGTCGGCCAGAATGGCGCGTAAAAAGGTTTTTGTTGTCACGGTCACGCCGCCGGCTTTCAGCGTGCGCCATCCTTCCCGTTCGCCAATATCGGCCAGTGGTAACCCAGCGGTGACAGGTGTTTTACGCCCAGCAACATGCCAGCGCAATATCAGAAACTGATCGCTGTCGTCACGGCCACTGCCGATCACGTCTAACGGTGAGCATAGCCAGCTTTCATTGTTGATCACCTCGCCGCTGACCTTATCCACTTTGGGCGTGATCCAGAAAACGCCATCTTTGCGGCTCTCGACACGCGGCTTTAACGGGTCGTCAAGGTTCCGTTTGTCGTCAGCCGGCACATCGGCCTGTCGCTGATACAGTGATTCGGCAAACGACTGTGTAGCCGCTGCCAGCCCGAATTGCTGGCGGTAATCGTCCCAGTCGGCTTTTTCATCGGTAGGCGGCAGGGCTACCCAGCCATTCACCTCACGGGCGGCTTTCTCTGCCCAGTCCTTCCCGCCGTTCGGTTTACCCGTCACGATGTCGTTATCAGCGGCAAGGATGATTTGCGCATTGGGATACAGAGCACGCATCGTCTTTGCTACTGGCGCCATGTTGCCTGCGTCGATAGCGGCGATGGTCAACGCCTCAGGGCGCATCAGGTGAACGCTTAGTGCGGTCGCCAATCCTTCGGCGATCACCACCTTATCGGGCTGATCTGGTGCGTTAACCGCATGATACGCCCCGCGTTTGGCGGAATCGGTCACCAGTCGCTTACTACCATCGGGCTTGATTGTCTGTGCGGCGGTGGTGGTGCCGTTCTCGTCCTGTAGCGCCAGCAGCAGGGAGCCATCAGACAGCAGCGGATACGAAAACCCCGTTAACCCTTTTCCCTCCAGATAAGACGATTCTCCTGATTGCGTTTGAGCGGTCAGCTTCGCCAGTCGTTTGATAAAGCTCTGTGCTTTCTCCGTATCTGAACGCAGATTATTCCCCGTAAGCGGTCGCGTGGGTTCGCTTTGGCTGGCGGTCTGTTCCCCTGTTCGGGCATCAATACCTAATGCTTCAGCTACCTGTTGCGCGGCGTCCATAGCGGCACACTGGCGAACGTTCATCACTAACGCCAGCCCGTCACCCGCTTCCGGATCACAGTGGCGACAATGCCATGTCCCGCGCCCTTCCAGATTATCGAACTGAAAGCGGTCGGTGCCGCCACAGGCCGGACAGGGGGTTAGCGTTGTCGGGTGGCGGGGAACCTCGATCCCCAATTGAGAAAGCACATCAGGCCAGCGACCAGCAGCAGCGGCGGATACCTTGCGGATAAAATCGATATTACGCATTCACTTGCCCTCAGTGCGCCGTTGGTGTGAGTGGTAGCGCACCGTTATTGCGCATCTGAATAAACTCATCGTGCATATCCGCCAGCGTTTGCCGTCCCATGTCGGACAACTCAGGCTCTGTGCTTTGATGATTGAGCATCCACTGATAGAACAGAGTGGCGTTTTTAGTGCCTTGCTCACGGCCAAATTTCCCGATCAATGCGCCCTCGATATTGTTCGCCATCGCAAAGCGTTCCGTTGCGGGATAAATGGGCAGGGTGCCGTATTTTCCTCGGTAGATAGCCCCGTTATTGCTGCCGCTGTCTGTGGCACTGTGTGCACCGTTGATCCGCTGCTGTTCCCTTATGAACTCGTAAGCCACCAGCCAGCGCCACATTTCTAAATTTTGCTGATCATTGGGCTGGAAATAGCCTTTCGCTTCAGCCTTTGCCAGCGCATGGAGCACTCGCAGCCCATTTAACGGGTCATGGTCATAGTGGCCGCGATTCAGGCTGGAAAGGGCATAATCAAATGGGTGGCACGTTGCTATCTCTAATTCGCCTTCATCGCCCAGCGCCATCAGACAGACGCCATCCGGAGAAACATCGATATACGGGGCGATCTCCTGTTCTGGTGACAGGGGTAAAGAAATGATGTTGTTCATGCCGTGGCTCCCTTGGCTTTGTTACGTTTGTCGCCGCAGTGCTCACGGCAATACTCATCATTGATTTCAGCGGCCACCACCAACGCGGTTAAGGCGACATTGCGGAGGGTGTCAAGTTCGGTTGAATCGTCGCAGCAGGTCATCAGGTCAAGAATGCCACGGAGCATGGTCAGTTTGGTCTCGATCCCGTTCTTCACTTGCCTACCTCCTGTTCCAGTGATTCGCGGACTTCGGCGTGAATATCGCTGGCGATCCCAATAAGGCCGGATAATTGAGGGGAAAGGCGTTCTTTCTCCACCATTTCCAGAATGACGTGAAACAGGACAGAAACCTGCCCCGCACGGAAGGCGTCCAGATCCAGCGGAATAGCGTTATTCATGGTCTTGACCTCGCTGTTTTTGCTCTTCCAGCAGCCATAAGGATGAAGTGCCGGATAAATCGCAGGCCAGTGCTAACGCTGTCGATAAATCGCCGTCATCCAGCTCTCTGTGTGTCATTTCCAGCAGCATCAGCAGAACGCACAACTTGTCGGCCTGCTGGGCTGCCTGTGTCAGTGAATGGTTATGCGCCATGTCCCACCTCCGCTTGCTCATCCTCTGCCTGGCTGGTGCGGTACAGGTGATCGATACGCTCTTGCAGGATGAATAACAGGATTTCACGCGCCTGTGGTTCATTGGTGTTAACCGCGGCGTAGGCCAGTGCGCGGCATTGGTCGATGATTTCTTCCAGTGCTAACGGCGTGTTATCGAACATAGCGCACCTCCTGAACGGGCAGGCGGCCAGCAAAAACCATGACGCAGCCAGACGGGGATTTTTCCCGCGCTTCGCGTTCGGTAGTGGCAACAATGCGAATAATGCGGCGAGACGACATGCCCAGCGCCAGAAAGCGCCATATAAATTTGGGGTGAGTTTGGGTAGACTGTGAATCAGCCATAGCGTTACTCCTAATAACGGTGTGGTGAGAAGCCCGGTATGTGTTGGCGCACTACTGGGCTTCGTTATTTGTGTATCATCTGTGGATAAGGTGTTTAAATACCATAGTACATAGTGTTTAAACACGTCAATGCTATTTTGTTTAAACACTTTATTGTTCTTACACCTTGCTGTATGGTTTTTGGTGTTAAAACACTTCTCATAGGTAAGCAACATGGCTACAGGCCACAAAAACAATAAATCACTGTACAAAGGAATCCGTTTTCCACACGACTTGATTGAAGAAATCGACGCAAGCGTAGAAAGAGAAAAAGAAGACAACCCCTCGTCTAATTTTTCAGCCTGGGTACTGGATGCTTGTGGGCGGAAGCTAAAAGCAGAGCTACGCAAGAAATCAAAAGAGTAGCCAGCCAGCAAACGCGCAATTGAGTTGGCTAAACGGTGTGGGCGCATTTCGTATACAGTATGCGCAGTGCCGATGAGATACTGGCGATTAATCATGATCGCTACCTCCCGCCAGTGGTAAGGCTGGCTGATACTCACGCCATAGCTGTTCCTCTTCCGTGTTTAAGCGTTGCTTCTGCTGTTTGCAGGCTTGCAGATCGCGGCCTTTCTTACTGGCCTGTTTGAGGTAGGATTGTTTACGTTGCGTGAAGTCATGCAGGAATGCCCACGGCACACCGTAAGAGCCTGTTTTACGAATGGACGGAATAACCTCACCAAATACCCATTCACTAAAGCGATAGGCTGCCGTTCCCTCAACGGAAGCCTTACGGCTGCGGGCAATGAGTTTGTAGAAGCCTGACTCTGAAACAGTCGCCATCTTCTGCATACCGGCAAGGGTGGGTACTGAGTACCCCACCTTTTCATGCTCACCAAGTCGACGCAGTGGCACTTTGTGATCGGCTATCTCCAGTGCCTGGCAAACGTCTTTGGCTACAAACCACGGTTCACCAGAAATATTCACCACCCGCACTTTTGCACCTTCAAATTTGATAACAGAAATATCCTGTTCACCCACACTGAAAATATCGCTCTGGCCGTTTTTAGGGTGAGCAAATCCCTGACCGTTAAGGTCATTATTTTTTGATGTCATAAAATCAGGCTCCGTTAGCTGGCGGCGTAATCTGGGTACAGGCTCAGGATGTGGTTAATTTCTTGCTGGATAAGTGGCTGGTGGCCGTTAATATCGGCATTGTTGTTTACCAGCCTAATGACACGGGAAATATCATCACGCTTTGTAAACCGATAACGATAGTGACTGCCGATCCCGTCCGTGTTTGGTTCATCAATACGCTCTAACCGAATATCAAGCAGGCGTTCTAATTCCGTAGCGTAATTCCGGCCAGAAGAAAGGTAGCAATGGCGGAGAATGTCATTCTCAGTAAAGCCACCAGCACCGGAACGCAACATGAAGAGCCGTGCGCGATGTTTTTTAGGAACTGGTTTAATGGATAGGCTGGCGGTATGATCAGAAGCGTTACCTTTCTGACTGGCCGCCTGTAATGGGCGGTTTTTCATTTCCATCAAGCCACCTCACCACGCGATTCAGCAATACGCTGATTAATCCATTCATCGATCTCGCTTTTAATAAACGCGACGGAACGTGAACCGATTTTTACTGGATGCGGGAAGCGGCCTTGTGCAATGAGTTTGTAGATCCATGCTTTACTGTAGCCAGTACGACGCTGGGCTTCAGATAATCGTATGAGTGATATTGACATGTAGTCCCCTTGTTTGCTGTTTTTGTCAGTAGTAGGCGTTGAGATAAGCAAGGGGATTTCAGCATCAGGCAATGTACAATTCTGGAATATTCCGAAATTTTTCTAATTTTCCTTTTTAATAACGATCTATATCGACATCCTTTAACCACGCCGATACAGTTTTTCCTGATGGGATGGAAATGCCTTTTTCCTGAAACGCACGAGAAATGGAACTATCTGTATCTTCTAAGTATTTTCTTGGGGATTCTGCGACCTGAACGCCATAATTAATAGCTATTAATGACTTGATGAATTTCGCCATTGAGTTTGCTGTCTTAGAATTTGGCTTTGTTTCGTTAATGTCTCCCTTCCCATTTAGTATATTGTCAATTTTTAATAAATCATCTTTATACAAAATAAGGCTTTTTTTTGAAATTCTTCGCGATGAAGCTATGCTATATTCATCATCTGCATGTTTTTTATCGTTTATTTTAATCATTATTCTAAATTCAACATCGGAGTAATATGGCTTCAACCAAAAATCGTCATGTAAAGATGAGCCTCTACCCATTACATTGATGGAATCTTGGCATGGTATCCATAGACCAGATGCATAACCTTTAATTCGATAAACATTGGAAATACTATCTAACTCAAGATCGCTTGCACAAAAATTAGAATTTTTATCATTGTAATCAAAATAATTGTTGTGTGCGATTTCTTCTATTTCAGTGGTTTTCGTAATTAAGGGTGATGATGTTTCGATTCTTTCACCATTGATAGACAATATAGTTGACTCCATATCATCCAGATAAAAGGATATATTTATTTTTCCAATGGATTGCCAGTGAAAAAAATCATCCTCCTCACAAGAGAAAAACTTTGCAGCTCTTTCCAATGAACAATATTCAAAAGGTATTATTTTTTTTTCCATAATAGCGCCACCTCACGCCCTCTAATTTTGGCGGCTATGCCAGCCCGCAGAGGTGTACGGGTTTTCGGGGATCAGCCTAGACATAGCCTATTCTTTGTTCGTCTAAAGAAGTCTATCGCGGTATACTACAACTGTCTATCTATCCAGTTACGCACGTTTCCCAAACGAGCCATGAACCACATTCCCGCCGTTCTCCAATGCTTCCATATAGTCGGCATACCACTGAAGCATTTCCCTGCGTCCATCCAGATATTGCGCGTGGTTATAGGTGCCGCGAATAGAATTCTTATCAACGTGTGCAAGCTGGGTTTCAATCCATGCCGTGTTGTAACCCTGTTCGTGCAGAATAGTGCTCATGGTATGGCGGAAGCCGTGGCAGGTTACTTTTCCGGTATATCCAATTCGCTTAAATACTTGGTTGATACTGGCCTCGCTCATTGTTTTGCGAGAATCATTTCTGCCAGGGAACATCATTGGGTAGTTGCCAGTAATATCCTTGATTTTCTCTATGATATTTAGTGCTTGGCTGGATAGTGGCACAAGGTGAGGGCGGCGCATTTTCATGCGGTCGGTGGGGATGATCGTCCAGGTGTTCTCCGTCAGGTTTATTTCACTCCAGCGGGTTTCTGCGGCTTCGGCGGGGCGGGTAACGGTGAGTAGCTGCCATTCAATCAATAAGCGGGTCTGTAACTCAATGCTGGCGACCGATAGCGTTTTCATCAAGCCAGGTAATGCCTCTGGCCGAATGGTCGGCATATGGGTTTTCACTGGCGTCTGAAAGGCTTTGCGGATCTTGGAGGCGGGATTTGCAGGAATTAGCCCGGAGTTAACCGCATAATCCATCACCTCGTTAATTCGCTGACTTACCCGTTTGACGGTTTCCAGTTTGCCACTGGCCTGTATCGGTTCCAGTGCGGTGATGAAGTGACGAGCGGTAAGCTGTGTGATCGGTAAGGTTCCGATGAACGGGAACACGTATTTTTCCAACGAACGCCAGATATCTTTAATGGTGTTCTCGGCCAGTGGTTGTGATTTCTTTACTTCGTACCAATCAGCGGAGACTTTCTGGAAAGTGTTGCCTTTGGTCATTTCATCTCGTAGACGTTCATTTTCACGATTGGCGAGAGGATCGATGCCATTCGCCAATAGCTGGCGTGTTTCGTCTTTCATGCGTCGAGCATCCGCAAGAGAGACAGCAGGATAGGTACCAAATGCCATCATAGCGCGTTTTTTGGTGGTGGGTTTGTAGTAGCGAAAACGCCAGAGCTTTGCATTGCTGGTGGGTTTAATCAGTAACTCTAGTCCGTCACCATCGTAAAGCACTACTGGCTTGTCGTCCGCTTTAGCTGCTTTAACTTCAGTATTGGTTAATGGTCTGGTTTGTCGTGCCATGATTAATCCCCACAATCCGGTTTAGGCATGCGTGGTTTAGGCATATAGGCATTGTATGCCCAATCGTATGCCTAAACTTTCCGGCTGGAAACGTAGCAAACCGATAGATAACAGGCAACAAAAAACCCGCAAACTCAGTGAGAATGCGGGTTCTTGTGGGGTTTCCGGTAGTAAACGATACTAACCGAAGTTGTATTTGGTCGGCACGAGAGGATTTGAACCTCCGACCCCCGACACCCCATGACGGTGCGCTACCAGGCTGCGCTACGTGCCGATGCTATAGGCGTTTATACTACTGTTTCCTGACCTTATTGCAATAGCCGGATGAAACGACTGCTTTAGATTTAGACAGTTAGTTGGCAATAAAGCGCCTTTCGTTCGTTAGTACCTGCAAGAGCAGGGCAAGTTGCGGTTTTTCATCATTCAGCCGATTTCCCGCCATGTCGTAAGCTCGGTAGTTGCCGTTGCTTTCCAACACGATAAGCTGATCCTGTGTGGTGATGAGCAGTGTGCCACCGTTGCCGTTAATCAACCACGGGTAGCGTCGTTGGGCTGAGAACAGGTCTTCACCTTGCGAATAATCATCCGTGCTGTTTTTAACGTGGAGCAGGCGCTGCATTAGCGTGGTCATGACGTCTTTGTTGTCCGTCATTTTCGTAATGGTCTGCGCAGGTGTGTTTGGCCAGTGAACAATGAGCGGCGTTTGCCATTGGGTACGGGCAAAATGTGTCGCGTTGCTGGTAGTGGCATTCTGGTTTTGCGCCGTTGTCACGATGACGACCGTGTTATTCAGAATGTTTTTTTCCTGCAGGGTATGAATGATTTGCCCAATCTGGCGGTCAACGTCCTGAATGTTCATGCGATCGTTAGGCTCAGCACCTTTGCCATCTGCGATTTTCGGTGAGCTGCTCAGTTCAACGTAAGAGAACCAAGGCGCCGGGTTATTATCGCGGTTGAGCCATTCCTGCCATTGCGTGATGATGGCATCGCCGCCTTGCTGCTGTGGCGCAGGTAAGGAAAAATCAGAAAGCAGCGCTTGCCGATAAAGCGGGCTGTTGAAGCCGTTTGCTGAAAATAGCCCAAACTGATAGCCCTGCAGGCTTAATGCGGTGATCAAGGCAGAAGGTTTCCGCGCACTCAGAATACCATCCATATAGGTCGTCGAGAGGCCGTAAAACAGGTTAAACAAGGCGGCGTCTGGCTGAGATCCTGAATCGTAATGATCGCTAAAACGCACGTTTTCTGCGGCGAAACGCGACAGGTTCGGCATCCGGTTTTGTATAGCATCGGGCTGCGTATCGTCGATCATCACCATCAGCAGGTTGTAGCTGCTGCCGCCATCGCGGAAGGTAATGCTACTGAGCGGATACTCCACTGTCATAGCTTCAGGATTACCCTGCTGCATCAGTCGACGCTGATATTCCTGTGCATCCAGCAGGCCGTGTTTTTCCAGAAAACGACGCGCCGTCATCGGATAAGACAGCGGCAGGTTGGCGCGCTGCATGGTAATCGGGCGATAGAAGTTCGCATCGGCCCAGATATACATCAGATGTGACGCGAAGAACGCTGAGATAAAAACGCCCGCTAACGGTTTGCCAAAATGGCGACGGTTCAGGCTGCGAAGTTTTTGCCAGCACCAGGTGCCGAACAGCATTTCTGCCATGAAAATCAACGGAATGCCGATAAACATCCACTGCCAGTCGCGGGCAATTTCACCCTGTCCCGGATTGACGACAAGTTCCCAAACGGTGCTATTAAGGTGCAAGTGAAAGCGTGTAAAGACTTCCACATCAACGAGCAGTATCGTTAGCCCAGCCGTTGCCAGCGCCGCAGACAGGAACCGTAGCAGGCGCTGCGACATCACAATAAATGTGAGCGGGAAGATAACCAGCAGATAGGCAGCAAAGACGATAAAGCTAAAATGACCAAGCCAGCTAACCAGCGCATAAAGTCGACCAAACAGAGAGGTCGGCCAATCGGCAACAAACAGGTAGCGGCTACCCAGCCCCAAAGTGAGCAAAATGTTGAATAAGGCGAACCAGTGTCCCCAACTGATCATCTGGGAGACTTTTTCGCGGTAGCGCTGACGGTTGGTTACCATACGTTGGTCAAGACTTAGTGAGCTTTATCGGCTTTTTTAATCGAAGCCTGCAGGGCTTCAGCGAAAGAACGCGCCAGAACCTGACGTTGTGCAGGTGCGATGCTGGTGTTAATCAGGTTCGTCACCATGTTACCGAGCACCATCAAAGCAAGATCGGTTGGGGCGTGGTGCTTTTCCAGAACATTGACCATCTCAGAAAGCAGTTGTTCAACGTGTTCGTCACTATAACGGGATGATTGTGGCATAAAATGGCGTATCTCAAGCTGGTAAAGTCGCTTATCTTACCGTATAGGCTTATGCTTTTCTGCACTTTTATCATTAACGTACTTTTATCACTGGCGTACTTTTATCAATAAGTAGTGTAGACGCTTAGCGCGCGTACAGATGTAAAGGGCCGGCTTTAATGTGTTGCGGGTCGTTCGTATCAGTGTTTGAATACGCGCCTTGCCAAAAGGAGAGTTTATCATGAGTCTGGATATCGCCCAGATTGCCCTGCATCAGCTAATTAAACGTGACGAACAAACGCTGGAAATGGTGTTACGTGATTCCCTATTGCCAACCAATGCGGCAGTAGAAGAGATGATGGCTGAACTGCATCGCGTCTACAGCGCCAAAAGTAAGGCCTATGGGCTGTTTAATGAGCAAAGCGAGCTGGCGGATGCGCTGCGAGCTTGTCGCAAAGGGGATGAGGATTTTCTAAGTTTCTCACGCGCCGCGACCGGACGCTTGCGTGATGAGCTGGCGAAGTACCCGTTTGCTGAAGGCGGTATCGTGTTGTTCTGCCAGTATCGTTATCTGGCGGTCGAGTATTTGCTGATATCGGTGCTCAATAGCTGCAACAGCATGCGAGTTAATGAACAGCTGGATATCAGCACCACGCACTATCTGGATATCAACCATGCCGATATCGTTGCGCGTATCGATTTGACGGAATGGGAAGTTAATCCAGAATCCACTCGCTATCTGACGTTCCTCAAAGGCCGCGTCGGGCGCAAAGTATCTGACTTCTTCATGGATTTTCTGGCCGCGTCAGAAGGGCTGGACACCAAAGCACAAAACCGTGGCTTGCTGAAAGCGGTCGATGAGTATTGTGAAGAAGCGCAGTTAGATAAAAACGAGCGCCAGAATTATCGTCAGCAGGTGTATAGCTACTGCAATGAACAGTTGCAGTCCGGTGAGGAAATCGAGCTGGCATCGCTGTCGCAGGAACTGCCACCGCTGGGCGAGAAAACCTTTCAGCAGTTTTCAGCCGATCAGGGTTATGAGCTGGAAGAGAGCTTCCCAGCCGATCGCGGGACACTGCGCCAGTTGACCAAATTTGCTGGCAGCGGCGGCGGCATCAGCCTGAATTTTGATGCGCTATTGCTCGGTGAGCGAATTTTCTGGGATCCGGCGACGGATACGTTGACGATTAAAGGCACACCGCCGAATCTGCGCGATCAGTTACAGCGTCGAACGAGCAGCGGTAAGTAGTCGGCACCAGAAGACGCTGCCCTTTTTCTGACTTCAGGAAAAGGGCAGTGGCTGATAACAGTTTGAAACGATAGTGATTAGAAGTATTTAAGCCAGCGGATGTCTCTGCGGCGGGCTTTTAGGCGGGCAAACGCGCGAACGGGCGAAAATAACACGACCATCAGTATCACAGTGCACACCCACAATTGCCAGACGGCGGAAAAGCCGAACCATTCTCCCTGATTTTTTCCCCAGATCGCGACAGCAGTTAAATACATCCCTTTTAAAACATACAAATGCAGTAGGTAGAAAAACATCGGAGCGGCACCGAAACTCGCCAGTATAACGAGCCAACGCTTTTTCTGCTGATGCTCGAATACGGCAAGTAAGCAAAGCCCGATGCTAAGCGTCAGACAGAGGAACAGCAATGATGGCGGGTATTTCGTGATGTTGAAATAACTCATGAGCGTCTGTGTGATGACATCACCCTGCTGCCAGGGCTTTTCGCCATACAGATTGATGCTACGCAGAACGAAGAACAGCGCTAGCGTGATCCCTGCCAGAGTGAGCAGGGCTTTCTGACGCTGAAGCGGAAACACTTCTTTTCGATATAGTGCGCCAGCCGCATAGCCAAGTGAAATGACACCAATCCAGGGAAGTACCGGATATGAAGTACGCATACGGAATGTGTCGCCGATGTCTATCCAACCGCGATCGTGCAAAATCGCCCAGGGAATGGACCAAATGGAGTTTGCAGAAGCCTGCAGAGGGTCCAGCAGGTTATGTCCGCCCACGATAACGATGCCCAGTATCAAAACCAGCCCGGCAGGGAGCCAGATCAGCGCACTGAGGGCAAGCATGCTCATGCCGATTGCCCAGATTACTTGTAAATAGATAACCTGTGGCGGGAATTGGAACGTCCACGCAAAGTTGATCAACGTGAGCTCAAGAAGAATGAGAATTAAGCCACGCTGGAACAGGAATAGGGCGGTTTGTCGGCGATCTTGCACTTTCTGATGATAAAGCGCGGCAGAAAGTCCGGTTAAAAAGACAAATACGGGAGCACACAAATGCGCCAGCGTACGGTTGATGAATAGCATGGGGTCGGTACTGGTTACATCAATCGGATCGGCGAGTTGCAGGTGCAGATAAAAGGTTTCCCGCACATGGTCCAGTAGCATAAGTACCATAACCAGACCGCGCAGGGCATCGATAGCGATAAGTCGCTGTGAGATATCACGAGACATGTTCACATTCCTTTGTGAATGAACAAATTTTTATAAAAAAAACGCCGCATACGCGGCGTTCTTCTTTTCCGGCGTCCCGGAAAACGACTTCAGCGCAAACTAAACGCGAACGAAGTCGATGTGAGTCAGTTTTGGCTTGTAAACGTGACGTTGTACAGCCTGAACTTTAACTTTAACTTCTTTGCCATCGATAGACAGGATCACTGTCTCACCGTAGAAGCCTTCTTTCACTTCTTGGTTTTTTACTGAGTCGTGATCCAGTTCGATAGATACTGGTGCTTCTGAACCACCGTAAACGATGGCTGGGAATTTACCAGCTGAACGCAGGCGGCGGCTCGCACCCTTACCCTGACCTTGACGTGCTTCTGCTTTGATAGTAATCATTTTCTTCTCTACTTATATAAAGTAATCCTGCTACAGGCGACCCAGCAGCAGGTTGGGTTATTCAGCTTTTGCGAACAAAAGCGGGCTGAATTCTAGCGGAATATGGCTCTGCGGGCAAATGAATCCCAAAATTACTTAGCCGCGGAGTTCGTTGGCGCGGCGAAAGCGTCCCTGATAATCAAAGAGCTTTTCGCGTATTTGCCAGAATTTTCCGTGTTTGCGGGCGACGACAAAATCAGGCGCGCGTAATAAAGGTTGCTGTGAGATGACGTCAGCGGCATTTTGCCAGTTAAACGGCGTTCCCGGCGCGCGTTGGTGAACACGCAAAAATTGTTGCAGGAAAACGTGGCGCTGGGCGGTAGTGTGCAGGCGAAAACGTTCACTCACTTCGGCGCCTTCCTCATCGTGGTAGGTGATTTTTAGCCATTCACCTTTTGCATCCTGCCCCTGCTCGAAACTCATGCCGCTACAGCGCAGAACCAGCGCATCTTTCAGTTTCAACGCCGCTTTCAGCATATCGTCAGGATCGACCAATACCTCGTCACACTGGTGGCAGCGCCGCGCGGCAATATCATTTTCCGCGCCGCAGTGCGGACAGACTTTAAACCGAAACCGGAAATCACACTGCTTGCGTTGGCCACTTTCCGCCATTTCCCAGCCCTGACAGCGGCGGCCATAATGTTCGATGATGTCGCCGTCCGGGGTGGTTTTTCCCCAGAATAGATTGGCAAAGCCACATTCTGGGCAGAAGACCTGTACTGGCTGGCTGCCAGCATGCGGTTTGCTGTTGCCGACTTCTGGCGTATAGAGATCGTGCGGGTTGCCAGCGTAATCCAGAATCAGGCAGTCCGTTTTCCCTGGATACAACCGTAAACCGCGCCCGACGATTTGCTGATACAGGCTGACGGATTCTGTTGGTCGAAGGATAGCAATAAGGTCGACATGCGGGGCGTCAAACCCGGTCGTCAGCACCGCCACGTTGACCAGATATCGTAACGACTGCTGTTTAAAAGCCTCAATCAGCGCATCACGTTCCGCTGCTGGCGTATCGGCGCTGACCAGCGCAGCCTGACCGTTTGGTAGCAAGGCCGTAATTTCTTTGGCATGTTCGACGGTGGACGCAAAAATCATCACGCCGCGCCGCGTTTGCGCATAATCGATGACCTGACTGATGATATGCGGCGTAATACGCTGCTGACGTTTGAGTTCGAGGTTCAGGTCGGCTTCGCTGAATAACCCGTTGCTGCGGGCGACGAGCTTACTGAAATCATATTGCACCACTGGCATATCCAATCGGTCTGGCGGCACCAGAAAGCCATGCTTGATCATATAACGCAGCGGCAGCTCATAGATGCAGTCGCGGAACAAACTGCGTTCGTCGCCACGGATCATGCCATGATAGTGATACTGATATATCCAGCCTTTGCCAAGCCGATAGGGCGTCGCCGTTAAGCCGAGCAGCCGCAGCTGTGGGTTAGTTTTTTGCAGATGTTGGATAATTTGTTGATATTGGCTGTTATCGTCGTCGCTAATGCGGTGACATTCATCAATGATCAGCAGGGAGAAGGCATTATCGAACTGGTCGAGATTACGCGCGACGGACTGCACGCTGCCAAAGACCACCTTTCCCTGACTCTCTCGCTGCTGTAGACCCGCCGCGAAGATATCCGCTTCCAAATTCAAGGCGCAGTATTTGGCATGGTTTTGCGCGACCAGTTCCTTGACGTGTGCGAGCACCAATACTCGACCACGAGCAAGCCGCGCCAGTTCGGCAATCACCAGACTTTTCCCCGCACCGGTAGGCAAAACGATGACGGCCGGTTGGGTGTGACGGCGAAAATAGTCGAGTGTGGCGGAAACAGCCTCACGCTGGTAAGGCCGTAGTGTGAACGAGGCAGACTGTGTGAACGACATAACTAGTGCTGGCAGATTTTACTGGCGCTGGTGGTAAAGCCCGCATCGTGCGGGATGAATTTCCCGCGTTCAGACAGAAACTGTACCAGCATTGAGGCCGTCATATTTTCGGCGGAACAGGTGTGAAAACG
Organism: Pectobacterium aquaticum; assembly: GCF_003382565.3. NCBI lineage: Bacteria > Pseudomonadati > Pseudomonadota > Gammaproteobacteria > Enterobacterales > Pectobacteriaceae > Pectobacterium > Pectobacterium aquaticum. The sequence continues at coordinate 1,796,510 of NZ_CP086253.1, forward strand.
CGCTGCGTTGCCGAAGCGGGTTTCTATCGTGCTAATCAGCTGTTCGGTGGTAAATGACTCACCGGATGTGAGCATCATTTGCAACACTTCATGACCGTGAATAGATGACATGGGGCTGTCCTTAAAATGTAAAAAATTGCCCTTATTATGCCTGTTGATAATACCTGGCGCGAGGGATAAGCAAGAGGCGTTGAAATTCAAAGTCGGCTAAAAAGAGCAACATATGAGCCGTGAATTGCAGGACGAGTAAACAAACCCCCGTTATACTACCCTCTCACAATTTAGGGTCTCACGATTTTGAGATAGGCAGTTATTTGAGATAGGTAGTGAGTTTTAATGCGATTGGACAAATTTTTATCCCAGCAATTGGAAATTAGTCGTTCACTGGTGGCGCGCGAGCTCCACGCACAGCGTGTTACCGTCGATGGTGAAGTGGTAAAAAGCGGCGCGTTCAAGTTATCCCCTGAGCATAATGTCGAGTTTGATGGCGAACCGCTGAAACAACAGAGTGGTCCGCGCTATTTCATGTTGAATAAGCCTCAGGGCTACGTCTGTTCAACGGACGATCCCGATCATCCCACCATTCTGTATTTCATGGATGTCCCGGTGGCGTACAAACTGCACGCGGCGGGACGTCTGGATATCGATACCACTGGACTGGTACTGCTAACTGACGACGGGCAATGGTCGCATCGCATTACCTCGCCTAAGCACCAGTGTGAAAAAACGTATCTGGTGACGCTGGAACAGCCGCTGGCCGAGGACACCGCCGCGCAATTTACGGCAGGTGTGCAACTGCATAACGAGAAGAACCTCACCAAACCCGCTACGCTTGAGAAGATAACGGATTATGTCGTTCGACTGACGATTAGCGAAGGTCGCTATCATCAGGTCAAAAGGATGTTTGCGGCAGTGGGGAATCGGGTCGTTGAGCTGCATCGCGAACGTATCGGTGGCATCTATCTGGATAGCGAACTGGAACTGGGGGAATACCGGGAGTTAAGTGCTGAGGAGATCGCCAGCGTAAAATAATGCTGCATAGCATGACCTTTTTTCTAATCTGGAGTTATTAGTGCAATTACGCCGATCTTCTCATTTCGGGCTGATCTTTATTCTTGGCCTGATTTCGATGCTAATGCCATTAGCTATCGATATGTATTTACCTGCGTTGCCGACCATTGCTAACGAATTTGGCGTGGGGGACGGTCATGTCCAAATGACGCTCAGCACCTATGTGCTGGGCTTTGCAATTGGCCAGATGTTCTACGGGCCGATGGCGGATAGTCTGGGGCGTAAGCCTGTGATTCTCGGCGGTACGCTGGTTTTTGCGTTTGCAGGCGTGGCCTGTGCGCTGGCACAAACGGTAGAGCAACTGATCTACATGCGTTTTCTGCACGGCGTCTCCGCTGCGGCGGCTGCGGTGGTGATTAATGCCCTGATGCGCGATATGTTCTCGCGGGATGATTTTTCTCGCATGATGTCGTTCGTCGTGTTGGTGATGACCGTCGCGCCGCTCATTGCGCCCATTGCTGGTGGCTGGCTGCTGCTGTGGTTTAGTTGGCATTCTATTTTCTGGACGATCTCTGGTGCGGCTTTTCTGGCATCAGCGCTGATTTTCTTTTTTATTAAAGAAACCTTACCGCCCGCTAAGCGGCAGAAATTTCATCTGCGCACCACCATCGGGAATTTTGCCATCCTGTTCCGCCATAAGCGGGTGTTCAGCTATATGGTGGCAAGCGGGCTTTCGTTTTGCGGCATGTTCTCCTTCCTGAGCGCCGGGCCGTTTGTGTATATCAATCTGTATGGCGTATCTCCTCAGAATTTTGGCTACTACTTTGCCCTGAACGTCGTCTTTCTCTTTGTGGTGACGCTGTTTAACAGCCGCAATGTACGACGGTTGGGCGCGCTGGCGATGTTCCGCGCAGGGCTGGTGATCCAGTTTGCGATGGGAATATGGCTGGTGATTGTCTGCCTGTTCGATCTCGGATTCTTGCCGCTGGTGTTTGGCGTGGCACTGTTTGTCGGCTGTATTGCGATGGTGGCGTCGAATGCGATGGCGGTGATTCTCGATGATTTCCCGCATATGGCAGGGACGGCCTCGTCGTTGGCTGGCACACTACGCTTCGGCCTGGGGGCGATTGTGGGGGGGATCCTCTCTCTGGCTTCATTCAACAGCGCCTGGCCGATGGTGCTATCAATGGCAATCTGTTCGATAGGTGCCTTTCTGCTGTATCTGTACGCAACCCGTTCTCCCGCAGCCTGATTTTTCCTTCTTCTCAGATGCAGGAAAGATGTTCCTGCATCTGAGTCTGTTCTCTCTTATTCCTCATTTTCCTTCTTACGGCGATCCACATGCGTGGATTTTGTTTTATTAATGTAAAATATTTGACTAAAAAGTGAATGAATGAGCTGAAAAGGGTTGAGATATTAAATGGAAAAGGTTAAATATAGCCAGAAAAGAAGAAAGATTCGTGATCAATTTGGCATTAATAGTCCTTGCAATCAGTTCTGTTAACCACTATCGCGATATGAAAAAGCGAGTTTGTTGTTTTTTTGTTCATTAAAAGTGGCAAAAAATAGTGTGAACACGCTACTATGATAAATATGTTACTATTTTGTGAATTATTACCTGAGGAAAACAGTAGTGGACAGTTTCCAACTTTCGGTAGTTCATCGTTTGCCGCAAAGTTATCGCTGGTTATCGGGTTTTGCAGGTATCAATGTTGAACCGATTCCGCTGAGCGGCAGAGAAGAAGACAACAACCTGATTGGCCTCAAACTGTTGAGCCACGATGGCGATATCGCATGGAACATCATGCGCCAACTGAATCAATCCCTGTCTGAAATACAGGTTGAATGCGCCGTTCTGGAATGGGAAGGCGAGCCGTGTCTGTTTTTGCATCGTAATGATGAAAGCACAGCAATGTGCCGTCTGAAGAATGTCGGTGTCGCTATCGCTGAGTCCGTATCGGCACAATATCCCTTTTAAACCGCAGCGCCAGCAGAGTGGCGCTGCGGTATTCTCTCATTTTATGCCGACTGCGTTTCTGCCGTGTAGGATGAGAACTGTAGCAGTTCCCGTGTGTAATGTTCGGCAGGGTGCGCGAATACCTGTTTGCATTCTCCCTGTTCGACCACTTCGCCTTGCCGCAACACAATAACCTGATGGCACAGAGAACGGATAACCTGTAAGTCATGGCTGATAAACAGGTAGGCGATTTTGTGCTTTTCCTGTAATGATTTCAGCAGCGCCAGAATTTGCGCCTGAACCGTTCTGTCCAGCGACGACGTGGGCTCATCGAGGATCAGTAGCTCGGGTTGCAGTATCAGCGCACGAGCGATAGCAATACGCTGGCGTTGGCCGCCGGAAAACTCGGAGGGATAGCGGTAGCGGGTCGTGGGATCCAGCCCGACTTCCTGCATTGCCTCAATCACGCGCTGGTCGAGTACCTCTTTGCTCAACTTATGATGGACGGTCAATCCCTCCGCAATAATTTGCTCCACATTCAGCCGCGGGTTCAGTGCGGAATTTGGATCCTGAAAGACAACCTGGATCCGGTGGCGGAAAGGCAGCATTTGCTTACGGGTTAGCCCTTGCAAGGGCTGGCCGTCGAACCAGATATCGCCGCGTGATTGAATCAGGCGCAGCAACGCTAATCCGGTCGTACTTTTTCCTGAGCCGGATTCTCCCACTAGCCCCAGACTTTCGCCGCGTCGCAAGGTGAAGTTGATATTATTCACTACCTGCTTTTCGTCAACGGTACGGCGCAAAAGGCCACGTTTGATGGGAAACGAAACGTGCAGTTTTTCGACCCGCAAAAGGGGTTCGCCGTCATCTGTTACCGGAAGCGGCTCGCCCGACGGTTCGGCATCCAGCAACTGGCGCGTGTAAGGGTGCTGCGGTGCGCTGAAAAGCTGCTGACAGCTATTGTGTTCCACGGCCAGACCGGATTTCATGACCGATACGTTATCTGCCAACTGACGGACAATATTCAGGTTGTGGGTGATGAACAGTAAACTCATCCCCAGTTCCTGCTTCAGCTCGTTCAGCAATTTCAATATTTGCGCCTGAACGGTCACGTCCAATGCCGTTGTGGGTTCATCGGCAATCAGCAAATCTGGCTGTGTCAGCAGCGCCATCGCAATCATGACACGTTGGCGTTCCCCGCCGGAAAGCTGGTGCGGAAAATCATTCAATCGGCTTTTAGCCTGCCGAATACCCACGCGATCCAGACAGGTGATGACTTCGCTGCGGGCGGCTTCGGTGCGCATGCCACGGTGGAGCGAAAGCACTTCAATCAGCTGTTTCTCGATGCTTTGCAAAGGGTTAAGCGACACCATCGGTTCCTGAAAGATCATCGCGATCCGATTGCCACGTATCTGACGCAGTGTTTTTTCATCAGCATGCAGCAGCGACTGCCCTGCGAAGCGAATATCCCCTTGCGGATAAACCACGGGCGGGGAGGGGAGCAAACGCAACACCGACAGTGCGGTGACGCTTTTCCCCGAACCTGATTCACCGACCAGCGCCAGCGTCTCACCCGCGTTTACCGTCAGTGAAAGCTGGTCGACAACGCGCTGTTCCTGATCGCCTTTGCGGAAGGCAATGCTGAGATTATCTATCTGCAATAAAGGTGAACTGGACATATTAATGCGCCTTGCTGGGGTCAAAGGCGTCGCGTACCGCCTCGCCGATAAAAATGAGTAAGGAAAGTACGATGGAAAGCACCATAAACACGGTAATGCCCAGCCACGGTGCCTGAAGGTTATTTTTCCCTTCCAGCAATAAGGTGCCTAATGATGGCGAGCCCATCGGCAGACCAAAGCCGAGAAAATCCAGCGATGTCAGTGTGGTAATCGAGCCGCAGAGAATAAAGGGCAGGTAGGTCAGCGTAGCGACCATCGCGTTTGGCAGCATGCAGCGGAACATAATGGCACGGTCGCTGACGCCCATCGCCTGCGCCGCACGAATATAGTCAAAATTTCGGGTACGCAGAAATTCCGCCCGTACCACGCCAACCAGACTCATCCAGCCGAAAAGCACGGTAATACCCAATAGCCACCAGAAATCCGGCTGAATCACGCTGGACAGCAAGATAATCAGAAATAGCGTCGGCATGCCGGACCAGACTTCGATAAAGCGTTGCCCCCATAGGTCGAAACGTCCGCCGTAATAGCCCTGTGTCGCACCGACAGCGATACCAATCACGCTGGACAGGATCGTGAGCGCCAGACCGAACAGCAGCGAGATACGGAAGCCATACATTACCTGGGCGACCACGTCTTTCCCCTGACTGTCTGTGCCCAGCCAGTTCTGCCAGTTTGGTGCAGAGGGGAAGGACGCTGTCGTGGCGTAGTTTATGGTGTCGTAGCTGTAGTGAATCAGCGGCCAAATAGCCCAGCCGTGGCTGCTGATACGCTCGGCGATATAAGGATCGCGGAAGTCAGCGGTGGTATCCAACTGTCCGCCGAACGTCCGCTCGCTGTGGTCGACAAGCACTGGCGTATAGAACTGGCCGTCATACTTCACCAGCAGCGGTTTGTCATTGGCGATCAGTTCGGAAAACAGGCTGACGATAAACAGCACCATGAAAATCCACAGCGACCAGTAACCGCGACGATTACTTTTAAAACGCGCCCAGCGCGCCTGATTAATCGGGCTTAAGCGGCTCATTGGCGTCCCTCAAAATCGATACGCGGATCCACCAGCGTATAGGTTATGTCACTGACGATATTTAGCAATAAGCCGATCAGCGTGAAGATATACAGCGTGCCGAACATGACAGGATAGTCACGTTGCAGTGTGGCGTCATAGCCCAATAGACCGAGCCCGTTGAGCGAGAACATCACCTCAATCAGTAGTGAGCCGGTGAAAAACATACTGATAAACGTGGCGGGGAAGCCGGCAATTACCAGCAGCATGGCATTGCGGAACACGTGGCGGTAGAGAATGCTCTTTTCATCCAGCCCTTTAGCGCGCGCAGTAACCACGTATTGCTTACGAATCTCATCCATAAAGGAGTTTTTGGTGAGCATGGTTAAGGTGGCGAAACCGCCAATGACGGAAGCCAGAACCGGTAGCACGATATGCCACAAGTAATCGGTAATCTTGCTGTACCACGGCAGGGTATCAAAATTGCTGGAAACCAGCCCTCGAAGCGGGAACCAGTCCAGATAACTGCCGCCTGCGAACAGCACAATCAAAATGATCGCAAACAAAAACGCCGGAATGGCATAGCCGATAATGATTAACGTGCTGCTCCAGGTATCGAACGGTGTGCCGTTCTTCACGGCTTTTTTGATGCCAAGCGGAATGGAGATCAGGTAGACGATCAGCGTACTCCACAGCCCCAGCGTGATCGAAACCGGCATGCTCTCCTTAATGAGTTGCATCACCGAAGAGCCACGGAACAGGCTGTCGCCGAAGTCAAAACGCACGTAATCCCACAGCAGGGTAAAGTAGCGCTCATGGATCGGTTTATCGAAGCCATAGCGTTTGGTGATTTCTTCGATGACTTCCGGGTCGAGGCCGCGTGAACCGCGATAAGCGTTCTCGATATTCGGTGCGCCGCTGGTGCCCGCCCGTGCCATACCGGCATCCATTCCGCTATTGGCGGTATAACCGCTGCCGTGCCCCATTTCAATTGCCGCAATGGCCTGATCCACCGGGCCGCCGGGGGCAATTTGTACAATGAAGAAATTAATTGTGATGATTGCCCACAGGGTTGGAATAACCAGCAAGAGGCGGCGTAACAGATACGTTCCCATTTTTATTCCTTAACGTCGCTCTGCGGGCAGCGTGGCCGCCTGTTTGGTATCGAACCACCAGCCATCAAAACCAAGCGAATAGGCTGGGCGTACAGCAGGCATGGCAAACTTGTTCCAATAGGCGAAACGATCATGATTGGAATACCACATCGGAATCATAAGCTGATTCCAGGTCAATACCCTGTCCAGCGCGTGGCCTAATGACAGCAACGGAACTTTCTGCCCCTGATGCTTAACGATTTCCGCGATGAGCGAATCAATCGCGGGATCGCTGACGCCGGAAGTATTGTAGGTTGAGTCGATATACTGCGAGCTCCAGCGCATTTGCAGACTGTCATCGGGGTAGATGAACGCAGGGTACACCGTTGCCGTCATATCTAAATCGCGCTTGCGCAGGCGGCTGTTGAACTGCGTGCTGTCGATATTACGCACGTTCATGGTGATACCGAGTTTTTTCAGGCTCTGTTGAAAAGGCAGGACATACTGCGAGTTGCCAGCGCTTGGCAGCAGCAATTCAAACGTAAATGGCTGTCCGGTTTTGCGATTGACCAGCTTTTGATCTTTCAATTCCCAACCGGCTTCTTCCAGCAGTTTGAGTGCCTTAAGCCAGTTTTGTCGATCATAGCCGCTGCCGTCGGAAGAGGGCGGTTGATAGCTGGGGCCAAAGACCTCGGCGGGTATCTTGTCTTTCAGCGGCGTCAGCCAGGCCAATTCTTCTGCGCTGGGTTCGCCTTTAGCGGCATACTCGGTGTTTTGGAAATAGCTGTTGGTACGCTGATAGGCGTTGTAATACAGCGCCTTGTTCATCCAGTTAAAGTCAAATGCCAGCGCTAGCGCTTGACGCACGCGTCGATCCTGAAACAGTGGGCGTTGGGTATTGAATACCAGCCAGCGCGTAGACTGAGCGGATTGATTGATCTGATCTTGTTTGATGATGTAGCCGCGTGCAAAGTTGCCGCCCTGATATTGGGTCGCCCAGTTTTTTGGCGAACCTTCCTCACGCAGGTCGAAAGCGCCGGCTTTAAAAGCCTCCAGCGCAACGCTGTCATCCATATAGTAGTCGTAACGGATTTTATCGAAATTGTACTGGCCTTTATTGACTGGTAGATCGGTACCCCAATAGTCTTTCACGCGAGAGTAGGTGACATATTGTCCGGTACGATAGGCGGTGATGCGGTAAGGCCCGCTGGCAGGGGGCGGATACGATAGCGGTTCGTTGAATTTATGATTCTTCCAGAATTTCTCCGGCATGATGGGCAATGTCAGCAGGCTGAACATGCGATTTTTGTCGGATACGGGAAAATCGAAGCGTATGGTCAGCGGTGCAACGGCCTTGGCGGTGATATCTTTAAAATAGATGCGGAACTGCGGTACGCCCTGCGTCATAAACATATTGTAGGTGAACGCGACGTCAGCGGCGGTGATTGGTGAGCCGTCATGAAAGCGGGCCTTGGGATTCATCTCGATTTCAATCCAGCGAAAATCCGCCGAATGGCGCGTCGTTAGGGCGACCAGCGGATAATAACTGCCGGGCTCGTCATCAGAGGAGACAAAGAGCGAATCATAGAGCCTTTCAGTTCGTGCCGCTGCCACGCCACGTAGCGCGTAACGGTTGAAGTTGTCAAAGGTCCCTAGTGCGCTGAGGGTGATGCTGCCGCCTTTGGGCGCATTAGGGTTGACATAATCAAAATGGCTGAAGTTCTCGGCATATTTGGGTTCACCCAACAGTGCAAAGCTGGTGCTGTTTTCAATCGTTTCGGCATGCGCCCCAAAATGGGCCGTGCAAAGCAATACGGCAGCGATAACGCGTTTTAACATCTGACGGTAATCTCCTGCGAATGGACGTTATCTGGCTAGGCATCGTCTGATGTAGACACGCCATATCGTAACGTCAACAATGCCGATTTCCTCGGCATAAAGTTCTTGAAATAATTAACATTCCCATCGGGAAGCTGAACGTTTTCTTTTTATCATGAAATCAGGTGATAAACCTACCTTAATCACGGTCTGTTAATGTTTCAGGTTGTTGAGTCAGTCATATTTTGCGCAGTGTGCCGCAGAAGGGGAGGGGGGAGAGGTATTCGGGTGAAAGCAGGCATAAAAACGTAGGGAACATTTTTCAACGTTGCATAGCAACGGCCCGCAGGGTGATGGACAAGGATGTCCATCATAAAAAAACGCCGCTTGTGGTCATAAGCGGCGTTGATGTCGTCTGGTTTCGTTGGCTAACAGCAAAATTCTTTCACTAACACATAGCAAGGGAGCAATATTGTTTAGCTGGTTTTTCTTTTACTCAGGACACGACGTCCTTCCTGATAGCGCTTATCCCAGTAGTCTTCTGTCATGTTGGAGATAATGACGCCGCTGCTGGTTGATGCGTGGACAAATTGATCGTTACCGAGATAAATGCCAACGTGGCGACCGGTTGAACCTGCACGGAACAGAACAAGATCGCCGACGCGCAGTTTGCTGCGCTGAATTTGCTGGCCCATCTCTTGTTGTTCATAGGTTGAACGCGGTAAATCCATACCAAACTGTTCGCGGAACGTGCGCTGAACGAAAGCTGAGCAGTCAATGCCACGTCGACTATCACCGCCTAAACGGTAACGAACACCTTTCCAACTGGCATATTGGGTAAGTAACTTGGACTTGATATCCACGTTACGAACTAGTGCTTCAAATTCATCCTGAGAGGCTTGCAGTAAAAGACCATCTTTGTCATTAACTGCATGCATATCAGTTTGAGCTTTATTGTTGTATGCACTATTACTTCCACATGCGGAGAGCATCATTGCTACCGCAACGGCAGGCACTGCCCGCCAGATATATCTCAGAATCGGTTGAGATTTGACCATTGTTGTTATGTTCCCTTGCTGTCCTTAACGATAATCATCGCTATGTAGTATCCCCATTTCACTGGGGGATAAATGCCAAACGAAAACGAGACTCAGACTAAATCAGAGTTTCTTCGTAGCCAAACACTCATCGGCGAAAGTGTGCCGGAATGCACATTATTTCTCTTGCCGCAGGGCGTTCAGTGTGTGCTAAAGAAGTAAACCCGAACGAGACTACCGTAACAGCAGCAGGATTGCGAGAAGTTTTAACCATTTTATTTATAAGATTTAATGATGTATTCAGCTAAAAAATGTCGATGTAAAAAATCTGAAATTATAGGGGTTTATACTGTCGATTTTTTAGGTAATAGCCGATTTAACAGGGTAATAGCGGCATCGCTCGCTGGCGTTAATAACCACCAACTCAATCCGACTAGAACAATCGAGAGCGAGCCGACTGCAATATCGGTAAACCAATGTGCACCAATCATGATGCGAGGCAATGAGAAAATCACCAAGATGGTCAGGCCGATAGCGAAAGCGGTACGGGTAAAATAGCGCAGCATAAAAGCCGCAAAGATCATCAACATCATGCCGTGGTCGCCGGGGAAGCTATCCGATGACGCATCTTTGGTCGGAATACCGGTTAAGTCTGAAACGCGGTTGACGTCACTAAAATAGAGCGTTGGGCTGGCGTGTTGCACCGGTAATAAATGTCCAGCCTGATTCAGCACGACAGCTGTTAACAGCATGATAAAACCGATAATCAATAAACGGCGACGCTCTGTGGGCGTGGCTTGCAGATAAAATGACAAATACAGCAATCCCATTGCCATGAGTGCACAAGCGTCAAAGGCGCGGTTATTGGTAACCGCGACCAGATGTAGAAACGCTGGACTATCGACCAAAAGATGGTTGAAATAGAAAAAGATATGGCTGTCGAGCGTGAACCAAAAGCCATGATTTTCCGGTAGATACCAGGATAAAAACAGGCCGATGCCCAACACATTGAGCGCTAAAATAGAACAAGAACGGGCAAATAACATAAGGCAAACTATCCAAACAAAGACGAAAAAATCCAGTTTACTCCACGTTAGCTAAACGAGCCTTTAACAACGAGGCTTGTAACGTATTCCATTCTGCCGGTGTTTCATTAATGACTTCGATACGGCTATCAATCGGTGCCACCGACCGGGTTTCTATATGAAGATCGTGGCCCTGACGGTTCACGACGAGCGTCCCTTCTTTTATACGCATCACCCCTTTAACCCGATTCACGGGAGAAAGGCGGACCCAGTCCAGCAGGGCTGCGGTATCAAAAGTGGTTTCAGGTGCGAATATCCAGCCACAGGCGTGGTAACCCTGTCCTTGATTGAGAGAGCGTCGCCAGGACTGCGCCTTTGGTAATTGCAAGGCGGCCAAATTATTTTTTGGCTTATGTGCGTGGTGATGGTCGCCATCTGGAAGTTCGCGCATACGCTCTTGCGATGAAGGAGGGCGCGGTTGCTCGAGCACCTGTCGATCAATGTTTCCCTGACTGGCCTCGATAATTTGTCGACCATCGCCGTTCGCCTGCTGCCACTGCTGTAAGGCCGCGAGATCGTCGGCGGTATAAGTATCGCGCTTGTTGGCGATAATAATGTCAGCGGCGGCAAGCTGATCGCGGAAGTTCTCATTTTCCGTATAGCGAGTATCACTCAATTGACGCGCATCCAGCAGACACAGCGTAGCCTGTAATGTCAGCCAGGGCTGGTAGATATCACTTGTCAGCAAGGAGAGAATTTGTTTCGGATGGCCGAGCCCCGTGGGTTCGATGAGCAACCGATGAGGCTTTTTCTGTTGCAGCAGCATATTCAGGCCAACCTGCATCGGCAAGCCGTTTACGCAGCACATGCAGCCGCCGGGAATCTCTTTCAATACCGCACCACTGTCCGCCAGTAGCGCACCGTCAATGCCCACTTCGCCGAATTCATTGACCAGCACCGCCCAGACTTCGTCTTCAGGTTTTTGCGACAGAAGATGACGAATCGTGGTGGTTTTTCCACTACCCAGAAACCCTGTAATCAAATTGACTTTCGTTAGCATGGCAGGCTCCTAATGCGGGGAAGGTTGACGTGTGCCGGATAGGTCATCCGGCGACAAGTATTGTGCGGGAAGCACAAGGTAGAATGTTAGTCTGCGCGACCCATGTAGCGACGTTCTGGAATATGAATACGGATCTTTTCACCCGCGCTCAGATATTCTGGAACGGGGATAACCAGACCGGTGCTCATGGTCGCAGGTTTGTTGCGTGAACTGGCTGAAGCACCTTTAATGCCCGGTGCCGTCTCAACAATTTCCAGATCGACCGTTTGTGGCAGTTCCAGCGCGATGATTTGGCCGTCCCAGCTCAATACCTGAATTCCCGGCATGCCGCCTTCAGGGATAAACAGCAGCTCTTCTTCTATTTGATCTTTTTTGAAGAGGTAAGGAGTGTAGTCCTCATCATCCATAAAGACGTATTCGTCGCCGTCAATATAGGAGAACGTGACCGTGCGGCGCGTCAGTGTGATGGTATCGATAATGTCGTCGCCTTTAAAACGCTCTTCCACTTTCAAACCCGTGCGGACATCAGAAAAACGCATTTTGTACAGCGTGCTGGCTCCGCGGGCGCTAGGGCTCTGGACGTCGATGTCCTTTACCAGCAATAACTTGTCGTTATAGTTAACGACCATTCCGCGTTTAATCTCGTTCGCTCTTGCCATAAAAATTACCTGCTATTAGGAGTGTGATTTTTGTGGCGACACGTTACTCGCGCCGAAGAGTTCAGGCAAGCATATACTCGTCATCCTTCAAATTTCATGTACGTTGGCTACGTTACTCGGCTCATCTCTGAGCCTCGCCCCTTTGGGGCCGCTGCAAGCAGCGTTCAAATCTGCTCCTGGCAGATTTGTCACTCACCCGAATCACTTACTTGTGTAAGCTCATCGGGATTAAATGAGAGACATCCTGTCTCTCACCAGAGGCCAGCCGTTGGCTGGTCAAATTCGTTCCCGACGAATTTGTCCTTCGCTTGCCGCCTGCCTGAAATTCGAATTATTTAGAGTATAAGGAAAAAAGGACTGATATTGGTTTTTGGTAGAAGGGCTGTTATGGTGGCGCTCTCTACTTCTTGTCAGCCCACCGGAGCTTGCTGATGGACTGTCGCCCCCATTGCGGTGCCTGCTGCATCGCGGCATCGATTTCAACGCCGATGCCTGGTTTGCCACACGGCAAGCCTGCAAACACACCCTGTATTCATCTTGATGAGGCGATGCGCTGCGGGCTGTTCCATTCTCCATTGCGGCCTGCGGTTTGCGCGGGGCTAAAGCCGCGCGCGGATATGTGTTTCAGCGATCGTGATGAGGCGATGATTTACCTGCTCAAACTGGAAGCCGACACGGCCCCTTAATGTGCAGCGATCAGGCGTCTTTGATGCGCCACATACAATAGATGGAACCGGCGATCATCAGCAGCGCGAAGAAGAAGACGGCGTGATAGTTCCAGATTTCAGCAACAATTCCAGCCAGTGAGCCGGAGATGATCCAACCAACGCGCGTGGTATTGGTAAACAGCGTGGTTGCCGCGCCTGCCTGTCCGGGCATCAAGTCCTGAAAGTAAAGCATGCCTATTCCGGCCAGAATGCCAATAAAGATCGCGTTCAGCACCTGTAACGCCAGCAGCGCTATTTCGCTATCAAGAACCAGCAAGCCGCCGAAGAACAGTAGGCCGGAGGCAACAGCAAGCCGCATCAAGAAACGTTTACCGAAGCGTTTGGCAACGTAGCCAGCAATCAGCATCACCGGAATTTCCAGCCCGGCTGCCACACCCATCATGATACCTGCCAGCTTTTCCGGCAAATGCAGTTCATGCACCAGATACAGCGGCATATTAATGAGGTAAATGCCGTTGCAGGTCCACATCAAGGTACAGGCCACGAACAGCAAGAGCGTGTCCTGACGGTTGCGGCGCGGTGATTCCAGCGTGGAAGTGGTCTTTTCCACGGTCTTGGGCATGGAAGGCAGAAAGAGTTTGACCAGAATGCCGCACAAGATAAAGACGACCGCGGCGGTCAGGTACATCGTCGTGAAGCCGAATCCCAGTGCCAGCGCAAAGGCGATAGGCGGGCCGACAACCCAGGCGAGAGAAATTTGCGCGCGGAGGATGGAGCTGAACATCGCCGCTTCACGACCCGTTTTATCCGCGTGCTCCCGTGCCAGTGCAAAAAGCTGCGGGTTAGCGGTCGAGCCAAAGCTGCTCAGCAACACGCCGATAAAGAGCAGAATAAAGTAGTTACGGTTCCAGGCAAACAGCATGCAGGCCAGTGCGCCCAGCAGGCAGCAGACGAAAATCAGCGATTTGCGATCGCCCTGACGGTCCGAACGCGTAGCCAGTATTTGGCTGACGACAATGCCGATAACCGCGCTGCCGGTATAAAACATCCCGACTAAGAAAGGACGAGCCTGTACTTCGCTGGAAAGAAAGAGGCTGAGCGTAGGAAGTTGCAGGGCACCGGCCGTTCCGGTCAGGAAGGCAATAACTAAAAATGCTGACGATGTCAGGTCGAGCGGACGTCGCGTTGTATGTGCAGGAGTGAACATAAATTGATAGCGCTTGGAAAATAGGCAGAGGCTGTCGAGCGCGACATAGTACTCGGGTTTATAATGAAACAGAAATCTTGTTTCATTATTTTTCGTCAGCATGGCTTCAGCCATTTGATGATTTTTGTTGGCGGGCAGCGCATCATCCACGCTAAAATGTGCGTGATGTCAAAATTCTGTTACGTCAGCAGCGTAGAAAGCTTGCATAAATGACGTAATAGAATGAGACTTTTGAAACGTTTCAGCGGAATTTTTTTGAAACGTCCTAACAATCGACACATTTTTTTCTCATAAAAGCTGAAACGATTCAACCTTCAGCAAGAGAGGAGTGCCATGTTCCAGTTGTCACAGCAAGATATTCATTTGGGCGCAGCGGCCAGTACTAAGCAGGAAGCTATCCAGCTTGTTGCTTCAGCGCTGACCGAGGCCGGGTGCGTTAACGCAGGGTATGTCGACGGCATGCTCCAGCGTGAACAGCAAACATCCACCTATTTGGGAAGCGGCATTGCTATCCCTCACGGCACAACCGATACCCGCGATCTGGTATTGAAGACCGGGGTTCAAGTATTTCAATTTCCTCAGGGTATTTCCTGGGGGGAAGATCAAACCGCCTACGTGGTGTTGGGGATTGCAGCCCGTTCTGATGAACACCTTGCGTTGCTGCGTCAACTGACTCACGTCCTGAGCGACGATCGCGTCGCAGCACGTTTGGCAAGCACAACCTCAGCAGAAGAATTACGTAGCCTGCTGATGGGCGAGCAGCAACTGGTGGAGTTCCGCTTTGATACCTCACTGATTGCGCTGGATGTGGCGACCGATAACCTGCTGACGCTTCAGGCGCTGAACGCGGGTCGTCTTCAGCAGGTCGGTGCAGCAGACGCCAGCTTCGTTAGTACCGCAGTCAGCAATAAACCGCTGAATCTGGGGCAAGGCGTGTGGTTCAGCGATAGCGCTGTTGGTAACCTCAGCAGCGCGGCTGCGGTGGCACGTCCGGCTACGCCGTTCAGCGTTGACGGCGAAAACGTCGCTTTACTGGTGACGGTCGCTGCGGCTGACGATCAGGCTTTTGCGCCGATTGGTTACCTGAGCAACCTGCTGATTGCGCAAAAAGCGGAACGTTTGCTGACAGCTGACGCACCGACGCTGCTGGCTCTTTTGACCAGCGACGTACCGGAAGAAAGTGAAGTGCTGACGGCAGAATTTAGCATTCGCAACGAACACGGCCTGCACGCGCGTCCAGGCACCATGCTGGTGAACGTGATCAAGCAGTTCAGCAGTGACATCACTGTCACCAATCTGGATGGCACAGGCAAACCGGCAAATGGTCGCAGCCTGATGAAAGTCGTCGCGCTGGGCGTGAAGAAAGGTCACAAATTGCGTTTCACCGCGAGCGGTAGCGATGCAGAACAAGCACTGGCCGCGATTGGCGACGCGATTACGTCCGGTTTGGGCGAGGGGGCAGCATGAGCAGGAGAGTAGCCACAATCACCCTGAATCCAGCTTATGATCTGGTTGGCTATTGCCCGGAAGTTGAGAAAGGCGAAGTCAATCTGGTTCAGACAGCGGGTCTGCACGCCGCAGGCAAAGGTATTAACGTTGCCAAGGTGCTGAAAGATCTCGGGATTGATGTCACGGTAGGTGGCTTTCTGGGTAAAGACAATCAGGATGGTTTTCAGCAATTGTTCAGCGAGCTGGGCATTGCCAACCGTTTCCAGGTTGTACCAGGACGTACGCGTATTAATGTCAAATTAACCGAAAAAGATGGCGACGTAACCGACTTCAACTTTTCCGGTTTTGAAGTGACCCAGCAAGACTGGCAGCGTTTCGTCAATGACTCGCTGAGCTGGCTGGGGCAGTTCGACATGGTCGCGGTGAGCGGCAGTTTGCCTGCTGGCGTCGATCCTGATGCCTTTACCGATTGGATGTCGCGTCTGCGCACGCAGTGTCCTTGCATTATTTTCGACAGCAGCCGTGAAGCGCTGGTGGCGGGACTGAAAGCCTCTCCTTGGTTGGTGAAACCAAACCGCCGGGAGTTGGAGATATGGGCTGGGCGTAAATTACCTACGCTGGCTGATGTGGTGGATGCCGCCCACGCACTGCGTGAGCAGGGTATCGCGCATGTTGTGATCTCACTGGGTGCGGAAGGTGCACTGTGGGTGAATGCATCGGGTGCGTGGCGGGCTTTGCCACCGGCTTGTGATGTGGTAAGTACGGTAGGTGCGGGCGACTCCATGGTTGGGGGGTTGATTTATGGCTTATTAATGCGTGAGTCCAGTGAGCACACTCTGCGTTTGGCGACGGCGGTCTCAGCGCTGGCCGTCAGCCAAAGTAATGTTGGTATTACCGATCGTCCTCAGTTGGCCGCGATGATGGCGCGTGTCGACCTGAAACCCTTTAACTGATACAGCAGGAGATAAACAATGAAAACGCTGCTGATTTTGGATAAATCACTGGGCTTGGCGAGAAGCCAACTGGTGAAGAACCTACTCGGTGCTGCCGCTGCGAAAGCAGGGGTAACGTTTACAGAACAGGCTAACGACGCTGAACTGGCGATCGTTCTGGGTGCATCCGCCGCGGCGGACAGCGCACTGAATGGCAAGCAGGTTTATGTCGGTGATATCGAACTGGCTGTTTCGCAGCCGGACGCTTTCTTGGCGAAGGCGCAGGCTGACGCCACGGTCTATCAGGCTGCGGCGTCAGCTCCCGTTCAGCAGCCCGCAGTTGCCAAGCGTATTGTGGCGATAACGGCGTGCCCGACGGGCGTCGCGCACACGTTTATGGCAGCAGAAGCGATTGAAAGCGAAGCAAAAAAACGCGGCTGGTGGGTCAAAGTGGAAACGCGCGGCTCCGTTGGTGCGGGCAACGCCATTACCCCTGAAGAAGTTGAACAGGCCGATCTGGTGATCGTGGCTGCGGACATTGAAGTCGATCTGGCGAAATTTGCTGGTAAGAAGATGTATCGCACCTCGACTGGGCTGGCACTGAAGAAGACGGCGCAGGAGTTAGATAAAGCGCAGGCTGAAGCCAAAGTATATCAGCCATCCGGGCAAGCCAGTGCGTCAAGCGCTAGCGAGTCTGGTCAGAAAGGCGGGGCAGGCCCGTATCGTCACCTGTTGACCGGCGTGTCTTACATGCTGCCGATGGTGGTGGCGGGCGGTCTGTGTATCGCACTGTCGTTTGTCTTTGGTATTGAAGCCTTTAAACAGGAAGGTACGCTGGCAGCGGCGTTGATGAAGATCGGCGGCGGTTCTGCTTTTGCGCTGATGGTGCCAGTGCTGGCGGGCTACATCGCGTTCTCCATTGCGGATCGTCCGGGCTTAACGCCGGGTCTGGTTGGCGGGATGTTAGCAGTGAGTACGGGGGCGGGCTTCCTCGGTGGGATCATTGCCGGTTTCCTGGCAGGTTATATTGCCAGAGCGATCAACAATAAACTGATTCTGCCGCAAAGTTTAACTGCGCTAAAACCGATCCTGATTATCCCGCTGTTCGCCACGTTGGCGACGGGTCTTATCATGATTTACGTCGTTGGTACGCCAGTGGCGAAAATCCTGACTGGCCTGACAGGCTGGCTGCAATCCATGGGTACGGCGAATGCGGTGATTCTGGGTGCAATCCTGGGTGCGATGATGTGTACGGATATGGGCGGGCCGGTTAACAAAGTGGCTTACGTCTTCGGTACGACCTTGCTCAGTAGCCAGATTTACGCGCCGATGGCCGCCGTTATGGCAGCTGGTATGGTGCCACCGTTGGCAATGGGTCTGGCGACCGTGCTGGCAAGCAAGAAATTCAACCCGACCGAGCGTGAAGGTGGTAAAGCGGCATTTGTACTGGGCCTGTGCTTTATTTCCGAAGGGGCAATTCCTTACGCGGCGCGTGATCCAATGCGCGTTCTGCCTTGCTGCATCATCGGTGGGGCACTGACAGGTGCGCTGTCGATGGCGGTGGGCGCTAAGCTGATGGCACCACACGGTGGTCTGTTCGTGCTGTTGATTCCTGGTGCGATTACCCCAGTTATTGGCTACCTGTTAGCGATCATTGCGGGAACCGCAGTGGCTGGTGTGCTGTACGCGCTGCTGAAACGCTCTGATGAACAACTGGCGAAAGTCGCGTAAGTCTGATTATCATCGTGAATAAAAAGTAATGCCATAACACAAGGATGTGGATGAGAGAGCGCCAGTTGGGTAAACCAACTGGCGCTTTTTACTATTATGGAGTGAAGAAGCTAATTAACGCTGGGCTTCAGATTTGAGCCAAGCGATTTCGTCGGCCCAGATATCGGGATTGATCGTTTCCAGAATCATCGGGATACCATCAAAGCGGGCATCTTTCATGATATAGCTGAAAGCGGTTTTGCCGATATTGCCTTCCCCCAGGCTATGGTGTCGGTCAACACGGCTGCCGAACGCGCTTTTGGCATCATTCAAATGCATTCCGCGCAGATAGCGAAAACCAACAATACGATCGAATTCAGAGAAGGTGGCTTCGCAATCGGCTTCTGTCCGAAGGTCGTAGCCACCGGCGAAGGCGTGGCAGGTATCGATACAGACGCCGACGCGGCTTTTATCCTCAACACCATCGATGATGGCCGCCAGGTGCTCAAAGCGGAAACCCAAATTACTGCCTTGCCCGGCGGTATTCTCAATCACGGCGGTGACGCCATCCGTTTCCGCCAGCGCGATGTTGATAGACTCGGCGATACGTGCCAGACAGTCCGCTTCCTCGATCTGTTTTAGATGGCTGCCGGGGTGAAAATTCAGCAGGCTTAGCCCAAGCTGCTGGCAGCGCGACATTTCATCAATAAACGCGATGCGTGACTTCTCCAGCGCCTCGGCGTCCGGGTGACCCAGATTAATCAGATAGCTATCGTGGGGCAGAATCTGTGCTGGCGTATAGGCGTACTGCTCACAGGCGGTTTTAAAACGGTCGATAAGCTCGGCACTGAGCGGCGCGGCCTGCCATTGGCGCTGATTCTTGGTAAATAAAGCGAAAGCCGTCGCCTGTATCTCATGTGCGCGAATCACGGCCTGATCGACCCCGCCAGATGCGCTAACGTGCGCCCCGATGTATTTCATGTTGGTCTCCTCTGGTAACGGAGACATTATGCAGGTTAATGAGACGTTAACAGGTAAATAATTTATCGTTAGCTGAATAAATGTTCGAAGAACAGATTAATGCCCGCACCGCCAACGACCAGCCAGAGAAACAGAACGAGTGCCAGCAGCAGCGGCTTTGCACCTGCCTGCTGGATGGCGCTGAATCGGGTTGTTAGCCCCAGCGCCACCATCGCCATGGTCAACAGCACATTATCGAGTTGTACCAACTGCGTGACGAGCGTAGGAGAAAGTAGCTGGAAGGAATTGAAGGCCGCTACGGTAATAAACCCCAGTGCAAACCACGGGAACATCAATGGAATCACGTCTTGCGCGACATTTTTTTGCGCCGTTTTTTTCAGGTAAAACCCAAGAATGAGAAGGAAAGGAGCCAGCATCATCACGCGCAGCATTTTGCTGATGACGGCGATGTTTTCCGTCACACCATCGATGGCATGCCCGGCGGCAACGACCTGAGCAACTTCGTGTATCGTCGAACCGAAGTACAGACCGACGATCTGCGGTGTGACGTCAATCCAGTGATTTTCGAGATTGAGCTGATAAAGCCACGGGTACAAAAACATCGCCGTCGTACCGAAAATCACCACGGTGGCAACGGAGACGGCAATCGCATTGCTGGACGCTTTGACCACGGGCGCGGTTGCCATGATCGCCGCCGCGCCGCAGATGCTGCTGCCAGCACCGATGAGAATCACGGTCTCATTGTCGAGTTTCAGCCAGCGCTTGCCTATCCAGCAGGCGAGTAAAAACGTCAACGTGACGACGGTAAGATCGACCGCAACACCGGTAAAGCCAACGGCAGTCACCTGCTGAAAGCTGAGGCGAAAACCATAAAGTATGATACCCCAGCGGAGTAAATGCTGTTTGGCCCACTGCACGCCTGGGTCACACAGCGGATGAAGACGCGGATAAACGCTATTTCCCAGTACGATCCCACTCAGGATCGCCAATGTCAGCGAACCCGGCCCCCAATGGGCGACTTTCGGAATATTTGCCAGCCAGAGAAGTGAAAAAGTTATTAAACTGACTAACAGTAGGCCAGGTAATCTCGCTTTTACTCCATCGGGTGGGGCTATTGTGTGTAATGTCGCAGGAAGAGCCATGGATTGGGTGCCTATTCTGACCGTACCGAAAATTGAGAAGCCAGCTTATAATCCACAAGATTAAAAGAGAAATTGATTATATATTTATAACCTATAAGTATTTCAGATAAAGAGCGCACTATGCATATCACGTTACGTCAACTGGAAGTCTTTGCCGAAGTTCTGAAAAGTGGTTCAACGACACAGGCTTCTGTTGTGCTTGCCCTGTCTCAATCTGCTGTCAGCGCGGCTTTGGCGGATTTAGAAGGGCAGTTGGGTGTCCAACTTTTCGACCGCGTGGGTAAACGTCTGGTGGTTAATGAACATGGCCGCCTGCTGTATCCCAAGGCACTGGCACTGCTTGAACAGTCGATGGAAATTGAGCAACTGTTCCGGCGTGATAATGGGGCGTTACGTGTGTATGCCAGCAGCACCATCGGCAACTATTTATTGCCTGCGATGATTGCCCGCTATCGTCATGCCTACCCTGACATTCCGCTGGAGCTGCATGTTGGCAATACGAAAGATGTGATCACGCGCGTATCTGAATTCAGTGTTGATTTGGGCTTGATCGAAGGCCCTTGCCATCACCCAGATTTGATTACACAGCCTTGGCTGGAAGATGAGCTGGTGGTGTTTTGCTCTCCCGAACATCCGCTCAGCCGGGGGGCTGTCTCATTAACTGCGCTGGCGGATGCGCACTGGATCCTACGTGAACGTGGATCAGGCACGCGCGAAGTGCTGGATCATCTGCTGCTGACGCACCTGTCGCATTTCCATCTGGTGATGGAACTCGGTAATTCAGAGGCGATTAAGCATGCGGTTCGCCACGGGATTGGTATCAGTTGTCTGTCGCGGCATGTCATTGCTGAACAGTTGGCGTCTGGTTCGCTGGTGGAGTTGAAGGTGCCGCTGCCTAAACTCACGCGGACGCTGTATCTGGTTCATCACCGACAGAAACATCTTTCAAATGTGCTACAGCGCTTCCTGAGTTATTGCTGCGAAACGCCATAGCGAAAATATTTTCTGCTGCTAATAATCGAGCGTGAGTTATTAACCTCTCTTATAACTCGACGATCTTAACTATTCAGCACAACGCTATTTGCTACAATCCCGCCTCGATTTTTAGCACGAGCATGCAGGATAACAATGGCTCAGCACGATATTCAACAAACTACACAGGGCGCACCGACCCTGCGCCGTGAACTGAAAGCACGGCATTTAACGATGATCGCCATTGGTGGATCGATTGGCACTGGGTTATTTGTCGCGTCTGGTGCGACGGTTTCACAAGCAGGCCCAGGTGGCGCACTTCTGTCTTATGCCCTGATTGGACTGATGGTTTACTTCCTGATGACCAGTCTGGGTGAACTGGCTGCGTTTATGCCGGTTTCCGGTTCGTTCTCCAGCTACGGTTCCCGCTATGTAGAAGAAGGGTTCGGCTTCGCGCTGGGCTGGAACTACTGGTACAACTGGGCGGTGACCATCGCGGTCGATCTGGTGGCGGCGCAGCTGGTGATGGGATATTGGTTCCCCGACGTCTCCGGCTGGATCTGGAGCGCGCTGTTCCTCGCGCTGATGTTCCTGCTTAACTACATTTCCGTGAAAGGATTTGGCGAAGCAGAATACTGGTTCTCACTGATTAAAGTGGTCACGGTCGTCGTTTTCATTGCTGTTGGCGTGATGATGATTACGGGCATCATGAGCGGCGCGGAAAATGCCGGATTCCACAACTGGGAGATTGGTGATGCGCCGTTTGCTGGCGGCTTCTCTGCTATGATCGGTGTGGCGATGATCGTCGGCTTCTCTTTTCAGGGAACGGAATTGATCGGCGTGGCGGCGGGGGAATCTCAGGAACCAAGTAAAAACATTCCGCGTGCCATCCGTCAGGTTTTCTGGCGTATTCTGTTGTTCTACATCTTCGCGATTCTGATTATCAGCTTAATCATTCCGTATACCGATCCGAACCTGCTGCGTAATGACGTCAAAGACATTACGGTGAGCCCGTTCACGCTGGTGTTTGAGAACGCGGGCCTGCTGTCTGCGGCGGCGGTGATGAACGCGGTCATCCTGACGGCAGTGCTGTCGGCGGGTAACTCTGGGATGTATGCCTCGACGCGTATGCTGTTTACGCTGGCATCGGAAGGGAAAGCGCCGCGCATTTTCGTGAGACTGTCACAAGGCGGCGTGCCGCGTAATGCGCTGTATGCCACCACCGTGGTGGCGGCGCTGTGCTTCCTGTCTTCTTTGTATGGCAACCAAACGGTTTACCTGTGGCTGCTGAATACGTCCGGTATGACAGGCTTTATTGCCTGGCTGGGGATTGCAATCAGCCATTATCGTTTCCGTCGTGGCTATGTTATGCAAGGACATGATCTGAATCGTCTGCCTTATCAATCGCGTTTCTTCCCGCTGGGGCCGATCTTCGCGTTTGTGCTCTGTCTTATCATCACGCTGGGGCAGAACTATCAGGCATTTCTGGAAGATAAAATCGACTGGTATGGCGTGACGGCGACGTACATCGGTATTCCGCTGTTTCTGCTGATTTGGTTCGGTTATAAACTGTATCGTGGAACGCACTTCATCAAGTATCAAGAGATGACGTACCCCGATCATAAGGACTAAATCGTAAGAACGCGGCTAACACCTGCTTTTTACCTTGCCATTTCTTTTCACGCCGCTGAGGAAATTTTCATTAGCGGCGTTTTTATTCGTAGTAACTTCCTTTTTATATCAAATATTTTGAATTTTATTGTTGCTGTACATACCTTTCTGATAGCGTCTTCCTCTTCCTGTTGAGTCTATGCATCATTTCTGCTGTTTTTCTCGTGAATGTATTCTTTCTGATTAACAGCGTGGCTTAGTCTTGATCCGTTATTACGGGTATCTCATTGCCGATGTCATGATAACAATGAGCAGCAGACTTTATTGTTTTTGTGATATTTCTGAATGTCGACGCTAACAATGTCGGTGAATGAAATTCATTATATTAGGTATTGTTAATTGCTTTAATGCTGACTACGCTTCACGTTACGGAGTGATGGATTTCCGATGAGGCAGGAAGTGTAACGTTATTAATACGTTCGTTGTCTTGTGTCATACAGAGAATTTAATTCATTATTTTTGTATGAGAATACCTGTCGTGATTGCCGACTGCGGAGTCCTTGATATCTGCAAACGGAAATTACTGTATAAATAGCAACCAGGGCACGATGATGTTAAAAATTACCTTTTTGGATAAAGGCTCACTGCCTGAAACCATTTTCCTGAAAAAGACGAGTTTTAGGCGTCCACAATGCCGCCATGAATGGATTGAATATAACTATACCTCGCCCGATCAGGTTATCGCCCGAGCAAAAGACACCCACGTTATCATCACGAATAAAGCCCTATTAACGCGAGACACCTTAGCCGCGTTGCCTGCGTTGAAGCTGATTGCTGTAACGGCAACAGGCACCGACAATATTGATCTTGTTGCTGCCAAAGAACTGGGTATCACGGTCAAAAATGTACCGGGCTACTCGACGCAAGCGGTATCCGAGCACGTGATTGCCATGATTTTTTCGCTAAAGCACAGCCTGATGGCGTGGTATCGCGATCAACTGAGTGACCGCTGGGCCAGCCAGTCGCAATTTGCTTATTTTGATCATCCAGTTAAAGACATTGCAGGCGCTACGCTGGGCATCATCGGCGCGGGTTCGATTGGGCGGGAAGTCGCGCGGCTGGCGCAGGCGCTGGGGATGAAGGTGATTTTTGCTGAGCGGAGAGGTGTCTCACAGTGCCGCGCGGGTTATCTGCCGTTTGAGGAGGTTCTGCGGCTGGCAAATGTGATTTCACTCAACTGCCCGCTGAATAAGAGTACGCAGCATCTGATTAATGCAGAGACGCTCGCTTTGTGTAAGCCCACGGCATTTATTATTAACACCGCCAGAGGCGGGCTGATTGATGAGCGTGCTCTAGCAGAAGCCTTGCAGCAGCGCGTCATTGCTGGTGCTGCGCTAGACTGCCTGACACAGGAGCCGCCAGCAAAGGACAACCCATTAATGGTGGCAGCGAAAACCCTGCCTAATCTTCTTATTACCCCCCATATCTCCTGGACGTCTGCCTCATCGCTGCAACTGTTGATGGAAAAGATGATTGAAAATATTGATGAGTATGCTCAGCAAAACGGATACAAATAACGTGTAATTTGATTTCGCTGAGTATAAAGGAATATAGCTTGGCAGAGAAATGATGATATTCATCAATTTTAACTGATTATCAAAACTGAGCGTTTCATCAGATCGAATTTTTCGCTGTCGATTATTCCTGTCGCTCTCGCTATATCGGCAGGGAATGAAAGTGGTGCACGTCAGACCTAAAGTGAGAACGTTATTATTTGTGATTATTCCGAACCACTATTAATTGTATGAGCGAATATTTATTTTTTAATAATAACGGAAGTAAATAATAGAACGAGTGCAGCGATAGGTGTCGGCGGCAAAACGCGGCTTAATGAGAGAAGGCATTGGTGGGCTGTATTATGAATCCGCCCCGAATTCTGATGAATGGGGCGGAAATCAGAGAGTATCAGCGTTTCTGGATATACGTCATGGCTAGCGCGAGTGCCAGAACCAGACCTTTGATGATATCCATCGCGTAATAAGGTACGGAGAGCATCACCAGTCCATTCTGCAAGACGCCAAGAATAACGGCACCGAGCAGCGTACCCAGCGCATTCGGCTTACCAGATCCTGCCAGCGAGAAACCGATGTAGGCCGCGGCAACGGCATCCATCAAATAGCCCCCCCCGGCATTGACCTGCGAAGAGCCAATGCGTGATGCCAGTAAGATCCCGCCCAGCGCCGCGAGTAGTGAAGAAAACACGTACGCCTGTACCCGATAACGCGCCGTGCGAATACCCGCCAGTCGCGCAGCTTCTGGGTTACCGCCGATGGCATACATCCGGCGACCGTGCTTGGTGAGAGACAGATACAACTGCACCAGTACCGTTACCGCTAGCATGATGACAACAATGACCGGCACCTGACCCAGCGTGGCAAAGAACTCAGGAATGACGCCTTCCGCCATTTCGCCGCTGGGCAGCACCATGTTCTGCGTGATCGAACCGCCGTAGCTGTAGGTCATCGCTACGCCCTGAATGACGAACAGGCTGGCGAGCGTTGCCAACATATCGGGAATCTTCAGCACGACGATGAGGAAGGCGTTGAATAGCCCGACCAGCGTACACAGCAGCAGCGTCAGGACAATCGCACCCGTGGTGCCGAATCCATGCCAGACGAAAAGCGAGATAACCAGCGCATTAGCTAACGAGGCCGTCGACCCTACGGAAAGATCGAAGCCGCCCACGGACAGCGAAATAGAGACGCCAATGGCAATCACCGTAACGATGGCGATAGAACGCAGGATATTGATGATGTTATACGGGTCGAGAAAGTTCTCCGACGCCAGTCCGAAAAGGGCAATCAGCGCAACAACCGTGATCAGCATGCCCCACTTATAGAGAAACTCGAAAACGTGGTGACGGAAGGGGAGCGCCCCGTTAGATGAAAGTGGGTGACTCACGCGGGAGTTCCTCCAGTTGAATAGAAAAGTAGGGTTTCTTCGTCAATCTCAGCCGCGTTCAGCTCTGCGACAATGCGGCCATCCCATAGCACGCAGATGCGATCGCAGAGCCCGACCAGTTCGGAGAACTCGCCCGACGCATAAATAATGCCTTTGCCCTGACGGGCGAGGCCATCAATGAGGGTGAACAAGTCCTGTTTGGCCTTGATATCCACGCCTTTGGTGGGCTCGTCAAAAATCAGAACCTGTGCTTCACTGCGCAACCACTTGCCGATAGCGACTTTCTGCTGATTCCCACCCGACAGACGCGCTAGCTTTTGCGCCGGACCTGTGGTGCGAACCGCCAGCCGTTCAACGATCTGTTTTGCCCAGCGCAATGCCTTGCCACGGCTGAATATACTCCAACGGGAAAAGCTGTCGGTGGCGGTGATGCTGAGATTCATGGTGACGGATTCATCAATAAAAATACCTTCTTTGCGCCGCTCTTCAGGAACCAGCGCCAGACCCTGTTCGACGGACCGGTGTGGCGAATGCGGTCGCCAGGGTTTACCACGATATTCACCCTGCGCGATCTGGCAGGATTCTGCGCCGAATAGCGCTTTACACAGCTCGGTTTTCCCCGCACCAGCCAGTCCGGCAATGCCCAGAATTTCCCCTTTGCGCAGCGTGAGAGAAATATTGTGCAGCAGCGTTTCGTCGTGTAAACCGGTGACCTGAAGCAGCGTTTCTGCGGAAGGGGTTGTTCGGCGTGGCGGGAAGATATCGTCGAGCCGATGCCCCAGCATTCTCTCTACAATCTCTTCGCCGCTGAGCCCCTGCATCGCACCGCTGCTGACAAACTCGCCGTCACGCAGAACGGTCAACGTATCGCAGATTTCGCTCAGTTCATGAATACGGTGGGAAATAAACACGATCCCGATGCCATCGGCCTGTAAACGGCGTACCACCTCGAAGAGGCGCGCGCTTTCGGCCTGATCCAGCGGAGCAGTGGGTTCATCCAAAATCAGGAAACGACATTCGTGGGATAACGCGCGGGCGAGCAGAATTTGCTGTTTCTCCGCGAGCGAGCAGGTATCTAGCCGTTGGCGAACATTGAGGTGGACGCCAAGCTGATCAAGTAGCGCCTGCGCCTGACGATAGATCTGCGGCCAACTCAGCAGATGTCCGTCCTGCGCCAGCGTATCCAGCATAATGTTTTCCGCCACGGACAGCGTGGGGACCAACGCAACATCGACTTCCTGCTGCACCAGATGAATGCCGTATCGCTTGGCATCACGCGGTGAATGCACATCGACCTGCTTGCCATTAATCAGAATGTCGCCCTGATAGTGATCGTAAGCGCCCGACAGGATAGTCATCAGCGTGGATTTGCCTGCGCCGTTTGCGCCGGTCAGGGCATGAATCGAACCACCTTCCAGTGTGAAATTAACCTGCTTGAGGGCGTGGAAACCAGAAAAGGAGATGGAAATGTTGTGCATTTCCAGTCGGCTTTGGGAGGTAGGGATCATGGTCGGTAACGCTCTTGGCGGTCAAGGTCATGAAATAACGGAAAAGAAAGGTAGCACATATCCCCGCAAATTTAATACAGCTTCAAGTGTTTGAGAATCATTGGCTATGAACGAAAAGGCATAAATTAAATAAAAAAGTTCTTAAGCTGGCGCAGGCAAGTGAATAAGATGGAATTATCAATAGAGTAGCGCAGCAGATTCGGCTGTCAGACAAACATAAGATAAGAGCCGTGCTCAAGCGAGGGCACGGCGAGGAAGATTCAAACATGCACACAACGACAGTCCGCGTACAGGTTGGCCCTGCTAACTATTTCTCTTTCTCTGGCGCTATCGATAAGCTGCTGGAATTTTATCCACCAGATGTACTGAAAAACGCGCTGTGGATCTACGGTGAGCGGGCGATTGCGGCGGCTCGACCGTATTTACCAGCCGAGTTCGATGCGCCTTCAGCCCGCCGCGTTCAGTTTGGCGCGCATTGTAGCGAAGGGGAAGTGGCAAAGCTGGTGGCGCAGGCGGGCGATGAGTGTCAGGTCGTCATTGGCGTCGGCGGCGGGGCGGTGTTGGATACCGCGAAGGTCGCCGCGCGTCATATTGGCGTGCCGCTGGTGGCAATTCCGACCATTGCGGCGACCTGTGCGGCCTGGACGCCGTTGTCCGTGTGGTATAACGATGCTGGGCAGGCGCTGCGCTTCGAGATTTTTACCGATGCTAACCATCTGGTGCTGGTGGAGCCGCGGATTATGCTGGCGGCACCGGTGGAATACTTACTGGCTGGCGTCGGTGATACGCTGGCGAAGTGGTATGAAGCCGTCGTTCTCAGTCCTCAGCCGGAAACGCTGCCGCTTTCTGTTCGGTTGGGCTTACAGGCCGCACTGGATATCCGCAATGTATTGCTGCAACAAAGTGCCACTGCGCTGGAAGCCGTCGAGCGTGGTGAATTGACGCAGGATTTTCTGGATGTCGTAGATGCGATCATTGCCGGTGGCGGCATGGTTGGCGGGTTGGGTGAACGCTATACCCGCGTGGCGGCGGCGCATGCGGTGCATAACGGTTTAACAGTGCTGCCACAAACCGAACGCTTCCTACACGGCACCAAGGTGGCTTATGGCATTCTGGTACAAAGTGCTTTACTGGGCGATAGCGACACGTTGCACCAGTTGAAGGCGGCGTTTAAGGCATTCGGTTTGCCGACTACACTCGCCGCACTGGACGTGGATATTCACGATCGCGCCGCGCTTCAGGCGGTTATTGCCCGCACCTTGCAGGCGGGGGAATCCATTCATTATCTGCCGTTGACGCTCAATGAAGACGTCCTGCTGGCGGCATTTAACACCGTTGAATCTACCGGGGAATAACTACATAGGAAGAGGAGGGCGGAGAGCATTCTCCGCCCCAAAGACTTTATCTTGAAAAACTATGCTTTATCTCTAAAAATCATGCTTTATCTCTAAAAATCATGCTTTATCTTTAAAAACTACTGCGTTTTCTCGTAGGGGAATGAATTTTTGATAAAGCTGGCGTAGTAACGGTACTTTGTCTTGCTTGCCATCAGCTCTTCATAAATCATGCGTGCTACGCCGCTGTAGAGATAGATGCTCCCATTGAGCAATTCGACTTCCAATTGGCTTTTTTCTGCATCGTATCCGACTGAAAACAACTCTGCTGATGAAACTCGTTTTCTCTGCAAAATTAATCACTCCCAACGTGTCAATGCCGCATCCTGACGGTATACCGCCTTTGAGCTATAGCGTGTTATAGCTCGAAATATATCGGGGGTAAACAGCAGCATATCGTTATTAGTTCATGAATAATCAGTAAACGCTCACAGAATTCTTGCTCTGTCGCCCAGCGACCCGCTTTGTTTGTCGTCGATGAGGTGATATTCCGATCGCACCATTAATCCTGAGCAATAGCCCGCAGAAAAGCTGGCTGGCTTTCTATCCGCTCAATGTATTGTTGGATATGCGGGTAGTGGCTGAGGTCCAGACGCGTTTTCGCCAACACCAGCGGGACGGCCATTTGGATATCGGCACCGCTGAGCGACTCTCCCGCAAACCAATCTTGTTTAGTTAAATGCTGTTCGATGAACTGAAGTTGCGTCGTCAGCCGCGGCACAATAAAGGCCTGCTCGATGCTTTGCACAATTTTGCGTGCGATAGGGCGGATGAAAAACGGCATCGGCGCGGACTCTGCTTTCGCCAATACCAGGCGCATTACCAGCAGTGGCATGAGAGACCCTTCGGCAAAATGCAGCCAGAAGCGATAATCCAGCAGCGCTTGTCCACTCTGTGGACGAAGTCTGCCATTGCCGTAAGTCTCAATCAGGTATTCCACGATTGCCCCGGATTCGGCAATCGTCAGTTCGCCGTCGGTAATCACTGGCGATTTCCCTAGCGGGTGAATTTGCTTGAGCGACGCTGGGGCGCTAAACGTTTTTGGGTCACGCGCGTAGCGAATGATTTCATAATCAACGCCCAGTTCTTCCAGTAACCAGGTCGCGCGGGTTGAGCGGGATTTTTCGAGGTGATGAACGTGTATCATCAAGGTTTCCTTTTTGTTTGTCTTGGTTCCGTCATTCAGCACGGGCAGGTGTGTGATTGTTTTACTGAGAGTTGCTGTAACAGGGAAGTGAAAATAGCACTCGGGAAACGTCCCCCGAGTGCGGTTATCAGCGAGATGAGCATAGCCCATTATTCGTATCGTGATTATGCATACAACTATTTATGCGTAAAAATTTATGCGTACAAATTTATGCGTACAAATAGTGGGCGTGGAAGCGCAGGTGATCTTCGATAAAACTGGCGATAAAGAAATAGCTGTGGTCATAGCCGGACTGTGTCCGCAGCGTCAGCGGCCAGTCATACTGGCTTGCCAGGGCTTCCAGTTTCGCCGGTTGCAACTGATCGGGGAGGAACTGATCGCAATCGCCCTGATCGACCAGTATGGGCAGCTTCTTCCGGCTATTTGCCAGCAAATGGCAGCTATCATATTGCAACCACGGCGTTTCATCCTCGCCGAGGTAGGCGGTCAGCGCCTTGCGCCCCCACGGAACCTGGCTTGGGTTAACGATCGGTGCGAACGCTGACGCAGACAGGAACTGATCTGGGTTGCGTAGCGCCAGCATCAGCGCACCGTGCCCGCCCATTGAATGCCCACTGATGGACTGACGGCTATTCACGTTAAAATGTTGCTGGATCAGCGTGGGTAATTCACTGCTGATGTAGTCATACATCCGGTAGTGTGCCGCCCAGGGTGCCTGCGTGGCATTCACGTAGAATCCTGCGCCCTGACCCAGATCGTACCCCGCGTCGTCTGCTACGCCATCGCCGCGCGGGCTGGTGTCTGGCATGACCAGCACCAGACCCAGCTCGGAGGCAATGCGCTGTGCACCGGCTTTCGTCGTAAAGTTTTCGTCGTTGCAGGTTAACCCAGACAGCCAGTAAAGCACGGGCGGCGGCGTGTCATCCTGTGTCGGTGGCAGATAAATGCTGAACGTCATGGTAGTGTTCAGCGTTTCTGACACATGGCGGTAGCGCTGTTGCCAGCCGCCAAACATACGGTGTTCTTCCAGCAGTTCCAGTGATGAAGTCATCGCTGTACAGCCTCCTCTATTCTGTTCCTGACAGTAGTGCAATTAACCGAAATGAATCACAGAGCGAATCGATTTGCCTTCGTGCATTAAATCGAATGCCGTGTTGATCTCGTCCAGCCCCATCGTGTGGGTGATGAAGTCATTCAGCGGGAATTCACCTTTCAGGTAACGATCGACAATGCCTGGCAGCTCGCTACGGCCTTTCACGCCGCCGAAAGCAGAGCCGCGCCATACGCGACCCGTCACCAGTTGGAACGGACGCGTGGCGATTTCTTCACCTGCACCCGCCACGCCGATGATGATGGATTCGCCCCAGCCTTTATGACAGCACTCTAGCGCGGAACGCATGACATTGACGTTACCGATACACTCGAAGGAGAAGTCCACGCCGCCATCGGTCAGTTCAACGATGACGTCCTGAATCGGCTTAGCATAATCTTTCGGGTTAAGCAGATCGGTGGCACCCAGCTTACGCGCCAGATCAAATTTGCTGGTGTTGAGATCGATACCAATGATGCGTCTGGCCCCTGCCATTTGCGCACCGATAATCGCCGACAAACCAATGCCGCCGAGGCCGAAAATCGCAACCGTATCGCCCGCTTTCACTTTTGCAGTATTCAGCACGGCACCCATACCCGTGGTGACGCCACAGCCCAGCAGGCAGACTTCTTCCAGTGGCGCTTCTTTATTCACTTTCGCCAGTGAAATCTCAGGCACAACGGTGTGCTCTGCGAAGGTGGATGTGCCCATGTAATGGAAAATCGGCTGGCCGTTTTTGGAGAAACGGGTGGTGCCGTCCGGCATCAGACCTTTACCCTGCGTGGCGCGAATAGCCTGACACAGGTTAGTTTTGCCGGAGCGGCAGAACTTACATTCGCCACATTCTGGGGTGTATAGCGGAATAACATGATCGCCAACGGCAACGCTGGTCACGCCTTCCCCGATAGCTTCGACAATCCCGCCGCCTTCATGGCCAAGAATCGCAGGGAACACGCCTTCAGGATCTTTGCCGGACAGCGTGTAGGCATCCGTGTGGCATACGCCGGTTGCGACGATGCGCACCAACACTTCACCTTTCTGCGGTGGCATCAGATCCACGTCTTCAACCGACAGTGGCTGGTTGGGGCCCCAAGCGATGGCGGCACGGGTTTTAATCATTTGCATGGTGGTGACTCCTAATGGCATTCCGTTATGGGTAGTAAATTGAATGACAGGACGTGGCATTGTTCGCTGTGTCGTCCCCTCTTAAACAGGGTCATTCATGGAAAACAATGGGTTCATTCCGACTGAGTGGGTGGTTCAATCATGCTGCCCTGTTCAATAATCAGCTTTTTAAGCGCCTCGACATTCGGGCCGAAGGCGTCGCGTCGCCAGACGAGCCAGGTGGACGCGGCGGCGATGTCGGGTGATAATTCATGTACCTGAACGCGCGTGCCTGCCGGCAGTGATTCGAGTACGGCATACGGGATCATGGCCAGCCCGGCACCGCTGGCGACACAGGCAAGCATGGCATGGTATGAGTGAATTTCCATGATGGTGCTGGGCACCACGCCATCCTGTCGGAACCAGTTCTCAAGGCGCTTTCTATAAGAGCAGCTAGGACGGAAAGCAAACAGCGTATCGTGGCTGGCATCCCGTGCATGGGTAATCGGCGCGTGCGTCGTGTCAGATATCAGCACTAACCGTTCCGCAAAACACGCACACCCATTTAGTTCATCGTAGACGACAGGCCCATCGACTAACGCGGCAGCCAATGTTCCCGCGCGCACGCGCTCAATGATTTCCCCCGATGTACCGGTATTCAGGGACAGCGAAACGTTGGGATAACGCTGGTGGTAAGCCGCTAATAGCGTAGGTAAACGGGTTGCCGCAGTGCTTTCCATCGAACCGAACGCGAAATTACCGGCGGGTTCTCCCGTGCGCGTCATGCTGATCGCTTCTTCGCTAAGTGCCAGGATGCGCTGTGCATAACATAAGAAATTGTGCCCAATAGGGGACAGGCGCAGGCGCTGTTTCTCACGGATAAACAGATCGGTGCCCAGTTCCAGTTCCAACTGGCGCAACCGCGTGGTCAGATTGGAGGGCACCCGATGAAGCTGCTCTGCGGCGCGTGCGACGGAACCCGTTTCGGCGACGAGACAGAACATGCGCAATTGGGTCAAATCCATAACTTTCTCTTTTTGTAATGAACTGGCGTTGAATTATTCACTTTTTGTGAATTGTAACGGTAAGTGGTGCATTTCGCAACTGGCTTGGGTCATACGGACGGTGAACACCACCTAAATCTGGCGATATGAAACAAACCCTGATGAAATTCACGTGCGTAATTATCATCAGGGTTAATATTTGGGATAAAGAAGCGATAGAATGATCGTGTTCTGAATTAATAGCACCGTAACCAACTTTATTGCGAATAGATGCCTGTTTTTAAGATGAAAGTCTCTTATGAAAATAAGAATAATCACAAAAATAAAATTGTTTTTCTGTTTTAAAAAATGACGAATTAATAAAAGTCAAATTAAAACAAATGGTTAATTTTTTTGATGAATAGGCTGTAACCAAAGGATAGCCAACGCTATCGCAATTCTTCATTTTGATCGCATTTATTGATGTAAGGGCGTAAAGTGCTTATGTAAAGTGCCGATAATGTTAATGTCTAGTAAGAATATCCCGTAGCTATTGTAATAAAATTTATTCTTTGTCATTAAACGAAAACAACGCTAACTAATGGAAGAATCAACTCTTCATTGAATGACTTAACGTGTGGTGTATTTCCAATTAAAAATGTGCAGCCATGTTGCGGAAAGCGAAAAGAAAAATCGCCAGATAATTTATAGGAGTCTTCTGTGAACTTTTTAAAAAATATTTCAATTAGAACAATGCTCTTAACAATATTGGGCCTGTTTTTGTTTTTATGGGGTAGTGCATCTTTCTTCACTACTACCTCATTAAACAACATGACTGGACTATTGGAATCGGGTGAAACTCAGCGCAAGAATGTCGAGATGTTGGTAAAAGGCAATGATCAGTATTTTCGTACGGTTACCCGTGTCGTTCGTTCGATGGATTTCCAGCAAACGGGTGATGTCGCTGATGCTGAAAAGGTATTCACGGCAGCAACGGCGGCGTTTAAGATCACATCGGATCAACTCGCTCTGTTCAAATCTGTTCAGCATATTGGCGTCGATAAAGCAACGTCAGACAATATGATCGCTGCATGGACCCAACTGCTGGATAACGGGTTGACGCCGATGCTTAATGCCGCACGTGATAATCGTCAGGATGAATTTCGCCAGCTCTTTCGTAAAACGTATCCACCACTCAGCGTCTCGTTTGGCGCCAACATGGATAAATACCAATCCGCCATTCTTTCGTCGACAGAAACCTCAATGCGTGAAGTCTACGGTCTGGTTGATTGGAGTTATTATATTCTGTTAGGTGCAGCGGTTCTTGGGTTGCTTATCCTGCTGCTGACGGATCGCTATCTGGTTCACTATCTGGTCAAGCCGCTGAATATGATCAAAGGCTATTTCCAGGCGCTGTCTGGTGGACAGCTTGGCCATCCTATTAGTGAATTTGGTAATAATAATGCAGGGCAATTAATTCCTTATCTGAAAGAAATGCAGGACAGTCTGGTTAACACGGTATCCATTATCCGCGACAGCTCTGCATCGATTCATCAGGGTTCAAGCGAAATTAAAAGCGGCAACAACGATCTGTCCGCACGCACCGAGCAGCAGGCGTCTGCACTGGAACAGACTGCTGCCAGTATGGAAGAGCTGAGTGCGACGGTGAAACAGAATGCCGATAACGTTCATCAGGCCACCAAACTGGCGCAGGACGCGTCCGTTGCGGCGAAGAAAGGGGGCGATGTCACGGCAGATGTGATGGCAACGATGGCGAGTATTACAACCAGCTCGAAGAAAATTGCCGACATCACCAGCGTCATCAACGGTATTGCCTTCCAGACCAACATTCTGGCGTTGAACGCGGCGGTCGAAGCTGCCAGAGCCGGTGAACAAGGCCGTGGTTTTGCGGTCGTCGCGGGCGAAGTCCGTAATCTGGCGCAACGTAGTGCTCAGGCAGCGAAAGAAATTGAAAGCCTGATCACCGAATCGGTTGCCCGCGTCAACATGGGATCAAATCAGGTTACACAAACCGGCGAAGCGATGGATTCCATTATTTCCGCCATTACCCGAGTGAACGATCTGATGGGCGAAATCGCATCAGCATCGGATGAACAGAGTCGCGGTATTACCCAGATTGGTCAGGCTGTTACCGAGATGGATGGTGTCACACAGCAGAACTCCGCGCTGGTACAGGAGTCTGCCGCTGCCGCCGCATCACTGGAAGATCAGGCACGTCAGTTAACTGAAGCAGTATCGGTATTCCAGTTGTCGGGTTCAGAGGCACTTCGTCGTCCACAGCCGCGTCTGGCGGATAAAGCGCCAGCAGCGCAGAAGCCGATGTTACTCGCGGGCGCTGGCGGTAAAAAAGGTAATACTAACGACAACTGGGAAACCTTCTGATAACCCCACAACACGCGGTGTCAGTGCGCTGACGCCGTAAAAATCAGATAATTTATCGTTAAAAGCACTGGAATAGTCTCCCAGTGCTTTTTTGTTTATCACTGACTTTTGTTTATCACTGAATCGTTACGACGGAATAGGCATTTTTTTATGCATGCGATTAGGCCTTGTTACTGCGCACAGGCACATCCGCCACGCTTGATAACCTGACTCTATTTCAACAATCATGACATACAATCGCTGGATAATCGTGACTCTCTCAACTAGAGTGTTGACGGCGCTAGGGTCTGACCAAGGCCGTGATAGTGCGATAGGCATAGTGACACCTGCAGGAGAATAATAATGTCATCACTAAGTAAAGAAGCCGTTATGGTGCATGAAGCGCTGCTGGCACGCGGTCTGGAAACGCCGCTGCGCGGGGCGTTATTGGATCGGGATACGCGTAAGCAACGTATTGCCGAGCATATGACGGAAATTATGAATTTGCTGAGCCTCGATCTGAGCGATGACAGTCTGGCTGAAACACCGACGCGTATCGCCAAAATGTACGTTGATGAAATATTCTCCGGTTTGGACTACGCCAACTTCCCCAAAATCACCATCATTGAAAACAAAATGAAGGTAGATGAGATGGTTACCGTACGGGATATTACGTTGACCAGCACCTGTGAACACCATTTCGTGACGATCGATGGGAAAGCCACGGTGGCGTATATTCCGAAAGAGGGCGTCATTGGCTTGTCGAAGCTCAACCGGATCGTCCAATTTTTCTCTCAGCGCCCTCAGGTGCAGGAACGCTTAACACAGCAGATTCTGGTCGCGCTGCAAACGCTGTTGGGAACCAACAACGTTGCGGTCTCGATTGATGCGGTGCACTACTGCGTGAAGGCTCGCGGTATCCGTGATGCGACCAGCGCCACGACCACGACATCGCTCGGTGGTCTGTTTAAATCCAGCCAAAATACGCGTCAGGAATTCTTGCGCGCGGTGCGTCACCACAATTAAGCCCTCTCTTATTGGCGATGATGAAGGAAATGCGCTTTGTCATCGTCAAATCGGTCATCGTCAAATCAGCAAGCATCTTCGCTTTTTCTCTGTATGTGCATACAATCGCTACTTCGATGATTTAAACATGTAATTTGTATGCCTTCTCACACTATACCGTCACCTCATTCGCCACCCTCGCGGATCGTTGCGCTGGATTTTGCGCGCGGCGTCGCCATCTTAGGCATTTTACTGCTGAATATTACGGCGTTTGGTTTGCCGCATGCGGCCTACCTGAATCCGGCCTGGCAAGGGGAGCCTACGCTGCCTGATGTTTTAACCTGGGCAGCGATGGATCTGCTGGCGCAGGCGAAATTTCTGACGTTATTTTCTCTTCTTTTTGGCGCAGGGTTACAACTACTGCTACCGCGAGGGAAACGCTGGGTACATGCACGTCTGTTCTGGTTGATGGTCATTGGGCTGATTCATGCCATTTTCCTGTGGGATGGCGATATTTTGCTCGACTATGCGCTGATTGGACTGGTGTGTTACGGCATGATTCGTCATGCGGAAAGCAGCCGGGTGTTAATGCGGACAGGGGCGGTGCTGTATCTGGTGGGCATCGGCGTACTGTATGTGCTGAGCCAGATTTTGAGCCTGCAACCGGGACGGTTTTGGCTGCCGAGCATGGCAGATATCGCCTATGAAGCCTACTGGCGGGCGTTAGGTGGGCCAGAAGCGTGGGGAAATCGTCTCGATCTACTGACAGAAAGTCTGTTATCGCTGGGCGTGCAGTACGGCTGGCTGCTGGCGGGATCGATGCTGCTGGGAGCTGGCTTGATGCGCAGCGGCTGGCTGAAAGGTGAGTTCAGTTCGGCGCATTATCGTAAGGTTGCGCTGTGGCTGACTCCGCTGGGTGTGGCAATCAACAGCGTTGGCGTAGTAGGGCAGTGGCTGGTGGGTTGGGAATATCGCTGGAGCGGGCTGTTACTGCAGATTCCGCGTGAACTGAGTTCACCTTTGCAGGCGATAGGGTATCTGTCACTGTGTTATGGCTTTTGGACCACGCTGTGCCAATGGCGAATCACCTACTGGATTACGGATGTCGGGCGCATGGCGTTAACCAACTATTTGCTGCAAACGCTGATTTGCGTCGCATTGTTTAATCAACTTGGCCTGTTTATAGCGTTCAGCCGCCTGCAACTGCTGGCTCTGGTTCCCGCTATTTGGATCGTCAATCTGGTCTTTTCTCGCTACTGGTTGCGCTATTTCCGTCAGGGGCCGCTCGAATGGCTATGGCGCACGCTCACCAATGCGATAGGGAAAACGGCGTAGAGAAAGACGCTACGGTACCGCCTGCTCGTGGTGAGGTTCAGATTCGGGCTCGGGTTTCGCCAGTTGCTCTGGTTTAACCTGATGCCCAGGAGTTGGAAGCACCTGTTCCGGTGGGACGGCAGGATAATCTGGGGCATCGTCTGGAATGGTATGTTCAGCGGGAATCGGCACCTGCGGCCCTAAAAAGCGCGGTTCGCGTTTAAGGATATACAGATCGAACAGTGCGCCCAGACGAGCGCCAAACTCACGAACCCGCACGGTCATCATATTTTTCGGGGAAGGTACGGCGTAACACTGTGCCTGAATGCCAAGGTGCAGCGCGATGAATAGTGCGCGTTCGCAATGGAAACGTTGGGTGATGATGGTGAAATCGTTGGTATCAAACACCTTGCGTGTTCTGACGATAGAATCCAGCGTACGGAACCCCGCATAGTCCAGCACGATATCCGAAGGCTGAACGCCTGCGGCGATCAAATCACGACGCATCGTCATTGGTTCATTGTAACTTTGCAGCGCGTTATCACCGCTGAGGAGCAGATAGCTGACTTTGCCGCTGTTGTAAGCGTTAATCGTCCCTTGCATACGGAACAGATAATACTGATTGATCACGCCTGTACGGTAGTATTTTGCCGTTCCCAGCACGACGCCGACCTGCCGTTTCGGCAAGGCCTGAAGCTCATCATAAATAAAGGGCGCGGTTTTCCAACTGATCCAACGATCGAGGGCAAAAGCAGAGAGCAGCAGCACGCCAATGAGGGCTAACAAACCGAATGTCAGGCGTTTCCACATGCTTATGCCTCAGGTAAGGCGAGTAGACTAATCATGCCCCAAGGCTACTTTACCTGACAGGGGGACGCAAGACGAAGGCGAGGAACGGGCGGTTTATTGATTGAATTTTCAGCGTGCGGCACGAGATGGCGTAAAAATAAAACGCCAGCCTTTCGGGCAGAAAAGCTGGCGTGATGGGTCATACTGGTTACTTAGCCCGTTGTTAGGGGAAACACAGGGGGAGGTTCCCGCAGGGAGGCCTCACCCCTGTGGTCGCCCCGTGTATCTCGATCCTTAAACGATCGGTATTAGGCGTAATGGGCGCGTTAAACTCGGCTACCCCACAGATCGTATTCATCTGCGTGTTCGACTTTCACTTTGACGATATCACCGACTTTCACATCGGTTTCGCCGTTCAGGTAAACCGCGCCGTCAATTTCAGGGGCGTCAGCCATGCTGCGGCCAATCGCGCCTTCTCCGTCGATTTCATCGATCAGCACCAGCACTTCACGGCCAATTTTATCCTGCAAACGCTGGGTGGAAATCGCCTGCTGAAGTTGCATGAAGCGATGGAAACGCGCTTCTTTGACCTCTTCCGGCACCTGATCTGGCAATTCATTTGCCGCTGCGCCTTCGACTGGGCTGAATTTAAAGCAGCCCACGCGGTCAAGTTTGGCTTCTGTCAGGAAGTCGAGCAGCATCTGGAAATCTTCTTCCGTTTCGCCAGGGAAGCCGACAATAAAGGTAGAACGCAGCGTTAAGTCCGGGCAGATTTCGCGCCAGCGCTTAATGCGCTCCAACGTTCTTTCGACTGCACCCGGACGTTTCATCAGCTTGAGAATTTTTGGGCTGGCGTGCTGGAGCGGGATGTCCAGGTAAGGCAGGATTTTGCCTTCTGCCATTAACGGAATCACATTGTCCACGTGTGGATACGGGTAGACATAGTGCAGGCGCACCCACACGCCGAGCGATGCCAGTTGCTCACACAGGCTGACCATGCTGGTTTTGACCGGTTGCCCGTTCCAAAAGCCAGTACGCTGCTTCACATCCGCGCCGTACGCTGAGGTATCCTGAGAAATCACCAGCAGCTCTTTTACCCCTGCATCAACCAGACGTTTTGCTTCATCCAACACCGAACCGATTGGACGGCTGTCTAAATCGCCACGCATAGAAGGGATGATGCAGAACGTACAGCGGTGGTTACAGCCTTCTGAAATTTTCAGATAGGCGTAATGGCGCGGCGTGAGTTTCACACCTTGCTCGGGAACTAAACTGGTAAACGGGTTATGCGTCGGTTTCGGGACGTATTGATGTACGTGTGAGAGCACCTGCTCATAGCTGTGCGGACCGGTAATTTCCAGAACTTTTGGATGTACTTCGCGTATTTGATTTTCTTTGGCACCCAAACAGCCCGTTACGATGACTTTACCGTTCTCATTCAGCGCTTCGCCGATGGCTTCCAGCGACTCTTGTACCGCGCTGTCAATAAAACCACAGGTATTGACGATCACCAGCTCAGCGTCGTCATAACGTGGGACGACCTGATAACCTTCAGTACGCAGTTCGGTCAGAATCCTCTCGGAGTCGACGAGGTTTTTCGGGCAACCGAGGGAAACAAAGCCGATACGTGGTTGTTGCATATTATTCGCTCACAAAATAAACAGAAAATAAAAACCGGAGGATTCTACACCATAGTTGATTATCCTTATAGTCAGTGGTGTAAAACTCAGCATTTTATCACTGCGGCGATGGTGCTTTCGTGGAAGGCGCTTCGCAAAGCGGCGCTAAATAGCAAATGCGCACAGAACGTTATGGTATACTTTTTCATCATTACCCATGAGTCAGGAGGCATGATGGTGCAGCGAATTAAAGTAGTGCGAAAGCATCAGCGCAAAAGCAAGATTGATGATAATCGGACCTTAATGCAGATCGGTGCCCGTGCCTCAAAGCAGGCGATAAAAGAAGCGTTGGATTCCGGTGTATCAATCGCTTATATCAAGGATGGGTGGCTGGTTAGTCAAGCACCTGATGGTACGCTCTCAGAAATTAAAGCCGTGGACGGTCAACCGCCAATTAAGCTTAGGGAGCTACTTTGCCGAGCTTGAGATTGGTTGCGGGCCCGAATGGATCGGGCAAAACGACGTTAACTAAAGAATTGAGAGAAACGTACGCCGTTCCGTTAGGGCAGTATCTTAACCCCGATGATATTGCAAAACATATTGATCTACCTGCATTGCTGGGGGAAACGGTCGATAAAGCGCTGCTGCAAGATGAATTAGCAGCCAGACTGGCACAGAAAATCTCTTTAGGTCTAAGAGATGACTGGATTCGCGATCGACTTTCTTTCACCTATGAATCCGTGATGAGTCACGAAAGTCATCTCGATTTTGTAAAGTCGGCGAGAAACAGTGGCTATAAACCCTATCTTTACTATGTTTGCACGTCAGATCCAGAACTCAATGAGGAGCGAATCACTCAGCGTGTTGCGTTAGGTGGACATAGTGTGCCAAAGGAAAAGGTCTTCGGGCGTTATCAGCGTAGCTTGAGGTATCTCTCCGGGATGATACAACTTTGCTACCGTGCCTATTTTTTCGATAATTCAACGACTAAGCTAACGTTTCTTGGTGAGGCTACGCCGGATGGCTTTCTTGATATCGTCGAGGAGTCGTTTGATAACGTGCAGCCTATGTGGTTGTACAAAAATGTGATGACGTCGTGGGATGAAAACAAAATCAGGATGATTCAGCCGAGATAATCCAACTTATCATTTCCGCCGCTTTATCTTCTGATTTCTCTGAATTTCTTCAATAAATGTAAACCTTGTCCCGTTTTTTTGCACAAATATCGACTGCCGCCTAAATTTACAGGACTTTTTTGTTGGATGGAGACGACGCTATGTCCTACTGCCTGATGCTTCGTGACTCTGCTTCACACACCCTGTTACGACGATTTTCTGTTGCACCGCATTGGTTGCTGCTTAGCGCAACGTTGCTGTTTTCCAGCCAGATTTTGGCGGCGCAACCGAAGGTGACGGAATTGCAGGATAACCTGGATCACCCGTGGTCATTAGCGTTTTTACCGCAAGAACAGGGGATTCTGATTACGGAACGCGCCGGGAATTTACGCTTATGGAAAGCAGGTAGCGTGCTGTCTGCGCCGATAGCTGGTGTACCGAAGGTCTTCGCTAAATCACAGGGCGGATTGCTGGAAGTCGCGCTATCGCCAGATTTTGCACAGAATCGGCGCATCTATCTGAGCTTTGCTGAAGAGGGGAGTGAGGGTAAAGCGGGAACCGCTGTCGGCTACGGTAAGCTCTCTGAAGATAATAAACGGTTAGAGAATTTCACGGTCTTCTTCCGTCAGGAACCGAAACTGTCGACGGGTAACCATTTCGGCGGCAAGCTGGCCTTTGATCGACAAGGGCATCTGTTTATTGCACTGGGCGAAAACAACGAACGCCCGACTGCACAAGATCTGGATAAATTACAGGGCAAAATTGTTCGCCTGACTGCTGAGGGTAAAGTGCCGTCCGATAACCCGTTTGTGAATACGCCTAACGTGCGACCGGAAATCTGGT
Organism: Pectobacterium aquaticum; assembly: GCF_003382565.3. Taxonomy (NCBI): domain Bacteria; kingdom Pseudomonadati; phylum Pseudomonadota; class Gammaproteobacteria; order Enterobacterales; family Pectobacteriaceae; genus Pectobacterium; species Pectobacterium aquaticum. The sequence goes on from NZ_CP086253.1 coordinate 1,838,782, forward strand.
CTTACGGCCACCGCAACCCACAGGGATTGGCGATTAATCCGTGGTCTGGCGTGCTGTGGGAAAATGAGCATGGCCCGAAAGGCGGCGATGAAATCAACATTCCCAAAGCGGGCGAAAATTACGGCTGGCCGATTGCAACGCATGGCATTAACTATTCAGGGCTGAAGATTCCAGAAGCGAAAGGAAAAGAAATTGCGGATATGGCGAATCCTGATTTTTACTGGGAGAAATCACCGGGTATCAGCGGTATGGCCTTCTATAACAGCAACCGTTTCCCGCAGTGGAAAAATTCGGTCTTTATCGGTGCACTGGCAGAGAAGAACCTGATTCGGTTGACGCTTGATGGCGACAACGTCGCGTCCCAAGAGCGCTTGCTGGGCGATCGCGGTGAACGCATCCGCGACGTAAGACTGGGGCCAGACGGCTACCTCTATCTGCTGACCGATCACGACAATGGCAAATTGCTGAAAGTCGGGCTGGAGTAAGAGATCAGGCACCTTGCGGTGCCTGTTTCACTTAAGACAGTGGAATCATGACGTGTTTCTGGTACGCCGGACGTTCGGTGAGTTGCTCATACCAGCGTTCCAGATGAGGATGCGACTGTTGCTCAATCGGCATATTCAGCCAGCCGTAAGCAATACAGCCTAATGGAATGTCGCCAACGCCAAACTGTTCGCCGGACAGCCACGGCTGGTTAGCCAGAACGGTATCGACAATATCGAACAGACGTTCGCATTCGGCGATGCCTTTCTGTACTAACGCCATATCGCGTTTTTCTGGCGCAACGCGCACCATATTAATGAACACCGGCCCGAAAGACACGGCGAAGGAGGTGGCCCAGTCCATCCACTTCTCGGCACTGGCGCGTTTTCCCGCATCGGCAATATACAGCGAATCCTGACCATACTGTGCTGCCAGATAACGGACGATGGTATTGGATTCCCACAGCACCAGATCGTCGTCCCGCAAACACGGGATGAGGCCATTAGGGTTCATCGCCAGATAATCGACCTCATGGTTAAGACCGAATTGTCCGCCCGCCGCAATATGCTGATAAGGCAGTGCAAGTTCTTCCGCACACCACAGGACTTTCTTTACGTTGGTCGAGTTATCACGACCCCAAATCGTTATCATAGCAACCTCTTTGTGCACACAAGGATATTCGGATGTTTGCGATAGTGGGAAATAATGATACACCTTTTTAGTCTTTATGATTTCACTTGTCATTCTTAACAATGGCAGCATCTTTCTAGCTCGACCTCGAGGAGAAGGCGACATTGCGATATTCCTCGTGCCATCCGTTACTCCCTCTGGCTACCTGATACCTAGATTTTCAGACATTCCTTAATTTTTCCTAAGTCCTTATTTTATATGAATTTTTTTAGAAACTTTCATTTCTTTGACTATATTTACAGAATGAGCAGTTTTCATCCCACAGATGACGCGTTACCTTTGTATGTTACTAAAGCTTTCAAAACATATTGAAAATTAAGATTTTTTAACGACTGATGGATATCGCGGCGAACTCATGAAAACAACTCCTTTCCTGACCAGACTCACGTCTTTCTCTGTAGGTACGGTATTGCTTGTTGGTTTACTGCCATCCACCTATGCGGAACAGTTGCCAGCGGTGTCGCAGATTGATGCCAAAGCCTATATCCTGATCGATCACCACAGCGGTAAAGTGCTGGCGGAAAGCAATGCTGATGAGCGTCTTGACCCTGCCAGCCTGACAAAAATTATGGCGAGCTATGTGATTGGGCAGGCGATCAAATCCGGTAAAATTCGTCCGACTGATGAAGTGACCGTCGGAAAAGATGCCTGGGCAACCGGTAATCCGGCGCTGCGTGGTTCGTCGCTGATGTTCCTTAAGCCGGGCGACCGTATCCCCGTTTCTGAGTTAAATAAAGGCATTGTCATTCAGTCAGGTAATGATGCCAGCATCGCGCTGGCGGATTACGTCGCGGGTAGTCAGGATGCGTTCGTTAGCCTGATGAACAGTTATGCGAAGGCACTTAACCTGACGAATACGCATTTTCGGACCGTGCACGGTCTCGATGCGCCAGGGCAGTACAGCACCGCACGCGATATGGCTCTATTAGGACAGGCGCTGATTCGCGATGTGCCAGAAGAATACGCGTTGCACAAAGAAAAAGAGTTCACCTTCAATAACATTCGCCAGCCTAACCGGAACCGTCTGCTGTGGAGCGCTAACCTGAATGTGGACGGTGTGAAAACCGGTCATACTAGCGGGGCAGGGCACAATCTGGTGGCCTCGGCTACCGAAGGTAATATGCGCCTGATTTCCGTGGTGTTGGGGGCACAAACGGATGCTATTCGCTTCCGTGAAAGTGAAAAACTGCTCACCTGGGGTTTCCGCTTTTTCGAAACGGTAACGCCTATCAAGACGGATGCGCCTTTTACCATGCAGCGGGTCTGGTTTGGTACTGAGAAAGAGGCACGACTCGGCGTCGCACAGGATGCTGCGCTGACCATCCCGAAAGGGCAAATGAAGAACCTGAAAGCCAGCTTTACGCTCAATCAGCCGCAGCTTGCCGCACCACTGACCAAAAATCAGGTTGTCGGCATTATCGACTTCCAACTGGACGGCAAGAGCATCGGACAGCGCGAACTGGTCGCGATGGATGATATCCCCGAGGCTGGTTTCTTTAGTCGCCTCTGGGATACGGTGATGATGAAGGTGCAGCAGTGGTTCGGTGGGATATCCGGCTAATTTCCGGGGTGGATGAACTGAATGCCGTTGTTGGAAAAATAACGTAAGTAGGCGTCGCTCGGGGCGCTGTCGGAAATGACGGTATCAAACAGCGTCATCGGGCCAATGCAGGCGCGTTTAATCTGACCGAACTTGCTGCTGTCCGCCACTAGAATGATTCGCTGTGCGGTTGCCATCGCGCGTTGCTTCATGCCCAGTTCGGCAAAGTTAAAGCAGGTGGCTCCCGCAGTCAGTTCGATACCCGCCGCAGAGATAAAGGCTTTGTTCGGACAGACGTTGTCCAGCTCGCTTCGCTGGTTGAGTGGGGTAAAAATCGCGTTATCTGGATGGTATTCCCCGCCGCACAAAATCACTCTGCACGCCTTTTTTTCCTGTAGTGCTAAAAAGGTGTTCAGGGAATAGCAAATCGCGGTAAAGGGCAACGCATCAGGAATGGCATCAATGATGAAAGGAATCGTGGTGCCACAGTCGAAAAAAACGGTATCGTTTGCTTCCACCAGATAAGCAGCCGCAGTACCGATAGCCTGCTTCTCTCTTACGTGCTTGGTCTGCTGGTCGGAGACAAAATAGTTCGTGACACCGTTATTCTTCAGGTCGCTAACCACGTAGCCGCCGAGCAGCATGACGCTGGTGGAATCGGCATTCAGATCGCGGCGCACGGTCATCTCGGACACGCCGAGTAGCTGTGCGGCGTCTTTAAGATGGAGTTTATCGGTTTTCTTTAATGCCTGAGCCAGTCTGCCGATTCGTTCGTCGCGCCGCGTTTCCATAACATTCCCTGCTAGTAAGCTATTTTTTGTTGTTAGTAATTTCCTGCTGCGGCCGTTTCACCCGAAACGATAGCGACGCCTGAACTGGTGCCGATACGCGTGGCGCCTGCTTCAATCATACGCTGTGCCGTTTGGCGATCGCGAACCGCGCCGGATGCTTTGACACCCATCTCGCTGCCGACGCTGCTACGCATCAATCGAACGTGTTCTTCACGTGCACCGCCCGTGCTGAAACCGGTAGACGTTTTGACGAACGCGACATCCAACTGACGACACATTTCACACACCAGGACAATCTGTTCGTCATCAAGCAGACAGGTTTCCAATATTACCTTCAACGGTATAGCGGCGCAAACCTCACGCACGGCCTGAATATCCGCGTTGACGGCAGCAACATTCCCGCTTTTCAGCCAGCCGATGTTAATCACCATATCGATTTCTTGCGCTCCGGCATCAATCGCCGCTTTCGCTTCAAACGCTTTGCTGGCTGTCAGTCCAGCACCAAGAGGGAAACCGATAACAGAGCACACCTGAACTTCAGTGCCTTTCAGCTTTTCGGCCACAAGGGGAACGTAACCTGAGTTAACACAGACGGCATAAAAACGGTGAGCGATCGCTTCATCGCACAGGGTGACGATTTGCTGTTCGGTGGCATTGGCCGCCAGCAGTGTGTGGTCGATATAACGAGCGTAGTCAGTCATGGCAAATCCTTGATGATGTATACCCGTCATACTTCAAGCTGCTTGTGCGTTGGCAGCCCTTACTTACCCCAGTCACTTACTTGTGTAAGCTCCTGGGGATTCGCGCGGTTGCCGCCTTCACGCAACTCGAATTATTTAGGGTATCGATTAGAAATCAGATAGCGTAATTATGACACTCAGTAATTTTAATGTCATAAAAATAACAATAAAATTAAATTTTGTTATTATAATAACAAAAAATGAAGTAAGTATGATACCGAAGGTAGGGAGAATGAGAAGATGGGGGGGGTGAATCGTATAAAAAAGAAAAGAAAACGCCCATCGTTCTTGAACCTGAAAGGCGGGAACGATGGGCTCCTCAATAAAGGGAATCAAAGAAAAGCAGTGGCACTTATTCAGACTGTAGAGCAAAGAAAAAGTTCTAGTTTTTAAAAAATAATATTGACGATTTTTTACATTTTTTCAGCCGGGCAGCTCAGGCCAGATAACCACGATAAGTGAACCCGCTAAGGTGAGTAGCACGTTAGCGATGGCATAGGTACCCGCATAGCCGAGTGCAGGGATGTTACTGCGCGCCGTATCGCTGATAATTTCCATCGCGGGGGCGCAGGTTCGAGCCCCCATCATGGCACCAAAGAGCAGCGCACGGTTCATTTTCAACACGTACGCACCAAACAGGAAACAAATGACCACTGGCAGTAGGCTAACAATCAGCCCTGAAGCCAGCATCTGGATACCGACGTCTCCCAGGCTACTGTTAATGGTGCTACCTGCACTCAGGCCAACGCCCGCCATAAAGACCATCAGGCCGAATTCTTTGACCATGTTAAGTGCGCCTTGCGGAATATAGCCGAAGGTTGGGTGGTTAGCGCGCAAGAACCCCAGCATGATACCGGCGAACAGCAACCCAGCCGCATTACCGATGCCAAAGGTGAAGTTGCTGAATTGGATGGTGATCAGCCCGACCATCACGCCGATGACGAAAAATGCGCAGAAGGCGAGCAGATCGGTGACCTGGCTATGAATAGAAATGAACCCGATTCTGTCAGCAATGCTTTTTACCCTGCGGGCGTCCCCGCTGACCTGCAAGACATCGCCTTTATTCAGGACGACGTTATCGTCAATCGGCATTTCAATCTGGCTACGGACAATCCGGTTAAGAAAACAGCCGTGATCGGTCAGCTTCAATTGGCTAAGACGCTTGCCGACGGCATTGTGATTCTTGACGACGATCTCTTCCGTCACGATGCGCATGTCCAGCAAATCGCGGTCAAAAACTTCCTTGCCATCGCGGAAATTGGAGTTCAGGCGAGAATGGGCATCGGGATAGCCGACCAGCGCGATCTCATCGCCGATTTGCAAGACGGCGTCACCATCAGGGCTGGCCAGAATCCCGTTGCGTCGGATGCGTTCGATGTAGCAGCCGGTCTGGCGATAAATCCCCAGCTCACGCAGATTTTTGCCGTCCGCCCAGCCAACCAGCTCCGGCCCGACGCGATAGGCGCGAATCACCGGCAGATACACTTTTCTCTGGCTGTCCTGGTCTAACCCGCGCTCGCGTGCAATCTGCTGAGCGCTGGTAGGTAAATCCTGATGCTGGAGTTTGGGTAGGTAGCGTGCGCCAAAAATGAGGCTGACCAGCCCGACTAGGTACGTCAGCGCATAGCCCAAACTCAGATGATCTTGCTCAATACCGAGCTGGTTACCCAAGCTGGCGGTATTGCGCAGCGTGTCACCCGCACCGACCAGCACTGGCGTTGAAGTCATTGAACCGGCCAGCATCCCTGCCGTCAAACCAATTCCCCAGCCAAAGAGTTTGCCTAAGCCCAGAGCCAGTAACATGGCGCTGCCGACCATTACCAGCGCCAGCATGAAATAGTTTTTCCCGTCGCGAAAAAAAATAGAAAAGAAATTCGGTCCAGCTTCCACGCCCACGCAAAAAATAAATAACATAAAACCGAGACTCAGCGCTTCGGTATTAATCGAAAAATGCTGTTGGCCGAGTAATAAAGAAACAACTAAAACTCCAATGGAATTACCAAGTTGTACTGGCCCGAGGCGCAATTTTCCCAGGCAGAGTCCTAATGAAAGGACCACGAATAAAAGTAGAATGTAATTCCCATTTAACAAATCAGCGACGTTTATATTCATGGAATGTAACTTGTTTTTTACCAGTAAGTTCTTGATGTTATTCATTATAGCGGCTAGATTTAGCCATGAAATGCATGAATTCCCGTGACGGTGTCAATACGCGTCGGCTGAAAGGAATCAGCCTCGTTCAGTATAATTTATCCGATAAAAATTGTTCAGTGTAATTATTGTTTAATTTAATGATTGTGGTGTCGCTGTTGAAGAAATGCGGCGAGTTATCGTCTTTTTCGGCGAATAACCTACGCATTGAATAAATCGTAGCGCAGCCTCATGTTTTTCATATCGGGGAATAGATACGCCAATCATTTTTACCATGCCGTACGTTTTCGGTCTCTGGTTGATGCAGATTGGGAGGCATATTGAGAAGGGGCGATTTATGGCAAGAAAAAAAGGTTGGGTCGGTGCGACCTGCTGTTTTTTATTGTTTACCGTAGTCTTTCTGAGTCAAAAGTTTGATGCGTCGGAGGTTACGGTGAATGACGGACTGCGTGGTAGCCCGGGAATGTTGCTCTTCCTGCTGCCCGGCATGGTCGCCTATTTTCTTTCCGCACGCGGCCGCCTGCGTTACCCGCTGTTTGGTGCATTGGCGGCAATGCCCGTTTGTTTGCTGGTGCTCCACCTGTGGAATACGCCGATGCGCTCTTTCTGGCAAGAGCTGGCCTACGTCATGAGTGCGGTGTTCTGGAGTGTGCTCGGCGCGCTGGGCGTGCTGTGCTTACGCCGTCTTTATCGACGCTATCTTCGTTGAGTGGATTCTATTGCAAACCCATAGAAAAGCGCGGACTGTCGCCGCGCTATTGTTTCGTCAGTTCGACGTTCTATGTGTTCTGCCAGTTTGATGATTATGACTGGAACAGAGCCAGATGCTCTTTGGCATAGGCTTCAAAATCGGTGCAACCGCCGATGTGTTTTTCATCCAGGAAAATCTGCGGTACGGTTTCAACTGGCTTTCCTACCGTCTTGGACAAATCTTCTTTCGAGATGCCTTCTGCGTGGATGTCTACATAGCGGAAGCTGAAGTCATCACGTTGCTCGGCCAGTTTCTCTGCCAGTTCTTTGGCACGGACACAATAAGGGCAGGCTGGGCGCCCGAAAATTACAGCAAACATGTAAACTCCTTTGTAAAATTAGAAAAATGTTTTCATTGTTGAAACGTATAGCGTGACGACTATTACAGACAAGGTCACGGCTAAAAGTGTTACGGGTAATAAGGTGACGGTGAATCGCGCTACTATACCGAAATTTATCAATACTATGCCCGCATTCATTGATGAAAAAAAGTCGTCATTACCTGTTATAACGATTTGCTGAAGCTATTATACCCGTCATACTTCAAGCTGCATGCGCGTTGGCTGCGCTCACTCACCCGAATCACTTACTTGAGTAAGCTCATCGGGATGAAATGAGAGACATCCTGTCTCTCACCAGAGGCCAGCCGTTGGCTGGTCAAATTCGTTCCCGAAGAATTTGTTCTTCTCTTGCCGCGTTACGAGGCCCATAGATGAGCCTCGCCCTAAAGGGTCAACGCTTTGCGTTGTTCAAAACGTTAACGTTTTGTCCTGCAACTTGAATTATTTAGGGTATCGATGATGAAATAACTTTACCGACTGAAGGATGCCAGTGTGACACCAACGATTGATTTGCTACAGCGCCACCGTTCTATTCGCGCATTTACGTCTCAGGCCATAACGGATGAGCAACGCCACGCCATCATTACCGCCGCACAAAGTGCGTCCAGCTCCAGCTTTTTACAATGCAGCTCCATTATCCGTATTACCGATCCTGCCGTGCGGGAAACGCTTGTTCACTATACTGGCGAGCAAGGTTATGTGGCACAGGCGGCGGAGTTTTGGGTCTTTTGTGCCGATTTTCATCGGCATGTAGAGGTCTTTCCACAGGCAGAAACTGGTCTGGCGGAGCAATTGCTGATTGGCTGCGTTGATACCGCTATCATGGGGCAGAATGCACTGATTGCCGCCGAATCACTGGGGTTGGGCGGGGTATTTATCGGTGGGATCCGCAATCGAATCGCTGACGTGACGCAGTTGTTGCAACTGCCAACGTTGGTTCTGCCGTTGTTTGGCCTGTGTCTGGGGCACCCAGACGCGGACCCTATCCTGAAACCGCGCATGCCAACCGCGATGATGCTGCATGAAAATGTCTATCAGCCGCTCGACCGCGGTGTGCTGGCGCAATACGACCAGCAAATGGTGGAATATTATCTGCAACGTACCGGTAGCCGTCGTGAAAGCTGGAGTGAGCACGTGGAACGGACGCTGAAAAAAGAGTTACGTCCATTCATGCTGGACTACTTACATCAACAAGGATGGGCGATACGTTAGTATCCGTAGGATATTTATGAAGATAGCCATTCTGTCTCGTGATGGGTCGTTATATTCCTGCAAACGTCTGCGTGAAGCGGCTGAGGCGCGCCAGCACCGCGTTGAGATTATTGACCCGCTTTCCTGCTATATGAATATCAATTCGGCGGCGCCGTCAGTGCATTACCGCGGGCGTCGGCTGGATAAATTTGATGCGGTTATTCCGCGTATCGGCTCACAGATCACGTTTTATGGTACGGCGGTATTACGCCAGTTTGAAATGCTTGGCAGCTACCCGCTGAATAATTCTGTCGCCATCATTCGCGCCCGCGACAAGCTGCATTCGCTGCAACTGCTTGCTCGTGAGGGAATTGACCTGCCGATCACTGGATTTGCTCACTCACCGGATGATACTGGCGATCTGATTGCGATGGTGGGCGGTGCGCCGCTAGTCGTAAAATTGGTGGAGGGCACGCAGGGAATCGGTGTGGTATTGGCCGAGACGCGACAGGCGGCGGAAAGCGTGATTGATGCTTTTCGCGGGCTGAATGCGCACATTCTGGTGCAGGAGTACGTGCATGAAGCGCAGGGTAAAGATATCCGCTGCTTTGTGATCGGCAACCGAGTTGTTGCGGCGATTGAGCGACAGGCGAAAGCGGGGGAATTCCGTTCAAACCTGCATCGCGGCGGCTCGGCGAATAAAGTGAAGATTACGGCGAAGGAGCGTGCGATTGCTATCAAGGCGACAAAAACGCTGGGGCTGAATATCGCGGGCGTCGATATTTTGCGTGCCGACCGAGGGCCGTTGGTGATGGAAGTCAACGCCTCACCGGGGCTGGAAGGGATTGAAACGACGACCGGAGTCGATATTGCCAACATGATAATTGAATTTATTGAGCAAAATACCCAGAGACGCCTCGCAATATCGGCAACAATAAGCAAAAGTTAGCTTTCTGAAACAGGGACAGCGCCGTAAAATACGGCGTTCCCTATTTTGGCGTGTAGGCACCGGACAGCGGTACTCTTCGACGTGTCACCGTGCTGCGGAACGAGGAAAGCGGGTGGCGGGGCGCTTTTATCGTGGCATCGTCGCACAATATTCCGTAAGCTATGGGCCGTTTTTAAGGCTCTTTCTGTTTTAACATCGCTTCTGCGTAAACGGTGTTTTCTTTTCAACAACGCTGTCTGTACGGCAGTAGGTATGAGGCAAACATGATGGATTCACTCATCGTCCCGGATTTGGCTATGCTACGGCGGTGGCTGGATCAACTGAACATTCTGTATTTCGAATGTGATTCCTGTCAGGCGCTCCATCTTCCTCATATGCAAAATTTTGATGGTGTGTTCGATGCAAAAGTTGATCTGGTAGATAACGTGATCCTGTTTTCTGCTCTTGCCGAAGTGAAGCCTAGCGCGTTGATTCCTCTGGTCGGCGACCTGAGCCAAATCAATGCCAGTTCGCTGACTGTCAAGGCGTTTATCGACGTTCAGGACGATAACCTGCCGAAGTTAATTGTCTGCCAGTCATTCAGCGTTGCCGCTGGTATGACGTTGGAACAATTCAGGCATTTTATGCAGCAGTCCGAAGAACAAATCTCAATGGTGATCCTTGAGGCCGGTGCTAATAATCTGCTGTTTATCGGCGAGGAAGAAGAAGGCTCTGCTGCCAGAGTTACTACCTCTCATCTGCATTGATACGGTTGCTGCCAACGGCAGCAATTGGTTTTACTTATTTTTCTTTCACCGCCATTTATTCTGGTTATTTCGCATTATTGCCAGATATTTCTCTTTGTTTGTTGCTAAACGCCTTCATCACATCGATAAAATGTGAATAAATAATCGTTAAAACCCATTTTTTACGTTCAAGTATGGTGCACACGATGTTGTGGGGTTATGCTTTATTCCTGTAAGACACAGACAGCGGAATCAGAGCTATGTGTGTGTCTGGGCGAATAAAAATCGGTGCATACTCATTCACCGGTTGGATAGCGCGGCAGGACATATTTTGTATCGGAACGATACAGATTAACTCCCATGAATCACCCCCTTATATGGAGGAAGGAACGGATGTTCACCCAACGTAAAAAATGGCTATCGGGTGTTGTTACCGGCTTGCTGATGGCCGCGTCCGTCACCGCATCTGCGGAAGAGAAAACGCTGCATGTTTATAACTGGTCCGACTATATCGCACCGAACACGTTAGCCAATTTCCAGAAAGAAACCGGTATTAAGGTCGTCTATGACGTGTTTGACTCCAACGAAGTGTTGGAAGGCAAGCTCATGGCGGGCAGTACGGGTTTTGATCTGGTCGTGCCTTCTGCTAGCTTCCTGGAGCGCCAGCTCTCTGCGGGAGTGTTTCAGCCATTAGACAAGAGCAAACTACCGAATTACAAAAATCTGGATCCTGAGCTGATGAAGTTGATCGCACAGCACGATCCAGACAATAAATATGCCCTGCCTTACCTGTGGGCGACCACGGGCATTGGCTATAACGCTGAGAAAGTCAAAGCCGCGCTGGGTGCTGATGCACCAGTTAACAGCTGGGATTTGGTGCTGAAGCCAGAAAATCTGGAAAAGTTGAAAAGTTGTGGTGTCTCCTTCTTGGATGCGCCAGAAGAGATCTTTGCAACCGTGCTGAACTATCAGGGTAAAGATCCGAACAGCACCAAGCCGGGTGATTACACCACCTCTGCGACCGATCTGCTGCTTAAACTGCGTCCGAGCATTCGCTACTTCCATTCCTCGCAATACATTAACGATCTGGCGAACGGTGATATCTGCGTCGCGGTAGGCTGGGCGGGTGACATTTTGCAAGCAGGAAACCGTGCGAAAGAAGCGAAAAACGGGGTGAATATCCAATACAGCATTCCGAAAGAAGGTGCGCTGGCATTCTTTGACGTTCTCGCCATTCCGAAAGATGCTAAAAATCTGGATGAAACCTATGCGTTTCTGGATTACCTGATGAAGCCAGAAGTGATGGCTGAAATCAGTAACCACGTGTATTACGCGAGCGGTAATCTGGCTTCCTTACCGTTGGTGAACGACGAAATTCGTAATAACCCAGGCGTTTATCCGCCAGCGGATGTACGTGCCAAGCTGTTTACGCTTAAAGTGCAATCTCCTCAGATTGATCGTACGCGTACTCGCGCATGGACTAAGGTTAAAAGCGGCAAATAGCCTCTTGGATCTGAATCGTTACCCACGCGCTTGACGGTTGCTGGTTTCAGCAACCAGAGAATGGATGGGTATAAAATGTGGCGAACAGGCGGATAATCCGCCTGTTTGCGCTCTATATTATGTCACACTGCTGAATGCAAAAGCCCTGAGTGGCGGTATCCACGGTGTGACTTGTTCTGCTTTTGCCGGAGAGCAATGCGAAGTGAATGACGCGATCCCCCGCCCTCAATCCAAACCTCCCAAAGCGGCCACGCCGCTGCTGGAAGTGCGTAACCTGACAAAATCGTTCGACGGCCAGGCCGCCGTCGATGATGTCAGCCTGACGATTTATAAAGGCGAAATTTTTGCTCTGCTGGGTGCCTCTGGCTGTGGGAAATCCACGCTGTTGCGCATGCTGGCAGGTTTTGAGCTTCCTACACAGGGGCAGATTGTTCTGGATGGTCAGGATTTGTCATTGGTGCCGCCTTACCAGCGTCCTATCAATATGATGTTCCAGTCTTATGCGCTGTTCCCACACATGACGGTGGAAAAGAATATCGCGTTTGGTCTGAAGCAGGACAAGCTACCGCGCGCAGAAATTAAAGATCGTGTGGAAGAGATGCTGTCGCTGGTGCACATGCAGGAGTTTGCCAATCGTAAACCGCATCAGCTTTCCGGCGGTCAACGTCAGCGTGTTGCGTTGGCTCGTAGTCTGGCGAAGCGTCCCAAACTGCTGCTGCTGGACGAACCAATGGGAGCGCTGGACAAAAAATTACGCGACCGTATGCAGCTTGAAGTCGTCGATATTCTGGAACGCGTGGGCGTGACCTGCGTGATGGTGACGCACGATCAGGAAGAAGCCATGACCATGGCGGGTCGTATTGCCATTATGAATCGCGGTAAATTCGTACAGATTGGCGAACCGGAAGAGATTTATGAGCACCCGAACACGCGTTTCAGCGCGGAGTTCATCGGCTCAGTCAATATGTTTGAAGGGATCTTGCAGGAACGTCAGGACGATGCGCTGATCATTAAAAGCCCCGGACTGGTGCATCCGCTGAAAGTGGATTCTGATGTCTCGGTGGTCGATGGTGTTCCGGTCTACATCGCGTTGCGTCCTGAGAAAATCATGTTGTGCGAAGAAGTTCCGGCTGACGGTTGTAACTTCGCGGTAGGGGAAGTGGTCCATATCGCCTATCTGGGCGACTTGTCGATTTACCACGTCAGGCTCAACAGCGGGCAAACTATCAGCGCGCAGTTACAAAATGCCTACCGCTATCGTAAAGGCATGCCGACCTGGGGGGATGAGGTCCGGCTGTGTTGGGACGCGGATAGCTGTGTCGTTCTGACGGTGTAGCGAGGAAGAATACCATGACTTCATTTCCCGAACATAACGCGGCGGAACCACCGGGCAAGGCCAGACTCTGGTTTCGCGTACTCATCGCGCGCTGGCGTCAAAAACACGGGCGCAAGCTGGTCATCGCGCTGCCGTATCTGTGGCTGCTGCTGCTGTTTATGCTGCCGTTCCTGATCGTGTTCAAAATCAGTCTTGCAGAGATGGCGCGGGCGATTCCACCTTATACCGATCTGGTTTCGTGGCTGGACGGCAAGTTGGATATTTCCCTGAACCTTGGGAACTACCTGCATTTGTTGGACGATCCGCTGTATTTCGATGCCTATATGCAATCGCTTCAGGTTGCTGCTGTGTCGACGCTGTGCTGTCTGTTTATTGGTTACCCACTAGCCTGGGCGGTAGCGCACAGTAAACCGTCAACGCGTAATATCCTGTTGTTGCTGGTGATTCTTCCATCGTGGACGTCATTCCTGATTCGCGTCTACGCCTGGATGGGGATTCTGAAAAATAACGGAATCCTGAATAACTTCCTGCTGTGGTTGGGCGCGATCGATGAACCGCTGGTCATTCTGCACACCAATTTGGCGGTTTATATCGGCGTCGTGTACTCCTATCTGCCGTTTATGGTGTTGCCGATCTATACCGCGCTGATGCGGCTGGACTATTCGTTGGTTGAAGCGTCGTTGGATCTGGGCGCGCGACCGCTGAAAACTTTCTTCAGTGTGATCGTTCCCTTAACGAAAGGCGGAATTATTGCGGGCTCGATGCTGGTCTTCATCCCTGCGGTGGGGGAGTACGTGATTCCAGAACTGCTCGGTGGGCCGGACAGCATTATGATTGGCCGTATTCTGTGGCAGGAATTCTTCAATAACCGCGACTGGCCGGTAGCTTCTGCCGTTGCCGTCGTCATGCTGCTGCTGTTGATTATGCCGATTATCTGGTTCCACAAACATCAGAGTAAAACGGCGGAGGGTGAGGCGTGAATAATTTACCTGTCGTTCGCTCACCGTGGCGTATTGTGATTTTGGTGCTGTGCTTTACGTTCCTCTATGCGCCGATGCTGATGCTGGTGATCTACTCGTTCAACAGTTCCAAGCTAGTGACTGTATGGGCTGGCTGGTCAACACGTTGGTACGTCGAGTTGTTCCACAATACGGCGATGATCAGCGCGGTGCTCCTGAGCCTGACGATTGCTGCCGCCTCGGCCACGATGGCCGTGATTCTTGGGACGATCGCTGCCGTGGTCATGGTGCGTTTTGGCCGTTTCCGTGGCTCCAATGGGTTTGCTTTTATGCTGACAGCGCCGCTGGTCATGCCGGATGTGATCACCGGTCTGTCGCTGCTGCTGCTCTTTGTTGCATTAGGGCATGCCATTGGCTGGCCAGCAGAACGAGGAATGTTCACCATCTGGCTGGCGCACGTCACGTTCTGTACCGCGTATGTCACCGTGGTGATCAGCGCTCGCCTGCGTGAGCTTGATCGTTCGATTGAAGAAGCGGCGATGGATCTGGGGGCGAATCCGCTCAAGGTGTTCTTCATTATCACGGTGCCGATGATTGCTCCCGCGCTGCTTTCCGGCTGGCTGCTGGCGTTTACGCTGTCGTTAGACGATTTGGTTATCGCCAGCTTCGTAGCTGGGCCCGGCTCGACAACGTTGCCAATGCTGGTGTTCTCCAGCGTCAGAATGGGCGTTAATCCACAAATTAACGCCTTGGCTTCCCTGATATTGTTAGTCGTTGGTATTATTGGGTTTATCGCCTGGTGGTTTATGGCGAGAGCAGAGAAACAGCGCTATCGCGATATGCAAAAAGCGAGACGCGGCTGATTCGATTTCTCATCGTAATTTGTTAGCCTAGCGAAGATTTCCAGCAACGCCGCCAGAGTATGGGGGCGTTGCTGTTTTATATCAGCATCACGTTTTATATTGGCGCCGGATTCTATAGTGGTGCTGTATTTTTGGCGGGTAAATGCCGCATGAAGGGAGAGCGTTGAAATTCTGTACACGAAGAAGGAAATGACACAACGCAAAGTTTATGCCCCGGTGCCAGTGATGGTGGCGGGGATTGCGATTATTGCTACTCGTGTTTTGGGGATTCTGCTGCTTGTCTGGGAGCTAGGGTTCAGCGATTTGAGCGGCTGGATTGGCAGCAACGCGGAGTCTTGGGATTCGACGCTGGTGTTACTGCTATCGCTGGTTATCGTCGGCGTTGAAATTCGCTGTGGCTTTGCCGTTTTGGCCGGAGTGAACTGGGGGCGATGGGGTTATGTGGTCTGTCAGGCCATCGTGGTGTGTTACCTGCTGCTGGCGTCGCTGAGTGAATTTATGCCAGCGATATTCCATATCTCAGGAGAGAACAACGCTGCCGTGCTGCATCAGCTCCTGCTGCAAAAAATTCCAGATCTTCTGGTGATTGTTTTACTGTTTCTGCCACGACGCAGTAAGCGCTTCTTTATGCGTCAGAAATAGACATTTCTCTCTTATAAGCCAATCTGGCCGCTGGCGTCGCCCATAAATCGGCAAAAGGTCGCAGGGTGACGCCGTCAGAGTGATATAATCCTCACATTCCGTATTTTTTAATAGTTAGATTTCTATGCATTGTGCCCGCTACAGCACGGGAACCTGTCGTTCCTGCCAATGGTTGGAAAAAGCCTACCCTCAGCAATTGTCTGATAAGCAGCAGCATCTTGAAGGTTTGCTGCAACCGCACGCTGTGCAGTGCTGGTTGCCCGTGCAACCTTCTGCGCAGTCTGCATTTCGTAATAAAGCTAAAATGGTGGTGAGCGGCAGCGTGGAACGCCCGCTGCTGGGGATGCTGCATCGTGATGGAACGGCGGTGGATCTCTGCGATTGCCCGCTTTATCCGTCCAGCTTTGCGCCGGTTTTCGACGTGCTTAAAGTCTTCATCGCAAGGGCAGGGCTGACGCCTTATAACGTGGCTCGACGTCGCGGGGAACTGAAACACCTGCTACTGACGGAAAGTACGCAGCGCGGTGCGTTCATGCTGCGCTTTGTCTTGCGCTCAGAAACCAAGCTGGCGCAGTTGCGAGCCGCATTGCCGTGGCTACAGCAGCAATTGCCTCAGCTTGAGGTCATATCCGCCAATATTCAGCCTGTGCATCAGGCGATTATGGAAGGGAAAACGGAGATTATCCTGAGTGACGCAGCCGCATTGGCTGAACAATTCAATCAGGTGCCGCTGTATATCCGCCCACAAAGCTTTTTCCAGACGAACCCGCAGGTGGCAGCCGCGCTGTATGCGACGGCACGTGATTGGGTAGCAGAGTTGGATATTACTAGCATGTGGGATCTGTTTTGCGGGGTAGGGGGTTTTGGCCTGCACTGTGCATCATCGGAGATGCGTCTGACGGGGATTGAAATCAGCGCTGAGGCGATAGCCTGCGCGCGTCGCTCTGCGGAACAGTTAGGGTTGAAGCAGGTGGAGTTTCAGGCGCTGGATTCAACGCAGTTCGCGACGGCTAAAGCGGAAATCCCGGATCTGGTGTTGGTCAATCCGCCGCGCCGCGGTATCGGCAGCGAACTGTGTGCCTACCTGAGTCGCATGACACCAGACTATATTCTCTATTCCAGCTGTAACGCGGAAAGCATGGCGAAAGACATGACAGAGCTGACGAATTACCGAGCGCTGCGCGTACAGCTGTTCGATATGTTCCCTCATACGGCGCACTACGAAGTACTGACGTTACTGAAGCGTGAGGATGGCTAAGGCAAAGTCAGGACATCTGAATGCTTTGCGGGATTTGCTATAAAAGGCGTAAAAAATTATGCATCGGTGGGCTTGACCGCCGAGTGAGCGGCATGGATGCCGCGAAAGTCAGTGCCGCGTCGGGAACGCGTCACTGGCGGCTCGATTAGCGGTCATGAACGCCGATGGGACCGCGCAGCGGCATAATTCACGCCTTCAAAGCCAGAGGTCAAGGAGCTGCGGCGGTTGAGCGCTCCTTGTCGGGCGTGTGATGAAATGACAAAAGAATACTGTAATTAACACGCACGAAACCTTTGGACTATCTGACATGGAATAGTGGAAGCGTTTAATAACGCGGTGTATCACACCGCGTTAAGCTAAGTGGATCTTATTGCGGGAACCACTTGTCGTTGATGGTTTTGTAAGTGCCGTCCGCTTTGATGGCATCCAGCGCTTTATTTAACTTCTCCAGCAGCGCCTTGTCATCGGGACGAACGGCGATGCCCAGTCCGGTGCCGAAGTATTCTGCGTCAGTCACATGTTCGCCAACCGTTGCCAGTTCAGGGTTCGTTTTAATCCACTCGTTGACAACAGCGGTATCACCGAATACGCCATCAATACGGCCATTTTTCAGATCCAGAACCGCGTTCTGGTAGCTGTCATAAGAGACAGTTTGCACTTCCTGGTGCTTATCATGCATGTACTTCTGGTGCGTCGTGCCGTTTTCCATCCCAATGCGTTTGCCCTTCATCGCGGCGAAGTCGCTGAATTTCCCTTTTTGCGCGATAACCACAGCAGAGTTGGCATAGTAAGGTTGCGTGAACGCGACCTGCTTGCTGCGCTCGGGGGTGATATCCATACCGGAAATCACTGCGTCATAGCGGCGGAATTTCAGTGCAGGGATCAGGCTGTCAAACGCCTGATTGGTGAACGTACAAGTCGCTTGCATTTGCTTACACAGCGCTTTCGCCAGATCCATATCGAAACCGACGATTTCGTTACTGGCATCCAGTGACTCAAATGGCGGGTAGGTGGCTGATGACGCAAAACGGATGGTGTCTGCGGCGGTGGCGCTGAAGGCAATTCCTGCCAGTAACGTGGCGAGCACTAATTTTTTCATTACCTACTCCTGTTTTTCTTATATTGATAAATATAGTTGTGCGGAAGGGTTCCGACGTCATGGCGATTACCATGCCATCGATTGAATTTATATGCAATTAAAATGATTAATGAGTCGATTTGTTGCGTGTTTTTACATCAGCACGCCATAAAAAAAGCAGGCTATCAAAGCCTGCTTTCTAAGCGAGTAATGCGCGGATAAATGCGATAAGGATTAATTACGGCGTTCGAATGCCAGTGAGCGACGCTCAACCCAGCGCATCAGCAACGTCAGTAACCCGTTGACGCACAGGTAGATAATCCCAGCGGCACCAAACACCATCACATCATACGTCCGGCCGTACATCAGTTGGCTGTAGCCCATGACTTCCATCAGCGTGATGGTGTAAGCCAGTGAGGTACTCTTAAACACCAGCACCACTTCATTTGAATAAGAAGACAGCGCACGTTTAAACGCAAACGGCAGCAAAATACGTAATGTTTGCTTCTGATCCATGCCCAACGCGGCACAGGATTGCCACTGTCCGGCAGGGATCGCTTTTACCGCACCATAGAACAGTTGCGTAGTATACGCTGCACTGTTGAGCGCCAGCGCCACCATCGCACACAGCCACGGTTGTGAAAGCAGGCTCCACAGCCAGGGGATTTGCTGGATAGAAGTAAACTGTCCGGGCCCATAGTAAATCAGGAAGATTTGCACCAGCAGCGGCGTACCGGTAAACAGCGTAATGTAGCCTTTCGCCAACAGCGATATGACCGGCGTTTTGAGCGTCAGTACCACAGTCAGCAGCAGTGATAGCACCAGTGCTACGACGATGGAAACGGCAGTTAAGGTCAGGCTGGTATGCAGGCCTTTTACTAGCTCAGGTAAATAAGCGAGCATCAGGAAGGCCTCCGCTCAAAACGCGTGGTGCGCAGTTCAATGCGTTTCAGCACATATTGACTTAACAGCGTAATAATCAAATAGATCGCCGCCGCGACAACGTACCAGGTGAAGGGCTCTTGCGTCCGTGTCGCAATACTTTTGGTTTGCAGCATCAAATCGTTCACGCTGATCAGCGACACCAGCGCGGTATCTTTTAGCAATACCAGCCACTGATTGCCTAACCCCGGCAGGGCGTGACGCCACATCTGCGGCATGATCAGACGGAAAAAGATCGCGGATTTACTGAGCCCCAGCGCCTGACCCGATTCCCATTGCCCTTGCGGGACGGCTTTCAGCGCGCCGCGCAGCGTTTGGGAGGCGTAGGCCGCATACAGCAGCGCCAGCGCAATGACGCCGCACAGGAATGGGCTGATTTCAAACATGCCGATATCCAGTTTTACCGGAATCTGCACGATGAAGAGATTCAGAGTAAAACCGTCTGCCAGCATCATCAGCAGTTGAGAAGAGCCGAAATAGATGAACAGCACGACCAGAATTTCTGGCAGGCCGCGCAACAGCGTCACGACGGCGGTTCCCGTCCAGCTAACGGCTTTCCAGCGGACAGTTTCCCAAACGGCAAACAGCATCGCCAGCACGAGGCCGAGCACCAGTGCACAAACGGCAAGGCCGACGGTCATCCCGGCGGCGCTTGCAAGAGGTTGAAATTCAATCATTGAGCGTCAGATTACTGCTGGAACCATTTTTTGTAGATGGTCTCGTAAGTACCATCTTGCTTGATTTTGTTGAGCGCATCGTCGAATTTTTTCAGCAGCTCATCGTTGTTCTGGCGCACGGCGATGCCCAGACCGATACCGAAGTAACCTTTATCCGTCACCTTCTGGCCTACGGTTGCCAGCGCATCGTTCTGCTTCAGCCATTCGTTAACCACGGCGGTATCACCGAACACGGCATCCAGACGACCATTTTTCAGATCCAGCACGGCATTCTGGTAGCTGTCGTAAGGCACAGTTTTGATATCGCTATGCTTTTCCATCAGGTATTTCTGGTGGGTAGTGCCATTCTGTACGCCAACGCGCTTTCCTGTCAGCGCGGCGATATCGGCAACTTTCCCTTTCTGGGCAATAAACTGAGCGGAGTTATCGTAGTAAGGCTGAGTGAATGACACCTGCTGCTGGCGTTCCGGCGTAATATCCATTCCCGCGATGACGGCTTCAAAACGACGGAATTTCAAACCGGGGATCAGACTGTCGAAGGCCTGATTGCTGAACGTACAGGTCGCCTGCATTTCTTTGCACAGTGCATTCGCTAGATCGATATCAAAACCTTGGATCTGGTTATTGGCATCGACAAATTCGAACGGAGGGTAGGAGGCTTCAGTCGCGAAACGGATGGTATCTGCGGCGTTAGCAGAGGCGGCACCAA
Source organism: Pectobacterium aquaticum (assembly GCF_003382565.3). Taxonomy (NCBI): domain Bacteria; kingdom Pseudomonadati; phylum Pseudomonadota; class Gammaproteobacteria; order Enterobacterales; family Pectobacteriaceae; genus Pectobacterium; species Pectobacterium aquaticum. The sequence goes on from NZ_CP086253.1 coordinate 1,859,100, forward strand.
CGGCGAATAAGGCTGCAACAATCAATTTTTTCATTATCATTTTCCTGATAGTAATCAATGTGACAAATAACCAGCGAATTCAGGCGTCTGCGGTTGGGTAAAGTGCGTCGCATCCCCTTGTTCAACGATGCGGCCGTTTTCCATATACACCACACGACTGGCCGTTTTACGGGCAAATTCAACTTCGTGGGTCACAATCACCTGCGTAATCCCGGTTTCTGCCAATTCACGAATGATGTTGACGACCTGAGCGGTAATTTCAGGGTCCAGCGCGGCAGTGGGCTCATCAAATAGCAGAACCTGAGGTTCCATCATCAGCGCACGGGCAATCGCGACACGCTGTTGCTGCCCGCCAGAAAGATGGAGAGGGAAGCGATCGGCAAAGTCATTGAGGCGCAGACGTGTTAGCAGTTTGTTCGCCCGCGCTTTCGCTTCTTCTTTACTCAGTCCCAGCACGCGGCAGGGCGCTTCGATAAGATTCTGCACCACGGTCAAATGCGGCCACAAATTATATTGTTGGAACACCATTCCGACGTTCTGACGCAATTCACGGATCGCGCTGTCGGATGGCGTGCGCTGAAAATCAAACTGATTACCGGCGATGGAAAGCTTGCCAGAACGCGGCATTTCCAACAGATTAAGAACGCGTATCAGCGAGCTCTTTCCCGCACCGCTGGGACCAAGGAGCACGAGCGTTTCACCCGCAGGACAATCGAGGGTGATATCAAATAGTGCCTGGTATGTGCCGTAGAAACAGTTAATGCCGTTTAGTTGAATACTCATGCGTAAGAATTGAATAGACATTGATGCGGCGAATGTTAACGTCGGCAGAATAGTTATGCAATCACCGTGGGTTAAAATTTGCCAATAAGCGATTTGTTGATTAAATAATAGCACAAAATAGCGGCTTACAATCTGGGCGCCCGCTTTCTCATAGCGGGTGCTAACAGTACCGCCGACTTATATTTACGTGTACTTAACATTCATTAGAAAAGCAGTGAAAGGAGACGACATGCAATTATCCACCACGCCAAGTCTGGAAGGTTTCACCATCACTGAATATTGTGGCGTCGTGACCGGCGAAGCCATCCTGGGCGCGAACATCTTCCGGGACTTTTTTGCCAGCATCCGCGATGTCGTTGGCGGCCGGTCTGGTGCCTATGAGAAGGAGCTACGTAAGGCGCGGCAGATTGCGTTCAAAGAGTTACAGGAGCAAGCCGAAGATTTAGGGGCGAATGCCGTGGTAGGCATCGATCTTGACTATGAAACCGTCGGGAAGGACGGCAGTATGCTGATGGTGACCGTGAGCGGTACCGCAGTAAAAGTTCGCCGCTAGCAGCTTATACTCGTCATACTTCAAGTTGCATGTGCGTTGGCTGCGCTCACTCACCCGAATCACTTACTCAAGTAAGCTCATCGGGATTCGTTCTCTTGCCGCCTTCCTGAAACTCGAATTATTTAGAGTATATATAGTGAGTTGGCGAAGAGATGGTGTGGAAGAACGTATAGAGTGGAATAACGATGTTGAAATGGATGCTCTGTATAGTATTGGGGCTGTTAGCGGGTTGCCAGTCAGCACCTTCCTTGTTGCAGGAACAGAATAATTATGTGCTGGAGACCGCAGTGCAGTCGCGGGCGCAGGAATCGCGTATCCGCTTTCTGGTGATTCACTATACGGCGGAAGACTTTGCCACCTCGCTGAATATTTTGACCGATGAGCATGTCAGCGCCCATTATCTGATTCCAGCTCACCCTCCTTTGCAACGTGGTAAGCCACTTGCTTGGCAACTGGTGCCGGAATCTCAGGCTGCCTGGCATGCGGGAGCCAGTAGCTGGCGCGGATTTAGTCGACTGAATAATTCTTCGATTGGTATTGAGATCGAAAACGCGGGCTATGAACGCACGCTAACGGGCTATACGTGGGAGCCGTTTACCGCCTCGCAGATTCAGCTCGTGACTGCGATCGCCCGCGATATTGTCGACCGCTACCAGATTGCTCCGCAGAACGTGGTGGCGCACAGCGATATTGCTCCACAGCGCAAACAAGACCCCGGGCCGCTGTTCCCTTGGCAGGCGCTAGCGCAAGCGGGCATTGGTGCCTGGCCGGATGCGCAGCGGGTCGCGTTCTATTTAAGTGGTCGACTGCCGATGCAGCCAGTGGATGAAGCGGTTCTGCTGGAGAAACTGGGGCGCTATGGTTACGCGGTGCAAGACACGATGACGGCGCGCGAAAAGCGGCAGGTGATTGCCGCTTTCCAGATGCATTTCCGCCCCGAGAACTATCAAGGCCAGCCAGATGCGCAAAGTGAAGCGATCGTCGACGCGCTGCTGGAGAAATACGGCAACCGCTAAACCGTTTCCTTCTCTGCCAGTTTCGCAATACGCGCCGCCATACCACGGAAGATAAACAGGTGAGCGGGCATCATCAGAAACCAGTAGACCAGCCCGTTGAACCCTGAAGGGTGCCAGCGGGCGCGCACATCCACGGTTCGGTGAGTGCCCTTATCGGTGATGGTAAAATTGAGTTTACCCAACCCTGGGGCTTTCATGCCGAATAATAGCACTAGCTGACGCTGTGGCTTGATCGAAATAACCTTCCAGCCGTCAATCTTGTCGCCCACTTCCAGCGTCGGACGATCGGGGCGTCCGTAAGTCACGCCGTTGCCGCAGAGATCGTCGAGCCGAGCGCGGATATTCCACAGCGTATTGGCGTAAAAATAGCCTTCCTTGCCGCCGACCTGCTGGATGACCTGCCAGAGCGCCTGACTGGACGCGGACGTCTTCATCGAATGGCCCGCTTGTTTAGGGTAAAAGCCGTAATTGGGCTTCCAACGTGCGCGGACCTCGGTGTCATCGCCCCAGTCGGCCTGCTGCACGCTCTCCATTTCGCTTTGCAGCGTGAAGCGCACGGCGTCATCAAAGCTAATCAGCGTTTGTGGGATCAATGTCTGGAGTTCGCGGTCATCGGCCTGTAAATCGTGTTTTAAACCCTGAATAAGCGCGCGGGCGATGAACGGCGGAACCGATGTGACCAAGTGCAGGAACCAGACAGACATGAAATGTGTCGGCATGGGAACGGGTATCAGCAATCTGCGTTTGCCGCTGATCTGAATGAAACGCTCGAACATGGTCTGGTAGCTGATGTATTCGGGGCCTGCGGCATCCATGATGCGGTTTTCTGTCGCGGGGTGCTGTGCGATATTGATCAGATACACCAGCAGGTTTTCCAGCGCAATGGGGGACGATTTAGATCGCACCCAGCGCGGCGGCGTCAATATCGGCAGGTTATAGACCATATCGCGCATGATCTCGAACGCCGCCGAACCGGTACCGATAATAATACCCGCACGCAGCTCTGTGACGGGAATGCCGCTACTGCGTAATACATCACCGGTGATTTGACGTGCTTGCATGTGTGGTGAGGCATCACGTTTTACCTGAAGCGACCCCAGATAGATAATCTGTTTTACGCGGCTAGAGGTCAGTGCCAGCAGCAGGTTCATGGCGGTCATCCGTTCTCTTGCCACGAAGTCCGCGCCGTCGCCCATGCTGTGCACCAGATAATAGAGTGTTTCTGCGCCCCACAGGCCATCCGGCAGGCTTTCTGGCTTAGCGAGATCAACCTGTTGGCAGTCGACGCCCGGCAAATTTCGTGAGGCGAGGGACTCAGTATTTCGGCCAGCAGCGATGACTCGGTTGCCTTGTTTACTCAACCGCTCGGTTAAATGGCGGCCAATGTAGCCAGTTGCGCCCAGAATCAGGATCGGGGCTGAGGGGGATGTCATGTGCCAGTGGCTCCACAGCAAAATATAACCATGGCTTACTATAATCGCGAAAAGGCAAATCGGGAAAGGGCAAAAAACGACGAAAAATAGGGAATTAATGCTTAGCTGGAACCAAGCGTAATCTAACATGACCTACCTGCCCGATAGCCGAGGCTACCGGACAGAAGGGGGTAAAACGCGGGCGTATTAGGCCAGAACGGTGTCGCCTTGCAGTTGGCAACTACAGGCCAAAACATAGCCCTGTTCGATCTCGGCTGGTGTTAGCGTCATGGTACTGCTAGTGGTGTAATTACCGGATAGCACGTGAGTTTTGCAGCTCCCGCAAACACCGGCGCGGCAGGCAGCGGTAACCAGCACCTTATTGGCTTCCAGTGCGGCTAGCAGGCTGATACCCACTGGCACGCGCAGGTTTTTCAGCGGACGACTGATGGTCAGCGTGAGCTGATCGGCGTCGTCATCCAGCACGTCATCTGTTGGGCGGAACTGTTCTTTGAAGATGCGGTTTGAGGCAACGCCAAGCTGCTGACTCAGGGTTTCAATCTGATTCATGTACGGCGCTGGGCCGCAGGTCATCACGGTGCGGCTGGCGATATCCGGTACGTGTTCGACCAGCAGGTCGCCGCTGATTCGTCCAGAGAGGAAGCCGGGCGCAGCGTCAAATTCTGCCATCAGCGTCAGATGCAACTGCTGAGGGTAACGCTGCACCAGATCCTGCCATTCTTTGGCGAAGATCACCTGCAGCGGATTGCGCACGTTGAAAATAACGTGGATATCGGTTTGTGATTTGTTTGCCAGCAGCCAGCGGCACATCGACATAATCGGCGTGACACCGCAGCCTGCCGCCGCCATCAGGTAGCGATCGCTGACGGCGTTGGCACAGGTAAACTCGCCCTGTGCATCGGACAACCACAGATAATCGCCGACTTTCAGCGTTTGGGTCAGCCAGCGTGAACCGACACCGTCGTCCAGTCTTCTTACCGTTAAGGTAATAAAACGGCTGAGGCCCGGTGAAGACGAAATCGTATAAGCCCGTAGCGTCTCCGCGCTGTTGGCAATGCTGACTAACGCATACTGACCCGGCTGATACGGATAAAAATCATGATTAACCAGTGAAATCGTCCAGACATCCGGCGTTTCCTGGGTAATCGAATGTACCTGCATGCGGTTAGAACAAAGCGGTGTCGGCCCAATCTGTAGTGCGGGCATGGTCATAATCAATCTCCATAACAAACGGGTACGGTGAAGCGTGTAAAAATGGCGGCCCATAAGACAGTGGGCTTAGCGCGAGGCATCAATGCTGACACCTCACGCTGCGTGACGAGGAACACGCTCCTCCGTCCGCATTGATTCATCACGCGGCCAGAATGGTGTTCATGTCCTGTTCAACGGTGGTAATCGCTCGCATACCGAATTTGTCGTTCAGAATGGCAAGCAGGTTATCCGTCAGGAAGCCCGGAGCCGTCGGCCCGGTGTAGATATTCTTCACGCCGAGAGACAGCAGGGTGAGCAGGATGACAATCGCTTTCTGTTCAAACCAGGACAGCACCAGACTCAGCGGCAGGTCGTTCACGCCACAGCCCAATTTTTCCGCCAGTTTCACGGCCAGAATAATTGCCGCGTAGGCGTCATTACATTGGCCGACATCCAGCAGACGTGGCAGGCCTTCCAGCGTACCGAAGTCCAGTTTGTTGAAACGGTATTTACCGCAGGCCAGCGTCATGATCAGGCAGTCTTGCGGAACGTTCAGCGTAAAGTCAGTGAAGTAGCTACGTTCTTCACGGCTACCGTCACATCCGCCAACTAGGAAGACGTGGCGCAGTTTTTTCTGTGCTACCAGATCGATGACGGTATCCGCGGCGCTCAGCAGCGTTTCACGACCAAAGCCGACGGTGATCATGTGCTCGATTTCGCTGTATGGGAAACCAGCCAGACCCTGCGCCTGCTCGATAACTGGGCTGAAATCGTCGCCTTCCAGATGGTTCACGCCCGGCCAGCCAACGATGCTGCGCGTCCAGATACGGTCGCCATAGTTACCCACGTTTGGATCGATAATGCAGTTAGAGGTCATGACGATCGCGCCTGGGAATTTGGCAAACTCAGTCTGCTGGTTCTGCCAGCCGCTGCCGTAGTTACCCGCCAGATGCGTGAATTTTTTCAGCTCTGGGTAACCGTGTGCAGGCAGCATTTCGCCGTGGGTATAAATATTCACGCCGGTGCCTTCGGTTTGCTCCAGCAGCATGCGCAGATCTTTCAGGTCATGACCGGAAATCAGAATCGCTTTACCCGCAATTGGGCGGACGTTAACGGAGGTTGGCTGTGGATGACCGTAAGCATTGGTTTCGCCATGGTCGAGGATCGCCATAACGTTGAAGTTCATTTTACCGATGCCCATTGCGTTGTTCAGCAGGGTGTCAACATCGGATGGTTGCGTGCCCAGCCATGCCATGAAGGCATGATATTCGGCATAAATTGCATTGTCATACTGACCGAGAACGTGGGCATGTTCCATATAGGCCGCCGCGCCTTTCAGGCCATAAAGGTTGAGCATGCGCAAGCCGTGAATGTCGTCACCCACGCTGGCTTTATCACTGTCCAGCGCAAAATCCGCTGCCTGTTGCAGTAAGGTCGGAATATCGTTGCCAGCCAATTGCAGGGCTGCCATTGGGTGATCCACGGTCGCGGTGGCATCGTGCAGACGGCAGCGAACAGCCAGGGACTCACGCAGTGTAATGGCTTCCTGTGCGTAGCCAATAATGCGTTGGGAATCGAAGTTAACGTTGGTCAATGTCGAGAAGAAGGCGCGTGGCGCAAAGTTGTCGACATCGTGATCGATGATATCCAGCTCGCGCGCTTTCAGCGCCCAGGCAGAAAGCCCTTGCAGCACCGCGACCAGCAGGTCTTGCAGATCGGAGGTTTCTGCGGTTTTGCCGCACATGCCCTGCGCGTAAGAGCAGCCGTTTCCAACAGGGGTACGAATCGTTTGTTCACATTGCACACAAAACATAATGACTTCCTTTTTAAGTTGCATTTTAAATGCTTGTTTAAAGCATAGTGTTAGCCGAGGCAGGTAAAAAGGCTTTTTTACTGCAACTTTAGGTAAATTTGATTTAGCGCAAGTTTGGTGATGGGCAATGAAAATCACTCTCAATCACAGCCCATAAACGAGGGGGAAAACGGTGTTTAGTGTGCGCTTATGAAGAAAACAGCGCCATCAGTATTGGCGCCGCGAGGCTTAATAAGAAACCATGTACGATAGCCGCAGGCACGACGTCGATACCCGCACTGCGCTGCAAAACGGGCAGCGTGAAATCCATCGAGGTTGCACCGCAAAGGCCTAACGCACAGGAGCGATTCCGCTGTGCCAACACGGGAACCAGCATAATCGCCAGTAGCTCGCGAGTCAGATCATTGAAAAACGCGGTGCTGCCGATGACGGGCCCGAGAGCATCGGTCAGCAGAATGCCTGACAGTGAATACCATCCATAGCCGGATGCCATCGCCAGACCGGTTTTCAGCGGCAGTCCTAGAATCCATGCGGCAAGCAGGCCGCCACCGAGCGCGCTGATACCGACGACAAGCGCGATGACCAGACCGCGACGGTTTAAGACGATTTGGCGCAACGTCATCCCGCTGTTACGCAGTTGAACGCCGACCAGAAAGAGCAGGAAGATCAGGGCATATTCGCTGCCTTTGCTGGCGTAGGTGAATCCCGGCCATTGCGTTAAGCCCAGCAGAAAACCACCGAATACCACGCCGCAGAGTTTGAACGATTCAAGAATCATTCGCAGTCGGGAAAGCGGTGCCGCGTCTCTGTACTTACTACGCCACGCACTGCGTTTTTCCCACAGCCACAGGGCAATGCCGTTTGCTGCGACAATACAGAAGGCGAAGACGGCAGTGTAGCGGAAGATCAGTAACAAATTGCTGCTGAGATTTTCCAGAAAAGCTAGGCTTATGCCCATCAAAAACAGAATAACGTACACCATCCAACTCAGCAGTTGGTTAATCAGCTGTAATGCTTTTTTGCCGCGCAGCGGTAACAGATAGCCAATGATGAGCGGTAATAAAATAATTAATAATCCTGAATACATCACAGAATTGATGTCCTTACGCGAGAAAAACGGCGCTAACCCGTATTTTAGGATTGACGGGGGTTACCGTAGTTAAACCATGAGGCTTTTCTTCTTCAGCTCTACCCCGATAGGGTTCGGCACGGAGGAAATACAGACCGTGCGTTGACAACATCGTCATTAACAACATCGCGGGATTCATCGGCTACACTTGGCGGGAAGAAAAACGATAATCTATTAAAATTAAACAAATTATCGCGGTGAGTAAAGCGCTGTCTGGCAGGATATTCTATACGGTGAGCGTTTTTGCAGCAGAAACTCGCAGGCCGCTGCTACAGGAGAGAAGGATGCATCTGGAACGTATTGAAATCCTGGGATTTCGGGGAATCAATCGTCTGTCGCTGACGCTGGACGATAACAATGTACTGATTGGTGAGAACGCCTGGGGAAAATCAAGCCTGCTGGATGCGCTCTCGCTGCTGCTGGCACCGACGCTACCGCTCTATCATTTTGATATGCAGGATTTTCACTTCACACCGGGAGATGAAAATAGCCGAGAAAAGCATCTTCAGGTTATTTTTACGTTTTGCGAGACGGCACCCGGCCATCATCTATCCCCTCGCTACCGTTCGCTGAGCCCCGTTTGGATTGAGGGGAATGAGTCGCTATACCGCGTTTTTTATCGGCTGGAAGGTGAGGTGGACGAAAGCCAGTCGGTCTTCACCTTGCGCAGCTTTCTTGACGCTGATGGGCACCCGATACCGCTGGATGATATTGATGAACTGGCCAGAGAGATTATCCGCCTGCATCCGGTGCTGCGGCTGCGAGACGCGCGTTTTATGCGGCGCTTGCGTTCTGGGACGTTGGCCGCGACGTTAGATAACAGCAATGAAAAGTTGACTCAGCAGTTTGAACAACTGATGCGCGAGTTGGTGCAAAATCCGCAGAAGCTGACGGATAAAGAACTGCGTCAGGGACTGGTGGCGATGCGACAACTGCTGGAGCACTATTTTTCCGAGCAGAATGCCACAGGTAACGACCGACGCCATCACCGGCATGCGCGAACGCACAATGGTAAATCGTGGCGATCGCTGGATAACATCAATCGCCTGATTGCCGGCCCCAATAGCCGCAGTCGCCGAATTATCCTGCTGGAATTGTTTTCTACGCTGTTACAGGCGAAAGGATCGGTGGCGTTGGATCCCCATGCGCGTCCGCTTTTGCTGATTGAAGACCCGGAAACTCGGCTGCACCCGATTATGCTATCCGTCGCCTGGGGGCTTCTGGTGCACTTGCCGCTCCAAAAGGTCACAACAACGAATTCAGGCGAGCTGCTGTCGCTGGTGCCGATGGAGCAGGTGTGCCGTCTGGTGCGGGAATCCTCACGGGTGGCGACATATCGCATTGGTCGTCAGGGGATGAATGCGGAAGACAGCCGACGCATTGCGTTTCACATTCGTATGAATCGACCTGCGTCACTCTTTGCCCGCTGCTGGCTGCTGGTGGAAGGGGAAACCGAAGTCTGGATGCTGAATGAACTGGCGCACCAATGCGGACACCATTTTGAGGCGGAAGGGGTTAAAGTGATTGAATTTGCCCAGTCGGGACTCCGGCCATTGCTGCGGTTCGCACGTCATATGGGGATTGAATGGCATGTCCTGGTTGATGGCGATGACGCGGGGAAGAAATATGCCGCGACGGCAAAAGGCATGCTAGCCGCACAGGACGAGAGCGAGCGCGATCATTTGACCGTCTTGCCCGCATCGGACATGGAACACTACATGTATCGTGAGGGATTCAGCCACGTTTATCACCGCATCGCGCAGTTGCCGGAAAAAGTGCCGCTCTCGATGCATAAAATCATCATCAAGGCGATCCACCGGTCATCCAAGCCAGACCTGGCGATTGAAGTCGCGATGGAAGCCGCAGCGAGGGGCTGCGAGGCAATCCCATCGCTTATTCGCAGCATGTTCTCCCGCGTGCTGTGGCTGGCCCGTGGGCGGGCGGATTAGTGTAATACATATAAAAAAATGCCGTTCAGTGTAACGAACGGCATTTGTCGCATCATAGTCATTTTATGGTTTGGCGTAGCGTGTTCTGAGTCGATGTGTAGGGTGTAGAAAGGGTCAGGATACGGCCTCGGCGATTTGCGGCACGATCAGGCAGGCATGATTGCCTTTTGGCCCTTGATGAACATCAAACCTGACAACCTGCCCGGCTTTCAGAGTCCGGTAGCCATCCATTTGAATGGTTGAGTAGTGCGCGAAGATATCGTCACCGCCCCCTTCTGGACAGATAAAACCAAACCCTTTGGCGTTATTGAACCATTTAACAGTACCTGTCTCCATGCATTGACATCCTTCGCAAGAGTATTCTTTTCAGTAAGGTGTGGTTATTTGGTTACTACGAATACGAATTGATTAAAACCCCATCAATTCATCCGTACACTTTAGTGAAATCGATCCCAGCGTCAAGCGGTCCATCGCGCGGCGAGGAGGGCAGTTTGCCAAAGTTTGATGCAGATAACGCTATTGATGAACCTACGATCGCGTTGCGTCATCAAGATATCGGTTACAGACCTTGAATTTTGCTTTCCGAGAACCATTTAATTCCTCAGGTGGTAAAATAAAAAGCAGACGTGCTACTGTAAATGTAGAGATACCCGTCATCTTTCAAGTCGCAGGCACTCATTTCCTGCTTCTCGGATCTATTAGGAATAAACAGACTGATGTCGTGAGTTGCGATATTCGTTACATGATGTGGATAGAGAATGGGAAACAACAGTACGTGGTCACAATCTGAGAACCTGACCGCCGATAAACAGAAAGAAAAATTGCAGCCGCCATCGATGTATAACGTGGTGTTGAATAACGATGATTACACGCCGATGGAATTTGTTATTGACGTTCTGCAAAAGTTCTTTTCTTATGATATTGAACGTGCCACGCAGCTTATGTTAAGCGTGCATTATCAGGGCAAAGCAATTTGTGGCGTATTCAGCGCTGAAGTGGCTGAGACCAAGGTCGTACAAGTCAATCGTTATGCCAGAGAAAACGAGCACCCGCTGCTCTGTACGCTGGAAAAAGCCTGAAGTCAGGCAATTTATTGGGAGAGGTGCCTATGCTCAATCAAGAACTGGAACTCAGTCTCAACATGGCTTTCGCCAGAGCGCGTGAGCACCGACACGAGTTTATGACCGTGGAGCACCTGCTGTTGGCTCTGCTCAGTAACCCAGCCGCCCGTGAAGCATTGGAAGCCTGCACGGTAGATTTAGCCGCGCTGCGTCAGGAACTGGAAGCGTTCATTGAGCAAACCACACCAACATTACCGCAGAGTGACGACGAGCGAGAAACGCAACCCACGCTCAGCTTCCAGCGCGTACTCCAACGTGCCGTCTTCCACGTGCAGTCCTCCGGCCGCAGCGAGGTGTCTGGCGCCAACGTTCTGGTCGCGATTTTTAGCGAGCAGGAATCTCAGGCCGCCTACCTGCTGCGCAAGCATGACGTCAGCCGTCTGGATGTCGTGAACTTTATTTCTCACGGCACACGTAAAGAAGAATCCGATCAGGCGCCAAACCCTGAAAGTCCCGTCAATGAAGAACAGGCAGGAGGGGAAGATCGTATGGAAAACTTCACCACCAATCTGAATCAGCTGGCTCGCGTTGGCGGTATCGATCCGCTCATTGGCCGGGATAAGGAACTGGAGCGCACGATTCAGGTATTGTGCCGTCGCCGTAAAAATAACCCGCTGCTGGTCGGCGAATCCGGCGTCGGTAAAACCGCGATTGCTGAAGGGCTGGCCTGGCGTATTGTGCAGGGCGATGTACCGGAAGTGATGGCGGAGTGCACGCTGTACTCGCTGGACATCGGTGCACTGCTGGCAGGCACTAAATACCGTGGTGATTTTGAAAAACGCTTCAAGGCGCTGTTGAAGCAGTTGGAGCAGGATAAAAACAGTATTCTGTTCATTGATGAAATTCATACGATTATCGGCGCGGGTGCGGCGTCCGGTGGTCAGGTCGATGCGGCTAATCTGATTAAACCACTGCTTTCCAGCGGTAAGATTCGCGTTATCGGCTCGACTACCTATCAGGAATTCAGCAATATCTTTGAAAAGGATCGTGCGCTGGCGCGTCGTTTCCAGAAAATCGATATCACTGAACCGAGCGTGGAAGAAACCGTACAAATCATTAATGGTCTGAAGCCGAAATATGAGGCTCACCATGATGTTCGCTATACGTCGAAAGCGGTTCGTGCCGCGGTAGAACTGGCCGTGAAATACATCAATGACCGTCACCTGCCGGATAAAGCGATTGATGTGATCGATGAGGCCGGTGCACGCAGCCGTCTGATGCCGGTCAGTAAACGCAAGAAAACGGTCAACGTGAGTGATATTGAATCGGTTGTCGCCCGCATCGCCCGTATTCCAGAAAAAACTGTCTCCGCCAGCGATCGCGATGTGCTGAAAAATCTCAGTGACCGCCTGAAAATGCTGGTGTTTGGGCAGGACAAAGCAATCGAAGCCCTGTCTGAGTCTATCAAGATGAGTCGTGCAGGGTTGGGTCAGGAGCGTAAACCAGTTGGTTCCTTCTTGTTTGCTGGTCCTACCGGCGTGGGTAAGACGGAAGTCACGTTACAGTTGGCCAAAGCGCTGGATATCGAACTGCTGCGCTTTGATATGTCCGAATACATGGAGCGCCATACGGTTAGCCGCTTGATTGGCGCGCCTCCCGGCTATGTGGGCTATGATCAGGGCGGCCTGCTGACGGATGCGGTGATTAAGCACCCCCATGCGGTACTGCTGTTGGATGAGATCGAGAAAGCGCATCCTGACGTCTTTAACCTGCTGCTGCAGGTAATGGATAACGGTACGCTGACGGACAACAATGGCCGTAAAGCGGATTTCCGCAATGTCATTGTCGTCATGACCACCAACGCAGGCGTGCGGGAAACACAGCGTAAATCCATCGGCATTATCCATCAGGACAACAGTACGGATGCGATGGAAGAAATTAAGAAAGTATTTACGCCGGAGTTCCGTAACCGTCTCGACGGTATTATCTGGTTCAACCATCTGTCGACCGATGTCATTCAGCAGGTTGTCGATAAGTTTATCGTAGAACTTCAGGCGCAGTTGGATGCGAAAGGCGTGTCGCTGGAAGTGAGCGATGAAGCACGCGACTGGCTGGCAGAAAAAGGTTATGACAAGGCAATGGGTGCCCGACCAATGGCACGCGTGATGCAGGAAAGCCTCAAGAAACCGCTGGCCAACGAGCTGCTGTTTGGTTCGCTGGTGGACGGAGGGTCTGTGACGGTGGAACTGGATAAAGAAACGCAACAACTGACGTATGGCTTCGTGAGTGCGCAGAAGCGAAAAACAGAAAGTGTTAATTAATCAATATCGTGTGTTATCTAAGAGGGATGCTGAGGCATCCCTTTTTTTATGTTTCTGGGCTGCACTGAATAGTATGGCTACCCAAAAACAAAAGCCCTTACCATAAAGGAAAGGGCTAGGGAGGGAGTCACATCCTCATATATCGCTGTAATCAGCGATGAGCGAACCGGTTAGCGGCTGCGGAAGACAATGCGGCCTTTACTCAGGTCGTACGGGGTTAACTCTACAGTGACTTTGTCACCCGTCAGGATGCGGATATAGTTTTTACGCATTTTACCGGAGATATGAGCGGTAACCACGTGCCCGTTTTCCAATTCAACGCGGAACATGGTGTTGGGCAGCGTATCAAGCACGGTGCCTTGCATTTCAATATTGTCTTCTTTGGCCATCGAATCCTCTAGGTCTAACTACCTTTATTTTTTAACCGCAAGATAATGCCGAAAAACCGACATTATGTAAAGAAGCGTTCACGTTTGGGGCGTTATTTACACGGTTTCCTCTATCACCCTGTCGGTTCGGCGAGCTGTTGTGGTAGCCAACAACCGTCATCGACGGAAATATCCTGCCACTGGAAAAGCAGTTGCAGAAAGCGTTCGCGGGGTATTTCACTCACGCCCAGTGACGCCGTATGGGCATTTAACACCTGACAATCAATCAAATGACCGCCGTGGCGAATAAAATGCTGCTGGAACGCCAGCAGTGCATATTTTGAGGCGTTATCCATGCGGCTGAACATGGATTCACCGCAAAATAATCGGCCTTGTTCAATACCATATAACCCACCAACCAGTGCGCCATTGTGCCACACTTCGACGGAATGTGCTTTCCCAACCTGATGAAGCTGGCGATAAGCTGAAATTATGTCTGGCGTAATCCAGGTACCGTCATAGTGCTCATGCGCGCAAGCGTGGATAACATCATCGAATGCCTGATTCAGCGTCGCGTGAAAAGTATGGCGCTTCAGAAATTTTTTCATGCTGCGGCTGAGATGGAATTCACCGGGAAACAGAACCGCGCGTGGGTTTGGTGACCACCATAAAATAGGCTCACCGGGAGAAAACCAAGGGAAAATGCCCTGTCGATAAGCTGCGTTTAATCGGGCCACGGAGAGGTCACCGCCAACGGCCAGCAGGCCGTTGGGGTCATCTAACGCATGGTTCGGATCAGGAAACTGAAGCGATTGAGATGAAAGCTGGTATAGGCGCATGTTTTTCAAACGTTGTGTTTCACGGAAATTGCCTTAAACGTGCTGGCGGAATTGCCAATAACGACCTTGTTGTGCCATTAAAACCTGATGACTGCCCTGTTCGATCACTTTGCCATCGTCCAGAATACAGATGCGATCCATCGATTCTAAACCGTATAGCCGGTGGGTAATGACGATCAGCGTCTTATTGGCACAGTGCTGGCGGAGCAGTTGCAGAATACGCTTTTCGGTTTCAGCATCCAACCCTTCAGTCGGTTCATCCAATAGAACGAGCGGTGCATCGTGCAATAAGGCACGTGCCAACGCGATACGGCGCTGTTCGCCACCGGACAGTTGTCGACCGCCTTCTCCCAGCCAGGCATTCAGCCCTTCGTTTTCTAGCAGTTTTTCTAACCCAACCTGCTGTAATACCTCGGTCAGTTTTTCATCTCGTGCCGTCGGTGCTGCTAACAGCAGGTTATCACGCAGCGTGGCGCTGAAAATATGCACGCGCTGCGGCACCACGCTCATCATGGCGCGGAGATCGTCTTCTCGCCAATCGGCAATAGGATGTCCATTCAGCGCAATGTCTCCGTATTCACAATTCCATGCCCGGGTCAGCAAGTGCAATAGCGTCGATTTCCCGCATCCGGTACGTCCTAGCAGCGCCAGATGCTCGCCCGGTCGAATGGAAAGCGTAATATTCTGCAACACAGGCTGGGGTTGACCGGGATAGGTGAAACCGACATGTGAGATGTCTAGCGACGCCTTACACGAGGTTTCTGGCCCATGTGCTGGGAACGTGACGTCAACGGGCTGGCGAATGATTTGATCGACCCGAGCCGCGGAGGCAATCACTTGTCCCATATGCTGGAAGGCCACCGTGACAGGGGCCAGCGCTTCGAAAGCCGCAAGTGAGGCGAACGCGAATAGCGCAATCAACGCACCGGGCTGTGGGTTATCACCAACCCCATCGGCTGCCAGCCATAGAATCAGGGTAACGGTCAGTCCGCTGCATAAAATCATCACCGCCTGAGACAGGCCGGTAAGGTTGGCCTGCTGACGTTGTCGGCGCAGCCAGTTAATTTCCACCAGCGCCAACTGTTGACGGACGCGACTGAGTGCGCCGAAGACGGTGAGTTCCGCTTGACCTTGTAGCCAGGTCGTTATCTGAAGGCGGTATTGTGCACGCAGCGCGGTCAAATCCTGCCCGATACCGTTCCCCGCCCGATAAAAGACAATCGGCAGGCACAGCAGGAGTACCAGCATAATGGCACCGAGCGTCAGAGCCAGTGAGGCATCAAGGAAGCTCAGGCCGTAGCAAACGATAAGAATGACGGCGAATGCGCTGACGATGGGTGAAATCACGCGGAGATAGAGGTGGTCGAGCGTATCCACGTCTGCCACGAGCCGGTTTAGCAGTTCAGCCTGACGAAATTGTGCCAGTCCACCCGGAGAGAGCGGCAAAATGCGAGAAAAAGTGAAAACACGTAAGCGTAGCAAAACGCGGAAGGTGGCATCGTGGCTGACGACTCTTTCCGCGTAGCGCCCAGCAGTACGGGCGATAGCCGCGCCGCGCACGCCAGCGGCGGGCAGCATATAGTTAAACGTAAGCAGCCCGACGATCCCCGCCAGTGCGGCACCCGCCAGAAACCAGCCGGATAGGGCGAGTAGACCAATACTGGCCAGCAACGTAGCAATCGCCAATATCACGCCCAGACTCAAATACCAGAAGTGCTGACGATAAAGTGCCAGAAATGGTTTTAATACCTGCATCGTTTTCATCTGAGCCATTACAGCGCCTCCTGTCGTTGTGCCAGTAGCGTCGCGAAGGGACCTGCTTCGGCTCGGAGTGTTTGATAATCACCCTGTTGAACTAACCGACCGCCTTCCATGACCCAGATCGTGTCATATTCGACGATCTCGGTGAGCTGATGCGTGATCAGTAGCGTGGTCTGTGAACGTGCAGCGTCGTTCAGCGCCGTCATAACGAGCGCCTCGCTATGGGCATCCAGACTGGCTGACGGTTCATCCAGCAGCAGTAAGTTGCAAGGATGAATGAGCGCACGGGCAACGGCGACGCGCTGTGCCTGTCCGACGGAGAGGCGTGCCGCACCGTCACCGGTTGTCGTTTCCAGACCCTGCGGGAGGTGCGGTAAAAATTCCTGTACATGCGCACGCTCAATCGCCTGTTGCAATTCCAAAGGGCTGGCCTGCGGATTACCCAGCAGAATATTGCTGCGTAGCGTCTGTTCCGGTAGGTGGGGATTTTGTCCGACCCAGCTTAACTGCTTGCGCCATGATTCAGGCGTCAACGTGTTCAATGCCTGACCGTTGACGGTGAGTGAACCGCGATAGGGCAGAAATCCCAGCAGCACATTCAGCAGCGAGCTTTTTCCTGCTCCGCTGAGGCCGACCAGCGCGATACGTTCACCTGCACGAATATCGAACGTCAACGGTTGGGTCAGCGGCGTACCATTCGGCGCGAGGACAACCAGATCTTCCGCCCGGATAGCAATGGCGTTATCGCTGCTGAACGCGTGTGTGCCAAAGCCGACCGTTTCGCCTTCCTCTGACAAAAAAGTCACCAACGATTCTGCTGCCCCGATAGCCTGAGCTTTGGCATGATAGAAGGTGCCCAAATCGCGTAAAGGCTGAAAGAATTCTGGAGCCAGAATCAATACGAGAAAGCCGGCGAAGAGCGTCACCCCCATGCCGTAATGACCAAAATCCAGTTCACCGAGATAAGAGAATCCGAAATAGACGGCGACCACGGCGATTGAAATGGAGGCGAAAAATTCCAGCACGCCCGAGGAGAGAAACGCCATACGTAGCACTTCCATTGTGCGACTACGGAAATCTTCGGAAGCATGACGGATTTCTTCAATTTCAGCCTTGCCACGATGGAACAGACGCAGAGTCTCCATCCCGCGCAGGCGATCGAGGAAGTGTCCGCTCAGGCGTGCCAGAGCCAGAAAGTTACGTCGGTTAGCATCCGCCGCGCCCATGCCAACCAGCGCCATAAAAAGCGGGATAAGCGGGGCGGTTAGAAACAGAATCAGGCCAGCAGCCCAATTGAGCGGGAAAATCGTGATTAAGATAAGCAGCGGAATCAGCGCGGCAAGATACATTTGTGGCAGATAGCGGGCGTAATAATCCTGCATATCATCAACCTGCTCAAGAATCATCGTTGCCCAACTGCCGGCGGGTTTGCCCTGAACCCAAGCAGGGCCAAGCTGTTGCAATCGATCCAGTACCAGCTTACGAATTTGCTGTCGAACGGCTTGTCCGCAAAGAAAACCCACACGCTCGCGTAACACACTGTTGAGTGCGCGCAGAATAAATGTGGCAATCAGCAGAAGGAAGGGGGAAAGCAGAGATTCGCGAGTAGCATGCTCGATAATCAAGGCATGAAGCAGTGTCGCTAACAGCCAAGCTTGCGCCACGATTAATGCACCGCTCAGGAATCCAAGCAGGAGTGAAATCCGGAGCCAACGTTGCGCCAGCTTACTCTGCTGTTTCAGCCAGGCGGTCAGTTCTTGCTGTCTGGTTTTTTTCATCAGGCACCAGTTCGTTATATTGCAGAAATGGACTTAACAGAAAATAACTCTCATGCAACCGTTAGTTAACAAAATTATCTTCTATCACGCAGAATGATGTCATGTTACCGCGACAGGGGCGCGCTGCAAACGAAAAGGAGAGGGGAAATGGGTGAGACGATCAATTTTGTGTTGTGGAAGGTAAGCCAAAAGTGAAGAAAACGGAACGGCCATCGCCGCTCCGTTATCAGCAGCGTATTACTTGTTGACGGTCAGTCCGTCCAGGTAGCGTTCAGCATCTAGTGCCGCCATACAGCCAGTACCTGCGGAGGTAATGGCCTGACGGTAGATGTGATCCATGACGTCGCCTGCGGCAAAGACGCCAGGAATACTGGTCTGTGTCGCGTTGCCGTGAATACCGGACTGCACTTTGATATAACCGTTTTCCAGTTCCAGTTGACCGCCGAACACGGCCGTATTTGGGCTGTGGCCGATAGCGATAAACACGCCAGCCAGCTCCAGTTCTTCCGCTGCGTCGCTTTGCGTATCGCGGATACGCACACCGGTTACACCCATGTCATCGCCCAGCACGTCGTCCAGCGTACGATTGGTATGCAAGATGATGTTGCCGTTTTTAACTTTGTCCATCAGGCGGTCGATCAGAATTTTCTCTGAACGGAACGTCTCGCGACGGTGAATTAAATGCACTTCCGCCGCGATGTTAGACAAATACAGCGCTTCTTCAACCGCGGTATTCCCACCGCCAACTACAGCGACTTTCTGGTTACGGTAGAAGAACCCGTCACAGGTTGCACAGGCAGAAACCCCTTTGCCTTTAAAGGCTTCTTCTGACGGTAGGCCAAGGTAACGCGCTGATGCCCCCGTGGCAATGATCAGCGCGTCACAGGTGTACTCGGCGCTATCGCCGAATAAACGGAAGGGACGGTTTTGCAAATCGACACGTTCAATATGATCGAAGATCACTTCAGTATTGAATTTGGTCGCGTGTGCATGCATACGCTCCATTAACAGCGGGCCAGTTAAATCATCGGCATCACCCGGCCAATTTTCTACTTCGGTCGTGGTCGTCAACTGACCGCCTTTTTCCATGCCAGTGATTAATACTGGCTGTAGATTTGCCCGTGCAGCATACACTGCGGCAGTGTAGCCAGCCGGGCCTGAACCCAGAATCAATAACTTGTGATGTTTAACGGTACCCATGCTTTCCTCATTTCATGACGGCGGATAATGTTTATATGAACGGTCTCTACGACAAACACGTTTCCTTATTACAAACAGTCTCTACCACGGACAATGCGAATGATTGTAAGGAAATTACAAGAGTAAAAAAAGTATGCAGAAAAGTTGCTGGCTATTTGTTTAATCGTTAATGACGATGGTGACGACAAATCGCTGAAAAATCAGCCACATTCATAAGTAAAATGATTGAAGTCACTTCGACGAAGGGCTCTGACTTATCCAATCTGGCAGTTTCTTCTGATTTTCGTTGTTTTGCTTTGACAATCGGCTGTGCATTTGCGAAAACATCTGGGTAAGAGGAAATTTTTTGTATGTGAACAGTTAAAAGCTCGGCTTTTTATTCGTTTTTTCGCAGGTAGGCCTTTGGGCCACGGATATGACGTGATGGTCTTCTTCGCGGGTAAGCAATACGTGGGGCGATAACGAGAAGTTAATGACTGTTGATATACAAAATAGGCAGCGTGTCTTCTTTAAGGGTAGCTCTGATACATGAGGTCTATCGGGGTAAAGCGGGTGCAGGGAAAAGTGAAGAGAGACAATAATAAATGGTAGACACTAAAAAACGGCCAGGAAAAGATCTCGATCGTATTGATCGTAACATCCTGAATGAATTGCAAAAAGATGGGCGTATTTCCAATGTCGAGCTTTCCAAACGTGTTGGGTTGTCGCCAACGCCTTGTCTGGAACGTGTACGTCGTCTGGAAAGACAGGGCTTCATTAACGGCTACACAGCGCTGCTAAACCCGCATTATCTGGATGCGTCACTGCTGGTTTTTGTTGAAATAACGCTAAACCGCGGCGCGCCTGATGTATTTGAACAGTTCAATGCTGCGGTGCAAAAACTGGAAGAAATTCAGGAATGTCATCTGGTTTCCGGTGATTTTGACTACCTGTTGAAAACGCGTGTGCCAGACATGTCCGCTTACCGTAAGCTCCTGGGTGAAACGCTGCTGCGTTTGCCGGGCGTAAACGACACCCGTACCTATGTGGTGATGGAAGAAGTGAAGCAAAGCAACCGTCTGGTCATTAAGACGCGATAAACGTGTGGGTGCAAAACCCGATAAATTCAGCTACACTCCTGTGAATTTATACAGTCCCAGCGCCGGGTTTTCTCGGCGCTTTGTCATAAACCTTACAGGCCCCTGGAGAGACTCTTGAGCCAGGAATATACAGAAGATAAAGACGTTACCCTGAAAAAGCTCAGTGGAACACGTCGTTTGCTTGAAGCGATTTTAATCGTTGTGGCACTTTTTGCGGTTTATCTTAGTGTCGCACTACTCAGTTTCAGCCCCTCCGACCCCAGTTGGTCACAGACTGCATGGCATGAACCGATTCACAACCTTGGTGGTGTAGCAGGTGCATGGCTGGCGGATACGCTGTTCTTCATTTTTGGTGTGCTGGCCTACGCTATTCCGCCGATTATGTTATCTCTGTGCTGGGTCGCCTTCCGCCAGCGTGATAACAACCAGACTATTGACTACTTTACCTTTTCACTTCGCCTGATTGGGACATTGGCGCTGATCCTGACCTCTTGTGGTTTGGCTGCGTTGAATATTGACGATCTCTACTATTTTGCTTCCGGTGGTGTTTTGGGAAGCCTGTTTAGCAGCTCAATGATCCCGCGTTTCAACAGCATGGGCGCAACGCTGATTTTGCTGTGCGTATGGGGGGCTGGGTTAACGCTGTTTACCGGCTGGTCATGGTTAACGATTGCTGAAAAAATTGGCGCGGGTGTCTTGGGTTGTTTGACGTTTATGTCAAACCGTTCACGCCGCGACGAGGACTATCGCGAAGAACACGATCGTGAAGAGGATGATCGCGATGCGCTTAATCTGCGTCACGATGAGGCGTTGGGTGAGGCCGTAACACAACAGCGTGATGATGATGACGTTCTATTTTCTGCGCCTTCCGTTGCTGATGCGGTAAACGACACGACGGCAGACAATAATATAGAAGCCTTATCACCGTTAACCGATAGCGCGCCGACGGTGACACAATCGGCCTTCTCCGCTGAAACACCGGTGGCAGGGCCAACATTGTCTGATGTGGCAGTGTCTGATTCAGCATTACCAGAATCAGTATTCTCTGGTTCATCGTCTGGCATTGTGCCACCCATTACTCCAACCCCGAGTGATTCGACGCCGTCGCCAAATCCACCGCTGTATTCGTTTGAAATCCCTGAAACGCCAGCGACAATGCCAGAGATTGCAACCTCACCTGAGCTCCATAGCAGTGCGTATGCACCTTACGGAAATAGTTACGGAGAGAGTGCTGTACCACCGATTGTCTCGGCACCTGTGGTTCAACCTTTTGCTGAACCGCGACAACCTGTACGCGATACGGATTTCAATACGAACAGTACGTTTATGCCTGCGTTCAGTGCCGATGGCGATGATAATCCGCAGATTAAACGCGGCGTAGGGCCTGAACTGCCGCGTCCTAATCCAGTACGTATTCCTACTCGCCGCGAGCTGGCGTCATATGGAATCAAACTGCCGTCGCAGCGGTTGGCTGAAGCACAAGCAAGGCTGCAGGCGCAGAATGGTAGTGCAGAAACGGAATTGGCGAACGACGTGTATCAGGAAGAGACTCCAGATGACCTCGCCCAGCAGGAAGCGGCATTGCAGCAAGCGTATCTGGATCAGCAACGTCAGCGTTACGGTGATGAATACCCGTTACAGGAAGACGATGAAGATGCGCTTCTGCAAGCGCAGCTAGCCAGAGATTTCGCAGCACAGCAGCAGTCACGTTATGACGGCAGGGCGTTGCAGCGCGATGAGGAAATTCCTGCTCCGATAGCACCGCCTGCGGTCAGCGAGCCTGTTCAGCCAAACCCTGTTACATCGCACAACGCTTTTTCATTCTCGCCGTTTAGTGCGGAGAATGAACGTGAGCCTGAACCGCATACGTTCAGTGAACCCACCTATTTACAGCCGTCCTATAACTCCGAGCCAGAGCTTCCGCCGATGCATGCTGGTGAAGATGAGGACGACGACGATGATCGCAACCCATTGGTGTTTAGTCAGCCAATGCAGCCAGCGTCAGCGCCTGTTGAGGCCGCGAAACAGGAAAATGTGGTAACACCAACGCATCATCCGGCAATGGATGGCTTGATTCATCCGTTCCTGATGCGTAATGAACAACCGCGGCAGAAGCCGACTACGCCGCTGCCAACCTTGGATTTATTGACGCCACCGCCGGCTAGCGAAGCGCCTGTTGATAATTTTGCACTTGAACAGACGGCGCGACTGATTGAAGCGCGTCTGGCTGATTTCCGAGTAAAAGCCGATGTGGTCGATCACTCTCCCGGGCCGGTGATCACACGGTTTGAATTGGATCTGGCTCCGGGCGTTAAAGCGGCTCGTATCTCGAATTTGTCGCGCGATTTGGCACGTTCACTGTCGGTTGTCGCGGTGCGTATTGTTGAGGTTATCCCCGGCAGACCGTACGTCGGGCTGGAATTGCCGAACGCGCATCGCCAGACGGTTTATCTGCGAGAAGTGTTGGACTGCGATCAGTTCCGGGATAATCCATCGCCGCTGTCGATTGTGTTGGGTAAAGATATTGCGGGTGAACCTGTCGTTGCCGATTTAGCGAAAATGCCACACCTGCTGGTTGCGGGTACGACAGGGTCGGGTAAATCGGTCGGCGTTAACGCCATGATCATCAGTATGTTGTATAAAGCCACGCCAGAAGACGTACGCTTTATCATGATTGACCCGAAAATGCTGGAACTCTCGGTGTACGAAGGTATTCCGCATTTGTTGACGGAAGTCGTGACCGACATGAAGGATGCGGCCAATGCATTACGCTGGTGTGTCGGTGAAATGGAACGCCGTTACAAGCTCATGTCAGCGCTTGGTGTACGAAATCTGGCGGGATACAACGAACGGGTGATGACGGCAAATGCAATGGGCCGTCCGATCCCCGATCCGTTCTGGAAACCGAGTGACAGTATGGATATGACGCCGCCGGTGCTGGAAAAACTGCCGTATATTGTTGTGATGGTCGATGAATTTGCTGACTTAATGATGGCGGTGGGTAAGAAAGTTGAAGAATTGATTGCCCGACTCGCACAAAAAGCGCGTGCTGCGGGGATCCACTTGGTGCTGGCGACGCAGCGTCCTTCGGTTGATGTCATCACCGGATTGATCAAAGCAAACATCCCGACGCGTATCGCGTTTACCGTTTCCAGTAAAATCGACTCACGGACTATCCTCGATCAAAGTGGCGCGGAGTCGCTATTGGGGATGGGGGATATGTTGTATATGGCGCCTAACTCCTCGATACCTGTCCGTGTTCATGGCGCTTTTGTGCGTGATGAAGAAGTTCATGCCGTCGTTCAGGACTGGAAGGCGCGTGGTCGCCCTCAATATATCGATAATATTGTTAGCGGTGGCGACGATGCTGAAGGTGGAAACCTCGGTCTTGATGGTGATGAAGAACTCGATCCGCTGTTCGATCAGGCTGTAGAGTTTGTGGTCGATAAGCGTCGGGCATCAATCTCTGGCGTACAGCGTCAGTTCAGAATCGGCTATAACCGCGCTGCGCGAATTGTTGAACAAATGGAGGCGCAGGGTATTGTCAGCGCTCCAGGACACAATGGTAACCGTGAGGTATTGGCACCGCCATCGATGGAATGAAAATGCAGTATTGATTGACGTCATCTACTAAGGGCTGCGTAAGCAGCCCTTATGCAAAGAAGCGTAAAAGCAGCAATAAGCAGATAATTCACCTATCACCGTCCGACTGGGTTCAGATAACATAGATCTATAGATAATGTAGCTCGACGAATAACACCGATCTGTAAAGAACATAGGCGCTATGCAAAGCGTCTGACCTCGATAGATGAAGGTTCGTTATATTAAGAAATTCAAAGGATTATGCGTATGAAAAAGTGGTTAGCTATCAGTTGCCTGATTGCAGGTGTTACCTCAACCGCTGTCTATGCGGATGCGGCAAAAGATTTGCAGGGTCGCCTCAATAAAGTCAGCAGTTTCCACGCCAATTTCAGCCAGAAAGTCACCAGCGCTGACGGCGCAGCGGTGCAGGAGGGGGAAGGCGAACTGTGGTTGAAACGTCCTAACCTATTTAACTGGAAAACCACATCACCTGACGAAAGTGCGTTGATTTCTGATGGCAAAACGCTTTGGTTCTACAATCCGTTTGTTGAACAAGTCACGGCAACCTGGCTGAAAGATGCAACAGGCAATACACCGTTTATTCTGATCACGCGTAACGACACCAGCGACTGGAATAAATACGATGTGCGCCAGAAAGGTGATGATTTTGAACTTACGCCGAAGTCAGCGAGCGGCAATCTGAAGCAGTTTGCGATTAATGTGACGACAAGCGGCACAATCAAACAGTTTACCGCGACGGAACAAGACGGTCAGCGGAGCACTTATGTGCTGAAAAATCAGCAAAACGGCGCTGTTGATGCCGCACAATTCACGTTCACACCGCCGAAAGGCGTCACGCTGGATGACCAGCGTCAGTGAGGCCAGAGTGAGCAATCTGTCCCTTGATTTTTCCCATAATGAATTCCAACCGCTGGCCGCGCGTATGCGGCCAGCGACGTTGGCACAGTATATCGGTCAACAGCATCTGTTAGGAGCTGGTAAGCCTCTGCCACGAGCTATTGAGGCAGGGCAGTTGCACTCAATGATTCTCTGGGGGCCGCCAGGAACGGGAAAAACCACACTGGCAGAACTGATTGGGCATTACGGGCAGGCGGATGTTGAACGTATTTCTGCCGTGACGTCCGGGATCAAAGAAATTCGTGAAGCGATTGAGCGTGCTCGACAAAATCGCAATGCGGGGCGTCGCACTATTTTGTTTGTCGATGAAGTCCATCGTTTCAACAAAAGTCAGCAGGATGCGTTTCTGCCACATATTGAAGATGGAACGATCACCTTTATTGGTGCGACAACGGAAAATCCCTCTTTCGAACTCAATTCCGCCTTGTTATCTCGCGCCCGCGTCTATTTGCTAAAAGCGCTGACGGCGGAAGATATCGAGCAGGTCTTGCAGCAGGCCATGAGCGACAGCGAGCGTGGGTACGGCGGACAGAATATTGTCCTGCCTGCCGAAACCGCGCGAATGCTGGCCGAATTGGTCAATGGCGACGCCAGACGTGCGCTGAATAGCCTGGAAATGATGGCGGATATGGCGGAAATCGACGCGCAGGGCCTACGTGTTCTGACGCCGGCACTCCTCAACGAAATTGCTGGCGAGCGTAGTGCCCGCTTTGATAACAAAGGTGACCGCTATTACGACCTGATTTCGGCGTTGCATAAATCAGTAAGAGGTTCCTCGCCGGACGCGGCGCTTTATTGGTACGCCAGAATCATTACCGCCGGCGGCGACCCGCTGTATGTTGCCCGACGGCTGTTGGCAATTGCATCGGAGGATGTTGGCAACGCCGACCCGCGTGCGATGCAGGTGGCTATCTCCGCTTGGGATTGCTTCACTCGTATCGGCCCTGCAGAAGGGGAGCGCGCCATTGCTCAGGCGATTGTTTATCTGGCCTGCGCTCCTAAAAGTAACGCCGTGTATAGCGCATTTAAAGCCGCGATGCAGGATGCGCGCGAGAAGCCAGACTATGATGTTCCCGAGCATTTGCGCAATGCGCCTACGCGGTTGATGAAAGAAATGGGGCTCGGCGCTGAGTATCGGTACGCACACAATGAACCCAATGCCTATGCCGCTGGCGAGAGCTATTTTCCGCCGGAAATGGCCGATACGCACTATTACGCGCCAACCTCACGCGGCCTTGAGGGCAAAATTGGTGAAAAGCTCGCCTGGCTTGCCACTCAGGATCAAAATAGCCCGACAAAACGCTACCGTTGAACTAAGCGTTGCGGTAAGGTTATTGCGGTATTTTCTGAAACCGGCCGCGTAGCGCGCCGTGTACGCCACCATTTCATTTGATAATCATAAGCACAGGATTAGCATGCTCGATCCCAATTTACTGCGCAATGAGCTAGACGCAGTCGCCGAAAAGTTACTGGCTCGCAGAGGCTTTAAGCTGGATGTTGAGACCCTGCGTAAGCAGGAAGAACGTCGTAAAGTATTGCAGGTAGAAACTGAAAACCTGCAGGCAGAGCGTAACTCCCGATCGAAAGAGATTGGTGCAGCGAAAGCACGCGGTGAAGATATCGAGCCTTTGCGTCGTGAAGTTAACACATTAGGCGAAAAACTGGATGCCGCGAAAGCCGAGCTGGATCAGTTGCAGAATGAAATTCGCGATCTGGCGTTAACGATCCCGAACCTGCCGGACGACTCTGTGCCGCTTGGAAAGGACGACACGCAGAACCAGGAAGTGACTCGCTGGGGTGAGCCACGTAAGTACGATTTCCCCGTACGCGATCATGTTGAACTCGGAGAGATGGCTGCCGGGCTGGATTTTGCCGCTGCGGTGAAATTAACTGGTGCGCGTTTTGTCGTGATGAAAGGGCAGATTGCCCGTCTGCACCGTGCGCTTGCCCAGTTCATGCTGGATTTGCATACACAGCAGCATGGCTATCAGGAAGCGTATGTTCCTTATCTGGTCAACCACGCCACGCTATACGGTACAGGCCAACTGCCTAAATTTGGCGAAGACCTGTTCCATACCACTCCGCTGAGCGAAGAAGCAGAAAGCAGCAGCTATGCGCTGATTCCGACAGCTGAAGTGCCGTTGACCAACTTGGTGCGTGACGAGATTCTGGATGAAGAATCCTTACCGTTGAAAATGACTGCACACACGCCGTGCTTCCGTTCAGAAGCTGGCTCGTATGGTCGTGATACGCGTGGGTTGATTCGTATGCACCAGTTTGACAAGGTTGAACTGGTACAAATCGTTCGCCCTGAAGATTCTATGCAGGCACTGGAAGAATTGACGACCCATGCCGAAACCGTGCTGCAACTGCTGAAATTACCGTATCGTAAGGTCTTGCTGTGTACGGGTGATATGGGCTTTGGCTCCACCAAGACTTACGATCTGGAAGTCTGGCTGCCGGCGCAGGACACGTACCGTGAGATCTCTTCCTGCTCAAACATGTGGGATTTCCAGGCGCGCCGTATGCAGGCTCGCTGCCGCAGTAAGTCCGATAAGAAGACTCGACTGGTTCACACGCTGAACGGTTCTGGTCTGGCAGTCGGTCGTACACTGGTTGCTGTTCTGGAAAACTATCAGCAGGCTGATGGCCGTATTGAGGTTCCAGAAGTATTGCGTCCGTATATGGGCGGGCTGGAATTTATTGGCTAATTGCGGTTATCTGAATAAAGCGCCTCAGGGCGCTTTTTTTTTACGCCATAGTTTCGGTAATATTTTTTCATCGTAAAAAGAGTTTATCTACCTTAAACCACTCGCGTTACTTAAATTTTAAGTTAAAAATGATTTAAGATCAGCAATGTAGAGGCTTTCTGTTTTTAAGCGTAGCGGGTTTCCTGTTTGTGTTGATTAATTCTTTCAATCTATCACTTGAAAAAGGACTTTTAGCACTTTTGCCCTGATTGACTTTTATATACGCAGTGGCATGATGCGCTCACTCTTCTCCGGTTGTTTGGTTACCCACTTCGCTATGCCTGCTTATTCTCGCCCAGTGCTGTTATTGCTCTGCGGACTTTTGTTGCTGACAGTTTGTATTGCGGTATTAAATACCCTAGTACCGCTATGGTTGAGTTATCAATCTCTTCCTGTCTGGCAGGTTGGCCTTGTTGGTTCATCCTACTTCGGCGGCAATCTGGTTGGAACGCTACTAGCCGGTAAATTAATCAAGCTTTATGGGTTTAACCGCAGCTATTATTTCGCGGCTTTATTATTCGGCATTGCGATCCTTGGCCTCGGTATTTCTGCGGATATCGGCAACTGGCTGTTGTGGCGTTTCCTTGCTGGGATCGGCTGTGCATTAATCTGGGTTGTGGTTGAAAGCGCTTTGTTATGCAGCGGAACGCCGACGCAGAGAGGGCAACTTCTGGCTGCTTATATGATCGCTTACTACCTCGGTAGCGTGATTGGACAGCTTCTGCTTGGGGTATTGCCAACTGCGTTGCTGGGCGTGCTGCCGTGGATGGTTGCGCTAGTTACTTTGGCCGTATTACCACTGCTGTTTACTGGTCTTCCTACGCCGCCAGAGCAGCACGAAAAGCATATCAATATGTGGAAAATGCTGACGTACCGCAGTGCCCGTTTAGGTGTACACGGCTGTATTATTTCCGGTGCAATTTTAGGATCGCTGTATGGCCTGATGCCGCTGTACCTCTCGCATCAAGGAATGAATGATGCGCAGGTTGGATACTGGATGGCGCTGCTGATCAGCTCCGGTATCATCGGGCAATGGCCTGTTGGACGCATGGCCGATCGTTATGGTCGGTTGCTGGTTTTGCGGGCATTAGTCTTTGTGGTGATTATTGGCTGTATTGCGATGTTAAGTATTAGCCACTATGCCATGGCACCGTCGCTGTTCCTGCTGGGATGCGCAGGGTTTACGCTGTACCCTGTTGCCATGTCGTGGGCATGTGAAAAAGTGCGCCCTGACGAACTGGTCGCGATGAATCAGGCGCTGCTCCTCAGCTACACGCTTGGCAGCCTTTGCGGACCAAGCGTCGCTGCGGTATTGATGCAAAGTTACTCCGATCGATTGTTGTTTGTATTGATTGCGGCTATTGCCATGATCTACCTGATGCTGTTGCTCAGAAAAGCCGATCATCATCCAACGCCATTAGCCGCTGCCTGAGCTAGCGACATCAAGGCTGGCCAGCGAACTTTGTCCTGCTTCTACCATGTTATTCCACAGCGCTTCGGCTACTGGGCTAAGGCGCTGTTTTGCGTTTCGCACCAGATAAAATATGCTGGTGAGCCCGAGTTTTTCCGGTGAAATAGCTGTGAGTTGTCCAGTTTCAACCCATTTCGCTGCATAGTGATCGGGAAGAAAACCAATATGTGTGCCAGCTAATAAGAGCAGCAAGCTACTTTCTAAATTCCAGGCTGTATTTTGCAAACCTTTCTTTGCGACTGGGCCTAGTTGCTTACTAATTTCGTACAGTGCATGGCCACCAATGAGTAACCTGTTCGGGTTAAGTGTTCCATCACGCCACTCTTTTTCTATCCTTGCTGCATTTTCTGAAGCGGAATAAAAATAACTTTTTTCAACGAAAACTGGCTGGAAATAGATGTCGGTTGGAACATCATCCGGTAAGACGCTCAAGATAATATCGATATGACCATTCTTTAGGCGTTCCATCAGCGGTGTGTAATCACCGATCTCTAGTTCAACCGCAACGTCAGGGCTCTGGCCGTACAATTTTCCAATCGCCTTGGAGATAACTTTGGCAGGGTGGGTGACAGTATTATCCAAACAGCCAATACGGGCTTCACCAATGAGTTGATGCTTGATCCGTGCTAATCGATTTGCAAAGTCATCCAGCGTGGCGATAACCGATTTGGCTTCCTGATAGACCACTTCGCCTTCCGTTGTGAGAGCAAACCCTCCACGCCCTCGTTCGCAAAGGACTAGCCCGAGCGTATCCTCAAGGCGAGACAGGTAGTGACTTAGGACGGGTTGGCTTAATCCTGTTGCGGACTGTGCATTGGTAATTCCTTTTTTTTCAACGATTTTACAAAAAAGCTTTAACCAGCGAATCTCCAGTTTATCTAAGCGCATAGCATGTCCTTCGCATACATCACATATCTGAATGTTAACATCAAAATATATCTGTATTAATCGATATGAAACCCATTTATCTTATTCTTACGCCACATCACTGGTGTGGTTGCCACAAAAAGTGTGGTTTTATGCGTCACATCAGGGTCTCTCATCAGCACAATGGTGTTGTTAGCTTGCTAACGACACCATTGTTCTATACGCCGCCAGACAACCTCTATAAAATATCACAACGATACAATAATTATTTGCTGCTTATTTAATGGAGGAATTATGTCTCAAGGGAATGCTGTGCCTGAAAAAGAACAACAGGGACGGCAAATCTATGATTACGAATACGGCCCTGTTCCTGCTGAAGCCAGAAAAAGTTGGTATGTTATCGCTTTAATATGGCTGGCAATGGGAATTGACATTTCAGGCCTATTTCTTGGCGCTTTCTTAAGCGGTGGGTTACCTTTTTCTCAGGCTGTTAGTGCCACGCTTATCGGTTCCGCCTTTTTAGGTGTGTTGGCAGCATTATGTGCTAACGTCGGTTATGGATGCGGATTATCAACAACGCTACTGAGTATCTCCGTTTTTGGACGCCTCGGTGGAAAGATCATCGGTATTTTCTCTGCTGTATCATTGATTGGCTGGTTTGCTTTTCAACTCGATTTTTTTGGCGTAATGCTGCAAAAATCATTGCTACATTATCAATTAGAACCTGGACGTTTCCTTATTTTGGTTTTCGGTATGGTGCTGATGATCTCTACCGCTATTTGGGGCGTTAGGGCATTGGGCAAACTGAGTATATTCAGTGTGCCATTAATGCTGATATTGATCATTACAGGTTTGGTTTTAGCCGCAAGTAATCATTCAGAAATACCGATTCCGATAATTAAAGCGCCAATTAGCATGGGAAGCGCTATCTCTTACGTAGTTTCTATATGGATAGTATCTGCAGTGATGTCACCGGATATTGCCCGCTATGCCAAAACACGCAAAGACGCGTTTCTCGGCGCTGGTTTAGGATTCTTTTTAGGCAATAGCTCAACCATATTAGTTGCACTCATTCTGACTCATTTGGTTGGTACAGAGGATCTCGTTGAAGTGTTCTTCAGTATCGGTTTGGGCATGTCTGCTATTGTGGTACTTATTTTTGCACAGTGGACAACGAATAGTACCAATCTGGTTTCTGCATCACTGGGACTATCTGTTGTTATTCGAACGCTATCTCGGCCAGTATTGGTTGTACTAATGGCTATTGCCGGTTTGCTGTTAGCCTACAACGGTATGATTAATAATTTTACTCAATTTTTGTCACTGCTTGGTGTATTGATTTCTCCTATCGCAGGTGTCTATCTTGTCGAATATTATTTTATTAAATCCTCACGTTTGCAGAAAAATGTATCAGAGGCATCATTCTTGAATGTGACGGCGGCTATATCGTGGTCACTCGGTAGTATTGTGAGCCTGTTGACCTCCCCTGATTTTTTCGATTTATTTACGATAAGCTCGATCTCTGCCCTGGATGGCGTAATCGTCAGTATGGCGATGTATATCGGCATACATAAATTTTTTCCTCAATTGGCAGATTGAACGTGTTATGCAGATAACACGAGATCTTGGGTAGGATATGTCTCGTTATATTAATGCACAAATAATTGATGATATAGCACTAGGGGCCGCTGTTCTCGGTACAGGAGGCGGCGGTGATCCGTATGTAGGTTCTTTAATGGCAAAGCACGCATTAAAAAATGCGGATAAGATTCCTGTATTCGGTTTAGATGAAATTAAAGACGACGATATATTTGTTCCTTGTAGCATGATCGGTGCAACGACGGTTGTTGTAGAAAAAATCATGTCAGCAAGTCAATTCGTTCGAGCATTTGACACGATGGAAAAGGCGCTTGATCGACCTATTACGGCGACCTTTCCTATCGAAGTCGGTGGCATCAATTCGTTAATACCGTTAGTAGTTGCGGCCGCAAAAGGGTTACCTGTTATCGATTGCGATGCGATGGGGAGAGCTTTTCCCGAAGCACAGATGGTGACTTTTTTTCTTGATGGCTTACCTTCGGCGCCCAATACGTTAGCTGATGAGAAAGGTAATACGGTTATTCTTAATCCCATTGATGGCATGTGGTCGGAACGGCTGGCCCGCTCAATTGTGGAGCAAATGGGCGCCGCTTGCGCGATGTGTGATTACCCCTTGCGCGGTAGCCAACTTAAGCGTAGCGCCATCAAAGGCACGCTGACGCTAGCGCAGGATATCGGAAAAATGCTTCGTCTGGCTCACAAGTCAGGCAGCCATCCAGTACAATCTCTACTCACAGTGTTGAATGGCCATGTCGTTGCATCAGGAAAGATTGTTGATGTAGCTCGGCGCACAGATGGCGGTTTTGCGCGGGGCAACGTAGTGCTGGATGGTATGGGGAACGATAAAGGCGAATCGTTTACGGTACTTTTTCAGAATGAGTTATTGTTGGCTTATCGCTCATCACAGGTGAAAGATCCTACGCAGGATAATCTGCTGGCCGTTGTGCCTGATTTAATCTCCATAGTAGATAGTGAAACCGGACGTCCGATTATCACGGAACATTTACGTTATGGGCAGCGAGTCGATGTGATTGCCTATCCGTGCAATGACAAGTGGCGAACGCCAAAAGGGATTGACGTTGCGGGGCCGGAGTATTTCGGTTATCCGGTGCAGTATGTGCCGATAGAACGGCTTGCAAATCGCTGAGGCTTTCCCGATGTTACATAAAAATGATTACCGACTCGGGATTGATGTCGGTGGCACCAACACGGATGCGGCAATTTTAGATGCTAACCTGCGCTGCATTGCGACCGCCAAATTTCCTACCAGTCTGGATATCTACAGCGGCATCGAACGGGCGATTGCGGAAGTATTGGCGCAGTCTGGCATCGCACCACAGCATATTCGCTATGCGATGTTGGGTACAACCCAATGTACCAATGCGATTGTTGAGCGAAAAGGGCTGGATCGCGTAGGATTATTGCGCCTGAGCCTGCCAAGTAGCGATAGCGTCCCGCCGCTGTGTGGCTGGGATGACGAGTGGCAAAGGGCGTTAGGCGAGCATTTCTACCAGATTCATGGCGGCTATGAATTTGATGGTCGAGAGATTCATTCTGTACTGCGGGATGAAGTGCTGTCAGTTTGTGACAAAATGCGCGGCCATGTCGATAGCGTGGCTATCTGTGGCGTATTTTCCCCCGTAAACAATCAACAGGAACTGAAGGTTGCCCAGTGGGTGAGTGCGGCATTGCCAGCGGTTTCCGTGTCGTTATCCCACCGGATAGGCAGCACGGGATTACTGGAAAGGGAAAACGCGACCATCCTGAATGCGTCGTTGCAAAGCACCGCGAACCGTTTTGTTAACGGCTTTACGCAAGCGTTAGTGCGGCACGGTATCAAGGCTACGCCATTTTTCGGGCAAAACGATGGCACATTGATGTCCGAGAGTATGGTGAAGCAATACCCTATTCTGACGATGGCCTGTGGACCAACGAACTCGATTCGCGGAGCGTGCCACCTTTCTGGACTGGATAATGCGCTGATTATCGATGTTGGCGGGACGACGACAGATATTGGCGTGTTGGTGAATGGTTTCCCGCGTGAATCGGCAATTGCCGTTGAAGTCGGCGATGTACGGACGAATTTCAGGATGCCAGACATTATTTCTATCGGCATTGGCGGTGGAACCTGCGTTCGGCAGTCTCAGGATGGAAAACTTACCCTTGGGCCGGATAGTGTCGGCTATCGTCTGCTTGAACAGGGCCTCAGCTTCGGCGGTGAGACGTTAACGCTCAGCGACATCATGCTACAACTACATCGTGAACGATGGATTGCGGATCTTCCTCGTCCGCTACCCAAGCTGGATAATGCATTTTGTCAGCAGGCTTATCGTCAGATGATTGAGAAAGTGGAAAGCGCTATCGATCGGATTAAATCGTCAAGCACGGCTATTCCCGCAGTGCTTGTTGGCGGCGGCAGTATTTTGCTGCCTGACGTTTTATCCGGTGTCAGCCAGGTCGTGCGTCCGCAGAATTTTGATGCGGCTAATGCGGTGGGTGTGGCGTTAGGGGCGGTGGGCGCACAGATCGAACGTGTGGTTAAAATGCCGGATAACGATCGTGAAAAGATAAAAAACGAATTGCAGCAGCAAACCATTTGTCTTGCAGAAGAGATGGGCGCTAGGGCAGGCAGTGTTGAAATCATCGACTATCAGGAAATTCCGTTGGCTTATCTGCCGGGGAATGCGGTACAGGTGAAAATCAAGGCAGCAGGGACTTTGGCGTAGCGCAGCGTATTAACACCGTTATGATATCTACCCGCTAAAATGTAAATAGCGCGCCCTGAGCGCGCTATTTTTCAGAAAACGTCAGAGGTTAGTACATGACCTTGTGACCGTAGCTTTCAAGAATCGATTTAACGCGATCCATTGTATCGGCCTTCGGCGGTTTAACGCCGTCTAATTTGTACTCTTCGCCCATCGCGATCCACTTGTGTTTACCAAGCTCATGGTAGGGGAGAAGCTCAATTTTCTCGATGTTCGTCATGTCTTTGGTGAATTCGCCCAGCTTATGTGCGGACGCATCATCGTCAGACCAGCCGGGCACAACCACATAACGTATCCAGGTACGTTGGTTGCGCTTTGCCAGATAGCGAGCGAAATCCAGAGTACGGTGATTGGATACGCCAACTAAATTTTGGTGTATGTCGTCATTCATTTGCTTCAGGTCGAGCA
Source organism: Pectobacterium aquaticum (assembly GCF_003382565.3). Classification (NCBI taxonomy): domain Bacteria; kingdom Pseudomonadati; phylum Pseudomonadota; class Gammaproteobacteria; order Enterobacterales; family Pectobacteriaceae; genus Pectobacterium; species Pectobacterium aquaticum. The sequence continues at coordinate 1,893,734 of NZ_CP086253.1, forward strand.
TCACTAAATCGCTGACGTCTAATAGCTCGTCAATGACGGGATCGTAGCGGCGCACGAAGCCATTGGTGTCCAGACAGGTGTTGATACCTTCAGCCTTACAGGCACGGAACCAGTCGCGCACAAATTCGGCTTGGAGAATAGCCTCGCCGCCGGATGCCGTTACGCCGCCGCCGGATGCATTCATAAAGTGGCGGTAGGTCACGACTTCTTTCATGAGTTCTTCAACCGTGACTTCCTTACCGCTGTGCGTATCCCAAGTATCACGGTTATGGCAATACAGGCAGCGCATCAGGCAGCCCTGAAAGAAGATGATGAAACGGATGCCTGGGCCATCGACGGTGCCACAGGATTCAAAGGAGTGGATGCGACCGATTACTGACATTGCGAGGTTTTCTCCAAATTTGACCGGACAATAGCGGTCTTTATGAGCGCAGTCATGAGAAAGCAGGTACCAATCTGGCAGGAATTTCTGACAGAAAAACACCGTGTGACAGATGCTGCGTCGAATCTGTTTTGCAAGCCATCCACATGATGAGGGCAACATAGCGGGCTGGCAAAACAGGCTAACACCCTGAACGATAAGTGAGGGCGAGAAAAAGGCCCCACTGACGTGGAGCCTTTATTTTACGCCTTTTCAGACAGCCATGGAAATTAGATTGACTGTGTGAAAGTACGGGTGATGACGTCTTGTTGCTGTTCTTTCGTCAGTGAGTTGAAACGCACTGCGTAGCCAGATACACGAATGGTCAACTGCGGATATTTCTCTGGGTTTTCCATCGCATCAAGCAGCATTTCACGGTTCATGACGTTGACGTTCAGGTGCTGACCGCCTTCGATGCTGGCTTCGTGGTGGAAGTAACCATCCATCAGGCCGGCAAGGTTAGCTTTACGCACATTGTCATCTTTACCTAACGCGTTAGGGACGATGGAGAAGGTATAAGAAATACCATCTTTCGCGTAAGCAAACGGCAGTTTAGCAACGGAAGTCAGAGAAGCCACGGCGCCTTTCTGATCGCGGCCATGCATTGGGTTAGCACCTGGTCCGAACGGCGCACCTGCACGGCGGCCATCTGGCGTGTTACCCGTCTTCTTACCATATACCACGTTAGAGGTGATGGTCAGAACAGACTGCGTTGGTGTTGCACCACGGTAGGTATTCAGTTTCTGAATTTTCTTCATGAAACGTTCAACCAGATCACAAGCCAGTTCATCTACGCGAGAATCGTTGTTACCGAATTGTGGATATTCACCTTCGATATCAAAGTCGATAGCCAAGCCATCTTCATCACGAATGGGTTTAACTTTGGCATATTTGATGGCAGACAGGGAGTCAGCAGCAACAGACAGACCCGCGATACCACACGCCATGGTACGGAATACGTCACGGTCATGCAGTGCCATCAGCGACGCTTCGTAGCTGTATTTGTCATGCATGTAGTGAATGATATTCAGAGCGGTGACGTATTGTTTAGCCAGCCAATCCATGAAGTGATCCATACGCTCCATCACTTCGTCGAAGTTCAGAACGTCGCCTTTGATCGGGGCTGATTTCGGACCAACCTGCATTTTCAGTTTTTCGTCGACGCCGCCGTTGATCGCGTACAGCATAGTTTTTGCCAGGTTTGCACGCGCACCAAAGAACTGCATTTGTTTGCCAACGATCATCGGGCTTACGCAACACGCAATCGCGTAGTCATCATTGTTAAAGTCAGGACGCATCAGATCGTCATTCTCGTATTGCAGAGAAGAGGTATCGATGGAGACTTTAGCTGCATAGTTTTTAAAGCTTTGCGGCAATTTTTCAGACCACAGAATGGTCATATTTGGTTCTGGAGACGGCCCCATGGTGTACAGGGTGTTCAGGAAGCGGAAGCTGGTTTTGCTAACCAGAGTACGACCATCCAGACCCATACCTGCCAGAGATTCTGTTGCCCAGATTGGGTCACCAGAGAACAGCTCATCATACTCAGGCGTACGCAGGAAACGAACCATACGTAGTTTCATGACCAGATGGTCAATCATTTCCTGAGCTTCTTCTTCAGTGATTTTACCTGCTTTCAGGTCGCGCTCAAGGTAGATATCGAGGAAGGTGGAGACGCGTCCGAAGGACATTGCCGCACCATTCTGTGATTTCACCGCAGCCAAGTAACCGAAGTAAGTCCACTGCACGGCTTCCTGAGCTGTCGCTGCTGGGCCAGAAATGTCACAGCCATATTTAGCGGCCATTTCTTTAATTTGGCTCAGCGCATGATGCTGGTCAGCAATTTCTTCACGCAGACGGATTGTTGCTTCCAGATCTTCTCCGTTTTCCAGTTTGGATTGCAGAGAAGTGAACTGGGCAAACTTGTCTTTCATCAGGTAGTCGATACCGTACAGCGCAACGCGACGGTAGTCACCGATGATACGACCACGGCCGTAAGCATCTGGCAGACCGGTCAGAACGCCTGATTTACGACAACGCAGGATATCTGGGGTGTAAACATCGAATACGCCTTGGTTGTGCGTTTTGCGGTATTCGGTGAAGATTTTTTTCAGTTGAGGATCCAGTTCACGGCCGTAAACTTTGCATGAACCTTCAACCATTTTGATGCCGCCGAACGGAATTAACGCACGTTTCAGCGGAGCGTCAGTCTGCAGACCAACGATTTTTTCCAGACCTTTGTTGATGTATCCCGCGTCGTGAGACGTAATAGTTGCAGCAACATTGGTATCAAAATCAACAGGCGCGTGAGTACGGTTTTCCTGTTTGATGCCTTCCATAACGCTGTCCCACAGCGCTGAGGTCGCTTTAGTTGCGCCAGCCAGGAAAGACTCATCACCTTCATACGGCGTGTAGTTTTTCTGGATAAAGTCACGAACATTGACGTTATCCTGCCATTCACCTTTGCTAAAGCCTTGCCATGCATTGGCCAATTTTTCATTCAGCTCGGTCATTTTACACCTACCTTTGATATGGATTTCTTAAAACCCGACGTTGCGGCCGATTGCACCTTAGTGGTGCTTGTCTCCACCGCGCAAATAAATTACCCAATATGTCAAACCGACCATTACGCCACCGCCGATGATGTTCCCTAGGGTGACGGGAATCAGATTGTCGGTAATAAAGTGGCTAACGGTTAAATGTTCAAACTGAGACGGCACCATGCCAATGGCATCCCAGAATTCTGGGGTCGCAAAATTTTTGATAACGATGCCCATAGGAATCATGAACATGTTGGCGATACTGTGCTCAAAGCCGCTGGAAACAAACATGGCGACAGGCAGAATCATGGCAAACATTTTGTCTGTAAGCGTACGGCCGGAATAACTCATCCACACGGCCAGACAAACCAACAGGTTGGCCAGAATACCCAGACACAGCGCTTCAACAAACGTGTGTTCAAGTTTGTGTTCAGCTGTTTTCAGGACATTAAGCCCCCACGCACCGTTTGCGACCATATGCTCTCCCGAGAACCAGATAAGTCCAACGAAGAAAAGCGCGCCAATCAGGTTGCCGACATAGACATTTGCCCAGTTACAGGCTAGTTGCTTCCAGGTAATACGTCCACTGGCTTTGGCAATCACGATGAGAACGGTTGAGGTAAACAAGTCTGCACCGCAGACGACCACCAACATGAGGCCAAGGGAGAAACAGATACCACCGATCAACTTCGCGATGCCGAAAGGAATCGTTGCGGTCCCCGTGGTAGCCGTAATATAAAAGACGAAGGCGATCGAAATAAACACCCCCGCAGTGATCGCTAAATAAAACGTCGTGTACGGTTGTTTGGTAGCTTTATAGACTCCGGCGTCTTCAGCAACTTTTGCCATAGCGGCCGGAAGTAATAGAGTAAAGGGGTTGTCAGCTTTCACACTAACTCTCTCTTAAAAATTATCAGCGTTGAGATACTAACAAAGCAGTATACGGTAAAATTTGACGTGGATCATATTGCAAGAAATTAACAGGTTGGTGGGGAGGGTGAAATACCGAGATTTTATTGTTAATTTATTGAATTTTATAATAAAAAAATATTTTAAATTTTACAAAAAGAGTTGAATGGCATACGTTAAACCTACCGATTTAGCGTTAATAAAAATCATGTTTTGTAGAATTTCAGTACCACCTTGTTGATGTAATTTAATTAAAAATTCACCATTCAATAACAATATTCTAATTATACATTACGAATAATAAATATTGCCCTTTGGACAATAAAATAGCCCTTTAAGATAAAGGGCTATTTCTCGGTTGCTATTTGTACTCGATCGCACTCATCGATATAAAACGCGTGCTGATTTCATCATTCTGGCATTATTTTGCTTGCCAATAACGACGTTTCGCCTGTTGCAGTTTTTCATAGGCAGCCAGCAGCGATTGGTGTGCAGGTAAAGAGCTAAAGGTGTCATCCACGGCAAACAGACCATAGAAGCAGGCTTCGCCAGCAACCGCAGCGCTAGCGGCATCGACGGTCTCACTGCCGTACATTTTGGTGAAGGCATCGTAATATTCTGCCGGATCGCGCTCAGGCTCTTGCGCCAGTAACAGCAGGGTCTGCAGGCAACGGTAATAATTGCTGCGCTGTGCCGTAAAGACGGAGTCGTTGAAATCTTGCGTCCACTCTGTCCAGGTCAGCGCCTGATCCAGATCGCCTCCAGCCAGAGCCAGCATGGCTTTCAATTCGCCAACGCGCAGAGTGAGCCAGCCATTATCTTTGCCGGTGGCAATGCCAAGCAGCTCGCGTATGCGGGTGAAATCATCCAGACCTTCGTCATCCAACTGTTGCAACAGCGTCAGATAGTCTTCTTTTTCCCATTTGCTGTCAGGCAGCGCCAGCAGCGTGTCACGCAGGTGAGCACCCATGCTGTTATTGGCCAGCAACAGATCGTCGGCAGGGTAGATGTCCGACATTCCCGGTACGATGATGCGGCAGGCATAAACGGCCAGATGCTCATAGTCAGCAATGTAGACTTCTTTATCTTCCTGCTTGAAGATCGCCATCAATGTAGCGAATTCTTCTTCCGTCGACCCTTTAAAGCTCCAGTCGGCAAACTCATAATCCGCTGTTTTCTTGAACATATCCCAAGAGATCAGACCGCTGGAGTCGATAAAGTGGGTTTCCAGATTAGCGTGCTCGGCAACTTCTTCATCATCGAACGTCGGTGGGGTGAACACGTCTAAATCTTTCAGGCCACGGCCTTGCAGCAGCTCGGTAACGGTACGCTCCAGCGCCACGCCGAAGTCAGGGTGCGCGCCGAAGGAGGCAAAGCAGGTGCCGTTGGCGGGATTAAACAGCACCACGCAGATAACCGGATATTTCCCGCCCAGTGAGGCATCGTAAGAGAAAATCGGGAAACCTTCTTTTTCCAGCGTTGCAATCGCTTCCACCACGCCTGGGTAGCGGTTCAGCACCTCTTGCGGAATTTCTGGCAGGCTGATGGATTCGGCAATGATGCGGTTCTTGATGCTGCGCTCAAACACTTCAGACAGCCCCTGAACGCGGGCCTCGTTGGCGGTGTTACCTGCGGACATCCCGTTAGATACGTACAGGTTACCGATGATATTCATCGGGATATAAACGGTTTGCTGATCGGATTGACGGGTAAACGGCAGTGCGCAAATGCCTCTGTCGGCATTGCCAGATTGCAGATCGATCAGATCGCTGGCGCTCAGTTCCTGCTCAGGATCGTAAAACTGATGCAGACGGGCATCCAGAATACCTTCCGGTAGCGCATCATCTTCTGGAATCGGGAACCATTTTTCATTCGGGTAGTGAACGAAATCACCGTTGGCGATCGTCTTGCCGAGATAGAAGTCAGCGAAGAAATAGTTGGTGGACAGACGCTCGAAATACTCGCCTAACGCGGAAGCAAGTGCCGCTTTCTTACTGGCGCCTTTGCCGTTAGTGAAGCAGAGCGGGCAATCGCGGTCTCGAATATGGACAGACCAGACATTTGGCACCGGGTTCAGCCATGACGCTTCTTCGATGTTAAACCCCAGGTCTTGGAGCTGTTGTTGAAAACGGGCGATGGAATCTTCCAGGGCGGCGTCTTTGCCTGGGATAAACGTTTGAGTCATGGTGTTCACTCTTATCGAGATTAGCGGAAGCGGCATGATACGGATTTTTCTGCCCAGACTCTATTTATTCATAACAGATCGGCAACAGTGAAAAAGAACAGGCTGCGTAACGTGCCGTTTTGCATAATGAAAGCGCAATAAGCGTTGCAGCCGCGATTGACGAGTGATAAAACCGATAGCAGGGTAAAAGTAGTGTGGTTATGGCGGTTGTTCCGTTATAACTACTATCTTGTAACAGCGGTATTTTTATAACCGTCAGGTTTATAAAAATGGTATTTGTAACAACGGTGATAAAAAGAGCCGCTATTTTTCAGGTGTGGTGAGGGGAAATGACTCAGATTTTTAATTTTAGCGCCGGTCCAGCAATGCTGCCGGTTGAAGTACTGCGTCGTGCTGAACAGGAATTGTGTAATTGGAATGGCCTGGGTACATCGGTCATGGAAATCAGCCACCGCAGTAAAGAGTTTATGCAGGTTGCCGCTGAATCCGAACAAGATCTGCGTGATTTGCTGAAAATCCCCTCCAACTACAAAGTGCTCTTTTGCCACGGTGGTGCGCGTGCGCAATTCGCCGCAGTGCCGTTAAACCTCCTGGGCGAACGCTCAACAGCCGACTACATCGACGGTGGATATTGGGCCCACAGCGCAATCAATGAAGCAGAAAAATACTGCACACCTAACGTGATTGACGTGAAAACGCGTGTAGGCGATCTGCGCGGCATTAAGCCGATGCGTGAATGGAAATTGTCTGATGACGCGGCGTTTGTGCATTACTGTCCGAATGAAACCATTGACGGTATTGCGATCGAAGAAGAGCCGGATTTTGGCGATAAAATTGTGGTCGCCGACTATTCTTCCAGCATTCTGTCTCGCCGTATTGACGTCAGTCGCTATGGTGTGATCTACGCCGGTGCGCAGAAAAATATCGGCCCGGCCGGTCTGACGCTAGTCATCGTGCGTGACGATTTGCTGGGCAAAGCGCGCCGTGAGCTGCCATCGATTCTGGATTATCAGGTTCTGGCGGACAATGACTCCATGTTTAACACGCCACCGACCTTTGCCTGGTACCTGTCCGGCATGGTCTTCAAATGGCTGAAAGAGTACGGCGGTCTGGCTGAAATGGAAAAACGTAACCAAGAGAAGGCCGACCTGCTGTATAGCGCGATTGATGGTAACGATTTCTATCGTAATGACGTCGCGGTAGCGAACCGTTCTCGCATGAATGTGCCGTTCCTGCTGGCGGACTCTGCGCTGGATAAAGTCTTCCTGGAAGAATCCGTTGCTGCGGGTCTGCACGCGCTGAAAGGTCATCGCGTAGTGGGCGGCATGCGTGCTTCTATCTACAATGCGATGCCGCTGGAAGGCGTGAAAGCGCTGACGGAATTTATGGCTGACTTCGCGCGTCGCCACGGTTGATTAAGACCGCCCCTCGATACATTTTGATCAGCCCCGGACTTTCCGGGGTTTTTATGTCCACGTTGAAAGAATAGGCTTTACATGCAGGAATCCCTGACGCTACAACCCATCAAACTGATTAACGGTACCCTTAACCTTCCTGGCTCAAAAAGCGTCTCTAACCGTGCGCTTTTGCTGGCGGCCTTGGCTGAAGGAAAGACCCGGCTGACTAACCTGTTAGACAGTGACGATGTCCGCCATATGCTTACCGCTCTAACGGCGTTGGGAGTGGACTACCACCTGTCGTCTGACCGGGCTGTGTGTGAGATTTCGGGGCTGGGTGGTGCGTTTACGGCATCGCAACCGTTGGAACTGTTTTTAGGGAATGCTGGTACCGCGATGCGTCCACTGGCTGCCGCACTGTGTCTGACCGATGGCGATATTGTGCTGACAGGCGAACCGCGGATGAAAGAGCGCCCAATCGGGCATTTGGTCGATGCACTGCGTCAGGGCGGGGCGAAAATTGACTATCTGGAGCAGGAAAATTACCCACCGCTTCGTCTGCACGGTGGTTTTCAGGGCGGCGAAATCAGCGTAGATGGCAGTGTATCAAGCCAGTTCCTGACTGCGCTGCTGATGACCGCGCCTCTGGCTACGCAGGATACGCAAATCAGCATTCAGGGCGATCTGGTTTCCAAACCGTATATCGATATCACGCTGCATATGATGAAAGCGTTTGGTATTGAAGTGCGTCATGAAAACTATCAGCGATTCTTCGTGGCGGGTCGCCAGCAGTATCGCTCACCGGGTGACTATCTGGTGGAAGGTGATGCGTCATCAGCCTCTTACTTCCTGGCTGCCGCGGCGATTAAAGGCGGTGTTGTGCGTGTGACCGGCGTAGGCCGTAATAGCGTACAGGGCGACATTCGCTTTGCTGATGTGCTGGAAAAAATGGGAGCAACCGTGCGCTGGGGTGAGGATTATATTGAATGTGAACGCGGTGAGCTGCACGCGATCGACATGGATATGAATCACATTCCTGATGCTGCGATGACTATCGCGACGGCGGCGCTTTTCGCGCAGGGTGGTACTACCACGCTGCGTAATATCTTTAACTGGCGCGTGAAAGAAACCGATCGTCTGGCGGCAATGGCGATTGAGCTACGTAAAGTTGGCGCGGAAGTTGAAGAGGGTAATGACTACATTCGCATTACGCCGCCGACTAAGCTAAAAGTGGCAGAAATCGGCACGTACAACGATCACCGTATGGCGATGTGTTTCTCGCTGGTCGCGCTATCGGATACGCCAGTTACGATTCTGGATCCGAAATGTACGGCTAAAACCTTCCCGGACTACTTCGAACAGCTGGCACGCCTCAGCGAGCTAGCCTGATCTCTCTCTAAGGCACGGTTTCCGTGCCTTTTTTCTCTATCGATTTCTCCAAGCTACGCTCAGCATTTCTTCTGAAATTGCGTACCGCGTTCAGAAAATGTCTTATTTTTCGCGCCATTCCGGCATTGGGGTAACCTTTCTCTGTATTGATGCGTATAATGATGCTCCGTAATGCCATAAAACGGCATAAGCGGAACTTCCCAGTATTAAAGGAGAGAGAAATGGCGGTAATGGCACCGGTAATTACGGTTGACGGACCGAGCGGCGCAGGCAAAGGTACCTTGTGTAAGGCATTGGCTGAAGCTTTACAATGGAACCTGCTGGACTCGGGGGCTATCTATCGTGTTTTGGCTCTGGCGGCATTGCACCACCATGTGGATATCAGTTCGGAAGATGCGCTGGTTCCGCTGGCTTCTCATCTCGATGTGCGTTTTGTTGCAGAAGATGGGCAACTGAAAGTCATCCTGGAAGGCGAAGACGTTAGCCATGAAATTCGGACTGAAGCGGTAGGTAACACGGCGTCTCAGGCCGCGGCTTTTCCTCGCGTTCGTGAAGCATTATTACGTCGGCAGCGTGCATTTCGCGAGGCTCCGGGGTTGATTGCTGATGGCCGAGACATGGGAACGGTCGTCTTTCCTGATGCACCCGTGAAGATTTTTTTGGATGCCAGTGCGGAAGAACGCGCACAACGTCGCATGCTACAGTTGCAGGGGAAGGGCTTTAATGTTAACTTTGAACGTCTTTTGTCTGAGATAAAAGAACGGGATGAGCGCGATCGTAGCCGCCCTGTTGCGCCGTTAGTGCCTGCTGCCGATGCGTTGGTGCTGGATTCAACGGAAATGACGATCGATGAAGTGATAGCGCGCGCGTTGGCTTATGCCCGCGAAATTTTAGCGTAATCACAAAAAACTAAATTTTTACCTCGCTGTAAGGATGCACAGCGGGGCATGTTAAACAACCCCATCGAGCAGGATGCCAGATGGACGTTAAATTGAAACCCTTAAGATTATCAAACATGACTGAATCTTTTGCTCAACTCTTTGAAGAATCCCTGAAAGAAATCGAAACCCGTCCTGGTTCCATCGTACGTGGTGTTGTTGTTGCTATTGATAAAGATGTCGTACTGGTTGACGCCGGTCTGAAATCTGAATCTGCTATTCCGGTAGAGCAATTCAAGAACGCACAGGGCGAACTGGAAATTCAGGTTGGTGATGAAGTTGACGTTGCTCTGGACGCTATCGAAGATGGCTTCGGTGAAACGCTGCTTTCTCGCGAAAAAGCTAAACGTCATGAAGCATGGCTGACGCTGGAAAAAGCTTACGAAGAAGCTGCAACGGTTACCGGTATTATCAACGGTAAAGTTAAAGGCGGTTTCACTGTTGAGCTGAACGGCATTCGCGCGTTCCTGCCAGGTTCTCTGGTAGACGTTCGTCCGGTTCGCGACACGCTGCATCTGGAAGGCAAAGAGCTTGAGTTCAAAGTTATCAAGCTGGATCAGAAACGCAACAACGTTGTTGTTTCCCGCCGTGCAGTTATCGAATCTGAAAACAGTGCTGAGCGCGATCAACTGCTGGAAAACCTGCAGGAAGGCATGGAAGTTAAAGGTATCGTTAAGAACCTTACTGACTACGGTGCATTCGTTGATCTGGGCGGCGTTGATGGCCTGCTGCATATCACTGATATGGCTTGGAAACGTGTTAAACATCCAAGCGAAATCGTCAATGTGGGCGACGAAATCACTGTTAAAGTGCTGAAATTCGACCGCGAACGTACCCGTGTGTCTCTGGGTCTGAAACAGCTGGGCGAAGATCCATGGGTCGCTATCGCTAAGCGTTACCCAGAAAGCACGCGTCTGACTGGCCGCGTAACCAACTTGACTGACTACGGCTGCTTCGTTGAAATCGAAGAAGGCGTTGAAGGTCTGGTGCACGTTTCCGAAATGGATTGGACCAACAAAAACATCCACCCATCCAAAGTTGTTAACGTTGGCGACGTAGTAGAAGTCATGGTTCTGGACATCGACGAAGAACGTCGTCGTATCTCTCTGGGCCTGAAACAGTGCAAATCTAACCCATGGCAACTGTTCGCAGAAACCCACAACAAGGGTGACCGCGTTGAAGGTAAAATCAAGTCTATCACTGACTTTGGTATCTTCATCGGTCTGGACGGCGGCATCGACGGTCTGGTTCACCTGTCCGACATCTCTTGGAACGTGGCTGGCGAAGAAGCCGTTCGCGAATTCAAGAAAGGTGATGAAATCGCCGCTGTTGTTCTGCAGGTTGACGCAGAGCGCGAGCGTATCTCCTTGGGTGTGAAACAACTGTCTGAAGACCCGTTCAATAACTACCTGTCTGTTAACAAGAAAGGTGCTATTGTTACTGGTAAAGTTACAGCAGTTGACGCCAAAGGTGCTACAGTTGAATTAGCAGACGGTGTTGAAGGCTATCTGCGTGCTTCTGACGCTTCTCGTGACCGCGTTGAAGATGCAACTCTGGTATTGAGCGTTGGCGACAGCGTTGAAGCGAAATACACCGGTGTTGATCGTAAAAACCGCGTTGTTAGCCTGTCTGTTCGTGCGAAAGACGAAGCTGATGAGAAAGATGCAATCGCAACTGTTAACAACAAGCCGGAAGAAAACAATTTCTCCAGCGCGATGGCAGAAGCGTTCAAAGCAGCTAAAGGCGAGTAATCACTACGGTGGAATGAGCAACGTAAATTGCTCATTCTTGTAACGGTAGTCAGTTATCCTGGTTATTGATAACCGCACTTGGAGGAGCTATGACCAAGTCTGAACTTATTGAAAGGCTTGCTGGACAGCAATCTCATATCCCAGCCAAAGTGGTTGAGGATGCAGTGAAAGAAATGCTCGAACAAATGGCTTCTACGCTAGCCGAAGGCGACCGTATTGAAATCCGTGGGTTTGGCAGTTTTTCACTTCACTACCGTGCACCGCGTGTAGGTCGTAATCCGAAAACGGGTGACAAAGTTGAGTTGGAAGGTAAGTACGTCCCTCACTTTAAGCCAGGTAAGGAACTCCGCGACCGCGCTAATATTTACGGCTAATCGTTAGTCTTAAATACCAGCCTTATAAAAGCACCCATCTCGGGTGCTTTTTTACATTTATCGCTCTTGTTCTCTCCAAACTTCCCACTATTGATGCTTCGAGCTGATTACTCATCAGAATGCGATCCCACGTAATACGCTTCCTTTTTGCCCTTCACGTTTCTAAGTGATCGCCAGCACACGAAATATGAATTTTTTGATTTTCAACTGCTTGGACGTTGACGCTTCTAATTTAATTGCCTATTTTTTATTCGGTACATTAACATTTCTAATGCGTTACCTCTAAATAAGGAAAGTGTATGAGTGAAGCATGTGGCCATTCCGGTAGCATAAGCTGTTCCTGCTGTAGCCCTCTGTGGAAATCATTTTTCCCCGATACGCCAGTTGAGATCCCTGAGGGGGAGAACAGCCTACATATTGAAACGAAGCTATTCCGTTCCGCACCAAATAAGGATGGGAGCCCTGGAGAAGCTATTCTGACGTTAGAGGATGGGAAGGAAGTTGCAGTTGAGGCCATGGGCATTCGTGACGGACTGGTGGTTGCGACGGGTTCGTATCAGGATGTGAAAGCCAAAATGCCGAAAAACACGTCTGAGCATCAATTATCAGGCAAACAAACGCTGTTACCGGGGTTGATTGAGCCGCATGTCCACATCACTAGCTCCGCGATGCTTTCTGGTATTGGTAATGATGTTAGCCCATTTGAAGAGCAAAAATTACGCAAAAGTTATAACCGTAGCTGGGTGATATCCCATCTACAGGAGAAGGCGTTACCGCATAAATCCGATAAATGGCTTATCGGATTTGGTGCTGATCCATCGCTGTTTGTTGAGGGAAATAAGGCATTTGATGCTGATGCTCTCGATAAAATCACGACACTCCAACCGGTATTTGTCCTCAATGCCTCGATGCATCTTGCTTATATCAATCATGCAGCGATTAAGTGTGTTAAAGACTATTATGCAGATAAACCACCCCTTGTCCCACCTATCAGCGAAAACGGTATCCTTAAGGAAATAGTTGGTATCCAGCCAGTGCTAAATGTCATGGTCAGTAGCTACCCTAAAACGGAATTGGCGGTAAAGCTCATTGCCTCAATGAGCAAACTGTTTGCTTTGGCGAGTAAACGTGGCGTGACTTATATGCTCGATGCGGGTGTTGAACCAAAAGGCGATAAGCCTGGCTTCGATCAAGTTGGTTTTCTTGACAAATGGGCTCATCTTTCGATTTGTCCGGTGCGTATAGGCGGTGCGCTGATTGTTACGAGTAGTGAGGATTTTGAAAATAAAGTGGTGAATTATTACTCTCCGGGGTATGGAGATGAACACTTTCACTTGCCGTATATCAAGGTTATTTCAGATGGTTCAAACCAAGGGCTGACGGGGTATCAATCCACCCCGTACTGCTGTAATCACCTCTATGAAAAAACGCCGAGCGTGGATAATGTCGGTGCCTTCAACTTTGACCCATCCACTAATATCAATACGCTGGTGCAGAACGTTGTAGATAAAAACTGGTCATTGATGATTCATACGAATGGCGATGAAGCCATCAAGCTGACCTTAGCGTCTTTTAAACTGGCTGGCGTGACATCAGATACTTACGAACTGCGGCGGGATCGTTTGGAACATGCCTCCCTGCTCACTGACGATCATCTTGTGGAAATGAAACAGCTCGGTATTTCCCCCAGTTTCTTAATTGGTCATGTGGGGTATTGGGGCTGGGCATTCCAGCAAACCATTCTGGGAGAGGATCGCGCTAATCACCTTGATCGCTGCCAATCCGCTCTTAATCACGGGATGAGGATTACGCTACACAGCGATAATGGTGTTACACCGCTTGGCCCGCTGCGCATGATGGAACAGGCGATTTCTCGTGTTATGGAAGGCGCACCTCAACAGGTGACTCCTGCTGTGTTGCGCGAGCAAGAGCGGATTTCCCGTTTCGCCGCGCTTAAAGCCGCAACTTATGATGCCGCCTGGCAGTGTCATGCAGATCAATGGGTCGGATCGTTGGTCGCTGGTAAATGTGCTGATTTTATTATTCTGGCAGATTCCCCGCTGACCTATGATTCAGCAGATAAAAATAATCCCGTGAAAGGTATGCGTGATATTCCGGTTCTGGAAACCTGGAAAGGGGGGCGTAAGGTGTACTCAAGCTAACACGGCGATGTTGCCATCATAAAGCCCCGCGTTATCAGCAAGCGATAACGCAGGGAACTGACTTACTTATTATGACGGGCTTTCAGGCGATTGATAATCGTCGCCAGATCTAAATCCTGATCCTGCAACAGCACCAGCAGGTGGTACATCAAATCCGCGGCTTCGTTGGTCAGTTCTTCGCGGTCATGCACCGTTGCTGCTAATGCCGCTTCCAATCCTTCCTCACCGACTTTCTGCGCAATGCGCTTGGTGCCGCTGGCATACAGACGCGCAGTGTAAGAACTATCTGGGTCAGCATGCTTACGCTCGGCTAGCAGTTGCTCTAGCTGATAGAGGAACGTCCAGTCGCTGGCAGCAGGCGAGAAGCAACTGCTGGTGCCAAGGTGACAGGTTGGTCCGATAGGGTTAACCAGAATCAGCAGTGTATCGTTATCGCAGTCTGGCGTAATAGAGACGACATTCAGGAAATGGCCGGAAGATTCGCCTTTAGTCCACAGACGCTGCTTGGTACGCGAAAAAAACGTCACTTTGCCGCTCTTTTCTGTGGCCTGTAAGGCATCCTGATTCATGTAGCCCAGCATCAACACTTCACCGGATACGGCATGTTGCACGACAACTGGCAGCATACCGTCCGTTTTTTCCCAATCGAGTTGGTTTCGTTGTTCGTCGTTTAGAAAAACTGCTTCGCTTAACACACTCGAATCTCCACACCCTGTTGCTTAAGATATTGTTTCAGTTCGCCAATATTAATAATTTGCTTGTGAAACACCGATGCAGCCAGCGCGCCATCAACGTGGGCGGTTTGGAATGCATCCAGAAAATGTTCCATGGTGCCTGCGCCGCCGGAAGCAATAAGCGGGACATGACAGACATTACGCACCAGATTTAACTGGTGTAAATCATAGCCGTTGCGCACGCCGTCCTGATTCATCATGTTCAGGACAATCTCACCCGCGCCACGCTTTTGCACTTCTTCAACCCAATCCAGCGTTTCCCAGGTGGTGACTTTGGTGCGCGCTTCATCGCCAGTGTACTGATTGACATGGTAGCGGCCCGTCGCAGCATCGTGCCAGGTATCAATCCCAACAACGATGCACTGGACGCCATAGCGGTCAGCCAGTCGGGTAATCAGCTCAGGGTCGGCCAGCGCCGGTGAGTTGATGGAAATCTTATCCGCGCCGAAAGAGAGGATCTGACCTGCTTCTTCCACGCTTTTAATGCCGCCCGCCACGCAGAACGGAATATCAATCACTTCCGCGACGCGGGATACCCAGCTTTTATCGACTACACGGCCATCGGAAGAGGCGGTGATATCATAAAAGACTAACTCATCGGCCCCTTCCTGCGCGTAGCGCTGCGCCAGTGGGACGATGTCGCCGATGATTTCGTGGTTGCGAAACTGTACACCTTTGACGACCTGACCGTTACGCACGTCCAGACAGGGAATTATCCGTTTTGCCAGCATGAAATAGCCTCCGCGACGTTGAATTTACCTTCCAGCAGCGCACGACCCACGATCACACCCTGCACACCGCTGCCGCGTAAATTGGCGATATCCGTCAGATTACCGATGCCGCCGGATGCCTGAAAGGCAATCTGCGGGTAGCGCTGGCTGATTTCACGATAGAGCTCGACGTTGGAGCCGCTCAGCGTACCGTCACGAGAAATGTCAGTGCACAGCACATGTTTCAGACCAAACGGCAGATATTGTTCGACGACCTGCTCAAGCGTGGCGTTTGAATTTTCCTGCCAGCCGCTGATAGCGACGAACTTCGTGCCGTTAGCATCGATGCGCACGTCCAGCGCCAGCACCAGCGCTTCTGCGCCGTAGCGGGTGAACCATTGTTGAACGAGTTCCGGCTGCTTAACGGCGGTGGAGCCGATGACGACACGGCTGGCTCCGGCTTTTAATAACGCTTCCACGTCCTGTTCGGTGCGGATACCGCCGCCGATTTGAACCGGTACGCTAACGCCTGCCAACAGCGTGGTTAACAATGGGATTTGGCGGGCAGAAGGATCTTTTGCACCGGTTAAATCCACCAAATGCAACACGCCAGCCCCTTGTTGCTGATAATCCTGTAAACGGGGAAGCGGATCGCTGCCGTACTGGCGCTGTTGGCCATAATCACCCTGATGTAGACGGACAACCTGTCCATCAATCAGATCTAATGCGGGAATAATCATGACGCTCTACATCTCCAGAAAGTTTTTCAGCAGTTGCGCGCCCGCAGCACCCGAACGCTCAGGGTGGAACTGCACGCCAAAGAAGTTATCTTTTTCCAGCGCAGCGGTGAAGGCTTCGCCATAGTTGGCTTGTGCAATCGTGTTTTCGCAGACCGGCATGGCATAGCTGTGAACGAAATAGAAATAGGCCCCGTCATCGATATCGCGGAACAAACGATGCCCGGCCTTTGGAATGACCTGGTTCCAGCCCATATGCGGCAGCGGTAAGCCGTGGTCAACCATCTTTTTCACTGGCGTGTCGACAATCCCCAGCGTGGGGATACCGCCGTTTTCGTCGCTGTTTGTGCCCAACAACTGCATGCCGAGGCAAATACCGAGCACAGGTTGAGTACAGGCTTTGATCAGCGCGATCAGTTCACGTTCTTCCAGTTGATTCATCGCCGCCTGCGCGGTGCCAACGCCCGGCAGAAACAGCTTGTCCGCTTGTAGGACAATCTCGGCCTCGCGGCTCACAATGGGCGTGTACCCCAACCGCTGCACGGCGTAGGTCACCGAAGAGAGGTTAGCGCAGCCGGTATCAAGAATGACGACCTTCATCAGAGCACTCCTTTCGAGCTCGGCAGCGTGTCACCCTCGACGCGAATGGCCTGACGCAGCGTGCGTCCGAAGACTTTGAACAAGCTTTCCACACGGTGATGATCGTTACGCCCTTTGGTTTTCAGGTGCAGCGTGCAGGCCATGGAATAAGACAGTGAGCGGAAGAAGTGTTCGACCATTTCCGTACTCAGATCGCCGACGCGCTGGTAGCTGAACTCCGCTTTGTATTCCAGATGCGGACGGCCTGAAATATCCAGCGCACAGCGTGCCAGACACTCATCCATCGGCAGGACGAAGCCAAAGCGGCCAATGCCGCGTTTGTCACCCAGCGCTTTATTCAGGGCTTCGCCCAGCGCCAGACCGGTATCTTCTACCGTGTGGTGATCGTCGATATATAGATCGCCTTTCACCTCAATGTTCATGCGGAATCCACCGTGGGTGGCGATTTGATCCAACATGTGATCGAAGAAGCCGACGCCGGTGTTGATCTTGCTGCCGCCTTCCTGATCCAGCCAGACGTTCACGTCAATTGCGGTTTCACGCGTGACGCGGTTGACATGTGCGTGGCGGTTACGCTTGGTTAACTGGTTGGTAATCGCTTGCCAATTCAGTGCACCGCGTTGGTAGAGGAGGCCGGTTATGCCCATATTTTGTGCCAGTTGGATATCGGTCTGGCGATCGCCGATGACGTAGCTATTTGCTACATCCATCAGGCCATTATTCAAATAGGCAGTGACCAGTTCAGTCTTGGGCTTGCGGCAAGTGCAGTTATCCGCCGGCAGATGCGGGCAGATCAGCACTTGCTCAAAACGGATGCCCTGCGATGTCAGAATCTGCATCATCAGGTTGTGCGGTGGATCGAAGGTTTCCTGCGGAAAGCTCTCGGTTCCCAACCCATCCTGATTCGTAATCATCACCAGCGTATAGCCCGCTTTTTGCAGCGCCAGCAGCGAGGGAATGACATCTGGTTCCAGCGCCAGTTTATCCAGACGGTCAACCTGAAAATCTTCAGGCGGTTCAGCAATCAATGTTCCGTCACGGTCGATAAAGAGGTATTTCTGGCCCACGTGAGCTCCTTAAAATTAAGCGTTGATGCCCGGCAATGATTGTAATGCAGCAACAACGCGTTCACATTCGTAGCGGTTGCCGATAGTAATGCGCAAACAGCCTGCTAGGCTCGGTTGCTTATTTTGGTCACGCAGAATAATGCCTTGATCCCACAGCGTTTTAAATACAGAGGGGGAGGCGGTAAAGCGCACCAGCAGATAGTTACTCTCACTGGGGAAGATTTCTTCAATGCAGGGAATGTCTTTTAAGGCATCGCTCAGCCAGCGGCGAGTGGAGGTAATTTCCTCAACATTCGCCTTCATTTTAGCGATCCCTTCGTGACTCAGCGCCTGCGCGGCGATATCTGCCACTGGGGTAGACAGCGGGTAAGGGGCAATCACCTTCAGCAGAAGCTGAATGACCTCAGGGTTCGCTAGCGTGAAGCCACAGCGCAATCCAGCGAGTGAAAAGGCTTTGGACAAGGTACGCAGAATCACCAAATGTGGGAATTCGTCCAGCCAGACCGAGGTGGTCGCCTGCGGACAGAATTCAATGTAGGCTTCATCAATAACGACCAACGCTTTGCCCTGTGCCAGCGTGAGCAACTGGCGTAAATCCTCCCGTGCAATCAGGTTGCCGGTTGGGTTGTTCGGGCTACATACGTAAATGACCTTAGTGCCGTCTAACTGTGCTTCAATCGCATCGAGATCCAACTGCCAGTCTGATTTACTGGCTACGGTGCGACGTTCGACGCCAAACGTCTCAGCGCTGACGGCGTACATGCCATAGGTTGGCGGACAGAACAGGATGGCATCTTTCCCCGGTTCGCAGAACGCGCGGATCAGCAGCTCGATACCTTCGTCGGCACCGCGGCTGACCAGAACCTGCTCAGGCGTTACGCCAGCATATTCAGCGTAACGGTTGATCACCATGACCGGCTGACATTCCGGGTAGCGGTTCAGCGTCTGTAGCGTTAACTGAAATGCTGGTGCTTCCGGATATTCATTGGCATTCAGCCAGACATCGCCGTTCCCACCCAGACGACGGGCAGATTGGTAGGGGGTCAACGCACGGACGTTGGCGCGTGCCAATTCTTCAATGCTGCTCATACTTGCTCCTTCAGTGCTGCAACACGCAGGGTAACGGCGTTTTTGTGGGCAGTCAGCTGTTCGGCCTGTGCCAATATTTCTATGGTCGGCGCCAGTTGCAGTAACCCCTGCGGCGTGAGCTGCTGTACGGTCATGCGTTTCTGGAAATCGGCTAAACCCAAGCTTGAATAGGTCGAGGTATAGCCATAGGTCGGCAGAACGTGGTTGGTGCCGGAGGCGTAGTCGCCCGCGGATTCCGGTGACCAGTCACCAAGGAACACGGAACCCGCGCTGGTGATGCTATCAACCAGTGATTCGGCGTCGCGCGTCTGGATGATCAGGTGCTCTGGGCCATATTGATTGCTGATTTCAATGCATTGTGCCAAATCACGCGCGACGATGACACGGCTGCTGGCAAGTGCCTGACGCGCGATGTCCGCACGGGACAGTTGTGTGAGCTGCTCTTCAACGGCGTCCGCCACGGCTTTGGCCATTGCTGCGTCAGGCGTGAGCAGGATGACCTGTGAATCCGGACCGTGTTCTGCCTGCGACAACAGGTCGGAGGCGACAAACGCGGGCGTCGCGCCGCTGTCGGCGATCACTAATACTTCGGATGGCCCAGCAGGCATATCAATGGCCGCGCCATCGAGTTGCTGACTAACCTGCCGCTTGGCTTCTGTCACATAGGCGTTGCCGGGGCCAAAGATTTTATCCACTTTCGGCACGCTCTCGGTGCCAAATGCCATCGCGGCAATCGCTTGCGCCCCTCCGAGCTGAAAGACTTCTTTGATGCCGCACAACTGTGCAGCATACAGAATTTCATCGGCAATCGGCGGCGGTGAGCACAGCACCACGCGGCCGCAGCCTGCGATGCGTGAAGGTGTTCCCAGCATCAGCACGGTTGACGGCAGCGGGGCTGAGCCCCCAGGAATATACAGCCCGACGGTTGCGATAGGGCGCGTGAGCTGCTGGCAACGTACGCCCGGCTGTGTTTCGATATCGACAATCGGCAGCTTTTGCGCGTTGTGGAATGTCTCGATATTACGCACGGCGATCGCCATCGCCTGTTTGACGTCATCGCCCAGACGAGTGGAGGCGGCGGTAATCTCGGCCTCGGTCACGCGAATCGCATTGACCTGAACCTTATCGAACTGTGCACTGTAGTCACGTAACGCGCCATCACCACGGCTTTTCACGTTTGCCAGAATATCGCTCACGACAGCGGTAATGCGATCTGACGCGGAAATCGCCGGACGAGTCAGTAGCTGACGCTGTTCTTCAACTGAACAGCGTTGCCAGTCGACGAGCGTGCTGAAGCTGCCAGTGCTTTTGGTGTTGTCAGCCATCGTCATCACTCCATCATTTTTTCAATCGGCAGGACCAGAATGGAGCTGGCACCTAATGATTTCAGCTTTTCCATCGTTTCCCAGAACAGCGTTTCGCTGCTGACCATGTGCATGGCAACACGACGCTGATCGCCGGCCAGCGGGAGAATGGTCGGACGTTCGGCACCAGGCAACAGGGAAATAATTTCGTCCAGACGTTCGCTAGGTGCGTGCAGCATGATGTATTTTGATTCACGCGCCTGAATCACGCCTTGCATACGGGTCAGTAGCTTATCGATTAGCTGCTGTTTCTCTGCTGGCATTTCGCCGTCGCGCTGAATCAGGCAGGCTTTGGAACGGTAAATCACTTCGACTTCGCGCAGGCCGTTGGCTTCAAGCGTAGCACCGGTTGATACCAGATCGCAGATAGCATCGGCCAGACCGGCACGCGGTGCGACTTCGACGGAACCGTTGAGCAGACAGGATTTGAAATTGACAGACTGTCTGTCGAGATATTGTTTGAGCAGGTGAGGATAAGAGGTGGCGATACGTTTGTTTTGCAGACATTCAGGACCGGTATAGGCTTCGTCCAATGGCATCGCCAGCGACAGGCGGCAGCCGCCGAAATCCAGACGACGCAGTGTGAAGTAACGCGGATCTTCGCCCTGTGCACGACGGTTTAACAGCTCTTCTTCCAGCACGTTTTCGCCGATAATGCCCAGATCGACCACGCCATCCATGACCAGACCGGGGATGTCGTCATCGCGTACGCGCAGGATATCAATCGGCATATTTTCTGCAAACGCAATCAGACGCTGTTGCTGTAAGTTGATTTTGATCCCGCAGCGCGCCAGCAGTTCGCGTGAATCGTCGCTCAGACGGCCTGACTTCTGCATTGCTATCCGTAAACGTGTTTTATCCAGCATGGAAACCTCATTAACCTGTCAAATTTAAATTTTTGGAAATAGAGCGAGCATAAAAAAACCCTCGGAAGGTGATCTTCCGAGGGCTCTCTTTGTGTTCTGCGCCACTGGAAGATCTTAACGTCTTCCAGCACCAACTGCCCGAAAGACTAATCAGGATGATGGTGATGATGGTGGTTAAACAGAACGCGTGTCATAAAGTGTCTCTTTGTTGTGTCAGTGTTTATTAAATCAATAACGATTTCTGTCGAATAACCTAAACCATGTTCGGGCTGTTGTGCAACATTTTTTTAGCAGATGTGGGAAGTTCGTTTTGGTTGCGTGATGTGCCAGCATAATCGCGCTGGATATCCGCTTTTGATAGGCAGAAAAGACTACGGAATCGGACAGGCATCCGTAGCGGTGGGCGTCAAAGCCGTTTACTCTGTAGGCGTGTATGTACTCGTCATACTTCAAGTTGCATGTGCGTTGGCTGCATTCAGTCACCCGAATCACTTACTTGAGTAAGCTCATCGGGATTCCTTCTCTTGCCGCCTGCCTGAAACTCGAATTATTTAGAGTACTAAGTGTTATAACAGGCTCCTTGCAGGGGAGAACGGCTGATGAAAAAAGTATCGATTGTGGGATTGGGCTGGTTGGGTATGCCGCTAGCTCTGGCGCTCAATGGGCACGGCTACCACGTGACAGGGACGAAAACCACTCAGGATGGCGTGGAAGCAGCGCGAATGAGCGGCATTGAGTGCTATCAACTGGCGCTGACGCCTGAACTGGAATGTGACGCTGATGAACTTAGCGTATTACTACAGGTTGACGTATTGATCGTGACCTTGCCCGCTAGCCGAACGGCGGAAGGGGGCGAAGGGTATGCGCAAGCGGTACAGCAATTGGTGAATATGGCGCGTGTGTTTCATGTCCCGCGTATTATCTTCACCAGTTCAACCTCGGTTTATGGCGATAGCAGCGGCACGGCAAAAGAACACTCGCCGCTACAGCCGACGACGGTAGCAGGGAAAACACTGGTGTCCCTCGAACAGTGGTTGCAGCATCTACCTGATACCTCCGTCGATATCTTGCGTCTTGCGGGGCTGATCGGTGGTGAACGCCATCCTGGACGTTTCCTTGCGGGCAAAACCAATCTGCCGCGCGGTAATCATGGCGTGAATCTGGTGCATCAGGAAGATGTGCTGGCGGCGATCCTGTTGCTGCTTAAGCTTCCGAACGGCGGGCATATCTATAATCTGTGTGCACCAGAACATCCTGCCAGACAGGATTTTTACCCGGAACAGGCGCGCAGATTGCACCTGTCTCCGCCGCAGTTTTCGCCCGTAACCGACAGCGCTCAGGGGAAAATTGTTGATGGACAGCGTATCTGCCATGAACTCGGGTTTGAGTATCAGTACCCTAATCCCTCAACGATGCCGTTGAACGAGGGCTTGTAGCGCTAACCACCATGCGTGCTGATTTGTTGATACCCCGATTTTTTTGAGACCACTATAGGTTTTCTGATATGCCCGGATGTATGTGACGCATCCGGGCTTGAGGCCTTAAAATGACGTCCAGTCGCTTTCTGACGACGCGGATTTTTTGTCTGCCGTTGACACCCGTTTTGGCAACGCGTGGCGTGGCGTAGAGGATGACGCAAGTGAAGCGGATCGGGTGTCGGATTGAGACACGCGGAAGTGTTCGAGCAGCTTCTCTAGCAGCACCGCCTGCTCTTCCAGCGAATTGGCGGCAATAGACGATTCCATCACCAGCGACGCGTTCTGCTGCGTGGTGGTATCCAACTCGCCGATCGCCTGCGCGATTTGCCCAATACCTCGGCTCTGTTCCTCAGAAGCAGAGGAAATTTCCCCCATGATGTCGTTCACGCGGGAAACGGAATCGACGATTTGTTCCATCGTATCTCCGGCAACGGCCACAAGATGGCTACCCGCATTGGTGCGTTCGACCGATTCTGAAATCAACGCTGCGATGTCTTTGGCTGCCTGCGCACTGCGTTGTGCCAAATTGCGGACTTCGCCTGCCACCACGGCAAAACCGCGCCCTTGTTCACCGGCGCGTGCGGCTTCTACCGCGGCGTTCAGCGCCAGAATGTTAGTCTGGAAGGCAATACTGTTGATGACGCTGGTGATATCAGCGATTTTTTTGGAGCTGGCCGCGATATTGTCCATCGTTGTCACCACCTGTTTCACGACCTCACCACCTTTCAGCGCATTCTTGGAGGCATCGGCAGCGATTTGGCTAGCATGCTTGGCGTTGTCGGCGTTGTTTTTCACCGTTGACGTCAGTTCTTCCATGCTAGCCGCGGTTTCAACTACGGCGGCCGACTGCTGCTCTGTACGTGAAGACAGATCGCTATTGCCTGTGGCAATTTTGCTTGCCGACTGGCTGACGCTACCAACGCTGTCCCGCACTTCGGAGATAACGTGGCGCAGCTGTTCATTCATCGTCCCCATTGCGTGGGTAAGCCGCCCCAGTTCATCGTGGCGATCGGTTTGAATCGAGGTGGTGAGATCGCCACTGGCAATACGTTCCGCCAGCGACAGGTTATGGATGATGGGGCGGGTAATAATCCGGGTGATGTAGATCGAAATAATGATACCGATGATGACGGCGATGAGACCGATAATCATGGTAATGGTGGCAGAGTTATAGGCCAGCTCATCGTTTTTCGCTTTGATAATGGCCGTCAGTGCGTTGATGTCGGCACTGCTTTTCGTTCCTGCTCTCATGACCAGATATTCTGCTTTTTTCACGTCATCGAAAGCGGTGTAATAGTCTGCGTTAATCTGTTGATATTGCTTGATGTAATTGCGTAATGCGTCAGCCTGACCTTTCAGATCGGCAGGTAAAATCGGTAAGGCCTGATAGGCTGATTCCGTTTCCGCATAACGGTTATTCAGTGCAGTGACGGTTTTCTCATCTTTTGTTATTTGCAGCTCATAACTCAGCTTTTGCACTTCACTTAACAAGAAAGCGAGTCTACTAATCGCGTAATAGGCATCATTATCGGGGAATGAACTGGTGCTATGAATGGTCTGTGCAACAGGTTCCAGCGTGGCTTGTGCATGGAGTTGATTTATTTTTCCCTGAATAGCAACCGCTTTTTGTGTTGCAACAGACATTGCGGATACCGATGTCTGAAAGCCTTCTAAGTTTTCTTTTAAGCTGTTGATGTGGCCTAACTCATCGGTGCTCCAGGCCAGCGTTTTTGCACTGTCTGTTAAGTCTGTCGCGCTTTTAACGAATTTCGCCAGAATATCTTTTGTCTTTTCATCAGGGGCGTAGAAATATTTAACACGATTTATTTTTGCCTGAAACACCTCAATATTGATGCTGTAAATAAGATTGGTTTTCTCATAGATATCTTTGATGTCTTTAAATCTTTTTGTACTAAGCGATGAGGCAACAATAACGAGTAATAAAATAATGCCGAATCCCGCATACAGT
The DNA here is from genome assembly GCF_003382565.3 of Pectobacterium aquaticum. Classification (NCBI taxonomy): domain Bacteria; kingdom Pseudomonadati; phylum Pseudomonadota; class Gammaproteobacteria; order Enterobacterales; family Pectobacteriaceae; genus Pectobacterium; species Pectobacterium aquaticum. The sequence goes on from NZ_CP086253.1 coordinate 1,918,414, forward strand.
TTATGTGCGATTTTTGTGTTACGGATTCGACTGGCAAGATTCTGCATTATAACTCTCCATGTAGGACGATTTATTAGTAATAATGATCACGATTTTATTGCTAACGATTATTTCACGGTTAATAACGATGTCATGTTTCACGACGGTTTCATTGCTAGCTACTATGAGTTATCGGGCTTTCTTATCGCGATGTTAGTGCCAGAGTAGGGGATAATAACATTTTGTGATGGATATCAAGGCGGGCTGTGCAAATGCACAGTGTTTTATGGGGATACATCCAAAACAACGTAGCTTACTGATTATTTAACGATTTATTGATCATTGAATTCAGCCCTGACGTCATATCAGGGCTGAAGGATCTAATGTTAGAACGTTGTCCAGCCTGAATCCTGCGACTGTTTTGATGCAGGTGGCAGGCGTTTCTGCTGTGGCGGCAAACCGGAGAGATTTGCTTTGGGTTTGCGCCCCTCTTGATCGGACAGGCGGAAGTTCGCCACCATACTTTCGAGTATTGCAGACTGTTCTTCCAGCGAGTTAGCGGAGATTGAGGATTCCATTACCAGCGCCGCATTCTGCTGCGTGGTGGTATCAAGCTCGCTGATGGCGCGAGAAATTTGCTCAATACCGCGGCTTTGCTCATCGGAGGCGGAGGCGATTTCCCCCATGATGTCGTTAACCCGCGAGACAGACGAGACAATCTGATCCATCGCGGTTCCCGCGTTTGCCACCAACTGCGTGCCGACATTGATACGGGATACTGACTCAGATATCAGAGTAGCGATTTCTTTCGCCGCTTGAGAGGTGCGTTGAGAAAGCGTCCGTACCTCGCTGGCAACCACGGCGAATCCACGGCCTTGCTCCCCAGCTCGAGCGGCCTCTACGGCGGCGTTAAGCGCCAGAATATTGGTCTGGAAAGCAATGCTGTTGATAACGGCGGTGATGTCGGCAATCTTTCGTGAGCTGTCTGAAATCCCTGACATGGTATCCACTACATCGCGTACTACTTCGCCGCCTTTGTGCGCATTTTGCGAGGCTTCAGTACTGATTTGGCTCGCTTGTTTGGCGTTTTCGGCGTTGTTTTTCACGGTCGACGTCAGTTCTTCCATGCTGGCGGCAGTTTCTACCACAGCGGCAGACTGCTGCTCGGTGCGCGAGGAGAGGTCGCTGTTACCTGCGGCAATCTTGGCCGCAGAGGTGGACACGCTGTCCACGCTGTCGCGCACATCGCTGATCATATGGCGCAGCTTCTCGTTCATTCTTCCCATGGCGGACGTTAGCTGACCCAATTCATCATCGCGGTCAGCCACGATCGTTGACGTCAGATCGCCTGCGGCGATTTTTTCCGCCAGAGAAAGGTTGTGAATCACGGGGCGGGTGATTTGGCGGGTAATCAGCAGCGAAATGATAATGCCGATCACGACGGCGATGAGGCCAATGATCATCGTGATGGTAGCGGAACCGTATGCCAGTGCATCATTCTTCTCTTTGACGATAGCGATAAGCGCTTTAATAGAGGCGCTGCTTTTATCCCCGCCGACCTTCACGCCGTCTTCGGCTTTTTTCAGATTGTTGACGCTCTGGAAGTAGTCAGCGTTGAGCTTTTTATAGCTGGTGACATAGCTCCGCAGGCCCTCTGCGGCGACCTGCTGTTCAGGCGTCAGTGCCGCAGTGGCGGCCTGGTAGTTGCTGTCAAAGCGACCAAAAGCCTCATCGAGCTTCTTCGCGGCATCGGCATTTTGCTTAAGCTGCAACTCATAGGATAACTGCTTGAGTTCTGAAACCTGCGTTGCCAAATCTTCAGCCTGATATTGCGTTGCGCTATCAGAAGGCTGCTGGCGCAGTTTGGTGTAAAAATCCGCGGTAATGTTTTGCCCGTTGGCGGCGCTGATTTTGTCGCGATTTTCTACCACGCGCTGCGTGGATTTCCCCATCTCGGTGATAGCGTTCTGGAATTCGGTCAGGTTCTGGCCGAGATCGTTGACGAGGGGAGCGCCTTCCGGACTCCATGAGAGCGTTTTCGCTTCAGTGGTTAACTCTGAAGCATGTTTAACGAAGCCCGCCATAGTTTCACGTGACTTCTCTTCATACGAGTAAAAATACTTCAGGCGATTTATTTTGGCCTGAAAGACTTCGATGTTGATGTTGTAAATAAGATTGGTTTTTTCATAGATATCACGAATTTCTCTGAAGCGACCTGCGCTCAGTAGCGATGCAATGATGACCAGTAGCAAGATCACCCCAAACCCAAGATACAACTTTTGGGATATTTTAAGATTTCTGATTTTTTTGGCTAAGAACATGACGTCTCTCCGGGGATGAATTACTGGTGTCGGGTAACGAATTAATAGCGTATATGACCCATAATGCTTATCGGATTTATAGTGGTTTTTTTTAGTGTGAGTGAAGAAACGAATAATAATTTGTGAGGCTTCTCTCGTATTGTTGGACAATTGCACTGCAAGCGCTGGTCGAATTACCAATCTGCGTTACGGTAACCGCTGTAGAGATAAATACAGGGAACTATGATTATTTTTAAAAACTTGAGAAGGAACGGGGTAATTTAGAATTTTTTTTTGAAATATAAGCAGGGTAAAAATAACGAATGGTTAAGTTTTGAATTAATAGAGGTAAGGTGCACTGAGTAGTGCATGACGTTATTACGTTAGCGGATTTTTATCTCAATTTTTATCGTACATTGTTGTCTGACTGTGCCGAATGCCCTATGACGGCTAATCTCACCGTCATAGGATAGGGGGGCTAGTGGGTGCTTTTGGTACGATACAGCCGACGTGGGTGACCAATCTTGCCGTAACGCATTTCGATATCGAGGAACTGATTTTCAACGCAGAACTCCAGATAGCGACGCGCCGTCGTTTTACTGAGTCCGGTTTTTTCGACGATATCATCGATAGAATAGAGTGTATCGCCGTCATCGTTAGCAAAAATCTGCTTGATCAGCCCCAGCGTGTTCTCTTCAATGCCTTTCGCTGAGGAGGAGGAGACTGCGCCGGACGATTGCAACTGATAGAGAATATCTACGTTCTGCTGATCGACAATTTTGTAAGTGTGCTGAGTTTTCACGAATTGAATAAATCGCTCCAGCGAAGAGCGCAGCCGTGGGTAGGAGAGCGGTTTGATAATGTAGTCAAAGGCCCCGCAGCGAATCGCCTGAGCGCAGGTATTCATATCGCTGGCGGCGGTAATGAAGATGACGGAACAGTTCATTCCTTTGAGTAGTTGGCTTTCAATCAGCGAAACCCCTTCGCCGTCAGGCAAATAGTTATCCAGCAAAATCAGGCGCGGCCTGTGCTGCTGAAGGAGCTTTTTGGCTTCAAAAAGCGTAGCGGCAATCCCGACGACACGCAGATTGAAATGTTTTTCAATAAATTCAGCATGAATATTTGCCAGCTTACTTTCATCTTCAACGATTAAGACATCGAAATGTTCAGTGTGCTGCATGGTGTGAATCCCTGTTAGTCTCTGAATTATAAATAAAATAGTGTGTCCGTTATACCTCAAGCGGCCTGTGCGTTGTTCACTACGCGCCGCTCAAATTATTGGGGGGACATCGGAATAAATAGGGAAAATATGCTGCCATTCGGCTGGTTGGCCGAGACTTCGATCATTCCCTGAGCCTGATTGACGTAGCTGGCAACCAGATGCAGCCCCAGCCCGTGATCGCCCTGCGTTTTACTGGTCACGCCGATTTCAAACAGGCTATCGGCAATGGCCGGATCGATACCCGTCCCTTGATCGGCGACTTCAATGACCAATTCTTGTTCGCTGTCATAGATATACACCTCGACAGGATAATGTGGTGCGGTGGTGGCTAATGTGGCTTCCATCGCGTTGTCCAGCAAATTACCAATGATGGACATCAGTTCCGTTTCGCTCAGCGCCGGTGGAATATGGGTAAGCTGGCAGCGTGGATCGAAAACAATCTCAATGCCTTTTTCCCGTGCCGTCGCGTATTTGCCCAGCAGCAGCCCGCACAGCGCGGGTGAACAGAAGCGGCGCGACACAAAATCCAGCACCACCTGCGCGCTTTCGGACTGCGCTTCAATATATTTGATGGCTTCGTCATAGCGTTTTAGGTGTAGCAACCCGGCCAGCGTCGCCGTCCAGTTCAACTGCTCATGGCGCAAAATGCGCAGACTATTCGCGTAACGTTTTACCTGACTGAGCTGCATGCTAAGCGTGTGGATATCGTTTTTACTGCGGAAGCTGATGACCCAGCCCTGAAGCTCATCCTCCAGCATGATCCGCACTCGGCTGGCAATCACGGTGGCGTGGTTAAAACGGCAGATTTCATCGTGGGTGTCGCTGTTCCACATAGCCTCGCCGGAGAAAAAGGGCACAGGCTTAATGACGGTATCAATCGGCTTGCCGCGCAACAGATAGGACGGTTCGTTCAGCCCGAGGATTTCTTTGGCGGCATGGTTAATGGCGGCAATACGGTGCTGCTTATCGATGGCGATCACCCCTTCGTAGATCGATTCGAGCAGCGCCTTCTGCTGCCTGACCAGCATACGAATCTCAAGCGGTTCGAGGCCAAACATTTGTTTCTTTAGATTACGCGAGAACCACCAGGAAAAGAGAAACAGCGCGACAAACATCGCCAGAATCGCCAGCAGAATATGCGCCAGCTTACTGAATGTCAGGTTATCGATGTGGGTTTTCAAATAGCCGACGGAAACAATACCAATGACCTGACCGTCAGCCACGATTGGCGCCTTGCTGCGTAGTGAGACGCCTATGCTGCCGTGGCGCACGGTGATCACGCTTTTTCCCGCTAATACGTCGAAGTTATCGCCGCCCACCATCTGCGTGCCTACGAGCTTGTCACTTTCCGCGTATTCAGAATGAAACAGATGACGCGCCTGATTATCCCCGATCACAATATAGCTGGCATCGCTGCGCTGCTTTAACTGTTGAACGAGTGCATCTATCTGTTTGATATCTTTATTCTTCACTGATTCAACCAAGGAGGGAATGATGGCGATTTCTCTGGCCTGTACCTGCGCGCGCGTACCCAGCTCGGAATACAGCTGCTTGTCAATATCGTGATAATAATAAATGCCCGTCATCAGAAGTAACGAAGAGAAGAAGACGATCAAATAGATAAATAATTTGATATGAAAGGAAAGTCTCACTCTCATGATGTGCGGTAGCCTGCCAGTGAACGAAAAATAGCTGGTGAATTTATCACGAATGGTAATAAGAATGGGCCGAGAGGAAAAAACTTGTGAGCAATAACACGTTTAAATAGGTTGTTATCAATATGAAGGCAGTAATAAATAGATAAAATTAAACGACTCTGTTTTGTTTAATAAACAACTTAATTACTTTTCATCAACATAGTCATTTTTAGGAAATAAAAACCATAAACTCCATAGAAACCGTAAAATTTATTCTGAACGTAAAATCATCTAATCGACTGTGTAATAAACGATTTTCTAATATAAACCATAAAAACCATAAACGCCTTTAAAACTCGTTTTTTAATTTGAAGAGAATCACATAATAATATGTTCCCGCCCCCTATGATGCGCGGACAAAATAAAACGGGGACAGAGTTATGAGCACGACTGATGATTCATATATTGTGGTAAATAATGAGGCGGCTGGGAAGGCCTCATTAAAGGAAAAATGGTGGCATGTTCTGGATACCTATAAAGTAGGTATTATTCCTGTGCCGCTCTTTGTGCTGGCGGGGGTATTAATCGGCATCGACTGCCTGAGTGGCAAGTTGCCGAGCGACATCGTCGTGATGGTCGCGACGCTGGCATTCTTCGGGTTCGCCTGTGGTGAATTTGGTAAACGTCTGCCGATTATCGGCAAGATGGGGGCGGCGGCAATCTGTGCGACCTTTATCCCCTCGGCGATGGTGCATTACGGCCTGCTGCCGGACGTTGTCGTTGAATCCACGACCAAATTCTATAAAAGTACCAACATCCTGTATCTCTACATCTGCTGCATTATTGTCGGCAGCATCATGAGTATGAATCGGCAGACGCTGATTCAGGGCTTCCTGCGTATTTTCTTCCCTATGCTGTGCGGTGAAGCTGCTGGGATGCTGGTGGGCATGGGTGTAGGTATGGCGCTCGGTCTGGATCCATTCCAAATCTTCTTCTTCCTGATTCTGCCGATTATGGCGGGCGGGGTGGGTGAAGGCGCTATCCCGCTGTCTATCGGCTATGCCACGATTTTGCATATGGATCAGGGCGTTGCGCTGGGGCGCGTTTTGCCTATCGTCATGTTGGGTAGCCTGACCGCGATCATTCTTGCTGGTGTGCTGAATCAGTTGGGTAAACGCTTTCCACACCTGACCGGTGAAGGAGAACTGATGCCAAATAAAGATAATAGTCTGGGCAGCAGCGCAAGCAGCACTCCGGTTTCAGCCTTTAGCGGCAAAGCCGACGTCACGACGATTGCTTCTGGCGCGCTGCTGGCAATCCTGCTGTACATGGTGGGTATGCTTGGTCACAAAGTCATCGGCCTGCCTGCACCGGTTGGCATGCTGTTCGCGGCGGTGCTGGTGAAGCTGGCTCACGGTGTTTCACCGAAAATGCTGGAAGGTTCTCAGGTCGTTTACAAATTCTTCCAGACCTCTGTGACGTATCCGATTCTGTTTGCCGTTGGCGTGGCGATTACGCCATGGCAGGAACTGGTGAACGCTTTTACGATTCAAAACCTGCTGGTGATTATTTCTACCGTGGTGACGTTGGTCGCGACCGGCTTCTTTGTGGGTAGAAAAATCGGTATGCACCCGATTGATGTTGCCATTATCTCCTGCTGCCAGAGCGGACAGGGCGGCACCGGTGACGTCGCGATTCTGACGGCAGGTAACCGTATGGTGCTGATGCCATTCGCGCAGATTGCTACGCGTATCGGCGGTGCGATTAACGTTTCGATTTCACTGCTGGTGCTCGCCAACTTTTTAGTCTGATGTCATTCAGAAAATAAAAAGCGCTGAGCTATACCCGTCATACTTCAAGTTGCATGTGCGTTGACTGCGTTCACTCACCCGAATCACTTACTTGAGTAAGTTCATCGGGATTCGCTCTCTTGCCGCCTTCCTGAAACTCGAATTATTTAGGGTATATAAATATTACGTTGAAGAATGAGCTGAGTTAACAGAATAAAAGCCGCCACTGCGCGTGGGTTTATTTTGCACAGGAAATATTATGAAACTTGCAAGCTATCGTTATAACGGTAAGGACAGTTACGGTATTTATACGCCAACGGGATTAATCGATCTCGGCGGTAAAATTGGTCACCGTTACCCCGATCTGAAAACACTGCTGGCACAGAATGCGTTACACGTGGCACAGGAATTCAGTATGAATACGCCGGATATTCCGGTTGCGGATGTGACGTTCTTACCGGTTATTACCGCTCCAGGGAAAATACTGTGCGTGGGGATGAATTACGCCGCTAAACGTCATGAATTTAATGAAGAAAATCCCGCACCAACATTATTTGTGCGCTTTGCGGATTCACAAACTGGACATGCGACGCCGGTGATCAAACCGCATTATTCCAGCGAGTTTGATTATGAAGGCGAGCTGGCGGTCGTTATCGGTAAAGGCGGACAGAATATTGCTCAGGATGTCGCGCTCTCTCATGTCGCAGGCTACAGCTGCTACATGGATGGTTCTGCGCGTGACTGGCAGCACAGCTGGTTTACCGCTGGCAAAAACTGGCAGAAAACGGGTGCGTTTGGCCCTTATCTGACCACTACGGATGAAATTCCCGATCCGCATGTGCTGGCGATCCGCACGTATCTGAATGGCCGCATGGTACAGGACGACAATACCAGCAGCATGATCCACAAGGTCGCTGAACTGATTGAATACATCAGCACCTTTACCGAGCTGAGTGCTGGCGACGTGATCATTACCGGTTCACCGGGCGGCGTGGGTAAAAAACGCAATCCGCCGCTGTTTATGAAAGCGGGCGATTGTATTGAAGTTGAAATCGAAAACATTGGCCATTTGCGTAACACGATCGTGGATGCGGCTGTGCCGGTGAAATCGGTTCCGGCAGCAGTTGAAGCCGTCGCGCACTGAATAGTCGTGTAAGTACCAGGCTGCCGGCGCTAAACCGGCAGCCTGCAATAGATTGCCTAAATAATTCGAGTTGCAGGAAAAACCGTGATGTATGCCAATGATTCCGTCTTTTTTGACACGCTGGATGTGCGCCTTCGGGAGCAGGAAAGGGACGCAGTGCGCCAGTTCCTTGCATACTGCCAGCTCGGCATGGATGACGATATTGACATCGTGGTGGTTGGCAAACGGAGCGGGCGGCTGATTGCCTGCGCAGGGCTAGCTTCCAACACCATTAAATGCGTTGCGGTCGATCCTGAATTCAGACACCTCAATCTGGGCGTGCAGGTGGTGAATGAAGTCATACAGCAGGCGGCGCAGCGCGGCCACTTCCACCTGTTTCTCTATACCCGACCGGAAAATGTCGACATCTTTCGCGGATGTGGTTTCTACCCGCTGGCGTGCTATCAGGACAGCGCGGTGCTGATGGAAAACACGCCGATTGGCATCCAGCAGTATTGTCAGTCTTTAGCGGCCTTTGCTCATCCTGAACCGCTCGCGACGCGGACAGATAAAAAAATCGGCGCGATTGTGATGAACGCGAACCCTTTCACGCTGGGCCACCGCTATCTGGCAGAGCATGCGGCGCAGTCGTGTGACTGGCTGCACGTTTTCGTGGTGCGTGAAGATGTGTCCTTTTTCCCATTCAGTGAACGTCTGGAGATGGTACAGCGCGGTGTGGAATCTATCCGCAATGTGACAGTCCATGCTGGTTCGAACTACATGATCTCTAAAGCGACGTTTCCCGGCTATTTCCTGAAGGAAGAGAAACTCATCACCCGTGCCCATGCGGCGCTGGATTTAATCATTTTCAGGAAATATATCGCGCCGGCGCTCGGTATTACCCAGCGCTTCGTCGGCACCGAACCCTTTTGCCCGGTGACGTATCAATACAATCAGGACATGCACTACTGGCTGGAGAAAGACCAAACGGTGTCTTCCCCCGCGTTAAACGTGGTTGAAATTGAACGCAAACGGCAAACCTCAGGACTGGCTATTTCCGCTTCGGAAGTCAGGAAATTACTCAAGCTTCGGCAGTACAGCCGTATTCAGGACATCGTGCCAGCCTCAACTTTTGCGCATTTACAGCGCTACTACGAACCCGAATACGCGTAATTAAAATTAATCAGGATAAGTCTATGAAGATTGTTAAGGAGTCCTTAGCAGGCACCTTTGAATCCAGCGATTTGCTGGTCAAAGTGGCACCGGCTGACGGGAAACTCACCGTGGTCATCAACAGCGAAGTCATGAAACAGTTCGGCCACCAAATCAACCAGGTTGTGAATGACACGCTAAAAGAACTGGGCGTACAGGAAGGGACGATCATAGTGGATGACAAAGGTGCGCTGGATTGTGTCATCCGTGCTCGCGTGCAAAGCGCAGTACTGCGCGCCGCAGATGGACAGCAGATTGAATGGGAGAAATTGTAATGAATAAGCTTCGCCGCAGTATGTTATTCCTCCCAGGCGCGAACGCCGCCATGCTGTCCAATGCGTTTATCTACAAGCCTGACTCCATCATGTTCGATCTGGAAGATGCGGTTTCCCTGCGTGAGAAAGACACCGCGCGCCTGCTGGTTTTCCATGCGCTCCAGCACCCGATGTACCGTGATATTGAAACCGTGGTACGCATCAACCAGCTCAGTACGCCGTTTGGCCTGCTGGATCTGGAAGCTGCTGTGCGCGGTGGTGCCGATGTGATCCGCCTGCCAAAAACTGACTCCACCGACGATGTCGATGAGCTGGAACATCATCTGGTTCGTATCGAAAAAGCCTGTGGCCGTGAAGTCGGCTCCACGCGCATCATGGCGGCGATTGAGTCAGCGGTGGGCGTGATTAACGCCGTTGCGATTGCCCGTTCTTCCGAGCGCATGATCGGGATTGCGCTGGCGGCGTTCGACTATGTGATGGATATGCAGACGGAACGCGGTGACGGCACGGAACTGTTTTATGCCCGTTGTGCGGTGCTGCACGCGGCTCGCGCTGCCGGTATCGACGCCTTCGATGTGGTCTATCCCAATGTTAATGACGATGCGGGCTTCCTGAAAGAGGTCGATCTGATCCGCAGACTGGGTTTCAACGGTAAATCCCTGATTAACCCGCGCCAGATTGAGCTGTTACACAACGCTTATGCCCCTACGCAGGATGAAGTGGACTATTCCCATCTGGTGATCAAAGCCGCTGAAGAGGGTGAACGTGCCGGCTTGGGCGTTATTTCCCTGAACGGGAAAATGATCGACGGGCCCATTATCGACCACGCCAGAAGAGTATTGGAACGTGCTCAGGCCTCCGGCGTCCGCAAATAGCCATTGCGTGATTACACCGCAATGGCCGCTCTCAGGAATTACAGGATTAGACAATGAGTCATTTTATTGAAGCACTGCAAAAGCAGTACCCGGAAAAACGTCATCTGCAACCCTTCGTCAACGCCAACCACAATACGCCGTGGCTGAATGATGTCGCCCAGAAACATGAGCGCAAACTGTGTGCCGATTTGGAGGAGGCGATTCGTCACAGCGGACTGAAAGACGGGATGACGATCTCTTTCCACCACCATTTCCGCGAAGGCGATAAAGTCATTAATCGGGTGATTGAGACGCTGGCTCGCATGGGTTTTCGCGATCTGACATTGGCATCCAGCTCGCTGATGAGCTGTAACGCGCCGCTGATCGACCACATTAAAGCGGGCGTGATCAGCCGGATTTACACTTCGGGGATGCGTGGCAAGCTGGCCGATGCGATTTCTCATGGATTAATGAAAGAACCGGTACAGATTCATTCTCACGGTGGTCGCGTCCATTTGCTGCAAAGCGGTGAACTGAATATCGATGTCGCTTTCCTCGGGGTACCGTGCAGCGATGAATTTGGCAACGCCAACGGCACCACCGGGAAATCCAGTTGCGGCTCACTGGGCTATGCGATGGTCGATGCGCAGTTTGCTCGAAAAGTAGTGCTGTTGACTGAAGCGCTGGTGCCGTTCCCGAACATGCCGGCCAGCATTGTGCAGGATCAGGTGGATTACATCGTTCAGGTGGATGAAGTCGGCGATCCGGCCAAAATTAGCGTAGGCGCGGCGCGCGTCACCAGCAACCCGCGTGAGCTGCTAATTGCCCGTTCCGCGGCAGACGTGATTGAACATGCCGGTTATTTCAAAAATGGTTTCTCGATCCAGACCGGCTCCGGCGCGGCCTCGACGGCCTGTACGCGTTTCCTCGAAGATAAAATGCGTCAGCAGAACATCGTGGCACGCTTCGCCCTCGGCGGCATCACGGGCGGGATCGTCGATCTGCACGAAAAAGGGCTGATCGAGAAACTGATCGATACCCAGTGTTTCGATGCCAATGCGGCTGCATCGCTGGCGAAGAACCCGAATCACGTCGAGATTTCCACTAACGTTTACGCCAACCCAAGCTCTAAAGCAGCCTGCTGCGATCAGCTCGATATGGTGATTCTCAGCGCGCTGGAAATTGACACTGATTTTAATGTCAACGTGATCACCGGTTCAGACGGCGTGATGCGCGGTGCGTCCGGCGGACACTGTGACGTCGCGACGGCAGCGAACCTGACCATCGTTGTTGCGCCGCTGATTCGTAGCCGCATCCCGACTGTGGTGCGTCAGGTGACGACGCGGGTTACACCGGGAGAAAGTATTGACGTACTGGTGACCGATCACGGCATTGCCGTCAACCCGGCGCGACCTGAAGTTGCTGAACGCCTGAAACAGGCGGGTCTGACTGTGATGACGATTGAAGATCTGTATCAGCGTGCGATTGCGCTGGTGGGGGAACCACGCGCTATCGAGTTTCACGATCGCATCGTCGGCGTTATTCGCTATCGTGATGGCAGCGTGATTGACGTCGTTCGTCAGGTGAAGGAAGCCGACGAATAAGCGGTAAACGCATGAGGGAATCGATAATGACAAATGCTGTTTCCATCTCGCTGGAAACCTTACTCGCGGCGAAGGAACGCCGCGCAGTTCGCCAACAAGAGTGGCTTGCCCGCCACGGTGTGACGCTGGTGTCGCTGACGCTGGTCACGCCAGGGCCGATAAAAGATAGCGAAGGCTATCGGCAGGTGATGGCCGAAGCTATCAAATCGTTTGCCTTGCTGTGTCAGACGCGGGGATGGACGGTGCTGGAGCAGCAAACACTCTGGCTGGCAACGGGCGCGGAAGGGCTGTGGGCGATCACCAAAGATGCGCTGTCCGTGAAGGCTGCGACTATTGCGCTGGAAGATAGCCATGAGCTGGGGCGGCTATGGGATTTCGACATCTTCAGCCCGGAAGAGGGATCGATTGGCCGGTCGATGCTGGCGCACAGCGGGCGCACCTGCCTATTGTGCGACCAGATGGCACACGCCTGTAGCCGTTCGCGCCGCCATTCACTACCTGAGCTGCTTGAGCACATTGAGGAAAAGGTTCATGCCTACTTTACGCCAGCCTGACGGTATCCTGTCGGCCGCGGTATCCCGTTTCGCCATCGGCGATTATCGGGAACGCGACGCGTTACCCGATATCGACCGACGGGTGGCCAATGCGCTGACGATGGAAGTCATGCTGACGCCGAAGCCCGGACTGGTGGATCGCGCCAATAACGGATCTCACCGCGATATGGATGTTGCGCTGTTTCAGACCAGCATTCAGGCGATCTCTCCCTGGTTCCGGCATTTTACCGAGGCGGGTTATCAGCACGCCAGCGTACCGCTAGCGCAACTGCTGTTTCAGGTTCGGCCTATCGGCATCGCCTGTGAACAGGCGATGCTGTCGGCGACGAAAGGCGTGAATACCCATAAAGGTGGGATTTTCGCATTTGGCCTATTGTGTACCGCCGCCGGTTGGCTGGCAGGACGGGGAGAGCGTGTAACGCAGCGCAGTCTATGCGATAGCGTCGCCGCCATGTGTCACGATCTGGTGCGTAATGAGCTAGCGGCATGTTCTGGTGCAGCGACGGCGGGTGAACATCTTTATCAGCGTCATGGACTGACGGGGGCGAGGGGAGAGGCTGCCAGTGGGTTCAATACCGTATGCCAGTACGCGTTGCCCGCCCTGATTCAGGCGATTGCTACTGGGGGGGACGATGAAACTGCGCTGTTACGGACGCTGCTGGTGTTGATGGCCCACAATCCGGACACCAATGTCGTTTCACGCGGCGGCATGGACGGATTAGCGTTTGTGCAAGATTACGCACGGAGATTGCTGACGGGTCCGCTGGATCGTCAGGCGCTAAGAGAGATGGACGACGCGCTGATTGCCAGAAACCTTAGCCCAGGCGGTAGCGCCGATCTACTGGCCTTAACTTGGCTGCTGTATCACTATCCTGCAGAATAGCAAACGAACAGGTGCGATAAAAGGCGCTGGCAGCGATGCGATTCATTATTTGACTGCGCCTTAACACTTTTCCTCTTGTTCCACTAAATTTATTGAGAAAATTGCCGATATAGTTTTCACTAACTATACCCCTCATACTTCGAGTTGCCTCTGTGCTGGCTGGTTAAATTCATTCTCGACGAATGTGTTCTTTGCTTGCCACCCTCCTGTAACTCGAATTATTTAGGGTATGTATCATGCTATTTCAGGGACTCCGAGTAATCGTTTTCAATATGCAGCCAGTGCGGTGGCATCGTGTTGGCACACATGACTTGAAAGATAACGAAGAGGCGTGCATCAATATAAACCATTGACACATAGTCCATGTAAATAATGGTGGGGATGAAAGCGGTGGATGAAAATTTGAAAGAGCAGTTTGTTAAGCGCAACAAACTGGCCATCTGTGCAACGCTGCGCGAATTAAAGAAGAATGCTACGTCTCTGATGGTTCACCATCCTCATGGACAGTTTATCAGTAAAATTCTTGACGTTGCACCCGACAACAACCTGTTTGTCTTCGATTTAGGCGGCATTGAGCGTGAGAATAACCGCGCGCTGTATGCAGGTGCACTGTCTTTTGTCGCTGAACCCGCAGGGGCAAAAGTCGAATTTAATGCCGAAATTGCAAAAACGGTGGACTACGACGGGCTGCCAGCCTTTAGCGCGCAGATTCCTGAACTGCTTTATCTCATCCAGCGTAGAACCTATTTCCGCATCAATACGCCGCTGTGGCCGCCATTGACGTGCCGTGGCGAACTACCGGATGAGAGCATTTTCCTGTTCACCATCAAAGATCTTTCTCTGGGAGGATTGAGCCTGTATACCGACCGTGATACCACGGGGCTGTTGACCGAAGGCGATATCATTAAGAGCGTGGAGATGGATCTGGCTGACCACGGTTTTTTCTGTGTTGATTTGCAGTTCGTCGGTCAGGCAATGGTGAAGATCGTCGATAACAAAGGTGAAGTGAAGCTGACGCAGCGTTTGAGCTTCAAGTTCCCTTCACTGAACGCGGCGCAGGAACGCGATCTTCAGCAGGTGATTTTTGAATTGGAAAGATTACAAAACGAAAAGAAAAAGCGATTCCAGGAGTGGTAATTTTTAAGCACCACTTTTTGTGTGGGCTTCACACATAACAGCAACGTTTTTATAACGAGTATTATCTTATTTATCCTACTTATTTACCGATAAGTTATGCGAAAAGCCAACGTACAGGCAGCGCGAAGAAGGGTGGGGATAAATAAATGGTTTCCAACGTTCTCAGAGCCTTGTCAGATGAGATCGAGTGGTGCAGAATACGCGCCTTGCAAATAACCGACGTCTAATAGCGTCGGTTATTTTTTTACATTTATGCTCGTCAACCTTCTGGTTACAGGGGTATTGGTGTGGTTTCTTACCTTTCTCTGTAGCTCAGGTTGGCTGGGTATAGGGTCTTCAACCAAAGAGGCCGGACAACGATCCGGATAGATAATTTTGTGTGTGCCTGTGAGCACAGTGAGGAAAGGAAAGATGGGGCAATTAACACGTTTCGCACCGGTGCCCGCCGGTTTGTGCTGCAAAGGTATTGGTTATGGCGCGACGCAGTCGCAAGTTATCTCTGGTGCTGTTACAGCCACCTCTTCTCATCGTGATTCAGGCGAGTCCTGTATCCACTCCCTTATTTTTAGTGTGTTCGCCGACAACAGTGCCGCTTTTGCTGTGACTGACGGAGGTGCGCGCCATGTCGCTTGATTCTCAACTGCCTAATGCTGGCGCAAAACGTGCTCAGTTAAAAAGAACGCTCACGCTGTGGCCTGTCGTTATGATGGGGCTGGCGTACATGCAACCGATGACCATTTTTGATACCTTCGGTATCGTGTCTGGCCTGACCGACGGCCATGTGGCGACTGCCTATGCGTTTGCGCTGGTCGCCATTCTGTTCACGGCGCTGAGCTATGGCAAATTGGTAAAACGTTTCCCATCTGCGGGTTCTGCGTATACCTACGCGCAAAAAGCGATCAGCCCGCACGTCGGGTTTATGGTCGGCTGGTCGTCGCTGCTGGACTATCTGTTCATGCCGATGATCAACATCCTGCTGGCGAAAATCTATCTGGAAGCGATCTTCCCCGGCGTACCGTCATGGATTTTTGTGGCGGCGCTGGTCGGGTTGATGACGCTGTTTAACCTGCGTGGCATCAGTCTGGTTGCTAACCTGAACTCCATTATCGTGGTGGTGCAGGTTGCGATCATGGCGGTGTTCCTGGGGCTGGTGATTCACGGTGTTTATCTGGGCGAAGGTGCCGGTACGCTAACTAGTACGCGTCCGTTCTGGTCTGAGAATGCTCACGTCGTGCCGATGATCACCGGGGCAACCATTCTCTGCTTCTCGTTCCTCGGTTTTGACGGCATCAGCTCGCTGTCAGAAGAAACGCAGGATGCAGGTCGGGTGATTCCAAAAGCCATCTTCCTGACGGCGCTGATCGGCGGCGTGATCTTTGTTGCCGTGGCGTACTTCCTGCAACTGTATTTCCCGGATATTTCGCGCTTTAAAGAGCCGGATGCGTCTCAGCCGGAAATCATGCTGTATGTCGCGGGTAAATTCTTCCAGTCCGTTATTCTGGTGTTCTCCTGCGTCACTGTGCTGGCATCGGGTATGGCGGCACATGCAGGCGTGTCTCGCCTGATGTATGTGATGGGGCGTGATGGCGTATTCCCAGAGCGCTTCTTCGGCTATATCCACCCGAAATGGCGTACGCCGTCTTTGAACGTCTTGCTGGTTGGCGTCATTGCACTGTCTGCGGTGTCGTTCGATCTGGTGACGGCAACCGCGCTGATCAACTTCGGTGCACTGGTGGCGTTTACGTTCGTGAACCTGTCGGTCATTTCACAGTTCTATATTCGTGAACGCCGTAACCGCACAGTGAAAGACACCATTAACTTCCTCGTGATGCCCGTGCTGGGCGCGTTGACGGTGGGGGCGCTGTGGGTGAATCTGGAAGCCAGCTCAATGACGCTGGGTCTGGTGTGGGCAACGATTGGATTGCTCTATCTGGCATTCGTGACGCGCAGCTTCCGTCAGCCAGTACCGCAATGTAGTGAAGAGCCGGTTTAAATAAACTGACGGCTTACATAAAAGAGAAAAGCGGAGCCAGTGCGCTCCGCTTTTTTATGCTTTAGCCCACTAGTTCCTGCGCATAGGCGTACAGCGCTTTTAGCTGTGCCATCTTCTCTTTATCGTCTTCATGCAACTGATACAGGTTGCTGAGTTCCGACAGATAGGACTGCAAGCGCTCCGGCGTAAATACCGCACGCCGATGCTGCAACCAACGCTGCTGTTCCCGGTCATCCAGCGTGCCGGGGAAATTGCGGGCACGGTAGCGGAAGAACAGCGGTTCCAGACGATTATCGGCAAACGTGAGGTCCAGCGCGGGCAGGTTCTGCGGGGCGGTCTCCTGAATAATCGTCATCGCTATGCGGTCGGCATCGCTAAAGAAGCCATCATAAAGCCGCAGATCGACATCATCAGAAGCGGTGAAAGCAGGGGCGTCGGCAAACAGTTCCACCACTTTTTCTCTGACGCTCGCGTTGTTACGCAGTAGCTCTAAATTGTCCAGACAGCGTTGACGATCGATCCCTAATCTTTCTGCGTCTTCTGGCCGTAAGGTATTGGCTGGCGCTAATACCGGACATTTGTTGATGTGCACTAGCTTAAGTGGAACCGCGCTCTGATTGGCTTCCAGTGCATTCCGGCGGGTGTATAACCGTTCGCGCAAGGCTGCGCTGTCCAGTTCCAGCAGCGGCGTCATATCGCCAGCCAGATCGCACATGATGACCGCATTACGGTTGTCCGGGTGCCAGGCGAGCGGCACAACCCAACTGGTGTTGCTCCTTGCCGCGCCAAACATGCCAGACACGTGAACGAGCGGCTTCATTTGCGGGATATCAATCAGCGCGGAAATTTTGTTTTTGTTACGTAGCGGGAACAGATAGTCAAACAGCTTAGGCTGCGCCTGCTTGAACAGCTTCGCCATAGCGATGGTGGCATAAACGTCGGACATCGCATCATGCGCCTGCTCGTGCGCGATGCCGTTGGCTTTTGTCAGATGTTCAAGGCGAAAACTGGGCAGGCCGTCATCATTTTCCGGCCAGACGATACCTTCCGGCCGCAGGGCATAGCAGGCGCGTAACGCATCCAGCAAATCCCAACGGGAATTCCCGTTTTGCCAGCTGTAGGCATAAGGATCGTAGAAGTTACGATAGAAAATATTACGGCTGACTTCATCATCAAAGCGAATGTTGTTGTAGCCCATGATGCAGGTGCCGGGCACGCTGAATGCTTCGTGGATCTGAC
Organism: Pectobacterium aquaticum; assembly: GCF_003382565.3. Lineage (NCBI taxonomy): Bacteria > Pseudomonadati > Pseudomonadota > Gammaproteobacteria > Enterobacterales > Pectobacteriaceae > Pectobacterium > Pectobacterium aquaticum. Next base: position 1,936,216 of record NZ_CP086253.1, read on the forward strand.
GGGCGAACTCCGCTTCATTGACGCCTTTTGCCAGCGCGACCTGCGGCGTAATTCCGGTGATCATTACCGCTTCCGGTTCTGGCAGGTAATCATCCGACGGACGGCAATAAATGACGAGCGGTTCACCGATAATATTGAAATCCATATCGGTACGGACACCCGCAAACTGCGCGGGGCGATCGCGCGCCGGATGCTTACCGAACGTCTCGTAGTCGTGTATGAAAAAAGTGGGTTGTGTTTTCTCGGCCATATATGCAGTTAGCTACGTGTGCGCGCTAAGCCTGAAATCAGGCAAAACAATCTGGAAAACGGCAAGGATACCATTGAATCGACTTTTCTGTGGCGCTTTCCTGATTTGCATCACTTCCCTGACTTACATCAATAGGAGGGTAGACATAATCGCTAGGCATGACTGTGTCCATTCGGTTACAATTTTCGTTTTAATGCGAATGATAATTAAATTCTTTATTGCCGCGTAGCGTCCGCTGCGGGGTAGCATTCGGCGACAAACAGCGAAATGGAGAACACACTTATGCGGTTAAATGCGGTGCGATTGAATGCAACGTTTGCAGTGAAGGCGACGTTATTGGCATCTATGTTTGTTCTGACCGGCTGCGATCAGCAGGCATCGTCTTCAGAAGGAAGCCACACGGTCAGCATTGAGCATGCGCAGGGCACCACTCAGGTTCCACAGCCGCCGAAGAAAGTGATGGTGTTTGATCCTGCCTCATTGGATACGCTGGACGCGTTGAAGGTTGAAGGGATTGCCGGTGTACCCAAAAGCAGCACGCCACTGCCTGCGTTTTTATCAAAATACAACAGCGATACTTACCTGAACGCCGGGACGCTGTTTGAACCTGCCTATGAAGCGCTGAGCAGCGCGAAGCCCGATCTGATTATTGCCGGTGGACGTACGCGCGACGCCTACGAGAAGCTGAGCGGTATTGCACCGACGATCTCGATGGATGTGGATGAGCACCAGTTTATGACGAGCTTTATCCAGCGCATCGAACAACTGGGCACGATCTTCGGCAAAGAAGATGAAGCGAAAAAACAGATTGATGATTTCAAGCAGCAGATCGCCCAAACGCGTGCCAAAACAGAAAAAGCAGGCAATGCGCTGGTTCTGATGGTCAGCGGCGGCAAGATGTCGGCCTACGGTCCTAAGTCGCGCTTTGGCTTCGTGTTTGATGAGCTGGGCTTTAAACCGGCGACCGAATTTCCTGAATCCGGGCGTCATGGCAACGTGGTGACCTCCGAATTCTTACTGAGCGTGAACCCAGAATGGTTGTTCATCCTCGATCGTGACAGTGCGATTGGTCGCCCGGGTGGGGAATCGGCCCAGCAGGTGCTGGATAACCCGCTGATTCACAAAACCAACGCCTGGAAAAACAATCGCGTGATCTATCTGGATTCTGCATCGCTGTATATCGCTGGGGGGCTGCAAAGCTATAAAAACCTCGTGACTACCGTCAGCGACGCGTTAGATAAGCAATAACGGCAGGGTTACGGCAGAATCAATGAAGTCTTTTTACTCTTCGCTGGGTCTTGCGTTTCTGGCCTGCATGATCGTTGTCAGCCTGTTTGTTGGGGCAGGGCAACTGAACATGCAGGCCGTCTGGAACGACCCGGAAATGCGCGATATTTTCTTTATCAGCCGCGTTCCCCGCACGCTAGCGTTGCTGCTGGCAGGCAGTGCCATGAGTGTGGCGGGTCTCATCATGCAGTTGCTGACGCAAAACCGTTTTGTCGAACCGTCTCTGGCGGGGACCACACAGTCGGCTAGCTTAGGTTTGCTGGTGGTGATGATCGCCGTGCCCGGCGCGACGATTTTCACCAAAATGGTGGTGGCGAGCCTGTTCGCTTTAGCGGGTACCTTCCTGTTCATGATGCTGCTACAGCGAATTGTGCTGAAATCCGCGCTGGTGGTGCCGCTGGTCGGCATTATGCTGGGTGCGGTTATCAGTTCAATCACCACGTTTGGCGCGATGTATTTTGATCTGCTACAGGCGCTCGGCAGTTGGGAATCTGGTGATTTCTCCGGTGTCTTGCAAGGGCGTTACGAGCTGCTCTGGCTGGTTGGTGCGTTAACGCTGGTGGCCTGCTGGATTGCTGACCGCTTCACGGTCGCAGGCATGGGGCGTGAATTTTCCGTCAATGTCGGCCTCAACTATCGGCAGGTGATGCTGATGGGGCTGAGCATTATCGCCATCGTCAGCGGCGTGGTGGTCGTGGTGGTGGGTAGCTTGCCGTTTATCGGACTGATCGTGCCGAACTTGATCAGCATGATGATGGGCGACAATGTGCGCAAAACGATCCCTTGGGTGTGCCTGCTTGGCGGCGGTCTGGTGCTGTGCTGCGACATTATCAGCCGCGTGATTCGCTACCCTTTCGAGATTCCGGTGAGCGTGATTCTTGGCGTCATTGGCGCTGCCGTTTTCCTTCTTTTATTGCTAAGCCAGAAACGCCATGTCAGTCAATGAACGTAATACGGTGCTGACCGGAACCGTCAGCGAAAAACATGCGGGGTTATCGCCGACGCAGCGGTTGATGTGGCTGGCTGTTGCGGCTGTCGTGGTGATCGTGCTGTTTATGACCATCAATCTAGGCAGCAACCTGCGCTATATTTTGACGCACCGCGGGCTGATGCTAACGACGATGCTGCTGGTGGCGTTTGCTGCCAGCGCGTCGACGGTGCTGTTCCAAACGGTGACGAATAACCGGGTACTGACGCCATCAATTATGGGGTTTGAAGCCCTGTTTATCCTGATTCAGACCTCGCTGGTGTTTGTTTTCGGCATTAGCGGTATTCCGGCTCTGGGCGTTGAAGGCAAATTCGTTCTTGAGACGCTGCTGCTCATCCTCTTCTCCGCGCTGCTGTACCGCTGGCTGTTTACCGGCAGCCGCAATAACCTGCATCTGGTTTTACTGGTCGGGATTATCTGCGGCACGCTGTTTCGCAGCATGGCGGGCTTAATGCAGCGTCTGCTGACGCCCGGTGAGTTCGCCATTCTACAGGGGCGGATGTTTGCCACCTTTACCCGTACCGTGCCTGAACTGGTGGCGCTGTCGGTTGGCATTACGCTGGTGGTCGCGGTGGTGATCTGGCGTATGCGCTTTCGCTTTGATGTGCTGGCGCTGGGGCGTAATAACGCGATTAACCTGGGCATCGACTACAAGCGCAGCGTCACGGTCATTCTGCTGCTGGTTTCCGTGCTGGTCGCCATTTCAACGGCGCTGGTCGGCCCGCTTACCTTTTTGGGCTTTATGGTCGCGAACCTTGCCTATTTAGTGATTGGCTCCAGCCAGCATCGCCTGTTGCTGCCCGCGGCTTTCCTGCTGGGCGTGATTTCACTGGTTGGCGGACAGTTGGTGCTTGAGCATCTTCTGGATATGTCTGGAGCGCTGTCGGTCGTGATCGAATTTGTGGGTGGATCGCTGTTTATTGTGTTGCTACTGAAAAAGGTTTCCGTGTGATTGAGATCGGCAATGTAACTAAAACGTATAATAACGTTAAGGTATTAAACAATGTCACGGCGACGGTGCCGCGTGGTGGCGTCACGTCGATTATCGGCCCGAATGGGGCAGGGAAGTCGACATTGTTGTCCATCATCAGTCGCCTGCTAGACGCGGATCGCGGACAGGTCAAAGTCAACGGCATGGACGTGATGACCACGCCAAGCGATAAGCTGGCGACGTGTTTGTCCGTGCTGCGGCAGGAAAACCAGTTTACCAGTCGCTTAACGGTAGCGGAGCTGGTAGGGTTCGGTCGCTATCCGTATACCAAAGGGCGGCTGAATGCTAACGATCGTGAACGTATCAGCGCCGCGCTGGCGTTCCTCAATCTGACCGAATTGAAAGATCGCTTTTTAGATGAGCTTTCTGGCGGCCAGCGGCAGCGGGCCTATGTCGCGATGGTGCTGTGTCAGGACACGGAATACGTGCTGCTGGATGAACCTCTGAATAATCTGGATATGAAACACGCCGTAGCGATGATGAAGCAGATTCGCCGTGCGGCCGACGAGCTAGGCAAAACCATCGTGCTGGTTATCCACGATATCAACTTTGCTTCCGCCTATTCGGATTACATTATTGCGATGCGCAAAGGGCAGATCATCTACACGGGAAAACCGGAAGACATCATGGTATCCGAGGTGTTGGAAGATATTTTCGATACGGAAGTGGCCATCGAGCAGGTTCATAATCAGCGTATCGCGGTATATTATCGATGACAGAGTATCCGCTCAGCGAGGTGTTAACGCAAAGGGCGTAAGCACTGCTTGAAAGACGCTGGGTATAACCTGTATGGTGAATGCATAAAGAATTTATGTATGACTTAAGGTAAGGGTAAAAGATGGATAAGGACACTAAGCCGTGTTTCCAGGATGTGCTGGAATTCGTGCGTATGTTTCGTCGTAAAAACAAACTTCAGCGTGAAATCGTCGACAACGAGAAGAAAATTCGTGATAACCAGAAGCGCGTTCTGCTGCTGGACAACCTGAGTGAATATCTTAAACCTGGCATGTCCATTGAGGACGTACAGAACATCATCGCTAATATGCGCGGTGATTATGAAGATCGCGTCGATGACTACATCATCAAAAACGCCGATCTGTCGAAAGAACGCCGTGAGCTGTCTAAAAAGCTGAAAGCGATGGGTGAAGTTAAGTAACCTGACCCACCGCTTTTACTGTAAACAACGTTACAGTAAATAGCGCCTGTAAAAGGATCGCTTCTGCGGTCCTTTTTCTTTTAGTCCTGTTCCATCGCTTTTCCTTTCTACACGTTACCTGTTTTTGGCGCCGATGAGTTTGGCGCTGATGATCGTATCTAACGCTCAGAGAATTGGAATCCAGCTCGCACGCTGGATGCCATTGTTCGCAAGACTATCGCTTTTTTGCGAGGCGTTTCCCTACCTGAATTTTTTGTCCTGTTGCATCCGCTTGGATTACTGCAACATTTCAGCGCGAACCACAGGGAAAGAGAGAAATATGTGTCATGGCAAAGGACGATGTCAGTAAAAGGGACGATGTCAGTCAATAGCCTGGCTTTGGCGAGTGTGCTGGGTATTCTGCCGCTGCTTTTTTTACCGCAGATCCCCGCACCAACGCTGCTGTGGTGGGGGATGGGGCTATCCACCTGCGTGATGTTAGCCGGATATCGTCACGCGGGGATACGCTGCGTGGCGCTTGTTGCCATGAGTTTTTGCTGGGCATCGTTGAATGCTCAAACTTTACTGTTACAAATCGAGCGCGTTACGCAGGGTCAGGTTAACGCTGTCGTGACGATCAGTAGCATTCGGTTCAATGAGCATGATGATGATTTGATCACGGTGCGGCTGGAAGAGATCAATCAGCACAGAGTCTTCCCTCCATTATATGCCCAACTGACCTTATCTCCGGCGATGGAAAACTGGTGTGGTGGTCAACGTTGGGCAATCACCGCCAGTCTACGACCTATTCACAGTCGACTAAATGAAGGCGGTTTTGATAGCCAACGCTGGGCGATAGCCAAACGGCAACCGGTGTCGGGTCGTGTGATAACGGCAAAGGCGGTTGATAGCCAGTGTGACTTTCGCCAGCGCACGATTATACAGGCGGAGCAGCAGGTGCAGGGATTAGCGTGGCGTTCTATTTTACTGGCGCTGACGTTTGGTGAGATGAAAACGGTTAGCCCGGAACTCAAGGCGCTACTTCAGAATACTGGGACGATGCACCTGATGGCGATCTCTGGCCTCCATATCGTACTTGCGGGGCTAGTGGGTTGGGGAATGGCACGGGCGTTACAGTATGGCTTTCCTGTGCAGTGGATTGGCTATCGCTTCCCATTACTGACGAGCGCTGTGGCTGCCTGGGGATATGTCTGGCTGGCAGGAGGAAATCCGCCTGCGGTGCGATCGGCACTGGCGCTTAGCGTATGGGTTTGCCTAAAAGTGTGGAGCGTCAACGGTTCAGCCTGGCAGGTCTGGCTATGGTGTGTTGCGCTGATTCTGGTCAGCGATCCATTGAGCGTACTGTCAGACAGTTTTTGGCTATCTTGCCTCGCTGTCGCATCGCTCATTTTCTGGTTTCAGTGGGCACCGCTTCCTCATCGGCTACAGACCCGACGGCGCTGGTTCTGGCTGCGCTGGGTCCACCTGCAAACGGGAATCACGCTGCTATTGATGCCCTTGCAGCTTCATATTTTCCACGGTTTCAGTATCACTTCGCTGCCCGCAAACCTTTGGGCTGTGCCTTTGGTGTCCTTCGTTACCACGCCGCTCATTTTGCTGGCATTGAGCACGCTGGCATTCGCGCCGCTGAGTGAAATGCTCTGGTGGCTGGCGGATATTTCGCTGCGTGTGGTATTCGCTCCGCTGACGTATCTACAGACGGGGTGGGTATATCTTGATGCATCGCTGCTGCTCGTGAGCGTCGCGGGCTGGGGCGCGGTGGTGATATGGCGCTTTAGCTGGTGGCTCGTCTATCCGATGAGTGTCAGTGCTCTGATTGTGGTTTTACTGGTTTTTCGCATAAAGACTGATGAACCGGACTGGCGCGTGGACATGTTGGATGTCGGGCATGGTCTGGCGATTGTGATCGAGCAGCGTGGGAAAGCAGTGCTATACGACACGGGAAACCGCTGGGAAGGAGGCGATATGGCGACGCGAGAAATTCTACCTTACCTGCGATGGCGGGGCGTCGACGTGGAAAACATTATTCTGAGCCACAGCCATAGGGATCACATCGGCGGGTTGGAAACGCTACGGGTGGCTTACCCTGAAGCAACGATATATAGCGCGACCAACGCGATGCATCATCGTCCTTGTCTACGCGGCGAACGTTGGCGTTGGCAGGATCTCACGTTTACCGTGCTGTGGCCGTTAGCGCTAGTAGAACGGGCGGAAAATAACGACTCCTGCGTTATTCGCGTTGATGATGGAAAATACAGCGTCTTACTGACAGGCGATCTGGAATTAGATGCGGAAAAGGCATTGATTAGGCTAGATCGTCATGCCCTGCGTGCGAATTTGTTACAAATCCCTCACCATGGCAGTAAGACATCTTCGTCGCCTCCTTTTATTCGTGCGGTTAATGCCGAATTCGTTATGGCTTCTGCGGCGCGCTATAACCCGTGGCGCCTGCCTTCAGTAAAGGTTGTTGAACGATATCGGCAATATGGCTACTCATGGCTGGATACTGCGTCATTCGGGCAGTTAAGTGCACATTTTTTCAGCGATTCATGGCACATTCTGCGGTTCAGGGATCACATATCGCCCCGTTGGTATCATCAGTGGTTTGGCGTAGAGCGGTATAATGAGTAAAATAGTCGGCTATTTCTTCCCGATTCAGGTTCACTACATGCTGAATGATAAAGATCTCTCCACTTGGCAGACTTTTCGCCGCCTATGGCCGATGATCTCTCCTTTTAAGGCAGGGCTTGCTGCTGCTGCAATCGCACTCATTATTAACGCAGCTGGCGATACGTTAATGCTTTCTCTGCTCAAGCCCCTATTAGATGAGGGATTTGGTAAAGCAGAACGTTCCGTATTGCTGTGGATGCCGCTGGTCGTCATTGGGTTGATGCTCGTGCGGGGGGCGTCAGGTTTTGTTTCCAGCTATTGCGTTTCCTGGGTTTCCGGCAAAGTGGTGATGAATATGCGTCGCCGCCTATTCTCCCATATTATGGGTATGCCGGTGTCGTTCTTCGATCAGCAGTCAACTGGGACATTGTTATCCCGCATTACCTATGATTCGGAGCAGGTTGCAGCGTCGTCATCTGGCGCGTTGATTACGGTTGTCAGGGAAGGGGCATCGATTATCGGCCTGTTTATTCTGATGTTCTACTACAGTTGGCAACTGTCCATCATCCTGATTGTGATTGCGCCGATCGTATCGATTGCTATGCGTGTGGTATCCAAACGCTTCCGCAATATCAGTAAAAACATGCAGGACACGATGGGCCATGTCACTACCAGCACGGAACAAATGCTTAAAGGCCACAAAGAAGTGCTGATGTTTGGCGGTCAGGACGTTGAGACTAAACGTTTCGATCAGGTCAGCAACCGGATGCGTCAGCAGGGCATGAAAATGGTGTCCGCCTCGTCAATTTCCGATCCCATCATTCAGTTGATTGCTTCGCTGGCATTGGCCTTTGTGCTGTATGCCGCTAGTTTCCCCAGCGTGATGGAAACCTTAACGGCTGGGACGATCACGGTGGTGTTCTCTTCCATGATTGCGCTGATGCGTCCGCTAAAATCACTGACCAACGTGAACGCGCAGTTCCAACGCGGTATGGCTGCATGCCAAACGCTGTTCGCCATTCTGGATATGGAACAGGAACGTGATACCGGCAAACTGGAAATCGAACGTGCTAAAGGTGAACTCGAATTCCGTCAGGTGAATTTCGCCTATCCAGGAAGAGAAAATCTGGCGCTGAAGAATATCAATCTGCATATTCCCGTGGGTAAAACGGTGGCGTTGGTTGGTCGTTCTGGGTCAGGTAAATCGACTATTGCCAGTTTGATCACGCGTTTTTACGATATTCAATCCGGTGAAATTCTGCTCGATGGTCACGATCTACGTGAGTATCGTTTGTCTTCCTTACGCAATCAGGTGGCACTGGTTTCTCAAAACGTTCATTTGTTCAACGATACGGTAGCGAACAACATCGCCTATGCCCGCAATGAGCACTATAGCCGTGAGGACATCGAGCGTGCGGCCACAATGGCGTATGCGATGGACTTCATCAATAAGATGGAACATGGTCTGGATACGATCATTGGTGAAAATGGCGTGATGCTTTCCGGTGGACAGCGGCAGCGCATCGCGATTGCCCGTGCGCTATTACGTAATAGCCCGATACTGATATTGGATGAGGCGACGTCGGCGCTGGACACGGAATCTGAACGTGCCATTCAGTCTGCACTAGACGAACTGCAAAAAGATCGTACCGCACTGGTGATTGCACACCGCCTTTCCACGATTGAAAAGGCAGATGAGATTCTGGTGGTTGAAGACGGCAGAATTATTGAACGTGGTGACCATACTGCCTTGCTGGCGGCGAACGGTGCCTATGCTCAACTGCATAGAATGCAGTTTGGCGAATGATTGAGCGCATCTGGTCTGGGCGGTCGCCGCTCTATTGGCTGCTGCTGCCGCTTTCGTGGCTATACGGACTCATCACGTTTCTGATTCGCCAGAGCTATCGACTAGGATGGCGGAAAAGCTGGCGATCGCCCGTTCCCGTTGTGGTCGTGGGGAATCTGACGGCAGGCGGTAATGGGAAAACACCCGTCGTCATTTGGCTCGTCGAACAGCTGCAACGCAGAGGCTATCGTGTCGGCGTAGTATCACGTGGTTACGGTGGGAACGCTGAACGTTATCCGCTGCTACTGGATGAGTCGGTCACGACGGCGCAGGCAGGTGATGAGCCAGTGCTGATTTTCCAGCGCACCGGTGCGCCCGTGGCGGTTGCCCCGCGTCGGCGGGATGCGGTGAGCGCATTATTGGCACAGCACACGCTAGATGTGGTGATCACCGACGATGGATTACAGCACTATGCGTTAGAAAGAGATATCGAACTGGTGGTGATTGACGGAGTGCGGCGTTTTGGCAACGGATGGTGGCTGCCTGCTGGCCCAATGCGGGAAAGAGAAAGTCGTCTGGCGTCGGTGGATGCCGTTATTGTTAACGGCGGCACGCCGCGCGCAAACGAGATAGGCATGACACTCACGGCAGGTATGGCGGTTAATTTGCTTTCTGGTGAATCCCGCCCGCTGAACCAGTTGCATGATGTCGTTGCGATGGCAGGCATCGGACATCCGCCGCGTTTTTTTGCGACGCTGCGCGAGGCTGGCGTTAGCATTGCACGTGAAGTCGCCTTTGCTGACCATCAATCGTACCAGCCAGAACAGCTCGACTCGCTGACTCAGGATGCGATGCAACCGTTGCTAATGACGGAAAAAGATGCCGTAAAATGTAAGGCGTTTGCTCAGGGTAACTGGTGGTATCTGCCCGTCGATGCCGTGTTAGCCGAGCCCTACGGCACGCAATTGCTCGACAAACTGGAACATGTGCTTAATCGGAATGCGGGCAGCAGAGCATAAATTGGTCTGCTACCACGGTTTCAGATATCCCTTGTGGGTATCACCTTATTAGATCGCTGCTGTAGCGAGAAAGAATATGCCGGTCATCGATCGGCCAAATATGGAGGAAGCATGGATCACCGTTTACTTGAGATTGTTGCCTGTCCTGTTTGTAATGGTCGGCTGTACTTTAATAAAGAGAAACTGGAACTGATATGCAAGGTCGATGGTTTGGCCTATCCGGTTCGTGATGGTATCCCTGTGCTGCTGGAAAATGAGGCGCGTAAACTGGGGGCTGATGAGATAACACAATGACCTTTACTGTGATCATTCCTGCGCGTTTTGCGTCAAGCCGGCTGCCGGGTAAACCGCTGGCGGACATCAACGGCAAACCAATGGTCGTCCATGTGATGGAACGAGCGCTGGAATCGGGGGCACAGCGCGTTATTGTGGCCACCGATCATCCCGACGTCGAGGCTGCCGTGCAGCAAGCCGGTGGAGAAGTGTGCCTGACCCGTGCCGATCATAATTCTGGTACGGAGCGTCTGGCTGAAGTCATCGAACGTTACGGTTTTACTGATGATGACATCATCGTGAACGTTCAGGGCGATGAACCGCTCATTCCTTCGGTTATCATTCGTCAGGTGGCGGAAAACCTTGCTGCCAGTAAAGCGGGAATGGCAACGCTGGCGGTGCCGATTGAAACCAGCGAAGAAGCATTCAACCCGAACGCGGTAAAAGTGGTTACCGACGCAGAGGGATACGCGCTGTATTTTTCCCGTGCGACGATTCCCTGGGACAGAGAGCGTTTTGCTCAGTCTAAGGAAACCATTGGCGATCACTTCCTGCGCCATATCGGTATCTATGCTTACCGTGCGGGCTTTGTGCGTCGTTATGTCAGTTGGGCACCGAGCCAACTGGAGCAAATCGAATTACTGGAGCAACTACGCGTGCTGTGGTACGGCGAGAAGATTCATGTTGCGGTCGCCAAAGCCATTCCTAGCGTCGGCGTGGATACCCCAGAAGATCTGGCCCGCGTACGGCATGTCATGGCGAGTCAGTAAGTCCTACCATACCCGCCTGTTATAAGCACGTCATGGGGGAATCTATTCTCTTGCCGGAATAGACTTTCCCCCATGATGTTTCTCTTAATAGGATACTTTATCTTTTAAATTATTTAGCACTTATTTAGATAACTATTCTTAAAAATTCTTAAATTACGCGGCGTCGCTTTATTTATGCGGATGGTTTATTCCCATGCTGAATTGAATCATCGCGAGGGGAACTTTTATTTTCATAGTTAAATGCTACTATCAATTTGCCATGTTTTTGCATGGCGTTTTGTTATTTCAACTAAGGACGGTAATGATATGAATGCTAAACGTTACATCGCAAAAATTCTTCTCGGCGGCATGTTAATGGGGGCTGCCGCGGGCAGCAGCGCGGCGGTTTATTACATGGCTCCCAACGGCGACGACGCGAATAACGGCAGTAAAAACTCGCCCTGGAAAACAATCGACCGTGCACAGAAAACATTAAACCCTGGCGACCGCCTGTGGATCCGTGGCGGTAAATATGTATTTACCAAAGGGCTAAACGTCTGTACGACGCGTACCGATGTGGTGAACGCGATCACGCTGAGTAAGAGCGGCACTGAAGGTAAGCGCATTGAGTATTGGGCCTCTAGCGGGGAAGTGCCGATTTTTGATTTCAGCCAGATGCAGGATGATTGCCGGGTTAAAGGGTTCAACGTCGTTGCAGATTGGGTTTCCGTAAAAGGGCTGGAAATAACCGGTGTCCCACAGCGTAATAACCTTAACCATGAATCCTGGGGGGTGTGGATAAGGGGCAGCAATAATATATTCGAGCAGTTGAATATTCACCATATTATGGGAACCGGGCTGTTCATCCAGCGTGGTGGGAATAACCTGGTATTGAATAGTGACTCTCACCATAATTACGATCCACTGACCTCTAATGGTGCTGGCCAAAGTGGTGATGGCTTTGGTGCGCATATCCCTGCTAACCAACCGGGTAATATTTTCCGCGGTTGCCGGGCGTGGTCAAACTCGGATGATGGCTTCGATTTAATTAATGCCTATTCTCCGGTGCTCATTGAAAATTCCTGGGCCTGGTCGCACGGTTATTTACCGGGGACGACACAATCACTGGCTGCGGGTAACGGTAACGGTTTTAAAATCGGTGGCTACGGCGGTGTTTATGTGGCGAATGCGGTGAAGCATACCGTGCGTAACTCGGTGGCGTTTTTAAATAAAGCAGCGGGTTTTTATGCCAATCACCATCCGGTAGCGAACGATTTCTTTAACAACACGGGCTATAAAAATAACCCGAACTTTACTATCCGCGGCATCGATGCAAACGGAAAAGCGATTGGGCTGGGTACGCTACGCAACAACGTTTCTCACGGTGGTAAAGACCTGTCGTTCTCCGATGGCGCGAACATGCGCTATAACTCGTGGGATCTGAAAATTGCAGTATCAGATTCTGACTTCGAGAGCGTGTCCGTGACCGGATGGGATGCACCGCGTCAGGCCGACGGCAGTTTACCAGTGCTGAAGAGTCTGCGTCTTGCTTCAGGTAGCGCGCTGATCAACAAGGGTGGCGATGTCAAACTGCCTTATAAAGGATCAGCACCAGACCTGGGTGCCTTTGAACGCGAATAATGGCGACGTATTAACACGCTAGCCTATCACTCTCGATATTCCCTGCTGACGGGCAGGGAATATCGCTGCAACAACCCCGGCAGGGTGTGCTCCCTGCCGTCATGAGATCCCCGCTTATACGCTAAATAATTCGAGTTTCAGGCAGGCGGCAAGCGAGGGACAAATTCGTCGGGAACGAATTTGACCAGCCAAAGGCTGGCCTTCGGTGAGAGACAGGATGTCTCTCATTTCATCCCGATGAGCTTACATAGGTAAGTGATTCGGGTGACTGAACGATGCCAACGCACATGCAACTTGAAGTATGACGAGTATATTTGATCTGCGTTGAAGTATTTGTCATCCGCTCACCGCATCATGGTGAATGGAGCTATTTGGCTCAACTGAGGTATCGCCGTTTATGGAACAGTTGAAATCGGAACTCAGTACGGTGTTAGGGGAAAGCCTCAGCCGACTTGAGCGCATAAGCGAACAGCCGTATGCGGATCTGTATGCCTTGTATGATAAAGAAGGCAACGCCATTCCTTTGTTGGCTAAAAGTTATGTTTGTCAGGGCGTGGCACAGCAGGAAGCTTACAAACTCTCGATGCTGGCGCGTGAGGGCGACGTGCGTCTGCCAACCGTTTACGGGCTGGTGCTGACGCAACAGCAGCCTTATCGGGAACTGCTGCTGATTGAGCGTTTGCGCGGTGTGTCGGTGGAAGCGCCACCACGAAGCGGCCAGCGCTGGACCTTGCTGATGGACCAAATCGTTGAAAATGTATTGGCCTGGCACCGAATTGATAGTCATGGCTGCGTCGGTTCGGTGGACAGCACGCAGGACAATGATTGGTTCAGTTGGTATCAACAGCGTCTGGAAGTCCTGTGGTCCACGTTGCTCAATGTCAATGCGCCACAGCTTACGCAGCAGGACCGGAGCGTGCTTTATCGTTCGCGCCAGTGTTTAGAGATGCTGTTTGAGGATTTCGAAGATGGCTGCGTGCTGGTACACGGTAACCTGTCGCTGCGCAGTATGTTGAAGGACGCACGTAGCGATCAGCTATTGGCCATGATCAATCCGGGAATGATGCTGTGGGCACCCAGAGAGTATGAACTCTTCCGCCTTTGTGAGTCCGGCATGCCGGAGCAGTTGCTTTATCACTATCTGAAACAGGCACCGGTGTCTGAATCCTTTGTCTACCGGCGCTGGCTATATGTCATTTGGGAAGCGGTATCCCGCTATATCCACACGGGACAGCTAGACCGTCAGCTATTTGATGTGGCTTCCCGTGAGTTGTCCCCTTGGCTGGAGTGAGCCTGCGGTTGTTCCGCGTCGTGCGGTGCTGCCGTGGTTCCCTTCAGTGCCTGCCAGAGGCGACCGAGCGTTTCATACCAGGCTCGCTCGCTGTGCGATAAATAGTAAGCGGAAGGGAATACTTTTTCCCACGGGTTGAGCGCGGAGGTGATCGCCATCTGGTTGGCTGGCGCGGGAATCGGCGCTAACCCCTGAGCCTGGAAGAATCGCATGGCGCGAGGTAAATGGTTGGCTGAGGTCACCAGCAAGAAAGGGCGTTCGCCAACAATCTTAGCCGTTGCCGCCGCTTCCTCTTCCGTATCCCTTGGCGTATCCAGAATGATGATGTCCTGCTGGGGAATGCCCAAGCTTTCGGCGACCAGTGCCGCGGTTTTCGCACTGCTGACAGGGTTCCCCTGAGCGGCTCCACCGGTAAAAATCAATTTTGCGCCGGGATTGGCATGATAAAGGCGAACCCCTTCCGTGACGCGCGGGAGGCTGTTGCTGATGAGATTAGAACTGGGTGCCCATTCTGCGTTATAGGTATATCCCCCGCCTAGCACGACAATATACTCGGCTTTGCTCGCCTGTGGCGTCTGTCGCCAGGTCGGGTAGTGTGATTCCAGTGGTAATAAAAGTCGATCGGCAACAGGTTGTAGGCTGAGCAGAATAAGCATCAGCCAACTGGCTAATATTATCGTTTTCCCCGTGCGCTGCCGCTGGGTAAACCAAAGCAGCAACAGGCCAACACCCATCAGAAGCAATAGCAATGGCAGGGGCTGAAGAAGGCCACCGACGAACTTTTTGAGTGTGAAAAGCATAAAATTGCATTCCTTTTGAGTGAAAAAACCGCATTTGGGAAGATATCATGCGGTAAGGCCATTTATTCTAAGCCAGCCTGTGCCAAAATGGCAGACTGTAAAAAATCGCATCGCGCAGACATGTCCTGCACGAGATCCCCGTTTATATGATGCGGAACAATGACTGATGCAGGATCGCAATTTTAACGATATCGCCGAAAAATTTGCTCAGAATATCTATGGCACGACGAAGGGGAGACTTCGGCTGGCGGTATTGTGGCAGGATCTTAGCGATCTTTTGACCCGACTTCCGGCACGGCCTTTGCGCATCCTTGATGCGGGAGGCGGTGAAGGGCAGATGGCTTGTCGTCTGGCGGCTTTAGGACATCAGGTCTTGTTGTGCGATGTTTCCGGTGAGATGATTCAGCGCGCCAAAAATGCGGCAGCGGAGCAGGGCGTTACCCATAATATGCGTTTTGTGCAGTGTGCCGCACAGGATGTCGCGCACTATATGGACAGCCCCGCCGATCTGATATTGTTCCATGCGGTGCTGGAGTGGGTCGCGCAACCGCAGCAGGTACTGAAAACACTGTACGATTGCCTGTCGCCGGGTGGTGCCTTGTCCCTGATGTTCTATAACCATCATGGGCTGTTGATGCGTAACATGGTGGTGGGCAATTTTGATTATGTTCAGGCCGGAATGCCTAAGGGCAAACGGCGCTCGCTCTCGCCGGATCACCCGCTGAACCCGCAAGACGTGTACGGCTGGCTTGATGAGATGGGGCTGACCATTAGCGGGAAAACTGGCGTGCGCGTGTTTCATGACTACTTGAAAAACAAACAGCAGCAAGTTGAGAAATTTGACGACATTCTGGAGATTGAACAGCGGTATTGTCGGCAAGAGCCTTTTGTGAGTTTGGGCCGTTATATCCATGTCATGGCGCATAAACCCCATTTGAAGGATGCATTATGAGTGATTTTTCCCAGACTGTACCCGAACTGGTCGCCTGGGCACGAAAAAACGATTTCTCCATTTCTCTCCCCACCGAACGTCTGGCGTTTTTGATGGCGATTGCCACGCTTAACGGCGAACGCATGGATGGTGAAATGAGTGAAGGTGAGTTGATTGATGCCTTCCGTCACGTGAGTCAGGGATTTGATCAGACGAACGAAACCATTACCCTTCGCGCCAATAACGCGATTAACGATCTGGTGCGCCAGCGCTTGCTTAACCGTTTTACCAGCGAACAGGCCGAAGGTCATGCGATTTATCGTCTGACCCCGCTGGGGATTGGCATTACCGATTATTACATTCGGCAGCGTGAGTTCTCGACGCTGCGTCTTTCCATGCAGCTCTCTATCGTGGCGCAAGAACTCAGTCGTGCAGCCGATGCGGCGGAGGAAGACGGCGATGAGTTTCACTGGCACCGCAACGTATTTGCGCCGCTGAAATATTCCGTTGCAGAAATTTTTGACAGTATCGATCTGTCACAGCGCGTAATGGATGAGCAGCAGCAGGGCGTTAAAGACGATATCGCCGCGCTGTTAAATCAGGACTGGCGAGCCGCGATCAGTAGCTGTGAACAACTGCTGACGGAAACGTCATCGACGCTGCGTGAGCTACAGGATACGCTGGAAGCCGCAGGCGACAAATTGCAGACGAGCCTGTTGAGCATTCAGGATGCGATTATGAATAATCCGCATAATCTGGAATTTGTCGACAAGCTGGTATTTGACCTGCAAAACAAACTCGATCGCATCGTGAGCTGGGGACAGCAGACGATAGATCTGTGGATTGGTTATGACCGCCACGTACATAAGTTTATCCGTACCGCGATTGATATGGATAAAAACCGCGTCTTTGCCCAGCGGTTGCGTCAGTCGGTGCAGAGCTATTTCGATAGTCCTTGGGCGCTGACGTTCGCCAATGCCGATCGCATGCTGGATATGCGCGACGAAGAGCTGACGCTGCGTAGTGAAGAAGTCACCGGTGAACTGCCGCCGGAGCTGGAATACGAAGAGTTTAGTGAAATGCGCGAGCAGCTTATCGCGCTGGTCGAGCAGGCGCTGCATAAATATAAAGCGCAACAGATTCCGCTGGATTTGAGTGAAGTGATGCGTGAATACCTCGCGCAGCATCCTCGCTCGCGGCATTTTGATGTTGCCCGAATCGTGGTCGACCAGGCTGTACGTCTGGGCGTAGCCGAAACAGATTTCACCGGATTGCCTGCATTGTGGCAGGCGATCAATGATTACGGAGCCAAGGTGCAGGCCCATGTCATCGACAAATATTGAACAATTTATGCCAGTGAAGCTGGCAACCGCGCTGTCGAATACTCTCTTTCCTGCGCTGGACAGCCAATTGCGCGCCGGGCGTCATGTTGGCATTGAAGAACTGGAAAACCACGTATTTTTGATGGATTTCCAGGAGGTGCTGGAAGCGTTCTACAGCCGCTATAACGTGGAACTGATTCGCGCGCCGGAAGGGTTCTTCTATCTGCGTCCGCGCTCTACCACGCTGATCGCTCGCTCGGTGCTGTCTGAACTGGATATGATGGTAGGGAAAATTCTCTGCTATCTCTATCTGAGCCCAGAACGTTTGGCGCACGAAGGCATTTTCAGCCAGCAGGAGCTGTATGAAGAGCTGCTGAGTCTGGCGGATGAAAGCAAACTGCTGAAGCTGGTTAACCAGCGTTCGACCGGTTCCGATCTGGATCGCCAAAAATTGCAGGAAAAAGTCAGAACGTCGCTTAACCGCTTACGTCGGTTAGGCATGATCTACTTTATGGGCAATGACAGCAGCAAATTCAGAATTACTGAATCGGTGTTCCGCTTCGGGGCTGATGTGCGCAGCGGCGATGATGCCCGCGAAGCACAGCTACGCATGATTCGCGATGGTGAAGCGATGCCTGTTGAAGGTAGTTTGTCGCTGAAAGATGACAGCGATGACAATGATCGCACCGATGATACCGCGCCAGAAACGGGCGAGGATGAATAAGAGCTTATCCCATTCCTACTGGGGCAGGCTTTAAGTGTTGAGGATGAACAGGAATGATTGAACGCGGTAAGTTTCGCTCACTAACGCTGGTCAACTGGAACGGCTTTTTTGCCCGCACCTTCGATCTGGACGAACTGGTTACCACGCTATCCGGCGGTAACGGTGCCGGGAAATCCACCACGATGGCCGCCTTTATTACGGCGCTGATCCCTGACCTGACGCTGTTGCACTTCAGGAACACCACCGAAGCCGGTGCCACCAGCGGCTCACGCGATAAAGGTCTGCACGGTAAATTGCGCGCCGGCGTCTGCTACTCCACGCTGGATGTCGTTAACTCACGTCATCAGCGCGTGCTGGTTGGGGTCCGTCTCCAGCAGGTGGCAGGGCGCGACCGTAAAGTCGATATCAAACCCTTCACCATTCAGGGATTACCGACGGCGATACAGCCGACGCAAATTCTGACGCAGATGGTCGGCGATCGTCAGGCGCGTGTGCTCTCATTACAGGAGCTGAAAGATCGCGTCGAGGAGATGGAAGGCGTTCAATTCAAGCAGTTTAACTCCATCACCGACTATCACTCGCTGATGTTTGATTTAGGCGTGGTGCCGCGTCGTCTGCGTTCTGCTTCCGATCGCAGTAAGTTCTATCGTCTGATCGAAGCGTCGCTGTACGGCGGTATTTCCAGCGCGATTACTCGCTCGCTGCGTGACTACCTGCTGCCAGAAAACAGCGGCGTACGGAAAGCGTTTCAGGATATGGAAGCCGCGCTGCGTGAAAACCGCATGACGCTGGAGGCGATTCGCGTCACCCAGTCCGATCGCGATCTGTTTAAACATCTGATCTCTGAAGCGACCTCCTATGTTGCCGCCGACTACATGCGGCACGCCAATGAGCGCCGTATTCATCTGGATGGGGCGTTGGAACTGCGTCGTGACCTGTTCTCCAGCCGTAAGCAACTGTCCAGCGAGCAATATCGTCATGTAGAAATGGCGCGGGAGCTGGCGGAGCAGAGCGGGGCCGAAGGCGATCTGGAAACAGATTATCAGGCCGCCAGCGACCACCTGAACCTGGTGCAGACAGCGATGCGCCAGCAGGAAAAAATCGAGCGCTATAACGCCGATCTGGAAGAATTGAGCTATCGCCTCGAAGAACAGAACGAGGTGGTGGAAGAGGCACGGGAGCAGCAGGCGGAAAATGAAGAACGTGCCGATGCTGCCGAGCTGGAAGTGGATGAGCTGAAAAGCCAGCTTGCCGATTATCAGCAGGCGTTGGACGTGCAGCAGACGCGTGCTATTCAGTACCAGCAAGCTCAGCAGGCGCTAGAACGTGCCCGCACGCTATGTCAGTTGCCGGATTTAACGGCTGAGAATGCGGATGAGTGGCTGGACAGCTATCAGGCCAAAGAGCAGGAAGCGACAGAAATTTTGATGCTGCTGGAGCAAAAACTGAGCGTGGCCGATGCGGCGCACGGCCAGTTTGAACAAGCCTATCAGCTGGTGACTAAGATTGCTGGTGCGGTGAATCGCAACGAAGCCTGGCAGGTTGCGCGCGATTTGCTGCGTGACAGCGCTTCACAACGCTATCAGGCGGAGCGGGTACAGCCGCTGCGGATGCGGTTGTCTGAGCTGGAACAGCGACTGCGTGAACAGCAAGATGCCGAGCGGTTATTGCAGGATTTCAGCAAACGCAACGGTCAGGATTATCAACCGGAAGAGCTGGAATCCCTCCAGCAAGAACTTGATGCCCGCATAGAAACGCTGTCATCGCTGGTGGCGGAAGCGGGTGAGCGTCGCATGGCGCTGCGTCAGGAGTTGGAGCAAACCCAACAGCGAATTCAGAAGCTGACGTCGCGTGCGCCAGTCTGGCTGGCTGCGCAGGAAATGCTGACGCAGTTGAGCGAGCAGAGCGGCGAAACGTTTGAAGATAGCCGTCAGGTAACGGAGTTCATGCAGCAGTTGCTGGAGCGCGAGCGTGAAACCACGGTTGAACGTGATGACATCGCTGCGCGTAAACGGCAGATCGAAGCGCAGATTGAGCGCCTGAGTCAACCCGGTGGTTCGGAAGACCCGCGCCTGAACGCGCTGGCGGAACGCTTTGGCGGCGTGCTGCTGTCTGAGATTTATGATGACGTGACGTTGGATGATGCGCCGTACTTCTCGGCGCTGTATGGCCCCTCCCGCCATGCCATTGTGGTATCCGATCTCTCGCTGGTTCGCGATCAGCTTGCCGGTCTGGAAGACTGTCCAGAAGATCTGTACCTGATCGAGGGGGACCCGCAGTCGTTTGATGACAGCGTATTTGCCGTTGACGAGCTGGAACGTGCCGTCGTGGTGAAAGTCGCGGAGCGCCAGTGGCGTTATTCGCGTTTCCCAGAAGTGCCGCTGTTTGGCCGCGCCGCGCGGGAAATGCGCCTGGAAAGCCTGCGTGATGAGCGCGAAGCGCTGGCGGAACAGTATGCCACGCTGTCGTTTGACGTGCAGAAAACGCAGCGCTTGCACCAGTCTTTTGGTCGCTTTATCGGTACCCATCTGGCCGTTGTTTTTGATGACGATCCCGAAGTGGAAATCCGTACGCTCAGTGCCCGTCGCGGCGAGCTGGATCGGGCGATGGCGAGCTTTGATGGCGAAAACCAGCAGCAGCGTCAGCAGTACGATCAGGCGAAAGAAGCCAGCGCACAGCTGAATAAACTGATTCCGCGCATTAGCCTGCTTTGCGATGAGACATTGCAGGATCGTGTGGAAGAGATTCGTGCGGAACTGGATGAAACGGAAGAGTCTGCCCGTTTCATTCAGCAGCACGGTGCAACGCTGGCTAAGCTGGAACCGTTGGTTTCTGTCCTGCAAAGCGACCCGCAGCAGCATGAGCAGTTGCAGGAAGATTATGCGCAGGCGCAGAACGCCCAGCGGCAGGCAAAACAGCAGGCGTTTGCGTTGACCGAAGTTGTGCAGCGTCGCGCGCACTTCAGCTATGCCGATTCAGCTGGAATGCTGGGTGAGAATGCTGGCTTGAATGACAAACTGCGCCATCGTTTAGAACAGGCTGAAGCAGAACGGACAAAAGCGCGTGAGCAGCTACGCCAGCATCAGGCACAGCTGACGCAGTACAGTCAGGTTCAAGCCTCGCTGAAAAGTTCTTACGATGCCAAACAGGACATGCTGAAGGAACTGACGCAAGAACTTCAGGATATCGGCGTACGTGCGGATGCGGATGCCGAAGCGCGCGCTCGTCAGCGTCGTGATGAGCTGCATGCCGCATTAAGCACCAACCGCTCGCGGCGTAATCAGTTGGAAAAACAGATTACGTTCTGTGAAGCAGAAATGGACAGTTTGCAGAAGAAGCTGCGTAAACTGGAGCGTGATTACCATCAGATGCGTGAGCAGGTTGTGACGGCGAAAGCGGGCTGGTGTGCAGTCATGCGTTTGGTGAAAGACAACGGCGTCGAGCGCCGTCTGCACCGCCGTGAACTGGCGTATATGGAAGGCGATGAACTGCGTTCCATGTCGGATAAGGCGTTGGGTGCGCTGCGTCTGGCGGTTGCGGATAACGAACACCTGCGCGATGTGCTGCGGCTTTCCGAAGATCCGAAGCGGCCCGAGCGAAAAATCCAGTTCTATATCGCCGTTTACCAGCATCTGCGTGAACGTATCCGTCAGGATATTATCCGCACCGATGATCCAGTTGAAGCCATTGAGCAGATGGAGATCGAGCTTAACCGTCTGACGGAAGAGCTGACGGCGCGTGAGCAGATGCTGGCCATCAGTTCTCGCAGCGTGGCAAACATCATTCGTAAAACGATCCAGCGCGAGCAGAACCGCATTCGGATGCTGAACCAGGGGCTGCAAGCGGTCGCATTTGGTCAGGTGAAGAGCGTTCGCCTCAACGTCAACGTGCGCGAAGCGCATACCACGCTGCTCAACGTGTTGTCCGAACAGCAGGAAATGCATCAGGATCTGTTTAACAGCAACCGTCTGACCTTCTCGGAAGCGTTGGCAAAACTGTATCAGCGCCTGAATCCTGAAATTGACATGGGGCAGCGCACGCCGCAAACCATCGGTGAAGAGCTGCTGGATTACCGAAACTACCTTGAAATGGAAGTTGAAGTTAACCGTGGCGCGGATGGTTGGCTAAGGGCGGAAAGTGGGGCGCTGTCGACTGGGGAAGCCATCGGTACTGGGATGTCGATTCTGGTTATGGTGGTACAGAGCTGGGAGGAAGAGTCTAAGCGTTTACGCGGTAAAGATATTATTCCATGTCGTCTGCTCTTCCTCGATGAGGCGGCGCGTCTGGATGCCAAATCGATCGCGACGCTGTTCGAGCTCTGCGATCGGCTGGAAATGCAGTTGGTCATCGCGGCACCGGAAAACATCAGCCCCGAGAAGGGAACCACCTATAAGCTGGTGCGTAAAGTCTACCAGAACAACGAGCACGTCCATGTGGTCGGGCTGCGCGGTTTCGGAACGGAAGCGCCAGAGACGCAAGAGCAAGCCTCATAGTGGGGAAGCGGTAAAGGTGATCGTTGTAAACCTTGCCGCTATGTTCTTCTATAATGATAAAGCCGCTTTTTAAGCGGCTTTATTTTTTTCGTAAAGTGTTGCGTAAAGGGAATGTTGAATGCGAATAGCTTCATCAAACGCGTAAGATAATAACCAGAAGAAGAAGCAAAAATATTTTTCTCTTTATATACTGACGATAAAACGATGCAGACCGTAGAAGGATTTGCGGTTTTATGTTGCAAGGTGGCGTACCGTAATAACGGGCGCGATATAAAAATGATCCTATTTCATTCTTTCTCGTTTTCTACACAAAAAAACTAAAGAATGTGCTTAAGCCAGTATGACCGTATACGAGCGAATTCGGTTTGTTATTTCCATATCCAACGTGGATTGTCGTGAAAGCATAGTGATTAATGAGTACAGGGGATAAATGGATGTTGTTGTTACATAAACGAAAAATGGTCAGGCTGCTGTTACGCGTGGGTTGTATTTGGGTCGGAAGCCTGTCTCCTTCGTTTTCGGTGCTGGCAGCATCTCCGACGGTGGTATCCGGCTTATCGCAACGCGCGGGCGTGGTGTCTGTAGAAAAGGGTCGTGCAGGGCTTCTAGCCGCGCTGCCGCACGGTATGACGTTACATTATCTCTCTGATTTATCATCGCTTTATGCTCAACATCAGATGCAACCCATGTGGGCAGATAACCGTGCGGTTCAACAGTTTCAACAACAGTTGGCCGAATTGGCGATAGCGGGCGTACAGCCGCAGTTCACCACGTGGGTAACCTGGCTGACCGATCCGCAATTGACTGGATTTGCGCGCGATGCCGTGCTCTCGGATGCGATGCTGGGCTATTTGCAGTTCGTCTCGGGTGTAGAACGCAGCGGTAATGACTGGTTGTACAGCAGCGTGCCTTACCGTCTGCAATCGCCGGCGCTCAATATCGTTGTGCAATGGCAACAGGCCGTGAAATCCGGCACTAGCGCGGCTTATGTCGTTTCGCTGGCACCCCAGCATTCGCAATACGCCAAAATGCATGCAGCGCTGAAGACGATGCTGACGGACAATCGCCCGTGGCCGAACCTGAATCTGGCGGAGTCTCTGCGCCCGGAACAGCAGAGTCGGGAACTGGCGGTACTGCGTGAAATTCTGCAACGTACTGGCATGCTGTCTTCAACGGAGAGCATTACGCTATTTAACGAAAATACCGCCGCGACGACAGTGTCGACAGGGCAGGCTCCGCTGGTCGAGGGCGGTGCTATTGACGATCGTTATACGGGCGAACTGGTTGACGCGGTTAAACGTTTCCAACATTGGCAAGGGCTGGAGGATGACGGCGTTATTGGTAAACGTACCCGCGACTGGCTCAATGTGTCCCCGCAAATGCGCGCGACGCTGCTGGCGCTGAATATCCAGCGTCTGCGCCTGTTACCAGACAATGTTCACACTGGTATCATGGTGAACATCCCCAATTATTCATTGATCTATTATCAGGATGGCGCTGAACGCTTATCATCGCGCGTCATTGTGGGGCAGCCTAAACGCAAAACGCCATTGATGAGCAGTTCACTGTATAACGTCGTGGTTAATCCGCCGTGGAATGTTCCGACGACCCTTATTCGACAGGATATCATTCCTAAAGTCGTGCGTGACCCCGGTTATCTAGAGCGTCATGGCTACACGGTGTTGTCCGGTTGGAGTCAGGATGCTGAAGCGATCGATCCTTCTGTGATCGATTGGCCGATGGTTTCAGCAGAACGCTTCCCCTATCGCCTGCGTCAGGCCCCAGGTGCGAATAACTCGCTAGGACGCTATAAATTTAATATGCCGAATTCAGAAGCGATTTATCTGCACGACACGCCTAATCACAACCTGTTCCAGCGCGATATTCGAGCGCTGAGCTCCGGCTGCGTGCGGGTTAATAAGGCATCGGAACTGGCTAGCATGTTATTGCAGGATGCGGGCTGGAATAATAGTCGTATTTCTTCCACGCTGGATCAGGGCAATACCACCTTTGTGTCAATGAAACATCGGATTCCGGTCAACCTTTATTATCTGACCGCATGGGTGGCTGAAGATGGTAGACCGCAGTTCCGAACAGATATTTACAATTATGATGACACCGCTCGCGCTGGGGCGAAAGTACTGCCAAGAGCAGGACTGTTGCTTCAGTAAGTATTGAAATTACGGGCATTAGCGGCATGGATATTTTATCGTTTTTGCGGGGGATCGATGCGATCTCCCGCAAACCCGTAAGCAAAGCGGGTTGACTCACTTTTCTCTGGCAGTTAAGGTTCAAGGCGGCACGTTTTGTGCCTCCTTTTATACCGTTCTTTAGCCAGGGTACTTGTTCTATGGATCACATTGACAATCATCGCCGTAAGTGGCTTGCACTGGGTGGTGCCGCGTTGGGTATCGCACTGCTTCCCGGTCAGGCATTTGCAACGTTATCGACACCCCGACCACGAATTTTGACGCTGAACAATCTGAATACCGGAGAGCTGCTGAAAACGGAATTCTTTGATGGCAAACGGTATAACAAGTCAGAACTTTCCCGCCTGAATCACTTTTTCCGCGACTATCGCGCCAATAAAGTCAAAACGATTGATCCTCAACTTTTCGATCAGCTCTATCGCTTACAGGTGATGTTGGGCACCAACAAGCCCATACAGCTGATTTCTGGTTATCGCGCGATAGATACGAATAACGAATTACGTGCGCATAGCCGAGGTGTAGCAAAGCAGAGCTACCACACGAAAGGGCAGGCGATGGATTTCCATATTGAAGGCGTTCAACTGGCTAACATTCGCAAAGCCGCGATGAAAATGCGAGCCGGCGGCGTTGGCTACTACCCACGCAGCGATTTTGTTCACATCGATACCGGCCCCGTTCGCACTTGGTAATTCGCTACCGCAGCCAACGCACATGCAACTTGAAGTATGACGGTATATATTTTCTGATACGGTTCGCGAATGCGGAACGAACCGCTCAGTTTATTCAACATGGAGTGATATGAAATATCAAATTGTCCCGGTGACGGCATTTAGCCAGAACTGCACGTTGTTATGGTGCGAAAAAACCAATGAAGCGGCGATTGTCGACCCCGGTGGTGATGCAGAAAAAATCAAACGCGCCGTTGCGGATGCAGGGATTTCGGTTAAACAGATTCTGTTAACGCACGGTCATCTTGATCATGTGGGGGCGGCTGCCGAGTTGGCCGAGCACTATCAGGTCGCAATTATTGGCCCGCAGATTGAAGATGCCTTCTGGCTGGAAGGGCTGCCAGCACAGAGCCGGATGTTTGGTCTGGAAGAATGCGCGCCGCTGACGCCATCACGTTGGTTACAGGAAGGTGATGAGGTTAGTGTGGGTGAGACGACGCTGGCGGTTTTCCACTGCCCAGGCCATACTCCGGGCCACATTGTTTTTTTTGATGCGGAATCGCGGCTGGCACAGGTAGGCGATGTGATTTTCAACGGTGGCGTAGGGCGTACCGATTTCCCACAGGGCGATCATCAGGCGTTGATCGCGTCCATCAAAAACAAGCTGCTGCCGCTGGGTGACGATGTGACGTTTATTCCGGGACACGGCCCGATGTCGACCTTAGGGCATGAACGCAAGACCAACCCTTTCCTGCGTGAAGATGCCGCGATTTGGTAGTTTCTGTTCTTTTTATCAGTAAAGGGCAGACATTTATCAATAAAAGACAGAAATGAAAAAGCCGACACAGGGTGTCGGCTTTTTTAATTGCAGAACGATCAGAGTACGGCAACAATCGCTTCGCAGAGCGGTGCCATATTTTCTGGCGTCATTCCTGCAACGTTGATACGGCCGGAATTCACCGCGTAAACGCCGAATTCGTCACGCAGACGCAGAACCTGCTCTTTGGTCAAGCCGCTGAATGAGAACATCCCATTCTGGTCGATGATGAAGGAGAAATCCTGCTGCGCGCCTTTTTCCTGCAAGGTATTCACGAACAACTGACGCATACGTTGAATGCGCTCACGCATCGCCGTCAATTCCTGCTCCCAAATGGCCTTCAGCGCATCGTTGCCTAGAATGGTCGCAACAACGGTCGCGCCGTGTGACGGTGGGTTAGAGTAGTTTGCGCGAATAGCGGCTTTCACCTGGCTGAATGCGGTGTCTGCCGTGGCGGCATCGGCGGCAACCAGCGTACAGGCACCGACGCGCTCATTGTACAAACCGAAGTTTTTAGAGTACGAGCTGCATACGATCAGTTCATCATGCTTCGCGGCGAAGAGTCGCAGGCCTTCCGCATCTTCTTCGAGCCCACGAGCAAAGCCCTGATAGGCGAAGTCAAACAGTGGCAGCCAGCCTTTTGCTACTGACAGCTCGGCCAACGTAGCCCACTGCTCGGCGGTAGGATCGATACCGGTTGGGTTGTGGCAACAGCCGTGGAACAGCACCACGTCACCCGCTTGTGCGGCATTCAGGCTGTTCAGCAGGCCATCAAAATCCAGCGCGTGGTTTGCAGCATCGTAGTAGTCGTACTGGCACACTTCCAAACCGACAGCAGAGAAGACGTTATTGTGATTTGGCCAGGTTGGGTTGCTGATCCAAATGCGTTTCGCAGACGTTTGATTGGCAATGAAATCAGCGGCTACACGCAACGCACCGGTTCCGCCTGGCGTTTGCGCCGTACGGGCACGTTTGCCGGCAATGATGGCATTCTGCTTGCCAAACAACAGCTCCTGCGTGCACTGACCGAATGCTGGCAGACCGTCAATGCCCAGATAGTTTTTGGTGGTTTCATTTTCCAGCAGATAGTGTTCTGCTTTTTTTACGCTGGTCAGAACCGGGGTTTTACCGGTTTCATCTTTATAGACACCAATACCCAGATTGATTTTATTCGCGCGGTCATCGGCGCGGAAAAGATCGGTCAGCCCGAGAATAGGATCGGCCGGTGCGGCAGAGATATTTTCAAACATTGCCAGAATGTTCCATAACTGAGATGAAATAAGAATTCTCAGAGTACCGTCAGTAAAAGGCTTTGCCAACCGTTGATGTCAAAAAGAAAGGGAAATAACAGGGAGAAGGAGAGAGACGAAATAAAAGACTGGTTAGACGAGAATAATTGGCGCAGCGTGGCGTAAAACAGAAACAAAAAAATACGGGGAGCATTTTTCAACGTGGCTGGCGACGGCTCGTAAAAGTGGGGAGCTATCGCTACCCAGCACGCAATAAAAAAGACAGAGCTGAGGCTCTGTCTTTTTGTGCAATACGAACGATTAACTCGTTACGTTATGCGATGCCAACTTAGAACTGGTAGATTACACCGACGTCTACACGGTCGCTGTTTTCGAGACTATAAGCGTTGTCTTTGTTCAGCAGACTGATGTCGTACTCAACATAGGTAGAGAAGTTTTTGTTGAATGCGTAATTTGCACCGATGCTGGCGTATTTAACTGCGTAATCATTTTTAGCAGTTGCTGCAGTGGTATCAATTTTGTCTTTACGAGAAACGTAAGCCAGAGTCGGAGTCAGGCCAAAATCGAAGTTGTATTGTGCAACTACTTCAAAGATTTTGCTTTCATCTGCAATCGCAGAAGCTGCTGTGGAACCCGTGTTGTAGAAATTGCGTGCTTCACCGTAGGTAGCTGCAACATAGATGTTGTTCGCGTCATATTTCAGACCGGTTGCCCATACGTCAGCTCTTGCACCTTGAGCGCTTGAAGCACGTTGGTTCGCAGTACGCTCGTAAGCACCGTAAGACGCTACCACACCTACGCCGAAATCAGTGTCATAAGACAGTGAGGTCGCCCATGCATCACCGTGGTTACGTTCGACATTCTTGCCAGTCAGTACTGCTGGTGTGCCGCTGGTAGGTTCATTGGATGATTTATCATCTTTAGCAACGTATTGCAGACCGAAGCCTAAATTATCAACCAGACCGAAGAAATTGGTGGTGTTAAAGGTTGCGGCGTTGCCGATACGACCAGTCAGGGTATCAGTGACGCTGCTGTCACCGCCGTTTTCTGGCAGAACGTCGGTATAAGCCATACCGTTGTAAGCTACACCTACGTTACGACCGTAGTCAAAAGAACCGAAGTCAGCAAATTTCAGACCCGCAAACGCTTTACGGGTTTTCCCAGCAGTTGCGTTGTTGTCTTCGGCTTTATTAGCATCAAACTGGTATTCAAATGTGCCGTATCCAGTCAGATCGCTAGTGATCTGCGTCTGGCCTTTAAAGCCCAGACGTGCATTAGTGTTGTCTTCATTTTCGGCGCTTTGGTTTTGGAATGCATAGCCTGCGTGTACACGACCAGTCAGATCCAGCTTGTTCGCATCTTTATTATAGATTTCTGCTGCGTTGGCTGCGCCTGCGACTAACAGAGCTGGGATTACTACTGCAAGAATGTTGCGTTTCATCATTATTACCCTCATTGGTGTTATTTGGACACCTGCCACTGCCATAAATAATTCTTTACGGAACTATTCCTGAAAGTTTGGTGTCTTCCTGTGTCTGAACGCAGTTTTCCATTCACTCGCCAGTTAATCCACCCTAAAGATGCTACAAAGTTCGCAATCGGGTAACAAATGGAAATTATGTATGTCTAAATGTAAAATTCAGGGAACTTTATGAGACAGAATAAAAAATAAAAAAAAAGAGCCGGAAAACCCGACTCTTCTTTTCTACCTATTTGTTTTACTTATATTAAATTTTTATTTAGAAACTGGCGTTCCGTGGTGTGCGTGGGAAAGGAATAACATCGCGCACATTTTGTACACCGGTCACATAAGCAATCAATCGTTCAAAACCTAAACCAAAACCGGAATGGGGAATGGTGCCGTAGCGACGCAAATCACGATACCACCAGTAGTCTTCTTTATTCAGTCCCATCTCTTCCAGACGGCTATCCAGTTGAGCCAGACGCTCTTCACGCTGAGAACCACCGATGATTTCACCGATTCCTGGTGCCAGAACATCCATCGCGGCAACGGTTTTACCGTCTTCATTCATACGCATGTAGAAGGCTTTGATGTCTTTCGGGTAGTTTTTAACGACAACCGGTGCTTTGAAGTGCTGCTCCGCCAGATAACGCTCGTGCTCGGAGGAGAGGTCAACGCCCCAGTAAACCGGGTTCTCGAACTGCTTCCCGCAGTTCAGCAGGATCTCGACGGCATCGGTGTAATCTACCTGTGCAAAATCAGAGCTGACGAATTTTTCCAGTCGAGTGATGGCTTCTTTATCTACACGTTCAGCGAAGAACGCCATATCATCGGCACGTTCGTTCAGTACGGCCTGGAAAACATATTTCAGCAGGTTTTCAGCCAGACCGGCTACGTCATCCAACGTGGCGAAAGCGACTTCCGGTTCGATCATCCAAAACTCGGCCAGATGGCGGCTGGTGTTGGAGTTTTCCGCGCGGAAGGTTGGGCCAAAGGTATAGACGTTGGACAGTGCACAGGCGTAAGTTTCGCCATTCAACTGACCAGATACGGTCAGGAACGCTTCTTTACCGAAGAAATCTTCACTGAAATCCACTTTACCTTGTTCGGTACGCGGCAGGTTTTCCAGATCGAGAGTAGAAACGCGGAACATTTCACCCGCGCCTTCGGTATCGGATGCGGTAATCAGCGGGGTAGATACCCAGAAGTAGCCGTTCTCATGGAAGAAACGGTGAATGGCCTGTGCCAGCGTATGGCGAACACGCGCCACGGCACCGATCAGATTGGTACGCGGACGCAAATGCGCCACTTCACGCAGGTATTCGATGCTGTGGCGCTTTGCCGCCATCGGGTAGGTATCGGGATCGTCAACCCAGCCGACAACATTGACGTTGGTGGCTTGCAACTCGAAGCTCTGGCCTTCACCCGGAGAAGCGACGACATTACCGGTGATTTCTACGGAACAGCCGGTAGTCAGGCGCAGCACGTCATCCTGATAATTGGAGAGATTATTATTAACGACAGCCTGTAATGGATTAAAGCAGGAGCCGTCATAAACGGCGATAAAGGAGATACCGGCTTTAGAATCTCTCCGGGTACGTACCCAGCCGCGCACGGTGACTTCGCTGTCAACGGCGACACGGCCTTGCAGTACATCGACTACAGGCACTACGCTCATAAAATTCTCTCTTTAATTAATCGTGTTTAAGAAATATATCGTGGTTAAAACGTCAAATGGCCCAATCCGAGCCATTTGCTATGTTACTTGCGATGCAACAGGACACAAGCAGAAATCACCGGAATGGCGCGAAGTTTTCGCTCATTCTGGTGAATCTGCTGCAAAGTTGGTCAACATCTATAGGGGAAAGCCTCAACTGGCCTTTTTCACGCGGGGTAAGTCAAACGCTTTGCGCAACTCACACACGAAGTTCTGATCCTGACAGATGGTTTTACCTGGACTATCGGAGAGCTTTGCCACCGGCTTGCCGTTGCATTCCACCAGCTTGATGACGATATTCAGCGGTTTCACGCCGGGGATATCACACGTCAGGCGCGTGCCGATACCAAATACCAGATTCACGCGTTGCCAGAAGTGACGATACAGCGTCAGCGCTTTATCCAGATTCAGATTGTCGGAGAAGACCAGCGTTTTGCTCATTGGGTCGATGTTCAGGCGCTGATAATGTGCAATGGCTTTCTCTCCCCAATCGACCGGATCGCCAGAGTCGTGACGCAGCCCCTGATAGGCTTCGGCAAACGGCAAATCGAAATCGCGCAGGAAGGCATCCATAGTGATGCAATCGGTCAACGCAATGCCCAAATGTGTGGGATATTCACACAACCACATTTGTAGCGCGGCGCGCTGGCTGTTTGCCAGCGTCGGACTAATTTGCTGATGGGCCTGAAACCACTCGTGCGCCTGCGTACCGACAGGCGTGATAGCCAAACGGCGCGCCAGATCGTAATTGCTGGTGCCGATGAGGTAAGGGAAATCGGCTCGCAGCGTCGTCACAATAGTCTGCTGGACATCACGAGAGAAACGCCGACGCGTGCCGAAATCCATTAACTTGAACCGACTGAGATCCACATCCGCGCTGTTCTGGCGGAAGCTCTCCAGTGAGGCCGACAGTTGGACGAGCGCCTGCTCCGTCGTGATGTGAGGTGAACGATCGCGATGCACGACTTCACTGATCACGGCCAGCAAGGGAACTTCCCACAAAATCACTTCACGCCATGGCCCGGTGATGCGGATATCCAGCTTGCCAGCATGATTCTTGATCGACACCTGCTGCGGATTAAAACGGAAATCTCGCAGCCAGTGGAGATAATCCTGCTTAAAGAACGGCAGAGAAGAAAGATAGGTGAACTCATCGTCACTCAATGACAAGAAACGCATCAGATCGACCTGATGGGCTATTTCGTCGGCGTAAACGCCTAATAACTCATCACCGCGACAGCGAAATTCAGCCGCAACGTCGACATCATAATAGTGATGATACACCGCCTGTTGCATGTGCAGCTTGTAGGCATCGGTATCCAGCAATGAGTGCAGAATCGGGGAAGTGTGCAAAGTCATAATGCGTTACAGCATCCTTGTAAGATGCCTATCCACCATCGGGACAATTAGCAATGTTCGGTCAGTATACCTTGATTATCCGTTTATTACATTACGACAACATAGCGAGACGTGCGGGAATGAACCGCGGTACGATGATTATCCTCATTATTTTGTCGTGGTAACATTAAGATAACAGGCTTAGACTTGATCTTTGATGCTTATGACGAGGTGGAAAATTTATATGAATCAACAGCCGCAAATAAAATATCGCCATGACTACCGTGCACCGGATTACACCATTACCGACATTGCACTGGATTTCGATCTCCATGCTGAAAAAACTCACGTAAAAGCCGTTAGTCAGGTGGTGTTGCAGGGGGACGCTGGCGCGCCGTTGAAGCTGAATGGAGAAGGGCTGAAACTGATTAGCCTGAGTGTTGATGGCCAGCCGTGGACACATTACCAGCAGCAGGACGATGGCCTGATTCTGACGCAATTACCCGCGCGTTTCACGCTCAGCATCGAAACGGAAATCAATCCTGCCGCCAATAGCGCGCTGGAAGGGCTATACCTCTCTGGCGATGCGCTCTGTACACAGTGTGAGGCCGAAGGATTCCGCCACATTACCTATTATCTCGACCGACCAGATGTGCTGGCGAAATTCACGACGCGCATCACAGCCGATAAAGCTCGCTATCCTTATTTACTCTCGAACGGTAATCGTATCGCACAAGGAGAGCTGGAGGGCGGTCGCCACTGGATTGAATGGCAGGATCCGTTCCCTAAACCGGCTTATCTGTTCGCGCTGGTTGCCGGCGATTTTGATGTGCTTCAGGATCGCTTTACGACACGTTCTGGCCGCGATGTTGCGTTGGAGTTGTACGTTGACCGTGGCAACCTCGATCGTGCTGGCTGGGCGATGACCTCGCTGAAGAATTCGATGAAGTGGGACGAAGAGCGTTTCGGTCTGGAATACGATCTCGACATCTATATGATCGTCGCCGTTGATTTCTTCAACATGGGGGCGATGGAAAACAAAGGGCTGAACGTATTCAACTCTAAATACGTGCTGGCCAAGGCAGAAACCGCGACGGATAAAGACTATCTGAATATTGAAGCGGTGATCGGCCATGAATATTTCCACAACTGGACGGGCAACCGCGTCACCTGTCGCGACTGGTTCCAGCTTAGCCTGAAAGAAGGGCTGACGGTGTTTCGCGATCAGGAGTTCAGCTCCGATCTGGGGTCGCGTCCGGTGAACCGTATTGATAACGTGCGTGTGATGCGCGGTGCCCAGTTTGCCGAAGATGCCAGCCCGATGTCGCATCCTATTCGTCCCGATCAGGTGATCGAGATGAATAACTTCTACACGCTGACGGTCTATGAAAAGGGATCGGAAGTGATCCGCATGATGCACACCTTATTAGGTGAGGAAAAATTCCAAGCCGGTATTCGTTTGTATTTTGAGCGTCACGACGGCAGCGCAGCGACCTGTGATGATTTCGTACTGGCGATGGAAGATGCCTCCGGTGTCGATCTCACACAGTTCCGCCGCTGGTATAGCCAGTCAGGCACGCCAGTGCTGACCGTACGTGATGATTACGATCCACAGACGCAACAATATCTGCTGAGCGTGAGCCAAAAGACGCCGATCGGTGCCGACAAGCAGCCTAAGTTGCCGCTGCATATTCCGTTGGATATCGAACTGTACGACCCACAAGGGCAGGTCATTCCGCTACAGAAAGACGGTCAACTGCTGGCGTCGGTGCTTAATGTGACCGAATCCGAACAGACGTTCATTTTCGATCAGGTGCCTTGCCGTCCGATTCCTTCTTTATTACGTGAGTTCTCCGCGCCGGTAAAACTGAACTATGCCTGGAGCGATGAACAGCTGACGTTCCTGATGCGCCACGCGAGCAATGCTTTTTCGCGTTGGGATGCGGCACAGAGCCTGCTGGCTAACTATATCCGTCTGAACGTTTCTCGCTATCAGCAGAAACAACCGCTTTCTGTACCGATGCATGTTGTCGATGCTTTCCGTGGCGTGTTGCTGGATGAGAAACTGGATCCGATGCTGGCTTCTCAGATTCTGACATTGCCGAGCGAAAACGAGATTGCCGAGTTGTTTGACATCATCGATCCTACGGCTATCGCTGCCGTACGTGAAAGCATGACGCGTACGATGGCAAAAGAGATGGCGGATGAGTGGCTGGCGGTATACCACGCGAATCACGCGCCGCAATATCGTATCGAACATGCGGATATGGGCAAACGCGCGCTGCGCAACGTCTGCCTGCATTATCTGGCATTCAGCGATGCGGATCAGGCGGATAAATTGGTGCAGGCGCAGTTCCGTCAAGCGGATAACATGACGGATTCTCTGGCGGCGCTGTCGGCGGCGGTCGAGGCTCAGTTGCCCGTTCGTGATGAGCTGCTGACGCAGTTTGATAACCGCTGGCATCAGGATGGCTTGGTCATGGATAAATGGTTTGTGCTGCAAGCGACCAGCCCGGCAGCCGATGTGCTGACACGCGTGCGTGAGCTGCTGCAACACCGTTCATTCAGCCTGAACAACCCTAATCGCCTGCGTTCACTGGTGGGGGCATTTGCCGCGTCAAACCCGTCGGCTTTCCATGCTGAAGACGGGAGCGGCTATCGTTTCCTGACGGAGATTCTGACCGATCTGAATACCCGCAATCCTCAGGTCGCGGCACGGGTGATCGAACCGTTGATCCGCCTGAAACGTTATGATGCTAAACGTCAGTCGCAAATGCGTCAGGCGCTGGAACAGTTGAAGACGTTGGAAAATCTGTCTGGCGATCTGTTCGAGAAGATCAGCAAGGCACTGCAAGACTAATCCTGCCACAGTGATTCTTCTGTCACACGCGGTAGCTTGCCGCGTGTGACATTCTCCCTCGCGCTAATTTCTTACTTCCGCAAACGTTTTACTTTCCGCAGAGATGGCACTACCATCACCGACCGTGAATTCATAATCTTAGATTGTGACGATTATTTTTTGCGGAATGATAACGGTGGTAGGGGATAGAAGAGTAAAGCGTCCGCGCCAGGGACAAAAGCGTCAGGAACGCTTTTGAACGTCGCTAGCGACGGCCCTGAAAGGGTGAATCTCAGGGATGAGATTCATATCTGCGCGGCTCGAGCTTACAGGGATGTACTTGCAGCGTCTTTACGATCTATCCCTTACCACAGCGTGACTGACGTTATTATCAAGCGCTAATCCACTATTGCTTACTTCCAGCGTAGGCAAGATACCTTTGCGATAGGGATCTCAGGAGACAATATGTTCTATCCCGTTATCAAAAAAGCCCTGTTTCAGCTCGATCCAGAGCGTGCACATGAGCTGACCTTCCAACAATTACGCCGTATTACCAACACGCCTTTTGAATTTCTCGTCCGCCAATCTGTTCCTACTAAACCGGTTACCTGCATGGGGTTATCTTTTAAAAACCCACTTGGTCTAGCGGCGGGATTAGATAAAGACGGCGAATGTATCGATGCGTTAGGCGCAATGGGATTTGGTTTTATTGAAGTGGGGACGGTAACGCCGCGTCCACAATCCGGTAATGATAAACCGAGATTATTCCGTGTAGTGGAAGCGGAAGGATTGATCAACCGGATGGGTTTCAATAATAAAGGCGTGGATTATCTGGTCGAGAATGTAAAGAAAACACGCTTTGGCGGCGTATTAGGGATCAACATCGGCAAGAATAAAGATACGCCGGTTGAGCAAGGTAAAGACGATTATTTGATCTGCATTGATAAGGTTTATCCTCATGCAGGCTATATCGCTATCAACATTTCGTCACCCAATACGCCGGGATTACGCAGCCTGCAATATGGTGAAGCGCTGGACGATCTTTTGCTGGCGATAAAGAACAAGCAGACGGAATTAAAAGATAAGCATCAGAAATATGTTCCCGTGGCGGTGAAGATCGCGCCGGATCTTTCTGAAGAAGAATTGATCCAAATTGCCGACAGTTTGGTTCGCCATAACATCGACGGGGTGATTGCCACCAATACGACGCTCGACAGAAAACTGATTCAGGGATTAAACCACTGCGGGCAAACCGGAGGATTAAGTGGGCGTCCTTTGCAGACAAGCAGCACGGAAATTATCCGCCGTTTGTCACAGGAATTAGCAGGGCGTTTACCAATTATTGGCGTTGGCGGAATTGATTCTTTGGTTGCCGCACGCGAAAAAATGGCGGCTGGTGCGTCGCTGGTACAGATATATTCAGGCTTTATTTTCCACGGTCCTCGCTTGATTAAAGATATCGTTACACATATTTAATCCGAAATGCCTTTCATTTTTAGCTGGGGGTTTATTTATCCCCCCAGCTAGTCTATATTTTATCCGTTTGCGTAAATAATCTATCAACCGATGTCTGATCGTCTTACCGCAACGTTTATGACGATGAACGATTATTGCAATGTGAGAAAACACAATCAGCCATTTCTGATATTTCTACTGTGAAGGCGAAGGGTAAATAATATGAAGTTAAAACCTGACGATAACTGGCGCTGGTATTTTGATACCGAACACGATCGCCTGATGTTGGATTTGGCTAACGGCATGTTATTTCGTTCTCGTTTTCCGTCTAAAATGCTAACCTCGGATGCATTCAATGAATGTGCATTCTGTGTTGACGATGCCGCGTTATTTTTTACCTATAACGATAAATGTCAGAAAGCGGCACTGCATCGAGACCTCCAAGGCGAATTAGTTTTGAATGCGTTGGTCGCAAGCCGGTTCCTAAAACCGCTTATGCCAAAAAGCTGGCACTTCATCCAACAGCCGGATGCCGTAACGTATTCGCCGCAGGCGGGGGATGTTGTACAGGTACAGCTCACGGAAACCCATGAAACGGCCTGTTTTCTGGTGGCGGAAGCAGGGGATAAAGCCTGCCTTTGCTTGCTGGCGCAAGAACAGCTGTCATTAAATGGAAAAAACATGGGGCTGGGCGATGCCATAAAAATCATGCACGACAGACTCATGCCTGCCGTCGTGCAGAATAGGGCTGAGTGGGAAACCTCGTTGGGCGAAGGCACGTCAGCATTTGAATATGCCAAGGTGGTCTAAACCCTCGGCTATACTCGTAAGACTTCAAACTGCATGTACGCTGGCTTTTCTTCGACTATTGCAGATGCTTTTTTATTGCAGATGAACGTCACTCTGCGGGATGCAGCTACAGGTAAGAATCTCGCCGTTTTCTCTAATGGCACTTTGCTTCAGTGCGGAAACCTCTCCGCTGACTAACGTCAACTTACAGCACCCGCACAATCCTGCCCGACAAGAATAGGGG
This sequence comes from Pectobacterium aquaticum, assembly GCF_003382565.3. NCBI lineage: Bacteria > Pseudomonadati > Pseudomonadota > Gammaproteobacteria > Enterobacterales > Pectobacteriaceae > Pectobacterium > Pectobacterium aquaticum. Next base: position 1,973,316 of record NZ_CP086253.1, read on the forward strand.
ATTCGAATACCCTGTTGCTCCAACTGTTCCAGTAAAATCTGCTGATTGTTCCCTTGTAATGATTGTCCCTGATAGTGGATGGTGACGGCCTGTTCGCTTTTTTCGGGAACGACAAGGCTTTCGACCGCCTGACCAGAACCATAAGGTCGCGGCGGCTTGGTCGCTAAGACTTCTAGCGTATCACCCACGCGAATGATGCCCGTATTTCTGGCGATCAGGTTTTGCCCGAAATCCACGTCGCCGTTCTCGGCAGTACGGAAAGATTGCAGCGTTGCCAGCGGTTCTCCTGACGGATGCTTACGGCCACGTTCGATGCTAACGGTGGTGAAAATGCAGCGGCTACAGGGTTTGACGACGTCAAAAATAACTTCGCCAATCCGAATGGTCTTCCAACTGTCTTCGGCAAAGGCTTCCGCGCCCGTCACGACCAAATTGGGGCGAAACTGTTCGATTTTAATGCCAGCGGAACAGCGCTGGCGTAGCGCCTGAAATGAGGCATCATTAATTAACAGAAACGGATATCCGTCGGCAAACGCCAGAGGAACGTCAGGATGATGCTTCACTCGCCGCGATGGCGCATTGCCCGCCCAGCGAAGCTGGACGGTACGCTGAAAATAGTGGCTTAACCAGACATTGATAGCATCGGGGGCGACGAGCGCCGTAAAGTGCGTTCCCCAGACTTCTGTCGGCTGAGGTGCTTCGGTGAAGTCGGCAAAACGTATCGTGGCCGTTTGACCATCCGGCGCGGCAATAAACAGTCCATCGGGTAACAAGGCGGGGGTAAATAACACCATTTGCGGATACTGGCGGGCAGTAATAAAAGTGCCATCCGATTCGGTAATCATGAAGGCACGATCGTTCGCCAAACCGCTGACAGACGCCATTGCGTGGGACAGCTGTAGCCCCCGCATCGATTTTACCGGATGAATATAAAGCCGCGTTACGCCAATCACTGACCTGTTCCTTGCCAAAGTAAAACGGCAACTTTATGACAAGCGTCTGGGATTAGCTATAATGCGCCTCAATTTCTTTTTCTATACCCGTCATACTTCAAGCTGCTTGTGCGTTGACCGCCCTTACTCACCCCAGTCACTTACTTATGTAAGCTCCTGGGGATTCATGCGGTTGTCGCCTTCACGCAACGTGAATTATTTAGGGTATAGTTCGTTTTTTTACATTTTTTGGTGATAGTGACGACATGAATGCTTTGTTTGCCAGTACGGCGCGGGGATTGGAAGAGTTATTAAAAAGCGAACTCGAATCATTGGGTGCGCAGTCCTGTGCGGTTGTGCAGGGCGGTGTCCATTTTGAGGGTGACAATCGCCTGCTGTACCAGAGCCTGCTGTGGAGCCGTCTGGCATCGCGCATTCTGCTGCCGCTGAATGAATTCAAGGTGCACAGCGATCTGGATTTGTATCTGGGCGTGCAGGCGATTGACTGGTCAACGATCTTCAGCATCGATAAAACCTTTGCCGTGCATTTTACCGGTACCAATGAAGATATCCGCAACAGCCAGTACGGTGCGTTAAAAGTCAAAGATGCGATTGTGGATAGCTTCACACGCAAAACCGGGCAGCGCCCAGACGTAGCGAAACAGCAGCCGGATATTCGCGTTAACGTCTTTTTACAGCGTGATATGGCCAGCGTGTCGCTGGATTTAAGCGGCGATGGTTTACATCAGCGTGGCTACCGCGATCTGGCCGGACTGGCGCCGCTAAAAGAGAATCTGGCGGCGGCGATTGTGTTGCGTTCCGGCTGGCAGAGCGGCACGCCGCTGGTCGATCCGATGTGTGGTTCCGGTACCTTGCTGATCGAAGCGGCGATGATCGCGTCCGATCGCGCGCCCGGCTTGCATCGTACGCACTGGGGATTTAACGCCTGGTTAAAGCACGATGCCGAACTATGGCGCGAAGTGACCGCAGAAGCTCAGGTGCGTGCTCGTCAGGGTTTGCAGGCGACAACGTCGCGCTTCTTCGGATCGGATAACGACCGTCGAGTTATTGAGATCGCCAAAGCTAATGCGCGTCGTGCAGGCGTTGCCGAACTGATTTCTTTCGACGTGAGGGATGCCGCACAGCTAAAAAATCCACTGCCGGAAGGCCCGAAAGGTACGGTTGTCAGCAACCCGCCTTACGGTGAGCGTCTGGAAAGTGAGCCCGCGTTGATCGCCCTGCATAATATGCTGGGCCGTAAGATGAAAAGCGACTTTGGTGGCTGGCAACTCTCGCTGTTCAGCGCATCGCCAGAACTGCTGAGCTGTCTGCAACTGCGTGCTGAGCGCCAATTCAAGGCGAAAAACGGCCCGCTGGACTGCGTACAGAAAAATTATCAACTGGCGGATACACCGAGTGGATCTGCGGGGCAAATCGCAGAAGACTTTGCCAACCGTCTACGCAAGAACCTGCGCAAGCTGGAAAAATGGGCGAAGCAGCAGGGGGTTGAGTGCTATCGCCTCTACGATGCCGATCTGCCTGAATATAATGTGGCGGTTGACCGCTACGGCAGTTGGGTCGTCGTACAAGAGTATGCGCCGCCGAAAACTATTGATGCGCAAAAGGCTCGTCAGCGCCTGTTTGATGTGATCAACGCGACGCTGAGCGTGCTGGAATTACCGTCGAACCGTTTGGTGCTGAAAACGCGTGAACGTCAGAAAGGTAAAAACCAGTACGAGAAACTGGCGCAGAAAGGTGACTTCCTGTTGATGGAAGAGTTTGGCGCCAAGCTGTGGGTCAACCTGACCGACTACCTCGATACTGGCCTATTCCTCGACCACCGTATCGCCCGCAAAATGCTGGGTGAGATGAGCCGTGGCAAAGATTTTCTTAACCTGTTTGCCTACACCGGCACGGCGAGTGTGCATGCCGGACTGGGCGGCGCGCGTTCAACGACTACCGTCGATATGTCACGTACCTATCTGGAATGGGCCGAGAAAAACCTGCGGGTGAATGGCCTGACTGGGCGTCAGCATCGTCTGATCCAGGCAGATTGCCTGTCATGGTTACATAACGGCCATGAGCAGTTTGATGTGATCTTCATTGACCCGCCGACCTTCTCTAACTCAAAACGTATGGAAGAGTCGTTTGATGTCCAGCGCGATCATCTGGCGCTGATGAAAGATCTCAAACGCCTGTTACGCCGTGGCGGCACCATCATGTTCTCGAACAATAAACGCGGCTTCCAGATGGATACCGTTGGTCTGACTGCGCTGGGGCTGAACGCCAAAGAAATTACCGCACAGACTCAATCGCAGGATTTTGCTCGTAATCGTCAAATTCATAACTGCTGGCTGCTGACGCATGCCGGTGAGGAAAAGTAACCGATGTCTTTAATCAGTGTTTCAGGTGCGTGGCTGTCGTTCAGCGACGCGCCGCTGTTGGATAACACCGAACTCCATATCGAAGAGAATGAGCGTGTGTGTCTGGTTGGCCGCAACGGTGCGGGTAAATCGACCCTGCTGAAAATTCTGGCCAAAGAGATCCCGCTGGATGATGGTCGTATCACCTATGAGCAGGATCTGATTGTCGCGCGCCTGCAACAGGATCCTCCGCGTGATGTGGCTGGTAGCGTATTTGATTTTGTTGCTGAAGGGGTTGCCGCACAGGCGGATCACCTGAAAAACTATCACGCCATGCTGCGTCTGGTAGAAAGCGATCCGAGTGAAAAGAACCTGAATCAACTGGCTAAGTTGCAGGACGTTTTGGAGCATCAGGGCCTGTGGCAACTGGAAAGCCGCATTCATGAAGTGCTGGAACAGCTTGGCCTGTCTGCCGATGCGCCGCTGGCGTCACTCTCCGGTGGTTGGCTGCGTAAAGCCGCGCTCGGCAGAGCGCTGGTGAGTTCGCCTCGTGTGCTGCTGCTGGATGAACCGACTAATCACTTGGATATCGAAACAATTGACTGGCTGGAAACTTTCCTGAAAACGTTCCAGGGCAGCATTATCTTTATCTCCCATGATCGCTCGTTTATTCGCAATATGGCGACCCGCATTGTCGACCTCGATCGCGGAAAGCTGGTTTCCTGGCCGGGTAACTACGAAAAATATCTGGAAGGGAAAGAAGAAGCACTGCGGGTGGAAGATCTGCAAAATGCAGAGTTCGATCGCAAGCTGGCGCAGGAAGAAGTGTGGATCCGTCAGGGCATTAAAGCGCGTCGTACCCGTAATGAAGGGCGCGTACGAGCGCTGAAAGCCATGCGTCAGGATCGCGCGCAGCGCCGTGAAGTGATGGGCTCGGCGAAAATGCAGGTTGAAGAAGCCGCCCGCTCCGGCAAGATTGTGTTTGAGCTGGAAGACGTGAACTATCTGGTTGATCAGGGCCCTCAGGGTGAAAGGAAAGTCTTGGCGCGCAATTTCTCTGCTCAGGTACAGCGCGGCGACAAGATTGCGCTGGTGGGGCCGAATGGCTGCGGTAAAACCACGCTGCTAAAATTGATGCTGGGTGACTTGGAACCGATCAGCGGTCGTGTGCACTGTGGCACGAAGCTGGAAGTGGCCTATTTCGATCAGCACCGCGCTGAACTCGATCCAGAACGCACGGTGATGGACAACCTAGCGGAAGGCAAGCAGGAAGTGATGGTCAACGGTCGCTCACGCCATGTGCTGGGCTACTTGCAGGACTTCCTGTTCCATCCGAAACGTGCCATGACGCCGGTAAAAGCGCTATCGGGCGGGGAACGTAACCGCCTGCTGTTGGCGCGTTTGTTCCTCAAACCCAGTAACCTGTTGATTCTCGATGAACCGACCAACGATCTGGATGTGGAAACGCTGGAATTGCTGGAAGAGTTAATCGAAAGTTATCAGGGAACGGTTCTGCTGGTCAGCCACGATCGTCAGTTCGTTGATAATTCGGTTACCGAATGCTGGATCTTTGAAGGCGAGGGCCAGATTTCTCGCTTTGTCGGCGGGTATTTTGATGCGCAACAGCAGCGCGCAACGGCCACGCCACTGCGAACGACGGCTGCGCCAGCTGTAACTGCACCAGCGCCAACTGCGAGCACCGCACCGTCCGCTAAACGAAGCGCGGGGAAATTGAGTTATAACCAGCAACGCGAATTAGACCAATTGCCGCTGCGTCTTGAGCAACTGGAGCAGGAAATTGCGTCGCTGCAAGCACAGATGAATGACGCCAGTTTCTTTAACCGCCCACGCGAAGAGACGCAGCAGGTCTTAAGTGCTCTGGCGGAGGCGGAAAGCGCGTTGGAAACCTGTTTCGAACGTTGGGAAGAGCTGGAAGCACAGAAAAACGGCTAATTCACGTAGTTGTATGACGCCATCAATATGGGGGTAATATCCCGTATTGATGGGGTTTTCAGTCAGAAGCTGACGAATTTTGAAGGAGAGAACGTGTGTGTTCCCATCACGATCGGCATGACTGTAATCTTCAACACGAGCATCGCCATGATGACTATATGCTTTGCCCGCAGTGCGACTTGCTGGTTGAGTTACCTGAGTTGTCACGCGGCCAGAAAGCGACCTGCCCACGCTGTAAAACCACGCTAACCAACCACCAGACTGAACCGCGTAAACGGCCAGTTGGCTACGCGGTGAGTGCACTGTTCATGCTATTGCTGGCAAACCTCTTCCCCTTCGTTTCTATGCGCGTGGCGGGTATCACCAGCGAAATTACCCTGATACAAATTCCCAAAGTGATGGTGGCGGAAAACTACGCCAGCGTCGCGACGCTGTTTATGCTTTTTGTCCAACTGGTTCCGGCTTTCAGTATGGCGACCCTCATTCTGCTTTGCCTGCACGCCTCTTTGCCGCTGGCGTTGAAAAAAAGCCTGGGCAAGATGCTGTTTCATCTCAAAAGCTGGGGGATGGCGGAGATTTTCCTGGCCGGTGTGCTGGTCAGCTTTGTCAAACTGATGGCCTATGGTGATATCGGCATCGGCACCAGCTTTATGCCTTTTGTCCTGTTCTGTCTGTTACAACTACTGGCCTTCCAAAGCCTCGATCGCCGCTGGTTGTGGAATGACATCGTGCCGCCTCCCGCGCTGCCTGCGCCACCGGTTCTGGGACAAAGCGGGTTATCGCAAGGGCTGCGTTCATGCACATGCTGCACCGCCATTCTGCCCGCTAGCCAGTTAATCTGCCCGCGCTGCCACTCACGCGGACATGCCCGTAAGAAGCACAGCCTGCAATGGACATTGGCCCTACTGATGACCTCCATCATGCTCTATATCCCTTCGAATTTGATGCCGATCATGATCACCGAAGCCTTCGGTGATCGCATGGGTTCGACAATCATGTCGGGCGTCATCCTGTTGTGGGGGATGGGGTCTTATCCTGTCGCGCTGGTGATTTTTGTCGCCAGCGTCATGGTGCCATCGCTAAAAATGCTGGCGTTAGGCTGGCTTTGCTGGCAGGCCAATCGCAAAACCAAGAAAACGGAAGATAGCGAGCGAATGCATGTCATCTATGAGATGGTTGAGTTTGTTGGGCGCTGGTCGATGATTGATGTGTTCGTGATTGCCGTCCTATCGGCGATGGTGCGTATCGGTCGCTTGATGAGTATTTATCCCGCCGTTGGGGCGGTGTTGTTCGCGGCGGTGGTGATTCTGACCATGTTTGCCGCGATGATGTTTGATCCCCGCTTGTTGTGGGATCGTCGCGATGATGTTCTTCATAAGGAGCCTGCCGTTGGCGAAAGATAACCCTGCCATTGCGGATGTAGAAACGATTAAACGCTGGTCGCCGGTCTGGATTGTACCGATTGTCACGGTGCTGATCGGTGCCTGGATACTATTTTACCATTTCAGCCATCAAGGGCCGCAAATTACGCTGATTACCAGCAACGCAGAAGGGATTGAAGCGGGAAAAACGGCCATCAAAAGCCGTAGCGTAGACGTTGGAGTGATAGAGAGCGTCGTACTGAGTGACGATCTCCATCGAGTGGAGATCAAAGCACGCCTGCATGACGGTATGGAGAAACTCCTAAAGCAGGACTCCGCTTTCTGGGTGGTGAAGCCGCAAATTGGTCGCGAAGGCGTTTCCGGTCTGGGGACGCTCTTATCCGGTGCTTACATTGAGCTACAGCCCGGAGCCAGTAAAGAGGGTAAAAGCGAGTTTACCCTGCTGGATGCGCCGCCGCTGGCCTCACCGGATGCGAAAGGCATCAGGGTAATACTGGACAGTGAGCAATCCGGGCAGTTGAATGCGGGCGATCCGGTCCTGTTCCGCGGCTATCGGGTGGGGTCGGTGGAAACCAGCGAGTTCGACCCGAAAGCACGCAAGATGCGCTATCAGCTGTTTATTTCTGCGCCGTATGACGGTCTGGTCACCAGCAATGTTCGTTTCTGGAAAGATAGCGGCGTGGCGTTCGATATGTCGGCGCAGGGTATGCGTGTCGAAATGGGCTCGTTGACGACGTTATTCAGCGGTGGCGTCAGCTTTGATGTTCCCGCTGGATGGGAGCTGGGCGATGCGGCCAAGACCATGGCGCAGTATCGACTGTTTGATAGCCAGCGCAGCATTCAGGACTCGCTATACACTGAATATAAAGAGTACCTGCTGTTTTTCAGCGAATCGATCCGTGGCCTACAGGCGGGCGCGCCGGTTGAGTTCCGCGGCATTCGACTGGGCACGGTTGCCGAAGCGCCATTTTTCCCAAAAAATATGAAGCAGGATCTGGATGATGATTATCGCATTCCGGTGCTTATCCGTATTGAACCCGATCGGTTCGAGAAGAAGATTGGTGGCTCGTTCGACTTTGAACAGCATCTGAAGCAAGCCCAGTCGCTGGGGCTGCGTGCGTCGATGAAGTCGGCTAACCTCCTGACGGGCGCGCTCTATATCGATCTCGATTTTTATCCAAAAGAGAAAGTGGATAAACAGCTGTTCGTTCTGGACGGCTACCCAGTCCTGCCAACTATTGACGGTGGCCTGTCACAGATTCAGCAGAAGCTGATGGCCGTGCTGGATAAGGTCAATAACCTGCCGCTGAATCCGATGGTCAATGAAGCAACGAAGACGCTGACGGAAAGTCAGGCAACGCTGCGCGAAATGCAAAAAACGCTGGCGACGTTGAACAAGCTGACATCCAGCAAAGCGATGCAGGATCTGCCAGAAGACATGCAAAAAACGCTGCTTGAGCTGAATCGCAGTATGAAAGGTTTCCAGCCCGGCTCACCGGCGTATAACAAGATGGTGGCGGATATGCAGCGGTTGGATCAGGTATTGAGGGAGCTACAGCCTGTGCTGCGTACCCTGAATGAGAAAAGTAATGCGTTGGTGTTTGAGGCGTCGGGTAGTGAGGATCCTCAGCCGAAGAGGGCAAAATAATGATGAAAGCATGGACACTGGTTCTGGCGCTGCTATTGAGCGCGTGCAGCAGCAGTAATACGCAGAAAACGTACTATCAGTTGCCGACAATCGCGGATGCCACTACGACGCAGGCTGCGGTGACTCAGGGGTATCCGCTATGGGTTGAACATGTCAGCGTGGCGGATTACCTCGTCAATGCTGGCTTGGTTTATCAAACTAGCGATGTGCAGTATGTCATTGCCAGCAACAACCTGTGGGCCAGTCCGTTGGATCAGCAATTACAGCAAGCGCTGGTGACTAATCTGGGGAATAAACTGCCCGGTTGGGTCGTGACCACGCAGCCACAGGGAAGTGAACCGGCTGTGCTGAACGTGGCGGTTACGGGTTTTCACGGCCGCTATGATGGCAATGTTATCGTCCGTGGCGAATGGATGCTGACCTATCAGGGAAAAGTGATTAAACGCCCCTTTAGCGTGGTGCTGCCACAAACGGAAGATGGCTATGACGCGCTGGTAAGAACACTGGCGCAAGGCTGGCAGCAGGTTTCCCAGTCGATTGCCCAGCAGGCGGGGACGCTGAAATAACGGTTACGGGTGCTCGGTATTATCCGATCACGTTTTGACATAACTAACGTTCTAAAAAAATCAGGCCTCTAGAGATGTAATGCTATGATTGCATTGCGTTTTTATGGTTTTTTATTGTTTTCAATCAGTTAGGTTTTTCGATTCTTTAACGGGGAAAATTCCTATTTTGGATCACAAATATGACACTGGCGTGAATTTTGCGCCTTGACCTTTGGCGACAGAATCGGTATTGATAGTCTGTGATTGCTTACAAAGTAATCATTGTTTTCTTTCCACCAGATAAATGATGAGGGAAATAAGGCATGAAGAGACAGAAACGCGATCGCCTAGAACGGGCTCATTCACGTGGTTATCAAGCAGGTATTGTCGGTAGACCAAAGGAATTTTGTCCTTATCAATCAATTAATGCCCGGTCTTACTGGTTGGGAGGCTGGCGAAAAGCCATGGAGGACAGGGCTGTTACCGCTTAGCGCGCCTTGTCATTAGAGGGAACGCCTCCGCTTCTGCGGAGGCTTTTGTTTTTTAGGGGCTAAATACCCTGGTTCTGCATCTCTCTCTGTTCAATCGACACAGAGTTCAACCAACAGACACGAACGATACATTCAATCGATACACGTCCTTAACAAATAGATGGCCTCGCACAGCGATCCAGAGCGTTGTTACTTCTGTAACGTTATTTACCTATTAGTTTCGATTTCGATCATTTTAGTCATTTTTTATTCGTTATTGTTCGATATTGACTTAAAATTGAGTGATTTAGGTGATTGGTCATTATTTTTTTGTTAAAAAATCTATCGTTACTACCTGAATGGTATGGCTCAAGGCGGCAATGTAGTGTAGTTTTTTGTTCAGAATTTTCTTAAAAGCGTTGAGAGAGAAGAATATCGTGAAATTGCGAACCAGAATTGCACTGCTGTGCAGTACGACTTTGTTAGGGATGTTAATTTTATCTGCGGTGGCGCTGAATACGCTCTATAACACGATGATGAGCGAACGCACTGGCCAACTTTCTACGCTGGTTCAACTGGCTCACGCCGCGGCACAAAAGGCATATGACCTTGAGAAAAGCGGTCAGCTGTCACGTGAGGATGCAGAGAAAGAGGCCAAACGGGCAATTAGCAGTTTCCATAAGGACGATCGTTATTTCTTCGTACGCGGTTATACGAATGATGTGAACTACGTTCACCCGAATCCTAAGCGTATTGGCATTGTCGATGCCAATGGCGGTAAAGAGGCGGGAGAACGCTACCGTGCGTCGCTTCAAGGCAATACGATTGGCACGGTGATCGCAGAAGGGACGCGTCCAGGTCAGCAGAATAAGGTTGAGAAGCTTTATGCTGTCATTAAATTCGAGCCTTGGGACTGGACGATTGGCTACGGTGACTACATTGACGATATCCAACAAACGTTCTGGCACAACGCGCTGATCCTGCTGTCTTTAGGGTTGGTTCTGCTGTTAATCATTTCTACATTTGCATGGAATATGTTGCGTACGCTGATGCGCCAGCTTGGCGGTGAGCCGCAATATGCGGTGGAGGTTGTGCGCGAAATTGCGGAAGGCAATTTGCGTGTTGATGTTGAAACGAAGCCTGGCGATCAAACCAGTATTCTCTATGCTATTCGCGCGATGCGCGACAACCTGTCGCATCTGGTTAATCAGGTTCGTAGCAGCACCAACTCGATTGCTACCGCTTCAACGCAGATAGCATCGGGTAACGGTGATTTGTCTGCTCGTACCGAATCGCAGGCCAGCGCTCTAGAACAAACGGCTGCGGCAATGGAACAGTTGACCGCGACGGTGACACAGAATGCAGATAACGCGCGCTACGCGAATGAACTTGCGGTGTCGGCATCGGATGTCGCGGTGCGCGGTGGGGATGTTGTCAGCCGAGTCGTGGTGACGATGGACTCCATCAGTACATCATCGCGTAAGATTGTGGATATCATCGGCGTTATTGACAGCATCGCTTTCCAGACGAATATTCTGGCGCTGAATGCGGCGGTAGAAGCGGCACGGGCCGGTGAACAAGGCCGTGGCTTCGCTGTGGTCGCAAGTGAAGTCCGCACGCTGGCGCAGCGCTCTGCATCCGCCGCGCGGGAAATTAAAGGCTTGATTGATGATTCTGTTGCCAAGGTGGGGGAAGGCACAGATTTCGTGAAGCAGGCGGGCGATACCATGAGTGAAGTGGTTGAAAGCGTACACCGCGTCACGTCCATGATGGGCGAGATTAGCGCGGCGAGTGCAGAGCAGCGTTCCGGTATTGAACAGGTCAATCTCGCGATATCGCAGATGGATCAGAGTACCGAACAGAATGCGGCGTTGGTTGAAGAAGCATTGGCTGCGGCACACTCGCTGAGCGAGCAGGCACAAGAGCTGTCACGCACCGTTGAACAATTCCGCGTTGATGAATCTGCGGGCAGCTATCTGGCGCTGGGGGCAAGATAGCTACAACGAAACGGCAGCGTTCAGGTAGTATCGAACTTTGCCGACGTTTTTATCCGTCATGACATCAGATTGAACCCGACACATACGTGTCGGGTTGTTCGTAAAACCAGCAAGCAGCTTAAGCGTTTCACTCGTTGCCGGAGGGGAAATCTTCAGAAAGACTCCCAGTCTTCTTTATTATTCGCTGGCGGCAGTGCTACGGGTTTCAGCCTGCCAGATAATTGTGTGCCGGATGATGAACGATGTTGCGTCGTGGACTCTGTTCCCAGCTTGAATACCGAGACCAGTTGTGACAACTGATCGGCCTGTTGCTCCAGGGAAGACGCCGCAGAAGAGGATTCCTGCACGAGAGCGGCATTCTGCTGAGTGGTGGAATCCAGTTCTGTTACCGCTTTACCTATTTGATCAATACCTCGACTCTGCTCTTCAGATGCATTCGAAATTTCATTCATGATCCCACTGACATTGGTGACTGAAGAAATGATCTGTTCCATTGTGCCCCCCGCTTTATTCGCCATTTCTGACCCAGCGTGCACGCGTTGGACGGATTCTTGTATGAGACTCTCTATTTCTTTAGCTGCCTGCGCACTACGTTGTGCAAGGTTTCTTACCTCACCGGCGACGACAGCGAAGCCCCGACCTTGTTCACCGGCCCGTGCCGCTTCTACCGCCGCATTCAGCGCCAGAATATTCGTCTGGAATGAGATACCATTAATCACGCTGATTATTTCAGTAATTTTCTTTGAACTTTCAGTGATCACACCCATAGTATCGATCACATCCCAAACAATTTTGCCACCTGAACGGGCGTGGTTTGCGGCCACTTCAGCAAGATGACTGGCTTCACGGGCATTATCTGCATTACGTTTTACGGTTGAGGTTAATTCTTCCATGCTGGCTGCGGTTTCCACAACGGCGGATGATTGCTCCTCAGTGCGTGATGCTAGATCTGTGTTACCTGCAGAAATTTCTGATGATGCCGTAGCGACATGCATGACAGATTCTTTTATCTGAGAAATCATATCGCGTAGCCGCTGATTCATTGTCGCTAGAGCGGTAGTCAGGCGACCCAATTCGTCGGAGGACTGGGGTTCAATTACGGCAGTCAAGTCACCACTGGCAATATACTCGGCAAGGGTCAAACTATTCCTTATTTGGCGAGTCATCTGGTGCGTGATTAACCATGCGACCAATAGGCCGACTACCACTGCGCACACTGCAACCAGTGCTGTTATTGTGATCACTTGCTGCGTGATATCCAGGTTTTTTTGAGTTTGTAATGTCACCAAATTTTGTATCGTGTTAGCGATTTTTTCGGCAAAGCCCGTTAATGTGTTGGCGACATCTCGTGACTGCTGAAGTGCCGCTGAATAGTTATTGACATTGCTTTTAAGCGTATTAAGGAATAGTTGTACAGTCTTTTTATCTGCATCGGTTAGCTGTAGGCCTTCTGCCGCTAACAGATTCAGAGCAGAACGGTAATCGGTCTCAAAAACATCCTGTCCGTTTTTTCCGTCAGATGACTGGATCTGAAGCACGTCGATCCACAAACGATTGAGTACATTCAGTAGTATCAGGTCCTGCTTTGTGGATTGTTCATGAGTGACTAACATCTGATTCAATTTGTCCAGTACAGACTTCTGTTCTGGTGCCGTCAACGATTTAGATGCATCCACTGATTGGCGTTCAAATTTGACGAAATTATCCCGTGCATCGGCATAGGCAGGGATGGTATTCCTTAAGTCATTAAATAATACGCGAGCCTCCGATCCCCAAACGAAACTTTCCCCTTGCACCACCTTGCTATACATTTTATCAATAGCAACCTTATTTGCCTGAATAGCACTTTCATCGTGATTAATTTGATAGGCAAGACGGTTTCGCCGTGCGATGTTTAATTCATCATTGATTTCACCGACCAACGCACCCTTTAGCGCATAGTCTCGGATGCTAGCTGACTGCTGTATACTAAAAATTGATGAGATAATTATTATTATTATCAATATAGCAAATCCGCCGAACAGCTTTGTTCCAACAGAACGGTTTCTGAACCATGAAAAAAGGTATGTCATAGAGGTATCCTCAAAAATATTTTCAATTTAAAACATGCCAATGACTCGAATTGTTAACCACTTACGTAATTTGTTGGTTTTTTGTGCGTGTAACCCGACTGTCAGGTTCATTGTTCATTATTGCGATGCATGAGATAAAATAGATATTTTATTATATTTTCGGATACATAAAACTAATCTTTAGTGCTCGTTTTAAATAAATTTAATGTTTAATTAAATGGCTGATTGTGTATTTCTAATGAATGGATTTTCATCATGATTCAATAAAACCATGATGTGGTATTTTAATTTAAAGATATAAGAAGCTCGATGGTTAATTTATTTTTGTTAATGTAATGTTACTTTGCTTGCAATAGAAATATTGATTCCTGATGTTGGCGTAATGTGATCATAGTATGGGAACGATATTCTATCCACTTGATACCTATAATTTATTTTTAATTGATAATTTATCCTTTTTATTCAATGGTATAACGCATATCTCAAAACTGAATAAGAAATACTCTCTTATTTATAAAAATACTTAAAGCAAGGCGCGAAGTATGCATCACTGAATAGTGAGGATTTCAGGAAGATAACTTTACTTGGTAAAATGGAGGTGGGACTAAGTAAAATTCTGACTTCAACAGTTCCTGGCGGGATGCCCCAGTGGTATTATGTTAAGAAAATTTGAATTGCTGTTTGGTTTATGAATTATAGTGTTATAACTTATAAAGGCTGAGTTCGCAGGCGCAGGTATCAGAAAACGTCTTGTAGGAACTTAGGTGAATGCTGTTTATGGGGTTTCCATGATGGTATTTATACTTATTTTCAGCATTCGTTGTGCACATCTTATCCCAGAGTTATTTATTGCTATGTTAACAATGGTTTCTTTTCCTGGTTTATACTCGTCAGTTAGTTAATGAAGGCAGGAAAAAACCCGCTTAATGAGAGGTATGTAGGGGGATTGACTCGTAGCCTCCCGCCGTTGGCGGTTCAAAACGCAATCCTATCGTTTTTTCGAACGCTGCCAACACTTCTCATCCGTTCCAACGATACAAAAGAAAACGTAAGAGAAATAATACCCCTGCGTTTCCTCCGTGTTAATTTCAGTGCCATCCCTCTACACTTTCTGTTTACCCATGAGTCGTTGTGTGATGAGCGCGTGGCTCTCTTCACTTGAACAGAGTGGTATTAGGGAGACAGGATGCAGCAAACACCGTTATTCAATAATCACTATTTTCACCAGTTGCCGGGGTTCTACACCGCGCTACAGCCTACGCCGCTGCATGGTGCTCGCCTGCTTTATCATAGCGAGGGATTGGCCGCGGAGCTTGGGCTGTCTTCCGACTGGTTTACGCCAGAACAGAATGCCGTCTGGAGCGGCGAACGTTTGCTGCCGGGAATGGCGCCGCTGGCGCAGGTTTATAGCGGCCATCAGTTTGGCATGTGGGCTGGTCAACTGGGGGACGGGCGCGGCATCCTGCTGGGAGAACAACAGCTGCCGGATGGCCGCAGTATGGACTGGCACCTGAAAGGTGCGGGGCTGACGCCGTATTCACGTATGGGAGACGGTCGCGCGGTGCTGCGCTCGGCGATACGCGAATTTCTGGCCTCGGAAGCGATGCATCATCTGGGGATTCCCACCACGCGGGCGCTGACGATTGTCACCAGCACACATCCGGTGCAGCGTGAGCAGGAAGAAAAGGGCGCAATGCTGCTGCGCGTGGCGGAAAGCCATGTGCGCTTCGGTCATTTTGAGCACTTCTACTATCGCCGTGAGCCAGAAAAGGTGCGTCAACTGGTGGAGTATGTGATCGCCCGCCACTGGCCGCAGTGGGAAAACGACGAGCGGCGTTATGAGTTATGGTTCGGTGATGTGGTAGAGCGTACTGCCCGTCTGATTACACATTGGCAGGCCGTCGGTTTTGCGCACGGCGTAATGAATACGGACAACATGTCGATTTTAGGGCTGACCATCGACTACGGCCCTTATGGCTTTTTAGATGCCTATCAGCCCGGTTTCATTTGCAATCACTCCGACCATCGCGGGCGCTACGCGTTTGACAATCAGCCCGCTGTGGGGTTGTGGAATTTGCATCGGCTGGCGCAGGCGCTGTCGGGGTTGATGGACACTGAAACGTTGGAACGTGCGCTTGCACGCTACGAACCGGCACTGATGCAGCACTATGGCACGCTGATGCGCGCTAAGCTGGGCTTATTTACCGCGAGTCCCGAGGATAATGACGTGCTGGTCGGGCTGTTGCGTTTGATGCAGCAAGAAGGCAGCGATTACACCCGCACGTTCCGCCTGCTGGCAGACAGCGAAAAGCAGGCATCACGCTCGCCGCTCCGTGATGAATTTATCGATAGGGCCGCGTTCGATAGCTGGTTTGCGACCTACCGCCAGAGGCTGAGGCAGGAAGAACAGGGCGATGAGGAACGTCGCCGCCTGATGAATGCGACGAACCCGAAATATATTCTGCGTAATTATCTGGCGCAAATGGCGATTGAACGGGCGGAAAACGGCGACATCAGCGTGTTGGCGCGTCTGCATCAGGCGCTGTGCCAACCGTTTGATGAACAGCCGGAGAAGAACGATTTAGCGGCGTTACCGCCAGAATGGGGTAAGCATCTGGAGATTTCCTGCTCCAGTTGAACCGGAGCAGGGGGGACTTGGCTATTGCCGCAGATAAACCTGCGGAATGGTGTAGTCAGGGTGTGAACCGACGCTGAGATCGGCGCGATACCAGTGGGTCAACGTCTCGGCCTGTAGCACTTGCGCAGGCGTGCCTTGTGCGACCAGCTTCCCTTCATGCAGCAGCAGAATGCGGTCGGCATACAGCGCGGCCAGATTCAGATCGTGCAGGACGCAGCATACGGATAACGGCTGTTCGCGTGTAAGCTGCTTGAGCAGCCGTAAGAGGTGCTGCTGGTGGTAGAGATCCAGCGCCGAAGTCGGTTCATCGAGAAATAACCAACCCAGCGTTGGTTCTGGATGCCACAGCTGCGCCAGCACGCGAGCCAGTTGCACGCGCTGCTGTTCCCCACCGGAAAGCTGACGATAGTCGCGCGTAGCCAGTTCCAGACAGCCCGTTTGCGCCATGACCTGCTGAATCACATCATCATTTTTCGGGTAGCGCCCATGCGGGGATCGCCCCATCGCAACGACATCCCGCACGCTAAACGCAAACGCCATGCCGCTATGCTGGCGCATCACCGCCCGCGTTTTGGCGAGCGCGCTGGGCTGCCAGTGTGAGAAAGGTTGCCCGGCTAACAGGCACTCGCCTTCATCTGGCGTCAAATAACCGGTCAGTAAACGGAGCAGGGTAGATTTCCCCGCACCGTTGGGGCCGATGATTGCGACGATTTCCCCACTGTGAAGCTCCAGAGAAACGTCGTCCGTCAGATAACGGCCGTTGGCCTGAAAGCGCAGATGGCGTGCGACTAACGTCCGGTCGAGCGCTGAATTAGTCATTTCCCCGTCCTTTATGCTGAACGATCAGCCATAAGAAATACGGCCCGCCAATCAGGCTGCTTAATAACCCAACGGGCATTTCTGCCGGAGAAAGCAGCGTGCGTGCCAACGTATCGGCAAACAGCAGCAGACAGGCACCGCCGAGGATAGAGCCGGGAAGGAGCCAGCGATGGTCGGCACCCAGATGCATGCGCATCAGGTGTGGAATGATAAGCCCGATAAACCCGATCACGCCGCTGACCGCCACTGCTACGCCAACCAACAGCGAACTCAGCAGCAGTAGCGTGTACTTGGTGTGTTTCACATTAACGCCCAGGTAGTGCGCCTCTTCGTCACCTAATTGCAACACGTTCAGACGGTGCGCGTAGTATAACGTGGCGATCGTGGCAGGGATGACCAACGTGCTGGCAACCAGCAGCATGGGCCACTGTGCCTGTCCAAGGCTCCCCATTCCCCACAGTGAGAACTGGCGCAGTTGCTGATCGGTGCTGATGTAGGTCAACACGCCGATGAGGGCAAGGCACAGTGCATTGAGCGCGATGCCTGCCAGCAATAATCGCGTTAATCCACCCTGTTCGGAGCGGCTGAGGATGAAAATAATCGCCGTAATTGCCAGACTACCCGCGAAAGCGGCAAACATCGGGCCGTAAAGCGCCAGCAGCGGGGGAAGGCCAAGCGGCAGCACAATGGTTAGCGCGACGCAGAGTGCGGCACCGCTGCTGATACCCAGCAGGCCAGGATCGGCGAGCGGATTGCGAAATAACCCCTGCATAATCGCGCCAGAGCAAGCCAACGCGCCGCCGACGAGGATCGCCAGCAGCACACGGGGTACGCGGATATTCAACCAGATATGCCAGATTGGATCGTCAAGCTGCGTTTGCCATAACATCTTGAGCGATAGGGTCAGCGCGCCCATGTTGGCGGCACCGACCATCAGTGCCACCATCAGTAACAGCAGTGCGATCAACCACGTGCGCGGGTGAAAGCGTGACGTCATTTGATCGCTTCAGCTGTCTGACGCAGCGTCGCCATCAGCGCTGGCGTTTCGAGCGTGAAGCCCAGCATTGCCATGTCATCGACCACTAACAGGCGCTTGTTCTTACCCGCAGGCGTCAATTTCAGGCCAGGTAATGTCCAGACCTGTGCTTCACCCCCCAACGTTTTCAGCCCTTGACTGGAGATCAGAATCAGATCCGGCGCACTGGCGATCACACCTTCCTGCGACAATGGCTGGTAGCGCTCAACGTTTTGCATGGCATTTTTTAATCCGGCGCTGCGGATAATGGTGTCTGGCGGGCTATTTTTGCCCGCAGCCAGCGCGGTCATGCCGCCGTGGCTGAGAATGAACAGCACATTAACCGGCAGCGGCGACGTTTTTACTGCCGCCAGCTGTTGCTGATAAGTTTCCGTCAGTTTTTTACCTTCTGCGTCCTTTCCTAGCGTTTGAGCGATGGCACCGATTTTCTTCGGTACCGCATCCAGTGATGGCTCGGCGGTTACATGAACCACTTTTGTGCCGCTGTCCGCCACTTGCTGCAGGATGAGCGATGGCTGAGACAGATCGCTGGCGAGAACCAGAGACGGTTTCATTGCCAGAATCCCTTCCGCATTGAGGTGACGCATGTAGCCTACATCAGGCAGTTTTTTCACCGCTTCCGGGTGCAGACTGGTGCTGTCGCGTGCAACCAGATCTTTCTCCGCGCCCAGCGCATAGATGATTTCCGTGACGTCGCCGCCGATAGAAACGATACGTTCGGCAGCAGACACCCCCAGCGGGAGTGTCAATAGCAGGGGGAATAGCCAGTTTTTCATGCGGCGAGATCCTTGTACGGTTTCAGGGCATTGATCTGGTCGCGCCACTGCTGTTGTTCCGGCGTGCCTTCGGTACGCTGCCCAAAGAGTTGTGCAATTTGAGAGCCGTCTGCGGCATAGAGTTCGAGGCTGGTCACAATGCCGTCGGCCGTCGGTTTACGCGTGATCCAGCTTTCAGCGATCGCGCCTTCGATCAGGTGCAGGGTGAAATCTTTATTAAAGATGTTAATCCACTCCGCATGTTGCTCCATACGCTCTACACGCTCAAGCGTACCGGTGAAGATTTGCACACAGCCACGGTTACCGACAAATACCATGATCTCGTTCTGATCTTCACGCGCGGCAAATAGAATCTGCGACAGCGCATCGTTTTCTACGCGGTAGGCCAGATCGTCGGCGACCGAGTTAAACGCCTGCTGACGCGTCAGGTTATGGCGCTTGAGCAGAATGAAGAAATCATGCACGTCCGTCATCGCACGCCATTCCGCTTCAAGCTGAGGATTATGGGCAACGATCGGCTCGGCGGCTGCGCTGTTTGCTGGACGAACTGCCAAGGCTGGATTTTCGCTGCTGGTAAATTTCTCAACCAATAATTGCCAAGCGGCCATATCCGTAGTGTCGGTCGTGTAGACTTTCAGGATGGCATCACCCTGATGATCGAAAAATTGAATGCTCTGGCGCTCACCGCGTGCGGTATTTTCACGCAGCGCAAAGGCGGAAGCCCATTGAGAAAGAAACAAACGCAGATCCAGCTCGCGCGGGTTGAGGATAAGACCGGCATGCCCATCAAGCGTCTGGTTTTGATAGTAGCCGGTATGCTCATGCACGGCGTATTCGTTGCGCGTGATCGACTTGGTATTACCAACCTGCTCCAGTGCGCTTAACCAAACTTTGGCATCACCCTGCAGGCGCTGTGCATCGTGTCCGACGCGGGCGTGAGTCAGTTCCGCTTCGCTGATGCCGAGTTGCGCAGCCAAATCGCGGGCGTATTTACGCGGATGTTCTACTTTAGCCTGGAGGTATTGTTGGTAAATGGACGTCTGCATCTCGTTCGTTCCCTTAATCGTTGTCGTATTAATTATAGCAATGAATGAGAATCATTTTCATGTAACAAAAACGCAACCTCAAGTGAAGTTTTCTTAATAAGTGGAATAAGAGGAATCGTAAGAGGGAGTTACGTTACGTACTGCGGTTACATACGACGAGATAGCGAGATGGGCGGCGGGAAAGCAGGGAAATGGCTGACACACGATCAGGGAAGAGGAGTGTGCCAGCGTATATCGGATTAAAAACGGTCGTCGACGGCGTCTGCCAGACGTGCCAGCAGCGTTTCGGTATCCTGCCAGCTCAGGCACGGATCGGTAATGGATTGCCCATACGTCAATGCCAGAGGATTGATCGCCGGCTGGTTGCCTTCAATTAAGAAACTTTCCGCCATGATGCCTGCAATGGCGCGTGAACCCGCGCGAATTTGCTGGCAGATGTCATCGGCAACGTCGAGCTGACGGCGATGCTGTTTCTGACAGTTGGCATGACTAAAATCGATCACCAGATGTTCGGGCAACGAGAATTCACGCAGGTGATCGCAGGCGGCAGCGATATCTTCCGCGTGGTAGTTCGGTTTTTTCCCACCACGCATAATAATGTGGCCGAACGGGTTGCCCTGCGTTTTGTAGACCGACATAAAGCCCTGCTTATCCGGCGAGAGGAACATGTGCTGGGCGCGAGCGGCACGAATGGCATCGACGGCGATACGTGTATTACCGTCCGTCCCGTTCTTGAAGCCGACAGGGCAGGACAGCGCAGAAGCCATTTCCCGGTGGATCTGGCTTTCGGTAGTTCTCGCGCCAATCGCGCCCCAGCTAATCAGGTCGGCGATATATTGGCCGGTAACCATATCGAGGAATTCTGTCGCGGTCGGCAAGCCAAGCTGATTGACGTCCAGCAGCAGGCGGCGCGCAATTTCCAACCCTTCATTCACCTGAAACGTTCCATTGAGCGCGGGATCGGAAATGAGTCCCTTCCAGCCCACCACTGTGCGCGGTTTTTCAAAATAGGTGCGCATGACGATTTCCAGTCGATCCTGATACTGCGTGCGTAGCGCAGCTAGACGGCGTGCATAATCTAACGCGCTGTCGGTGTCATGGATCGAACAAGGGCCAACCACGACGAGCAGGCGGGGATCGTGACCGGTTAGAATGGCTTCAATTTTCTTACGTGACGAGGTGACATTTTCGGCAACGGCAGGGGTAATTGGGAGTCTGGCGAGTAACGTTTGAGGCGTAACCAGACTCTCGATGCGCGCGCTCCGCAGTTCATCTGTTTGCAGCATGTTTTATCTCTGAATACGGTCAAGCCGAAAACCTGCCGTCACCGAGATGTATGGACATAACAGTGTGTTCAGGCAGCGTTTTCAGGCTATGTTTCCGACTAAAAGGTTGCTTCGCAGCGGCGAAATGCCGGGAAGTGATGGAGCACACAATAAACGAACTGGTGCACATTACAACCGCATCAGGATAAAAAATCTATCATGTACTAGTACATTCTTCGACTCATGCCGAGGATGTCGATGATTTTTGCGGAAATTTCCTCAACGGAATAATTGGTGGTATTGAGATACTTAATCTGATGTTTGCGAAATAGTGCTTCCACTTCACTGAGTTCCATACGGCACTGGCGCAACGACGCATAGCGACTGTTGCCCCGACGCTCTTCCCGAATCGCTGCCAGCCGTTCGGCATCAATGGTGAGCCCGAATAGCTTGTGCTGGAAAGGTTTTAGGGCGTCAGGCAGGCGCAGGTTATCCATATCATCGGCAATAAAAGGATAGTTGGCGGCGCGAATGCCGAACTGCATCGCCAGATACAGGCTGGTCGGCGTTTTACCGCAGCGCGATACGCCCAGTAAAATAACCTGTGCCTGATCAAGATTACGCAGCGAGATGCCGTCATCGTGCGCCAGCGTATAGTCGATGGCGGCGATACGGGCGTCGTATTTGCTCAGGTTATTGGCCGTCAAACCGTGAGTGCGGTTGGCAATCGGTGTCGGCGGCGTGTTCAATTCTTCCTGCAAGGGGGCAACCAGCGCCTGTACGATATCCTGGCAAAACCCGTCGCTGCTGGTAATAATGTTACGTACGGTCGGTGTGACGATGGAGTAAAACACCAGCGGACGCACACCGGTTTGCTGATATAACGTATTGATTTGCTCGCACACGGCTTTAGCGCGCGCTTCACTTTCCACGAAAGGTAAGGTATAGCTAACCGTGTTCACGGGGAACTGAGACAGCACCGCATGGCCCAGTACTTCTGCCGTAATGGCCGTACCGTCCGAGACATAAAATACGCTTCTTTCCACATAACCTCCTGTTGATATTTCCGACAACTCGAACACGTTAACCTCGTCAAAAATTGCGTTTCAAGAATACTTTTATTAAAACACCATTTCATTATCTTCATGATAAAGAATACTAATCTTCTACGATATTGGATTTTTACCGCGTTAAGCAATCATTCGCCATGAAATCAGTTTTTTTTCATAGGTTGATCGATTCACCTGTCCATGTTCATCAAAACGCTATGCTAACCTGATTGCGTTGAGGCGATTCTCAACCGAACTCTTCCATACCCTAATTGTATGCAGAAAGGATTATTTTCGATGTCCAATAACGGCCCTGATTTGCGTAATGTCCTTTGGTATAACCAGCTCGGTATGCACGACGTTGAAAGGGTGGGAGGCAAGAATGCCTCTCTGGGTGAAATGATCACCAACCTTTCAGAATTGGGCGTAGCCGTTCCCAACGGCTTTGCGACAACGGCGCAGGCGTTTAATGATTTTCTTAATCAAAGCGGGATCAACCAGCGCATTTATGAGCTGCTCGATCGCACCGACATTGACGATCTGAGTCAACTGGCGAGCGCCGGTACGCAGATTCGCCAGTGGATTATTGATACGCCATTCCAGCCGGAGCTGGAAAAGGCAATCAGTGACGCCTACCAGCAACTGGCCGACGGTGAGAAAGACGCCTCGTTTGCCGTGCGCTCTTCCGCTACGGCAGAAGATATGCCGGATGCGTCCTTTGCCGGTCAGCAGGAAACCTTCCTGAACGTGCAGGGCATTGATGCGGTGATGGTGGCCGTGAAGCACGTGTTTGCGTCGCTGTTTAACGATCGTGCGATCTCCTATCGTGTACATCAGGGGTATGACCACCGTGGCGTGGCGCTGTCGGCGGGTGTGCAGCGTATGGTGCGTTCCGATCTGGCCTCTGCGGGCGTGATGTTCACCATCGATACCGAGTCCGGTTTTGATCAGGTGGTGTTCATTACCTCGGCTTACGGTTTGGGTGAAATGGTGGTGCAGGGTGCGGTGAACCCAGACGAGTTCTATGTTCACAAGCCAACGTTGCAGAACAACAAACCGGCGATTGTGCGCCGTAATATGGGATCGAAAAAAATCCGTATGGTGTATGCCGCGAGTCAGGAACATGGCAAGCAGGTGCGGATTGAAGATGTGCCGACAGAACAAACGACGCGTTTCAGCCTGACGGATGATGAAGTGCAGGCACTGGCGCGTCAGGCGCTGTTGATTGAGAAACACTACGGTCGTCCGATGGACATCGAGTGGGCGAAAGATGGTCACACCGGCAAGCTTTATATTGTGCAGGCGCGCCCGGAAACGGTTCGCTCTAACGGTCAGGTGATGGAGCGTTACCACCTGCCGGCCAGCGGTACGGTGCTGGTGGAAGGCCGCGCGATCGGCCACCGCATTGGTGCGGGCGAAGTGAAAGTGATTCAGGACATCAGCGAGATGCACCTGATCAACGCAGGCGATGTGCTGGTAACCGACATGACCGATCCGGACTGGGAACCGATCATGAAGAAAGCGGCGGCGATTGTTACCAATCGCGGCGGGCGTACCTGCCACGCGGCGATTATCGCACGCGAGCTGGGCATTCCTGCCGTCGTGGGCTGCGGCGATGCGACCGAGCGTTTGCGCAAGGGGCAGAAAGTGACCGTCTCCTGCGCGGAAGGCGACACGGGCTATGTGTATCAGGATCTGCTGGACTTCTCCGTGAAGAGTTCACAGATTGATGAAATGCCCGCATTGCCGCTGAAAATCATGATGAACGTGGGTAACCCTGACCGCGCATTTGATTTTGCCTGCCTGCCAAACGATGGCGTCGGTCTGGCGCGTCTGGAATTCATCATCAACCGCATGATTGGCGTGCATCCGCGTGCGCTGCTGGAATTCGACCAGCAAGCCCCTGAGCTGCAACGCGAAATCAAAACACTGATGCAGGGCTACGACGATCCGGTGGAATTCTACGTAGGTCGTCTGGTGGAAGGGATCGCGACGCTGGCAGCGGCATTCTCGCCGAAGCGCGTTATTGTCCGCCTGTCCGATTTTAAATCCAACGAGTATGCCAATCTGGTCGGTGGCGAGCGTTATGAGCCGGAAGAAGAAAACCCGATGCTGGGATTCCGCGGTGCAGGCCGCTACGTATCGCCGGACTTCAAAGCCTGTTTTGCGCTGGAATGTGAAGCGGTCAAACGCGTGCGTAACGTGATGGGCCTGAAGAACGTCGAGATCATGATCCCGTTCGTTCGTACCGTGGCACAAGCTGAAGCGGTGGTGGCTGAACTGGCGAATCAAGGTCTGCGCCGTGGCGAAGACGGCCTGAAAATCATCATGATGTGCGAAATTCCGTCCAACGCGCTGTTGGCTGATGAATTCCTGCAACACTTTGATGGCTTCTCTATCGGCTCAAACGACATGACGCAGCTGGCGCTGGGTCTGGATCGCGACTCCGGCGTAGTATCGTCACTGTTTGATGAACGTAACGATGCGGTGAAGGCGCTGCTGTCGATGGCGATTAAAGCTGCCAAGAAACAGGGAAAATACGTCGGTATTTGCGGTCAAGGCCCGTCAGATCACGAAGATTTCGCGATTTGGCTGATGGAGCAGGGCATCGATAGCCTGTCGCTCAACCCGGACACCGTGGTGCAAACCTGGCTGAATCTGGCCGAGCACAAGTAATTAGTACGGTGAATGCCTGATGTGTAGTCATCAGGCATTTAGACTGTTAAAACCGTATTTACGAAATGAGAACGGTGGTAATGGATAGATCGTAAAGACGCTGTGAATACATCCCTGTACGCTCGGATTGCGCCATCCTTGGCGCAAACGCTTTACTCTTCTATTCCATTACCACCGCTCGGCAGCAGTTGATCGCAATCGGTACTAAAACATATTTTTCATATTACGGTGCTGCAATCAGGAAGGATTTGAACTGTGGCGTCATCACTGCGCTAAAGCCCTTATCCGTTTTGGTAATCAGATAAACCGCCAACCCCTGCTGTTCCGCCAGCTTCAACGCCTTCTCTGTTCCCAACACCATCAAACCGGTATCCCAGCCATCCGCTTCCAGCGCGGTTGGCGCAATCACGGTCGCAGAAACCAACTGATGAGTAATGGGTCTGCCCGTCTCGGGATCGATAACGTGAGAATAGCGCTTGCTGTCCTCTTCAAAATAATTCCGATAGCTGCCGGAAGTGCTGATCGCATACCCCTGCAAATTCACCGCCGCCTGTGCTGCATTTTCCTGGTCGGTTGGCTTCTGAATCGCCACACGCCACGGCGTCCCCTCGGCGTTCACCCCACGGCTGGAAATCGCACCGCCGACGGAAACCAGATAATTGGTGATCCCTTTACGCGTCATTAACTGCGCGAGAACGTCTGCGCCGTAGCCTTCGCCCAGCGTGGAGAGATCGACAGATAAATCCGGGAGATCTTTCTGAATCCATTCTCCTTTTTCGTCACCGATCAGCTTCAGGTGACGCAGCCCGACATGTTGCCGCGCTACCTCGATCTGCTGCTGGCTGGGAATTCGCGTCGGCTGCTTCTGCGGGCCGAATCCCCAGAGATTCACCAACGGGCCGACGGTGATATCCATCGCACCGTGCGTGGCTTTACCGATACGCAGCGCGGCCAGAATGATATCCGCCATGCCATTGCTGATGGGCTGGGGATCCGTTCCTCGGTACTGATTAAAACGCGACAGGACTGAATCGTCACGGTAGGTGGAAATCTCGTCATTGGCCTGTTCGAGTAGAACATCGATTTCCCGTTGCAGCTGTGTTTTGTCTTCGGTGATGTCACCGCTAATTTTTACGCTGTAAAACGTCCCCATGGTCTTGCCTTCAATGGTCAACAAGGGGCGCTGTGCCGTCGGCGCTGGATTATCGCAGGCGGTCAGAAGGCTGAATAGGCCACAGAGTAGTAGCCTCTTCGAGGCGAGAGGTGTCATGAAAAACTCCTGAAAAACTGAACTGAGAGTAGGCAGACAGGAGAGTAACAAAAAAGGGAGGAAGCGTAATTGAATGGAAGGCAAATGAAAGGAAAAAAAAGGCCCATCTCAGGGGATGGGCAAAGACTACACACAGCAATTCGTTACTCACTCTGACGAGGAGGAAACCTCATTGACAAACAGTAGGTTAATACTAGCTCCGGTATTTATCCTATGGATTATGCCCTACTCAGTCATTAAGAATCATCCTAATGGTTAATTATTTTTTAAGGATTAGCCTCTGGGTGTTTTTGCACTGTCAATAATATTGATGAATTAGAGAAATGATATCAAAATTTTTAGGACTAATCCCTAGGAATAAAGGGTTAATCATTAGCTATTTTTACTTATTGAAAAAAGGGGATGATAGCGCCGAAAAATAGTGTCAAAACCGTGCACGAAAAAAATAGTACCGAAGAAGCGATGCCGAGAGAGGGAATGCGTGGGCGGCGTACCGCCCACGGGAAGCGAAACCGGTGACTGTCGGTCTTACTCTTTATCTGGCGTGTTAGACGTATTAACGGAAAGGATGTGTTGCGGTTCGGGGATTTCACGCATCCAGGCAAACAGTAGACGATAGGAAACGGCGAGGACGACCGGGCCAATAAATATCCCTATCATGCCAAACGCCAGTAAGCCGCCAATCACGCCGGAAAGAATCAGCAACATAGGAAGATCGGCACCCATTCTGATTAATACTGGGCGGATAACGTTATCGATGGTGCCAACGACGCAGCTCCAGACCAGCAGGATAGTGCCCCAGGTGGTATCGCCCGTCCAATACAGCCAGATAATCGCAGGAATCAATACTGGAAGCGGCCCTAATTGCGCCAGGCAACACAGAAACATCAGCACGGTTAATAGCGTAGTGTAAGGAATCCCAGACAGCCCCAGACCGATTCCGCCTAACACCGACTGCACGATGGCTGTTACCACCACGCCCAGGGCGACGGCGCGAATTGACTGTGCTGCCAGAATCACGGCGGCATCGCCGCGCTCTTGCCCCAGCCGAATGGCGAAGTGTCGCACAGCCTTCGCAACGGCTTCCCCCTTGTAATAGAGCAGTGCGCTGAAGATCAGCATCAGGGAGCAGTGCATCAGAAAGCGCCCGACATGCGCCGCCTGTTCCACCAGCCAGGTCGCGGTTTTACCAAAATAGGGTTGCACCTTGGCGAATAGACCGCTGCCGCCGCTTTGCAACAGCGCCTGCCAACTGTTGAATAATTTCTCTCCCACTAAAGGAATGGATGTCAACCACTCCAGTGTCGGCGGCGAAAAGTTTTCCTGTCTGGCTCCCCAACTCATTAGCACCGAGCTGTTATCCACCACGCTACTGACAAGAACGGCAATCGGGACAATAAATAACAGGATAAGTAGCAGCGTCATCACGAGCACGGCGAGAGAACGTCTCCCCCATAATAGCGCCTGAAATCTAATCAGCATCGGCCAGGTGGCAATGACCACCATACATGCCCAGGCGAATCCTAGGATAAAAGGCTGTACCACCCAAAAACAGGCAATGATCATGATGGTAATAAACACCAGACTGAACAGGATTCTGGCCAGATCAAGTCGTGGTGGCTGGGAATATTTGCTCAATGAATGGTTCCTCAATAGCAAAGAAAGGGCTTAGGCGAGGTCGCTTTGGTTAATCACGAATCATCATGAGATATTTCTGGGTGTTTTGACAGCGTGTTGAACATTTTGTTGGTCAAACGGCCATTAGCCAACACGCTGTATGTTTTTGCCGATCCGAGAGCGCACACGATTGCGAAATGTGATAAAACGTGATGTTCCCAGTGACAGCGCGGCTATATCGGGCTCTTCACAGGCATATCACGACATATTGGCAAACTCATCATGTACGGACAGGGTCAAAAAATAATGATCCCACAGATCACGCAATCCCCCGGGCTGGTCCAGCCGGTGCTTAATTTTCTGGAAGCATTGAAGAAAAATGGATTCACAGGTGATACGGCGACCAATTATGCCGATCGTCTGACGATGGCAACGGATAACAGTATCTACCAACTTTTGCCGGATGCGGTGGTTTTCCCCCGCTCAACCGCCGATGTGGCGATCCTCTCGCGGCTGGCGGGTGATACGCGTTTTTCAGGGCTGACCTTTACGCCACGCGGTGGCGGGACAGGAACGAACGGGCAGGCGCTGAATCGCGGCATCGTGGTCGATATGTCGCGTTATATGAACCGTATTCTGGAGATCAACCCTGAGAAAGGCTGGGTGCGCGTCGAAGCTGGCGTGATTAAAGATCAGCTTAATCAGTACTTGAAGCCTTATGGCTATTTCTTCGCACCTGAACTGTCGACCAGTAACCGGGCGACGCTGGGCGGCATGATCAATACCGATGCCTCAGGGCAAGGTTCGCTGGTGTACGGTAAAACCTCAGACCATGTGCTGGGGCTGCGTGCGGTCTTGCTGGGCGGCGAAATGCTGGATACGCAGGCGATGCCGGTAGAGCTGGCAGAGAAGCTGGCGTTAGAAGATTCCGCCATCGGCCGCATTTATCACACGGTGCTGCACCGCTGTCGGGAACAGCGCGCGTTGATTATCGATAAGTTCCCTAAGCTGAATCGTTTTCTGACGGGTTATGACCTGCGTCATGTGTTCAGCGACGATCTCCGTACCTTTGACCTGACGCGTATTCTGACTGGGGCGGAAGGGACGCTGGCGTTTATCACCGAAGCGAAGCTCGATATCACGCCGCTGCCTAAGATCCGTCGTCTGGTCAATATCAAATACGACTCCTTCAACTCCGCGTTGCGCAATGCGCCGTTCATGGTGGAAGCGAAGGCGTTATCTGTTGAAACCGTGGATTCTAAAGTCTTAAACCTTGCCCGCGAAGATATCGTCTGGCATTCCGTTAGCGAACTGATTACCGATGTGCCTAATCAGGAAATGCTCGGCCTGAATATCGTTGAATTCGCGGGGGATGATGAAGCACTGATTAACGGGCAGGTCGACTCACTCTGTCAAGGGCTGGATACGCTGCTGGCAAGCGGAGAAGGCGGGGTGATTGGTTACCAAACCTGTAACGATCTGGCTGGCATCGAACGTATTTACGCGATGCGAAAAAAAGCCGTCGGGCTGCTGGGCAACAGCAAAGGGCAGGCGAAGCCGATTCCGTTTGCGGAAGATACCTGCGTGCCACCACAGCATCTGGCCGATTACATAGAAGAATTCCGTGCGCTGTTAGACAGCCATAATCTGACGTATGGCATGTTCGGCCACGTCGACGCTGGGGTGCTGCACGTTCGTCCGGCGCTGGATATGTGCGACCCGCAACAGGAAATGCTGATGAAACAGCTTTCCGACCAGATTGTTGCGCTGACCGCCAAATATGGCGGTCTGCTGTGGGGAGAGCACGGGAAGGGCTTCCGCGCCGAATACAGCCCTGAATTCTTTGGGCCGGAGCTGTATGCCGAACTGCGCCGTATCAAGGCCGCATTCGACCCTGATAACCGACTTAATCCCGGGAAGATTTGTGCGCCGCTGGACGTGGATGCGCCGATGATGAAAGTCGATGCGGTCAAGCGCGGCACGTTTGATCGCACGATCCCGCTGACGGTGCGTACGGCGTTCCGTGGTGCAATGGAATGTAACGGTAATGGTCTGTGCTTTAACTTTGATGCCCGTAGCCCAATGTGCCCGTCGATGAAAATCAGCGGCAACCGTATTCATTCCCCGAAAGGCCGTGCGACGCTGGTGCGTGAATGGTTACGCCTGCTGGCGGAGCAGGGCGTCGATCCTGTAGCGCTGGAGAAAGCGCTGCCGCAGCAGAAACTGAGCCTGCGCGCCTTTATCCAGAAGACCCGCAATACCTGGCAGGCGAAGCAAGGCGATTACGATTTCTCGCACGAAGTCAAAGACGCAATGTCGGGCTGTCTGGCGTGTAAAGCGTGCTCAACGCAGTGTCCTATCAAGATTGACGTGCCCGGTTTCCGCTCTCGCTTCCTGCAACTTTATCACACGCGCTACCTGCGTCCGGTGCGTGACTATCTGGTCGCCGGTGTCGAAAGCTATGCGCCGCTGATGGCGCGCAGCCCGAAGACGTTTAACTTCTTCCTGAAAATGCCGCTGCTGAATAACCTGAGCCGCAGCCAGATTGGTATGGTCGATTTACCGCTGTTGTCATCGCCGTCGCTGCGCCAGCAGTTTGCCGGGCATAGCGGCGTCAACACCACGCTTGAACAGCTGGAACAGTTGCCGGAAGCGGCGCGCCAGCAGTACGTGTTAATCGTGCAGGATCCGTTTACCAGCTATTACGATGCGCAGGTGGTGGCTGATTTCGTCCACCTGATCGAAAAACTGAAGTTAAAACCGGTGTTGTTGCCGTTCTCGCCGAACGGAAAAGCGCAGCACATTAAAGGCTTCTTGCAGCGTTTTGCCAAAACGGCCTCGAAGACGGCAGATTTCCTGAACCGCGTAGCCAAACTGGGGATGCCGATGGTGGGTGTCGATCCCGCGCTGGTGCTGTGCTATCGCGACGAATACCGTGAAATTCTGGGTGAGAAACGTGGCGATTTTCAGGTGCAACTGGTGCATGAATGGTTGGTGGCGGCTTTGGCAGACAGCACGCCGCAGCCTGCCACTGGCGAATCCTGGTATCTGCTGGGGCACTGTACGGAAACCACGGCGCTGCCGATCAGCACGAAACAGTGGTCCGACATTTTCTCGCGCTTTGGTGCCAAACTGGAGAATGTCAGCGTCGGATGTTGCGGCATGGCGGGAACCTACGGGCATGAAACTAAGAACCTCGCTAACTCGCAGGGAATCTATGCGCTGTCCTGGCAGCAGGTATTGCAGAAGTTACCGCAGAAACGCTGCCTGACCACCGGCTATTCGTGCCGCAGCCAGGTGAAACGCATGGAAGGCAGCGCACTGCGCCATCCGCTACAGGCCTTGCTGGAGATTATCTGATGCTATGGAAACGACAGGTTACGCTTGAGCAGCTTAACGAACCGAGCCAAACGTGTATGGTGGGTCATATCGGTATCCGCTATACCCATATCGCGGAAGATTATCTGGAAGCGGTGATGCCGGTGGATGCACGCACGCGCCAGCCATTTGGCTTATTGCACGGCGGTGCCTCCGTTGTGCTGGCGGAATCGCTGGGCTCTGTCGCGGGCTATCTGTGTTCTGAGGGCGATCAGCAGGTGGTGGGGCTTGAAATCAATGCCAACCATCTGCGAGCTGTGCGCGAAGGGGAAGTGCGTGGCGTATGCCGAGCGCTTCACGTTGGCCGCCGTAGCCAGGTGTGGCAGATTGAGATTTTTGATAATCAGAATCGCCTGTGCTGCATTTCACGTCTGACGACGTCGGTCATTACGCCGTAAAACTGTAAACATGAAGCACTGAACCAGACTGCTGGCGGGTCTGGTTCGGTTGTTCTGAGAAAATATTGCTCTTCAGGGGAGAAACGGCACGCGCTTAACGAAGTCTGTCTGAAATTCAGTGGCTTTATCCCATGAGCCTTGCATGCTTAACTGATGGCAAATCGACTTCAGCGTGTTACGGGCAAAGTAGTAGCTTTGCACTCGAAAGAGGTGGCAACGCCCTTCATTATTAATCTCTTTAATCAACCGATTGTGCAGTTTGACCAGCGCATGCAGATAGCTGTCGTCATCGCCATTTCTCAGACAGAGTTCAACCATGTCCATGCAGGCGTTATGATAGCGACGTAAATGGTCAATATTGCTTCCTGGACGGTTAAGGCGAGCTTCCGCCATATAGAAATCAACGGTGGCATCGCGAATCTGAAATTTATATTCGTCAATTTGGTGGTGCAGCCAGGCATTCACGGAAAGCATGGTTATCGATCCTGAATATGAAATGATAATCATTATCATATTGATAAAAAAGGCCATGATCAATGGGCAAAATGTGCTTTAACGTCAAAAGTCCGATCGGAAATCACATAAATCTTCATATACCTTCCCTCTTTTACAAATAGGTATCACCGATAAATGTTATAATAATGATAACGAGATGATAATTTTTATTTGACCATATGGGGCGTGAGTGGTGACGATAATTCTTTTTTTATCAATTACTTAATTGAATTGTTGCCGCGTTGTTTGGTGCGCCAGAGACGTGTAAAATAGCGCTATTGGCTCGCTAAAAACCGAAATGTTACGAATAGCCCTGCGAAACAAGAGGTTGAAGCTAGTTTCATTATCACTAACATTAGGGGAAACCAGCCTAAAACTGGTACCACACGCAATGAGGTATTCCATATGCAAGCGGAAAATGTAGGGACGTTTTCACTGGATGAAAATGTCTGGCAAGGACTGACGCTGACCGACAGCGCCGTGAAGCAGATTAAGAATCTGATGACGCAGGATGAAACTGTGCAAGGACTGCGGCTCAGCGTTAAACAATCAGGGTGTGCAGGGTTTGGCTATGTGCTGGATCTGGTAAAGGCGTTCGAGACCGACGATCTGGTCTTCGAACGTGACGGCGCAAAACTGTATGTCCCACTGAAAGCGATGCCTTTCATTGACGGCACAGAACTTGATTTCGTCCGTGAAGGGCTGAATCAGATATTCAAGTTTAATAATCCCAGAGCGCAGCATGCTTGTGGATGTGGCGAAAGCTTTGGCATTTAAGTGATGAAAAATTATGGCACGTAGCACGGTAGATGTACCTGATGATGTCCAGATCTGGATGGGTGATGGACGCTATAAAGAAGGTTTCTTCACGCAGTTGGAAACCGATGAGCTGGCGCATGGCATCAACGAAGATGTCGTACGGGCGATCTCGGCGAAGCGTAATGAACCTGAGTGGATGCTGGAATTCCGTCTCAATGCCTTCAACGCATGGCTGGAGATGGAAGAACCGCATTGGCTGAAAGCCCATTACGAGAAACTGGACTATCAGGACTATAGCTATTATTCCGCGCCTTCCTGCGGTAACTGCGATGACAGCTGCGGCTCTGAGCCCGGCGCCAAGCAGCAATCCGGGATTACGGACGTGAATAATTACCTGACCAGCGAAGTAGAGAATGCGTTTAATCAGCTGGGTGTTCCTGTCCGTGAAGGCAAGAAAGTTGCGGTTGATGCGATTTTTGACTCCGTATCTGTTGCGACCACGTATCGGCATGAGCTGGCTGAAAAAGGCATTATCTTCTGCTCATTCAGCGAGGCGATTCAGGATCATCCCGAACTGGTGCGTCAGTATCTCGGTACGGTCGTACCGGCGAACGACAACTTTTTTGCGGCGCTGAACTCGGCAGTTGCCTCTGACGGCACGTTTGTGTACATCCCGAAAGGCGTGCGCTGCCCGATGGAACTGTCGACGTATTTCCGCATCAACGCGGCGAAAACCGGTCAGTTCGAGCGTACGATCCTGATCGCCGATGACGACAGTTACGTCAGCTACATCGAAGGCTGCTCCGCGCCGGTTCGTGACACCTACCAGCTGCACGCCGCCGTGGTGGAAGTCATCATCAACAAGAATGCCGAAGTGAAATACTCCACGGTGCAGAACTGGTTCTCCGGTAAAGATGACGCAGAAGGCGGAATTCTGAACTTCGTGACCAAGCGCGCGCTGTGTGCTGGTGAGCATTCAAAAATGTCATGGACGCAGTCAGAAACCGGCTCAGCGATCACCTGGAAATACCCGAGCGTTATTCTGCGCGGTGACTACTCCGTCGGCGAATTCTTCTCTGTCGCGTTGACCAATGGTCGTCAGCAGGCCGATACCGGCACCAAGATGATTCACATCGGTAAAAACACCCGTTCGACCATCATCTCCAAAGGGATTTCCGCCGGACGCAGTGAGAACACCTACCGCGGTCTGGTGAAGATCATGCCGAGCGCGACCAACGCCCGTAACTTCACCCAGTGTGACTCTATGCTGATCGGCAGCGAGTGCGGCGCGCACACCTTCCCCTACGTGGAAGTGCGCAACAATACCGCGCAGTTGGAGCACGAAGCGACGACCTCAAAAATTGGTGAAGACCAACTGTTCTACTGTCTGCAACGCGGTATCAGCGAAGATGACGCCATCTCGATGATCGTGAACGGATTCTGTAAGGACGTCTTCTCTGAATTGCCGTTGGAATTTGCGGTAGAAGCACAAAAGTTACTGGCGATTAGCCTGGAACACAGCGTCGGTTAATTCGGCGGTTACCGGGATTTTCACAGACGAATAATGAGAATCATCGGTCCCGGAATTCATTAAGCGCTCGCCACATTGGGCGTTGGAAGGAATAAGCATGTTAAGCATCGAAAATTTAAAAGTCAGCGTAGAAGGTAAAGCGATCATCAAAGGGCTTAATCTCACCATTAAGCCGGGTGAAGTCCACGCGATTATGGGCCCGAATGGCTCAGGAAAGAGTACGCTCTCCGCAACGCTGGCTGGACGTGAAGAATATGAAGTGACCGACGGTTCGGTCAGCTTCAAAGGGAAGGATCTGCTGGAATTGTCTCCAGAAGATCGCGCGGGCGAAGGCGTCTTTATGGCGTTTCAGTACCCTGTCGAAATCCCCGGCGTCAGCAACCAGTTCTTCCTGCAAACCTCCGTTAACGCGGTGCGTAAATACCGCGAGCAGGAACCGCTGGATCGCTTTGACTTCGCCGACTTCATTGAAGAGAAGATCGCGCTGTTGAATATGCCAGAAGATTTGCTGACCCGTTCGGTCAACGTAGGCTTCTCCGGCGGCGAGAAGAAGCGTAACGATATTTTGCAGATGGCGGCGCTGGAGCCGGATCTGTGCATTCTGGATGAAACCGACTCCGGTCTGGACATCGATGCACTGAAAATCGTCTCTAACGGCGTCAACTCCCTGCGCGACGGCAAACGTTCGTTCATCATCGTCACGCACTACCAGCGTATTCTTGATTACATCAAACCGGACCATGTCCACGTTCTGTATCAAGGGCGCATTGTGAAATCCGGTGATTTTTCGCTGGTGAAACAGTTGGAGGAGCAAGGCTATGGCTGGCTTACCGACGAGCAATAAGGTGACGAGCGATAACGCGACGGGTAAAACCAGCATCGCCCAGAAGCAAGAGCAGGCGCTGCAACAATGGCAGGGCCTGTTTGAGCGTGATGCGTCGCGCCGTTCTGAAGAGGCGAACCAGCACTGGCAGGACGTGGTGCGCCTTGGCTTACCGCACCGTAAGCATGAGCACTGGAAATACACGCCGCTGGATGGCTTGCTGAGCAACGAATTTGTCGCACCGCAGGCACTGTCTCTCGATCGTGCAGCGGTAGATGCCGTGGCATTAGCCGTGGATAGCTGGCGTCTGGTGTTTGTCGATGGTGTATTTCATGCCGAACTCAGCGACAGCGCCTGGGGCCCTTATCAGGTTGACGTACAGGCGTCGCGTGCACGTGGCGCGCTGCCTGCGGCCATCCAGTCCGAGGTGTTCCTGCACCTGACCGAAAGTCTGGCTAGCACCAGTACGCTGATTCGTCTGGCTGCCGGACAGCAGGCGGAAAAACCGCTTTACCTGTTGCACATCAGCAGCTGTCAGGAAGCCGCGTTGAACACGGTTCACCATCGTCATCATTTGAACGTTGAACGTGGTGCGAGTGCGGAAATTATCGAGCACTACGTCAGTCTGGATGAGCATGCGCACTTTACTGGCGCACGCCTGACGGTGAATGCGGCAGAAAATAGCCAAGTTAGCCATTATAAGCTGGCGTTTGAAGCGGCGGCGGGCTACCACTTCGCCCACAACGATCTGGTTCTGGCGCGTGATGCTCGGGTTCGTAGCCACAGTTTCTTGCTGGGGGCGGGTTTGACGCGTCATAACACCAGCGCCCAGTTGAATGGCGAAGGCACCAATCTGTCTATGAACAGCCTGATCCTGCCGGTTGGCAGCGAAGTGTGCGATACGCGAACGTATCTGGAGCATAATCAGGGCTATGGCGAAAGCCGCCAGTTGCATAAGGTTATCGTCAACGATCGCGCCAGAGCGGTGTTTAACGGCATGATCAAAGTTGCACCGCATGCGCTGAAAACTGACGGGCAGATGACTAACAACAACCTGCTGCTGGGTCGATTGGCAGAGGTCGATACCAAACCGCAGTTGGAAATCTACGCAGACGACGTGAAATGCAGTCACGGCGCCACCATTGGCCGTATGGACGAAGAACAGCTGTTCTATCTGCGTTCCCGCGGTATTACGCAGCAGGATGCGCAACAGATGATCATCTTCGCCTTTGCGGCGGAAGTCACAGAAGCGATTGAAAACGAGTCTCTGCGAGATGTGGTTCTGGAACGTATCGCGCAGCGTTTGCCCAACGCGCTGGCGAATGCCAGCAAGGCGGTATGATGAGTTATCCTATTGAACGGGTTCGCGCCGATTTCCCGTTGCTGGCAAGTGAGGTTAACGGCCAGCCGTTAGCCTATCTTGATAGCGCCGCGAGTGCGCAAAAACCGCACGCGGTAATCGATCGCGAAGCCGAATTCTATCGCCATGAATATGCTGCGGTGCATCGCGGTATTCACACGCTGAGCGCACAGGCGACCAGCACGATGGAAGCGGTGCGCGAAAAGGTGGCATCCTTTATCAATGCCGCCTCAGCAGAAGAAATTGTCTTTGTTCGCGGGACAACGGAGGCCATCAATCTGGTGGCTAACAGCTATGGCCGCACCTTTATCCAGCCGGGCGACAACCTGATCATCACTGAGATGGAACACCACGCGAATATCGTTCCCTGGCAAATGCTTGCGGAAGCGCGTGGTGTTGAAGTTCGCGTATTGCCGCTGGCCGAAGATGGTTCACTGGATGTTGCGCAGCTTCCCAGCTTGCTGGACGAACGTACTCGTCTGCTGGCGGTGACGCAGATCTCTAATGTGTTGGGTACGCTGAACCCAGTGAAGGCCATGATCGCGCAGGCAAAAGCGGCGGGCGCGGTCGTGTTGATCGATGGCGCGCAGTCGATTATGCATCAGCCTGTCGATGTGCAGGATCTGGACTGCGATTTCTTTGTCTTTTCAGGACATAAGATCTACGGCCCTTCGGGTATTGGCGTGCTGTATGGCAAACGTGACCTGCTTCAGGCCATGCCGCCGTGGGAAGGCGGCGGGGCGATGATTCGTCAGGTGAGCCTGCGTACGGGCACCACCTATGCCGATTCACCGTGGCGCTTTGAAGCGGGATCGCCCAACACGGGCGGTATCATAGGCTTAGGTGCTGCGCTGGACTACGTGACGGCGCTGGGGCGTGAAAACATTCAACGTTATGAATCCTCGCTGATGCAGTATGCGCTGGAAGCGCTCACTCAGGTGCCCGATCTGACGCTGTACGGGCCCACTGAACGCCACGGCGTTATCGCGTTTAATCTTGGGCAGCATCATGCCTATGATGTCGGAAGTTTCCTCGATCGGTACGGCATTGCGATTCGCACCGGCCACCATTGCGCGATGCCGCTGATGGAACACTATGGTGTTCCCAGTATGTGCCGCGCCTCGCTGGCCGTTTATACTACACGCGAAGAAATTGACCGGCTGGTTGCCGGATTGCAACGTATCCATCGATTGCTGGGCAGTTAAGCGCCGCGCGCGGACCTGTTCGGGGAGGAAAACATGGCGAGTCTGCCAGAACCGCAGAAACTGGCGCGCAACTTTGCGCGCTGTAATGACTGGGAAGAAAAATATCTTTATGTCATCGAGTTAGGGGAGCGTCTTGCTCCTCTGCCTGACGAATGGCGTAATCCAGACAACCTGATTTCAGGGTGCCAAAGTCAGGTTTGGATTGTGACACAGCCCGATGAACAGGGCGTGCTCACCCTGCACGGCGACAGCGATGCCGCGATTGTGAAGGGGCTGATTGCGGTGGTGTTCAGCCTCTATCAGGGGCTGACAGCGCAGGAGATTGTTGAGTTGGATGTGCGGCCATTCTTCGAATCGCTGGCGTTGAATCAACACCTGACGCCATCCCGCTCTCAAGGGCTTGAGGCGATGCTGCGCGCGATTCGTGCGCATGCTGCCGCACTGCTTTAATTTTCTTCCCTATTTTCTGCTTTCCTGAAGTATAAAAAAGCGCTGTGACGGAAAAAAACGTCCAGCGCTTTTTTGTTTTTTCACTTACTGATTTTTACCAACGGCACGTTATTGTTTTTGGTTGATTTATTAACTCGCTGATATTTCAGAATTCGTCCCGTATATTTATTTTCCATTAAAATTTATGCTGACTCTGTTTTGTAAAGAATTGAATATCAATGCTTTGATTTTTAAATAAAATATTCTTTTGTTACAACAATGCTAATATATACCCACGCTCGGTGGAAAGGGGCAAAATAGCCGCATTGACACCAGATATCCCCTGAAAAATTCAGGTTGCAGCAGGGCGAACGCACTGGCAACTTGAAGTATGTCGGGGGTAAACAGGGTATAGCCAGCCAGATACCGCATTCTGGGTACAGAACCGGATGTTGTTGATAATTAATATATTAGCTGTGATGTAGGGAACCTAATATGAAACGCGCGTTAACTTTACTTGGTATGGCCTTCGCGGCATATCTGACCAGCACCGCTGCTAAAGCGACGGAATACCCGCTACCGCCACCCAATAGCCGACTTATTGGCGAAAACATCGCTTATACGGTCCCCAATGATGGTCGTCCGCTGGAAGCTATCGCGGCGGATTTCAAGATTGGTCTGTTGGGCATGATGGAAGCGAATCCTGGTGTGGATCCTTACCTGCCGACTGCGGGTTCCACGATCACGATCCCCACGCAAATGCTGCTGCCGGATACCCCACGTGAAGGTATTGTGGTCAATCTGGCGGAGCTGCGGCTCTACTACTACCCGAAAGGGAAGAATACCGTCATCGTTTACCCAATCGGCATCGGTCAACTGGGGCGTAATACGCCACTGATGACGACCAGCGTAAGGGAAAAGCGTGAAAATCCGACCTGGACGCCAACGGCGAACATCCGTAAGCATTATCTTGAAGAGCAGGGCATTAAACTGCCCGCAGTCGTTCCAGCGGGTCCAGATAACCCGATGGGGTTACACGCGCTGCGTCTGTCAGCACACGGCGGCGTTTATCTGCTGCACGGTACGAACGCGGATTTCGGCATCGGTATGCGCGTAAGTTCCGGCTGTATCCGCCTGCGCCCAGATGACATCAAGGCGTTATTCGACAATGTGCCAGTCGGTACGCGAGTGCAGATTGTTAACGATGCGATTAAAACTTCCGTTGAACCCGACGGTAAACGCTACGTTGAAGTACATCAGCCTCTGTCGAAAACTGATAAGGACGATCCACAAACCATGCCGATTCCGCTGACGGCGAAGGCGCAGAAGTTTGTTAAGGATGCGGAGACGGACAGTAAAGCGGTTGCTGATGCAATTGTGCGTCGTTCAGGCATGCCAATTGTGGTGAGCGTAGGGCAAGACATCAATACCTACCAGTCACCGGTAGAGTCGGCTCCAGAAGCGCCTAAGACGCATCAGGTTGCGCCGATCACGGCGATCAGTACCACAGCTCGGTAATACTGAAATAAATCGGCCAGATGCGTTTAGGCGCATCTGTGCTGGCCCAGGGATAGGACAGAAGGATGAAGATACCTGACAAAGCGAAAAAGGGATTGAAAGAGAGCGCTGGAAAGGGAAAACACAGGCAAAAAAATGGCGCACAATGTGCGCCATTTTCACTACTTAACCAGCTCGATTACTTTTTGTAAGTACGAACTTGGTTGTCCAGACGCTGGTTAGCACGAGCTGCGTCATCTTTAGCAGCTTGTACGTCAGAGCGGATTGCGTTCACGTCGTTGCTCAGTTGGTCAACTTTAGCGTTCAGAGTCTGAACGTCAGAAGACAGCTGATCAATTTTAGCATTGCTTGAACAACCAGCAAGCAGAGTAGAACCCAGAATTACCGCGCCCAGTACCAGTTTAGTACGATTCATTATTAATACCCTCTAGATTGAGTTAATCTCCATGTAGCGTGACAAGTATTACACAAACTTTTTTCTAATGAGAATAAATTTTTGATGAGAACATGCTTAATTTTGATCGTTCGCTCAAAGAAACAGCGAGTTTTACCTATTCATTAAAAAAGTAAGGAAAACAGTGCTATTTTTATCGGATAACTCTGAGGCTTTAGGCTATTAAATGACATGTTACACAGACGCATTAATTAGGTTATCGCACTGTAGAAAGTCGTTTCAGAATATAAAAAAAGCGCCATCAAGGCGCTTTTTACCGATCTGAGAGTGGGGATCAGAGACGGTGTACGGAAGCGGTGTTGGTTGTGCCGCTGGAAACCAGTGCGCCAGAGACCATAACCACAACATCGCCAGCTTGCGCATGACCGCCGTTCAGTGCGGCTTCTTTACCGATGCGGTAGAAATCATCAGTAGAGGCAATTTCCTTCACCAGCAGCGTATCAATGCCTTTGCTCAGCAGGAGCTGACGCGCAGTGACGTCGTTAGTCGTCAGCGCCAGAATGCGGGCATTCGGGAAGTATTTACGGATAGATTTGGCAGACTTACCGCCGCTGGTCGCAACCACAATCAGTGGCGCATCCAGTTTCTCTGCCGTTTCTACCGCACCACGGCAGACGGCTTCAGTGATACGCAGAACCGGAGGAGTCTTGATGGTATCCAGACGGCTTTTCATCACGGAATCGGTACGCTGACAGATCGTCGCCATGATGGTAACGGATTCCAGCGGGTATTTACCTTTCGCACTTTCGCCAGACAGCATAACGGCATCGGTGCCATCGATGATGGCGTTTGCCACGTCGCCAGCTTCAGCGCGGGTAGGGCGTGGGTTTTTGATCATGGAATCCAGCATTTGCGTAGCGGTGATAACCACTTTGCGTGCCAGGTTACATTTTTCAATCATCATCTTCTGCGCGAAG
The DNA here is from genome assembly GCF_003382565.3 of Pectobacterium aquaticum. Classification (NCBI taxonomy): domain Bacteria; kingdom Pseudomonadati; phylum Pseudomonadota; class Gammaproteobacteria; order Enterobacterales; family Pectobacteriaceae; genus Pectobacterium; species Pectobacterium aquaticum. Next base: position 2,014,137 of record NZ_CP086253.1, read on the forward strand.
ATCACTTCTTCAACCGGGATTTCAACGCCCAGATCGCCACGAGCAACCATGATACCGTCGGACGCTTCCAGGATTTCGTCGAAATTGTTCAGACCTTCCTGGTTTTCGATCTTGGAGATGATCTGGATGTGCTCGCCACCGTGTGCTTTCAGGTGAGCGCGAATCTCTTCAACGTCAGAACGTTTACGGATAAAAGATGCGGCAACGAAATCGACGCCTTGTTCGCAACCGAAAATCAGGTCGCGTTTGTCTTTTTCAGCCAGAGCAGGTAACTGGATGGAAACGCCTGGCAGGTTGACACCTTTATTCTCGCCCAGATCGCCATTGTTCAGCACTTTACAAACGACGTCGTTACCGCTGATCGCTGTAACCTGCATGCCGATCAAGCCGTCATCGACCAGAACAGTGTTACCGACGCTGAGGTCTTCGGTAAATCCTGCGTAGGTTACGGCGACGCGATCTTTGTTACCCACGATGCTTTGATCGGTGGTGAACGTGAACGTTTGACCTGCGGTCAGCGTTACGTCAGCGCCGTTTTCCAGCTTCATAGTGCGGATTTCCGGGCCTTTGGTGTCAAGGAGGATAGCCGCTTGCTGGCCGGTTTTTTCCATAACGGCACGCAGGTTCTTGATGCGTTGACCGTGTTCTGCGTAATCCCCGTGAGAGAAGTTCAGGCGCATAACATTCATGCCGGCAGACAGCAGGTTGCCAAGCATTTCTTCTGACTCTGTTTTCGGCCCGATGGTACAAACAATTTTTGTCTTTTTCATACGATAGTTTCTACAAGTTGTGATGGATAAAAAAACGAGTGAACCAGTGGCAGTGTGAGACAAGCCGCTGGAAAGAATGTATGAGGAAACAGTGTAAAAGAGGTAAATATAGAAGGTCGTAACAAATGGGGGATGAGGTGCGTAGCCGCTCGCCGCATGGGATTAGCGGGGTTCGCGTTGGCGATGCCGTTGATAATAATGTTATTGATAGTGGCACGTTGTTTAGCTGAAACCATTCAATTGAAACGACGTTCCGTATTATAGTTATTAAGCGACGAGAAACAAGGTGGTAAAAGGGATGAAGTTGAATATTTTGTCGCGTTTACGCAAAAAACTGGGCGATTTGGTGTTTTTACCTAACTTTGTTGCGCAACTGCCTAAGAAACCCACGGTATAAATCCGGTATTACGGTGGGCGACGGCAAGTGGTTGATTCTTGTAATGGCCGACAATAAATAAGGAAAACACGTGTAAGCAGCATGTTTTTCTGTCGATCCGTATCACGTTTTTGTGTCATGCTCCTTGAGAAGATGAATGCAAATGGTAGTTTACCTGCCATTGCGGATTGTTACTGCGTAAGCAGGCAAAACCAGATGCTCGTTCTTGTTGCGGGTGTCTGGTTTTTTTGTTTCCAGGGTTTTAAAAATGAAGATTGCCAAAATACTCAACAATAATGTCGTCACCGTAATCGACGAAAACAATAATGAGTCGGTTGTCATGGGACGCGGGCTGGGCTTCAAAAAGCATTCTGGCGATCGGCTTGACGAAACGCTGATTGAACGTGTGTTTGTGATGAAATCTGGCGAGCTGACATCGCGCCTGCAGGAACTGCTGTCAGCGATTCCGATGGATGTCATCACGACGGCGGACAAGATCATCCTGCTGGCAAAAGACCGTTTGCCCGGGAAATTGCAAAACAGCGTCTACATATCCTTAACGGATCACTGCCACTTTGCGATAGAGCGCCACAAGCAAGGCGTGGATATTCGTAATGTGTTGTTATGGGAAATAAAACGCCTGTATCCAAAAGAGTTCGCCGTTGGCCTAGAAGCACTGGATATTATTGAGCAGCGTCTGGAGGTGCGATTACCGGAAGATGAAGCTGGGTTTATTGCGCTGCATCTCGTGAACGCGCAGCTCGATAGTGAAATGCCTGAAGTCTTGCAGATTACCAAAATCATGCAGGAAATACTGAATATTGTAAAATATCAGCTGAGTCTGGATTATAACGAGCAGGCGTTAAGCTATCATCGTTTTGTGACGCATTTGAAATTTTTCGCGCAACGGCTAATAGGAAAAAATACGGTCTTTAGTGATGATGAATCATTGCACGATGTGGTGAAAGATCGATATCAGCAGTCATATCGCTGTGCGGAAAAAATACAGGCACACATTATTCAAAAATACCATTACACGTTAACAAAAGAAGAATTAATGTTCTTAACGATTCATATTGAACGCGTACGGACAGAAGGTCAGGATAAAATAGAACTCGGTGATGGAGAATAATTTCTGTTAATTTGCTTTTCGTCACAAAATAACAGTGTGGCAAGGTAAATGTCCTTGCATACGGTGAAAGTGAAAGCATAGAGTAGGTGGAAAGTAAATTATCAGATGAAGTTGGTTTTATTGTCGGCACATAAATCGCGCTGGCACATACCCTAAATAATTCGAGTTTCAGGACAAAACGTTAACGTTTTGAACAACGCGAAGCGTTAGCCCTTTAGGGCGATGCTCAGAGATGAGCATCGTAACGCGGCAAGGGAATGAATCCCGATGAGCTTACACAGGTAAGTGATTCGGGTGAGTGAACGAAGCCAACGCACATGCAACTTGAAGTATGACGGGTAAACAAGCAGGATTGTTACTGTCAGGCTAGTCTCGGCGGGCAGGCAAAACCTAAATCGTTTTCTCAATGCTTATTGGGAAAACGATTTAGGTTTTTTTTTGTCTCAAACAGAGTCGGCAATCTTAAATTATTGATATTTAGGTCTGTTTAGTATTAAGGATAGACAATGGAATACAAAGCATTAGCAACAGATATACTCGATGGTGTCGGCGGACGCGGCAACATCATTAGCGTAATACATTGCGCAACGCGATTGCGTTTTAAATTAAAAGACAACAAAAAAGCGGATGCCGTGGCGCTGAAAAATCATTCAGGCGTGATCATGGTGGTTGAAAGTGGCGGACAATTTCAGGTCGTCGTCGGCAATCATGTCAGTGACGTTTATCGCAGTTTACAGAATATTGCTGGACTGACCGATCAGGCAGACTCATCAAATAATGAAGATGGCGATGAGAAAAAAGGTAATCTTCTTTCTCGCTTCATTGATATTATATCTGGCATATTTACGCCATTAATTGGCGTCATGGTTGCCTCTGGTATTTTAAAGGGATTCTTAGCCCTGAGTTTAGTGTGCGGCTGGATGGTTGAAACCAGCGGAACCTATAAAGTTCTGTTTGCAGCCAGTGACGCATTATTCTTTTTCTTCCCAGTGGTGTTAGGTTATACCGCAGGGAAGAAGTTTGGTGGAAATCCATTTGTTACGATGGTGATTGGTGCGACGCTAGTGCATCCCTCCATGATCACCGAATTTGGTGCGATGCAGAGTGCGAATTATCAGCCGCTTTATTTTCTGGGCATTCCGATCACGTTTATTAATTATGCTTCATCCGTTATTCCGATCATTTTCTCGGCCTGGCTCTCTTCTCGCTTAGAAAAACCGCTGAATGCCATATTGCATATCAACATCCGCAATTTCTTCACGCCGCTACTGTGCCTCTGTATCACGGTCCCCGTTACGTTCCTGCTGATTGGGCCGGCGGCAACCTGGCTTGGGCATATGCTGGCCGGCGGCTACCAACTGATCTACGGGCTGAACTCCACGATTGCAGGCGCACTGATGGGCGCTCTGTGGCAGGTGTTTGTGATTTTTGGTCTGCACTGGGGCTTAACGCCGTTGATGATCAACAACCTCAGCGTGCTGGGACACGACACACTGCTGCCGTTGCTGATTCCTGCGGTGTTAGGGCAGGCAGGCGCAGTGCTCGGTGTGTTGTTGCGTACTCGTGATATGAAACTGAAAGGGATTTCTGGTTCGGCATTCTCGGCAGCCATCTTTGGTATTACCGAACCCGCGGTGTATGGCGTCACGCTGCCGCTGAAGCGTCCTTTCATTTTTGGCTGTTTAGGCGGTGCTATCGGTGCCGGTGTTCTGGGATATTTCAACACCACGATTTACTCCTTCGGTTTCCCAAGCATCTTCACCTTTACTCAGGTCATCCCGCCGACCGGTGTCGATAACACGGTCTGGGCCGCCATTATTGGTACGGCGATTGCCTTTACCTTCGCGGCTGCGGCGACCTGGGCGTTCGGGATTCCCGCGCAAGAAAAAACGACAGAAGTAAATGTACCTGCGGCGGCACCGCAAGCCACGCAGAATCAGAACGATGCAACGCGTAAGCAAGAGATAAACAGCCCGATTGAGGGAACGGTGCTGCCACTTGAGCAGGTCGGTGATGAAACGTTCGCCAGTGGATTAATGGGAAAAGGCATCGCGATTAAACCGCAGGCCGGACGCGTAGTTTCACCGGTGAATGGGACGGTTGCCTCGCTGTTCAAGACCCATCATGCCATCGGACTGGAGTCTGAAGACGGTGCCGAGGTGCTCATTCACGTTGGTATCGATACGGTGAAATTAGATGGCCAGTATTTCACTGCACACATTAAGACCGGCGATGTCGTGAAGCAGGGCGATCTTCTGGTGGAGTTTGATTATCAGGCGATTGAGAAAGCCGGCTATGACACGACAACGCCCGTCATTATCACCAATAGCGAAGATTACGTTGATGTTCTGCCTACCGCCGGAAACACCGTGCAGGAACAGGGCGCGTTGTTGACGTTAATCCGCTGACATTGAAATTTATGACCCAATTGGGAGGAGAAAAGATGAGCCATCAGTTTCCGAAAGAATTCTTGTGGGGCGGCGCGATCGCAGCCAATCAGGTTGAAGGCGCGTATTTAACGGACGGTAAAGGGCTATCAACGTCCGATTTACAGCCACAGGGTATTTTTGGCGAGATCGTCACGCGTACGCCGGGCGACAGCGGCATTAAAGACACGGCGATCGATTTTTATCACCGCTATCCCGAAGATATCGCGCTCTTTGCTGAAATGGGCTTCAAATGCCTGAGAATCTCGATTGCCTGGACGCGCATTTTCCCGCAAGGCGATGAGGCCCAGCCGAATGAGGCAGGACTGGCATTTTACGATAGCCTGTTTGATGAAATGGCAAAGTATGGCATTCAGCCGTTGGTGACGCTGTCCCACTATGAAATGCCATACGGTCTGGTGAAAAATTACGGCGGCTGGGGAAGCCGTGAAACGATTACGTTCTTCGAACGCTACGCCCGCACGGTATTCCAGCGCTATAAAGACAAAGTGAAATACTGGCTGACGTTCAACGAAATTAACTGTGCGCTGCATGCACCGTTTACGGGAGTCGGACTACCCACTGAAAGCGATAAACAGGCGGTTTATCAGGCGATTCACCATCAGTTGGTTGCGAGCGCCAAAGCGGTAAAAGCCTGCCATGAACTTATCCCTGATGCCAAAATCGGCAACATGCTGCTGGGCGCGATGATGTATCCGCTGACCTGTAAGCCGGGCGATGTGTTGGAAACTATGCAGCAGAACCGCGACTGGCTGTTCTTCGGTGATGTACAAACTCGAGGATACTACCCAGCGTACATGAAGCGCTTCTTTGCACAGCACGGTATTACGCTGACGGTAACGGAAGACGATCGTCAGTCGCTGAAAGAAACTATCGATTTCATTTCTTTCAGCTATTACATGACGGGCTGCGTGACGACTGATGAAGAAGTGAACCTGAAAGCCCGCGGCAATATTTTGAATATGGTGCCTAACCCGCATCTGGAAAGCTCCGAGTGGGGCTGGCAGATCGACCCGGAAGGGCTGCGCTATTTACTGAACTATCTGTATGACCGCTACCAAAAGCCGCTGTTCATTGTGGAAAACGGTTTGGGTGCCAAAGACAAACTTGAGAGCGATGGCAGCATTAACGATGACTATCGCATCAAATACCTGAACGATCACCTGTATCAAGTGGGTGAAGCTCTTGAAGATGGCGTTGAGGTTATGGGTTACACCTGCTGGGGCCCTATCGATCTGGTTAGTGCGTCAAAAGCCGAAATGTCGAAACGCTACGGCTTCATTTATGTTGACCGTGATGATGAAGGGAACGGTACGTTAGAACGCCGACGTAAGAAAAGTTTCTACTGGTATAAAGAGGTTATTGCAACACAAGGTCAGGCATTGACATCTTCACTGTAATAAATAGCCGCATGCCGGATAGGTGAAAAGGATTTCGCTTATCCAAATGTTTCATCAATAACCAAGAATGGAAAAAAGAAAAGTCACGCTTTTCTGAAAAATATCGCGCTGAACCATGTAATGGTTATTTACATGACCGTGTCGTTATTATTGAGCAAAAGGAAATGCTCCAGATTGGCTTGAGGGGAGGTCATTGGTTTTTTGAAAATAAATTTATGATTTTCACCTAAATATGATAACCGAAAATGTACCTGTAATTAGTGGTAGGTGTATTTGTTTTTCCACATAGAATGACTTGGGATAGAACATGCGTAAAAAAACATCTTTGAAGTTGATAGTTGTGCTGATTGCCTCAGCGATTGCTTCTAATAGTGCTATTGCAGAAAAATTAACAGTAGAAGAGCGTCTGGCCTTACTGGAAAAAGAGCTGGCAGATAATAAGAAAGAATTGCAATCAACGAAAGCTGAATTGAGAGAATATAAATCGATTGCGCAACAGCAACAGGTGCCGGTAAAAGAAAATCTCAATAAACCAACAGGAAAAGAACGCATTGTCGTTCAGTCTGTTGCAGCATCGCAACTCAACACATCGGATAAGACGCAGTCAGCTGTAGTCGCAAGTACACCTGCCACTGCGACGGAAAATAAATCTATAACGCTGTCTGACATCAGTAAATACGTCAAAGATGATATTGGTTTTACCTATTCTGGATATTTCCGTGCGGGTTACGCTACTGCTTCAAATGGTTCACCTGAGGGATGGGCACCAGGCGGGTTAGGGCGGTTTGGTAACGAACATAACGGCTGGTTTGATTTTATTTTTAAACAGCGCGTTTATCAGCAGGGCGACAAGAGCGCTCACGCGATAGTTAAATTAGATGGTGTTGTTGGACAGCAATATTCCGCAGGCTGGTTTGGTGAAACGCCACAGACAGAAAACAGGCTTCAATTTTCAGATCTTTATGTTACCACTAAAGGTTTCTTACCGGCTTTTCCGGAAGCAGACTTTTGGGTGGGCAAGCACGGTTTACCTGTGTATGAAATCCAAATGCTGGATTGGAAAAGCCACCGTTCTGGCGTTGGCGCGGGTGTCGGTATAGAGAATATTAATGCCGGTGTAGGGAAACTAGATATTGCTCTGACGAGAGAAGACCTTAATCTCAGAAAAGTGTCAGATAATACAACCAAGCAGGCGAACACCAATACAGTAGAAGTTCGCTATAAGAAAATTCCACTTTGGGATAAGGCTGATGTCACATTTACTGCTAAATATATGGCAGCAAATAAAAGCGACTCTCAAAAAAGTGGAGAGAGAAATGGCGAATATTTCAACCTGAAAGATACTTATCTTACCGGTGTTATTCTGAACCAGAAGCTGAGCCAGAAAGGGTTTAATGAATTTACATTCCAGGTTGCGAATAACTCAATTGCCAGCAATCTGTCTCGCTACACTAACTCTAACCCCTTTACAGGCGATGGTGCTTTACCCACTTATTCTGGCGAGCATAGTGGCACAGCATTTCGCTTAATTTCCCAAGGTGAGATGTATCTTGCTGATAATGTCATCATGGCGAATGCCTTGGTGTATACCCAAGGGAGTGATATTTACAGCCCTTACACTGGTGCACACAGTGACTTTAGTAACATCAGTGGGGCAATTCGTCCAGCTTATATCTGGAGCAATTATAACCAGACAGGTGTTGAGCTAGGTTACTTTAATCAGAACAATAAAGATAAATTAGGTGTTAATTACAAACAGTCTGGTGTTAAAACAACGCTATTCCATACCATTAAAGTTGACACCAGTATGTTATCATCTCGGCCGGAAATTCGTTTCTATGGTACATGGTTGCGTGTATTGGATAATGAGTTAGATAAATTCACATTTAGAGATGATAAACAAGATCAGCTAAGTGTAGGGGTTCAGGCCGAAGTGTGGTGGTAATTTATACTTCTCACCATCTTTAACGTGGCTCATTAAGCTAATAAAAAGCACAGTACGCTAAAAAATATTACGTACTGTGTTTTATTTTTTTAAATTGATTTTTACTAGTAATGCGTTGATTTTATTACTTTACGCATTTTGGTTGGGGTTGCACGATGGTTCAGCATGTCTAGTATTGTTTTCATTTTTGGCAATACGTGTGTGAGATGTGTTGAAAATCCGCTGCATAGATAGTGTTTATTTGGCCGGCCATCGATGGATAATTCGAAACGATGCTTGGGACAGCCACCATTACAGACTGGTTTAACTGGGCAATTGAGACAATCTCTACTGATATTGGTCAATTTTTTTTCGCCGAAAGCGATATTTTGGGGAGAGTTGACTAGTGTCAGAAGATCATCATCGTTCACATTCCCCAACTTATTTTCTGGGTAAACGAAATGATCGCAGGAATAAACATCGCCGTTCGATTCCACAATCAAATTTCCACCACATACTTCGTTGATGACACAAGAGCTTGGCATTCCGGCCATTTTTGCCATTGTCTGCTCAAAATTCATGACAAAAACGCTACCAAGATCTTTTTGTACCCATTCATCGAAAATGACATTGAGAAAACGCCCCCAGGCAGTCGGGGGAACGGACCAGGATTCGACACTGCATTGACCGGAAAAATCAGGTTGGATCAGTGTCAGCCCATTATCATCGGGTTGTGAAGCGCGTCGTTCTACCAATGGAATGAATTGCATATAACGGCTGCCGATACGTTTCAAGAAACGGTAAACATCGAGCGGACGTCTGACATTTTCTGAATTGACGACGGTTAACGTATTAAATTCGACATGGCGACGTTGCAACGCTTCTAAGCCTTTTATGACATCATCAAATGTACTTTTCCCTGACCGAGTCAAGCGATGTGCATCATTGCTGATACGATCGCCATCAATGGATAAGCCGACCAGAAAGTTATTCTCTTTCAAGAAGCGGGCCCAGTCGTCATTGATGTTTGTTCCATTGGTCTGGAAGTAGTTGTTAATTTGTTTATTGCCACGATAGCGATTTTGTAGCCGAACTGCCTCACGAAAAAAATCGATACCTAACATTGTGGGTTCTCCACCTTGCCAGAGAAAGTCAACCACATCCGCTTTTTGCCCTGCGATATTTTTTTTGACGTAATTTTCGAGGGTAGTGTTATCCATTTTCCAGTGACTTTTTCGTTCCGGATAGAGGTGTTCTTTCTCCAGATAGAAGCAATACGAGCAGTCAATATTACACACTGAGCCTGAAGGTTTTGCCATCAGTTGGAAATTTTGTATTTTCATACTCATACTGCCCTCATATAAATCTTGTTCTACGTAACGTGACATATCATGGACTGAAAATAAAAAAACCTGGCAGGTATTGGTTTGATTATAACCAACATCTGCCAGGTTTCGCCCAATATTATCGGTAACGATCTCAACTGGCATCATATCAAAAATATGACACATATCAATATTGCTGACGGATGAGTGCGAGCCTTTTCACATAATGCCAGAGAATGATTACTACGTTATTGATAGTTACAGGAAAATAACAGAGCGCTAGAGCGATATATATGGAGAGGATGTTAATTTTCAACCATTAGCGATGTCCTGTTGCAGTTTTTATATCTTTGAAAGTGATCAATCTCACAGATGTGCCGTAGCCATATTGAATTTAAAAAAAATCACGTCATCCTATAAATTCAAACAGGGCGTAACGCTGCATGAACGTGACCTGACGCAGGTTGAATATCAATTATTCAACCTGCGTCAGGTTTTTTTTTGATCTTCATCCGGGAAAGAGGAGTTAACTATGAATACCTTTGCACGTAGCGCAATCGCGTTATGTTGTTTACAGGCACTAAGCAGCCCAGTGCTTGCCGCAGACAATACGGCAGTTAACAAAGCCGGTAATAATGCCGAGTCACAACGTCCAAATATTGTTTACATTTTGCTGGACGACCAACGTTATGATGCATTTGGCTTTATCAATGAGCGTATTAAAACGCCACATATGGATGAAATTGCACACAACGGAACATGGTTTAAAAATGCGTTTGTTACGACGTCCCTTTGCTCACCGAGTCGAGCCAGTATTCTGACGGGGATGTATGTACATAACCACGGTGTGTCAGATAACAATCCGACAGATTTGTCAAAATTGAATTATTTTCCAGAAAAATTGAAAGAAAGTGGCTATCAAACCGGTTTCTTTGGGAAATGGCACTTTGGTGGTGCAGACTATACTGCTAAAGCGGGTTTTGCTGGTTTTGATCGCTGGGTTGGATTATTGGGTCAGGGTGATTACTACCCAATAAATATGTTCGGTGAACAGGCAAAACTGAATATCGATGGGAAAATGGTCCCACAAAAAGGCTATATCACCGACGAATTAACCGATTATGCTGTCAACTGGTTAGATGGTATTGATAAGAAAAAGCCTTTTATGATGTATTTGTCACATAAAGGTGTGCATTCGGACTTTTATCCGGCGATTCGACATAAAGGATCTATGGATAAAGTCACGTTCCCACTGCCGGATACGTATGCCGACACGCCAGAAAATTATGAAGGCAAACCCATGTGGGTTAAAAACCAACGTAATAGTTGGCATGGTGTAGATTACCCCTATAATAAAAAAATGGATATGCAGCAATTCCAGCGTGATTATTATGAAACGCTGCGCTCTGTTGATGATAGTGTCGGCCGTGTTCAGGAATGGTTGAAGAAAAATGGGCTGGATAAAAATACTATCGTAATGGTGATGGGAGATAATGGTTTCTCATTTGGCGAACATGGTCTGACTGATAAACGCTCTGCTTATGAGACCTCTATGCGTGTGCCACTTATTGCCTCGGGCCCTGGTTTTGGTAAGGGTGAAGTCGTCGAAGATTTGGTCGCTAATATTGATATTGCCCCGACATTCCTGGAAGCCGCAGGAGTAGAAAAGCCGAAGAACTATGATGGGAATAGCTTCCTGAATATGACGGCAGATAAAGAAAAACAAGAAAAACGCAAAGACTACTTTGCCTATGAATACTTCTGGGAGTATGACTTCCCTTATACTCCAACAACATTTGCCATTCGTACACCAGAATATAAATATATTCAGTACTATGGAATTTGGGATAAGGAAGAGCTGTATGACATGAAGAACGATCCAGATGAGAAGAAAAATCTGATTGATTCTAAAGATAAAAAATTGATTGAGACTAAGCTCGCTCTCCGTAAGAAATTGTATATGGAGTTGAAAGATCATGATGGCAGAAACGTTATCCCTTACAACCAACGGACAAAAGAAGGGCAAGTTTTCCGCTATCAAGAGACAGGCAAGAAAATGGCAGACTTCCCTGATGAGTGGTTGCGCGGTGATAACCCTCGTGACAAGTATTCAGGCATCATCCCAGAAACAGTAAATAAAGATGCTGAAGGGGAGAAAGTGTTTGCTTCATTTGAAAAAGCTGACCAAATGGTTAAGGAATTGATGAATAAAAAGGCTGATAAATAACTAGCAGAGCATAGTATGTTGCTAATATAGAGGCCTTAAAGATAGCCATTTCATATGGCTATCTTTTTTTCTAATTTACCCCGTGTATTTAGAGATTTCCGGTCTGTGAAAAGAAAAACCAGGTAATTACTCTCGACGAATCAAAAATATTATCCTGCTTTCCAGTTAAGTCTAGATAGTGAAAGGAGCTCAGAATGAAAATGAAATATTTCGCATGTTTGGTTTCTTTGGTGTCGGTGAATGCATTCGCATTACCTGCCGATTTTCCGGTTATGCCCGCGGCAACTGTCCCCGTGAGCCAGTATGTCACGGCGGTGAATGCCGATAGCAGTATTACTTTCCGCCTGTTTGCGCCAACGGCGAAGCAGGTCAGTGTTTTTACTGGTTCGACGCCCGATAGCATTGTATCCCATGCGATGACGAAAGATGACTCTGGCGTATGGTCGTTCAAAACGCCAGCGCTGGCACCGAACCTGTATGAGTATTTTTTCAGCGTGGATGGTTTTCGCACCATTGATACCGGCACGGCGTTTACCAAACCGCAGCGTCAGGTGAATACCAGCCTGATTCTGGTGCCGGGAAGTATTCTGGACGTGCGTCAGGTGCCACACGGTGAGCTGAGAACGCTGACCTATCACTCGAAAGCATTGAAATCAGAGCGTCAGGTGTATGTCTGGACGCCGCCGGGCTATAGCGAATCGTCAAAACCGCTGCCGGTGCTGTACTTCTATCATGGCTTTGGCGATACGGGCGCATCGGCCGTGGTGCAGGGACGGATACCGCAGATGATGGATAACCTGCTGGCGGAGAAAAAGATTGAGCCGATGCTGGTCGTCATTCCTGATACGGAAACGGACGTTCCCGGCATCATCCCTGAAGACTATCCGCCGCAGGAGCGCCGCAAGGTGTTCTATCCGCGCAATGCGCTAGCGGCGGACAAGGAACTCATCCATGACATTATCCCCGAGATCGGCAAACGCTTTAACGTCCGTCAGGATGCAAACGGCAGGGCGCTGGCTGGGCTGTCTCAGGGCGGTTATCAGGCATTGGTATCCGGCATGAGCCACCTGGATCACTTCGGCTGGCTGGCAACGTTCAGCGGCGTGACCACCGAAACGGTGCCGAACACGGCCGTTGCTGCACAGCTTGAACGACCGGAGCAGATCAATCAGCAACTGAAGAACTTCACGGTGGTGATTGGTGAAACCGACAACATCACGGGTAAGGATATTGCGGGCCTGAAAACGGCACTGGAACAGAAGAATATCCGGTTTGATTATCGCCATTATCCGAATCTCGGCCACGAAATGGATGTTTGGCGGCCAGCCTACAGCGAATTTGTTCAGAAACTGTTTAAATAGCGTCTTCGGAAGCGGGCTTGAGAAATCATGCCCGCTTCCTATCAGCCCCTGAAGAGAGCCGGCCGATTCCCTTACGACAGAAACTGGCTGGTACGTGCTCGTGGTTTAACGCTATCTGCCAGCAGGAGCGTTATTGAATGCTTGCCAGCGCGTTTCCTATCTCTCGACGACGACCATTATCGGCAATGTCACGCCCTTGCCGAGCCGGAGCGTGAAGTGCTTTTTCCAGATAACGTTTCGCCTCATCGACTTTTCCTTCTTTCAGCAGAAAGTCACCATAAAAATAATTGGCATCAATGCCATTAGGATTCAGCGTCAGCGCTTTTTTTAGCATCTCGTCGGCTTTTTTCTTGTCACCAAAACCGACGGGCCAGCCAGGAACCTGGTAATAAAGAACACCGAAGCTGGTCCAAGCCGAACCATCAAGCGCGTTGGGGTCAATAGCGATCGCTTTTTCAAGCGAGGTGCGAGCCTGTTTAACCAAGCTGAGCGCGCCCAGACCACCTTTTGCGCCAGCCCAACTGCTATCGATAATCCCTGACCAAATCAATAACGTTGCATCATCATCGTTTCTGGCATGACTCGCGTCATGGGCCCGCTGGCTTAACGTGCTAAAACAATTCTCCTTGTTAGCTTCTAATGTCTGGTACTGACAGACAGACCAGTCGTGTTGTAAATCTGCCAGAGGCGTATTTGCCAGCACGGACAAGGGTACAACCCCTGCCAAGACCACGATAAGCGCTTTGAGTGTTCTCATTGATTTTCTCCTCTGACCGTGCGTCGAGCGAACGCCTGAATGATCGGTAATTTCTTGTTTAACGCGCCGTCAACGACGGAGGGAAACCAGGCATTAATTTTGACAAACAGGCGTTCCATAACGCCGAAGCGGTATCGCTTTTGTTCCGTTTCGAGTAGTCGGACAATCCGAGTGGCCACAACGGTGGGGGTATCACTACCATTACCGAGTTTGCGGTTCAGGGCATAGACGGTTTCGCTGTTGAGTGCGGTTTCCGTCGAACGAGGAGCAACATACAGTACGGAAATACCGCTGCCCCGTAACTCACGATGTAGTGCTTCGGAAAAACGGTGCATAGCGGCTTTCGTCGCGCTGTAGACGCTCCAGGCAGGATGACCAATTTCCCCGAGAATGGAACCAACATTGAGAACAATGCCCGGCTGATTAACGGTGTGTAGCAATGCTCGAGTGAGTAATGTCGGTATTTCAATATTACTACGGATCTGTTCGCGAATATCATCAAACGATTGCTGCTCAAGCAGCGCAAAGTGGCTGCATCCTGCGTTATTAATCAGGATGTCCAGCTTTCCGCTTTCGTTAAGCTGAGCGGCAAGTGCGCTAATTTCAGCATCTGAGTAGGTTTTCATCAGAGCGATACAGTGCCGTTCTGGGTGGGGCAATTGCTGTTGCAGGCGTTGCATCGCCTGTTCGTTACGCCCCACCAGGTAGAGGTTTGCGCCTTTTCTCGCCAATGCGTGTGCCAGCGCCTGGCCAATTCCGCCACTGGCGCCGGTAAGCAGGACCGTCTTGCTATTCAGATTCACGTGCGTTATTCCCCAGTTGGTTGAGCATCTGTGTATACAGGTGATAAACGCGGCGGGCGGAGTGGATAATGGCGTCCTGATCTCGCTTGTCAGTGATGGTATCCATCAGCAAAGCAAAAAATTTCAGATGATCCTGGTCAAGTTCGCCATGTGAACGCAGATAGGTGGTTGCCTTTTTTGGCAGCCCCAGTCTCTGTTCAACCTGCGCGGCAATCGACGAGGCGATCGAGACGCTGGTGCCTTCCAGAACCAGCACCATGCCAAAGAGGCTCATCGGGTTGACTCGTTCAATTCGGTAGTAGAGAAAGGCAATCATCATTTCAATCGGCAGGCTGGGCGTGCCTAGTCTGACCTTTTCTGCATCCCCACCACAAGCGCGAATATCGTTCAGGATCCACTCCTGATGGCCATATTCTTCTTCGATATACTCGGTAATTGCGCCGCGTACTGACTCATGCGATGAAGGAAGTCGGCTGCCTGCGCACATCAGTAATGGGACGGTGTGGCTGACATGATAGTAAGCCTGAGTCAAAAACTCGATATACATCTCGCGTGAGATATCACCTTCACGGCAGCGGGTGATGGCCGTAGATGAGAGCAAACTCTGGCGTTCAGCGGTGGTCTTATTTTGTAATTGCTGATAAAAACTCATTATTACTCCTCCTCACTACATGTGAGAATCTGATGTTGTAGGGCTTGCCATATGGCATTTCGGCGAGGACGGCCATTGGCCGTTAACATATCGGGTGATGAAATCGTATGGGTAAACAGTAATCGGTGCAGTTGCGCGTAATCTGGCAACTGTGCAGAAAGAGCCATCAGTTGTTCCCGTGCCTGCTCCTGTTGCCCGTCAAACGCGTCGACCAGTGCCACATTACGCACTAATCCTTCACCGAAAATCACGATGCGGCGCACTGCCGGGCATGCCATTGCTTCTGCTTCTGGCCATTCTGGGGAAAAATTGCGGCCAAAGGCGTTAATTTGCACATTTTTTATTCGCCCCAGAATATGAACGAATCCGTCGTCATCGATTCTGCCGAGATCGCCAGTCGCTACCGTCAATGAGGGAGACTCTCCCCCCAGATAGCCCAGCGCGTTGGCTGGGCTAACGACGACCAGTTGCTGATTATCATCAACCGATATTTGGATGCCCGGTAATGGCCTGCCGACGCTGCCCTGATTTGTGACCCCAGGTAGGTTGAGTGCCACGACGGAACCACATTCTGATAGTCCATAACCTTCAAAAATAGGGAGCCCGCTGCAAGCCGCAAGCTCAAGCAACTGAGCAGCGATTTTGCCACCCCCCGCCGCGATAAAACGGAGTGACTGTGTGCTGTCCTGAACGTGCTGGTGCAAATGTAACAGCACCCGTAATAACTCAGGCACCAGCACCAGACTTTCTGGATGCCAGCGCACAAGTGCCTGCGAAAACTGAACAGCATTGAAGCGGCTAGAGCCTTCAAAACCTATGTGTGAAGGTGGCAACACCACGGTTTCAGCCCCCAGCAGCAGCGGGATGTAAATGCCACACAGATTCTCAAGCAGAATACTGAGCGGTAATGTCACCAAATGCTTTTGTAAGTGAAGGGGTTGCAGCGCTGTAGCAAGCGCTTGTGCCGTCCATACCATGCCGCTCAGACTCAGGCAGACACCTTTAGGCTCACCCGTAGTGCCAGAGGTATAGGTGATTTTGGCCGTACCGGAAGGTAAGGGAATGGGGTCATCGACCGTTCTGGTTTGCAGTCTGCCTAGTGGGAAATCGCACGTATGCCACTCTTCCAACGCGTCGCCGCCGATTCGCGCATCAATCGATGCCGACGACAGCACCCAGGCTTTTTGTCCGTCGGTGAAGAACGGGGGGACCGGTACGATCACAATCCCGCTAACGAGACAGGCAAGGTCGATGATGGCCCATTCAGGACTATTTTCTGACTCGAGCGCTAACCGTTTTACGCCGAGTGACGTTAATTGCCTGGCGACATCCATGACCGACTCATGGTATTGCTTCCAGCTCCATGCTCGGGCTTCACCATGCAGGGCGACAGCATCGGGATGACGTTGTGCTTGCTGTTCAAGCATGTCCAGAAACATAGGGTTCTCCCGTAGTTGCAATCCAGGGGGCGTCAGGCAACGCGGTGAATAGGCTAAGCAGTATGCTTGTCTGACTTAACGTGGTTTTCCCGCCAACGAGTTCACCGGCCATGACCTGTGGATCGTGCAGGTAATATTCCCCCCATTCCTGTGCGGCATCACCCAGTCTTTCCGCGCTGGCAGGGGTGAGTAGGGTTGGTTGCAGATTCAGTCGATGAAAGATGTTGCGGATCTTCTTGGTGCCGGTAAACACAATCCACGAGTAATGGTATTGATTAAGCAACAAGCAGAGAGCGGCATACATGACGCGTGCAGAAGCACCGTCACTGGCGGAAAAATTTCCCACTTCGACAATCCCCTCCCGTGAAACAGGCAGGTTAAGCCGCGAGGACAATACCGTTTCAACGGGAGCATCGAGATACTGCTCTAGGTAAAATACGCCTTGCGAAGCTGTCTGGACGCCACAGGCTGCTCTCAGTTCACCACCGGCATCGTACATGCCGAGAAGCCAAGGCATACAGTGGGAAAGTGAGGCGTTGTAAATCTGATGATAGCTGTCACGTATTGACGCTGAGATATCATTCTGTTCGTATCCGCCATGTAACCATTTTAATGTGTAGGGTGACATTATTCGCATGATATAACCTCTGATGGAATAAACGCATTCTGGCAGAGGATTATTATGTCAACCTTAAGATCGTAGCGTGGGACTAAAAAATTTATATTAATTTATGCTTAAGATTTTCATTCTATAACCGTTAGACGATCTATTTATTCTCTGGTATTTGAAAATGAAAAAAACTTATGCGTCCAGCCAAATTATTTTTCACTGGCTTGTGTTTATCATGGTTGTTATTACCTATTCTGCAATGGAGTTTAAAGGATTGACACCAAAGGGAAGTTCTGCACGTGCTATGATGGCTCTGGTTCACTATACGGCGGGTTTGGGGGTGTTATTACTTATGATGGTAAGGATAGTATTGAAATATATCCATAGCACCCCCGAGATTGTTCCAATGCCGCCACGTTGGCAAATTGTAGTGGCGAAAACAGTACATATTATTTTATACATTGTTTTTCTCGCCTTGCCGCTCCTCGGTCTATTTTCGCTTTATTTCGGTCAGGTAGAGTGGTCTTTTTTGGGAATAACAATGCCCGTTGCTGGCGTACTGAATAAAGATATTCAGCACAATCTGAAAGAGTTGCATGAATTGATAGCCAATACCGGCTATTTTATCATTGGTCTTCATGCCGCGGCGGCGTTATTTCACCATTATATCGTGCGTGATAATACGCTGGACAGAATGTTACCCCTTCGCAAGGGCAGGATGCCTGAGTAGCGTCAGGCGTTTGCCCACTATCGGGTGGGGGAGGGTCAGTACGCTCGCACATATTTTGGCAAGCGTACCGAGACATCACCATGGTGCTGGCTAATGTGGTACATGGGATGACTATTCCCAGTAACTTTCCGCCTGTTTTATCAAACCCAATAGATTGACGCCATTTGGCGATCCCAAACCAGTACAGGGATCCCATCCGGCAGCAGCGGGCAACCCGTTGGTGCCTGGAATGTTACTGTTAAAGGCGTTCGACCCTATAAGCTGGTACAGAAAGCTGTTGATATTGCCAACTCGGTATGAAAGCGCCGTATTTAAGCGTGCAATCAGGCCAGCAATAATCGGGGTGGCGGCGCTGGTTCCTGCGGCTGGAAACACTTTGCCATTGAAAATCATGGTCGTGTAATTCACTCCGCTGGCATTGACTGAGAGATCGGGCGTAGCGCAGGCGTTTTTTGTATACACTGGATATTGGCGGAAATAGTTTGACAGTGCGCTGTACTGGTATGCTGGTGCAGGTGAAATGACGCTGAACCCTCCTCCGGAAGCATTGGTATTTTCATGCCAAACCTGTTCATTTCCATTGCGAAACAGGTCTGTGCCGCCACAGGCAATTACGGAATCATAGGCTGCGGGAAGATTAACCCCTACGACTTTATTATTAGAACCTACCTGATAAACACCATAATCTCCCGATGCGGCGAGAACCGTGATGCCACGTTGGCTAAGTTGCTGAAGCAGCATAGCGGACTGTACTTTTTCTGCCTGAGAAACATTGCTTTCGCCATTAGCCCAACTGGTGCTGATGACGCTCACCTCATTTTCCGTGTCATTCAATACAGCGCGGAATCCGTCTGGAAAGGATCTGGCGTAATACACGACGATTTTTGCTTTAGGCACGATCCCGGCCACCATTTGTACATCCATGTTAATTTCTAAATTGTTGATGAGTTTCGATTGAGGTGGCTGCCAGGGTTCGGTCCCTATGATTTGCACTTCGGGTTTTTCAAGCTGAAATTGGGTACAGAAGGCGGCGAGATCGCTGGGGTTAAAGGTGCCCCCTAACGCAATAATCCCCACCGTTTGTCCTTCTCCCTGATTGTTGGGAAAATGATAGAGCGCCGTCAGCTCTTGCGGTGAATATCCTGCTAATGGCTGCTGTTGTTCCTGGAGATCGCCTAAATCAGTCAGACTTTTTGGTTTTTGGATAAAAAGCTTTACGGGGGAGTCATCCTCCACCGTCGGCAGCGTTTTTAAGCGTTTGGAGGGAACGTATCCAGCCTGTAAGCCCACATTTAATCCATCAATGCCGGTAACTCTGGCCCGCAAATCGTCGGGCAGTTGGATATGTCCATGATAGGCCAGGAATGGGTTGCCGTTCTCATCCTGATAGATATGGAAAGAGACGCCAAACAATTGAGAAAACTGCAGTATGGTGCCAGTGACCGTCACGTCAAGGTTGTCGGCGTTGCTGCTGACCTTTTTCCCTCCAGCTTGTTCTGTAAGCGTAATAACTCGCTCGATAGCATTGTCATTCGTCTCAGAGCGCGGTTTCAGGTCGGAAGCAGCAAGATATTGGCGCTTTTTCGGATGGATATTACTGAGATCGCCAGTAAACTGCAGCGCATTTTCAGTGGCATCAGGCGCAAGATGAAAGGTTAACGTTAGCTCAGCATCACCATCCGCATCAGTCTGATAAACCGCGGTAGGAGGGAGTGTTTGAAAGAAATCATCGGTATAGGTATTCATCGTTTTATTCCTCTTTATCACGCATTAACGAATGTGCAGCACGGTTTCCACTCTTTCGGGGTCGAATAAACGCAGGTAATACAGCCCTGTTCCCGCCAGACCTAACATCAATCCCGGCGTTTCTTTACCGGATTCACCTACACCGCTGGGATCAAAAACGCCGCTTGGCCAGGGAGTTTGCGTTAGCTGATATTTTTGAATGCCAAATGAGGCAATGCGATGGGCCAGTTCGGCAAAATCTGCTCGCTGCAAGCATGCCGCGCCCATGAGAAGAATTTCACCATTACCCGCTCCGCCGTGGCAGAGGCTAAAATTCATTTGATCTGGCTGTGTGCTGAGCTGTTGCAGCAATTGCTGAGACGTTGTCGTCAGCCCCACTAACGCTTCCTGCAATAATGTCGGTTCGTTTAATAGTTGCCAGGCGCGTAAGCGAGAGAGTGCGATACCGGGTGCACCATGGCACCACATGGCATTGAACTGCGGTGTGCGATACATCGAGCGTAAATCGGGCCAGTTCTGATGTTGAGGGCTGAAGTTCTCACGCTCATAGTTAAAAGCCTTCAGGCCAGCATCAATATAAACGTCCCGGCGTGTCACTATGCCTAGTTCAAGCAATGCCAATCCAAAACCAGCAGTGCCATGAGAGTAGCCTGTTAAACCGCGTTCATTACCTTGAGTAAGCCAAAAGTATGCTGTGGTTTTTTTTTGCGCTTTGCTTAATAAAAAATCGCCCAACCTAACGGCACAGCTCAGCCAACGGTCATCATCTTCCGCCTGATAGATTTTAAGTAAGGCAGGAATAGCCCCTGCGGCACCGTTAATCACATCCAGTTCATTATCGGGAATGGGCAGCGTATGAAGGTGTTGCAGTAAGTTAAGCCCTTGTGCTTTCCACTCCGGCTGGTCAACTATCGAGCCGATTTTCCACATTGCCCAGGCAACGCCTAATTGCCCAGCATGAAGGCTAAATGTGCTAAGCCGATGAGGCTGTCCCTGCATATGCTGGATGCTGTTAATGGTTGACGTAAGCGTTTCGAACAAAATGGGGTCTGGCTTTTGTCGGTGCAATTCGGCCAGAAATAGCGCAATACCAGACAGACCATTGTATAACGACGCATCAAAAGTACGTGTGACGACCTGAAATTGACCATTAACGGCATCAACAACAGAGCCCTGCCAATTACTCCGGTTGTCAAAACGGAAACATTCCCGTTGGAGATGCTTACCGATACTCTCCGCTGCATTTAGGTATTGCTCATTTTTCATGATGCAGACTCCCTATTTTTCTCATTAAAATCAATGGGCAAGCTCAACGTGTCGGGGTTGAGATGCAGACGGTTGATCGCAATGCCTTTGCTGGTGAATACCTCAATGATGCAAGCCTGGTTGATCTGGCCTGTTGAGATAGAGGAGGTGTGCGTCTGCTGTTTTTCATAAGCGTTCAGCAACCCTTTGGCGATGAGTTGGCAGCGGTGCATACCGAAACTCTGGCCATTACCCGGATCTTCTGCAAAAGAAACACCTTTGGTTATGGGGTGGGTAAATAAAGGATGAATATTGAGGGAATATTTATCTAACGCCGGAATATGGGGTTTTAATACCCGCAACGTGTAATCAAAATAGCGTTTTTCGAGATACAGTACGGCACTGTCTGCTCGGTGATATAAATCAGCGTGATTCAGACATTTAAAATTAAAAGCAATATTATGCGCATTTAATACTTCAGTAATTAGCGCGACAAGTTTAGCCGCCCCCTCTGGTATAATACTCCAATAAATTCGCACCTGTGGTGCATCATGCTCCATATATTGATTACTATGCACATAATAAAACACCTGCTGAATATGGCGATTTTCTTTTTGTCGAAGAAAGTGAATATATTGATTAACCACCAGTGGCGAATTGGGAATGGCTGGAATGAAACTATTTGGATAAGCTTGTCGCAATTTTCCGTTTTTTTCTGTCCATATACTCTGAGCATCGGAATGATAAATTTTCCAGTTTTGATCGGGCGTATCCTGAGTGCGATTGGCAGCACTTAATGTCTGCATGAACATTTCACGTTCATTACGTTTAGGCAAATTTAAAATTTTTTTGTCGTCTGGAATTCCACAATAAAATTTGCTATAGAGAACCATGCTAAGCTGTGATTCCAATAATTGTTTTTGCTGCTGAATATCATGGTTCTGGTTATGTCCAAACAGGTTTAAAGGGCCACTATATTCGCTCCATGCATAGTTATGGAATACCGAATAGGCTTTACCATCAATCCGGTAACTCGTAGTACTTGTTATTTCGACGCGTTCTGAGAGTTCTTTCAGCTGTTGTTCAAAGTTCATAAGATGGTGCTCCCAGAATTTGCATGGCCCAAGCCTGTGGAGAAGCAATCATTTGTATCACTATTTGTACAATACGATTACTTGAGGGCTGTAGTTCTGCCTTGGAAATATTAGATTCAAACGCGGTTTGCAGCATTCTGGCGGCAGTGTAATGAATAATTTTTTGCCTATTTTCTTGACTGTTAAGAGCAGAGTCTGGGTTGACGATACCGCGAGCCTTGCAGTAGCTAAGCCAAAAGGATTGGCACGCGAACAGGGTATGCTCCCAGGTTAAAAATTCCATGCCAGGCTGAGGCTGGTTTTGCAACATCGGGTTAGGATTCTGAGAAAAGACCCACAGCGTTAAAAAGCTCTGCAAAAGGCCGGCAACATCCCACAATGGATCGCCGAGATCGGCAATTTCCCAGTCGATCAGTTTCAATGTGCTGGTACTATTTTGGTCTACGCGAATGAAATTGATCAATTTAACGTCACCGTGAACCAGAGTATTACCGGACCAGTTATAACGTAGATCTTCCAGAAGTTGCAGAATATCCGGCTGCTGTCGAATGAGTGAGTCAATAGGACCGAGCTGCTGTTGCGAATTTTTTACTTGGGGGTTATCTCTGTCGCCAAATAGCATAATCCACGGTGGCTGACGGTTAAAAAAATTCAGACTTGGGTTATCTTCTATTTCTTCACTGAGATCTTTATGCAAACTAGCAAGGATGGTAGCCATTTGCGAAAGTTCATCCTGATTGATGGACTTTCTTTGCGTAATGAACTCATGAAGGCTAATCGCACCGGGGAAAAATTCGGTGACAAAAACATGGTTACCTAATTCATAACCATAATAGTTAGGGGTGAAGGCACGCATTTTCGGCAATATATCAGTTTGTTGAATCAGGTAATGTACCGTTGCGTCTTTCTGCATTAAATACGCATTTTGCTGATCTAAAGACAACAGTTGCTTAATGAACAATCCGCTCGGATTGTTATCTAAAAAAACCTGAAAAATACTATTCCGGCTTTGACGCTGAATAACTTTATAGTGGCCATTAACTAAAGATTCTGGGTGTAAAAAGCCCTTATCAACCAGAAAATGAGCGAGATTGTGTAGTGTTAAGCGCATGATGGCTTCCTTTCAGGTATAAAAATCACCGACGATAATTCGCCGGTGATGAGATCACAGCCACAATTAACTAAGACCAATGAGTGGAAAACACATTTACGCCTTAGGCGGTTTCGTCGCGCAGTTCCAGCTCACACCGCAATCCTGAGGATGAGTAATGGGTGGCGTTTGAGCCTGAGCAGCAGCACAGTGGCCGATGGATGGGAAGTAAGTTTGCGCCTGAGCGGCACCACTACAGCCAGCAACCTGCGTCAGTATGCCCGTGGTGACCTGCAGGCACTGCATGCTCAGGGTTGGGAATTGCGCCTGCGCCGGAGCTTGTGCCGCAGCACAGTGGCCGATGGATGGGAAGTAAGTTTGCGCCTGCGCGCCACCATTACAGCCAACAACCTGCGTCAGCAGACCTGTTGTCACCTGCGCACACTGCATACTCAATGTCGGGAATTGCGCCTGCGCTGGAGCTTGTGCCGCAGCACAGTGGCCGATGGATGGGAAGTAAGTTTGCGCCTGAGCGGCACCACTACAGCCAGCAACCTGGGTCAGTATGCCCGTGGTGACCTGCAGGCACTGCATGCTCAGGGTTGGGAATTGCGCCTGCGCCGGAGCTTGTGCCGCAGCACAGTGGCCGATGGATGGGAAGTAAGTTTGCGCCTGCGCGCCACCATTACAGCCAACAACCTGCGTCAGCAGACCTGTTGTCACCTGCGCACACTGCATACTCAATGTTGGAAACTGCGCCTGCGCGGCCTCATTACTGCAACAGGCGGTTTGCCCTGTGTGCACACAACCGGGGAGGCTGAGGAACGTTTGTGCCTGAGCAGGAGCCTGCGCTTGTGCCGCACCACTACAGCCAGCAACCTGCGTCAGTATGCCCGTGGTGACCTGCAGGCACTGCATGCTCAGGGTTGGGAATTGCGCCTGCGCGGCCTCATTACTGCAACAGGCGGTTTGCCCTGTGTGCACACAACCGGGGAGGCTGAGGAACGTTTGTGCCTGAGCAGGAGCCTGCGCTTGTGCCGCACCACTACAGCCAGCAACCTGGGTCAGTATGCCCGTGGTGACCTGCAGGCACTGCATACTCAGGGTTGGAAACTGCGCCTGCGCGGCCTCATTACTGCAACAGGCGGTTTGCCCTGTGTGCACACAACCGGGGAGGCTGAGGAACGTTTGTGCCTGAGCAGGAGCCTGCGCTTGTGCCGCACCACTACAGCCAGCAACCTGGGTCAGTATGCCCGTGGTGACCTGCAGGCACTGCATACTCAGGGTTGGAAACTGCGCCTGCGCCCCATTACAGCCAATAACTTGTGTTAGCACACGAGTTGTCATTCCTAGCGTTGGGAAGACAGTTTGTGCCTGTGCTTGAACGGGAGCCTGAGCAGCGCCAGCGGCTTGTCCGGTATATACACAGCCAGGAAGACTGACAAACGTGGGAGTACAGGTTGTTCGGGTCACGAATGTTGTCGGTGCGACACAACCTGGGAGACTGAGAAATGTTTGAGCTTGGTCTGCCTGATTATTCGGTGCGTTAGCTGGACAAACTGGCGGAAAATAAGTAAACATTGATTGGTTCCTCATGCGTTTTGTGAGTAACACAAACCACTTACTGTTGTTGTTTGGCGACAGGCAGTAAGTGGTTTTTTTTCGCTGGATAACATGGAATATGTATATTGCTATTTCACATATGGGCAGCGCATGCTCATCTTAGTAGCAATATTTCATACCGCTATTACACGTGATTACACAAAACGATGTCATAATAATTAACTCTTTGTTTTTAATTGAAATGACATTCCTAAAAAGAGTCGTAAATTTAAAACCCTCACTTCTTCATGTTTAATGTTTTGATTTTTTTGTTCCATTCGAGAGTGGTGATTACATAGAGAGGTAACTATTTATTTTTTCGCATTTTAATGATAAGGATAAGAAAGTAATTATTCATTTTACTGTTGTGATATTGTCATAAATTGCTGTTATGGCTAACCATTGCCTGTCAATTATTTATTTTTCATGGTAAAGAACGGAAGCATTGACTGAAGAAAATTAAAAACTCAACCGCTTCCGTGGCATAACGTTATCTCGACTTACTTACTCTATTTCCCCTCCCTTTATAATGGTTATTTTTGATGAGTAAATACGCACGGAGGCATCTTTTATTTGTAATATTTGGCAAGCGTCAATTCCAGTGAAATTGACTGCATCACATAAGCGATGGCGCAATCTATGTACCCGAATTCGCGTGTTATTGGGTTTTATACCAAGAGCTTTAGATAATGAATTTAAATCACACCATCCGCGATGAGATTGGGCATAGCCTTGTAAATGGTCTGCCATCGATTTTCTCGCCAGATGAAGTAGAAGGTACAGTTGGTTCTGAAGACGTTCTCCTTTCAATGTTATGGATTGTTCAATATCGGTAATCTGGAGTTGGATATCTTCTTCATCCTCGGATACATAAAAGCAAAACGTCAGCTCATCAATTGAACGTGAAACAACACGCTTTTCCTGACCACACCTCTCTTGTGCGTATTGCAGGTAATAATGATTATCGAACAATTTTATGACTTCACCATCATGAATTTCATGGCTTTTTTCTTGGTTATTCTCTGAGGTATTGACGTTCCAGCCATTCAGGTCATAGAGAAAAAAACAATGCTCGGAGAGGGGGGTGACCGGCTTTTTTAAATAGATAGGGCAGATATCTGGGGCAAGGCTTATGAGTATGTCACAAGGCGGAAGATCGTTAGTCATAACGAATTGCTCTTCAGCATTTAATGATAATGTGATGATGTCTGCTTTCTTAATGAGATAGGGTTTGTCTTTTACCAGTCTTTTTTTATTAAGCCATGTTCCCTGTTTGCTTACGTCGAGAATATACCAGTTTTCTTTTTTCCAAAAAATAGTAAAGTGCATGTGATTACTGTCGGGAGAGATAAGAACGGTATGGCAATTTATTGAGCGACCAAATGTATGAGAATAGCGCAGACAAATCCAATATCCATTCGATGACCGGATGACGCCACCATGTTCATTTATTTCTTTAAAAAATAAAGGAGGGGGTAAAGACATGTATTTTTTTAAAAAAAGAGTTGGTTTATTTCCATTGGATGGGCTAATTAAGTCATTCATGATAGTCAATCTCAATCATCAGCTAATACTATAATCGGTATTTTCAATGTGATTCACGAAAAACCTATGAAGGAATTTAAAAGATATAATAAGGTGTCAATAAGTTATACCTTTGTTTGCTTTTTGCTACGGAAGTATAACAGTTTTAGTGGAGTGTTGTTAAGTTATTTTGGTCTATGCGGTAATTATAAATAGTAATATCAAGTTGCTGATAATAATTAACAGGATAATTATTCATTATTTTTATCAACGCATTAGATTTTTTCCCTTTTGTCAGCTCAACGTCATGTTCTTAAGATGAGAGATAAACGAGAGGGATATTAAAGTCTGAGACATGGAATGCATTGACTCATCATTATTTTAAAGAAAATTTATTCTCATGCTAATTATGTTTACTGTTGCAAAATACTGACTCTGTGAATGAATATCATTCTGATATTTTCGTTAGGCCTGCGTATGGAAGTGGAACAAGGATCAAGAAATTTTCGATACGATTCATTACTTTTCTTTACCTTTGATCAAAAAAAATATTTTAAATGCATCTTTTTGTTATTCATAGTGCGAGTAATGTCACGACAGTTGTTGTGGTTTCTGTCAAATAGATAACGAAAATGACCGCCAGTAGGCGGCTTAATGTGGACACAAACGCATGGTCAGGATAAGCACGTCAATCTCCTATCTGTGGGGCATGGTAGCCAGTCTCTTTCTAATGATGCCAGCCTATTCCGCTGATGCTCCGGTGTCACCACCACCCGCCCCGATAGAAGCAAGAAACGCCGTATTCACCAATCAACACCCCGATCAGTTCAACTCGTGGAAAGCGACCACTGAACAGTCTGAACGTCATGATGCGTTGGCAGAAGACCCCATGATGGTGGTCCTCTGGGCGGGTTATCCCTTCTCCAGAGACTATAACAAGCCGCGCGGCCATGCCTACGCCATAACGGACGTGCGTGAAACGCTGCGTACCGGTGCACCCAAGACGGCAGAAGATGGCCCTCTGCCGATGGCGTGCTGGAGTTGTAAAAGCCCGGATGTCGCCCGCTTGATCCAACAGGAAGGCGAGGACGGCTACTTCAAAGGCAAGTGGGCGCGAGGCGGGCCGGAGATGACTAACGATCTCGGCTGTGCGGACTGCCATGATACTGCGTCCCCAGATTTTGCTCAGGGCAAACCGGCGCTGACGCTGTCCCGTCCTTACGCAGAGCGTGCGATGGAAGCCATTGGCAAACCGTTTGATCAAGCCAGTCGATTCGGGCAGCAGTCTATGGTCTGTGGACAATGCCACGTTGAGTACTATTTCTCCGGTAAAGACAAAGCGGTGAAATTCCCATGGGATAACGGCACGAAAGTCGAAGACATGGAAAAATACTATGACGCCATTTCCTTCTCCGACTGGACCAATTCCCTTTCCCGCGCGCCGATGCTGAAAGCCCAACATCCAGAATATGAAACTTGGAGCATTGGTATTCACGGTAAAAACAACGTGACCTGTATCGACTGCCATATGCCGAAAGTGAAAAACGCGGACGGCAAATTGTATACCGATCACAAGATCGGCAACCCTTTCGACAATTACGGCGAAACCTGCACCAATTGCCACACGCAGGATAAAGCGGCGATGCAGAAGGTGGTTGCTGAACGCAAAACGGCCATTCAGGACTTAAAACTGAAAGCAGAAGAGCAATTGGTTCACGCGCACTTTGAGGCCAAAGCGGCCTGGGATGCCGGTGCGACCGAAGCAGAAATGCAGCCGATTCTGATGGATATTCGCCATGCGCAATGGCGCTGGGATCTGGCGGTTGCCTCTCACGGTATCCACATGCATGCGCCGGATGAAGGCTTACGGATGCTCGGCACCTCGCTGAGTAAATCCGCCGAGGCGAGAACCAAACTGGTGCGTCTGTTGGCACAAAAAGGGGTGACAGGGGAAGTCAAGCTGCCGGATATCTCGACAAAAGAGAAAGCGCAGCAGGCGATTGGGCTCAACATGCAGCAAATCAAAGCCGAAAAACAGGATTTCCTGAATACGGTAGTGCCGCAGTGGGATGAGCAAGCGCGCAAAGCTGGGCGACTGAACTAATAACCCCTCATCGCCCGTGGACGCGGGCGATCATAAAGTGGAGTGGATATGAGCGTATTACGTTCGTTATTGACTGCCGGGGTGCTGGTATCAGGCCTGCTTTGGGCATTGCCAGGGCTGACGCAGCCCGCACCTCAGGCGGAAAAAGGAGAGCGCTGGGAGGTCATGCCGCAGCGCAATCCCGATGAGGCTTGTCTACAGTGCCATAAACCGGAAGAGGATGGCATGCAGGGCAAGCATGCCTCCGCCGTCAACCCGCATAATCAAAAACAACTGACCTGCACCAACTGTCACGGCAAGCCATCGCCGATGCACCGCGAAGGCGTTAGAGATGTCATGCGCTTTAACTTCCCGATGTACAAAGTGGAAGAGCAAAACAGCGTCTGTATGTCATGCCATACGCCGGAACAGCTGCAAAAATCGTTTTGGCCACACGATGTGCACGTCGCGAAAGTGGCCTGTGCCAGCTGCCATCAACTGCATCCCACGCAGGATAGTATGCAGACGCTGAACGACAAGAGTCGCATCAAACTGTGTGTGGATTGCCATAGCGATCAGCGCAATAACCCAGACTTCAACCCAGCCTCAGTTCATCTGGGTAATAAGAGGCAGCCATGAGTTGCTCTCGTCGTCAATTTCTTGCCCGTATAGGGGGGCTGATTGCCATCACCAGTACGGCGGGGCAGGTCGTCGCACAGACGCTGAATATCAACGGCGTCCGCTACGGCATGATCCACGATGAATCGCGCTGTATCGGCTGTACAGCGTGTATGGATGCCTGCCGGGAAGTCAATCAGGTGCCGGAGGGGGTCTCGCGCCTGACGATCGTTCGCAGCGAACCAATCGGGACCTTCCCAGACGTGAAATATCGCTTTTTCCGTCACTCTTGTCAGCACTGTGATCATGCACCTTGTGTTGATGTGTGTCCTACCGGCGCGTCGTATCGCGATGCGGCAAGCGGCATTGTAGATGTGAATCCCGATCTGTGCGTAGGGTGCCAATACTGTATTGCTGCCTGTCCTTATCAGGTGCGCTTTATTCATCCGAAGACAAAAACGGCCGACAAGTGCGATTTTTGCCGCAAGACCAACCTGAAAGCCGGAAAACTGCCCGCCTGTGTGTTGTCTTGCCCGACGAACGCGCTGACGTTCGGCAACCTTGACGATCCTGATAGCGAGATTTCTCGCCTGCTCCGTCAACAGCCGACGTATCGCTACAAAATCGCGCTCGGCACTCGTCCTAAGGTTTATCGCGTACCGTTTAAATACGGGGAGGTTCATCAATGACGCCCGTGTCTTCAAGCGCATTCCATTTTGCTTCGTTAGTCTGGGACTGGCCGATTGCGATTTACCTGTTTTTGGTGGGCATTTCTGCGGGGCTGGTGACGCTGGCGGCCCTGCTGCGGCGCTACCACCCCGAGCAGGCAACCGCCGACAGTACGCTCATGCGCACCACGCTGATTCTTGCACCGTGCACCATTATCTTTGGATTGCTGATTCTGGTTTTCCACCTGACGCGCCCCTGGACGTTCTGGAAGCTGATGTTCCATTACAGCTTTACCTCGGTGATGTCGGTTGGGGTCATGCTGTTTCAGGTCTATATGGCGGCGCTGGCGGTCTGGCTGGTCAACATTTTCAGCGAGCAGGTTATCGTGCTGCAACAGCGCTGGCTACCGAAGCTGACCCTCGTTCCCAAGGTGCTAGGCTGGCTGGCACCGCTGCAGAAATCGCTGGATATCGTGATGTTGCTGCTGGCGGTGATGTTAGGGGCTTACACCGGATTTCTACTCTCCGCGCTGAAAACCTATCCGCTGCTGAATAACCCGATCTTACCGGCTTTATTCCTGTTTTCGGGGGTGTCCTCCGGTGCAGCCGTGGCGCTGATCGCCATGGCCTGCCGCTATCGCCGCAATCCGCATAGTGAAGAAGCGCACTTTGTACACCGTGTCGAAACGCCAGTCGTGTGGCTAGAAATCTTCTTGCTGTTTGCGTTCTTTATCGGCCTTGCTTTAGGGGACGATGGGAAGCAGCGGGCGCTGGTGGCCGCCGTGGGCGGGGGATTCTGGGCCGTGTGGTTCTGGCTGGGCGTGGTAGGGATTGGATTAGTTATTCCCTTGCTGCTCAAGTCATGGGCTAGCCGACAGCATTCACCTTATGGCGTGTTGGCGGTGTGCGGCCTGAGTCTGGTGGGCGTTTTGCTACTGCGTTTCTTTATCCTCTATGCGGGGCAGTTAACCGTTGTCTAATTCCCAGCAAGAGGCCCGTTGATGTTGTTATTGCCAGAATTTGGGTATGTCGCGCTGTCGCTGGCGGTTTGCGTCGGTGTGGCGATGGCGTTGCTGACATTTTCAGGCTACTCCCTGCGCTGGTCGGGCACTTACCGGCTGGCGCGGTGCTGGACGTTAGTCCTGTTTGGTCTTGTGCTGTTCGCGTTTATCGCGTTGACGCTGAGCGTGGTGCAGGATGATTTCTCTGTGAATTACGTCGCCCAGCATAGCCATCGTGATTTACCGCTGGGGCTAAAAATTGCGGCGGTCTGGGGCGGGCATGAAGGATCGCTGCTGCTGTGGCTATTATGTTTGACTGGCTGGAGTGCCGCGTTTGCCTGCCGCTATCGCAAGGCGACGAGCGATCTGTTTCCGCTGACGCTGGCGATGCTGGCCGTGATTTCGACCGCGATGCTGGTGTTCATTCTGTTTTTTTCCGATCCTTTTGTGCGTCTCTTTCCGCCAGTGGTGGCGGGTAGGGATCTCAACCCGATGCTGCAACATATTGGCCTTATCCTTCATCCGCCGTTGCTCTATCTGGGCTATGGCGGGTTAACCGTGAGTGCGGCTCTGGCGCTAGCCGCACTGATTCACGGTGCGTTTACGGCACCAGCCGCCTGGATTTGCTGGCGCTGGACGCTGCCCGCCTGGAGCCTGTTGACGCTAGGAATCATCCTCGGATCGTGGTGGGCCTATAACGAACTGGGCTGGGGGGGATGGTGGTTCTGGGATCCGGTAGAGAACGCCTCGCTGCTCCCGTGGCTCACAGCCAGCGCATTACTGCACAGCCTGTCTGTCACCCGCATGCGCGGCATCTTCCGCCATTGGTCGCTGATATTGGCGTTGCTGACGTTCATTTTATGCCTGTTGGGCACGCTGATTGTGCGCTCCGGGATATTGGTGTCGGTTCATGCATTCGCTCTCGAACATGACCGTGCGGTACCTCTATTTATTCTGTTTGCCTGCTTGAGTATGGCTGCGCTAGCGGTTTATGGCTGGCGGGCTCAGCTTGTCCATTCTGCTGCCCGCTTCTCCGGCTGGTCGCGGGAAATAGCGATACTGCTGGTGCTGCTGTTATTCAGTGCCGTCGCGCTGGTGGTATTACTTGGCACGCTTTACCCGATGATCTATGGGCTGGCGGGCTGGGGAAAAATCTCCGTGGGCGCACCCTATTTTAACCGTGTGCTCTTACCCTTCGGTGGCCTGATGCTGTTGCTCATCGGGGTAGCAGCGGGAGGCTACTGGAAACGCAGTGCACGATGGCCTGTCCGGCGTTTCGAAGTGACGCTGGCTGTCGGTGTCATCACCGCGCTGGTCTTATGGCCGCATGGGTACGCCGTCGCACTGGCTGCGGGTCTGATCGGCTGGGTTATGGCCGCGCAGTGGTTACAGCCGCTGTCGGCGATACGTCAGCAGCTTCCTGCACTGTTGGCGCATACGGGCGTGGCGCTCTTTGCCCTGGGGATCGCGTTCTCTGCGGGTAGCAAGCAGGAAATCAGTGCCAATGTGGGTCAGGGAGAACAGGTCACGCTGGGCGACTACCATTTCCGATTTTTACAACTGGAGTTAGTGGCGGAGCAGAATTACACCGCCGAGCAGGCCGTGATTGCGATTTATCGTGGCGACTCATCGATCGCCCGCATCATGCCGGAACGTCGTTATTACAACGCACGTAAACAGCAGATGGTTGAGCCGGGCATTGCCTGGGGGCCGATCAGAGAATGGTATGCCGTGATGGGAGAGAAAACCGGCGAAAACCGCTATGCCATGCGTTTCTATGTGCAAACCGGTGTTCGCTGGGTGTGGGGCGGCGGCCTACTGATGGTCGCGGGCGCGCTGCTGGGGTGGTTCAGAGGGAGAAGGGCCTATGAATAAATACATTGCGCTCCTTTTCATGCTGCTGGCTTTTTCTGTACAGGCTCAGGTGGTCGATACCTGGGCGTTTTCCAGTCAGGCGCAGCGTCAGGCTGCGATGGCGATTGCGGGCGAATTACGCTGCCCACAATGCCAGAACCAGAGTCTGCTGGAATCGAATTCGCCCGTGGCGGTGAGTATGCGTCATGAGGTCTTTTCCATGGTGGAGCAGGGCAAGGGCAAGTCAGAAATTATGGCGTTTATGAATCAACGCTATGGCGACTTTGTTCAGTACAACCCACCGATGAAAATGCAAACCGGCATCCTTTGGCTCACGCCGCTGCTTTTGCTGTTAGCGATTGCGGTTATCGCGTGGCGGGTGATGCGGCGGCAAAATCGAGGGGCGCGCTCATGAGCCTGTTAAGCGTGAACCTGTTGGACCTGAACGTATTAAGTATGGTGTTCGTCGCTGTCGCGATTGTCGTTCTGGCGGCCGGGCTGCTATGGCCGCTACTGCCTCTGCGTCAGTCGGAGGGGGATGGCAAGCTACAGCGTTTAGCGGAGCACATCTGGCATTTTCAGTGTGAACAGGCAGGGAAGCATCTGTCCGAGCATGAGGCAAAGATGCTGGGTCGAGAGCTGTCCCACGATCTGCCGTTAGCCTCTCCTTCTTCTTTTACACAGCGCCCAATGCCCGCCATCGCCGTTGTGGCTGCGGTCATCGTTATTTTATTGGGCAGTGTGACGTTCTACATGCTAAGCCCGCGTGCTGAGCTGGTTCAGACGGAACGCCAGCGACTTGCCGATCCGCTCCACGATTTTAGCGACGCGCAACAGCAGGAAAAACAGCTTACTGCCTTGCAGGACAACATTCGTAAAACGCCGGGCAACAGCGTCCTCTGGGCTGAGCTGGGCGAATATTATCTTTACCGCAACGCGTATGACAACGCGTTACGCGCTTATCGGCAGGCGATTGGGCTGAAGGGTGACAGTGCTGAGCTGTATTCGGCACTGGCAACGGTGCTGTATTACCAGTCCGGTCAGGCCGTCACGCCGCCGATGCAAGAGATGGTTGATAAAGCGCTGGCGCTGGATGCCAATGAAGTGACAGCGCTGATGCTGCTGGCGTCTGATGCGTTCCTGAAAGCGGACTATGCGCGCGCGATTACGATTTGGCAGCGCTTGCTGGATACGTACAGCCCACGGGTTAACCGCGTTCAGTTGATCGAAGCGATCAACACGGCAACGTTGCTAAAGAACAGCCAGAAATAGTGCGCGATACCCCTTGAATCAGAGGGACAAGCACGACTTTTTGCACCGTCATAATGACGAGGATAACCGGAATCACCGGTTTTATTGATCTCAATAAAAAAGATTAACTCTTTAGGGTTACGGTCCCCAAGAGGGGGAGTAAAGGCACCATGTTATTCTATACCCAAGGGTATATGGCATTAGAAAGTAGGAGTACACCCCGATGTTAGAAGCGCGCGATGTGGTTTGCATACGCGATGAGCATGTGCTGTTCAGCGCGTTGTCGTTTACGGCCAGCGCGGGAGAAATGGTGCAAATTGCCGGTGCCAACGGAGTGGGCAAAACATCGCTGTTGCGCATTTTAAGCGGTCTGGCGACGCCTGAATCGGGGGAGATCTGCTGGCAAGGGCAACGCATCAACCGTATGCGCGAGCAGTTTAATCAGCAGCTTCTGTGGTTAGGCCATCAGCCGGGCATCAAGAGTGTCCTGACGGGTGAAGAGAACCTGCGCTTTTTCTATCCGCAACAGGATCAGGATGCACTCTGGCAAGCGCTGGCCGCCGTCGGGCTGGCTGGCTATGAAGACGTGCCCGTGGCGCGTCTTTCGGCGGGACAACAGCGTCGTGTCGCGCTGGCGCGTTTGTGGCTCACCGACATCCCGCTGTGGATTCTGGATGAGCCGCTGACCGCGCTTGACGTGGCGGGCGTCGACATGCTGACACAGCGTATGGAACACCATATTGCGCGTGGCGGCATCATCATTTTAACCACTCACCAGCCGCTGCGTCCGTTCGCTCAGGATATTCGCTGTATCCAGCTTACGCCGAGTGAGGGAACCCCATCATGCGGCGTCTGATTGCCCGAGAACTGCGCGTTGCGTTGCGCAATAACGCGGAAATTCTTAACCCTCTGTGGTTCTTCCTGATCGTCATCATTTTGTTCCCTCTGGCTATTGGACCAGAGCCGCAGCTATTGATGCGCGTGGCACCCGGCGTGGTGTGGGTGGCGGCGCTGCTCGCTTCGCTGCTGGGGATGGATCGCCTTTTCCGCGATGACTATCAGGACGGTTCACTGGAACAGCTGACGCTGTTGCCCTTGCCGCTGCCGTTAGTGGTGTTGGCGAAAGTGGTGGTGCACTGGATGGTCAGTGGGCTGCCGCTGTTACTGCTTTCTCCGCTGGCGGCGCTGTTGTTTGGGCTGGACAGCCACGGCTGGTGGGTGATGGCGCTAACGTTGTTGCTCTGCACGCCAACGCTCAGTTTTCTGGGGGCTATTGGCGCGGGGTTAACGGTCGGGCTGCGCCGCAGCGGTGTGCTGTTAAGCCTGCTGGTCTTGCCGCTCACCATACCGCTGTTGATTTTTGCGACGGCGGCGGTCGAGGCCGCGATGATGCAACTGCCAGTCGGTGGGTATCTGGCGATCCTCGGTGCCTTTCTGGCGGGCAGCGCCACCCTGAGCCCGTTTGCCACGGCGGCGGCGTTGCGGGTGAGCATACAATAATTTTCCGATCTCAGGATCGCCTTCATCGTCCCGTTGGGATGAGTTTTACGCAAAGTGAGCACACGATTATGTTGAAAAAAAACTATCAGCTTACGCAGCCGGATCGCCTTTATGGCCTTTGCGGCAGGCTTATCCCCTGGGTTGCCTTGATCAGCGCCGCGTTGCTGATTGGCGGTTGTCTGCTGGGATTTGGGTTTGCGCCTGCGGATTATCAGCAAGGGCAAGGGTATCGCATTATGTACCTGCACGTGCCAGCGGCCGTGTGGTCGATGGGCGTCTATGCGGTGATGGCGATATGTGCGCTTATCGGGATGATTCGGCAGTCAAAAACGGCGGAGCTTGCCGTGGCGGCGATGGCACCGGTCGGCGCGGTGTTTACCTTTATTGCGCTGACGACGGGCGCCACCTGGGGGAAACCGATGTGGGGAACCTGGTGGGTGTGGGATGCGCGTCTGACGTCGGAACTCGTTCTGCTGTTTCTGTACGTGGGCATCATCGCGCTCTACAACGCGTTTGACGATCGCCGTCTTGCCGGTCGTGCGGCGGCCATTCTGGTGCTGGTTGGCGTGGTGAATTTACCCATCATCCATTTCTCGGTCGAGTGGTGGAATACCCTGCATCAGGGATCGACAAAAATGCAGAAAACGATCGATCCCGCTATGCGTCTCCCGCTGCGGATCATGATGTTAGGATTTATGAGCTTATTCGTGACGTTGTCACTCATGCGCTTGCGTAACTTGATACTGGTGCAGCAGCGCCGCGCGCCCTGGGTGGCTGCACTGCTTAATAAAGGAGGAATAGCACGATGAACATCGCTTTCACGAGTTGGCAAGATTTCTTTGCGATGGGCGGCTATGCCTTTTACGTGTGGCTGGCTGTGGTGCTAACGCTGTTACCGCTGAGCGTATTGGTCGGTCATACCCTGTTGAGTCGCCGCGCATTGCTGAGTGATATCCGCCGCCAGCAGGCGCGCGAGCAGCGTAAGAATACGGCCCGCCAGTCGGAAACGATAGAGGTGGTGCAATGAGTACACCGCGTAAAACTCGCCTCTATGCCATCGTGGCCGTGGTCTGCGGTGCGGTAGTGACGATAGCGCTGACGCTCTATGCGTTGAGCTCAAATATCGATCTCTTTTATACGCCCAGTGAAATTCTTTACGGCAAGAACGAAACGCAGGAAAAACCGGCGATCGGGCAGCGTTTGCGCGTCGGCGGCATGGTGATGCCGGGCAGCGTGCGCCGCGACAGCCAAAGTCTGGAAGTCCGCTTCACCGTTTATGATGCGCAGGGCTCCGTGGAGGTGACCTATAACGGGATGCTGCCGGATCTGTTCCGCGAGGGGCAAGGGGTGGTGGCGCAGGGCATTCTGGATACCGACGATCATATTATGGCGAAAGAAGTGCTTGCCCGACATGATGAAAACTACACGCCACCGGAAATTAAGGCGGCGATGGAAGGGCAAAACGGTCATGCAACGGCAGCGGCCACAGAGGGTAAACGGTTATGATGCCTGAAGTAGGCAATTATCTGCTCTGTCTGGCGCTGGGCGTCGCGCTGTTGCTCAGCGTGTATCCGCTTTGGGGCGCGTCGCGTCAGGATACGCGTCTGATGGCGCTGGCGCGTCCTCTTGCCTGGGCGCTGTTTGCATGCATTTTGGCTTCCTTCCTCGTGTTGGTGTATGCGCTGGTGATCAATGATTTCACCGTCCTCTACGTAGCCAACAACTCGAACCGCGCGCTGCCAGTATGGTATCGCGTGGCAGCCGCGTGGGGCGCACATGAAGGATCGCTGCTGCTCTGGGTGCTGCTGATGAGCGGCTGGACCTTCGCCGTGGCGGTATTCAGTCGGGGGATGTCGCTGGATGCGGTCGCCCGCGTGCTGGCCGTCATGGGGATGATTAATGTCGGCTTCTTGCTGTTCATCATCCTGACGTCGAATCCCTTTACGCGCACGCTACCGGACTATCCGATTGACGGACGCGATCTCAACCCGCTGTTGCAGGATGTCGGGTTAATTTTCCACCCTCCGCTGCTTTACATGGGCTATGTCGGGTTTTCCGTGGCGTTTGCGTTTGCGGTCGCCTCGCTGCTGGCTGAGCGACTGGACAGTGCATGGGCGCGCTGGTCCCGACCGTGGACGCAGGCGGCCTGGTCGTTCCTGACGCTGGGTATCGTGCTCGGTTCGGGCTGGGCGTATTACGAACTCGGCTGGGGCGGCTGGTGGTTCTGGGATCCGGTGGAGAATGCGTCATTGATGCCGTGGCTGGTGGGCACGGCGCTGCTGCATTCGCTATCGGTCACCGAAAAACGCGGCAGTTTCAAGGCCTGGACGGTGTTGCTGGCCATCGGGGCGTTCTCGCTCTGCCTGTTGGGGACGTTTTTGGTGCGTTCCGGTGTATTGGTGTCGGTGCATGCGTTTGCCTCCGATCCGGCGCGCGGTATGTTTATTCTCGCGTTTCTGGTCATTGTCATCGGCGGTTCTTTGCTGCTGTTTGCCATCAAAGGCAACCGGGTACGGGCGCGGGTCACGAATTCGCTCTGGTCGCGTGAGACTTTCTTGCTCGGCAATAACCTGATCCTGATGGCGGCCACGCTCGTCGTGCTGCTGGGAACGCTGCTGCCGCTGGTGCATAAGCAACTGGGCTTGGGCAGCATTTCGATTGGTGCGCCGTTCTTCAACACCATGTTCACCCTGCTAATGGCACCGTTTGCCTTACTGCTGGGCGTGGGGCCGCTGGTTCGCTGGCGGCGCGACGAGCCGCAAAAGCTGCGTAAGCTGCTGCTGATTGCGCTGGCCGTGACCGCCGCGCTGTCGCTGCTACTGCCGTGGCTGTTACAGGATTCCCTTGTTGCCATGACGATGGTTGGCCTGTCGATGGCGCTGTGGGTGTTCTTCTTAACGGTGTACGAGCTGCATACCAGCTCCACCCGTCGTCATGGTTTGCTGCGCGGTTTGACCACACTTTCACTGAGCCAGTGGGGCATGGTGTGCGGTCATATTGGGCTGGCGGTGACGGTGGTAGGCATCGCCTTCAGCCAGAATTATAGCGTTGAGCGCGATGTGCGGATGCGGGCAGGCGACAGCATCGAGATCCACGATTACCGTTTTACGTTTCAAGGCGTGCGTGATGTCGTGGGGCCGAACTGGCAAAGCGCGAAAGGGACGGTTGAGGTGACGCACAACGGTAAGCCGGAAGCGATCTTGAAGGCGGAAAAACGCTTCTACAACACCAGTGGCGCGATCATGACGGAAGCCGCCATTGATGCGGGTGTGACGCGCGATCTCTATGCGGCTTTGGGTGAAAAGCTCGATGACGGTAGCTGGGCGGTGCGGTTGTATTACAAACCGTTTATCCGCTGGATTTGGTACGGCGGGGGGCTGATGGCGTTAGGCGGCATCCTGTGCATGTTTGACCCGCGCTATCGCCTGCGTCGCGCCGTTCGGGGGACAGCATCATGAGCCGTAAGATTTTGTTAATCCCGCTCGTCCTGTTTTTACTGCTGGCCGTTGCCCTGCTGTGGCAATTGGTGCGCAACAGCGACGGTGACGATCCGATGCGGCTGGAGTCGGCCCTGATCGGTAAACCGATTCCCGCGTTTCGTCTGGAATCACTGGATCAGCCGGGAAAGGTTTATAGCCAATCTGAGCTGAGCGATGGCAAACCGCTGCTGCTGAACGTCTGGGCGACCTGGTGCCCGACGTGCCGTGCGGAGCACCAGTTTCTCAACACGCTGGCGGCGCAGGGAATCCGCGTCGTGGGCATGAATTATAAAGATGAACGCCCCAAAGCCGTCGAATGGCTGAAGACGCTAGGCAACCCCTATGCGATGAGCTTATTTGATGGCGACGGTATGCTGGGTCTGGATTTGGGCGTGTATGGCGCGCCGGAAACGTTCCTGATCGACGGGAAAGGCATCATTCGCTATCGCCATGCGGGCGATCTCAACATGCAGGTATGGCAAGAAACGCTGCAACCGCTGTGGGACAAATACAGCAAGGAGGGCGGCGCATGAGAGTGCTGAGTTTCCTTAGCGCACTGCTGCTGTCGTTCAGCGTGCTGGCGTCTTCCGAGGTATTGCGTTTTGACAATGCTACGCAGGAGCAACAGTTTCGTGAGTTGACGATGCAGTTGCGCTGCCCGAAATGCCAGAACAACAGCATTGCCGATTCCAATTCGATGATTGCTTCGGATATGCGGCAGAAAGTGTATGACCTGATGCAGCAGGGACAAACGAAAGAGCAGGTTGTCGATTATATGGTGGATCGTTACGGCTATTTTGTGACGTATGAACCGCCGATCACGCCTTTTACGATTCTGCTGTGGTTCCTGCCCGCGCTGTTTCTGGCTGTGGGATCGTGGGTGATTATTCGGCGTGCCCGCCGCATCAGAAGTGCCAAAGAACCGATGAGCGAACAGGATAAGAAGCGCTTGCAGACGCTGTTGGAACGTGGGGGGAAATCCGAATGATGCTACTGACCGCAACCATTGTGCTATCGCTGATTGCGCTTTCCGCGCTGCTGCTTGCGCCGTGGTCGTCACGAGGCGAATACGATCGCGATGCGATCAATCAGGCGCTGTATCGCGATCGTCTGCGTGAGCTTACTGTGGACGTCGCCAATGAGCAGGAACGTGCTCAACTGGTTGAGGAACTCCAGCATACGCTATTGCAGGACATTCCCAGTGATGTGAAGGCACAACAGCGCCCACTAAACCGCTGGGTTTTGCTGCCGGGCGTGCTGTTACTGGTTATCGTCAGCCTCGGCGTGTTTTGGAAGACTTCTGCGGTTAATCGGGTGCAGGAGTTACAGCAGATTGTGGCGTTAACGCCGGACTTGATGAAGCGAGCGCTGGATCCTGACGCCGAGCCACTGACCATTGAAGACGTCGCGCGTCTCGGTCTGGGATTGCGTAGCCAGTTGGAAACGCAGCCAGACAATCCACAAGACTGGTGGATGCTGGGGCGTATTGCAGGCTTGCTGAATAACTACGACATGTCCGTGCAGGCGTTTGCCAAGGCGTTCCAACTCGATCCGAAGAATACAGATCTAGCGCTGGACTATGCCGATCTGCTGTCGCGATCTACCGACCCGCGTGATAGCCAACGCGGTGGAGACATGTTGCGTGAACTGATGAATTCCGGCTCGACCAATGTGCGTGTATTGAGCCTGCTGGCTTTCAATGCCTATGAAGCCCAGCGCTATCAGGACGCGATTAACGCCTGGGAAGCCATGTTGCAGCTGTTACCGCAAAACGACACGCGCCGAGCAGTCATTGAACGCAGCGTGGCACAGGCGAAAGCGTCACTGTCGGTGCAGGCGACCACGGGGAAATAATCCTTTTTTATTTTCATCACCAATAGCAGAAGGGCGATATATCGCCCTTTTGTTGTTTCTGTTGTTTCTGTTGTTACGGTGAAGGTTTCGTGCGCATTACCCACGGTTTTTTCTGCAACCGTTGCAGCACGCGCCCGACACGGGGCGGCTCAGTTGCCGTCGCCCCGTGACCCCTGGCTTTTCGCGTTAAATCGCGCCGCTTCGCGGTGCCGTCGGTGTTTATGCCCGCTGTTCGGACCGCCTGCGACGCGCTCCCGACGCGGCGCAGGCTTTCGCGGCGTCCATGCCGCTCATCCGGCGGTCATGTACACCTCTGCGCGATTTTTTTACGCGAGCCAACCCCATAAAATCAAAAGACTGAACTGAGTACATTGTTATTTTGGGGCGGTTTTTTCCGGCTGTGCTGAGAGCGGCCTTAGCCACACCCGCGTCGGGCGCGTGCGACGCGAGTTGCAGAAGATCGCACTACTTATTGCGCACGAAACCCTAACGGTATTTATAAGAATACGATAGACAGAATTGGGAAGGGCGGATGTTTCCGCTTGTGTTGAGGACGGCATACGCCGTCCCAAGTGTGACGAAGGGGGCGGGTTATAACCCGCTTTTGACGCTGTGCATGTCCGGCAGTTTGTGGGCGATGCCTTTGTGGCAATCGATACAGGTTTGACCGAGTTTTATCGCTTCGCTGTGTTTTTCTGCCGCAGCCGTTTTTTGCCCAGAGAAGTCCATATAGTCAACGTTGTGGCAGTTGCGGCATTCCTGAGAATTGTTATTTTTCATGCGCCGCCATTCGCTCTGCGCCATCGTCAGCCGATGTGCTTCAAACTTTTGTGGCGTATCAATCGTGCCCATTATTTTGCCGTACAGCTCTTTACTGGCCTGAATTTTACGCACCATTTTCGGCACAAACTCATGCGGAACGTGGCAGTCCGGGCAGGTGGCGCGTACGCCGCTGCGGTTGCTGTAGTGCGCGGTTTCCATATATTCCTGATAGACGGTATTGCGCATTTCATGACAGCTGATGCAGAACGCCTCGCTGTTGCTCATTTCCATGCCTTTCTGGGATGTTGCCAGAAAGAAAATACCGCCCGCGAAGCCGATAATGAGCAACGTTCCCAGCGCCAGCCGACTTGGGCGACGCCACCATTGCCACAACTGGCGCAACAACCGTCCCACTTTTCCTGGTTGTTTCATAGCAAACCTCACTGACCAAAGCCTTTAGAAGGGGTGAACGTGTTACCAGTAATTGGCGAACTGTCCGCCTGCGGCACGTGGCACTGCAGACAGAAATGGCGCGCAGGGGCGACATTGCTCAGCACTTTGCCGTCTCTGTCGACAAAATGGGTCGGGCTGACGCGCGGGGCGCTGGTGGAACGATAGCTCTCGACGCCGTGACACTGTAGACAACGGTTAAAGGTCGGGGTGACCTGATAGCCATCCACGCTATGCGGGATCATCGGTGGCTGGTTGACATAGTTGAGCGCCATACGCTCCTGCTGCTTCGGCATCCGGCTATTTCCCGGCTGTGTCGCAGCGACTTCTGGCGATTGGCTTAAATCGACCTGTGCAGTGGCTATCGCACTGCCCAGTATCGCCAAGGCGGTGATCCAGCGAAACCATCCCATTCTCAGGCTTTTCATGACTTTGCTCCCGATTTCCATCTAAGGGTTATTTTAAAAACGTCTTCAGCGCAGACATCAATACAGCGTCCGCATGTTATGCAGTCTCGGTCAGTAACCTGTGCCGGACTGTGTTTATCAAGCAAGGGGGCGCGCAGCACCTGTGGCTCTGGACAGACATGAAAGCAGTCCATACAACGCGTACAGCGTTCACGCTCAGTGGCATCCACAGCCAGCGCGCCTTTACCGCCAAGCGCACCATACAGCGCGCCGGTTGGACAAAGGTGTCCGCACCAGCCGTGTTCCACGACCCACAAATCAAACAGAAATAGCGCCAGCAGCAGCCAGATACCTGCACCAAACCCGAAAATCAGCCCGCGACCCATCAGTGAAACCGGGTTGACCCATTCCCACAGCAGCCCGCCCGTCAGCGCACTTCCTGCAAGAATGAGGATCAGCAGCAGATAGCGCAGATTGCGGGGGATCGTCGCCGAGGCAGTGATGCCGAAACGACGACGTAGCCAGGCGGCTAAATCGGTAAGCGGATTAACTGGGCAGACCCAGCTACAGAACAGGCGCTTGCCTGCCAGCGCATAGCTCAGCGCGATAATCAGCGCACCGACCAGCGCGAGCGTGGCGGGCAGATGACCGCTAGCCAGACTTTGCAGCACCATCAGCGGATCGCTGAGCGTTACGGTGTCGAGCAAGCGGCTGGCGCTGTAGTTACCGTGTAGGATCCAAAATCCGAAGATCGGACCGCTGAGGAACATGAGCAGCACCAGAGACTGGGTCAAGCGGCGTAAGACCAGCCAGCGGTGACTGCGCCACCAGCCTTTTTTCGCTCGGGCTTCTCGTCCGGCGTCCTGCTTACGATTTGCCATCGCGTGCCTCCAGCCAACTGAAACGGTAGTGATGTCCGAGTTCGCCTTTTGCCAGCGCGCGCGGTAAGACCTTGATCGCTGGCTGTTCCAGCACGCAGGCTTTTTCACACTTGCCGCAGCCAGTACAGACATCGCTATGCACGATAGGTAGAAAGCGAGCATGCTTTCCGGTGCGGGTATTGCGCTCTGGCTCCAGTGTGATAGCGCTATCGATGAGAGGACAGACGCGATAGCAGACATCGCAACGCAACCCCTGATAGTTCAGGCAGTTTTCCTGATCGAGCAGTACCGCTAATCCCATGCGGGCGTCATCAATAGCCTCCAGCGGCTGTAACGCTCCGCTAGGGCATGCAACCACGCAGGGAATGTCCTCACACATCTCGCACGGGATATCGCGCGCGACAAAGTAAGGGCTACCGGCTGCGGAACCGGAGACCAGCGTTGCCAGCTTCAGCGTGTCGTACGGACAGGCCTGAACACATTGTCCACAGCGTATGCAGGCACCGGAAAACGCCGCCTCAGACAGCGCACCCGGTGGCCGCAGCCGGAGTTCGTCGGCCTGAGCGCGCCGCTGCTGAATGCCGAGAACCGTCACCGCTGCTGATAAGCCAGCAACGGCACGGACGGCGTCACGCAGAAAGCGACGGCGAGCGGGTGATGGATTCTCCGGGCGTGCCATGCGCGTTACACCTTAGCCAGCTTGACGGCACATTTCTTAAAGTCCGTTTCTTTCGACAGCGGATCGGTCGCATCCAGCGTCAGGACGTTAGTCATCTGCGCGGCGTCGAAGAACGGCATATACACCAGACCGCGCGGTGGCTTATTGCGGCCACGTGTCTCAACAATCGAGACGACTTCACCACGGCGCGAGATAATGCGGACTTTCTCACCACGACGCAGATCGCGCGCTTTGGCATCCTGCGGGTGCATAAACAGCACGGCTTCGGGGAAGGCGCGGTGCAGTTCCGGTACGCGACGCGTCATGCTGCCGGTGTGCCAGTGCTCCAGAACACGACCGGTGGAGAGCCAGAGATCGTATTCGTCGTCTGGCGCTTCGGCGGCAGGCTCGTACGGCAGCGCAAAAATCACCGCTTTGCCATCCGGTTTACCGTAAAAACGGTAGACTTCTCCCGCTTTGACGTAAGGATCGTGCCCTTCGCTGTAGCGCCACTGCGTTTCTTTACCGTTAACCACCGGCCAGCGTAGCCCGCGCACTTTGTGGTAGTCATCGAACGGTGCCAGGTCGTGACCGTGCCCACGGCCAAACGCGGCGTATTCTTCAAACAGGCCTTTTTGCAGGTAAAAACCGAAGTCACGGGATTCGTCGTTCAGCTGATTTTCCGCTAATTCACTGAGCGGGAAGCGCGTGGTGACATCGTTCGCAAACAGCACGTCGTAGAGCGTTTTGCCACGGTAGGCGGGTTTCTGCGCCAGAAGTTCTTCCGGCCATACTTCCTCTACGGCGAAGCGCTTGGCAAAGCTCACCACCTGCCACAGATCTGATTTTGACTCGCCCGGGGCTTTAACCTGCTGACGCCAGAACTGCGTCCGGCGCTCGGCGTTGCCGTAGGCACCTTCTTTTTCCACCCACATCGCAGTAGGCAAAATCAGGTCAGCGGACAATGCGCTGATCGTCGGGTAGGGGTCGGATACGACGATGAAGTTACGCGGAT
Organism: Pectobacterium aquaticum; assembly: GCF_003382565.3. Classification (NCBI taxonomy): domain Bacteria; kingdom Pseudomonadati; phylum Pseudomonadota; class Gammaproteobacteria; order Enterobacterales; family Pectobacteriaceae; genus Pectobacterium; species Pectobacterium aquaticum. The sequence goes on from NZ_CP086253.1 coordinate 2,058,872, forward strand.
CGCGCCAGCCCGGCATACGCTCTTGATTGATGTTTGGGCCGGCCTGCATGTTGTTGTTACACATCACCCAATAGGCATTCAGCGTGCCGTCTTTCAGCGCCCGATCTTGTGCGACGGCGTGCAAACCGATCTTTTCAGGAATGGTACCAGTCGGTAACTGCCACAGTTTTTCCGCTATCGCGCGGTGTTTCTCGTTGGTTACCACCATATCCGCAGGCAGGCGGTGGGCGAACGTGCCGACTTCACGCGCGGTGCCGCAGGCAGACGGTTGACCGGTTAACGAGAACGGTCCGCAGCCCGGCTGAGAGATCTTGCCCGTCAGCAGGTGGATGTTATAAACCAGATTGTTCGCCCAGACGCCGCGCGTGTGTTGGTTAAAGCCCATCGTCCAGTAGGAGATCACTTTCTTCTTCGGATCGGCGTAGAGTTTTGCCAGCGCTTCCAACTGATCGGCGGGAACGCCGCTGAGCGCGACCGTTTTTTCCAGCGTATAGTCGACGACAAAGGCTTTGTATTCTTCAAAACTCATCGGCTCAGACGCATCGGAACCCGGATTTTTCGCCGCTTTTTCCAACGGATGCGTCGGACGTAGCCCGTAGCCGATATCGGTCACGCCTCGGCGCAGGTTCACGTGGCGAGTAAAGAAAGCCTCGTTCACCGCATTGTTTTGGATAATGTAGTTGGCGATGTAGTTGAGAATGGCCAGATCGGTTTGTGGCGTAAACACCATGCCGTTATCCGCCAGCTCAAAACTGCGGTGCTGATAGGTGGACAGCACGGCGACCGTGACATTGCTGTTCGACAGGCGGCGGTCGGTGATGCGCGACCAGAGAATCGGGTGCATCTCCGCCATGTTAGAACCCCATAGGACAAACGCATCGGTTTGCTCGATATCGTCGTAGCAGCCCATCGGTTCATCCATCCCGAAGGTACGCATAAAGCCGACGACCGCTGATGCCATACAGTGGCGCGCGTTGGGGTCAATATTGTTGGAACGGAAGCCCGCTTTGAACAGTTTGGCGGCCGCATAGCCTTCCCAAATGGTTGATTGTCCAGAGCCAAACATTCCTATCGCGTTCGGGCCTTTTTCCTTCAGTGCGGTTTTGAATTTCTCCGCCATGATGTCAAACGCCTGATCCCAGGAGATCGGAGTAAATTCGCCTTCTTTATCGAATTTTCCGTCACGCATGCGCAGCAAAGGTTGGGTCAGGCGATCCTGCCCGTACATGATTTTTGGCAGGAAATAGCCCTTGATGCAGTTTAATCCGCGGTTAACCGGTGCTTCGGGATCGCCCTGACTGGCGACGATGCGGCCATTTTGCGTTCCCACCAGCACACCGCACCCTACGCCACAGAAGCGGCAAGGTGCTTTATCCCAGTGGATAGCATCGGACTGTTCGGTCACGGCACGAACCGCGGTGGGTATGGTGATGCCTGCGACCGCGGCTGCCGCTGCGACCGCGTTCGCCTTCATAAAGTGTCGTCGACTGAGTTTCATGGTATTTCCTCACCCTGAGCTTGTTGATCAAGAGGTTGTTCATCGAAAGCAAAAGATTGTTCATCACAAGACGGTTCATCGAGCTGGTGATAAACCAGCGAAACCGCCAGTACGCCCGTAAGCTCGCGCATTGACGCTATTTGTTTTAACAGTGCGTCCTCTGAATCTGACTCCAGCACCACGACCATTTTTCCGGTATCGCTATCGCTGGCACCCACTTCTACATTGGGCAGCGTCGCTAACGCCTCGCCAACGGCTGCCATCTGCGCCGTGTTGACGTGAACCACTACACTGCAAACATGCCAGACTGTGCTCATCGGTTTTCCTGTTGCGTCGGGAGACGCGCTGGCGCGGTGTGATATCCCGCGGTGATTTTTTTCATCGACATGGCGCCGACAGGGCACCCGGAAATGCATGCACCACAGGTGGTACAGGCGTCGTCATCGATGGACGGTGCAGCAACGCGCCCAATGGCGGGCCGGAATCGTATCGCGCCTGTTTCACAGGCATCCTGACAGCTGCGGCATTCCACCTGATGCAGTGATAAACAGGCATCTTGAATCGTCAGGTGGTATTCCCACGGCGTGGTGTGGCTCTCCGCGAACAGCGCTTGTGGACAGGCATGTGCGCAGTCGTAGCAAAACGTACATTCGCCGCGCTGAAAATCGATGGTGGGAAAACCGCCCGAACCGCGCTGGATAATCCCTGAGCCGCAGGCATCTACGCAGACGTTGCAGCGCGTGCACTGGCTCAGGAACTGGCTTTCTGCACCGCTCCACGGCGGACGCAACGCGTTGTCTGCCCGCTGTAGGCCACCAGTCAGTAGGGAACGCCGGGAGAGGTTAGTCATGGCAGTTTTTCGCTCTGGCACGCAATGAAATATCCAATAAAAAACACGCTGTTTTTGTAGGGGTTACACTATTCCTCTTAGGCTGTATGCGATAATCACCCTTTAGAGGTAAATGGTGGTGCCGGATCAAGCTTATGTGGGATTCGCGTCTCATTGGCTTGCGGGAGCCTGTGGGGATCGTGATAGTACGCTGAAATGCTGAGCTACTTATTTAGAGTAGGTATGATGCCAAAGAGGATTATTCGTTGTGATGGTTAAACGTCCTGTTTCTACCAGCCTGGCTCGCGCGTTTTTTTATATCGCGTTGCTTTCATTTCTGACGACGGGCATTGCGCTACTGACGTTAGCCAGCGGTTTACGCGATGCAGAAGCGATCAACGTTGCCGGTTCCATGCGCATGCAAAGCTATCGCATGGGGTATGACCTACAGGGCGATCGTGCAGAATTAGCATCGCATCGCCGCCTCTATGCGCAAACGCTGGATTCCCCTGTTTTTCACCTGCTGGATCGCTGGTATGTGCCGCGCGATGTGCGCGATCATTATGCGGCGCTATTGCAGAGCTGGAAAACAATGGATGAGCGTCTGAACGCGGGGGATCGCGTGTGGTATCAGGACAATATTGTCGGCTACGTCACGCAGATCGATCGCTTTGTACTGGCGTTGCAGCATTATTCCGAACGCAAGATGATGATAGTCGTTGTGACATCAATAATTGGCTCGATCACTATCTATATACTGATCTTCTTTACGCTGCGTCGCATTCGCCGCCAGGTGGTGGTGCCGTTGAATAAGCTGATGGCGGCCTGTACGTCCATTGAGAAGGGGCGTTTTACCCATTCGCGGCTGGACGTCAATCTGCCTAACGAATTGGGATTACTGGCACAAACCTTCAGTAGCATGACGGACGAACTGCAAAAGCTCTATCGTTCTCTGGAAGACAAAGTCCGGCAGAAAACGCTGCGCTTGCAGGAAGTGAACCGCATGCTGAAGGTGCTGTACAACTGTTCTCAGGCGATGAACGTCAGCACGATCGACAGACATTGTTTTCAGCAGATTCTGCAAATTGTTCGCCGCTATGAAACGGTCGGCTGTCTGGAAATGCGGGTCGGGGAGAACTGGCGGTTATGTGAAGGCCAGCCAGATGAACAGACGGCGTGGCAGGCCTTGCCCATCTGTTTGCAAGACGTTGAGTTTGGGCAACTACGGTGGCAGGCATCAACGCAGCAGCCGTCGGCGCAACTGATGGAAAGCGTCGCGAATATGCTGGGTCGCGGCCTCTATTTCAATCAGGCACAAAAGCACTACCAGCAGTTGTTACTGATGGAAGAGCGTGCCACGATTGCGCGTGAACTGCATGATTCGCTGGCTCAGGTGCTTTCGTATCTGAATATCCAGATGGCGTTATTAAAGCGTGCGGTAGCGGAAGAAAATGCGCAGGCTCGGCAGATCATCACTGATTTCGAGCAGGCGCTCAGCGATGCGTATCGTCAGCTACGTGAACTGCTGGGCACATTCCGGCTGACGCTACAACAGGCCGATTTGCCGGCGGCGATGCAGGAAATGATTGAGCCGTTGCGTGCGCAGACCCCGGCGACCATCGCGATTGATTGCCGGGTTCCTACGCAGGCGTTGGATGCATCACAGCAGGTTCACCTGCTGCAAATCATCCGTGAAGCGGTGCTGAACGCCATTAAACATGCGCAGGCGACGGTGATTACCGTCAACTGCCGTACGCAGCCCGATGGTCGTCATTGTGTTGATATTCGTGATGACGGCTGTGGCATTATCAATCAGGAGGAACCTGCGGGACATTACGGCTTAAATATTATGCAGGAACGCGCCGAACGGTTAGGCGGAAAGCTCTCTATTGGCCTTCACCCTGAAGGGGGGACGCAGGTTAGCGTCTGTTTTTCGACGCCGACGACCGCGCGTGAACGCGACAACACGAACAATCTCTACCCTGAATAAGTCGAGTGGGAAGCAGGCCACTTGCAGTATGACGGGGATATATTCTAAATAAAAAATAATAAGATCCATATTACATTGGGGCTGGGCATGTCAGAAAAACCATCTTATCGTGTGCTGATCGTTGACGATCATCCGCTTATGCGCCGAGGAATCCGTCAGCTACTGGCAACCGATGCCATTTTTGATGTGATCGGGGAGGCCAGTAATGGCATGGAGGCGCTGAGCCTCGCGAATCGGGATTCACCCGATATTATCTTGCTCGATCTCAACATGAAAGGATTGAGCGGGTTGGATACGCTCCACGCGCTGCGGCACGATGGGATCTGCGCCCGCGTGATTGTGTTGACGGTCTCCGATGCGCCCAGCGATATTTATGCGTTGATGGATGCGGGTGCCGATGGCTATCTGCTTAAAGACAGCGCCCCGGAACATTTGCTGGATGCCATTCGTAACGGTGATGCCTTCAGCGAACAGGTGCGGGAGGTGCTGCGCCACCGTATCGCCATACAGGATACGCCGTCGCCCTTTACCGTATTGACGGAGCGCGAACTGGATGTGTTGCAGGAAGTAGCCTCAGGGCTATCCAACAAGCAAATCGCGAGTGTACTGTATATCTCAGAAGAGACGGTAAAAGTGCATATCCGCAACATGCTGCGCAAACTCAACGTACGCTCCCGCGTCGCCGCCACGGTGCTGTATCTGGAAACGCGCGGCCAGTAGGGCCGCTGTGTCGCTGAAGGGTAAGGCGCTACTTTAGATTAGCAGGAGATTGCCTCAAAAAAGCGGGATGCTTTCTCTCATAAATTGCGATTGAATGTCGCAATCCAAACCAACCAACATGTAAAAAACAGAGGCTAGAACAGGGAACTCAGTTTCAGTTTGATGAATTGAATAGGACACAAGTAGGGGATAAATTTCAATTCATGTTCATTAGCCTACGGGCGCAGGGTAATATTTATAGAACATGAATTGGTACGACCGAGTGGACTCGAACCACCGACCCCCACCATGTCAAGGTGGTGCTCTAACCAACTGAGCTACGGTCGTACAGTAGACAACATCTTAATCAGTAACGTTTTGATTAGAATGCTTTTCTTCATTCCAGCGTTTGGAATGGGCGCTATTATGGACGGCTCCGATGCTTGTGGCAAGTGCTTTGTTTATCATGTTCTTCCAAGTGTCGAATGTTTAGCCGAATTCGTCGAATGCCGCCACCGTATCAGCAAAATCTGAACGTGAGTTTCATCCTACGTCGGCTTCATTTGAACCGCTAACGTAAATGGTTGTCCGATCCGCTTAGGGAAACGTGCCGAACTTACCCAGTTCATACTCCGTTCGCCATCGCTGTAGTTTTAGGGTAGCAGAAGAGTCAGCGGTCTCTTAAAAGAGGTTGCCATGATAAGCAGGCTCATTATCACAAGCGGTTCTATCGGCGAGATTATTGATGCAGATAGGAAAAATGTGCGATTGAACCGCTTTTCATCAGGTTAAGCTATCGCAGAAGTTAGCATATACAATTATAAATTATAGGGAGACTCTGGCACTGTCTTGCATCAAGAAGAAGGAATCGGTGAAGCGCTCCGTTGCTATAAGGCAAGGCTATCGGGGAACAACCCCGCCTTCTGGCGTAGCGATTAAGGCAATGCAACATACTGGGAGATAACGATGGACGAGAATAAAACGAAACCAGCCGGCAAGTGTCCGGTTATGCACGGCGGAAACACTTCTACTGGCTCATCAAACACCGACTGGTGGCCAAATACCCTCAATCTCGACATTCTGCATCAGCATGATACCAAGACCAACCCGTTAGGCAGCGATTTCAGCTACCGCGACGCCCTCAAAACCCTCGATGTCGATGCCCTCAAAAAAGATCTGCACGCACTGATGACCGATAGCCAGGAGTGGTGGCCAGCGGACTGGGGTCACTATGGCGGCCTGATGATTCGTATGGCCTGGCACTCGGCGGGCTCTTACCGTACGACCGACGGTCGCGGCGGCGGCGGAACCGGTAACCAGCGCTTTGCACCGCTTAACTCCTGGCCGGATAACGTCAGTCTCGATAAAGCGCGCCGCTTACTGTGGCCCATCAAAAGAAAATACGGCAATAAACTCAGTTGGGCGGACTTGATTATTCTGGCGGGTAATATCGCGTATGAATCCATGGGGCTGAAAACATTTGGCTTCGCCTTTGGCCGTGAAGACATCTGGCACCCGGAAAAAGACACCTACTGGGGCTCGGAAAAAGAGTGGCTGGCGAAGAGCACCGGACGCTATGGCAGCGACGATCGTACCTCGCTGGAAAACCCGCTGGCGGCCGTACAAATGGGGCTGATTTACGTTAACCCAGAAGGCGTCGACGGCAATCCCGATCCGCTGCGTACTGCACAGGATATGCGCGTGACGTTCTCCCGTATGGCGATGAATGATGAAGAAACCGTTGCCCTGACGGCGGGTGGGCACACGGTGGGTAAAACCCACGGTAACGGCGATGCCAGCCTGCTGGGTGCGGCACCAGAAAGTGCGGATGTTGAGGAGCAAGGTCTCGGTTGGCATAACCCCACGGGATCGGGCAAAGGGCGCTATACCGTCACCAGCGGTCTGGAAGGCGCCTGGACAACGCATCCGACGCAATGGGATAACGGCTTCTTCCACATGCTGTTGAATCACGAATGGGAACTGAGAAAGAGCCCGGCTGGTGCATCGCAGTGGGAGCCCGTTAATATTAAAGAAGAAGACAAACCGGTTGACGTTGAAGACCCGTCTATTCGCTACAACCCAATGATGACTGATGCCGACATGGCGCTGAAAGTTGACCCGGAATATCGCAAGATTTCCGAGCGTTTCTATCAGGATCAGGCGTACTTCTCCGAAGTGTTTGCCCGAGCATGGTTCAAACTGACGCACCGCGATATGGGGCCGAAAGCGCGCTACGTGGGTCCAGATGTGCCGCAGGAAGACTTACTGTGGCAGGATCCGATTCCGGCTGGTCGTACCGACTATGATGTTGATGTTGTCAAAGCACGCATTGCAGAAAGTAGCCTTTCCATCAGTGAACTGGTCGCAACCGCCTGGGACAGCGCCCGTACATTCCGTGGTTCCGATATGCGCGGCGGTGCCAACGGCGCGCGTATTCGCCTCGCTCCGCAGAAAGACTGGGTAGGTAACGAACCTGAGCGTCTGGCGCGTGTGTTAGTCGTGCTGGAAAGCATTGCCGCTGCAACAGGGGCCAGCGTGGCCGATACCATTGTGCTGGCGGGTAATGTGGGGATTGAGAAAGCGGCGAAAGCGGCTGGCGTACAGGTGACTGTGCCGTTTGCTCCGGGACGTGGCGACACCACCGATGCCCTGACCGACGCCGAGTCTTTTGACGTCCTTGAACCTATCCACGATGGCTACCGTAACTGGCTGAAGAAAGATTATGCCGTGAGCGTGGAAGAGCTGATGCTCGATCGCACCCAACTGATGGGGCTGACGGCGAAAGAGATGACGGTACTGGTTGGCGGCCTGCGTGTGTTGGGGACCAACTACGGTGGCACCAAACACGGCGTATTTACTAATCGTGAAGGCGCGCTGACGAATGATTTCTTCGTCAACCTGACCGATATGAAATACACGTGGAAGCCATACCGTAAAGAGCTGTATGAAATCCGCGACCGTAAAACGGGTGAAGTCAAATGGACAGCAACGCGTCTGGATCTGGTCTTTGGTTCCAATTCCATTCTGCGCGCCTACGCCGAGGTTTACGCACAGGACGACAGCAAAGAGAAGTTTGTGAATGACTTTGTTGCTGCCTGGGTGAAAGTGATGAATGCGGATCGCTTCGATCTGGCAGAGTAAGACGTCACGCTCCCCACGTCGGTGTTTTCACGGCGCGGGGAGCATCATTTTTGCTGCGCGACCTTCTCTATCACTGCTTCTTGAGATTAAGCATGAATTCTCTGAACGGGGCGGCGAATTCCTTAAACAGCGGGTGCTTTCTATTCTGCATCATCACTTCACTAAATAGTTTCAACCCCACAATAAAGGCCTGAGTCTGTTCCGGCGTCATGTCCATCTTGCCATCGACTTTTTCCAGAATCTTGAACAAATCATCGTGAATTGAGCATTCAAACGACAGCATGCGCTGCTGCTCGGCATTTTCTTCCACCGTAATCTGATAGACGTTTCCCATTGTGGCCTCGGTAAGTTGAACGTGTGATGGATAATTGATAAAATCAACTATATGATCATTGGTTGACTGAGTCAATAAAATATGATGAAACCCCTTTTTGCCTTATTAGAAAGCTATAAGGCACAGATGCAGGAACAGATGAAAGCGCATGACATTAGTCTGGATGTGGTGCATGTCCGGTTATGTAAGATCATCGCGATGGAAGGGCGCATTACGCCCCAGTCGCTGGCGAAAAGGGTCTGTCGGGATAAAGCACAGATCACCCGTATGGTCGCGGAGTTGGTCAAACGCGATTATGTCCGCAAGATCGATAACCCGGATGACGGCCGCAGCGTGTGGCTCAGTTTGTCCGATAAAGGCGTCGCGTTTACGCAGGTTTTTCTGCATCAGGAAAAGCAGATTGAGGCGCAGATGCTTCAGGCGTTATCCCCTGAAGAACAAGCCACGTTTAGTGCGCTGCTGGAAAAAATAGCGGCCAGCCGTTCTGCACACTAAGCTCCGCTTCCGCCAACTTCCGCTGCACTGCCGTGAGGCGTACTCGCTGTGCTACTGCACCGAGATAGCGCGATAGCGGCGGGCTTCCCCGCATCATGCTCCCTATAAACGACAGCCGGACTGGCACTTTCTGTGCTGGCACGCCTTTTGCTTTTCTCTATTCGGGACAGCACCACGCATGGCGCTGAACAACCTGAATAGCTGGCTAGGGTTCCGATCCATATCCTATGGATGTCTGGTCCGAGAGCTGGCGACCTCCAGTTGAGGTTACACGGCGGGACAAAAGCCCGGGAGACAGCAACACCCATGGTGTCGCGCTGTTCCCGCTTTTTTCCTACTCAACCGGAGGTCTGGCATGAACCTATCTCGTTTACTGGGCGTTTGCGTCCTCAGTCTCTCAGCGCTGCTGAGTTTCCCTTCTCAGGCTGCGCCTAAAACGCAATTCAACGTGTGCTGGACGATTTATGCCGGATGGATGCCGTGGGGCTTCATCGGCACGCAGGGCATTATCGATAAATGGGCCGACAAGTACGGCATCAAGATTAAGGTCACCCAGCTTAACGACTACGTCGAATCGATCAACCAATACACCGCTGGGCAGTTTGACGGCTGCACGATGACCAACATGGATGCGCTGACCATTCCGGCCGCGGGCGGTGTGGATACCACGGCGCTGCTGCTCGGCAGTTTCTCCGCAGGCAACGATGGCATCGTGCTCAAAGGCAAAGGGAAAACGCTGAGCGATTTGCGCGGGATGAAGGTTAACCTGCCTGAACTCTCTGTCTCCCATTACCTGCTGGTACGCGGTCTGGAGACGGCCGGATTGCGGGAGCGCGATGTCACCGTCGTTAACACGTCGGATGCCGATATTGTCGCTGCCTTTGCCACCCGCAGCGTGCAGGCTGCCGTCGCCTGGAACCCTCAGCTCTCTGCCATCAAAAGCCAGCCGGACACCACGGAAGTCTTCCAGTCTGGTCAGATCCCCGGTGAATTGATCGACATGATGGTCGTGAATACGCAAACGTTACAGGACAATCCGGCGTTGGGCAAAGCGCTGGCCGGTGCCTGGTTTGAAATGATGACGCTGATGAAGGCAGGCGATAAACCCGCGCTGGAGTCAATGGCTGCCGCCTCTGGCACCGATTTAGCAGGCTATCAGGCGCAGTTAAAAACCACCCATCTGTTTTATTCCCCACAGGACAATTTGGCGTTTCTGACCAGCTCGGATCTCCCTAACACCATGAAGCGCGTCGCGGATTTCTCCTTCGACAAAGGGCTACTCGGCACCGGCGCGCAGAGCGCAGATTTTATCGGTATGACGTTCCCCGGTCAGGTCACGCAGGGTGACAGCGCCAATGTGAAACTGCGCTTTGACGACACCTTCGTGCGTCTGGCCGCAGAGAACAAACTCTGATCCGCAAACTGGAGAGACTATCGTGCGCTTGATCAATCGCTACCCCAGCAGGGGCGGACGGCTGTTGCTGGTTCTGCTGCCGTTTGTCGTGCTGCTGGTGCTGTACCTCATCGGGTCGGCATTGCGGCTGGAGGCTAACCCCAACGACAAACTTCTGCCGAGCCTCGGGCAAATGGCCGAGGCTATTCAGCGCATGGCATTGACCGAGGACAAACGCAGCGGCGATTACCTGTTCTGGCTGGATACGCAGGCCAGTCTGGTGCGTCTCGCGCTGGGGCTGGGGATCGCCAGCCTGTTGAGCCTGCTGTTCGGGATTGCGGCCGGGGCTTTCCCGCTGTTTCGCGCATCGCTCTCGCCGCTGATGACCGTACTGTCGATGATCCCGCCGCTGGCGATTTTACCCATTCTCTTCATCGTTTTCGGGCTGGATGAACTCTCGAAAGTGATGCTGATCGTGATTGGAGTTACACCGATGCTGGCGCGCGACCTCGAACAGCGCGCTCGCAACATACCGCAGGAAACGTTGATTAAAGCGCAGACGCTGGGGGCGAACAGTTGGGTCGTGGTGCTGCGCGTCATCCTACCGCAGCTGCTGTCGCGGCTGTTGATTTCACTGCGGCTGCTGCTGGGCGCGGCGTGGCTGTTTCTGATTTCTGCCGAAGCGATTTCGGCAACGGCAGGGCTCGGTTACCGCATCTTTCTGGTACGCCGCTATCTGGCGATGGACGTGATTCTGCCTTACGTCGTGTGGATCACGCTGCTGGCATGGCTCATGGATATGGCGCTGCGGTGGCTGCATCGCCGCGGGTTCCCGTGGTCAGAGGAAAGCAAAGCATGAGTTTTATCGAGATCGATAACATCTGGCAGGAATACGGCGACCACGTCGTGCTGGAACGGCTCAACCTGAACGTTGAGGAAGGGGAGTTTTGCACGATGGTTGGGGCATCCGGCTGCGGTAAATCCACCTTTCTGCGCCTGCTGCTGGGGCAAGAAACGCCCAGCCGTGGTGACGTGCGGCTCGAAGGGAAGCGGCTGCCCGCTGAACCGGATGCCAGCCGCGGCGTGGTGTTTCAGCGCTATTCGGTTTTCCCACATTTAACCGTGCTGGAAAACGTGGTGATTGGGCTGGAGATCCCGCGTTCCCCTTGGCTCGGCAGGCTGTTTGGGGCGCGTAAGCAGGAGGCGCGAGACAATGCCGCGCGGATGCTGGAGCGCGTCGGACTGGGACATTCCATGCACAAATACCCCAACCAGCTTTCTGGCGGCATGCAGCAACGGCTTGCGATTGCGCAGGCGTTTATTGTCCAGCCGCGCATCCTGCTGCTCGATGAACCCTTTGGGGCGCTGGACCCGGGTATTCGCGGCGATATGCACACGCTGCTGCTGGAGCTGTGGCGAGAAACCCGCTTAACGGTCTTTATGGTCACCCACGATTTGCCGGAAGGTTTCCATCTCAGCACGCGTTTGCTGGTGTTCGACAAAGTGCGCGTCGATCCCCATGCGCCGGAAGCCTATGGCGCACGTATTACCTATGACATCCCGCTTAATCAGGATCGTCTCGCTACGCGCCAGCGTGCGCTGACGCTAGTGCCTCCTGTAGTCAGCGCGGCGACATCCCCCATTTAAGGTGCTTTCGGTTATGACAGCGATACAGACATCGACAAACACATCGACAAACACATCGACAGGCCGAACAACGTTTGATGAAGAAATCGTGCCGGGCGGAGGACATACCTCTTTCATTCTCAAGCGCGGACAGATTCTGCGTATTGAAGATGTGGAAGGTGGTGGCAATGTGGGCCTGCTGCTGTTTAACGCGCACCAGACCAGCGAACGCCTGAACTTGCCGGATACTCTGAAAGGGCAGCACACCGCCAAATTAACGGCTGGGCACTGTCTCTATTCCGATATGGGACGCGTGCTGGCGGCAATCATTACCGACACCTGCGGCTGGCACGACAGCTTCGGCGGCGTGCTTAATGCGCAGGAGGTGCAGGAGAAATACGGGCAGGGACGCTATCAGGAATTGCGCAACGGTTTTTTCCGTAACGGCATGGATAACCTGCTGGTCGAGATGGGGAAATGGAATCTCAATCTGCAAGATCTGCTGATGACCATCAACCTGTTCAGCAAAATCACCGTGGATGCGCAAGGGCAATTCCATTTTCATACTAATCATTCTCAGGCGGGAAACTACATCGAGCTGTATGCGCCGATGGATACGCTGGTGGTGCTGACCGCCTTGCAACACCCGATGGATCCTAACCCGACCTATGCGCCGCGCCCGATTGCGCTCACCTGGAGTCGGGCGGAAGGCGAGGATGTCGCTGCGTACTGCCGTGCGTTCCGTGAGGAAAATGCACGCGCGTTTCACAATACCGAACGCTTTTGCCTGTAAGGAGGCCGGACATGACATTAATTGCCAGCAATAAAACGGCCGAGGACGCGGTATTCCGCCATGTGATTCCTGCCGGAGAACCCTATCTGTTTGAGGTGAAGCAGGGGCAGACGCTGCGACTGCTGGATCTGGAAGGCAATCAGGCGGTGGATACGCTGTTTTATCGCGTCAATGATCCGCGTGAACGCTACGATCCACAACGTACGCTGCGCCGCCAGAATAGCGTCTACCTGACGACGGGCAGCGTGCTGTACTCCAATCTTGGCAATCCGCTGCTGACGATTGTCGCCGACACCTGCGGTCGCCATGACACGCTGGGCGGAGCCTGTGCACAGGAAAGCAACACCGTGCGCTATGCGCTCGACCGGCGCTACATGCATAGCTGCCGCGACAACTTTCTCTGCGCCTGCCTGCACGATGGTCGCCTGAACAAAAAGGACATCGGCGCGAACATCAACTTCTTCATGAACGTGCCGGTGACGGCAGAAGGTGAGCTGACCTTTGAGGACGGTATTTCCGCACCGGGGAAATACGTGGAGCTGCGCGCCGAAGCGGATGTCATTGTGCTGATTTCCAACTGTCCGCAGCTGAATAACCCGTGCAACGGCTGGAACCCGACGCCCGCGGAGGTGCTGATATGGAATTGATGCCAGATCGAGGCGATGAAAAACGTACGCGCTGGCAGCGGGTGAAAGCGTGGCTGGTGAGCGCGCTGGAGGCAAGGGCAAATCGCTATTTCCTGTCGTCGCCGCGCCGCGTTCAGTCTGACAAAACCCCGTGATTCTAGCGTGGTAGCAGGCCTTTGCACCCTATGACATTTACCGCGATGGACGACCATCATGCGGATCGCATTTTGGCGGGACGACCCGCCCTTGCATGAGTCTAGCGTATGTTCGACAAACTTCTGATTGCCAACCGTGGCGCGATTGCGTGCCGTATTCTACGTTCGTTGCGAGAGATGAACGTCCGTGGCGTCGCGGTTTATTCTGATGCCGATATCAGTAGCCTGCATATTCAGGACGCCGATGAAGCCCTTAGTCTGGGAGAGGGCGCGGCGGCTCATACCTATCTGGATGTAGAAAAAATTCTCTCTGCGGCGCAGCGCAGCGGCGCACAAGCGATTCATCCCGGCTATGGTTTTCTGTCCGAGAATGCGGCGTTTGCCGAAGCCTGCGAAGCGGCACAGATTGCCTTTGTTGGGCCGACGCCGCAGCAGCTACGGGTATTCGGCTTAAAACATACGGCGCGCGCGTTGGCGAAGCAGCACAACGTGCCGCTGCTGGAAGGCACCGAGCTGCTGGAAAATAGTGATGCAGCCCTTCGGGCGGCGGAAGCGATCGGCTATCCTGTCATGCTTAAAAGCACGGCGGGTGGCGGTGGAATCGGGATGCGTGTCTGCTATAGCGCCATGGAACTGTCCGACGCGTTTGAAACGGTAAAGCGTCTGGGGCAGAACAACTTCAGCGACGCAGGCGTTTTCATCGAAAAGTATATCGAACGCGCCCGGCATCTGGAGGTACAGATTTTTGGTGACGGGCAGGGCGACGTGTTGGCGCTGGGGGTTCGGGACTGTTCGGTACAGCGCCGTAACCAGAAAGTGATTGAAGAAACGCCCGCGCCCAATCTGCCAGATGGCGTTGCCGATGCGCTGTGTGCGGCGGCAGTCAGTCTGGCACAGGCGGTGAATTACCGCAGTGCCGGAACGGTGGAATTCGTGTATGACAGCGCGACGGACCGTTTTTACTTTCTTGAAGTCAATACGCGCCTACAGGTTGAGCACGGCGTAACGGAACAGGTCTGGGGTGTGGATCTGGTGCGCTGGATGATCGAACTGGCGGCAGGCGATCTGCCGCCGCTGCACGAGTTGGCAGCCGGACTGAACCCTCAGGGTCATGCGATTCAGGCGCGCCTGTACGCGGAAGATCCGGGCAAGCAGTTCCAGCCGTCACCGGGATTATTGACGGAAGTTGCGTTTCCCATGTCAGAGGGACAGAGCCTGCGCATCGATACGTGGGTGACGGCCGGGTGCGAGATTCCCCCGTTTTTCGACCCGATGCTGGCTAAGATCATCGCCTGCGCGCCAACCCGTGAGCAGGCGATAGTCGGATTGGATCGAGCGCTGGCGGACACGCGACTCTATGGCGTTGAACACAACCGTGACTATTTGCGTCAGATTTTGGCGGCAGAGCCGTTTGCCAGCGGTCAGCCGTGGACACGCTGTCTGGATACGTTGGTCTACAATGCGACAACCTGCGAAGTGGTGAGTGCTGGCACGCAGACCACCGTACAGGATTATCCCGGCCGTCTCGGCTACTGGGCGGTCGGTGTGCCGCCGTCGGGGCCGATGGACGATCGCGCGCTGCGTTTAGGCAACCGTCTGGTGGGGAATCCAGCAGGAATGGCCGCGCTGGAGATCACGATGAACGGGCCGACACTGCGTTTTAATACGGACGCCGTGGCGGCAGTCACCGGTGCGGCTATGGCTATCGAACTGGACGGTCAACCTGTGCTGATGGATAGCGTATTTGCGATACCGGCGGGTGCTACGCTGCGGTTAGGTGCGGCGAATGCGCAGGGAGTACGCAGCTATCTTTGCCTGCGTGGCGGGTTCGATGTGCCGGATTATCTCGGCAGTAAAAGCACCTTCACGCTGGGGCAGTTTGGCGGCCACGCGGGCAGGGCGCTGCGGGCGGGGGACGTCTTGCACCTTGCGCCGCTATCTGACCGACGTATTGGAGACAGCCTGCCGGACGCCTTGCGCACCACATTGTCTACGGTGCGTGAACTACGTGTGATTTACGGCCCGCATGCGGCACCGGACTATTTTACGCCTGCCTATATGGAAACGTTCCTCACCACCGAGTGGGAAGTCCATTTTAACTCCAGCCGCACGGGTGTGCGCCTGATTGGGCCGAAACCAGAGTGGGTTCGTGATAGCGGTGGAGAAGCTGGACTGCACCCTTCGAATATTCACGACAACCCGTATGCCATCGGTGCGGTGGATTTCACCGGTGATATGCCAGTTATTCTGGGGCCAGATGGCCCGAGTCTCGGTGGATTCGTCTGTCCGGTGACGATAATCGAAGCCGACCTGTGGGCGCTGGGGCAACTTACTGCAGGCGACCGCGTGCGCTTTATTCCTGTCGATCACCCGACGGCACGCGCACTGGCGCAGGCACGTCATACTGAGGTGGAACAACTTGCCCCGATCGCTGTCGACTGGTCGCCTGCCGCGCTGATTTCTCCGGTGGTGTTGGATAGCGGTGAGGCGGATAAAAGGCTGGTTGCGCGGCTGTCCGGTGATACCCATTTGCTGCTGGAAGTAGGCGCGGCGGAGCTGGATGTCGCGCTACGTTTCCGCGTCCATGCGCTGATGCTGGCGCTGGAGAAACAGACGCTCGATGGCATTATTGATGTGACGCCGGGCATTCGTTCGTTGCAGGTGCACTATCGCCCTGAAGTGCTTTCGTTACAGCATTTGTTGGATGTACTTTCCACGCTATGGCAGGACGTTTGCACCCAGCAGAATCTGACAGTGCCATCACGGGTGGTTTATCTGCCGCTGTCCTGGGACGATCCCGCCTGCCAGTTGGCGATTCAAAAATACATGACCACGGTACGCAGCGATGCGCCCTGGTGCCCGAGCAACCTTGAGTTTATCCGCCGTATTAACGAATTGGATAATCTCGATGAAGTTTACCGTACCGTCTTTGACGCCAGCTATCTGGTGATGGGATTGGGCGACGTTTACCTCGGCGCACCGGTGGCAACGCCGCTGGATCCACGCCACCGTTTAGTCACCACCAAATATAATCCTGCTCGTACCTGGACGGCGGAAAACTCAGTGGGCATCGGCGGCGCTTACCTGTGCGTTTACGGCATGGAAGGGCCGGGCGGCTACCAGTTTGTTGGACGCACGTTGCAAATGTGGGATCGCTATCGCGGCGTTGGCGCATTTGACGGTAAGCCGTGGCTGCTGCGCTTCTTTGACCAAATTCGCTTTTATCCGGTGTCGGCCGACGAGTTGTTATCGATCCGACGGGATTTCCCGCTAGGGCGCTACCCGTTACGGATCGAGCAAAGCGAACTGGCGCTAAACGCCTATCAGGATTTCCTGTCGCGGGAAGCGGAAGCGATCGAGGCATTCCGCGTGCGTCAGCGGGCTGCGTTTGAGGCAGAGCGCGAGCGCTGGCGCATTGCCGGTCAATCGGTGACGGATAGCGTGGACGTGGTGATTGAAGAGGCGAGTGAAGCACCGATCCTGCCGGGACAGGTCGGCGTTGAAAGCCCGATTTCCGGCAATCTCTGGCAGGTGACGACGGAAGTCGGCAAAACGGTGGCCGAGGGAGAAACGCTGATGATTCTCGAATCGATGAAAATGGAAATCCCGATTGTGTCGCCGCAGCGCGGCACGGTGCGGGAGATTCGCTGCCAGCCCGGCGCATCTGTGCGTGCAGGGCAGTGCGTGGTGGTGATCGAATCGCAGACGGAATAACAGTGCCTTGTTGTATAGATTCAACAATGAGGTGATTGGCGAATCAACGATTCTGAAAATGCAGGCTGGAGGAATAAATAGCCTCTGGCCTGTTAATACAGACGCGGCGCTAATTGGCTGATATAGGATGCTAGCTACCCTGATAATGGCAGTACTTATCGGGTATAAAGGACAACAAGGAAGAATGAATTAGAAGGGTAAAACAAGGAATGGTGCGTTCAATTGGACTCGAACCAACGACCCCCACCATGTCAAGGTGGTGCTCTAACCAACTGAGCTATGAACGCATTGAGATACCGTGCTGCCTGTCTGACAGCGAGGCGAATAGTAGCGAGCAAGGGGAAAACTGGCAAGAGGAAAAATGCAATTTTGTGCTCTTGCCAGTGCGATTGCTGGGCTTATATCCATTCCGTCGTTTTTTTCGACGTAAACAGGATGAAACGTTATCTAGCGGGCGGCGCGCGCTAAAATCCGTGCGGCGGGTTGGCGCTGGAGAAAACGAATTCGCGTGACCATCATCACTGCCGCTGCCGTCAGACCAATGATAAAACCACACCAGAAACCCGCAGGCCCCATGCGCGGCACGATAATATTCGTCAACGCCAGCAGATAGCCGCTCGGTAGACCCAAGACCCAGTACGCCGTGAACGTAATATAGAAAATTGACCGAGTATCTTTATAACCGCGCAGAACACCACTGCCTATCACCTGAACGGCATCGGAAATTTGATAAACTGCTGCCAGCAGCATGAGCTGAGAGGCCATCGCTACAACCAGCGGATCCTGATTGTAGAGCAGAGCGATAGGCTCACGCAGCAGTGTGGTGAAAATAGCCGTACAGCTGGCTAACGCCACGCCGGCCATGATACCGGTGTGTGCGGCGATACGGGCGTTTTCAACCGAACCTTCCCCTAAGCGATGCCCGACGCGAATGGTGGTCGCAACGCCAACCGAGAGCGGAAGAACGAACATCAGCGAGCTGAAGTTCAGGGCAATCTGGTGACCTGCCACATCGACGACGCCCAGCGGCAACACCAACAGCGCCACCACGGCAAAGAGTGTCACTTCAAAAAGCAGCGCTAGCGCGATGGGTAAACCGAGGCCAAACAGGCGCTTCAGCACGGTAAAATCTGGCCGGAATGCTGGGCGATGAAGACGGATATCGTGTAGCCAGGAAGCGCGTCGGGTATAGAGCATCATCAATAGCATCATAATCCAGTAAACCGAGGCGGTAGCCACGCCGCAGCCAACGCCGCCCAGTTCGGGCATGCCAAATTTACCGTGGATAAAGATGTCGTTGATCGGGATGTTGATTAACAGCCCGATGAATCCAATCATCATGCCGGGGTAGGTTTTGGACAGCCCTTCACACTGGCAGCGCAAAACCTGATAGAACAGATAGCCGGGAACGCCCCACAGCAGCGCATGCAGATAGTCGATGGCTTTCGCCGCCAGCTCAGGCGAATTGTCGCTCATCAGGTTAATGGCGTATTCCCCCTGATACAGTACCAGCATCGTCAGCACAGAAATGATGGCGGCGAGGAAGAAGGACTGTCGCACCTGATAAGATATGCGATCGCGTCGGCCGGAACCGTTGAGCTGTGCGACAATGGGCGTCAGCGCCAACAGCAGACCATGGCCAAAAAGAATGGCGGGTAGCCAGATAGAGGTTCCCACGGCGACGGCGGCCATATCGGTGGCGCTATAAGCACCGGCCATGACGGTGTCAACCACACCCATCGACGTTTGGGACACTTGCGCAATAATGACAGGAACAGCAAGCGCCGATAATTTACGCGCTTCTGTCAGATACTGTTGCACGGATACCTTCCTTGAATGACTTAATTTTGCTAGCGGGATGAATAATCTGGATATGAAAAACGTCAAGAATAAAACGAGAACGTTATTGTAACGACTTAATAAAAGTAAACCAGCTTGCAAGAGAATATATTCTTTTTGTTACGCTGCGGTTTCGATAACGTCTGACGTACCATATTCCGGTTTGGTTTTCCGCGGAATATCGGGCACACTGCACAACGTCATTTCTTTGTTTTTAAGAGGCAAACCGCATGTTTACCGGTATTGTTCAGGGCACCGCGCCGGTGGTGTCGATTGAAGAAAAATCCAACTTTCGCACGCACGTTGTCCAGCTCCCGCCCGAGTTGCTGCCAGGGCTCGTGCCCGGTGCATCGGTGGCGCACAATGGCTGCTGCCTGACGGTAACCGCCATTGACGGCGATCGTGTCAGTTTTGATCTCATGAAGGAGACGCTGCGGTTAACGAATCTGGGCGATATTCATGAAGGCGATGTCGTCAATATTGAGCGAGCCGCGAAATTCGGTGACGAGATTGGTGGGCACGTCATGTCAGGCCACATCATGTGTACGGCGGAAGTGGTGAAGATTCAGGTGTCAGAGAATAACCATCAGATTTGGTTCCGTCTGGCAGATGAAGCACTGATGAAATACGTGCTGCATAAAGGCTTCGTTGGGATTGATGGCATCAGCCTGACGGTAGGAGAAGTGACCCGTGGACGTTTCTGCGTGCATTTAATTCCAGAAACGCTGAATCGCACCACGCTGGGGCAGAAGCGTCTGGGAAATCGCATTAATATCGAAATCGACCCGCAGACACAGGCCGTGGTCGATACGGTTGAGCGCGTGTTGGCTAGCAAGCAGGCGAGCGAATTGGGCAAGGAAGAGTAATTCCTACGTTGCACATTCTGGGAAACCGGACGGCGTTGCTACCGTCCGGTTTCCCTTTCCTTTCCGCGCGAAACGCACCATCCACTTCAATTTTATTTGTGCTCAGACTTGCCACAGTTAGCGGCGATAGTCGAGGTAGGGGCCGTCTGCCACCGAGCGGCGCTCAATCAACGTCGGGTGCACTTCAATGACGTGCGCATCTTCCCGTTTACTAGTGATTCGATCCAGTAGCATAGAGAACGCGGATTGACCCAGACGCTCCTTTGGCTGGTGGATGGTGGTCAGCGCAGGCGTAAAGAAGCGTGCGTGGCGCACGTTGTCATAACCGATCACCGAAATGTCCTGCGGTACGCGCAGACCCAGCTCGTCAGCCGCACAGATGGCCCCCATCGCCATAATATCGCCGCCGCAGAATACGGCCGTTGGACGCTGTTTCTGTGCGAGGATCTGGTGCATGGCTTTATAGCCGGATTCCGGTTCAAAATCGCCCCGAACCACCCATTCGTCGCGTACGGTGATGTCGGCTTCCTTCAGTGCTTTTAAAAAACCGAGGTAGCGTCCACTGCCGGTGTTGCGTTCTTGAGTGCCGGGGATGGCGCCGATATCGCGATGGCCGCGTTCAATCAGGTAGCGACCTGCCATATAACCGCCTTCAAAGGCGTTATCGATAATCGTATCGGTAAAATCGCTGTGCATCTGTCCCCAGTCCATCACGACCATCGGAATGCTGCGATAATCTTCCAACATCGACAACAGCTCTGGTGGATATTCGGCGCACATTACCAGCAGGCCGTCGACGCGTTTTTGCGCCAGCATGGAAAGATAAGCGCGCTGCTTGCCGATGTCGTTATGCGAATTACACAGCACCAGCGTGTAGCCTTTGGCGTAGCAGCTATTTTCAACGGCTTCAATGATCTCGGCGAAATAGGGTGCTTCACTGGAAGTGGCCAGCAAGCCGATAGATTTAGTGTGATTAACTTTGAGGCTGCGGGCGACGGCGCTGGGTGAATAGTGCAATTCTTTGATTGCTGCCCTGACGGCTGCCTTAGTCTCTTCGGCGACGAAACGTGTTTTATTGATCACGTGCGATACGGTTGTGGTGGAAACGCCAGCACGTTTTGCCACATCTTTAATCGTTGCCATCTAAAAATGACTCCTGAACTTACCTGTTATAGACGTAAGTATATTGTTAATCGTTTGCCTACGTTTAATGTTCTTCTTCTAAGCTAAAAAACAGGATTTCAGAAGGAGAATGCCGAATGTTATACCGAAGGGATCTGGGTTGACGTTTTTCGACTGATACGTAGCGCTTTCATAAACAGCGGATTGTGTCCGATTTATCATGAAAGTGAAAGGGCTAATTTATATTATTAGTGATGCATTCGTCCGAGATTTTTCGCTACAATTATGAAAGAATCGTAATAACCCTATTATTTGTGGCTTTTACTACCTAAACGGGTTTGGCTGTGAACGGTGGTGTCTTTTCATATGAAGCTTTCAGATAAAATTCGTTCGTTAATAAGGAGTAATTTATGGATACAGATCTGAAGATGTCTTTGCTGACAACCATTGGTTCGCTGGCTGTGATCATCGTGTTTAGTTTTACTGCGGTGCTGAACTAACCGAACGGTGCCTCTGGGCGGGTTAGGCATTCAGACACGTTGATGTTACATAAACGTGTCTGAATCGTTTTATACCCGTCATACTTCAAGTTGTATGTGCGTTGGCTTCGTTCACTCACCCGAATCACTTACCTGAGTAAGCTCATCGGGATTCCCTCTCTTGCCGCCTTCCTACAACTCGAATTATTTAGGGTATACCAGATGGTATAATCTGCTCTTAACGAATCGTCTGCGGCGTCACTACACGACGCGCGCCAACGTAGTGCTCCTGCCAATAATCTTCACTCAGCTTGCTGATACGAATATCTGAGCCTGTCCGTGGCGACTGAATAAATTTTCCTTCACCCAGATAAACCCCGACGTGATCGGCTGCCCCACGATTATTGATGCGGAAGAAGACCAGATCGCCACTTTCCAGCTCACTCTTTTTAATCGGAGCAGCATCACGCAGGTGATACATTTCGTTTGCGGTGCGTGGAATTTGGATCTTAACGACATCTTTGTAGGCGTAATAAACCAGTCCGCTACAGTCGAATCCGGTAAAAGGAGAGGAACCGCCCCAGTGGTAAGGCTTACCTATCTGACTCATCAATTTATTCATTGCGGTCGTTTTGGCATGCTGATAGCGTTTTTTATGTGCGGCGCTTAGCGCCATACCTTTTTCTGTTGGCGCTGGATTTTTATCCGCTTTCCCCTTGAGTGCGGTCTTCTTCAGTCCGGTTTTGACTCTGGCTTGGGCGGTTGTTTGTTCCTCTTCTTCAGACTTCAGCTTTTTAAGATTTTTTTTCACTAGCGCGGGCGTGCTACTTTGCGTTCTTGACGGTTTTTTTTCTGTCATTTTGCTCGCGGTGCGGGATTTGGTTTTATTGCTGACTGTAGTAGGTTCTGGTTTTTTGCTTTTGATCGGCGTCGGTGATTTAGCATTACCCTTGGTTTGGCGATTTTTCTTATTCGTTTCTGCCACGGCGTTTTTCTTCGGCGCAGAATGCGGGGTAGGCGGCGCAGCCTGAACCACGTTCAGGGATAGGTTACTGAAAAATAATATAAAAAGAGTAATAAATAAGCGCATAATAACAGTGACCGAACATAATCCTTAACTCGCTCAATCCTCACAGTATTCCTGAAAACGGCGCCATAAAAAAGTGGGCACAGTCGCTTTATTCATACAGAATAGTGAAAAAACGTTAATAGTTATTTTTTCGATTGATTTATCAGCGTTTTCTGGCGTTGATTTCATCAATGACAAATTCCTCCAAGAGAAAATAACCCCACAAAAAATGTCGTTTTTTTGTGGGCAGTGGCATCGGTACAATATCACTGAGTCAATGTCGCTGTCGTAGCACTTCTGACGGCGGCTCATGGCTAGCGTTTTGGACGTTAGCCATCCTATAGAATTAAGGAAGCAAGAAGATGACGACACCGACAATTGAAAAAATTCAGCGCCAAATTGCTGAAAACCCGATTCTGCTGTACATGAAAGGCTCCCCGAAATTGCCAAGCTGCGGCTTTTCCGCGCAGACGGTTCAGGCGTTATCTGCCTGTGGCGAACGTTTTGCGTATGTTGATATTTTGCAGAATCCAGACATTCGTGCTGAACTGCCGAAATACGCGAACTGGCCGACATTCCCGCAGCTGTGGGTTGATGGTGAGCTGGTTGGCGGTTGTGATATCGTGGTAGAAATGTTTCAGCGTGGTGAACTGCAACCGCTGATCAAAGAAACGGCAGACAAATATAAAGCGCAGCAGGCCGAGCAAGAGTAATGCTTTCGTCCTGCGTAATGACGATGTCAAATGTTATTACGATGCGTGCGTGAATCCTTCCAACGGGTGCTTTTATGGCACCCGTTTTTTGATCTCAATCTTTTCAGTCTTCGCCTGATGCGTCTTCCCGCGAATTTTCTTCCAGTGCGATCGGCCATCCGCCCAGACGTTTCCAGCGGTTCACCAACTCACAGAACAGCAATGCCGTCTGGTTGGTGTCATACAGCGCGGAGTGGGCCTGGCTGGAGTCAAACGCTATTCCTGCGGTAATACAAGCTTTAGCAAGAACCGTTTGGCCTAACACCAGTCCGCTGAGAGCCGCGGTATCAAAAGTGGCGAAAGGATGGAATGGATTACGTTTCAGGCTACAGCGCTCGGCTGCTGCAGCCATAAAGCTATGATCGAACGTGGCATTATGCGCCACGATAATCGCGCGGTTGCAGCCTTGATCTTTGATCCCTTTACGCACGACTTTGAAAATTTCATGCAGCGCGTCATATTCGCTTACTGCGCCACGTAGCGGATTGGTAGGGTCAATACCGTTAAACGCCAGTGCGGCGGGTTCCAGAATCGCACCCTCAAATGGCTCGACATGAAAATGTAGCGTTTCATCTGGCTGTAACCAACCGTCTTGATCCATTTTTAAGGTTACCGCCGCAACTTCCAGCAAGGCATCGGTTTTCGCATTAAATCCGGCGGTTTCAACATCAATCACTACCGGGTAAAATCCACGAAAACGGCCGCTCAGGGCGTTCAGATCACTTTTATCAGCCATTTTTCTCTTAATTGTTAGCAAAACGCAGCGCGCATTATTGCAAATTTTGGCCGGAGATGCAGCATGCCCGTTGCGGTTTCAAAGGGTGGAGATAGCAGAAGAAGAGGGAGAACAGGTGCCGATGCAGCACCTGTAGAATGCGAGGGAATTAGTGACCGATGCCGTTACCGGCGTGTGCGTTCTCGATCAATTCGATTTTATAACCGTCTGGATCTTCGATGAACGCGATCACGGTCGTACCGCCTTTGACCGGGCCCGCTTCGCGCGTGACATTGCCACCTGCTTTGCGGATACGCTCACAGGTTGCGGCAACATCGTCAACGCCCAGCGCGATATGACCATAGGCGTTGCCCAAATCATAGCTGTCGACGCCCCAGTTGTAGGTCAATTCGATAACCGCACCTTCGCTCTCTTCGGTATAACCGACGAAAGCCAACGTATATTTGTATTCGGTATTCTCGCTGGTGCGCAGCACGCGCATGCCCAGGATTTGGGTATAGAAATCGATAGAACGTTGTAAATCGCCAACACGCAGCATGGTGTGAAGTAAGCGCATAGTGTCCTCGTTAAAAGTGCAACAAAGAGGGAAGTATAGCGTTGTGACTCTACCGAGTCCAAGCTGTTGGGATGATGCTAAAAATGCGACACTTCGGTAAGGTTTGTGTTAAAACGTACTCTCAGGAGGGGTAAATAGCGCGTTGGGTCAATTTTAGGCTGCCTGACGTGTAAAAAAATCGTCAGTTATTACAATGGTTACCTAATTATTTTCATTGTGACTGTCCGTTTGGGCTTGCCAGCGGTAAAGAACAGGGCTTCAATAAATAGAGTTGTCGCAGGAGGTGTTGTGCCAGAGCAACTTGAACTCTTTGTTGTCCCTAATCCATGCCGTGGCATTTGTCAGACGGATGAAGGCGGATATTGTCGCGGTTGCTTTCGCAGTCGTAATGAGCGCTTTAGTTGGGGCCAAATGAGTGATGCGCAGAAACAGGATGTGCTGCGTTTGTGTCGGCAGAGAATGAAACGGTCACAGCGTTCAGAGAAACCCGATACACCAGCAGAGTCCCGTCAGCCATCGTTGTTCTAAGTTATCTTGTCTTAGATGATCTATTTACGTGAAATTTTGTTTAAGCAACGCAGGCGCGTTCGGATTGAATAAAATAAGCCTGAGATCATTTTTAAAAGACGTTTATTTGATAGAATCCATTTCATATGGAGCTATTTTTACAACAATAAAGTCATTTTTTATTTTTATAAATCAGAGTTGATTGCAATCCAGGGATATAACTTAGCGTGCTAACAATAAGGAGAGGTGATGGAATTGCCATTAGGATCTGATTTAGCCCGTCTGGTGCGCGTATGGCGTGCACTGGTCGATCATCGATTAAAACCACTTGAACTGACTCAAACGCATTGGGTCACGTTGCATAACATATACCATCTACCCCCTGGGCAGTCGCAGATTCAACTCGCCAAAGCGATAGGTATTGAGCAACCCTCATTAGTCCGAACACTGGATCAGCTTGAGGAAAAAGGGTTAATCACTCGCCACGTTTGTGCACACGATCGTCGGGCAAAACGTATTATGCTGACCGAATCAGCAGAGCCAATCATACAGGCAGTCAATGGTGTAATTAGCCATACACGTAGTGAAGTCTTATTTGGAATTACGCCGGAGCAGGTGGATGAATTAGCGCTACTGGTTTCGCGTCTTGAGAAAAATATATTGGCATTACATGAAAATCAAGCGTAGCTAAATTTAGGTTACGCAGAGGGAGAATTAAATCCCGGCAATATCACCAGTATCGATTATTGGTTATTTATTCCGGGAGTTGATTATTCGTTGTGACGATCGCCACACTCTGCGGCGATCGTCACACAGCATTAGCGTGGGGAGACGGTAATACTGCGGCCATTGCTGGCCATGGCAACGCGTTGGCCCGCGCTGAATTTCGTATCACCTTGCTTCTGTACCACCATAATGGTACTGCCGTCATCACGACGAATTTCCAATTCTACACCCTGTGTGCGGTTCAGCGCACTCGTAGCGCTTTGACCCGCTACACCACCGGCTACTGCCCCTGCCGCCGTCGCCAGGCTACGACCAGAACCACCGCCGATAGTGTTGCCCAAGAAACCACCCAGCACCGCACCGCCCAGTGCGCCGATCACGTTAGAATCTTCTCCCGCCTGAATTTGAACCGGACGCATAGAAACAATCGTACCGTAGGTCACGGTCTGCACTTGTTTAGCTTCGGATGCGCTGTAAACATCACCTGAAAGCGTACTGGTATTAGCACAACCAGCCAGCGTGATACCAGCAAGGGTAACCACAAGTAAACGCTTCATCATAATACGAACTCCTTAATCGCGAATATGTCGGGCTGGCTCAGCCGCGGCCGACGCAGTGTTATACCAATAAATTATGGTCTGGCTCAGTGTAGCATGCCACTCTTTTTACTCTTTTTTTCAGAATATAATAGTGCGCATAAATTGCATATAAACAGAAGGATAAATCGCATGAAAAATGGTTTTTTTTGTAGCAAATATTATCAACATTCCACTTTTGGTTAAAACCTAACCCGTGTGGAAAAAACGTAAAAATTTTAATAATTCAGCGTGTTAACGTGCTACTTTTATTCTCAACGTAACGGTTCTTATCGGTGTTCTCTTTTTATCCCACAGGGGCAAAGGCTATACAATGAGATCAGGCAGATATATTGGCGTAATGTCCGGCACCAGCCTTGATGGTGTGGATGTTGTGCTAGCCGCGATTGATGAACATACGGTTGCTCAGCAGGCCAGCTACTGTCACCCGATACCGCAGGACATCAAAATGGCCATTCTGGGGATGTGTCAGGGGCAGGCGATAACGCTGTCGGCGCTGGGGCAGTTGGATACGCGTCTGGGCATCTTGTTTGCCGAAGCCGTGCTGACGCTGCTTAAAGAGACGGAACTGAGTGCGGAGGACATCACCGCGATTGGCTGCCACGGGCAGACGGTCTGGCATGAACCCACGGGCGATGCGCCTTGCACGTTGCAGATCGGCGATAATAATCGTGTTGCCGCCTTGACTGGCATCACGACCGTGGGGGATTTTCGCCGCCGCGATTTGGCTTATGGCGGGCAGGGCGCTCCGCTGGTGCCATCGTTCCACCATGCGTTGCTGTTGCATCCTGTCGAACGACGTATCGTACTCAACATTGGTGGCATCGCCAATCTGTCGCTGTTGGTGCCGGGGGCGCCCGTGCGTGGCTACGACACCGGTCCCGGGAATATGCTGTTGGATGCCTGGATCTGGCGGCACTGCGCGCAGCCGTATGATAAAGACGCCGTGTGGGCGATGAGCGGTCAGGTAAATCCGCTATTGCTACGCCGCATGTTGACCGACCCTTATTTTGCGTTGCGAGCGCCTAAAAGCACTGGCCGTGAGTATTTCAATCTGGGCTGGCTGGAAAGAATGCTGGCTGGCCTGTCGCCGATAGCGCCGCAGGATGTTCAGGCTACGCTGGTTGAGTTAACGGCTATGAGCATCGCTGAACAGGTGCTGTTGGTCGGTGGATGTGAACGCTTACTGGTTTGCGGCGGTGGCGCACGTAATCCGCTCATTATGGCGCGTCTCTCGGCGCTGCTGCCGGGCATTGAAGTCAGCACGACGGATGAATGTGGCGTGAGCGGCGATGATATGGAAGCGCTGGCATTTGCCTGGCTGGCGTCCCGCACGCTATCAGGGTTGCCGGGCAATCTGCCGTCTGTCACGGGAGCGAGTCAGGAAACGGTGTTAGGCGCGATTTATCCAGTCAATGCGGATTAATCAGATTTTGCCGAGAGGTTCATCGTTATCCTCTTGTTAAACTTAAATGCGCGGCAGCGTCAGTTGCCGTCATCGACAAGAATGACAGGAGAAAAATAATGAAACGATTGCTGACAGGGACAGTGCTGATTCTGCTGAGTGGATGCAGTTATTTTGGTCATAAACAGACGGTGGAAACGCTGCATTATCAATGTGGGACAATGCCGCTAACCGTGACGTTACAGCAGGGCGGTGAAGCGGCTCCGCAGGTGAGTTTCTTGCTGGATGGCGAACGTCTCACGCTACCTCAAGTGGTGTCCGCGTCTGGCGTCAGATACAGCAATGACACCTACACCTTCTGGAGCAAAGGCGATCGTGCATTTATCCAACGGGGTGAACGGGTTATCATAGACGACTGTGTGTTGGCACCGAGGTAACTGACGCCGCACGGTCGCGGTGTCGCTGCTGATTGCGATTTTTCGGGTACGGGAGCAGAATGGGATTTTCGCCCGCTTCTGGCCCGACATTGCGACAGCAGGATATTATGACTCAGGAACGCTCCCCTTCTGACGGTACGCCTCTTATTCAACCCGCCGATATTGCTGATATCCGCCGTGAATACACGCGTGGAGGACTTCGCCGTAGCGATCTTCCCGCGAACCCGCTGGATTTATTTGAACGCTGGCTAAAGCAGGCCTGCGACGCAAAACTGGCCGATCCTACCGCGATGTCCGTTGCGACCGTGGATGAGCACGGGCAGCCTTACCAGCGTATCGTTCTGCTGAAACACTATGATGAGAAAGGCATGGTGTTTTATACCAATATGGGCAGCCGCAAAGCCCATCATCTGGAAAACAATCCACGTATCAGCCTGCTGTTCCCTTGGCATATGCTAGAGCGGCAGGTCATGGTGCTGGGACGCGTAGAGAAGCTGCCGGCGCTTGAGGTGCTGAAATATTTCCACAGCCGCCCGAAAGACAGCCAGATTGGCGCGTGGGTATCCAAGCAATCCAGCCGGATTTCAGCGCGTGGCGTGCTGGAAAGCAAATTTTTGGAATTGAAGCAAAAATTCCAGAATGGCGAGGTGCCTTTGCCGAGCTTCTGGGGTGGCTTCCGCGTTGTTATCGATTCTGTCGAGTTTTGGCAGGGCGGTGAACACCGTCTGCATGACCGATTTTTCTACCAGCGGCAGGACGAGGGCTGGCAGATCGATCGTTTAGCGCCCTAATCGCGAAATATCCGTGTTAAACGCTGGCGCTCCTACCATCAGCACTTTATCCTATGAAGTTTCGCGCTGACTGGGCATTGCGCGGCGATATGGCGTTCATAACCTGTTGCATAAAGTTATGTAGCAGCGAAATCATCATGCGACAGCAGGCAGGTATGCTGCGCATCTCTCACGGCGTGGTGCGTAAACCCAACGGGAACGTAACAGCCTGTTTTTTCTAAAAATGGAGTTATCGATGGCGAGTAGTAACCTGATTAAACAATTGCAAGAGCGGGGCTTGATTGCCCAGGTGACGGATGAGGAAGCGTTAGCAGAGCGGCTGGCGCAAGGGCCAATTGCACTGTATTGCGGCTTTGATCCCACCGCCGACAGCTTGCATTTGGGGCATCTGGTGCCGCTGCTCTGCCTGAAACGCTTCCAACTGTCCGGCCACAAGCCGGTGGCGCTGGTTGGCGGTGCCACGGGGCTGATCGGTGACCCAAGCTTTAAAGCCACAGAACGTAAGCTAAACACGGCTGAAACCGTGGGTGAGTGGGTAGAGAAGATTCGTCGTCAGGTTTCCCCATTCCTGGATTTTGATTGCGGCAAAAACAGCGCTATTGCGGCTAATAATTACGATTGGTTCGGCAGTATGAACGTGCTGGATTTTCTGCGTGATATCGGCAAGCACTTCTCCGTTAATCAGATGATTAGCAAAGAAGCCGTCAAACAGCGTTTAAACCGTGATGACGTCGGCATTTCGTTCACCGAGTTTTCTTACAACCTGTTGCAGGGATACGACTTTGCCTCGCTGAACAAGCAGCATGATGTCGAGCTGCAAATCGGTGGTTCTGACCAGTGGGGCAACATCACATCCGGTATCGACTTGACGCGCCGCATGAATCAGAAACAGGTTTACGGTTTGACTGTGCCGTTGATCACCAAGTCAGATGGGACGAAATTCGGTAAAACGGAAGGCGGCGCGATCTGGTTAGATGCCAGCAAGACCAGCCCTTACAAATTCTACCAATTCTGGATCAACACGGCAGATGCTGATGTGTATCGCTTCCTGAAATTCTTCACGTTCATGAGCCTCGAAGACATCGATGCGCTGGAAGAAGAAGACAAAAACAGCGGCAAGGCTCCACGCGCGCAGTACGTGCTGGCGGAAGAAGTGACCCGTATGGTTCACGGTGAAGCCGGTCTGGAAGCGGCTCGTCGTATTACACAAAGCCTGTTCTCTGGCGCATTGCAGCATATGACGCAGGACGACTTTGCGCAGTTGGCGCAAGATGGTATGCCGATTATCGAACTGGAAAACGGTGCGGATTTGCAACAGGCGTTGGTCAGCGCTGAGCTCGTGCCGTCACGCGGTCAGGCTCGTACGATGATCGCTTCGAATGCGGTAACCATTAACGGCGAAAAACAGGCCGATCCTGAATATACCTTCAGCGATTCCGACCGCCTGTTTGATCGCTACACCTTGCTGCGTCGCGGCAAAAAGCACTACTGCCTGATCTGCTGGAAAGCATAAGCATTACCGATAAGGGAGCGTTAGCTCCCTTTCTTCTTGTAAGTTGAGGCGCACAGGCGCTGGCAAGGATCTGAGTCATAGCTAATGAAAAATATACTTTCCATCCAATCACATGTCGTTTTTGGTCATGCCGGTAACAGTGCGGCAGAGTTTCCGATGCGTCGGATGGGCGCAAACGTTTGGCCGTTGAATACGGTGCAGTTCTCGAACCATACCCAATATGGTCACTGGACGGGGTGTGTGATGCCCGCCAGCCACCTGACCGACGTGGTGCAGGGAATGGCGAACATCGACAAACTGAAGACCTGTAATGCGGTGTTGAGCGGCTATATCGGCTCCGCCGAGCAAGGGGAACATATTCTGGGTATTGTTCGTCAGGTGAAAGCGGCCAACCCTGATGCGCTGTACTTCTGCGATCCGGTGATGGGTACGCCGGAGAAAGGCTGTATCGTCGCGCCCGGTGTGTCTGATTTCCACTGCCAGCAGTCGCTGCTCGCGGCTGACATTATCGCGCCGAATCTGCCTGAACTGGAGCTACTGGGTGGACGTACCGTGCATAACGTGGTGGAAGCCGTAGAGACCGCACGTGCGCTGTGTGAAAAAGGGCCAAAAATCGTTCTGGTTAAGCACCTTAGCCGAGCGGCCACGCGTGAAGACAGCTTTGAAATGCTGCTGGTAACGCCGACGGATGCCTGGCACATCAGCCGCCCGCTGGTAGAGTTTGAACGCCAACCTGTCGGCGTGGGCGATTTGACCAGTGGATTACTGCTGGTGAATTTGCTGAAGGGCGTGGCGTTGGATAAAGCGCTGGAGCACACGACGGCGGCGGTCTATGAAGTCATGCTGGTGACGAAAGAGATGAATGAGTATGAGCTACAGCTGGTTGCGGCTCAGGATGGGATTGCCAATCCGCGTCATCACTTCCAGGCGATTCGCCTGTCGTAAAACGTATAACGCCCCGAATATCGGGGCGTTATTGCATGTTAACCTTTCAACCTTTCAACCTTAAGCGCGGTAACGACGGAAGGGCGTTCGGCAATATGGTCAAGGTAAGCCGCCAGTGCAGGGTAGCGGAACATATCCAGTTTTAGCGACTGCGCCCAGCGCATCACGGTAAACAGATACGCATCGGCGATACCGAAGCGGTTGGCGACCAGGTAGCTCTGTTCACTCAATACCATATTGATATAACGTAATTTAACCTGCAAGTATTCAACTAACAGTTCTTTATACGTTTCCGGCGTACCGGGGCGAAAGATCGGTGCAAACGTTTTGTGCAGCTCCGCAGAAATATAATTCAGCCATTCAACCGTATGGTAGCGTGCTATACCCCCGGTAGGCGCGATAAGGTTACAGTGCGGAACCAGATCGGCGATGTATACGGCGATAGCGACACCTTCAGTCAGGACAGACCCATCATCCAACTCTAACGCGGGCACCATCCCTTTCGGGTTGATGAACGTATAGTCGGTTCCACGCTCTGTCTTTTTCGTGCGCAGATTGACCTTCTCCAGCTTGAATTCCAGTTTGGATTCGATCAAAACAATGTGTGTAAAAAGAGAACTGCTTTCAGCTTTGTAAAACAGTTTCATGGAAAACGCTTCCTATTCTTCTTCCATCAACACATGCGCTGATGATTGTTGAACAACAACATGTCGTTTTTTACAACAAAACGTAACGGGAGACTGTGAGGCCTCTTGCAAAATACGCCTTATGTATGTTTTTTGCGTGAAGTCTGAGCGATTTTGGCGGCACAGAATCAAACTTTCATACGTTATTCTGGGTCGTTCTCATGGGTTCTAACGGCGGCATTCGGTAAAGCCATATAGCGTGTGACTGATGCTGCTTTTGGCTGGAGCAAAAAAAGCAGCATTACGGATTGTGAAGGTGACGTCTGGGAAGCTGTTTTCGACGCATGATTTATAGTAGTTAATTAATCATTACTACATCTCTTGATAAGAAAAATTTCATTAGTGACAGGTTTCGTATTTTTCATGACACCGTCGATTTAAGTTATTTCCCATGGTGGACGTCTAATGGATATTTAAAAATAAAAATAGGAAAAGGTATGAAGAGGAACTATTTCAAAGTGAAGTTGATTACACTACCCCTTTATTTACCGCATATAATAAAAAGAGGGGTAATCATGTCCAATGGTTTTTGTAGAACGTGCGCAATAGCAATGGATGCGACGTTTCCAATTATACGTTACATCTCGTCGATATTTTTTATCAGTGATAGAAAAATAAATAGACTTCCCGATTAACTATTATCACCACATCAAGACACAGAGAATACGCCGACAAAAATCGAATAAGCCGTAGGTTACTTACGCCTATGCGTTAGGCGGATCATGTTTGCTAATAATACGTATTGTCTGATTTTATTCATTATCATGAGGTTACTATGAAAAAGAACAGGTTATTGTTTTTTATAGCCTTGGCTATTCTTCTCGGGATTATTGTCGGCGGAGCCTGTCATGCTTTATTAACGGAGCAGGAAGCCAAAGAGGTCGTATCCTACTTTAATTTAGTGACCGATGTTTTTCTTCGCCTGATAAAAATGATTATTGCGCCATTGGTATTCGCCACATTGGTCTCTGGTCTTGCTAGTATGGGAAACTCTTCTTCCGTCGGCCGAATAGGGCTGAAGGCGATGCTATGGTTTATTTGTTCTTCCGTAGTTTCCCTTTTTATTGGCATGATGTTAGCAAACATCTTCGAGCCCGGAGTTGGAATGAACCTCACTATTCCAAGTACGCCAATAGCGGTAGAGACGGGCGTAAGTACCGGCGGTTTTACACTGAAAAGCTTCATTGCCCATATATTCCCACGTAGCATCGTCGAAGCGATGGCGAATAACGAAATATTGCAGATTCTGGTGTTCTCCATATTCTTCGGTTCCGCGCTGGCTTTTGTGAAAGGCCAGCATAAACATGCTGTCACGATGGAATCGATGATCGAGGAATTGGCGAAAGTGATGTTCCGAGTGACAGACTATGTCATGCGGTTAGCGCCTCTGGCCGTATTTTCCTCGCTGGCGTCGTCTATTACGACCGAAGGGCTGGGGCTTCTCCTCGATTTTGGCAAAGTGATTGGTGAGTTCTACCTTGGTCTGGCGCTGCTATGGGGGCTTATGTTCGGGGCTGGTGCACTGTTCCTCGGCAAGAAAGCAACCTGGGGTCTGATCAAACTGCTGCGTGAACCCAGTATGCTGGCGTTTGCCACCGCGAGCAGCGAAGCGGCCTATCCGAAAACGATGGAAGCGCTGAGCGAATTCGGTGTTTCCAAAAAAATCACCAGCTTTGTACTCCCGTTGGGGTATTCCTTTAACCTTGTCGGCTCCATGATCTATCAGGCTTTTGCCATTCTGTTTATCGCACAGGCTTACAATATTCACCTAAGCCTGACGCAGCAGACCCTGATTCTGCTGACGCTGATGATCACCAGTAAAGGTATGGCTGGCGTGGCACGTGCCGCGGTCGTGGTGGTCGCTGCCACCTTGCCGATGTTCAGCTTACCCGAAGCGGGCATTTTGCTGATTATTGGTATCGATCAGTTTCTGGATATGGGCCGCACGGCGACTAATGTGATTGGTAACGGTATGGCGACCGCGGTTGTGGCCAAACTGGAACGAAACCATGATCTGGAAGAACAAGACCATGCCGACGAAGAACCACCCGTGATGGTAACTGAAAATGTCTAAATTAACGTCAGTTTAATGCACTGATACAGACGGCTTTCGGGCCGTTTTTCTCTTCCCTCTCCTCTGCTTGCGGCCCTTACTGTTCTCCATACCACTCACGTTTATTCCGATTTTCCTCTTTTCAATAGCTAACGGCTATCGCTGCGTTCATATCGTGTTGTTACAAAAACGTTATTTTTTGTTTGTGTTATCTTTAAATAAGACCGCAAGCTCAGGCTGGTTATCGATTAATCGCCCGATGCAGGATAACGAATAGCAAGTTAATTTGGGAGGAAGCATGTCATCACACCTTCGCGACACTTGTCTGGACACACTGACGGTACAGAAGCAGATTTACCATTACTACAGCCTGCCGAAGGCGGCGAAAACACTTGGGAACATCGATAAATTACCGAAATCGCTCAAGGTGCTGCTGGAGAATTTGTTGCGTCATCAGGACGGCGACACGGTCGAGCAGGACGATCTTCAGGCGGTCGTTGACTGGTTGAAAACGGGTCACGTTGACTGGGAAGTTGCCTATCGTCCCGCGCGCGTCTTGATGCAGGACTTTACCGGCGTGCCCGCCGTGGTCGATCTGGCGGCAATGCGAGCGGCGGTGAAACGACTGGGCGGCGATGTGAATAAGGTTAATCCGCTGTCGCCGGTCGATCTGGTGATTGACCACTCGGTGACGGTTGACCACTTCGGCGATCGTCAGGCTCTCGTGGATAACACGCAGTTGGAAATGGTGCGTAACCGTGAGCGCTATGAGTTTTTACGCTGGGGGCAAAATGCCTTTAGCTACTTCAGCGTCGTGCCGCCGGGAACCGGGATTTGCCATCAGGTGAATCTGGAGTATCTCGCCAAGGCTATCTGGTATGAAACACAGGGCGACAAGCAGTTTGCTTATCCCGATACGCTGGTGGGAACCGATTCGCATACCACGATGATTAACGGTTTAGGCGTGCTCGGCTGGGGCGTCGGCGGGATAGAGGCCGAGGCCGCGATGCTGGGGCAGCCTGTTTCGATGCTGATCCCTGACGTGGTCGGCGTCAAGCTAAGCGGCAAGATGCGCGAAGGGATCACGGCAACCGATCTGGTCCTGACGGTCACGCAGATGTTGCGTAAACACGGCGTGGTAGGCAAATTTGTGGAATTTTACGGCGATGGACTCGATTCGCTGCCATTGGCGGATCGCGCGACCATCGCCAATATGGCACCGGAGTATGGTGCAACCTGTGGCTTCTTCCCCATCGACCAAATCACGTTGGACTACATGCGGTTGACCAACCGTGCGGAAGAACAGATCGCGCTGGTGGAAGCCTACAGTAAGCAGCAGGGGCTGTGGCGCAATACGGGTGATGAACCGGTATTCACCAGCCAACTTGCGCTGGATTTGTCGACGGTGGAAACCAGTCTGGCAGGGCCGAAACGCCCGCAGGATCGTGTGCCTTTAGCGGGCGTGCCGGAAGCCTTTAAAGCCAGCCGGGAGTTGGAAATCAGCACGGTGAAGAACCGTTCTGACTATGAGGAATTCACGCTGGAAGGCGAAACGCACCGTTTACAGCAGGGGGCCGTCGTGATCGCCGCGATCACGTCCTGCACCAATACCTCTAACCCGAGCGTGCTGATGACGGCCGGACTGCTGGCGAAAAATGCCGTCGAGCGCGGTCTGAAAACCAAGCCGTGGGTTAAGACCTCGCTGGCTCCGGGCTCGCGAGTTGTAACGGATTACTATGCTAAAGCGGGATTGACGCCGTTCCTCGACGAGCTGGGATTCAATCTGGTGGGCTACGGCTGTACCACCTGTATTGGTAACTCCGGCCCGCTGCCGGATGCAATTGAGGCGGCGATAAAAGCAGGCGATCTGACGGTTGGCGCCGTGCTGTCAGGCAACCGCAACTTTGAAGGCCGAATTCATCCGCTGGTGAAGACAAACTGGCTGGCCTCACCGCCGCTGGTGGTCGCGTATGCGCTGGCGGGAAATATGAATGTCGATCTGACGCAAGAACCGCTGGGGGAAGATCGTGACGGCAAAGCGGTCTATCTGAAGGACATCTGGCCGTCGGCCAAAGCGGTGGCGGAGGCAGTATTGAACGTCAGCGCAGACATGTTCCACAAACAGTATGCCGCCGTGTTTGAAGGCACGCAGGAGTGGCAAGATATAGAGGTCGACGACAATCCTACCTATCAATGGCCGGAAGAATCGACCTATATTCGCCAAACGCCTTTCTTTCTGGATATGGGGAAAGAACCTGAGCCCGTTCAGGATATCCACAACGCGCGCATTCTGGCGATGCTAGGCGATTCGGTGACAACTGACCATATCTCACCAGCAGGTAACATCAAGCGCAATAGCCCAGCAGGGAAATATTTGCTGGAGCGTGGCGTCGAAACGGCGGAGTTCAACTCTTACGGTTCACGGCGTGGTAACCACGAAGTGATGATGCGCGGGACGTTTGCCAACATCCGTATTCGTAATGAGATGGTGCCAGGTAAAGAGGGCGGCTATACCCGTCACATCCCGTCGCAGAATGAGATGACAATCTATGACGCGGCGATACGCTACAAGGACGACAATGTCCCGCTGGCGCTGTTCGCAGGGAAAGAGTACGGTTCCGGTTCCAGCCGGGACTGGGCAGCGAAAGGCCCGCGCTTACTGGGTGTCCGCGTCGTGATTGCCGAATCGTTCGAACGTATTCACCGTTCTAACCTGATCGGGATGGGGATTCTGCCGCTGGAATTCTCCGACGGTGTGACGCGTAAAACGCTGAAACTCACCGGGGACGAGCAGATTTCGATTACGGGATTAGATCATCTGACGCCGAGTGCCACGGTTGAGGTCAACATCACGGATACCAACGGTAACACGCAGACCATCAGCACTCGCTGCCGCATCGATACCCGTAACGAACTGACCTACTACCAGCACGATGGCATTCTGCACTACGTTATCCGCAATATGCTGTAGGACGACTTTCTCTCTGAGCCCTGCCGCGCTGGTGCATGCTTTCCTCCGCAACAGCGCACGTTTTTCCACATTAAACTCTCGTATCCTCAGGCGAATTATGGTTATGTTGTAGTGATACTAACTACATGGGGAATAAGTAAAAATTATTGCCCATCCATGTCCTCATCGTTCAGGTTGCAAGACAACACGCTGTCGTCTTTACTCGGTGCTGCGTGGATTTTCCATGGGCAGCCCCAGACGAGACGAGCGAGGCACTATTGCCAATGTAGCTTGAAAGATGACAGGGATATAACAGGAGGTTATATGAATGAGTTGATCAAAAAACGCTGTAAACATTCGCTGCTGTTTCTCTCGCTGTGTGCAACAGGGGCGATGACATCGGCTTTTGCGGCACAGGTCCCTGCTGGGACGGCGCTGGCGGAAAAGCAAGAGCTGGTGCGAGGCAATGGGTCAGAACCTGCCTCGTTGGACCCGCATAAGGTGGAAAGCGATGTCGAAGGCCACATTATCAATGACTTCTTCGATAATTTGGTACGCGTGGGCGATGACGGCACCATTCAGCCGCGATTGGCCGAACGCTGGGATAATAAAGACAATACGGTGTGGACATTCCACCTACGGTCTGATGCCAAATGGTCCGATGGTTCACCGATTACTGCTGACGATGTGGTTTACAGTTGGCGACGTCTTAGCGATCCTAAAACGCTGTCGCCTTACGGCACCTACGTCGCCAGTATGTATGTGAAGAACGCGGCGGATATTCTGGCGGGCAAGAAAGCGCCGGATTCGCTGGGCGTGAAAGCGCTGGATAGCCACACGGTTGAGGTCACGCTGGAACACCCGCTGTCGTATTTCCTGGAAATGTCGGCGTACCATATTCTGGTCCCGCTGCCGAAAGCGGTTCTCGAAAAACACCCTGATAACTGGACGCAGGTCGGAAATTTCGTCAGCAGCGGCCCCTATACGCTCAGCGAATGGGTGGTTAACGAACGTATCGTCGGCAAGCGCAATAGCCAGTATTGGGATAATGCGCATACCGTCATTAACAAAGTGACGTATCTGCCGATCAGCTCGCAGGCGGCGGAGCTGAATCGCTATAAATCCGGCGAGATTGACATCACGGGGCTGCTGTCGCCAGTTCAATTTGCATCGCTGAAAAAAGAGTATCCACAGGAGGTGAAAGTCTCGCCGCTGCTGGCTACCTATTTCTATCGCTTCAATATGAAAAAAGCCCCTTTTGACGACCCACGTGTCCGCCGCGCACTGGATCTCAGTTTGGATAAAAATATCATCGCAAACAACGTACTCGGTATGGGGCAGACACCCGCTTACAGCTTGATTCCCAAAAATGTAAGCGGCTTCCAGCGCAAGGAGCCTGAGTGGGCAAACTGGACACAGCAACAGCGTAATGAGGAAGCGAAGAAACTGTTGAAAGAGGCTGGGTTTGATGACAAGCATCCGCTGAAACTCAACCTGCTTTACAACACCTCCGAATCGCATTTACGCGTGGCGATTGCCGCCAGTTCAATGTGGAAAAAGAATCTTGGGTTGGAAGTGACGCTGCAAAATCAGGAATGGAAAACGATGCTGGATACCGTACGTACCGGTAACTTTGAGGTGGTCAGACAGTCCTGGACGGGGGATTACAATGAAGCCAGTACGTTCTTGAATACGCTGGAAACGAATGACAGCAACAACAACGGTAAATTCAGTAATGCACAGTATGATGCGTTGTTGAAAAAAGCGCTGACGGTGAAGGATAAGCAGGAGAAAGAGGCGATTTATCAACAGGCCTCGGATATTTTAGATAGCAATGTTCCATTACTGCCCATCTACTACTATGTCCAGCCGCAGATGGTTAAGACCTACATCGGTGGTTTTTCCCCCAACGTGCGTGGTGATTATTACACGCAAGATATGTACATCCTCAAGCACTGATCCCAATAAAACAGCCGGTTAAAAACCGGCTGTGAGCATTGAAAGAAACGATCCTGACGCGAAACGGGATCGTTACTTCATATCCAGCAGGTGCCCCATTTTGGCGGCTTTGGTCGCCAGATAGTTCTCATTCTTCGGGTTGCGCCCGACGATTAATGGCACGCGCTCAACGATATTAATGCCTGCTTCGTTGAGTATTTTCACTTTCTGCGGGTTATTGGTCAGCAGGCGAACTTCATCAACATCCAGCAGCTTGAACATGTCAGCGCACAGCGTGAAATCACGCTCGTCGGCGGCGAACCCAAGCTGATGGTTAGCTTCTACCGTATCGGCACCCAGGTCCTGCAACGCATAAGCGCGGATTTTATTGAGCAACCCGATATTACGGCCTTCCTGACGATGGTATAACAGCACGCCGCGACCTTCTTCGGCGATGTGGCCCAAGGCGGCCTCAAGCTGGAAACCACAGTCACAGCGCAGGCTAAACAAGGCATCTCCTGTCAGGCACTCGGAATGCACGCGAGCAAGTACGGGAACTGAACCGGAAATATCACCATAGACCAATGCAAGGTGATCGTGACCCGTGGCGATCTCTTCAAAACCTACCATCAGAAAATCGCCCCACGGGGTGGGTAACTTGGCTTCCGCCACCCGTTTTAGCTGCATACTTTTCTCCAAAAAATCTTTATCCAAAAAGCTGTGTCCAAAAACGCTGTGTCCCAAAACAAAAGTGCTGAGGCGAATCCTACTGCTGCCTATCGCGCTTGACCAGCAAAAAAGCCTGCTTAAGAACATCACAAAAATTGAATTACAACGTGGCCTTACCGCCGTCTGGTTTCAGGTTCGTTGACAGAACTGAGCGCTATTTTACGCCATACTGACAGTCAGTGTCGGATTTTTTGATAGAATTGTGAAAGTTTTGTTGCAAAGCATCATACTGAATTATGGGAAGAAACTATCTGCATTATGGGAAGAGACTATGTACGAAATTGCCAAACGAACTACCATTGGTGCCGCGCTATTACTGATTATGCCCATGATTATCTGGATGAGCGGTTGGCAGTGGCAACCGGAGTATGACGGGCTCTGGTTACGCGTACACTTCTGGATTACAGAAACGGTGACATCGCCGTGGGGCATTCTGACCAGCATCGTGCTAAGTCTCTGGTTTCTCTGGTGCCTGCGTTTTCGTCTTAAGCCCGCGCTCGGTCTGCTGGCCATTATGGCGATTACAGTGCTGATTGGGCAGGGAATAAAATCGGTGATTAAAGAGTGGGTGCAGGAATCACGGCCCTATGTCGTCTGGCTGGAGAAAAATCATCAGGTGGACGACAGCTATTTCTATTCGCTGCCGCGTAAGGAGCGTTCGGAACTGGTGAAAACACAGTTGCGGGACCAAACGCAGATTCCACAATGGCTGCGCAGCCACTGGCAGTTTGAAACGGGCTTTGCTTTCCCCTCCGGGCACACCCTATTTGCTGCAACCTGGGCGCTGCTGGGCGTCGGGCTGCTGTGGGCACGTCGACATTATAAAACAGTGGTGATCCTGATGCTGTGGGCCAGCGGCGTGATGGGCAGCCGTTTGGTACTCGGCATGCATTGGCCGCAGGATTTGGTGGTGGCGACGTTAATTAGCTGGCTGCTGGTAGTGGTCGCCTGTTGGTTGGCGCAGCGCTGGTGCGGCCCGCTCTCGCTACAATATGAAGAAATCAAAGAACAGGCGGAGGAGGATGCCGCCGAAAATAAATCCTCGTAGCCCTTGAGTCGTCGTTCCTGTTGCAGGTTGTACGCCTAGATAATCCCCTGTAGTGCGTACCGATGGCGTGACTTTTATGACAACGTATACCTAGCCTGAATTTGGTGCCGGCTTGCGGCATTTTGCGAACTATATTGACCGCTACGCGGTGGACGGCTACGGCCCGGTATTGAGCACGATCGATCAGATCAAAGCGGCGAAAGAGTTTGGTGGAACAACTGAGCTGATTGGCTAAGGTCTGCGTCAGGGCGGAGGCTGGCTTGGGCATAGTGTGCGGCAGTAGAGCCAATCGCCTGCTTGATTTGCGCCAGCGTGGCGTTATCGGCGACATCCACCACAATAGCTTGATCGATGCCGTAGCGCTTCTGAATTGCCGCTTCCAGCCCCATGAACATGTTCGGGGGTTGAATTACGCTGATTTATTCAGTACAGAATAAATCACAAGTGCAGACGGCAGTGGAGTGCGGTTCTTGATTTCCCTGTCTGCGACGGACATGGTAATTTAATGGGGTTTGTCGCCAAAATTTGGCATAATTCATCCGGTTACTGGATATCACAGGAAGGACAATGTGAAATATTTGCTGATTTTTTTACTCGTGCTGGCGATATTCATCATTTCTGTCACACTGGGTGCGCACAACGATCAGGTTGTGACATTTAACTACCTGCTGGCACAGGGGGAATATCGTATATCCACACTGCTTGCCACGCTGTTTGCCCTGGGTTTTGCCCTTGGCTGGGTTATCTGCGGTCTGTTTTATCTGCGTCAGCGCATTGCGCTTGGCCGTGCACAACGTAAAATTAAGCGTCTGGAACAACAGCTTTCTACCTCCACCGAGGAGAACGTGGCGCCAGTGCAGACGGTCACCCACTAAGGAATTCTCTCTATGTTAGAACTGCTGTTTCTGTTGCTGCCTGTGGCCGCCGCGTACGGTTGGTACATGGGTCGCAGAAGTGCGCAGCAGGACAAAGAGCAGGAGTCCAACCGCCTGTCACGTGACTATGTCACTGGGGTTAACTTTCTGTTGTCCAATCAGCAGGATAAGGCGGTTGAGCTATTCCTCGACATGCTCAAGGATGACAGCAACACCTTTGAAGCCCACCTCACGCTCGGTAACCTGTTTCGTTCGCGTGGCGAAGTTGACCGTGCGATTCGTATCCATCAGTCGCTGACTGAAAGCGCATCGTTAACCTTTGAACAGCGCCTGTTGGCGGTGCAACAACTGGGCCGTGACTACATGGCCGCTGGGCTGTATGACCGTGCTGAAGAAAGTTTCAACCAACTGGTGGATGAAGAAGATTTTCGACGCAGTGCCTTGCAGCAGCTCTTGCAGATCTATCAGGCGACCAGCGATTGGCCGACGGCAATCGATGTGGCGGAAAAGCTGGTCAAGATGGGAAAAGACCAGCTTCGTGTGGACATCGCGCATTTTTACTGTGAATTGGCGCTGTTGGCGATGGGCAGCGACGATCTAGATAAAGCGCTAGCGCTCCTGAAAAAAGGGGCGGCGGCGGACAGTCAATGTGCCCGTGCGTCTATCATGATGGGGCGCATCTACATGGCGCAGCAGGATTATTCACGCGCCGTGGAAGCCTTGCGACAGGTTCTCGACCAGGATAAAGAGCTGGTCAGTGAAACGCTGCCGATGCTGCAAGAGTGCTATCAGCATTTAGATAAGCCTTTGGATTGGGCAAATTTCCTCAGACGCTGCGTAGAAGAAAATACCGGTGCAACGGCTGAATTGATGCTGGCCGATATCCTCGAAAGAGAAGAGGGCGCTGAGGTTGCACAGACTTATATTAACCGTCAGCTTCAACGTCACCCCACAATGCGCGTGTTCCATCGCCTGATGGATTTTCACCTGCATGAAGCGGAAGACGGACGAACAAAAGAAAATCTTCAGGGATTGCGCGACATGGTGGGCGAACAGATTCGCACCAAACCCCGCTATAGCTGCCGCAAATGTGGCTTCACGTCACAATCACTCTATTGGCAATGTCCTTCCTGCCGCACCTGGGCCAGCGTAAAGCCAATCCGTGGATTAGACGGGCAATAACCTCTTACGATATCGAGTGGGTTTTTTTTAATGCGATTTAGTTACAACATACTAATGACTACATGTGATTTCGGTTCCAGCTAGCTTCTTTAATCGCATTGGTCTTCAGGCGGCTGGGATTTCAGGGGCGGGGCATGTAGAATGCGGCGGGAATTTTGGCTTCGCAAGAGACTGGGTGACGAATGAAAAACGAGAATCTACAGCAAAAGAATCAAACGGTATCCTCCCCGATTGTGGTCGCGCTGGACTATGCCAGTCAGCAGGCCGCGCTGTCGTTTGTTGACCGTATCGATCCGCAGGATTGCCGTTTGAAGGTAGGCAAAGAGATGTTTACCTTATTCGGCCCACAGTTCGTGCAGACGCTACAACAGCGCGGTTTTGACGTGTTTCTCGATCTGAAATTCCACGATATTCCGAACACCGTCGCTCACGCCGTTGCGGCCGCGGCCGATCTTGGCGTCTGGATGGTCAATGTCCACGCCAGCGGCGGTTCGCGCATGATGACGGCAGCGAAAGAAGCGCTGGTGCCGTTTGGTAACAATGCGCCGCTACTGATTGCCGTGACCGTGTTAACCAGCATGGATGAAGACGATCTGCGCGGGCTTGGCATTACCGTCAGTCCGGCGGAGCAGGCTGAACGACTGGCGGTGTTAACGCACAACAGCGGGCTAGATGGCGTGGTGTGTTCCGCACATGAAGCGCATCGGTTGAAGCAGGTGTGCGGACAGGCATTTAAGCTGGTCACACCGGGAATTCGTCCCGCTGGCAGCGACGTTGGCGATCAGCGCCGCATCATGACGCCGGTTCAGGCGCAGCAGGCTGGCGTCGATTATATGGTGATTGGGCGTCCGATCACCCAATCAGCGGACCCCGCACAAACACTGCGTGAGATCCGCGCCTCATTGTTAAACGGTGCGGCATCATGAACATGCGTCGCGACGAGAATAGCCAACTGGTTTACTCCACGGAAACCGGGCGAATTAAGCCGGAAGAAGAGAAGGTGGTTAGGCCGAAAGGCGATGGGATTGTGCGCATCCAGCGTCAGACCAGTGGACGTAAAGGAAAGGGCGTATGCCTGATTAGCGGCCTCGATCTTGACGATGCTGCGCTGGATAAGCTGGCGGCTGAATTGAAGAAAAAATGCGGATGTGGCGGTTCAGTGAAAGATGGTGTGATCGAAATTCAGGGAGATAAACGCGATCTGCTAAAACAGCTGCTGGAAGCGAAAGGAATGAAAGTTAAGCTGGCTGGCGGCTAAAGCACATGCGGC
Source organism: Pectobacterium aquaticum (assembly GCF_003382565.3). Lineage (NCBI taxonomy): Bacteria > Pseudomonadati > Pseudomonadota > Gammaproteobacteria > Enterobacterales > Pectobacteriaceae > Pectobacterium > Pectobacterium aquaticum. The sequence continues at coordinate 2,103,235 of NZ_CP086253.1, forward strand.
TTGAAGTATGACGAGTATAAAAAGCAGCAGGTTTACTCCCGTGAACCTGCTGCCCACAAATTCGTTATTTATCGACCTGACGGCCAATCAGCCCGCCGATAGCCGCACCGCCCAGCGTTCCTAATGTTCCACCATTTGTTAAGATCGCCCCACCGACTGCACCGGCACCGGCACCAATCGCGGTATTACGGTCACGTTTGGACATGTTTGAACAGCCTGCAAGCGTTACAGCAAGTGTAATTGCCAGTGTGGCTGTTGCAAAACGTTTGTTTAATTTCATTTTCTTCCCCTTTCTGCTCTTTGTCTCACGTTTCTTGTGAGGAAAATATCGAACGGCGTGCTTTTTACGGTATTAAATAAAGAAATCGGCCTTCTGCTGCTTGATGACAAGTATAATCATCGGGAAAAACGGCAACAGGTAAAAACTCTTAATTCCCCTGCGTTATGTTAACGATGGCAATAATTGATAGGAATGGTTGTTTTTAGCTCAATCCTGCGGGGTGTCTCTTTCTTTTTTCCATAGCAGAACACCGCTAGGTCTTTAGCGATTTAGCCCATAGCGACGATCTCGTCAGGCCGCGAGAATGGTGTTATCGCGTCGAGGGGAGGCTGTTATGTTAGAAACGCTAAAAAAACAGGTATTGAAAGCCAATCTGGCCTTGCCGCAGCACAATCTGGTGACGTTTACCTGGGGAAATGTCAGTGCGGTGGATCGACAGCGCGGCCTGATGGTGATCAAACCTTCCGGCGTGGAGTATTCGGCCATGACGCTGGAGGACATGGTTGTCGTTGAACTGGAAAGCGGCAACGTGGTGGAGGGGACGAAGAAACCGTCGTCAGATACCGATACCCACCGCGTGCTGTATCTGGAATTTGCCGAGATCGGCGGCATTGTGCATACCCATTCCCGCCATGCCACGATCTGGGCGCAAGCGGGCAAAGATATCCCCGCTTGGGGAACGACGCACGCGGACTATTTTTATGGTCCTATACCCTGTACACGCCTGATGACGGATGAAGAAATCAACGGGCGCTATGAGTGGGAAACCGGGCAAGTGATCGTCGAAACGTTCCAGCAGCGTGGCATTTCTCCGGTAGATGTCCCTGCCGTATTAGTTAACTCGCACGGCCCCTTTGCATGGGGGAAAGATGCAGATAACGCGGTGCACAATGCTGTTGTTCTGGAAGAACTTGCCTACATGGGAATTTTCTCGCGCCAGCTAACGCCTCAATTGGGCGAGATGCAGCAAACCTTACTGGATAAACACTATTTGCGTAAGCACGGTAAGAACGCCTATTACGGACAATAAACCGCAGCGGTTACTTTCACTTTCCATTTAAGTTACATAGCGCCGCATTTGCGGCGCTATTGTTATTATAGCGGCCAGGGCGACGCCATAAAAATCTATGGTCACCCCCGTTTTTGCAACACCGATTTTGATTTATGATGGGCTTGCTTAAATCTATACGGCGTCTGATGGGTAACTCTGCGTTGCCCGCGCCACGATGAAGTCCGCACCTGCTGAACCTTAAAAATCCGGCGGCTTCAAAGAGCCATTTTTTATGTCAGGTTCATCCGCAGGTCGCTGTGCCGTTCATGTCATCAATAATCAGTCTTCGCAAAACCAGATGGTAACCCGGTAATACCTCAGAGCTAACAGCCGCTAACTGTTAGCTCTTTTAGTGACTAAAGGCGGTGCGGTGCACCGTCACTGCCCAGGCTATTCGGGCCAGTTTATTGGCTAGTCCGCATGCCACTACGTTCGAGTGATGCCGCGTCTGCTGCACCTTCACCCACTCAGCCAGTCGCCCCGGATTATGCTCGAGCCGCTGCATAAAAACCCGTGCGCACTGGACTAACAGCCGTCGCATATTTTTATCCCCCCGCTTACTTATCCCCATCAGCGTCGTTTTTCCGCCCGTGCTGTACTGTCGTGGGACCAATCCCGTCGAAGCGGCAAAGTCCCGACTGCTGGCGTAGTTTTTCCCATCGCCCAGCTTCGTTGCCAGAAGACTCGCCGTTATCATTCCGACGCCGGGAATGGTCAGCAAACGCTGCGCGGTATCATCATCCGCCATGTGCGTTTTTAGCTCCTGTTCGAGCCCTTCAATCTGTTCGCTGAGATAAGAATAATGCTGATGAAGCCGGAGAAGCAGGCGGGTTAAATAAGGGGGAAGTTGATGTTCTTCAAGCACCGCGGTCAGACGCCGGATAACGGCAATGCCGCGCGGCATACTTATCCCGAACTCCAGCAGGAAAGCGTGCATCTGGTTAGTGGCTTTGACGCGCTCCCTGACGAGGGCATCACGAACGCGATGCAATGCAGACATCGCCTGCTGGTCTTCCGTTCGTGGCGTAACGAAGCGCATAGAGGGCCGCGATGCCGCTTCACAGATAGCTTCTGCATCAATAAAATCATTCTTGTTACTTTTAACAAAAGGCCGAACAAACTGCGGTGAAATGAGTTTAACCTGATGGCCGAGTTGGCTGATGTGTCGGGCCATAAAGTGCGCACCGGCGCAGGATTCCATCACAACGGTGGCGGCAGAACAGGTGGAAAGAAAGGCGGTTAACTGGGTGCGAGAAAACTTCTTACGTAGCAATGCATGGCCGCTTTTATCCTGAGCGTGGACATGGAACGAATGCTTGCCGAGGTCGATACCGATGAGCGTAACGTTTTGCATGATGATCCCCTTCAGAAAGAAAAACACCCTGTCAGCGTACCGCTCACAGGGTGGGGGTGACCATCTCATTAATCCCTCCGCGAGGGAGGGATTGGAGAAGATGTGTCGATGATGCTTAAGGCTGAGCGTCGTCTCGTAAGACAATCGGGCTCTCTTTTGCCGTTGGGACATCGCTATTCATCGCACGACGAATGACGAAGAAGGCGGAAATCAGCATCGTCACCGCCACCAGCATGAAGAACCCACACAGCGCGGCGTTGATCTGGTTACTGAAGACGATGGTTTCCATGTCTTTAATCGATTTGGCCGGTGCGATCAGCGTATTCTGTTCAATACCCGTCGTGAAGCGTTTCGCCTGAGCCAGAAAGCCGATGCTCGGTTTTTCATGGAAGATTTTCTGCCAACCCGCCGTCATCGACGTGATAAACAGCCAGACGGTAGGCACGATAGTCACCCACGCATAGCGCTGCTTCTTCATCTTAAACAACACCACGGTGCCGAGAATCAACGCCATCGAGGCCAGCATCTGGTTACCGATACCGAACAGCGGCCAGAGTGTATTGATCCCGCCCAGTGGATCGATCACGCCCTGATACACGAAGAATCCCCAGCCGGAAACGGCAACGGTCGTACCGGCCAGATTCCCAAGCCAGGAATGGCTGTTCGCTAATCTGGGAATCGCAATACCGACCAGATCCTGCACCATAAAGCGACAGGCGCGCGTCCCAGCGTCAACGGCGGTCAGAATGAACAGGGCTTCAAACAGAATCGCGAAGTGATACCAGAATGCCATCATCGCTCGGCTGTTAAAGATTTCCGTGATGATGTAGGCCATACCGACCGCGAAGGTCGGTGCGCCACCGGCGCGCGAAAGAATAGAGGCTTCGCCAACGTCATTGGCAATGGCACTCAATTCCTGCGGGGTAATCACAAATCCCCAGTTGTTGATGGCTAACGAGGCGCTCTCAACCGTGGTGCCGATCAAGGCGGCGGGTGAGTTCATGGCGAAGTAGATACCTGGTTCGATAACCGAGGCACAAATCAGCGCCATAATCGCCACGAAGGATTCCATCAGCATGGCACCATAACCGATGAAGCGGATATGACTTTCTCGTTCAATCAACTTCGGCGTGGTGCCGCTGGAAACCAGTGCGTGGAAGCCGGAAATCGCGCCGCAGGCGATGGTGATAAACAGGAAGGGGAACAGCGTACCCGAGAAGACTGGGCCGCTGCCGTCAATAAAACGAGAAACGGCAGGCATTTTCATTTCCGGCATCGCGAATACAATACCGAAGGCCAGCCCGACAATCACCCCGATTTTCAGGAACGTAGAGAGATAATCACGCGGTGCCAGCAGCAACCAGACGGGCAGGACGGATGCCACGAAGCCGTAAATCACCAGTACCCAGGTGAGTGACGTCCCTTTCAGCGTGAAGAACGGCCCCCAGTAAGGGTGTGCGGCGATGTTACCGCCATACACAATCGCCAGCATCATCAGCACAAAACCGATGATAGACACTTCAGCGATTTTGCCCGGACGTAAAAAGCGCATGTAAACGCCCATGAAGAGTGCGATAGGGATGGTGGCGGCAATCGTGAACAATCCCCACGGACTTTCTGCCAGCGCCTTAACGACGACCAGCGCCAGCGCCGAGAGAATGATGATCATCACGCCCAGCGCGCCGAGCATCGTGATAATACCCGCGAACGTGCCTAGCTCCTGTTTTGCCATCTCACCCAGAGAACGACCGTCCCGGCGGGTTGAGATAAACAGCACCAGAAAATCCTGCACAGCACCTGCCAGCATCACGCCGACCAAAATCCAGATCGTACCGGGTAGGAAGCCCATCTGTGCGGCGAGAATCGGCCCGACCAGCGGCCCGGCCCCGGCGATGGCGGCGAAGTGGTGGCCGAACAGTACCCATTTATTGGTGGGGACGTAATCCAGACCGTCGTTATGACGCTCCGCCGGTGTCAGTCGGCGATCGTCGAGCTCAAACACTTTTTTGGCGATAAACAGGCTGTAAAACCGATAGGCGATGCTGTAACACGATACCGCAGCGATAACCAACCACACGGCATTGACGTGTTCACCGCGGCTTAGCGCCAGCGTGGCGAACGAAAAGGCGCCCGCCAGGCCGACTAGCAGCCAGATCACAATGCTCTTTACGTTATTCATAACAACGGCTCCTTCGTTATTCAGAAAAGGCATACCGTAATACTTCAAGCTGCATGTGCGTTGGCAATACTCGGCTCATTTCTGAGCCTCGTCCTGAAGGGCCGCGGCAACCCGAATTATTTGAGGTATATAGCGCAGGTGTTAATGCAATTTAACAATAGTGGGTTTAATGGCGAAGAGAAGGGAATGGATGAGAAAATGTGAGCGAACGTGAATTTTTGTAAAGAAACTTAAAGCGTAAACAAGGGTTAACGTGAGAGTACGATAAAAATAACTACGGTAAAAACAAGATGGCCCTGCCGAGGAAAATTTATAGAGTGGCGGTGCCGATTCGCTTAAGGCAGAACGTTCTAGGCGGCGCAGCAGGAGCGTATCGAGAGCGTATCGAGATAGTCCGTTTTTAAACGCTGCAAACTACCTTCGACGGACGCGATGATATGCGCTAGCCCTGACGAATGCCGCATGTGGATTGCAGAAAAATGGATTCCCGGCGGATGGTGGTCTTCTGGTGAGGGTTGCACGTCCGCCGAGATGGCTCGGCGGCATGGCACTTACGCGGCAGGTTTTGCCACGATGCTGCGGGTTTCCAGACGAACCTCAGCGATAACGACGTCCAGCGTATCTCCTTGGCGATAAACGACTTCGCCTTTCACTGACAGGGTGCCCATTTCCTGACTGCATACCAGCTCATCACGCACGGCATGGATAAAGGAGGACGGGATAAACGCCACCGCGCCGTTGTCCAGCAGGCGAACGCGCAGGCCACCGCGTGTGATGTCTATGATTTCCGCATTGAAGCGACTATCCGTACCGGCTTTATCTTTGAGGTAGCGGGCGTACAGCCAGTCGCCGACGTCGCGCTCAGCCATACGATTAAGGCGGCGGCGTTCTGCCAACTGGACCGTGACGTCGTCCTGCGGTTTTTCCGCTGCCTGTCCGGTGATAACCGCTTTCAACAAACGGTGGTTCACCATATCGCCGTATTTACGGATCGGCGATGTCCAGGTGGCGTAGGCTTCCAGCCCCAGACCAAAGTGCGGCCCCGGCGTGGTGCTCACTTCTGCGAAAGACTGGAAGCGGCGAATGCGGCTGTCCAGGAACTGCGTCGGTTGGGCATCCAGCTCGCGGCGCAACGTGCAGAAGCCCTCCAGCGTCAACAGCGCTTGCGCGTCAGCTTGAACGCCGTGGGTATCCAATACGGCAACCGCCTGTTCAATAGACGCAGGATCGAAGCCGTTGTGCACGTTATAGATGCCGAAACCCAGCTTATCGCGCAGCACAATGGCCGCACAGACGTTGGCCGCAATCATGGATTCTTCAACGATACGGTTAGCGATGCGGCGATGTTCAACCACGATATCCAACACATCGCCTTTATCACCCAGCAGGAAGCGGTAATCCGGGCGATCTTTAAATACCAGCGCGTGGGTGGTGCGCCATTCGCTACGAGCCAGACAGAGGCGGTGCAGCAAACGAATTTGTTCGGCAATCGCGTCATTTTGCGGCTGCCATTCGCCTTGATTTTCCAGCCAGTCAGAGACGTTGTCATACGCTAACTTGGCTTTGGATTCGATCCAGGCGGCAAAGAAGTGAATGTCGTCACCCAACGCACCGTCGGCGGCAATCGTCACGCGGCAGGCAAGAACAGGGCGACGCTCGTCCGGGCGCAGGGAACAGATGTCGTCCGACAGCGGGCGCGGCAGCATCGGGATGTTGAAGCCGGGCAGATAGTTGGTGAAGGCGCGCTGGCGTGCAATGTTGTCCAACTCGCTACCCGCAGCGACATACGCGGTCGGATCGGCAATCGCGATGGTCAATTGCAGTGAACCATCACCGTTGTCCTGCACATACAGCGCATCGTCCATATCTTCAGTGCTGGCGCTGTCGATAGTGACAAAGCTCAGCGCGGTGAGATCGTCACGGACGAGTTCGCTGTCATGGCGCTCAGTCGTTTCAACCTCTGGGGCTGAGCGCTCCAGATTATGGCGTGACAATGTCACCCACCACGGTACCAGCGGGTCATCACCCGTGGTGATGTACTGCGTCAGTTCAGCATGAAATCCACGGTCGCCCTTCAACGGGTGACGGCGCATTTCGGCTACGGCCCAATCGCCTTCTTGAAAATCGTGCGTGACATCGCGCGCGGCGCGGCAAGGAATGGCATCTTTCAGCAGCGGGTGATCAGGTGTAATGGATAAGCGGTCGTCTTTTTTATGGATGCGCCCAACAAATCGGGTCAGGAAGGGTTCGATCAGCGTTTCTGGCTCGACAATTTCCCGCTCTTTTTCCGTATGCAGGGTGGCGGTAATCCGGTCACCGTGCATCACTTTTTTCATGTGCGGAGGGGGAATGAAATAGCTTTTTTGTCCGTCAGCTTCAAGAAAGCCAAATCCTTTATCGGTGCCTTTGACGACACCTTCAACACGCGGTGTCTGAGAGTGAAGTTGCTGTTTTAGCTGTGCAAGCAGCGGATTATCTTGAAACATAGCGTCCAGAAATACGGTTGTGAGTAGCTCAATTAGCCATTCACAGTTTTACTCGAATCGGGTGCTGGCGGCAAGAATAATCGGGGGAAGTGTGGTCGCAGAACGACGGCAGAAGCGCGGATAAACCCGAGTAAAGTCAACGCTGATGTGAACGTGTTCACCTGCCGTGCACGTGATTGGTTGCCCGCACGCTGGCGATGGAATTTCTGCGCCGGGTCATCCCCATCGCCCAGGTCCAAATCACGCGCGGCGACTGCTGATAAATCGCGGCCATGTGGCGCAACTGTACTTCGCTGAGGCGCAGAACTTCTTTGATGCGGCACTGCAGTGGTTGTAAGCTCAGTCGTAAAGGCTTTCGTCCTGTACCGGTACAACCGATTTACTGGCACGCAATCGCCTGACGGACTGGTGAACCACCAGCGTACCGTTTAGTAGCAGGTTGCCAACTGGGGCTTCGGGGCGGATCAGGCGATATTGCAGCAGCCTTATCGCCTCTTCGCCCAGCGCCTCACGCGGCACATGTACCGATGTGAGCGGCACGTCGTGAATGGCTGAGAGATTGAATCCATCCATGCTCATCACCGAGACATCTTGCGGCACGTGCAATCCTGCTTTGGTCAAAGCATTGACCACCCCAACCGCGATGAAATCACCACCTGCCAAAATCGCTGTAGGTCGCTTATCCTGCGGACAGCGGGCTAAAAAGGCCGTCATCGTCTGTTCGGCATCCGTCGTGCTGAAATTATCTAATGTCAGCAAGTTATCCTCGGGGGAAAACGGCAGATTATGGTGCTGATAGGCATCCCGAATCCCGTCCAGACGTAACTCCATCGTGTAGCGACGCAGGCACAGCAGAGTCAATACGTTATGGTGACCTTGTTCAAAGAGATAGTGGGCGGAGAACTCGCCAATCAGTCGGTGCGCGGGCGCCACACCCGGTAATCGCATCTTGCGGTCGATGCAGTTAATCAATATGCAGGGTTTACCGCTGTCTGCCGCCAGCGCGTGAATATAGGGATCGTCGATGCCGATCAGCAGCGCCGCCTCCGTAGCCGGATCGCGCATTTTGTCTAAAAATAGCGCCGCATCGCTGTCATTTTCCTCCAGCCCGCAGTAGCGCACTCGCACATCGTGTGGCTTCAGGGCATCAATGATGCTCTGTACCACCTTGTGATAGAAGATGTCGGACCGAATATCAAACGCGCGCGGCGGGGCGAAAATAGTGAGTCCATTCAAGAGCAGGCGGCCGTTGGCGAGATCGGCCAGTACGCCGCACTGGCGTGCGCAGTTGAGAATGTCCATTTTTGCCTGCTCGCTGGTATTGGACTGACCAGACAGCACGCGTGAGACCGTACTGATCGAGTAGCCCGTCCGCTGCGCAATTTCGCGTATTTTCAGGTTTCCTTTCATTTTGTGATCCCGTTCACCTTCGAAAATGACAAAGTTTTCATTGCTATCTATTACCTATTTTCAGGCGCTATAGACCGTTTTTTGTCTTGATTTTGACCATAGCATGAAAATGTTTTCAAAAAAGTGAGTGTTTCACGATTTTCAATTGTTCTACTCTCATTTTGGTAAACCAATTTCAGTGATTAGATGCAATAAAAAAGAATTTAACTCAATAAATACAATGATATGAAAATGGTTTGATTACTCGATAGGCTATAAATACAAAAATGCCGTCGAGATATCAGACCAATGTAACCCTACTTTCCTGTAAAGGAGTCACCATGAGTCTCGACATCAATTCGTCCTCCATCGCTACCAAAGGTAAACGGACATTCAGAAATCTGCGCTGGTGGGTGCTGAGCCTGTTCCTGCTCGGCGTTACCGTGAATTACATCACCCGTAATTCGCTGGGCATTCTGGCACCAGAACTGAAAACCAGTATGGGCATCACCACCGAGCAATATTCCTGGATCGTCGGTGCATTCCAGCTGGCGTATACCCTTTTTCAGCCGATTTGCGGCTGGCTGATTGATGTTATCGGTCTGAAAATTGGCTTTATGATCTGCGCGGTGATCTGGGCGCTGATGTGCATCTTCCACGCGGGCGCGGGAAGCTGGCTGCATCTGGCGATCTTGCGTTTCTTTATGGGCGCGTCCGAAGCGGCGGCGACACCGGCGAATGCCAAAACGCTGGGCGAGTGGTTCCCTAAAAAGGAACGCCCGATTGCGGCAGGCTGGGCTGGTGTTGGTTTCTCTATCGGCGCGATGCTGGCACCGCCGATTATCGTTGTGGCGCATGCCTATCTGGGCTGGCAGGGCGCGTTTATGTTCAGCGGTGGGCTGGCGCTACTGTGGGTGATTCTGTGGTGGCTGTTCTATCACAACCCCGAAGATCACCCGAATTTAAGCCGCGAGGAGCTGGATTTCATCCGTCAGGACAATGAGGCACCTCCGGTCAAACTGCCTTTCTTCACTGCGCTGAAAACGGTCTCAAAAAACAAACGCTTTTACGGTATCGCGATTCCAGCCTTTATGGCGGAGCCCGCGTGGGCCGTGCTCAGTTTTTGGGTACCGCTCTATCTGGCGAATGAACGCGGTATGGATCTGAAGCAAATTGCGATGTTTGCGTGGTTGCCGTTTCTTGCCGCCGATCTTGGCAGTATTGCCAGTGGCTATCTCACCCGACTGTATACCCGCTGGTTCGGCTGCTCGCGCGTTAACTCGATTGTGGCGAGTTCGGTCACGGGCGCGTTTTTGATGCTGTCGCTGGCGCTGGTCGCCGTCAGTAAAGATCCGTGGGTGGCGATTCTACTGATTTCCATCGGTGGATTTGGCCATCAGGTGATTTCCTGCATGTTGAGCGCACTGGTGGTGGAGTCGTTCGATAAAGGGCAGATGGCAACGGTGAACGGGATGCGTGGTTCATTTGCCTGGATTGCCAGCTTCCTGTTCTCGCTGTTGATTGGCGTCACCGCCGACAAAATCGGGTTCAACCCGCTGTTTGTCGCGATGGGCTTCTTCGATCTGATCGGTGCCATCTTCCTGATCGCATTTATTGCTGAACGTCGTGGGAAAACGCGGTCGCAGGCATAACGGCTCATTTATTTTTTCCTGAAAAGGACGCTGTATGAAAACGTTGAAAAATTGGGTGTTCCGTCATCAGAGCGCCGACCATGTTGAGCTGCTGGTGGACGACAAACATGTGTTTCGCCTGTATGTGCTGGAACCGATGTTGGCCCGCGTGCTGGTTAAACAGCATGGCGAGCTGAAGCTCAATCGCACCTGGAGCATCGCGCCGCAGCAGGATGTCCCCTGGCAGGGACGCAGCCGTGAAAGCAGCGACGGTTTCAGCCTGCCGGGGTTTTCACTGGAAACGCTGGACGATGCGCTGCGTATTAGCACCGCGCGGATGCGCATTACGATTCATCAGCCTCTATGGCTGGCGTGGGAATACCGCGATGAACAGGGTGAATGGCAGCCGTTTGCCGCCGATCGCCCCACCAGCGCCTATCTGCTCAACTCACACGGTGATGGTGTGGCGCACTATCAGCGCCGTTTCCCGACGGAGCGCTATTACGGGCTGGGTGAGAAGGCTGGCGATCTTGAACGCACCGGACGCCGGTTTGAGTTCCGCAATCTGGACGCGATGGGCTACAACGCGGCGAGCACCGATCCGCTGTATAAGCATGTTCCCTTTACCATTACCCGGCGCGACGATGTCAGTTTCGGCCTGTTTTACGATAACCTGAGCACGACCTGGCTCGATCTCGGCAATGAGATCGATAACTATCATCTGGCTTATCGGCGCTATCAGGCGGAGGCGGGCGATCTCGACTATTACCTGTTCATCGGGCCGCGGGTGTTGGATGTCACGAAAGCGTTCGTGCGCCTGACGGGGAAAACGCTCTTTGGGCCAAAATGGAGCTTGGGCTACAGCGGTTCCACTATGCATTACACCGATGCGCCCGATGCGCAGCAGCAACTGATGAAATTTATCGCGCTGTGCCGAGAACATCATATCCCGTGTGATTCGTTCCAACTCTCATCGGGCTACACGTCGATCAACAATAAGCGCTATGTGTTTAACTGGAATAACGACAAAGTCCCCCAACCGGAAGTGATGTCGCAGGCTTTCCACGAGGCGGGTCTCAAACTGGCGGCCAATATCAAACCTTGTTTACTGCAAGATCACCCGAAATATGAAGAAGTGTCGGCGCAGGGGCTGTTTATCCGTGATTCTGAGTCCGATGTGCCAGAGCGCTCCAGCTTTTGGGACGATGAAGGTTCGCACCTTGATTTCACCAATCCGGCAACGGTGGCATGGTGGCAGGAAAACGTCACCCGGCAGTTGTTGGAGAAAGGGATTGATTCAACGTGGAATGACAATAACGAGTATGAAGTCTGGGATGGTGAAGCCCGCTGTCACGGATTCGGCGAAACGATGGCGATCAAACACATTCGCCCGCTGATGCCACTGTTGATGATGCGCGCCTCGCTGGAGGCGCAGCAGCGCTTTGCCCCGACGCTGCGGCCTTATCTGATCTCGCGTTCCGGCTGTGCGGGAATGCAGCGCTATGTGCAGACCTGGAGCGGCGATAATCGCACCAACTGGCAGACGCTGCGTTACAACACGCGGATGGGTATCGGGATGAGCCTATCCGGTCTGTTTAATGTCGGACACGACGTCGGCGGGTTTTCGGGCGACAAGCCGGACGCCGAACTTTTTGTGCGCTGGGTTCAAAACGGTGTGATGCACCCGCGTTTCACCATTCACTCCTGGAATGACGATCAGACGGTAAACGAACCGTGGATGTATCCCGCGGTAACGCCCGCGATACGCAGTGCCATTGCGCTGCGCTACCGTTTACTACCGTATTTTTATACCTTGCTGTGGCAGGCCAGTGCGGACGATGAGCCGATGCTGCGCCCGACGTTCCTCGACCACGAGCAGGACAGCGCGACGCTGGCAGAAACCGACGATTTCATGCTGGGACGAGACATTCTGGTTGCCAGCGTGGTTGAAGCGGGGCAGCGCCAGCGCACGGTGTACCTGCCGGCGAATACGTCAGGCTGGTACGATTTTCATTCCGGCCAGTGGTTCAGCGGCGGACAGACGATTGTGCTGGATGCGCCGTTGGAACGTCTGCCGCTTTTGGTTCGCGCGGGCGCGATGATCCCGCTGTCGGGGCGAACGGCACACGTCAGCCCGCATGAAGATGACCAGCGTGAATTCCTGCTTTTTCCGCCTGTCGCGGGCGGTACGGATCGCGGGCTGCTGTTTGAAGATGATGGTGAAACATGGCAATGGCGTGAAGGACACGCGCTGTGGCTGCGCTGGGAAATCCGTGCGGATAGCCAGCGCATTGACGTGACGTTCACCTCGGAAGGGCGATATCTGCCCGCCTGGCGGCATGCGACACTACGACTGCCGGCGGGCGAGCAGCGCCAGCTGTACATTAACGGTGTCCGCACGGCGACCTATCAACACCAATAATCATTTTATTTCTTCCTGTTGCGCCCCGATCTTATTTGTTTACCGGGGCGTTTTTTTTGTTATGCAGAATATAAGTAATATCCGATTGGTTATTTTAAAGATAAAGAGATGTTAATAAGGTGAATGGAATATTAAATATAAAAAAGAGTTGTGCGAATACCCTTAATAAAAGCGGATCTATAAAATAGTTTAAATACTAAGAAAACATTTTATAACATCAAAAAAAATAGATACTTGGTAAGTAATAAGTTCGCAAATTATCAGCCAGAAGAATTAATGATTAAAAGAAAAACATGGCCTTTTCGAACAGGATTTTATTTTAAGTGGAGTATTCATTATGAAGAATAGTCACCATGATTTATTTGCTGCTTTTACTCTCCCCAACGGCGCGACGCTGAAAAACCGGGTACTAATGGCACCGATGACCACCTGTAGCGGTTTCTACGATGGGAGCGTAACCAAAGAGCTGGTGGAATATTATCAGGCCAGAGCAGGCAGCATCGGCACCGTGATTGTGGAGTGCTGTTTTATTGATGACAAAGGGTTGGCTTTTCCCGGTGCGATAGGAATCGACAACGACAACAAAATTGCCGGATTGGCCAAAATAGCGACGGCGATTAAAGAAAAGGGGTCGACGGCGATCCTGCAAATTTATCACGGCGGCCGGATGGTCGAACCGCGTTTTATCGGTGGTGCGACGCCCGTTGCCCCGAGTGCCATTGCTGCGCCGCGCGCGGGTGCCATCGTTCCTGTGGCGCTGTCAGGCGATGAGGTTGACGCCATGATCGGCAAGTTTGGCGCTGCCGTCCACCGCGCCATTCAGGCGGGCTTCGATGGCGTGGAAATTCACGGTGCGAACACTTACCTGATTCAGCAATTCTATTCTCCCCACTCTAATCAGCGTTCAGATAAATGGGGTGGCAGCCGTGACAAACGTGCTGCCTTCCCGCTGGCGGTGTTGGATATCGTTCATGAGGTCGCGGATAAATACGCCGATCCTGCATTTATTATCGGCTATCGTTTCTCGCCGGAAGAGATCGAAGAACCCGGCATTCATTTTGATGATTCGCTCTATCTGTTGGAAAAATTAGCGGCACGCGGGCTGGATTACGTTCATTTCTCTATGGGCAATATTCTGCGCGCGTCCATTGTCGAAACAGATGACCCGACGCCGCTGATTAAGAAATATGTTGCCCGCCGTTCCGCGACATTAGCCGCGATTCCGGTTATTGGTGTAGGAGATATTGTCAATCAGGCAGACGCCGATGCGGCGCTGGAAAATGGTTATGACCTGATTGCCGTCGGCAGAGCCTGTATTGCTTATCCAGACTGGACGGATCGTATTGCCGAACAGGAAAAGCTCGAACTCTATATTGCCAGCGATAAACGTGAAGCATTAATGATCCCTGAACCGCTGTGGCGCTTTTCATTGGTTGAAGCCATGATTCGGGACGTGAATTTAACCGGCAAAAAATTTAAATCCGGGGTTTATCAGGAAAACGTTCAGGATGAAGGTGGCGAGCTGCGAATTCATGTTCATTTTGAGCAGAATCGTGTCGCCGACATTGCGCTGGAGAATAGCGATATTGATGATTCACTGAAAATCAGTTTTGAGATTATCCGCGAACGCATTCTGGATACCAATAGCCCACACGTCGATGCGGTAACGGGCGCAACGGCGCAGAGTGAGGCGATTAAAAAGGCGGTCACCAAGGCGATGGTGAAATCCAACAAAGACGCGATTATTGCCGATGGCGGTAACCCAGATGCGCGTCGCGAGGCAGATGTGGTGGTGATTGGCAGCGGCGGCGCAGGGCTGGCGGCGGCGATTCAGGCCAGCGAAGAGGGCGCGCGCGTTATCGTCATTGAAAAGATGCCAGTCATTGGTGGCAATACCATCAAGGCTTCTGCTGGTATGAACGCAGCGGGAACCGTCTTCCAACAAAACAGGGGCATCGAAGATAGCCAGGTGCTGTTCTATAACGAAACGCTGAAAAGCGGAAAGCAGAAAAATAACCCAGCGCTGGTGCAATACTTCGTCGATCATGCGTCTGATGCGATTAACTGGCTGGCGCAGCACGACATCGAACTGAGCGACATCACCACGACGGGCGGCATGAGCGTCGACAGAACGCATCGCCCTGCCAATGGCGCAGCGGTGGGCGGCTATTTGGTCAGCGGGCTGATTAAGAATCTCAATAAATACAATATTGAGGTGCTGCTGGAAACGTCGGTGACCGAAATTGTGCAGGAGAAGGGCAAGGTTACCGCCGTCAGAGTCGTCAATGATGAGCAGGAAGATAGCCTGATTGCGACAAAAGCGGTGATTGTTGCCACAGGTGGTTTTAGTGCCAATCAGGCGATGGTGGAGTCATACCGCCCAGACCTGAAAGGCTTCGTCACCACCAACCATAAAGGCGCTACGGGTGGTGGCATTCGCCTGCTGGAACAGATCGGCGCGGATACGGTGGACATGGGCGAAATTCAAACCCATCCGACGGTTGAGCAGACCACCTCTTATCTGATCTCCGAATCTATTCGCGGCGGCGGAGCCATTCTGGTATCGCAGCGCGGGGAACGCTTCTTTAACGAAATGGAGACGCGGGATAACGTCTCGTCTGCCATCGTCAACCTGCCGGAAGAGTACGCGTACATCCTGTTCGATGAGCAGGTAAGAAATCGCAATCGGGCAGTTGAAGAGTATGTCGCACAAGGGTTGACCGTCAGCGCGCACAGTATCGCTGAACTGGCCGACACGCTCGACATACCACAGGCGGCGCTGCACGCCTCGCTCGAACGCTACAATGGCTTTATTGTCGACAAACACGATGCAGACTTTGGCCGAACCACGGGGATGCGCGATCCGCTGAATCAGGCACCTTACTACGCGATTAAGGTGGCACCGGGCGTGCATCATACGATGGGCGGGGTGACCATTAATGAAAAAGCGGAAGTGCTGAATCGCCATAAAGAGACGATCTCCGGGGCTTATGCCGCAGGGGAAGTGGTTGGCGGTATTCACGGGGCGAACCGCATTGGTGGCAACGCTGTCGCGGATATTATTATCTTCGGTATTCAGGCGGGGATTCAGGCAGCGGCCTATGCGCGGGCACCGCGTCATTCTGGCGCATTCCCGACAAAGGCGCGCAAGGCAAAGTTCGCGAAAGCTGTGGTGAAAACGGCTGAAAATCAACCCATGCTGGTAGAAGAGTAAGTGATAGAAGAGAACGTGATAAAAGGGTAAGGCTGATGGCAGCGTCTGAAAGGGCGCTCGCCATTGTCTGGCCGTTTCCTCTCTGTACCGCCATTCGATCATAGGAGTCACCGTATGCCTTCTGTCGATAACGCTTATGTCTATTCTGTTCATCTGATGGGCAGCCCCATCCTGCTCAAACTGTTTGCCCATGATAAAATCGCGGTCAGGCAGGTTTTCCAACGCATCAAGCAGCTTGAAGATCGGCTAACCGTTAATCGGGCGCAGTCGGAAGTCATGAGCATCAACCACGCGGCGGGGAAAGAGTACGTTTCGGTCAGCCCGGTTGTCTTTGAACTGATTAAGCGCGCCAAAGCGGTCAGTCTGATTGAAAACAGCAGCTTTAACGTGGCGATTGGTCCCGTCGTCAAGCTATGGAAAATCGGTTTTAGCGGCAGCACAGTGCCTGATCAGGCATCGATACAGCGGTCGCTGGCATTAACGCATCCCGAGCGCATTATTCTCAGAGAGCAGGATTGCGCCGTGATGCTAGAAAGCGCCGGAATGGAGATCGACCTGGGGGCGATTGCGAAAGGTTATATTGCCGATATCGTCCGGAACGTTCTGTATCAACATGCGATTCAGGATGCGCTGATCAATCTGGGGGGAAACGTGCTCGCTATCGGCAGTGCGTTGACGGATGAAGAAGGGCTGTGGAGCATCGGGTTACAGAAGCCTTTCGCGGATCGCGATAGCCTGCTTGGCATCATTAAGGTGAAGAACAAGTCTGTGGTGACATCCGGCGTCTATGAACGCTTTTTTACCGTGGACGATCGTATCTATCATCATATTATCGATCCCAAAACGGGTTATCCGCTGGATAATGAATTGCACAGCGTCACGGTTATCTCGAATGATTCTCTCGACGGCGATATCTACACCACATTGCTCTATGGCATGGGGGTGAACGCGGGTATTGAGTTTCTACAACATCAGCCGGACATTGAAACCATCTTTGTGACGAAAAACCGAGAGATTATTTTTTCTTCTCAGCGAGATTATAGGTTTGAACTATTGGATAAGGATTATTCGGTAAAGGTTGGAATTGAAAAGCAAGAGTAAGAATCTGTTTATTAAAGGGTATTTATTCAGAGAGGCGTAACGGGCGTATTGTTTTACCCGATTTAACCGAGTTGCACCATTTAGGTGTGATAGCTGAAGGAGGAAAGTAGCCTATCAGGGATAGGCTACTTTTGAGAACTTACTTCAGTTCCAACTCGTTCATTGCGGCGATGCTGAAACCGCCGTCAACGTGCAGGACTTCACCGGAGATGCCGGCTGCCAGATCGGAACACAGGAACGCGGCAGAGTTGCCCACATCTTCAATGGTAACGACACGGCGGATTGGCGTAACGGCTTCGCAATGCGACAGCATTTTCTTGAAGTCTTTGATGCCGGATGCAGCCAGTGTACGAATCGGGCCCGCAGAAATGGCGTTAACGCGCACGCCCTGAGCACCCATGGCGTTCGCCATGTAACGTACGTTCGCTTCCAGAGACGCTTTTGCCAGACCCATCACGTTGTAGTTAGGGATAGCACGCTCAGCACCCAGGTAGGACAGGGTAACCAGCGCAGAGTTCGGGTTCAGCATCTTACGGCAGGCTTTCGCCATCGCGACGAAGCTGTAAGAGCTGATATCGTGAGAAATGCTGAAACCTTCACGGGTAACGGCATCCACGTAGTCACCGTCCAGTTGGTCGCCCGGTGCGTAAGCAATGGAGTGCACGAAGCCATCAAAGTTCGGCCATACGTTAGCCAGTTCGGTAAACAGTGCTTCGATGCTGGCATCTTCAGCGACATCACACGGCAGAACGATGCTGGAACCCAGTTCGCTGGCAAAGCCTTCAACGCGTGCTTTCAATTTGTCGTTCTGATACGTGAAGGCCAGTTCGGCACCTTCGCGCTGCATTGCTTGTGCAATACCGTAGGCAATAGAACGGTTGCTGGCAACACCTGTTACCAGAATGCGCTTACCGGTAAGAAAACCCATAGCAGTAATCCTTGTGATCATTGTTGCTGCGATCGCCACTTCTGTGCCCGTAAACGTACGCGGCAAGTGACGACCCAGATGAATAAACCGCGCGATTCTACCATGTTGGGGACGGTAGGGGTACTCCGAGCAGTATCCCCCTTTTTCCACAGCCCAGTGGCCGTCGCGGGGATGCTGCCGTGGTGCGCGGAGATTAACGTTGTGCGCCGTCGCGTCGCCAGGCGTCGGCGCTGAGCGCTTCGCCGAAGTGGCTGGCAATCAACCGTTTCGTCAGGTCATGTAGCGGGGCGGACAACACATCGGCGGTACTGCCGCGTTCGACCACTTCGCCTGCCTGCATCACCAGAATCTGGTCGCTGATGTGCTTCATCATGCCCAGATGCTGCGTCACGTAAATATAAGAGATACCGTGCTTTTCCTGTAACTCCAGCATCAGATTGATAATCTGTGACCGCATAGACATATCCAGTGACGCCAGTGCCTCATCGGCGACAATCACTTTCGGTTGCAGGATTAATGCACGCGCCAGGCCGACGCGCTGTTTTTGCCCCGGCGCGAGCGCATGCGGATAGTAATAGGCGTGATCGGGACGTAGCCCAACCTGATGCAGCGCCTGATTAATCGCTCTTTCACGCGCTTCGGCGCTGAGATCGGTATTCAGTCGCAGCGGGACATCCAGCAGTTGCCCGATGCGTTGACGCGGATTAAGCGCATTGCTCGCATCCTGAAAGATCATGCGGATGCGCTGGCTGCGATAGCGGTAATCGCCGTAGTGCAGCGGATGGTCATCGATAACCAGCTCGCCGGACGTCGGCGCGATCATGCCCGACAGCATTTTGGCCAGCGTCGATTTCCCTGAACCGTTCTCGCCGATGATGGCGAGCGTTTGCCGTTCACGCAGCGTAAAGCTGACGGATTTTACCGCCTCAACATGCTGACGACGGAACAGCCCGGTCCGATAGCGGAACGTCTTGGTCAGGTTGCGGGCTTCAAGCAGCATCTCAACCATCACGGTTCCTCCATGTTGAGCGGAAAGTGGCAAGCATATAAGTGGTTCTTAACGGAGAGCAGCGGCGGCGTTTGCATACACTGCTTTTGTGAATAAGGGCAGCGCGGGCCAAGCCGACAGCCAATCGGCAGATGTTCCAGCGAGGGGATCGCCCCGTTCAGGGTGTTTAACCGGCTTTTGTGCGGCAGCGAACGGCCGAAATCGGGCATGGCGCGAATCAGCGCCTGCGTATAAGGATGATGCGGCGCTGTGATCAAATCTTCACTGGTGGCGCTTTCCACCGTTTGACCGCAATAGAGTACGTTGATCCGGTCAGCCCATTTGCTCATGGTTTGCAGGTCGTGGCTGATGAGCAGAATCGTGGTGTTATTGTTCTGGTTCAGGCGCGACAGCAGGCGGAAAATCTGCGCCTGCGTAGTGGATTCCATCGCGTTGGTTGGTTCATCGGCAATCAGCAGGCGCGGCTGGTTCGCCAGCGCAATGGCAATCATCACCTTCTGACACTCGCCGTCGCTCAGCTCATAAGGATAGCTACCCATAATATCTTTGTGATCTTTAATCCCGACGCGGTGCAGCAGTTCGATCGCGCGGCGCTTGCGCCAGTGAAATCGCTGCCACCAGCGGCCTTTATATGTCCAGCCAGGAATGGCCTGCATTAGCTGCCTACCGATACTCTCGGACGGATCGAGACAGGATTGCGGCTCCTGGAAAATCATGGAGACGTTATGGCCGACCAGTTTACGCCGCTCGCGCGACGACAGTTGCAGCAGGTCGATGTCATCGAAACGGAAGCGATCGGCGGTTACGCGCCAGTTCTCTTTGGTGAGCCCGCAGATTGCTTTGGCGATCAGGCTTTTACCGGATCCGGATTCGCCCACTAGCCCGCGAATTTCCCCCTCGCTCAGCGTCATACTGACGCGGTCAACGGCTTTTACGGCGCCGTCGGCGGTCAGAAATTCAATCGTCAGGTTACGGATATCAAGTAATGGCATAGGGAGTCGTCGCCTCTTATTCCGTTTCCGCTACCAGCGCACGGCGAATGCCGTCGCCCAGCAGATTGACGATTAACACACTCAGTGCGATGGTAGCGCCGGGCAGCATTACGGTCCACGGTGCGGCATACACCAGCTCCAGCGAGTTGCCAAGCAGGGCACCCCATTCGGTTGTCGGCAACTGCGCGCCCAAATCGAGAAAGCCCAGCGCGGCGATATCCAGAATGGCGATCGACAACGCGCGGGTAAATTCGGAGACCAGCAGCGCGGCGATGTTTGGCAACACGACATACCAGACAAGGTAAAACGTGGAAGCCCCGTCAAGGCGGGCGGCGATCACGTACTCTTTGTCCATTTCATCGTGTACGGCGTTGTAGATGGTTCGCACCATGCGCGGCAACAGTGCTAGCCAGACGGCGAGCATCGCGTGTTCGAGCTTAGGGCCGATAAAGGCAATCACCACAATCGCCAGCAACAGCGACGGAATCGACAGCAGCGTATCCAGAATGTGGTTGATCATCGCAGAGCGCAGTCCGCGCGTGACGCCAGCAAAGACGCCCAACACGATGCCGCACAGTGCCGCCGCGTAGGTGACGATGAGCGACGCACCGACGGTGGGAGCGGCACCGCTCAATAAGCGGCTTAACTGGTCACGCCCTAAATCGTCGGTGCCGAGGAAGAACGAGACTTCACCATAGTGTGACCAGGAAGGGGGCAACAGTTGATAGCCTAGGAATTGTTGGTCAACTTCATAAGGTGCGAGAAATTTGCCGAACAGACACAGGCCGATCAGGATCAGAAAACCGTACAGCCCGATCATCGCCAGCATATCCTGATGGAATACCCGCCAAGTATCGCCTAGTCGGCTAGGCAACCGCTTTTCGCTATACACGTTATCGTAGGGCATACCATTCCTTGTGTTTCAACGGATTTGCCATAGCACCCCAAATATCGGACAGAATATTGACCGTAATGACCATTGCGCCGACCACCATTACGCCCGCAGAAATCGCGGCGTAATCCTGTTGGCGAATGGCATTTACCAGCCAGCGACCGATGCCCGGCCAGTTAAAGACCACTTCGGTAATCATCGTCAGCGTCAGCATGGTGGAAAATTGTAACCCCAGTTTGGGAATAATCGGCGGCAGTGCGTTATGAATCAGGTAGCGACGAATGATCGTAAAGCGCGATAGCCCGCGGGTTGCCGCCGCTTTAATGTAGTTTTTGCTGATAATTTCCGTAGTGCTGACGCGCATCAGGCGAATCACTTCGGTAGTCGGCCCGACGGCCAGCACGGTAATCGGCAGAATCAGGTGGCGGATGGCGCTGACGATCATATCACCGCGATGTGGCGAATCTGACAGCCAAGCGTCAATCAGCGCAAATCCGGTGACGGTTTTTACCTGATAGAGCAGGTCGAAACGACCTGAAACCGGCAGCCAGCCGAGGTGCAGCGAGAAGAAGAGCGTCAGCAGTAGCGCCAGCCAGAACACCGGTAGGGAAAAGCCGATGAGCGCCAGCGTGCTAATTACAATGTCCGCGCCGCGATTCCGCATCATGCCGGCGGTAATGCCCAGTGGAATACCGACCAGCAGTGAGAGCACAAATGCCAAAAGACAAAGTTCAATCGTGGCGGGGAACACCTCTTTCAGCAATTCACTGATGGCCTGTCCGTTAATGCTGGAGCGACCGAAATCACCCTGAAGCAGACTGGTGAGGTAAAAGTGGTAGGCATCAAACAGCGCCGCACCGTTGAGCGGGGCGTTAGGCGTGTAGTAGCTGAGGCTAAAGCCAACCAGCGACAGTAGTGACAATGTCACTATCAGTAACACCAGGCGTCGTAAGGTAAAGATAATCACGGCTGTGTTTCCTCCACGGTTTCCGGTGCAGAGGGTTTCTGCTGCGCTTGTTGATCCTCGCGGAAGACGCCCGCGAACGAGGCATTGCCGAATGGACTCAAGACCAGCCCTTTCATGTCATAGCGGTAGGCCAGCAGTCGTAATGACGACGCCAGCGGCAGAACGGGTAACTGTTCTGCCAGAATACGCTGTGCCTGCTGATAATAGTCAATCCGCTTAGAAAGCTGCTGTGACGAGAGCGCGCTTTGCAGCACTTCATCAAAAGTGGGATCGCACCAGTGCGCGTAGTTGCTCTGGGAGCGAATAGCCGCGCAGCTTAACAGCGGTCGGAAAAAGCTGTCCGGGTCGTTACTGTCCGTTGCCCATCCCGCCAGCGTTAAATCGTGGCTGAGTTCCATCAGTCGGGCTTCCTGAAAACGGCCTTCCACCGGCACGATGGTCACGGTGACGCCAATTTGCGCCAGATCGGCCTGTATCAGTTCAGCCGTTTTCAGCGGACTGGGGTTGTAGGACTGTGAAGCGCTGGGCACCCACAGACGCAGATTTAGGTTAGTCAACCCCAGTTCCTGCAAGATTTGTTGCGCTTTCTGCGGGTTATATTCGGTTACCTGTGATTCATTGTCGTACGCCCACGATGCTCGGGGCAGAATCGACGCTGCCGTTTCCGCCGTGCCGTAATAGATCGACTGCATTAACCTGTCGTTATTGATCGCCAGTGCGATGGCTTCCCGCACGCGGCGGTCGTCCAACGGCGGTTTTCGCACGTTGAAGGCCAGATAAGCGACATTCATACCGGGACGCAGTGAGAGACGCAGACGCGGGTCGTTACGCAAGATCGTTAACTGACTGGCCGCCGGATAGGCGAGGACATCACATTCACCGGTTAGCAGCTTGGATAAGCGGCCCGTACCGCCGGAGCCAAGATCGACAACCACCTGCCGCATGCGTGGCAGGCCGCGCCAATAATCGCCGTTGCGCGTCAGGCGAATATATTGCCCGCTGCGGTATTCATCGAGCAGATAAGGGCCAGTGCCGACGGGGTCGCGATCCAGCAGCTCCTTTTTGTCCTCTTTTGCCAGACGCTGCGCGTATTCTGCGGACAGAATCGGCGCGTAGTGCGTGGCCAGATGCCAGAGGAAAGAGGCGTCTGGGCTGTTGAGCCGGATTTCAATGCTGTATTCGCCCAACTTGCGGATGTGTTGTACCGAATCGGCGAATTGTAGACTGTCGAAATAGGGATATTCACCGCCGTTAACATCATGATACGGGTGCTTTTCGTCCAGCATGCGTTGGAAGCTGAATATCACGTCGTCGGCGTTCATATTACGGGTTGGGCTGAACTTAGCGGTGTGCTGAAATGGCACATCGCGGCGCAGGTAGAAACGGTATGTCGAACCGTTGTCCAAGACTTCCCAGCGCTGAGCCAGTTCTGGCATCAGACGATAGGTATAAGGATCGACATCCAACAGGCGATCGTAGAGCTGGGCCGCCAGCGTATCAATCGTGATACCGCTGCGCGCCATCTGCGGGTTAAACGTGTTCAGGACATCATTGACGCAATAGACAAAACCGCTCTGGCGAATATTTTCCAGCGGAGCAGGCGGCGTTAGCACGGACGGTGAGGCTGCCAGTGCAGGCAACGCCAGCCAGGTGAGTGCCAGTGCGAAACAGGTTTTTCCGAACATACGGGATTTTTCAGTCAAGATGGTTATACACAGAGTGTATCGCACTCTTGGCATCCTCCCCACTCTTGTTATGCGCGTCTGGCGACTTTCCAACCGATTGCGCCTGCGGATGAACACGATGGGCGGTTAGGAACCCCATAATCAGCATGGTAATGAGAAAAATTCTCAACAAAGTGCTTTACAAATGATACTGATAACTATTATCATCATTTTCGCACTTCGGCAGTTGCTTCTCGCAGGCACTGAAGGAGAGCACGACATTGCTCACATTGCTTCCAGTATTATTTTAGCCAGCCGACGTGCTGGCTTTTTTTTGCCTGAAAAATGACCTCACCAGATACTTATCTTGCTTTCTATTTCTCTGTAAATAATTAATAAAATCAATATGGTTGGGATATGTCCTAAATTGTTTGCGGGAACATAAATCTCCCTTATCATGCCTATACCCAAGATCATGGGTTCACAATGGAGATAAGGAATATGTGGATGAGAAGGAATCAAATCGTCAGGAAATTGGCGTTAGGTGTGGTAACAACGGTGCTGGGGATGTCGCTCAGCTTTTCAGCACTATCCGCCACGCCGGTAGAAACGCATGGTCAGTTGTCCATCGAAAATGGGCGACTGGTGGATGAACAGGGGAAAAGGGTGCAACTGAGAGGGGTCAGTTCGCACGGTTTGCAGTGGTTTGGCGATTATGTCAACAAAGACTCGATGAAGTGGCTGCGTGATGACTGGGGGATTAATGTATTCCGCGTCGCCATGTACACGGCGGCGGATGGTTATATTTCGAATCCTTCCCTCGCCAATAAGGTAAAAGAGGCCGTTGCGGCGGCGCAAAGCCTCGGCGTTTACATCATCATCGACTGGCATATCTTGTCGGATAACGATCCTAATATTTATAAAGCACAGGCAAAAACCTTCTTTGCCGAAATGGCGGGGCTGTATGGCAGCTCACCGAACGTGATTTATGAAATCGCCAATGAGCCAAACGGTGGCGTGACATGGAACGGACAGATTCGGCCTTATGCGCTGGAAGTGACTGACACCATCCGTAGCAAAGATCCCGATAACCTCATTATCGTTGGTACGGGCACCTGGAGTCAGGATATCCACGATGCAGCGGATAACCAACTGCCCGATCCGAATACGATGTACGCGCTGCATTTCTATGCGGGTACGCACGGGCAGTTCCTGCGCGACCGCATTGATTATGCACAAAGTCGCGGCGCGGCGATTTTCGTCAGCGAGTGGGGCACCAGCGATGCATCCGGTAACGGCGGACCGTTCCTGCCAGAATCGCAGACCTGGATCGATTTCCTGAATAACCGTGGCGTAAGCTGGGTGAACTGGTCGCTTACCGATAAGTCAGAGGCGTCCGCCGCGCTGGCACCGGGGGCGAGCAAATCAGGCGGCTGGGCGGAGCAAAATCTGTCTACGTCAGGGAAATTTGTCAGAGAGCAGATTCGTGCAGGTGCGGATCTGAGTAATGGCGATACGCCGACTACCCCGACCACGCCAACGGAGCCGACTAACCCAGGTAATGGAACAACGGGTGACGTCGTGCTGCAATATCGTAATGTGGATAACAACCCGTCCGATGATGCGATTCGTATGGCCGTCAACATCAAAAATACCGGCAGTACGCCGATCAAACTGAGCGATCTGCAAGTGCGTTACTACTTCCATGATGATGGCAAACCTGGCGCGAACCTCTTTGTTGACTGGGCAAACGTCGGCCCTAACAACATCGTGACCAGCACGGGGACGCCAGCCGCCAGCACCGATAAGGCTAATCGCTATGTTCTGGTGACCTTCAGCAGCGGAGCCGGTTCCCTTCAGCCGGGCGCGGAAACCGGTGAAGTGCAGGTGCGTATCCACGCCGGTGACTGGAGCAATGTGAATGAAACCAACGACTATTCATACGGCGCTAACGTCACGAGCTACGCTAACTGGGATAAGATCACCGTGCACGATAAAGGCACGCTGGTATGGGGAACTGAGCCGTAATCGAGCCTGTTAACCTATTAATCCATTTCCTCTGCGGGCGTGAATTCGCCCGCATTTTCTTTCCCGTTTCTTACTCATTTACCACAATATCGTGTTTCTTCAGCAATCCACGTAGCTGGTGATAGGTTAATCCCAGTAGCTCAGCGGCTTTGCGCTGGTTAAATTTTGCCTGATTCAATGCCCGATCGATCAAGCTTTTCTCCTGCTCCAACAGCCACGGTTTCATCTCCAGCGGTAAATCTGGCTGATTGATCGCTGTACGTGTTTCCTGAACAGTTGGAGTTCGGCGGAAGGGGTTCAGAATGATGGCATCGAGAGGTTGCTCGCTGTCGCCGTGGCGATACACCGAGCGTTCAACCACGTTTTTCAGCTCACGAATATTGCCCGGCCAGTCGTAATTCAGCAGCGTCTCGCGCGCGGCTGGCGTAAAACCGGGAAAGAGCGGCAGATGCAATTCGCGGCACATCTGAATCGCAAAGTTATCTGCCAGCAACATGATGTCCTGCTGGCGTTCCCGCAGAGGCGGGAGCTGGACAACGTCAAAGGCCAAACGGTCGAGCAGGTCCGCGCGGAATTTACCGCTGGCGGCAAGCGCAGGCAGATCGTCGTTGGTTGCACATACCAGACGCACATCAACCTGTAGCTGATCTCTGCCGCCGACGCGCTCCAGCATGCCGTATTCGATCACTCGCAGTAATTTTTCCTGCACCAGCATCGGAGCAGTAGCCAGTTCATCCAAAAACAGCGTTCCGCCGTCGGCGCGTTCGAAGCGTCCTAGATGGCGCTTCTGCGCCCCGGTAAAAGCACCGGCTTCATGACCAAATAGCTCGGAGTCGAGCAGGTTCTCGTTGAGCGCCGCACAGTTGAGGGAAACGAACGGCCCTTGCCAACGCGGGGAAAGATAATGCAGACGGCTGGCGATCAGCTCTTTACCGGTACCGCGTTCGCCAATCACCAGCACGGGCTTATTTAACTGGGCCAACTGCGACACCTGTTCCAGTACCTCCAGAAAGCTGTTGGCTTCGCCGAGCAGGTTCTCTTTTTCCTGAAGCATGATGTTCCACCGTGTTATTTTTACTAACTGTTAGCGTATTTGACTAATCTAACGGAAAGGGAAAAATAGTCAAAATTATCTATTCTTTTATTTTCAGTGAGTTAAATAGAATTAAACGTTGGCATGCTTATTGATATACCTATAGGGAGATCGAGACTGGCTCGGCTAGTCCCGGTGATAAATCAGGCGTAATCAGACGCTGGAAATCATGAAGAGGATGTAATTATGGGTATTTTTTCTCGTTTTGCCGACATCGTGAACGCCAACATCAATTCATTGCTGGATAAAGCTGAAGATCCGCAGAAATTGGTGCGGCTGATGATTCAGGAAATGGAAGATACGCTGGTTGAAGTGCGTTCAACCTCGGCGCGGGCGTTGGCAGAAAAGAAACAGATTGCCCGTCGTATTGAACAAGCGCACGGTCAGCAGGAGCAGTGGCAGGAAAAAGCCGAGTTGGCGCTGCGTAAAGATAAAGACGATCTGGCCCGTGCGGCGCTGATTGAAAAGCAGAAGCTAACCGACCTGATCGCGGTGTTGCAGCATGAAGCTGAAAGCGTGGATGAAACGCTGGAGCGCATGAAGCGTGAAATCGGCGAGCTGGAAAACAAATTGAGCGAAACCCGTGCTCGCCAGCAGGCGCTGACGCTGCGCCATCAGGCGGCGGCATCGTCGCGTGATGTGCGTCGCCAGTTGGATAGCGGTAAGCTGGATGAAGCGATGGCGCGTTTCGATCAGTTTGAACGCCGTATCGACACGATGGAGGCGGAAGCGGAAAGCCACGGGCTGGGGAAACAAAAATCGCTGGATCAGCAGTTTGCCGAGCTGAAAGCGGACGATGAAATCAGCGCGCAACTGGCGGCACTTAAAGCTAAAGTTAAGCCAGCAGAGTAATAAAGCGTAAACGCCATCGGATGGCTGTCGTGAGAAAACGGCAGCCGCCATAGGGCGTGTAAATAATAACTAAGGAGACACAATGAGTGCGTTGTTTCTTGCCATTCCGCTGACCATTTTCATGTTGTTTGTGGCACCGATATGGCTTTGGCTACATTACAGTCAGCGTAAAAACAGTGCTCAACTGGGACAAAACGATATACAACGTCTGACGCGTTTAACGGAAGAATCCAACCGTATGCGTGAGCGTATCAGGGCGCTGGAAGACATTCTGGATGCAGAACACCCGGACTGGAG
Organism: Pectobacterium aquaticum; assembly: GCF_003382565.3. Taxonomy (NCBI): domain Bacteria; kingdom Pseudomonadati; phylum Pseudomonadota; class Gammaproteobacteria; order Enterobacterales; family Pectobacteriaceae; genus Pectobacterium; species Pectobacterium aquaticum. The sequence goes on from NZ_CP086253.1 coordinate 2,131,064, forward strand.
AAAGTCGTAATGAAAAATACGTGGTCAGATAAAACGTTATACCGCATACCGGAAGAAGGCATGCTGAAAGGAGTTTGCGCGGGGTTAGCACGTTACTTTGACGTGCCAGTGAAACTCGTGCGGCTGATTGCGGTGCTGTCGATATTTTTCGGCCTGTTCTTTTTCACCATGGTGGCCTACATCATTCTGACCTTTATGCTTGACCCGGCTCCGGCAGGAATGGAATGTGAGGATGAAAAGACGGCGCGTACCCCTAGCCAATTGCTAAATGAAGCCGATGCGACCTTGCAGGCCAGCGAACAGCGCCTGCGCAACATTGAACGCTATGTGACCTCGGATACGTTTGGCGTTCAGAACCGCTTTCGTCACCTGTAATTTGTCATCGGTTATACTCTTTCGCTGACATTATCCACCGTACGACTTGAGTCGAGAGTGGATAATGTCGCGCTGCTTTTTTCTCCGCAACCAATGCGGTAGCTTAAACGTACTTTTGCAACAACACGCGTTTTCAACTACATGCATTGCAACTACATGGTTTACAACTACATGGTTTACAACTACATGGTTTACAACTACATGGTTTACAACTACATGGTTTACAACTACAGGAGTGATGGATCATTCGATGAGTCGACTACAGAACGACATTAACTCTCTGGTCAATCGCGGCGTGGATCGTCACTTGCGGATTGCCGTCACTGGGTTGAGCCGCAGTGGCAAAACCGCGTTTATCACCGCGTTCGTCAATCAATTATTGAATACCCACAGCGGTGCACATCTGCCGATGTTTTCCCCCGTGCGCGAAGAGCGCTTGCTGGGTGTGAAACGCGTGCCCCAGCGCGATCTGGGCGTGCCGCGTTTTGCCTATGATGAAGGCATGGCGGCGCTGTATGGCTCGCCGCCGGCTTGGCCGACGCCGACGCGCGGCGTGAGTGAGATTCGTCTGGCGCTGCGCTATCGCTCTAAAGATTCGCTGCTGCGTCACTTTAAAGACACGTCGACGCTCTATCTGGAAATTGTCGATTACCCCGGCGAGTGGTTGCTGGATCTGCCGCTGCTGGAACAAACCTATTTGAGCTGGTCGCAGCAGATGAGCGGCTTGCTGCAAGGGGGACGCACTGAGTGGGCGAAACCCTGGCTGGCGCTGTGCGAGAAAATCGATCCGTTGGCCCCGGCCGATGAAAACCTGCTTGCCGAGGTGGCACAGGCCTACACCGACTATCTGCACCGTTGCAAACAGGAAGGGCTGCACTTTATTCAGCCGGGGCGATTTGTGCTGCCGGGCGATCTGGCGGGTGCGCCGGTGCTGCAATTCTTCCCTTGGCCGCAGGTGAATAATATCGGTGAAGCTAAGCTAGCGCAGGCGGATGAGAAAACCAACATCGGCATGCTGCGCAAACGTTTTGACTATTACTGTCAGTCGGTCGTCAAAGGATTTTATAAGGATCACTTTGTGCGCTTCGACCGGCAGATTGTTCTGGTCGATTGCCTGCAACCGCTCAATAGCGGCATTCATGCGTTTAACGATATGCGGCTGGCGTTGACCCAACTGATGCAAAGTTTTCATTATGGAAAGCGCACGCTGTTCCGCCGTTTGTTTTCACCTTGTATCGACAAACTGATGTTTGCGGCGAGTAAAGCGGATCACATTACCGTCGACCAGCACGCCAATCTGGTGTCGTTGCTTCAGCAACTGGTGCAAGAGGCGTGGCAGAACGCCGCGTTTGAAGGCATCGATATGCGCTGTGAAGGCATTGCGTCGATCCAGTCAACGCAGAGCGGGGTGGTTGATCATCAGGGACAGAAAATTCCGGCGCTGAAAGGGCATCGACTCAGTGACGGTCAGCCGTTGACGGTCTACCCCGGTGAAGTACCTGCACGTTTGCCGGGCGCGGCATTCTGGCAAACGCAGGGCTTCCACTTCGATCAATTTCGTCCGCGAGAAATGACGGTAGACACGCCGTTACCGCATATCCGGTTGGATACGGTCATGGACTTTCTGTTAAAGGATAAATTGCGATGAACGAGCCACTGAAACCCCGCGTCACGTTCGATGATGTCTCACCGCAAGAGCCACAGCCGCAGTTGCGTGCCGGGTTGGCATTTGATGAGCAGAGCGGCACGCCGTTTTCCCCGATCAGCCGCGAAGAAGAAGTACCGGAAGAAGGCGCGGCGGAAGAGGCGATCAGCGCGGCGCTGCGGCCGAAGCGCAGCCTGTGGCGGCGTATGGTGATGGCGGGGATCGGGCTGTTTGGCGTTAGCGCGCTGGCACAGGGCGTGCAGTCGCTGCATAACGCCTGGGTGCAACAGGATTGGATCGCGCTGGGCGGCATTACCGCAGGCAGCCTGATTGTGGCGGCGGGCGTCGGTTCGCTGGCTGTCGAGTGGCGGCGGCTCTATCGCTTGCGGGAACGTGCGGAAGAGCGCGATGTGGCTCGCGATCTGTTACACAGCCACGGCGTGGGGGGCGGGCGCGAATTTTGTGAAAAACTGGCGCGGCAGGCGGGACTGGATAGCGGCCATCCGGCGATACAGCGCTGGCAGGCTTCGCTGCATGAAACCCACAACGACCGTGAAGTGCTGGAGCTTTATGCGCGTCTGGTTCAGCCCGTACTGGACACGCAGGCGCGGCGTGAAATCAGTCGCTCGGCAGCGGAATCCACCTTGATGATCGCAGTCAGCCCGCTGGCGCTGGTAGATATGGCCTTTATTGCCTGGCGCAACCTACGCCTGATTAACCGTATTGCCGCGCTGTACGGCATCGAACTCGGCTATTTCAGCCGCATTAGCCTGTTCCGTCTGGTGCTGGTTAATATCGCGTTTGCCGGTGCATCGGAGCTGGTGCGGGAAATTGGCATGGACTGGATGTCGCAGGATCTTGCAGCGCGGCTATCAACCCGCGCTGCACAGGGTATTGGCGCAGGGCTGCTGACCGCGCGTTTGGGTATCAAAGCGATGGAATTATGTCGCCCGTTGCCGTGGTTGGATGACAAACCGCGTCTCGGTGATTTCCGCCGCGAACTGATTGGACTGGTGAAAGAAACGCTGCAAAAAGGGCGTTAGTGTCATGGCGATAGCGCACAGTATGCGCCATCGTTATGGACAAGTGCAGGGCAAACCGGACCCCGTTTCGTCATTGACGTGGAAAAAACGTACAGCTGTGTCAACTTTTGCTGCCACCTTACTTCATCCGGTGCAAACGAAAGGGTATTATCAGTAGCAATAGCCCTATCGTGTCTCTTGAAGAAGGTAGCCGTTGATGCATCTGGAAGTGATTTGTGAAGACCGCATTGGTATGGTCCGTGAACTGTTAGATCTACTTGCGTCACGCAATATTGATTTACGCGGTATTGAAATTGCGTCTATTGGTCGTATCTACCTCAATTTTGCCACCCTTGATTTTGATGATTTCCGTCTGCTGATGACGGAAATCCGCCATATTGAAAGTGTCAGCGATGTGCGTACCGTGGCGTTCATGCCGTCTGAGCGCGAGCATCGGGCGTTGAATGCGCTGCTGGAATCGATGCCTGAACCCGTATTCTCGCTGGATATGAAAGGAAAACTGGAGCTGTTTAACCCCGCCGCGCTGGCGCTGTTTGACCAATCGGCAGAGACGATCAGCGACGTAATGATTGGCAGCATGATCCCCGGATTCAATTTTGCCAGTTGGCTGGAAAAGAGTCATTCCGTCGTTGCCGAGCGTGTCGTGATTCGCGGTCAGGATTTCCTGCTGGAAATGACGCCCGTCCGTCTGGAAGATGATGCGGGTAAAGTGGCAACGGCAGGCGCATTGGTGATGCTGAAATCGGCTGCTCGCATGGGCCGCCAGTTGCAGAACCTCGCCGTGAATGATGAAAATGAGTTCAATCATATCGTGGCTGTTAGCCCGAAAATGCGTCAGGTGGTTGAGCAGGCACGCAAATTAGCGATGCTGGATGCGCCGCTGCTAATTGTGGGCGATACAGGGACGGGTAAGGATATGCTGGCACGTGCCTGCCACCTGCGCGGGCCGCGCGGCAAAAATCCTTTCCTGGCGCTGAACTGTGCGGCGTTACCCGATGACGTGATGGAGAGCGAGCTGTTCGGCCATGCGCCCGGTGCGTATCTCAATGCGCAGGAAGGCAAGAAAGGTTTCTTCGAACAGGCTAATGGCGGTTCGGTTCTGCTGGATGAAGTCGGTGAAATGTCGGCCCAGATGCAGACGAAACTGCTGCGTTTCCTGAATGACGGGACATTCCGCCGCGTCGGTGAAGATCACGAAGTGCATGTGGACGTGCGGGTGATTTGTGCGACCAAGAAAAATTTGTTGGAATTGGTACAGCGCGGTGAGTTCCGGGAGGATCTTTATTATCGCCTCAATGTACTCTCGCTGACGTTACCGCCGCTGCGCGAGCGTCCGGCGGATATTATGCCGTTGGCCGAGCTTTTTGTGGCGCGCTTTGCCGATGAACAGGGGATTTCGCGTCCCAAATTGGCCGCAGATGTGGAGCATTTCCTGCCGCAGTACGGCTGGCCGGGTAACGTTAGGCAACTGCGAAATACCATTTATCGCGCACTGACGCAGTTGGAAGGCAACGAACTGCATATGCAGGACATCGATCTCCCTGCGTTTTCGATTGATGCGCCGCAAGATGAAACCCTGCTTGATGGCTCGCTGGATGACATCAACAAGCGTTTCGAACGCTCCGTGCTGACCCGCCTTTATCAATCTTATCCAAGCACACGTAAACTGGCGAAGCGGTTAGGCGTATCGCACACGGCGATAGCCAACAAACTGCGGGAATATGGACTCAGCCAACGCAAACCGGCGGGGGATGACGAGGAGTAAATAACAAAACGGCTGCTTGCGCAGCCGTTTTAGTGTGATAAGAAGGGTATTAATCTCAGGCATACCATAAATCAGAAGATGTAGGGAGAGTGAAACGATCTGTAATCATCTCCGAGTGTAACTGAACGTATTGGTCAACGAGCTGATCCATATTACCGGCATGTGAAGCTGCGGCATTGGAATAGTTAGGAACAACAAGCGATTTAAATTTCAGTCCCAGATCGCCAGCATCATAGTTTTCAATAATGGCTTCTGCGGGATCCAACTTAGCAAAAGAAGCCGATACGAAGAGTGTCGTTCCTGACAACGTATAGCGGACAATGAATTGATCGCCCAACGTGTCATCAATCATATTTCTGCTTCCTCCAAGCGCCGGTGAAAAATTCATCGGGTTAGGGATCGCAGGATAAAACACAGCGGTATCACCGTCTTGAAGTATTACTTCGCCTCCGGGATTGGGGGATCTACTACGAATAATAAACCCACCTTTTAATTCGATACCAAGGTCTCTTTGATTAGTTAACTGATTTACAGAAGAGAGATTGATGTACAGTTTATCATTACTATCGGCATCTTTGATGGTGTTTACGCCTTGGGTGATAACGAATTTATCTGCACCTCCATTCCCGTAAATAGTATTATCGCCTCTTCCTCCAATGATAATATTATCTTCACTGTTGCCGTATAATAAATCATCAAATGATGTGCCAATGATGTTTTCCATATTTCTGATTGTCAGGGAACCTTCATCTTCAAGGGGAAAGACAACTTCATTACCGACTAATGACAGTTCTACACCATGATTAATATGGGAAAGGTCAATCGTGTCACCATATCCAGTTTTGGAACCTAATAAATCCACGATTATATTTTCATTAGATATAGGGAGTTCCTTTATAATAATAGTGTCAGAGTTATTTGTCCCTTCGAGTTTCTCTATGCTATAAGCATAATCATGCCCTTTATAAATACTATACCCTTCAGATGGCGATTTATCGATAGAGAATCTCCAATTATACAAAGGGCTATCTATTTTTTCAAAACTAATACTGAGTTTAAGGGGGGCTGTGTTATCGCCGCCATCCCGAGTAGCGTGATAGGATAACGTGTCATAACCTAGCCCACCATCAATAAGCGCACTGCCGGGGATAAGCCCTAAATAGGTCGTAGGGACGCCAAGGATATGGTCATTTCCTATACCTGCATGCACGATGTAATTAAGATAGTTTGCTCTATCACCTATCCAAAAATCCTTATAATCATCGTCGCCTTGACTACCAGAAGAGAACCCTAAACTTGTAGTTTGAAACAAAAATTTATCATAAGGCAATTTATTACCGGCTAAAAACGAATGATCGACTGGCAGCGCGTAGGTTGTGCTAATAAAATTATTGGTTTGTTCGATAATTTCTTGCTGTGATTTATCGACGTTTTCAAAGCTACGAATGACAGCGTAAATAGCCTCTAATAAACTATAACTATCAATGGTTTCTTGATTGGCTTGTAATGCGGCGATCAAATCATAAGTTCCGCTATGCTCTTTTATGGTTCGGTCTACAATACCGCTCCCCGTGCGGATTTCTGCATTAATTTCTTCTATGGTTAATAACCACTCTTCATAAAACCGATCATAGCCTAAGAAAGGGAAAAGCATTGTGCCAGCCCAGCCGGTAAAGTCGCCTTCTGGATAAATGTCACCTTGAAATACCTTTCTGGCAGCTTCACCACCGTCTAATACACCTAGTCCTTCTAATCCAGGTAGGAGTCCGCTATGGCTTAAGATGTTATCAACCAACTCGAACCCTATATTATTTGAAGCCTCATTGATTTTATTGTTAAGTATACTTAATTCGAGTTCGTTCAGCTCTCCATAACGTAATTCATACTGTATCTTAGTATAATTCCTAATGAAAACGGAGTATACGCTTGAGTCATTATTGACTTCACGAGCGCCCTGTAACCACGTATAGACTTTAAAATATTCACCTGCATTTATGCTAGGTACAGGAAGATAACTGAGAATTTTATCATATAGCGGAACGGCGAGCGACTTCGCTCCTGAACTTGCCAGAGCCGCCTGTTCAATAAGTAATTTTTCAAGCTCCTTTTGTTGGGGTTTTGATAAGATAAATCCACCATTTCCGTAATGGTATTCATAGGTAATCGCCATATATCTATCTCCATATTATATAAGATTCAATTAGGGGCACTCTTCTTCCAGGGATAATCTTTAACCACGGCCTGTTCTAGTTCGGCTCTCAGATATTTATCAAAATTAATAACCTCAGTCAGCGGAAATTCCTTGGGTTTAAATTCATAGCGAAGGTTCACCGTAGGGAAAATTTTATAACCGACTTTGCAGTCGGTCCCTCCAGAGATGGCAAACATACAAAAAATAGCGAGTCTCTGATTAAAAGGGGCGGAATATACCTCAGGATCAATCAGCCAGCTTCCTGCCTCCTCCACGTCATATCGATCTGGACGTGCAGGGTTTTTCTCATATAAACAGGCTGTCATGTTAGGAACCAGCCCTGTCTGTTTTGGCCGTGTTTCACACATTTTGTCGTAGAGCATGTGTAACCGAAATCCCCAATGATCCGGCGTTGAGCTGAATAGCTGAAATTTTCGTAACGGCCAGGCTTTGGGCCAGTCAGGACGATCTCCCAGCTTTCCGTTGAAATTGCGGCTGAACAGTAAGCTTTGCTGACTTAGCGGATTGCCTTTACACCCGAGAGGTTCGCTAGGATCGGGTGGGAGTGGCAGGGTTTCGCCATCGCGTAAAACAGGGTCGTGCAAAATACTGAGCTGGTCGATAGAGATGTGGAATACCGTATCACGTAGGGCAACATAGGCTTTTCCTTCTGGATCAGGTGTGTGGCATTTCAGTGGATCAAACGTGAATGCAGCTTCACTGCTCTGGCTAAAAGCAAGGCCTGAAAATAAAATAGCTATTTGAAGGGGAAGTAATAATATTCTCAACAGTCATCACTCCTTTGAATAGTGTTCACATGTCAGTGTCATTGATGACAGAACGGTTTATTCACATCTTCTTCCAGGGATAATCTTTAACCACGGAATTTTCTAGTTTCGCTCTCAGATATTTATCAAAATTAATAACCTCGGTAAGCGGTAATTCCTTAGGGCTAAACTCATAACTAAGGTTCACCGTCGGGAAAATTTTATAGCCGACTTCGCAGTCGGTTCCTCCTGAAATGGCAAACATACAAAAAATAGCGAGTCTCTTATTAAACGGAGCAGAATATACCTCAGGATCAATCAGCCAGCTTCCTGCCTCCTCCACGTCATATCGATCCGGGCGTGCAGGGTTCTTCTCATATAAACAGGCCGTCATGTTGGGAACCAGATCTGTCTGTTTTAAGCGATTTTCACACATCTTGTCATGGCGCTCGTCTAGATGAAGTCCCCAATGACTCGGCGTTGAGCTGAATAGTTGAAATTTTCGTAACGGCCAGGCTTTGGGCCAGTCAGGACGGTCTCCCAGCTTTCCGTTGAAATTTCGGCTGAACAATAAACTTTGCTGACTGAGCGGATTGCCTTTACACCCGAGAGGCTCGCTAGGATCGGGCGGGAGTGACAGGGTTTCACCATCGCGTAAAACAGGGTCGTGCAAAATACTAAGCTGGTCGATAGAGATATGGAACACCGTATCCCGTAGGGCAACATAGGCTTTTCCTTCTGGATCAGGTGTGTGGCATTTCAGTGGATCAAACGTGAATGCCGCTTCACTGCTCTGGCTAAAAGCAAGGCCTGAAAATAAAGCGACTATTTGAAGGGGAAGTAATAATATTCTCAACAGTCATCACTCCTTTGAATAGCACTAACATATCAGAGTTAGTTATGGTGCAATTACTTTCTCTTTACCATGTCCATTATTCCATACAGAAAATAGTGGTTATTATTGGCATCGTACTTGTCGTGATGAAAACGCCAAAACGTGGCGAAAAAGTCTATATAAGATGGGGAGTATCAAAAAACAGATACCTTCATATCATAAGCATGATGAAATAAATCATTAATAAAAATTCATGTTCAAATAGATACAAGGTGATTAACAGAGTAACCCAATTATATGTATGGGAAATCGATAGATACTAAGATAACAAAACGGCTGCTTGCGCAGCCGTTTTTCACGTAATGCCAGTGTCGCTTATTTCAGAACAGCCAGTGCTGCGTCGTAGTCTGGTTCAGTGGTGATTTCGTTCACCAGTTCGCTATGCAGCACGTTGTCGTTTTCATCCAGTACGACAACCGCGCGAGCGGTCAGACCTTTCAGCGCGCCATCGGCGATAGCAACGCCATAGCTTTCTTTAAACTCACCGCCACGCAGGGTAGACAGTACAACAACGTTGTTCAGACCTTCCGCGCCGCAAAAACGGGACTGCGCGAACGGCAGATCGGAAGAGATACACAGAACAACGGTGTTATCCAGCTCAGAACCCAGTTGGTTGAATTTGCGCACGGACGTGGCACAAACACCGGTATCGATGCTTGGGAAAATGTTCAGGATTTTGCGTTTGCCAGCATAGTTGCTCAGCGGGGTATCGGACAGATCTTTAGCCACCAGAGTAAATGCCGGGGCTTTGCTTCCTGTGGCTGGGAATGACCCTGCTACTGGCACAGGATTGCCTTGAAAATGTACGTTCTGTGACATGTTTGCGTCCTTAATTACAGGTGATTAACACGCTGCTCAGTTTAGGGCAACATTAGCAACATTGGTATAAAAATTACGATTAAAATTGCTGGCTTAGCAACGCCACCATCGCTTTCAGATAGCATTCGCTGGCCGCATCTGCCGAGACTGGCGGAAGCTCAGCGGTAATGCAATGAAGCGAGCGATTGGCGCACCAACTTCCGAAAGAGCCTGGCGTGTCGTAACCGATACTCGATACTAACGGCAGTTCGCACCGCTGCGCCAACCACCGCCCCAGTTCGGAATGATGTGGATCTTCAATACACGCGAGTGGCTCATGAAAAGAGACAACCCAGTGAGGATTAAGTTTCTCAATCAGCGTGCAAAGGGCTTTTGTTTCTGGCTCTGAACCTGCCGTTTCGCCCGTGGATAGCTCGACATCGCGTTCATCTGCGGCGCTATTCCAGCGGTAGACCGTCTTCCCCGGCTGCCAGTTGCTGGCTGGAAAATTGCGATTGAGATCGACACCGTTAGCGTTGGCACGTAGACCCAACTGACAGCCATCCGGGTTCACTGCAAGAATCACGTGATGGCGGCGCTGGCCTGGAAAGAGAGTACGCAGCGCGCAGGAAAGCGCCACCACCGCTGCTGTTTCATCGCCGTGTGTGCCGGCAATAATCAGCCCGCTCTCTGAAGGGGCTAATTCGGTGGGGAAATACAGCAGCGGCGCGCCCAGCAGCGATTTCCCATACGGTTCGCCCAACGACGGAAAATTACCTCGTTGCTGGCGCGCCTGAAGAGGAATGATTGTGTTTTCCATGATACCGCCCTGTGATTGCCTATGCGTTTCATCATAAAAAAATCAGCCCGGAGACGCAAACGGCGATGCAGGCTGATAAATTGCGGGGGTATCGCTGGATGATAGCGCTAATTTCTGACTATTATATTCTTCAATCAATTCATTACGCTTTCAGGTCAAATCATCATGCATTATGGATATTCTGCATTTTATGCCGCGTTGATGGCGGCCATGACGGGCAATGCCGTTGCGGCGCAGGTTCCGGCGGGAACGGTTCTAGCTGAGAAACAGGAAATTGTTCGCCACATTAAAGATGAACCGGCTTCTCTCGATCCGATAAAAGCGGTAGGGCTGCCGGAAGCACAGGTGGCGCGCGATTTGTTTGAAGGGCTGGTCAATCAGGACGCGAAGGGGAACCTCGTCCCAGGCGTAGCGCTGCGTTGGCAGACGACCGATAACCGCACGTTCATCTTTACCCTGCGTGACAATGCCCGCTGGTCTAACGGTGAACCCGTCACGGCAAATGATTTTGTCTACAGCTGGCGTCGTCTGGTCACCCCTGAAAACAGTTCACCGTTCGCCTGGTTTGCTCGGCTGGCGGGGATTCAGAACGCTGAGCAGATTCTCGCGGGCAAGCTGCCGGTCGATCAGCTTGGTGTGACGGCCGTCAATGACCACACGCTGAAAGTGCAACTCAGCAAGCCTGTGCCTTACTTTGTCAGCCTCACGGCGAATTTTAGCTTGTTCCCAGTACATCAAGCTACGGTAGAAAAATTCGGAAACGACTGGACGAAGCCGGGCAATCTGATTGGCAATGGCGCGTTTAAGCTGGATCAGCGCGTTGTTAATGAGAAGCTGGTGCTCACGCAGAATCCATATTATTGGGATAACGCTAACACGCGCCTGACAAAGGTGACCTTTGTTCCGATCAATCAGGAATCGAACGCGACGAAGCGCTATCTGTCCGGCGATATCGATATCACCGAGTCGTTTCCTAAAAACCTGTACCAGAAGCTGCTGAAAGACTTGCCCGGTCAGGTTTATACGCCAGATCAGCTTGGCACCTATTATTACGCGTTTAACACGCAGCGTGCGCCGACTAACGATGCCCGAGTACGAAAAGCGCTGTCTTACGCTATCGATCGTAAAGTGATTGCGGAAAAAGTATTGGGCACGGGGGAAAAGCCGGCCTGGCACTTTACGCCGGATGTCACTGCGGGCTTCAAACCGACGGAAAGCCTGTTGCAGCAGTATTCTCAGGATGAACTGGATGCGCAGGCAAAAGCGCTGATGGCAGCGGCGGGCTATGGTCCAAACAATCCGCTGAAATTATCGCTGCTGTACAACACGTCGGAAAGCCACCAGAAGATCGCGATTGCCGTGGCCTCCATGTGGAAGAAAACGCTGGGCGTAGACGTGCGTTTGTCTAATCAAGAGTGGCAAACCTATATCGACAGCCGTAATAGCGGTAATTTTGACGTCGTGCGCGCGTCCTGGGTCGGTGACTATAACGAACCCTCGACGTTCCTTTCTCTGATGACATCACACCACAGCGGGAATATCGCGCGCTTTAAAAATGCGAATTACGATCGCCTACTGGATGAAGCGGGTAATCAGACTAACCTGGAGGCGCTGAATGCGGACTACAATCGGGCAGAACAGATCTTGATGGATGAAGCACCGATTGCGCCGATCTATCAATACACCAACGGACGCCTGATCAAACCGTGGGTGAAGGGCTATCCGATGACTAACCCTGAAGACGTGGCGTACAGCCACATGCTTTACATCGAAAAACATTAAGTACCGTATTAATACATCGAATGATGTGGCGATAAAGCCGGAGCGATCGTGATGGTCACTCCGGCTGGTAGCGTGCAAAACTGATAGCAAAAGCGCTGATAGCAAAAACCGTTGGAGGCAAGACGTGGAATCCTTGGCAGGAAAAGAGTTGCAACACAGCGGTGCGGTTCATGCGTATCAGTTGGATGGGAAGGGGGGCGTGACCCCGATTGGCGAGCAGGATGTGGCTAACAGCGAGAAACCCTGCTGGCTACACCTAGATTCTACCTTGCCCGCCAGCGTGCGCTGGTTGAATAAAACGACGCGGGTGCCGGATAGCGTACGCAATGCGCTGGCGGGGGAGAGCGCTCGCCCCAGAGTTACGCGTTTGGGGGAAGGTACGTTGATCACGCTGCGCAGCATTAACCTGAATGCCAATGCCAGGCCAGATCAACTGGTGGCCGTTCGGGTGTTCATTACCGACAAGCTGATCATTTCTACCCGACGCCGTAAGATTCTGGCTATCGACGAAATTCTTACCGATCTGAAGGACGGTAATGGCCCGACGGACAGCGGAAGTTGGTTGGTCTCCATTGCGGAATCGTTGACCGATCATACCAGCGAGTTTATTGATGATTTGCACGAGAAAATCATCGATCTGGAAGAGGATTTGCTGGAGCAAAAAATTCCACCGCGCGGTGGGCTGGCACTGATCCGCAAACAGCTTATTGTGTTACGCCGCTATATGACGCCACAGCGTGATGTCTTCTCGCGTATTTCCGGCGAGAGATTGCCTTGGATGCAGGATGATGACCGCCGCAGAATGCAGGAAATTGCCGATCGATTAGGACGCGGGCTGGAAGATCTGGACGCTAGTATTGCGCGCACCACGGTACTGTCGGATGAAATCACCGCCTTGATGACCGAAGCGATGAACCGCCGTACCTATACGATGTCGCTTTTGGCGATGGTTTTCCTGCCGACGACGTTCTTAACCGGCTTATTTGGCGTCAACTTAGGGGGAATTCCCGGCGGCGATGCGCCGTTTGGTTTTTTCACGTTCTGTCTGATGTTGGTGATATTGGTGGGCGGCGTTGCATGGTGGTTAAAACGCAGTAAATGGCTATAACGACTTGCGGCGAGTGGGGGCGCAGATAATCACAAACTGTCGCGAACGGCTAAAAAATTACGCGTAAATTGAGCAATATCAACATTTTTTACCCTGTTGTGCGGCACTATCATTCCCGCAGGTGAATGCAACGTCAAGCGATGGGCGTTGCGCTCCATATTGTCTTACTTCCTTTTTTGAATTACTGCATAGCACAATTGATTCACACCATGCCGACAGTTTTGTCGGCTTTTTTTTGTCTTTCGATCCCACTTCTGCCTGTCCATCCCAAACGACGTTGTAAAATGCTTTTGCAATAAGCACGGTGGTGAAACAGCAACCGCTGCTTCTTGCCACCGTGTCTCTATTCATTATGGTAATGCCATTCCCTCATGGGAGTGTTGCGCTTATTTTATTTCCAGCACGTCAAGACGGGTCACGGATGGCGCGTCGTCATCGTCTTCCGGCTGCCAGCCAACGGGCTGCAACGGCAGTTCTTCACGGTCAAAAGCCAGATCGCCACCATCCACCACGTCGCTACCGTGACGAATGCCTTTAAAATCGAACAGCGTATGATCGGCAAGATGAGACGGCACAACGTTCTGCATGGCGCTGAACATGGTCTCAATACGGCCAGGATAGCGTTTGTCCCAGTCGCGCAACATGTCTTTAATCACCTGACGTTGCAGATTTGGCTGCGATCCGCACAGGTTGCACGGAATAATCGGGTATTGACGGGCTTCAGCAAAGCGCTCGATATCTTTTTCACGGCAGTAAGCAAGAGGGCGGATGACGATATGCTTACCGTCGTCGCTCATCAGCTTCGGCGGCATGCCTTTCAGTTTCCCGCCGTAGAACATGTTCAGGAATAGCGTTTGCAGAATATCGTCACGGTGGTGACCGAGGGCTATTTTCGTTGCGCCGAGCTCCGTTGCGGTACGATACAAAATCCCGCGGCGCAGGCGTGAACACAGCGAGCAGGTGGTTTTCCCTTCTGGAATCTTGTCTTTCACAATCCCGTAGGTATTTTCTTCGACGATCTTGTACTCCACGCCGATGCTATCAAGGTACTGCGGCAGAACGTGCTCAGGGAACCCAGGCTGCTTCTGATCCAGATTCACCGCGACCAGAGAAAAGTTAATCGGTGCGCTCTGTTGCAGATTGCGCAGAATTTCCAGCATGGTAAAGCTATCTTTCCCGCCGGACAGGCACACCATAATGCGGTCGCCTTCTTCAATCATATTAAAATCAGCGATAGCTTCGCCGACGTTACGCCGCAGGCGCTTTTGCAATTTGTTCAAATTGTATTGCTGTTTCTGGTTAATTTGTTGATTTTCTGACATTTTATCTGTGCTCGTTGCAAAAGGCATTGCGGATGGAAAACGGTTCAGCGCAGACGTCAACACGGTCTGCACGATCATGGCGTGTATGGTACGGATTACGGCGACGAATACCAGATCGTTTTACAGTGGTGTCATAACTTCGTGTTCGGCACCGATGGTTTCATACTGTGAAGTTATGGCTCACCGTGCGCTTCATGTTGACTCCATGTTCTATTTGTTGGTGAAAATAAAAGATATTTTTGTGTATAAGCATCGTTTAGATTGGTTGATGGCGTTATGAACTTAAGGAAGAGTTATGATTTTTGTTCGTTCAGGAAATATCAAAAGTCACCACTGGCTGGCGAAGATTGCACGTGGAGACTGCGGCGTAGAAGGTACATTTGGGCATCTTGCTATTGCTTTGCTTCTGGCTGTTATCGATCATCTTTTAGCCCCATATATTACAGACGGCAGTGTTAGTATGGGATACCTTGCGATAGCCGCTATGATTTTTATGGCATTTATGTCGCTAATATTGGCATGGGATTCTGGCGTCTGGCGCGGAAACTATCAGGAGAGGTTAAGATATTTCTGCTGCGTATTTTAGCTGCTGGTTGTGTAATAGTGGGAATCTCGGCGATCTTTAATGGGTTTATTATAGTCTTTGCGTTACTGGTTTTTTGAGCATATAGATTTTTTTGATAAATCATCCATCAATATATATCTAAAGAAACTGCGTCAAAACGTCTTCGAGTGATTGACGTCTCTTTTACCCTGTAGATGTGTTGCCGAAGTGCGGTGTGGTAGATATAGTCCTTATCTGAAAAATCTATTCGATAGGTGTTGATGCCAAACGTGGTGTCAGAACCTTCACTCCCCCGACCCGAGGCTACAACATGAAATTATTGCCATGGCTATGTACTGCCGCCGCGCTCCTGCTGGCGGGATGCAGTAATCATAGTGAGAACACTGCCGCTACCCAGCAAGATGCCACGCAAAATGATGATAAAAACGCTGTCGTGTTGCTGAAAAGCAGCTCGCCGGTTGACGTTAACTGTACGTTGATTGGTGGAACGATGGCGATCTCCCGGCAGCTTGATGGTGCGAGCGTGGGAGCCTGTCAGTTAGCTAATGGTAAGCGCTGTAGCGAGCAATCGCTGATGAATGGAAGTTGTCCGGCAGGGTGAGTGAGTGTTGCGGCAGTCAGCACTGCCGCAGGAAAACTTAAGATGTAACCAGATTTTCGCAAGACGCGTTCTGGCTGATGTCTTTCAGGTTTTGTAGCGTGGTTTGGGAAATGCTGATTAGCGCCTCTTCCGTCAGGAACGCCTGATGTCCGGTAAACAGTACGTTGTGGCATGCGGATAAACGGCGGAAGATATCGTCTTGAATCACATCGTTGGATTTATCTGCGAAGAAGAGATCGCGCTCGTTTTCATAAACGTCCATGCCCAGTGCACCAATTTTCTGTTGCTTCAACGCGTCGATAGCGGCCTGCGAGTCGATCAGGCCACCACGGCTGGTATTGACGATCATGACGCCGTTTTTCATTTGCGCAAAGGCCGCCTGATTCAGCAGGTGATGATTCTCCGGCGTCAGTGGGCAGTGCAGGGAGATAACGTCCGCGTTGGCGTACAGCGTTTTTAGATCGACATACCCCGCTCCTAATTCCAAGGCCTGCGGGTTCGGGTAGGGATCGAAGGCCAGTAGCCGCATCCCGAAGCCTTTCAGAATGCGCATGGTGGCGATGCCGATTTTTCCGGTGCCGATAATGCCCGCCGTCCGGTTGTGCATATTGAAGCCAATTAGCCCTTCCAGAGAGAAGTTCGCATCGCGGGTACGCTGATAGGCACGGTGAATGCGGCGGTTAAGCGTCAGCATCAAGCCGACGGCGTGTTCGGCGACGGCTTCGGGGGAATACGCAGGAACGCGTACCACGCTGATACCCAGCTCCTTAGCGGCCTCCAAGTCGACATTGTTAAAGCCTGCACAGCGTAGCGCCAGCGTTTTAATGCCCAACGCAGCCAGTTCGGTTAACACTTCACGTCCACCGTCATCGTTCACAAAGATGCAGACGGCCTGACAGCCCGCGGCGGTTTTCGCGGTGCGTGACGTCAGCATGAAATCAAAAAACTCCAGCTCATAGCCAAACTGCTGATTGACCTGCTCCAGATATTTACGGTCATACTGCTTAGTGCTGTAAATTGCCAGTTTCATTGATAGTTTCTCCGAAAAATCCTTAGGTTAAGCTATCAGAAAATCGGGCGGTGACAAACCGTTACCTGACTGACAGTAACGGTTTGAAATTGAGAGAGTAATAGCGTCAGAACGATGTTAGCGAGACGTACTGAAAACCGACACGGCTTCGGACATCGTGGAGATCTGCTGTTCCAGGCTGTTAATGGCAGAACTGGAGTGCGTCGCCAAAATGGTGTTCTGACGCGTCAATTCATCAATGTTGTTCACCGCCGAGTTTATCTGCCCCAGCCCTTGCGATTGCTCTTGTGTCGCTAGGCTGATTTGATTCACAAGCTGCGTTACTTGCTGCACTTGAGTCAATATATGGTTCATCGACTGACTGGTGTGGCTGACCAGTTTATCACTGGTGTGGATGTTGGCGATCGTGGTGTCGATAATCGCCGCGATGTCTTTGGCGGCGACGGCGCTACGCTGTGCCAGAATACGGACTTCCCCCGCAACCACGGCGAAACTCTTACCCTGTTCTCCGGCGTGAGCGGCTTCTACTGCTGCATTAAGTGCCAGAATATTGGTCTGGAACGCCAGATTATCCAGTACGCTGATGATGTCGGTGATCTCCTTGCTGGAACGAGTCATGCCCGCCATGGTGTCCGTGACCTGATTAACCGCCTTTTCACCCGCATCGACGGCCTGATTGGCATCGTTCGCACAGCGTGTTGCTAACTGTGAAGCAGACGCGTTACTTTGAATCGTCGCCGTCAGTTCTTCCATTGAGGATGCGGTAGATTGCAAGCTTTGTGCGGTATCTTCACAGCGCTGGCTCAGCGTGTAATTCCCAGAAGCAATCTCACCACAGGCGTGGCGCAGTTCGGTCAGCTTGCCGTTGACATCATCGACAAACGTGCGGAAATTCATGCCGGATTGATTCACGGCGCGTAATAACATGCCGACTTCATCCACGCGATTAAGTTGAAACGAGTTATCTGCCTGCCCAGATGCGGAGTTAATCGCCTGGCGTAGGATTTTTTCCAGAGGTTTTGCCAGATGTTGAACTAATAATTCACTGGTTACGATTGCGCCAGCAAGCAGCACCAAAGCAAAAATGAATAGCGGAGTCGTCTGTGGAAGAGTGGTAAGTAAGAAAAACAATGCGAATAGCATGAAAAGGAATATATAACTTCTTATCCGCCAACGTACGGGAATAACGTTAAATAAGCTAAGAAATTTTAGCGGGCCTTTATAAATTAACAATCCCTGAAAGAGTCGGTGGTTTTTTAATTTATTTTCATTCATTTGGCGATAAAGTGCTTCAGCCTGCCGAATATCTTCCGGTGGAACGCGCGTTCGTACCGACATATATCCTGTTATTTTCCCTTCCTTCATCAACGGCGTTGTACTGGCTTTTACCCAATAATAGTCGCCATTCTTGCGGCGATTTTTGACGACGGCCGTCCAGATTTTACCGGCCTCCAGCGTCTCCCACATGTCGGCAAACGCCTGCGGCGGCATATCCGGGTGGCGCACGATATTGTGAGGTTGGTGCAGAATTTCCTCAAAGTCGTAACCACTGGCATTAATAAAATCGTCATTGGCATAAGTGATATCGCTATCGATGGTGGTAACCGACATCAGCTTGGCTTTTTCATCTAATAAATACTGAATATCACTGACAGGAAAATTCTTACGCATTTATTGATCCTTTTAGTATAAGCAAGCATAAATATGATGTTTTTAGATCTATTAGCGAATGGAAATTGATGGCGCTATTTAATTAACGGCAATCTTCACGAAATACTTAGCGAGTAGACTTATAGCGTCTTAATCGTGTTGTCCGTTATTTTTTCTTTAAAACATTAGTGCCTGAACCCAACTCGCTACCAGAGCACGTACCGATGGCCAGAAGCATTCATTTGTTAAGTATATTATGACTCTGTGAATTTGCACGGTGGTCAACGCAGGTTGAAGAAAGAGAAAGAAGAAAGAGAAAAATGATAAGGAAACAGGGCGACGGACGCCCTGATGTGAGCGCCCGTGAAGATGAGATTAGCTAGCGGGAAAGGCTAAAGACAGAGGCGGCTTGTACCATACTCGAGATCTGCTGTTGCAGGTGATCGGTGGCCGAATGTGATTGACTCGCCAGCGCGGTATTCTGATGCGTGAGCTCATCAATACGGTTTACCGCTTCATTAATTTGCTCCAGCCCCTGAGATTGTTCCTGCGTTGCGAGGCTGATCTCATTCATCAAATTGGTGACGTGCTGAACCTGCAGCAGAATATTGCTCATGGATTTATGCGTGTGTGAAACCTGCTGTTCACCGGTACGAATGCTATTCAGCGTTTCGTCAATGATGGTCGAAATATTGCTAGACGAGGAGGCGCTACGCTGTGCCAGCGAGCGCACTTCACTGGCGACTACCGCAAAGCTCTTACCCTGCTCTCCGGCATGGGCGGCTTCGACGGCGGCGTTCACGGCCAGAATATTGGTCTGGAACGCAAGATTATCCATCACGCTGACGATATCTGTAATCCGTTCGCTGGAGCGGGTGATCGTCTCCATGGTATCGGAGACCTGGCTGACAGCCTGCTCACCAGAGTTCACCGCCTGATTCACATCCTGCGTATAGCGTGAGGCCTGAAGCGAGGCTTCCGCATTGCTTTTTATTGTTGCAGTAAGCTGTTCCACGGAGGCGGCGGTTTGTTGCAGGCTTTCTTCCGTTTCCTCGCAGCACTGTGCCAAGGTATGGTTGCCTTGCGCGATTTCATTACAGGCGTTTTTCAGCTCGCTCAGATTGGTGTTCACATCGTCTACGAAGGTGCGGAAATTCATACCGGACTGGTTTACCGCCCGCATTAACATACCAATTTCATCCACGCGATTAAGCTGCGTCAGATTGTCCGCCTGCCCAGCGGCGGAACGCATGGCCTGAGACAAAATTTGCTCAATGGGGCGGGCAACATGGTGCACCAGAAGCTCGCCACTGACAAAACAGCAGGCAATAAGCAGCGGGAAGAGTACGGAAGCCAATGCCGTTCCCGCAAGCAGGGAATAGGCGGCAATGAGCGGAATCAGGCTAAAGAGCAGAAAATAGCTGCGGATGCGCCAGCGTAGCGGCATGGTTTTAAAAAGACTCAGGATGCGCAATGGCCCCGTATAAATAAGCAGACCATGATGGAAGGTGCGATATTTCAGTTTACCTTCATTTGCACTGGCATAGAGTCCCTCGGCCTGACGAATTTCATCGGGTGAGGCGGCGGTCCGTACAGACATATAACCGCTAATTTCACCGCCTTTTCTCAGCGGCGTGGTGCTTGATTTTACCCAGTAATGGTCGCCATTTTTGCACCGATTTTTCACAATTCCTGTCCAGATATTGCCTGCGCGCAGCGTTTTCCACATATCCGCGAAGGCGGCTGGTGGCATATCTGGGTGTCGGATAAGATTATGGGGCTGCCCCATTAGCTCATCAGCGGTATAACCACTGACATCAATAAAATCTTTGTTTGCGTAGGTAATGTGGCTTTCTGGCGTGGTGACCGACATGAGTCTGGTTTTTTCAGAAAGAGGGAGTTGGCGGTCGGTTACAGGGGTGTTATTACGCATAAAGCAGTCCTTGATATGCTGTGTCCGAATACTGATTTAACATGAGGCATACCCACAACAATGAATCAGCGGATAGCGGTAATGGTCAGGTTGCTCATTGCTTTTTTTAAGGCGGCCTGGCAGAAGGAGATAATCCTGACATCTACCCGTAAACGCTTTGTTCATGATGAGATAACGTGATTTATTACAAAATATAACCTTAATTAAACATTTTACCACGAAAGGGTAATGAGTACGTACGCACAATGGTAGTAAATGTGAGTTGGATGGGGTTATTTGTTAACAAAAAGAGCGATTTGTGAATGGATAATCGACAGGGCTATACAGGACGAATTTTACCGCTATCGAACAGGATGCTTAACTCGCGCTAATGATTAAAAAACGTTCGCTTTCAATGGCTTTCCTGTTCGCCATATTGCTGTTTCTGTTCTGGCGAGCACTGCCGCAGTGGCTACCGCGCCTTGCCAACATCTGGCTTCCGACGGAGATGTCTTTGACCGTGAATGGGACGGCTGGCTGGCAGGGCGGTGGGCTGCATAGCGCGGGGTTCAGTCTTATAGCTGGGGAGTGCACGCTCGTTGACGTACGGAATATGACGCTGCGTTGGCATAGCTGGCGATGGCATGTCGATATTGATGCCGTGACGTTAAACAGCGACTGCCTACAGTATGTGCCAGCAAGCAGCAGCACCGAGCCAGCGGTGCCGTTGGCGCAATGGCAGCAGCGATTGCCTGCGGCCGATATTCAGGTGAAGACGTTTACGCTACAGCCCTGGCAGGATTACGCCGGACAGGTGCGACTCAGCAGCGACGGCAAGCGGCAACAAACGCTGGATTATCAGGGCGATCAACTGGCGTTTAAGGCGGAACTGAACGAGAAAAGTCTGACCCTGCATGAGAGCATGATCGCAACAGCAGCGGGGTTTGCGCGCCTGCTAGTCAGTGGTGAGATGGAACTGGCCGATACGCTGGATGCTGTACCGGTGCAGGGGCAGCTCACCGGAAAACTGGATTCAGGGCAAACGCCAGATCCGCTTTCGCTCCTGCTGGACTGGCATCATCAAGCGGGTGAGCTGGTACTGAAGGCGGCGAATGACGAGGCGCCGCTGATATCGCTGCCGTGGCAACTAACGGATGAGGTGATTCAGGTCACTAACGGCGTCTGGCGCTGGCCTTATGCCGATCAGCCGCTCTCCGGGCAGGTTGCCATAACATTACAGCACTGGCGACAAGGGCTGGATGCCACCACGATTAACGCGCGGTTGAACATGCTGACGCAAGGGCATAATGGCAAGGCGAACGCCGTGTTGGTGCTGGGGCCGGGCAATATCGGCCTGCTCAACAGCGAATTGCGCTTTCAGCTTACCGGGCAGGCAAATTTACCCGCACTCTCCCTGACGGCGACGCTGCCGGGGGTGTTGCAGGGCTCTATTCTCAATCCCGAACTCTCTCTTTTACCTGGGGCGCTGCTGCGTGCCTGGGGAACGCCAGCGCCGCAATTTTATCTTGACGAAGCGCGCTGGCCACTGGCGGGCGTCCGAGTCAGTGCGACGGGCGTGAATGGGCGACTACAGGCGATTGTGAAGGCGCGGGAAGCATACTGGGGGCGCTTTAGCCTGCACCTTGACGGTCAGGCACAGGATTTCTTGCCGGATCAGGGGCAGTGGCAATGGCGCTATTGGGGCAATGGCCAGCTTCCGCCGCTCAAAGGTCAGTGGGACGTGGCTGGTCGAGGCCAGTGGCAGGATACCCTGATTGAAGTTAGCCAACTGTCGAGTGGCTTGGATCAGTTGGGCTATGGCATTGTGACGGTACACCAGCCCCGCCTGACGATCACTGAGCCTATCCGTTGGCAGCGCGCCCGTTCGGGTGAGCATTTTCAAGGTGCGCTGCAACTGGCCTCCGAACGGGCACACTTCAGCAACGGGGGCTACTTGCCACCTTCGTTGCTAACGCTGGCGATGCAGGGGCGTAGCCCGGATGATTTCCAGCTACAGGGGCAGCTACAGGCTGAGGATATCGGGCCGGTCAGGCTGCGTGGCCGTTGGGATGGGGAGCGACTGCGCGGGGGCGCGTGGTGGCCGACACAGCCACTTAAGGTGTTTCAACCTCTGCTTTCTCCGCTGTTAAAAATGAACATCCGTGCCGGACAGTTTTACGCGCAGGCGGCATTCTCTGCCGCGCGTAAAGAAGGGTTCAGCGCGGGCGGACATTGGGTCGTGAAAAATGGCGGGCTGTGGCTACAGGATGGTGAAGTTAGCGGCGTCAACTTTGTCCTGCCTTACCGTTTGAAAGGTCAGCGCTGGCAGTTGGGCGTCAAGCAGCCCGTCGCGCTGCGAATTGACGTGCTGGATAACCTGTTTCGGATGAGCAATATCCGCGTCGTTCTCCAGGGATTTTACCCGTACAGTGAGCGACAGCCGCTGGTGATGTCTCAGGCTGATATGGACGTGTTGGATGGACATATTGGCCTGTCTACGCTGCGCTGGCCACAGCGTGAACCCGCGCTATTTAACGTGAAGAGTGTGGATCTCAGCGAACTCATGACGGTGCTGAAGCAAAAGCAGTTTGCGCTGTCTGGGCGCGTGAGCGGCACGCTTCCGTTGAATTTTAATCACCCGACTACATTGATTGAAGGCGGACGCATTACCAATGATAGTTTCCTGACGCTGCAACTGGATAATCAACTGGCCGATGAGTTAGCGAGGAAAAATCTGGCAGGCGGGGCGGCGATTGGCTGGCTGCGTTATCTGGAAATTGGGCGTTCCTATGCCACGCTTGACTTGGATAATCAGGGTGAACTGACATTAACGTCGCAGGTGCAGGGGAAAAACCCGCAGCTCAGTGCGAAACGCCAGGTGATTCTTAACTATCGCCATCAGGAGAACATCTTCCAGCTATGGCGCAGCTTGCGTTTTAGCGATAACGTGCGGGATACGCTGGAACAGCAGGCAAATGAATAAATTCAAGGTAGAACAATGAACAAGTGCGAGACATGGCTGGCGGTAGGTTGCACGGTCGCTTTCCTGACGGGATGTGTGCCGCGAATCGAAGTGGCTGCGCCCAAAGAACCCATCACTATCAATATGAACGTGAAGATCGAGCATGAGATTCACATCAAAGCGGATAAAGACGCGACGCAATTGCTGGAAAAGTCGGATAATGCGGCTGGCGATGAGATAAAGAAAAGCGCGCCGGAAGGCGCGCAATAGTCAAGCCAAGTAAACCAATGGCAAGGTCGGTAACAATGATCCGTTATAAACAATGATCCGTTATAAACAATGATCCGTTATAAACAATCATCCGTTATAAACAATCATCCGTTATAAACAACGATTCGTTATGCGGTGACCAACTGAGACAGCTGGGTTTTCGCCGCTTCTGTGGCTTTCTGTGCCACATCCGGGCCGTAGCCGTAACCTTCTGCGAATACGAACTCAAGGTCGGTCAGACCAAGGAAGCCCAGGAAGACGCGCAGGTACGGTTCCAGCAGGTCGGTTGGTGTGCCTTTATGGATGCCACCACGGCTGGTTAATACGATAGCGCGTTTACCTTTCACCAGACCTTCTGGACCCTGTTCGGTGTAGCGGAACGTCACACCAGCACGGGCAACCAAGTCGAAGTAGTTCTTCAACTGAGTCGGAATGTTGAAGTTGTACATTGGTGCAGCGATGACGATAACGTCATGTGCTTGCAATTCCGCGATCAGTTCGTCGGACAGTTTCAGGGCTTCCTGCTGACGCGGTGTCAGGGCAGCATCAGAAGGACGCAGTGCGCCGACTAATTCGCCATCAAGAACCGGAATCGGTTGAGCGGCCAGGTCGCGGACGGTGATACTGTCGTCTGGGTGTGCAGACTGCCACTCGGCGGTGAAGTGGTCGGCCAGTTGGTTTGACTGAGAATAACCTGCCAGAATGCTTGATTTCAGAACCAATACTTTGCTCATTGCCAATTCCTTTAGTGATTGAAGTGGGCGACACCATAACGCCCTTGATGCGTCACATCTTATGCGGTGATCTGGAAAGAGAAAAGTGCAAATATTCGAGGTCATTATTCGATTTTATTGAATAAGACGATGTTTGACTAAGACCGGGCAGGAGCGATTAGAGCCGTTTATGACAATGTGCTACTATCCACGGCTTAAAAATTTCGTGCCTTGAAAGTAGATGAGGCTCCATCGAACCCGATTCGGCGGCGAGCATCGTCCCAGCAGAAACAAGAATTAGAGAAACGATTAAGGAAGAGCAACGTGAAATCACCTCTCAGTGCATTATCTACGCAGTTAAGTGAGCTAATGCTTCGCGATCGGCAACGTCTGCGCCGCCGTTTACAGGGTGCGGCGAAGGTCAGTAGCCCGCAGGCTCAGGCGGCGATCGCTCAGGAAATTGAGGGGGAAATCGCTGCCGCGCGCCAGAAAGTCGAGAACCGGCGGGCAAGCTGTCCGGCGATTCACTATCCCGAACAACTGCCCGTTAGCCAGAAAAAAGACGAGATACTGGAGGCGCTGCGTCATCATCAGGTGATTATCGTCGCAGGTGAAACGGGATCGGGTAAGACCACGCAGTTGCCGAAAATCTGTCTCGAACTGGGGCGTGGCGTGCACGGCCTGATCGGCCACACGCAGCCGCGTCGTCTGGCAGCCAGAACCGTTGCAGACCGCATTGCTGCTGAACTGGAAACGCCGTTGGGCGGCAGCGTAGGTTATAAAGTCCGGTTTAACGATCAGGTGAGTGACAATACGCTGGTCAAACTGATGACCGACGGTATTCTGCTGGCGGAAATTCAGCAGGACCGCCTGTTGATGCAGTACGACACGCTAATCATCGATGAAGCGCACGAGCGCAGCCTGAATATCGATTTCATCATGGGCTATTTGCGTCAGCTGTTGCCAAAGCGCCCTGATTTAAAAGTGATTATTACGTCGGCGACCATCGATCCACAGCGCTTCTCCCGCCACTTTAATAACGCACCGATCATTGAAGTGTCCGGACGAACCTATCCGGTGGACGTGCGCTATCGTCCCGTGGTGGAAGATGCTGATGACAGCGATCGCGATCAGCTACAGGCGATTTTTGATGCGGTCGATGAACTGACGCGTGAAGGGCCGGGGGATATTCTGGTCTTCATGAGCGGCGAACGTGAAATTCGCGACACGGCAGAGGCGCTGACCCGTCTGGACTTGCCGCATACCGAGATCCTCCCGCTGTACGCTCGCCTGTCGAATCAGGAACAGAACCGCGTCTTTCAATCACATCACGGTCGCCGTATCGTGCTGGCGACCAACGTGGCGGAAACCTCACTCACCGTGCCGGGGATTCGCTATGTGATCGACCCCGGTACCGCACGCATCAGCCGCTACAGTTTCCGTACTAAGGTACAACGCCTGCCGATTGAACCCGTCTCGCAGGCGTCGGCGAATCAGCGTAAAGGACGCTGTGGCCGTGTCGCTGCTGGGGTGTGTATCCGTCTCTATTCCGAGCAGGATTTCCTGTCGCGGCCTGAATTTACCGATCCCGAGATTCTTCGTACCAATCTGGCTTCCGTTATTCTGCAAATGACGTCATTGGGGCTAGGCGATATCGCCGCGTTCCCGTTTGTTGAAGCACCGGATAAACGCAACATTCAGGACGGCGTGCGGTTGCTGGAAGAATTAGGGGCAATTAATCTGGCGGAGAACGGGCATTACCGCCTGACGCCGCAGGGGCAACAGCTGGCACAATTGCCGATCGATCCGCGTTTGGCGCGAATGGTGCTGGAAGCGCGTAAAACAGGCTGTGTGCGTGAAGTGATGATCATCACCGCGGCGCTGTCGATTCAGGATCCACGCGAAAGGCCGATGGATAAGAAACAGGCATCGGATGAGAAACACCGCCGTTTTGCCGATAAAGACTCCGATTTTCTGGCTTTCGTCAATCTGTGGGATTACCTGCGTGACCAGCAAAAGGCGCTGTCTTCCAGCCAGTTTCGCCGCCAGTGCCGTACAGATTTCCTTAACTATCTGCGCGTACGTGAATGGCAGGATATCTACACGCAACTGCGTCAGGTAGTGAAAGAACTGGGGCTGCCGGTCAATAGTGAACCGGCCGATTACCTGAGTATTCACTGCGCGCTGCTCACTGGCTTGTTGTCGCATATCGGGCAGAAAGATATTGAAAAACAGGAGTTCAGCGGCGCGCGTAACGCCCGGTTTGCGATTTTCCCAGGCTCGGGGCTATTCAAAAAACCGCCTAAGTGGACGATGGTCGCTGAACTGGTAGAAACCAGCCGTTTGTGGGGACGTATTGCCGCGCGTATTGAGCCCGAGTGGATCGAACCGCTGGCTCAGCACCTGATTAAACGGAGCTACAGCGATCCTCACTGGGAGAAAGCGCAGGGCACGGTGATGGCGCAGGAGAAGGTGACACTCTTCGGGCTGCCGATTGTCGCGGCGCGCAAGGTGAACTACAGCCAAATTGATCCAGCGCTGTCGCGTGAAATGTTTATCCGCCACGCGCTGGTGGAAGGTGACTGGCAAACGCATCACGCCTTTTTCCGCGCCAACCTCGAGTTGCTGGCGGAAGTGGAAGATCTCGAGCATAAATCGCGTCGCCGCGACATTTTGGTGGATGACGAGACGCTGTTTGCTTTCTATGACCAGCGGTTGCCACATGATGTGGTGTCGTCACGTCATTTTGATACATGGTGGAAAGCCGCTAGCCGGGATAATGCTGACCTGCTTAATTTTGAAAAGAGCATGTTGATCAAAGACGGCGCGGAGAAGGTGAGCGCGCTGGACTACCCGAACTTCTGGCATCAGGGCAGCCTGAAATTACGCTTGTCTTATCAGTTTGAACCGGGCGCGGACGCCGATGGTGTTACGGTTCATATTCCGCTGCCTATTCTCAATCAGGTGCGTGAAGAGGGCTTTGAGTGGCAGATTCCCGGCGTACGCCGCGAACTGACGATCGCGCTGATTAAATCGTTGCCTAAGCCATTACGTCGTAACTTTGTTCCTGCACCGAACTATGCCGAAGCGTTTCTGGCGCGTACCACGCCATTAGAGAAAGGACTCTTGGATGCGCTGGAGCGTGAACTGCGGCTGATGACGGGCGTGACGGTGCCGCGTGAGGCGTGGCAGTGGGATCAGGTGCCCGATCATCTGAAAATCACATTCCGCGTCATTGATGAGAAAAATCGGACGCAGCGGGAAGGCAAAGATCTGAACGCGCTGAAAGATCAGCTTAAGGATAAAGTGCAGCAAACGTTGTCATCCGTAGTGGATGACGGGCTGGAGCAGCGCGGTCTGCACGTCTGGAGCTTCGGTTCGTTGCCGGACTGCTATGAGCAGAAGCGTGGCGGCTACTCGGTTAAAGCTTATCCGGCGTTGGTGGATGAAAAGGATAGCGTGGCGATTCGCTTGTTCGACACGCCGCACCAGCAACAGCAGGTGATGCGGCAGGGGCTGCGCCGTCTGTTATTGCTGAACATTCCGTCGCCGATTAAATATCTGCATGAAAAGCTGCCGAACAAGGCGAAACTCGGCCTCTATTTCAACCCGTATGGCAAAGTGTTGGATCTCATTGATGACTGCATCGCCTGCGCGGTGGATAAACTGATTGAATCATCCGGTGGTCCGGTCTGGCAGGAAGAGGCCTTCCAGCAGTTGCATGAAAAAGTGCGTGCGGAACTGAATGATACGGTGGTTGATATCGCCAAACAGGTTGAGCAAATCCTAACGGCGGTCTTCACCATTAACAAGCGTCTGAAAGGGCGTGTAGACATGGCGATGGCGCTGGCGTTAAGTGATA
The DNA here is from genome assembly GCF_003382565.3 of Pectobacterium aquaticum. Taxonomy (NCBI): domain Bacteria; kingdom Pseudomonadati; phylum Pseudomonadota; class Gammaproteobacteria; order Enterobacterales; family Pectobacteriaceae; genus Pectobacterium; species Pectobacterium aquaticum. The sequence continues at coordinate 2,159,140 of NZ_CP086253.1, forward strand.
TCAAGAGCCAGATGACCGGTCTGGTGTTCCGTGGTTTTGTGACTGCAAACGGCTGGCAGCGTCTGTCGGACGTGCTGCGTTATCTGCACGCGATAGAACGGCGTCTGGAGAAACTGGCGCAGGATGTTCACCGCGACCGGGCGCAGATGTTGAAAGTGGAGCATGTTCAACAAGCGTGGCAACAGTGGTGGAATAAGCTGCCTGCGGAGCGACGTGACGACGACGAGGTGAAAGCGGTGCGCTGGATGCTTGAAGAGTTGCGTGTCAGCTACTTTGCCCAGCAGCTAGGAACGCCGTTCCCGATCTCGGATAAGCGCGTATTGCAGGCGATGGCGCAGGTCGAAGGGTAATTTTCTCGGCATCACATCAGGTCAGCAAGGGCTGTTTTTAATCTCAATGTAAGCTGACCTGATGGCTTCTTCACCATACTGCTGTTCCCGACGTTTTATGATGAAATGGCCTTTCGCCGTGTTTTGGCGGTGATGAATAAATCGCGTGATTAATAGCTGTGCGATTAATCACGGCGTGATACAGGCCAGGTGACTAAAGAAAAAAACTCAGGGTGACAAGGCCACAGAGCAGAACGAGGGATAACATAATTTCAAATGAGTAACGCCGCATCACTCTCCCGTCCCCACGAAATAAACACCCGGGAAACCGAGTGTTTGATGATTGTTCTATGACAAGTCCTTGGAGATAGGTTTCAAATGGGACTCACCGAAAGTGACGCCTTCCTAGTGGGGAAGGCGTCGGTGCTTACCGATTACGCCGCTGGCGTAGTGGTTGCTGGTTTGGCTTTCTTCACGTGTTTTTTAGCGGCCTGTGCTTTCTTCACCGATTTTTTATGGTGAGTGGCTTTAGCCGGCGCAGAAGTGGTAGCCTTAGGCTGAGCGGGGGCGTTGGTTACGGTATCCGCGGCAAACGCTACAGAGGACAGACCCAGTGCTGCACCTGCGATCATAACTAATACTTTATTCATCATCATTTCCTCGTTATCTCATTCACGCTTCGTAACCCTCAGTCGGGCTGGTAGAGAGAGAATAGGAGAAACAGAGGACAGCTTCAGTGAGTGATTGGTTTCGGCGTGTAACCTAATGTACAAGGCCGAAAACGTGGGAAAGACAGGGAAAACGGCGGGATTACCGCCGTCTCGGTGCTAGTGCTGAATGGTGATGACTGCCTGAGCTGTCGCGGTTTTTACTGGCCAGCAAAAACGGAAACGGGCACCGCCGAGCGGGCTGTCATCCACGGTAATGTTGCCGTCGTAAGCTCGGGCGATAGCATGAACAATCGCCAGCCCCAGTCCACATCCGCCGCTGCTGTTCTCGATACCTGCTTCCAGACGGACAAACGGTTCAAACACGCTTTCTCGGTTTTCGGGCGGAATACCCGGTCCATCATCTTCGACTTGCAAACAGGCAATATGCCCAGCGTCGGATGTCAGACTGATATGCAATCGGCTGTGGCAGAAGCGCAACCCATTGCCGATCAGGTTATTCAGTACCCGCTCCATCAGACGTAAATCGAGCGCCCCAATCCGTGCTGAGTGGGGCATGTCCAGCGAAATGTGTTTGTCAGGGTGGATCAGGCGAAAATCATCAACTTTTGCCTGTAACCACGAAGGAATATCAATATCGGCAAGATGCAGTGTCACCTGTGGACGGTCGAGTCTGGCATACGTCAACAGCTCGTCAATCAACGCTTCAAGTTGACCAATATCTCGGTTTAACGCCTGCTGTTCGTTTTCTGCCAGATTGTCGCTCATCGCTAGCCGATAGCGCAGTCTGACCAGCGGCGTACGCAGTTCGTGCGCAATATTGTCAATCAGTTGCTTTTTGCTGTTGATGAGCTGGTTCAGGTTATCCGCCATACGGTTGAAGGCGATGCCAAGCCGGTACAGGCTTGAGGTGCTATCGAAGTGAATGCGCGCCTCCAGATGACCATCTCCCAGACGCTGCGCGGCATTCTCCAATTTTAGCATGGCCTGCCAATGTGGGCGCATCCAGAGGAAAACCGGCAGCGCCAGTGACAGCCCGATGAGCATCACCAGCAGTAAATCCAGCAGCCGCATTTCATGCAGGAAGAACAAATAAGGAATAGGGCCGACGGCAAGAACATAGTGGCTGCGGGGAATGCGTTGGATAAACGTGTATTGATCATCCAGCGCGATAATTTCTCCTTGATTGAGACGCTGCCGATTCTTGGGGCTCAGCGCATATTTGCTCACCGGTTCGATATGTAATTTGAATGACAGGTTTAAATCAAGCTGGTTGATGGTTTTATGCCAGTCGCGAGGCGGAATCGCGCGCAGTTCATTACGAATGAGATACAGCGAGCTTTTCATCAGATCATCCATGGACTGACGTCCAGCGTGTTCAGCCGTGACTTTATAGACCAGCCCAACCAGAAGTGTCATGACGACAAAGCAGGCGAACAGCAATAGAAAAAACTGGACGAACAGCTTTCTCATAGCGTGACGCTCTCCCAGGTATTGGGGGCAAACAGATAACCTTTGTTGCGCACCGTTTTAATACGGAACGGCTCCAGTGGGTTGTCGTACAGTTTCTTACGCAGGCGAGAAATCGCGACGTCAATGCTGCGATCCATGCCGTCGTAGGTCACGCCGCGTAGATTTTTCAGCAGCGCATCCCGATCCATGATGTGACCAGCATGGGTCGCCAACTGCCAGAGCAGATCGAAATCTGCGGTGGATAACACAATGTGTTCTTGCCCTAATGTCACTTCCCGATTGACCGGATCGATACAGAGCAGGCCGAAGTGCAGTGATTTGTGCACCTGTAACGTAGTGGGGGCGGCGTTTTCCGTCACGGTCTGTGGTGCTGCAGCATATTGCCGTAAATGCAGGCGCAGTCGGGCGAGCAACACGGCGGGCGGGGTGATTTTCAGAATATAATCATCGGCACCCATTTCCAGTGCCAGAATATGATTCATATCGCTGTCCAGCGAGGTCAGCAGCACAATTGGGCCGCTGTACTGTGGCCTCAGTTCCCGACAGATTGTCATGCCGTCTTTGCCGGGTAGCATAATGTCCAATAGCACAAGATCGGGCTGCTGCTGCTCAATAAAGGCCAATGCCTGATCGCCTCGTGCTTCAACCTGAACATCAATGTCATGCTTGCCGAGGTAAGCGGCGATCAATTTCCCCACCTCAGTATCATCTTCTATAAAAACAATCTTATGCATAATCTCTACGCTATCTCCAACTCACTACTGATAGCATAGCCTGATGATAGGCGATAAACGAGAAATGAAGCGTAAATGGGTGTTAAGTGTTTGCTTGCCTAAGCAGATAAGCGGGATGCCCACCCGTCTGGCAAATTTCTTCCAAATTGATAAAAATAATGAAAATTAGCCGAACAAATTCGTTTGTTGGCGTGTTTACACACTGTCTACTTTTAGGAGAGTCCTGTTATGACGCGCATCGTTCCTGTTTTGGCCGCCGGACTGCTCATCAGCCCACTGTTACACGCTATGCCTCTCAACTATTGATACTCAGGGAATTAACGCAAAGCCCGTCCACCATCAACGCCTAGCGTTTTCCCAGTGACGTAACGGCTGCTGAGCAGGTAATCCACCAGCCCGACAATTTCTGCTTCACCGGGGGCAATTTTCATCAATGACTTTTTCAGCGCCTGCTGACGATAGGATTCGTCATCCTTTTCATTAAACAGGATGAGACTGGGGGCGATCGCATTGACTTTCACCTCCGGTGCCAGCTTGCGGGCAAACGACCGCGTCATATTGTCCAGCGCCGCTTTACTGGCGGCATAGGCAATGTGTTTATCGCTGCCTTTTTCTACCACGTAATCCGTCAGATGAATAATATCCGCACCCGCGATGCCTTGCCCACGCAGGCAGGGTTCCAGCAGTTGGTTGAGCAAATAGGGTGTGTAGACATGAATTTGCAGCATATCGGCCAGCGTTTTTTCTGGCGGTGTGGAGGGGCTTTCAGGCTCCCAACGGCTGGCATTGTGAATAATGGCGCGCAGTTGCGGCGTGAGCGACTGGATTTGCTTCGCAAACGCATAGATGTTTTCCGTGGTGGAAAAATCGGCGGTCAGACAAACGGCGCCATCTTGCTGTAGCGTCTCCAACTCAGGATAAGGTGTGCGATAGCTGATGATGACCGGAATCGACTGTGCCAGAAACGAACGCGCCAGCGCCAGCCCAATACGCCGTGCGCCGCCGGTAATTAACACGGGAGCAGAAGAAAAAGTTGTCACAATTAGGTCTCCTCAACACGCTAGTCTAAAGGGGATGAACCGTGACAATATACCTGAATTAACGGCTATACAGGCTATGGTTTGATAGCCGGAGGGCTATGCACAGTAAAACACTGGCGAAAGAGGAGGAAAGGGAATAGGGAAACGCTCCTGGGTCGATACATTCCGGTGATCAACGCTGTTTGGTTTAACATGCCCGCCGTGTAGCATTAGCACGGCGTGGCCTGCACGACATTTCTACTCGGTTTTTTCTACGTTGGGGCGCGTCGTCGTCGCCTCAATCGCCTGTGCGAGTGAGCCGTAGAAGCTGAGACGCCCTTCAATCGGATGAACCTTCGCCCGCGCCAGCGTTTTTAACGGCTGGAAGGGAATGTCGGTGATGATGAGCTGTTTGCCTTCGGGCAGCGTTGCGCTAAAACGCAAGAACGCATTGAGGCCGCCAGCATCCAGCACCGGCACCGCATCCCACTGCAAAATGATATTTTGATAGCCTTCGCTGCGTACGGTCAGTTCGTTGAAGATGCGTTCCGCCGCGGCGAAAAACAACGGGCCGTTAACACGCAGCACCAGATGCTCCGGGGTTTTGGTGTCCGGCAGTTCGCTAAGACGGGTCATCTGCGCGATGCGCCGCATGAAGAGTAGGGATGCCAGCACGATACCGACGGTAATCGCGATCACCATATCGAACAGCACGGTCAACGACATACAGAACAGCATCACGATAATGTCGTCTTTCGGCCCGTGGCGTAGTAAATCGACCACTTTGTGCGCTTCACTCATGTTCCAGGCGACGATCAGCAGCAGCGACGCCATTGCCGCCAGCGGCAGATAAGACAGCCACGGCGCAAGGATCAGCAGCGCCAGTAACACCAGCAGCGCATGGACCACGGCGGAGATCGGTGAATTTGCCCCCGCTCGCACGTTGGCGGCGGAGCGGGCAATCGCGGCGGTCGCGGTAATGCCGCCAAAGAACGGTGCGATGATGTTACCGAAACCCTGGCCCATCAGCTCCGCATTAGAGTTGTGTTTTTTGCCCGTCATCCCGTCCAACACGACGGCGCACAGCAGCGACTCAATCGCCCCCAGCATCGCCATCGAGAATGCGGCAGGCAGCAGAGCGTAAATGCTTTGCCAGTCCAGCGTCATCGTCTTTCCATCGGGCGACGGAATATCCCACGGCAAAACGAGCTGTGGCAGGATAGGCGGAATCCCTTGCCCTTGCGAACCGTCCGCCAGCATATAGCTGAATCGGGAACCGATGGTGGCCACGTTTTCACCGAGCAGTGACATAATCCCCATCACCGCGACGCCTGCCAGCAGCGCAGGCAAATGACCGGGCAGACGAATACCGAGTCTGGGCCAGACGATGAGAACCAAAAGCGTTGTTGCGCCAATAAGCGTATCAGCAAGATGCAGGGTCGGCAGTGATTGCGCCAGCGCCGCCACTTTTTCGACGTAATGCTCGGGGACTACCGCCATCTGCAAGCCGAAAAAATCCTTGATTTGCATGGTACCAATGGTGATAGCGATCCCAGAGGTGAATCCCAGCGTCACGGAAAGCGGAATATATTCAATCAGACGGCCGAAGCGACAAAGCCCCATCAGCAGCAGAAAGACGCCGGACAGCAAGGTGGCAACCAGCAGACCGGATAGCCCGAACTGTTGCGATACCGGATATAAAATGACGACGAAGGCGGCCGTCGGGCCTGAGACGCTATAGCGTGAGCCGCCGCTGATAGCGATGACAATCCCAGCAATAGCTGAGGTATACAGTCCGTACTGCGGAGGAACGCCGCTAGCAATGGCCAGTGCCATTGCTAGCGGTATGGCGATGATGCCGACGGTCACGCCAGCGACAATGTCGTGGGTAAAACGTTGCAGCGTATATTTTTCGCGCCAGCACGCGTCAATCAGCGCGCTGAACGGCCTGATGCCGTTAATTCCGTGCGTTTTCATCTAAGCAGAAACCAAAGTAAGGAAGTAGATCAATATGGCGGGCCTGCCGGTCCGTCGACGACTGCCTTACGATACGCCGGACGCGCTCAGAAGATCCAGATATACATCAAGAGAAGTGAGTTTTGGTGAGGCCGACACGGCGAAAACCGCATCGGCAGGGGAATTACAGCGTGATGGTGATCAGATAGGCGGCGAAGAGCGCCAGATGCGCGCTACCGCTCAACACGTTGGTCCTACCGGTAGAAAACGTAATGTGGCACAGCACCAGTACCGACAGCATCACGACAATGTGCGGCATATCCAGACCGAAGTTCAGCGTGCGGCCGGTCAGCATGGCGATAATCGTGACGGTGGGGACCGTCAGTGAAATGGTTGCCAGCACGGAACCGAAAAACAGGTTCATGGCACGCTGTACCTGATTTTTCAGGACGGCGCGGATCGCTCCCAGCCCCTCAGGTGAGAGGATTAACAGCGCGACTAGGAAGCCCGTAAACTGCGTCGGCGCGTTCATTTCGGTCAGCAGCGTTTCCAGCGGCATGGAGTTCGTTTTGGTGACCGCGATAACCGCAACCAGGTGAACCAGTAGCCAGGCGGTGTGCCACAGTGAACTGTGCGCTGACGGTTTACCATGGTGCGGATCGTCACCGTCCCCTTCGTCTTCATGCTCATAGACGAACAGGCTTTGGTGCGTACGCGTTTGAATCAACAGGAAAACGCCGTACATCGCCGCAGAAATAGCGGCAACAATCAGTGATTGCGTTACGCTGAAATTACCACCGGGCAAAGCGCTGGGGAAAACCAGCACAATCACGGCTAATGGGAAGATCGCCATCAGGTATTGCTTGATGCCGCTCAGGTTGACGTACTGGGTGGCGAATTTACGGCCGCCGAGTAAGAGGGCGAAACCAACCAGACCACCGGTGACAATCACGATAATGGAATAGAGGGTATCACGCATCAGATCTGGGCCTGCGTCACCGGTTGCCATCAGGGCAGAAATCAGGCTGACTTCGAGAATGACGACGGACAGGCTGAGGATCAATGAACCGTAGGGTTCACCCAGACGGTGTGCGAGCACGTCGGCATGACGCACCACGCTGAAGGCGCTGAACAGTATCCCAGCGAGCGCGATGGCGTTGATGCCGAGAATGGCGACAAAATTTTGTGAAGTGCCCCATATGTAGAGCACGGTCAGCGCAATAACAGGAAAAATGAGTGAGTATTCATGATGGCGAGTTTTGACCACCTCAGAATGAGACTTCATTGCGGAGTTCTCCTTATCCAGAGGAATGATACGGCAAAATATCCCCGTCATATTTCAAGTCAGCCTACTGGCAGCTCGAACTATTTAGGGCATAAAGCAATTTATTGTGGTCGTAAACCCCATTATTCAGGGCATAAACCATTTATTAATGGATGTAGAACGACAATAAACAGCAAAGATTACTAAAAGGTAGTTATAACGTAATAAAACGAACAATATGATAACAGATTGTCATGTTAACACGGGGATTTTTACGGATTTTTACGCTCTGTAGTGAAATTCAAATGAAAAGGGAGAATCTGCGTGTCTTCTCCCTATCATGATAATATCAAATGTCTTTTTTATAGTTATTCGTCAGGATTATCCATAATATCGTGACGTTTATGATGATAATCCTCTTCATTTAGCCCTTCTCGCCAATAAGGTACGGCATACATCTGATTTCGCTCACATCCGCGTTCGCGACGCACATGGCGACGAAGCTGAACCACGATACGATCCTCACCGGCTAACCAGTAAAACGCATTTTTAGCCGACGGAAGTGACTGAAACTGCTGTAATAATGCATCGGTCACGTCCGTGCCGCCGATAATCCAGTGCAGATGAAGTTGTGCTGGTTTAGCGATATCCAGTTTATCAGCCTCGCTGTCGACACGGATTACCGCATGCCCCGTTGCGTCATCAGGCAGATTCTCCAATAGAGCCATGAGCGCGGGGAACGATGACGGGTCAGCAGCCAGATAATAAGCGGTCGCGGGTGGCAGCATCGGGAATGGGCCACCGGGTTGTGAAATACCGACCCAGTCGCCGGGCTTAGCCTGACGGGCAAAGGTGACAGCAGGCCCCGCGTGTTCATGCAGCGCGAAAATCATATCCAGCTCCGCATCCTCCGGACGTACCGCACGAACGCTATAGGTGCGGACAATGGGGCGGGCTTCGCTCTCTGGCCAGATCGGGCCGCGTTCGCCAATCGCGGGCAGAGCCGGTTTTTGCTGTCCCGCCTGAGGCAAAAAGAGCTTGATGTGTGCACCGTATCGCTCGGTCGGATAATCGCGTAGCGCGTCGTGATGGAAAGTAATGCAGCGTAAATGAGGGGAAATATCGTGGATGTGTTTAACCTGAACTAAAACAGGCTGTCGCGGCGTTGCCATTCAGTGTCTCCGTGGATAGTCGATTCCAAATTAATGATAATAATAACACGAGATGATAACTATTATCATTTGATGTCTGCTCGTTATTATTCGTGTCGCCGCCGATATATTTTATTGAAGTCGAGAGCTTTCACGTCAAGCTCCTGACCTCACAAAAATGAGGTTTGTATCAGGAATGCGTCAAGTCTAGCGGTGAGTTGCCGATTAGTTGATATACCCGTGAGTGAAACATTATCACGAACTTTTTCAGTTTTTGTGACCAGTATCAAACTTGATCGCAAAGCCATAAATGAATAACCTCAGGGTTGATAGTGTTGTAAAATTAAGCAGATGAAGCAGTTAGGTTGTTACACGCAGGGCGAGAGCCGGTCTGACGAGCGGCAAAAGAGTAAGGTTGGGGGTAGTCAGTAGTGTTAACACGCGATTTTTTGCAGAAAGCAGATTGTAGAACGTCTTTTGGTTGTATTGAAGAAACCTTACTGCTCACCCCGCAACAGCGGGCTGACTCGTTGGACAGGACGCTGGCGCTCCGGCCAAATAGCTGTCCTGTCTGGGTGTTTGGCTATGGTTCGCTCATGTGGAATCCGGTTTTTGACGCTGAAGAAACCTGTCTGGCCACGTTGGCAGGGTGGCAGCGAGCCTTTTGCCTGCGCCTTACCATCGGTCGCGGCACGGTAACGCAACCGGGGCGGATGCTGGCGCTGAAACCCGGTGGGCAAACGACGGGATTGGCTTACCGACTGCCGGAAACCTCATTGCGTGAAGATTTGGAGCTGCTGTGGAAGCGTGAAATGCTGACGGGCTGCTATCGTCCGCTCTGGTGCGAACTGCATCGCAAGAACGGTACACCGCTAACAGCGCTGGTGTTTGTCTCCGAACCTGAGCATCCTCTCAACGAAAATGATACCTGCATTCAGAGCGTTGCCCCGCTGATTGCGCGCGCGAGCGGTCCGCTCGGCACCAATGCCCAATATCTGTTTGCACTTGAGCAAGAGTTGAAGAATCACGGAACGGAAGACGAAAGCGTGAGCGAACTTGCACAGCGGGTGCGTATCCTGCAACAGTCGTGTTCTGCGGCAGCAGGAAACGGTTGATAATGAGACAGCGGTGAGTGGAAGTATTGAGGTGAACGACGGTATCGCCGTTCACCTTGAGGTCGATGCTAAGCGACCGAATTACCAGCCGACGCCAACACCCATGGTGTAGAGTGTGTCGTCAACATTCCCCTGATTACTTTCGATACGGGTACGTGACACTTTCATGGTCATCGAAGACCAGTCGGTCAGCTTGAAGCGCAGACCCGCATCCGCTTTCAGATAGATTGGTGCTGTGCCGTCAAATGAACGACCCAATTCACCGTTGGTGAAGGCTTCAACCGATTTGCTGAACAGATAGCGGTTGTAAGCCCACTTGAGGCCTCCAGAATAGAAGTCATCATCACCCTGATCGCGGTAGACGAAGGTTTGGGAGTTGACCAGCGACGTCAGAGAGAACGCGCCTAAATCGTTATCCCAAAACTGATAACCGGGACCGAGACCGAAAGAGCGGTTGATTTTAATGCTTTCAATCCAGTCGCGTTTGTACTGATAACGACCCTGCCAGAACCAGTTCTCATCCACGAATTTATCCAGCGCATATTCGCCAGCCGCATTCTTGGTGCTCTCGACTTTATTCTCTTTTGCCAAATGGTAGCTGGCATCAAGGTTGTGTCGCCACGTATCGTGACGCGCTTTGGTGTTCAGCGTCACATCGTAGTTGTCGGTTTCTGTAGAACTTTTCTTGTGCGACATGCCAGCGTCAACGTTGCCTTTCCAGGCGAAATCGGTCACCAGCGGCTTCTGCGCGACGATGGACGTGATTTCAGAAAGTGGCAATGTTTGTGGGCCAGCCGCTTCGTTAGCCAGCGATGGGCTTGCGACGACGGCGCGGTTTTCGCTCGCTTTAACAGCCGGATACAGAACGCCTTTCTCGTAGCGTTCGCCTTGAATCACCAGACCATGGTCGGATTCAAAGGTTTTCACCTTGTCCCAGGCCACAGAAATAGAGCCGGCATAGTCGGTGTTGATAAAGAGTTTTCCGCCGTCAAGCAGCGTGATTTTCCCTGTGAGCTGGTCGCCATTGGTCAGCCAAATGGTGTCAGCGCGGCTCTGGGTAATGCCAGCAGAGAGGGCGATAACCAGGCTGAGGGAAGAGAGTGCGTGTTTGGATAGTGTCATTATTGCCAAGTAAACCGTGGTGACAGGTATTGATATGTCCGTCAGAGACAAAGACGTACAGCCGATGATAACGAACCGGTTTAGTCCGGAACGGCAAACATTAACAGGAATCGTAGTGATGCTCTACCCGAAAACGAAAATTGATTAGAATGTAAATAGTTATAAAAGTGGCTATTGATGATTAACAGCTATAACGCGATGGCTGTCACATTTCCGGCTGGTAGAAAGGGGATGCGTCGTATGGGGGATGATGCTCTCTGGCCCAGCCTGTTTCAGACCAGAGAGCGTAGGCAATAGATGACGCTATGCGGTGCGCTGCGTGCGGGAAGTGTTGTTGCTCAGGAAACGCGCGGTCAGGAACGTCCTTACGCGGAACACGATCCGTTCCTGGAAGAGAACACAGAGCGTCACGGTGCTGAGTAGGAAAATGGTATAGCCCGTCATGGACAACTGCACCTGACCTGCCGCGGCAATGCACTGATCCCAATCGCTAAAGCAGGCCAGCGGGTCACCGCGCACCAGTTGTTCCAGCGTACGGAACAGATTGAAGAGCGGAACGTGTAGCGCAAAGATAGACAGCGAGGCAGCCCCTAGTCGGGGAGACCAATGCCGCAGCCATTCACTGTTCGGTTCACGCGCCAGCGCGCTAAGGCAGACCAAACCGACCTGAGCTGGCAGGAGCAACCCGTTGTGCAACAGGAAGTACCAATAGGCCTCACCTTTTGTGAACAGCCAGGTGGCGATAAGGAAATTCACACTAATAAAGAAAGCGACTGCATAGCGCTGGCCTTTGGTCAACGGTAAGCGATCTTTCTGACGGTAATGACGGAACAGCGCATAGCCCAAAATCCCAGCTAGAAACTCCGGCAGACGGAAAATCGGTCCACGCTGTAATAATCCGGTGTACGGCATGCCGAACTGCTGTTGCCAGATCACCCAAATCGGCGGTAGCAGATACAGCAGGCAGACGATCCCCATCCACAGCCACGGATGGCGACTGTTCAACAGACGCGGGGCTAACAGCGGGAACGCCAGATAGAAAAAGAACAGTGTGGAAAGCGACCATAACGGGGCATTGAAGGTCAGGAAGTAAGGATTCCATGCCTGCAACATCAGTACCTGCAATAACCCGTTGAACACCAACTGTGCATTCGTCATGTAATGGCGCAGCGTTTCGGGGGCGGCTGCAGGATCGTTGGTGTCATAAATGACGAAACGCGCGCTGGCGACTTGCCCTTCCGGCGGTACGGCCAGCCACTGCATCAGTGTGACAACGGCAATCGAAGACAACAGGGCAATGATATGGATGGGATAAAGATTAAAGAAGCGTTTGGCCCAGAACTGGCGAACAGGTTCACGCAGACGTCCGTCCTTAATGTAGACATGGGCTAGCAAAAAGCCAGATAGGACAAAGAACGTGCTGGTCGCGAAGAATCCCATGCTGGTGAGTTCGCTTAAGAAAGGAATGCGCTCACGCTGGGGATAAACGTGAACTGTGTGATAAATCATCACATAGCAACCGAGCAAAAATCGTAACCATTCCAGGCCGATAAACCGCTCTTTACTGACCTTTTTCATGTTATTCCTCAACGTTAAACTCGGTGTAAAAGCCGAAAAATGCGATTACTGACTAGTTTAGACGAGAGCAACGTCACATTAATTAGGATAATGGCTATAAATGCGGTGCCGTTTAGCAACCGTTTAGCTTGGGTGGAACGTTGGTGGTATTTTCACCAATGATTTTCATCAATACTGTTTTTATTAACTTTTTTTCATCAACTACGGCGGCATCCTCGCTCACGCGAGGATAATCTCGGACGGAAGGGCGCCAGAGCGCCTGATTCGTACCGCTGATAATCGCGGTATCTTGTGACGATGTGATTAAATCACTTTTTCTTGTAATACCCAGACAGCCGCTTCAACCCGTGATTTTAACTTCATTTTTTTCAACAGGTGTTTGACGTGAACTTTAACAGTACTTTCGGTGATCGTGAGCTTGCGGGCGATGACTTTATTGGACAATCCCTGTGCTAGCAGCTTCAGAATATCGCGTTCGCGCGGCGTGAGCAGTTGAATGTCTCGGTCACTGCTGTGGCGGCTTTCGCGCAGGCTGGCGGCCAGAATTGGCGTCAATGTTTCACTTAGCACCATTTTCCCTGACGCCGCCTGATGCAGCGCAGCCAGTAAATCTTCCGGCTCCATATCTTTCAGCAGGTAACCGTCAGCACCATTTTTCAGGGCATTGACCACATCGTCTTCATGGTTGGATACGCTAAAGACGACAATACGGCCAGACAGCGATTTTTCCCGCAGACGATTCAAGGTTTCCAGGCCATTCATGCCGGGCATGTTCAAATCGAGCAGAATCAAATCCGGATCCAGCTGTTCCGCTAGCTCGACACCCTGTTCGCCGTGACTGGCTTCACCTGCCACCTGCAATTCTGGGTCCATGCTGATGAGTTGCTTAACGCCATTGCGCAACATGGGATGGTCATCAATCAGCAGTAGGGTGGCGGCATCTTCGTTAATCATGAGTTTCTCCTGTTAATGGCAGCCGGTGACGGTATTCGGAGAGGAAGTTGACATTGACTTCCGTGCCCCCCGACGGCCGGCGTCGAACAATGCATTCGCCGTGCAAACCCCGTGCACGGTCGCGCATGATAATAAGTCCATAGTGGTTGGCGCGGCTGGCATCATCCGGAATACCGATGCCGTTGTCGGCTACGCTGAGTTCGATGTAGCCCTGACGCAGTTGCAGCGTAATATCAACCTGTGTGGCCTGCGCGTGTTTATAAATATTGCTCAGTGCTTCACGCACAATTTGCAGGACGTGAATGCCTTGATGAGCGGAAACCGACTGGGGCGGCAGGCGGTAATGTAATTCGATGGGATAACCCAGTCGCTTGCCGAATTCATCGACTGACGCCCGCAGCGCGGCAAGTAAGCCGGACTCCGACAGCTTGAGTCGGAAGGTCGTCAGCAGCTCACGCAGTTGGCGATAGGCCGTGTTCAACTCTTCCCGCATTTCCGTCAGCAGTTGTTGTGATGCAGGTGGCAAATCGTTGCCCTGCATTTGCAGACAGCTCACCTGAATTTTCAGGCAGGAGAGGGATTGGGCGATAGAGTCGTGCAGCTCGCGGGCAATGGTGGCGCGTTCTTCCATAAGCATCAACTGCTGTTGATGGTTAGATTGACGCTCCAGCGCCAGCGTGCTGGTCAACTGTTCCAGTAAGGTATTCAGTAACTGGTTTTGATCGCGGCTCAATACGGTGTTGCCCGGCAGCGTGGCTAACACGACGCCATATTGTCCGTGTTTGTCATGCAGATCCCAGCAGTGAGGCTCGCCCGGCAGTTCTTCGCGCTTTGCCTGTATCCCGCAGCTCTGACAGCTATTATCCGGGCAGTGATCCGGCTGTGACTGGCTGCAATCGCTAAACTGGTGAAACTGTTCCTGATTGTTATCTTCATACAGTCGCAGTTGAATATTGCGCAGCGGAGTCAGCGACGGTAGTTCGTTCAGGATCGGCATCAGTCGGCTACACAGCGGAGCCCCGGTATGCAGACGTCGACTGGCACGATAGAGGAAAGAAAGTAGATCGTTTTTCTGTTGCAGGTCGGCTGTTTTCTCGGCGACGCGTTGTTCCAGACTGTGGTACATGGCGGAAAGTTCGTCCGACATGCCGTTCAGCACCTGTCCCAGCGTACTCATTTCATCTTGGCCGTTGATGGCGACGCGCTGGGTGAAATCACCTTGCCCAATAGCTTGTCCCATCGAGACCAGACGTCGCCACGGTCTCAACAGGCGGCGACGCAGGTAAAAGAACGTGGTGACCAGCAGAATAAGCATGATGCCGATGAAGATGCGCTGTACCAGCGTGACCATCCTCAACCGCTGTTCGGTTTTATGATCGATGGCGGAAACCAGATCGTCCAGCTGTTTCACAAAGCGGGCGACATCCGCCGAGGCATCAGCAGAATTCGTTGCCTGCCTTAGATGTGGTTGCAGGCTCTCTAACCAGAAAACGCGCAGTGCAGTAAATTGCTCACTCAGCCCTTCCCGACGTACTGCCTGCTGTAGGTCACTGCTGATTTCGTCTTCTTCCAGTTCTCGCAGGTAAATTTCATTCTCGGCAGAGAGCGGCACCATTGAGAGTAGGCGGTAACTCTGCATACGCAGCGAACCCGCTTTATTAATGGCGTGCGCGTTCCCTTGGATGCTTTGAGACATCCAACTGGAAACCGACATACCTGCAATACCCAGCAAACCGAGTAGCAGCATCAATAAGGCAACCTGATTGACGAGCGACAGCGGCAGCAGGAAACGTTTCAACATAATAAAGCGACCTCTGCTGGAGGAGTAGAAAACCAGTACCGAGAAGGATAACCCTTTTGGCATTTTTCCCGATCCTACATGATAACCCCATACCCACTAGTGAGTACCACCGAATATCCATTCCTTGAAAGGGGATATGACAGTAAGAAAAAATAGAGATATAACAGCTTGAATTATCGTTGCTTATTTTTCTATTTTTATTACTCATTAAGGAGTGTGGTTATTTTTACACGATTTTTTTACCTGACAGCGCGTTGATTTGCATCAACTTTACCTGCGGTGTAATCCCTAATGTTGCGCCTTAATTCTACCGCGTTTTTATTTATCGAGGTTTTTATGACGCAGCCTTCATCACCCGAAAAAGTATCGCAAAGCACGCTGATAAGGGAATGGAATCCTGAAGATACAAAATTCTGGCAATCTGGCGGACAACGGATAGCACAGCGTAATCTTTGGATCTCTGTACCATGCCTGCTGTTGTCGTTTTGTGTCTGGATGATTTTCAGTACCGTAGCCGTTAACCTAAACAAGGTCGGATTTAGTTTTACCACAGACCAGTTATTTTTGCTTACTGCGCTGCCTTCCGTCTCCGGCGCGCTGTTGCGCGTCCCTTACTCCTTCGTTATCCCCATGGTTGGCGGTCGCCGTTGGACGACGTTAAGTACCATCATTCTGGTTATCCCATGCATCTGGCTTGGCTTTGCCGTACAGAATCCGCAAACGCCGTACAGCGTTTTCGTGACGATTTCTCTGCTGTGTGGTTTCGCGGGGGCGAATTTCGCATCCAGCATGGCGAACATTAGTTTCTTCTTCCCTAAATCACGTCAGGGTAGCGCGTTAGGCATCAACGGCGGACTGGGTAACCTCGGCGTGAGTGTGATGCAACTGCTGGTGCCAGTGGTGATTTTCCTGCCGATTCTGGGTTTTTCCGGCAATGGCGTTGTTCAGCCTGACGGCAACCAGATCTGGCTGCATCATGCTGCCTGGATGTGGGTACCATTCTTGGTTATTGCTGCAACCGCTGCCTGGTTTGGTATGAACGATTTGTCGACTGCCAATGCATCAATACGCAAGCAGTTGCCCGTTTTGAAGCAGATGCACCTGTGGGTACTCAGCTTCCTGTATCTGTCCACGTTTGGCTCATTTATCGGTTTCTCGGCAGGCTTCGGCATGCTGTCCAGAACGCAGTTCCCAGACATCGTGATTTTGTACTACGCGTTCTTTGGGCCACTGCTGGGAGCATTGGCGCGTCCGGTTGGTGGCATGCTTTCTGACCGCTTTGGCGGTGTAAAAGTGACGCTGATTAACTTCATCCTGATGACGATTTTCTCGGTGCTGTTGTTCCTGTCTCTGCCGAGTGCGAACTCTGCGGGTTCATTCGGGATGTTCTTTGGCATTTTCATGATGCTGTTCCTGACGGCCGGTCTGGGTAGCGGGTCCACATTCCAGATGATCGCCGTGATTTTCCGTAAATTAACGGCAGATCGCGTGAAAACACAAGGTGGAAGCGATGCGGATGCGCAGCGTGCGGCCGCCACGGATACCGCAGCGGCGCTGGGCTTTATCTCAGCCATTGGTGCTATTGGCGGTTTCTTCATTCCTCAGGCTTTTGGGATGTCGCTTGAGTTAACGGGGTCACCCACCGGTGCGATGAAGGTGTTTGTGGTGTGCTACGTGGTGTGCGTATTGGTAACCTGGCTGTTCTATGCCAGAAAGCAACGCTAAGCGTTGAGCCTCCTCGTTCCTCCCTTTGGCTGGGTGTCTCTTAGCCACATTTTTATTTATGCTGGCTAAGAGACGGTTTCGTGCGCGGTAATACCGTCATGTTCATGCTACTCCGTAGCACGCGCCCGACACGGGACGGCTCACACGCCGCTCGCCCCGTGACCCCAGGCTTTCGGCGGAAATTATGCCGCTGACGCGGTGCCTTCGTCGGTATCGGACTTTGCGGATCGCTTGCGACACGTTCCCGACGTGGCGCAAGCTTTCGCCGCATCCCTGCGGCTCATCCTAAGTCCGATCTCTCCTCAGCATAATTTTTACGCCAGAAAAATAAGGACAGAGAACTAATAGGTAATCTCTCTTTTGCGCACAATTTCCCGTCGCCTTTCGACTACTACCTCTAAATAGTCGTGTGTATGAATTCAGTATAAGCACAAAACGAATGGTTTTGTTTTTATCTTTTAAAATCATTTAATTACGTAATTTTTCCATAATAATTCTTTGGTGGTAGTTGGCGGTGTACTCCGTTTTTCACAGGGTGACACTCTTGATCGTTATCAAGTTTGACCACGCGGTTGCTGGATACCCTTGCGCCAACTTGAGCGATGTGTCGTAAGCAAAAACAGATGTCTGCTACGAGCATTTCATAACGACAGGGGCCAGCAGGCTTCGCAGCAGGAGAGTCCGGATGAGCAAATTCCTTGACCGGTTACGTTACTTCAAACAACTGGCCGAACCGTTTTCCGATGGTCATGGCCAGACCCTCAATACCAATCGTGACTGGGAAGACGGCTATCGCAGTCGCTGGCAGCATGACAAAATCGTACGTTCTACCCACGGGGTAAACTGTACCGGTTCATGCAGTTGGAAGATTTATGTGAAAAACGGTCTGGTGACGTGGGAAACGCAGCAGACTGACTATCCGCGTACCCGCCCGGACCTGCCTAACCATGAACCTCGCGGCTGCCCGCGCGGTGCCAGCTACTCCTGGTATCTCTACAGCGCCAACCGCCTGAAATACCCGATGATGCGTAAGCGCCTGATGAAACTGTGGCGTGAAGCGAAACTGACGCACAGCGATCCGGTGGATGCCTGGGCGTCCATCGTCAATGACCCCGAAAAAACCAAATACTACAAACAAATTCGCGGCCGTGGTGGCTTCGTTCGTTCTGACTGGAACGAAGTTAACGAGCTGATTGCTGCCTCTAACGTTTACACCACCAAGACCTTCGGCCCAGACCGCGTGATCGGTTTCTCACCGATTCCTGCAATGTCGATGGTGTCCTACGCGGCGGGTGCGCGTTACCTTTCTCTGCTCGGCGGCGTGTGCCTGAGCTTCTATGACTGGTACTGTGACTTACCACCAGCATCACCCATGACCTGGGGTGAGCAGACTGACGTACCGGAATCGGCAGACTGGTATAACTCCTCTTACATCATTGCCTGGGGCTCTAACGTTCCGCAAACCCGTACGCCAGATGCCCACTTCTTTACGGAAGTTCGCTACAAAGGCACCAAAACCGTTGCGGTCACGCCGGACTACGCTGAAATCGCCAAGCTGTGCGACCACTGGCTGAATCCGAAACAAGGTACCGACAGCGCGATGGCGCTGGCAATGGGCCACGTTATTCTGAAAGAGTTCCACCTCGACAAACCGAGCCAGTATTTCAGCGAGTACGTTCGTCAATACACGGACTTACCGATGCTGGTGCTGCTGGAACCGCGTGAAGATGGCTACTACGCGGCGGGTCGTATGCTGCGTGCCTCCGATCTGGTGGACAACCTCGGCCAAGACAACAACCCGCAGTGGAAAACCATCGCGATTGACGATGAAAGCGGCAACCTGACGGCACCGCAAGGGTCGATCGGCTACCGCTGGGGCGATCAGGGCAAATGGAATCTGGAACAGCGTGATGGCGTGAGCGGCGAAGAAGTGAAGCTGCGCTTGAGCCTGCTGGGGTCGCACGACGATGTGGTTGATGTTGGCTTCCCGTATTTTGGCGGCGCGGTCAGCGAACATTTCAACAACGTTGCGCTAGAAGAAATCCTGCTGCACAAACTGCCGGTTAAGCGTTTGACGCTGGCTGACGGTAGCGAAGCGCTGGTTGCCTGCGTGTATGACCTGACAATGGCGAACTACGGCCTGGATCGCGGTCTGGGCGACGACAACTGCGCGCGTGATTACGACGATGTGAAAGCGTACAGCCCAGCCTGGGCCGAGAAGATTACGGGCGTTTCTCGTCAGAACATCATCCGCATTGCGCGTGAATTTGCGGATAACGCCGATAAAACGCACGGCCGTTCCATGATCATCGTCGGTGCCGGTATCAACCACTGGTATCACATGGACATGAACTACCGCGGCATCATCAACATGCTGGTCTTCTGCGGCTGTGTCGGTCAGAGCGGTGGCGGTTGGGCGCACTACGTCGGACAAGAAAAACTGCGTCCGCAAACCGGTTGGACGCCGCTGGCGTTTGGTCTGGACTGGCAGCGTCCGCCTCGTCACATGAACAGTACGTCGTTCTTCTATAACCATTCCAGCCAGTGGCGTTATGAAACCGTCGCGCCGCAGGAACTGCTGTCACCACTGGCAGATAAATCCCGCTTTACTGGTAGCATGATTGACTTCAACGTGCGCGCCGAACGTATGGGCTGGCTGCCATCTGCACCGCAGTTGAACGTTAACCCGCTGGATATCGCAGAAAAAGCGCGTGCCGCCGGTGTCACGCCGCAGGACTATACCGTTGCTGCGTTGAAATCAGGCGAAATCAAATTTGCCGCTGAACAGCCGGATAGTCCACAAAACTACCCGCGTAACCTGTTCATCTGGCGTTCTAACCTGCTGGGTTCCTCCGGTAAAGGCCACGAATACATGCTGAAGTACCTGCTGGGTACGGAGCACGGTATTCAAGGGCAAGATCTGGGCACGGCGGGCAGCGTGAAGCCGGAAGAAGTGGAATGGCGCGATCAAGGCGTTGAAGGCAAACTGGATCTGGTGGTGACGCTTGATTTCCGTATGTCCAGTACCTGCCTGTATTCCGACATCGTCCTGCCAACGGCAACCTGGTACGAAAAAGACGACATGAATACTTCGGATATGCATCCGTTTATTCACCCGCTATCTGCGGCTGTCGATCCAGCGTGGGATTCCAAAAGCGACTGGGAAATCTACAAAGGCATCGCGAAAACCTTCTCCCGCGTCTGTCAGGGACACCTTGGTCAGGAAACTGATCTGGTTACCTTGCCAATCCAACACGATTCCCCGGCAGAAATGGCGCAGCCGTTCGGCGTGGATGACTGGAAAAAAGGCGAATGCGATCTGATTCCGGGCAAAACTGCACCCCACCTGATGATGGTGGAGCGCGATTACCCGAACCTGTACGAACGTTTCACCTCGCTTGGTCCGTTGATGGACAAGCTGGGCAACGGCGGTAAAGGCATCGGTTGGAACACACAGACCGAAGTCGATTTCCTCAAAAAGCTGAACTACACCAAGACTGAAGGTGCGGCGGCGGGTCGTCCGAAGATTGAAACGGCGATCGATGCGGCAGAAGTGATTCTGTCTCTGGCCCCAGAAACCAATGGTCAGGTGGCTGTGAAAGCGTGGGAAGCGCTGAGCAAATTCACCGGTCGTGACCACGCGCATCTGGCACTGAATAAAGAAGACGAGAAAATTCGCTTCCGCGACATTCAGGCGCAGCCGCGCAAGATCATCTCCAGCCCGACCTGGTCTGGTTTGGAAGACGAACACGTTTCCTATAACGCCTGTTATACCAACGTTCACGAGCTGATTCCGTGGCGTACGCTGTCCGGTCGCCAACAGCTGTATCAAGACCATGAATGGATGCGTGCCTTCGGTGAAAGCCTGCTGGTATACCGTCCGCCGGTCGATACCCGTGCTGCTGCACCGGTGATGAATCAGAAACCTAACGGCAACCCAGAAAAAGCGTTGAACTTCCTGACGCCGCACCAAAAATGGGGCATTCACTCCACGTACAGCGACAACCTGTTGATGCTGACGTTGGGTCGCGGTGGCCCGATTATCTGGCTGAGCGAAGACGATGCAAGAGATTTGGGTATTGAGGATAACGACTGGATAGAAGCGTTCAACGCCAACGGTGCGCTGACGGCGCGTGCGGTTGTCAGCCAGCGTGTGCCAGCGGGAATGACCATGATGTACCACGCGCAGGAACGCATTATTAACCTGCCGGGATCGGAAATTACCCAGCAGCGCGGCGGTATTCACAACTCGGTAACCCGTATCACGCCGAAACCGACCCATATGATCGGCGGCTATGCCCAATTGGCTTATGGCTTTAACTACTACGGCACCGTTGGGTCAAACCGCGATGAATTCGTCGTAGTTCGTAAAATGAAACGCATCGACTGGCTGGATGATGAAGGTCAGGACTATGTACAAAAAGCGGTACAGCAGGAGAAAGCCTGATGAAAATTCGTTCACAAGTGGGCATGGTGCTGAATCTGGACAAATGCATCGGCTGTCACACCTGCTCCGTTAGCTGTAAAAACGTCTGGACCAGCCGTGAAGGGATGGAATACGCCTGGTTCAACAACGTCGAAACCAAACCGGGCGTGGGTTATCCGCATGCCTGGGAAGATCAGGAAAAATGGAAGGGCGGCTGGATCCGTAAAATCAGCGGTAAGCTCGAACCGCGTATGGGTAACCGCATCAGCGTGTTGTCCAAAATCTTCGCTAACCCAGATGTACCGGAAATCGACGACTACTATGAGCCGTTCGACTACGACTACCAGAATCTGCGTAAAGCGCCGGAAGGTAAGCATCAGCCTGTCGCCCGTCCGCGCTCGCTGATTACCGGTCAGCGGATGAAGAAAATCGAGAACGGCCCAAACTGGGAAGACGATCTGGGTGGTGAATTCAGTAAACGCTCTAAGGATAAAAACTTCGATCCTGTCCATTTCAACGAAATGCAGAAAGAGATGTACGGCCAGTTCGAAAACACGTTCATGATGTATCTGCCGCGTCTGTGCGAACACTGCCTGAACCCAGCGTGCGTAGCGACCTGTCCGAGCGGCGCGATCTACAAACGCGGCGAAGACGGCATCGTCCTGATCGATCAGGACAAGTGTCGCGGCTGGCGTATGTGCTTGACTGGCTGCCCGTACAAGAAAATCTACTTCAACTGGAAGAGCGGCAAATCAGAAAAATGTATTTTCTGCTACCCGCGTATCGAAAGTGGTCAACCGACTCTCTGCTCAGAAACCTGCGTCGGACGTATCCGCTATCTGGGCGTGCTGCTCTATGATGCCGACCGCATCGAGCAAGCGGCCTCTGTGGAAAACGAGAAAGATCTGTACCAGAGCCAACTGGATGTGTTCCTTGACCCGCATGACCCGAAAGTCATTGAACAAGCGCTGAAAGATGGTATTCCAAACAGCGTCATTGAAGCGGCACAGCAGTCGCCGGTGTACAAAATGGCGATGGACTGGAAGCTGGCGCTGCCGCTGCACCCTGAATACCGCACGCTGCCGATGGTGTGGTACGTGCCGCCGTTGTCACCGATTCAGTCTGCCGCGGATGCGGGGCAATTGGCGCACACTGGCGTACTGCCGGACGTCGAAAGTCTGCGTATCCCAGTGCAATATCTGGCGAACCTGCTGACCGCAGGGGATACCGAGCCCGTATTGCTGGCGCTGAAACGTATGCTGGCGATGCGTCACTACAAACGTGCAGAAACCGTAGAAGGCAAAATTGATACCAGCGCGCTGGAGCAGGTTGGGCTGACTGAAGCGCAGGCGCAGGAAATGTACCGCTATCTGGCGATTGCGAACTACGAAGACCGTTTCGTGATTCCATCAAGCCATCGTGAATTGGCGCGTGAAGCCTTCCCTGAAAGCAAAGGTTGCGGCTTCAGCTTTGGTGATGGTTGCCACGGCAGCGATACTAAATTCAACCTGTTCAACAGCAAGCGTATTGATGCCATCGATGTCAGCAGCAAAACGCGCGATATGAACAGCAAAATCATGCGGGAGACGAACCATGATTAGCCTGCGGATTATTGCCCGCCTGCTGGACTATCCCGATAGCGAGTTGTGGGAAAACCGGGCTGAGTTGATCGAGGCGGTAGAGCAGGCTGATGCTTTACCGCTGCGTGAGAGTCATCTGCTCATGCAGTTCATCAACACGCTGTGCGCGCAGGATCTGTTGGACAAACAGGCGGAGTATAGCGGGCTGTTTGACCGCGGTCGGGCGACCTCGCTGCTGCTGTTCGAACACGTTCACGGTGAGTCTCGCGATCGTGGTCAAGCGATGGTCGATCTCATGCAGCAATATCAGGATGCCGGTCTGGCGCTGGATTGCCGTGAGCTGCCGGACTACCTGCCGCTGTATCTTGAGTATCTTTCTCGTCTGGAGCCCGCGCAGAGTCGCGCGGGTTTACTCGACATCGCGCCGATTCTGGCGTTGATTGGCGCGCGTTTGCAGCAGCGTGACAGCAGCTATGCCACGCTGTTCGATCTGCTGTTGGCGTTGTCCGGTAGCGACCTGAAAAGTGACGATGTCACACATCAGGTGGCTGACGAAGCACGTGACGACACGCCGCAGGCGCTGGATGCCGTGTGGGAAGAGGAACAGGTTAAGTTCCTCAGCGAAGAAGGCTGCGCATCGGCCCAACAAACGCAACACCAACGCCGCTTCGCTGGCGCGGTGGTGCCGCAATATCTGAATCTTGACGCTACATCAGCGGGAGGGCAACGCTAATGAGTGCAATCACGAATTATTTTAATGTGTTCTTTTTTGACATCTATCCTTACCTGGCGATGGCGATTTTCCTGATTGGCAGTTGGCTGCGTTATGACTACGGCCAGTACAGCTGGCGCGCAGGTTCGAGCCAAATGCTGGATAAGAAAGGGATGCGTCTGGCGTCTAACCTGTTCCATTTGGGGATTCTGGGCGTATTTGCCGGGCACTTCCTCGGTATGCTGACGCCGCACTGGATGTACGAAGCCTTCCTGCCAATGGATGTAAAACAGAAAATGGCGATGTTCGGCGGTGGTGCGGCAGGTTTGCTGACGTTTGTCGGAGGCGTGCTGCTGTTAAAACGCCGTCTGACCAACCCGCGCATTCGTGCCACGTCCAGCGTTGGCGACATTCTCATTCTGTCTCTGCTGGTTATTCAGGCGGGTTTAGGGCTGCTGACGATCCCATTCTCTGCACAGCATATGGACGGCAGTGAAATGCTGAAACTGGTCGGTTGGGCGCAGAGCGTGGCGTTCTTCCAGGGGGGAGCATCTAAGCATCTGGCGGGTGTCGCGCTGATCTTTAAGCTGCACATTGTGCTGGGGCTGACGCTGTTCGTTCTGTTCCCGTTCTGCCGTCTGGTTCACATCTGGAGCGCACCGGTCGAGTATCTGACGCGTCGCTACCAGTTAGTGCGTAACCGTCGCTAGATATGATAGAAAATAATGCTTGCTGATGAAGTACGTGAAGCGGGGATAATGGATAGATCGTAAAGACGCTGCAAGTACCTCCCTGTAAGCTCGAGCCGCGCCATCCCTGGCGCGGACGCTTTACTCTTCTATTCCATTACCCCGTTTTCGTTTTACAAATAGATCAGTCATCAATTTAAAACAGCGGCGTTATGATAACGCTGCTGTTTTAATCGTTTCCTTTTCATCTTTCCCCGCCAACAACGATCGTCATCGGCAGCTCAGCCGATTACTTGCTTTGTGCCGTCGTCCATTGCACGGCGAAGACGCTGGCTAAGACGATTGCCAAACCCAGAAACGCCGTACCGGTCATCGACTGTGAAAGTAACACCCAACCCAGCACCACGGCAGTTAACGGACTCAATAATCCTAATGACGCAACGGCAACTGTCGGCAGACGGGTTATGCCATGAAACCACAGCCCATAAGAGATCACAGCACCAGCCAGGCAGAGATAGATATAGGCGGCGTATTGCGATAGCGTTAACGCAGGCAGAGGCGCATCGACTACCCACGCGACGGGTGCCAGCATCAATCCGCCGAGGAAGAGTTGCCAGCCGGTCAGCGGCAGTACGGGCAAATCAAGTTGCCAGCGACGTGTTAACCAGACTCCCGTCGCCATACAGACCGCGCCCAACAGCGCGGCCGCGACGCCCACGGGCTCAAATGTCGTCTGCGGCGACAGCAGTAAAATAGCCATGCCGACCACACCGATTATTGCCGACCACAGCGTCGCCAGTCTGGGCGTGCGATGATCCACGGCCCAGACCAACACCATCACCAGCAGCGGTTGGATCGCGCCGAGGACTGCCGCCAGCCCACCAGGCAAGCGATAAGCGGCGACAAACAGCAGTGCCTGAAAGACGCCGATATTCAAAGCGCCGAGCACAAGCACGCGCCACCAGTCTCGCCGTGCGGGGAAACGGCGAGTGAATAAGAGCAGTAGCAGACCCGCAGGCAATACACGGATAAGCGCCGCCGTAAAAGGGCGATCCGGCGGCAGGATTTCTGATGTCACGATGTAGGTCGACCCCCAAATCGCGGGAGCCAGCGCCGTGAGTAGGACGTCACGCCAATAGTGTGGTGAGGATATCGTGTTCATGACTTTACCTTCAATTCAAGATATCATGATAGTGTTGATTAATTACCTTGAAGTCAAGATAAATGAAAAATCAAACCAGCGAACGCGAATATGATGCGGTAGATGCCATTCTTGAACAGTGGCGGCGCGAACGGCCCGATCTGGATGCCAGCCCCATGGGGCCGATTGGACGCCTCAGACGCTGTGCGGCGTTCATCGAACTGAGACTGGAAGCCTGTTTCTCCAGATTTGAACTGAGCAGTTGGGAGTTTGATATGCTGGCTACGCTGCGGCGTGCAGGTGCGCCACATTGCCTTAGCCCGACGGAGCTGTTCTCCGCGCTGATGGTGACGTCAGGCACCATGACCCACCGACTCAAACGCCTTGAAACCCGAGGCTTTATCGAACGCGTGCAGAACGAACAGGATGCGCGCAGTATGCTCGTGCAACTCACTAGCACGGGACTTGAACTGATTAACCGCGCGGTTGAAGCACACATTGAGAATGAGCGTCAGGTGTTATCGGTGCTGCCTGCCGAGGTTCTGGCTTCTCTTGATGCTAACCTTGCTGCGCTATTGCGAGGGCTGGAGAGTGACGCCGGGGGCGCTCAATCAGTAAAAAGGGCGTTTCCAGCGCGTTAAGCCAGTCAATATTGTTCATTATGCACCTTCAGTTTGTTTAGCCTGCTGCCAGGCGGCAAGAATGCGTTGGCCGATATATAAGTCCTGAATGGACAAGCCGGAACTGTCAAACACGGTGATATCGTCCGGTGTTTGTCGTCCTGCTGCGCTTTTGCTAATCACATCGCCAATGGCGGTCAGCGTTACATGGGTTGGCGCGTGTTGGAAGTCACCGATCATGCGGGACTGGGAAGGCAGATCGCAAAACAGGCGACCTGCGGTAAACAGCTTTGGCGGCAGTTCCTGCTTGCCGACGGCGTCCGATCCCATGCTGACAACGTGCGTTCCGGTGTTAACCCATTCGGCGTTAAACAGCGGCGTGCGTGATGGCGTTGCGGTCACGATGATATCCGCCGCGCGACATGCGCTTTCGGCATCGCTGACGTGCGCATCCAGTCCGACTGCCTTGAATTCTTGCGCCATCTCTGCGGATTTTCTGCTATCGCGCCCGACGATCAGCAGGGTACGAATGGGGCGTATTCTTGCCAGCGCGGCGCACTCATAGCGCGCCTGATTGCCGGTGCCGAACACGGCCAGCACTGAGGCATCGGGTCTTGCCAGCAAATCGGCGGCAACGGCGTTGGCAGCGGCGGTACGAAAGGCGTTCACCTTTCCGCCTTCAATCGCGACGGCGATTTTGCCGATTTGCTGATCGAACAGCAGAATGAGGGAATTATGGCGAGGCAGCCCGTTAGCGGGGTTTCCCGGCCAGAACGAACCGACTTTTAGTCCCGCGAGTTCATAGGTTGCTGAGGCCTTAATGCTGAAGGTGTTGATCGGATCGGAGCCTTGCCCGTGCACCACTGGAAAACTGCGTGCTTCCGGTTTGCTGGCGGCGATCAGGGCTTCACGAACGGCGTCATAAGCCAGTTCATGGCTGATAAGTGCTGCCGATTCCGCTTCAGAAATAAAGATCATCATTTTTCCTTAGGCATTGCCGGTCAGAAATGCGCCGTAGCGGCTGATATCGACATTCCCACCGCTGATAATAATGCCGATGCGTTTACCGCGTAGTGATTCCCTGAGATTGCGCGCCGCTGCAAAGCTGAGGCATCCTGTTGGCTCCACGACGATCTTCATGCGCTCGGCATAAAACCGCATCGTGTCAATCAGGTCATCGTCCGTCACGGTCAGAATATCGTCGACGTTCTGACGAATCAGGGCGAAGGGATAGCGGCCGAGTTGCTGTATTTGTGCGCCATCGGCAATGGTTTGCGGTGTGTCGATATGCACGATATGGCCACTGCGAAACGATTGCTGCCCATCGTTGCCCGCGAGAGGTTCGACGCCATAAACTTTGCAGTGTGGAGACAACTGACGGGCGGAAAGCGCAGATCCCGCCAGCAGACCCCCACCACCTACGCAGACGAACAAGGCATCCAATTCGCCAGTCTCTTCCAATAGCTCTTTCACCACCGTTCCTTGCCCAGCAATAACATGCGGATGGTCGAAAGGGGGAATGAGCGTCAGGCCATGCTTTTTCGCCAGATCGTTACCGATCTGCTCACGATCTTCAGTGTACCGATTGTATTGCACCACGTTGCCACCGTAGCCCCGTGTTGCGGCGATCTTTATCGCGGGGGCATCGTGAGGCATGACAATCGTTGCGGGAATACCGAGTAATGTGGCGGCCAGCGCAATCGCCTGCGCATGGTTACCGGAAGAGAAGGTGACCACGCCAGCCGCTTTTTGCGCGTCAGTGAATTGTAATAAGGCATTCATGGCACCGCGAAACTTAAATGCGCCTGTACGCTGGAAGTTTTCACACTTGAAGAAAACCTCTGCGCCGAATGTGTCATTGACCGTGCGTGATGTCATCACTGGCGTTTTATTGGCATAGCCAGCAATACGTTCCGCTGCGGCTACCACGTCGTCGAAAGTGGGGAGGCGTAAGTCGTTCATAGTTGGATAATCCGATGTGAGTGATTATGAATACCGGAACCGTCGTCCCGATACTGTCGAATGCGTCATAAACAAAATATATAAAATTAGATAAATTGTCTAATTTGATTTGTCTTTAGGTTTTTGACTACCGTGAGGTGCATCGCGTGCCGCTGAAAAAAATAGGAATGAGTACGTGTCACGGAAGCAGGAGCGACCGCTGACGACATCGCGTGTGGTACTAAATCAAGTGTACTTACAGTACACTCAGCGCCAGAAAACGCGCTTGCGCAAGCATGGGTAGAGGAATGGGAGAGGAATATGTCTGCATCTGGAGAAGGCCTGCTGCTCACGCAGTTAGAGGTGATAGCCAAAGGGCTGAGCGAAACGTTCGCGCCATTCTGTGAAGTGGTTGTGCACGATCTGAAGAACCCAGAACACGCGATACTTTCCATTCACAATAACCTCTCCGGCAGGGAGGTGGGGGCGCCCGCGACGGAACTGGGTCTTGCCCGCATCGCCTCGCCCGAGTTTCCCAATATCTTGGCGAACTACGCCAACCAGTTTGCGGACGGACGCCCAGTAAAAAGCACCTCGGTCGGCATCAAAAATGCGGAGGGCGACTATGTCGCGGCGCTGTGCCTGAACGTCGATATGACGCTCTTTCGCGGCATGCAAAATGCGCTGGCGCAGTTCACACAGCTCTCGTCGGACTCCGTAACGGAGCATCTGGAGCCAAACGGCGCAGCGGCGATCAGACAACACATCGATCACTTCGCCGCCCGGCTTGCCACCACGCCACGGGCATTAAAAGCGCAGGACAGAAAAATCCTGCTTCAGGAACTGAAAGATAGCGGCCTGCTGGAAGTCAAAAAATCGATGGAGACCATCGCACAACACCTCGGCGTATCGCGTGCTTCGGTGTATTTGTATGCGAAGGATTAGGGGTGGATCATAGGTTTTTTTCTGTTAGTTGCCATTTTCACCTCCATTAGATTCGTTCTCATTGAGATTATTATCGCCTAAAAAATACTCACCTTCAACGTCGTCGTTTACTACCTGAATGTCTTCACGAAGCCATTGAAGAAGATTTTCTGAAGAGCGCCACAGTATCGTTTTGCTACCTCCCGTTACCAATCCTCACCTATACTCGCTTCACTGCCCGATTTGCCAACGAGCGGCCATGTCGGGTGTGGTGGAACGAAAACGCGAGGAGTAGGTATGGGTATTCTGTCCTGGATTATTTTTGGCTTGATTGCGGGGATTCTGGCTAAGTGGATTATGCCCGGTAAAGACGGCGGCGGTTTTATCCTGACGGTGTTGCTCGGAATTGTTGGTGCGGTCGTAGGGGGTTACATCAGCGTTTTCTTTGGGTTCGGCCGTGTCGATGGCTTTAATTTCGGCAGTTTTGTGGTGGCGGTTGTCGGCGCGCTTGTCGTGCTGTGGGGATACCGCAAGATTCGGGATTAATTTTGTATCCGTTGCCCCTGTGCAGGGGCAACGTGCTTCCTTTCTTATTTCCTGTCTGATGGTTTTTCCCGCATATTCTTGGTGCTGTCAGTGCGCCACGCCTAATGCGTTACGATGCTATCCAGCGCCCGCAGGTGTTCCGGTTGCCATGACAGATTGACTTCGGTGCCGGCTTTCCAGTGCGGCTGAATCTCGTTGGCGGGGAGTTTCACCATAAACTGCGGCTGGCCTGCCACTTCCGTCATCATCCTGACGTGATCGCCCAGATAGATGAACTGCTGAATGCGGGCTTTGACGTGCTGCATGCCGTCATCGACGTGAGCCGCGTTGACGTGAATACGTTCTGGACGGATGCAGAGCGTAATTTTTCGGCCTGACGAGCTAGGACGGACTTTCAGTGCGCGTAGCGAAGTGCCGTCGTCCAGCGTTGCTCGATAGAATGCGCCTTCGGCCTCGGCACGCGTGGCGAGCAGCGTATTGTTTTCGCCGATAAACTGCGCCACAAACGCATTCTCCGGTTTTTCGTAGATGTCGCTGGGGCTGTCCATCTGTTGAATCACGCCATCGTTAAACACGGCGACGCGGTTGGACATGGTCATCGCTTCGCTCTGGTCATGGGTGACGTACACCACGGTTAACTCCAGCGACTGGTGTAGCTCTTTAATTTCCAACTGCATATGCTCACGCAGTTGCTTATCCAACGCGCCCAAAGGTTCATCCATCAGCACCAGCTTTGGCTCGAAAACCAGTGCGCGAGCCAGCGCCACACGCTGCTGCTGGCCGCCGGACATCTGGGCGGGATAGCGATCGGCTAGACTGGTGAGCTTCACGCGATCCAGTACCCGATCCACCTTCTCTTTGATATCGGCACGGTTCAGGCGGCGGATGGAGAGTGGAAACGCCAGATTCTCCGCCACGGTCATGTGGGGGAACAGCGCGTAGTTCTGAAACACCATGCCGATGTCGCGCTGGTGCGGCGGGAGATGGTGCAGCGGGGCGTCGCGCAGCATAATTTCCCCCTGCGTCGGGGTTTCAAAGCCGGCGAGCATCATCAGACTGGTGGTTTTTCCCGAGCCGGATGGCCCAAGCAGGGTCAGAAATTCACCTTCATGGATATCCAGATTAAGGTTTTTTACGATCAGGCGGTCGCCGTCATAGGTCTTCTGAACATTCTTGAAGCTGACATAATTTCTCATTTTTCACTCTCCGGCAGTCACTTGTTATTCATAAGAATGCATAAACCATGCCGGATGTTTAGCGAGTAGAAAATACCGCGTTGCAATGCGTCATAACGCCATTGTTCACGACAACGGGTGCGCAGTAATGGGGCGCATCGAGGGCGGGTGGCACCGTAACGGTGCGAAGGAACGCATATAAAAACGGGAGCTGTCAGGCGTCAGAATGAGGGGGATTCAGCGCCTGAATACAGGCCACAATCACGGAAAAAGCCTGCGTCATGTGGCTCTCTTCCACGCTGGCGTAGCCCAGTAATAAACCGCGCTGCGGCGTCGGTTGCAGATAGTAGCTGGAAAGCGGTTTGACCATCACGCCACGGCGCAAAATCGCAGCACTCAATACAACATCATCGATGTGGGAAGGCAGGCTGAGCAGCATATGCAGCCCAGCGTTGCTGTTGTCTCCGACGTAATCTGCCCCCAGATGCTGTTCGATTAGTGACGTCAATAGCGCGCGACGTTTGGCATACAGCAGACGCATACGGCGGATATGCGCGGCGTAGTGGCCTTCGCGGATAAACTGCGCGAGCGTCGCCTGCGTGAGCCAGTGCCCGCCGCGATAGAGTTCGGAATGTGCCGTCTTCAGCGACTGCGCCAGCAGCGGTGGTAGCACCATGTAACTCACACGCAGGCCGGGGTAGAGCGTTTTACTGAATGTGCCGATGTAGATCACCGGCGATTGCGCCTGTAACCCTTGTAACGCGGGAATCGGGCTACCGGAAAAGCGAAACTCGCTGTCGTAATCATCCTCAACGACCCAGCAGCCGTGCTCCTGCGCCAGTGCCAGCAGCCGTTGACGCCGCGCCAGACTCATCACCGCACCCAGCGGATACTGATGTGACGGTGTCACGCAAATCAGGCGTGGAGCATCGTCGGGTGAGAGCGCTTCTGGCGGTACCAGCCCTTGTTCATCCACATCGACGGGAGCAATGCGCAGACCGTTAATCGTCAGGACATTACGAATGCCCCAATAGCAGGGATCTTCAATCCAGGCCAGATCGCTGGGGTTGCACAGCATTTTAGCCAGCAAATCCATCGCCTGATGAGTGCCTTCGGTAATCAGAATCTGCTCCGGCGTACATTCCACAGAACGGGCGACGCGCAGGTAATCCACCAATGCCAACTGTAGTTCGGGGCAACCGCCAATCGGCGAATAGGAGAGCTGTTCGGGTCGAACACGCTTTGTCAGGCGCGTTTGAATACGCCGCCATAAATCATGAGGGAAGCTGGCGATATCTGGGATGCCGGGCATAAACGCCCCCCATTGCCGGACGGAAGCACCGGCATAGCCCAGTAGATGCATGCCGCGACGCGAGAGCTCATGCTTAGGCTCACGTATCTCCCCGGCGTTGTCGCTGTTCACCGGCTGCATATTGCCATCGGGTAACTGTTCCGTGACGAAAGTCCCGCTTCCTTTGCGCGCTTCAATATAGCCTTCTGCCAGTAGCTGTTCGTAAGCCGTCAGTACGGTATTGCGCGACAGCGACAACTGCTGCGCCAGATCGCGTGATGACGGCAAACGCTCGCCAGCGGCAATCGCGCCATCAAGAATTGCTAGCCGAATGCAGTCGTACAAACGCTTGTTCAGCGCGCCGTCTTGTTGGTTTGCTAAACGCTGAAGCAATAAGTCGGTCAGAAGTGAGCGCAAAAAGTGGATCCTTCAAATATTCAAAACTGGCACTGGATTATAGAACCATCTCGCGTCTAAATGACATCATCATCTTGTAACTAAACTAGCAATCATCGTTCGACTCACCATCGTTCAACGACTAACCGATGTGTTTGAGATACCGGAGCAGACCATGAAGAATAGCGAACTGAATCAACGCCGTCTGGCCGCCACACCGCGTGGTGTGGGTGTCATGTGTGATTTCTATGCCGAGCGTGCGGAAAACAGCACCCTGTGGGATGTGGAAGGGCAGGAATTTATCGATTTTGCCGCCGGGATTGCGGTACTGAATACCGGCCACCGCCACCCGAAGATTGTCGCGGCGGTGCGTGAGCAGTTGGATCGCTTTACCCATACGGCCTACCAGATTGTGCCTTACGGCAGTTATGTCACGTTGGCCGAGCGCATCAACGCGCTGGCACCCATTGACGGTGCGGCAAAGACCACGTTCTTTACCACCGGTGCTGAAGCGGTAGAAAACGCGGTGAAAATCGCTCGCGCATACACCAAACGCCCCGGCGTGATCGCCTTCAACGCGGCGTTCCACGGCCGCACGCTGCTGACGATGACGCTGACGGGCAAAGTGGCACCGTATTCCACAGGGTTCGGCCCGTTCCCCGGCTCTATTTTTCACGCGCTTTATCCGAATGAGAAGCAAGGCATCACCGTTGAACAGGCGTTGGAAAGCGTCGAACGTCTGATGCATACCGACATCGCCGCCGATCAGGTTGCCGCTATTCTGCTGGAGCCGGTACAGGGCGAAGGCGGTTTCCACGTCGCGCCGCCAGCCTTTATCAGCGGGCTGCGTAAACTGTGTGACGAGCATGGCATCCTGCTGATTGCCGACGAAGTGCAGACGGGCTTTGCGCGTACCGGTAAGCTGTTTGCGATGGAATATTATGCGGAGAAAGCGGATCTGATCACCATGGCGAAAAGCCTGGGCGGCGGCTTCCCGATCTCCGGTGTCGTCGGTCGTTCTGACGTCATGGACGCTCCCTCGCCGGGCGGATTGGGCGGCACCTATGCGGGTAACCCACTGTCGGTTGCTTCGGCGCTGGCGGTATTGGACGTGATTGAAGAAGAGAAATTGTGCCAACGCGCACAGCGTCTGGGTGCCGCACTGGTGGAAACACTGGAGAAAATCAAAGCGCAGTGTCCGGCACTGGTGGCGATTCGTGCACAGGGGTCGATGGTGGCGGCAGAGTTTAACGATCCGAATACGGGTAAACCGTCGGCAGAAATTACCCGCCAATTTCAGAAAAGCGCGTTGGAAGCCGGTCTGCTGCTGCTGACCTGTGGCGTACATGGCAACGTGATCCGTTTCCTGTACCCGTTAACGGTGCCTGACGATCAGTTCAGCAAGGCGATGAACATCCTGACGCGCGTATTAACACGATAGAAGAGAAGCTATGCAACTGAAATCATCCATTTCATTGAAACAAAAAACTTTATTCCGTCAACACTGCCTGATTGACGGCGAGTGGCAAGACAGCCAAAGCGGTGAACGTCTGGATGTCACCAATCCGGCGACGGGCGCGGTGTTGGGTAGTGTACCGTTAGTGACGGTGTCACAAACTGAGCGGGCGATTGCCGCCGCAGAGTTGGCGTTAGTTGAATGGCGTAAAAAGACGGGAAAAGAACGTGCCGCGCTATTGCAGGCGTGGGCGCGCCTGATTATGGACAATCAGGAAGATCTGGCTGCGCTGCTGACGGCGGAGCAGGGAAAACCGTTGGCGGAAGCGCGGGGCGAAATCGCCTATGCGACCAGCTTCATCGACTGGTTTGCGGAAGAAGCCAAGCGCATTGAAGGCAGCGTGCTGCAATCCCCGCAGGGGCAGCAGCGTTTGCTGGTGATTAAGCAGCCCATTGGCGTGTGTGCCGCGATTACGCCGTGGAATTTCCCGGCGGCAATGATTACGCGTAAGGTCGGGCCCGCGCTGGCGGCAGGCTGCACGATGATCGTTAAACCTGCCGAGCAAACGCCGTTTACCGCGCTGGCGCTGGCGGAACTGGCGCAGCAGGCTGGTATTCCGCGCGGCGTATTGCAGGTCATCGTCGGTGATGCGCAGTCGGTCGGTAAAGTGCTGTGTGATAGCCCGGTGGTGCGCAAGTTGAGCTTTACCGGCTCGACGGAAGTGGGCCGTATCCTGATGGCGCAAAGCGCGCCAACGGTGAAAAAGCTGTCGCTGGAGCTGGGTGGCAACGCGCCGTTTATCGTGTTCGATGATGCCGATGTGGAGCAGGCGGTGAAAGGCATTCTGGCCTCCAAGTTCCGTAATAGCGGTCAGACCTGCGTCTGCGCCAACCGGATCTACGTGCAGAACGGTATTTACCCGACGCTGGTCGAACGGCTAGTTGAGGAAGTGCGCAAGTTGAACGTCGGCGACGGTACACAACCGGGCGTGACGCAGGGGCCGCTGATTGATGCCGATGCGGTTAGCAAGGTTGAACAGCACATTGCTGATGCGTTATCGCGCGGGGCAACGCTGCTGTTGGGTGGTAAACGCCACGAACTGGGCGGCACGTTCTTCACGCCAACCATCGTCGGCGGGGTGACGCGCGAAATGCGTTTTGCCCGCGAAGAGACGTTCGGGCCTGTGGCACCACTGTTCCGCTTCAGCGATGAGGCCGAGGCGATAGCGATGGCGAATGATACCGAGTTTGGGTTGGCAGCTTATGTCTACACGCGTGATGCCGTGCGTCAGTGGACGGTGCCGGAAGCGCTGGACTACGGCATGGTCGGCATTAATACCGGGTTGATCTCGAATGAAGTCGCGCCGTTTGGCGGGGTGAAGCAGTCTGGGCTGGGGCGTGAAGGGTCACGTTTCGGTATCGAGGACTATTTGGAAATGAAATATCTCTGCGTTGATCTTTCACGGTAGACCGTCGGTAAGAAACGCGTGTCGATAGCCCCTATCGGCACGCGCACACCCGACGCGCAATGTGTCCGGATGGTGCAAGACAATGGTGGCTTGCACCACAACATGGCAAAAATGGCGAAATGGCATCAGATGTAGAGGGGGGTTGTGTATCTCTGATGCTTCTCCTCACCGTTCCCGCCGTCGCGATAGTAAAACATCAATAAAATTTTCGAATTGGCACAATTTATGCTCATATTTTTTTGCGTGATTATCATGATACATGATGCATCAAAAATGCAGCGCACAAAAATTGTGGTTCGTATTTGACCTTATTACGTTGGCTAACACTCCAGGAGCAAAACGATGTCCAAACTCAACAACACATCCAAAGCGAAAGGCC
Source organism: Pectobacterium aquaticum (assembly GCF_003382565.3). Lineage (NCBI taxonomy): Bacteria > Pseudomonadati > Pseudomonadota > Gammaproteobacteria > Enterobacterales > Pectobacteriaceae > Pectobacterium > Pectobacterium aquaticum. The sequence continues at coordinate 2,194,773 of NZ_CP086253.1, forward strand.
TCTTCAACCGTCCGGTACTGAAGAAAATGGCGGCCGCGGCTTTTCTGGTGACGATGGCCTGTCAGGCGCAGGCGGAATCCTTCACGGTGATCTCATTCGGCGGGTTAAACAAGGATGCGCAGGATAAGGCATTTTACAAACCGTTCGCTACGGCGGGCAAAGGCACGGTGGAAGCCGGCGAGTATAACGGTGAAATGGCGCGTATCCGGGCGATGGTGGAAACCGGACAGGTAGGCTGGGACGTCGTAGAAGTCGAAGGCCCTGAACTGATGCGAGGCTGTAGCGAAGGGCTGTTTGAACCGCTGGACTGGTCAAAACTGGGCGATCAATCTCAGTTTGTTAAAGGCGCGGTGACCGAGTGCGGTGCGGGGATTTTCCTGTGGTCTACCGTGCTGACCTACAACGCAGAGAAGCTGAAACAGGCACCGAAAAGCTGGGCCGACTTCTGGAATGTGAAAGATTACCCCGGCAAACGTGCGCTGCGTAAAAGTGCCAAATTTACGTTGGAAATCGCGCTGCTGGCCGATGGCGTGAAGCGTGACGATCTCTACACGGTGTTGGCGACGCCAGAAGGTGTCGAGCGCGCCTTTAAGAAATTGAATCAGATCAAATCGAATATCCAGTGGTGGGAATCCGGTGCACAGCCGCTGCAATGGTTGGTGTCGGGCGATGTGGTGATGACGTCTGCCTATAACGGCCGCGTCTCGGCGGCGCAGAAAGAAGGGCATGACTTCAAGATCGTCTGGGCTGACAGTATTTACGATCTGGATAGCTGGGCGATCGTCAAAGGCTCCAAGCACAAGGCACTGGCGGAGCAGTTTATCGCGTTTGCCAACCAACCGGAAAACCAGAAGGTATTCGCCGAAAACATCCCGTATGGCCCAACGCACGTCAAAACCACCAGCCTGCTGGCACCAGCGGTCGCCGCCAATCTGCCGACCGCACCGGATAATCTGGCACAGGCCTTGCAAGTCGATACTGAGTTTTGGATCGATCATGGCGAAGAGCTGGAGCAACGTTTTAATGCCTGGGCCGCGCAGTAACGCCGCAGTGAGTGACCGTACGTGATGATGGAGAAAGAGCCTATGTCCCAAAGCGATGTCGTCGCCGCTGTAGCGTCTGGCGGAAACGAAGAAAATTCGACCTTGAAGCAGCAACTGTCGCTCGCGCAGAAAGCCTATAAAAAACGCTCTCTGCTGCTGATTGCACCGCTGTTTCTGTTTATCGTGGTGAGTTTTCTCTTCCCAATCACCTCGATTTTGGGGAAAAGCGTCTCCAACCCAGAATTGCGTGACAATATGCCACAGACCATTGCCGCGATGCGGCTTTGGTCGGGCAACGCTGTACCGGATGAAGCCGTCTTTCGGGCGCTGGTTAGCGATCTGCGCGATGCCCGCAGCAGCGGTAAGTTAAGCACGATCACTAAACGGTTAGGGTATGAAGGGGCGGAATACCGTACGCTGATTACCCGTACACTGCGTAAGCTGCCCGCAGAGGGCAGCGGCGACATACGCGCTCAATTAATACGCGAACAGCCCATGTGGGGCGAGTTGGCGACCTGGCAAACGTTCGATCGCGCGGCGCGGCCTTTCACCAGCTATTACCTGCTGGCGGTGTTTGACCACAAAGTCGATGCCACCACGCAGCAGATTGTCCCGCAGCCTGCCGATCAGGCGCTGTATGTCGATGTGCTGCTGCGTACGCTGCTGATGGCGGGTGTGGTGACGCTGCTGTGCGTGGGGCTGGGATACCCGCTGGCCTATTGGCTGGCGAAACAGCCCTCTAACCGCGCCAACCTGTTGCTGATTCTGGTGCTGTTGCCGTTCTGGACATCGCTGATTGTGCGGACGGCAAGCTGGATTGTGCTGTTGCAGTCCGGTGGCTTGATCAACCGTTCGCTGATGCACATCGGCATGATCGACGAGCCGCTGGTACTGGTGTTCAACCGCATCGGTGTCTACATCTCAATGACCCACATTTTGCTGCCGTTCTTCATTTTACCGCTGTACGCGGTGATGAAAGGCATTTCCCCGAACTACGTACGCGCGGCGATTTCGCTGGGTGCACATCCGTTTATCGCCTTCTGGCGGGTTTACGTGCCGCAAACCTACGCGGGCGTGACGGCAGGGGCGCTGCTGGTCTTTATGATGGCGATTGGCTACTACATTACGCCTGCGCTGCTGGGCGGGCCGAGTGACCAGATGCTGAGTTATTTTGTCGCGTTCTTCACCAATACCACCATGAACTGGGGAATGGCGGCCGCGCTAGGGACGCAGTTGCTGATCATCGTGACGCTGCTGTATGTCGTGTACATCCGTGTCACGCGCACCAATGCGGAAGCCGCGGCGCACTAAGCACACCTTATATTGGGGAGATAACAAATGAGACAGCAGGGTGAAGTGGTGATCCGTCTGTGGAACACGTTCTTTAATTTCTATGGGGCGGCGATGCTGTTGTTTTTAATCGTGCCCGTACTGGTGATTGTGCCGCTCTCATTCAATGCCGGTTCGTTTCTGAGCTATCCGTTGACGGGATTTTCCCTGCGCTGGTATCGCGAATTTTTTAACTCCAGCGAGTGGCTGGGCGCGTTGGGCAACAGCCTGCTGATTGCGCCGCTTGCCACGCTGCTGGCGACGGTGCTCGGCGTACTGGCCTCCGTCGGGCTGGTGCGTGGTGAATTTCGCGGGAAGTCACTGGTAATGGCGGTACTGATTTCACCGATGATTGCGCCGGTAGTGATTGTTGCCGTAGGGATGTTTTTCTTTTTCGCCAAACTGTCGCTGCTGAATAGCTATCTGGGGCTGGTATTGGCCCATGCGATGCTCGGCGTGCCGTTCGTGGTGATTACGGTCACGGCGGTATTGAAGAACTACGATCACAACCTGACGCGCGCCGCCGCCAGCCTGGGCGCTTCGCCGCTGCTGGCTTTTCGCAAGGTCACGTTCCCGCTGATTGCCCCCGGCGTGTTCTCCGGTGCGCTGTTTGCTTTCGCGACCTCGTTTGATGAGGTGATCGTCACGCTGTTTCTTGCCAGCCCGCGCCAACGCACGCTGCCGCTACAGATGTTTGCGGGTATCCGCGAAAACCTCGACCCGACGATAGCCGCCGCCGCCACCATGATGGTCGGTGCTGCGCTTATCCTGCTGATCGTGATGGAGATTTTACGCCGCCGCTCGGAGCGGCTACGGAGTGGGAACTAATCTGGCAAACATCATCAAAAAACAACCAGTGTAAGCGGCTCGGTTGTTATCCGGCGTAAGAAATTATGCTGAGGAGATAGCAGGCTTAGGATGAGCGGCATGGATGCCGCGAAAGCTTGCGCCACGTAGGGAACGTGTCGCAAGCGGTCCGTTAAGCCTGATACCGACGAAGGCATCGCGCAGCGACATAATTAGCGCCGAAAAGCCAGGGTTCGCAGGGCGACGGCGAGTGAGCCGCCCTGCGTCGGGCGCGTGCTACGAGGTAGCATGAAATAACAGTACTGTAGCGCACGAAACGCTCTCTGATTCGGCATAAAAATGTGTTTAAGAGTGCGCTTCGTTAAGAGAAAAGACCGGTTTTCGCTGAAATTTTTTTCAGCTTTTTTTAAAACCCAATTGATGATGCATCAAACACCATTTTGATGTGTGCTGTGTAAAAAATGATTGTACAAAGGCTCAGGAGATTCGGTATGACAGTGCAAAAAACACTCTTGCTGACCGGTGCCAGCCGGGGAATCGGGCATGCCACCGTTAAGCATTTCCACGCGGCGGGGTGGCGGATCTTTACCGCGTCGCGCCAGAACTGGGCGGAGGAGTGCCCGTGGGCGGAAAAGTTGCTTAATCACATTCATCTTGATTTGGAAGATATCGACAGCCTGCAACAGACGTTACCGCTGATTAAGGAAAAGCTGGGCGGGCGGCTGGATGCACTGGTCGATAACGCAGGAATTTCACCAAAGGGTGCCGACGGGCAGCGGCTGGGCGTGCGTGACACGGACTATGCGGCCTGGCTGCGGGTCTTCAACGTCAATCTGTTTTCCTGCGCACTGCTGGCAAACGGCTTGTTCGACGAGCTAAAAGCGTCACAGGGCTGCGTGATTAATGTGACCTCGATTGCCGGATCGCGCGTTCATCCCTTTGCCGGCGTGGCTTACGCCACGTCAAAAGCGGCGCTGTCTGCGCTGACGCGGGAAATGGCCTTTGATTTTGGCCCACACGGCGTTCGTGTGAATGCGATTGCGCCGGGGGAAATTGAAACCTCGATTCTGTCACCAGGGACGGACGACATCATTGAACGGCAGGTGCCGATGCAGCGTTTAGGTAAACCCGAAGAAGTGGCAAGCCTGATCTATTTTCTCTGCACCTCCGGTGCTTCTTATGTCAACGGCGCGGAAATCCACGTTAACGGAGGGCAGCATGTCTGACGGACGACGCACGGCACGTTTTTCCACTTTTCCCTCCGAGGCGTCCAATCAGCCGGTTTTTGCCGACGTTGCATCGCATGGCGATGATCTGATGACGCAGGCGGCTCCGCAGGTTTCCTGTCAGCAGGCATTGGCTATCGCGCAGCAAGAATATGACTTGTCTGGGCAGATGGCGCTGCTTCAGGGCGAGCGCGATATCAATTTCTGCCTGACGGTCACGCCCGATGAACGCTACATGCTGAAAGTCATCAATGCGGCGGAGCCCGCCGACGTCAGTGATTTTCAGACCGCGTTGCTACTGCATCTTGCTCAGCAGGCACCCGAATTGCCCGTACCGCGCATCAGGCCGACAACAGCGGGTCTGCCAGAAACGTGCGTTGAAATTGATGGCGTACTACTGCGCGTGCGACTGGTGAGCTATCTCGCAGGCATGCCGCACTATCTGGCTTCGCCTTCAACGGCACTGATGCCGCAACTGGGGGGCACGCTGGCGCAGTTAGACAACGCGCTTCACGGCTTTACGCATCCGGCGGCGAACCGTTCTCTACTGTGGGATATCAGCCGCGCAGAGCAGGTGCGTCCTTATCTCGATTTCGTTCCTGAGCGACAGCAGTATCAGCATCTTCAGCGCACTTTTGACCGTTATGACAGCCATGTCGCGCCCGAATTGGCGATGCTACGCCGCCAGGTCATTCATAACGATCTGAACCCGCATAACGTGCTGGTAGACGGTTCGTCGCCGACGCGGGTCACCGGCATTATCGATTTTGGCGATGCTGTCTTTGCCCCGTTAATCTGCGAAGTGGCGACGGCGCTGGCGTACCAGATTGGCGATGGCGCGGACCTGCTGGAACAGGTTGTGCCGTTTGTTGCCGCCTATCACCAGCACAGACCGCTGACATCGGCGGAGATCGCGCTGTTACCGGATTTGGTTGCGACCCGCATGGCGTTGACTCTGACGATTGCGCAATGGCGGGCATCACGTTACCCCGACAATCGGGCGTATCTGCTGCGTAATGTGCCGCGCTGCTGGCACAGTTTGCAGCGCATCGCGACCTATTCCCATACCCAGTTTGTGACTCGCCTACAGCAGGTTTGCCAGGAGAACGCGCGATGAATCAGAGAGAAATCACGCCTGAAATGACCACGACAGAGGCGCTGCTGGCGCGCCGTCAGCGAGTATTGGGCAGCGGCTACCGTCTGTTTTATGAAGAACCCCTGCATGTTGTTCGCGGTGAGGGGGTGTGGCTGGTCGATCATCAGGGGAAACGCTATCTGGATGTGTATAACAATGTGGCCTCGGTCGGACATTGCCATCCGGCAGTGGTTGAGGCGATGGCGCGACAGAGCGCACAGCTCAATACCCACACGCGTTATCTGCATCATGCAATTGTCGATTTTGCAGAAGATCTGCTAAGTGAGTTTCCTGCTGAGTTGAATAACGTGATGCTGACCTGTACCGGCAGTGAAGCCAACGATCTGGCATTGCGCATTGCCCGACATGCCACGGGAGGAACGGGCATGTTGGTGACGCGCTGGGCATATCATGGCGTGACCAGCGCGCTGGCAGAGCTGTCGCCGTCGCTGGGGGAAGGTGTTGCGCGTGGCCGCCATGTGAAGCTGATTGACGCACCGGATACCTATCGTCAGCCCGGCGCATTTCTTACCAGCATTCGTGAAGCGTTGGCGCAGATGCAGCAGGAGGGGATTCGTCCTGCCGCGCTGCTAGTGGATACGATTTTTTCCAGCGATGGCGTGTTTTGCGCGCCGAAAGGTGAACTGGCGCAGGCGGCGGCGCTGATCCGTCAGGCGGGCGGACTGTTTATCGCGGATGAAGTACAGCCGGGTTTTGGGCGCACGGGGGAATCAATGTGGGGCTTTGCGCGTCACGGTGTTGTCCCCGATCTGGTGAGTTTAGGGAAACCGATGGGCAACGGGCATCCTATCGCCGGATTGGTTGGACGTTCCGCGCTGTTCGATGCATTTGGGCGAGATGTCCGCTATTTCAATACGTTCGGCGGCAATCCGGTGTCCTGTCAGGCGGCGCACGCGGTGCTGCGAGTGATTCGGGAAGAGCAGTTGCAGCAAAATGCCCTGCGGGTTGGTGATTATCTGCGGCAAGGGCTACAGCAACTGGCGCAGGATTTCCCGCTGATTGGCGATATTCGGGCTTACGGTTTGTTTATTGGCGTAGAACTGGTCAGCGATTGTGAAAGTAAAGCGCCTGCAAGTGAATTTGCGTCGCAGGTCGTGAATATCATGCGCCAGCGCGGTGTGCTGATCAGCGCAACGGGGCCAGCGGCGAACGTGCTGAAAATCCGCCCGCCGCTGGTGTTTCAGGAAGAACACGCCGATGTGTTTTTAACCACGTTGAGCGACGTGTTAACAATCATCGACACCCGCACGTGGGAATAATCAGTCGCGCGGGTGACGTCAAAAGGGAAGGGGATTAGATACGGAACGCTGCAACGGCATGGCTGAGTTCATCCGCACGCTCGGACAGCGAACTGGCGGCCGCGGCGGCTTCGTTCACCAGCGCGGCGTTTTGTTGCGTGACCGTTTCCATCTGTGAAATCGCGATATTAATCTGCCCGATGCCCAGACTTTGTTCATTGCTGGCGGTGGAGATTTCGGTCACGATCGATGCCACGCGTTTGATGTCTTCCACCACGCTTTGAATCATGCTGCCCGCGTCGATGACGGCATGGTGTCCATGATTTGCCTGTTCGACGGACGTCCCGATCAGTTCTTTGATCTCTTTCGCCGCGTTGGCGCTGCGCTGTGCCAGCGTGCGGACTTCGCCTGCGACGACCGCAAAGCCTCGGCCTTGTTCGCCCGCACGGGCGGCTTCCACGGCGGCGTTCAGCGCGAGGATATTGGTCTGGAACGCGATGCCATCGATCACGCCGATGATATTGGTGATTTTCTCTGCGGATGACACCATTTGCTGCATTGCTGATGTCACATCGCCCATCATCTTGCCGCCGTCAACAGCGCGCTGTGAGGCGGTGGTTGCCAACTGGCTGGCGTGAGCGGCATGGGTGGCGTTCTGTTTGACCGAGGACGTCATTTGTTCCATTGATGCCGCGGTTTCTTCCAGTGAACTCGCCTGCTGCTCGGTTCGTGAGGAGAGATCGATATTACCGCTGCTGATCTGGCTGGATGCGGTTGCAATAATGTCGGCGTTGCTGTGTACACGCTCTACGATATCGGTTAGGTTCAGCACCATTTCTCGCAGTGCAGTTTGCAGCTGTCCCATTTCATCGTTCGACGTAATTTCGATGCGGTGCGTCAAATCGCCATTTGCCACTTTTCTGGCTAAATCTACGGCATTTTTTATCGGTACGGCAATCGAGAGAATCAATCGCCAGCCTGATAGGGCAACGATAACGATCCCCGCCAAAAGGGTAATCACTACGGAAAGTAATATATTACTGAAACTATTTTGTGATTCAGAATAGAGTGCTTGCCCCACATCAGATTGTAATTTAATCAACTGGTCGGCAATCTTCTGTAGCGGGGCGTATTCGCTTTTTAATGTGTGGTTAATAATATATTCCAGCGTGTCTTTGTCATTTTTTTGTATTGCATGAATAGCGGGAAGGATAACTTTTTCATTGTACTGCTTGTATAAGACAACGTACTGTTCCTCTAATGTTTGTTCATCGCCTGTTAAATAGGTTTTGCTGTACAAGTCCCATTGCACATCATAAATCTTTTGTGCTTCTTTGATGTGCTCCAACCCCGTCTTGACGTCGTTCGGCTGTGAGAGGTCAACGCTGGCGATTTCAAACATCATGTTGTTCATCTGTCTGGTTACATTGCCCAGATACTCCAGAGCGACCAGCCGATCCTGATACAGCGTTTTCATCGACTGGTTGGTATTGTTCATACCAAAAAGCCCGATAAGAGAGACAACCAAAAGCAGTAATGCCATTAATGACATTACTGAGATTAATTTAAATTTAATGCTCATAAGTACCTCTGAATTACTCCGGGACAAGGAGCGGTATTCTTATATCGACAAAGAAAAGAGAATATTTATGTTGAGATAAACTAAAATTTAAAAATGGCATCAGGGGACTTGCGATAGCGTCAATTTACATTGATTTACAAATAGAATAGTATTTTATGCTGGTTTATGGAATGTAATAACTATATTGTCCTGCATGGAAAGTTAGCGTTACAGCTAACTGACGGAAATAATAGTTAAGGTAACGCCATCGTTGTCCTTTTTTTAAAAACCAGACGCAGCATTTTTTTAAAAAAATGAAACAAAACCAAAGTGAGAGAGACCTCTTGCTTGCCCGTGGCATGACCGGAGCTAGCGGGTTGAGCCACGGCACGCTATTGATCAATAGCAATAAAAGCCAGCATCGTTTCGCTGCCGTCCAGAATATCGGATTGGATTGCCTGTCGAGCGGCGCTGGCATCGCGCCGCTGGAGCGCCGCGAAGACCTCTTCGTGATGTTCGATCGCCATCTGAACGGAAAAATGTGCATAGGCCTGTGCAATTAGCGGGCCCGTACGCATCCACAGGCTGCCGATAAATTGCGTCAACAGCGGCATACGCGCCGCCTGCGCCAGAAACAGATGAAATTCGCTATTTAACCGCAGCGCTTCGCGTAGATTTTTCTCGTCGATCGCCAGACGATTCTGGCGAATATTCTCTTCAATCTGCCCCAGCATCTTCGGCGTAATGTGCGCGGCAGCCAGCTCGGCACCCGTGCCTTCCAGCGCCAGCCGCAATGTGCGGATCTCAATAAACTGGGCCTCGGTCAATTGAGGGACGCGGATATCGCGCGGCGTCTTGAGCACCAGCGCCTGTTCTTTCGCCAGTTGCAGGATCGCATCTCGCACCGGCGTGACGCTGGTACCAACCTGTGCGGCGAGCTCCCGTATTCTCAGGCGATCATCCGGTTTGAGTTGGCCAGTAATTAACGCCTCACGCAGCATGGTATAAACGCTGGAGCCCAGATAGCTGTGATTGATCTGCCCAATTGGATAATTCACTGTTCCCCCAGAGAGAAGCGCCACGCAACGTGATGAAATAAACATGAGTTCGCGCCGCAACAACCCGCGGCGATGAGGCGTTAATATACAATATGATGCATCAACGAGGCTATGGGTGTGTATCGCACGGGTGAAGAATCGACAAGAAAAGATCATGAAATACGCAGTAGGGTAAGTAGGGTAAGTAGGGTATGACGAGGTGTAACCAATCTAAAATTATTGGTTAAGGAAATATTTTATCGCGACTTAACGCAAACCCATTGTTATAAAATTATATATTACCTGACATATTGAGGGTAATGCCTTCAATCGATAGAAATTTCTGTTACCCTATGGGTATTTGAGGTTTTCTGTGGCTACCGTTACCGTCCATTGTCCCCGATGCCATTCAGATGAAATTTATCGCCATGGTCGTAGTACTTCACAACACGAGCGCTTTCGGTGTCGGTCATGTAAACGTGTTTTCCAGTTGACCTACACCTATGAAGCGCGGAAGCCGAGAGTCAAAGAACAAATCGTTGATATGGCGCATAACGGTTCCGCTCTTCCCTCTGTGTAAAAATAAATTGCAATCCTAATATTCTCATTTTGGTATGGTATTAAGTGATATCATTAAAATTGAAATCATTTCATAAGATAAATAATCCCATCCTATCTTTTTCTGATATTGCATCTGTCCCCACATGAAAGCGTGATCTCATTTTGTCTATTCAATATTTTTAACTATATCGTTCTCTTTTTCTTCGTATGTGTTTTTATTTAATCCTGTAAACTCGATGCTAATTATCCTAATGGAAGCGGGGAGATTATCCTCGGGCGGGAAATATATTAATGAAGGACCATGCGCTTTTTATTCCAATTTTATTTTTGACGATTCCATCTCGTCGATCCGATCCTGCGCGTCGCTGACTTGCGATCCGCTAGTTAGACCGTTGCCGTTTTAACGGCTGATCGTTGTCGTTTGTCGGTACGGGTTTTATTCATTAAGTGAAGGAAATCACAATGCAATACACTGGGAAGTACCTGAAGAAAACAGTGCTGATGCTGGCCATGATGGCTGGGCTCAGCGTCGGGCAAAGTCAGGCGGGCGTCGAAATTGAGACGCGCTCGCTGGATCAAATCTATCAGAGTGCGTTGAGAGAAGGCGGTACGGTTACTGTCTATGCTGGCGGTGACGTGCAGTCACAGCAGGCTGGTTTCAAGCGGGCGTTTGAGACACGTTTTCCCGGCATGAAGCTGAATGTGATTGTCGATTACAGCAAATACCATGATGCCCGTATTGATAACCAACTGGCTACCGGCACCCTGATTCCTGATGTTGTGCAACTGCAAACGGTGCAGAATTTCCCTCGCTGGAAAAAAGAAGGTGTGCTGCTGAATTACAAAGCGCGTGGCTGGGACAAAATTTACCCAGAATTCCGTGATGCAGATGGTGCCTGGACCGGTGCCTATGTCATCGCATTCAGTAATTTGGTCAACACTCAGCTTCTGGATGAAAAATCCTGGCCGCGCGAGGTTAATGATTACCTTCGTCCCAGCCTGAGAGGCAATTTGATTCTGGCTTATCCGAACGACGACGATGCGGTGCTGTTCTGGTACAAGCTGGCCGTGGATAAATACGGCTGGGATTTTGTTAAAAAATTGCAGGAGCAGGATCCCGTCTACGTGCGCGGTACCAACGTACCCGGTGCTGAGATCGCGACAGGAAAATACAGCGCGACCTTTACCAGTTCCGGTGCGCTTGTGCCAGCAGCAGATGCTGTGACCCGCTTTGTTCTGCCGAAGTCCGATCCTTTTGTTTCCTGGGCGCAACGTGCCGCTATCTTCAAACAGGCTAAACACCCGGAAAGCGCCAAGCTGTACCTGAGCTGGGTGCTGGATCCGCAAACGCAGACTCAGGTCTCGCGTATGTGGTCGGTGCGTACCGACGTTGAGCCGCCAGTGGGTTACAAACATATCTGGGAATACCGTAACACTCGTCCGCAGGAATTTGCTGATTTCATGTACGATCGCGGTGCGGTAGAACGTTTTCGCTCACAGCTGAGTTTGTATGTGGGGGAAGCGAAAGGCGAACCCACGCCGGGATGGCTTGGTGTGCACCCGGAAGTGCCTTTGGTTAACTAACGCTTGAGATTATTGCGTTACTCCATGCTGGTCACGTTCATCGTGGCCGGCATTACGTTCTGTAAGCTCCACATGTTAAGCACTTCTCGATTAAACACCACGCGATTAAGAATCACACCCGAGAATGGCGGCCTTGTTCTGTGAATAATTGAGCAAGATCACAAGAGGGGATTGCCAATGGCAGCGAACCACCATTGGCGTGTTGAGGAGTAACGCTTATTTCTTGTTGTTGGGCTTCAAGGTTTCGCCAACGTTCAACAGGAAGATCTCGTTATCGCGAGTGGACACGCGAGTTGAGCCATCTTCCATACGGTAGCCGCCTTCGGTGAAGCCGGCACCATTCAGGAACGGCGCAACGGACTGTGGCTGATTGCGCACCGCAGCTTCCAACGCTAACAGGGCATAAGGCTCGATGGTATCGACATCGGCATATTGTCTGTTGGGCTCGGCCATAAAGAAGCCGTTTTGATAACGTGTGCTGATAATGTTATCGCCCACTTTTTCCGCCAGCGACAGATAGTCTTTCACTTTGCTAGCCTGATACAGATCCAGCAGCGCGAACAGGGCGTAAGGATCGTTGTTCTTGGTGGCGAGGTCCACTTTAACCTCTTTACCCGGTGCTGAACCTAATTCACCCAGTCCCTGTGCGCGAGCAATGCCGCGTGCAACACGCCACAGCTCGGCGTCCGGTAACACGGTATAGGCGCGAGCATAGGAAAGCAGGAATGAATTGTCCGCAGGATAAGGCTTGATCACGGTGCCTTTTTTGCCGTAGTAACCGTCACGCGGCAGAACGTAGTTGGAGAGATCTTTGCCGTTAGCCAGCATCGGACGGAATGTGTTATCCGACTCGTTATAGGCATATTTGGCAAAGGCTTTCAGGCCATCGGTTGTCCACGTCAGAAGTTCTTTGCCTTCCGCGCCTAAATCTTTACCCAACTGCAGCTGCATGAGCGCATTTTCGGAATAGATTGTGCTGGTGCGTCCTTTCAGCATCATATTGCCTTCCAGCGCAGTGGGGCCGAACTCTGGGCCAAACTGACGCTGGGCGCGATCGCCGTATTTGGAATGCGTATCGGCATCGTCAGTCGTTTCATCGCGCTTCAGCGCCTGCGTAAACTGATATACGCCGAGCCCGGTCGCTTTATCCCGCGGCAGCACATACTGCTGTGCCAGACGTTTTGCCCAGACCAGCGCGCCGTCTTCTTTATTGTATTTGTACAGCAGCGAGGCGGAATAGATCAGATCGTTACCCGCATTCAGGAAGCTGAGGCCTTTGGTGGCGAAGAAGGGCGGCTGTTGCTCAAACTGGCTTTGCCAGAGCGCACCCATTTTTTGTCCGTATTTACCGTGGCGACTGGTTTCCATGATCTTCCAGTCATAAACGTGCGCATTCCAGAAACCGCGAATAAAGCGTGCGGTTGCATCTTTATCGACGCTGAACATCAAATCGTAGTAGGGATAGGCATTTTTCAGCTCATGCACCATCTCTTTTTCGCTCGGTCCTTCCGGCTGTAGCGTTTTTAGATCCACAAAACGGTGGCCGCCCCAAATCAGCAGGCCGCTCTCATCCTGATAGTGCTGAAAGTGATACTTCACTATCGCTTCGGCACGTTGCTTATAGCTGGGGTTTCCGCTCAGGTTACTGAGCCCGATCAGCACACGCATTAGGTTCTGTTGCGCGGAGAAGTTGGAGAGCACGGCCTGACGACCATCGGGGAAGATCCACTCCATCTGTTTGCCTGTGCGAGGATCGACACCATCAGCAAGTAATGGCGTAGGCGACTGGCCGTGATAGTGGTCGCCGGCTTTGGTCAGCACGTTATCAACATACTGATTGACGATGGTGAGGCGGTCAGGCGTCGCGGCGCTGGCCTGTAAAGCGACCAGACCCGCAAGGAGCGACAGCGCAAATCTTTTCATTTTATTTACCTGTGATGATTCATGCTTGTAATAAAAGGATCCCGCTTGATGAACAGGATCCCCGAGAAAGATGGCATAGCAGTAAGCTGCTGTTAGAAAGGTAAGCCGTTGTTAGAACGTATAGGTGAAGCCGACCTTTCCTTTCCCTTCACGCGATTTCACATCGCGCCCGCTGGCGACATCTTCAACGCCAACGTGGGCTGTCCAGTTGTCGTTGATGGTGTAAGCCACGTCGAAATCCTGTTGGTAGTTATGCTTTTTGTTGTTTTGCAGCACGTAATCCGCGTGATAGTAGTAAGCGGTGTACGCCAGCGTGAAATTGTCGAAACCTTTGTAGGCCACGCCCGCTTCATAGCGGTGACGGTGAGTGTCATCATCCGTGCTGGTACGTTTGCTGCGGGTGATTTTTCTGAGGTCGTAGCGATATTGCGCATGAAGATCCGTCTTATCAGTCACCGACCAGGTCAGTTTCAAACCTGGCGTATAGCGGGCGCCGGAACTCTGGCTAGCGCCGATGTCGCCTACCGTGCCTTCACCGCTGGTGCCGCCGGAATAGAAGCGCGCTTCCAGATTAGGCGTCAGGGTTAATTCAGGCGTTAAGCGGTAGGCATAGCCGGTATAAAAAGCATAAGAATTCGAGACGACATCATCGATGGTCAGATCTTTATTCTTATTATAAAAATTCAACTCAACGCCAACGTACAGGCCATTATCCATAAAATGCCGCATACCAATTTCATCACCGTGATAGCGATTCATGGTTCCCCAGCTATGTTCATAGCTGAGTTTGGTATCAGAGGCTGACGCGGAAATAGCATAAATTTGGGCAAAGAGAATACCGGCCACAAGGTAGCGTTTTTTCATTATGGGCACCATTAATATTGAACGTTAATTATGAAAACTGTGCGCTGATAGACAAAATTCATTCATGAATTCATTTTCTTCATCAACACGGTAGGAAATACGGCGTATTTCCTTTATAAAACTCTGTGTTTCTTAGAAAACGTAGTTGAAACCAATTTTGATTTTCCCCTGACGGCTTGATGATGTGCTGGATTGGCTAATATCATCATACTCAATGTAAGGAGTTAGCTGTTTGTTTAACTTATATTGAACTTTGAACTGATGTTCATAATCCGTTTTCCCATTATCGTAAACCGCGTATTCTCTTTCCGTGAATTCACCCTTGCTATATTTATACGATTTTGTGGTGTTATCGCCGATGTAGTAGTTAAAGACGTAAGTCAGATTAATATTATCCAAACCAGAATACGTTACCCCTGCATCCAGACGATGGCGTCCGGTGTCGGATTTTGATAAATAAGATTCCCCTGCGTAACCATATTTGTCAGAGGTGGAAATGGTTGAATAGCGTGAGCTGCGAGAGGGCTTTTTATATTCATAGCGGTAGCGGCCATAAGTAGACCAGTCGCTGTTAATGCGGTAGTTATATTTCAACCCCGGTTGATACATCATGGTGGCATTGCCGATGGAGAATTCAAAGCTAGGCGTTAAGGTGGCGGCCTTGCTTAACTTGAAGTCTTTACCGATCACCATGCCGCCAGAGCCGCCCTGCATGTCATCATAGGCAACGTCGTAGTTGCTGTTCCCGCCTGCTGACGTACTGAATTTGACTTCGTACGACCAGCCGTTGGTTTTCTTATGAATGAGCTTAATGGAGTCTGCGTGGCGGCGGTCTTCTGTCTTCCAATTATGTTCATATTGGAAAGTGGTTTTGCCGTCGGTTTCTGCCTGGGTGAGGAAAGGCGTGAATCCGGCACAAACGATGAGTAGGTTACGTGTGTATACTTTCATTCTATCTTTCTCTTTTTTGATGAATAAATAATATTATTGACGAGCGCAGTCTCTATCTTTAAAACCAGACAGTGGATGTCATTTTTTGGGCGTAAAAATAGAATCACCAGGAATGATGATGACGCCATTTATAATGTCAGGCAGGGCTTTCTCCCTGGGTAAATCAGCTTGCTATCAATGCATCGATGACTCCTTATATACGACATGGCAAATGAACATTTCACCTATCGTGATGAATGATGCTGATGAATGAATGCCAAAAATGTACGCCATTTACGGGTTCATCTAATTATAAGTAAACTTGATAATTAGGTTGAGTGGCATTATGGTGGAAGGAAAACATCGTTTCATTTATACTGATCACATATTTGGTTACTTTTTGAAATTTTTTGAAATTATTTGGTCTGATTATTTTCAGCGTCAGAAATAGGTGTAACGGAAAAATAGTTGTCAGAGAAGGAGAGGCATCTCTTGAATGTTCGTGATGATAATGATAAGTGATTGAATACCTGTTAACCTGTAATTTCCCTTATATCTCCGCTATCATTCCGAAAATAATCTGTGGAAAGTGATTCCCATAAAAATGAATAAGTCGCTATAAATAGCTAATAACGATCAAACCACGCTGATGCGTCAGCATCAATGTCAACGCTTAAATCTCGAAGGCTTAGATTTCAAAACCGGGGGCAACGTCTTTCACTGGCTTTTTACACTCTTCCGGTTTGGGTTGATTCGCCGGAAGGTTTTTACAGTCCGGCGCAAAAGGATTCAGCGCATCGTGATTCAGATAGAGTACAAACAGGATCAGAATGAGGAGGGGGATCAGGATACGTTTTCTTTTCATGGTTATCTTTAGTTGCGTTGCGGAAGATGTAGATATGTTAAAAAACAGGAAAAATTCTAACGCATTACACGGCTTTTGTCTTTAGCACGCTCGGTTTCCACCTTATTGTAATGGTTCGGCATGACGATATCGGCGGAAGTGAAGATGAAAAAGAGGCGATTTGCGGCGATGGGAAGCGACGGAACTGTCGATTCTGGCGCAGCAGACCGCGAAGAAGATCGTTTAAGCGAACACTTTCCCTGCGCATTAACCACAGCAACCGTGCTCCGCAATGGCGCACGGTTGTTCCTTTTTTGTGCATGAAAATTGAGCGTTTCAATCTAATTTCATAAAAATCAATAGGGTAAAAGCTGGCATGGTTTTCGCTTTAGTGAATTCAATCTTGTATACCAGATGGGATTCACATCATGCCAAGAATGACAGGACTCACGCTTCAGGAATGGAAACAGCATTATCAACAGCAGGCCGATCGCGTGGGCGAGACGCTAGGCGCGCTGCTCGCCAGTTTGTCGCCGGACGATCCGGCCTGGATCGCGCTGGCGACACCTGAGCACCTTCAGGCGCAGATCGCGGCGTTATTGCCTCAGTATCGTGAAAACCCAGACGCACTACCGCTGTTCGGCGTTCCCTTTGCCGTCAAAGACAATATTGATGTCGCGGGCTTACCGACGAGCGCGGCGTGTCCGGCCTTTACCTATCTGGCTGATAAGGATGCGACTGCCGTTGCCAAACTGAAAGCGGCGGGGGCGATTGTCGTAGGCAAAACCAACCTCGATCAGTTTGCGACCGGTTTGGTCGGCACGCGCTCGCCGTTTGGTGCGGTGCCGAATACCTTTAATGGTGAATACATCAGCGGGGGTTCCAGTTCGGGCTCGGCTTCAGTGCTGGCGCGCGGGCTGGTTGCTTTTTCGCTGGGAACGGATACTGCCGGGTCGGGGCGCGTTCCCGCTGGGTTTAACAATATTGTCGGCCTGAAGCCGACGAAAGGGTGGCTATCGGCAAGCGGTGTCGTACCGGCCTGTCGCCTGAATGACACGATTTCCGTGTTTGCACTGACCGTCGAGGATGCGTTTACCGTCGCCGAACTGGCTGGCGGGTACGATGAGACGGATGCCTACTCGCGCTGTCATCCGGGGCGGTCACCGGCTGCGCTGCCAGCGAAGCCGCGCTTTGCTATCCCCAGCGATCCGACCTTTTTTGCTGACGCTGTCGCACAGGCGGCATGGCAGCAGGCGCTGGTCGAATTAGAAGCGACGGGCGCGACGCTGCATCCCATCGATTTCAGCATTTTCACGCAATTAGCCGATCAGCTTTATCAAGGCCCCTGGGTGGCAGAACGCACGGTTGCGGTGGGCGACATGCTACAGCAGCCAGAAAACATGGACCCAGTGGTGCACGGCATTGTGGCGAGCGGCGAGCGTTTCAGCGCGGTAGAGGCCTTTAAAGCGGAGTACCTGCGTGCCGAACTGGCGCGACAGATTCAGCAAACGCTGGCGTCGTTCGATGCGTTAGTCGTGCCGACCTCGCCGACGATCCACACGCGTGAGGCGATGAAGCAGGAACCTGTGCGCTACAACTCCCAGTTAGGTACCTACACCAATTTTACCAATCTGGCCGATCTTTCGGCGCTGGCGCTGCCAGCACCTTTCCGTACCGATGGTTTGCCAGCGGGTATCACGCTGATTGCGCCCGCCTGGCATGACCGTGCATTGGCGAGTTTTGGTCTGCGCTGGCAGGCTCAGTTGGCGCTCACGCTGGGCGCAACGGGAAAAGCGCTGCCTGCGGGAGCGGTTACCTTGCCGCCTTCGGCATTGCACGTCCGCCTTGCCGTTGTCGGTGCGCACCTGACGGGCATGCCGCTGAACCATCAACTGACCCGCCGCGATGCGGTGCGGGTGGAAGAGACGCACACGGCGGAAAACTATCGCCTTTATGCGCTGGCGAATACGCAACCGGCCAAGCCCGGTTTAGCGAAAAGCACCGACGGTGCAGCGATTATCGTCGAACTGTGGGACATCCCGCTGGCGCGCTTTGGTGAATTTGTCGCAGAAATTCCCGCGCCGTTAGGCATGGGTACGCTGACGTTACTCGACGGGCGACAGGTGAAAGGCTTTATCTGCGAACCGGCTGCGCTGAGCGATGCCGTGGATATCACCGAATTCGGCGGCTGGCGTCACTGGCTTGCCCGTCAGGAGGTATCCCATGTTTAAGACCGTGCTGATCGCTAACCGCGGCGAAATTGCCTGTCGCGCCATACGCACGCTGAAACGTCTGGGAATAACCAGCGTGGCGATGTATTCCGATGCGGATAAAAACGCGCAGCATGTGAAAGACGCAGACATCGCCATACCGATTGGCGGCGAGAAGGCCAGCGACAGCTATCTGTGTATCGATAAAGTGCTTGCCGCCGCGCAGCAAACGGGAGCAGAAGCGATCTGGCCGGGCTACGGCTTTCTGTCAGAGAGCTTGCCGTTTGCCGCCGCCTGTGAAAAGGCGGGCATCGCGTTTGTCGGGCCAACCGCGCAGCAAATTGGTGAATTTGGCTTGAAGCACCGTGCCCGTGAATTAGCCGCTGCCGCTGGTGTGCCGATGACGCCGGGAACGCCGCTGCTGGCCTCGTTGGAGGACGCGTTGGCCGCCGCCGAAGACATCGGCTATCCGATAATGCTCAAAAGCACTGCCGGAGGTGGCGGCATTGGTCTGACGCGCTGCGCGGATGCGGTGGCGTTACGCGCGGCGTGGGAGAGCGTACGTCGTTTGGGCGAACAGTTCTTCAGCGATGCAGGTGTTTTCATCGAACGCTGTATCGATCGGGCGCGTCACGTCGAAGTGCAGATTTTTGGCGATGGTAAAGGTCGCGTGGTCGCGCTGGGCGAACGCGACTGCTCATTGCAGCGGCGCAACCAGAAGGTCGTGGAAGAAACACCCGCGCCGCATTTGCCAGCCGCCACGCGCGCGGCGCTGCTGGCCTCCGCCGTGAAGCTGGGCGAACTGGTCAGATATCGCAGCGCGGGAACGGTGGAATATATCTACGACGCCGAGCGCGATGCGTTCTTTTTCCTCGAAGTGAATACCCGTTTACAGGTTGAACATCCGGTGACGGAGTGCGTCACCGGGCTGGATTTGGTCGAATGTATGCTGCGTGTCGCGGCGGATGAACCATTGGACTGGGCGCAACTGATGCAGGCTCCGCATGGCGCCGCGATTGAGGTGCGTATTTATGCGGAAGATCCGCTGAAAAACTTTCAGCCTAGCCCCGGCGTGCTGACCGAAGTCGCGTTTCCCGATGACGTGCGGGTTGATGGCTGGGTGAGCACCGGCACCGAGGTGTCGGCGTATTACGATCCGATGATCGCCAAGCTGATCGTTCACGCGGAAACCCGTGAACTGGCGCTGGAGAAGATGCAACAAGCGTTGAATGCCACGCGTTTGCACGGTATTGCCACTAACCTTGATTACCTGCGCCAGATTATCGCTACCGATGCGTTCCGTAATGGAACCGTGTGGACGCGGATGCTCGACAGTTTTACGCCATCTGCCTCGGTGATTGAAGTGATTCAGCCCGGTACCTGGAGCAGCGTGCAGGACTATCCCGGACGCCTCGGCTATTGGGATATCGGCGTGCCGCCGTCTGGCCCGATGGACGACTTCGCATTCCGTCTGGCAAACCGTATCGTCGGCAACGATGAAGCTGCGGCAGGGCTGGAGTTTACGTTGCAAGGCCCGACGCTGCGTTTCCACCACGAGGCGGTGATTGCGCTGACGGGGGCTGATTGTCCGGCGACGCTGGATGGCGAAATGGTGCCATACTGGCAGCCGCTGACGGTAAAGGCCGGACAAACGCTGACGCTGGGGCGCGCGCAGTCCGGCTGTCGCACCTATCTGGCGGTGCGTAACGGTATTGATGTGCCGCAGTATCTCGGCAGTCGTTCGACCTTCGCGCTCGGGGAATTTGGCGGCCACGCCGGACGAACGCTGCGCGTGGCAGATATGCTGGCGATTTCTCAACCCGACTTGCCCGCCTGCACCACACCCGCGCCCGTGAGTGCACCGCAGGCCGTGGACGCCGCGCTGATTCCGCAGTATGGCAACGAATGGCGCATTGGCGTGCTCTACGGCCCGCACGGCGCGCCGGATTTCTTTACCCACGCGGCGATTGATGAATTTTTCGCGGCGGAATGGCAGGTGCATTACAACTCGAACCGACTCGGCGTGCGTCTGGTGGGGCCAAAGCCAAGCTGGACGCGGGCGAACGGCGGCGAGGCGGGTCTCCATCCTTCCAACGTTCACGACTGTGAATACGCCATCGGCGCCGTGAATTTTACCGGTGACTTTCCGGTGATCCTCACGCGGGACGGGCCGAGTCTGGGCGGGTTTGTTTGTCCGGTCACCATTGCCAAAGCGGAGCTGTGGAAAGTTGGTCAGGTTAAGCCGGGCGATCGTATTCGTTTCCACCCGATCAGCGCGGATGAAGCGCTGGCGCTGGAAAAGGCGCAGTCTGACTGCGTTTCTACGCTGGGTACAGCTCATGCCCCTGCGTTTGACGTTCCCTCGCTGGCGACAACGGCATTCGGCTCCGCCACGGTGCTGGCTACGGTACCCGCTACGGCGACCACGCCAGCCGCCGTGTATCGTCAGGCGGGAGATAACTACGTTCTGATCGAATACGGCGATAACGTGCTGGATCTGGCGTTGCGGCTGCGTATTCATCTGCTGATGGTGGCGATCCGCGCCTCAGAAACGGCGGGAATAGAAGAACTGTCGCCCGGCGTGCGTTCGCTACAAGTGCGCTACGACAGTCGAATTATCCGCCAGCGGGCGCTGTTGGGCGTGCTGCTTCATCTGGAACGTCAGCTTGGCGACGTAAGCCAGATGAAAGTACCGTCGCGCATTGTCTATTTACCGATGGCGTTTGAAGACAGCGCCACGCTCGGCGCGGTGGAACGCTACCGCGAAACGGTACGCGCCAGCGCGCCCTGGCTGCCGAATAACGTCGATTTCATTCAGCGCATTAACGGGTTACCACGCCGGGATGACGTGCGCGACATTATTTTCGATGCCAGCTATCTGATTCTGGGATTAGGTGACGTTTATCTCGGTGCCCCCTGTGCGGTGCCGATCGATCCGCGCCACCGTCTGCTGAGTTCCAAATACAACCCAGCGCGCACCTTCACTGCCGAAGGTACGGTGGGTATTGGCGGGATGTACATGTGCATTTATGGCATGGACTCGCCGGGCGGCTATCAACTGGTGGGGCGCACGCTGCCTATCTGGAACAAATTCCTCAAAAACGATCAATTCATCGCGGGTGAACCGTGGCTGCTGCGCTTCTTCGATCAGGTGCGGTTTTATCCGGTCAGCGAAGCCGAACTGACGGCGCTGCGCGATGACTTCCGCGAAGGACGCGCGGCGATCCGCATCGACGAAACCGAGTTTGATTTTGCTGAACACTCGCGTTTTCTGACGGAGCAGGCCGACGATATTGCCGCGTTCCGTAAGCGTCAGGCCACGGCGTTTGAAACGGAAGTGGCGCTGTGGCAGCAGGAAGATGACAGCACGCCGCAGGAAGTGGTTTCTGCCGCTCCTGTAGAGAACGACGAAGACGCGTTTCAGGTCAGTGCGGATATGAACGGCAACATCTGGAAAGTGCTGGTGAACGTGGGGGATGTTATCGAAGCCGGACAACCGCTGATTATCGTCGAAGCCATGAAGATGGAGCTGACGATTAGCGCGCCGCAGTCTGGTCGGGTGAAACGCATCGGCTGCCAGCCGGGGCGACCGGTCAGCCCCGGTGATGCCTTGCTGTGGTTGGAATAGAGACTGGAATAAAAGGACAAGCTGAATCAACGGCGAGGCGGAGAAAACGATGCGAGCAGGCACACAAAAGAGCAGCAAAGATCGCCCGGAAGCGCTAGCGGAGCGAGTGTATCAAACGCTGAAAAACGACATTTTCGACTTTCGTCTGATGCCGGGCGACCGCTTTAGTGAAAATGAAATTGCCGAACGGATGTCGGTCAGCCGTACGCCAGTGCGTCAGGCGCTGTTCTGGCTGGAGCGAGAAGGCTATGTCGAAGTTTATTTCCGCAGCGGCTGGCAGGTTCGTCCGTTTGATTTCGAATATTTCGAGGAACTGTATGACTTTCGCATCGTGCTGGAGCGCGAAGCCATTCGGCGGCTGTGTGGGATGCCGCCGGGGCGCTGCGCTGAGCTATTGGCGGACCTAAAACGCTTCTGGATTGAAGAACCGCGTCTGGACGATGGCAAGATCGTCTCCCGCTACGACGAAGGGTTTCACCGTGGGCTGGTGATGGCGGCAGGCAACAGCGAAATGGCGCGGGTTCACGGCGAACTGACGGAGAAAATCCGCATTATTCGCCGTCTCGATTTCACCCGCGAAGATCGTATTGACGCGACCTATAAAGAACATGCCCGCATTTTGCTGGCGATATTGCAACAGCACACTGAGGAGGCGCAGCGCATTCTGACCGACCACATCGCCGTCAGTAAGGCCGAAGTCAGAAAGATCACCTTACATATGCTACAGCAGGCGCGGCCTCAATCTGTTTCAACCGCATCTGTTTCACCTGACGCATCACACGATTCCATTCTCACTCAACACGACTTAAGGGCTAATAAATGAAAAGACGTTCATTGCTAAAAGTTTTTGCGCTTTCTGCGACAGTGGTTGGTATGGGGTTGACCTGGAGTGTGCAGGCGGCGGACACCATCAAAGTCGGCATTATGCATTCGCTGTCCGGCACGATGGCGATTTCGGAAACGCCGCTGAAGGATGTGGCGCTGATGACCATTGATGAAATCAACGCCAAAGGCGGCGTGTTGGGTAAAAAACTGGAACCGGTGGTGGTCGATCCGGCCTCGAACTGGCCGCTATTTGCCGAGAAGGCGCGTCAACTGCTGACGCAGGACAAAGCGGCGGTGGTGTTCGGCTGCTGGACATCGGTATCGCGTAAATCGGTTCTGCCGGTGTTTGAAGAGTTAAACGGGCTGCTGTTCTATCCGGTGCAGTATGAAGGCGAAGAGATGTCGCCGAACGTGTTCTACACCGGCGCGGCACCGAATCAGCAGGCGATCCCAGCCGTGGAATATCTGATAAGCGAAGACGGTGGGGCGGCGAAGCGTTTCTTCCTGTTGGGTACTGACTATGTGTATCCGCGTACCACCAACAAGATCCTGCGCGCGTTCCTGCATTCGAAAGGCGTGCAGGACAAAGATATCGAGGAAGTCTATACGCCGTTTGGCCACAGTGATTATCAGACCATCGTTTCCAACATCAAGAAGTTCTCGACGGGCGGCAAGACGGCGGTGGTTTCCACCATCAACGGCGATTCCAACGTACCGTTCTATAAAGAGCTGGCGAATCAGGGAATCAAAGCGACCGACGTGCCGGTTGTCGCGTTCTCTGTCGGTGAAGAGGAACTGCGCGGGATCGACACCAAACCGCTGGTCGGCCATTTAGCCGCGTGGAACTACTTTGAGTCGGTCGATAACCCCACCAATACCGACTTCGTGGAAGCCTACAAAGCCTATGCCAAAGCGAAAAACCTGCCGAACGCGGGCACGGTGGTGACCAACGATCCGATGGAAGCAACCTATGTCGGCATTCATATGTGGGCGCAGGCGGTAGAGAAAGCGGGTACTACGGACGTGGATAAAGTGCGCGCCGCGATGGCCGGCCAGACCTTTGCCGCACCGGATGGCTTTACGCTGACGATGGACAAGACCAACCACCACCTGCACAAGCCGGTGATGATTGGCGAAATTGAGGAAAACGGTCAGTTCAACGTGGTCTGGCAAACCGATAAGCCGGTTCGTGCCCAGCCGTGGAGCCCGTACATCGCCGGTAACGATAAGAAGCCCGATCATCCAATAAAAGCAGCACAGTAAACGTCGTCTCTACACGCCCCGTCCAGCATATCGGACGGGGATACTCCCTCTCTTATATGGCGGACATTGCGATGATGAGTCATCGATTATCTACGTTTGTGCTGTCGCTGTGTCTGATGTTTCCGCTGCTGGTACAGGCCGGGCCTGCGACCGATTTCGCCGCCGCCAGCCGCACGCAGCAGGCTGAACTGCTGCAACAATGGGCCGCCGCGCCAGAACCTGCACGCTTACCGCTGTTACAGGCATTGCGCGACGAGTCGGTTGTGCTTGATCGGAACCAGCAGCCGTTTAGGGATGTGCAGGGCACATTAACGCCGCTGGACGGGAACGCGGAACCGGTTGGTGCGACCAAAAAACTGTTTATGAATAACCGCCTGCGCGGTCTGGTTGCCACCGCGCTGGCCGCGCATCAGCTCGTCAGCGATGATGCCGCAACGCGCCTGAATGCGGTACGGCAACTACAGAGCGACAGCAGTACGGAACAGTTGCCGTTGTTGGTACAACGCCTCAACGTAGAGAAAGATGCGCAGGTACATGAGGCGCTGAATATCGCTATTGCGACCCGGCAATTGAGCGATCCCAACCCGCTGGTGCGCCTTGAGGCGGTCAAACGCTTAGGGCAGACCGGCGACCCGCAAATGCAGGCGCGCTTACAGCCGTTAACGCAGGTACAGAACGAACCGGATACCGGCGTGCGTGCGGCGGCGAAGGAAAGTTTGGATCAGATTAAGCATAGTTTGATTGTCGGCGATCTGCTGGGGCAGGCGTTTACCGGACTGTCGCTCGGCTCTATCCTGCTGCTGGCGGCGCTGGGGTTGGCGATCACCTATGGGCTACTGGGCGTGATCAACATGGCGCACGGCGAAATGCTGATGCTGGGCGCGTACGCAACCTGGCTGGTGCAGTCGCTGTGCCAGCAGTTTGCGCCGAGCTGGCTGGCGTATTATCCGCTGCTGGCGCTGCCTGTGGCCTTCTTTATCACCGCTGGCGTCGGTATGGTGCTGGAACGCACGGTGATTCGTCATCTTTACGGCCGACCGCTGGAAACGCTGCTGGCGACCTGGGGTATCAGCCTGATGCTGATCCAACTGGTGCGGATGCTGTTCGGTACCCAAAATCTGGAAGTCGCCAATCCCGCATGGTTATCCGGCGGGCTGCGCCTGCTGCCAAATCTGGTGCTGCCGTATAACCGCATCGCGGTGATTGTGTTCGTTCTCGGCGTGCTGCTGCTCACCTGGCTACTCCTCAATAAAACTCGCCTTGGCATGAATGTGCGGGCAGTGACGCAAAACCGGGCGATGGCGGACTGCTGCGGCGTGCCGACCGGCCGCGTTGATATGCTGGCCTTCGGGCTGGGCTCCGGCATCGCTGGCTTGGGCGGTGTAGCGCTGTCGCAACTGGGGAACGTCGGGCCGGAGCTGGGACAGGGCTACATCATCGATTCATTCCTTGTTGTCGTGCTGGGGGGCGTCGGGCAACTGGCGGGGACGGTGGTCGCCGCCTTCAGCCTTGGCATTCTCAACAAAGTGCTCGAACCGCAGATTGGCGCGGTGCTGGGCAAAATCGTCATTCTGGTACTGATCGTACTGTTTATTCAGAAACGGCCACAGGGGCTGTTTGCATTCAAAGGACGGGTGATTGACTGATGACGCAATCTATTACGCAACCCATGACGATAACCCTGACGCAGCGTGCACCGCGGCTCATGCTTGTCCTGGGTTCGATCGCTTTTCTGGCCTTGCTGATCCTGCCGTTTCTCGCGCTGTTGCCCGCAGAGCATCCGCTGGCGATCTCCACTTATACGCTGACGCTGATCGGCAAAATCCTGTGCTATGCGATTGTCGCCGTTGCGTTGGATCTGGTGTGGGGCTATGCCGGGCTGCTGTCGCTCGGTCACGGCCTGTTTTTCGCGCTGGGCGGCTACGCGATGGGTATGTACCTGATGCGGCAGGCTGCTGGCGAGGGAATGCCCGCGTTTATGTCATTTCTGTCGTGGACGGAACTGCCGTGGTTCTGGGCGGGAACCCAGTATTTCGCCTGGGCATTGTGCCTGATCGTGCTGGTGCCGGGCGTGCTGGCGTTTGTGTTCGGCTGGTTTGCGTTCCGCTCCAAAATCAAAGGCGTGTATTTCTCGATCATGACGCAGGCGCTGACCTACGCCGGGATGCTGCTGTTCTTCCGTAACGAAACCGGCTTTGGCGGCAATAACGGGTTTACCGGTTTTACGACGCTGCTGGGTTTCCCTATTACGGCCACCGGTACGCGTATTGGACTGTTTGTCGCTACCGTGCTGTTGTTGATCGCCAGCCTGCTCGTGGGATTTGCGCTGGCGCGCAGTAAATTTGGTCGCGTGCTGACGGCGGTACGCGATGCAGAAAATCGTCTGATGTTCTGCGGTTACGACCCGAAAGGCTTCAAGCTGTTTGTCTGGACACTTTCCGCCGTGCTGTGCGGGCTGGCGGGGCGCTGTATGTGCCGCAGGTCGGCATCATCAATCCGAGCGAAATGTCGCCGACCAACTCCATCGAAGCCGCCATTTGGGTGGCGCTGGGCGGGCGCGGGACACTGGTCGGGCCGCTGCTCGGCGCAGGGATCGTCAACGGGGCGAAAAGCTGGTTTACCGTGGCCTTTCCCGAATACTGGCTGTTCTTTTTGGGGCTGATGTTTATTCTCGTCACGCTGTTTTTGCCGCGTGGCGTGATTGGATTACTGACGAGGAAGAAACATGACTGAGTCTTTATCTGTGCCACCGGTTCCAACGCCTGCACAAACCGTCGCGACTCAGCCCGTATTGATGGAGCCAAAGTTCGCGCAGCCGCATCCGTCGGATCGCCATCGGCATCAGACCGATCCGGTGCTGCAACTCGACAAGATTAACGTGAGCTTTGACGGTTTCCGCGCGCTCACCGATCTCTCGTTGCAGATTGGCGTGGGGGAACTGCGCTGCATCATCGGCCCAAACGGCGCGGGGAAAACCACGCTGATGGATGTCATCACCGGTAAAACGCGACCGGATAGCGGCAAAGCGTTTTACGATCAGTATACCGACCTGACGACGCTGTCGCCGGTAGATATCGCCCGCGCGGGAATTGGCCGGAAATTCCAGAAGCCAACGGTGTTTGAAGCGCTGACGGTGTTTGAAAACCTCGACATCGCGCTGAAAACTGACAAATCAGTGTGGGCAAGCCTGCGTGCCAGACTGAACAGCGAGCAGCGTGACCGGATTGACGACACGTTGGCGCTGCTGCGGCTCGGCCACGAACGGCAACGGCCCGCAGGGCTGTTATCACACGGGCAAAAGCAGTTTCTGGAAATCGGCATGTTACTGGTACAGGAGCCGCATCTGCTGCTGCTCGATGAACCCGCCGCCGGGATGACGGACGCCGAAACGGCCTATACCGCCGAGCTGTTCCGCAGTCTGGCTGGCAAACACTCGCTGATGGTCGTGGAGCACGACATGGGCTTTGTCGAGAGCATCGCCGACCGTGTCACCGTGCTGCATCAGGGGCAGGTGCTGGCGGAAGGATCGCTGCGCGAGGTACAGGCGAATGAACAGGTGATTGACGTTTATCTGGGGCGCTAACATGTTAGAGATTGCTGAACTGAATCAATATTACGGCGGCAGCCACATCTTGCGCGGCCTGTCATTTGAGGTGAAACCCGGCGAGATTACCTGTCTGCTAGGGCGCAACGGCGTCGGGAAAACTACGCTGCTGAAATGCCTGATGGGGCTGATTCCCGCGAAGTCCGGCACGATTCGCTGGCAGGGTGAAGCGATTAACTCGCGCAAACCCTATCAGCGCGTGCAGTCTGGCATTGCCTACGTGCCACAGGGGCGGGAGATTTTTCCTCGGTTGACGGTGGAAGAAAACCTGTTGATGGGACTATCGCGCTTTCCGGGCAAACAGGCGCGGCAGGTGCCGGATGAGATCTACCAGCTTTTCCCCGTGCTGGATGAGATGAAACAGCGGCGCGGCGGCGATTTGTCCGGCGGGCAACAGCAGCAATTGGCGATTGGTCGTGCGCTGGCCTGTAAACCACAGTTGCTGATTCTGGATGAGCCAACCGAAGGCATACAGCCGTCGGTGATTAAAGAGATCGGGGCAGTGATTCGCCAACTGGCACAGCGTGGCGATATGGCAATTCTGCTGGTCGAGCAATTTTACGACTTCGCCGCCGAGCTGGCCGACAGCTATCTGGTGATGTCACGCGGGGAAATCATCCAGCGCGGACGGGGTGAAACGATGGAACAGGACGGCGTGCGGGGGCTGGTGGCGATTTGAATGTGATTACTTTAACCCTACGCCGCCAGGACAAAAGTTTCGGGCCGCTCAAGCTAGCTGTGTAATATATAGCTTTAAGAAGATAGTTCATTGTCTATCTTCAGCTAAAAAGGAAACTTAAGGATGAGTACATGGCTGAAAATTTTTGCCGTGCTTGGCATCACTGTTATTGCTGTTGCGGTCGGTTCTCTATGGCCCTACATCAAAATGAATTTTGCTGGAAGTGCACATTATACAGAGCAGGACAAAAGGGAATATGCGTTCTATACCCCCGATTTTCTAAAAACAATGCCACGTATTACCGATCGCTATGACTTCAATTTTTCAAACGTAACCGGCCCGGAAGCTAAAGTCTGGACGATGAACTTCTATGGTACTGAAGATACCAGCAAGGTTCATACTTATCTGACATCGATGGGTTATGAGAAGCAGGAGCGTTGCGATGTTGAGGCGGAATGCTGGCGAGCGGCGGGCACTAAGGACGTCGTGACGGTTGCGACGTTTGATACGGATAACAGCGTGATGGTTCAGGTTTACAGCAGTCCGTCTACTGCGCCACTACCGCCGGAATAACCGTGTAACGACGCAAATCATAGTGTCATTTCTGCTTTGCCTTACTGTATTTTCCATTGGGTGATTTCAAAGTTAACATATATGAATTATCATATGTGTACCTTGAGTGCGTTGGGACCAAAAATGTTACAGCCCGTCCAACTTTTCAAAATCCTTTCCGATGATACTCGGCTATCCATCATCTTGCTGCTTAGAGAAGCGGGAGAATTGTGCGTCTGTGATATCTGTACTGCGACTACGGAATCTCAGCCTAAAATTTCCCGCCATATGGCGATATTACGTGAGTCAGGTTTGGTTCTAGACCGCCGTGAAGGAAAATGGATTCATTATCGATTGTCTCCACACATGCCTGCTTGGGCTGCAGAAACGATTCATACCGCATGGCAATGCCTGCGTGATGACGTGCGTCGGTGTCTGGCTAAATCTGCTTCTTCTTCATGCTGAAATAGGAAGGGGTATATTCTTTTTTCCATATATGATGAGGTTTGAAATGTTATTGGCAGGAATCATATTTTTACTGACCTTGATCTTGGTGATTTGGCAACCCAGAGGTCTCAGTATCGGATGGAGTGCCAGCATCGGGGCCGTATTCGCGCTGTTCTGCGGGGTTATTCACCTCAGCGATATTCCGGTTGTTTGGAATATTGTCTGGAACGCGACGGCGACGTTTATTGCGGTGATTATCATCAGCCTGCTGCTTGATGAGTCGGGATTTTTTGAATGGGCGGCACTGCACGTATCGCGATGGGGAAACGGGCGCGGGCGTCTGCTGTTTACCTGGATTGTCTTACTGGGCGCTGCCGTTTCTGCGTTGTTTGCCAACGACGGCGCCGCGCTGATCCTCACGCCGATTGTGATTGCGATGCTGTTGGCTTTGGGCTTCAGTAAAGGTACGACGTTGGCGTTTGTTATGGCTGCCGGATTTATTGCTGATACGGCTAGCCTGCCGCTGATTGTTTCTAATCTGGTTAACATTGTGTCTGCCGATTTTTTCAACCTTGGGTTTGCTGAATATGCATCGGTTATGGTTCCCGTCGATATTGCAGCGATTATCGCGACGTTGATTATGTTACACCTGTTTTTTCGCAAGGATATCCCTGCAACCTACGACGTATCTCGGTTAAAAGTACCGGCAAGTGCCATTAAGGATCTGGCAACGTTCAGAGCGGGTTGGATTGTTTTGGTGCTTCTGCTTACCGGATTTTTCGTCCTCGAACCTTTGGGGATTCCCGTCAGTGCTATTGCGGCCGTGGGCGCAACTATTCTGCTCGCAGTGGCAAAAAAAGGTCATGCCATCAATACGGGTAAGGTACTGCGTGGTGCGCCATGGCAGATCGTAATTTTCTCACTCGGTATGTATTTAGTGGTCTATGGCCTGCGCAACGCGGGGTTAACGGAATATCTTTCCAGTATTCTGAATCTGTTTGCGGAGAAAGGACTGTGGACTGCCACACTTGGCACTGGCTTTATGGCCGCGCTGCTTTCCTCAATCATGAACAATATGCCCACCGTGTTGATTGGTGCCTTATCTATCGACGGCAGCACCGCATCTGGTGTTGTTAAAGACGCAATGATTTATGCCAACGTCATTGGTTGCGATTTAGGACCCAAAATTACGCCTATTGGCAGCCTGGCGACACTGCTTTGGTTACATGTGTTATCACAGAAAAACATGACGATCGGTTGGGGATACTATTTCCGTATCGGAATTGTCATGACACTGCCTGTGCTGCTTGTCACGCTGGTTGCGCTGGCGCTGCGGCTATCCATCACGTTGTAATGAGATATTGATATGAGCAAAATAACGATTTACCACAACCCCGACTGTGGCACTTCGCGTAATACGCTGGAGATGATCCGTAATAGCGGCGCAGAACCCACGATTATTTACTATCTTGATACGCCGCCTTCGCGTGATGAATTGGTCACACTGATTGGCGACATGGGAATGACGGTTCGTACCTTGCTGCGCAAGAACGTAGAACCTTACACACAACTGGGGCTTGCTGAAGAAAGATTCACTGACGAACAGCTCATTGATTTCATGTTGCAATATCCGATCCTGATAAACCGTCCGATTGTCGTTACTCCGTTGGGAACCCGACTATGTCGTCCATCAGAGCTGGTGCTGGATATTCTCCCCGATCCGCAGCGAGGCGAATTCACCAAAGAAGATGGTGAAAAAATCACTGATAAATTGGGTCAACGCGTGAAATAGAGCCAGAAGGGGTCATCTGGCTCTATGCGTTTTCTCACAGCACCTTATTCAAAAAGTTGATCGTTCGCGGGTGGCGAGGATGGTTCAGCACCTGCCAGGAATCGCCGCTTTCGACAATTTTTCCGTCTACCATAAATACGACGCGGTCAGCGACTTCGCGCGCAAAGCCGATTTCATGTGTGACGACAACCAGCGTCACACCAGATTGGGCCAGTGATTTGATGACATCCAACACTTCCCCAACCAGTTCGGGATCGAGCGCGGACGTCGGTTCATCAAACAGCATCACTTTCGGCTTAAGTGCCAGCGCGCGAGCGATGGCGACGCGCTGTTGCTGGCCGCCAGAAAGGTGACGGGGATAAGACTGTGCTTTATGGCGCAGGCCGACGCTTTCCAGCAGAGTAAAGGCAATATCTTCCGCTTCCTGACGCGAATACAGCTTATGCGCCAGCGGGGCTTCAATGATGTTTTCCAACACGGAAAGGTGGGGGAACAGATTAAAATTCTGGAATACATAGCCGACGTTGATGCGTTGACGTAGCACGTCCTTTTCTTTTAACTCATAGAGCGTATTCCCTTTGCGACGGTAGCCGATGTAATCGGCGTCGATGCGGATAAATCCTTCGTCTACGCGTTCAAGATGGTTAATGGTGCGCAGCAGCGTGGATTTCCCTGAGCCGGACGGGCCAAGGATCACGGTGACGGAGCCGGGAGCTAGTGTCAGCACGTAGACAATTGAGGTACCTTTAGCGAGGCTGATGATCTCGTTAAAACCGGTAGGCAGAATAGAACGCAGCGCCTGCGGCAGAATGATGCGCACGGTGCGTTGACCGTACCGACATGCTTAACTTTGCCCGTCAGCTCTGCTTTGTAGGCACCGATCACGTTGGGGCCGAAATAGGCATCGGAACGGCCGGATTGCAGACTCAGGTTGGCAATGCGTGTTCCGGATGCTGTTCACGGGAAAAGTTTTTCGCCGATCCTTCCAGCGGCGATGTCACCACGTTCCAACCTGCGCGGCCGTTGCTGAGATGGTCGAGGCTGGCGAACTGCCGGGCGGTGGTAAACGGTTCGGAATACGACGTTGAGAGTGTGCCAACCAGACCAATATGCGTGGTGACGGTAGCCAGCGCGGACAACAGTGTCAGCGGTTCAAAGCGATTGAGAAAGTGGGGGATAGATTTTTCATTGATATACAGGCCGTCGGCCACGAAGACAAAATCAAATTTCCCTTGTTCGGCTTTTTTTACCGCATCCAAAACAAAGCCAAAATTAATGCTGGCGTCGGGTACGACGTTTTTATGCCGCCATGCGGACATATTTCCCGCTGCGCCCTGTAATAGTAAACCCAGTCTTAATTGTCGATTTGCAGATGTTTGTTTTTTACTCATTGTCAGAAACCTTTTTATTAATTGAATGTGCTTATTATTAATTGAGCGTACTTATTGTTAATTAAACGAACTTCCATGAAAGTGAAAACAGTCCATCAATAAACCGTCAGCTAATAAACAAGCCATCAATAGGCATTCACGTATTCAATGAAAGGTTAATAAGACGTTAATAGCGTGTTTTCACTATTGATTAGGCGAGGCGTGATGTAAAATAACAAAAATGGATAATGAAATTCAAAAATTTCAGATTATGATATGGCTTGTTTTGTTAGTATGATGTTAATAATCATGTTTCTCGCCGTATCTAAAGGAAGTATTGAATGTCTGATTTGATAGCTGAACGACACGTCACCGCGAATGACGCGATTCTCTCTGCGGCGGTTGCCACGGTTGACCGGCAGGCGTTTCGTGATGCGATGGCAAGGCTGAGCGCGGCGGTCAATGTCGTTACGACGGATGGCCCGGCAGGTAAGGCTGGTTTTACGGCGTCCGCCGTGTCCAGCGTCAGTGATTCGCCGGGCACGCTGCTGGTGTGTCTAAATCGCGGTTCGTCGGTGTATCCCACGTTTCAGGCGAATACGCATTTGTGCATCAATACGCTGGCGGCCCATCATGAAGCGCTGTCGTCGCTGTTTGGGAGCCCGTCGTCTACCGAAGAACGGTTTGCCGCGGCGGAGTGGGACGTGTTACACACGGGTTCACCGGTGTTGCGGGACGCGCTGGTAGCGTTTGACTGTCAGGTTGAAGAGGTGGTGAGCGCGGCGACGCACGATATCTTTATTTGCCGGGTATTAGCGATTAAGCAGGGCGAAAGCACGGATGGTCTGGTGTATTTTTCCCGTCGTTATCATGCTGTTCGCGGTTAATGAAATACACTAACCAGACGCCAAGCCTTGCAGATAAAGTGCGTCGAGCGGGGGCAATGGATAGATCGTAAAGACGCTGCAAGTACCTCCCTGTAAGCTCGAGCCGCGCGGATATGAATCTCATCCCTGAGATTCACCCTTTCAGGGCCGTCGCAAGCGACGTTCAAAGGCGTTCCTAACGCCTTTGTCCTTGGCGCGGACGCTTTACTCTTCTATTCCATTGCCCCCGTTTTCGTTCTGAAAA
The DNA here is from genome assembly GCF_003382565.3 of Pectobacterium aquaticum. NCBI lineage: Bacteria > Pseudomonadati > Pseudomonadota > Gammaproteobacteria > Enterobacterales > Pectobacteriaceae > Pectobacterium > Pectobacterium aquaticum. The sequence continues at coordinate 2,228,377 of NZ_CP086253.1, forward strand.
TAGGTTTTTCACCAGTTTTCCAGCGTGAATGATTTAGGGAATAACCCCCTCCGCCGAATTGATCGCGCGGAGGTGATTGTGTTTGTAGGTGATTGAATTTGTAGATAAAAATATTACGATGAAGACAGGACGGCCTGTGGTGAGGTGACTTTCGTGGTGTTCAGGCGATGCAGTGCCGCTTCCGCTAACTGTGCGAAATAGCGAGAAGCTGGCGCAATCGCGCTTTCATCTGGATTGAACTGAGGATGATGCAAACCAAATTCGCTGTTTGAACCAATGCTGACGAACGTGCCCGGTACATCCTGAAGGTAAAGCGCAAAGTCCTCGCCGCTCATTTGCAGTTCGGCGTTTTCTACCTGATAGCCTGCGTCTCGGGCAATTTGCTTGCTGAAATCAGCCCATTCACTGGTGTTCACAACCGCAGGCGGGCCAGGATACCATTTCAGTTCCGCTTTTGCACCCAGCGCAAGGGCGATGCCGCCAATCAATTGCTCTATTCGTTCCGGTATCTCCGCGCGAATCGCAGCATTGTAGGTACGAACCGTCCCTTCCAACTCTACCGTTTGCGGCAGGACGTTCCAGGTGTTGCCGCCCTGAATGCGCGTGACGCTGATGACCAACGACTCCAGCGAGCTGAAGCTACGGCTGGGCAGGGTTTGCAGCGCATTGACGATATTGCAGGCGGTGACGATGCTGTCGATGCCCTGTTCGGGTTTGGCCGCATGTGCGCCTTTGCCCGTAATGTGAATAGCGAAGCGATCCACGTTGGCATAAAACGGGCCGCTGCGTGTCGCGAAGGTGCCAGCAGGAAGTTCAGGCGCGTTGTGCAGACCGAAAACGGCCGCGACATCGGCGAGCGCACCGGCGCGGATAAGCTGTTTGGCGCCGGTCGAGACTTCTTCTGCGGGTTGGAAAAACAGCCTGACTTTACCCGGTAAGACAGATTCGCGTTTTTTCAACAAACAGGCTGCACCCAGCATCACGGCGGTGTGGAAATCGTGACCACAGGCATGCATGACGCCCGCGTGCTGAGAGCGAAACGGCACATCGACTAACTCTTCAATCGGCAGCGCATCAATATCGGCCCGCAGCGCAATCGTCGGGCCGCTGCCGTGACCGATTTCGGCAACGACGCCCGTGGTTAACGCAAGGGGCAACTGGCGGATGTCTTTCTCTTGTAGCCAGCGGGTAATGTGCGCGGTGGTTTGGTGTTCCTGATTGGACAATTCCGGGTACTGATGCAAGTGCCGTCGCCAGTTAATTACCTGTTGCTCGAATGACGTATCACAACAGGGGATAGATTCAGCCATATCAATACACCTCCTTAACAAAACGTAAACACGCTAAAGGTAGCCGATAGCCACTCTACGGATAAATACCGTCTGGTTATATTTCATGCTTTTTATGATGGCGCTTTTTTGTATTCATTTATTATGAATATTTCTGCTAACAAATTCTGTTATTAATATTTATTTTTTACACCTTTATGCAACATTCTTCTTATTCTGTTTTTCGCTATGACTGTTGTTTTTGTTATGACTATTTATTGCTGTGAATAGCGCTAGCACGCTAACGAATAGTCGCTGAAAATAAGGAAACATCGTGGGATATACGCTCAGTTTATTAGATCAAAGCCCCATCGCCGAAGGAATGAATGCGGCGCCATTACCTGAACAGACGCCACAGCGCTTTCTGCTGGGTGCCAGTCAGGAGAGTGCGCGGTTAGCTGCCTCGCTAGGCTGGAGTTTTGTGTTCGCCGGGTTCATTAACGCCAGTGAAACGCTGCTGACGGAGTCTCTCTTGAGCTATCGGGAGTTGAAGCCCGCCAACGCCCAGACGCTGCTGTCACTGTCGGTGATTGCCGCCGAACGTCATGAGGATGCGGAGGCACTGGCCAGCACGCAGCATAATTATAAAGTTTATATTGAGAACAAGCCGCCGCTGACGGTAGGCAGTCAGGAACAGGCTGATAACTTTGTTCGGCAGGCGGGCGCGACGGATTTCCGTATCGTACAGGAGCCGCGTCATGTGCTTTACGGCACGCCGGAACATATTCATCAGCGTCTGGATAGCTACCATCAGCGCTTTGGCGTGGATGAGTTCATCATTCATACGCCTGTAACGTCACCCCGCGAGCGTGAGGCGTCGATTCGGCTGCTGGCGCAGCGTTGAAAACGTGAGCGATGAAGCGCCATAGTGAATACTGATATAGTAGCACCAGTGGTGTTTTTTCAGACAAAACCTTACATATTCCCCCTGCTTGATTGTTCTATACTCAGTAATAAGCAAGATAAGTTTTACTGACAGAGAAGATGAATAGGGGGAAGAAAAATGATTGGTCTCAACCTAGTTTATCCAGTGTCATATAGCTCAATGCCTGACAAACCCGATCATGTTCAGGGCATATCCCGCTCGTCTCATCTGTCTGGTTACCCTAATCAGGACGCGTCTACCCGAACCCGGACGACGTACGAAAATAACGCATCGGTCTTTAAACCACCGATAGCCGATGGGATTAATCGCCCGACGGCAAATAACCAGCTTAATGTTTACGTTTAAGACGGTATCAAGCGGATAAAAATGGGCAATCACGTACTGTAAACGATCGTTTCGGTGCGTAGGTTGCCCTCTTTTTTTCACTTTATTTGCATCAAGCCCTCCTAAAAAAGCATCTTCTTCTATAGTAGTCATTACGCTAGGGATAGTCGGTTTAATCGCCTATTTTTTAGCGTGTCGGCTTTCTAAACTGCGTCGCTTTTGTGTTTCCATGAGCATTGGAATGGCAAATATTTCTATGAGAGAGAACAGATGAAGAAATTACTTAATATTGCATTAATAAGAAGATTTACTGTTATTGCACTGTTTGTTTTTTCAGCATCGGCATGCTCATTGAATCAGGGTACTAGCCATTTCGAAAAAGCATTGCTCACGCCTGAACAGATCAACGAAGCAATCGTTTATCAAAAGGATGCGGATAAAAATAGCGATGTTAAACCGAAAGAGGGGGAAAAATGGTTTAACGTCATCTTAGGGCAGGAGCCCATTATCATTAGCGCCCCCCATGCTACCGAACCGTTTCGGGATGGAAAATATCGTTTCTCTGACGGAGGCGGAACGGCAGCGCTGGCAATCATGTTGGGAAAACTGACGGGTTCGACGGTCATCTATACAACAAAAGCCTCTCCTTCAGACCCCAACTACTACGATAATAATGATTATAAAGCGAGACTAGCCGAATTAATAAAATCACAAAAGCCGAAACTCATTATTGATATCCACGGCAGCCACCCTTACCGACCCTATGATGTTGATATCGGAACCATGAAGGGAAAATCTCTGCTGGGTAAAGACGAACTGGTGACCAAACTCATCACCTCATTGCGAAATGAAGGTATTTCCAATTACTCAAACAACTATTTTGCCGCCTCCAAGAATGAAACCGTCACAAAGTTCGGCGCAGCACATGGCGTACCAACGATCCAACTTGAGGTCAACAGCGTTTGGATGGTGCCAAGTGAGGGTAATTATGAATCACATCGGTTTGCGCAATTGCTCCAGGGCATGGTTCGTTACGTCAATAGCGTAAAATGACAGTCGAACACGCACGATTGAATCACGTCGATCGGTTTATCTGTATTAACTCAGACCTGATCTAGCAATGTTGCTGCGCAGAGCTAAACGTAATCTTACTGGCAGCCCTGTGCCAAAAGCGGATGTTACTTATCCTGACTAAGCAAAAGACAAACGGCAGCATCTATTCGTCCAGTAGTGCTTCAATATCAGCGGACATGATTGCCGTGAGTTTTAGGGTAATCTTTTCTACAGGCCAGTCCCACCATGCCAGCTTCTCCAGTGCCAGAATGTTTTCATCTGTGAAGCGTTTTTTAATGACCCTGGCCGGATTACCACCGATAATTGAATAAGTGGGAACATCAGAGGTAACGGCTGAACGTGATGAAATGATTGACACGTTGCCGATCTTAATGCTTGGCATAATCAGCGCTTGGTACCCAATCCATACATCATTACCCATTATGTTAGCCATGGCGATCGGCTAACGCAGGAAACAAAACGTGAGATCCTTTCCCAAAACGTTCAAGGTGCTACCCATTGGGAGAAAAAATCCCGCTAAGTCACGTTATCACAGTGACGTCTCGGCATACTCCAGAGAAGCTATTTTCCCTTTGTACAAAAGGCTTTTCGCTGTTTTGTGGTTGCATATTACGACTCTATTATGTAGATTTAATAGACAGCTGACGATGGCGTCAACTGACTTGATAGGTTCCACATGGGTGGAGCAATCGCCATGAGACACATGGGTGTCCAGGCTAAGGTGGGTATATGTTACACGCACAAGCTAAAACGAAGAATCAGCGCTCGATTCAAACCATTCGTGACAATACGAGTGTAATCGCGAGCTTTGAGCCTCGTTCTATGTTTCCTGACACTGTTGAAGTGCGTAGGATGCTGAACCGTACCCAGAAGGATTCGCAGCACTTCATCGTTACCCTGAAAAGCGACCTCAAGCGAGCGCTGGACACGACTGTTGTTAAGCCATTTGCGGAGATCGCCATTCGTGGTGAGAACCTGCGCTTTACCGTGAAGCCTGAAAAGCAATATCCAAACCTGTCTTTAAACGACGAAGTTATTGGAATGATTGAAACATCAGTTGCTAATTTCATGGAAAAGCACTTTTCTGCTCACGTCAATCACCGTGAAGCTAAAAATCAGGATTGCAAAAAGGAATGGCACCTTCTCTAATCGGCGACAATTACGCCAAAGATCTTTCCCAACTCCCGTCTTTCCCAGGCGGGAGTTTTGTTTCACACACATCATGCTTTATCCTGCCTGACGATGTCGTAATTCTCCGCCTAACGGAAACAACCTACGATAGCGCCGATTATCATCACATAGCAGTAGTCGAAGAAGTTGCCTTCACCGATCCTGAGTTCATTGCCAGCCACATCGACGATTTGCGTGACAACGACGGGTTGGAGGACAGTGAGATCGTTGATCGCATCATGGTTCTTGAGATGGAGGACGAGGACAAATCTGAAGTGATAGCTCGATTTGCTTATGACAATTTCTCTTTCATAGACCCAAACGAAAACCAAGCTGAAGGTAAGCAAATACGAGGCGCTTATGTTACGCCTGAACGAGCTGGTGCTGGTTTAGCGGGGCAGATTTACCGTCATCTGACGGAAGTCCACAAACATCTAATCTGCGATAACACCCAAACAGTTTATGGGGCAGCCCTATGGGCAAATACAGTTCGCAACGTTGCCGGCCGCGTTGATATTTACAACGCAGCTAAACATGAGTATGTCGAAGAGTTAGGTGATGGAGCCAAAGGGGTAAAAGGCTTCATACCTTGGGACATCGGGAAACTAAACCCCTCATCGTTGGGCAAGTGGCAGCAATATCCCTTCAACTCGGACATCAAGCAATGTTATTACCTGGTGTTGATCATTTCAGCTTAAAGAAACCCTCTTCGGCGGGTTTTATTCCCCCAAAATCAGATCATTGCCTACAAGCTGGCCTTTACGCCGTGGCCGCTTCGCATTAGCCTAATAGGCACATTGACCTGCCCCCAGTATTCAATACGACCGTCAGTTAGTAGTGGTGTGGAGTTGCGAACTTCCGCTGCTCGCTCATAGCTGCCCGTCAACTTTGTGCCAAGAGCGGACAGACTTAGGTGGTACAGATTATTGTCGTAATTGCGGGAACTGGAATCTTCACCCTGCAATTGGCGCTCTTGTGTTAGTTATGCATTACGGAATGTTTTTCGCCATTCTCTGGGGCTGACACCGAATTTTTCCCGAAACTGCAACCTGAACGTTGCAGCAGACTGAAAACCCACTTTCTCAGCGACCTCTTCTACAGGAAGATCCATGTTCTCCAGTAACTCCTGACTCTTATGCAACCGTGCTGCTGTAATCCACTCAATGACGGACATACCGGTCGCTTTCGTGAAATGCCGCGTCAGCGTCCTGCGGCTCATTGAGGCGTATTCGGCCAGAGAATTAATATCGTGCGGCTCCAGAAGGCTCTTTAGCAGGTAATCAAGCACCATGTTAATTCTACAGTCGGCGGTCTTTTGCGTGACGGGATGATTAATATACTGTGCCTGACCACCTTCACGGTGGGGAGGCGTGACCATCCTGCGGGCAATGCTATTAGCCGCAAGGCTGCCAAAATGTTGACGAATAATATACAGACAGCAATCCATCGCTGCAGCCGATCCCGCGGATGTAGTCAGTCCATTGTCATCAACATAGAGTTCATTCAGATTTAAATGAACGGATGGAAACAGCTCCCGAAAATCATCCTCATATTCCCAGTGAGTTGCTGCCATATGCCCATCCAGTAACCCTGCATAAGCCAATACGAAAGTGCCCAGGCACAATCCCACTATCTGGACTCCCGCTTCACGTGCTTTTACCAGCCCGTCAAGCAGAGGACTGGATGGTCGTTTCCGCACATCTCCCCAGAAGGGCACAATGACGATATCAACCTGCGTTAGCACCTCCAGATCATGATCGGCCTGTATTACCGTTCCTTCCTCAGACCAGATGAGACTTGGCTTTTCAGCACATATCAGGCGGGTAAAAAGCTGTTGTTCTGTGACGGTACCACCAAAAAGAATCAGCGGAACTGATACGTGATACGTGCTGAAGCCCTGGGTAACAAGAATGGCAACTGAGATCACAGATATTTACTCCCGGAGGATCGGTTGGTGTCAGAACGTGACAGCTTCGCCGTCAGAAGGCGCTGAAACATAGCTCTGAATATGGTTAACGTATGCATAATCCAGAACTTCCTGTCGTGTGACCAGACAGTGGTTTACAGCTTCCATGTGGGTGGCAACTATTTGGGCTTCAGGCAAGACAAAGTGAGCCTTCAAAATATCCTCTTTACCAAAGATGATTGCGCCAAAGCCCAGAACATGAGCCCAACCGGTATTCATAATCAACACACCAGGCATATATTTGCGCATGTTTTCTTCAATGGCTTTCACCCAGATCGAATCACCAACAAGATATAAAGTTTTTTCTGCTGGATGACGGAACACAACACCACTGGCATCGCCAAGAATTTCGGCCATCTGCGGGTTAGCATAGGCTTCATCTGAACCGTGTTGGCAAGCTGTCTTAATCAGTTCAATATCTTCAAAGCGGCTGGTTTCGGTCAGAGTAACCAGATTAGTAAAGCCCTGAGCACACAGCTGTGTTTCATCGTTCTCATTCTGGACGTAAATCAACTTATCCTTTGGCACAATATATGCTGCGGCCAGATCCCAGTGGTCCGAGTGCGTATGGGTAATAATAATTGCATCCACATCAAGCAGTAAGCTTATATCCAGAGGTAATTCCACCATAGGATTACGAATTTCTGAGCGAGCCGTTCCCTGAAAACCTTCCACTGCATCTTTATCAGAAAGCATGGGATCGATAAGGAACTTCTTACCTGCATATTCGATGATTTGGGTCGCATTACGGACCTGAGTAATTTTCATTTTGTGTTCTCCCGAACGCTATTTAACTTGGTAAGAGCCACGGTAACCATGGCCCGATAACAAATTTTAGTGATAATCGGGCAACCCTACTATGTCTTAAAGGCCAAGTTTCGCTCATATCGGGTCAAAATAGTGCCAGTAAGGTCAGCAGCATAAGCCAAATCTTTTATGTCCGTATCTCGCTGTGAGTTCAATTGGTCGATGCAACGCTATCCTTAAACAGGGTTGGGTTTTCTGAGTTTTCTATTTATGTACAACAATATTGAGCTATTTGTGGTTAAGGCTGCTCAATAACATAATCAACGTGCAATAAAGTGTTTATCGTGGCTGTCTGCACTCTTTTTCATAAAACAGTGGACAAGTCTAGCTTACGTCGTTAACCTACCTACTAGTTGATTGGTTGTCACTAACGATAACCACACTCTTTTCTTAAGAAATCCCTGGAGCCATTATGTCTATTACCGTTAAACCTTCTGCAGCCGCAAATGCTATCCACATGACCCGTGAAGCCGTACGCACTCAGCCTGGCCTGGGTAATCTGACTTTCCAGATGAAAGCCCGTTCCAACGGCGGGTTAACCGTTCGCACGGAAACCGGCGCCACTATTCAGAACGGTATTGTTGATGACAGCCGTGTGGGTAAATTCTCCAATATCGGGGATGAACCTGCAGGTTTACTGGGTACTGATACCGGGATGAGCCCGACCGAATACATTATGCAGGCGCTTGCGGGTTGTTATACAGCCACCCTGACTATGATGGCCGCTGAAAAAGGCATCGACCTTGACGGCATTGAGTTGGATCTGAATTTCGATATCGACCTTAATGGCTTCCTCGGTCTCAACAGCACTGTGCGTAAAGGTGCTAAATCCATTCGCGTTGATGTTCACATGACGAGCAAGACTGCAAGTCGCGAGGAGTTAGAAGCGCTGGTCAGCGAAATGAAAAATACTTCACCTATCCATGACACGCTGGCTAACCCTGTAGAAATGATTACACGCTTAGTGTGAATAAATGATCTGATGTAAAAGACGTAACGATGCCATCACGAAAAACAGGATGGCTGTTACCATCAGGACAGAACAATAGTTAGTTAGTGATACACCTTGCTACCCCAAAAATGCAGGAATATAATCTACCAACTAGTAGATTATATGGAGCAATTATGACAACCATGACGCGGGAAAGGCTGCTCAGTGAGGCCGAACATCTGATGCGCGAAAAAGGCTATTCGGCATTCAGTTATGCTGATTTGTCTAAAATCGTCGGTATTACCAAGGCCAGCATTCATCATCACTTTCCGACCAAAGATATTCTGGGCGAAGAAGTGGTGATTCAGGCATTGGCGGATACTCAACGCGTGTTTGAACAGATTGAGGCCGCAGAAAAAACCGCAGCGCAAAGAATCGCTGCTTATGTTGACCTTTTTGCACAGAGTCATCGCGCATCACTGTTACCGCTGTGCTGTGCATTGTCCGCTGAGACAGCCAATCTGCCCAGCAATATCACTGACCAGACGTCGCGCTATTTCGATATGCAGATTGAGTGGCTAATGAGCGTTGTTTCACGTGGAATTGCTGCCGATGAGATTGCGCCGCAAGGTGAACCCTCTGACCTGGCTTTGATGATCATTAACCTTTGCGAAGGTGCAAGCGTCGTGGCCCGTGCTACGGCGAGGCCAGAAGTTTTTAGTAGCAGCCTCAAATACATAAAGCTGCTCCTTAATACCCGTTAATCCGGAGATTGACAAAATGTTAGACTGGAACAATTACCGCACAGATTTAATGCAACGCCTGGGTGAACTCGGCAAGCTAACCCCGGATACCATGAAAGGCGTGGTTGCTCTGGGAAATGCAGGCAACAAAACAGATCTTCTGGGTGCTAAAGTTCGCGAACTTATTGCAGTGGCGTGCGCAGTTACCACGCGCTGTGACGGTTGTATTGCCTTCCACGCTGACGCTGCCGTTAAAGCCGGCGCAACGGATGCGGAAATCGCCGAAGCACTGGGCGTTGCGATCAACCTTAATGCGGGCGCGGCTGTCATTTATTCAGCACGTACCCTGGATGCAGTAAGCCAGGCTCGCGGTTAAGCGTTAAATATTTCCTCTTTAAAAGGGCATTATTGCCCTTTTTTAATGTCCGCAATTGCCTGCGCATATACCGCAGGCGATTTCACACCCGGTATGCGTTTTACCAGTTGTCCTTCATGAAATATCAGTACCGACGGTAGACCCCATATTTCATATTTGGTCGTCAATACCGGCGCCTGATCGACATTGACCTTTCCTGTCTGGATATCATCATCGAGCCGTTCTACAAACAGACTGAACATCTCTTCGCTTGCCTGGCAGGGCGGACACCACGGAGCAGAAAAACGCACGACTGATATCCCCTCGTACTGTTCTATCTGCCGGAAATTATCTTCGTTATAAGACGTTAAGTTACGCATGTTGATGACCTCAATGAGTTCGCGGGCGTTTACGCAGGTGGCCGTTGCGTTAAACAAATATCGTAATGGTTTTCGTTGACCTACCTACTAGATGGTTGATATAGTGCCAGCCATCAGATGTTTACGCAACTGCAATCCGACGATGTTCAGTCGGTGAGTCTGCCGGACGTTGTCATTCCCCTGTGGGGATAAACCATTTTTGTCTTTGTGAGGTACACGATGAGTAAGCTGTTCACCCCCTACAACCTGTCTGGCATGACATTAAAAAATCGTGTGATTATGGCGCCGATGACGCGCACCCGCACTATGAATGACGTACCGGACGAGGTCGTGGCTTTGTATTATGCACAGCGTGCTTCCGCTGGTCTGCTCATCACCGAAGGTATGCCTGTTTCAGAAGAAGGCCGTGGCTATCTCTATACTCCGGGCATTTACAATGACGCACACGTTCAGGGCTGGCGTAAGGTGACGAAAGCGGTTCATGCCAAAGGTGGCCGTATTTTCGCCCAACTCTGGCACGTCGGCCGTATGTCTCACACCACTCTTCAGCCGGGCCACATTGCACCGGTTTCAGCGGGCACCGTTCAGGCGGTCAATACCACTGTTTTTGCGCTGACCGAATCCGGCGAGCCGGGCCCGGTTGTGCCAAGCCAGCCACGCGCACTGGAAACCCATGAAGTGAAACGCATCACCGCCGACTTTGTACATTCCGCGCGTCTGGCAATGGAAGCCGGTTTTGACGGCGTGGAAATCATGGCGGCGAACGGGTTCATCTTTGACCAGTTCCTCAGCAGCGAATTAAACACCCGCACCGATGAATACGGCGGCTCCGTGGAAAACCGTCAGCACTTCCTGCTGGAAACTATTGATGCCGTGGCTGACGCGGTGGGTAACAGCCACGTTGCCGTGCGCCTTTCTCCCTTCGGCCGTATTTATGACCTCGCGCCGTATGAGGGGGAAGAGGAAACCTGGGAAGCCATCACTGACGCTCTCGGTCAGCGCGAACTTGCCTATGTGCACCTTTACTATCAGCCGGTGTACACCAAAGCCCCGCTGCCGGAAGGATTCCGCCGCCGTTTCCGCAACTCTTTTAAAGGCACCATTATCGCTGCAGGTGGTTTCACTCGCGATATCGCCGAACAGGCACTTGAAGCCGATGAGCTGGATTTAGTGGCGTTTGGCGTCCCTTACATCGCCAACCCTGATCTGGTCGAAAGAATGCAAAACGGCTGGCCGCTGGCAGAAAGTGACCGTACCACGTACTACGGCGTCAGTGGTTCTCCGGAAAAAGGCTATACCGATTATCCGGTCTGGCAGGCTGAATAAATCCAGTGCAGGCGCCGTTCTTCGGGAAGTTAACGCGTCTGTCCCACAATCGTTGAGGAGTCATCATGAAAACGCTTAAACCTACTCTCACCATTGATATCTGGTCAGATTTAGTCTGCCCGTGGTGCTGGATTGCTAAAAAACGATTTGAACAGGGGCTGAACAGTTTTGAGTTTCGCGATCAGGTGGTGATCCGTCATCACAGCTACCGTCTGGCTGGCGGTACCCCAACAATGCCTTTCAGAGAGGCCATCGTAAAAAAGCTGGGTAGCCAGCATTCGGCAGAACTGATGATGAATCAGGTGGAGACCGCCGGTAAATCTGAAGGCCTCACCTACAACTTCGACACCATGATGTTTGGTGATACCGAAGATGCGCACACCCTTCTGACTGCCGCGCGTAAAGCTGGAATAGCGGATGCCGTCGAAGAACGCTTTTACCGCGGCAGTATCACTGAGGGTCGCTCTCTCTTTGACCGTAATGAACTGGTTGCACTGGCCGTTGAAGCGGGCATGGCAAAAATCGACGCTGAAGCCGCTCTTGAAAACGACGATTTCCGTGCTTCCGTTGCCGGCGATGAAGCTCATGCACGCTCCATCGGCGTCAGCGGTGTCCCGGTCTTTGTGATGAACGAAAAATACGCTATCAGCGGTGCTCAGAGCGCAGATAACTTTTTGAACGCCCTGCGTCAGGTATGGGATGAGCAGCAAACTGAGTTTTCAGCCACTGCGGGTCAGACCTGCGGAACCGAAGGCTGCAGCATTTAGCCCGTCAACCGTCGGCACTGACCGTGCCGTCAACTTCTTACCTGTAAATATAGGAGTATGAAAATGAGTGAATTTTTTAAAGGTAAAAAACTACTCGTCGTCGGCGGCACCAGTGGCATGGGACTGGCTGTCGCGCGCATGGTGCTCGAAGCAGGCGGTAGTGTTGTTCTGACCGGCAATAAAAAAGACAAAGCGGAAGCCGTGCAAAAAGAGCTGAGCCCACTGGGCCCGGTTGCGGTTATTGCGGCAAACCTGATGACCGAAGAGGGCATGGAAACCATTCGTCAGGAAATCAACACCAACCACCGCGATATCAGCCTGATGGTCAATGCTGCCGGGATTTTCATTCCCAAAGATTTCACCGAGCACAGCGTTGCCGATTACGACATGTATCTTTCGCTTAACCGCGCCACGTTCTTCATAACGCAGGACGTCGTAAAGAACATGCTGGCGGCGAAGCTGGAAGGATCTATTGTCAACGTCGGGTCGATTGGCGCACAGGCTGCGCTGGGTGACTCACCGTCTTCTGCCTATTCCATGGCAAAAGCGGGTCTGCATGCCCTGACGCGTAATCTGGCGATAGAGCTGGCCAGTGCCGGGATTCGTGTGAATGCCGTGTCACCGGGAATCGTGCATACGCCAATTTATGAAGGGTTCATGGATAAAGCCGACATCGCCGATGCGATGAAGTCTCTGAACGACTTCCATCCGTTGGGGCGCGTCGGGACAGCGGAAGATGTAGCCAATACCATGCTGTTCCTGCTGTCTGATAAAGCATCATGGGTCACCGGGGCTATCTGGGACGTCGATGCCGGCATCATGGCCGTCAGACGCTAATCAAAGCACGTTCAAATGAGCCGCCCCTTACCGGGCGGCATTTTTTTGCAGACCTGACGCTGGATCCCCCGCGCCTGACTATCGCATCGGAAAATCACAATATCCGCCAGACCGCTACTTCCGCCAACCGTTGAGGGTCAGACTGTCGGTTTCTTTTCCTGAGTCACCATCACTATACCAACCAGTACGGCCAGGGCTGAAAAAACCATTCGGGAAGTCAACGATTCACCGAGAAACACGACCCCTCCCAGCATGGTCAGGCAAGGGACGCTGAGCTGGATTGTGCTTGCCGTAATCGAGGCGAGGGAGGGTAAGAGGGTGTACCACAGCACGTAGGCTCCGGCTGATGCGACTGCTCCTGATAGCAATGACAGACTAATGCCCGCGGCATCGTAGTGACCCTCTTTTATAGACAGTACTGAAAGAATGAGCGCCATTGGAACGGCCATAACAAAGTTTGCTGCCGTGGCTGCACCCGCGTTTTGTGTCTTCCTCCCCGTTATCGAATATGCAGCCCAGGCTAACCCGGCCACGATCATCAGAACCGCACTAAAAATGGGGGGCGCTTTAGCTCCAGGTAACAAAAGTATGGCAATGCCCGCTAATGCGAGCATAAGACCGCTTGCTCGCAATACTGACAGTGACTCTCCCTTAAATAATCCGTATATCACCATCGCAAGCTGTACTGCACCAAAAAGTAACAGCGCCCCGGCGCCCGTATCAAGATGGATGTAGGCGACTGAAAAGAAAACCGCATAGACCATCAGATAGAACCCGCTTAACGGACGCCATACGGATATGGAGCTTTTGGTGTGAAGAAACAGGAATGGCAGCAGGACCAGCGCACCGCTGAGCAAGCGTAAGCTGCTGAAGGAAAAGGGATCAATATGTCCCCCTTTGAGTGCCAGACGACAAAGAACAGAGTTTGCCGCGAAAGCTAACATGGCCAGACATACTTTCAGGGCAAGTGCAGTTTTAGCCATTCAGTGAATCCTCAGGAAAAAATAACTACCAATTAGTTGGTAGTTTACATCGAATTTTGAAAGATTAGAAAGCACAACATTCGGTACTCACATTCTCACGAGAACGCCTGGCTTCAGACATCATCGTCGTATGTTTCTGACGGCTGAGGGATATTACATCATGCAAAATACGTTGCCGATATTATCATTTCATGGGTTACGTGGTATTTGTCAAAAGGATTTTCTGATCCAAATAAAATGAGAAAATTGGCTGTGTGTACCCAAACTAGTGGTTCCATCCACCTCTTAAGATCTTAGTGTGTACGGATTGTATAACGTCTGCTCCTCGCTCACAGCAGCCTGTCAGATTTGACTGTGTTCTGCCCGCGCAAACTGTCAGTTCACGTCTAAGCTAATGCAGTTTATCTGCAATCTACGGGTGGTCCGTTTTTGTTGCCGTGAAAAACGGGGTCTGAAACGACCCCGTAGCAGATTCAAACGGGCGGGTTACCGTACGGCCCGTTCTGAATGGAATCTCTGACCTGTAATTCCGACAAGAACAGATTGTCTTTCGAGAAATAGCCGCCGTCCAGCATCGCGATCAGGCGGTTAATCACTTCGTTGATCATATCGCTCACCGGATCTTTGACGCTGGAGAGCGACGGTTTCAAAAACGGGGCGGTGGGAATATCGTCGAACCCGACGACAGAAACGTCGTGCGGTACGGCAACGCCAGCGTCATCCAACGCTTTTATCGCGCCAATCGCCATATCGTCATTGCTGGCGAGAACGGCGCTGAACGATACCCGGTTATCGCGCAGGGCGTTAATGGCAAGCGACCCGCTGCGCGGCGTCCATTTTCCTTTCACAATCAATTCATCCCGTACCGCAATATTGGCCGCCGTCAGGGCATCTTTATAGCCGGAAAGGCGTTCGATAGCCGTCGGCGAATCCAGCGAACCGGTGATAAAAGCGATATCTCTATGGCCGCGCGCGATCAGATGCTGCGTGGCGTTATAGCTGGAACCTTTGTGATCGCAGCAGATGCAGTGGCTCTGGTGTTTACGCAGTTTACGGTTGACCACCATGATCGGCTGCTTGTGCTTCTCGATGATGTCGTCCATTTCATCCACGTTGAGAAAACGGGGATAGATGATGATCGCATCACAGCGTAACCCCAGCAGGAATTGAATTGCGGCTCTTTCTTCATCAGCGCTGTGTTTACCATCGACCAGAATCAACTGACGCCCGTTGTCTTCCAGTTTCTTGGCGGCCTGTGACAGCAGTTCGTTAAAATAGCTGCCGTTATAGAGCGTGTTGGTCACCACCAAACCAATACAGGCTGATTTGCTGGTCGCCAGATTCCGTGCCAGTAAATTGGGCCGATATCCCGTCTCCTCAATGGCCTGATAGACCAGCGTTTTGGTTTCTTCACTGGTATAGCCTTTGCCCGATAGCACGCGCGACACCGTCGCTTTTGATACGCCTGCTTTCTTCGCCACTTCCTGCATTGTCGACATGAGACATCCTGAGACGTTGAATACTCCCATCATTTTACACACTTTATCTCCGTCATACGTCAAGTTGCCTGTGTGTTGGCCGCAAGGGGATGAGTGCGGGTGCGATCGAGAGAAGGATCACATTTCTATGGCGATCGTGGTCACATAAGTAAAATATTAACAATTAATCTATTGAAATTACATTAACGTATAAACACTATCATGTGGAACCGGTTACCCATCGGCGTTTCATCACGTTGCATGGAGCAGGGATACCGGCATGAATACTTTCATAACTGTATGAAATTGAATAATAAATGTGTGCGCATCAAGTGACATTCCCGTTTTGGACGCGTTGAGCGGTGTGTTGAATCTGGTGTAGCGTGCGCGATTACGAGAGATTGTTTATCCATGTCAAAGAATTATGCGGCTGTATCCCGTTCGATCATCGATGCCATCGGTGGTGCTGATAACATCGCTGCCGTGACGCACTGTATGACCCGTCTGCGCTTTGTGCTGAAAGATAATGATGCCGCGAATGTGGCCGAATTGAAGGCGATAAGCGGCGTGCTGGGCGTCGTGAAAAATGATAACCAGTGTCAGGTCATCATCGGCAACACCGTTTCTCAGGCGTACGCCGAAGTGGTGAAACTGCTGCCGGAAGGCGCGGAAGCTGAAAAAACCGTACCAGTGAACAATAAAATTACGCTGCGACGCATCGGAGCGGGGATTCTGGATGCGCTGATTGGCACGATGTCACCGCTCATTCCGGCAATTATCGGCGGCTCGATGGTGAAATTGCTTGCCATGATCCTCGACATGACCGGGCTGTTTGAGAAGGGCGCATCGACGATAACGATTCTGAACGTGATTGGCGACGGCGCGTTCTTCTTCCTGCCGATCATGGTGGCGGCGTCTGCTGCGGTAAAATTCAAAACCAATATGTCGTTGGCGATTGCTATCGCTGGGGTGCTGGTGCATCCGACGTTTATCGATCTGATGGCAAAAGCGGCGCAGGGTCAGCAGGTGGTGTTTATGGGGCTGACCGTCACGGCGGTGAAGTATACCTACACCGTGATTCCGGCGCTGTGTATGACCTGGATTCTGTCTTACATTGAAAAATGGGTAGACCGCATTACGCCAGCGGTGACCAAAAACTTCCTGAAGCCGATGTTAATCGTGCTGATTGCTTCTCCGATTGCCATCATGCTGATCGGCCCGATTGGGATCTGGATTGGTAGCGGAATTTCTGCGGTGGTGTACACCGTGCATGATTATCTGGGCTGGTTGTCCGTTGCCATCATGGGCGCTATCTGGCCGCTGCTGGTGATGACCGGTATGCACCGCGTGTTTACGCCGACTATCATTCAAACCATCGCCGAGACGGGCAAAGAAGGCATGGTGATGCCGTCTGAAATCGGTGCAAACCTGTCGCTGGGGGGCTCTTCACTGGCGGTCGCGTGGCGCACCAAAAACCCGGAACTGCGCCAGACGGCGCTGGCGGCGGCGGCATCGGCCATTGTTGCTGGGATCTCGGAACCTGCGCTGTACGGTGTGGCTTTGCGTCTGAAGCGTCCGCTGATTGCCTGTTTAATCACCGGTTTTATCTGTGGTGCCGTTGCCGGTATCGGCGGTCTGGCAAGCCATTCAATGGCCTCGCCGGGGCTGTTTACCAGCGTGCAGTTCTTCGATCCGACCAATCCGATGAGCATTGCCTGGGTATTCGGCGTCATGCTTCTATCTGTCGTGATTTCCTTCTTCGTCACCTTGCTGCTGGGCTTTGAAGACATCCCGGTAGAAGAACAACCGGAAGAGAAACGCATACAGGGCGACAAGGTTTCCACGCCGCAGCACGCAGCGAACACGAATTAAATGAAGCACTAATTAGCTGAAGTACGAAGGAGAAGAGCGTATGTCTGCATCAACATTTCCCAATGGGTTCTTATGGGGGGGCGCGATTGCGGCCAATCAGGCAGAAGGTGCGTACCTCGAAGGCGGTAAAGGGCTGACGACGGTGGATATGATTCCCCACGGTGTGAATCGTCTGCCGGTAAAACTAGGGCAAGAACCGCGTTTTGCGCTGCGTGAGGATGAGTTTTATCCCAGCCATCAGGCGATCGATTTCTATCATCGCTATAAGGAAGATATCGCGCTGATGGCAGAAATGGGGTTCACGGTGTTCCGTACCTCTATCGCCTGGAGCCGACTTTACCCAAACGGGGATGAGCTGACGCCCAACGCAGACGGCATCGCCTTTTATCGCGATGTGTTTGCCGAGTGCAAGAAGTACAACATTGAGCCGCTGGTGACGCTGTGCCATTTCGATGTGCCGATGCATTTGGTCACCGAGTACGGCTCATGGCGTGACCGGAAAATGGTGGAGTTCTTCGCTCGCTATGCCCGAACCTGTTTTGAAGCCTTCGACGGGCTGGTGAAATATTGGCTGACGTTCAATGAAATCAATATTTTGCTGCATAGTCCGTTTTCTGGCGCTGGGTTGGTGTTTGCCGACGGGGAGAATCAGGAGCAGGTGAAATACCAGGCGGCGCACCATGAACTGGTGGCGAGCGCGCTGGCGACGAAAATTGCGCATGAGGTTAACGCGGAAAATCAGGTCGGCTGCATGCTGGCTGGCGGCAACTTTTATCCGTGGTCGTGCAAACCGGAAGATGTCTGGGCGGCGCTAAATAAAGATCGAGAGAATCTGTTCTTTATTGATGTGCAGGCACGCGGCACCTATCCGGCATATACCGGGCGTTTGTTTAAAGAGAAGGGCATCACGATTGCGTCAGAGCCGGGCGATGATGAGATTCTCAAGAACACGGTAGATTTTGTGTCCTTCAGCTATTACGCCTCCCGCTGCGCCTCAGCGGATATGAACGAGCACAATAGCAGTGCGGCGAACATCGTGAAATCGTTAAAGAACCCGCACATCAAGGCAAGTGAATGGGGCTGGGGAATTGATCCGCTGGGTCTGCGCATCACCATGAACATGATGTATGACCGCTACCAGAAGCCACTGTTTTTGGTCGAGAACGGGCTGGGTGCGAAGGACGAGATTAACGCACAGGGCAAGATTGATGATGACTATCGCATCAGCTACCTGCGCGAGCACATCAGCGCGATGGCGGACGCCATCGGCGACGGCATTCCGGTCATCGGCTATACCTCATGGGGCTGCATCGATCTGGTCGCTGCTTCTACCGGTGAAATGAGCAAACGCTACGGTTTCATCTACGTCGATCGCGACGACCAGGGCGAAGGGACGTTAGCCAGAAAGAAAAAGAAATCGTTCTACTGGTATAAGAAAGTCATCGCCAGCAACGGATCTGACCTGAGCTAAAGGCAATAAGGTTGCTCAGCAATTCCTACGATAGCCCCCTGACGGAGACGTCAGGGGGCTATTTGTTTTCAACAATGCGAAGAATGTAAATTGCATTAGACCAAACCAAACCCTCAATGATTTTTCATGGCCTAATTGTTATGTTATAACATAACACTTGATGCGTGAGGAGATTACCGCGACGAAGGTTTAAAAGCGAAACATTTGTGGTGATGAATCATCCCTAAGCGGAAAAGTAAAAATGCAAACGACCTTGAATCATTAGAGAGTGTGAAATATGGCTGACGTTGTAGCTCGACAGAAAGCAGATGCAAGATTACCTGTGACCGTACTATCCGGCTTTCTCGGCGCGGGAAAGACCACGTTACTTAACCATATTCTGAATAATCGCGCTGGCCGACGCGTCGCGGTGATCGTCAACGACATGTCAGAAGTGAATATTGATGCTGCACTAGTGAGGGAGGGCGGCGCTGAGCTTTCACGAACGGACGAGAAATTGGTGGAGATGAGTAACGGTTGTATCTGTTGCACGCTGCGTGAAGATCTCCTGATCGAGGTTAATCGGCTGGCAAAAGAAGGGCGTTTTGATCAGTTGGTCATTGAATCAACCGGTATCGCGGAACCGCTTCCGGTCGCGGAGACATTCACGTTTGCGGGTGACGATGGGGAAAGCCTTTCGGAAGTGGCTCGGCTGGATACGATGGTGACTGTTGTCGACGGGTATAATTTCTTAAACGATTACGCTTCAGTGGACAGCATTCATTCACGTGGAGAATCGTTAGGCGAGGGTGACGAGCGCAGCGTGGTGGATTTGCTGATCGACCAGATCGAATTCTGCGATGTCATTATCCTCAACAAGACGGATCTTATTGATGCGGCGCAACAGCAGAAGTTAGTTGCGATTATTCGTTCACTGAATCCGAGCGCAAAAATACTGCATGCACAGTTTGGTGCTGTGCCGTTGAACGAGGTGCTCAATACGGGATTGTTTGATTTCGACAAAGCGGCGCAGGCTCCAGGATGGTTGAAGGAGCTACGCGGCGAGCATACGCCTGAAACTGAGGAATATGGCATCGCCAGTTTTGTTTTCCGCGCGCGTCGGCCGTTTCATCCTGCCCGCTTCGCGCAGGTCATGGAAAATTCGCTCACCGGGGTTGTCAGATCCAAAGGCTATTTTTGGTTGGCAAGCCGCCCGGAATATGCCGGATCGTGGTCTCAGGCAGGCGGTGTGGCGCGTCAGGGGCTGGCTGGTTCATGGTGGGTCAGCGCGCCAAAAGAAAGGTGGCCGACAGATAGTGAATCGCTAGATTACATTCGTTCCATATGGGTGGATGGCGTGGGTGATGCGCGGCAGGAACTGGTGTTTATTGGTATCGATATGGATGAATACGCGCTGCGAACTCGTCTGGAGGCCGCACTGCTGACGGACAAAGAAATGGCAGAAGGTCTGGCGATGTGGCTAAATTATCCGGACCCGATAGAGCCCTGGTTTGCGTCATAACGTGTGGGGAATCTAGAAAAGGCCTGATTGCTCAGGCTATGAGGGGATTTATCGTCCCCGTACGTTTCGAGGACGATAAATTTTTCGATGAAAAACGGCATTGTGGTGCAGAAAAAACGATATCACGGAATACGAGAGCCCGTTTACCGCGCTTCCACGTTGAAGTACGCTACGGCGGCGGGCCGACGAACGTATTCTGGCGCAAGTCAATAGACGGTCCACTGGCATTCCAGAGTTCAGAGTCGCGGGGGAGGAAGCGGGAGGTTCGTTTTCTGCTCCGCACAATAGCGGGGAAAACAGGGAACTCGTACCGCAGCCTGCGCCGAATCGAGGCTGCTTAATGCAGTCGTCGGCGGTTAGTGGGGGGCTGACGTACAGGGCACTTTAGGGCTTCAAATGACACATTGGGGGTGAGTAAACGGCGCGATTCTAGCGAAGGAATTCTCCGACAACGAGTTTTTGTATAAAAAATGCTATTCTTTCCTGTAGTTGTAGAATGCGCTGTCACGTGTAAACGTAGTAAAAAGGCCAGAGGTTATCGACGTTAGCGTGATAAGAATGGCGCGTGGTGGGATAGGGGAGTGCATACAATGAATAGCAGGGGAATATGATGAAAATCAGTGTGATAAAGAAAGGGATTGCGGGGCTGTTACTGGTGCTGCCGCTGCACGGGCTTGCTGAGACAAAGGATCCAGATTTGTTCGCTGGCTATACCACGCAGGATCTCACCGCGGCATTACCTGCGCGACTGTTGAACATGGTTCAGCGAGACAACGTGGTCGACCCGGCAAACCACATGGTGCAGACCGAGTATGTTGACCCTACGACAGGCAATAAAGCGTTGGTTTCATTGTTTATGCTGCCGCCTGATAAAGATGGCAATGTCCCGATTGCCTCCAAGCCCAGCGATCTGGATGCAGTGATTGCCAGTACCGAAAAAGAGATGCTGCGCCAGCGTATTAAGCCCGACCAACGTGCGGGAAACATTGACGGTGCGACGCCTTTTCGCTGCTTACAAACGATTCTGAATAACAAGGTTCTGCATTCGCTGTGTTCGACGCTGATTAAAGGGCGCGTGCTGGAAGTACAGGCGATCAACACGGTCGATAATATTCAGGATGAAGTCGGGCTGAATAAGGTCATTGGGCAACAAAATGAATTTGTTATCGGGATGGGAAAAACGCTGCTGGCGCTTAAAAAGTAATATGTACTGACGCCGCAGGCAAACTCTCATCAACATTTCTGAGCGAAGGCGAGCACCTTCGCTTTTTTTGCACCCAAAATCCCCCAGTTCTCCCTTGCCATATTCTCAGCGTTCGTGCATAACTGCCGGTGCCAAAGGGGCGATGCCTGAAATCAGGCATGACGAAACGACATTCATTACGAAATATATTCATCACGAAATGACACCGGATAAACGCTATGCTTTTGTTACTCGTTTTGGCTGTGATTGTAGTCGCCGTTTACGGCTGGTTAAAACAGCCGCAGTATGTATCACCAGAGGTCAAGCCCCAGCCGGAAAACCCACTCTTTCGCGATGGCGCGTTTCATAACCCGGTCGCCCGCCCAACGGTGGCAAGTCAGAGCCGTTGGGCTCTGCTGTACCGATTTCTTTTTGAGAAAGATGATGGTGCGTTGCCAGATACCCATTTGCCGTCGGAAAAAACCGATCTGCACCAGTTGAGTAAAACGGATAACGTCATCATCTGGATGGGCCATTCCAGCTATTTCATTCAACTGGAAGGGAAAACGTTCCTGCTGGATCCGGTATTTAGCGACAACGCTTCGCCGGTGCCACGCACCAACGTCGCTTTCAAGGGCAGCAATGTGTATTCACCGGATGATGTTCCCACCATCGACTATCTGCTGATCACCCACGATCACTGGGATCATCTGGATTATCCCACGCTGAACGCGCTACGCGGGAAAATCCGTCGCATCGTCACGCCAACGGGCGTGGGGTCCTATTTTGTAAAATGGGGTTTCCCGCAGAAAGACATTACGGAAGG
This sequence comes from Pectobacterium aquaticum, assembly GCF_003382565.3. Classification (NCBI taxonomy): domain Bacteria; kingdom Pseudomonadati; phylum Pseudomonadota; class Gammaproteobacteria; order Enterobacterales; family Pectobacteriaceae; genus Pectobacterium; species Pectobacterium aquaticum. The sequence goes on from NZ_CP086253.1 coordinate 2,250,585, forward strand.
CGGCTGGTTCAGTTGTCTGAAAGAGAATGGTGTCGACATCCATGTACTTCCGACACAGCATTTTTCTGGCCGACTCCTCAAGCATAATCAAACGCTGTGGGGTTCATTTGCGCTGATTACGGAACAACATCGTCTGTATCTCGGCGGAGACAGCGGCTATGGTGCGCATTACAAAGCGATCGCTGAGCGTCTGGGCGGATTCGATATCGCGATACTGGAATGCGGGCAGTACGATCGGGACTGGCCCCACGTTCACATGACGCCGGAAGAAAGTGCGCAGGCGGCCAGTGATTTGCAGGCAAAAGCGGTACTACCGAGCCATAACAGCAAATTTAAGCTGGCGCACCACCGCTGGAACGATCCGCTGGAGCGCATTTCTCAGGCGAGTGAAAATCAAGACTGGCGACTGATGACGCCCCGCATTGGCGAACGCGTTCAGGTCGATAACCCGCAGCAGGCGTTTAGCCAGTGGTGGAATTTCAGTTCTATGAAGTGATGCTGCATATCTCAACGAATCTATGCTGTGTCCCTTAACTATTTATTGTACAACTTAGCATGGGTAATAACTGTGCAAAAAAACTTTTAAACGATAAAAATCGCTCCAGAAACGCTTAATATTCAACCAAAAATCACATTTCGGAAAGGGTTCCTACAGTACTTTTTGGTATGTGGGGAGGTTAAGGGACACACTCTAGCTAGCGATCCTCTGAATCAATAAAAGCCTGCCCGATGTGATCAGGCAGATATAATGCTATGCGCGCCAGAAGAAACGTGAAAAAAGCATCAAAATAGGGTAAATCTCCAAGCGTCCCATTATCATCGCTGCACACATTAAATATTTAGCCTCATCTTTGAGAGTACCAAACGTTGAGGCGGTTTCACCAAACCCTAATCCCATATTGTTAATGCATGCCGCGACGGTAGCAAACGAGGTGAGTAAATCATATCCCATCATATTCAGTACCCAGATGAAAAAGATTGTGAAAAGCATATAAAGGAAGAAGAAACTCCATACAGAATGCATGACACGATCATTCACCGTACTGCCACCTACTTTTATATTCATTAATGCACGTGGATGAGCCAGTTGATGTAATTCATGCCGACTTTGTTTCAGCAAAATCAAAAAACGTAATGTTTTAATGCCACCACATGTTGAACCAACACACCCCCCAAAAAAACTCATAAATAACAAAAACACAATAGTGTGAGTTGGCCAGTTCGCATAATCAGCGGTTGCCAGACCGTTATCAGTCATCATGGAACTGGCAAGGAAAAAGGCATGGATGAAACTATCAAACATGTTATACATCCCCGCGTGCCATACTTGCCAGGTAGTGAGGAGAACAACAATACATGTCACCAGCAGAAAGAAACGAAGTTCGGCATTACGCTGAAAAGGTTTCAGGGTACGTTTAGTGATAGCGATATACCATAAGGTAAAATTAAATGCGGAAAGCAGCGAAAATAAACCCGCAACGAATTCAATAGCATGGTTGTTGTAAAAACCGATACTTTCCGTTTGGGTCGAGAAACCGCCTAGTGATACAGTTGATAAACCATGACACAGTGCGTCAAAAGCAGGCATACCTGCAAGCATGTAAGAAAAAGTACAGGCTAATCCGAGCAGTGAATATGTTAACCAGAGACTGCGTGATGTATCTGCCAGTCGAGGCGTCAGTTTTTCTTCTTTAAAAGGACCTGGCATTTCCGACTGATAAAGTTTTGCTCCACCAATACCTAATAAAGGGAGTACTGCAACGGCAAGGACAATAACCCCCAAACCGCCAATAAAATTCAGTTGAGCTCGATAATAAAGATAGGCATGTGGCAGTGAACTAACATCAGCCACAACGGTAGCGCCAGTTGTGGTTATACCGGAAACACCTTCAAATAATGCATCGGCAAAGCTTAAGTTCAGTGCGTCATCCTGCCATATCGGGATGGCGCTAATAAGAGAAAATAATATCCAAAACAGAACGATAATGATAAAGCCATCTCGGGTTCGTAGTTGTATTCCTGCTCGCCGGGTCAGAACCCAGGCTATGCCTCCGAGAGAAAAAAAAGTAATGAACGTACTGAGAAAAACAAAAAAACTCTTCTCTTTGTTCAGCAATGCAATAACCATCGGTGGCAGCATGGAAAAACTGTATAAAAAAACTAAAAAACCACAGATATGTGTTACTACACGAATTTGGGATGAATTAATAGAATAATGGTTTTTCAAACGAAAGCTCCCAAATTTAAAATGAAAATCCACGCAACTGCGTGGATTTTATGAGGTTTGTTAGTCTGCATACAATGCTGTGAGATCGCATGAGACAACAGAGTCTATTTAGACGTTGAACAGGAAGTTCATCACATCGCCATCTTTTACGATGTATTCCTTGCCTTCTGAACGCATTTTTCCGGCTTCTTTCGCGCCTTGTTCACCTTTGTAGGTGATGAAATCGTCATAGGCGATAGTCTGTGCGCGGATGAAGCCTTTTTCGAAGTCGGTGTGGATCTTACCGGCGGCCTGCGGTGCGGTGGCGCCGACAGGGATGGTCCATGCACGAACTTCTTTCACGCCAGCGGTGAAGTAAGTTTGCAGGTTCAGCAGCTCATAACCTGCACGGATCACGCGGTTCAGACCCGGCTCTTCTAACCCTAACTCCGCCATGAATTCTTCACGGTCAGCATCGTCCAGCTCGGCAATATCTGATTCAACGGCGGCGCAGACGGCCACAACGACAGAGCCTTCAGCCGCTGCGATTTCGCGCACTTTATCGAGGTATGGGTTGTTTTCGAAACCGTCTTCGTTGACGTTAGCGATGTACATCGTTGGTTTCAGTGTCAGGAAGCTCAGGTAGCGGATAGCTGCTTTATCTTCATCGCTTAAATCCAGCGAACGCAGCATGCCAGCGTTTTCCAATTGTGGTAAACATTTCTCCAGCGCGGCCAGCTCAGCTTTAGCATCTTTATCACCGCCTTTGGCTCTCTTCTGCACGCGATGAATGGCGCGTTCACAGGTGTCGAGGTCAGACAGTGCTAATTCAGTGTTGATGACTTCGATATCATCAGCCGGATCCACTTTGTTGTTGACGTGGATGATGTTGTCGTTTTCGAAGCAGCGTACAACGTGGCCGATGGCTTCCGTTTCACGAATGTTGGTCAGGAACTGGTTACCCAAACCTTCACCTTTGGACGCGCCTTTTACCAGACCAGCGATATCAACAAATTCCATGGTGGTAGGGAGGATACGCTGTGGCTTAACGATTTCAGCCAGCTTGTCCAGACGTGGATCGGGCATCGGCACTACGCCAGTGTTCGGCTCGATGGTACAAAACGGGAAGTTGGCCGCTTCGATGCCGGCTTTGGTCAGCGCATTGAACAGAGTGGATTTACCGACGTTAGGCAGCCCAACGATACCGCATTTGAATCCCATGTTTATATCACCTTAAATAACTTATTAATCAGGCAATTACTATCTATTGCCTGTCAGAATGGAAATATTTCGGCAGATTATACACGGAATGGCGATTTATCTCGATCTGCCATCCGCATTCTGACCAGATTATGCCGCTTTGAAGGCATGCAAGCGGTTCATCGCTTTGATCATGTCTTCTTTCATCAGGATTTCTGTGCAGCGTACGGCTTCGTCAATGGCATCGTCGATCAGCGTCTGTTCGCTCGTCGGCGGTTTGCCCAGCACAAAGCCAGTCACTTTGCTTTTATCACCCGGATGGCCGATACCGATGCGTAAACGATGGAAGTTCGGGTTGTTACCCAATTTACTGATGATGTCTTTCAGACCGTTGTGGCCGCCGTGGCCGCCACCCAGCTTAAGTTTGGCAATTCCCGGTAATAAATCCAGTTCATCGTGTGCAACCAGAATTTCATCAGGTTGGATGCGGTAGAAAGTGGCCATTGCCGCGACGGCTTTGCCGCTCAGGTTCATGAACGTGGTGGGAACCAGCAGACGAACATCTTGCCCAGCCAGATTCAGGCGGGAGGTGTAACCAAAAAATTTGCTTTCTTCTTTCAGCGGCTGACGGTAAGCGTCCGCCAGACGATCGACAAACCAGGCACCCGCATTATGGCGGGTGGCGGCATATTCCGCGCCAGGATTAGCCAGGCCGACAATTAATTTAATGCTGCTCACGGTATATTCCAGATTACGTGCTTAAACTTACGCAGGGTAGTGTGATAAACGAAAGCGCTAGTTTACACACCGCATGAGGGATAGCCAAATATCGGTGTTGGAATGTAAAAATATTGTTATTTGTTTAGTGGTGTGATTATTCGGATTTTTGTCTATTTGTTTGTTTAAACGTAAAAAAATATTAATCATTCCCCTTATCTGTGATCCCTCCCGCAATCATCTCAGTACATTGTTGCCTATAATTACATCAACAATAAGAGAGTAAACAGTAATGGCACTCCGATTCATCCACAGAATTAATCTGGAGGTGGCAGATGAAACGCAAGAACGTGACAGTACTCGGTAATGTATTGATGGGTATCGGGATGATCATGATGATTGGCGGCATCGGTTTTTCTATCGCCAGCCAGTTCCCGAAACTGAATGTTCCTGAATATATGACTTACATTGATCTGGTCAGTATTTTTTCTGGCGCAATATTTTGGTTGGCGGGGGCGCGTATTAGCGGGCGTGAAGAAGTCGCGGATCGTTACTGGTGGGTTAAGCACTTTGATAAGCGTTGTCGCCGCCAGCGCCATCCATAATCGTTAATGGCGCCATAGGCGTGAATGAAAATTGAACATGAGAGCCGCTGTAGCTTTGCTATGGCGGTTTTTTGTTTTTATAGTGATAGCGTTTTTACAGTGATGAAAAATAAGAAAGCCACCTTGTTACAGGTGGCTTCATCATTATCGTTTGTCATCGGTTACCCGATCAGCGGCGATTAATGTTCAAACATCGCAGAAATGGATTCTTCGTTGCTGATACGACGAATCGCTTCGGCCAACATCCCGGACAGCGTTAGCGTACGAACATTCGGCAGTGAACGAATGTTTTCCGCCAGCGGAATGGTATCGCAGACAATCACTTCATCAATGACAGAGTTCTTGATGTTCTCGTAAGCATTGCCTGAGAAAATCGGGTGTGTGGCATAAGCGAATACACGTTTAGCCCCACGTTCCTTCAGTGCTTCCGCCGCTTTGCACAGCGTGCCGCCAGTGTCGATCATATCGTCAACCAGTACACAGTCACGGCCAGCGACGTCACCGATGATATGCATCACCTGAGAAACGTTGGCACGCGGACGGCGCTTGTCAATGATCGCCATATCGGTATCGTTCAGCAGTTTAGCGATTGCGCGAGCACGCACAACGCCACCGATATCTGGAGAAACCACGATCGGGTTTTCCAGATTTTGTTGCAACATGTCTTCCAGCAGGATCGGGCTACCGAATACGTTATCTACCGGGACATCGAAGAAACCCTGAATCTGCTCAGCGTGCAGATCCACAGTCAGAACACGGTCAACACCCACGCTGGACAGGAAGTCAGCAACGACTTTCGCGGTGATTGGCACACGTGCGGAACGCACGCGACGATCCTGACGGGCATAGCCGAAGTAGGGGATAACGGCGGTAATACGTCCCGCGGAAGCGCGACGCAGAGCATCGACCATCACAACCAGTTCCATTAGGTTGTCATTGGTGGGTGCACAGGTGGACTGGATGATGAAAATATCACCACCGCGTACATTTTCATTGATTTGCACGCTGACTTCGCCATCGCTAAAACGACCGACAGCGGCGTCGCCAAGGCTAGTGTACAAACGGTTGGCAATACGTTGTGCTAGTTCCGGGATGGCGTTACCAGCAAAAAGCTTCATATCAGGCACGAGAAGAACCTCAGGCTTGCGTCCAGAGAAATATTGCACCTGCCAAGCAAGGAAAAACAACAGGTACAACATGCATACGGGTGTATGAATTAAGTTTGCTACAGACTGGCCGCATGGCAGCCGGTGTGTGGCAAAACCTAACGTTGCCCAGAAAGCGTACGGTGTAGCGGAGAGATATTAACACCTCTCGCGACGAAACCGTTTAACCATTCCGGGGCCTGGTCAAGCACCTGACGGGCTGCGAACTCGGTGTCAAACTCTGCAAACACACAAGCCCCCGTTCCAGTCAGGCGCGCCGGGGCATATTCTAGCAGCCATGAAAGTAGCTGTTCAACCTCACGAAAACGTTTTCTTGCGATAGCTTCACAATCATTGACGAAGGTCTGGTTTAATAAAGTTTCTAAATCACGAATTGGCGAATTCCGCGTCAATTCAGGATCGCTGAAAATCAACGGTGTGGCAATACTCACGCCAGGGTGGGCGACCAGATACCATCTTTCTGGCGGATTTGCGGGGGTTAACTGCTCGCCAATGCCTTCGGCAAAGGCAGAATGCCCACGAACAAAGACGGGAACATCGGCACCCAATTGCAGCCCCAATTCGGCCAACGTATCTACGCTCAGCCCGCTTTGCCATAAATGGTTGAGGGCAACTAAAACGGTTGCTGCGTTGGATGAACCACCGCCCAGTCCGCCGCCCATCGGCAGGCATTTCTCAATACTGATATCTGCGCCGAACCGGGCAGGGCGAATATTGTAGCGTTCGCAGTGCTGCTGCAATAAGCGTGCGGCGCGGACGATCAGATTTTGCTCGTTTTCTACACCGTCGACAGGGGTAAGCAGGTTAATCTGCTCGTCATCACGCGGCCGAATCGTCAAGGTGTCACCATAATCCAGAAACTGGAATAGCGTTTGCAGCAGGTGATACCCGTCTTTTCTCTGTCCGGTGATATAAAGAAACAGGTTCAGTTTGGCGGGGGCAGGCCATGTCTCGATAACCGTCGGTTGCATCGCTTATTTAACCATCCAGTTATTCATCTTCAGCTTAATACGCTGGTCACCCTGAACCAGCTCCAGACTGGTTGGCAGCGGAGGTGTCAACTCAGTGTTGTAACTCTGATAGCTGACATTCCAGTTTTGGTTGCCCTGACGATAGGTGATGGTTTTCAGCAGATAGCGTTCATCCAGCGTGAATTCGGTGGCGTCACCTGGGATGCCGAGAATCCACTGGCGCAGATTGTTCAGCGGGATCGCCATGCCAGTCAGTTGCTGAATCATGTATTCGGCATCCTTACCCACGTAACGCTTGCCCTGATTGTCGGTGATTTGCACGCCGTCAGGTTGGGCTCGCAGTTCTAATTCGGTGCTGCCGAGCGGGTTGGTCAACAGTAGCCGATAACGCTGCGGTGGTGTGTCCTGCCAGAAGAAATTGGCTGATACTCTTTTGCTATCGGAGATATAGGCAAAAGCGCCGCGCGTCTGATATTGGCTGAGCTGCTGGACCTTTTGCTGGTGCTGTTGCCACTCTGGCGAAGTGGCACTTTTACCCGTTTGAGTCGGTTGATTAACGCTACAGGCAGCGAGCAATATGCTGGCTAAAGGCAGTAAACGCAGGCATCGGACGGTTTTGGTTGGCATGTCGGTCGTATCCTGTAAATGAACGAAGTTCGTGAAATACGTCACGCTAACGGGCTTACCGCTCAGCGTCAATGATTGTTATTCGTTAATGGCGTTTATTGTTTTTTGTCAAAAAGTGACTACCTCAGACGAGGTGTATCGCGTGCTGTCGCTTTTCTTGCACTCCTGCATCAAGTAGAATGCGGTTCAAACGAAATCCATACTAAGACCGGTATTACTCAGAAACAGCCTAATGACCCTGCTTGCGCTTGGTATTAATCACAAAACCGCACCGGTTTCTCTGCGTGAACGTGTTGTGTTCTCACCAGATAAACTCGGGGTGGCCCTCGACAGTCTGCTACAGCAACCGCTGGTGCAGGGCGGCGTTGTGCTGTCTACCTGCAATCGTACGGAACTCTACCTTAGCGTTGACGAACAGGAAAACCAGCGTGAGCAGTTGATTCGCTGGCTGTGTGAATATCATCAATTGCGCCCGGAAGACGTCAACGGCAGCCTGTACTGGCATCAGGATAATGCTGCCGTTAGCCATTTGATGCGCGTTGCCAGCGGTCTGGATTCCCTCGTGTTAGGCGAACCGCAGATTTTGGGACAGGTGAAGAAGGCGTTTGCCGAATCACAGCGTGGTCATTCCCTGTCCAGCGAACTGGAGCGGTTGTTTCAGAAATCCTTTACCGTCGCCAAGCGGGTTCGGACGGAAACGGATATTGGTGCTAGCGCGGTGTCGGTGGCATTTGCTGCCTGTACGCTGGCGCGGCAGATCTTTGAATCACTGGCGGATGTCACCGTGCTGCTTGTTGGTGCTGGAGAAACCATTGAACTGGTCGCTCGCTATCTTCGCGAACACAAGGTACAAAAAATGGTGATCGCGAACCGCACCCGTGAACGCGCGCAGGCGCTGGCAACGGAAGTGGGCGCAGACGTCATCACGCTGGCAGAGCTGGACGAACAGCTCGTTCAGGCCGATATCGTGATCAGTTCAACGGCAAGTACGCTGCCGATTATCGGAAAAGGGATGATGGAACGAACGCTCAAGGCGAGACGGAATCAGCCAATGCTGATGGTAGATATTGCGGTTCCGCGCGATATTGAGCCGGAAGTCGGCAAATTGCCGAACGTTTATCTCTACAGTGTGGACGATCTGCATGCGATCATTCAGCATAACCTTGCGCAGCGCAAAGCGGCGGCGGTGCAGGCTGAATCTATCGTGCAGCAGGAAAGCTCTGACTTCATGGCGTGGCTGCGTGCGCAGTCCGCGGTGGAGACCATTCGCGATTATCGTGCTCAGGCCGATGAATTGCGTGCGGAAATGACGGCCAAGGCGCTGGCTGCCATCCAACAAGGCAATGATGTTGAAGCGGTGATTCAGGAACTGACCCACCGTTTGACCAACCGTCTGATTCACGCGCCGACCAAGTCCCTTCAGCAAGCCGCTCGTGACGGCGACCAACACCGGTTACAAATTTTACGTGACAGCCTTGGGCTGGACTAGCATTCATCTCTACTATTTATTTCTACTACAGGATTTAACCGCCCGCATGAAGCCTTCTATTGTTGCTAAACTGGAAGCGTTACAAGAACGCCATGAAGAAGTCCAGGCGTTACTCGGTGAGCCCAGCGTCATCGCTGATATGGATCGCTTTCGCGCGTTGTCGCGAGAATATGCGCAGCTCACTGATATTACCCGCTGTTTCCAGCAATGGCAGCAGGCGCAAGAGGATCAGCAAACCGCAGAAATGATGCTGGACGATCCTGAAATGCGCGATATGGCGCAGGAAGAGTTGAAAGAAAGCAAAGCGACTATTGAAGCACTGGAGCAGCAGCTTCAGGTGCTGTTGTTGCCGAAAGATCCCGACGATGAGCGCGGCTGTTTTCTGGAAGTGCGCGCCGGAACCGGCGGTGACGAAGCGGCAATCTTTGCCGGCGATCTGTTCCGTATGTATAGCCGTTATGCTGAAGCACGCCGTTGGCGTGTTGAGGTGGTGAGCGCCAGCGAGGGTGAACATGGCGGTTATAAAGAAGTTATCGCCAAAATCTCTGGTGATGGAGTGTACGGCCAGCTCAAGTTTGAATCCGGCGGTCATCGCGTTCAGCGTGTTCCTGCGACTGAATCTCAAGGGCGCATTCATACCTCGGCCTGTACGGTCGCCGTGATGGCGGAAGTGCCAGAAGCGGAGATGCCGGACATCAACCCGGCGGATTTGCGTATCGATACCTTCCGCTCTTCTGGCGCGGGCGGTCAGCACGTTAACACCACCGATTCCGCCATCCGTATTACCCACTTGCCAACCGGTATTGTCGTGGAGTGCCAGGACGAGCGTTCACAGCACAAAAACAAAGCCAAAGCGTTGTCGGTGTTGGGCGCGCGTATTCGTGCCGCAGAAGTGCAGAAACGTCAGTTGGAAGAAGCGTCAACCCGCCGTAACCTGCTCGGCAGCGGCGATCGCTCTGACCGTATTCGTACTTACAATTTCCCGCAGGGAAGGGTGACCGATCACCGCATTAACCTGACGCTTTACCGACTGGATGAAGTCATGGAAGGGAAACTGGACACGCTGATTCAGCCGGTCGTGCAGGAATACCAGGCCGATCAGCTTGCTGCGTTGTCCGAGCAGGAATAATGACGTATCAGGATTGGTTAATCTCGGCCACGGCGCAGCTTGCGGCGGGAGAAAGCCCGAAGCGAGATGCGGAAGTTTTGCTGGGGTTTGTGACTGGCAAGTCCCGCACGTTCCTGCTGGCGTTTGGTGAAACTGAGCTGAACGCGGCTGAACAGCAGCAGTTAACCGAGCTGCTGCTGCGTCGTGAACAGGGGGAACCTATTGCCTATTTGATCGGCGTGCGTGAGTTCTGGTCACTGCCGCTGGCCGTGTCACCCGCCACGCTGATTCCTCGTCCCGATACCGAATGTCTGGTCGAACAAGCCTTGCTACGCCTGCCTCAAACGCCGTGTGCTGTGCTGGATTTGGGCACGGGAACCGGTGCGATTGCGCTGGCGCTGGCGAGTGAACGGCGTGATTGCCGGGTGACTGGCGTTGATGTTCAACCCGATGCCGTTGCGTTAGCGACAAAAAACGCCCAGCAATTGGGGCTCGACAACGCCCATTTCTTATCCGGAAGCTGGTATTCACCGCTTGATCACACCCGCTTTGCGCTTATCGCCAGTAACCCCCCGTATATTGATGCCGATGATGTGCATCTGTCGCAGGGCGATGTCCGTTTTGAACCTGCCAGCGCGCTGATTGCCGCCGACAACGGACTGGCGGATTTACGCACGATTATTGAATCCGCGCCGCATTATTTGGACGACGGTGGCTGGCTGCTGCTGGAACATGGCTGGCAGCAGGCTGATGCGGTGCGTCAGCTATTGCAGGCCCGAGGATTTACACAAATAGAAACCTGTCAGGACTATGGTGGCAATGACCGCGTGTCGTTAGGACGCTGGTCGGATGCCCCAATTTATTAGGAGCAATGGACGTGATAACTCTTTACCCAGCCACGATATATCTGCATCTGGCAACGGTTGGTATCAGTATTTCCCTGTTTGTGATTCGTTTTTTTTGGCTGTGCCGGCAATCCGCTATGCTGCAACAGCGCTGGGTGAAAATCCTGCCGCATATTAACGACACCTTGTTATTAATCAGCGGTATTGGTTTAATCGTTCTCAGCCATACGTATCCGTTTACTCCCGAGCAAAGCTGGCTGACGGAAAAACTGTTTGGCGTTATCATTTATATCCTTCTTGGCGCTATCGCCTTGGGGAAACGCCCCCGTAGTCAGAACGTTCGCTGGCTGGCGTTTGTATCTGCTTTACTATGCTTTGGTGCGGTCGTGCTGTTGGCACTGACGCAGTCACCGTTGCTGATGGAATAATTATGAGTGCTATTGCTGATTTTGAATTCAACCAGTCACTGCTAAGTGATGGTGTCGTGTTGGTTTCACAGGCGATTCGCCGCGACTTTCCCGCTCAGGATGTGCGGCAAAATCTGCAACAGTTGGTTGAGAGCGCCCGAGCCGCTATTCCTGACGATCTTGAGCAAGATCTTCAGCTTGAAAAACTGATTGAGCTGTTTTATCACACTTGGGGATTCGGTGGTGCGGGTGGCGTTTATCGCCTATCTGATGCGCTGTGGCTGGATCAGGTGCTTGAATCTCGTCAGGGCCTGCCAGTGTCGCTGGGTATCATCTTTCTGCATATCGCCAATGAACTCGGTCTGCCGCTGATGCCGGTGATTTTCCCGACGCAGCTGATTCTGCGCGCCGACTGGCTTGATGAAGAGATGTGGCTGATCAATCCGCTAAATGGCGATACGCTGAGTGAACATGTGCTGGAAGTGTGGCTGAAAGGGAATATTGGCCCGTCAACCCGTCTGCTGGATGAAGATCTGGATGAAGCCGAGAATGTCCTGATCGTGCGTAAAATGCTCGACACGCTGAAAGTCGCCCTGATGGAAGAAAAACAGATGGAGCTGGCGTTGAGAGCCAGCGAAGCCGTGCTGCAGTTTGACCCGGACGACCCTTACGAAATCCGCGATCGCGGCCTGATTTATGCTCAACTGGATTGCGACCATATTGCGCTGTCCGATCTCAACTACTTCGTTGAACAGTGCCCGGAAGATCCGGTGAGTGAAATGATCAAAGTACAGATTCACTCGATAGAGCAGAAACAGATTGTCTTGCATTAAAACAACAGTCTTACATTAAGAAACCGTTTTGCAGTAATGCTACGTTAATTTATTTCCCGACATGAAGGTAAAAGTATGACGAATAAAGTGGTCAAGATAGGGGATATCCCCGTCGCCAATGATCTGCCTTTTGTGCTGTTTGGCGGCATGAATGTTCTTGAATCACGCGATCTGGCGATGCGCATTTGTGAGCATTACGTCACGGTCACGCAGAAGTTGGGCATTCCTTACGTGTTCAAGGCGTCATTCGATAAGGCTAACCGCTCCTCGATTCACTCTTACCGCGGTCCCGGTCTGGAAGAAGGGATGAAAATCTTCCAGGAACTGAAACAGACATTTGGCGTAAAAATTATCACTGACGTGCATGAATCGCATCAGGCCCAGCCCGTTGCCGATGTGGTTGATGTGATCCAACTTCCTGCGTTTTTGGCACGCCAAACCGATCTGGTGGAAGCGATGGCGAAAACCGGTGCAGTAATCAACGTGAAAAAACCGCAGTTCGTCAGCCCGGGGCAAATGGGGAACATCGTCGATAAATTTATCGAAGGTGGCAACGATCAGGTGATTTTGTGCGATCGCGGCAGCAACTTCGGTTACGACAATTTGGTTGTCGACATGCTGGGTTTCAATGTCATGAAGCACGCTTCCAACGGTGCGCCAGTGATTTTTGACGTGACGCATGCGCTGCAGTGCCGCGACCCGTTTGGGGCGGCGTCCGGTGGCCGTCGTGGGCAGGTCACTGAACTGGCGCGAGCCGGTATGGCTGTCGGTCTGGCAGGGCTATTCATTGAAGCTCACCCGGATCCTGCGAATGCGAAGTGTGATGGTCCGTCTGCGCTGCCGTTGGATAAGCTAGAGCCGTTCCTGCAACAGATCAAAGCGATTGACGATCTGGTGAAAAACTTCCCAGAACTGGATACCAGCAAGTAATTTTACTCACTAAAAAACCCGCGATATCGCGGGTTTTTATGTTTATAACGTTCGCCGTTTTCTACGACACAGCGCGATGTCTGTTATTTATAGAGATCGGCACTGATGGTCATGTTGTTGCCTTTGCCTTCCCACTGTCTGGTGATGTGGTAGTACTTGGCACCTTTCTCGCCCGCACGTTTAGCAACGGCTTCGGATATTTGTGTCGTATTGGTGTAGTTCCCGCGGAACTGAATAGAGTCGAAAGGCACCATCTGTGCGGCTGTGGCGTTGTTCAATTCCTGAATTTGTGCGCCATCAGGCAATGTTACCGTGTAACGTCCACCTTTTGACGACTGCGTTTCAAAAAAGTTGCCCACGCTGCGGCTGGGGCTATCGGAGTAAGCAACGCCTGGAATTTCTACTTTCGCTGCCTCTGCACCACCAGCAGCTAGTGCAGCGCGACCCGCATCAGAATCTGCAGGGATCGCATCAGGTTTCTGAAGCTGGCGTTTTGGCGCATCGGCTTTATAGATAAATGCGGTAGCTTTTTGATTAGCACTATTCGAATTCACATCAACCTGACGAACGATGTAGAACGAATAGGCATTTTTCTCTTTTGCTGCTTTCGCAATGGCGTCGATCAGGTCAGGCTGAGTGCTGAATAAACCGCTCACCGTGACGGTGTCATAAGGCTCCAGCAGATAGGCTGCATCTTTCGGCAGCTCTTTCACGCCGTAGATAGTGCGATATTGCACGTTCTGTTTTGCTTTAGGAGCATCTCTATGGTATAGGTCGACGGTCACGTTCCAGTAGTCGCCTGAGTTAGCATCCGTCATAGACTGAACATAAAACGACGCTGCACCCAACTTATCAGCCCGTGTTGAGGATGCCGCGACCGCTTCATTGATCGCGTTAAAACGCCCTTTAAATGTAATTCTTTCAAAGGGTTGCAGGTTTTTTGCCTGTTCAGGCGTAAGTTCCTGCGCAGCCTGCGCTGAAAATGCCGAGAGTGATAACAACAATGTGGATGCAATAACAGTAGTGTTCAGCTTCATAAAAAAATCCTTTCGCCTTCCTGCCACTCGAATTATTTAAGGTATAGCAATCAACCTGTAACGGAATGGGGCTGATTATCGCACGGAATAAATTCTTGTGCTTTAGCATTTTCAGCGGGCGGAAAGGCCATGACACTTCGGCTTGCAACAAGAAAAGTGCTAATAATAACGGTTAATGATTGTTTTGGCATCATAAGGGATATTTATACAATTTATCGTATTAACAACCTTGTAACACATCGTTTTTGTGAAACAGCCCAGAAAAATACTTCTATAATAATGCTACAAAAGGCAGAGAAGACCATGATTTTCGACCAAGAAAGGCTGGCAGAACCTTTGATAACTCGGCTTTTCTGTGAAATTCATTTTATTTATGGATCATCGATCACATTTTCAGTACGTTATAAATGAGTTCGCCTACCGTGAGACGCCTCAAAAAACGTGTGGTAAGAAGATGATAAGTCTCTCTTCCTACCGCGTGAATGCGGGGATACAGGGTGCAGTAGGTCTCGGCGAATTCGTATAACAGAATAGGGTGAGAATAATAACCTTCGTTAAAATAAGCGAAAAGGGTATCAGCATGCGTATTGGTGTACCAAGAGAGCGGTTGGCCAATGAAGCCCGTGTAGCAGCGACGCCGAAAACGGTTGAACAGCTGCTGAAACTGGGCTTTACGGTCTCGATAGAACGTGAAGCGGGAAAACTGGCAAGTTTTGATGATGCGGCATACGAAGAAGTCGGTGCGTCGATCGTTGACAGTTCGGAAGTCTGGCAAGCCGATATCGTCCTGAAGGTGAATGCACCGCAGGATGATGAAATCGAACTGACCCGCGCGGGCAGTACGGTTGTCAGCTTTATCTGGCCAGCGCAAAACCCAGAGTTGCTGGAGAAGCTGGCTGCCCGTCAGGTGACGGTGATGGCGATGGATTCCGTGCCGCGTATTTCGCGCGCGCAGTCATTGGATGCGCTCAGCTCGATGGCTAACATCGCGGGCTATCGTGCCATCGTTGAAGCCGCTCACGAATTTGGCCGCTTCTTTACTGGACAGATTACCGCTGCAGGTAAGGTTCCGCCTGCTAAGGTCATGATTATCGGTGCTGGCGTGGCCGGTTTGGCTGCGATCGGTGCCGCAGGTAGCTTAGGAGCTATCGTTCGTGCTTTTGATACCCGCCCTGAAGTAAAAGAGCAGGTTAAGAGCATGGGGGCTGAGTTCCTCGAACTCGACTTTGAAGAAGAAGCGGGCAGCGGCGACGGCTATGCCAAAGTCATGTCCGAAGCCTTTATCAAAGCGGAAATGGAACTGTTTGCCGCTCAGGCAAAAGACGTCGACATTATCGTCACTACCGCACTGATCCCTGGAAAACCGGCACCGCGCCTGATCACCAAAGAAATGGTGCTGAGCATGAAACCCGGTAGCGTGATTGTCGATTTAGCGGCGCAAACGGGCGGGAACTGCGAACTGACCGTAGCCGATCGTGTCACTGTGACGGAAAACGGCGTCAAAATTATCGGTTACACCGATTTGCCTAGCCGTCTGCCGACGCAATCTTCACAGCTTTACGGCACGAACTTGGTTAACCTGCTGAAATTACTCTGCAAAGAGAAAAATGGCGAAATCGACGTCGATTTTGACGATACCGTGATTCGCGGTGTGACCGTCATTAAAGAAGGTGAAATTACCTGGCCAGCACCGCCGATTCAGGTTTCCGCACAGCCACAGCAGGCGAAACCTGCCGCTGCGGTAGTGAAGGAAGAAGCTAAACCAACGTCGCCGTGGAAGAAATATGCGTTCCTCGTCATCGCCATCCTGCTGTTTGGCTGGCTGGCCGATGTTGCGCCTAAAGAGTTCTTGTCTCACTTTACCGTTTTTGCGCTGTCCTGCGTGGTGGGCTATTACGTTGTCTGGAATGTCAGCCACGCCTTGCACACGCCATTGATGTCAGTCACTAACGCAATATCAGGCATTATCGTTGTCGGAGCATTGTTGCAGATCGGCCACGGCGGATGGGTGTCGTTCTTCTCGTTCATTGCCGTATTGATCGCCAGCATCAATATTTTCGGTGGTTTCACCGTGACTCAGCGCATGCTGAAAATGTTCCGTAAAAACTAAGGGGTAACACATGTCTGGTGGATTAGTAACTGCTGCATACATTGTTGCCGCAATTCTCTTTATTTTCAGTTTGGCTGGGTTGTCCAAGCACGAAACGTCGCAACAAGGGAACATCTTCGGTATCAGCGGTATGGCGCTTGCGCTGATCGCGACGATTCTGGGACCGGATTCTGGCAACGTGGGTTGGATCATCATTGCTATGGCGATCGGTGGATCAATCGGTATTTATCTGGCGCGTAAGGTTGAAATGACCGAAATGCCAGAACTGGTCGCGATTCTGCACAGCTTTGTGGGCTTGGCAGCGGTACTCGTTGGCTTTAATAGCTTCCTCGACCACGGTGAAATTACCGATCCGGTGATGGTCAATATCCATTTGACGGAAGTCTTCCTGGGTATCTTCATCGGTGCCGTGACTTTCACTGGCTCGGTTATTGCGTTCGGTAAACTGCGTGGCAATATTTCCTCCAAGCCATTGATGCTGCCTCATCGCCATAAAATGAATCTGGCGGCGCTGGTTGTATCTTTCCTGCTGTTGCTGGTTTTCGTCAATACGGGCAGCGTAGCGTTGCAGGTACTGGCGCTGATTCTGATGACGGCGATTGCACTGGTATTTGGCTGGCATCTGGTTGCATCGATTGGCGGTGCGGACATGCCAGTCGTCGTTTCTATGCTGAACTCCTACTCTGGTTGGGCAGCGGCAGCAGCGGGCTTCATGCTGAGCAATGACCTGCTGATCGTGACCGGTGCTCTGGTGGGTTCTTCTGGTGCGATTCTGTCTTACATCATGTGTAAAGCGATGAACCGTTCCTTTATCAGCGTGATTGCCGGTGGTTTTGGTACGGATGGCGTGTCCTCTGGTGAGAGTGAAGAAGTCGGTGAATACCGTGAGGCTTCAGCGGAAGACGTGGCTGATTTACTCAAGAACTCAACTTCAGTCATCATCACGCCGGGATACGGTATGGCCGTCGCGCAGGCGCAGTACCCTGTGCATGACATCACCGCAAAACTGCGTGCGCGTGGCATCAACGTTCGCTTTGGTATTCACCCGGTTGCAGGGCGTCTGCCTGGTCATATGAACGTGCTGTTGGCTGAAGCAAAAGTCCCTTACGACATCGTGTTGGAAATGGATGAAATTAATGACGATTTCACCGATACTGACACTGTGCTGGTCATTGGCGCGAATGACACCGTTAACCCTGCGGCGCAAGAAGATCCACACAGCCCAATCGCTGGTATGCCAGTGCTGGAAGTGTGGAAAGCGCAGAATGTCATCGTGTTCAAGCGTTCCATGAATACCGGTTACGCGGGCGTACAGAACCCGCTGTTCTTTAAAGAGAACACGCAGATGCTGTTTGGCGATGCCAAAGACAGCGTTGAGGCGATTCTGAAAGCACTGTAAACGTGACAGGAAGTAGAAAACGAAAGGGGCGATTTCGCCCCTTTTTTACATCTCAAATATAGCGATACGTGGCATCGCCCAAAAATAATGCCAGCACTGAGGCTGGCATTATTTGGTGCTGAGCGAGATGAAACAAGCAATCAGCTGTTACCGCCGTCTTCTAACATAATCGGTGACACGAAATCATCGGGTTTGATTGCAAGTAAATCGCACTTCAAGTGATCGATCACATGCTCGACGGTATTGCCGATAAAGGCAGCGGAAAGGCCGGTTCTGCCCAGCGACCCTAACACTACCACACCCGCCTGCAAATGTTCTGCCAGATCGGGAATCACTTCTTCCGGCAGCCCTTTTTCTACGTGCGTCACGCGTTCATCCAGACTGAACTTCTGCCGTAGGGATTTCATAGCGATAAGGTGCTGCCCGCGAATCGCATCGTTGTAGACGCTGGGATCGAAGTCAGGTAGTTCAATGGCGATATTGATGGGGGTAACAGGGTAGGCACCGACCAGATGAACCTCGGTCTGATCAACCTGTTGTGCCAGCTCCAGCGTTTCCGATACCAGTTTGATATTGAGCGGATCGTGATAAGGGTCTTCGCTAGCCAGATTGACAGCAACCAGCGCACGGCCTTCGACTGGCCAAGGCTGATCTTTTACCATCCAGACGGGGCAAGGACATTTGCGCAGTAGCTGCCAGTCGGTTGGCGTAAAGATAACCGCTTCCAGCCGATCGTGCTGATGCGCCATTTTCAACAACAGGTCATGTTGCCCGGAAATGACTTCCCGAATAATGGCTTCAAAAGGCTTATTGTGCCACACCACTTTGATTTCTATCGAAACGCCAGCGTCAAGGTAGTATTTGCACTGTTCCGCAATCCACTCAGTCCGTTGCTGAATAACGCCCTGACGCATTTCCACCCGTTCATCGGGAGAAAGCAGAGTGGTCATTTCATAAGAGAAATCATAAATCGGCAGAAATGCCTTGATACGGCCGCCAAGTCGTTGAACCAGGTAAACCGCCCGACGCAGCGCTGGTTGGTCATCCTGATTTGGGTCAATAGCTACCAGTAAGTTCTGATACTTTGCCATAGCTCCTCCAAACAGCTGTTACTCCACAGCCTGTCATTCAAGAGTACCGCAATGGAATCGTTTTGGACAACAGAGATAAGCCGCAGAATAACAAAATAGGAAATATCACGGAGGGTGCGGAAAGGAGGGGATAACATTGACGTTGCCACAGTAAAAAAAGCGGCAACGTCAAATGGTTAGGCTGGAAAGATCATTTGCGTGAGGAACCGGCTAATTCGGAAAGGGCATCAATATTCTCGATCGTGATGTATTTTCCTTTGACCGCCAGCGTACCGCTTTTCTGGAAACGCCCCAGCAGACGGCTGATGGTTTCAACGGTCAGCCCCAGATAGTTACCGATATCACCACGCGTCATGGTCAGACGGAACTCACGCGGCGAGAAACCACGTTGCGCGAAACGGCGGGAAAGGTTGTAGACAAATGCCGCCAAACGCTCTTCAGCATTCTTTTTCGACAGCAGTAAAATCATGTCCTGATCGCCACGAATTTCACCACTCATCAAACGCATCATCTGCTGGCGTAAGTTAGGCATTTTCCCTGAGAGATCGTCCAGCGTCTCGAAAGGAATTTCGCAGACCATTGACGTTTCCAGCGCCTGCGCGAAGCTCGGATGTTGGGCGGTCCCGATAGCATCAAAGCCCACTAAATCACCTGCCAGATGAAAACCGGTGATCTGCTCGTCGCCTTGCTCCGTGATGGTATAGCTTTTTATCGTCCCAGAGCGGATGGCGTAGAGCGATCTCAGTTCATCGCCAGCCTTAAACAGCGCCTGCCCCTTCTGGATAGGCTTCTTCCTTTCAATGATGTTGTCGAGCTGGTCGAGCTCGTGTTCATTCAGGGTGAAAGGGATGCATAGCTGACTGATACTGCAATCCTGACAGTGGATTGCACAACCGCCAGACTGGATGCGTCGGATAATTCGCTTTTCCGGGATCATAGGCTTTGCTCAGGCAATAATTGATATTGGTCAATTTTAACAGCTTTTATCGGCTCTGATAAGACCGATAATCACCGGAATAGACCAATAAATAGTGAACTAACTATAATTTTTCAATTTTTCTGGGAAATATTTCGATATATAAGACCTGTGCGGAGATAATATTTTCGCCCATTACGTTACTGAACGGTTAACACGTTGATTAATCCGAATCACTTATGATGATAAGCAATTCTGAGGGCATTTTCGGATGTCTCGAAGCGCAAAAATTATAACGGAAAACTATTCTGTTGAAGTAAAGCGCTGTTTGGGTAAATAGCCTTCGTGAGCGAGCAGCCACTGCTTACGGTGAATGCCACCCGCATAGCCCGTCAGCGCGCCGCCAGTACCGATAACACGATGGCACGGAACCACGATGCTGACAGGGTTGGAGCCGTTTGCCATGCCGACCGCACGCGCTGCGCTGGGGCGTCCCAGTAGCGTTGCAAGTTCTCCGTATGTGGTAATTTCTCCGCAGGGGATTCGACGTAATTCCCGCCAGACCTGCTGTTGAAATTCGGTCCCTACGGAAGCTACGGGCAGCGTATCAATAATCGCTAATTCACCATCAAAATAGCGTTGCAGGCTGTCTGTCAGACCACCGGGATTATGACGCGATTGTAACGAAAAGGGATCATTTCGATAACTGCGATTGAGTGAGCGAAATAAATCGTCTTCATACTCGCGCCACTCGACGGCACGCAAATGATTATTTTCATCAGCAATAATCAATAACTCCCCGAGCGGAGTTGCCATAGTGTCCTGAAAAAATGTCTGCATAGTGATTCCTTACGCGTTTGTCGCTTTCTTGCTTCTCTCGTGAGTAACGTGCCGATTATCCGGCATCCTCAGACGGATTGAAAATAAAGTTTGAATGTGGCGATCGGCACCCCGCTAGAACAAATCCCGTTGACGTACGAACACTTAGGAAAGGCAATGCACATCCAACGTGAGGTATGGAATGCACTTCATCTAACATTACTAATAAAATCAATCGCTAATGTGTAAAATGCTCAATTTGTATTTATGAGAGATGGAACATGCCAATCTTCATCCTACTGCCAGACAACATCATTGTATGGCAATAATATGAAGGTGAACGATGTTGGGATGTTCTATTTTTTTATGGCAAAGGCATAAGCGTGTAGGTAGGGCTTGTCATCATGAAAATTACTCTACCAGTCCCTTACTCGATATGTGCCAGTCAATCCAGTGAACGTTTTAGCATCCTGTTTTAGGTACGAAGAGCTATGTGTCCTACGTTATTTGGAGGAAATACGCAGAATGAAAAAAAAATATGCCGTAGTGGGAACGGGAGGCCGCGCGGGCCTTTACCTGGAATCGATCGCCAGGGATTATCAGGATCAGGGACAATTTGTGGCTTTTTGTGATACCAACCAGACGCGAATGAATTATGCCAACCAGATTGTCCATAAATATGGACACGATACTGTGCCGACGTATTGCGCCGATCAGTTCGAGCAAATGATCGCGGAAACCAAGCCGGATGTGGTTATTGTGACGTCTCTGGATCGGACGCATCATCACTATATTATCCGGGCAATGGAATTAGGCTGTGATGTCATCAGTGAAAAACCGATGACGATTGATGAAGAAAAATGTCAGGCAATTATTGATGCGATTAACCGTACTGGTCGTAAATTACGCGTGACCTTTAATTACCGCTACGCCCCGCATCACAGCAAAATCCGTGAATTAATTGCCGCTGGGTTAATTGGTGAAGTTTATTCCGTTCATTTTGAGTGGCTGCTGAATACTGAGCACGGGGCGGATTATTTCCGTCGCTGGCACCGTGACAAACGCAATAGCGGCGGACTGTTGGTTCACAAATCCACGCACCATTTTGACCTAGTGAATTTCTGGCTGAATAGCGAACCGGAAACGGTCTATGCGCAGGGCGATTTACGTTTTTACGGTAAAGCGAATGCGGAAGCGCGCGGTGTCACAGAATTTTATTCCCGGTCACATAATAGCGTGGCGGCAGAAAACGATCCGTTTGCACTGCATATGAATAAAAGCGAACAGCTGACCGCTTTATATTTAGATGCCGAACATGAAGATGGCTATTACCGCGATAAAAGCGTGTTCGATGACGGCATTAATATTGAAGATGTACTGGGTGTGATGGTGCGCTATAAGAGCAAAGCCATCATGACGTACTCATTAAATGCCTATTTGCCCTGGGAAGGGCTGAACGTGGTGTTTAATGGCAGCAAGGGCCGGTTAGAAATGAAACTGGTAGAAAAATCTTATGTAAACGGAGGCGGACAAAAAGAAGATGAAGGTGCGCTGAATGAGTGTGAAATAAAGGTCTATCCGATGTTTGATGAGCCTTATATCGTACCTGTTGAATTTAAAGCGGGCGGACACGGCGGCGGCGATCAGGTCATGTTAAACGATCTGTTTGGTACACCGGAACCCGATCCATTACATCGCGCAGCAGATTATCGTGATGGCGCAATGTCTATTTTAACCGGCATCGCTGCCAATCGATCATTACGCACCGAACGGCCAGTGAAAATAAGCGAACTGGCCGTTAACCTGAAAAGAGGGAATTAATCAGAGTACCTGCCATTTCAGGCAGCAAACGCTTCCGCATCCGTAGTACCTGTCTGTCCGCATACTGGCAGACAGGCGGAAACCTCCGAATATTATTATAAGGGTTTTATTATGGCGAAAACACGGAACACATTATCTCACCTACTCCTACTCTGTGCAGCGCTTCCCGTAGGCGCGGCATTTTCTCATCCTGCTGACGCCGCCGAGATCCGCATCTCTTGGTGGGGCGGCAACCAGCGACACGAGGCTACGCTAGCAGCGATTAACGCATTTCAAAAAGCCAACCCGACGGTTACTGTTAAAGCTGAATATGCTGGCTGGGACGGCTACCTTTCCCGTTTATCAACCCAGATGGCTGGTGGGCAGGAGCCTGATGTTATTCGTATCGACTGGAACTGGCTGCCGCAGTTTTCCCGCAATGGTGACGGCTTTTATGATTTGAATAAGCAAAAAGATATTCTGGGGCTGGGAGATTTTTCGCCTAACGCCCTGAAAACGGCGGATGTAAAAGGGAAGTTGCAAGGTCTCCCGATTTCGATGACGTCCCGTAGCATGATTTACAACAAAACCACCTGGGATAAAGCAGGCGTCGCCTATCCGCAAACCTGGGATGAGCTGTTCGCCGCCGGCCCGGTGTTTAAACAAAAACTGGGCGACAATTATTACCCGCTTGGCGTTGCTCAAGGTTCAAGCGATGTGCTGGATATTCTGACGCTCGGTCGTAGTTACATGGCACAGAAATACGGCATTGATATGATCGATGAGAAGAAGCAGATCATTGCCTATAGCCGCGATCAAGTACGGGAACTTTTCGGCTTTTATAAAAAGCTGGTTGATTCTCATGTGATACCCGATCAGCGCTATTTTTCCTCATTCGGCCGTACCAACGTCTATGAGATTCGTCCCTGGATTAATGGTGAATTAGCCGGTATGTACTTATGGGATTCAGCCATCTACACCTACTCCAGCAATATGCCGAAGGAGGCTCTGCTGGAAACGGGGCCATTCCTCACGATGCCCAATGCCAAAGATTCGGGGCTGACCACCAAACCGTCTTCGCTGTTCGCCATCAGCAAGAACAGCAAGCATCCTAAGGAAGCGGCGATGCTGATGAGTTTCATGCTGAGTAACCCGGAAGGCGTGAAAGCATTAGGATTGCAAAATGGGATGCCTGCTAACCCGAAAGCGCAAAAATTGCTGGAAGATATCGGCGTGATTAACCCCGGTAATCTGTTAGCGAATGCCTATCGGGCGGCCGCGGAGCAACCTGCGTCTAAAGTGCCTGTTTCACCGTTTATGGAAAATCAGGAGCTGGTTCAACTGTGGACGAGCAGTCTGCAAAAACTGGATTACGGTAACGGAGAAGTGAATAAGGTTGCCGATGATTTTCTGAACAGCGCTAACCGTGTATTAAAGCGTGCCATTCGATAACCAACGATGGCTAACGTGCGATGCCACATCTTTTGCGATATGGCATCGTGACGTTTTTTACACTGTGTCTATGGCCTTTCTGCAGTGAGCTGTACCGTGCTGATGGTGCGTGCGCGAAACCCCGCTTCACAATAGCAAAGGTAAAACACCCACAGGCGCTGGAAAGGTTCATCAAAGCCCTGAGCATTCAGCATATGCCACTGCTGATAAAAGCGCTGTCGCCATTCGCTGAGGGTGCGGGCATAGTCCTGACCGATATCAAACAGATCGCGGGTGATAAAATCGGTATGCCGCGTCATGGTGGTCGTCATCGCAGTAATTGAGGGCAGAAAACCGCCGGGAAAAATGTAGCGTTGGATAAAATCGACATTACGGCTGTAATGGCTGTAGCGCTGATCGGCAATCGTGATCGCCTGAAGCACCATGCGGCCTTGTGGACGCAGCAATTGCTGGCAGCGTTTGAAGAAGGTGGGCAAATACGCTTTTCCGACCGCCTCAATCATTTCGACCGACACCAGTTTGTCATACTGACCGGTCAACGCACGGTAATCCTGTAGCAGCACCGTGACTTTATGGCTCAGCCCCGCGTGCTGAATGCGCTCAACCGCGTAATCATACTGCTGCTGCGACAGCGTGGTGGTGGTGACGTGACAGCCATATTCCCGCGCGGCCAGTTCGGCTAATCCTCCCCAGCCGGTGCCAATTTCCAGTAAATGATCCGTTTCACAGAGTGCCAACTGTTCGCAGAGGCGACGCAGCTTGGCGCGCTGAGCGTCTTCCAGCGTCATTTCGGGTTGCTGATACCAGGCGCTGGAGTAGAGCATCTCGCTATCGAGAAAGCTGCGGTAAAAATGATTGCCCAGATCGTAATGGGCGGCGATATTTTTCTGTGCCTGCTGCGGGCGATTACGACGGCACCAGTGGATGAAACGATGAAATGGCCCCGTCAGCCAGCCAAAGCGCGTTTCAAGCGTATCGATTAGCGCCTGATTTTGCGCCAAAAGCTGGAGAACGAGCGTGAGGTTGGTTGAGCTCCAATCACCATCGATATAGCTTTCGCCGGCAGCGATACTTCCCCCCAGCAAGACACGGCGATAAACGCGGTGGTGATGTATCGTGATTTCACCTTGCAGCGTCGCGTGTTGATCCCCGAATAACGTTTCATTGCCTTCTGGTTCGCGAAGGCGCAACCCTCCGCCGTCTATTCGACTAAGCAGAAGAAACACCACTTTTCTGGCCCGAGTATAGCGAGCGGTATTGCTCGGGTGACGCACCAACTGTGTTTCCGTTGAACTCATGGGGTGTCCTTCTTTCCAGACTGCGGATGAGGATAAACGGGCGAGCGTTTAATCCACAGTTTCAAAGCCTGCCAATATATGGTGCAGGCGGTTTTCATCGTCATTAACGGCAGAGACCAAAGCTGAGCACGCAGGGTGGCACGAGTGAGCGGCTGACGATGCAGCACCAGCGTCGCGTCAAACTCGCGCCCTTGTCTGTGATTCTCGATGTGGATCCGCAGACGTGCGTCGGGCGGCGTGAGACGCCAGTGATACACCATGTCCATCGGGTTAAAAGGCGACACATGAAACGCTTTGGAAACCGGCGTAGAACCATCGGGGACGACGGCATAGGTATGACGTTCGTTCCAAGGGGTATTCCGCACTTCTGCCAATAACCAGCGTAGTTCGTTATGCTCATCGTACAAATAATAGAAATTGACCGGATTGAAATAGCAGCCCAGATAGCGTAGCTGACACAGCAGCAGCACTTTTCCTGTGAGGCGTTCCTCAGTTAGTTCCGCAATCCTATCCTGTGCTTTGGTTTTGATGTCGCCGCCACCGAGGTAATCGCCGCGACAAAATGACGCAGGGGAAAAGCGCTCCAGCGCAATGCCGACATGCGGCAACGCGGGGATCTCATCTAAATCGATTAACGTCATAAATAACGTATAGTCGAAACGATGCGTGACGGGTGTGAAGCGTCGATGCCGAACCTTGCCAACATACAAGGCGCTATTCATCTTGCACACTCTGATGGAGGAGGTTGACGACATCCAGCCCGCTTCTTACGCCATCTTCATGAAAGCCGTTGTACCAATAGGCGCCACAAAACCAACTGCGGTTGTGCCCATTAATACGTTCGCGCTGCTGCTGGTACGCTGTCGTCTGTTGAGTAAACACCGGGTGATGATAAATCGCGTGGTGCAGTATTTTATTCGGGTCGATATCCTGCTGGGGGTTCAGCGACACACAGAAGGTGGTTGATGAACGAATGCCTTGCAGAATGTTCATGTTATAGGTCACGGAGGCCCGTGCGTGGCTAAACGCCTGATCGACTGGCAGACGGTAATTCCAACTTGCCCATGCTCGCGGGTTATGAGGCAGAAGCCGAGTGTCGGTATGCAGGATCACGTGGTTCGGCTGATAGTGCATACCGCCGAGGATTCGTTGTTCATCGGGCGTACTCGTTGCCAGCAGCGCCAGCGCCTGATCGGAATGGCAGGCGAAAATCACCTGATCGAACCGATACGCCTGCTCGGCGGTATGCACCGTAACACCCGCTTCATCGCGCATTACCTGACTGACGGGTGTCTGAATGTGGATCGTTGCCCGATCGCGGATACGTTCTGTGAGTCGCCGCACATACTCCCGTGAACCGCCGGGAACCACCATCCACTGCGGGCGATTGACCAAATCCAGTAGCCCGTGATGGTTGAAGAAGGTCAGGAAAAGCGAAAGAGGAAAATGCCGCATGTCCTCAAGCGACGATGACCAGATCGCGGCCCCCATCGGCAAAAGATAGTGCTGGGCAAAGAACGGCGAGAATTTTTCCTGCTGCAATAAATGGCTTAGTGTCAGCCCCTGATAATCACCGCTGGCAAGATACCGCTTGCACACGCGATTAAAGCGCACAATCTCCGCAACGAAACGATAGAAACTGGGGCGGAGCAGGTTGCTGCGCTGGGCGAAGAGCGTGTTTAACGTATGGCCGTTATATTCCAGACCGGAAACTGGATTACTGACCGAGAAGCTCATTTCTGTCGGCTGACCGGTTAACCCCAACTCATCCAGTAGCGCAATAAAATGGGGGTAGGTTCGCTCGTTGTAGACAATAAATCCCGTATCGATGGCGTAGGTCGTGCCATCCTGAACCACATCGACCGTTGCCGTGTGGCCACCCAGATAATCGTTCGCCTCAAACACCGACACCTGAAAGCGATCGGATAATCTGAGTGCGCAGGTTAAACCAGAAATACCGCTACCGATGATGGCAATCTTCATACTTTTACCTTACTAACCGGCTGGCGAGCAGACGTTGCCATGACTGTGGGAGGACAGAAATCGCGTTGAGCAACAGTGCAAAGGGAAGGCGATCTCGCGAGCCAGCAAATCCAGCGATAGGCTGAGGGCGAAGTAGGCCAGCGCTGCCTTTGAGGCGCCATAGGCTTCCGCTCGATTTTTTCCTCGTCAATGACGCCGCTATCCAGATACTCACAGGTTCCCGCGTTGAGAATCACCAGATCGGCCGTGACACCGTTCAGCGTCTGCTCGATTCCAGAACTCGCCCCAGTAATCAACACGCGCGTCATGCTTGAAGTCTCGATTTCAGATAACCGATTAGCGGGCCAAGCAGAGGAACATGCTGATAAAGCATCTCGCCCATATCGTAATAATCATGCTGGTAGATAACTTTGTTGTCGGCGAAGATCAGGTGGCTACAGCCAGCTAATGTCAGCGGCGCGTTACGCTTTAATGACGGGTGTGCATAGTGCATCGTCCAGAACATCGTCGCACCGCCGCGGAAGGTATGGACATCGGCGATCTCGAACTGACAGTAGCTCAGCTTGTCGAGTGAATGAGAAAAGTAGCGATGCAAAGCACTCAACCCATGATGGCTGGAAACGGGGTCGATAAAGTGAATATCCTGATGATAGATATCACTCAGCTCCGTTAATCTCTCGGCTGTCAGTTCTCGATAAAATGCCCTTATTTTCAGCAGAATAGGCTCATATTCATCATTCTCTACCGAGATGTCGTCTTCCTCACGCGCTTTTTCTATCGTCATAACCACTCCTGTTAAGGTCACCCACTCCCACGCGGTGGAAATGGCTAACAGATAGAGGAACGTCAACGCTTATTAATTGAAAGATATCAACTTAGGTATAGATTGAATCCACCGTTCGTCAAATAAGATTTTGAGGAATGGCTAAGGGTGAGAAGTACATACGGAGGGATGGTATTGCAGAAAAAAAGAAAACATGGCGCAAAATGTAGTGACAACGTCACGCCATGTTTCCTGGGTCGACAGCGGTAGACTGAATGTTATTTCTCAGCGGGTTTAATCAACGTCAGAATCGTGCCCAACTGCTCACGCTGTTCCGCGCTGACTTCGCGCGCAGCGGAATAGCCCGCATTCTGAATAATCATCTCATTCAGGCCAACCAGCCAGTCATAGATATAAAACGCCGTATTATTGGTGGGCGTCAGCGACAGTTTGGTTAAGCGCTGAGAAGCACCGAAGCTGACCGCCTGTTTTTCGGGTTTGGCGAAAATCTTATGACCGCGATTGATGCGGCTGGCAGGGCGCAGGGATTCATCAAGCTGCTGGAAGCCTAGCCAGGCAACGAAGTCACCAAGAATAGTCAGCACGCGTGAAACCTGACGATCGGCTTTATTCTCGCGGTTGATGCCCAACTGCTCGCCGTCGACCAGCATATCGACCAGCGCCTCTTCGATCCGTAAGCGGATGCTGCCGGTAATCAATTCTTCGACCAGCATTTCGATCGTCGCTTTCGGCACGTTCAGCAGATCGAGAAACGGGGCATTTTCCGGCAGGCCGCGTAGATAGTTAATCCAGTAACGATAAACGGCATGCGCATAATCCGCCTCATAGCCGTGATCGATGGTCAAAATTGGTGGTGCAGGCTGATCGATCGCGATCGGTTCATCGGCAAACAGATCGATTTCGATCCCGACACCAAACGGATCGCTATTGGCCGACGGGGCAGAAAGGTCTTCGACATCGGCGTTGAAACCGCCATAGCTTGCCCCTTTTTGTTGCAGATACAGACGACGCAGTTCATCACGCGAAGGCAGCAGCCGTTCCAGCAGTTCACCGTGTACGCCGGTGCGAGTCTGGAGCGATTTGAGCAAGGTTTCTGCGATGCGCTGTTTTTCCGCCGGATCGTCAACATCAACGGGCAGATACCAGTTACCCAGCAGGTTATCGCTGAGTTCACGTTGAAGCTCGCTAAGCTGTTCGCTGATGCGCCCCAGTTTTACATCTCGGTGGACTTCCGCGCCCAGCCACGTTGCCATCCGCGCTACGCCGCGTTTATCCATTGCCAGCATCGTTCCCCAGGCGTCGCCCGGATTACCCACATAGCGCTGTACCGCGGCATCATAGTTTTGCCCGTGCGTAATACGGCGATCGTGACGGGTGACCGCCCAAATCAGCCCCGGTTTACGGTGACTACGCACCTGTGCGTTTTCGCCTTGCGTCTGTTTAACCCAGTGATCCAGCGCCTTGCCGACCACTTTAACGTCGGATCGGTTGCCTGCGGCGCTGCATACCATCAGTACGTTCATTTCCTGATTATCGGTATAGCGCTCCAGCAGATAGGCGCGTTTCGCACGCAATAGCGTGTGCGCCAGTGGATGTTGTGTGCTTTGCTGTGTTGCTGGTGGCGCGTTCCGCGTCTCGCGGATCTCACCAAAGCCGGGGAAATCCAGTACATCAACCTGCTCGAACAGCGCTTCTTTAGGCGGCAAATGCAGTGGGATAAGCAACTCCGCCGTCAGCATCGTTAACTCAGCCAGCGAAAGCTCCGTCGTTTTCCCCGCACGGCCATTCTGAACCGGCCGCACCAGCACGCCGGGATCGTCGGCGCTGTGCAAGCGTTCCAGCGCCGAACCGTCGATTAGACCGTCTGCCGGATTTAACTCATCATCCACCAGTATCCGCAGCGGTGCTAACAGCTTGCGCGTACTGGCCAGATGTTGCAGCGTGTGGCTGAAATGACGATAGGCGGTGGTCAGCGAATTCAGCTCGCCCCACAGTACGGAGAAGAGTTGGGCGCGATCGTCAACGGTGAGGTAAGGCGCTAATTCAATCGCAACCGGCCAGAAGTGGGCTTCCAGCTGTTTTTGCCGTTTAACATCGTGACGCGCGAGATAGTCCCAGAGTTCGACGACTTCATCGCGGCTCATCCCCTCAACGGATTCTGGCTGACGGTGCATCAACAGGGTTTTAATGTGTTCGGCAATATGGCGCTCGTCCAGCTCTTCAAACGTGGTCTCTTGATTGAGATCGTTTAAAAACGCGTTGGCCATGATCTTGCCGATATCCAACTCGCTGAGCAGTTGCAACTGAACGGGGAACGATTTGTTCTTCACGCCCGACTGTCTGCTAAAGCGCGTGACGAGCGCGGTTGCTCGGTCGGACGGATTAATATGATCGATAAAATCCAGCGATTGCCCCTCAAACGAGGTTTCCAGCTTGCCGTTTTCGCCCCCGGCCAGCGATGTGATCAGGTAGGACTTTCCCGCCTGAGACAGGCCAAAAAAGCCGATGGCAATGTCTTTCTGCGCCACGTCGGACAGATGCTGTGCTTTATTGTGATTGCGGCGCAGTTTGACGATCAGACGGTCAGCTTCGATATCCAGACGCGGGGCATTCTGGCGTGTGCGGTCAACCCAGTCGATAGCCTGTTCAACACCTTGCACGACGGCCTGTAGCTGGCCGTGAAGTCGGGTAGAGAGCTGTTTGGGCGTTAATCGTTTCATTTTTTAAATACACTCCCACTATCGATCCAATAATGGGTCGCACCTGAGCCGTTAGCGGATAATGTGTTCAATTTTAGTCGTAAATGATGTGGTGGAACGCGCGTGCCGTCTTCCAGCACCGCATCGGCAATCTCAAAGCGCTCGGGGCTGTCTTGATCGTCGCTTTTCGTCACGGCCAACCGGACGCGCAGCTTACTGTCGCCGACGACCTTGCGCGCTAAATCCTGATCGACGATTGAGAGCATATAGAGCGAAGATGCAGGCCAGCGTTCGTTGTCCAACTGGCGGAAGCCTAGGCAGAGTGAACCACGCACCTGGAAACTGAGTTTCGGGTCAAGCTCGAAATCCGGCGCATCCAGATCGATATCGCTGTAGTAAACGTTATCCAGCGTCAGCGCGTTGCTGCTGTCCATCATGCCGAGGTAGCGCACCGTAGAATAAGGTTGGAAATCACCAACCTTAAAGTAAAAGCCCGGCAGGCGCAGATCGAGCGCCAGCAGGCACAGCATCGCGCCGACGGCGGCAGTGGATTTTGGGTTATCGATGCGCCCGCGTTTGTTAAACGGATACCAGTCATTGGTGTGATAACCATCGAGCGACAGCATCCGGTTAATCGGCAGCGGTTGCAGGTGGCGGAACAGCGCCTGAATTCCTGGGAAGCGCGAAGGGCGACCGGTCAGCAGCAGTACATCGCACGAATACAGCGATACCACTTCAGACATTAGGCGCAGATTCTGCGTGATGTTCATTTTGTTAGACAGGAATTCGCCGTGCAGCTTGTTTAGTTTAAGAATCAGCGGCACCTGCAAAATATCGAAGACTTTGTCGCTGACTGGCAGTTCGCGCTGCACTTCCGTATTGATGTATTCCAGTACTTTTTCCGTTGGTACCTGTTCCAGCAATTCGCCGAAGGTCGATTCGATCTCGGCGCTGGTGTCTAGTGGATCAAAGCGCTCATAGGTTTCAAGAATCGTACGGCCGATCGGGATGAATACCTGCAATGTTACCTGCTGACGCAGCGTGAGCTGTGCGTCCATACGGCCTTCATTGCCAAACAGCTTCGCCATCAGTGCATCTGGGCTGGCCATTCCGGCGGTTTTCAGCGCGGCCTGTAGCGCGGGGAGGATATAAAGCTGAATCACATCCAATAAAATATCGTCGCCCGCGACCTTAAAGCCTTCACGGAACAGCAGGCGCGGAATAATTTTAACGTTGTTGCCGACACCGTCATCGAGCAGATATTGCGTAATGGCGAGGTCAGTGGTGCCGCCACCGATGTCGATTGAGGCAATGCGCAGCGTTTTGCCCGCAGGTTCGCCCTCATCGAGCTCTTTATCGGGGCGCGCCATGCTGGCGAAGAAATCTTCCGCACGGCCGCCAAAGTTCACCTGCGCTTCGTTATACAGGTAAACCATCTGTCCGCATGTGGCTTCATCCCATTCGATTTGCACGTCAGGCACCGGAACTCGGCTCTGCTGCTTGTCGGCTGGCGTGGTGAAATCCTCATCCATCGGGTGCCAATCCATCGCTTTCCAGACCAGCGCGATCGCTTCATGCATGCGGCGGCGGAAAATTTCACGTTCGGGTTTCGGCATCGCGGAAGGCAACGTCAGAATGATATTTCGCAACTGGCGCGGTGCGCTGCTGTGGATCATCTTCAACCGCTGAGCGGCGCTGTTCATCTGCATCAGCGCTTGGGCCAGCAGTTCGGAGAGCATGAATGTCATGATCGAACTGCGGCTGTAGTGCGGTGAAAACACCGGTAGGCGCTCTTCCAACGGCTGGTTGTAGAGCGGCTGGCCTTCATCATTCAGCATGATGGTCAACGGCATGGCTGTCGCTAACGGTTCAGTCTGCGAATGGGCATCCGTCTGGCTAAAACGCCAGCCTGGTGCATAGCTTTCTTCGTCCCACAGATAGCGGCGCGGGCTGGAAATACCACTCGATCCTTCCGTTCCCTGACGCAGCAGCGCCATGTGGCTGGCTTCGCGTCCGACGCGAGTGATTGACGGCCAGATGAACGCGTCATCACGACCGCTTTCCACGGAGAAGTTGTCTTTACCGAACTTCGCCTGCGAGAACTCAACGCGGCTCTCAAACAGTTCGTTGTACAGATAATGTGGCTCACTCAGATCGCGCAACTGCAGTTCATAGGTCTGTTTCAGGCCGTTGCTTTCGTCCGCATGGTCCTCAACCAAAATGCCACAGGTGTGCGAGTTACCGACGTCTAAAATCAGGTCAACGTTGACCGCCGGTTCCTGCAGCGTGCTGGTATTGATGCGAATTTCTGGTATTTCGAGCTGGTTGCCCAGCATATCCAACACATTCAGGTAATGTGCCTGATATTCAAACCCTCTGAGTGCCACTTTTATATCGTGGCTGTCACGGTTTTCCAGCGCTTTAACCCGCTGAGTAAAGACTTCGCGCAGCCAACCGTCTACCCAGGTTTCATCAAGAAATTCACCCAGCTCATCGCTGTGATAGGCCAGCGCGAAACTCCCGCCAGTTTTGATGTCATTGGCATTAGGTGCCAGCGACTCGAACTCGTGGCCTTCTGGATAGGTTTTGGTATCGAATGCCAGACAAATGCGGTGCGTGTTGCCGTCCTGATCAGGCTTATCCAACGCAAGAATCTGCATTCGCGCCCAGTTATCCGGCCCGCCCATGAAAGTGCGCGGCGGGTTAAAGCGGAAGAAGGGCAGCGGCAGCCAAATGTTCTCTAGCAGCTTCAGCGATTGCTCAAGCGAAATACTCAGTTCAGGCTTCACGACTTCCGGCGGCATCCCAGAGGCAGAAGGCAGCAGGAATTTGTCCGACTGTTCATCGTACAGTAGGTGCAGCAGGGGGCCGTTAGCACTTTTACGTACATAGCGGTTAGGTTGTTCAGCCGAAAATCGCGGCTTTAAAGCAAAATCCAAAAACTGAATTCCACTGTCCTGAATCAACGTAATGCGTTGTTTATAATCGGTAATCGTCGCCAGCATGATTATTTACTCTCGCGCTTTATCGTCATCGGGAAAACGGTATCTGTGTCGTAACGACCGATACACTCCGCCGCGGTGCCGGAAGCGCCTTGTTTACAGACCAGTTCTGGCATTTGGAAACGAGAATTATCGGAACAGCGGGCACCGGAGCGACTGTTGATGATCAGATTGCCAGAGCTCATTAATCCTGCTTCAACATTGGCGTGACACGTGACGCCGTCACCGTGAGTGATACGCGCAGTACCTTTTCCATTTTGAATCTGGTAACGCAGGCTAGGCGGCCTGCCCGTAATCGGGGCTTTGCTATCAACAATGACGCGCCAGTTGCCGTTCAGGAACTTGATGGAGCCAATTTTCACCGCGTCGGCTGGCATGACCAGATCATCTTTGCCTGCAGGAATCGCTGGCACTTGCTCGACAACGGGCTCAATTGGTGCAGCAGCAGGCTCTTGCGGTTCCGTGACCGCAGGCGCTTCCGGTTTGGCCGCATATGCTACAGGTGCCGTAGCGATTGATAGCTCAGCGGCTTTCACGACCTCTTTTTCTGCAGCAGGGGGAACAGGTGTGCTTTCTTGCTGTGGCGCAGATTCAGCCGGAGTAGAAGAAGGCAGGGCACGTTTTTCTGGCTTGACCGTCGCAGCTAAATCGGATGTTGGCTTGTCGTTTTGTCCTGACATGCAGCCCCGTATTTGCAGTGACAACATCGCTAATAGCGCAGCGGCAGGCAACAGCCACCACAGTCGGAAGAACGGCGCACGAGCAGTCACTGCCGCAGCGGCGACAGGCGCAGGCGTTGGCACGATGGGTTCCGGTGGGCTGGTAAGATGTTGTTCTGGCTCGGGAACGGGTTCAACCAGCGGTAATGTTGGGGCGCTTGCTGCGGGGGCGGGTGCAACAAAAAGCGGTTCCGCTTCCTTGATGAGCGGTCGCAGGCAGTCTAATGCATCAAGTCGGGATTTTTTATCGAGATTGACAAAGCCCCAGAACGTTAAGACCGGTTTACCATCAACCAAATAAACGTGGTTTGCTCCAGGGAACTGTATCGCTTTTGCCAGCAGGACACCGAAAAGTTTCTGCCCGGCTTTTTCCGCATTTTGCGCACGTTGGCTGATGTCAGCAACAGCAGCTTGATAAGTTTCCAGTAACGCCAGCGCCTTTTCTCGTTCTTCTTCGCTCGCGGCAATCCAGGAGGTGACTTTTCCGTCAACCGGCGAATACCAGTCAATGCGGTCGCCATGCTCGTTGGGTTGGGGAATCGCCAGACAGTCGGCAATCTGCTGTTGTTTTCTGAGACGTAACGTTTCCCGCAATTGAAGTGCTGATGCATAAACTGGCTGCCCGTTCTCACCCAGCGCCAGAAAATCATCCAAACTTCCACTACGTAAAAATAATTTTGCCACGCAAAAGAGACCTTTTGTAATGATGCCTAAAGCAGAAAATAGAGTGTAATCTGCGACAGGGTATACTGTAGTGCGAATGATGGCGAATCAAACGCTTAAAGAAGTGATAAAACTAACAAATATTTGAGTAATAGAAAAAGTGGGAAACAGGAAGTTTACGCACGTGCAGCAGATGACGTCCAGATAATATGATGAAAACGTTGATAAAAACGATGCCTTCTCTTTCAGGCGTGATTTACAGAAACGAGGGATGCTGAGCGACGTCAGCCTCCCTCAAGGCAGTGAAAATTAAAGCTGGACGTTACCCGTGATCAGGTAAGCGGATGAGGTGCTTTGTGACATCGGCGGCAGCGTATCACTGAGGACATTGCCTTTTACGTCGGTAAATTCAATGGGAATATCGTTCATTCCAACGTGCTCAACAATAAAGTGGTTATAATCGGTTTTCTGCGCAGCAATCCATTGGTTATTGCGCATATATTTCATCTCAATAACAGGATATTTCACGTTCCTGAATTGCACCGCAGCCCAATAAGGGTTTGAACCTTCCTTTATTCGATAAATAACGTTGCCCTTTACCGGCGCTTCGATCAGCGTCCAGTCGATATTAATTTTCCCCTCTCGTAGATCGCCTATTTTCTCAAACGCGTTAAACGATAAATCCAGCGCACAATCACCACCTTCAGGATAGAGGTCCGTGACATAAACCACTGTACTGCCTTTTGGTCCATTCACTTTCAGGTAAGCGCCAGCCAGCGACGCCTTCACGCCGCGATAATCCAACTGGTTCCGATTTAATGCCGTGATCTCCATGTTCTGCGGGATCGGATCCAGCAAAAGGGCACCGCCCTGATAGCCAGAGCCCGTCGCAGTGGCGTAGCCGTAACAGATGTCGTCCAGTTCCCACTGGGCGTGGGCGGTATTAATCAGGGGAATAACGCATAATGCAGACAAGGCTAATGAGGTTATTTTATTCATGTTTCACATCCAATATGATTCAAGATTAATAACATAGGTGAGTGGTAAAATAAAAAACCAAAACGGGAATCCATTTTTTGGCATATTGATAATATGGGGTTTTGTATAAATAGGCAAATAGGCTTTATCTTAAAAAAGTAAAGCAGTGAATATATCACTAGGTTTATTTCTATAGAGTGAAACAATTATATATGTGAATAATCGATTTGGATTTAGATAGCATCATCCAAAAAGCGAAGGCGGGCTGCCCGGTGTCAAAAGTGCTCAAAGCCGAGATTACGCAGGAGTATCAGTTGAATTAAGGACAAGTCGCTGAACGAAGGCTGTTCCATGCTTTACCGATAAAACTGATGTTGATAAAAATGCTTACTAGCGTCCGACCTGAATAAAGCCCTCAAAAAAACACATGGATATGAAGGAAGTAGCTCTAGACATAACTGCTGCAATGAAAAGGTGAGCGACGTTTTAACTACATGATTTCCAGTGGAAAGGATTGATTCGTGAAGTAATTGTGCATTAAACAATATTTAACATAATATACATTATGCGAACCAAAAGAAGCATTCGCGGAAACTGGCCGTTACGTTGAGTAAATCCCCGCATCCACAAAACTCTTTTTTGCCTATAATGCACTGAACTAAGCGACGAGTTTAAATCATGGCGATGGCAATTCTACAAACTGAACAGGAATATCTGGCGGCTCTCTCAGAGGT
This sequence comes from Pectobacterium aquaticum, assembly GCF_003382565.3. Classification (NCBI taxonomy): domain Bacteria; kingdom Pseudomonadati; phylum Pseudomonadota; class Gammaproteobacteria; order Enterobacterales; family Pectobacteriaceae; genus Pectobacterium; species Pectobacterium aquaticum. The sequence goes on from NZ_CP086253.1 coordinate 2,287,173, forward strand.
TGAACCGCTGTTCGATCTCGACATGACTGTAGGTTCGGCTGAAGAAAACCGATTTCTATCGTTATGCACAGCCATTCATGAATACGAAAAAAAACATTTTACTGAGTGCTACAAAAAACAGCGCAGCTAATCTGCCGCGCCGCAATCATTACCCAGAATAAGCTCAGGAACTATTGCGGCTTGGCCAACGGCGGACAGCAACAAAAGCAAGTTTTGTTACTGACCGTCGTTATCATAAAGAGATTATGCGCGATGCGCATCAAACACCCTGTGACGCGCCCCATGCATCATACTGCGATTGTATCCCCAGCCACATTTCAGCGCTGACATGCAGAGCTATTTCTAACTGTGCAGCAATGTCTGGCGTGATCTTCATATCGCCGCTCAAGAGCTTTTCTACTATGTCCTGCGGCAAATTAAGCTGCTTTGCCGTTTCTGCAACAGAATGATGGCCGAGATATTCCCGTAACACGTCAGCAGGATGCGATGGATTATGCATAATATTATGAGTCTCAGATTTTATCACATTGATTAATAATGTTTTTTAATTTTGCGAGCAATATAAATCTTGCGCATGCGCAAGAAATAGAAGGTTCCGGTTAGTGTACTTACCTCCTCGCAAGCTGCGGGGGTAAGCACGCTAACGCTTCACCTTCTTGGCTTGCAGAACAACCACAATATCTGTCTTGCTCTGCTCCGATCCTTTGGTGCTGAATACGGAAGGTAAAAATGACAAGCCCGTATTCTGGTCAGTCGATTTATTATCAGCCAAACCGCCAATCAAAATGATATCGCCATCGTTAACTGAGACCGATGTTTGAATATTGCGCTTCATCAGTGTTGGCGAGTTATTCACGCCAGTATCGGTTTTGGCGAAACTGGACAGTTCCTGGCTAATCGTCAGGTCGATGATCTGAGCGCGAACCTCAGGGAAAACGTTAAAAATGACACCACTGGAACGGTATTCGACGGACTGTACCGCATTTTGTCCCTGAAACGTCACATTGCTGATCACCGGCACATCAGAGCCGACTGAGAAACTGGCCGTGCTGCCAGAACGTGCCCGGAGAGATGGCGAACTGACAACCCGAAATCGACTATCAGTGTTGAATAACTCATATAACGCATTGAGATTGCCCGAAGAAAATTTCACAAAGTTATCCATGCTGGCGTTGCTGCCAGATGATCCTATCTGGATCGAAAAACGTTGATTTAACAGTTTAGCCGCGATCGCCAAACCGGAGCCGTTACGTTCTGTGGTCTGGACTTCATAGACATAACCGCCGACATAGATTTCATCACTGGGGGTATCAACGGAAGGAATAACCTGTTGTAACCGTTGAATATCTTCTGATGTGCCATAAAAAACCAATACATCACCCGGCGCAGACACATTAAAGCCATTTTGCACTGTCAGCGAGTTGTTAATGGTGCCAGAACGATTATCTGACACGCCAAATTTACCCTCTGGAACAATGCTGGCCAGCACCGATGCCAGATAAGCAACACTGCGGTATTTTGGTTGATAAACATAGGGATTTTTTGGCGTTTTCTTCTCAATCACAGGCAAATTATAGATGTAATCGACACCATTTTTTGAGGATACACCGATGTTCATATTCTGGAGATAACGCGTGAAAAAGTCCCGTGCATCCTGATCTTCCGTGATATGAAACGATACCAAGCGGTTATCAGTAATGACTTCTGGGGCAAGCATAAACGGCCGCTTAAATACCTGAGAATAAATGAAGGTGACGGATTTGGGCAGCGATACACCATCCAGTTGAAAATCAACACCTTTCGCCAATACCGCTGGCGCCATAAAAAGCATGAAGAACAATGATTTATTCATTTCATACTCCCGCTAAAATAGGTTACTCGTTCGTTATCTATCAGCGCATACATCATCATCCCCTGCCCTATAAAAACCTCTTTGCCAATCAACCGGAAAACTCCATTGCTGTCAGAAATAATGACGAAATCGGCCCCATGAGCTTTTAATGTGCCAGAAATTTTCCACGTTCTGGACAGCGGTAGTGTCGCAACTGGTGGTGAAGGTGCCGCCACAGAAGATAAAGGCGCTGCTGGTTCTGTTTTTTGTGCATGCACAATTTTTTGATTATTTTCCTGCCCTCGGTTAAGGAAGGAATAAACAAAGAAAATAGCGACGGAGATCGACATGATGGAGAAAAAAAGCACAACCCAGAGTTTGGTCTGACGAAAAATGTTCTGCCTTTTATCAACACGCGCCTCTTTGGCATTCTTCTCATCATGAGAACGGTACAAAGAAAAATACTGTGGGTTATATTTTTCCTGATAGCTGGACGTCAGATATTTTGTAAAAGGTTTTGCCCCCATATAAACATCGACGCGATACCGTTTAGCCAATCCTAACGCCAGATGTTTTTGCATGCGGTATGTGGTTTCAATACGTGATTTAATAAAACGGCAGAGCGTCCCCAAATCCTGAGAGATAACGACGATATCACAGGTAAATCCGCTATCCTTATCTGAGAAATGGCGATGTTCAGCAAAAAAAGAACGATGCCCCTTCAGCAACATTTTATCTGTTTCCCAGAAACGCCATGCTTCGTCAATACAGATTAAATCACCGGGTTTGCAAAACGTATCACCTGCCCCTTTATAAGGCAGAAAGTCTTCCTTATTGACATCATCATCAGAAACCGGAATAACAATGCCGGGTGTAATATCTTTTAGTTTTTCATCATTAAGAATGAACTTCATAAAGTTATCATGGGTTACTCCTTCAATGTTCGTCACAATACGACGACCATTTAGAAAAGCAGGCAGCATAACCGAACGAACCACTTCGTATGTTTTGCCTGACCCATTAATGCCAATATACGCGGTAATCGACATAATTTACCCTATCAGCGGAATGCGTCGAATAATGAATCGAGTCAACCAAGCTGAAAGTACAATTTTAATCCCATATGGCAACATCATCAGATTGGCGAAATACCAGACCGAATCAGGAAATTGTGCAAAGACTTCCCGAATATTTATATCGACGGGTAATCGTTCCTGAAGCAAGGGAATAGCCTCAGAAACGAAAAGGTAAATTGCAGTGAAAAATACGAATTTAATGACGATACTTTTAAATAACCAGACAAGAATAGAGTTTAATGCGGAAATAAGAATACCAAACATAATCTCACCTATGCACTGAGTATGATTCGTAAAGCTGCAAGTGACCAGAGAATAGAAGCAAACAGTTGTATTAATGTTCGGAATTTCTCAAGTAAAGTACAATGCGCATCTACTGTGAAAGTTCGGTTATTCCATTCAAAGGAATACGTTGGACATTGTGCGGTTCTGACAGGAATATCGTAATTTTGCAGAAAAGGCATTAAGGAAAAAATGGGGCTCAATATATCCCGTCCGGTGGGTATATTTGATAACTCCGGTGGTGATATTTTAGGGTCTGTTCCTATCACGGTATTATTACCGGATGAAGGAACTGATTCAGCAGGTAGTTCACCCGTAAAAGTGGCATCAGGTTGAATAAAATCCCCCACGGTTGGTTTACTCGATGATGCTGCGGATACATCTGCGGCGGTAATCGGATCACTGGCTGGATACGTTTGCGGTGAGGCAGATTGCCAAATCTTATTCGCTATTTCAGCCGTCACTTCTGGGGATAATTGCGTATCGAGTTCAGCTTGGGAAATACCATCAATCGCTTGCTGTATAGGCAATGATGTCACTGTGTATTGGTCTGTTGATGGTGAATAGTTTTCCTGACAGGAGGCAATCGCTTTGGATGAGTTACTACAATTAACAAGATTAGCGCTACCTGTTTGCCACACATCTTTTTTATCAGCGTCTCTATAAATCACTACGGTTCTTAAATCCTCACGTGTGCTGTCACGTTCATAGGAACGAATTTCATATGCTTTACAGTAATCGCTATTAAGAGAACATATATTGGCTAGTACTTCAGCCAGAGTGGATCCATCATTAGCACGATATTTCCAATAAACGCCTTTGACCCCCACTTCTTTCGACGGATCGTAGACCTTCACTTGTACGGTCGATTCATCCATAAAGAACCATGCTAATGCCCCTGAAGCCGCTAAGATAATCAGTTTGCCGCGGCCAACCAAAGCGCCACTCAGCATCGTACTCATCCACGAACGACCCGTAACCGTCCCCAATCGTAACACGGATGATGATTGTGCTATGGAAGCAGATGATTTACTGATATCCGTTAGCGTACTGTAATAACGTGGATCATTGACGGAAAAGCCGCGTGAAATGAGTTTACTTTTAACGGTATCATTAATAGCCGTGGTGACATGACTGGCTGAATAAGCGAATACGGATGGCGATAATAACAATGAGGCAATTAACAACGGGATCTTCATATCATTCACCATTTGAAAGAATATCAGATGTAATTAAATAGCATTATAAAAAGATGAGATAATTAGTCGTTAACCTTTAAATCCAACAATAACAGCCCAAGCAGATAGCAGCCCCCAAGCAAAGACAATGATAAGAATATTATCAGCCATATAGCACCTCAGCCATGCACAAAGGGGGATATGACTCCCCCCACTTTTGTGCATGCACAAACTTACGCACCGCGCACCATTGAGCGAATATGTCGGATACCTGCGACAGCTAACGCAATACCGATAGCTCCGGCAGCTATCGACATTAAAACAGCAATCACGCTGGAGAAATCAATATTTGCCACCAAGGGAGCAAAATCAATAGAACCGGAGGTTGTTTCGGCGGCACTGACAGATTGCACTGCAACCATTGCCGGAATAACCAATGTATTAACAGCAATACGTTTCATTTTCATAATTCACCTATGTGTTTTTAACAGCACGAACAATAATTCCGAGTGTATAAGAGACTAACCATAAACTCAGAATTGAGGAAAATCCGACACCCCAGACTTGAGCTAAATAGACATAATCCAGTTGGGCGATATTTTCTGAAATTGTTAATGTTATTTTGCTACATACTGCTGAGGGGTCACAAATGGAGCCTTGAATGTCAGTCATTTCTTCTCTTCGGGGATCAATACGATACGCCCTATTTGAAGTTGATTATAAGAGCCAACCCGAAACGATGACGAATGTAACGTATAGAAACCTGCCTGATAAGCTGGCTGTCCCTCTTCAAGGTTTATTTTAATTAGTTCGGGATAATCCCCGCCTAACCAAGCATACCCCAATTGCTCAAACATTTTATATTCTTTCCCGGTTTTTGCTGATACCCCAGAACGGGAATCAAATGTTACCTGAGACGGTTTTATTTCAACTCTGATCATTTATCATTCTCCATTATATATATAATTTAAGCAACACGTAAAAAATTAGATTTTCGATACCATTCAGGAATTGGACAATCGGATACAACGACCTCTCTTTTATTACGTACAAATACCGGACTAAATTTTGAAATATTACAGCGTTGGGCAATATCAATACCTATCTTGCGTAATCTGGCTCGATGCGTTTGAACCTGTTTTTTGTCAAAATTAAAACTATGACCGTGCATCCATTGGATAGCATACATAGCGGTGGTATTGGCTGAACGGGTGTTATCAACGACGCCCTGACGGATTAAATGTTCGCTAATAGTATCAAAGTCCATAGACGTCACCATTAATGATTTATCAAGAGATATAAACGCATCATGTAGCGTGGTTAAAATTGAATAGTCAGTCAATCCCCAGAACAACAAGCCATGTTTTTGCAAAAAACGCGATTTCAGTTTTTGTTCAAAGCGAACAACGCCGTTTTCTTCACAAAACTCAATAACGCGCTGTAAATAACGCACTTCATCAGAATTTTTACCAAATCTGTTTTCAATCTTACATAAAGCATGCAATTTCAATTCATGAGCTTTGTTATACACCGTGGGGTAAATTAATGTGGCGTTGCCCTTTTTTGATAACCAGTCAACAGATTTACCGTTGCTATGTAATCTGGGCATACTATTTCGATAAGGTAATGTCGATAACCCAGAAATATAGTCATCTTCATTCGCCTTCCCTACCCCACGATTTGATGTTAAATGAATTTCCCTGATGCAAGCGCCGTCAGTTACCAGTCCTGCTCGTTCATTTTCTTTTGCCTGACGGGGCCAAATTTTGGTGCATTTGGTGAATGCAGGCAGCCCCAATTCAGAAAGGATCGTGTTATAAACCTGTACGCAGGCATCAATAGTATGAATACCAAAGAGATTTTCTAAGCGATTCCAACGTGAAGGATTGCCTGACATTTTCAGCACAGAGCCTCTCACAGAGATAGACACCTGATCGCAGAACGATCCTTTATGTTGGAACACCGGTTGGCACAGATCGCTGGCCTCCCCACTATCAACGTGGATTCGTAGATAAGCGACATCGCTCAGAATGGGTAGTTGATACCCAAAATCCTGTTCGATAGTCAGCCAGTCGAAGAACATCCGCGCCTCTTAATATGCATGCATACAGTTATGCCATGAAAAAAATGTATCACTTGTCATGCATGTATGCAAGCGTAACCTTACGAGAGCATAACTGTTTAACTATAATGCTCAGAGACAAAAGATGAGGTATCTATGACCACACCCAAACGAACAACGATGGCCATCGTGGCAGAGCGCAAGCTAAGATTAGAAAGAATGGCAATAGATGCTAGCCATACTGCTGGCCGTGCGATCACCTGGACGGATATAGTGAATCATCTGATTGATAACTATGCCAAAGATGCGGCGAAAGACCTCATTCACGCCAGTAAGGCATCCAGAGAGACGTCAGAGTAAAAAAGATAAAAACCGTGGGAAACCACGGTAAAGTTCGGGTGTCACTGAACCCCGAACCGCTTCGCGGTGAAGTTATTGACGAATGAATCTTGTCGAAAAACACAATGATAAGAACTTATGTTTTTAAATAAAAGTGGTATTTAACTCAAGGAGTATGAAATTGACCTCAAAAGAATATGCTCAAAAAATAGCAACCCAGTTATGGGATGCACCACATAACTATAAAGAAATATTAATAAATGCTGAACGTGTTATCAATAATGCCTTCCTTACCAAGGAAGCCAAACAACGATTTTGGGTAGAGCTGTATCATTACCTTGGCGGTAATAAAAACATATCGACAGCCAGTCAAGATTCAGCAAAATTACATGAATTAATAGCAAAAGCCAAATCGATTGTCGTGCAAAAAACACAGCAAGGTAACTGAACATGACAACTGAAAATTACAATGTTATATCCCTGATTGTTTATATAATTTCGGCGGTAATTGCTTTAGGCATGCTAAAAGTTGCAATTGCTCAATTAGATAAATTAACTTATCAAGTTAAAGAGGCTGTAAAATCTAATGAAGAAGCAATAAAATCAAATAGAATCAATGAGTTAGGTGCATTCCTTGAAATGGAGAGTCAGATAAAAACAAATAGGCTGGAATTATCAAAGGCAAGCATTCACGCTTTGGATTTAAAAGACAAGGGAAAACAGGATGAATTGGACTCTGCATCTTTATATCTCAATGAATGCATCGAGAATTATTTAAATTCATTGGATAGGTTATGTTTTTGCATTATTAAAGGTTATTTTGATAATGATGATATGAAAATTGAATACAGACATGTACTAAATGACGCAGTAAAAGAGAATCCGACATATTTTCAGCAATCATCTAAGCATCGAAATATTATAAAGATCCATGAAAAATGGGCAGATAGTTAATGGTTCGCATAATGACGTTATGCTAAAGAGGCCGCTGCGGGATTCGATTTTCGCAGCGGCCTTTTCAACATAACGTGTCGTACATTATGCGAACCAAAAGAAGCATTCGCGGAAACTGGCCGTTACGTTGAGTAAATCCCCGCATCCACAAAACTCTTTTTTGCCTATAATGCACTGAACTAAGCGACGAGTTTAAATCATGGCGATGGCAATTCTACAAACTGAACAGGAATATCTGGCGGCTCTCTCAGAGGTTGAACCGCTGTTCGATCTCGACATGACTGTAGGTTCGGCTGAAGAAAACCGATTTCTATCGTTATGCACAGCCATTCATGAATACGAAAAAAAACATTTTACTGAGTGCTACAAAAAACAGCGCAGCTAATCTGCCGCGCCGCAATCATTACCCAGAATAAGCTCAGGAACTATTGCGGCTTGGCCAACGGCGGACAGCAACAAAAGCAAGTTTTGTTACTGACCGTCGTTATCATAAAGAGATTATGCGCGATGCGCATCAAACACCCTGTGACGCGCCCCATGCATCATACTGCGATTGTATCCCCAGCCACATTTCAGCGCTGACATGCAGAGCTATTTCTAACTGTGCAGCAATGTCTGGCGTGATCTTCATATCGCCGCTCAAGAGCTTTTCTACTATGTCCTGCGGCAAATTAAGCTGCTTTGCCGTTTCTGCAACAGAATGATGGCCGAGATATTCCCGTAACACGTCAGCAGGATGCGATGGATTATGCATAATATTATGAGTCTCAGATTTTATCACATTGATTAATAATGTTTTTTAATTTTGCGAGCAATATAAATCTTGCGCATGCGCAAGAAATAGAAGGTTCCGGTTAGTGTACTTACCTCCTCGCAAGCTGCGGGGGTAAGCACGCTAACGCTTCACCTTCTTGGCTTGCAGAACAACCACAATATCTGTCTTGCTCTGCTCCGATCCTTTGGTGCTGAATACGGAAGGTAAAAATGACAAGCCCGTATTCTGGTCAGTCGATTTATTATCAGCCAAACCGCCAATCAAAATGATATCGCCATCGTTAACTGAGACCGATGTTTGAATATTGCGCTTCATCAGTGTTGGCGAGTTATTCACGCCAGTATCGGTTTTGGCGAAACTGGACAGTTCCTGGCTAATCGTCAGGTCGATGATCTGAGCGCGAACCTCAGGGAAAACGTTAAAAATGACACCACTGGAACGGTATTCGACGGACTGTACCGCATTTTGTCCCTGAAACGTCACATTGCTGATCACCGGCACATCAGAGCCGACTGAGAAACTGGCCGTGCTGCCAGAACGTGCCCGGAGAGATGGCGAACTGACAACCCGAAATCGACTATCAGTGTTGAATAACTCATATAACGCATTGAGATTGCCCGAAGAAAATTTCACAAAGTTATCCATGCTGGCGTTGCTGCCAGATGATCCTATCTGGATCGAAAAACGTTGATTTAACAGTTTAGCCGCGATCGCCAAACCGGAGCCGTTACGTTCTGTGGTCTGGACTTCATAGACATAACCGCCGACATAGATTTCATCACTGGGGGTATCAACGGAAGGAATAACCTGTTGTAACCGTTGAATATCTTCTGATGTGCCATAAAAAACCAATACATCACCCGGCGCAGACACATTAAAGCCATTTTGCACTGTCAGCGAGTTGTTAATGGTGCCAGAACGATTATCTGACACGCCAAATTTACCCTCTGGAACAATGCTGGCCAGCACCGATGCCAGATAAGCAACACTGCGGTATTTTGGTTGATAAACATAGGGATTTTTTGGCGTTTTCTTCTCAATCACAGGCAAATTATAGATGTAATCGACACCATTTTTTGAGGATACACCGATGTTCATATTCTGGAGATAACGCGTGAAAAAGTCCCGTGCATCCTGATCTTCCGTGATATGAAACGATACCAAGCGGTTATCAGTAATGACTTCTGGGGCAAGCATAAACGGCCGCTTAAATACCTGAGAATAAATGAAGGTGACGGATTTGGGCAGCGATACACCATCCAGTTGAAAATCAACACCTTTCGCCAATACCGCTGGCGCCATAAAAAGCATGAAGAACAATGATTTATTCATTTCATACTCCCGCTAAAATAGGTTACTCGTTCGTTATCTATCAGCGCATACATCATCATCCCCTGCCCTATAAAAACCTCTTTGCCAATCAACCGGAAAACTCCATTGCTGTCAGAAATAATGACGAAATCGGCCCCATGAGCTTTTAATGTGCCAGAAATTTTCCACGTTCTGGACAGCGGTAGTGTCGCAACTGGTGGTGAAGGTGCCGCCACAGAAGATAAAGGCGCTGCTGGTTCTGTTTTTTGTGCATGCACAATTTTTTGATTATTTTCCTGCCCTCGGTTAAGGAAGGAATAAACAAAGAAAATAGCGACGGAGATCGACATGATGGAGAAAAAAAGCACAACCCAGAGTTTGGTCTGACGAAAAATGTTCTGCCTTTTATCAACACGCGCCTCTTTGGCATTCTTCTCATCATGAGAACGGTACAAAGAAAAATACTGTGGGTTATATTTTTCCTGATAGCTGGACGTCAGATATTTTGTAAAAGGTTTTGCCCCCATATAAACATCGACGCGATACCGTTTAGCCAATCCTAACGCCAGATGTTTTTGCATGCGGTATGTGGTTTCAATACGTGATTTAATAAAACGGCAGAGCGTCCCCAAATCCTGAGAGATAACGACGATATCACAGGTAAATCCGCTATCCTTATCTGAGAAATGGCGATGTTCAGCAAAAAAAGAACGATGCCCCTTCAGCAACATTTTATCTGTTTCCCAGAAACGCCATGCTTCGTCAATACAGATTAAATCACCGGGTTTGCAAAACGTATCACCTGCCCCTTTATAAGGCAGAAAGTCTTCCTTATTGACATCATCATCAGAAACCGGAATAACAATGCCGGGTGTAATATCTTTTAGTTTTTCATCATTAAGAATGAACTTCATAAAGTTATCATGGGTTACTCCTTCAATGTTCGTCACAATACGACGACCATTTAGAAAAGCAGGCAGCATAACCGAACGAACCACTTCGTATGTTTTGCCTGACCCATTAATGCCAATATACGCGGTAATCGACATAATTTACCCTATCAGCGGAATGCGTCGAATAATGAATCGAGTCAACCAAGCTGAAAGTACAATTTTAATCCCATATGGCAACATCATCAGATTGGCGAAATACCAGACCGAATCAGGAAATTGTGCAAAGACTTCCCGAATATTTATATCGACGGGTAATCGTTCCTGAAGCAAGGGAATAGCCTCAGAAACGAAAAGGTAAATTGCAGTGAAAAATACGAATTTAATGACGATACTTTTAAATAACCAGACAAGAATAGAGTTTAATGCGGAAATAAGAATACCAAACATAATCTCACCTATGCACTGAGTATGATTCGTAAAGCTGCAAGTGACCAGAGAATAGAAGCAAACAGTTGTATTAATGTTCGGAATTTCTCAAGTAAAGTACAATGCGCATCTACTGTGAAAGTTCGGTTATTCCATTCAAAGGAATACGTTGGACATTGTGCGGTTCTGACAGGAATATCGTAATTTTGCAGAAAAGGCATTAAGGAAAAAATGGGGCTCAATATATCCCGTCCGGTGGGTATATTTGATAACTCCGGTGGTGATATTTTAGGGTCTGTTCCTATCACGGTATTATTACCGGATGAAGGAACTGATTCAGCAGGTAGTTCACCCGTAAAAGTGGCATCAGGTTGAATAAAATCCCCCACGGTTGGTTTACTCGATGATGCTGCGGATACATCTGCGGCGGTAATCGGATCACTGGCTGGATACGTTTGCGGTGAGGCAGATTGCCAAATCTTATTCGCTATTTCAGCCGTCACTTCTGGGGATAATTGCGTATCGAGTTCAGCTTGGGAAATACCATCAATCGCTTGCTGTATAGGCAATGATGTCACTGTGTATTGGTCTGTTGATGGTGAATAGTTTTCCTGACAGGAGGCAATCGCTTTGGATGAGTTACTACAATTAACAAGATTAGCGCTACCTGTTTGCCACACATCTTTTTTATCAGCGTCTCTATAAATCACTACGGTTCTTAAATCCTCACGTGTGCTGTCACGTTCATAGGAACGAATTTCATATGCTTTACAGTAATCGCTATTAAGAGAACATATATTGGCTAGTACTTCAGCCAGAGTGGATCCATCATTAGCACGATATTTCCAATAAACGCCTTTGACCCCCACTTCTTTCGACGGATCGTAGACCTTCACTTGTACGGTCGATTCATCCATAAAGAACCATGCTAATGCCCCTGAAGCCGCTAAGATAATCAGTTTGCCGCGGCCAACCAAAGCGCCACTCAGCATCGTACTCATCCACGAACGACCCGTAACCGTCCCCAATCGTAACACGGATGATGATTGTGCTATGGAAGCAGATGATTTACTGATATCCGTTAGCGTACTGTAATAACGTGGATCATTGACGGAAAAGCCGCGTGAAATGAGTTTACTTTTAACGGTATCATTAATAGCCGTGGTGACATGACTGGCTGAATAAGCGAATACGGATGGCGATAATAACAATGAGGCAATTAACAACGGGATCTTCATATCATTCACCATTTGAAAGAATATCAGATGTAATTAAATAGCATTATAAAAAGATGAGATAATTAGTCGTTAACCTTTAAATCCAACAATAACAGCCCAAGCAGATAGCAGCCCCCAAGCAAAGACAATGATAAGAATATTATCAGCCATATAGCACCTCAGCCATGCACAAAGGGGGATATGACTCCCCCCACTTTTGTGCATGCACAAACTTACGCACCGCGCACCATTGAGCGAATATGTCGGATACCTGCGACAGCTAACGCAATACCGATAGCTCCGGCAGCTATCGACATTAAAACAGCAATCACGCTGGAGAAATCAATATTTGCCACCAAGGGAGCAAAATCAATAGAACCGGAGGTTGTTTCGGCGGCACTGACAGATTGCACTGCAACCATTGCCGGAATAACCAATGTATTAACAGCAATACGTTTCATTTTCATAATTCACCTATGTGTTTTTAACAGCACGAACAATAATTCCGAGTGTATAAGAGACTAACCATAAACTCAGAATTGAGGAAAATCCGACACCCCAGACTTGAGCTAAATAGACATAATCCAGTTGGGCGATATTTTCTGAAATTGTTAATGTTATTTTGCTACATACTGCTGAGGGGTCACAAATGGAGCCTTGAATGTCAGTCATTTCTTCTCTTCGGGGATCAATACGATACGCCCTATTTGAAGTTGATTATAAGAGCCAACCCGAAACGATGACGAATGTAACGTATAGAAACCTGCCTGATAAGCTGGCTGTCCCTCTTCAAGGTTTATTTTAATTAGTTCGGGATAATCCCCGCCTAACCAAGCATACCCCAATTGCTCAAACATTTTATATTCTTTCCCGGTTTTTGCTGATACCCCAGAACGGGAATCAAATGTTACCTGAGACGGTTTTATTTCAACTCTGATCATTTATCATTCTCCATTATATATATAATTTAAGCAACACGTAAAAAATTAGATTTTCGATACCATTCAGGAATTGGACAATCGGATACAACGACCTCTCTTTTATTACGTACAAATACCGGACTAAATTTTGAAATATTACAGCGTTGGGCAATATCAATACCTATCTTGCGTAATCTGGCTCGATGCGTTTGAACCTGTTTTTTGTCAAAATTAAAACTATGACCGTGCATCCATTGGATAGCATACATAGCGGTGGTATTGGCTGAACGGGTGTTATCAACGACGCCCTGACGGATTAAATGTTCGCTAATAGTATCAAAGTCCATAGACGTCACCATTAATGATTTATCAAGAGATATAAACGCATCATGTAGCGTGGTTAAAATTGAATAGTCAGTCAATCCCCAGAACAACAAGCCATGTTTTTGCAAAAAACGCGATTTCAGTTTTTGTTCAAAGCGAACAACGCCGTTTTCTTCACAAAACTCAATAACGCGCTGTAAATAACGCACTTCATCAGAATTTTTACCAAATCTGTTTTCAATCTTACATAAAGCATGCAATTTCAATTCATGAGCTTTGTTATACACCGTGGGGTAAATTAATGTGGCGTTGCCCTTTTTTGATAACCAGTCAACAGATTTACCGTTGCTATGTAATCTGGGCATACTATTTCGATAAGGTAATGTCGATAACCCAGAAATATAGTCATCTTCATTCGCCTTCCCTACCCCACGATTTGATGTTAAATGAATTTCCCTGATGCAAGCGCCGTCAGTTACCAGTCCTGCTCGTTCATTTTCTTTTGCCTGACGGGGCCAAATTTTGGTGCATTTGGTGAATGCAGGCAGCCCCAATTCAGAAAGGATCGTGTTATAAACCTGTACGCAGGCATCAATAGTATGAATACCAAAGAGATTTTCTAAGCGATTCCAACGTGAAGGATTGCCTGACATTTTCAGCACAGAGCCTCTCACAGAGATAGACACCTGATCGCAGAACGATCCTTTATGTTGGAACACCGGTTGGCACAGATCGCTGGCCTCCCCACTATCAACGTGGATTCGTAGATAAGCGACATCGCTCAGAATGGGTAGTTGATACCCAAAATCCTGTTCGATAGTCAGCCAGTCGAAGAACATCCGCGCCTCTTAATATGCATGCATACAGTTATGCCATGAAAAAAATGTATCACTTGTCATGCATGTATGCAAGCGTAACCTTACGAGAGCATAACTGTTTAACTATAATGCTCAGAGACAAAAGATGAGGTATCTATGACCACACCCAAACGAACAACGATGGCCATCGTGGCAGAGCGCAAGCTAAGATTAGAAAGAATGGCAATAGATGCTAGCCATACTGCTGGCCGTGCGATCACCTGGACGGATATAGTGAATCATCTGATTGATAACTATGCCAAAGATGCGGCGAAAGACCTCATTCACGCCAGTAAGGCATCCAGAGAGACGTCAGAGTAAAAAAGATAAAAACCGTGGGAAACCACGGTAAAGTTCGGGTGTCACTGAACCCCGAACCGCTTCGCGGTGAAGTTATTGACGAATGAATCTTGTCGAAAAACACAATGATAAGAACTTATGTTTTTAAATAAAAGTGGTATTTAACTCAAGGAGTATGAAATTGACCTCAAAAGAATATGCTCAAAAAATAGCAACCCAGTTATGGGATGCACCACATAACTATAAAGAAATATTAATAAATGCTGAACGTGTTATCAATAATGCCTTCCTTACCAAGGAAGCCAAACAACGATTTTGGGTAGAGCTGTATCATTACCTTGGCGGTAATAAAAACATATCGACAGCCAGTCAAGATTCAGCAAAATTACATGAATTAATAGCAAAAGCCAAATCGATTGTCGTGCAAAAAACACAGCAAGGTAACTGAACATGACAACTGAAAATTACAATGTTATATCCCTGATTGTTTATATAATTTCGGCGGTAATTGCTTTAGGCATGCTAAAAGTTGCAATTGCTCAATTAGATAAATTAACTTATCAAGTTAAAGAGGCTGTAAAATCTAATGAAGAAGCAATAAAATCAAATAGAATCAATGAGTTAGGTGCATTCCTTGAAATGGAGAGTCAGATAAAAACAAATAGGCTGGAATTATCAAAGGCAAGCATTCACGCTTTGGATTTAAAAGACAAGGGAAAACAGGATGAATTGGACTCTGCATCTTTATATCTCAATGAATGCATCGAGAATTATTTAAATTCATTGGATAGGTTATGTTTTTGCATTATTAAAGGTTATTTTGATAATGATGATATGAAAATTGAATACAGACATGTACTAAATGACGCAGTAAAAGAGAATCCGACATATTTTCAGCAATCATCTAAGCATCGAAATATTATAAAGATCCATGAAAAATGGGCAGATAGTTAATGGTTCGCATAATGACGTTATGCTAAAGAGGCCGCTGCGGGATTCGATTTTCGCAGCGGCCTTTTCAACATAACGTGTCGTACATTATGCGAACCAAAAGAAGCATTCGCGGAAACTGGCCGTTCCACTGAGCAAATCCCCGCATTCGTAAAACACCATCTACCTAACGAAAGAAAAACCAAGCTGTATTAATAAGACCGTTATCTACCTCAAAGACGGCAATACTTTCTATTGGCTCCGCTGAAAGCCCATGAATTAACTCATGGTCAAACACCTTATTGCCTAACACGGTACGAGATACCAATTCCGCTCTCAGTTTTGGGCAGGGCGTCCGCATGAGTGATCAACATTTAACCATTGACGTTAATCCAGCCATAAGAACTTGCTCCAAGAACACGGGTTTCATCATGCAGCGTTTTTGTTTCATCGGTACGCTAATCTTCGTTGGCTCGGCTCTGAGCATGTTCAGCGCCATGTGCCTTAACCCTGCCAAGTTTTCTGCGGCGTTTTCTCGGTAAATCTGGCAAGCATCCTCTCGCATACTGACATCTAAAATCCAATGCATGGACTCGATACCCCAATGGGCCCGTATCGCATCTCCGGCCTGCTCTGGGGTTAGTTTGGCTGAACTGATGTAGTAGCGGTACTCCAACTCTGGCGCTTTGCCTTTTGCTGCGCGGTAACTTTCGACCATGACTATGCTGGTTAGCCCGAGCCAGGCAGAGAAATCCCCAACCATATCACTGGCATCCAGTACATGGTAAGTGCGTGCCTCCACTCGGCTTTTCTGCTTCTCAACTTGAGATATGCCCCTGTCAATTGGCGCGCGCCGATGTGGGGTAAAAGCGGCCTGTATCGCTGCCGCTAACTTGCCTTGATTGCCCTTAACTGCCAATAAGTAGTCGCCACCTTTGCTCGTAATCGCCTTGGCAATCTTGGTCTGACAGGCCATCGCATCAATTGTCACGATGGCACCTCGCAAGTCCAACATCTGAATCAGCGCGGGTATCGCGGTGATTTCATTGCTTTTAGCATCAGTTTTAAGCTGGCCCAATACGAGTTGGTTGGCGCTGGCATAGGCACTTACCATATGGATGGTGCTTTGCCTGTCGTCTCTGTCATAAGAGCCGCGCAAAGTCTTGCCATCAATAGCGACGACTTCACCACAGGTTAACTTGTGCACGGCTTTCATCCAGGCGAGAAAACAATCGCGGAATTCAGCGGGCTCAATATTTGAAATTAGGCGAGCAAAGGTATCATCAACGGGCACACCTTTTTCAAATAAGCCCTGTTTAAGGAACCAGTCATGATGGCCGAGAACGTACTCACGAATGTCAGTCCAGCCCTGGCCTCCCGCTATCACTGCGCAGATTGAAGCAAACAAAATATCAAACAGTGGGTAATCCACTTTTGCGCTTTGTCGTTCATCGCGGATGATACTGAAATGCGCTTTGATGGTATCTAAATTCATGGTCACTCCTCAAAAGAGGAGCATAAGATCATAGTCGACTCGTCAGGTCAATGTTGACGTCGAATTGTGCAAAAAACGTTCATGATCTTGCCCTGCAGTTTTGGGTTGTTGAATCGGTTATTCACGTAAAACTCTCTCAGCGCCTCTTTTCCTACCATCGACGGCGTTTCTGCTGGCATACGATACGCTTTGAAATCAGGTGCAAAACATGACACGAATGCATCTATGTCATGTTCGTTATAGGCCTTAAACTGTGCCGCTACGGCCAATTCTGGTGACATGGTTTCTCTCCGATATGTGTTTTTCTATCGTGCCTGAATAAGTAAGTTGTGTGCCAATTATCAAGAAATCAGGAAGGTTCGCTTTACGATTTATCTGAGCCTCAGAGCGTTTTCCTCTACAATGTATTTTCCAGCCCGCTTATTAGGTACATTCCCATGCCAAGACTGACTCAGAAAGACATGACTGAAAGTGAACAACGTCAGCTTAAGACGTTACTCGATCAGGCGCGAAAAAAACAGGACCGCCCGCTGACAAACTCTGAGAGTAATCATATTAAAGACGATTACATCGATAAGCTTATGAAAGAACGTGAAATCGTAGCAAAACAGGCAAAGGCCGAGAAAAAGAAAAATAAGTTTAAACCTGATTCCTCAGCGACTTATGAATGGTCAGCTAGTACAAACCTACGGGGCCGCCGCTAACGTTTACGTCGTGGGCGCTTGTGTCCTTGGCTTGACACCATTACCGAAAAAGATGCCGAGCGGCCGCAATTCGCACGCTCTGGCTTAACGCTTCCAACGATGCAGAACGGATATTCCAACAGTGCCAATACAGACGAATATCGATAGGATTTCCGGCTTGAAATGGTACTAATTCGCCTTTTCCCGTATGCGATGATGCCATATTTTCTGGGATCATCCCCCACCCTAGCCCTCTGAGAATAGCACCGACAAAAGCCGCTGTTGAAGGAACAAATTGCTGCGGCGGTTCAATCGCCTCTGGAACCAGTGATGCTATAAATAAGGACTGTAATCTGTCTTTATTGTTAAATATCAGGAGCGGCGCTTTTTGCAAACTGTCCGCATGGATGCCATCCGCAAAGTACGTCTCGTGAAAAATCGGTGAGCAATACGCGCGGTAACGCATCGTTCCTAAATATTCTACGCCACAGCCTTGAATCGGTTCCGGGCTGGCGCTGACCGCTGCCATGACCCGACCTTCACGCAGCAAGGTTGCTGAATGTTCCTGATCCTCGACGAGGATATCGAGCAAAATACTGGATTGGTGGCAAGCATCGTCCATCGCATCCAGAAACCACCCGTCTATTGAATCCGCATTCACAGCCACTGAAAGACTCTGTCTGGTCGGCATTTCAAGCGTGCTGAAAAGCTCATTCTCCAACATATCTATCTGTTCTGCGTGTCGAAGTAACGCTTGCCCCGTCAGCGTTGCTCGACACGGATTTCCCCTTACGATCAGTACCTGACCAAGCTGATCTTCTAACTGCTTGATACGCTGGCTGATGGCAGACGGCGTGACGTGGAGTTTGCGGGCCGCAATTTCAAAACTGCCGCTACGGACAATCTCCATGAACGCTCTCAGGCAAGGGTAATTCAAGTGCATGATTATTTTTTCTTAACAATATCAGGATGATTTAATCTGCCTTAATTAAAGGTTAGATACAACTTTCACAAAGTGACGAATGCCATATTCGATGTTGAAGAAAATTCAGGTGGGATGTGGAGCAAAAATCACGAGAGGATTGAATATGTCACCCAGCAACCGTTAGGTAGCCGGGTGACGGCGTCACTTTTTTACTTTAACAACGCACGAGGTGACACGTGGTGCTGTTCCAAACGAAAATGCTCTATCGCCTGCGCTAACGACATAGACTGATCTTCCAGCGAACTGGCTGCAGCCGACATCTGCTGTACCAGCGCGGAGTTTTGCTGCGTCACACCATCCATTTCATTGACGGCAATCGTGACTTGGCTAATGCCCTTCGCCTGCTCATCCGATGCCGTGACAATCTCACCGATGATACTTTGCACCGAGCTGACGGCGTGTGTCATATCCTGCATGGTTTTACCGGCATCGTTCACCAGTTTAACGCCGCTTTCAACGCGCTGGCTGGATTCCTCAATCAGTGCGGCAATCTCTTTCACTGCGCTGGCGCTGCGCTGTGCCAAGCTGCGAACTTCCGATGCCACAACGGCGAATCCTCTTCCCTGCTCACCCGCTCGTGCCGCTTCTACCGCGGCGTTCAACGCCAGAATGTTGGTCTGGAAAGCGATACTGTTAATCATGGTGGTAATATCGCCAATTTTCTTCGCACTCTCATCAATCTGCGACATCGTCTGAACCACCTGACTGACCAGCGATTCGCCACGCTGAGCAATTTTTGTGGCATTCTCTGTCAGCGTCGTGGCCTGGTGGGCGTTGTTGGCATTGTGTTTCACCGTTGCGGTAATTTCTTCCATACTTGCTGCGGTTTGTTCCAGCGCAGCCGCCTGCTGTTCTGTACGCGATGCAAGGTTGAGGTTACCGCTGGCAATTTCCGCTGCGCCTTGTCGCACGGAGTCACTGGCGTCTTTGATCTGTCCGACCACCTGACGCAGTTGTGACTGCATCGTATTCAGCGCGAAGAACAGACTACTGCGATCGTTGGGTTGCACATCAATCACATTGCTCAGTCGACCTTCCGCAACGGCCAGCGCAATGGTAGCGGCTTCGCGTGGTTCGCCACCCAGTGGTTTAAGCACTTTGCGGCTGAATACCCAACCCAGCAGCGCGCTCACCAACAGAATGCTGATCACCATCATGATGACGGCATTCATCAACTGGCGTTCAGAAGCGGCCATCACCTGACTCACTGGGACAACAATGGCCAAATGCCATTTATCTGTGCTGTTGCCGATAGTAATGGGTTGCCAGGTAATCAACGCTTCTTCACCCAGAATGGCATCGTCGTGTTGTACCACTGAGGACGTGAAATTGTCCGTCGGTCCTTGCCAGGCTTTGCTTGTCTGAGATTTATCAGGATAAGAGATGACTTTACTCGCACTGGATAGCAGCATCGCGTAACCGCCACCTTCCCAAGGCTTAATCCGGTTAATTTTGTCCTGTAATGACGCAAGCGAAATGTCTGAAGTCACGACTCCCCACAGTTTCCCCTGACTGACAATCGGTGCGGCGACTGACGTCAGCAGCGTTGGAACGCCATTGTAAGCATAAGAGTAGGGTTCGATGAGCGTATCTTTCTGGCTCTTTTGCGGCAACAGGTAGTAATCGCCCTGGCCGGGAGTCAGGAAGGACTGCAGAGGGTGCATTTTGTAATTGCCAGCCTGATCGCGGTCAACAAACCAGGCGTAGCGTCCTTTAGGCGCCTGGCCTGGCTGTTCGGCAAACTCGGCATCACGGCCGTCAAACACATTCTCTTCAAAAATGACTGAAATCGAGAGGTATTCTGGGTTATCCCGCAGAGCATACTCCGTCATTTTATCGACCACCGCGCGGTCTTTAATGCCGGCTGCGGGCAAGGCAACCAGCCCTTGTCCGAGGTTATGCGCCACATCTCGGGCGTAGTTGAGTTCCTGTTGAATTCTTAATGCTTCACTTTGGGCTATTTGCTGTAAATAGCGTTCGGCCAGAGATTTTTGTTCTTTACTAGACTGCCAACTGAGCACCCCAATGGTGACAGCGAAACCGAGTGCGATAGTTAATGCGCCAGTTAACAATACCTGGCCGCGGGTGCTCATTGTCTTTTTTTGTATTAATTGCTTGGCCATTATGGCTCTCCTGATGTTGACCCTGATCGTAATCAACATTCCCTTGCAATGAGTTCCCTGCTACTTGTCTATCGGCGCTTTTTTTTTGAACTTTAGCTGAACAAGAGATAAGGGGCTGAGGGCAGGTATTGTCGGAGAGCACTTTTTACGTCATAAGCTCAATCACAGTCTGATTCCAGATTTTTGTGCATGTTAAAGCCGGTCATCTGGAAACCACTTTTTTCATATAACCCCTTGGCAATCGGGTTATTCGTGGCAACTCTCAGCCCGATTTCGCTAATACCTAATGCGGTTAGCGCCACATCCATTGCGGCAAGTGAGGCTTTACCAAAACCGCGGCCTCGCCACGTAGGCAGGAGACAAAAATCAGAGACCCAGGCAGAATTCTCTTTCAGAACCACCCACAAATAACCAATGATGACACCTGCGTTATTTGAGGAATGAATGCACCATAACTTATTGGCTGCCGTGTGAACGCCCTGCGGTAGCGCAATATCGATCGATTGCGTGGCGATCGCCCTCGCCTTTTCTGCGTCATATCCTCGGGATTCCTGTAGATCCTGAGCATATTCAAGAATAAAAAACTGGCGATACTCGGGGTAATTCCCTTCGGCCATATCCGCTAAATTTACCATTGTGTTCATCATCCTGTTTCCCCTTAGCTGGCAATCCTGACTGTCCTAACGTTTATAACAAAAAAGCCGCCAGTGAGTGCGATCTCACTGGCGGCTTATGGTAAACGAAAAGCGGCTTAGCCTCTCAATTTACTGTGATATTCGCCTTTCAGGGTATTGATTTCAGCTAACATCGCTTTGGCTTCGCTCAGTTTACCGGCATCCGCCAGAGCCTGTGCGCTGTCCACTTTTTGCAGAATTTTATCCAGACCTTCCACATAGGCTTTTCTGTCTGGGCCATCGGCAGGCTGTTTGGCGAAATCAGGCGGCACCTGCGTTTTAGCGTGCTCAACGTGCTCACGGAATGTGCTCAGCGCGGTTTTCAGCGCGGCGGCATCATCCGCTTTAGTGGCGGCGGTATAACTTTTCTGCATACCACGCATATCTTCCGACGTGGTGGCGTTTGCCAAAACAGGGGTCAGCAAACTACCGGCCAACAGCACAGAAAAACAGATCTTGGTCATTTTATTCATCTTGAACTCTCGCTTGTGTTCCACAGCACGACATACTCAGAGAATCTGACCACCATAAATCGGCCAGCCCAATATTGCTCTTGTTATATTGCGTCCTACGCCATCACATACATCACGCAGCAATGACTAGGTTAATTCTATGGTTATTATCGCCAAGATGTTAAATTATTTTTAATTTGTCCTGCGTTTGCCGCCTTCCTGAAACTCGAATTATTCAGGGTATATCTCAGCCTGTCAGTGTGATTGTGTTATGGGCATAGCATTGCCGCTCGCCCTGCTTTCTTGTAACCTCCCTTGCTACAAGCCTAATCCTGAACACAAAAATCTGAAACTACTGGACGTTACATGACAGCTCATACTTCTAAAGATCCTTTGCATGGTGTAACACTTGAAATGCAAGTCAATGCGCTGGTTGCCCGTTTTGGCTGGGTTGAGTTGGGTAAACGGATCAACATCAATTGCTTTAAAAGCGATCCGAGCGTCAAATCCAGTTTAAAGTTTCTGCGTCGGACCCCTTGGGCGCGTGCTGAAGTTGAAGCACTGTACCTTGATTCTCTGGACGGTTCCGCTCTCGTAAAACCAGATGATAGTGCTGTTGATCCTTGGGCTAATAGTCGCAGAAATAAGAGCTAATCAACGTGAAAAAGCCAGTCGTACTTATTGCCGCTGCGCTTCTACTTGTCAGTTGCGCGTCTAAACCACCGAGTTCGCTTGTCACCCCCCTTCCTTCTGTCCAACAGTCGCTGCCGGCGAAATCTCAGCAGAATAAGGAACCCATGCGCGGTGTGTGGCTGGCGACCGTCTCCCGCTTGGATTGGCCACCGGTGGGATCCGTCAATGCCAGCAGCCCTGCTATCCGCATAACTCAGCAGCAGGATGCGCTGAAAGGGAAGCTGGATAAATTAAAAAACCTCGGTATCAATACCGTATTTTTTCAGGTTAAACCTGATGGTACCGCGCTCTGGCGTTCTAAAATATTGCCTTGGTCAGATATGCTAACGGGCAATATTGGTCAGGAACCGGGCTACGACCCACTCCAGTTCATGTTGGATGAGGCGCACAAACGCGGTATGAAAGTTCATGCCTGGTTTAATCCCTATCGCGTCTCCGTTAACACTAAGTCGTCAACGGTGACAGAGCTAAATCGCACCTTGTCGCAAAATCCTGCCAGCGTATTTGTGTTGCATCGTGACTGGATCCGCACGGCCGGCGATCGCTTTGTGCTCGACCCAGGTATCCCAGAAGCGCGAAGTTGGATCACCAGTATCGTGGCCGAAGTCGTGGCGCGTTATCCTATTGACGGTGTGCAGTTCGATGATTACTTCTATGCTGAATCATCCGGTTCGATACTTAACGATGGCGAGACCTTTAAAAGATATGGTCAGGGATTTCGCTCAAAGGCAGACTGGCGGCGATACAATACACAGCAGTTGATTGAGCAGGTGTCGCACACTATCAAGCAGTTGAAACCCGAGGTTGAATTTGGCGTCAGCCCTGCAGGCGTATGGCGCAACCGATCACACGATGCAGCAGGCTCAGACACGCGAGGCGCGGCGGCTTACGATGAAGCTTATGCCGATACTCGCCTGTGGGTGCAGAAAGGGTTGCTGGATTACATTGCCCCACAGATCTACTGGCCTTTTTCACGTGATGCAGCGCGTTATGATGTCTTGGCAAAATGGTGGGCGGATGTGGTGAAGCCCACAAACACACGCCTCTATATTGGCGTTGCGCTGTATAAAGTGGGTGAACCCTCAAAGAATGAACCTGACTGGACAATAAATGGCGGCGTGCCGGAGCTGAAAAAGCAGCTCGATTTGAACGAGTCTATGCCGCAAATCAACGGGACGATTCTGTTCAGAGAGAACTATCTCAATCAACCACAGACCCAGGAAGCGGTTAATTATCTCAGAAATCGCTGGGGCAGTTAGCGCTATACGAAAGAAAGCCCGCATAAAGCCTGATAACAGACTTAGCGGGCTTTCTTTTTAATACTTAAATTTCAAAAACCTTACCGCCTACTGGCACGCCTTGCCCGCTCTTATAATTGCCCCGAACAACGTCTTCGGGGCGAAGATTATTAAATTGTGCATAGTTTGCGACGGCATCGTCCGTAAAACGCCCTGATTCGTCGTGGCTGACATGCGCGCTGCTCTGCTTACGGTAGTAAGTGATGGTAATGGTTTTGGGATTACTCATCTGTTGAGTCATATAAGTAGCCATTTTTCCTCCGTCTATGATTGTGAATATCGATAAATGCCACTCGGTCTGCTGTGGCATGGTCGATAATAGAACTCGACATCGGCTGTCACCAGTGATGGTATGGCATACTGCTTTTTGCCTGTGCCGTGCAAAAAATCAATCAATATTTTGATAAATAAATAATTTATTCGCTCTATATGAATAAAAAGCAGCTTTGACATAGGGCGTTTGACGGGAATTTCTCGTGTGGTTATCTGTCTTTCTATTTAATTTTCCCCAGTGTTAGGAAAGATTTTTTGCTTATTTAATAAGCATGTAAGATTGTTGTGGCATCATGATTAACAATCAATCACTCAAACAATTGATTTATATATGAAAAAATAAAAGTTTCTAAACGAAATAAATCATTGAGTCGGTGACTGAAAAACCCTATATTGGCCGCGTTTTTCTTATAGCAGTTACATGTTTAATTCATTTATTCAACTGTGGTTGCCTGCGAGCACACGGTTGTAGGAGAGATATGATGACGGATAAAGTCCGTATTGACAGTTTAGGTGCGAATTCATTAAACGGAAACAATGAAACCTATTTGGCAAGGCAAGCTGAATTTGAATCGAACGTGAGGAGTTATCCACGCAAATTGCCTCTAGCAATTGCGAAAGCTGAAGGCGTGTGGATTACCGATGTTGAGAATAATCAATATCTTGATTGTCTGGCAGGGGCGGGAACGCTGGCGCTTGGACATAACCATCCTGACGTGCTGCAAAGCATCCAACGTGTCATTACTAGCGGCTTGCCGTTACATACCCTTGATCTGACAACGCCGTTGAAAGATCAGTTCTCCGAGTATCTGCTTTCCTTACTGCCTGGTCAGGGCAAAGAGTACTGCCTCCAGTTCACGGGCCCTTCTGGCGCCGATGCTGTTGAAGCTGCGCTGAAACTGGCAAAAAAATACACCGGTCGTGCTGGTGTGATCAGCTTCTCTGGTGGCTACCACGGCATGACGCATGGTGCGCTGTCGGTAACGGGTAACCTGTCACCGAAAGAAGCGGTCGACGGTATGATGCCTGAAGTCCAGTTTATGCCTTACCCGCATCAGTACCGCTGCCCGCTGGGCATTGGCGGTGAAGCTGGCGTTAAAGCATTGACCTACTACTTTGAAAACCTGATCAACGACGTTGAGAGTGGCGTACGCAAACCCGCGGCAGTCATTCTGGAAGCGGTTCAGGGTGAAGGCGGCGTTAACCCAGCACCTGTTGAGTGGTTGCAACGCATCCGTAAAGTCACGCAGGAACACGGCATTCTGTTGATCATCGACGAAGTTCAGGCGGGTTTTGCACGTACAGGTAAATTCTTCGCCTTTGAACACGCTGGTATTGAGCCAGATATTATCGTGATGTCTAAAGCAGTGGGTGGTGGCTTGCCATTAGCTGTTCTGGGTATCAAAAAGCAGTTCGATGCCTGGGCTCCGGGTCACCATACCGGTACTTTCCGTGGTAACCAACTGGCGATGGCAACCGGCCTGACGACGCTGAAGCACCTCAAAGACAATCAGGTTGCAAACAAAGTCGCTGAGCAAGGCGAATGGCTAAAAGCCAAGCTGGCTGAGCTACAAAAACGCTATCCGGTGATCGGCCACATTCGCGGTCTGGGATTAATGATCGGGATTGAGATTGTTAAACCTAATGAAGCGCAGGATCACATGGGTTGCTACCCGGCTGACGGCGAGCTATCGGCCCTGTTGCAGAAAAAATGCTTTGAAACGGGTCTGATTCTGGAGCGCGGTGGCCGTCATGGTTGCGTTCTGCGTCTGCTGCCTTCCCTGCTGATCAGCAATGCTGAATTGGAAATCTTCCTGGATAAATTTGAAAACGCCCTGCTGTCTGCTGGCGTGAAGCCAGTCTGAGTGGAGCGAATGACCACGATGTCCCAATTAGTGGAAACAGAAGCAGTGGAAACAAAAATTAACCCGATTCTGGCCTCTTCTGCACAGAGTATCGAAGCCTATCAGGAAGCGATTACGCAGAGTAGTCAAGCCGTCATGCAGTGGCTGCAACAGCCTGAGATGTATCAGGGGAAAACCGTTGCTGAACTGCGTGAGCGCATCACGCTGGATTTTAATCCGCAGGGTCTGGGTAACCAGATCGCTATTGATCGTGCAATTGAGTACTTTTTGAAAGACAGCCTGTCGGTGCATCACCCACAGTGCGTCGCTCACCTGCACTGCCCGAGTTTGGTGGTCAGTCAGGCGGCGGAAGTCTTGATTAACGCCACGAACCAGAGCATGGACTCCTGGGATCAAAGCCCGTCAGCCACCATCATCGAGATGAAGCTGATTGAGTGGCTGCGTACTCAGGTTGGCTATCAGTCTGGTGACGCTGGCGTGTTCACCAGTGGTGGCACCCAGAGTAACCTGATGGGGTTGATGCTGGCGCGTGATGCCTTCTTTGCCCGTCAGGGACATTCGATCCAGCAAGATGGATTGGTTGGTAACCTGAAGAAAATTAAAGTGTTCTGTTCTGAAAATGCCCATTTCTCGGTGCAAAAGAACATGGCTTTGCTGGGTCTGGGTTATCAATGCGTTACGCTGGTGAAAACCGATCGCTTCGCGCGGATGGATCTGAACGATTTAGCGGAGAAAGTGGCGCTGGCCAAGGCTAACGGCGAGCAGATTCTGGCGATTGTGGCGACGGCAGGTACTACTGATGCCGGTGCGATCGATCCTCTGCGGGCGATTGCAACACTGGCGGCAGAACACCAGATTTGGGTACACGTTGATGCAGCCTGGGGCGGCGCACTGCTGCTGTCAGAGAAGTATCGCGATTATCTGGACGGCATTGAGTTGGTGGATTCCATCACGTTGGATTTCCACAAACAATTCTTCCAGACCATCAGCTGCGGCGCTTTCTTGCTGAAAGAAGCTCGCCACTATGAACTGATGCGCTATCAAGCGGCTTACCTGAACTCTGAGTTCGATGAAGCACAGGGCGTCCCTAATCTGGTGTCGAAATCATTGCAGACGACGCGTCGTTTTGATGCGCTGAAGCTGTGGATGGGTCTGGAAGCATTAGGCCAACAGCAGTATGCGGCGATCATCGATCACGGTGTTACGCTGGCGCAGCAGGTTGCGCAGTATGTGGATGGGCATGCTTCACTGGAATTGGTGATGCAGCCACAACTGGCAAGCGTACTGTTCCGTTTCCGTCCGCAACAGCTGGCGACAGCGGATGATGCGACTATCGCTTTGCTGAACCAACGCATTGGCGATGCACTGCTGGAATCAGGTCGTGCCAACGTAGGCGTCACCGAGTTTAACGGTGTGACCTGCCTGAAACTGACGTTGCTGAACCCAACTGTCAACCTGGACGATGTCAAAGTCCTGCTGGATCTGGTTGAAAGCACGGCACAGCCTCTGCTGACCGCGTAATCCCCCTGCTTTACCGCATGGTGAAAAGCCGATAACACTTAACAGGTTATCGGCTTTTTCCGTTCTACACTGCCCCTTGGAAAGTCTCAGAGTAGGCAAATTAATCTGTCAGGATGCGGGCGAATTAATACGAATATCCCGGCTTTTTCGGCAATGTATCCAACTGAGGTTTGATGAACGGGTCGTAAACGTCATCTTTCCAGCGCTCCGGCTGGATTTCGTTTAACGCGACAGAAAGCGATTCGTCGGAAGAACCGAAATGCTTCTTCAGGACCGCAGCAAGATCTTCCGCGACGGTTTTCTTCTCTTCTTCAGACAGATTTCTTGGGAAGTGTTTGACATCGATATGGGGCATGGAATGGTCCTTTTCAGTGATGAAACAGCACATTGGTTAATTAAGATAGCTAGTTAGTCACTTTTCGACAACTGGGCATTCTTCGGCATTCGCCTCTCGTTCTGAGGGGCGATTATTCCTGAACCACATCGTTGAAACCCGAGTAACGCTTGACCCATGGTGAATTGCACGGCTAAATGATGGCATGCCTTTCATTATTTATATTGGTATCAGGCACAAGCAAAATATGAAAACGGTCAGGGAGAAATAAGAGCATGATTATTTTTGTTACCGGTGCAACGGCTGGGTTTGGTGAGTCAATTACGCGTAAATTTATTAGTGCGGGCCATAAAGTGATCGCGACGGGTCGCCGTCAGGAACGGCTGGATGCGCTGAAGGCAGAACTGGGTGATGCGCTGTATCCGTTAAAACTGGATGTACGCGACCGTCAGGCGATTGAACAAGCAGTTGCCTCCCTGCCAGCCGAATGGCAGACAATTGATGTGCTGGTGAACAATGCTGGACTGGCGCTGGGTCTGGAACCTGCGCATAAAGCATCGGTAGATGATTGGGAAAACATGATCGATACCAACAACAAAGGGCTGGTGTTCATGACGCGCGCGCTGCTGCCAGCCATGGTGGAGCGTAATATCGGGCACGTTATCAACATCGGTTCTACTGCAGGAAACTGGCCATATGCAGGCGGTAACGTGTACGGTGCCAGTAAAGCGTTCGTACAGCAGTTTAGTCTTGGGTTGCGTGCCGATCTGTCTGGCACCCAAATCCGTGTAACAAATATTGAGCCGGGTCTGGTCGGTGGAACCGAGTTCTCGGCCGTACGTTTTAAAGGGAACGACGATAAAGTCAGTAAAACCTATGACAACACGACGCCGCTGACCGCCGAAGATGTGTCTGAAGCCGTTTTCTGGGTGGCCACCCTGCCAGCACACGTCAATATCAATACGTTGGAAATGATGCCGGTCAGCCAGTCTTTTGCTGGGCTAAGCATACACCGCGAAGGCTGATAACCACCAAGAACGTGCATTAAGGGCATGAATGAATGCTGTTTCATGCCCTTTTCTTTTGTCAGCGACGCCTTCAGTGCGGTGCGGTGCGGTGCGGTGCGGTTATAGTGCCGTTGAAGCGAAGGATGTATACTTCTTGTTATAGGTAACCTTCCTTTTGCACAACGCGTGGAGGTTACAGGGAACGGCGGTCGCCTTTATGTTGTCTATTGCTTGCCGTGCGCGTTATCGTTTTGCGGCACCGGCGTTTGTTTTTATCATTCGTTCTGTCAAGGTGAAACATGAACCACTACTCTTTTTCTTCTCTGATTCGGGCTCTCATCCCGCTTTCTTTGGTAATCGTTTCCGCTGCCTGGCAGCCTGCTGCACTGGCAGAGACGCGGCATATCATTGTCGATTCAGGCGACAGCGCGTTGTCAAAAGAGGCGGCGCGTCAAAGCAAAGAGCAATGGGATTCAACCCGCTCATTACGTAATAAAGTCAATAACCGCGTTGAGAAAGAATTCGATAAAACTGAGAAAGCGATTGATGGGCGTGAAAAATGCAACGCCAGCTACAACGTCAATGCTTACTGGGAAAATACCACCGATCGCTGTCTCGATCGTCGTACTGGCCGCCCCGTTACCCCCTGATTTTTTACCCACGCCTTCTGGCGTGGGGTTCCCTTTTCTTTTTCCGTTATTTTTGTCTGGTTTCAGCATGCCCCGGCCGCTGGCTTGCTGGGATCATTCTGGCGGAAAGCAGTGTGATAGCGGCGATAAGTGCCGAAACGATAAATACGCCGTGGATTGACGAGGCGACTTGCGATGCCAGCGTATCGAGCTGGTTTACGCTCAGCAGGA
Organism: Pectobacterium aquaticum; assembly: GCF_003382565.3. NCBI lineage: Bacteria > Pseudomonadati > Pseudomonadota > Gammaproteobacteria > Enterobacterales > Pectobacteriaceae > Pectobacterium > Pectobacterium aquaticum. Next base: position 2,317,111 of record NZ_CP086253.1, read on the forward strand.
TGCGCTTGGCCGGATCCATTAGCGTCTGGAGTGGATCGCTCACTTCCGGCAATCGCCAGTGCAGACTGATGTTTAGCGTCGCGCCAAGGATTGCCGTTCCCAATGCTGAACCCAGCATGCGGGTAAACATGGCGGAAGCTGTCGCAATGCCGCGAATGGAGTAGTCAACCGAATTTTGTATCGATACCAGGAACGTCGTGCTACTCAACCCCATTCCCGAGCCGATCAAAAATGCTGCGAGCCGCGCCCAGATGAGGTTGCTGTCCGGTTGAACAGTCAGAAGCGTTAGGCTGCCGATAAGCAGCACAATACCGCCGAGCATTGCCGTAAACCGGTAAGACGTCCACAGCATTAAGCGCCCGCTTAGCGTGCTGGCCAGTGGCCAACCAATCGACATCATCGCCAGTATGCTGCCAGCTTCCAGCGGGCTTTTACCCATTACACCCTGAATAAACGTCGGCAAAAAAGCGCTCACGCCCATCATGGCTGCTCCGACGACCAATCCGCCGAGATTGCTGGCGATAATGACCCGATTGCGCCACAGCGCCAATGGAAACAGCGGCTCCGGCGTGCGCTTTTCCTGTCGAACCAGCAGAATGCTGCCCACGGCGGAGATCGCAAGCAGCGGGATCACCCAGTAACCAAACACCTCAGCCTGTAGCAGCGCCATCAGCAAACTGGCGACGGATACAATCAGATAGAACGCCCCCATCCAGTCCAACTGATGCTGGCGTACGGCATTGATCGTTGGCAGATAACGAGCCAGCAGGAAGATGGAGAATAGCCCAATCGGCACGTTAACCCAGAAGACCAGCGCCCAGTTGAAGTGTTGTACGATAAACGCACCCAGCAGCGGGCCGATAATCGCGGAAAAGCCCCATACGCTGGACAAATAGCCCTGTATTTTCGGGCGCTCGGTCGAACTGTACACATCAGCAACAATGGTGAAGGCAATCGGCGTAATCGCGCCCGCTCCCAGCCCTTGCAAAGTGCGGAAGACGATTAGCCAGCCCATCTGCGTCGAGAATCCGCACAGAATCGATCCAAGCAGGAACACGATCATGCCAAAGAAGAATATCTTTTTGCGGCCATACAGATCGGCCAATCGGCCATAGATCGGAATACTGATTGACTGTGTCAGCAAATAGCCAGCAAAAACCCAGCCCAATAGGGAAAACCCGCCTAAATCCGCGATGATGGTCGGCAGCGCCGTGGCGACAATTGTCACTTCAATCGCGGCCGTGAACATAGCCAACATACAGGCAATTAAAATCCAATGGCGATGTGGGACAGGTGTCTGCTGCTGGTTATTCTCTGTTTTCATTATATTTTCAGGATAAGAAGAAAAACTGCCTGTGAGTATAACAGGTGGCGTGGCGGAGAAAATTTATTCCCGCAGAGAAGCGGGAATAGAAGACGAAAGAAATTAATAGCTGACGGCAGAAAGATCGATATAAGACGAGAGATCCCGCTGTTCGGCGCGCGGCAAGTAAGGCAGTTCACCCAACTGCGGTGCCGGAATTTTTTTCCGCAGAACGTGAATGATTTCTGCGTAATTCGCCAGTCCGGGGTTAATACGGTTAGCGACCCAGCCGACCAGCGGTAAACCATCGTTGATGATCGCCTGCGCCGTCAGCAGCGCATGGCTGATACAGCCCAGTTTGATGCCAACAACCAGCACAACAGGCAACTGTTCCTGCACCACCCATTCGGAATACGGACGCAGATCGTTCATGACGGTTCGCCATCCGCCCGAGCCTTCAACCACCACGATATCAGCCGTTTCACCCATGTGGCGCAGGCCTTGCGTCATCGTGCAGTAATCAATGGTTCCTTCGCTGGCGCTGATTTCATCTTCCCGCAGTGCGATAGGATTCACCATGTTATAGGGCAATTCGAGCGTGGATGCGGCCTGTAGCAGCAGTGCATCTTTATTACGCAGGCCTGCTTCCGTCTCTTCGCACCCTTTTGCTATCGGTTTGTAGCCCGCAACCGATTTGCCTGCCAGCGCCAGTTTTTGCAGTAGCGCCTTGGATACCACTGTTTTGCCAACGGCGGTATCAGTACCAGTGACAAAAATACGTTTCAACATGGGATAACTCCAGACCACCTGAATACCAAAAAACAAGCACAGCTAAAATGCTTTCCAAGCGTGAAAGTCTAGGCTATGCCTCATTCAGGCAGTTTGCGTTAGCGCAATGTTTTGTTGCTCTACGGCTTTATGGTTATCCCTGTAGCAGTTTAACCAGCAGCGATCCATTGTAGAGCGCGTCCTTGACGAGTGCGGCACCAGGCATCGTGCCCTGATTATAGAACTGGGTCGCTTCCACCTGGATGTTGTGGCTATAGGGCGGGAATGATTGCTGTTGAATACAGCCTAAAATGGCGGGGTGTAAAATACTGGCGGCTTTATTCAGGGGGGAGCCCACCAGAATTTTATCGGGATTAAAGAGATTCACCATGATGGCGACTATACGGCCTACGTTATGGCCGACATCGTTAATGATATCTTTGGCTAACTGATCGCCATTGAGCGCAGCGTCACACAGGTTCTCAACGCTAAGCGGTGAACCGTGCAGAAGCGAACTCATGGACGTATTCATGCGCTGTTGCGCCAGTTCCAGCATATTTTCCGTGCTAGCGACCGTTTCCAGACAGCCGTGATTGCCGCAGTAGCAACGTTTGCCATAGGGATCGACCTGCGTGTGCCCGATTTCGACTAGATTCCGGCTTCTCGCATGGAGGATACGACCGCCGGTAATCACACCCGCACCGACGTTATGGTCGATCACCACCTGAATCACATTTTGGCAATCGCGCGATGCGCCGTATAGCGCTTCGGCCATCGTCCAGGCGCAGATATCATGCTGCAAATACACCGGCAGCCCCGTGCGCTGTTCCAGTGCTGGACCAATCTCCATTTCTTCAACGTCATAAAATGGCATCCGGTGAATCATGCCCTTACTGGCATCAATCATGCCTGGTGCGGTAATCGCGATTGCCGTTAGCCGTTCCAACCGCTTTTGATGACGAATAAAAAACTGGTCGATTTCATTCAAAATACGATCGAGCAGCGGCTGTGGCGACGCGGCGGGAAGCGGGATTTCTTCTTCCACAACCAGCTTGCTGCTGAGATCGCGCAGCGCCAATAACAGGGTATTATGGCTGATACGTGCGGAAAGATAGTGCCAGGCCTCGGTATCCAGAATTAGGCCGATAGCGGGACGTCCTCTGCTGCCCACATCCTGATATTCAGTTTCCTGCACCAGATGAGCTTCCAGCAGTTCGCGGACGATTTTGGTAATACTGGCGGGCGCGAGCTGAGCGCGTTTAGACAGTTCGATACGTGATATCGGGCCGTATGTATCGATCAGCCGATACACTGCACCGGCATTCATTTGTTTGATTTGATCGATGTGTCCTGGTTGACCGTCGGCTATCACAAACCTAGCTCCTACTCATTCGCATTATTGCTGGCACTGCTGTTGAAAAATTTATCTTTATTATTGCGGTATGACTATTTTTCACGCTGCAAAATAAAAAAACTGCGGGTATGGTGGGGCTTTTCACTAAACTCGTCAAATATTTGATTCGTTATGTGATTTAGCGCGCATATTTTAACGATTATCCACCCAGCATCAGCGACATCAGCACTTTCGCCGCTGCACTTTGCGGCTGATGTCGCGCCGTCACCAGCCAGACTTCCGTTGTGGCGTCCTCTTCTTCCAGCAGCAAATACTTCACGCCATCGACCCGAATACGCAAGAACGACGCTGGCAAGATGGACACGCCCAATCCCGCCGATACCAGCCCGACGATGGTCATTGCCTCGCCCACTTCTTGCGTAATGTAGGGGCTGATGCCATAGCGTTTCAGCAGCGTCAGCGTGTCGTCATACAGCGCCGTTCCAACCGCGCGCGAGAAGAAAACGAACGGCTCATTCGCCAACTTTGTGATGTTGATTGCTCGCCCTGCGTCCTGCTGCGCTAACGGATGGGACTCCTGCACGACGGCAATCAGCGGTTCACGCAGCAGCAACTGATGGTCCAACGCGTCCGGCAACGGATTATTGCGCATAATGCCGATATCGAGCTTACCGTTCAGCAGCGGTTCAATTTGCTGCTTGGTGTTAAGCTCCATCATCTGAATATGCACTTCCGGGTAGGTTTGGCGAAAACGCAGCAGGCTGCTGGAGATCTTTTTGATAAACGGTGCGGACGAGGTAAAGCCGATCGTTAATTCCCCAATTTCGCCGCGTTGAATGCGGGACGCCCGCTCTGCCGCCTGATCAACCTGACTGATAATCGACCAGGCCTCTTTCAGAAACATCTCGCCTGCTGGCGTGAGCTGGACATTCCGGTTATTGCGCGCCAACAATTTCGCCCCCACCTGCTCTTCCAGAATCTGAATCTGTTGGCTCAGTGGCGGCTGGGAAATGCGTAATCGTTCTGCGGCTCGGCCAAAATGCAGCTCTTCCGCGACCGCGATAAAATAGCGAAGATGACGTAGTTCGATATTCATACTTTAAACATATCAATCATGATTATTAATATATTATACAAAATAATATCACTCTTCTATGATCCTCTCATTGTTGTTTTACGCCTGATTTACCTTTCCCGGTAAGGAATTATTGTGAGTAACCTGCCATCTTCTGCACCGAACGACTGGCCTATTTCTACGGCCGACGATGCGGATGATATTGCCCCTAAATCTTCTGGTAAAACGCCTTATATCACGCGTGGTACGCCACAATTTATGCGCGTCACGCTGGCGCTGTTTTCTGCTGGTTTAGCGACGTTTGCCCTGTTGTATTGTGTTCAGCCGCTGTTGCCGGTGCTATCTCAGGATTTCGGTATTTCGCCAGCGACCAGCAGCCTGTCGCTTTCCGTATCGACCGTGATGCTGGCGTTTGGGCTACTGTTCACCGGCCCACTCTCCGACACGATCGGTCGTAAGAATGTGATGGTTGTGTCGCTGATGCTGGCTGCAATCTGCACCGTCATTTGCGCGTTTATGACCAGTTGGAACGGCGTATTGATTATGCGGGCAATGATGGGTCTGTCGTTAAGCGGTGTCGCGGCCGTCGCCATGAGCTACTTGAGTGAAGAAATTCACCCCAGCGTGTTGGCGTTTTCAATGGGGTTATATATCAGCGGCAACTCGATTGGCGGCATGAGCGGACGTCTGGTTAGCGGCGTTTTAACGGACTATTTCCCGTGGCGGGTTGCTATCGGCACAATCGGCGTACTGGCACTCATAGCCGCGATCACGTTCTGGCGTATCCTGCCGGAATCACGCCATTTCCGACCCGGTTCGCTGCGCCCGAAAACGCTGCTGCTGAATAGCAAACTGCACTGGCGCGACGCGGGTTTGCCGCTGCTGTTCCTTGAGGGATTTTTGCTGATGGGCGCGTTCGTTACCCTGTTTAACTACATTGGGTATCGGTTGCTGGCTCCGCCTTATTTACTTAGTCAGGCGGTGGTTGGCTTACTTTCCGTGGTTTATCTCACCGGAAGCTACAGCTCGCCGAAAGCCGGTGCATTAACGGCCCGCTACGGACGCGGCCCGGTGCTGAGCATTGCGATCCTCCTGATGCTAGCGGGACTGGGTATGACGGCACTGAGCCCGCTATTCGCGATCTTTGGCGGGATGATGCTCTTTACCGCAGGTTTCTTCGCCGCTCACTCGGTAGCCAGCAGTTGGATTGGCCAACGAGCGCGGCGCGCGAAAGGTCAGGCGTCATCAATGTATCTCTTTTCTTACTATCTGGGTTCAAGTCTGGCCGGCACGCTGGGGGGGTTCTTCTGGCATTCATTCGGTTGGATGGGGATTGCCGCGTTCCTGAGCGCCCTCTTATTTCTCGCGCTGGCAGTCAGCCTGATACTCAAACGCCGCCTTTAAACCTCTTTCTTACCGGAGTTTGCCTGAATCAGGTAAACTCCGCGTTGTTTCCGCTCACACCCACGATGCCCCCCGTTAATCCTGCCCGAAATAATGACGACCACGATTGCTGAAGTGTCCATTTATCAGTATAAAGATAAGTATGTTGTAACTAAAATGAAGTTTACCTATGAATCACTACGCGCTAATCGATCGCATGAACCGTTGTTTCCAAACGTTAGAGACCAAGCTGGTTCTGATGCAACAACAGTTTGCCGAATATCGGCTGCTAGTTGGTCGCGTCTATTCCCTTCCGCATGTGGAAAAAGGAACGGAGCACGATCCTATCGAGCATATCGCCGTCACGCAGTACGTTGGACAAGAGGCGCGCGATAAAGGGCTAATGCATTTTCAGCGTCTGTTCATTCACCACTACCCGGAAACGCTCAGCAGTAAAAGCGCTATACGCTTGCCGGGCGCACTCTGCTTTTCCGTCAATGCCACCCAATATCAGCAAGCACAGTTGCTCATCGCGGAAATTAACGCATTGAAAAAAGAGCTGGAGCAGATTATTACCGTCGAATCGGGGCTAGAGCCAGAACAGCGCTTTGAGTTCGTCCACACGCATTTGAAAGGATTGATCACGCTTAGCGCTTACCGCTCGCTGACGCTCATAACCAACCCAGCGTCAGTCCGTTTTGGCTGGGCGAATAAGCACATCATTAAGAACATGACACGTGTGGAGCTACTGGAAAAATTGACCAAAAGCCTGAATGCGGCAAAAAACGCAGCACCGTATACCAAGGCGCAGTGGATTGAACATATCGAGCAGGAAATTGACGCGGTCTTGTCGCTGCCGGAAGACGCCATTTTGAAAATTAAACGCCCGGTCAAAGTCCAGCCTATCGCCCGCGTGTGGTATCCCGAACAGCAGAAACAGGTTCAGCATCCCTGCCCGTCACCCCTGCTTGTGCTTTGTCAGCAGGAATCCGGCGGCGACATCCCTATTATCGGCGAACTCAATCCTTATGACGCCAACAACATCAAGCATAAATACAAACCGAAAGCGGCCGAACTTCGCCTGCTCATTCCGCGTTTGCACCTGTATACCGATGCGCCGGAATGAAAAAGAAAAAGCCTGCGGGTAAACACCGGCAGGCTACGGGATAAAGCGCTGACTATCGCGACATTACTTTTTCAGGCTACCGACCATCTCTTCCGGTCGAACCCACGCATCAAACTGTGCTTCGGTTAGGTAGTTCAGTTTGAGCGCAGCCGCCTTCAGCGTCAGCCCTTCTTTGTGCGCTTTTTTGGCAATTTCTGCCGCTTTGTCATAGCCAATGTGCGTGTTCAGCGCCGTCACCAGCATCAGCGATTCATTCAGCAACTGATTGATGCGATCGCGATTCGGTTCGATTCCTACCGCACAGTGCTCATCGAAGCTCTTCATGCCATCAGCCAGCAGACGAATCGATTGCAGGAAGTTATGAATCACCATAGGACGATAGACGTTCAGCTCAAAGTTACCGGACGCCCCGCCGATATTCACGGCGACATCGTTGCCCATCACCTGACAGCACAGCATCGTCAGCGCTTCACACTGAGTCGGGTTGACCTTGCCTGGCATGATGGAACTGCCCGGCTCGTTTTCAGGAATGCTCAGTTCGCCGATACCACAGCGCGGGCCAGACGCCAGCCAGCGTACATCGTTGGCAATCTTCATTAACGATGCGGCCAGCCCCTTCAAAGCACCGTGCCCGTGAACCAGCGCATCACAGGTCGCCAGCGCTTCGAATTTATTCGGCGAAGTCACAAACGGCTGCCCGGTCAGTTCCGCCAGTTCCGCCGCCACGCGCACCGCATATTCGGGATGGGTGTTTAGTCCTGTTCCGACTGCGGTGCCGCCCAGCGCCAGCTCGCAAATGTGTGGCACACTGTTTTCGATATGCTTCAGGTTATGCTGCAACATCGCGGCCCAGCCGGAGATTTCCTGCCCCAACGTCAGCGGCGTGGCATCCTGTAAATGCGTACGGCCGATCTTGACGATATCCTTAAACTGCTCAGCCTTGGACGCCAGCGTGGCATGTAGCGCTTTCAATTCAGGAATCAGGTGTTCGTTGATCGCGACAACAGCGGCGACATGCATCGCCGTCGGAAAGACGTCGTTGGAACTCTGACTTTTGTTGACATCATCATTCGGATGAACCAGCCGATTGTTGCCCCGTTCTCCCCCCAGCAGTTCACTGGCGCGGTTAGCCAACACCTCGTTCATATTCATATTACTTTGCGTGCCAGATCCCGTCTGCCAGATTGCTAGCGGGAATTCCCCAGCATGCTGACCTGCCAACACTTCGTCTGCCGCCTGAATAATCGCATTTCCCCGATCGGCAGACAGAAGCGTAAGATCCATGTTGACGCGTGCTGCCGCGCGCTTGGTTTGCGCCAGTGCATAAATCAGCGCGCGGGGCATTTTCTCTTCAGAAATACGGAAGTGTTCCAGCGATCGCTGTGTCTGTGCGCCCCATAATCGTTCAGCAGGCACATCAATCGAACCCATTGAGTCTTTTTCACTACGCGTCGTGCTCATTACCTTTCCTCCTTAAAACACACATTCAACTAGTAGAAGACATCGAATCACATCGCAGGGCCTATTCTGATAACACTCACTGGCCTTATCACGCTTATTGGGCTACTAACACTGTCTGGCATCGCGCTACATAAAACATTACCATGAAGCGAAGAAGATGCAGTGTATTCATAATTACTCAAGCAATTAACAGCTAGCATCACAGAAATTAACAATTAATGTAATAGCAGGGAGCCGACATGCAAAAAATGCTCAATTGCGTCCAGCACTACGCCTGGGGCAGCAAATACGCCTTAAATGAGCTATATGGCATTGATAATCCCAGTAATTTACCGATGGCGGAGCTTTGGATGGGTGCCCATCCAAAAAGCAGTTCGGCGATTATTGATGAAAAAGGCAACACCCGCAGCCTGCGAGACGTGATTGCAGAAGACGCAACCACCCATCTTGGCGCAACGATCGCGCAACGTTTTGGCGAATTGCCCTTTTTATTTAAGGTATTGTGCGCAGAACAGCCGCTTTCCATTCAGGTTCATCCCAGTAAATCGTCGGCAGAACAAGGCTTTGCGAAAGAGAATGCCGCAGACATCCCACTCGATGCAGCCGAAAGAAATTACAAAGATGCCAATCACAAACCGGAATTGGTCTACGCATTAACGCCCTTTCAGGCCATGAATGGGTTCAGAGAATTATCTGAAATTGTGCAGTTGCTAGAGCCAGTTGCTAGCGCACATCCGTCAATCACCGCGTTTTTACAACAGCCCGACGCGAAGAATCTCGCCATGCTGTTCACCAACCTGCTGAGTATGGAAGGTGAGCAAAAATCGCGCGCGCTCGGCGTCTTGAAAGCCGCGCTAAATAGTCAAAATGAAGAGCCTTGGGCGACTATCCGCGCGATTACACAATACTACTCCGACGACAGCGGATTGTTCTCCCCGCTTCTGCTGAACGTTATTACGCTGCAACCCGGCGAAGCCATGTTCCTGTTTGCGCAAACGCCGCATGCTTATCTGAAAGGCGTGGCATTAGAAGTCATGGCGAACTCAGACAACGTGCTGCGTGCTGGGCTGACGCCGAAATACATTGATATTCCAGAGCTGCTGGATAATGTCGTGTTCGAAGCCAAACCTGCAAACCAGTTGCTGACGACGCCACACCGACAGGGTAATGAACTCAGCTTTCCGATTCCTGTTGAAGATTTCGCTTTTTCGCTGCACGAACTGAGCCAGAGCCCGCAAACGCTCAGCCAGAATAGTGCCGCCATTGTATTTTGTATTGACGGCCATGCCGTCCTGCAAAAAAATGAGCAGCGGCTCTCGCTATATCCGGGAGAATCCTGCTTCATTTCCGCCAGTGAATCACCGATAACGGTTGAGGGACAGGGGCGTCTCGCTCGCGTATTTAACCGATAACTTGTTCCATACGCTACGCTTACCTACGGGTAAGTCGCCAGCGTTTCGCGTTGAAAACGCGCATTTTTTTACTAAAGGATGAATAAAAATGAAGAAGTCGTTAGTCGCCGTAGGCGTTATTGTTGCTCTGGGTGCCATCTGGACGGGTGCATCCTGGTACACTGGCAAGCAGATGGCTCAGCAAATTGATGGTTTTACCGATACGCTGAATACCCAGCTCAAGCAAGCCTACCCGAACGCTGGCCTGAAAGTCGTCTATCGCGACTATAACGGCGGCGTATTCAGCAGCACCCTGGCCTATGTTTTACAGACAGACGGCACAGCAAAAGGTGCCCAATTCCTTGCGCCCGGTGAAGAACTTGTCTTTAACGAAACCGTGTCTCATGGGCCATTCCCGCTAGCACAGCTCAAGAAATTCAACCTCGCTCCGGCGATGGCGTCTGTCCATACCGAGTTGGTCAACACGCCAGCCGTCAAAGCCTGGTTTGAGCTGACGAAAGAGAAGCCGTTCTTTACGGCTGAAACTCGCGTCGCTTACAGCGGTGATACGCAGTCACTCGTTACGCTGGCCCCTATCGACTATCAAACGCCAGAACAGAAATTCGCTTTCAGCGGGGCGCAAGCCGTGTTGGATATCGGGCACGATCTGCGCAGCAGTAAGCTGGATACCACCATCAACAGTGTGAAGATGGAAAGGAAAAACGACTGGGGTCAAACCGAGAACGTCGATCTCACCGATTTCTCCATCAAGGGAACTAACAAAAAAGGCAAATTCGATCTTGATTTAGGCGATGGCAATCTGTCCTTTAAAACGATGACGTTTACCGTAGAAGGCGGTGAACCTGTAACGTTGAGCGGCTTCTCTCTGCAAAGCAGCGCAACGGAAGATGATAAAAATCTGGCGGGCAAACTGGCCGTAACGCTGGGATCGTTAATCATAGGTGACCGTAATCTGGGTTCTGGTAATGTGAGTATGTCCATTTCACAGCTTGACGGCGCGGGCACCAAGCAGTTAATCACCGCCTATCAGGCACAGGTGCAGAAACTGTTGCAGGATCCGACTGCTATCGATCCTGACACTTACCAGCATGACGCTGCCATGTCGGTTCTGCAATATCTACCACAGTTACTGAAAGGCAATCCGCGCGTTGAAATATCCCCGATTAGTTGGAAAAACAGTAAAGGTGAAGGGACGTTCACGCTGGCACTGGATTTAACCGATCCATTGCAGAGTGCGGATAAAGCGAACGATGCAACCCTGTCGGATGAAGAAAAAATCATTCGTCAGTCGGTCAAAAAACTCGATGCTAAACTCAACGTACCGCTGGATATGCTGACAGAGTTGATGGTACAGAGCAGCCCAAAAACCGCCAATGCTGAAGAGCAAAAACAGTTAGAGGATATGGCGAAACAGCAGGCTAACATGGTGGCCGAGATTGGTCAGGGAAACCAACTGAGCGTCACCAAAGACAACACCATTACCAGTTCACTGCACTATGCCGATGGCCAAATTGATTTCAACGGCAACAAAATAGCGCTGGCTGATTTCATCGCACCGTATTTCTCCATTCCAACGGAAGAAGGTGAAGAGTCACTGCCTGGCGCACAGGAAGAACCCGTCACACCACCGGCGCAATAATTCAGCATATCGTGTTATGTGCTAAAACATACGGTGGCCGCACTCGCCGCCACCGTTTTTAAGTTGAACGCTCGTGCTACGGGTCAGGAAAAGCAGTAACAGGTTGTTTTTGCTTAATGATTGTTCAGAATAGTGGAGTTTTGGCGCTAACTGTTGGCTATTTACCTCGATTTCTTTTTATACTTTGTCGTATGAAAAACAGTAATCAGACAATAACATTATGATTGATTCACTCCTGCCATTGACAGACATCCACCGCCATTTAGATGGTAATATCCGCGCCCAGACTATTCTGGAGCTAGGCCGCCAGTACAATATAGCGTTACCTGCCAGCGACATCGAAGCGCTCCGCCCTCACGTCCAAGTCACCAAGAATGAACCTGACTTACTGAGCTTTTTACAAAAGCTCGACTGGGGTGTAGCCGTACTCGGTTCACTGGATGCCTGCCGCCGCGTGGCTTACGAGAACGTTGAAGATGCCATGAAAGCCGGGTTGGATTACGCAGAACTGCGTTTCTCTCCCTACTATATGGCGATGAATCATAAACTGCCGATTGCTGGCGTGGTTGAAGCCGTGATCGACGGCATTACCGCGGGCAGTCGTGATTTCGCTACCGATATCCGTCTGATTGGCATCATGAGCCGGACCTTCGGCACCGAGGCCTGCCAGCAAGAGCTGGACGCTCTGTTGTCCCAGCGGGATCGCATCGTCGCGCTCGATCTGGCTGGTGATGAATTGGGTTACCCCGGTGTGCAGTTTACTTCTCATTTCCGACAAGCCCGCGATGCTGGCTGGCACATTACGGTTCACGCAGGTGAAGCGGCCGGGCCGGAAAGTATCTGGCAGGCGATTAACCATCTGGGCGCAGAGCGCATCGGGCATGGCGTAACCGCTATTATCGATCCGCGTCTGATGACGCACATGGCGGAGCATGGCATCGGCATCGAATCCTGTCTGACCTCTAACATTCAAACCAGCACTGTTGAATCACTGGATAAACATCCGCTGATCCACTTCCTGCGCTATGAAATCCCCGCTACCATCAACACGGACGATCCTGCGGTTCAGGGCATAGAGATCCGTCACGAATATGAGATCGCGGCCCCACTTGCTGGCCTGACGGCGGTAGAAACTCGCAAAGCACAGGAAAACGGCCTGAACATTGCGTTTATCAGCGAACAGGAAAAGCAGCAACTGCGCGAAAAGGTTCTGCGTAAACGCGGTGGTGCGCAGTAGTTTGTATCAACAACACATAGAAAACGGCCAACTCTTGTTAGCCGTTTAATGCGCATTTTTAAAGATAAATTATAGAGATCAGCTACTTGGGTTTGCTGAAGAGTGATGCGTGGTAATCAACCACTGTTTCTGTTTTGCGTCCCAAGCGTAAGTGTAGGTATAGCGTGCTTTGGCTACGCTACCATCACCGAATGTGAACGTGTAGGTTCCGGTATCAACCGCGTCATTACAACCGATGCGGATCGTGCTGGTATCAATCTTACCAACCGGCTTTTTCGCCAGGAAATGTTCGAAGTAATCAATACGCTCTGCGTCAGTCGTACGCGGTTGATCGGACAGCGTTGGCAGCAGCACCGCGTCTGATGCATAGTTTTTCGCAACTTTCTTCGCATCACCCGTTTGCAGCGATGCATTCCAACGGTCAAATAACGACGCAATTTCTTTTTGACTGGTTTTCACACATTCCATACTCTGTGCAGCCTGCACAGAGGCGGAAGCCAACGTCCCTAACATCGCTAAAGTTAACACCGTTTTTTTAAACATATTTCCCTCGTTCTCAAATAATCATCATCAACTGTGTCTTGCTCTATCGACAATTCCTCTCGATGAGCAACTATTGTTATAACGTAATGCAACAAAAAAGTAACACCAAAATGAAACTATCACTGTAATATATTATTTATTGTATTTCCGTCTAGTTACACGTGTTTGTTACAAATGACAACGCCCTCGGGCTGTGTAAGGCCGAGGGCGTTTTGTATGATGCCAGAAAACGATAATTTCTTACTGACGAGGCGTATCCTGTTCCTTGTTTATCCGCTTGGCATAACGCTGAGCCAGCGCGGCGCAGACCATCAGCTGGATTTGGTGGAAAATCATCAGCGGCAGCACCATCGCACCGACAGCAGCGGCAGGAAACAGCACGTTTGCCATCGGGATCCCATTCGCCAGGCTCTTCTTCGAACCGCAGAATACGATGGTGATTTCATCGGCGGTATTAAAGCCCAGCTTACGGGCAACCAGCGTATTCACCACCAGCACAATCGCTAGCAGCACGACTGAGCAGCCGACGACGGCCAGCAATGACCAGACGTTGATCTGTCCCCAAATCCCCTGCACAACAGCCTCGCTGAAAGCGACATACACCACCAAAAGAATTGATGACCGGTCAGTAATATTAATCAGCTTACGGTGACGTTCAACCCACTTGGCAATCAGCGGGCGAGACAGGTGACCAATCACGAAAGGCACCATTAACTGCATGATAATAGAGCCAATAGCGTGCAGTGTATCCGTTTCTCCCCCTTGCGTCTGCATTAGCAAACCGACCAGAATCGGCGAGAGAAACACGCCCAAAATACTGGATGCCGAGGCGCTACAAATCGCCGCTGCGACGTTGCCACCGGCCATTGAGGTATAAGCAATCGCCGACTGCACTGTCGCTGGTAGCGCACACAGATAGAGGAAACCCAGATACAAGGTCGGCGTCAGCACCACGGGCGACAACAGACTCATACCGATTCCCAGCAGCGGGAACAGAATAAACGTGCTGGCAAACACCACCAGATGCAAACGCCAGTGCCCCATACCCGCACTAATCGCTTCACGCGATAGCTTCGCACCGTGCATAAAGAACAGCAGAGCAATCGCCGCCGTGGTCAGGTGCTCAAAGAAAACCTTCACGGCGCCTTCAGCAGGAAGAACCGACGCTGTCACCACCACAAAAATCAGAACCAATAAGAATTTATCAATACGTAACCGTTGTAACCACCCCATGCCCGACACCTTTCCCCTGGCCTGTTATCAGCCGAATGAACACGCTAACAAGACGGGCGATCCTAAGATCGCCTGTTTAAACAAACCATTAACTATCTGGAATAAAACGCGGTAAATCTAGCTATTTTTCACCGTGACGGCTTTTTTCTGCTCGTGGGAAAGCAGCCCCAGCTCGATCAGTTCCATCACCTGAATCGCCTGATGCACGCTGACGGGGTTTTCGCCTTTCCCCGTCAGTGCATCGCGCACTGCCGCGTAGTAAGCCGGATAATTACCCGGAATCGTGGCGATCGTTTGCTCCGCCGTTATGCCATCGCGAGACAGCGTCAGCACACCATTGTGCTTATCCTGCCCCCAGTCGGCCAGCGGTGGGCGTTCGCCCGCTTTCAGACGATCTTCCTGTGGATCGAGACCATATTTAACAAAGCTGCCGCGCGTGCCATGCACGGTGTAGCGTGCAGACGCCGCCGCCACCAGCATGCTGGCGTGCAGGACAACCCGGCGTTGTGGGTAAATCAACGTTGAGTGGAAATAATCTGTGGCCTTACTGCCCGGCCTTAGCTGCGCCATATCCACCTGAATCGCCACCGGCAAGCCAAACAGTTCCAATGCCTGATCCAGCAAGTGTGGCCCAAGGTCGTACCAAATCCCGCTGCCTTCACTGCCGTCTTCCCGCCAGCGCTGGCGCACTTCGGGACGGAAGCGATCGAAATGCGATTCCATATACACCACATTTCCTAACGTTCCCGCCGCCAGCAGCTGTTTAAGTGTCAGAAAATCGCTGTCCCAGCGGCGGTTATGGAAAACAGAAAGCATTTTTCCGACGCGGTCGGCAATCGCACCCAGATCGTATGCTTGTGACAACGTCACGGTAAACGGTTTATCGACGACAACATGCTTGCCCGCTTCCAGCGCCTGTTTCGCCAGCGGGAAGTGCGTGTCATTAGGGGTAGGAATAACTATGAGGTCAATATCGGGATCGTTAAATAACGCCTGAGGATCTTTCTCTACTCGCAGATTGGCCCAATCTGCATGCACTTTTTCAGCACTGCTGCTGGACACAGCCACCAGCTCCATACCTGCCGTACCGGCAATTAACGGCGCGTGGAATGTCTTACTGGCATAGCCATAGCCCAGCAGCCCAACACGAACGGTCTCACTCATGACGATTCCCCTTAACTTATTTTGACTTTGTGATTTCTCACTCAGTATATACCCGCCATCCGCCAGATTGCAGAGAGGGATAACAGCAAGGGGAATCTGTCATATTTCGGAACGTTAGCCACTCACAGCGCTGGGCATCCGTTCTCCCCACACCACGGGCAGCGTTTTGGCTGCCGGATAGTTGATTTCACTGCTGCGACGGCGGAAATCGCTGGGGCTGACGCCGACCCGCTTACGGAACACGCGTGAGAAATACAGCTGATCGTCATACCCCACCACGCGACCAATGTTGGCAATAGACTCCTGTGTTGTCTGCAATAACAGCTTGGCGCGAATCACGCGCTGATCTTCACGCCAGCGCAAAATATTAATGCCCACCTGTTCACGGAACAGATGCGCCAACCGCGACGGCGACAGACAAACATGCCGCGCCACTTCGTCAATACGTAGCTCTCCAGCCAGATTGCTGGTAATAAACTGGCAGGCTTCTATCACACGCGGATCCATGATCTTCTGCGGGCTCTGTGGATCTTCCTCCATCGCGCGGAGCAATAGACGCTCCAGCAGATTCATCCCCAATTCTTCTGAAAAACGACGCCCGGAACGCTGGGTCTGCTCGATATTGGCAAACAGCCTGTCGAATTCCAGCAGCAGTTGATTATTTGGCAGGCTCATACGACCAATACCGCTACTTTTGGTATGCCATTCCAGCCAGTCAGCCCAGTAAGCGCGCGGGCGAAAATAGACCCAGCGGTGATACCAACAGTCGCTGCTCGGTGAACGACCATAAAAATGCTTCGATTTCGGCGGGAACAGCAGCAGGTCACCGGGATTACAGAAAAAGGTCTCATCGCCATCAAAGACCTGACCCTGACCTTTCATGGTGAGGTTAATGATGTAGCCTTTCATGCCATCGGGACGATCGATAAAGAAGTCGAGCGGCCCTTCTGCCAGAATCGGTGTCATACCTGCCACAAGATAAGCGTTGAACGAATATCCCGGCAGCAGCGGATTAGGCTGGGAGTCATGCGCCATACGGTGATACATCAAGCCTCCGGTACACGCGAGTAATGAGAGAACGCGGCAGAGTGATGACCCTGCCGCACGGGCATTTATACCGTTTTCTTCGCCAGCTGTTTGTAGCGGTCGAAGATAACCGCCGCAAGCAGAATCAGACCGCGCACCACATATTGGGCAAACGGCGAGATGTTCAGCAGGTTCATCGCGTTTTCTACCGTACCTAAGATCAGCACACCAGCGATGACATAAGAAATTTTACCGATCCCACCTTTCAACGACACACCGCCCAGCACGCAGGCAGAAATCACGATCAGCTCATACCCGATGGAGGTCATCGGCTGGCCGCTAGTCATACGCGATGCCAGAATGATCCCTGCTGCCGCCGATACCAGACCGGATAAGGCGAAAATGATGATCTTGGTACGTACAACGGGCACCCCGGCCAGACGCGCCGCCTCTTCATTGCCCCCAATCGCCAGCGTATTACGGCCAAAGGTGGTTTTATTCAGCAGCAGGCCAAACAGAATCATGCAGCCGATGGTGATCCAGATTGGCGCTGGCAAACCCAGCCAGTTGGCATAGCCCAGTTCGAAGAAGCGCTCATCTTCAATCCCTACCGCTTTACCATCGGAAATGATGTACGCCAGACCGCGCGCAATCTGCATCGTTGCCAGCGTCGTGATCAGCGCATTGATCTTCAAACGGGCAATCACAAACCCGTTGAGCAAACCGAACGCCACGCCCAGTAGCAGCCCGGCACCGACGCCGATCCACAGGCTTTCACTGATATTGATCACCACCGCCGTCGCCACACCAGCACAGGCAATGATTGACGCAACCGACAGGTCAAAATCACCGGAAGCCAGACAGAACAACATCCCACAGGCCACCATGCCAGACATGGAGATCGCCAGCCCCAGCCCTTTCATATTGATAAACGAGGCGAAGTTGGGGACGAAAATTGCACAACCAAAAAACAGCACGGCAAATACCACCAGCATGCCGTAGTTATCCCAAATACGGGATAATCCCGCGCCGTTTTTCTTCTTTTCTGAAGTTGCAGACGTAACCGTTGACATTATTTTACTCCTTCGCGGTCAGGCAACCGCAGATTCGATATCGGGGGTTCGTAACATGGCCAAACTGAGCACCTTCTGCTCCGTGGCATCGGTATGCAGCAGCTCACCAGAGATGGCTCCTTCGCGCATGACGATAATCCGGTCGGCCAGCCCAAGCACTTCGGGTAAATCGCTGGAGACAAACAGCACCGCGATCCCCTGATTCGCGAGTTCATAGATAACATGATAAATTTCGTGCTTCGCGCCGACGTCAATGCCGCGCGTGGGTTCATCGAGCAAAATGACCTTCATCTCTTCGGACAGCCAGCGGCCAAGAATGGCTTTCTGCTGGTTTCCCCCAGAAAGATTCATAATCAACTGTTCATCGGACGGTGTTTTGATGTTCAACGCCGCAATGCGCTTCGCGGCGTTATCCACTTCCCACTGATTATTAATAATAAAACCGGCTTTCAGGCTCTTACGCCTTGCGCTGATATTGATATTGTCACGCACCGAGTGCACCGGAATGATGCCGTCGGCTTTGCGATCTTCCGGGCAGAGCATCACCCCCTGACGAATCGCATCAATGGGGGAATTCACCACCAGCGGTTTGCCATCCAGCAGCACCTGACCGCTGGTGATTTTGGTCGCGCCAAACAACCCTTTCATCAGTTCGCTGCGGCCAGCGCCCACCAGACCAAATAGCCCGACAATTTCCCCCTGCTTCACGTTCAGGGAAACCGTGGATTTCACCCCCGGCGCTTTTACATCTTTCAGCGTCAGACGCTCTTCGCCGTGCGGACGCAGCGCATAGCCATAGATATCCCCCAGGTTACGCCCTACCATCGCCTGTACCAGCGACTCATGGTTCACCTGCTGCATATCGTCGAACGTGCGCACATAGCGGCCATCTTTAAACACGGTAATGGCATCACTCAGCGCAAAAATTTCTTCCATCCGGTGCGAAACGTACAAAATAACCCGGCCTTCACTGCGCAATTCCTTAATCACGCGGAAAAGCTGCTCGATTTCACGGGCAGACAGCGAACTGGTCGGCTCATCAAAAGCAATAATTTTGGCGTTACGGGCAAGCGCCTTGGCGATTTCCACCATCTGCCACTGCCCGATAGAGAGGTATTTCAGCGGGGTATCAGGATCGATATCCAACCCCAGATGCTGCAACTGAAGTTTGGCTTCATAACGCAGCAGCGAATAGTTCACCATGCCGTATTTATGCGGCAGTTGACCTAAGTAGATGTTCTCGGCGACCGTCATTTCCGGCACCAGATGCAGTTCCTGATAAATGATAGCAACGCCCGCATTCAAGGCATCCATCGTGTTGTTAAACTGCACGGGCTTGTCCTGAATATGGATCTCGCCCGCCGACGGTGAATAGTTACCGCTCAGGATCTTTAACAGCGTCGACTTGCCCGCCCCGTTTTCCCCCATCAATGCATGGATCTGGCCGGCATGGCAGGAAAAACTGATATCCGAAAGCGCCTTAACACCGGGAAATTCTTTACCAATCCCATGAAACGACAAATAGGGTGACTGTGCTGTCATGTCTGTTTCCTCATAACGATGCAGGTAGAGCGCGGATAACTTCGATCAGGATAACGTCGACCAGCGTCATGCTGACCGGCGTTATCCGCGTCTTTACGAAATTAGGCGTGATTACATCAGACCTTTTTTCTCCAGTTCGACCTTAAAGTTGTCACGCGTGATCAGCACCACGTCGGTCACTTCGGTGAATTTCTCTGGCTCCACGCCTTTGGTTACCCAGTCGTTCAGCATCTGGATACTCTTGTAACCGTGAATATCCGGGCTCGGCAGCAGTGAACCAAAGAAGCCCGTTGCCTTATCTTTAGACAGCTCACTCACCGCATCCACGCCGTTGATACCGATACCAATGACGTTTGCGGCTTTAAAGCCCTGACCTTCCGTTGCACGCACGCCACCCAGCACAGTGTTGTCATTCATGCCGATAATCAGCCAGTTTTTCACGCCCGGATGCTGAACCAGCATGGAGTTAGCGGCGTCAAACGCGCCGGGGATATCGTTAGATTTGGTCGGTACTTTGTAGATCTGTTTTTCTGGGAATCCTGCGGTTTTCAGCGCATCCATGGAGCCAGACGTGCGGCGACGTGCGGTATCCAACTCATCAGCGGTAATCGCCATCACGGCGGTTTCCTCTACTTTCCAGCCGCGTTTGGTCATCTCTTTATACAGTTCCTGCCCCTGACGCTCGCCAATTTTGGTGGCTGCCATCATCACCAATGGCACAGTATCCATCGGTTGGCCTTTGGCGTTCACGAATTGGTCATCAACCGCGATCACTTTCAGATCGTAGCTGCGTGCTTTTGCGATAATGGCAGGCCCCAACTTCGGATCCGGCGTACAGATAACGAAGCCTTTCGCGCCACTGGCCGCCAGACTGTCGATCGCGTTCAGGGTCTTTTCACCATCGGGAACCGCGATTTTTATCACATCAAAACCAAGGTCTTTCCCTGCTTTATCCGCGAACTTCCATTCCGTCTGGAACCAAGGTTCTTCCGGCTGTTTAACCAGAAAGCCCAGCTTTACGTTCTCTGCCATAGCTGATTGTGACATAACAGCGGCCAACCCGATTGCTGCCAGCGCCTTAGTGAATTTATGCATGATGTTCTCCGGTGTAATTATCTTTTCATTCGTCAGCAACGCTGAGACGAGTTCGAGTTCCTGGTAGGGTATTTCCGGTCTGGATAAAGGAAAAACACAGACTTAGCACGATTCCTTTACTCAGTAGCATTCAGACGCTTTATGTTTTAGTCGTTATTCCCAGTAAGAATGTAGAGCTTTATCACAGTCCGGAACAATGACAGGTTTGTACATACATTTAGCGAATTTAACCAATCATTAACCTTTGACCCGCTTCACAAAATGGCTGCTGGCGACAGAAAAATACATACTTCCAGCTAACCGCTCCTCACCGCCTCTCGTTATCCCTGCCATCGTAAACACCAACGATCTGGGATTAATGAGGAGCAAAGCATGAGTGCGGGCGCTATTACGATTGGTCTCGACTTCGGCAGTGATTCGGTACGCGCCTTAGCCGTTGACTGCCAAAGCGGGCAAGAGCTGGAAACAGAAGTGGTCTACTACCCCCGCTGGCGCGAGGGGAAATATTGTCAGCCTGCCAACAACCAGTTCCGACATCACCCACTGGACTATATTGAATCGCTGGAACAGGCGGTTAAGGTCGTCGTTTCACGCCTGACGAACGAACAGCGGCAGAACATCATCGGTATTGGCGTGGACTCCACCGGGTCAACTCCCGCACCGATTGATGAGCAAGGTCAGATCCTCGCCCTACGCCCCGAATTTGCCGACAACCCAAATGCCATGTTCGTGCTGTGGAAAGACCACACCGCAATAGAAGAAGCGGAAGCCATCAACGCACTGTGCCGGAGCGGCCAATTCCCAGATTACACCCGTTACATCGGCGGCGTTTATTCATCCGAGTGGTTCTGGGCCAAAATCCTGCATGTTTCCCGCGCCGACGCAGCGGTGCGTCAGGCCGCCGTTTCCTGGATCGAGCTGTGTGACTGGGTGCCCGCCCTACTTTCCGGCACGCAAGCACCTGCCGATATTCGCCGTGGCCGGTGCAGCGCCGGACACAAATCACTCTGGCACCCGAGCTGGGGCGGATTGCCGCCGAAAGACTTCTTGCACGCACTCGATCCCTGCCTGACAGAGACATTACAGTACCCGCTGTTTACCGATACCTGGACCGCCGAACAGCCAGTCGGCACCATCACCGCCGAGTGGGCACAGCGGCTCGGCATCCCCGAAACGGTCATTCTGGCGGGCGGCGCGTTTGACTGTCACGTTGGCACCGTCGGCGCGGGCGCACAGCCTTATACGCTGGTCAAAGTGATTGGCACTTCTACCTGCGACATTCTGATCGCCGACGACGCACGCATTGCCGATCGCACCATCGCTGGTATCTGTGGGCAAGTCGACGGCAGCGTGGTTCCCGGTTATATCGGTCTCGAAGCCGGGCAGTCCGCTTTTGGTGATATGTACGCCTGGTTCGGGCGACTGCTGGGCTGGTCGTTACAGGAAGCAGCGAAAGATCATCCTGAACTCAAAACGTCATTACAGGCGATGGAAGCCAAGCTGCTGGAGCGACTGACCCACAGCTGGGCAGAGAACCCGACGCTGGATCACCTGCCGGTCGTGCTGGACTGGTTCAACGGTCGCAGAACACCATTCGCCAATCAGCGACTAAAAGGCGTGATTACCGATCTCAATCTGGGCACCGATGCCCCCACGCTGTTCGGCGGTTTTATTGCTGCAACGGCCTTTGGCGCGCGCGCCATTATGGAGTGCTTTGAAGATCAGGGCGTTCCCGTCGAGAACGTGCTGGCGCTGGGCGGCATCGCGCGGAAATCCCCCGTCATCATGCAGGTGTGTACCGACGTGATGAATCGTCCTTTGCAGATCGTCGCCTCCGATCAGTGCTGTGCACTTGGCGCGGCGATCTTTGCTGCCGTCGCCGCTGGCGTTCACGGCGATATCCCGACGGCACAGCAGCATATGGCCAGCGGCATCGAGCGCACCTTAATGCCAGACAGCCTGCGCGTCGCCCGTTATCAGCAGCTTTATGAGCGCTATCAGCAGTGGTGCCGCCTCGCGGAACCCGCCTATAGCCCAACGTCTACGGCAAAAAACTAATTTTTATCCCTCTGGGGATCACGTTACAGGAGTCATCATGGATCATTTTAAGCAGCTTGAAGTCTGGTTCGTCATCGGTAGTCAACACCTCTATGGGCCAGAAACGTTACGTCAGGTAAAAGAGAACGCGGAAAAAGTCGTCGCCGGATTGAATCAACAGGCCAACCTGCCCGTTAAGCTGGTGCTGAAACCGCTGGTGAAAACACCGGACGAAATTCTGGCGCTGTGTCGCGATGCCAACTATCAGGATAACTGTATCGGCCTGCTGACCTGGCTGCATACCTTCTCTCCGGCCAAAATGTGGATTGGCGGCCTGAGCGTACTCAGTAAACCGCTGCTGCAATTCCACACCCAGTTCAATGCCGAAGTGCCATGGGACACCATGGACATGGATTTCATGAACCTGAACCAAACTGCGCACGGCGGACGTGAATTTGGTTTCATCGGTGCCCGGATGCGACAGGCGCATCAGGTTATCGTCGGCCACTGGCAGGATAAGAACGCCCATGCCCGTATCGGCAAATGGATGCGGGTTGCCGCCGCCATTCAGGAAAGCAAACAGCTGAAGGTTGCGCGCTTTGGTGACAACATGCGTGAAGTCGCCGTCACCGAAGGCGATAAAGTCGGCGCGCAGATCCAATTCGGCTACTCCGTCAGCGCCTGGGGGCTGGGCGATTTAACCGCCGTGGTCGATGCCGTATCCAAAGGCGATATCGATGCGCTGGTCGAAGAGTACGAAACCAGCTATCAGTTAACCGACGCGGTGAAACTCAACGGCGCGAACCGTCAGAACCTGCTGGATGCGGCACAGATTGAACTCGGGATGAAACGCTTTCTGGAACAAGGCGGTTATCACGCGTTCACCACCGATTTTGAAAACCTGTACGGTTTGAAACAGCTGCCGGGACTGGCGGTCCAGCGTCTGATGCAGCAAGGCTACGGCTTCGGTGGCGAAGGCGACTGGAAAACCGCCGCGCTGCTGCGCATTATGAAAGTGATGGCCGGCGGGCTGTCGGGCGGGACATCCTTCATGGAGGACTACACCTATAACTTCCAGAACGGTAACGATCTGGTCGTCGGTTCCCACATGCTGGAAGTCTGCCCGACAATTGCGAAAGAGCAGAAACCGATTCTGGATGCGCAATACCTGGGTATTGGCGGCAAAGCCGACCCTGCCCGTTTGATTTTCTCAACGCCGGCTGGGCCGTCCCTCAACGCCAGCGTGATCGACATGGGCGACCGTTTCAGAATGCTGGTTAATCTGGTCGATACCATCGAACAGCCGCGCCCGCTGCCGAAACTGCCGGTTGCCCGTGCCATCTGGAAAGCGCAACCATCGCTGGAAGTGGCAGCCGAAGCCTGGATTCTGGCTGGCGGTGCGCACCACACCGTCTTTAGTCAGGCGTTGGATCTCGAACACATGCGGCTCTACGCCGAGATGCAGAACATTGAACTGCTGGTGATCGACAACGAAACCCGACTCCACGAATTCAAAGATGCGCTGCGCTGGAATGAGGTGTATTACAAACTTTGTAGCCGCTAAGTCCGATCTCAGGGGCAGGTTGTCTATGGATACGTGTCCGTGAACAATCTGCCCTTTGTAGGCACTTGTATAGGCACTCACTACCCCACACTCTGATTTTCCATCGCCCTGCCGCCCGACATTGCCCTAAACGCCGTAGTATTTTCCTGTCAATCTATTATTTTTCATTTTCATTCGTTTGTTGTTGAAAAATAAGCGTACTTTTTTCATCCCCCTCTGGACAGGCTTTTTCGCTTGAATATACTTAGTCATCTCAACCACATAACTATTAGACCAATCACCATGACCGTTTATGACTATTTGCTCAAATTCAGGAAAGTCAGCTCAACAGAAAGTTTGGAAAAACTCTTTGATCATCTCAATTATTCTCTGACAGACAGTCAGGAAATCATCAACATGTATCGTGCTGCGGACCATCGGCGGGCTGAGTTGGCATCCGGCGGGCGCTTGTTCGATCTCGGCTGCGTGCCAAAATCCATCTGGCATCACGTTCTGTAGTGGGTAGCAACGAAAAGAATAATTATGCAATAATTTCCTTCCGGAATATTACACCGAACGCTTAGCTCGTTACTGTATAATAGCTTGGTGCTTCGCTTATTAAGCGAAGCTGACCTTCCGCCTCTTGAAGGGGACGGTGATAACCCTACTTTGGGTATGTTGTCGAAAACCCAACAATGCCTGATAATAGTCCGGTTTTGTTTTCTAGGCACCGTAATGACCGAATACGCATTGCTCTTTGTTAGCATCCTTCTGGTAAATAATTTCGTCTTAGTGAAGTTTCTTGGGCTGTGCCCCTTTATGGGCGTGTCCAAAAAACTGGAGACGGCGATTGGTATGGGCATGGCGACCACGTTTGTGATGACTGTCGGCTCCATGTTTTCCTGGCTGGTCAACGAATTTATTCTCGTTCCGCTTGATATTCTCTATTTACGCACCATGGCTTTTATTCTGGTGCTCGCCGTGGTGGTGCAGTTTTCCGAGATGTTCGTGCGCAAAGTCAGCCCTGAGCTATATCGCCTGCTGGGGATCTTCTTGCCGCTGATTACCACCAACTGTGCAGTGCTTGGGGTTGTTCTGCTCAACATCAACCTGTCACACGGTTTCCTGCAATCGACGATTTATGGTTTTGGCGGGGCGGCCGGCTTCTCGCTGGTGATGGTGCTTTTTGCCGCCATTCGTGAGCGTCTTGCCGTGTCGGATATTCCTGCGCCGTTCCGCGGTTCGTCTATCGCACTGATCACCGCAGGCCTCATGTCGCTGGCGTTTATGGGCTTTACCGGACTGGTGAAATTCTGATGAGCGCTATCTGGATTGCCATTGTGGCATTAAGTGCACTAGCACTATTCTTCGGCCTGGTGCTCGGCTATGCCTCCCGTCGGTTTGCAGTCGAAAACGATCCCATCGTGGAAGAAGTGGAAGCCATGCTGCCACAAAGCCAGTGTGGCCAGTGCGGCTACCCTGGCTGTCGGCCCTACGCCGAGGCGGTCGCGCTAAATGGCGAAAGTATTAATAAATGCGGCCCCGGCGGCGAAGCGATGATGCTGAAGCTGGCTGAAAAGCTCAACGTCGATCCGCAACCGCTGGAAGGTGACGCCGATGTTCAAGCCCCCGCGCGCCATGTTGCCTGGATCGATGAAAGCAACTGCATCGGCTGCACCAAGTGCATTCAAGCGTGTCCGGTTGATGCCATCATCGGCAGTACCAAAGCGCTACACACCGTCGTCAGCGATTTGTGCACCGGCTGCGATCTCTGCGTCTCCCCTTGCCCGACGGACTGTATCGAATTACGTCCTATCGCGCCGACTCCCGCTAACTGGAAATGGGATCTCGATACGATTCCAGTACGCGTTATTCAAGTAGAACGACATGCTTAAGCTGTTTTCCGCCTTTAAAAAAGACAGGATCTGGGATTTCGACGGTGGCATTCATCCGCCGGAAATGAAGACGCAGTCCAGCCAGACGCCGCTGCGCCAGATTCCGCTGCCAGAACAGTTCATTATTCCGCTCAAGCAGCACCTTGGGCCGGAAGGCGAGATCTGCGTCAGCGTCGGCGATAACGTCCTGCGCGGTCAACCGCTAACGCGGGGAAAAGGCCGCACGCTGCCCGTTCACGCACCGACGTCGGGAACGGTGAACGCGATTCGTCAGCACACGACAGCGCACCCGTCTGGTCTGTCAGAGCTCAGTATCATCATCGTGCCGGATGGCGACGATCGCTGGTGCGAGCGCCAGACCTTTACGGATTACCGCGCACAAAGCGTTGATACCCTGCTTGCCCATCTGCATCAGGCTGGCATTGCGGGCTTAGGCGGTGCAGGTTTCCCTACCGCGGCCAAGTTACAAGGCGGGATGCGCGGGATTGAAACCCTGATTATCAACGGCGCAGAGTGTGAACCCTATATCACCGCCGACGATCGACTCATGCAGGAGTGCGCCGAGGAGATTATTCAGGGCGTCGAGATTCTGTCATTCCTGTTGCAGCCCAAACGCATTCTGATTGGGATAGAAGATAACAAACCGGAAGCCATCAGCGCCCTGCGATTGGCCTTGGGTAAACGCAGCGACATGCAGTTGCGCGTCATCCCAACCAAATATCCGTCAGGCGGTGCCAAGCAGCTCACCAAGATTCTGACTGGCAAGGAAGTCCCGTTCGGTAAACACTCCGCCGCCATTGGCGTACTGATGCAGAACGTCGGAACGGCTTTTGCCATCAAACGTGCCGTGATCGACGGCGAACCGCTCACCGAGCGCGTGGTGACGCTGACCGGCGAAGCCTTACGCCAGCCCGGCAACGTCTGGGCACGACTAGGGACACCGGTACGCCACCTGCTCAAACAGGGCGGTTTCCACGTCAATAAGCAGCCGATGGTCGTGATGGGCGGGCCGCTGATGGGCTTTACGCTGCCGTCGCTGGATGTCCCTATCGTCAAAATCAGCAACTGCCTGCTCGCGCCGTCACATGCAGAAATGGAGCCGGTTGCTGAAGAACAGTCCTGCATTCGCTGTAGCAAATGTGCCGATGCCTGTCCGGCGGGACTCTTGCCGCAGCAGCTTTACTGGTTCAGCCGCGGGCAGGAACACGAAAAAGCCCGCAATCACCATCTGTTTGACTGCATCGAATGCGGTGCCTGCGCTTATGTCTGTCCTAGCAATATTCCGCTGGTGCAGTATTACCGTCAGGAAAAGGCTGAAATTCGGGCCATCGATGAAGAGGCACAGCGTGCTGCACATGCCAAAGTGCGCTTTGACGCTAAACAAGCCCGTCTGGAACGAGAAAAAGCCGCTCGCGAGTTGCGCCATAAACAGGCGGCGGCTGGCGTATCAACCACGGATAAAGATGCTGTTCAGGCCGCACTGGAGCGCGTACGCCGTAAGCAAACCGCCGCAACAGAGGTCGGTTCGCCAATCGAGGTAATCCCCGATGCACAGCCGGATAACAGCACGGCCATCGCCGCGCGCGCTGCCCGCAAAGCCTTAGCACGTGAAGAACGGGCGCAGCAGGAAACGCCTGCGGCCAATGTTCCTTCTGCCGAGCTTGATGACCCACGCAAAGCGGCGGTAGCCGCCGCCCTTGCTCGCGTTAAAGCGCGTAAAGCTGCACAGCAGTCTGAGGCAAGCCCAGAAGGTACAGAAGACGCGGCAACGCCTGTGGTTTCCAACGTGGTGCCAGAACCGATTGCCGTTGTTGAAGTACAAGAGCAGGAAG
The DNA here is from genome assembly GCF_003382565.3 of Pectobacterium aquaticum. Taxonomy (NCBI): domain Bacteria; kingdom Pseudomonadati; phylum Pseudomonadota; class Gammaproteobacteria; order Enterobacterales; family Pectobacteriaceae; genus Pectobacterium; species Pectobacterium aquaticum. The sequence goes on from NZ_CP086253.1 coordinate 2,344,852, forward strand.
ATCCACGTAAGGCTGCTGTGGCTGCCGCAATCGCTCGCGTTAAAGCCCGTAAAGCCGCGCAGGCATCGTCATATCAAGAGGAATAAATGGCTTTTAGAATTGCGAGTTCACCGTTCACACATAACCAGCAGCGCACACAGCGCATCATGCTATTGGTCATTCTGGCCTGCCTACCGGGCATGCTGGCGCAAGTCTATTTCTTTGGTTACGGTAACCTGATTCAGGTCGGATTGGCATCCGCCACTGCGCTTATCGCAGAAGGCGTGACATTGTCACTGAGAAAATTCGCCATACGCACCACGCTGGCTGATAATTCCGCCCTACTGACCGCCGTGCTGCTCGGTATCAGCCTGCCGCCGCTAGCCCCCTGGTGGATGGTAGTCATGGCAACTGTCTTCGCTATCATTATCGCCAAACAGCTGTATGGCGGTTTAGGGCAAAACCCGTTTAACCCCGCGATGATTGGCTATGTGGTGCTGCTGATCTCTTTCCCAGTCCAGATGACAAGCTGGCTGCCGCCTGTGCCGCTGCAAACCATTGCCGTCAGTTTCCATGATGCATTAGTTATCATCTTTACCGGACATACGCCTGACGGGTACATCATGCAGCAGTTGATGCACAACGTTGATGGCGTCAGTCAGGCTACCCCGCTGGACACGTTTAAAACCAGCCTGCGCGCCGGCCAAACGCCGCAGAACATTCTGAAACAGCCGATATTTGCCCAATCGCTGTCAGGCATTGGCTGGCAATGGGTGAATATTGGTTTTCTCATCGGCGGACTGTTTTTGCTGATGCGTGGCACCATTCGCTGGCATATTCCGGTCAGTTTCCTGCTGTCGCTGCTGTTCTGCGCCTCGTTAAGCTGGATCATTTCGCCGGAGAAATTCGCGCCACCGATGCTACATCTGCTGTCTGGGGCGACGATGCTTGGCGCCTTTTTCATTGCGACCGATCCCGTTACCGCATCAACCACCAACCGGGGACGTCTGATTTTCGGGGCACTGATTGGGTTACTGGTCTGGCTGATTCGTACCTACGGTGGCTACCCGGACGGCGTCGCGTTTGCCGTTCTGCTGGCAAATATCACCGTGCCGCTGATCGACTATTACACCAAGCCACGCGCTTACGGCCACCATCGCTGAGGAGACGCCTATGATGACGACAATGCGCCGCCACGCGACAACACTGGCCCTGTTTGCTGCTGGCACTACCGCATTAACTGCGGTGGTGAACATGTTAACGGAACCGACGATCTCGCATCAGGCGATGCTGCAACAAAAGATACTGTTGGATCAGGTGGTTCCCACCGAGTTATACAACAGTGACATGCAAAAAGAGTGTTACGTTGTCACTAACCCTGCGCTCGGATCGTCAGCGCCACACCGCGTGTTTATCGCCCGTCAGGACGGAGAACCGGTTGCCGCCGCACTGGAAAGTACCGCACCGGATGGCTATTCTGGTGCTATTCGGCTGCTGGTCGGGGCTGATTTTCACGGTAAAGTACTCGGCGTTCGCGTCACCGAGCATCATGAAACGCCGGGACTGGGTGATAAAATCGAAGTACGAATTTCTGACTGGATCACCCGATTCAGCGGACAAACGGTACAGGATGAGCGGGATGCCCGCTGGGCAGTGAAGAAAGAAGGCGGCATGTTTGATCAATTTACCGGCGCCACCATTACGCCGCGCGCCGTCGTTAACAGCGTAAAACGCAGCGCCCTTTACCTGCAAACGCTACCGTCACAAATCAACACGCTGTCCGCCTGTGGAGAGAACCAATGAGTCAAACCAAAGCACTTTTCGTTGAAGGGTTATGGAAGAACAACTCGGCACTGGTTCAATTGTTGGGCCTTTGCCCCCTGCTGGCCGTGTCATCCACCGCGACTAACGCGCTGGGATTAGGGCTGGCAACCACGCTGGTTCTCACCTGTACCAACATGGCCGTCTCCGCGCTGCGCCGCTGGGTACCAGCGGAAATCCGTATTCCCATTTACGTCATGATCATCGCCTCGGTGGTCAGCACCGTACAGATGCTGATCAACGCCTATGCCTACGGCTTATATCAATCGCTGGGAATTTTTATCCCACTGATCGTGACGAACTGTATCGTTATCGGCCGCGCCGAAGCCTTCGCGTCCAAGAATGCGGTTTTCCCTTCGGCTATTGACGGCCTGGCAATGGGGCTGGGAGCCACCAGCGCACTGGTGGTACTCGGTTCTCTACGTGAAATTCTGGGTAACGGCACGCTATTCGACGGCGCAGATTTGCTGCTGGGCAGTTGGGCTAAAGCGCTGCGCATTGAGGTTGTTCACCTCGATTCGCCTTTCCTGCTGGCGATGCTGCCACCGGGCGCGTTTATTGGTCTGGGGCTGTTGCTGGCCGTGAAATATTTGATCGATGAGAAAATGAAACAACGCCGAGCCCGTGCCGCTTCCGCCGAAGGGAAAGCGGTGCCGACAACGGGTGCCGTAGGGGAATCGCTGTGAACAAGGCTAAGCGGATTAAGATCTTAACGCGTTTACGCGACAACAATCCCCATCCGACCACTGAATTGCAGTTCAGTACGCCGTTTGAGTTGCTGATCGCCGTACTGCTTTCCGCACAGGCAACCGATGTCAGCGTCAACAAGGCAACCGCAAAACTCTACCCTGTCGCCAACACGCCCGAAGCCCTGCTTGAACTCGGCGTAGACGGCGTGAAAGACTACATCAAGACGATCGGCCTATTTAACAGCAAAGCGGAAAACGTCATCAAAACCTGCCGTTTGTTGCTGGAAAAGCATCAGGGACAGGTTCCCGAAGATCGCGCCGCGCTGGAAGCCTTACCCGGCGTAGGACGAAAAACGGCAAACGTCGTTCTGAACACCGCGTTTGGCTGGCCAACGATTGCCGTTGATACGCACATCTTTCGCGTCAGTAACCGGACAGGATTCGCACCGGGTAAAAATGTCGAACAGGTAGAAGAAAAACTGCTGAAAGTCGTTCCGGCAGAATTTAAAGTCGACTGCCATCACTGGTTAATCCTGCATGGTCGTTACACCTGTATTGCCCGTAAACCGCGCTGTGGCTCCTGCCTGATTGAAGATTTATGTGAGTTCGGCGAAAAGGTCGACGCCTAATCTGTCGAGGTCTGGTAGAATCCCCTCTCGCCAGACCTTCTCTCCGTTATTCCACACTCCGCCTCGTCTTTCGCTCTCTCACTCTCAACGTGATCCGCGTGTTCTTTGCGTCCTACTGCTCAGGCAACGATGCTCTCAGGCGGTTTATTCGATGCACTGCAGCGTATTCCTCTATCAAAAAGCCTGTATAAAAGTACAAGTAACCACTATTTAAGGCTAATAAGCTATTTTTAATAGAAAATTTAGTGATTGAAAATAACTTAGAGTGATTATAACAGCATTCATCTTATTGCATGCTATTGATGTATTTTTATACTCACTACATATATAGTTATATGCAAAATATTAAACCGCATATTCATTCATAGTTAATGATATTATCTTGATTTCAACAAAAAGGCAGATTATATCCCTTTCTTAAAAACAAAATATGACAAACCGAGATAATCATTTGAAGTGACAGCAAGTTATGAAATTAAACTCTGCATAAGATTTAATTTCTGGTCTTATCCCGCAACAAAAACCACTTGTAACAAAATATGTAAAAAAGCTTGTCTGTCCGTAAAATCACGTCAATATAGCGCCGTTTTTCCTCACCATAACTAGTCAAAAGAGGTTGCAGTTTCACTGTTTCACTCTTGTTATTTTCTCGTTAAAAAAACGAGATAGGTAAAATCAGAGGTCCTTGTGTCAACAGCAAACAACAACAGCGAATCCCCCGAAAGCGTCAGCATGAACGCCTTCAAACAACCAAAAGCGTTTTATCTCATCTTTAGCATCGAGCTGTGGGAGCGTTTTGGTTACTACGGCCTGCAAGGTATTATGGCAGTTTATCTGGTCAAAATGCTGGGCATGTCGGAAACCGACTCCATTACTCTCTTCTCCTCATTCAGTGCGCTGGTCTACGGGTTTGTCGCCATTGGCGGCTGGTTGGGTGACAACGTCCTCGGCACCAAGCGTGTGATCGTGCTGGGTGCCATCGTGCTGGCGATCGGTTACACCATGATTGCCTACTCAGGCCACAGCGTGACGTGGGTGTATATCGGTATGGCTACCATTGCCGTCGGCAACGGATTGTTTAAAGCCAACCCGTCAGCCCTGCTGTCTACCAGCTATGCAAAAGACGATCCGCGCCTGGATGGTGCTTTCACCATGTACTATATGGCGGTGAACATCGGCTCCTTCTTCTCTATGCTGGCTACACCCGTGCTTGCCGCAAACTATGGCTGGAGCGTGGCCTTCTCCCTAAGCGTCGTGGGTATGATGCTGACGCTGGTTAACTTTATGTTCTGCCGCAAGTGGGTCAGTACACAAGGTTCTCAGCCAGATTTCCAACCAATCAATCTGCAGAAACTCGCTGTCACGCTCGCAGGTATTGTCGCACTGGTCGCACTTTCCACCTGGCTGCTGCACAACCAGAGCGTCGCACGTTGGATTCTGACGCTTATTTCCCTAGCCGTTGTCGCCATCTTCATCAAAGAGATGCTGGCAGTGAGCGGTGCAGAACGCCGGAAAATGATTGTCGCCCTTCTGCTGATGCTGGAAGCCGTTGTCTTCTTTGTGCTGTACAACCAAATGCCAACATCGCTGAACTTCTTTGCTATTCGCAACGTTGAACACGCCATTTTAGGTTTTACCTTTGAGCCAGAGCAGTATCAGGCGCTCAACCCGTTCTGGATCATGGTTGCCAGCCCGATTCTGGCTGCGGTTTACAACAAAATGGGCGACCAACTGCCGATGGCGCACAAATTTGCGGTGGGTATGGTGCTGTGCTCCGGCGCGTTTTTGGTGCTGCCATGGGGTGCCAGCATGGCAAACGAACAGGGTATCGTGTCCGTCAACTGGCTGATCCTCTGCTATGGCCTGCAAAGTATTGGAGAGTTGATGATTTCCGGCCTGGGTCTGGCGATGGTCGCTCAACTGGTACCACAGCGCCTGATGGGCTTCATTATGGGTGCCTGGTTCCTGACGTCAGCCGGTGCCGCCATTATCGCAGGCTACGTTGCGAATATGATGGCCGTGCCTGAGAATGTCGTAGACCCGCACGCGTCTCTTGAGATTTATAGCAATGTCTTCATGCAGATTGGTATCGTCACGGGCATCATCGCCGTTCTGATGCTGTTGACCGCGCCGAAACTGACGCGTATGACGCAGGATGTCACCGACACCCCTGCAGACGCCGTCACGACGACCGCCTCTGCCTGATAACCGGGCAGAACACTTTACGGAAATGATTGTGTGAAGTGTTATTGGTGAAGAGTGAGTGATCGCCAGATGACAAAAAGCCAGACACTGTCTGGCTTTTTTACGTTAGTGCTCATGCACGTCTGGTAACGCTTACTTCACTGGCAGCGTCACATCTTTGAACATTACCTCAATTTCATCATTTGAACGTAGCGCAACGGCAGAATCGACGACATCGCGCGTTAAATGCGGCGCAAAGCGCTGGATGAAATCGTACATGTAGCTGCGCAGGAACGTGCTGCGGCGGAAGCCAATTTTCGTCGTGCTGTAGCTGAAGATGCTGTTCGCATTGATGGTCACCAGATCGGTTTCTATCTCCGGATCGACCGCCATATTCGCAATCACCCCGACACCCAATCCTAAACGCACGTAGGTCTTAATCACATCGGCATCCGTTGCGGTAAAGACGATACGCGGTGTAAGGCCAGCGCGGTTAAACGCGGTATCCAGCTCGGAGCGCCCCGTAAAACCAAAGGTATAGGTAACGATGGGATAAGCGGCCAGTTCTTCGATAGTAATATCGGTTTTGGACGCCAGCGGGTGATCCGGTTTTACCACCACCGCGCGATTCCAGTGGTAGCACGGCAGCATGATCAGATCGTCGTACAAATGCAGTGCTTCGGTCGCAATAGCAAAATCCGCAGATCCTTTCGCAACGGCTTCAGCAATCTGTGTCGGTGAGCCCTGATGCATGTGCAGCGACACGCGAGGATAGCGATCGATGAAACCTTTAATGACGCTTGGCAGCGCGTAACGCGCCTGCGTGTGCGTGGTCGCGACATACAACGACCCTTTATCGGGATAGGTATGCTCTCCGGCAACCGCTTTGATGGCATCGACTTTCGACAACACTTCACGCGCAATGCGGATGACTTCCTGTCCGGCGGGTGTCACCTGTGTCAGGTGTTTTCCACTACGGGCAAAAATCTGAATGCCCAACTCATCCTCCAGCATGCGGACCTGTTTACTGATCCCTGGCTGTGAGGTGTACAACCCTTCTGCGGTAGAAGACACATTCAGGTTGTGATTAACAACTTCAACAATATAACGAAGCTGTTGTAGTTTCATAATTTATCCCATTCCCAATTGAAGTGTGCACGTGGCATCTCACAACGTTCTGACGACGTTCCGTTTTATTGATTTTGATTGCGTCTTAACCGCCTGGCGCATATTTCCATCAATTAATGTCATTTAATCATAAAAACTATTTTTATATAACCATTTCTGCATGGCGGCAGCGATAAAGAATGCGGTGCATGCGATTATCACCGAGGTAAACCGCATCATTCTCTATCACGGATCAACAATCCTCATGCTACTGCGGGACAATCTTCATGCATCTGTTTTATTTAGATATTTCCTGCGATCAAAAAAGCCAGCCTTGCGGCTGGCTTGATGTAGCGCTCTCTTACACATAACCCAGTTATGTGTAGGGTTACTGAAAGAGGTTACTTCTTCCCTTCAACCCATTTGTCATCAATGTAAAACGCTGACCAGCCCGTTGCCTTGCCGTCTTTCTCTGACGAGACATATTGCTGTTTGGTCTTACGGCTGAAACGCACCTGCGTTTTGTTGCCGTCTTTATCGACCACAGGCGCTTCCGCCAGATAGCGCAGTTTTTCCGGTAAACGATCCTTGAATCGGACCAGTTCTTCTACCAGCGGTGCCCGCGTTTCACGAGATTTCGGGAACGTATTAGCGGCAAGGAAGACCCCTGCTGCGCCATCACGTAATACGAAATAGGCATCAGACTTCTCGCAAGGCAACTCAGGCAACGGCACCGGATCTTCTTTCGGTGGCGCGACATCGCCATTACGCAGGATCTTACGCGTGTTACTACACGTCTCGCCGGTGCACGCCATGTATTTACCGAAGCGCCCCATTTTGAGGTGCATCTCGGAGCCACATTTCTCGCACTCAACAATCGGCCCATCATAGCCTTTAATGCGGAACTCACCGGATTCGATCTCATATCCGTCACAGGCGGGGTTATTTCCGCAAACGTGCAGCTTACGCTGATTATCAATCAGGTAGCTGTCCATCGCCGTACCACATTTTTCACAGCGACGCCGAGCACGCAGCGCGTTGGTTTCGGCATCATCACCTTCCAACACGTTCAGCACTTCGGTTTCCGGTATCAGGTTGATCGTGGTCTTACAGCGCTCTTTCGGTGGAAGTGCATAGCCGGAACAGCCCAGGAACACCCCAGTACTGGCAGTACGAATCCCCATTTGACGAGAGCAGGTTGGGCAATCAATGCTGGTTAACACCATCGCATTGGGGCGCATTCCGCCTTCTTCAGGATCCTGTTCAGCCTTTTCCAACTGCTGGCTAAATTCGTTGAAGAATTCATCCAGTACCGCTTTCCATTCCGCCTGATTATTGGCGACCTGATCGAGGCGACTTTCCATCCGAGCGGTGAAATCGTAATTCATCAATTCGCGGAAGTTTTCTTCCAGTCGATCGGTAACGATTTCACCCATTTTTTCGGCATAGAAACGGCGGTTTTCCACTCGAACGTAGCCGCGATCTTGAATGGTGGAAATAATAGAAGCATAGGTAGATGGACGGCCAATCCCGCGTTTTTCCAGCTCTTTAACCAGAGAGGCATCGCTGTAACGTGCCGGTGGTTTAGTAAAATGTTGCCCTGGCAGCAGCTTCTGCAACGACAGCGCTTCGCCCACTGCCACCGTCGGCAACGTGCGATCTTCATCATTTTTACGCAGCGCAGGCATGACTTTCGTCCAACCATCGAAACGCAGCGTACGACCTTTGGCACGCAACTGATAATCAGCAGCTTCCACGATTAACGTGGTGGAATCGTATTGCGCCGGTGTCATTTGACAGGCGACAAACTGACGCCAAATCAGCTGATACAGCTTCTGTGCATCGGCTTCCATATCTTTCAGGTTGTCAGCCAGCACGCCAACATCGGAAGGGCGAATCGCTTCGTGCGCTTCCTGCGAGTTTTCTTTGCTGCTGTAAAGGTTTGCTGACTCCGGCAGATAGCGCTTGCCGAACTCTTCACCAATATAGCCACGCACCATCGTCAAGGCATCCTGACTGAGGTTCGTTGAGTCGGTACGCATGTAGGTAATGTAGCCCGCTTCGTACAGACGCTGCGCCATCATCATGGTCTTTTTCACGCCGAAGCCAAGGCGTGTACTGGCAGCCTGTTGCAGCGTGGAGGTGATGAACGGTGCGCCCGGTTTGCTACTGGTCGGCTTATCTTCACGATCGGCAACCACATAACGCGCGTGCTCAAGCAGACTGACCGCCGCATGCGTTTGTTCTTTATTAACCGGTTTAAACGGCTTGCCGTTGTGGTGTGTCACCTGCATTTGCAGTTGAATATCGCTGCCTGCCAGCAAATCAGCGTGCAGTTCCCAATATTCTTCCGGCACGAACGCTTTGATTTCACGCTCGCGATCGACAATCAGGCGTACCGCAACCGACTGTACGCGCCCAGCGGACAGACCACGGGCGATTTTTTTCCACAGCAGCGGAGAAACCATGTAACCCACCACGCGATCCATAAATCGACGTGCCTGCTGGGCATTCACGCGGTCAATATTCAACGTGTCGGGTTTTTCAAACGCCTGTTTAATGGCATTCTTCGTGATTTCGTTAAACACCACGCGGCTGAAACGCTGATCGTCACCACCAATGATTTCCCGCAGGTGCCAGGCAATGGCTTCCCCTTCGCGGTCAAGGTCGGTTGCGAGATAGATGTGGTCAGCATTTTCCGCCAGCATTTTTAATTCGGAGACAACCTTCTCCTTACCCGGCAGTATTTCGTAGTTGGCTTTCCAGCCATGATAAGGGTCGACGCCCATACGATTAACTAGCGCGGATTTCTCATCCTTTTTGACTTTCTTTTTCGTTTTATCTTTAGTCGTTGAGTCCGCGCTCTTTTTACTGACTGAGCCACTCGTCGGCAGATCGCGCACATGACCGACGCTGGATTTCACCACGTAGTCATTGCCTAAATACTTATTGATCGTTTTGGCTTTTGCCGGGGACTCGACGATAACGAGAGCTTTACCCATATGTACTATTACCTGCTGAATTCTTCTGAAAATCAGATATTTTTCGGGGCATCCAGAGCGGATTCTACTGACTGCGCAAAATCCCACACTCTACCTGATAAATACTGCCACGCAACCTAATTAGCATGGAAACGCGGTTTTATCCGCTTCCCGCCACACTGAATATCGGCAGGTAAGCACCTAAAATGTAGTCCATTTGCATCATAATCTACGCTTTACGCTGAAACCGTATCGCAGTACCCTTCCTCTTGATGCAACAGTTGAAATAACCGCATTGCGTGTTGAAATCGCTGTGTTGATTTTAGAAATAGCCTTGTTGATAGAGTGCAACGCCCCCTTTTTCAAGGGTGAGTACAGGAGTAACAATCATGTCACATGAACATCAGGTTAACGAAGAAAAGCGTCCTATTGACCGCCAGAGCTTATTAATTGAAGCCAATGACATCATTAAACATCACGATGATTATTTGCATGGCATGGTCGCTGATAGCGTAGAACAAAAAAACGGCGTGCTGGTTTTTCGCGGTGAGTTTTTTCTCGATGAGAACGGAATACCAACCTTAAAAAGCACCGCGGTATTTAACATGTTCAAGCATCTTGCGCATGTTTTATCCGAAAAATACGACTTGATCGATTAAAAACGAATGCCCGCAAATTTGCGGGCATTTGATAATGCAGTACCAGTCATATAGACCCTAAATAATTCGAGTTGCGTGAAGGCGGCAACCGAGCGAATCCCCAGGAGCTTACACAAGTAAGTGACTGGGGTGAGTAAGGGCAGCCAACGCACAAGCAGCTTGAAGTATGACGGGAATAGCAATTACAGCAGGGGTTTTGAACCACGTTGCCACCAGCGCAACATCAGTCGTTCTGCGGTATCGCCTGCGCTGCCCGTCAGACGATCCAGCAGGCGTTTACGCCGTGTATAGCGAACGCTTAACACTTCATGACTGGCCATTTCAGCAATCAGCAGATCGTCACTGGTGCCGATAACGTCAATCAACCCCAGATCTTTCGCCTGAGTACCAAACCAGTGTTCTCCCGTCGCTACCGAATCAATATCCAGCGAAGGGCGCATCTGCTGCACAAAATCCTTAAACAGCGTATGTGTGACATTCAGATCTTCGCGGAATTTCTCACGGCCTTGTTCGGTATTCTCACCAAACAGCGTCAGCGTACGTTTGAATTCACCCGCGGTGTGCAGCTCAACATCAATGTCTTTGTTTTTCAGCAAACGGTGGAAATTGGGGATTTGTGCCACAACGCCAATAGACCCTAGAATCGCAAACGGCGCCGCTACGATGCGGTCAGCCACGCAGGCCATCATATATCCGCCGCTGGCAGCCACTTTATCCACGGAGACCGTCAAACGCACGCCGCCCTGGCGTAAACGCTGCAATTGCGAGGCAGCCAATCCATAACCGTGCACCACTCCGCCTGGGCTTTCTAGACGCAGCAATACCTCATCTTTCGGTTTCGCCACGGCGAGCACGGCAGAGATCTCTTCACGCAGCGAACTGACTTCGCCCGCATCCATACTGCCGTTGAAATCGAGCACATACAGGCACGGCTTAACATTTTTCTCTTCGCCACGTTTGGCGCGTTGTTTATCTTGCTTCGCGGTTTCTTTTTCTTGCTTCTTTTCTTGTTTAGATAACAGCTTACGCTCGGTGTCGCTCATACAGGCAGTCTGCATTTCGCGCTGCATTTCCTGATATTGTTCACCTAGATTCGTGACCTGCAACTCACCTTTATGTGGGCGTTTACGCTGCGTCATCCCGAATGCCAGAACGACTAACGCACCAATCGCCACCACGATGGTGAGTACCTTAGCCAGGAATAAACCGTACAGAGAAAGTAATTCCACAAACACCGTCCTCATTGACTGCGTATTAATTAATGTTGGTTTACTCACCAACCATGGCGTTGACGTCGAGCGCCATTCCCTTCCTATAACCTAACTGATGGCACGCAATATGGCGATGTTATTCCTGCGGTTTTTAAGCCTAATGCTGCTTTTTACAACAGCACGGGGATAAATAGAGGCAGTCTCATTGAAAACAGTCGACATTTGAGGCATAACACCCCCATTCACCCTGCTCGGATGCGCCGTTATCTGACGTTCCGATCGGCACGACTGACGCATATCGTCGTGCCGACACGCGATGGCAGGTCTATTATCTGAAGCGTGGCTGTTCTGCGCCACGGCAAGAGGAATTCATTGTGCATTACCAACCTAAAATCGATTTACTGCAAAACCGCATCATTCTGGTCACCGGTGCGGGCGACGGCATTGGTCGGGAAGCTGCGCTGACCTACGCCCGCTACGGCGCACACGTTATCTTATTCGGACGGACAGAAAGTAAACTTCAGTCGGTTAAACAGCAGATCGAGCAGGATCACGGCACACCAGCGCACGTGGTTGTTTGCGATATGCTGGCTTTATCCTCCGCACAATGCTTTCAACTGGCTGACGAATTGGCTCAGATTGTGCCGCACCTGGATGGCGTTCTTCACAACGCCGGATTACTTGGGGAAATCGCCCCTATCACACAGCAAACGCCGGAGATCTGGCATCAGGTTATGCAGGTCAACGTCAACGCAACCTTTATGCTAACGCAGGCGCTGCTGCCGCTGTTATTGAAATCACCTTGCTCTTCTCTGGTTTTCACCAGTTCCAGCGTGGGCCGCGAAGGTCGTGCCGGCTGGGGAGCCTATTCCGTCTCCAAGTTCGCGACAGAAGGTTTGATGCAAGTGCTGGCTGAAGAGTATCGTTCACACAATCTGCGGGTGAACTGTATTAATCCTGGCGGAACGCGTACGGGAATGCGTGCGTCAGCCTTCCCTAACGAAGATCCGATGAGACTAAAAACGCCAGCAGATATTATGCCACTGTATCTCTACCTGATGGGCGATGACAGTCGCCGCAAGACGGGGATGAGTTTTGACGCACAGCCGGGCAGAAAAGCCGGTCTAGCCGAATAATAGAGAAGAGCCGCACGATGAGCGATGAACGCCACCAGCAACGCCAACAGCGCCTGAAAGAAAAGGTCGACGCCCGCATTGCCGCCGCGAATGAAACGCGCGGTATCCTGATCGTCTTCACCGGTAACGGGAAAGGAAAAACCACAGCGGCGTTTGGTACCGTCACGCGAGCGATAGGCCACGGATTACGGGCGGGCGTGATCCAGTTTATTAAAGGCGAATGGCCAAACGGTGAGAAGAACCTGCTGCAACAGCACGGCGTGGAATTTCAAGTCATGGCGACGGGCTTTACCTGGGATACACAGAATCGCCAGACGGATACCGAAGCGGCACAGCACGTCTGGCAGCATGGCAAACGCATGTTGGCCGATCCACAGCTCGACCTGGTCGTGTTGGATGAACTGACGTATATGATTAGCTATGATTATCTGGATTTAAGTGACGTTGTCACTGCATTAAAACAGCGCCCTGCCAGTCAGACGGTCATTATTACCGGACGAGGTTGCCATCGTGACTTGCTGGAAATGGCGGATACCGTGACGGAAATGCGTCCGGTAAAACATGCGTTTGATAGCGGAATTCAGGCGCAGCAAGGTATTGACTGGTAGCCGTTAGTTTTTCATTGTTGATAAGCAAAGCGAAATGAAAACGGGCAGCGAAAACTGCCCGTGAAGCGTATAGAGAGAAGATTATCCGTTGCGCTTAGGCTTTGGCGAGGTACGGCGCGCCGGAGCGCTGTTGATCTGGCTGTGACGTTTTACCGCACGGCGGATCTGGTTCGCCTTCACTCGGCGGCGTTCGCGCTCAACTGGCAGTTTCGATACCGTTTCTGCCGGAAGTTGCACTAATTCACGCAGATAGTTCAGCTGTTCCAGTGGCATTTCTGTCCAGCCACCGCGTGGAATACCTTTCGGCAGCGTAATATCACCGTAGCGCACGCGAATCAGGCGGCTAACCTGCACGCCAACCGCTTCCCACAGACGGCGAACTTCACGGTTGCGCCCTTCGGTCAGCGTCACGTTATACCACTGGTTCAGACCTTCACCGCCCTGATAGCGGATAGTACGGAACGATGCAGGACCGTCTTCCAGCTGTACACCTTTACTCAGCTGTTTGATCTTTTCATCGTCAACGACACCGAAGACCCGCACGGCATATTCGCGCTCAACTTCACGGCTGGGGTGCATCAGGCGATTGGCTAACTCACCGTCGGTCGTGAACAGCAGCAGACCGGAGGTGTTCACGTCCAGACGCCCTACGGCAACCCAGCGAGAGCCCTGAATTTTTGGTAGACGGTCAAATACCGTCGGGCGGCCATCAGGATCGTTACGGGTGCACAACTCACCTTCCGGTTTATAGTACATCAGTACGCGGCACACGGACTCTTCGGTTTCCTTAACGGTAACCACATGACCATCGATACGGATTTTGGTGGCTTTCGTCACTTCAACGCGATCGCCCAGAGTGGCAATCTTACCGTCAACGCTGACGCGTCCAGCCTGAATGATACCTTCAATTTCGCGGCGTGAACCATGTCCGGCGCGCGCCAGAACTTTTTGTAACTTTTCGCTCATTGAGCAACCTCTAGTGTCGCCTTCCCAGGCGTCGGGGGGAGTCATAACTGCTGATAAAATTCAGCCGTTACGTAAAAATTGAATGTACGTAAAAATCGTGTGTACGTAAAAATCGTTCATCGTATTAAAAACTGGCGCGATTATACCGATCTTCGCGCCATTTGTATTCCCATTGTTACCGCTCGTCGCTGCACTTATAGAAACGGCGTGACATCACCAGTGCCTTCACGGGCGACGCGCGGCACGGACTCGGTCAAGTCGATAACCGTCGTCGGCTGTTGACCCAGCGAGCCGCCATGAATAATCAAATCCACCCGTTTTCCCAATCTATCCTGAATTTCTTCTGGATCGGATTCGGCAAAATCATTTCCTGGCAGCATCAGCGTGGTCGACATCAACGGCTCATTCAGCGCAGCCAGCAGCTCCAGTGCGATAGGGTTAGACGGCACGCGCAGGCCGATGGTTTTACGCTTTTCATTCATTAAGCGGCGAGGCACCTCTTTCGTCGCTTTCAGAATAAACGTGTAATTACCCGGCGTATTATTTTTAATCAACCGGAAAGCCGAGTTATCAACATGGGCATATGTCGAGAGTTCAGACAGATCGCGACACATCAGCGTGAAGTTATGATCGCTACCCAGATCGCGAATCCGGCAGATGCGTTCCAGCGCGTTCTTTTCGCCCAACATACAGCCCAACGCGTAACCGGAATCCGTTGGATAAACAATCACCCCACCTTTATGCAAAAATTCCACCGACTGATTGATCAATCGCGGCTGCGGATTCTGTGGGTGAATATAAAAAAACTGGCTCATGACCCTACCTCATACGTCTGACATTGCGCGGCGTTGTGTATTTCAACCCGCGTCATCGTGCAATAGGATTATTATAGAACGTGTTGGCGGTAAAAGATTGTTATTCCATGAATTTGTTATTTCCAAAAGAGATCCATCGCATCAACGCGACTATGCGCTGCCAGCCTTCACCAATAGCGGATGGTGCCAAACAGGTTCGACATCGGCCGGTAGCCACAGCTTGCGACCTAGCTCAATCCAGGCGCATGGCAGGTGGAAATCCGATCCTTGCGACGCCATCAGGTTGAAGTCGCGCGCATAGCGTCCCAACTGCGTGCGCTCATCAGGTGCCTGTTGGCATTGCGCCACTTCCATCGCGATCCCGCTGCTTTCTGCGAAGGTAGCTAGCAGACGCTTTAACCATTTGGCCGTCAAGTCGTAGCGCCCCGGATGCGCCAACACCGACACACCGCCGGATTGATGAATCGCCTCAATCGCTTGCGGGATGGTGCACCACTGCGGTGGCACGTAACCGATTTTGCCTTTCGCCAGATATTTTTTGAACACCTGATTCATATTCGCCGCGATGCCCAGTTCGATCAGGTAACGCGCAAAATGCGCTCGTGTAATCTGTCCTCCCGTCGCCAGACGCTGTGCGCCAGCCAGCGCATCGGGAATGCGGTTTTTTTCCAGACGAGTCGCAATCTGTTCCGCCCGATTTTGCCGACACGCCGCCTGCTGTTGCAGCAAACCCGTTAACGCTGGGTGTGCACTATCCATCCCTAATCCGACAATATGGATCTCATGGTTTTCCCACAGCGTGGAGATCTCCACGCCGGGAATCAACCTCAGCGGCAACCCCTGCTGTGCAATCGCATTCTGCGCTTCGTCAAGCCCAGCCGTCGTGTCGTGATCGGTAATCGCCAGCACGCTCACCCGCATGTCTACCGCGCGACTGACCAGCGCTGTCGGCGTTAAAAGGCCATCAGATGCCGTGGTATGGCTATGCAAATCATAAAGTGGGAACGACGATATCGGTTGAGAATCTTCTGGCACAAGCCTATCCATTAACAAGAATAATGCGAAGACCGCATGATGCCATCAATAGGGCGTAAATGGTAATGCCCGCCGTTTCCCTGAGTAATAAAATAATCCTATTGAAGGTGTTGACATTTTATCGCCGAACCCGTTAACTAGTACACAAGTTCGGTACACAGACAGTAATCAGAATACAAACAGTGAGATGATGATAATGGCAACGCAGAAAATGATGAAGCATGGTTGGTGGCGCTCTTCCCTATCGCGGGTGGACTAATCACGCATCGCTGTTATCACACATGCAGATATTCCCAGGCCCGCTTAACTAAGCGGGCTTTTTATTTGATGGGCACAACATTAAACGGGTAGCAAGAATGCAAACAACACAACCTAAACTGGAACTGCTGCGTACCGAGGCCGTTTACCGTAACGACCCCAGCGCCATCTTCCATCAGCTCTGCGGTGCCAGACCGGCAACGTTGCTGTTAGAGTCGGCTGAAATCGACAGTAAGGAAAACCTGAAAAGCCTGTTAATCGTAGATAGCGCGCTGCGCATCACCGCACTGGGCCAACACGTTTCCATTCAGGCACTCACGGCAAACGGCGCCAGCCTTCTGCCGCTTCTGGATGCCGCGTTGCCAGTAGAAATTACCAATCAGCCGCGTCCGAATGGCCGTGAACTCACCTTCCCGCTGGCAGATGCGATGCAGGACGAAGATGCTCGCCTGCGCTCGCTGTCCGTGTTTGATGCCTTACGCCAGATTCTGACGCTGGTTGCCTGCCCGACAGACGAACGTGAAGCCATGTTCCTCGGCGGCCTGTTCGCCTACGATCTGGTCGCGGGGTTTGAAGAACTACCCGCGCTGAGCCAGCAGCAGCGTTGCCCGGATTTTTGCTTCTATCTGGCAGAAACGCTGCTGGTGCTTGACCACCAAAAACGTGTAACCGCGCTACAAGCCAGCCTGTTTACACCGAACCAAAGCGAAAAGCAGCGTCTGCAACAGCGTCTGGAACAGCTACAACTTCAGCTCACCCAGCCAGCGCCTGCGCTGCCGCGTCAGTCCATCGAAGACATGACGCTGAGCTGCAACCAGAGCGATGAAGCCTTCGGTGACGTCGTCAGTCAGATGCAAGAAGCTATCCGTATCGGTGAAATTTTCCAGGTCGTGCCGTCGCGCCGTTTCTCTCTGCCTTGTCCTTCACCGCTGGCCGCCTACCAAACGCTGAAGGATAGCAATCCCAGCCCTTACATGTTTTACATGCAGGATCAGGACTTCACGTTGTTCGGTGCCTCGCCGGAAAGCTCACTGAAATACGATGCCGACAGCCGTCAAATTGAAATCTACCCCATTGCCGGTACTCGCCCGCGCGGTCGTCGTGCCGATGGCTCGCTGGATCGCGATCTCGATAGCCGTATTGAGTTGGAAATGCGTACCGACCATAAAGAATTGGCTGAGCATTTGATGCTGGTCGATTTAGCTCGTAACGATCTGGCGCGCATCTGTCAGCCGGGCAGCCGTTACGTTGCTGATCTGACCAAAGTTGACCGCTATTCCTTTGTCATGCATCTGGTCTCCCGTGTCGTTGGTACGCTGCGTGAAGATTTAGATGTGCTGCACGCCTACCGTGCCTGCATGAACATGGGCACGCTGAGCGGCGCACCGAAAGTCCGGGCCATGCAGCTGATTGCCGAAAGTGAGAAAACCCGGCGCGGCAGCTACGGCGGCGCCGTCGGCTACTTCACCGCGCACGGCGATCTGGACACCTGCATCGTTATCCGCTCCGCCTATGTCGAAGACGGTATTGCCACCGTTCAGGCCGGTGCGGGCGTGGTGCTGGATTCTAACCCTCAGGCCGAAGCCGACGAAACACGTAATAAAGCCCGAGCCGTACTGCGAGCCATTGCCAGCGCGCACCATGCAAAGGAGATTTTCTGATGGCTGACATCCTGCTGCTCGATAATATCGATTCATTCACCTACAACCTGGTGGATCAACTGCGTGCCAGCGGTCATCAGGTCGTGATTTACCGCAACCATCTGCCTGCCGACGTCATCATCGCGCGCTTACAGCAAATGGAAAAACCGATCCTGATGCTCTCTCCCGGCCCCGGCACGCCAGCCGAAGCGGGTTGTATGCCTGAACTGCTGCAACGTTTACGCGGTCAGTTGCCGATTATCGGCATTTGCCTCGGCCATCAGGCCATCGTGGAAGCCTACGGCGGCCATGTTGGTCAGGCAGGCGAAATCCTGCACGGCAAAGCGTCTGCCATCGACCACGATGCCAGCGGTATGTTTAGCGGTTTACCGCATCCATTGCCCGTTGCCCGCTACCACTCGTTGGTCGGCAGCAACATTCCGTCAACGCTGACCGTCAACGCACACTTCAACACGATGGTCATGGCCGTGCGAAACGATGCGGATCGCGTCTGCGGTTTTCAATTCCATCCTGAGTCGATTCTGACCACGCACGGCGCTCGACTGCTGGAACAAACGCTGGACTGGGCACTGGCTTAATGAGGGATACGATTATGCAATTGTCTTCTACACAACAGTCTTCTAAGAGCCGGGAACCGTCTACAGCTCAGGATGTCATGACCATGCAACACATACTGGAAAAATTATACGGCGCGAACCCTATCAGCCGTCAGGAAAGTCAGGCGCTGTTTGGTGCCATTATTCGTGGTGAACTGGAAGCCAGCCAGCTGGCAGCGGCGTTGATTAGTATGAAAGTGCGCGGCGAACATCCCGATGAGATCGCCGGTGCTGCCACGGCTCTGCTGGCCGATGCGCAGCCGTTCCCCCGCCCTGACTATTTATTTGCCGATATCGTCGGCACAGGCGGAGACGGTACTAACAGCATCAACATTTCGACGGCCAGTGCCTTCGTTGCTGCCAGCTGTGGCCTGAAAATCGCCAAGCACGGCAACCGCAGCGTATCCAGCCGCTCCGGTTCCTCAGACTTGCTCTCCGCTTTCGGCATTAAGCTGGATATGAGCGCACAGGATTCCCGTCAGGCGCTGGACGATCTGGGCGTGTGTTTCCTGTTTGCTCCGCAATACCATCTGGGCTTCCGTCATGCCATGCCAGTTCGTCAGCAGCTCAAAACGCGCACCGTCTTCAACGTGCTGGGGCCGTTGGTTAACCCCGCTCGCCCCCCTCTGGCGCTGATTGGCGTGTATAGCCCCGAATTAGTTCGCCCTATCGCCGAAACGCTGAAGGTGCTGGGCTACCAACGTGCTGCCGTCGTACACGGCGGCGGGATGGATGAAGTCGCGCTTCATGCACCGACGCAGGTTGCTGAGTTGAACAATGGCGAGATCGAAACCTACGAACTGACGCACCGCGATTTCGGGCTGGATGCGTATCCGCTATCGGCATTACAAGGCGGTACGCCAGAAGAAAATCGTGACATTCTCGCGTCACTGCTACAAGGTAAAGGTGAACGTGCGCACGCCGCCGCGGTTGCCGCCAACGTTGCGCTGCTCCTGAGATTATTCGGACAAGAAGATCTGCGCCAAAATGCGCAACAGGCGCTTGAAGTCATTCATAGTGGACAGGCTTATCAGCGCGTTATCGCCCTGTCCGCCAGAGGATAATGGAACCATGCAGGAAACCGTATTACATAAAATTGTGCGTGATAAAGCGCTTTGGGTTGCGGAACGAGAAAAAGCACAGCCGCTGGCCTCTTTTCAGCATGAGATCGTTCCCAGCCAGCGCGACTTTTATCAGGCGCTGAAACAGGATAAGCCCGCCTTTATTCTTGAATGCAAAAAGGCTTCACCGTCGAAGGGATTGATTCGCGATGATTTCGACCCGGTAGCGATAGCTCAGGTCTATAAAGATTACGCGTCTGCTATTTCCGTTTTGACTGACGAAAAGTATTTTCAGGGCGATTTTGCCTTTCTGCCGCAGGTTAGCGCAGCAGTACATCAGCCGGTGCTGTGCAAAGACTTTATTATTTCGCCTTATCAGATCTATCTGGCTCGCTACTATCAGGCCGATGCCATTCTGCTGATGTTGTCCGTGCTGGACGACGAGCAGTATCAGCAACTGGCCGAGGTGGCGCACAGCCTGAAGCTGGGCGTGTTGACAGAAGTCAGTAATGAAGAAGAGCTGCTGCGGGCGATTCAGCTCGAAGCACGCGTCGTTGGGATCAACAACCGCGACCTGCGCGATCTCTCGATTGACCTCAACCGTACCCGAACACTCGCACCGCGTCTGCCTGCTGGCGTCACCGTGATCAGTGAATCCGGTATCAACTGCCAGGCACAGATTCGTGAACTCAGCGCCTTTGCTCAGGGCTTCCTGATCGGCAGTTCGCTGATGTCTGAGCCGGATCTGAACGGCGCAGTACGCCGCGTTATCCTAGGCGAGAACAAAGTCTGCGGCCTGACGCGCGCAGCAGATGCACAGGCCGCCTATCAAGCGGGTGCGCTCTACGGCGGTTTAATCTTCGTCGCCAGCTCCCCACGCTATGTTGACGCCAAACAAGCCGCCGACGTTATGACAGGCGCCCCACTGCGCTATGTCGGTGTTTTCCGCAATGCGCCCGTCGAACACATCGTTGCTATCACAACGCAGTTAGGGTTAGCGGCCGTTCAACTGCACGGTGATGAAGATCAACAGACCATCGACCGGTTACGTCAGCAATTACCCGCGACCTGCCAGATTTGGAAAGCATTAAGCATCGCGGATGTGCTGCCAGAACGCAATTTTACCCACGTCGATCGCTACGTGTTTGACAACGGTCAGGGCGGCAGCGGTAAAACCTTTAATTGGTCGCTGCTGGCGAATCAGTCATTGGATAACGTGCTGTTGGCCGGTGGCCTGAATAGCGATAATTGCGCACTGGCGGCACAGCAAGGTTGCGCAGGACTGGATTTCAATTCCGGGGTCGAAAGCGAACCGGGAAAAAAAGACTCACATAAAATTGCTGCGGTTTTTGCGACATTACGTCAGCCGCAACACTAAAACAGACGGGAAAATTATGACATTACTCAACCCTTACTTCGGTGAATTCGGCGGACAATTTGTTCCGCAGATCCTCATCCCGGCGTTACGCCAGTTGGAAGAGGCTTTCGTCAGTGCACAAAAAGATCCTGAATTTCAGGCCGAATTTACCGATCTGCTGAAAAACTATGCGGGTCGCCCAACAGCGTTAACCTTGTGTCAAAACCTGACTGCTGGGACGAAAACCAAGCTGTACCTGAAGCGTGAAGATTTACTGCACGGCGGTGCGCACAAAACCAATCAGGTGCTCGGACAGGCTCTACTGGCTAAGCGCATGGGTAAAAGCGAAATCATCGCCGAAACGGGGGCGGGCCAACACGGTGTCGCAACGGCGCTGGCTTGCGCCCTGCTCGGCCTGAAATGCCGCGTTTATATGGGTGCAAAAGACGTTGAGCGCCAGTCGCCGAACGTGTTCCGCATGCGTTTGATGGGGGCGGAAGTGATTCCGGTTCACAGCGGTTCTTCCACGCTGAAAGATGCCTGCAACGAAGCGCTGCGTGACTGGTCTGGCAGCTATGAAACAGCACACTATCTGCTGGGAACAGCGGCTGGTCCGCATCCTTATCCAACTATCGTGCGTGAGTTTCAACGCATGATTGGTGAGGAAACCAAAGCGCAGATTCTGGAAAAAGAAGGTCGCTTGCCGGATGCGGTATTAGCCTGTGTCGGCGGTGGCTCTAACGCGATTGGGATGTTCGCTGATTTCATCGACGATACTACCGTCCGTTTGATCGGCGTTGAACCTGGTGGCTTGGGTATTGAATCCGGGCAGCACGGCGCACCGTTAAAACACGGCCGCGTGGGTATTTATTTCGGCATGAAGTCCCCGATGATGCAAACGTCCGACGGACAAATTGAAGAGTCTTACTCGATTTCCGCCGGGCTGGATTTCCCGTCCGTAGGGCCGCAGCACGCCCATCTGAACAGCATTGGTCGTGCCGACTATGTCTCGGTTACCGATGATGAAGCGTTGGATGCTTTCAAAGCACTCTGCCGCGGTGAAGGGATTATTCCCGCACTGGAATCCTCCCACGCGCTGGCACACGCCTTGAAGATGATCAAAGCGGAGCCAGAGAAGGAGCAACTGCTGGTGGTCAACCTGTCCGGCCGCGGTGATAAAGACATCTTTACTGTGCACGATATTTTGAAAGATCGGGGAGAAATCTAATGGAACGCTATCAACCGTTATTTAACCGCCTGTCAGAGAAAAAGGAAGGCGCGTTCGTTCCTTTTGTTACGCTGGGCGATCCCTCTCCCGAGCAGTCCCTGAAAATTATCGACACGCTGATTGCGGCCGGTGCCGATGCGTTGGAGCTGGGCGTGCCCTTCTCTGACCCGTTGGCGGATGGCCCGACCATTCAGGATGCCAATCTGCGCGCCTTTGCCGCAGGCGTCACGCCGGACCAATGCTTCGACATGCTGGCAGCCATACGTCAGAAATATCCAGAAATCCCGATTGGCCTGCTGATGTATGCCAATCTGGTCTTCAGCAACGGTATTGATGAATTTTATCAGCGCTGCGCGCAGGTTGGCGTCGATTCAGTTTTGGTGGCAGATGTGCCGGTGGAGGAATCTGCGCCGTTCCGTACGGCGGCGCTGCGACACGGCATTGCCCCCATTTTTATCTGTCCGCCTAATGCTGATGATGAACTGCTGCGCGAGATCGCTTCTTATGGCCGTGGCTACACCTATTTAGTCTCACGGGCGGGCGTGACTGGGGCAGAAAAGCGCGCACAGTTGCCGTTGAATCATCTGGTTGCCAAACTGAATGCGTATCATGCTGCCCCGCCGTTACAAGGATTTGGTATTTCCGATCCCGCTCAAGTACGGGAAACGCTAGCCTCAGGCGCAGCGGGTGCCATTTCTGGCTCCGCGATCGTACGGATTATCGAAAAAAATCTGAACCAGCCCGACGTCATGCTGTCAGAGTTACACGCCTTTGTAAGTGAAATGAAAGCCGCTACGCGTTCATAACACGTTTCAGGTGCGCGATTTGTGCTTCATACAAGTCCTATCGCGCGCCGAATAATGTTTCAAATTATTTCTCATTTGATTAAATATTAATAATTTCAATTATTATTCAATGTCTGATTTATTATAATTGTAAGCAATGTTTTCCAATTGAAATAATTATTTAATTTCACATCAAAGAAATAAATCAAATAACCATTATTTTTTAAACCGCATAAATCCCACCAATAAAATACGAAGACAATCACAGAAATGAGATCATTTTAAATTTTCTCTTTTTAACGATCTTGTTCACATTACTGTAAGAAATAATAAATAGAATGGAACCGCTGAACAAAAGTGGCAGCGCGTTTTTAAATAATAATTCTCTTTGACTTGGGATAATAAAATGAAAGTTAAAATATTGACGATGATGGTAACTTCTTTAATCAGCTTAAGCTCTATGGCTGTAACGATTGACTATCGCCATGAAATGAAGGATACGGCAAAGAACGATCATAAAGATCGTCTGCTGATGTCCCACCGTTTTGATAACGGTTTTGGCCTGTCAATGGAAGCCACGTGGAAACAGTCAGGTAAAGACAATACGCCAAATAAACCCTATAACGAAACGGTCAGCAACGGTACTGAAGTCACTGCCAGCTACCTGTACAAATTCGATAAAACCTTTGGTTTGGAAGCTGGCTTAAATATGGTTTCCACTTCTGACAACAACAACTACCGTCCATATATCAAAGGAACGGCCAACATTACCGATTCCCTGTACTATGGCCTGCGCTACCGTGCATCCTACCTGCGCAAAAGTGACAGCATTGGTACTTCAGCCCCTTCAGATATGAAAGGCTACACCATCACCAGTACATTGGGTTACAAACTGCCAGCGAACTTTGTGGTTGAATACGAATTTGAATACGACAAGAAAACTAAAGCCGGTTCTGTTGGCTACATTGCTGACAACGACAACTATGGCCTGACTCACAACGTTAAATTAGCGTATAAATATGACAAAAACTGGACTCCTTACGCTGAAGTCGGCAACGTTGTTGGCAGCACAACAACGGACGAGCGTCAGACTCGCTACCGCGTTGGTGTACAATACAGTTTCTAAGGGCTAACGCTATCTAGATAATTGCTGTAATAAAAATAGCGTTTCTTTATTAGTTTGTTATTTCCTGTCTATCAAAACGGCAACGTTATTTACGTCGCCGTTTTTTATGGCGTGCCATCCCTAGCCGCCACCCTTACGGGCCGTTGCTAATGCAACGTTAAAAATTTCTCCCGGAAATTTTTTATTCATCAAACTACATTAACAATCACAATCAGAAGCGATAGCCTAAGCCAAACATAAAGACCCATGGATCAAGCGTAGTATGGATACTTTGCTGATTGTTCCCGGCTTTAAATTTCACATCGGTATCAATATCCATCCACCACACGGACATGTTTACCAACCAATTTTTATCCAGGTTGTAATCCAAGCCCGCTTGTGCAGCAACACCCCAAGAATTTTTCAGGCTCAGATCGCTCAGCCCTGCACTTTTCCCCGTATCATTAAATTTCTCATCGAAGAACAGGGTGTAATTCAGGCCAACGCCCAAATACGGGCGCAATTTATCTTCTTTATCACCAAAGTAGTACTGTGCCACCAGAGACGGCGGCAGGTGTTTCACTTCTGCGATTGTCCCCGTGCTTTGTAAGCCGACTTTATGGTTAAACGGCGTAGCGGCCAGCAATTCAACCCCAATATTATCCGTCACCATGTAGCTGAAAGTCAGACCCAGTTGCGTATTGTTATTCACCTGAAAGGATCCCAAGCTACCCAGCACGTTATCGGAGCTTTCAACCGGTCGTACGGTTGCCGATCCCGCCCGAACAATGAAATCACCCGCTTGATGAGCCTGTGTCAATGCAGGCATGAGCGCCGCTGCCAACAATAAGAAAGATGTCTTTTTCATTACCCACTCCATTTATAGGGTTTAAATTTCGAGCGAAATATACCCCTAAGTAGGTATTCTTGTTTTAAGCCAGATCACATCTTTTAAAGATTTTACGCCCAAATTGAACGAAATCATTTATCACTAACTGATTAAATTTCATGAAATTGATCCAGATCAATAGTATCGCAAGGCATCAAATACGCCACAGGTGACGATAAGCGCCACGATGAGTAGCCATGCCACACTGACCTCATTAGTGAGGCGAAACATCGTTGACGGGGTGCCACAGCGCGAATTAACAGGTTACAATTGGGAGTTAAGTTCTCTCTGTCGATTTATCTTTTTCAAGGAGCCTGCATGCCTATCACGGCTAACACGTTGTACCGTGACACGATGAATTTCACCCGCAACCAGTTCATCAGCATCTTAATGCTGTCACTGTTGACGGCATTCATTACTGTCATACTGAATCATGCACTATCGCCTTCTGGAGACGAGTTACAGATTCTGAGTAGTTCCAGCAGCGATCTGTCATCTTCTGTCGAAGCTGGCTTGATGGATATGATTCAGCAGATGACACCGGAACAACAAACCGTGTTACTGAAAATGTCAGCAGCAGGCACCTTTGCTGCGTTAGCGGGCAATGCGCTGCTGACGGGCGGGGTTCTGATGCTGATCCAGCTGGTTTCTGACGGACAGCGCACCAGTGCACTGCGAGCAATTGGCGCATCGGCACCTTTTTTACTGCGTTTGCTTATCCTGATCCTGCTGTGCACCCTGCTCATTCAACTTGGCATGATGCTTCTGGTCATCCCTGGCGTACTGCTGGCTATTGCGCTGAGTTTATCACCCGTGATTGTCGTCACGGAAAAAAGCGGAATTTTCAACGCGATTAAAGTGAGTACTAAACTGGCTTACGGTAACCTGCGTGCAACCGCGCCTGCCATCGTGATGTGGCTACTGGCTAAAATCGCTATTTTGTTGATCGTGTCGAAGTTACCGATTTCCTCACCGACCGTGCTCGGCGTGGTTCTGAACGGCTTAGGCAACCTGATCTCCGCGCTCCTGCTCATTTACCTGTTCCGCCTTTATATGCTGCTGCGCGCTTAGCTGCCGCTCTCTGCCTATGCTATCGCTCTGGTGGCATAGGTTCCGCCTGATATCCGTTCGCTATCAACCCAATCGTAATTTTCTGCAAATTATTACAATATCTCGGGAATGGTGTTCGACAATAAAGGATAATGGCATGAGCTATCGGATAACTCTCGCGAGTTAAGGTTACGACACTGTTGAGTGATGGATTGACATAATGAAGCAACTTCTTGATTTTATACCGTTGGTCGTTTTTTTTGCGGCCTATAAACTTTATGACATCTATATCGCATCGGGTGCGCTGATTGCGGCAACGGCCCTGTCACTCGTGGTCACCTGGGTGATGTACCGTAAAATAGAGAAAATGACGCTGGTCACCTTTGCCATGGTCGTCGTTTTCGGTTCGCTAACGTTGGTATTCCATAACGATCTGTTTATCAAGTGGAAAGTCACCATCATCTACGGTTTGTTCGCCATTGCCCTGCTGGTTAGCCAGTTTGTGATGAAACAGACCCTGATTCAGAAAATGCTGGGTAAAGAGTTAACCTTGCCGCAACCCGTCTGGGGGAAACTGAATTTCGCCTGGGCTATGTTCTTTCTGGTGTGTGGGCTGGTTAACATCTATATTGCTTTCTGGTTACCGCAAAACGTTTGGGTTAATTTCAAAGTCTTTGGTCTGACCGGCGTGACGCTGCTGTTTACGCTGATTTGTGGCGTTTATATCTATCGTCACTTGCCTAACGATCAGGAAAAGTCAGAAGAAGAAAAAAGCGAGCAACAGCAATAGCCAAAGCGAGATAGACACAATGAGCACACAAAACGTGTTACCACAGGGCGAACTGGTTCTCCGCACGCTGGCAATGCCAGCTGATACCAATGCGAACGGGGATATTTTTGGCGGCTGGTTGATGTCGCAAATGGACATCGGCGGCGCGATTCTGGCGAAAGAAATTGCCGAGGGGCGTGTCGTTACCGTACGGGTTGATGGGATGTCGTTCTTAAAACCTGTCGCCGTCGGCGATGTGGTTTGCTGCTATGCACGTTGTTTACGTACTGGCCGTAGCTCTATCAACGTCAATGTTGAAGTGTGGGTGAAGAAAGTCTCCTCTGAACCGATTGGTCAGCGCTATCGGGCTACCGAAGCATTATTCACCTATGTCGCCGTAGATGAAGAAGGCCATCCGCGCGAACTGCCCGCAGGTAAAAGCAACTTCACGCCAAGCGAGTGATATCGGGTAGCGTAAGCACTTAATTTGTTAATTGATGTGTTGTTACCGGATATAAAGGCATAACGAAAACGGGGCGTCATCTTTGCAGATGACGCCCCGTTTTTTTTCATATCAGCGTGAATTATTCGACTGCCGCCCCGCCGTCAATGTTAAAGACGATGGTCACCACCAAATCTTTGCCCGGCTTATCGGCTTCATAACGCCATTTACGCATGGCCTGTTTGATATCGCGTTCGAACATATTACGCGGCTCGGCAGAAAGCACGCGCACGTTGTCAACACGTCCAGACTCATCCACATCAAACTGCATTTTTACCCGCCCTTCAACGCGCAGGGAAAACGCGCGCGCCGGATACTGCGGCTGTGCGCGGCTCAACGGACGTGGCCCACTTGACTGCGTGCTTGCTGCGGGCGCGGGTGCCTGTTTCACTGGCGCATTCGTCACATTGCGCGTCGGCTCTTCGCTGGTAAACGGCGAAGGTGGCTGTTTTTCAACAGTCGGCTCACGTTTAACTGGTTTCGGCTGCTCAACCTTCTTCACAGGCTTGGGTTCAGGTTTCGGCGGCTTAGGCTTGGGTTCGGGTAATGGCATCGGAACCGGCTGCGGCAATGGCTCCGGTTCTGGAATCGGTTCCGGCTCGGGCTCGGGCTGCTTGATCGGCTCAGGCTCTGGAACAGATTTGGCTGTTGGTGCCGCCTCATAGGCCGCTGGGTTCACCATCACAACGCTGATAGGCTTGGATTCCTGCGGTAATTCGATTGAATGATTAAACGAGGCGTACAACAAACCTGCAATCAGTGAACCGTGAAAACCTACTGAAAGTATGAATGGCCATGAGTAGCGGCGGGTCAAAAAAAACTTTTTTTGCGGCATAGTCTGTCTTTATCCTCTTATGCCGCCCAAGTTTAAATGCAAATAGCAATCATATTCAATAACAACCCGTGGAATTGTTAAAAAAACCAAAGTCGTGGGGGGATTACGCTGGCAAATCAACCTATTGTCCTCGCACTATTGTCTTCAAACAACATCACGTATGATGGTAGAAACACGTTTCTCTTACCCGATAGCGTTTGGCCGCTGGGGTATCAACCCAGTCACAAAACGTAAAGGTACTTTCCCACCTGTGAGGTCGCTATGTTCTACGTCATTTATGCTGAAGATAATGTTGATTCATTAGCAAAACGCCTGTCGGTCAGACCGGACCATCTTGCCCGTTTACAGGCATTACGCGATCAGGGCCGATTGATTACCGCAGGGCCTTTGCCTGCAATCGACAGCGACGATCCCGGTCAGGCTGGTTTTAGCGGCTCCGTGATTATCGCCGAATTCACATCGCTGGATGAGGCAACAGCATGGGCCAACGCCGATCCTTACCTCGCGGCGGGCGTCTATAAACACGTTAGCGTGAAGCCATTCAAGAAAGTGTTTTAAGGGTTAATACTCTAAATAATTCGAGTTTCAGGAAGGCGGCAAGAGAAGGAATCCCGATGAGCTTACTCAAGTAAGTGATTCGGGTGACTGAACGCAGCCAACGCACATGCAACTTGAAATATGACGAGTAATTGATAAAGGTCATGGTTGTACTAAAATGCCATGACCTTTTTCGTCTCTCCCAAAAGCTGAAATATTTTAGTCATTTAACAATGATAGTTTGGCCGCTATTCACTTATAGAGGGTCAGCAATCATGTTAATGCCTGCGATTTTGCGAAACGGTGTTGTACCTATCCGCCGCCGTCATCGCCTCAGTATTCTCTCCGGATTGTTATTGATCATTGGGTTATTTTCTTTTCTGCAATTGGTTTCCGTCGGCGTCATTTCGCAAACGATGACTCAGGTTCGGCAAGATATTTCCGCTAACGAGAACCTGCGTCAGCAACAAGCGTTAATGGATAAAGCACGGATGGAAGTGATGAGTGCCAGCGATAAACTCAACCGCGCGGGCATTTATCTGTTAGTAGACAAAGAAACGGGGTCTGAAGGTAGCTGGCATAGCTTGATGGATGAGGCGGAAGTGTCTCTCAAACAGGCACAGGAGCACTACCAATTACTGGGGACGGTTACAACGGCTGAAGCGGACACCGCGGCGTTTATCGATTTGAAAAAGAGCTATAACCAGCTTTATTCCGGGCTTGTCGAGCTAGCTGAGGGAATAAAAACCACCAATCAGATCGATATTTTCTTTGCCGTTCCGGTACAGGCTTACCAAAGCGATTTTACCCAGAAGTATTCACACTACCTGCAAGATACCGATGCGCTACAAAAACAGCATGGCCAACAATTTTTATCCTCTCTCGATAACGCAAAAACGATTTTCATTACAGTTCTTGGCCTCTTGCTGGCGATCGCCATCACCGTATGGATTGGCGTAAGTCGTATCATTATTCGTCCGCTGACGCACATCATTGCCCATTTAAAACGGATCGCCGAGGGTGACCTTTCGCATGCGGTCAATACAAAGACGCGCGGTACACGCGAAGTTGAACAACTTAACGCCAGCGTCATTCAAATGCAGGAAGGTTTGGTAACCTTGGTCAATCAGGTTCGCCAGGGCGTTGACCATATGGTGACGCAGGTCGATCGGGTAGCGGCAGATAACCATCGGCTTTCCGAACAGGCAAACCGCCAATCCCACGAGCTCAAAATCACCACCGAGCATATTATTCAGCTTAGTCAGCATCTTGAGCAAAATACCCAGCATACCCAACAGGCCAATTTGCACGCAGAAGATACCAGCACAATCGCTGCGCAGGGTGAGACGATGATGAATGACGTCAAAGCGGCGATGTCAGACATTGCAGGCAGAACGCGTGAGATGACAGAAGCCATAGGGATGATTGAGAACGTGGCGTTTCAGACGCATATTTTGTCGTTGAACGCCGCCATTGAAGCCGCACGAGCCGGGGCGATGGGCCGAGGTTTTGCCGTTGTCGCACGGGAAGTCGGCACCCTGGCTTCGCAAAGCAGCCATTCTGCACAAAATATTAATGTACTGATTCGTGATTCTGATAACAGCGTAACCGCCGGAACGCGACTGGTGAACAAACTGAATGACAGCCTGCAGAACATTATTCAGACAGCGAAAGGGACTGGCGCGTTTCTGAGCGAGATCTCGGAAGTATCGCACCAGCAGAACGAGAGCATTCATGAAGTCACCGCCCGGCTCAGTACGCTGAACGACACCGTCAGAGAAAATGCGGGACAGGTTGAAGCCTCCGCACACACCTTCGCCTCACTGCTCGAGCAAACGGAACGCTTAAATAGGTCAGTCTCGCTGTTTATCCTGCCCTCAACAGAGGCTGAGGTTAACCTGATGATTGATCAGCAAGAAATGACACCGCGCATTCCGGCTATGGGATGAGCCGATAAGGGAATAAGCTAAAAAAAATAGCGACCATACTTCAGGTCGCTATTTTCCTCACTGGCTTACCAGTCGTAGGTTACCGCATAGAGCAATGCCCGCCGTTGCTGCTTTTGTTGCAGATAACGGGCAGAGCGAATATGGCGATACGACCGTGATTGAGCCTCCAACCAGCGACTTCTTCTACGCTGAACCTGACGCAACATCCGCCAGCGGGCCACTTCATTCCGACTGCGTTTCATTATGCGACTCTTGTTAATCCACTCGCGCTGGGCATTATACCCCCCTCATTCACGGCGACAATCCGTGAATCACGCTCACCGCCATTCTCTTCTTATATAACGTTTATCCCCTAAATAATTCGAGTTGCGTGAAGGCGGCAAGAGAGGGAATCCCGATGAGCTTACATAAGTAAGTGATTCGGGTGACTGAACGCAGCCAACGTACATGCAGCTTGAAGTATGACGGGGATATTCAGAGGAAAGGCATTTCCCCTTTTATAAATCTATGCGTACACTTTGTTAATTATTTGCAGAAGGGAACAGTGCCGCTTTTATGTCGACATTTTATACCGTAATAAGTTGGTTACTGGTTTTTAGCTACTGGTTGCTGATTGCAGGTGTGACCCTGCGTATTCTGATGAAACGTCGGGCGGTGCCTTCTGCGATGGCTTGGCTATTGGTGATTTATATTCTGCCACTTGTCGGTATTGTCGCTTATCTTTCGTTTGGCGAGCTCCATCTCGGCAAACGCCGAGCCGAACGTGCCAGCAAAATGTGGCCATCAACGGCGAAATGGCTACGCGAATTAAAAGAATATCGCCGTATTTTCGCAACGGAAAACAGCGAAGTCGCTAGCGCGTTATTTCAGTTGTGCGAAAGGCGGCAAGGGGTTGGCGGCGTTAAAGGCAATCAGTTGCAGTTGATGACCACGTTTGATGACACCATTAAAGCGTTATTGCGAGATATTGAACTCGCGCGTAACAACATCGAGATGGTGTTTTACATCTGGCAACCCGGTGGTCTGGTTGAGCAAGTGACCTCTTCGCTTATCGCGGCAGCACGACGCGGGGTACATTGCCGTATCCTGCTAGACTCAGCTGGCAGCGTACAATTTTTCCGCCAGCATCACCCTGAGCTGATGCGCACCGCAGGGATCGACGTGGTCGAAGCTCTGAAAGTCAATCTGTTCCGTGCGTTCCTGCGCCGCATGGACTTGCGACAGCATCGTAAAATCATCCTGATCGACAACCGTATTGCCTATACCGGCAGCATGAATATGGTCGATCCCCGTTTATTCAAACAAGATGCGGGCGTTGGGCAGTGGATTGATCTGATGGCACGCATTGAAGGCCCAGTGGCGACCACATTGGGGATTATCTACTGCTGCGACTGGGAAATGGAGACAGGCAAGCGCCTGCTTCCGCCACCGCCGGATGTTAACGTTATGCCGTTCGAACAGGAGAGCGGCCACACCATTCAGGTTATTGCCTCCGGCCCCGGTTACCCAGAAGAGATGATTCATCAGGCGCTGCTGACGTCCGTCTACTCAGCACGTAAGCAGTTGATCATGACGACCCCCTACTTCGTGCCCAGCGACGATCTGCTGCACGCTATCTGCACCGCCGCCCAGCGTGGGGTCGATGTCAGCATTATCGTTCCATACAAAAACGACTCGGTATTGGTCGGTTGGGCCAGTCGTGCGTTTTTCACAGAGCTGCTCGACGCAGGCGTGAAAATTTATCAATTTAAAGACGGGTTGCTGCACACTAAAAGCGTACTGGTCGATGGACAGCTCAGCCTGGTTGGTACGGTGAATCTGGATATGCGCAGCCTGTGGCTGAATTTTGAAATTACGCTGGTGATTGATGATGCTGGATTCGGCAGCGATTTAGCCTGCGTACAGGAAGATTATATCGCTCGTTCCCGCCTGTTAAACGCCACACAGTGGCAAAACCGCCCTTACTGGCAACGTATCGTCGAGCGGCTGTTCTACTTTTTCAGCCCTCTGCTATAAATACGCGTTTTCCCGTGTTCTAATAAGGCTATTGGGAATTAACAGGAATGACCTTATGGATTTGAATAATCGCCTGACCGAAGACGAAGCATTGGAACAGGCCTACGACATCTTTTTGGAACTTGCGGCTGATAACCTCGATCCGGCAGATATTCTGCTGTTCAACCTGCAATTCGAAGAGCGCGGTGGCGCAGAGTTATTCGACCCTGCTGAAGACTGGGCCGATCACGTTGATTTCGACCTGAACCCTGACTTTTTTGCCGAAGTCGTCATTGGGCTGGCCGAGAATGAAGGTGAAGAAATTACCGATATTTTTGCCCGCGTGCTGATTTGTCGGGAAAAAGATCACAAACTTTGCCACATTTTGTGGAAAGAATAACTCGTTTCGCCTCAACACAAAGCGTCTAAAAACGCAGATGATTCTATTTACGAAACGAAAACGGTGATAATGGAATAGAAGAGTAAAGCGTCCGCGACAAGGATGTCGCGGCTCGAGCGTACAAGGATGTATTCACAGCGTCTTTACGATCTATCCATTATCAACGCTCAACGTACATTGTCAGCAATGCAAGGCGTCTCCCGCAGGAGACGCCTTTTTTACATCAGTCACCGATAAACGGGTTACTGAACTTCCGCTTCCTGCACCGGTAACAACGCCTGCGGATCGACCTTCAGACACGAAACGGCGTGCGTAAAGCTCCCTTCCAGCAAGGGACGGGTTTTCGAGCACTCAGGGCCGACAACCGGACAGCGCGTGCAGAACACACAGCCCGATGGCGGATTGATTGGCGAAGGCAAATCCCCTTCCAGCAGTTGTATCTTCTTGTTCCGCTCCTGATCGGGATCGGGCGTCGGCACAGCGGACATCAGCGCGCGGGTATACGGGTGCTGCGGGTTTTTATAGACCTGATCGTACGTTCCCAGTTCTACCGCATGACCCAGATACATCACCAACACGCGATCGGAAATGTGCTTCACGACCGATAAGTCATGAGCGATGAAAATCAGCGACAGACGCATTTCGCGCTGTAGCTGACGCAGCAGGTTCACCACCTGCGCCTGAATCGACACGTCCAGCGCCGAAACTGGCTCATCACAGATAATCAGCTTCGGCTCCAGAATCAGCGCGCGCGCGATGCCGATACGCTGACACTGTCCGCCAGAGAATTCATGCGGATAGCGGTTGATCAGGTTCGGCAGCAGCCCAACCTTCAGCATCATCGCTTTCACACGATCTTTCACCGTCTGCCGATCCAGTTCTGGATGATAAACGTTTAACGGCTCGGCAATAATTTCGCCTATCGTCATACGCGGGTTCAGCGATGCCAGCGGATCCTGGAATATCATCTGAATATCGCTACGTGCGGCGCGCCATTCATCGGCACTCATGCCCAGCAGGTCTTTCCCCAGCCAGGTAACGCGTCCGTCGGTCGCTTTTACCAGACCGATAATGGCACGCGCCAGCGTAGACTTGCCGCAACCGGACTCCCCCACCACGCCCAACGTTTCGCCTTCATATAAACGTAGCGTCACGCCATCAACGGCTTTCAGTTTTTTCGGCGGCTGCCAGAACCACTGCTTATCATCTCTGACGTCAAAGTGGACTTTCAGATCGTCCACTTCTAACAACACCTTTTTCTCGTCCGCATTGTTCATACCACCTCCTCAATCGCTCTAAAGCAGGCGCGCAAGCGGCCATCACCAAAAGATTCCAGCGCTGGTGCGCTATGGCAGAGATCCATCGCATACGGGCAGCGTGGTTGGAACGGACAGCCTTTCGGTAAGCGTAATAAGTTAGGCGGATTGCCCGGAATGGTTGCCAGCACTTCATCTTCCGCATCCAGACGCGGCACGGCGTTGAGCAGGCCAACAGAATACGGGTGACTCGGATGATAAAAGACGTCGCGTGCAGCCCCGTATTCCATGGTGCGTCCGGCGTACATCACCAGCACTTTGTCACAAATACCCGCCACCACACCCAGATCGTGGGTGATCATGATGATAGAGGTATTGAACTCACGTTTCAGCTCGTTCAACAACGTCATAATCTGCGCCTGAACCGTCACATCCAACGCCGTTGTCGGTTCATCGGCAATCAGCAGCTTCGGCCGGCACAGCAGTGCCATTGCGATCATCACGCGCTGACGCATCCCGCCGGAAAACTCATGCGGATACATCTTCATACGCTTACGCGCTTCCGGCATTTTGACCGCATCCAGCATTTTGACCGACTCTTCAAACGCTTCGCTTTTGCTCAGGCGTTTGTGCAACATCAGCACTTCCATCAGTTGTTCGCCGACGCGCATGTACGGGTTCAGCGAGGTCATCGGATCCTGGAAGATCATACTGATTTCTTCAGCACGCAGCTTATTCAACTGGCTTTCAGGCAAATTGAGAATCTCTTTGCCACGAAAACGTGCAGATCCGCCAATACGGCCATTACGCGCCAGCAGTCCCATCAACGCAAACGCGGTTTGTGATTTACCAGAGCCAGATTCACCCACAATCCCCAGCGTTTCACCGGCGTTGAGTGTGAAGTTCAGGTCGTTAACCGCCGTCACATCACCGTCCTGCGTGTTGAACGTTACCCGGAGATCCTGAACATGTAGCAGCGCGTCGTGCGCGCCAGTTAACTCAATTTTGCTCATGTTGATATCCCTCAGCGATCTTTCGGGTCGAGGGCATCACGCAGGCCATCGCCGATAAAGTTAAAACAAAACAGCGTGACAACCAGAAACGCCGCCGGATAGAACAGTAACCACGGCGACACTTCCATTGAATTCGCACCATCATTCAGCAAAGCACCCCAACTGCTCAACGGTTCCTGCGTTCCCAGACCTAGGAAGCTCAGGAAGGATTCGAACAGGATCATGCTTGGCACCAGCAGAGAGGCATACACCACCACCACGCCCAGCACGTTAGGCACCACGTGGCGCAGCACGATACCGCGCGTGGAGACACCGGAAACCATCGCTGCTTCAATGAACTCTTTACGTTTCAGGCTCAGCGTCTGGCCGCGCACGATACGCGCCATATCCAGCCAAGACACCATGCCGATAGCCACGAAGATCAGCAACATGTTCTGCCCGAAAAACGTCACCAGCAGAATAACGAAGAACATGAACGGGAATGAGTTGAGGATCTCCAGCAGACGCATCATCACCGAATCCACTTTCCCGCCCAGATAACCCGACATCGCGCCATACAGCGTTCCGACGATCACGGCAACCAGCGCCGCAGCAACGCCAACCATCAGCGAGACGCGGCCCCCGATGGCAACACGAACCAACAGATCACGACCCGAGGAATCCGTACCAAAATAGTGTCCAGACGTCATATCCGGCGCAGCCGACATCATTCCCCAGTCCGTATCCGCGTAGTCAAATGCCGACAACATCGGGGCGAAGATAACGAACACGGTAATCACGGCTAAAACAAGCAGACTGGCCAGCGCCGCACGGTTGTGCATAAAGCGCAGGCGCGCATCCTGCCACAAACTGCGCCCTTCGATCTCAGCCTGCTCGGTGAAATTCTCTAACGCTTTAACGTTTTTTCGATTCCAAAACATAACGCCCCCAATTAATAGCGAATTTTCGGATCGATAACAGCGTAGAGCACGTCAATGATCGCATTAAATAAAATGGTTAAGCCACCGACCAGAATCGTCAAACTCAATACCAGTGAATAGTCGCGGTTCAGTGCACCGTTCACAAACAGTTGCCCAATACCCGGTAAACCAAAAATGGTTTCAATCACCATTGAGCCGGTAATAATCCCTACAAACGCCGGCCCCATATAAGAGAGCACGGGCAGCAACGCGGGTTTTAACGCGTGACGCAGGACGATGCGGCGCATCGGCAGCCCTTTGGCACGCGCGGTGCGGATAAAGTTAGAGTGCAAAACCTCGATCATAGAACCTCGGGTAATACGCGCAATGCTGGCGATATAAGACAAAGACAACGCCACCATCGGTAAAATAATGTATTGGATGGCCCCGCCGTTCCAGCCACCGCCGGGCAACCACCGCAGCGTAATGGCAAAAATCAGCACCAGTAACGGTGCGACGACAAAGCTGGGAATCACCACCCCCGTCATGGCAAAGCCCATCACGGTATAGTCCCATTTCGTATTCTGATTCAGCGCGGCGATCACGCCTGCACTCACCCCAAAAACGATGGCAAGAATGAATGCAGCGACCCCTAGTTTTGCAGAAACGGGGAAAGACGTCGCGACCAAATCGTTCACGGAATAGTCTTTGTATTTAAAAGAAGGCCCAAAATCACCCTGTACCAATTGCAGCAAGTAGTTACCGTACTGCGTCATAATAGGGTCGTTCAGATGGTATTTGGCTTCAATATTCGCCATCACTTCCGGCGGTAAATTACGCTCTCCGGTAAAAGGGCTGCCGGGTGCCAATCGCATCATGAAGAACGAGATGGTGATCAGGATAAAGAGTGTTGGAATCGCCTCTAAACAGCGGCGAAGAATAAATTTTAACATTGCTCGTACCTATAAAAGGCTGGCAGCACCGCTGCGTGCGCCAGCCATTATTATTAGTGCTTGATGATATAAAGATCTTTCACGTAAACATTATCCTGCGGATCTTTGCCCGTTAATCCACCCACATAAGGTTTCACCAGTCGGGTATTGGCATAGTAGTAAACGGGTACGATAACTGCATCTTTATTTAGCAATGCTTCAGCCTGTTGATATACGGCAGCACGCTCTTCTTCGGTTTTCACCTGTAAAGATTTCGCCACCAGCGCATCAAACTCTTTGCTCTTATAGTGTGCCTTATTATTGCTGCTGTCCGACAACATACTGTTCAGGAAGGTAGACGGCTCGTTATAGTCGGCACACCACCCGCCACGCGCCAGATCATGCGTTCCCTGTTGGCGAGAGTTGAGGAACGTTTTCCACTCTTGATTTTCCAGTTTCACTTCCACGCCAATGTTCTGCTTCCATATCGAAGACGCTGCAATCGCCATCTTTTTATGAAGATCGGATGAGTTATAGAGCAAATTAAACGTCAGCGGTTTGTCTGCGGTGTAACCGGCTTCCGCCAGCAGTTTCTTCGCTTCTGCGTTACGTTTTTCTTGTGGCCAGGTGAACCATTCTGGGGTCTGCGCGTTGAAACCATCAATATATGGCGGTACAAAACCATAGGCAGGAATATCGCCTTGGTTTTTCACCTTATTGGTCAGAATATCCTGGCTCAGGCCCAGACGCAGCGCGGTACGCACCCGCACATCGTTAAACGGCGGCTTCTGATTATTGATTTCGTAATAGTAGGTGCATAAGTACGGGTCGACTTTCACTTCATTCGGGATTTCTTTCTTCAGCTTTTGAAACAATTCAATCGGCAGTTGGTTATAGGTCATATCAATTTCGCCGCTGCGATAGCGGTTGACGTCAGTCACTTCCGAAGCAATAGGCAGGTACGTCACCTGATTAATCACGGTGTGGGCGTTATCCCAATATTGCGGGTTGCGCTCCAGCACTATTTTTTCGTTCACCACCCAGTCTTTCAGCTTGTAAGCACCGTTGCCGACCCAGTTTTGCGGCTGCGTCCATTTTTCACCGAATTTTTCAACGACGGCTTTATTGATTGGGGACATCGCGACGTAAACAGGCAGCTTATAGAAGTAAGGCACCGCTTCGGACAGCGTAACCTCAAAGGTATGATCGTCGATCGCTTTCACGCCCAGCGTATCCGAGGATTTCTTGCCAGCGATGATGTCATCGATATTCAGCAGATGACCATATTGCAGGTAGCTGGCGTAAGGCGATGCCGTCTTTGGATCGGCCAGACGCTGCCAGCTATAGACGAAATCGTGTGCAGTAACCGGCTCACCGTTGGACCATTTGGCATCTTTACGCAGGTGGAACGTCCACACTTTAAAATCTTTGTTATCCCAGCTTTCTGCTACGCCGGGACTGGTTTTGCCGTTAACGTCGGAAATCACCAACCCTTCCAGCAGATCGCGCGACACGTTGGATTCCGGCACGCCTTCGATTTTATGCGGGTCAAGAGAGGAAACTTCAGCACCGTTGTTACGAACCAATTCCTGTTTTTCTGCTAACTGAACGCCGGCGGGAACGGTCGCGGCAAAGGCAGAAACAGCCATCGTGCTACTTAATGCTGCGATAATAGCGGCAGCGATTCTTTTTTTAGTTGTGATGTGTGTCATTATTTTCTCCTGTAATGTTGTCGTGTTAGTTATCCCAGCACGATTCCTGAATTAGAGCACTGTGAGAAAACGATTAATCGATTCGACTCACAACCCATTCCCACAGAGCAGGAATGGGTAACCAGAGAGTAAACACCAAATTAATCGCTGTTCGCTCACTTCATTTGCATCAAACCGTAAACAGCGGTGGATTAATGCTTAATGATATAGAGATCCTTCACCCGTAGATTATCCAACGGATCCTTGCCGGTAATACCGCCGACATAAGGTTTTACCAGTCGGGTATTCGCGTAGTAATAGACCGGCACGATCGTCGCGTCTTTATCCAACTGCGATTCCGCCTGCTGATAAATCTCTGCGCGTTCATCGTCCGTTTTTGCCTGAACAGCCTGCGCCATCAGCGTGTCGAACGCCGCGCTCTTATAATGGGCCGTGTTATTGCTACTGTCTGACAGCATGCTATTCAGGAACGATGTCGGTTCGTTATAGTCCGCACACCATCCGGCACGCGCAACGTCATAATTGCCTTGATGACGCGTGCTGAGATAAGTTTTCCATTCCTGATTTTCCAATTTCGCGTCGACGCCCAGATTCTGTTTCCAGACCGAGACCGCTGCAATCGCCAGTTTCTTATGCAGATCTGACGAGTTATAGAGCAAACTAAACGTCAGCGGTTTCTCTGCGGTATAGCCCGCTTCCGCCAGCAGTTTTTTCGCTTCTTCATTACGTTTCGCCTGTGGCCAGGTAAACCACTCTGGCGTATGCGCTTTCAAGCCGTCCGTAAACGGAGGAATATAACCATAGGCGGGAATATCGCCCTGATTTTTCACTTTATTGGTCAATATGTCTTGATCAAGCCCCATGCGCAGAGCCGTACGTACCCGTACATCGTTAAATGGCGGTTTCTGGTTGTTGATTTCGTAATAATACGTACAGAGGAAAGGATTAACGTTAACTTCTTGTGGAATTTCTTTTTTCAGCTTCTGAAATAGCTCAATGGGCAATTTATTATTGGTGACATCAATTTCACCCGCACGGTAACGGTTAACATCCGTCACTTCAGAAGCAATCGGCAAATAGGTGACCTGATTAATCACGGTCTTGGCGTTATCCCAATATTGGGTATTACGCTCCAGCACAAGCCGCTCATTCACAACCCAGGATTTCAGGCGGTAGGCGCCATTCCCTACCCAGTTTTCCGGCTGAGTCCATTTATCACCAAATTTCTCCACTACCGCTTTATTTACCGGAGACAGGGATGAGTGATTCAGTAATTTATAAAAGTAAGGGATCGGTTCGCTTAATGTCACTTCCAGCGTATGGTCGTCGAGCGCTTTTACGCCTAACGTATCAGGAGATTTCTTGCTGGCGATAATGTCATCGATATTCAGCAGATGACCATACTGTAAATAGCTGGCGTAAGGAGAAACGGTTTTCGGATCGGCCAGACGCTGCCAGCTATAAACGAAATCTTGTGCGGTAACGGGCTCGCCATTCGACCATTTGGCGTCTTTGCGTAAATGGAATGTCCAGACTTTAAAATCGCTGCTTTCCCACCGCTCGGCCACGCCAGGAATCGGGTGTCCATCCGGATCGGAAATCACCAACCCTTCATATAGATCGCGCGCGACGTTGGATTCCGGCACACCTTCTATTTTCTGCGGATCCAGTGATGACACTTCAGCACCATTGTTTCTCACCAGAGCCTGCTCTTTCGCCAGCTCAACACCGGCAGGTACAGTCGCAGCCTGAACATTCACGCATGACGCCATCACTGCTGCGGCAATCATGCTGGTAACAAAGCATCGTTTTGTTTTGCGAGTTTTCACTTTATAAACGCCCCTGTCTTGATACAACGCCATACCGGACTCCATGCGTAAAAATTGCCGTTACATAGAGCAGAAAAGATCGCCCATTATCCCAATAAATCATAAAATTAATTTATGGATGAATAACGAATAGCGGGTCGATACTCGAAGCTATCAAAAGCAGACACATTCGCCAATATTTTTACATTGATGTTGCTTAATTTTCTTTACTACAGGCTGGTAAATGTTTTATTTCAATCGTCTAATAAAATCATTAACCCATTGATAAGCAATGATTTTTCAATCAATTTTCAGATATTTTTAAAATATTCAGCAATTTATAAATTTTGAGCAAAAAAACATCGTAGTGGGTTTCATCATTTTCACAGCACAAAAATGATGATGCATGCTTATCTTTCGGCGTCATCACCTGACCAGAATGTTATTATTTTAACAAATTCGTTACTCATCTTGCACAAGATGAGTACGCGATTCCCTTAGGGTAGGCCACACGTAAAATAACTCACTCAATTAAGATATAAGCATCGTTTATGCGAACACGTTTTATACGAACAGGTCATTCCGGTTATGTGCACAGCGTTGTGCCCAGAACGCTCCCAACTCTGTCGTACTCCGGTGCCCGCTCCATCCCTTACCATCCCTTTTGGGTATAAAATCAGCTAATTTATCTGGTTAATGATAGGTATTATCAATATCAATTTGCTGAATGGTGTCAGCTTAAAGAAAAGTCGATACGGATCACAAAAAAAACACCCACAAATAGGTATGCTCAACGCATGCTGTAACGGACACGTAGATCTTCTTCGTTTTGACGTAATTTCAAAACAATATTTCAAAAATTTATGATATTGGCGGTTACAGTATTTTAAAAAGCAATAATTGCACCACAACGGCGGCTGACAAGCTCTTTGAGTCAATTAATGCGAAATAGGCAGAAAAGATTAGCAAGGTAACGAAACCACACCCCGTTCGTTTATCTATACTGTTCTATCCTGCGAACAATTGACTGAAAGAGTTTACCATTTATCAGGAGAGCATTATGGCCGTAACCAACATTGCTGAACTTAACGCATTGGTCGAAAGAGTGAAAAAGGCACAGCAGGAATTTGCCACTTACACTCAGGAACAGGTGGACAAAATCTTCCGCGCTGCCGCACTCGCAGCATCGGATGCCCGTATCCCACTGGCAAAAATGGCGGTTGCCGAATCCGGCATGGGGATCGTGGAAGATAAAGTCATCAAAAACCACTTCGCCTCCGAGTACATTTATAATGCCTATCAGGATGAAAAAACCTGCGGCGTCCTCTCTACTGATGACACGTTTGGTACCATTACGATTGCCGAGCCGATTGGCCTGATTTGCGGTATTGTTCCCACCACTAACCCCACGTCTACCGCTATTTTTAAAGCGTTGATCAGCCTGAAGACCCGTAACGGGATTATCTTCTCTCCCCATCCACGTGCAAAAAATGCGACCAATAAAGCCGCTGACATTGTTCTGCAAGCGGCCATTGCGGCAGGCGCACCGAAAGACATCATCGGCTGGATCGATCAGCCTTCCGTCGACCTGTCCAACCAGCTTATGCACCACCCCGATATCAACCTGATTCTGGCGACTGGCGGCCCGGGCATGGTGAAAGCCGCATACAGCTCCGGTAAACCGGCGATCGGCGTCGGCGCAGGTAACACGCCTGTTGTCGTTGACGAAACCGCAGATATCAAGCGTGCCGTTGCGTCTATTCTGATGTCGAAAACCTTCGATAACGGCGTAATTTGTGCGTCAGAACAGTCAGTCATCGTGGTAGACAGCGTCTATGATGCTGTACGTGAACGTTTTGCCACCCATGGCGGCTACATGCTGAAAGGAAAAGAACTGCATGCCGTGCAGGGCATCCTGCTGAAAAACGGTTCACTGAACGCCGACATTGTGGGGCAACCTGCACCGAAGATCGCGGAAATGGCGGGCATCACTGTGCCTGCAAACACCAAAGTGCTGATCGGTGAAGTGACGGCCGTTGACGAATCCGAACCGTTTGCCCATGAAAAACTGTCTCCAACGCTGGCGATGTACCGTGCGAAAGACTTC
Organism: Pectobacterium aquaticum; assembly: GCF_003382565.3. Taxonomy (NCBI): domain Bacteria; kingdom Pseudomonadati; phylum Pseudomonadota; class Gammaproteobacteria; order Enterobacterales; family Pectobacteriaceae; genus Pectobacterium; species Pectobacterium aquaticum. Next base: position 2,387,376 of record NZ_CP086253.1, read on the forward strand.
AATGACGCCGTCATTAAAGCGGAAAAACTGGTGGCAATGGGTGGCATCGGTCACACATCCTGCCTGTATACCGATCAGGACAATCAGCCAGAGCGCGTGAATCATTTCGGTAATATGATGAAAACGGCACGTATCCTGATTAACACCCCAGCGTCTCAGGGCGGTATCGGCGATCTTTACAACTTCAAACTCGCGCCGTCTCTGACGCTGGGCTGTGGCTCATGGGGCGGAAACTCCATCTCCGAAAACGTCGGTCCGAAGCACTTGATCAACAAGAAAACGGTAGCCAAGCGAGCAGAGAATATGTTGTGGCATAAACTTCCTAAATCCATTTATTTCCGTCGCGGCTCGCTGCCTATTGCCCTTGAAGAAGTCGCTTCCGATGGTGCAAAACGTGCATTTATCGTGACCGACCGCTTCTTGTTCAACAATGGCTATGTCGATCAGGTGACGTCTGTACTGAAACAGCACGGACTGGAAACCGAAGTGTTCTTCGAAGTTGAAGCTGACCCGACGCTGAGCATCGTGCGTAAAGGTGCAGAACAAATGCATTCCTTCAAGCCGGATGTGATTATTGCGCTGGGCGGTGGTTCTCCAATGGATGCCGCGAAGATCATGTGGGTGATGTATGAGCACCCGACGACACACTTCGAAGAGCTGGCGCTGCGCTTTATGGACATCCGTAAGCGTATCTACAAGTTCCCGAAAATGGGCGTAAAAGCCAAGATGGTGGCGATTACCACCACATCCGGTACGGGTTCCGAAGTCACGCCGTTTGCCGTGGTGACCGACGATGCCACCGGGCAGAAATATCCGTTGGCAGACTATGCGCTGACGCCAGATATGGCGATTGTTGATGCCAATTTGGTCATGAATATGCCGAAATCGCTGTGTGCGTTTGGTGGGCTTGATGCAGTAACCCACTCACTGGAGGCCTATGTTTCTGTGCTGGCAAACGAATATTCAGATGGACAGGCGTTACAAGCGCTGAAACTCCTGAAAGAAAACTTGCCAGACAGCTACCGTGACGGTGCGAAAAACCCAGTTGCCCGCGAGCGTGTGCACAATGCTGCGACGATTGCAGGTATCGCGTTTGCCAACGCCTTCCTCGGCGTTTGTCACTCCATGGCGCATAAGCTGGGCTCAGAGTTCCATATTCCGCATGGCCTGGCTAACGCCCTGCTGATCTCAAACGTCATTCGCTATAACGCGAACGACAACCCGACCAAGCAAACGACGTTCAGCCAGTATGACCGTCCACAGGCTCGCCGCCGTTACGCGGAAATAGCCGACCACCTGCGTTTGACTGCTCCAAGCGATCGTACCGCGCAGAAAATCGAGAAATTGCTGAACTGGCTGGAAGAAATGAAAACTGAGCTGGGGATCCCAACGTCCATTCGTGAAGCGGGCGTGCAGGAGGCCGATTTCTTAGCTAAAGTAGATAAACTGTCAGAAGATGCGTTCGACGATCAGTGTACTGGCGCTAACCCGCGTTACCCGCTGATTTCAGAGTTGAAACAGATTCTGCTGGATACTTACTACGGTCGTAAGTTCTCTGAAGAAGAAAAAACGGAAGCGGCTGAACCTGCAGTAAAAGCCGCTAAAACTGGCAAGAAAACCGCTCACTAACGTTCTTGCTATTACCGCCTTAGCCTAAAGGCGGTTTATCTCTCAACGATGCCCAACTCTTTTAAGGTTGGGCATTTTTATTACTCGTCCTCAGCATAGATACGCATCACTGCGCCGTGTATTCATCGCCCTGCCTGTAGGATATTTAATCGATTTACTCGCTTTCTTTACGGGTTAATCCCAGCGCAATTTTATAATGTTTACGGCATACGGAAACATAGCTCTCATTACCGCCAATAACGACCTGCTCTCCTTCGTGAACGGCATTACCTTGTGCATCTAACCGCAATACACAGTTGGCTTTACGGCCGCAATGACAGACCGTTTTTAACTCGATCAACTTATCTGCCCACGCTAATAAATAGTGACTCCCAGAAAACAAATCTCCACGAAAATCAGTACGCAATCCGTAACACAATACCGGAATATCTAATTGGTCTACGACATCGGAAAGCTCACTCACCTGCTCGCGGGTTAAAAATTGACATTCATCAATTAACACACAATCTACAGGTTGAACGCGGTGCGCTTTCTCCAGCAATCCAAATAAGGATGTCTGCGGATTAAATAATAATGCCGGAGAAGAAAGGCCGATCCGTGAACTGACTATCCCCACGCCATGCCGATTATCTATTTCTGCAGTGAACACCAGCGTACGCATCCCACGCTCCTGGTAGTTATATGACGACTGCAATAGCGCCGTCGATTTCCCTGCATTCATTGCAGAATAATAAAAATAAAGTTGGGCCACTCGGTCACTCCAAAAGGCAGGCTATATGATCTTCGGGTCGTAAACACTTATTGTAACAACTCGTCTTCACGCTGCGCAATGGGCTATTCATCGGCCATATTTTGTCCATACACCCACCAATGGCGGTCTGTTATGATAAAAGAGATAAACGTTCCTTATAACAACGGCGCGGCATCAATAAGTCATTCTCTGCCGTTTGAGGGAGAAAATCGGCATACCAAATGTATTTTTTTGATAACAGGAAAGTATTTATATTTATGCAACATACGATGCGAGATCTGTTTTAAAAATGATATTTTTTAACAAACTTACAAATTTGACTATTGCAGAAAGGAAAATAGCACTCTATTATCACACCACACGCCACCAATAATATTATTTGAGATTATCACAATGAGCGAAGCACTAAAGATTCTTAACAACATCCGTACTCTGCGTGCCCAGGCAAGAGAATGTACCCTGGATACTTTGGAAGAAATGCTGGAAAAACTGGAAGTCGTGGTTAATGAACGCCGCGAAGAAGATAGCCAGGTTCAGGCTGAAGTTGAAGAACGTGCGCGTAAATTGCAACAATATCGCGAAATGCTGATGGCAGACGGTATTGACCCTAACGAATTAATGCAGTCTTTAGGCTCAGTTAAGGTTGCAGGTAAAAGCAAGCGCGCTGCCCGCCCAGCAAAATATCAATACACTGACGAAAACGGCGAACTTAGAACCTGGACCGGTCAGGGTCGTACACCGGCAGTAATCAAGAAAGCAATCGAAGAGCAAGGTAAATCTTTAGACGATTTCCTGCTGTAATCGTTTATAAATACTGAATACAAAAAAACCCCCGATAACTATCGGGGGTTTTTCTTTGGTAGCGCATATTGCAAAGAGAAAACAGATATGTCGCCATTTTGGGATGCTCTCTGTTTTTTGTAAACAGAGAGCAATCACTACATTCTGTTATTTTTCCTCGGCTTCAATTGTTTCCTGCAGCCACTGCGCAAACTCCTGACCTAAACCATCATGGCGTAAACCATATTCCACGAATGCCTGCATATAGCCTAATTTATTACCACAGTCATGGCTCACACCTTTCAGGTGATACGCTTCTACTGTTTCTTTTTCCATCAACATTGCGATGGCATCGGTTAACTGAATTTCATTACCTGCGCCAGGCGGTGTTTTCTCCAGCAGAGACCAAATATCCGCAGAGAGGACATAACGGCCAACGACGGCTAAATTAGACGGGGCTTCGGAAGCCTTAGGTTTTTCAACTACACCAACCATAGGTGCGCTATCCCCTGCTTTTAATTCCACACCTTTACAGTCGACCACGCCATAGCTACTTACATTCTCAACCGGCTCAACCATAATCTGGCTACGGCCTGTCGTAGAAAAACGCTGTAGCATTTCGCTCAGGTTATCTTTCTTCAGATCGGATTCATATTCATCAATAATCACATCCGGCAGAATAACCGCGACAGGCTCATCCCCAACTAACGGATGCGCGCACAATACGGCATGACCCAGCCCTTTGGCTAACCCCTGACGCACTTGCATAATGGTAACGTGCTTAGGACAGATAGATTGAATCTCTTCCAACAGTTGACGTTTAACGCGTTTTTCCAGTATGGCTTCCAGTTCAAAACTGGTATCGAAATGGTTTTCGATAGAATTCTTAGAAGAGTGTGTAACAAGAATAATTTCATTAATCCCAGCGGCGATACACTCATTAACAACATATTGGATCAGCGGTTTATCTACCAACGGCAGCATTTCTTTAGGAATGGCTTTGGTGGCAGGCAGCATACGCGTCCCTAATCCAGCAACTGGTATGACCGCTTTTTTTACTTTTTTATTCACAATCGACATAAACAGCCTCTTATATACCGTTCAAATAATGAACTTTATTTATCTAATCCAAATAACCGCAAGAGTATAACGATTTTAACAAGGGCATGCTTGTCCCAACGTTACCGTTCAATAAAAATAAGATAACTCCCTACATAGTAGGAAATAAAAAATAATACCGAAAGAGAGGTATTACCCGAATCCCGCACCATCAGACTATTCTGTCGTCAACATCAGTCGTAAACGGCCACTGCCGCTCCATATCTGGCATTGCCATGCTTCACACTGATAATTCAGTTGGTTGAGATAAGCGCCTTCAAGCGTGCCTAAAGGGACACCACTCTTCAACGCTATCTGCTGTCCGTTAACGTTCAACGTCGCATTTAGCCCAGCGGAAATCAGTATCAACTGTTTTAACTGCTGATGATAATATCCTACGAGTAAAGGAAAACGGCCGTCTAGGCTCGCCTGCCGCAATAACTGGTTTACCTGCTTTAATAACGTCGGCAGATACGGCAAACGGTGTTGTTGATCGGCCAAATGCTCCTGAAGCACCCCATTGAACAAGGTCCGAAGCAGTAACGCTGCCAGCGTCCCATTATTATTGACGCCCTGAGTGACATCAAGGCAATAGAACGCTAGCTCAGTCTCCGAAAGCGCGGCAATATCCAACACCAGCGCTGGTTGTTCTGCTGCCGTCAACTGACGATAGTTAATACGGCAACGAGCAAGCGTTTGCTGAACGGGCGGCTGTAGCTGAGCAAGCAGTTTGGTGACCGCTTCAGGAGATTGATTCAGGGAATCCATGTCCTGCATGAGTTGATCCATCTCATTCAGCTGTGAGGTGAACATATCAGGATACAGACAGGACATCACGGCTTCACGCAAACGTGCATAGTCACGAATCGGCTTCAACAACACATCCTGAACACCAAGCCGCAAGACCTTGGCGATGTCTGCCATCTGGCTGGTTGCAGAGATGATCAGTATTGGCGTGTCGTTGTCTTTCAAGCGCAGACGTTCAAGGAACTCGATTCCTCCCATCGTCGGCATATTCAGATCGCAAATCATTAAATCGGGTTGGTTATGTTCAAGAGTACTTAACGCATCTAATCCATTAATGGCTTCCTGAACTGAAGCTCCAAGAGAAGTCAGATAACCAGCGAGCACAGAGCGAAAAACAGCCTCGTCATCAATGACTAAAATATGCTTACCCGCCAGTGGTTTTTCCATCAGTACCCCTTACTTCAAACACCGAATAATCACAGTTGCTTTAGCGCCAGTGTGCCTGATAGACAGCACACTTAGTCTCCTTCGCTACCTGTACTTTAACTACATGCAGCGCGCTTCACTATGCCTCTTTAGCTAGCGGCAACAATTCATCACGCCTCTTTTGCACCGCCTTATAACCCGCCTCAATCGCTTCCTGCGCCCGATGAAAATCTAAGGTAGCAATCTGGGGACAATACGGTTGCAGCAGCACATCTGGTGGATCGCCCGCCATCCGCGTCATCTTCAACCGATTTTCCAGAATCTGGATCGACGTACTCATTATCTCCATCGCCGTTGGCGAACTTTCCGCTGGCTGGCGACGGCTTCGTAGTAAACGTTCACGAATTCTGCTACGCCAATCTTGTGGAACATTCTCCACATCAATGTCCGACGCCGTCGGTTTGATCGACAGCAAATCCTGATGATTAAGGCTGGCGTCGTGCTGGAGATCAACCGCGATAACAATGTCGGCCCCCATTGCCCGTGCCAGAGAAACGGGAACGGGGTTAACCACCGCGCCATCCACTAGCCAGTAATCGTTAAATCGAACGGGGGATAGCAGGCCTGGCATACTGCAAGACGCCCGCATAGCCTGATGCAAGTCGCCTTCCGTCAGCCATAGCTCACGCCCTGTACTAAGGTTGGTCGTCACTACGCCATATTTGATAGCACAGTCTTCAATCTGTGTTGTATGTAACAAATGCTTCACACTATTAAAAACACGATCGCCACGCAACAAACTACCGCGTTGCCAGGAGAGATCCATCAGACGAATCACATCCCAGTAGCCGAAGCTTCTTACCCAGCGATCCATTGAGGATAAACTGTTTGTGGCATACGCCGCACCAACCAGCGCACCGATAGAACAACCGGCCACAACATCAACCTTTACCCCCATTTCTGTTAACGCATTAAACACACCAATATGCGCCCATCCTTTCGCTGCCCCAGATCCCAAGGCTATTCCAATTTTTTTCCGCTGCATGATCGATCCACCTGCCTTCATTTTAGCGCACATTGCTACACGTAGAGTTTCTTAGGTAACATATCGGCATCCTGCATAGTGATCTGTTTATTATCTATCAGTTTTTATCTTAAATTTTCTTCAGGAGACGTCGTGTCAGAATTTTGCCCCTGTTGCAGTGGGTTGCAGTATAACGCATGCTGTCAACCCTACCTCACGCATGCCGCAACAGCGGCTGAACCCGCCATATTAATGCGATCGCGCTATAGCGCCTATGTCAAACACGATGTCGATTACCTTATCGCTACCTGGCATCCCGATCTTCAACCCGAGAAATGGCGTGAGTCCCTCGCGGAAAGTTGCCAGAATTCGCAGTGGCTCGGCCTTACTATACTGGCAACGTCTCCTGGAAAAACGCCCGATGAGGGGTATGTGGAATTCGCCGCACGTTATCTATCTGAAAGCGACAACCAGCGAACAGAAGTGATGCGAGAGCGCTCACGCTTCCTTCGTCAGCATAATCGCTGGTACTATATAGACGGCGTTCATTTGCAGACCGGCAGAAATGAACCTTGCCCGTGTGGTTCCGGCAAAAAATACAAAAAGTGTTGCGGACAATAGAACACAGGCAGTCCCCCACGCGGCCTTATTGCTGCGTTACCCTAAGATCGTTATTTTAGTTTTTGGACAGGATCCACACGCTCATGCAATCCCAAAATATACAAAGAAAAGTATTACGAACCATTTGCCCCGACGCAAAAGGGCTCATCGCGAAAATTACGAATATTTGTTATAAGCACGAACTGAACATCGTGCAAAACAATGAGTTTGTCGATCATCGCACTGGCCGCTTTTTCATGCGGACCGAGTTGGAAGGGATTTTCAACGACACTACGCTGTTAGCCGATCTGGATAGCGCACTTCCCGAAGGGTCTTCTCGCGAATTAACCGCAGCTGGCCGTCGTCGCATCGTCGTTCTGGTGACGAAAGAAGCCCACTGTTTGGGCGATCTGTTGATGAAAAGCGCCTACGGTGGTTTGGATGTCGAAATCTCCGCCGTCATCGGCAACCACGATACCTTGCAGACGTTGGTTGAGCGGTTTGATATTCCTTTCCATCTGGTCAGCCATGAAGGTCTGACTCGCGAAGATCACGATCAAAAAATGATCGCGCAGATCGACCAATACAAACCCGATTACGTCGTGCTGGCGAAATATATGCGAGTGCTGACACCGGCGTTTGTTCAGCACTACCCAAATCAGGTGATCAACATTCACCATTCGTTCTTACCCGCTTTTATCGGTGCTCGCCCGTACCATCAGGCTTATGAGCGCGGTGTCAAAATCATTGGTGCGACGGCACACTACGTCAACGATAATCTGGATGAAGGTCCGATCATCATGCAGGACGTTATTCACGTCGACCATACTTATTCGGGCGACGACATGATGCGTGCAGGGCGAGACGTTGAGAAAAATGTCCTGAGTCGTGCGCTGTACCGCGTGCTGGGACAGCGTGTTTTTGTCTACGGTAACCGCACCATTATTCTGTAATTGGTTGATCGGGCATCTTTTTGTATAAGGATGCGCCGAACGGAATAAAAAAACGGCAACCGCATTTATTTTTGATATATACCGCTTTACAGGGGCGCGGCATTTGATATGATGCGCCCCGCTTGAAGCGAAAGCGTCTTGCAGTAAGGCCAGTGGTGGGGTTCCCGAGCGGCCAAAGGGAGCAGACTGTAAATCTGCCGTCACAGACTTCGAAGGTTCGAATCCTTCCCCCACCACCATTTCAAAGCAGTACTTCTGAATTACATCCCAACGACAAAGCATCAAATTCCCGTCAGGGGAAGGTGAGAACCTTCGACCAAGGTTCGACAAAACCGGCACGGTTTTGAGCAACGCGCAGCGTTGACCCGCAGGGCGAGGAGCGAAGCGACGAGTTATCCTTCCCCCACCACCATTTCAAAGCAGCACTTCTGAATTAAATCCCAACACCAAAGTATCAGATTCCCATTAGGGGAAGGTAAGAACCTTCGACCAAGGTTTGACAAAACCGGCACGGTTTTGAGCAACGCGCAGCGTTGACCCGCAGGGCGAGGAGCGAAGCGACGAGTTATCCTTCCCCCACCACCACTCGCCCCCATAATCAGCGCACTATATAGAATGGGGAAAATAGCCTTATGCCTTCCCTTTCCAGCGCCCAGGAACATAAGAGAACACAGGGAGCTGCCACGACCAGCGGATTGCCGCCAGACGCACGGCCAAACCAATGCTGAATGACGCTAGCAGATTAATATCGTGATTAACGTTAAGCGACTTTAACCCAAGATAGAGAAGTGCGACTAAAAGCGAGACGCTGGCGTACAGCTCTTTTTTCAGCACCATGGGCGTACGGTTACAGAAAATATCACGCAATATCCCACCGAAAATCCCGGTTACGATACCCGCCATCACCACCACCGTCGTTGAATAATTCAGTTGCAGTGCGACGTTGCAGCCAATAACCGTAAAGGCAATCAGCCCCATCGCATCCAGTACCAGAAATAAACGATGCAAGTGGTGCATAACGCGCGCAATGATAATCGTGAAAAGGCCTGCGCCAATGGTGAGATAAATATAGCCAGGATGCTGCGTCCAGCCGATGGGATAATTACCAAGAAGAATATCGCGAACGGTGCCACCGCCAAGCGCGGTGATAAAGGCAATCATGCCTACGCCAAAAATATCCATATTACGACGTCCGGCAGCCAGCGCCCCAGACATCCCTTCAGCCGTAATCGCGATCAGATAGATGTAAGTCAGCACACAAGTTATCCTGTGAAATGTGCCACTCCCTCTGTCCGCTTTACCTGAGAGTTTACGCAGCAGTGCTGCTTGCCCCTTCGGTGGGTTGCGTTGCAACCTCTCTCCAGTTGGCTTCAATGGAATTCGCAGTTAGGGTAGCCTGAGCGATTATGGGAGTTTGCGCCTTCGGCGGAGCGCCATTTTATACCCTAAATAATGACGGGTATGCGCCCTCTCTCCTGCGAGGTGCGGAGTATAGCGGTCGACAAGCCTCATGTTCAACTGAATATAAGTGAATCTTATTTTTAACGATTCCCATCTGCGCCAACCGTCTCTGAAGCCACAGCAATAAGCCCCGTAACCCTATTCGAAAGCGTAGCCTCGCCGTGACGCCATGCCCCATTTTCTGCTACCATCTGGTCACATTTTTTAGCGAATGGCAGCGAACATGAAAGTTGTATCTTTTAATATCAATGGCCTGCGGGCGCGCCCTCATCAGTTGGCCGCCATTATCGAACAACACCAGCCGGATGTGATCGGGTTGCAGGAAACGAAAGTCCACGATGACATGTTTCCGTTAGAGGATGTCGGCCAGTACGGCTACCACGTTTATTACCACGGACAAAAAGGTCACTACGGCGTCGCACTGCTGTGTAAAGAGCAGCCCATTGCGGTTCGTCGCGGTTTCCCAACGGATGAAGACGATGCACAGCGCCGGATCATCATGGCAGATTTTGCCACCGAGCACGGCACACTCACCGTCGTTAACGGCTATTTTCCGCAGGGAGAAAGCCGCGACCATCCGGTGAAATTCCCCGCCAAGACGCGCTTCTATCAGGATCTGCAAACCTATCTGGAACAGCACCATAGCGCGACACAACCGCTGATTGTGATGGGTGATGTCAATATCAGCCCTACCGATCTGGATATCGGCATCGGCGAAGAGAACCGTAAGCGCTGGTTGCGTACTGGTAAATGTTCTTTCCTGCCGGAAGAGCGTGAGTGGATGGCGCGTTTGCAAGGCTGGGGGCTTATCGACACCTTCCGAGCCGCGAATCCAGACAGCAACGATCGTTTTTCGTGGTTTGACTACCGTTCCGCCGGGTTCGATGACAACCGTGGTCTGCGTATTGACCTGATTCTTGCCAGCACCTTTCTGGCCGAGCGCTGCATCGCCACCGGTATTGATTACGATATTCGAGGGATGGAAAAACCGTCCGACCATGCACCGATCTGGGCACAGTTTTCGTTATAAGCGTTTTCGTTGTAGAAATTTTCGTTGCAGAGATAATACGCGGTGAAAATAACATCACCGCTGTGCATCCAAGCCACAGCGGTGATTAATAATAGGCGAAAGTATTAAGCGTAATGCTCTTTAACCCACCGTTATTACTTAACCAACTGCCATATCAGGTTATTCGTTCCCAGCGTTTGCTTGTCCCGTACGCATTGCAGAATCACGCCTTCGACTTTTACCACCGCGCCTTCAGAATAATTCCGGTTTTCATACACGCAGCAACGCAGGCAGTTGTTATTTTGCTCACGCACCGCCGTCCCTGCTCCCCACACTTCCGGTGGAACGGGAACAACAATATCTGCTCCGCCACGATTAGCCTGCGCCAGTGCGGGCAGCACGAGCATCACACTGGCGACACACAAAGACACTAACGATTTCATTGCTCCTGCTCCTTCGCTTTTTTAGCCTGAGGCTTGCGCCGTTTTGATGCACCCGACGGCGGTGCAGAAAGCCCTTTAAACGCCCTCACCGCACCGTTTTGTTTCGCCTGCTGAATCAACTCCTGCAAGGAATTCGTCAGTGGTTGCATAAAATCCTGATAGCGACATTTTTTCTCGCTAATTTGCGTCAACGTGGCTTCCCAATGTGCGGTCATGTCAGGATGCGCAGCGCTCGCAGGCAATGAGTGAATCAACGCCCGCCCCGCTTCACTCGCGTGAATATAGCGGGCTTTCTTAAACAGAAATGTCCGTTTAAATAATAACTCGATAATACCCGCGCGCGTCGCCTCAGTTCCTAACCCATCGGTCGCCCGCAGGATTTTTTTCAGTTCTTTGTCCTGCACAAAACGCGCGATACCCGTCATTGCTGACAACAGCGTGGCATCGGTAAACGGTCGCGGCGGCTGTGTTTGACGCTCAACCACCTCACCGCGTTCACACAGTAACTCATCACCTTTTGCTACCACGGGCAACGGCATACCTTCGTTTTCTTCGTCCCGCTCTTTGCCACCCAACAACGTGCGCCAACCGGCTTCGGCCAGAAATCGCGCTTTAGCAATAAACTTACCGCCCGCGATATCCAGTTCAATGACGCACTTGCGAAACACGGCGTCTGGGCAGAACTGCATGATGTACTGCCGCGCGACTAAACCATACACCTTGCGCTCATTCTCCGTCAGCGAGGCACTTGCGCTGCGGGCGGTGGGAATAATCGCGTGGTGAGCATCAACCTTACCATCGTCCCAGCAGCGGTTACGTCGATCCACATCCATCACCGGCTGTGGCAACAGATCGGGCTGGTGTACGGATATCGCATTCAAGACGGCATGACGCCCAGCAAAATGTTCTTCTGGCAGATAGCGACAGTCAGAACGCGGGTACGTAATCAGCTTATGGGTTTCATAGAGCTTCTGGCACACGTCCAGCACCTGCTGCGCACTCAGCCCGAAACGCTTTGCGGCTTCGATCTGTAACGTCGACAACGAATAAGGCAACGGCGCAGTTTCTGATTCCCGTTTATCATTATAGCTGGTGACAATCGCGGGCTGGCCTTCGATACGCCTGACGACATGTTCCGCCAGCGAGCGATGCAACAATCGCCCTTCTTCATCCTGATAAGGTTCGCAGGATTCGCTGGGCTGCCACATCGCGACAAAACGCTCATCGGCAGGCGTCACGATATGGGCTTTCACTTCAAAGTAATCTTTGGAAACGAAGTTTTCTATCTCTTCATCTCGTCGCACCACCAACCCCAGCACCGGTGTCTGCACGCGGCCAACCGACAGCACGCCGTCATAGCCCGCATTGCGCCCTAACAGCGTATAAGCACGGGTCATGTTTATGCCGTAGAGCCAATCTGCGCGGGAACGCGCCAGCGCCGACACACACAAAGGGATGAACTCTCGGTTCTCACGAAGACGAGAAACGGCACGTTCTACCGCCTGTGGGTTGAGATCGTTAACCAAACAACGGCGTACCTGCTGGCGTTTTTCTTCCGGCAGAGAAAGGTATTCCAGCACCTCATCCACCAGCAGTTGTCCTTCACGATCGGGGTCTCCCGCGTGAATCACTTCGGTGGCATCATTCAGGAGTTTTTTTATGGCATTGAGCTGCTTACTGACCGAGGGCCGCGGCTGCAGCAGC